>OY762960.1:0-2492284 GCA_963667095.1 Arcobacteraceae bacterium | reverse complement strand
CATGTTTTACAAACTATTCAAGGGTTTTTAAGTGAGGGAAGAGATTCTGTTGGAAGTGATCTAAAAGTTGAAAATACTCAAAATGGAATGACTGCTAAAATGTTTGTTAATTATTGATAAAATAACTAACAAAACTCATAATTATAATAATAGCAAAAATTGTTATTAGTATTTCAGGAACTTTTACTGTGGGATTTAATATTCCACAGTAAGGGCATCTTCTAGTTTTTAGTTCCACTTCACTTTTACAGTTTCGACAAGGATCAAGTTTTTTTTCAGGTTTTTTAGACATTAAGTATAAATCTCATCAAGTAAACTATCTACAAAATTATCTGGACTAAATTCCATTAAGTCATCCGCTTTTTCACCAATACCTATATAAAAAATAGGAAGTTCAAGTTGATTTGAAATACTAAAAAGTGCGCCACCTTTTGCTGTACCATCAAGTTTAGTGACAATAATTCCATCAATACCTACCATCTCATTAAAAGCTTTTGCTTGAGCTATGGCTGTATTTCCTTGTGTACCATCTAATATCATTAGTTTTTGATGTGGTGCGCCTTCGTATGCCTTATTACAAGTTTTTACAATCTTTTTTAATTCATTTGCAAGATTTGTTTGTGTTTGTAATCTTCCCGCTGTATCAATAATAGCATGATCTATATTTTTTGAAACAGCAGAGTGAATAGTATCATAAGCTACGGCACTTGGATCATGTCCATGTTTTGTTTTTATGATTGGAACATCTAGTTTATCTGCCCAAGTTGCGAGCTGTTCAATAGCTGCTGCTCTAAAAGTATCACCAGCTCCTAGTATTACAGTTTCATTTGCTTTTTTATACATATTAGCTAGCTTTGCTATTGTTGTTGTTTTCCCTGCACCATTGACACCTATGATAAGCTCTACAAAGGGTTTTGGCATATTTGTAGTATCAATAATTGGAGCATGTTCAAAAAGCATTACAAGTCTATGTCTTAATTGTGCACGAGTGATAAGTTCAGGAAGTCCATCCATAGCTTTTTCAATAATTTCATATTCCATATCAGATTCTATTAAAATTTCTTCTATTGTATCAAAAGCTAGTTTTTCTTGTCTTTGTGGGACAATGGATTTGATATTTGAAACTGTTTTATTTAATGCACGAGAGAGAAAACTTTTATTTTGTGTTTCCTCTTCTTGTGATATTATTTCTTCTTGTTGTACCTCTTCTTTAGGTAGCTCTTTCTCTTTCTTTCGGAAAATTCCAAACATTACTTCATCTCTATAGTTTGACTTATATCACTAAAAAGCATCTCTTCAGGCTTCATACCAATATAAGGTTTCACAAATTGTCCTTTTTTATTAAATAATAACATAAATGGGATAGAACCACTTGGGTTTAATTCACTTACAGCACCAAATAGTTTAGGGTTATCAGCACCTGTTACAATAGGGTATGTTACACTAAACTCTTTGATAAAAGATGCTAATTCTTCTTGTGTATTAGTTCCACCACCTCTTTTACCAACATCAACGGCAATAATTTCAAAATTTTTTTGAAGCTTTTCTCTAATATTTAAAAGGTGAGGAATCTCTGCTTTACAAGGTGGACACCAAGTTCCAAAAAAGTTTAGTAATATAACTTTGTTTTCATATCCTTCAAAAATCCATCCAGTTTCTTTAACAATAATTTTTAAATCTTTTCCTTCTGCTGTTTTTAAGTGAAATACCGGTTCTTGCTGTGAACTACTATTTGCAACAATATCTTCATCAATTTTCTCTTTATCACCACATCCTGTAAATAATGCTAAAAATAAAATAGTTAAGATTGTGATTTTTTTAATCTTCATTTTTGTCTCCATTGGTTAAAATATAAATTGGATTTTATCCTACAAAGGCTTAAGATATGTCAAAAAGTGCCAAAGAGGACTTTAGGAAGTATTGTTTAAATAGATTACAATTTTTTAGTAAAAAAGCAAAAATAAAAAGAGACAAAGATATTTGTTCTAGTATTTTAGATATTATAAATTTTTATAATCCTAGAAATATTTTGTTATATATCCCCTTATCGATGGAAGTAGATGTGCAACCATTGATAAACAGTTTAAGAAAAAAAGAAAATATAGAAGTTTATGTTCCATTTATCCAAGGGAAGTCATTTGTTCCTGTTAAGTATAGATTACCATTAAAAAGAGGAAAGTTTGGTATAAAAGAGCCTAATTTTTCAAATTTTAAAAGAGGTGATATAAAACTTGATATGATAATTGTTCCAATAGTGGGAATAGATGAAACATACAGAAGAATAGGGTTTGGTGCTGGTATGTATGACAGGTTTTATGAAAAACTAAAACAGAAGCCAATCACAGTCTTTACCCAATTAAAACTTTGTAAATCTAAAGAAATAGTAACTTCATCATATGATATAAAGCCTGATTTTATAATTACAACATAAAGGTTTTAAAATGGAAATTATTATTATAGTTTCTGTTGTAGTAGCAATATTTGCATCAATTATAAGTTTTTTTATAGCAAATAAATTAAATAATGCAAAATTTGAAATATATACAGAAAAAGCGAAAGCAAAAGCAAAAGTTATTGAACATGAAGCGCAATCGCTCTTAAAAGAAGCAAGACAAAAAGCGAAACATGATTTTGATAGAGAGTTTAAGAAAAATAAAAAAGATTTAGAAAATAAACAAATTGAACTGGAAGATTTGATTGAAACTGAATTATTTAAAATAAAAAAAGACAAGGAAATTACAAACAACAAAAAAACAGAAGTACAAGCTTTACAAACTGGTTTAGAAACATTAAAAAAATCCTATGAAGAAAAAGTAAAAAAAGTTACTAAAATATTAGAAAATGCCAGTGGACTCACTCAAAAAGAAGCTACAAACCTTATGCTAGAACAAGTAAAAGAAGAAAATAGAGCAACAATAGCTTCTATGTTTAGAAAAGAGTATAAGCTAGCAAAAGACGAATCTGTAAAAGAGGTTAATAATATGCTCTCGCATGCAGTCACAAGATATGCAGGAGAGTTTGCAGCTGAGCGGCTTATAAATCATATTCCACTTCCAGATGAGGAAGCGAAAGGTAAGATTATAGGAAAAGAGGGGCGAAATATCAAGGCTTTAGAGTTTTGTCTTGGTGTTGATATCATCATTGGAGATATCCCAAATACTATAACTGTAAGTAGTTTTAATCTTTATAGAAGAGCAATATCAACAAAAACTATAGAAGAGTTGCTAAGAGATGGAAGAATACATCCAGCAAGAATAGAAGAAGTATATAATAGTGTTAAAAATGAATTTGACAGTAATATTACAAAAGAGGGTGAAGATACTGTTTTAGCTTTAGGTATCACAAATATGCATAAAGATTTAGTGCATTTAGTAGGACGGTTAAGATATAGAGCAAGTTATGGGCAAAATGCTCTTGCACATACTCTTGAAGTAGCAAATTTAGCTGGATTAATTGCTTCTCAACTAGGGGGCGATACAATAAAAGCTAGACGAGCTGGACTTATGCATGATATAGGGAAAGCCTTAACTCATGATATGCCAGGTAGCCATGTAGATATTGGTGCTGATTTATGTAAAAAATTAGGAGAGCCTGAAGAGGTTATCAATGCTATTTATGCACATCATGGGCATGAAGAGGCTACTAGTATAGAAAGTGCAGCTGTGTGTGCAGCTGATGCTTTAAGTGCAGCAAGACCAGGGGCAAGACGAGAAGTATTAGAAAGCTTTCTTAAAAGAGTTGAAGAGATTGAAGCTATTGCAACTAGTAAAGAGGGAGTTATCAAAACTTATGCAATAAATGCAGGTAGGGAACTTCGTGTTATTGTAAATGCTAATTTAGTCAATGATGATGAATCAATTTTACTAGCTACTGAGATAGCACATGAAATTGAAGATAAAGTACAGTATCCAGGTGAAATAAAAGTGAATGTTATAAGAGAATTACGATCTGTAGGATATGCAAGATAAAAAAAGATAGCTTTTAAAAGCTATCTTTTTTTTGTGATTATTTTTTGATTGTCATAAGGTAATTTATAACTGTATCTATGAAAGCATCATGTTTTCTCTCTTTTAGATATGCTATATAAAGTTTTCTTTTCATTTTAATATCTGGTAGTCTTGCTTCAAATAATATATCATTGTTTACAAAATCAGATATTGCATGAGTTGATACTATTGAAGTTGTTGGTACATCATCTTTTGAACTATGTAAAACTGTTTGAACAATTGCAGTAGGTGAAGATGCTTCACTCACTATATTAAAACTATCACAGTCTTGGAAACCTACTTGTTCTAATGATTCTTTAAATACACGTCTTGTATGTGAGTTTGGATCTCTACAAACCCATTTGAATGATTGTAAATCTTCATTTTTAACTCGTCTTGGCAGTTTTTGATTTGAGAATATTACAATCTCATCTTCTAACCACTCTCTATAGATAATACCATCTTCAAAAATTGGTGATTCAATAAGTGCCATATCTACTTTTTTATCTTTTAGTTTTTCTATAGCTTCTGCACTATTAGAAACTGTTACACTAACATCATTATCAATTTTTTGTTTGATTTCATTTAAGAAAGTTGGTAAGATATAATTTCCGATTGCATTTGATGCACCAAAAACAAATGTGATATCTTTATTAATAATTTTTAATAACTCTTTTTCACTATTGATAATAACTTTTTCAATTTTTTGTGCTATATGGTAGAGTTTTTCACCCTCTTTAGTAAGTCTGATACCATTTTTCTTTCTATCAACAATTGCCGAGTCAAGATAGTTTTCTAAAAATCTCATTTGTTGAGTAACCGCTGGCTGAGAAATACCTAATTTTGCTGAAGCTTTAGAGAATGACTTCTCTTTTACAACCGTCAAAAATGTATTTAATTTTGTAAAGTCAGATAACATAAAATATACCTTTTAAGTTTTTATAATAACAATGATAACATAAATTAATATAAATAAAAATTAATTATTAGTTAAAGTAATATAAAAGATACAAAATAGTTTCTTTTATATTATTATGATATAATAAAGAGAAACTATAGTTATATTAGATGAAAGAAGTATTATGTTATCGACTTTAAATGATTCGCAGAAGATTGCAGCGCAGCATATTGATGGTCCTTTGCTTATATTAGCAGGAGCTGGTAGTGGAAAGACTAAGACAATTACTACAAGATTAGCTTATCTTATCTCAATTGGTATTGACCCTGCATCAATTTTAACACTAACTTTTACAAACAAAGCTGCAACAGAGATGCGTGAGAGAGCTTTTTCTCTTATCGATAATATATCTTATCCTCCACTTCTTTGTACTTTTCATAAATTTGGACTACTGTTTCTAAAGTTTCATATTACAAAACTTGGTAGAAAAAACAATTTTGTTATCATAGATACAGATGATAAAAAAAGAATATTAAAAACTATAGATAAAGATACTACCACTTCAATATTAGCAGCAGAAATATCAAAATTTAAAAACTCAGTTGTGAGTGTAGAAGAGGCAAAAGCATCAGCACAAGAAAAACTGTATGTAAAAATAGCCGATGTATATGAAAAATATGAGAACTATTTAACGCAAAACAATCTTGTGGATTTTGATGATTTGTTACTGCTATCATATAAAATACTTGAACAAGATAAAGAGTTAGCAAAAGAAACAAGCCAAAGATATCAGTATATTATGGTAGATGAGTATCAAGATACAAATGAACTTCAATATAAACTCTTAAAAAAACTTTGTACTGAACATAACAATATCTGTGTTGTTGGTGATGATGACCAGTCTATATATGGTTGGCGTGGTGCAACAATTAAAAATATCCTTACCTTTAGTGATACTTTTGCAAATACTTTGGTGATAAAATTAGAAGAAAATTATCGTTCTACGAACAAAATACTTTTTCATGCAAATGCTTTGATAGAACATAATAGAGATAGACTAGGGAAAAAGTTATTTGGTACAAGAGGTGAGGGTGATTCTATTAAAGTATATGAATCAGGTGATGAAAATGATGAAACAAGAAAAATTGTTGATGATATAAAAAAACTGATAGCTTCAGGAGAGTCAGCAAAAGATATAGCTGTACTATTTAGAGTAAATGCACTTAGTCGTGCTTTAGAAGAGGGACTTATAAGAGAAGGTGTAAACTATAAGCTTGTAGGTGGAGTGAAGTTTTACGAAAGAGCTGAAATCAAAGATTTAATCGCTTACTTTAGAGTGATAACAAACGCCAATGATAACTTTTCTATCAAAAGAATTATCAATAAACCTAAAAGAGGTATCGGTAAAACAACTATAGATAAACTAGAACTAGAATCACATAGCAAAGCTAAATCAATATTTAGTATCATAAAAGAGTATACACCTGAAGAACTTACTACTTTAGTTGGAAAAAAGAACAGTAGAACACTAAAAGTATTTATGGCTTCTGTTGAAGATTTACAGGATACTTTAGTGGAAGCTAAGATGAGATTTATTGATTTGTTTGAAGATACTTTTGATTTTAAATCAACTTATGCAAAAGTGCTAGATGCAGATGATAGGCTAGCTAATATTGATGAATTTTATGGATATTTACGAGATTTTTTTATCCAACATCTAGATTTAAATCTTGAAGACTTTTTAAATGAAATTTCATTAGAAAGTGCTGCTGATACTATAAATGATGAGTATATTTCATTGATGAGTATCCATGCTAGTAAAGGGTTGGAATTCAAACATCTTTTTATAGTTGGTATGGAAGAGGGATTTTTCCCAATAGTTGGTGATGGAAGTGATTTAGAAGAGGAAAGAAGACTTGGATATGTTGCTATTACGCGAGCTAGAGATAATTTAACATTGAGTTTTGTACATAGTAGATTTTACAAAGGTAGAAGAACACAGCTTACAAAAAGTAGATTTTTAACTGAATCAGATTTAATCAAAGGTAGTCTTACAATTGAGAAAAATAGTGCTTATAAAAAAGATGATTTAGTAAAACATAAAATTTTTGGTATGGGTAGAGTTGAAAGTGTACAAAAAGCTGGGAAAGACTTAAAACTAAAGATTAATTTTGGTGGAAATCGCCGTGACATTTTGTCAAGTTTTGTGGAGAAGATATAGTTGAATAGACTTTTTGTAGTAAAGAAGCCTGTATTTATAAGTAGTAATTTTTATCTCAATAGAATAAAACGAAAATATAAGACAAAAAAAGCTGGTTTTAGTGGAACTTTAGATCCTTTTGCTTGTGGTTGTTTGATAGTTGCTTTTGGGCAGTATTCTAAGCTTTTTAGATACTTGAAAAAAACACCAAAATCATATCGTGCTACTATTTTTTTAGGAGCTCAAAGTAATTCTTTAGATATAGAAAATGTAGAAGTAACAAATATAAATCCAATAGAGTTTAGCGAAGCTGTTATCAAAGAAAAACTAGAGAGTTTAAAAGGTACTTTAGAATATTTACCTCCAAAATATAGTGCCAAAAAAATAGATGGACAAAGAGCTTATAACTTAGCTCGTGAAGGTGTAGAGTTTGATATGAAAAAAATCATATCTGAAGTATATGATGTGAAGTTTATCAACTATTGCCATCCTTTTATAACCTTTGATATCACTGTTAGTGAGGGGAGCTATATAAGAAGTATGGCGCAGATACTACTAGAGAGACTTGGCGAGATTGGAACTTTATCTTATCTTGAAAGACTTCACGAGGGGCAGTTTTATTTTGATGAGGAGAAAGCTTTAAATCCTTTAGAGTATTTAGACTTACCTATCAATAACTATACGGGTACAAAAGAGTGGTTTGATTTAGGGAAAAAGCTTAGTATTGACTACTTTGAAACAAAAGAAGATGGAGAGTATTTAATAGTATTTGATACTTTTTTTGCAGTGATAGGGATAGAAAATAATGAACCAAAATATATTTTAAATAAGGTACTTTTATGATAGAAACAAAGTCTTATGCGAAAGTAAATATTTTTTTAAAAATTGCTGGTCGTAGAGATAATTATCACGAAATAGTATCACGATTTGTTCGAGTACATAACCTTTATGATGTGGTGAGGTTCGAAAAAGGAACTTTTGAAGAGTTTACATTAGAGGGTGATTTTGGTTGTGAAACGCAAAAAAATACTATTTATAAAGCATACTTAGAACTATACAGTATGTTTAAGAACTTAAAAGAAATATTTAAGAACTATAAAGTAGTAGTAGAGAAGAATATTCCAGAATTTGCAGGGCTTGGTGGTGGAAGTAGTAACTGTGCTACTTTTATGTTAATGGTAAATGAACTGGCAAATTTAAAACTTAGCCGTGATGAGTTAGCTACTATAGGGGCAAAGGTTGGTGCTGATGTTCCTTTTTTTATCTATGAGTATGATAGTGCAAATGTCACGGGTATTGGAGAAGTTGTTGAAAAGTTTGATGAAGAGGTTTTGAACATAGAAACTTTTACACCAAAAATAGAGTGCAATACAGGGGCAATTTTCACAAAGTTTAGAGATGAGTTTTACAAAGAGATTTCAAAAGAAGAGGCTAAAAAATTGCTCTGTATGAAAAGTAAAGATATTTTAAAAACACTCTCCATAGAAGAAGCAAATGATTTATATGCACCAGCTTTAAGTGTCTATCCTGAACTAAAAAATTATGAAAATGGAAAAAACTTTTTTAGTGGAAGTGGCAGTAGCTTTTTTCAACTAAAATAAAAATTTATAAAACTTTATCTGTATGTATCTCTTAATCTTTTCTATGTCGTTTGCCATTGAATGAGACTACTAAAGATAATCTTATTTTCTCTTTTGTATTCAACACTAAAAATTCAAAACCATCAATTATTTCCATTGTTGTAACGAGTGCTTTTACTGTTTGTTTCTCTTGGTTTTTTTCTTGCTCTTCATTTTGATAATATTCTATTGCAGATGGGATTTTTCTTTGCATTGCAACAGTTAATTGATCAAAAAATTCATTTGATATTGGATTGTACATGGGTTTCTTTCTTTAAATTAATATTTAGTGGAAGTATACTAAAAATAAAGAAAATTATAGAATAGTGATTTAACCAAAATATAAATATGATTTTAAATTTTTTTTGGTAGAATCACTTATTAAAGAAATTGGGCGGTCACACTTTTAGCGGGCTCGCCGTATGGCGTGGACACTGAAAAGGTGTCCTTTTTTTATGCAAAAAATTCTGTTTATAAGCCGAATAGTTGGATAGTTGTTGTAAAATAAATACTTTAAATAAATAAAAATAATAATTTTCAAGGTAATATATGACTCAAGATATTTTAAAGTATGGTCATTTATTATGAACTGATCAATTGAAGGTTATAATTTATTATTAAATTAAAAAATAACTATGACAAACTAATAGAGATAATTCAATCTGAAATAGTAAATAGTAATTATGAATTGATACATGATGAAGTATTAAAAATTATATTAAATATGAGGAATGAAAATAAATGGCACAATCAATAGAACCAAATATTGCAGACTTAGCGAATGGTTGGCTAAAATCTTATAAATTAGATTATAAATTAGAACAAGAATATTTTGGAACTCAAGAAAATCCTAACGAGATAGATAAGGCACTTGATTCGTATTACTCTAAAAATGGTGGAATAGGTGGAAATCGTCCCGATTCAAAACTTTTACTGGAAGATAAAAATAAAAATCCATTTCCAATTCTAATTGAATACAAAGGATATAAAGACAAACTTATAAAACTTGATGCGAATGGACAAGTTGAAAATAAAACTGCCAAAAATGAGCCTCATCTTAAAAATATTAATGGATATGCAGTAAATGGAGCAGTACATTATGCGAATGCTTTACTTCACCATACAAGTTACACAGATATTATAGCTATAGGTATGACTGGATATAAAGATGAAAGTAATAATATAAAACATTCAATTGGTGTTTATTATGTTTCAAAATCAAATCTTGGAGCTGGACAGAAAATAGGTGAATATTCGGACTTTTCTTTTCTATCATCTGAAAACTTTGATGATTTTATTGCTAAAGTTAAAACACTACATCTTACCCAAGAAGAACTAGATAAATTAAAAGAACAAAAAGAAAAAGAGATTGATAAAAGTCTAAAAGACTTAAATCATGACATTTATCAGAATGAAAAAGGTTTGGGTGAAAATGATAGAGTTTATCTTGTAGCGGCTTCAATCATGGCAACCATTGGAATTCCTGGTAAAGTAAGACCTCTTGAAAAGGAAGAATTAAAATCTTCAACTGAAGAAGGCAATACGGATGGAGAAATTATCATTAGAAAAATTAAGGCGTTCCTAAAAGAGAAAAAAATACCTCAAGATAAGCAAGATATTATTATAAGAACACTTTCAAATACGCTTTTAACAGATAATATAAATAAAGTTGAAAATGGCGAAACACAACTAAAAAGAGTGTTTACGAAAATTGTTGATGATTTAGGGATTTACTATAAAATAGGACTTTCAACAGATTTTACTGGAAAATTATTTAATGAAATGTACTCTTGGTTAGGATTTACTCAAGATAAGCTTAACGATGTGGTATTAACTCCATCTTATATTTCAACATTATTAGTTAAACTAGCTAGAGTAAATAAAGATTCTTATGTATGGGATTTTGCAACGGGCTCTGCTGGGCTTTTAGTATCAGCTATGAATGAAATGTTAAATGATGCAAAAGATACTATAACTTCACCCGAAGAGCTTGCTCAAAAAGAGATTAAAATTAAAGCAGAGCAACTATTAGGACTAGAAGTACTCTCAAATGTTTATATGTTAGCCGTACTAAATATGATTATGATGGGTGATGGAAGTTCTAATATTTTAAATAAAGACTCTTTAAAAGATTTTGATGGAAAATATGGTTTTGGAAAAACAGATGAAATCTTTCCCGCTGATGCATTTATATTAAATCCTCCGTATTCTGCACCTGGGAATGGTATGGTTTTTGTTGAAAAAGCTCTACAAATGATGAATAAAGGTTATGCGGCAATAATTATTCAAAACACAGCAGGTTCTGGAAAAGCAAAAGAATATAATAAAAGTATTCTAAAAAACAATACCTTAATAGCTAGTATTAAAATGCCAATAGATGTATTTGTAGGGAAAGCAAGTGTACAAACAAATATTTATGTTTTTAAAGTTGGTGAAAAACATCATGAAAAGACTAAAGTTAAATTTATAGATTTTTCTAATGATGGTTATTCAAGATCAAATCGTAAAAAAGCTAATAATAATTTAAAAGATACAGATAGAGCTAAAGAGAGATATGAAGAAATTGTAAATTTAGTTCACTTTGGAAAAGATGAATTAAATATTTTTAGTAACAATGAGTACTACGAAGCTACTATCAACCCCAAAGATGCTGCAGACTGGAACTATAATCCAATAATTGATACAAAACCAACGTTAGAAGATTTTAAAAGAACTGTAAGTAACTATTTGTCTTGGGAAGTAAGTCAAGTATTGAAACAGCAAGGAGGAAAACAAGAGGGAAAGTAGTAACCTCACTTAACAAAAAATTAGAAAATGTTGAGTGGGGAGAATTTAAGTTAGGTAATTTATTTGAAATACGAGGAAACCCACAATTAAATAAAGATAGTTTTACATTCCATGAAAATGCAGAGTTTCCTTATTTCACTAGAACTTCTTTTAATAATGGTGTCTTGGGTTATGTAGAATATTTGGATGATGAACATAAGATTGAAGGAAACTGTTTGGCTATTGGTATGATTGCAATGCAGTTTTTTTATATGCAAAAAGATTTTTATGCAGGACAATTTACAAAAAGAGCAATTCCAAAATCATTTTCTTTAACACAACGAATAGCAACTTATTTTATTAGTTTAATAAATAAAAATCAGAAACGATTTCAAAATGTTTTAGTTAGAGACTTTGAAAAAGAATTTAATAAAACTATAATCTACTTGCCAATGAAAAATGGAAAAATTGATTTTGATTTTATGGAATGCTTCATAGCTGAGCTTGAAAACGAGAGAATAAGTGAACTTAAAGCATATCTAAAAGCTACTGGTCTAAAAGATTACAATCTTACAGATGATGAGCAAAAAGCTTTAAATGAGTTTAATAGTATAGCGTGGGAAGAGTTTAGACTAGGGGAATTGTTTGAAAGAATAAAGACAAATAAGTTACCATACAAAGCAAGTGAACTTGAAAAAGAGCCAACAGACACATATACTCTTCCTTGCCTTACTTCAAGTTTTCAGAACCAAGGGTTAAACTATTTTGCACCTAAAGATAATGCAACTATCTTAAAAAATGTAATTTCGCTTCCTTCAAATAGTGATGTTTATAGAGCTTATTTTCAATCAAGAGAGTTTACAGTTTTATCTGATGCTTATGCAATTGAGTGGATTTATGATGATGTGAAACTATCTCCTAATCAGTATTTATTTACAGTTCCTTGTATCAATAAAGTGACCGATTTATCTATATATTCATACAAAAATAAACTGGGTGGTTGGAATGTTGTAAAAGATAAATACATAAAACTTCCAATAAAGGATAATCAACCAGATTATAAAACTATGGAGACTTTAATATCTGCTATTAAAAAACTAGTTATAAAAGATGTTGTATTGTATGCTGATAAAAAAACATCTACTACCAAAAATATTGTAGATAAAGAGATATAAATAAGATGAGTCAAATGATTATCTATCAAAATGAACAAGGAAATATCAAAGTTGATGTAAAGTTTGAAGATGAATCTATTTGGCTTACACAATCTCAAATATGTAAACTCTATGGAAAAGCAAAATCAACCATAAGTGAACATATTAAAGCAATATTTGAAGATGGGGAATTAGAAGAAACAGTGGTTGTTCGGAAATTCCGAACAACCACAAATGATGGTAAAAATTATGATGCATTACATTATAACTTTGATATGATTTAAAAAGAGATACAAAAGATTGAAAGTATAAAAGAACTTGAAGAAGATATGAAGAAGTTAAAAGAATCATAAAATAACTGTGATATAATTCCACAATAATAAGGAAAGAACCCATTGGCAAAAAAAGATAAAAACAAATCAAAACCAAGAGAATTTTTAAATAAAAAAGTATTTCATGATTATGAAGTAAGCGATGTGATAGAAGTAGGTATTGAGCTTCAAGGAAGTGAGGTGAAGTCTATTCGTGAAGGTAGGGTGAATCTAAAAGATGCCTTTGTACGAATTATCAAAAATGAGATGTTTATATTAAATATGCATATTGGTGCTTTAGAAACTACTCATAGCACCTACAGACCAGCTGAAAATAGAGATAGAAAACTATTGCTTCATAGAAAACAGATAAATAAGTTTTTTGAAAAAGTAACTAAAGATGGTTATACTATAGTTGTTACAAAGATGTATTTTAACGACAAAAATATGGTTAAACTCAATATTGGTGTAGGTAAAGGGAAAAAGCTTCATGATAAGCGGCAAGATTTAAAAGAGAAAGATATGAAACGAAATACAGATAGAATCTTAAAGGCTTGGAATAGATAATGGAAAATTTTAAAAAACTTAAATTTGGAATAGTTGGTCTTGGACTTATGGGTGGTTCTTTTGCCAAAGTTGTAAAAAAATACAATCTTTCACAAGAAGTTGTAGGATATGACCATAATCTTGAGCATCAAAAACAAGCTTTGGAGTTAGGTCTAGTTGAGAAAATAGTGGAAATAGATGAATTGTTAGAATGTGATATGATTGTACTTTGTATCCCTGTAGATGCGATAGTTGCTTTTATGCCAACTTTAGAAAAAGTATCTCAAAATACTACTATAATAGATTTTGGAAGTACTAAGAAGCTTATTGTTGATAATATTCCACAATCTATCAAGAAAAACTTTGTACCAGCACATCCTATGACTGGAACTGAGAAGTTTGGTCCTAGTGCTGCAATAGACGGACTGTATGAGGGAAAAACTATAGTGCTGTGTGATTTGGATAGTTGTGATGAGATTCATAGAACTAGAGTATTAGATATTTTTAATGCTATTGCTATGAGAATTGTACATATGGACTCATCAACTCATGATATTCATGCGTGTTATATGTCTCATTTACCACATGCTATCTCTTTTTCTTTGGCAACTACAGTTATGAGCCATGAAGACCCACAAAATATTATCTCACTTGCTGCAGGTGGATTTAAAGATATGAGTCGTATTGCTAAATCAAGTCCAAATATGTGGACTGATATTTTTAGACAAAATAAAGATAATCTTATAAAGTCTATAAATATCTATGAAAAACAATTAGATACTGTCAAAAAGATGCTTGAAGAAGAGGATTATGAAGCTATCCATAAGTGGATGAAAAAAGCAAACACTTTACATGATATATTGTAGTTAGAATTTAGTGTTGTATTGAAAAAGTCTATTATACTTTTGGAAGTGATAGTAAGTATAGCTTTGTTTTCTATCCTTCTTTTAGGTAGTATGGATATGATTTTGACTTTAAATACAAAAAGTAAAACAAAATTTTATGAAACATATAGTAGCTTAAAACTTGAAGCTACAAGATTGTTTTTGATAAATAGTAATGATATTTCGAAGTTACAATTTCATGATGAAAACTTATATTTTGAAGAATATTTACTGTTAAAGAATATTTCCACTTATCAAATATCTATAACACCTAATATAACTACAATAAATATTTGTATAGATGATGATACTATATGTCAAGAATGGAAGATTTAAAAAAGTATGAAGAGAAGAGCTTTTGCACTTTTGATAACCATGGTTTTGATTATTTTAGTAAGTATCTTAACCTATAGTATTGTTCAAAGTAATATTTTTTCATCAAATTTAAATAAGTTAAAATATCTTCATATTCAAGGACAAATACATATAGACTATATAAAGAATTATATTTTATCCCATGAGAATAATGAGATAAATAATGTAACTTTAGAGGATGAACGGTATAACTTAAGTATTATAAAACAAGATGAAAACAATAGTACCGTATATTATATCTCTGTAGAAACAAAAGACAATACACCAATAAGATTAAGCAATAAAATTATAAAATAATCTTTACAGATAAAAAGGCAATATAATGGATAGACTTTATGCTCCGTGGAGAACACAATATATTTCAAAAGAAAAAAAGCCTATTGAGGGGTGTGTATTTTGTCATATTGTAGAAAATAGAGATGATGATGAAAATCTTGGTGTTTTGTATAGAGATGAAGAGTTTTTTATAGTGATGAACAAATATCCATACTCTCCAGGGCATTTTATGATAATACCAAACTTTCATACTGCAAATTTAGAAGATTTAGATGAGAAAGTATTTGCTAAAATGTCTAGTTTTGCACAAAAAGGTGTGCGACTTTTAAAAGATATTTTAAATGCAAAAGGGGTAAATATAGGGATGAACCTTGGGCGTGCTGGTGGTGCTGGTATTGCTGAACATATCCATATGCATTTAGTTCCTAGATGGAGTGGAGATACTAACTTTATGACTACTATTGGTGAAACTAGGGTGTATAGTTCTGATATGGATAAAGTGTATAAGAAGTTAAAAGAAGCTAGTGTTAATTACTTTAGATAATCATACTTTTGAACTTATTCATAGAACAAATAAAAAAATAAAAAGAGTAAGTCTAGCGTTAGAAAATAAAAATGAAATCATAGTTAAAACACCTCTAAAATTTAAAGCACATATGGTAAAAGAGGTTGTGTATGAATATAAAGACTGGATACTTAGAACCATCTCTAAAGTTCCCTCTAAAAATAGCTTTGATTTCGTATCAGGTGGTGTAGTACCATTTTTAGGAAAAGAGTATCCTCTTGAACTTAGAGAAGATGAGAAAATAAAGAATGTAAAGTTTACACTTAAAGATGATGTTTTTATAGTTCAATACAATCAAGAAAAACAAGCTTATACTGATTTTGTAGAGGGGTTAAAAAAGTTTTACAAATACAATGCTATGAAAGTGATTGATCCAATTTTTGATGAGTGGTGTTTTAGAACTAAGTTGTATCCTCAAAATATCAGCTATCGTTTTGCAAAAGGACGCTGGGGAAGTTGCAGTCATGAAAATAATATCTCAATCAATTATAAACTATTGCAGTTTGAAAAAAAAGCGATAGAGTATGTTGTATTGCATGAGCTGTGTCATATAGAGGAAAAAAATCATTCTCAAAGATTTTGGAATTTGGTTAGTTTGTATATGAGTGATTATAAAGAGGTGGAGAAGATACTTCGGTCTAAATTATTTTAAGATCTTCTAAACTTGGGATTTTTCCTATTTCTAGTTCAACTTCCTCTTCAAAATTTACTAACTCTTGAGATTTTCTCAAATATGCTAAAAGTAGTTCTGCCGTGCTTAGGTTTTTTTCAGTTGTGAGAAACTTTTTAAGTCCATCTCTTAGTTTATCATCAGCATCTTCACCAATATCTACAGTGTAAGCTTCATTATTTATATGAAATGTAATACTTTTCAATTATCACCCTCTTGTCTGAGTCTATTGTTAATACTAAGTATAAGGTCTTCACTTTTTCTAGTTAAGATATCGTTTTTTTCTTGGAGTTGCTGTACCTTAGATTTGAGTTGTCTATTCTCATGCACTAAAAAATTAAATTCTTTCGTAACTTGTAAAACTTTATTTTTTAATATATCTATTGTATTCATATGATTATTTTACCAAAATTTTGTTAAAGTTTACGATTAAAACTATAACCATCCATAAATCTAAAGGCTATAAGGTTTTCTAAAATAGCAAACAAAACAACAAAGTTGATAAAAGAACTTCCCCCATAACTAAAAAGAGGTAATGGAAGTCCAACAACTGGTGCAAATCCTATCACCATAAGTATATTTATACTCATATTTAGAAACAATAATAAAGCCAAACCACTGGAGAAAACACTTATCATAAAATCTTTTTTAAAGTGGTGATGCAGCAGTAGAAGATGGACGATAATCAAAAGATATAAAAATACTAAACCAATAGAACCTACAAATCCATATCTTTCTACAAATGAAGCAAAAATAAAATCACTTGTAGCAATAGGTAAAAATTTTAATTGCGTTTGTGTAGCTTCATCTTTGTCTTTTCCTATAAGTCCACCTGAACCAATAGCTATAAGGGATTGTTTTACATGATAGCTAGGTTCTTCACTAATAAAATCATGGATTCTTTTCTTTTGATAATCTTTAATTAAATATGTGTAAATAATAGGAGAACTAATTCCTAATATCAATACAATACTTGCTATGATTTTCCAGTTTATACCAAGTAAAAAAATAATCCCATATCCAACAAGTAACAATACCAGTGCAGTTCCTAAGTCAGGTTCTTTAGCGATAAGTATAAATGGTAAAAGAATATAAAAACTAAAATATGCAAAGTCTTTAAGTCCATAACCACCTCTTGGTGGTGGTTTGTTGGATACTAAAAAACCAATCATAAGTAAAAATGCAGGTTTAAATAGCTCTGATGGTTGAATAGTCATATGGACAATAGGGATTTCAAGCCATCGTGTCGCTCCAAGTTTTGTTACACCAAAAAGTTCAACTAATGCTAATAACAATATTCCAAACCAGTAAATAAAAGGGATAAATCTTTTTAAACTTCTAAAAGGAATTATAAATATAGTGATAAATGCAACAAGAGAAATTAGATAGTATATGAGCTGTTTTTGCCCCAAAACCTGATTTGTCTCTAAAATAAGATAATGAGACAAAAAAGCTAATGGTAAAATAAGTAAAATTAACTCAAAGTTAAAATGAGAAATAATCCGTTTATCAAAAAAATATACCATTATTTATATTAGTGAAATATGCTTTGTAGGTTGTTTGCTTCTTTTATAAAATCAATAGAATATATTTTATCATCTTGAAATTTAATCACTGTTACAGCTTCTTCATGTTGAGGGAAAATAGGATTTTCTTCATACATAAGCATAAGTATATAGTTGTATTCTTTCATTTTTGGTAATGCAAACCATGATGTCACAAATGAAGGCATTTTATGAATATCTGAGATATATACAGTTTTATTTGCTTCTAAAAAGTTATCTGGTTGGTTTTTTAGAAATTCATTTACCATTGCTGATACGTCTTTTTCAAATGAGATAATAAATGTCGTATATTTTTGTGTATCTATAGTGTGTTTTTTATCAAACTGATCTGGAAGTGTAAAAGCTGGTAAAGTATCACCAATTTTAAGAGTATTTGCATAACTTGATATTATAAAAAAAGTAATGAGTAATAATTTTTTGAACATAGATGTTTCCTTTTTTGTAATTAATTTGAATTTTACAATTAATTTATTGACATCCTACTTATATTTTATGATTAGCTTTATATTAAATTAGGCTTTTTGTTAATATTGAGTATAATCAAAAATTAATACAAGGGTCACATAATATATGAATAATAAAGAATTTACTGCAGAAGAAGAGATGAGACTTGATATTTTTTTATCTCAACAGTTAGCTGAAACTAGAAATCAAATAGAACAACTGATAAAAAAAGGTTGTGTAAAAGTTGAAAATAAACAAAAAGCAAAGAGTGGTTTAAAACTTCAAATAGGACAAAAGGTTTTTGTAGAATTTCCAGAAGTTGTAAAAGAGGAAGCTTTAGAAGTTGATTTTGATGTAGAGATAGTTTTTGAAGATGAGTATTTTATGGTTATCAATAAACCCTCAGGTGTAATAGTACACGGAGCCCCAAGTGTCAATGAACCTACACTTGTAGATTGGTTAAAGAAACAAAATATTTCACTTTCAACTATAAGTGGAGAAGAGAGACATGGAATTGTACACAGAATAGACAAAGGGACAAGTGGTTTACTGGTAATTGCAAAAACAAATGAAGCTCATGAGAAGCTCTCAAAACAACTTGAAACAAAGACTATGGGAAGATACTATTTGGCTTTTATTGATTTACCTTTAAAAGATGATATAACAGTAGATAAACCAATAGGGAGAAATCCACACAATAGATTAAAAATGGGAATTGTAGATGGTGGAAAAAGTGCAAAAACATCATTTGTTAAACTTGAAACAAGCAAAGATAATAATTATGAGTTGATTGCTGCAAAATTATTTACAGGAAGAACACATCAAATACGAGTGCATCTTGAATCTTTACAAAGGCATATATTAGGGGATGCATTATATGGTTTTAAGGGAAATTTAGATAAGCTTAAAAGAGTTTATTTACACGCATATAGTTTATATTTGAAACATCCTATAACCAATGAAGATATGAGTTTCAATGTAGATTTACCAGAAGATATGAAACAATTTTATAATAATTATTTTGATAAGGAAAAAAATGATGGGAAGATTTGCCAAGAGTTTATTGTTAGTAGGTTTGATACTGTTCACTAGTGGTTGTGAACAACAATTAACGACACCTATAAAACCGAAAATAGATGAAAATTTACCTGTAGTATCAGCTGAGAGTATAAAAGTTATTCCTGATATTGAGGCAGTTGCTTTAGAGTGGAAAGCTATAGATACAGCAGGCGTTGCTGGATACTATATCATTCGAGCAGATGTACAACAAGGTTCTAAATTTAAAAGAGTTGCAACAGTAAAAAATAAATATGCGACACATTATTTAGATAAAGATTTGATGGCAAATAGTAAATATGCATATAAAGTTTCTATGTTTACAGATAATGGTATGGAATCAAGAGCAAGTAACAGTGTGGAAGTTCTTACTTTACCAAACCTAGATTCAGTAAGTTTAATACAAGCTATCAGTGACTTGCCTAGACAAATCAAGATATTATGGAGACCACATACAAATCCAAGAGTTGAAAAATATATTATAGAAAAAACAACACCCGTAAAATCTAAATGGGAAAAGTTAGCAACAGTTAATGACAGATACAATGTAGAGTATATAGATGATGGTTTAGGTGACAATGAGATTTATATGTATCGAGTGAAAGTTAAAACATTTGACGGTATTATATCAAATCCAAGTGCAATAGTAAGTGCAACTACAAAACCACTTCCAGGACAAATATCAAAACTAGAAGCTACAAGAGAATTACCAAAAAAAATACAGTTATCATGGGGGAAATCCAAAACTCCTGATGTAGTTTCTTATAATATTTATAGAGCATCAAGTGCAAATGGATTTTATAGCAAGATAGCAAAAGCACACGCTGAGCACAACAGATTTGATGATGTTATCCAAGAAGATGGAGCAATTTACTTTTATAAGATTACTACAGTTGATAAAGATGCTTTAGAGAGTAATATAAAAGAGGTAACACCTGTGATGGGTTCAACTTTGGAAAAACCAAGAGTACCTCAAATAACTTTATCACAAATACAAGGTAATAAAGTGATATTAAACTGGATATCAACAGATGATAGAACAGTTTCATACAATATTTATAAAACAACAAAAACATCATGGGCATCATCAAAAGAGAGATTGATACCAAATATTCAAGGTTTGAGATTTGAAGATCCAGATGTCGTAAGAGGTGTAGAATATAGCTATACTTTACAAGCTGTTGATATGCATGGATTAGTTTCAGACAAAACAGAAGAGGTATCTACAAAACTACCTAAATTGGCGAAAGAGGTAAAAGAAAATTAATGCCACATATTTTATTAAAATCACACGATGATATAAATATAAATGAAGAGGGACATTTCCGATTCATAGCAACTGGACGGCACGATAAAAAAATTTGTGCTGTTTATGATAATAAAGAGTTTTTACTGACAAAAGTCAATAAAGGTGAGAATGATTTAGTAAAACTAGATTGTGCTACGAGATTAACTCCTGTTAGTTTAATGAAATCAGCTTTAAATGATTATGCAAAAGAGTCTCAAAGTGAGATTATATTTTCAAATACTAATTCTATTTACAACAAAATGAAGCCTGAAGATAAATATCTTAAAGATATCAATTATTTTGTAGATGAATTCAAAACAGATAAAGAGATTTGGGTAGAAGTTGGATTTGGAAGTGGTACACATCTTCTTCATCAAGCAAAGCAAAATCCAGATAAAATAGTGATTGGATTAGAGATACATTATCCCTCTATAGAGCAAGTATTAAAGCAAGCAAAACTACAAAATATTGAGAATATTTTAGTAATCAATTATGATGCTAGATTATTTTTAGAATTTTTAAAATCAAATAGTGTAGGAAGAGTGTTTGTTCATTTTCCTGTACCTTGGGATAAAAAACCTCATAGAAGAGTTATGAGTGTTGAATTTATAGAAGAGTGTATGAGAGTTTTAAAAGTTGATGGAACTTTAGAACTTAGAACAGATAGTCCAAATTATTTTGAATATTCAACATCACTTTTAGAACATTTTAAAGAGTATGAATCTATCATTAAGACGAATCAAGACTTAGATGTGACAAGTAAATATGAAGCAAGATGGAAACGACAAGAGAAAACAATCTGGGATGTAATTATAAAAGCAAAAGATGAGTCTAGTGAAGTTGAATATATGGATGATTTTGCATTTCCTTATGTGTATGATAAAAAAATACTTCAAGATAGTATTAGTACAGAAGCTATTATAAAAGATGGTTATCTAGTACACTTTGAAGATGTTTATACTTTAGATGATAATGAAACTAATGGACTACTTATTAAAGTTACTTTTGGAAGTTTTAACAAACCTGTATCTAAGTATTTGTTACTTCAAAATGGAACTATGAGATATTTTCAAGGTGAACCTATCATTACAAAGGCAAATTTAGAATCTCATAAAACAATTTTGGAGATATTAAAATGATTTTAGCAAATAATATTACACTCTCTTATGACAATAAAAAAAATATTATTGAAAATGCTAACTTTAATATAAAAGCAAAAGATTTTATATTTATCAGTGGTTCAAGTGGGAGTGGAAAATCTACTTTGTTAAAAGCATTTTATGGTGAACTATATATAAAGTCAGGACATTTATTAGTCAATAAAACTGATTTATCTAAAAAAAACTACAATAAGCTTTTAACTTTGAGAAAAGATTTGGGTATAGTATTTCAAGATTATAAACTTATCAAAGACTATACAATTGAAGATAATATTATGCTTCCTTTAAAAGTACATAATTATGATGATACTGTCTGTAAAACACAAGTAAAGAAGTTGCTTAAGCATGTAAAACTCAGTCACAAAGTTGGAGCATATCCAGAAGAATTAAGTGGTGGTGAACAACAAAGAGTTGCCGTTGCACGAGCTTTAGCACATAATCCAAGTGTTATTTTTGCAGATGAACCAACAGGAAATCTTGATGATTACTCTTCAGATGTAATCTGGAAGCTTTTAAAAAATGCAAATGAGATACTAGGTATTACTGTAGTAGTTGTGACACATAGAATACCACAAGATTTAGGGATAAAGTATAGAAGATTTAATATTGATGAAGGGGTTGTGTATGAAGCTTCTTAAGTCATTTATCTCTTTTACTTTTCCTCTTATTATTATGCTTTTTATATTCTCTATTTATTTACTTGTAGATAAAGTTGTGAATAGTTATAAACATAGTATTGCAAATGATTATGCTATTGTTGTGATTACGAATACTCCTTTTATTACTATAGATGAGATTGCAGATATGCCAATTAAAGATATAGAACAATTAAGTAGAACAAAAATTATTGAAGGTATTAAAGACAATCTTTCCCACTCATCGCTAGAACTTTTAAATAAAAAATTACCATATTTTTACAAAATACATCTAGAAGAGTTTCCTACTACTTTAAAGCTTGAACAAATAAGAAAAGAACTCAAACAGATGACAAATATCAAAAGGATAGAGACTTTTTCAAGTGACCATAATCAAATATATTCACTTCTTATTTTAATTCAAGATATAGTTTTTATACTTTTTATGGTTGTTTTAGCACTCTCTTTACTGTTACTTTCTAAACAAATTAAGATATGGTTTTTTGAACACAATGAGAGAATCTCTATCATTCAATTACATGGTGGTTCACTACTTTATAGTTCAAAACCAATTTTAAAAACAATATTATTAAGTGCTGTAGTTTCAAGTGCTGTTGTTATTTCACTTTTAATAATTGTAGTAAATAATATAAGTTTATTTGTTCAACCAGAGATATTGACAATTATGCCGAAAGTAATCCATCTTGAGTTTGAAATATTTCAAATATTTGTTTTATCTTTTGTAATTCCACTTATCACATTTTTTGGATTGTTAATCCAATATAAATCAAAGTAATGATTAAAATAGTATTTTATTTTATCGTATCATATTCTTTGTTGTATGGATCAATTAAAGATATTGAAAATAAGATAAATACTAATAAAAAAGCATTTAGTAGTATTTCTTCAAAAAAAGACAACTTAAGCAATAATATAAAAGCTCTTGCAAATAGAATCAATGAAGAAGAAAAAGCGTATCAAAATATTATAAATATTTTAGATACAACAAATACCCAACTTGTGCTTAATAAAATGCGATTACAAAGTGCAAAATCAAAGATTGACAAACTTAAAGCCGAGTCAGAGAAATTAACAAAAATTAAAAATAAAATAGAACAGGATGTAGTAGATTTTGTTATCGAGCGATATGCTATGAGTATGGGGATTGAACAAGCAAATAAAGAGTCTTTGCAAGATGTTATTGGAAAAGAAGTATATACTTTAGTGTTTGATAATACAAAGCAAGAGATTTTAGATATCAATATAAACTATCTTAAAGTAAATAATCAAATAAGAGATAATGAGAGAAAAATAAGAGAGATTAATACTTATTTAAATAAACAAAACTCTATTAAAGAACGATATAAAAACTTAGAAATAACTCATGAAAAAAAGCTTGAGTCTTTAAAAAAACAGCATAAGAAGTATCAATTAAGTTTACAAAAAACTATAGATAAACAAAATCAAATTACAGATTTATTAGGAAGTTTAAATATTTTAAAGAAAGAAGAGATAAAAAAAGAAGAAGAGCGAATTAGAAAAGAAAAAGAAAAACAAAGAAAGAAAGAATTAGAAAGAAAAAGAAAAGAACGGCAAGAGAAACTTGCTAAACTTAAAGCTGCTAAAAAAGAAACCACAAAAGAAGTTATACCATCAAAAAAAACTAAACAAATGAAGTTTGAAAAACGAAAAGATTTGGATAAAGATATAGACGTAGAGGTTCGAAAAATAGGTTCATCAGCAAAAGGGATCAAAATATCTAAATACAATGGTGTAAAAACAATGGCACCATTAAAGTCTTATAATATAACTAAGAAGTTTGGAAAGTATTATGATGATGTTTATAGAATGGAACTTTTTAATGAATCAGTGTCTTTGAAAACAAAAATACCAAATGCAAAAGTATTTAGTGTATTTAGAGGGCAGGTTGTATATGCAAAACAAAATTCAGGACTATTGGCAAATGTTGTAATTGTGAAGCATAAAAATAATTTGCATACAATTTATTCACATCTTGATAAGATATCTCCAACTTTAACAGTTGGAAAATGGATACCAAAAGGGTATGTTGTAGGACGAATAAATGATACTTTAGAGTTCCAAGCAACAAAAAATAGTAAATATATTGACCCTATGAAATTAATAAAATAAAAGAGGAAAAAAATGAGAGCATTAGCACTTTTTAGTGGTGGTTTAGATTCTACATTGGCTATGAAGCTTATAGTTGATCAAGGTATAGAAGTAATCGCAGTAAATATAAATATTGGATTTGGTTCAACTGTGGATAGAAGTGAGCATATGAAATATATGTGTGACCAAATAGGTGTAAAGTTAGAGATACTTGACTTAAGAGAGTTGTATTTAAAAGAGGTATTGTTTGACCCTAAATATGGGTATGGAAAAAACTTTAACCCTTGTGTAGATTGTCATGGTTTTATGTTCCGATATACAGGGCAATTACTTGAAAAGTTTGATGCTAACTTTATGATAAGTGGAGAAGTGATAGGGCAACGACCAATGTCTCAACGAAAAGATGCTATGGAAAATGTAAAATCTTTGAGTAATTACGATGATTTGATAGTAAGACCTATGTGTGCAAAACTTTTAGAACCATCAAAGCCAGAAAGAGAAGGGTGGATAGATAGAGAAAAACTTCTTGATATAAATGGACGAAATAGACAAAGACAACTTGATATGGCAAAAGAAATTGGACTTAAAGATTTTGAATCTCCAGGTGGTGGTTGTTTACTTACAGAAGTGCAATTTAGCAATAGACTTCGAGATTTTGTTGATAATGATACATTAGAAGTTGAAGATATAGATACACTAAAAGCTGGAAGACATTTGCGACTTACAAATGGTGCGAAATTAATCATTGGACGACATCAAGAAGATAATGAAAAATTAAAAAATACGACAAGTAAGAAGTACTATAAAGCAAGAATTTTAGATGCTACAGGACCTTTTAGTTTACTTGATAAAAAAGCAACACAAGAGGAAAAAGAACTCGCAGCAACTTTCATAGTAACATACGGTAAAACAGAAGTTAATAAAAACTATACTGTGATATTTGAAGATGAAGATGGAAGTTTTACACAAGAGGGACAAAAATTATCAACAAAAGATGAAATCAGTAAATATCTTATCCAGTAACTATTACAGTTAAAATAATACAAATAAAAATAAGAGTATAATTCCGAACTTTTCAAAAGTTCGGGTAGCTCAGGGGTAGAGCACTACATTGACATTGTAGTGGCCGTTGGTTCAAATCCAATCTCGAACACCATTTATTCATCTAATACAATCCAAAAAAGTCTAATAAATCCCATAAATACTAAGCTTAACTGTGATATAATAATCTAATTCAATCTAAGGTAATGTATCATAATCTAACATTTAATGGTACACAGTAGGGTACATTTTTTCATGTATAGTTTTAAAATCATTACTTTTGAACCAATGATGTACCATAATATTTGACAAAAGGCTTAATAATGGGTAAAACAATAGTTCCTTTAAATGATACAAAAATCAAAAATAGTAAACCACAAGAAAAAGAATACTCTTTAGCTGATGGGGAAGGTTTAAGTTTACTTATCAAACCAAACGGTAGTAAGCTATGGATATTTAGATACACAAGTCCAACTACACTTAAAAGAAATAGGGCATCTTTTGGTAAGTATCCAGCAGTGTCTTTAAAAGATGCAAGAGATAAAAGGTTTGAGTATCAAAAGTTAATAGAGAATAATATTGACCCTGTAGAACACACAAGAGCTATAAAAGAAGAGATAAAACAACAAGAAAGTAAAAGTAATGATACATTTCAAAAGATACTTGAAGCTTACTATGCGTATAGAGTTAGAAGTGATGGTTTGAAAGAGATAACACTTTTAAAAGATAAAGGAAGAGTAGAAAATCATTTTGTGACAATACTTCCTAAAAAAGAAAATACTTCAATACACGATATAACATTTAATCTTATAGTAGATATTTTGAAAAAATTAGAAAAGAAAAATAAATACTCAACACTTACAAAAGTAAAAAGTATTATCATTAGAGTTTATAAATATGCATATTCTCAAAGTATCATTGATAGTGCTGAAATCTTTGGTAAGTTAGAGCTTTATAATTTTATTAAACCACCAGCAACTAAAAATAGTGCAACATTAACAGCAAAGGATGATATTCAAAAACTCTATAAAGATATACTTGCCTATAACAATAGTCTTATTACTAAATACTTACTGATATTTACAATTCATACAGCACAAAGACAAGGAAGCCTAATAACTGCAAGATGGGAAGATATAGATTTTACTACTAAAGTTTGGACGATACCAAAAGAGTATATGAAAGGTACAGCAAGTAAATCAAAAGACCACAATGTAGCACTAAGTAATATAATGGTCAGGTACCTAAAAGAACTACAAGATTTAACAGGTGATAATGAATATGTATTTCCAAATTCTCAGATAAATAAAACAAGAAATAAATATCCACACATAAGCAATAACACCGTTACAAATGCTTTAAGACTAATGGGCTATTCAAAAGAGCAACAAACAGCTCACGGCTTTAGGGCGATGTTTAAAACCATATGTAAAGAAAACCAAGAAGAACATAACCTTAACAATGAGTTTGTAGAAAGAGTATTAGCTCATAAAGTTGAAGGAGCAGTTGAAAGTGCATATAATAGAGCGAATAATGTTGAAGATATGAGGAAAGTTGTTAATTGGTGGAGTAACTGGCTTGAGGAGTTGAAAATTTAATATGAAAGAAGATATAAAAAATATACAAAATAATTTATATGATGCTAGTGATGATTTAACAATATTAATTATTGAAAAAATTAATATTGCTAGAGAACTAATTAAATATTTAAGCGTAATCAAGAAAAGTATGACTTCCTTTAAAGATATAGCCAAAAGTAGTGAAATATTAGTAAATATATTTTCTAAGATGAAAATAACTAAAAATAAAAAAATAATAATTCAAGAGCTTGAAACACTCCAAAATCAAATAATACGCTACACTCAAAATGAAAATATCTTATCTGAATATTATTCAATTCTAAGTAGATTAGATGATATGAGAATTCCTCATAAGAATAATATATATAATATTTTAGATTCACATATAATAGAGCTTTTAATTGACAAATATGATAATCCAAATAAACAAAATTTAGAAGATTTATCAGCAAATATTATTATTGATGTCTTCAATATGAAAAAAAAATGGAGAGGTAACTTAGTTTATACTTCTATAGAAATAGAACTTGATAATAAAAAGATTGCTTTTAACCATATTTTTAAAGATGAAAATAAGAAATTTATATATAAAATTTAGCTTAAAATATATACTTTTTATCAATAATATACACTTATATATATCTAGATATAACTATATATATGTTTGATGCAAAAAAATCAGTTACAATAAGCTATTTATTCTAATAAAAATTACTGTTAAAATTCTCATAATCTAAACAAAGATAATACAATCTAAAGGGTTATGAAATGAACAATTTCTTACGAATAAATCAAGTAATGTTAAAAACAGGATTAGCAAAAAGTACTATATGGTGGCTAATATCAAAAAAAGAATTTCCTAAACAAATCAAAATATCACCTCGTATTTCTGTATGGAAAGATACCGATATAGATAAGTGGATGCAACAGAAACTAGAGATACAAAAATAATTCGCCGCCATTTGGAATTTTTTGAGTTATGTATAGTAATATTTCAGTTTTAAACTTCAATCAAAATTATATTATTAAATCATTTAATATAAAAAGTAGATTTTGTAAAGAATGTACTGATATAGACTCAAAATATCCTCTTTTTCGGAGGGAAATGCCTAGTGCATTTCGTATTGTAAACCATTTCCGAAAGTTTCGGTTCTTGAAGTTAATATCAAATGCATAATTATAAAATAACTCTGTCCTCTGCTAAACCTGTAGAAAAATCAACTACTTATGGTTTTAATAAAACAGAAGTTTATTCTTTGGAAGAACTTCAAAATATATTAAATACAAAAGCAGTGTCAAATGGACTGTATTTAAGTGGACATCGGAATCAAAATTATTTAAAAGCAATGGGGAATATATACATATTAGATTTTGATATAGAACCTCTAAAAAATATGAAAGCATATTATCTAAAAGTAGAAGAGATATTAAAAGAAAAAGAAATTGCTTTTGTATCAGTACCATCAAAAAGTGCAAGTGAGTTTCCCTATAAAAGACATATTGTAATTATACTATCTGAGTGTATTACACATATTAAGGATAAATATTCTGAATTTGAGCAACAACTTCTAAGTGATATAGGTATTGATATAACACAAATAGATCAAAAACTTATGAAAAATAGAACGAGTCATATTGCTCCAGCATCTATTAATAAGTTATTTACTGATTATAATTCAAAATCAAATTACTATTGTGGGATACCATACCAAGTAAATAAAAAATATTTTTTTAAAAATAAAAAGCTTGAAGAAATAGTAAATATTGATAGAGAATCATTTATTGATTTTGCAGATGGAAGTAGAAATAATATAGAAGATACAATCAAGATTTTACCTAAGGGTTCTAAAAAAAGTTGTTATTGTCCCAAACATAATGATACTAATAATCCAAGTGCAACTTTTTTTTACAACGATGATGGTAGTGTTAGACTTAATTGTCAAGTATGTGGAAAAATAAATATTGGGTCAAACTTTCTAAATGCAAATCCTAAAATTAATCATTATCAAAATAATTATTCTATAAAAGTTTATGGGTATAGTAAAAAATTGATAGATATACTTGGTGAACCATCAGTTGAAAGCCCTCATTATGAAGTTTGGTCTTTTAGAGTTGAGAATATTAATCATATATATCAAATAATGCTTGCAAAAAAACAACTTATAGAAGATGGATTTAAAATTGATAAAGATTTGAATGTTGTATCTTCTGGTATAAACTTAAAAAATACAAATATTTTGACAAGGTATATTGCTAATACAAAATTATTGACTGTATTTATCAAGAGTACCAAAAAGAAATTAACTTCTCAATATATAATTTATTTTTATGCTAAAAAGTATGTATTTAACAACTTTATTAATGTTGAAACTATCATTTGGTTTATGTATCAAAATCTTCTAAATATAAATTGTTTTGAAACTATTTGTCATTATGGATTGTCTTATTATGAATATATCTTACAAACAATTGAGACTGAAAAAAATTTACCACAAAAAGATAAAAGATTTTCAATTAGATTAAATAGAAAACAAAAAAAAGAACACTTTAAAAGTAAAGAAGAAAGTAGAATGAAAAAAGTTAAAATAAATATGCATAACAATGAAAAAAGAATTTTTAAATTAATGAAAAATCCAGAATATCATAGAAATAATGGATATAACAAATCTAAAATAGCTACTAAACTTGGACTTAATCGTAATACTGTAAGTGCCTATATAAAAAGAATAGAAAAAAACAAATAGATATACCTATATATACGGCTTTATAAATTAGCACTTTTTAATTGTGCTGAATACTATATCTAAAGGCTTTTTATTCAGTATGCCCTCTATAAATTAGCACTTTTTTAGCACTTTTTATCGTGATTAATTTAGGTTGGGCAAGTTTTGCATGACCTATTTTTCTTTTACTTTCTCTTTTTTACAAAGATTACCTTTGATAGTATTTTCTATTTTATCTGATGTAGTTAATATTTTATGGATACTTATTTCTTTGAGAGCATCTTTATTTTTGATATGATTACTAAGATATCTTTGTGCATCTGTTTCTATACCAACTCTATCACATATGAGCCAAGATACTGTTTCTGCTTCTATCTCCATAGCATTTGTAGATAAGTGAGTTCTATCTTGACATTCACAATGTATGAATTTACCACAATGACCTAACATAAGATGAGCTAGTTCATGTATTAGTGTTGAAAACTGTATCTCTTTTGTATGCTCTGCATTTAATACTATTTGACTCAATTTATTTAATCTATCATGGCTGGTCCATCCTGCTTCTCTTTTATAAAGAGTATTATCAAATTTGACTACTATATTTTTTTTGATACAACATTTTAAGATTCTAACAATTGCTTCTTCAGGTAGTACTCCATTGGCTACAAAATCAAACTTTATATCTCTAGGTAACTCATCTCCAATAGTATCTTTAACATCATATACAAAATCTACTGGACCAAATGCTTTCATAATCACATAAGGTCTAGCTTTTGGTATAATAGAGCGATTAAATTTTTCAGCCCAATAGTTTGCAGTAGCTAGATATGTAGCATCTGGATTTTGCTGATATACAAGCCATGCATTAAAAGGTGCTATATTTTTAAGTTTGATGATAAACTCAAAAGCATCTTTATAGTGTTGGCTCTTTTCATAATTTTGTGATCGATAAAAAAGTGTATCAACTGATGATATTTTTTCATCAAATGTTTGTGATGTTAAGTTTATATTTTCAGGTTTCATTATAGTATGGTTATTAGTTTGGTCCACAAATGAAGCAGAGTTAGTATTACTAGTATAAAGCTTTATAAAAATGAAGATTAATAAAATGCAGTATAAAATGTAAAAATATATTTCATAGTGATATAAAGTATATCTATAGTATGTTTCTAAAATATAGTTTGGAAAGAAAGTTAATAGTAAAGCAACAGTAATACCAACAAGTAATATAGAACCTGAAATAATAGTAGATAAGTATTTTGGTAATAGATTTAACATATCATTTAACTTTTTGAACCAAATATATTTTTCAAGTGTAAAAATAATCCCCCATAATATAGCAATTATCAAAAATCCTGTAAATATTGATATTAATATCATAAAGACTAGATTTCCTTAAAAAAGTTCTAACAGTATTATAATTAAATTAACTAATGAAATATACCAAAATAAATTTTTCTTATATAATATTGCCAGTAATGCAAAAAATATCATAAAACCAAATATACCAGCAGTTTCTATCATATTAAACAAGTTTGATAAAAATATCGAGATAAAGAAAGAGAATATATACAATCCAATAACAATAAAAGTATTCTTTAAAATTGTTACGATTGATAATTGTTTGGTTTCATCATTATTTTCTTGTTTAGGTGCTTTTGCAATCATATTTTTCCTTATTAGTACTATAGGACATTCATTAAAAAATCATAACATAATAAACTTTAATAAAATTAGTACTACAGGACAATAATTGAAGTTTAACGATCCATATCAAGAAGAGTTTGAACAATTTAGTAAAATAGTTGCAAATAATGTAAGAAAATATCGTATCGAAAAAGAATATACTCAGGAGCAATTAGCACTAGATATTGGACACAGCTCAACAGCACTTATCTCAAAAGCTGAAAATGGAACTTACTGTAAACATTTTAACCTAGAACATGTTTTCAAAATCTCAAAAGTACTTGATGTTCCAATTGAGAAGTTTTTTATACAAGAATAAAATAAATAATATATCTCAAAAAGTATACTTTATGATACACATTGTAACACTTTTTAGAATCTCTTAAATATATGTCTCTAAATAAGTCTCTTTTTATGGTCTCTTAAAGTCTTAGGATTTATAATACACTAATTTAAAATTAGGGGTATATTATGAAAGTTGGTTACGCAAGAGTAAGTAGTACAGGACAAAACCTTGAATCTCAAATAGAAGCTTTAGAAAAAGCAGGATGTGAGAAAATATTTACAGAAAAGAAAAGTGGTAAACAAGCTAATAACAGAACTGAACTGCAAAATGCACTAGATTTTGTGAGAGATGGTGATATATTCTTGGTGACCAGATTAGATAGATGCTCAAGAAGTGTATCAGACTTACATAATATACTAGATACTCTCAATAAAAAAGATGTATCGTTTAAAGCAACAGAGCAAGAGCTAGATACTAGTACATCTACAGGGAGACTTATGATAGGTTTACTTTCTATTGTTTCAGCTTTTGAAACAGATTTAAGAGCCGAGAGACAAGCAGATGGTATAAAATCAGCAATTAAAAGAGGTGTGAAGTTTGGTAGAAGTGCAAAGCTAACTGATACTCAAGTAGAAGAGATAATAGTACTACAAGAAAAAGGAGAGCTTACAAACCAAAAAATAGCAGATAAGTTTGAGATAGGAAGAAGTACACTTTTGAGATATGTGGCAAATTATAAAAAATCTACTGAAAATTTTAATTAAATTTTGGAATTATGATGATATTTAGATATTTTAAAAATAAAGAGATTGCAAAAAAAGTTTATGGATTAAATAATAAAGCATTATTAGATATTCAAAATGTTTTTAAAAATATGGGGCTTGATACTGATGTTACTGGTGTTAGGTCTATAGATATATTTGAAGAGTTTTTAGAGCAAAGTATGTATATAACTGATTTTGATACTTTTACTGATGATGAAAATATTTTATGGAATCAAATAAAACAAATATCTAAAGACAATTATTATAATGAGAAATTTATTACTATACAAATACCTGAATCAATACTAGAAAAAGAGATACTTGATATTTATTGGTTAGCATCTAATTTTCAATATCATATAATAGCACCATATCAAGTGAAAGTGTCATATAGCGATATTATATTTATTTACTTAGATTCTTTAAATTCTCATACTACAACTTCAAATACCAAAGTAAGGGACTATATATTAAAAAATAATTTAGATATATCTATGCACGAAAAATCTTTTGAACCTGTATCAACTTATTTGTTGCAGTACATAAATAATGAAATAAATAACAAAGAACTATCTAATATTTTAAATCAAATTAGACATATCTCTGAGTACTTATTTAAATTTAAACATATTCATAAAGTACAAATTTTAAATATATTACAAGATATTTTTAAAAAAGAGAATAAAATTTATATTGATGATCTTATTCATTTAATTGATATTGAATCATCAATATCTGAACAATTTCAAATGTTGCTAGTAGAAGAATATATTACAAGTTTAATTGCTGATAACAAATATAGTTTCACCAAAAAATTGTATAAGCTTTTTATTGGCAGTATATATTTTCATGGATTGGATAATCTAAAATATATATCAAATGACGATTTTTCAAAAAAATTATTATCCAATAAGGCAATTGAATTACTAAATAATACTCAATCAATATATAATAGATTAATTAATGAGCTTTCTACAATTGAATACTTTCAAAACAAAGAACAAGTTGATAAGATTTTAAAAAATAAACAGTTATTTATAACGATTGAATAATTTTAGATTTTTAATCTTAGATAATTAGGGGGTAGGTATTTCCCCATACCCCTACCTCTTGGAACACCCTATACGAAAGTTGCTAGTTGTATATGTGATATTCAACCTTTTAGAAAATATTAAAATAAACTTAACACTCATTTAATGATATTTTGATAAAATCATTATTATTAAATATTAAGGTCACATATGACAGAACAAAAGTTTTTACAAGATTTAGAAAAAAAGTTATGGACATCAGCAAACAAACTTTTGCCAGCACTTGATGCTGCACACTACAAGCATGTGATACTTGGTATGGTATTTTTAAAGTATGTATCAGATAGCTTTAAAACAAGACAAGATGAGCTAAAAATTGCTTTTAAAGATAGTGAAAATGAGTACTTCTTAGGTGAAGATGCAGAGCCTGAGTTTTTTGAAGAGGAGCTAGAAACTAGAGACTACTATACAGAGAAAAATATCTTTTGGGTTCCTCAAAGTGCTAGATGGGATTATATAGTTGAAAATTCAAGGCTATCTATAGGTTCGCCACTTCCACATGGTGGAGAGTTCAAAGGGGTTGGGAAACTTCTTGATGATACTATGGATACAATAGAAAAAGAAAATCCAAAACTCAAAAGAATCCTAAATAAAAACTATGCACAACTTCAAATAGAACAGTCAAAATTAGCAGACCTTTTAGATCTTATATCTGAAATTCCTTTTGTACACGAAACACTCAAATCAAAAGATATCTTGGGTCATGTATATGAGTACTTTTTAGGTCAGTTTGCATCAGCAGAGGGTAAAAAAGGTGGTCAGTTTTACACTCCTAAATCGATTGTAAATTTAATAGTAGAGATGGTAGAGCCATATAGTGGGCGTATCTATGACCCTGCTATGGGTAGTGGTGGATTTTTTATCTCATCTGAAAAGTTTATAGAAAAACACAGTGGAAAGATAAAAGATATCTCAGTATATGGTCAAGAATCAAACGGTACCACTTGGAAACTAGCAGCTATGAATATGGCGATACGAGGGATAGACTTCAACTTTGGAAAAGAACCAACAGATACATTTACTAAAGATCAACATCCAGATCTAAAAGCAGACTTCGTACTAGCAAATCCACCTTTTAATCAAGATGAGTGGTGGGATGGAAGCTTAGAGGGAGATGCTAGATGGAATGGCTACCCCACACCTCCAAAAGGAAATGGAAACTTTGCGTGGATGTTGCACATGCTTCATCATACTAGCCCAAATGGTGTAGTAGGATTAGTGTTAGCAAATGGTAGTTTGAGTTCTACTACAAGTGGAGAGGGAGATATAAGAGAAGCTATCGTAAAAGCTGACCTTGTAGAAGCTATAGTAGCACTTCCATCACAACTATTTTCAAATACACAGATACCTGCAAGTATATGGATACTTAATAAAAACAAAGCTCAAAAGGGTAAAACTTTATTTATAGATGCACGAGAGTTTGGATATATGTTAGATAGAAAACAAAGAGCTTTTGATGATATAAAAGATATAAAAACTATAGCAGATACTTTTCATAACTTTAGAAATGGTACTAATTATGAAGATATAAAAGGAAAGTTTTATAGTGCAAACATAGAAGATATAGCAAAACAAGAATATATCTTAACTCCAGGGCGATATGTAGGTGTTGAAGAGGAGATAGATGACGGGGTACCTTTTAAAGAGAAGATGGATAAATTAACTGCAACTTTGAGTGAGCAGTTTGAAGAGTCGGTTAAACTTGAAGAGCAGATTAAAAAGAACTTTTTAGGGTTGGGTTATGCAATCTGATTGGGAAGAAGTTAAACTTGGGGATATTGTATCAATTACAGGTGGTCTATCATATAAAGCTAATTTTATAGGTCATGGTGATAGTTATTTATTAGGTATGGGTTGCGTATCAAATAAAGAAAGATTTCTCGCTAATGGTGCAAGGTTATATTCTGGAGAATATAAATCTCAACATTTAGTTACAACTGGTGATATTGTTTTAGCAACTAGACAACAGTCAGATAATTTACCTATTTTAGGTATGCCCGCTATTCTTCCAAAGACATTTGCCAATAAAAATATAATTGTTGGTTCCAATTTGTATAAAGTATTTAATGATTCAGATGTGGACAATAATTTTATATATTGGTTAATGAAATCATTTGACTACCAATCTTATATTAAAGGGGTATCAACAGGTACAACAGTAAGAATGATAACAAAGTCTAATATTGAAAATTATACTTTTAAATTACCACCTATGAATATTAGAAAATTAATTACTAAAAATTTAAATGATTTAGATGATAAAATAGAACTAAACCGTAAAATGAACCAAACATTAGAAGAGATAGTACAGGCTCTTTTTAAGTCTTGGTTTGTGGACTTTGACCCTGTACACTCTTTAAAAAATAGTAATGGGGGAGATTTAGAAACGATAGCTTCAAGTCTTGGGATATCTAAAGAGGTTTTAGAGTTGTTTCCTAGTGAGTTTGAGGATAGTGAGTTGGGGATGATTCCTAAGGGGTGGAAAATTTCTACTATTGAAGATGAAGTAAGTATTTATGGTGGAGCAACTCCAAGTACAAAAGAAGATAAATATTGGCTAGGTGGTAAGAATTATTGGGCTACTCCTAGAGATTTATCTGGATTAAATTCTAAAGTTCTTATTGATACCAGTCGTAAGATTACAGATGATGGTGTAAATAAAATTAGCTCTAAACAATTACCTATAGGTACAATACTTTTATCCTCTAGAGCACCAGTTGGTTATATTGCATATTCTACTGTTCCAATTTCAATTAATCAAGGTTTTATAGCAATGGTTTGTAATAAGCAATTGTCAAATTATTTTGTTATGTATTGGCTTGATATAGCAATGAATGAAATAAAAAATCGTGCCATTGGTACAACTTTTGCAGAGATTAGCAAAAGTTCTTTTAGACCAATTAAACTAGTAGTTCCAACGCAAGAAATTCTTTCTAAGTTTAATAACCAAATTCAACCTATGGTTGATAAAATAATTACAAATGAATATGAAATTAAAACTCTTCAAAAATCAAGAGATACACTATTACCAAAACTTTTAAGTGGTGAGATTGAGGTATAGATGGAGTTTTTAAAGAAGATATTCAATAGTGAATTAAATGAAAAAGGACACATTGAAATTGCAGGCTATACTTTTCAAAGAGATGAAGTATTAAATACAATGGATAGTGAAGCTTATAAACAAGCTTTTATAGATTGGAAAGAGGCAAGAAAAACTAATTTAATATCGAAAGCTGATGAAATATTAAGCCCTTATAACAATTTAAATAGATTTAAAGCTTTGCAAAATAAATTTAAAGAAAATAAAACTTTACCTTTTATTGGTGCAGGTATGTCTATGCCAAGTAATTATGCAGGCTGGACTTCCTTTTTATATCAACTAAGAGCTGATACAACAATCACAGAAAGTGAACTTGATAATTTAATAAATAATGGAGAGTATGAAAAAGCAGCACAAATACTATTAAATGATATGCCACAAAATAGTTTTGATGAAGCAATATCAAATGAATACCATTTGGATAATGATATTTTCGGAGCAGTACAATATTTACCTTATATATTTACTACTTCAGTTATTACTACAAATTTTGATAATGTTTTAAAAAGGTGTTATGATGATTCATCTAAGCCGTTTTCAGAAGTTATATTAGGTGCTGATGCAGAAGAATTATTGCGATTGATCAGTAGTGAAGATAAACTTCTTGTAAAGTTACATGGTAAAGCAAATAGTAGTATCAAAAGAATTCTAACAGAAGATGAATATAATAAACACTATGGAGATTCAACTATATTGAAAAAAAGCATTGAAACTATATGTTCAAATTCTTTATTATTTTTAGGTTGTAGTTTAAGTACAGACAGAACAATTAAGACAATGATTAAAATAGTAACTGAGCAAGGAAGAAGTGCTGTACCACATTATGCTTTCATAGGTTTAAATGATAAAGCAGAAAGATTATATAGAAGAGATGAACTAGCAAAAGCAAATATACATCCTATTTGGTATGATGCAAATGATAATCATGATGAGTGTATTGAAGCTTTGCTTTTAAAATTAGCTGATGGAATCTTGGAGTTATAAAATGGCACTACCAATAAACATAAACGAACTAATAAATGGCTCAACAGTTGAATGGGAACGAATAGAATTTAAAGAGGGCTTCAATCCTGAGGTTATCTTACATACTATTTGTGCTTTTGCAAATGATATGAACAACTGGGGTGGTGGATATCTCATCATAGGGATTGCAGAAAAAGATGGTCGTGCTGTACTTCCTCCCAAAGGTTTAGAAGTAGCAGACTTAGACATCATCCAAAAAAAGATACATGAACTTTGCCACAAGATAGTACCTACTTATTTTCCTATAGTTGAACCTTATGTGATAGATGGTAAACATATTTTGGTGGTATGGGTTCCTGGTGGTGAAAACAGACCATATAAAGCAAATAAAACAATGGCAAAAGACTCTGAAAAGTTATACTATATAAGAAGACTATCTTCAAGTGCAAAAGCAAATAGTAGTGAAGAGCAACAGCTTTTACAACTTACTGCAAAAATCCCTTTTGATGATAGGATAAATCATCATGCAAGTATTAATGATTTATCATTATCTCAAATTCGTATGTTTTTACAAGAGATAAAAAGTGACTTATTTCAAAGTTCTGGAACTATGCCCTTTAATGATTTGGTTGTAAGTATGCAAATAGCAAGAGGAGCTATAGAAGATATACGACCTATAAATGTAGGATTGCTTTTCTTTTGTGAAGAACCTGAAAAGTTTTTTCCTTACTCTTGGATAGAGATTAATATCTATCATGATGATATTGGAGATAGTTTTAGTGAAAAAGTTTTTAAAGGACCTATTCATAAGCAATTACGAGATGCATTGTCTTATATTAAAAATAGTGTTATTCAAGAATATGTAGAAAAAGTAGAGGGGCAAGCAGAATCAAATCGTTTTTATAACTATCCTTACTTAGCTATAGAAGAAGCTTTAGCAAATGCTATTTATCATAAAAATTATGAGCTAAGAGAGCCTATAGAAGTAAATATTAGACTGGACAGAATCGAGATACTATCTCATGCTGGACCTATGCCACCACTTACAAAAGATGATTTAAAAAAAGAAAGAATTATTGCAAGAAAATATTTAAATCGTAGAGTTGGTGACTTTTTAAAAGAGTTACATCTTACTGAGGGTAAAGGAACTGGTATTCCTAAAATAAGAAGAGAGATGAAAAATAATGGGTCACAAAATCCTATTTTTGAAACAGACGAAGAAAGAAGTTATTTTCTAGCTATACTACTGGGTCGTACTGGTACAAAAATAAAGGGTCCAGTTAATGGACAAGTAGATTTAGAAAGTATTGAAAACATAGAGATTAACGAGCTTTCTTTGAATATACTACGAGTACTAGATATTAGGGTCCAGTCTTCAAAAGAGATAGCTGATGAGTTAAATATAGAAACAAAACATGGTGCAATGAAGCGAGCAATGAAAACATTAAGAGAATTAAAACTTATTGAATATACTATTCCTGATAAACCAAATAGTAGTAAGCAAGAATACAGATTAACTAAAAAAGGTCAAAGATTAGTTCTAAAAGAAAATGGTGGTAATAGATGATAAATGAAGATCAAGTAGAACAGTTAGCAATAGGTTGGTTTAAAGAGCTAAAATATGATTATCTAAACGGATATGATATAAGCCCCGATAGTGATAATCCTTTAAGAAAGAATTATCAAGAGGTACTTTTAGAATCACGACTAAAAACATCACTTATCAAACTTAATCCATCTTTACCAATATCAGCTATTGAAGAAGCCATAGATATACTAAAAAAACCACAACACTCAAGTCTCATACAAAACAACAAAGAGTTTCATAAAACACTATTAGCAGGAATACCTGTAGAGATAAAAAAAGATGATGAAATTATAGGTGAAAAAGTAAAACTAGTAGATTTTTATGATGCAAAAAACAATGACTTTTTAGTAGTAAATCAGTTTACTATAAAAGGAACTAAAGGAAATAGAAGACCTGATATAGTTGTATTTATAAATGGACTTCCAATAAGTGTAATTGAGTTAAAAAATCCAGCAGATGAAAATGCAGATATATACAAAGCCTACAATCAAATCCAAACATATAAAGATGAGTTAGAAGATCTATTTGTTTATAACGAAGCTTTAGTGATAAGTGATGGGATACATGCAAGAGTAGGCTCGCTTACAGCAATGCAAGAGCGATATATGTTTTGGCGAACTATAAAAAACGAAACAGATAAACCTATCTTAGAGTATGAACTAGAAACTATGATAAGAGGATTTTTTGATAAAGAGATGCTTTTAGATTATATATCAAATTTTGTATTATTTGAAGATGATGGAAAGAATATTATCAAAAAAATAGCAGGATATCATCAGTTTCATGCAGTAAAAGAAGCTGTTGATTCTGTAATAGAAGCATCTGCAAAAGGGACTAGAAAAGGTGGTGTTGTATGGCATACGCAAGGGAGTGGTAAGTCTATATCTATGGCATGTTTTGCTGGGAAACTCACAAAACAACCTTTGATGAAAAATCCAACTCTATTAATAGTAACAGATAGAAATGATTTAGATGGTCAGTTATTTAGTACTTTTGCAAGTGCTAAGATGATGCTAGGTCAAGACCCTGTACAGATGGATGATATAGATGATTTAAGAGATACACTCTCTACTAAACAATCAGGTGGTATTATATTTACTACTATTCAAAAGTTTGCATTACGAAAAAGTGAAAGTAAATTTCCTATCTTAAGTACTAGAGAAAATATAGTAGTGATTGCAGATGAAGCACATAGAAGTCAGTATGGATTTGATGCAGCACTAAATGCAGATACGGGAGCTTTTAAATATGGATATGCTCAACACTTAAGAGATGCAGTACCAAATGCTACATTTATAGGATTTACAGGAACACCAATAGAGAGTGAAGATAAATCTACAGGTGCCGTATTTGGAGACTATATATCTATATATGATATTGAAGATGCAGTTGCAGATGGAGCAACTGTACCAATTTATTATGAAAGTAGATTAGCTAAACTTGACATTGATAGTGCTGTTTTAAAAGAGATAGATGATGAAGTTGGTGAGTTAGTTGATGATGAAGAGTTAAGTGACAAAGAGAAATTTAAAGGGAAATGGAGTGCTTTAGAAAAACTTGTAGGTTCAAAAAATAGAATAGAACAAGTAGCAAAGGACTTAGTAGAACATTTTACAAATAGAACAGCTAGTATAGATGGAAAAGGTATAATTGTAGCTATGAGCAGACAAATTGCAGTTGAACTATATGATGCAATAGTTGCTATAAAACCGCAGTGGGATAATGAAGATCCACAAAAAGGGGCTATAAAAATCATCATGACAGGAACAGCAAGTGATGATGCTTCTATGCAAAAACATATCTATTCAAATCAAACAAAAAAAGATCTTGAAAAAAGAATAAAAGATGTTGATGATGAACTAAAACTAGTAATTGTAAGAGATATGTGGCTTACAGGATTTGACGCTCCTTGTATTCATACTATGTATGTAGATAAACCTATGAAATCACATAATCTTATGCAAGCAATCGCCAGAGTAAATAGAGTATTTAAAGATAAAAAAGGTGGTTTGGTTGTTGATTATATAGGTATAGGAAATGAACTAAAATCTGCACTTAAAACATACACAGGGGCTGGTGGAAAAGGGAAAGATGTAATCGATACAAATGAAGCTTTATTAGAGATGCTAAAAAGAATAAGTATCGTTCAAAATCTTTATCATGGATTTGATTATAGTGAGTTTAAAACAAATGCACATAAACTCTTAGCACCTGCAGCAAATCATATATTAGGTTTAGATGATGGTAAAAAGAGATATGCAGATGAAGTTTTAGCACTAAGTAAAGCTTTTAGTTTATGTGGTACTATGGATGAAGCTCGAAAATATGTTGAAGAGATAGCTTTTTTTCAAACAGTAAAAGTGGTGATACAAAAAGCTAGTAAAACAGAACATAAAAAAGTAGATAAAAATCACGCAATTAAACAGATACTTGATAATGCAGTAGTCTCAGAGGGTATTGAAGATATATTTGATTTAGCAGGTCTTGATAAACCTGATATAAGTATATTATCTGATGAGTTTTTAGAAGATTTGGCAAATATGCCATATAAAAATTTAGCAGTTGAATTACTAGAAAAACTACTAAGAGATAATATCAAAGCAAAAACAAAACACAATGTTGTCAAAGAGAAAAAATACAGTGATAGATTACTAGCAACACTTACCAAATATCATAATAGAGCTATTGAAACTGCAAAAGTTATAGAAGAGTTAATATCAATGGCAAAAGATATCTCTAAAGCTTCAAAAGTAGAAGATGAACTAGGTCTTAACTTTGATGAGTTAGCTTTTTATGATGCTCTAGCACAAAATGAGAGTGCTTTTGAGAATATGGGTGCAGAGGTACTTAAACAAATAGCTCAAGAACTTACAAATAAACTGCGAAATAGTGTAAGTGTAGATTGGCAAAAAAGAGAATCTGTACGAGCTAAAATGAGAAATATGATAAGGATAATTCTTAGAAGATTTAAGTATCCACCTGATAAACAAGCAGAAGCGATGCTTTTAGTGATGGAGCAGGCAGAAGCTTTGAGTGATGAGTGGACTACATAAATGAATTTTTAAAGATATAAGATGAAATTAATACTATTTATTCATGGACTAGGTGGAACAAAAAAATCTTTTGGAGATTTCAAAACATTAATTCAAAATGATGATTACTTGTCGAATTTTGATGTTGCACATTATGAATATACAACATCATTATTTGCTATACCATTAATTTCAAAATTTCCTAAAATACAATCATTAAGTAATGATTTAAAAGGAACAATAGAATCTCACTTTCAAGAATATGATGAAATTATTTTAGTTTGTCATAGTATGGGTGGGCTTATTGCAAAAAAGTACTTACTAGAAGAATTAGAAAGTATAAAACAGTTTAAAAACAAAGTTAGTAAAGTAGTATTATATGCAACGCCAAATCTTGGTTCAGATTTAGCATTTGGCGTATATGCTTGGCATCCTCAAGTACAACAATTAAAAAATGATAGTGATTTTCTTGAGTTTTTAAATCAAAATCTTAATCAAAGTGATATATTCAAATATATTAATTTTTATTATATTATTGGTAGCTTAGATAGAGTGGTAAGTCGTACAAGTGCTAGCAATTTATGGAATGAGAATTTTAAAGAAATTGAAAATAAAGCTCATATGGGAAGTAATGGAGTTGCAAAGCCAAAAGATGAAAATGATAAAACTTTTTTATACTTAAAAAATATTATTAAAGAAAAAAAGGAGTTATCCTATCTAAAGATAGATTTTTTAAAAAAAAGAATAAATAGCTCTCTTGCTGATGCAGATAATAGATATGTTTTAAATAAAGATGGTTTTGAAGATGCTCATATTGATGTGGAAATAACGAAATATTTTGACTATGTTCAGAGTAGATTAATTTTTATTAATAATTTAGAAGAAATGTTTCTTAATATTGTTGATAATGAAAATATATCACTTGAAGAATTCGATAATATAATTCCAACATTTAATCAAGCAAAAGAACAATTTCTAAGTTATTTTACACTAATTGAATGGAATGAGTTAATAAATAATGAAAATGATTATATTGAATTAAAGGATATTTCTGATATTGAAGTTATTATAGATGTAAAAGGGCAAATTGAAAGCCTCAAAACTTGCTTGCCTATAGAAACTCAAAATATCTTTAATAAAATAAAAGAATCTATTGAACTATGGTTAAATAATATTTATAAAAAATATACTCTTCATAATTGTCAAAATCCACGAGGAGGTTATAATGAATTCACATCTACAAATGAATATACTATTCTAAATCCTATACAAACTCAATTTGAAAACTTATTAGAATTTTTAGATTCAAATGAAGCAAAACTATTTTTAAATCCTCTACTACTTATATCAGGTGAAGCACTTATCGGAAAAACACATATTATGTGTCATATGGCAAATGATTATATAAATCAAAATAAACCTATACTTCTTTTGCTGGGTCACACTCTTGATAGTACAACGAATTTAAGAAAAATGATTTTAAATAAATTAGATTTATCTCATTTGTCATTTGATTTATTTTTAAAAGAATTTCAATTATTAGGAGAAATAAATAATTGTAGGTCTATTTTAGCTATTGATGCAATCAACGAAGCTGGTGATTATAATCATTGGAAAAATCAACTTGCAGGATTACTAGAAGAGATAAAACAATATCCAAATATAGCAGTAATACTTAGTGTTAGGGATATTACAAAAGATAAAACAATAAGTGAGAAAGCTGATAAATATTTAACTACTATAAAACATAGTGGATTAGATGGTGTTGAGTTTGAAGCTATAGAAAAAATGTGTGATATATTTAAAATCCAAATGCCAACTGTCCCAATTTTGCATAAATTGAATTATAATCCTGGACTTTTATATTTATTTTTTGAATCTTTGCAAAAATTAAAAATAGACCAAATAAATCCAGATATTATAAACCCAACACATATTTTTGAAAATATTGTCAAAAGTGTTAATAGTAAATTATCTCAAGAATTAAACTTTGATTTAGATGGTGAGTTTGTTAATCAAGCAATTAATCTAATAGTTGAAAAGTTTGTTCTCGAACAAACAGATAAATTAAAATATAAAGATATTCTAGATATTTTGAAACCACATAATTTTGAATTTAAATTACAACATTTAATTTCAGAAGGCATCTTTAGTACGTTTATTGATTTAGATGATACTAAGTATATCTTTTTTACTTATCAAAAACTAGCAAATTATTTTATTTCAAAGCATATCTTGGAAAAATATATTTTTATTGAAGAAAATAAACCGACTAAAGAAACAATTGAATTTATTGATAATATTGTAAGTAATTATAAACATCCTTGGAATAATGAAATGATTATTGAATCGTTATCAACATTATTACCTGAAAAATATGGAATAGAATTAGTCGATATTTGTGATAAACATAAAAATAATTTTTTAGTCCAAAATACATTTTTAAATAGCTTTATATGGAGAAAAAAAGAAGCCTTTAATGAAGATACAAAAAAATATTTAAATGAGTTAATAAAATCAAATGAAGATTTTTATTTTCATTCGCTAGATATATTATTAAAATTATCAGTAATACCGAATCATCCATATAATGCATATAAATTACATAATCATTTATTATCAATGACAATACCACAAAGGGATAATGTTTGGTTAACATTTTTAAGATACTCTAGTGATTATCCAATTGTGCATAAACTTATAGATTGGAGTTGGTTTCAATCAAGTAAATATATTTTAAATAATGAATCAAGAAAACTTTATGGGATAACTCTTATGTGGATGTTATCTAGCAATAGTCGTTATATTAGAGATAGAAGTACTAAAGCTTTAGTATCTTTATTTACCAATCATATTGATGATTATTTAGAACTTATGCAAATGTTTGAAAAGATTGATGAGCCTTATATTTTAGAAAGGATATATGCTGTTGCGTATGGTATAACTTTACGAAGTGATATTAATATTGATACTGAAAATTTAGCAAATTATATTTTTGATATTCAATTTAAAGATAACAAACCTTATCCACATATTTTATTAAGAGATTATGCAAGAGGTGTTGTTGAAGTTGTCAGTAAAAATATAAAACTAAATATAGATTTAGAATTAATTTATCCACCTTATGATACTGATTTTGATGATAGTGATATTAGTATAGATGATTTAAATAAATATAAAAAGATGAATGGATTTAATCAAATTTGGTGGTCTTTGATGTACAATAATGGTTCTAGTGCTTCTGATTTTGGTAATTATGTCTTAAATCGTCATTTGGATGATTGGTCTGGAAAAAGATTTGATAATTGTGATATTGATAGAACTACACTATTGAAAGACTTTATTATTTCTTTAAATGAGACTCAAAAAGAGTTATGGAAAAAAAGAAAACAATTTTATGGTATTAATTTAAAAAATTTAATAAATGATATTGACTTCGTATCAAATGATGATTTTGATGAAATTGACATTAAACCATTTGATTTCAATAACGATGAAGAGAAAAAATTATTTGAAGATTCTTTATTAGCTGAACAGTTAGAATATTTTCAAAAAGAGTTAAAACCATATTTGGATGCAAATGATAGAATAATTGATAAAAAAGAGACATTTGATCTTGCTTTTGCTCAAAGATGGATTTTCAAAAGAATTATAGAATTGGGATACAATCCCAAAGTACATGGAAAAATAGATAAAGGCTTAGGTAATAGTGATAAAAATGAGTATAGAATAGAGAGAATTGGTAAAAAGTATCAATGGATAGCATATCATGAACTCTTAGCAAGAGTGTCAGATAACTACAAACTTCACAATAAATATAGTGAAAATAAAAATGCTACTTATAAAGGAGCATGGGAACCAACTATAAGAGATATTGATCCATCTACAATATTATATGAAAAATCAAATAGTGTTCTAAATTGGATTAAATTTGATTATAATTTTACTGAAAATATGGATAACATGTCAGAGTGGCTAAAACGGACTAATGATATTTCAAGTTTAGAAAATATTATAAAATTCACAATAGAATCAACATCACATATTCTATTAGATGGTACTTTTAGCTTTAGTGAAAAAGTATCTACTAAAAAGTACAAGAGTAAAACTCCAAGAAAACAAATATATTATTCTATAAAAAGTTATTTAGTGAAAAAAGAAGATTTGACTAAAACTATAGAATGGGGTAGTGCACAAAATTTCTTTGGAAGATGGATGCCTGAACAATATGATCTATATCAGATATTTTTAAGAGAAATTTCAAATTCTAGTGCATTTGATGATTTTAATATATCTTATTATGGGCGTGATAGATGGACAGATAAAGATGGAACAATACCTGTTTTGATTGCATCAACATCAGATAGTTATCTTAATGAAGCTATTTATGATAAATCAGTAAAAGAAGGATTGAGAATATCTTTTCCATCTAGTAGTTTAATTGAGATATTAGATTTAAAATATGATAAACAAATAGATGGTCTTTTTCATCATAATAGTCTTAAGAACTTAGTATTGGATCCATCAATTAATCAAGGTGGTAAAAGTTGTCTTATTGCAAAAGAAAATTTATTAGAGTTATTAGATAAAAAAGGATATTCTTTATTTTGGATTTTTGTTGCTGAAAAAAATATTATTAATGTACCAAATGATTTTAATGAAAAATGGCTAGTAACGAGTGGGCTAGGATATTTTAATAATAATCAATTTATAGAAAATATAAAAGCATTTGATACTTAAATTGTGATAGTGACTTTTGTTTTATGGTACATTCTAAGGTACATTATTTATATTTTATATTTATAAACTATTTATATAATAGGCTTATATATTCTTAATGGTGTTAATCTCGAACACCATTTTTCTTACAAATAAATTTCAATCATCAGATAAGAGAATATATAAGGTATTCTATTTTTCATTTGTATTTGTGAAGTTTTCTAAAATATTTGGAACAAATCTTTCTGAAAATCCAGCTACAAATCCCCATACAAGACATTTGATATAGTCTATTGCTTCTTCTGGTCGCCAGCTTGTTACTGCATATACAAAATTATCATGTATTGTATTTGCATTTATATATTTAAAATGTGGGAACAAACTTCCTTCTATCATCTCTCCTGCAAATATACCATAGAGTAATATAGCCGCAATTGCACCTATAACTGGTGGTATGAATGAAAATATTATTACTTTATATGGTGGTATGTTTTTTAAGTCAGCATATTCTTTTTGTTTGAGAAGATTTTTGTATTGTTGTGCTTTTGTTAAAGAACTTACAAGGCCTCCAGCCATGCCTGAAAAAGCAACTATCAATATAATAGGAAGATTATTTCTATCAATACCCCCATATATAATATAAAATACTATCACAAAACCAATTACAATCAAACAAACAGCTCCTATAAAAAGCCATACAGTTAAACTAAGATGGGTTTCGATGTTTTTGTATAAATTATTTTGATTATTTTCTTCCATAGTTAAGCCACACATATCCCATATCTAGGTAAAATATCATGAATCACATCAAATCTATGAGCTTGAAGTGCATCATGAAATAGTTTCCAATTACTTGAAAGAAACTCTTCTGTATATTGAAATTCTTCCCCAAAGATATCTACTTTATTTTTTTGTCCTATAGCTTGATATTTCCATGAACCAATCCCTTTAGGAGTATATTCTAAATCAACTTCTCCAAAACTAAAGTCACCATTTTCTATAGAATATAGCCATCTATTGTGTCTTTTTTCACCATCTTGATCTATAAATGTTATAAAATTTTCTCTTATTTTATTTTCATCAGCTTCATTATAATCAGGTACTTCCATTTTCAATGTAGTTCTAAATAACATAAGTTGTCCTACCATAGCTTGTACTGCTGAGATAAATATCTCAGTATTATCTCTTACGACTCTTTTTGAGCCTTTTATACCATTTTTGTATGACCATTTTAGATATGGTTTATCTGGACATTCTAGTGCTGCACCATGTCCCATGGGAAATCTTTTTGATATAGCTTTATATTTGACTATGTCATCCCATCCTAGCTCTTCATTTTCTAACTGTAAATCATAAACTTCATTGACTGGGTGAATAATACCAGCAAATCCTTGGTGTGCAAAAGTATCTGCATATACATGCATAGCAATTCCTAATCTATGTAAACTATATGCTTTTTTATAATCTTTGATTGTCATATCTAACATATCTCTGGAGATAGGGCTATCTGGTTTACAAACAAGTTTTTGATGAAAACCGCCTTTATGAGTATATCTTACAGTTTTTCCAAGATTCCCAGGAAGAAAATGAAATGGTACCCATACTTGGTGATTTTCTAATTTATTCATATGATGTTTCATATCAAAGGTTGTATGAGCAGAACTGATTCTACTATATAATGCACCATTGTCAAACTTCACAATTCCTGCATTTGTAGCATCATCTACATATTGAGCACTATAAGCTATGATATCTGCTTCGTTATGTTCAAATCCAGCCATTCTGGCACATATATAAGTAACACTATGGTGAAAATCAATTTGCATATTTTTCCTTTTTGATTAATTTATTTAATAAATCATACCAAAATATTGTCACATTTAGCGTCACATAATTTAAGTTTATTTTTATATTTAAAGAAATAAATAATCAATATTTTAAATAACATTTTTTATAGATAATTAAATCAAAAAAATAAATTTTAATATTTATCAAAAATGTGGCAATAGATGTGACAATGTTTCGATAGTATACACAAATGATAAAAGATAATTTTATCAATATATTTAATTAAATGAAAAAAATGAAAAAAATCGTTAATGCTAACTAGCTTACTTGCACTATCTACATCTGTAATGGCAATGGATGTTGAGTATTTTATTGGAGCTGGAGCTGAAAGAGGAGATATAGATATAACAACTTCTATACCGTCTATAAGTACTGAATACAAAGATACTGCTTTAAAATTGAAAGCAGGTGTTATTTTAGATAAAACTCAAAGAGTTTCTTTATCTTATGTTAGTTATAGCGATGATGGAGGAGATTTAGATTTAACAGAATTAAATTATGATTATATTATCCCATTAAAAAATAAATTTAGTTTATTAGCTGGAGCACACTTAGGGAAAGCAGATTATAAAGAAGCTGGATTTGATATGGATGGATTAGTTTATGGTGTCCAAACAGGAGTGTTATATGATATGACCTCAAATATTCAAGCTGAATTAGGTTTGGCATATAGTCAATATAATGTTGATAAAACTATAAGTAATGTAAAAGTTGAGTTTGATGATTCTACATCATTATATCTAGGGTTGAACTATAAATTTTAATCTTTAGTTTAAGAAGAAAAAAGTCTTTTTTTGATTTATTAATAAAATTAAAAATATGAAAAAGATTATAAAGTAGTTTTAATAATATGTTACAATGGTAACACTATGGTAACATAATAAGCACATAAAAACTGTTACCCTTAATTTTAAATCCCTTTAATAAAGGGGTTTATCTATATTGTCTCTTTTTGACATTGTAGTAATCATTGATTCAAATCTAGTTATAAAAATTTTATGGGTAATACTTTGCATCGTGTGTAAGTACTTGTTTATAGTATTGTATATTTTTATAATAGTTGATGATATTTATCACTATAAAAGTTATAATTCCCATAATCCAATAAAAAAACCATTGACTTATCATTCCTATAAATCCATCTTCATAAATATAATCTATGATTTGAAAAACTAGGAAAAATAGAACAGTTGATTGAAAGGTCAGACTACTATTTTTATTAAAGTCAATTATCTCTACGGAGGCTAATTTTCTTTTGTAATATAAAAGTGGTACAATCAACCCTAAAGATATAAATATATACAACGAAGCATCAAGTAAAAGTAGTATTGTTTTTACTTCTCCTAGAAAAACAGTATATACTATAAGTATCATAAGAAGAGAAGTTAGAAAGAGTTGCAATATTTGTTTGTTTGTCATAAATTACCTAAAATTAAAAATTGTGAAACTATAATCAAATGTTGCTTAATTTTTATAAGAATATATAGAAACAATAATAGCTTGAAGTGCTAACAAAGCCCATATTATTTTACTACCATGATGTTGATATATATAATTAAACTTTTCTTTTAGGTTCATTCTTCTTATTCTTTGGAAAAATCTTTTTTACAAATAGATATATGACAATGGGAGCTACTATAAAAAGTAATAAAAAGTAGGGCGTATCTATCTCAAACGATATAGTTAAAAACATTATAATAGCATATAATAGCAATAGTACAATTCTCATAATTAATTTTACCTACCTATTTTTAATCTTTCATGAAAGGGAGTTTTCTCTTTTTCAATAATTTTTTCTTTAATATACTCAAAAGCTATAAATAATGTAGCTATAGCAAAAAGGGTAATTCCTAATAATTCTATCATTTATTATTATTCCTGTTAATTGATTGTTTTTTATAAAAAGATAATATCATAAAAAAATAATTTGGATTAAAAAGATTGCATTTTGTTAATTTATTTATATTTTTGCTCTAGTTTTACAGTAAGTAGTGCTAAAAGTAGCACCACTATTGTAATAATAGCAAATGAGAAAAATTCATTTTGAAAAGTTTCCATACTACTTGTTTTTTTGCATTAATTCGCAGTATTCTTTTGCATGGTATGTGATGATGATATCTGCACCCGCTCTTTTAAATCCTACAAGTGTTTCTACCATAACTTTATTATAGTCTATAAGTCCAGCTGCACCCGCATTTTTAAGCATAGCATATTCTCCACTTACATTATAAACAGCTAATGGTAAGTTTGTGTTATTTCTAATATCTCTTACAATATCAAGATAAGCTAAAGCTGGTTTAACCATGAGTATATCTGCACCTTGTTTTTCGTCTTCAAGTGACTCTTCTAGTGCTTCAAGTCTATTTGCACTATCCATTTGGTACATTTTTCTATCTCCATGAGAAGGTGCAGATTCCGCTACATCTCTAAATGGACCATAGTATGCTGAAGCAAATTTTGTACTGTAGGACATAATAGGTAAGTTCTCATATCCTGCACCATCAAGTGCAGATCTTAGTGTTTCTATAATTCCATCCATCATACCACTTGGTGCTATCATATCAACGCCCGCTTTTGCATGAACTATAGCTTGTTGTCCTGAAAGTTCTAATGTAGTATCATTGTCCACTGTTGAATCTTCATTTAATATTCCACAATGTCCATGGTCTGTATATTCACAAAAACATAAATCAGTTACTACAAACATATCTGGATACTCTTTTTTTATAGCTTTGATTGTTCTACTTATGATACTGTTTTCACATAAACATTCACTTCCTGTACTATCTTTAACATCTGGAATTCCAAATAAAATAACACTTTTAAGTCCAAGTGTTCTAATGTATCCACACTCTTTTACTATTTCATCAATAGACATTTGAAATACACCCGGCATAGAGGAAACTTCATCTTTTATACCTTGACCTTCTCTTACAAAAAGTGGGTAGATAAAATCATCTGCTGTAACTTTAGTTTCTCTTACTAAATTTCTCAAATTTTCATTAATTCTTAATCTTCTAAATCTTTTAAACATTTAAAACTAACCTTATATTATTATTTTTTAGATTGTAACAAAGTGATACTTATAGTCTTGTTTAAGGCTCCAGTATCACTGTAAAACAAGCTCCTTTGTTTTTATTTTCAACAACAATTGAAGCACCATGTTCTTCTAGTATTTTTTTTGCTACATTGAGTCCTATCCCAATTCCTGAAGATTCTTTTGTGCTCGTAAAAGGTTCAAAAATATTTTCTAGAATCTCTTTAGAAATACCACCTGCATTATCACAGATGAGAACATATATTTTTTTATCAATCCAAGAGATAGATATCTCAATCTTTCTATCATTAAAATTTTCTATTTTTACAAGTTCATCTAGTGCATTATTTAGGATAATAGTCCACACTTGTTCTAGTCGTTGTCTTTGTCCTTTTGTCTTAAAAACATATTTCTCTTTATCTGAATTTTCAAGCTCAAATAACTCCCCATTTATATAAATTTTTGTGATTAGTTTGGAACGATTATAGCTCATACGAAGCATGGTAATCATACTTGAATAGACATTGAACTCTTCTGTTGTTTGCGGTGCTGTTTGAGACATCTCTCTCATAGATTCAACAATGAGTGCAATTCTATTGATACCATTTTTTATTTTTTGATTATCTTCTATTAATCGTTTTTTAAAGTTATTATCTGGCATATCTTCTAGGTCAAATTGCATCATCTCATTTGTCCCTTTTAGATAAGTAAGTGGAGTATTAATCTCATGTGTAATTCCTGCTGACATTTGACCAATAGTAGAAAATTTTGTATTTCGTATAATCTCATCTTGGTGTATAGTATGTTGCTCTTTTAGTTTACTTAACGCATGTTGTACTTTTATCTCAAGGCTATTATTTAAATTTTTAATTGTATTATTTTTTATCATTACGGTAATAGTAAAAATAAGTATTACAACAGATATTAATATAAATATATGTATATAAAAAGAATAAAGTTCATAAAAAGAGTTATCTCTTGTTATGATTATTGGATTATATTTTCGTAAATTTTTTTCATTTATATTAAATTTTTTAAGACTTTCAAAGTTGAAATAGTTATTATTCCCTTCTGTAAAATTAAATCCTATTGTCTGAAGTTTCTCTCCCTTTATGTATCTAACCACATAATTTGCAACAGTTTCTCCTAAACTTTTAGGGTCAGTACAATTTCCACCAACTATATTAGTTTTTGGAATATCAATATAAGTATTTGTATGAATTAATATAGGGTTTTTGTATATTTGTGATATCGACTGAGCTGAGGATTTCCCATCTATATGTTTATTGTTTTTATTAAAACCTGTAAAAACAAGAAGCATCATTAGTGAGTTTTCATCATAATCTTTGAGCTTTTCTAGAACCACTTCAATATTTTTATTATTATAATATACAAAGTTAATATTTTCAATATCTTTATAATGCTTTTTATAATATAAAATCTCTTTTTTTGCTGTATTTGTATCATCACTTATTAGGTATATAGTTTTAACTTTTTTGTTAATAGTTTTTGCGATTTCTAAATTTGTAATAGGATCTTTTTGTTCAAAAACACCTGAATAGATATTCTTATCTAACTGATTTGCTAAAGATAAGTTATTGATACCAGAGAAAAATATTTTACTATTTTTAAATAAGTTATCTTTATATTTCATAATAAATTCTAAAGCATTATCGTCGGTAACAATGACAATGTCTATATTATAGTTTTTATATTTTTTGGTGTAGTATTGATATAAAGTTTTTTCATATTCTCGAGTGAGTTTAAAAACTTTCGTATCCATATATTCTACAAATAATTTTGTATTTGGTTGTTCCTCTAAAGTATTTATAATAACTGATGTTTGTTCTCTTGTCCAGTCAAAAGTTGAAGAATAAGAATTAAGTAATAAGATGTTTTTACTAAATGCAAATATAGTGAAGAAAAAAAATAGAAAAATTTTAGCCATCTACTCCCTTAATAATTGTTAATTTAATTATTTCCTAAAGAAAGATTAATCAAATTATTTATATTTTTTAGATATCATACACACTTTATAATAAATATACAATATTAAAATTAGGAATTTAAATTTTATGAACATAGAAGTTTCAAATGTTGCCAATTTGCCGACAAAACATGGAGATTTTTTAATACAATCATTTAAAGAAGGTATTAAAGAGCATCTTGTAATATTTACAAAAGATTTATCTAAAATACCAACTGTTAGAATACATAGTGAATGTCTTACAGGTGATGCAATAGGAAGTATAAAATGTGATTGTCAAGCACAGTTAAATTATGCACTTGATTATATAGCACAGAATGGTGGTATGGTGATATACTTACGACAAGAGGGACGAGATATAGGACTACTCAATAAAGTAAATGCTTATTCTTTACAAGATAAAGGTTTTGATACAGTAGAAGCAAATCACCAGTTGGGTTTTGCTTCAGATCAAAGAACTTATGAAGTGGTTGATTTTATTTTTGATTATTATAAAATAGATAAAATCAAACTTATGACAAATAATCCTGCAAAACTAAAAGGTATTAAAATAGAAATTGTTGATAGAGTTCCTGTCCAAGTTGGAGAAACTTTACAAAATAAAGAGTATTTAAAAACAAAAAAAGAGAAGATGGATCATCTTTTTTAATGGGTTATATAAGATGTTAAGTAAAAAATTTAAAGCTGTAGAACTAGAATTTGATAATTTGTTTTATGAAAGATGTGAGAAGTTTACAGCTTTGTTACAACAATGGGGTGCAGTACACAGTCTCTCTGCTCAGTTAAAAAAAGAGGAGATAGAAGATAATATCGTAGATAGTCTTTTCCCTGTAAAGTTTTTAAATGATTTTGAAACATTAGCAGATATAGGTACTGGTGCTGGATATCCTGGTATGTTACTTGCTATTGCATATCCTATGAAAAAAATATCTCTTATAGAACCAAGAGCAAAAAGAGTTGCATTTTTAAATTTTGTTAAAACTGCTTTAAAGTTAGAAAATGTCGAAGTGATACAAAACAGAGTAGAAAACTTAGCACCTCAAAGCTTTGATTTGATTACAAGTAGGGCAGTTACTAACACTTCATTACTTTTGAGTATTACAAACAATATAGCATCTCTAAATACGGAATATCTTTTTTACAAAGGAAGTATTTGTGAAGATGAGATAAAAGATGCTAAAATAAAAAATTATGAAATTATACAAAAAGGTGTTCATAGAAACTATTTGTATATAAAAAGAAAAGGGTTATTTGATGATATTTAAATTTTTGGCTGTAGTAGCTGTATTGTTTTTAGTATATATTGTTTTTTTTAAGAAAAATAGAGAAGAGAGTTTAAAAACAAAAAATAAAGATAAATATGAAGAGATAACAGATACTATGGTGGAGTGTCCTACTTGTGGTACATATGTCTCTAAAGATGAAGCAATACTTAGCAATGGAAAATATTTTTGTAGTAGAGAGTGTATAAAATGATAATCATTGGTGATCAAAATATAGAATATGAAAATATAGAAAAAATCACTGGTATAAATGATATAAAAGCCACAACTTCAAATGCTACCATTCTTTTTGATTTTGATTTAGATATTTTAAAATATACAAAGTCAAATGATATAAATAGTGCAGTTACAGTAAAAAGTATAAAAGAAGTACTCTATGCGTCTAGTTTGAGTGCAAAATATATTATTCCTAGTGAAAATATTTTGATTCAGTCTCAAAAAATCGCAGATAATTATATGTTTGATAGTAAGATTTTAGCTATTGTAGAAAATAGTGATGCATTAGAACAAGTTGCATTAAATGAGATAGATGGTGCAATTTATAAGGATTTACTATGAAAGAAGTATTTGACATAATAGTTTGGGTTGGTTTAGCATATATTTTATTTATATTTTTAAGAGGTATGAATGAAACACAAGTGAAAAAGCATCAAGATAAACTTGAAGAGATAGAGAAGAAAAAAAATAACAATAAAAATAAAGAGGAAAATAAAATATGATAAAACCATTATTAGTAGAAATTTTAGTTGAAGAGTTACCCGCAATACCATTTTTAAAAGAGCTACCAAATATTGAAAAAAAGTGGTCTGATATTTTAGAAGAAAATAGTTTGTTATGTGAATTTAATTTTTATTATACACCACGAAGATTGGTTTTCTGGCATAGAGAATTTCCTGTAGCACAAGAAGATAAAGAGCAAGAACTTTGGGGAGCTCCAGTTGCTATTGCATATAAAGATGGAAACCCAACAGGTGCAGCTCATGGTTTTGCTAAAAAATGTGGTGTGTCAGTTGAAGAGTTGGAAACAGCTTCTAGAAATGGTGCTGAGTTTTTATATTTTAAACAAACAGTAAAAGGGAAGCAATCAAGTGAACTTTTAAATGATATGGTGAATGAGTTTATCTCAAAACTTAATTTTGGTAAATCTATGAGATGGGGAAGTAGAACGGATAGTTTTATTCGACCTATTAGAGGATTGAGCATCATTTTAGGTGAAGATTTAGTTGAGGGTGAACTCTATGGTGTAAAATCAACAAAATCAAGTGCAGCTCATAGAATGGTTTCTTATGAGCCTTTTAGTTTTGATTTTGCTGGAGATTATTTTTGTAAACTAGATAAACATGGAGTTGTTTTATATCCAAATGAGAGACGAACAACTATCCTTTCTCAAATGGATACAATAGAAAAAGAGAACAATATTACTATTGAAAGAGATGAAGAGTTACTTGATGAAGTTGTTGCTATCACAGAGTACCCTACAGCATTACTAGGAACTTTTGATGAAGAGTTTTTAGAATTACCTGAAGAGGTAATTATAGGTTCTATGAAAGAACATCAAAGATATTTTGCAGTGTATAAAGATGGGAAAATTACCAATAAATTTATAGTAGTTTCAAACTCATTTACAAAAGACTTTTCTCATATTATTGCAGGAAATGAAAAAGTTTTACGACCAAGATTAAGTGATGGTATGTTTTTCTGGAAAAATGATATTAAAAATGGACTTCAAAACGAGGGACTTAAAAAAGTAAGTTTTGTTGAAGGTTTGGGTTCGATTTATGATAAATGTGAAAGAGAAGCATCTATTGCAGAACTGATTGCAAGTCAGTTTGACATGGATGAAGATAAAGCTTTATTAACTGAAGCTGTAATGATAAGTAAAGCTGATTTATTGACTGATATGGTATATGAGTTTACAGATTTACAAGGAACTATGGGATACTACTATGCAAAAAAAGAGGGAAGAGATGAGTTAGTATGTACAGCATTAAAAGAACAATATCTTCCAGATGGTGAAGAGAGTGAAACACCATCAAATACATTTAGTTGTGTAGTTGCTTTAAGTAATAAACTTGATAATCTTATGGGACTTTTTAGTGTTGGTATGATACCAACAGGGAGTCGTGACCCTTTTGCATTAAGAAGAGCTGCTCTTGGATTATTTAGAATAGCTATTGAACATAAGCTTCATATTGATATTGAGTCCATTATTGATAATTCAATGAAGGTTTATCCTACTTTAGACAAAGCACAATTATTAGAATTTTTAAATGAAAGATTGTATAAATTATATAGTGATGTAAATCCAAGTGTTATTAAAGCAGTTTTAAACAGTGATGGTCAAAAAGATCTGTTTAGTATTAGTTTAAAAATTGAAGCATTGAATCCTATTGCAAATAGTAGTGACTTTAAAAGTATCAGTGATACTTTTAAAAGAGTTGCAAATATTGTAAAAGATTTAGATACAAATGAAAAACTAAGTGTTGATACAACTTTATTTGAAGAGGAAGCAGAAAAGGTATTATATGAAAAATACAACAAAGTTTCTACAAAAGTATATACAACATTTGATGAACAACTAGATGGATTGTTTAGTTTAAAACCTGAACTTGATAACTTTTTTGATAATGTTTTTGTAAATCATGAAGATGAAAAAATAAAAACAAATAGAAAAAATCTTATAGGTGTTGTATATAACTCATTTAAAGAGATTGCAGATATCAAAGAGATAACTATATAATCTTATGGATAAGTATGACTACATTATAGTAGGAGCTGGTATTTGTGGCTGTAGTGTAGCGTATGAGTTGTCTAAATATACAAAAAATATACTTCTTATTGATAAAAGTGATGCTGCAGCATTTGGAGCTTCCGGTGCAGCAGGAGCATTTTTATCTCCACTTTTGGGAAAACCAAATAATTTTAAAGACTTAGTAACCACTTCATTACGATACAGTACAGAACTTTATAAAACAAATTTTTCAAATTATTTTGAACAATGTGGAACTACAAGAATACCTAAAAATAAGATTGAAAGAGAAAAATTCGAAAGTTATATTCCTTATATGGATTTTGATTTTATACAAGATGGAGATGGTTACTTTTTTGATATTGCTTCTGTTGTAAATAGTTCTGGAATTTGTCAATCTATGATAGAAAATATTGATACAAAGTTTCAATATGAAGTTACAGATTTACAATATATAGATGATACTTGGGTATTAAATGAGGATTTACAAGCAAAAAATATTATTCTTACAACAGGATATGATACAAAACTATTAGAGGAGTTTTATATCAACATACGAGCTGTTTGGGGACGACGAATAGATGTAGAAACTTCTACAAATCTTGAACATAACTATCATAAAGCCTGTTCCGTATCAAAAAGTTTTCAAAAAGATGATAAAAATATTGTTTCTATTGGTGCAACTCATCATCGAGATAGTGGAGTAGAAGATATAGAACAAAATCATCAAGAACTTTTAGAAAAAGCAAGTGATATTGTTACTCTTAAAGATTTAAAGATTATAAAAGATTATTATGGTGCAAGAGCTAGTAGTGTAGATTATTTTCCAATGGTTGGAGAAGTGATTGATTCTTCTAGTACAATCAATGAATTTCCTTATCTAAAAAATGGTACAAATGTTGACTCAAATAGATTTACAAGATATCCAAATCTTTATATACTCAATGGAGTAGGGGGAAGAGGTTTTGTATTAGCACCTTATTTAGCGAAACAATTAGTAGAACATATTATCAATAAAAAAGATATAGATGAAGCTATAAAAGTTGATAGGCTTTTTAAAAGAGAAGTAAGAAAAATAAAATAAAAGGGATATTATGAAGATAGGCTCAATAGTAAAATTGGTTTTTTTATGTGTAGTAGCGTTAATTGCATTGACATTATTAACAGTTGAAGCACCAAAAAAGATAGAGAAAAAAGTTATTGATATAAAAGAATTACCACAAACAGTAGAACTTATAGGTTTTGACGATCAAAAGTTTACTACAAAGAGTATTATTAAACCAGAAACTATTATTTTTGTTGGAAATCATGAATCAATCGCGATATCAAAAATATTAGATGAAACACTTAGTTTAGAAGATGGAAAACTCGTGATTGTTTCAAATATCTCAGATGCACCTTGGTTTATCAAACGATGGCAAGCACATACTCAAAACACTAAGTTAAAAGGTGATATTCATCTTCCTTGGATATATGATAGAGATGGAAGTGTACGAAACTTTTTACAAGTTCCAACATCAGATGCAATTAAATACTTCGTTTACAATGTACAAAAAGATGGAAAAGTAAAAAATATTTATATAGGAAAAGTAAAAGTTGGAACTATTGATGGTGCCATGACTGAAAGTGAAATAAAAGAAAACTTATCAGAAGTGATAAGTAAAATTAGAAAGTTAGGTTATTAGAAGAACTACTCTTCTAATAATCTATCTTGCATAGTTTCTATAGCTTTTTCTAAGTGTCTTGTATCTAAACCAAACTTTTTCGCTTTTGCAATACCTGCATCAGCAAATTGAGTTCCAAGAGGATCAGTAATATTACAGATAGTTTTTACTACATTTAATATTTGAGCTTCTTTTAGATAATTTTTAGGACAATTTTCTATATCATCAGAATATTTAATCATATCTACTAATGAATCACTTAAATTCCAATGCTTAAAGATAGAAGAAGTTACTTGTGTTGAAGTTACTCCAAAAAACTCTTTTTCAATATCTGAAATTTCAAGTGGATTTTGATGAATTTTTTTATAAAACTCATTGTTCTTTTTCTCTTCTATTGCTACACCAGATAAAACGAATCTACCTGTCTCAAGAAGAAAAATTGGTAATAATAGTTCTTCTTTAAGAACATTGTCTACTTTTTTCATCCATTCTTTTAAAAGATTAGAAGATAAATTTGCGATAGACATAAATCTGTCCGCGTTGATTCCATAAGCTCCTAAGTCTATATCAAGAGCATTTTTAATAGCACTACCAAATGCTATAGACAAAGTAAAGTTCACACCTAAAAGATGGATAGCTCTACTTGCATTTTCTACTTTATTATTAAAACCAAACATTGCTGAGTTTGATACTTTAAGCAATGTTGCAACGATTAGAGGATCTTGCTCAATAATCTTTTCCAAAACTTCTAAATCTTTATTTGGAGACTTTTTGAACTCTTCAAGATCTATAATTGTTTTTGGTAGTGGTGGTAGTGAATCTATCTTTTTTGATAAAACTTCAGTCATCTAATATCCTAAATTGTTTATTTGTTAGCGAATTATACTACAATATAACTTATACTTTTTTAAGGTATTTTGTTAATATCATAATTTTCACACCATTTACTCTACCTTCGATATGTTCTGCATCATCATGTGGTAAAGATATATTTCTTACAGCTGTTCCTCTTTTTGCAGTAAATCCAGTACCCTTAACATCAAGATCTTTAATAATTGATACTGTATCTCCTGCGTTTAAAGTTACACCATTACTATCTTTATGGATAACTTTATTTTCTTCTTCAAAAAGTCCTTGTTCTGCCCATGCTCTTACATCATCTTCTAGATACATCATATCTAATAATTCTTGATTTTGTAATGTTTTTAAAACTCTATACGCTACAACTTTTACAGCATCAACTTCACTCCACATTGAGTCATTTAAACAGTACCAATGTGTTTCATCTAAGTTACTCATATCTTGTAATTGTTCATTACATTTTGAACATACTAAAATAGTTTGATCAATGCTTCCATCACTAGGATTTACTTCATATGGTGTTAAATTTTCAGTTGAACCACATAGTTCACATACTCCACCACTTCTTGCGCTTAATTTTTCTGTTAAACTCATTATATTTTATCACCTTTAATTATTTTTTGGTATTATACCCAATAAAAGTTGAAAGGTTTTCTAATGGAATACAGATATATAGGTCGTACAGGTCTTAGAGTAACGCCAATTTGTTTAGGAACTATGAGTTTTGGTTCTTGGTGTGATGAAAAAGAATCATTTAAAATTATGGATAAAGCACTAGATAGAGGTATTAATTTTTTTGATACAGCAGAACTTTATCCTGTACCTCCAAAGTCCTCTTATGCAGGTGTAACTGAAGAGATAATTGGGCGTTGGCTAAAAGGAAAACAAAGAGATAAAATAATACTCGCCTCAAAAGTAGCAGGTGCTGCAAATGGTTGGTTTGTACCACCAATTAGAGATGGTCTTACTGCTATTGATAAGTTTCATATTAAAAAAGCTGTTGAGGGAAGTTTAAAAAAGTTAGGAACTGATTATTTAGATTTATACCAGATGCATTGGCCTGATACAGTTGTTCCTATAGAAGAGTCATTAAAAGCTTTTGAAGAGTTAGTACAAGAGGGAAAAGTAAGATATCTTGGAACTTCAAATGATAGTGCTTATGGTTTAACAAAAGCAAATGAAACATCAAAAAGACTAGGTATAAGTAGGTTTGAATCCATTCAAAATAACTTTTCTTTAAATAATCCAAGATTTTTAGATGAGTTAGCAGAAGTTTGTAAAAAAGAGCAAATATCACTTTTACCATATTCTCCTATTGCAGGTGGTGTTTTAAGTGGCAAGTATAATGGAAAATTTTATCCAGATATAGCAAGGTTTTCAGAGTATTTAAAAAGTGATAATCCTAGAGTACAAGGGCAAGCTACAAGATTTGTCAATGAAAAAACATTAAATGCAACGCAAAAATATATACAAATAGCACAGGAATTAAATATCTCACCAGTAACACTTGCTGTTGCTTATTCAAAGCAGTTTGATTTTGTTGCTTCTACAATTATTGGGGCAAGAACTGCAGAACAACTTGATGAGTCATTTGCTGCTTTTGATGTGAATTTAAGTGATGAAACTATGGACAAAATAAAAAAGATACAATTGGAAATAATGTATCCTATGGGATAATTTTATATAAAATATCCCATAATCCACCCAAGGGCAAACCCTATAAGATGGGCATACCAAGCTATGGGCATACCAAGAAGTAGGGGAGCAAAAGAGATCAGTAATACCCAGACTATTATCCCTTTTCTTTGATAAGTGTCTTTAAGTGCAAACCAACCAAGAAGTACACTAATTGCACCACTAGCACCCACTAAGTTTGCCCAATCCCCTGTAAAATACATATAAGCTAAACTTCCAATAGAAGTTAAAAGTCCACCTATAAAGTATAAAAAGAGATATTTAGGAATCCCTATAAGTCTCTCTATGATATTTCCAAATTGATATAAAACAAACATATTCATCAAAATATGTGCTACACCACCGTGTACAAACATAGTTGAAAAAAGTTGATAATAAAGTGCATTTGTAAAAAAGTAGATATTTAATCCAAAATATAAAATACCATTATGGATAGAATTTTGTATTATAAACATAAAGATATTTACAAGTATGATGATATTTGTTACTGTGAGTATTCTATTTGTCATTTTGAACTTCTTTATTTATATTTTGATTATTGAGTTTATGTGAAAGAGCAATTTGTTTTGCTCTCATATCTAGATATTCTTGATGTTGTTTTACTTTGAGTTCTCTTTGTTCTTTTGCTTTTTGAGCAGGTACTATGTAAACATTATAAAAAATCACAGAGATACAAATAGTAACTATAGTGACGATAGAATAGAGATTATTCAAAACTACACTTTGGCTTCGCTCAACGCTATAGCCTTCAATTTGCAGTTTTTTAATATCTTCTATTCTTCCCATTACATTAGTCCGTGTTCAAGTACCTCTTCAACTTTTTTAACAGCAATGATTTCTATATTTTCTTTTACTTCATCAGGGATATCTTTTAAATCTCTTTTGAAGTTTTTTTCTGGGATTAAAACTTTTTTCATCTTCGCTTTATAAGCAGCGATAAGTTTTTCTTTCAATCCTCCAATAGGAAGAACTTTTCCTGTAAGTGTTACTTCTCCTGTCATAGCTAAAGTTGAATCTACTTTTCTATTTGATAAAATTGAAGCTATCACTAAACTCATGGCAATACCAGCACTTGGTCCATCTTTGGGAGTTGCTCCTTCAGGGATATGCATATGGATATCATAGTTTTTAAATGAAGCATTTTTTAGTTTTTTCTTATCAATTAAACTTTTTACTACACTGTGAGCGATTCGGGCACTCTCTTTCATAACATCACCCATATTTCCAGTAAGGCTTAAAGTTCCTTTTCCTGCAAATTTTATAGCTTCTATTTTGAGAACATCTCCACCCACACTTGTCCACGCTAGTCCATTTACAACACCAACACTATTTGTTTTATCTGCTGGGTCTATTTCAAATACTGGACTATCTAAATACTCTTCTATATTTTTAGTATTGATACTTACTTTTTTTAAATCTTTGTTGTATACAAGCTCTTTGGCAGCTTTTCTATAAAGCTTACTAAAGACTCTTCGTAAGTTTCTAACTCCTGCTTCTCTTGTAAACTTTTCTATAATCAGTTCAATAGTTGGATTACTTAAATTTACTTCAGTTTTATGTAAACCATGTTTTTTCAACTCTTGTGGTATTAAATAATTTGATGCAATATGAAACTTTTCATTTGGAGTATAACTACTTATATTGATAAACTCCATTCTATCTCTTAATGGCGCAGGTATTTTTCCAGCATTATTGGCTGTTGCTATAAAGATACAAGAACTAAGGTCTATATCAAAGTTTAAATACAAATCTCTAAATGCATGATTTTGTTCAGGGTCTAAAATTTCTAACATTACAGCACTAGGATCTCCTCTATGATTTGCTCCAATTTTATCTATCTCATCAAGAACAATTACAGGGTTCATCTTTTTAGCTGTTGTAAGTCCATGTACAATTCTTCCTGGCATTGCACCTACATAAGTTCTTCGATGACCTCTTAATTCATTTACATCTTCCATCCCACCTAAAGCTATTCTTACAAGCGGTCTATGAAGGGCATTTGCTATAGAGTTTGCTAATGAAGTTTTTCCCACTCCTGGAGGTCCAACAAAACATAAAACAGTACTATTGTCTCTATCTGTTTTGATATGTCGTTGCTCTAAAAGTTGTTTAACTGCAAAATATTCTATGATTCTATCTTTTGGTTCTTTTAGTGCATAATGGTCAATATTGAGTTGATCTTCTACATGAGCAACTTCAAATTTGTCTTTTGCTTTCTTATCAAAAGGGATATCTAAAATAGCTTCCACATATGATTGAAGAGTAGAAGCATCGCCACTATCTGGATGTATTCGACTTAGTCTATCTATTTGTTTTTTTGTTTCTTTGTATCCAGCTTTAGGCATAAAAGGTTTTAAAGCTTTAAGTTTTCTTCTAAACTCTGCAATCTCTTTATCTTTTGTATTATCAGTACCTAGTTCTTTTTGGATTGTTCTTAATTGCTCTTTTAAAAAGTAGTCTTTTTGATGTTTATCAAGGTTTGTATTTACTTTTTTATTGATTTCACTTTTAAGTTTATATGTTTCTATATCTTGCTTGATATGTTCTATAATACCTAATAATCTTTTATTGATATTTGTCTCTTTAAAGAGTGTGTACGCATCTTTATTTGAGATTTGCATTACTGATGAAACTAAATCAGCAATTCTTATAGGGTCACTACTCTCTTGTATTGTTTTGATTAAATCTGCTGGGAATTTTGGGTTAAGTTTTGAAAGTCTATTTACATTTGACTTTAAGACTTCAAGTAAAGCTTTTATCTCTTTTTCATCATAAGGAAGATTTGGTAATACATCAACAATACCAATAAGAGGAGAACCACTTACAACTTCTTTGATTTCAACCTTTTCTAAACCTTGAAATAATACTTTTATTCTACCATCAGGAAGAGTAATCTTTCTCATAATATTACCAACAACAGCAACATTATAAAACTCACTTGCAGTTTTTTCTTTGCTTACTGCAACGGTTATAAGTTTGTTGTTGTTAATAGCATATTCAACTGCATTGATATTTTGTTCATCATCTATAAATATAGGAGCAATCATAAATGGATACAAAAACATATTGTGTTCTACAAGTATTGGTAATCTATCAGGAAAACTATCGTAATCTGCTAATTTCATATTTTATAATTCCTTATTCAAAGACAGCTCTGTACCAAGGTACATTAACTTCTTCAATATCATCTAAATTTTTCCAGTTTTTTGAGGCTTTTGCTTCATAAAATTTCTTTGCTTCAGGTTCATCAATTCTACCATACAGTTCAGCAATCTCTTTATCAAATACAGAACGAGCCATAAGAAGTCTTGATTTGATAGTTTGTACTAAATGTATATATTCAGAATTGGGATACTTTACCATGAACTCATCTGTTTTTATGAGTGTTTCATCTAAAAGATTTTGTTCTCTAAATTGACTTTTAAATGCCATAAAGTTTGACTTGATTTTAAGATATCTTATATAATCAGCATCTCTTTTTAAACTATATCTTTTAAGATATTCATCAAGATAATAATTTGCCATAGCATATTCTTCTTCTTCCATATGAGCAGTTGCTATAATCATCATAGCACTAGAGATAAATGGAGAGTTTCTATGTTCTGATTCTAGAGAAGTAAAAGTATCATCTGCATCATCGAGGTTGTAGTTTGATATTTGTTTTATCATTTTATTGTACCAGTATATTGCTGGTTTGTTGTATTCTTTAGGTTCTTGCTTTGATGCACATCCTATGAAAGCATACGAAGCAAAGCTTATCAGTAATAATTTTAAAATTTTTTGTTTCATTTTTATCCTTTTAAAAATATTATTTTATCGAATAATTCCAAAATGAAAGTTAAAATTGTAATATTACTTGAATAAGTTGCATAAGAATAATCTGATATAATACATTTTATGAGTTTAGAAGATATAATAAAAAACAAAAAAATAAAACTAACAACAGCACGAAAAGCACTTATTGAGATATTTAAGAATGCTAAAAAACCACTAAGTTATGAAGATATAAAACTACATATCTCTATGGATAAAGCTACTTTTTATAGAAATATCTCTTTATTTGAAGAAGAGGGAATTATAAACTCTTTTGAATCAAATGATAAAAAAAGATATTTTGAATTAAAATTAAAACCACATGCACATTTTGTTTGTATAGTTTGTAATAAAGTAGAATGTTTAGATGACTTAGATATAAAACTTGAGGGATATTTAGTAAATAATGTTATTGTAAACGGGAAATGTCGTAGTTGTATGGAAGTTTAGATGGGGAGTTTTACTCGTCGTCAAACTCCATATCATCAATCATAGTTTTAATACCTTCGTATAATTCTTGACACTCTTCTTTATCTAGTGTTCTCTCTTCAATCTCTTTTAAAATACCGTTAAAATCATCTCTCATCTCATGCATTTGAGCTAATTCTTTGTTAAGTTCTTCACTTGCATCTTTTTTTTCCGCAATTTGTTCAAATATATAATCAATACTATCTTCAATATCCGGTAATACTACTGTTTCTATTAATTCTTTAAGTTGTATATCACACTTTTTCATTTTTTGCCTTTTTATTATAGTATATAATTATACCTAAGATATTATAATAATATGATATAATTATTACAATTAAGAGACAAAAGGATAAGTCATAATTTCAACAAATCAAACAATTCAAGAACAGTTTAGTGAGTTTTGTAATAAAAATAATATCACAGATATGCAACAAGCTATAGAGTATTTTTCAGTTTTTGGAGGACTTGAAGAAACACAAATAAATACAAATATTCCAATAGAAGATTTAATAGAAGAGGTAGTTCTAGATGAATATAAATATTTACGAAACAAAGTAGCAGATATAGCTACTTCTGATCCATTATTGCACGCTATTTTAAGTGGTGTTGCTTTAGGAGATAGAAGAACAAATTCTAGTTTTAGAAGAGCAAATGTATCATTTAAAACAGGTATGGAGTGTGTAGAAGAGTTAGTAGATTTAAAAGTACTCTCATCAGAATCTTCACAAATCCATCTTACAAATCAGTCAAACTATCCAGATATTTCTAAAAAATTACTCTTTAGAACACCATTTTTACGATTTTGGTTTGCTTTTATCTCTCCTATTTTTAAAGGGATACGAGATGGAAACTATGAAGAATTTTATGAAGAATTTACCAATAAAAAAACAGAGTTTTTTCAAGGTGCTTTTGAACAACTCTGTCAAGAATTTCTAAAAACACAACTACAAGATGAACAAAGAGTATCACTTTTAGGAAGTTATTGGGATGAAAGTATTGATATAGATTTAGTAGCAAAAACAAATGATGGAAAAATCATAGCTGGAACTTGTAAATATGTAAATGGAAAAGTAAAAAAATCAGTTTTAACAAAACTCAAAGAAGATTGCACAAAAATTCAACTTCCTGTGGATACTTTTGTACTATTTTCTAAAAATGGTTTTAGTGGTGAATTAAAATCATTAAAAAGTGAAGAACTAAGACTTTATACTGCAAAAAGTTTAAAATCACTTATTTAAAAATGATGGAATTAAGTGATACGATAGGTATTGTAGGAGTTTCTTTTGTCCTGATTACCTATTTTCTTTTACAGTTTGATAAAATAGATTCAAAAGGTTTTTGGTACTCATTTTTAAATCTTTTTGGTGCAATATTAATAATGTATTCACTCCTTTATACCTGGAATTTGGCTTCAGCTATTATAGAAATATCTTGGATAGCTATAAGTATTTATGGTGTTTGGAAATATTTTAAGAAAAAGAGTTAAATATTGTGCTACAGTTATTTAATCAGAATAAGACAGTACAAAAATAAATAAAAATTTCAAAATTTATTAAAAGTGTGACACTAGATGTGACATTTGTTTGTTATAATTATTTATATTCAAATTTAAATATAAAGGAAAGAAATGCAAAAAAGCATCAAAATAATTATTTTAGGATTAATTGTTTTAATTTTAGGTGGTTGTGTAGAAAACAGACAACCATTAATACCTCAATTTAATAGTGGTATGAAAATAAATAAAGATTGGACTGATTATAATACAAAAGCAAAAGCAAACAATGAACCTATTTTAGATTTTGTTGCAACAACATTAAAATATAAAAAGAACGAAAAAATGCTAAATTTTGATAATTTTCTGCCGACTGATAAAAAATTAAAAGTTGTAACAAAATACCATAATTGTAAAGTTGGAGATGTTTATGGATATAAATTCTATATGCCGGATGGTAGATTATATCATTATGAATATTATATACAAAAGAAAAACTATACTAAATTCACAACAAGTAGAACACTATATATTGATGATGTACCACCATCAAAAATACAAGGAATATGGAAAGTTAAAATATTTATGAATAATAAATATGTAACTACAAAAGAATTTTCAATAGGTGATAAAAATAAAACTTACAAACAAGTAAACCCTAAAACTGTAATTGGAGTATTTCCTTTTTTAGATAATAAAAAAATGTCTACATGGAAACATGCTAAATTAATGCCAAATTATCTAAATTGGGAAATTTTAAATAATAATCAAAAAATTAAGACTATACCAACAAAGTTAATTTTAAAAAACTTACCAAATATATCTATAGATTATGATAGTTTTGAATCATTCATTAATAATGATTTAAAATCAGATAATTCAATCCTACTTAATTTAGCAAATACATTTGATATGGATTATATAATTTTGGGGAAAGTAGTGTCATCTTGGAGTGGGGGTTATCAAAATACGAAAGTCAATACAATAATTATTGATGTGTTAAAAAAGACAATAATAAATGAAAAAGAGATAAATAAAACTTTTACAAGAAGTAATTTTAATATAGTAACAAATCAAGACTCACAAGGGATACATCCTCACAGATTAGAAGTATACAAAAAAGTGTATTCTGAATTAGAAAAAGAAATTCAAGGTTTATCTAAATAATAGATACAAAATAAGTGGGGGAGACATGAGGATATAGTAAGTAGTTTAGTACTAAAAAAGGTAAATATTTAAGTCTAATATCGTCATTTTCTCTCACCTAAAATATTAAAAAAATCGATTAAACTTTTCCTCTATTCTTTCCTCAAATAAATAATCCTATACAACATAGGAACATAATAGAGATTCAAAATTGTAGCCCAAAGTATCCCAAATCCTAAAGCTACAGCCATCGGTTGTAATATCAAAGATTGACCAGAAGCAAAAAACATCAAAGTACTAAGACCTAAAATAGTTGTAAGCGATGTTAGAAGAATAGGGCGGAGTCTTAAAAGTGCATATTGTTTCATCTCTTCTATATCTTTTGCCTTTTGGATAAAGTCCATCATAATAATCCCATCATTTACAATAACACCCGCAAGTCCAACCATCCCTATAAGTCCAGGCATTGTAAGATTTAACCCCATGATAAAATGCCCCACAAGAACACCTAAAACCGAAAGTGGAATGGTACTTAGGATGATGAGTGATTTTACTAAACTATCAAACATCCATACCAAAGAGATAAAGATAAGAATAAGCGCTATGATAAAAGCTTGTCCCATCTCCATTTGTACTTTTTGGTTCTCTTTTTGTTCCCCTTTGATATCTATAGTTACTTTATCTTTTAAACTATCTAAAACAGGATTAAGTTGAGTATAAAGCTCTGTACTTGTGATCCCGTCTAGTGAAGCTGTGATAGTTTGTATCGCTACTCCATCTTCTTTGAAGATTTGACTAAGGCTTGATTTTGTTTTGAAATCTACTATATCATTTAGAAGGACTTTAGTGTCACTATTTGGTATTAGAATTTCAAAACTATCAAGAGATTTTTTGATATCTTTGTTGACACTTTGAAACACTATATCAACCACACCCGTATCATCATACATTTTAGAGAAACTCCCCTTGAAATAATAAGGTTTGAGTAAGTTTATAACATCAGTTTCACTAAAACCTAAAGACTGTCCATAAGGATTGATAGAAAATTTTAAATCAAGATTTCCAAGAAGGATATCATCTGCGATATTTTTTACACCTTTTATTTTTCCTAGTTCTGTTTTAACAGTTTTTATAGCATTGCTTAACTCTTTGTCATCTTCCCCACTAAAACTTATCTCTATATCATAGCTTACTATCCCTGCACCTGGAACATAAACATTTATATCCTCAAACTCTTTTTTTATATCACTACCGTTTATTAGTTTTGAGATATTGTTTGAGATGGTTTTTGCAGCTTCAATTCGGGTCATATCTGTATCATCATATTTTGGACTTAAATATGGATTGATATATTTATCAAATACATTTGAAGCAGCTCTCTCTTGAAGGTTTACAAAGATTTGAAAGTAGAATTCTTCATTTTGTGGGAGTTGTTTTCCATCTAGTTTCATTCCTATAACTGAACTGATACTATCTATCTCATTTCCAAGTTCAAAGTTTTCAAGTATCTTTTTTTCTAGTTGATAAATCTTTTTTTCTGTCTCTTTTATATCATGTCCAACTCCGACTGAACCATTAATATATACTTGTGTTGTATCAAACTCTGGCATAAACTCAAACTTTAAAATTTTTGCAAGAAATATTGTTGCTATGATGATAAAAACTGTAAGAATTATAGGGGAAAGATATTTCCACTTTAATACAAAGTCTAGGATAGTTTTATAAAGGTTTTTGTTCCATTCCCAAATTGTTTCTGATTTTTTTTCACTAGGATTTACTTGAAGTATATGTTTTGCATGAAGTGGTAGAAAGAAAAATGCTTCCACTAAGGAACTTAGAAGTAAGATAGTTATCATAATAGGAAGTATTTTTATAAATACCCCAGTCTCACCACTCATAAGCAATATTGGTAAAAAGGCAAATATAGTAGTAGCAGTTGCAGTTAAAACAGCAGGATACATCTCAACAGCCCCATCAATGGCTGCTGTCATCTTATCTTTCCCCATCTCAAGATGTCTATAGATATTTTCCCCCACAACAATAGCTTCATCTACAAGCATACCAAGAGCAAGAAGTGCTCCTAGAAGTGAGAGCATATTTAGACTATAACCTAGTTGTTCAGCACCAATAAGTCCTATCATAAAACTTGTAGGAATACCAACAGCAACCACAAAAGCTATCCTTGCATTGATAAAGAAGAATAAGGCAATAGTAAGCAGTATAAGTCCAAAAAGTATATTTGACACAACAGTATTAAGTCTGTTTTTTATCCATACTGAGGTGTCTGTATAGGTGTCAAATTTTATATCACTATAGTTTTTTTGTTCCTCTTTTAGTATCTGTTTTATTTGTTTAACTAGGGCGATACTATCTCCAGTTTCACTTTTATTGACACCTATTGAGATATTTTTTTGTCCATTGAAGTGGGAGATTGTATTTACATCAGCTAGTTTATATTCTACGGTTGCAATATCTTTGAGGTAAATAGAGGTATCGCCAATCTTGATAATCATATTTTGTAGTTTTTGAATATCTTTTTCCCCATTTTGACTACTAAGATAATAGTGTGTCCCTTTATCTTTAATAATACCAGCAGGGAAAATAGAACTTGTAGAAGCTATGGTACTGATAACCGCATTTTTATTTAATCCAAAGGCATCAATTTTTGTCTCATCAAAAGTTATAAGTAACTCTTTGTCACTATCCCCCCAGATAGTTATATCACTTAAATCTCCAAGAGTATTAACTTTTGCTTTTATATCATCTGAAATTTGGAGTAACTCCTCATTTGACTTATCACCAAATACAGCAATAGTAATAAGTGGAAATGAAAAACTCACCTCTTTTACTATAGGTTCATCCATGTCACTTGGTAAATCTGAACGAGTTTTTGTAACGATATCTTTTACATCATCTAAAAGCTTTGAAAGATCATTTCCCTCTTTTAAATCAATCCAAATATTAAAATACCCCGTTTTTACAACAGTTTTTATGGTATCTGCTTCACTTAAGTTTGCTAATTCATCTTCTATTTTTGATACAGCCATCAAATCAAGGATATCACTACTAGCACCCGCATAGCTTCCAGTAATAGAGATAGCATCAAGATTTGATGGTGGAAATATCTCTTTTGGTATTTTTAAATATGAAAATATAGAGAGTATAAATATAAAAAACAAAAGCATATAGTTTAAGATAGGTTTTTCTAAACCAAATTTTATAATAGATTTAATCATTGTTATATTATACTAGATATAATCTTATCTATATCTAATTTTCCTTTCATAGTTTCTACAAAATTATCAATTGTTTTTTTCTTGTAAGTGTTAAATTTTTCATCATCAAAAATTCCATGAACAAAGGTCCCTTTGATATTGTTTTTCTCAAAATAGAGTGGATATTTTTTACTAATGCCTTGATGTATCTCGAAACCTTCGTAAGAATTCTTAAACATTCTGTATAATTCTCTTTTGAGCACTTTGTCATTTTGAAATATGATGTTATCATCTATAAATCCAAGTCCAGTCTCTATTGTAGGGGTTGTATTTTCAATACAAAGTTCATCTATAAGATTCTCAAACATCATCTCATAACCACCACAAATACCCAAAATTTCTTTTTTTCTTTTTTGTATTTGTTCAAAAAGTCCATTGTTTTTGAGCCATTGTAAATCTTGAATAACAAGTTTACTTCCAGGTAAAATAACCAAATCAAATTTTTCTAAATCTACATTTGAAGTTATAAATTCTAGACAGATATTTTCATCTGCAATTAATGGTTCAAAATCGTTATAGTTACTCATATGTGGATAATTTATAACAGCTACTTTTTTTGTAGAGTTCTTACAGTTTTGAGTAAAGTTTTTTAAACTTGCACTATCTTCAAAACCTAAATTAAATGGTGTATATGGCAATACACCTAAAACAGGTATTTTAAAGTCCTCTTCTATGATTCTAACACCTTCATCAAATAAACTCATATCTCCTTGAAATTTATTGACGATAACTCCTATAACATTTGCTCTTAAATTTTTCGGTAAAAGATTATAGACACCCCAAATAGAAGCAAATACTCCACCTTTTTGTATATCTGCTACAAGGATTATTTTTGTATCATAGGTACTGGCTATATAGATATTTGAAAGGTCTTTATCCATAAGATTAAGTTCCACTGGACTTCCCGCACCTTCACATACTACACAATCATATTTGCTGTCAAGATATTTAAAACATCTATCAACAGCTGGTTTTAGTAAGTCCAAATCTCTATAATACTCTCGTACATCTTTATCTTGAACTACTTTCCCCTCAACAATAAGTGAAGCAGAACTTCCACGACCAGATTTGAGTAAAACAGGATTTAAGTGATAGGAAGTTTCAACTCCAAGAACTTCTGCTTGAAAGTGTTGTGCTATTGCTATCTCACTATTATCATCACATACTTTTGAGTTATTTGATACATTTTGTGCTTTAAAAGGAACGACACTATAGCCTAACTCTTGGATGATTTTTGCTATCACAAAAGTAAGTGTAGATTTTCCTGCATCGGATGATGTTCCAAATATTGAGATGTTATGTATCATTAATACCTTCTTTTTAATAGAATGTGAATTTTATCTAATTTTGTCTATTACTAAAGTAAACTATAATAATAACTAGTTTTTTACAAAATGTATCGTATATGCAAGTTTAGAACCAAATATGGACTCTATTTTAAAGTTTGCATTTTGAAATAGTTGAATCAACTCTTTTTGTCTGATAAAATGAGGATCAGCTATAACTTCCGTTACGCTTATCATACCATCATCTTTTAATAAATTATAAATATCTGATATTGTTTTTTCTTTTGATGGTATCTCCCCTAAAACATTTACTAACAATACTATATCTATTTTATTTTTATATTCATTAAGAGTATTTAATAAAAGAATATTATTAAGTGAAGAGTTGATAATCTTTTTTTTAACTATTTCAAGCATTTTATCTTGAATATCATATCCTATTACTGTTCCTTTATAGGGTTGTAAACTTTTTCCTAAAGGTATTGTAACACGACCTGCACCACAACCAAAATCTATAATTGTTATATCATTTTTTAATGGTAGTTTAGAGATGATATTTTTAGCATGATTGTTTGTAAATATTGGATTTTCTATCTCAATAAATAGTTTTAAAAAAGAGGGCATTGAAATTGTGTATCTTAATGATAAATATCTCCAAGAGATAAATATGATAAAAAATAGAATAAATAAAATAAGAAATATATTGAAAATCATATTTTGTATTAGCCTTAAATGAAATGGAGTTTACAATATTCTGTGCTTAACTATACTTATAAATTTCAATTAATTTAGAGCTTCTCTTCTGGAACAGGCTTAGCAAAATAATAACCTTGAAAATATCTACAACCTAAAGTTAATAGTTTTTCATACATCTCTTTTGTTTCAACGCCTTCTGCTATAACTTCAAATCCAAATTTATTGCCAATACCTAGTATGGCTAGTACTATAGTTTCATCATTTTCATCGGTTAAAATATCATCAATAAATGACTTATCTATTTTAAGTTCATCAATTGGAAGTTTTTTTAGATAAGAAAGAGAAGAATACCCTGTACCAAAATCATCAATAGAGAGGGTTAATCCTAGATTTTTAAGATAATTTATTTTTTCTAAGGCCTTATCTGTATTTTTAAATAGTAAGCTTTCTGTAAATTCTAGTCGTAATCTATTCGGAACTATATTGTATTTGAAAATATTATTTTCGATATTTTTAACAAAGTTATCTTTTTCAAATTGTTTAATACTAATATTAATAGATATTTTCCAATCTTTTTTTACCTTGTCTTTTTCCCAACTGCTTATGAGTTTTATTGATTCTTCAATTACATAGTTTCCTAGTTGTAAAATCAAGTCACTCTCCTCTGCAATTGTTATAAATTCTATAGGACTTATATATCCTAAAGTTTTATCAGTCCAGCGTAAGAGTGCTTCAACTCCAACTACTTTTTGATGGTGATTGTATTGTTTTTGATAATGTATATTTATTTTATGGTTTTGTATTGCCCGTCTTAGTTTATCTGTAATGAGTGTCTTTCTCTCAATCTCTTTTTGGAGTTTTGGATCAAAAAAACTGAAACTATTTTTTCCCTTGTCTTTTGAATGATACATTGCACTATCTGCACGCTTCATAAGCTCATCAAAAGTAATACTATCATTAAAAATAGCTACACCAATACTAGCAGTTAGTTGGTATTCTATATTTTCAATCATTAGTGGTTTTGAGAGACGAGTTAAAACATTATTTGCAACAGTTCGTACACTTTTTACAGCAGAGTTTTTATCAGTATGTTGTGTATCAATAAGAATAATAAACTCATCTCCACCAAATCTTGCTACAGTATCGTATCTTCTAATTGTTTTAGAGAGTCTTTTTGCACATTCAATTAAAATCATATCTCCGATAATATGACCTTTTGTATCGTTGATATTTTTAAAATTATCTAAATCTATAAACATCAATGAACCATAGTTTTTATTTCTACTATTTTTATTAATAAGTCTATTTGCTCTATCTTCAAGTAGGCTTCTATTTGGAAGAGAAGTTAAAGAGTCATAATAGGCAAGCTTTAAAATCTCTTCCTCTTTCTCTTTAATTTTAGTGATATCCATAATAGCAGAGACTCTTATCTCTTTTCCCTCTAGTTGTATATCCTTACCTCTTAAAATAGCAGGAAATTTTGTACCATCTTTTCTTAACATTATAGCTTCATAAGGTTCTTGGTTTTGATTATTTATCACTTGTTTTACATGATTTACGGATTCGTAAGCTATAAATTCAAAGGCATTTTTCCCTATCATTTCATTGGGGTTATATCCAAAAAGCTCGGGTGCTACACTATTTGTACTGACACAATGTTTATTTTCATCGTAAATGATTAATCCCTCTATTGTAGAGTTTGATAAAGCTTCAAATGTTTCTATGTTTTTAGTTTTTTGTTCGAGAATTTTTGTTTCTAACTCTTTTTGTTTAGTGATATTTATCCCAATTTGTACTTTTACTTTTCTATCATTTATTAAGGTGATTTTATCACTAAAAATATAATATTTATTGTTTTTAGTATTTAGATGTTCCCATTTATAAGTTGCACCTACCTCTTTAGGGTATTTATTATCTAAAAGATCACAGTTATCACAAGCTTGTTTTTTATCCTTTTGTAAAACACTATAACAAGTTTTTCCAACTATATCTCCAAATTCTTCAATGCAGTGTTGATTTGCGTATAGGATTTCATAAGTTTCTATATCTATGATATATATAAGTGCATCTATCCCATCAATAATAAATTTTAATGCTTCTGTTGATTTTAAATTAATTAAATCTTTTTTAATCATAAATAGACCTTTTTATAACGTAACTATGACAATACAATTTTGTTGTTAACTAATTGTTAATCTTATTGTATAATTCATTATTTCTATAGCTTAACAATCAGTAATGTATCGAATATTCCCATATATAAGAAAATTTTTTTTAGTGTACAATATTATATTTTCAAATTAGCTTTAATTGTAAAGAAACTGTAAAGATATGTATTGTTTTATTTTACATACTATAGGTAAAGTTTCTATACTAAAAAAAGATAAAGGAAAAAAATGAAAAAAGTAATTATAAGTGCAATGTTATTTTTAACAACAACTATGTTTGGAGCACAGTTTAATACAAGTATGCAAAAATATATTGAAGATTTAAAAATGGAAGCTAAAAAAGAGAATAGCAGTTTTGTTGATTTTAGTATCAAAAATGGTGAAACTATATTTACAACTTCACATATAGGGAAAAAAGGTGAAAGGATATCGTGTACTAGTTGTCATAATATTGACCTAACAACTATGGGAAAAAATACTTTTACTAATAAACTGATTGAACCTCTTTCTCCAAATAAAAATCCACAAAGACTTACTAATGTAAAAGATGTGAAAAAGTGGTTAAGAAGAAATTTTAAAGATGTGTACAATAGAGCAGGAACAGCACAAGAAAAAGGTGATGTATTGTATTACATCAACTCAAAATAAAAGGAGAGAATATGAAAAAATTAATTTTAAGTACATTAACATTGGCTACCGTTGTTTTTGCTAGTGGAGTAAAACCTGTGGATAATCAATTGTATATAAAAGAGTGTGGTAGTTGTCATTTTGCTTTTCAACCAGGACTTTTACCTCAAAGGTCATGGGTAAAGATGATGGATAATTTAGAAAATCATTTTAACACAGATGCAACATTGGAAAAAGAGGATTATAATGCCATTTTAACATACTTAAAAGCCAATAGCAGTGATAATGCTATGGAATATAAACGCAGTAGAAAAATGACAAATTCAATACGAGCGAATGAAACTCCATTAAAAATAACAGAGGTTTCTTATTTTATACGAAAACATCGTGAAGTTCCAGCAAGATTTATAAAGCAAAAAGAGGTAGGAACACTTAGTAATTGTATGGCTTGTCATACAACAGCAGACAAAGGAATATATAGTGAAAGAGCAATTAAAATACCAAACTACGGAAGATGGGATGACTAAAAGTTATATTTGGCCTTGGTTTAATAGAGCGTCACATATATTATTGATACTTTTTTTTGCTGCTTGTTATTTATTGGCTGATGATGATTATATCTCATATCATGTTGCTTTTGGACTCTCTTTTGGAGTAGTTATTCTTTTCAGAGTTATTTGGGGTTATCTTGGACCAAAACATTCAAAATTCAAAGACTTTAACTTTAAAGTTGCAGATTTAAAAGAGTATTTGCTGTCACCTTTCTCAAAAACAAAAGAGTATCTAGGACACAATCCAGCATCAAGCTATGCAATTATAGTTATGATTATTTTGGCGATGCTATCTATTGTGTCTGGACTTTTATATTATGGAATAGAGGAAAATCATGGAATATTTTCATTTTTAAATAGTCAACTTTTTAAAAAGATGGAACTTTTTGAAGAGTTACATGAGCTTTTTGCAAATCTATTATTAGGTGTGATTGGTGTACATATTGCTGGAAGTTTGATAGATAAGTTTATAAAAAAAGGTGATGCTATAGAATCTATGGTTGATGGGTATAAAAAAACTTCACAAGAGATGAATATAAGAACTAATATTTTTCAAAAGTTGTTAGGTGCGATTTTTATACTAGCTTCACTATATACACTCTATTATTTAGTTTTTACAAAAGATAATATTTTTGTAGCTAGTGCAAATATAAAGCAAGACTATGCCGTTTTGCATCAAGATTTTAGTAAAGAGTGTGGAAGTTGTCATATAACATATCCACCTTTTTTACTTCCTAAAAGCTCTTGGACTTTGATGATGAGTGATTTGGAAAATCATTTTGGGGATGATGCAAGTATAGATAAGGAGACAAATCTTTCTATTTTGAGTTTTTTAAATGAAAATAGTGCAGAAACATCATCACAAAAAGCAGCATTTAAAATATTAAAAAGTCTCAAAGAAAATAATAGTACAATAGCTATAACAAAAACCCCTTATTGGGAGAAGAAACATAGAAAAATAGATAAAGATATTTTTGCAAGTGCAAAGGTGAAATCTAAAGCAAACTGTAAAGCTTGTCATACAGATATAGAAAATGGACTTATAGAAAACCATTTGATAAAAGTTCCAGATATTAGGGGATAAAATGAGATTATTATTACTACTTTTTCTTCTTGTATTTACAGTTTTTGCTGATAGTGACGAGGGGAAATATCATCACTACTATAGTAAAGATTTAACATACTTAAATTTAAGTCATGACCAAAAGAAAAGCCTCAAGCATATTTTAAAAGTGCATAGAAAAAATATTAAAAAGTATAGAAAAAATAAAAAAAACATTTTAGAAGAGAAACAAAAAATATTTTCACAAGATAACTTTGACACTACTAAGCTAGAAAAACTAAATCAAGAAGTATCAAAAATATCTACAGATTTAGAGATACAATTTTTAGAACAGATTCACATGTTGTTGACAAAAGAGCAGCGGAAAAAATTTTTAGATTATATTGAAGAGTGGGAGGTTGAATGAAAATTTTATTAATTGAAGATGACCTTGATATGCAAGAGTTACTGCAAGATTATTTAAAAAATTTTGATTTTGAAGTTATCTCGTTTGCTAATCCTCTTGAAGCGATGAAGCTTTTAGAGATGGATAATAGTTTTGATATTGTTGTATTGGATTTAATGTTGCCACATCTTGATGGGTTTGATGTGTGTAAAAAGATTAGAGAACATAATAATATACCAATTATAATATCAAGTGCTAGGGGGAATTTAGGTGATAAAATTGTTGCCTTTGATTATGGTGCTGATGATTATTTAGCAAAACCTTACGAACCAAAAGAGCTTGTTATACGAATAAATGCAATTTTAAGACGAGTGACAAATAAAGTTAATAAAAAAGTTGTTGGAGAGTTTGAGATAGATGAAGATAAAATGCAAATAACTCAAGATGGTCATATTTTGGAATTGACAAAAATAGAGTATGAAATACTCTTATTACTTTTAAATAATCAAAATAAAGTTCTCTCAAGAGAATCAATTGCAAAATTTCTTGGGAGTGAATATTTTGATATGAAAGATAGAGCGATAGATATGCATATAAGTAATATCCGAAATAAGATTTTTGATGACTCTAAAAATGCAAAATATATTAAATCTGTTTGGGGTATTGGATATAAATTTATAGGATAAAAAATGTCAATTTTTACTAAAGTATTTATGCTGTTTTGTATTAGCATCGTTTTAATGCTTTATCTGTCAATGAAAACAAATAGCATAACTGATGAAAAAATAGAACTTATTCATAAAGAAAAGTATATACAAGCTTCAAAAGAACTTTTTAATTATCTTGTAAATGGAGATATTGCAACATTAAATAAAAGAGTTCAAGAGTTAAATTATGAAATCAAAATTATTGATACAAAGAACGAAGCATTACCTAGTATCTATAAACAAACTATCTCATTTGGGGAGATAAAAATTTTAAAACAAGAAGATAATAGCTATGTACTTTTTATGCAATATCTTGATGATCAGTTTTATTTTTATGATCGATCCCAAAAAAAGGAGATAGAGCAAAAAAAACATTTAAATTATCTCATACTGGCAGATATCTTTATGCTTATTATTATGTTCTTAGTGATTATTAATATTTTAAGACCACTTCAAACCATATCTAAAGGTATAAAAAAGTTTGGAAGTGGTGATTATTCTTCAAGACTTGTAAAATCAAATACGCATGATGAGATAGGGGAGCTTGTAGATAGATTTAATACAATGGCACAAAATCTAGAAACCCTTATTGTATCTAGAACACAATTTTTAAGTGATATAAGTCATGAACTTCGCACCCCTATATCTAAAGCAAAAATATCACTAGAGATGATAGAGGATAGTAAGTATAAAACCATATTAAAAAAATCAATAGATAATATCGATGAGCTTACCAATGAGTTATTAGAACTTGAAAGATTAAATTCAAAAAACCTTGTTTTAAATATTGAAAACCACTCAATTGAAACAATATTAGCAAATGCATTATCAAAGATGATTATAGAAAATGAAGAAGATATTGATGTACAAGTTTTAGATATATTTTACTGTAAAGCGGATATCAATTATATTTCAATAGCTATTAAAAACCTTATAGATAATGCTTTAAAATATAAAGAAAATGGAAAAGTAGAAATAGTAGTTGCTGAGGGTATTTTAGAAGTAAAAAACTATGGAAAGAAACTTTCAAAAGAACTTGAATATTATATGGAAACTTTTACACAAGAAGATTCTAGTAGAAATATAAAAGGGTATGGCTTAGGACTTAATATAGTTAAAAGAGTATTATCATATCACAATTTTACATTAGAATATTGCTATAGTAACAATCAAAATATTTTTAGAATAATATTTAATTAGACTATAGTAGATGTGTTCCTTTTCATTTTAGAATAAAAATAAGCACATATAGTAAGTAGAAAATAAAGCCCTGCGAGAAAATAAAGTTGTTCTATTTGTGTGGTGAATTCATAATAAATAATAAGAATAGTTCCTATAGCTAAACTTATCATGGCAAAAAGCGTAATAATAAATGATGAATTTGTTCGTTTTCTAATTTTGAAATTTGCAAATGCCATAAGAAATGAAACAAGTAAAAAGGTTACACTTCCAAACTCTAAAATTACTTTTAAATCTCCTACTAGTATGAGACTCAATGATAATATTGCCATAACAATGATAGCGTGTGTAGGGATGTTATTTTTTCTTTTTGTAAGAGAGTATGGAAAGTAACCATCGTGAGCAATAACAGACATTAATCTTGAAGCACCAAACAAAGTTCCACTTATGGCACTACTTGTAGCTAATAAAGCTCCTATTATCACTAAATCAGTTCCCCAATGTCCAAGAACCTTATCAGCACCAGATGCTAAGGCATACTCTTTGTTTTGAATAATATCTTCAAAAGGTATTGACAAAATAGCTCCTATTGCAATAATAACATAAATACTAATTGTGATAAAAATAGCACTATAAATTGCTTTTGGGATTTTTTTTGTTGGTTGTTCCATCTCATCAATAGCATGTATAACTAACTGAAATCCTTCAAAAGCAACAAATGTCAGTGATGCAACAATTAAGATAGATAAAATATTTACAGTTTCTGTATTATTTTCTATAAGAACAGGTAGTGTCATAGTTGAATTATTGATCAGTACAAAAGATATAACTATGAGTATAATTAGCTTTGTATATACCATTAAATCTTCAATTTTCCCCATCCCTTTTACACTCCAAATATTTATAAGTGTAAAGATAAAGATGATTGAACCAGCAACACTTTTTCTTACCCATTCATTATTTGCAAATTCAAATCCACTAATAAGATAAGAAGCAAAAGTATAGGCATATAAAGCTAAAGTGCTAATATAACCAAAAACAATCCACCACCCAATAAGAGAAGCTGCAAAAGATGAATTAGGAAAGGTTTTTTTAAAAAATGAATAGGTAGCACCCTCATCTTTATAATAAACACCAAGTTTGATATAGGAATACGCTGCTAAAGTGGCAAATAAACCCCCTATGATAAAAGCTACCGGGGTAAATATTCCAATCATAGAAACAGAAACACCTAAAACAGTAAATATTCCTCCACCTATCATACCTCCAAGTGCTATGGCTATAAGTTCTAATAGTCCAAGTGACTTATCTCTTTTTCTATGAAGTCCATAGGTTTGTTTTTTATTTAGATTTGGCATAAAAATATTCCTAAATTTAAAAAAAGAATCTCTTGAAGTTCTATGTTGAATCCTAAAGTATCACCATTTAAAAGGCCTAGATGTTTTTTCAATGTTTTAAGAATGAACTTTGTTAAGATATTAAATGGTAAAAATATAAGTCGTATAGTTTTTGGAGTTTGAAATGACTCTTTTAAACTATTAATAAAGTGGCTACTCTCATGATACTCTAAATCCAAAGCAAAAAATAGTGAACTTCTACTTAAAACAAAGGCTAAGAGTATGAAAATATAGTGTTGATAATATAATAAATATGAAAGTGCCAATATTTTTAAAAGAATAAAACAAAATGTCCCAATAGCTCCAATAGCTCCTATTTGTGGTTCTTTCATCACATTATGTACATCTTTTTTGCTTAAAGAGGCAAAGTAACCATCTATAGTATCAGCAACTGCTTCAAGATGGATAAAACCATATAAAAATAGATATAAAATAGAACAAAGTATCGCTTTATAAAGATTTGGAAAAGGGAGTAATAGAAATAATCCTATAGTAATAAGAGATAATAAAAAACCAACAATAGGTAAACTAAAGATAACACCTTTATAAAAATCATTTGTTGCTTCAAATTTTCCAATTTTTATAGGAAGTATGGAAAAGTATGAGATACCATATTTTAATCCATCTATCATATCTTTCATTTGAGTTTTATCTCCAAGCCAAGTTTTACTTCATACACTTCATCACAAATTGCTGCTAACTTTTGTCCAATTATACCAGATAAATCAACATATTTACGACTAAGGCTATCTAATGGAATTACACCAGAACTCACATCATTAAGTACAAAAATAATATTTGCATTTTTAGTACTTAAAGTTTCAAGTTGTTCTAGTAAGGTAGTTTCATCTTTCTCAATATTATTTAATATCCACATAGAGACACAATCTATAAGATAAGTTTCACCGTCTTGTATAACTGAATTTAAATTATGAGTTTCTTCAATAGTATGAAAACTATCAACTCTTTGAAGTTGATGTTTTTCAACTCTTTTTTGCATCTCATTATCTCCATAACTGTTGTCATAAGTAGCTATGTAATATGGTTTTTTCTTATTTGATAAGATAATAGCTTTTTGTTCAGCTAGGTTTGATTTCCCTGATTTTTGACCACCGAAGTAAAGAATCTTCATCTATTGTAAAAACTCTTCCACTTTTGTAGTGATTTGTTCTTTAGTTAAACCATTTAAACTACCATACATTAATGCCCCTCCAGCTCCAACTCCCTCTTTTGCTTCACCCTCATCGTAGAGTTTTAAAGCAGGATGATTTGATAGTGCGAAATCAAAATCTACAAAATAACTATTTACAGGAAACTCAAGCATCTCTAAAATTGCTTTAATATCACTATTTGTATCTTCAAGTACCCATTTTGTAGTGCACAGTGCTAAATTTGAAGTGTCAAATTCTCCACCCATAACTTCTAATATTTTATTGACTATAAGAAGTGCACAAGCCATTTGTGTACCACCTGCTAGAATTAGTGGTATTTTATTGTTAAGACCTAGTATAAATCCTGCTGTAAAGATAAGCATATTATCAGATACTTTACTTAATATTGTAAATATATCGTCCTCTTTATTTATATTTTCTAAGGCTTTATTTATTGTAGTTTCTCTAATATTACTTGGAACATTTTTAAAACTACTGCTAAACATATTTTTACAATCATATCCAAGTCCTAATGCAGTTGTAGTTGCTGTTGTAGTACCACTTGGAACAGATTCTCCTAAGATTATATAGTCATTTTTACACTCATAGTTTTGTCCAAATTCTAGAGCTTTTTGGAAAACAGTTTGTGCATCTATAGAAGCTCCCATATCTATACTACCACTTGGGTTTATATCAAAATTATGTGTTGTGAAATATTGTAGTTGTGGTGTTACTTCTAATCCTAAGTTTAGTAGTTCAATAGTATTGTATGGCTGTAAAAGGTGAATGGCTCGAGTTATAAGAGCAGGAGTTGGTACACCTTTTGGTGTTTTGGCTATATTCTCTAAACTTCGCACCTCTCCACTACATAAAAACTCACTATCAAGTGTAGGAGTTAAGTGAATAAGTCCAGGAATTCCTGCTTGTGTAATACCTTCTATTTTAGCAGTATTTGTATTTGAAAGTGCCAATAAAAATGAAGCTTTTTTACCTCGAAGAGACTCAGCAAAGTCTATAGTTCCTATAATATTTTTTATCAATTTTCTATCCTTTTATTGTTTTCCATAATCATCATATATTAAAAATTTCTCTAAATCTTTTATAAACATAGCATCTAATGTAGCATAAGCAATTTCTAATCTTTCAAGTCTATCAAGTAAACCTTTTCTTTTTGAGTTTTGGATATCTCTTATGATGTAGTGATATCGGATAACATTTTTTGTCCAATCACTTAAAAAGAACCAGTTTTTTACAATCTGGTAACTTCTCTCTTCATGGTCTGTAAAAGAGTATTCATCAACCAAGATATCTTCTTTATCTTGATACGCCACAAAGGGTTTCCCTATATCATGTAAAAGTGCAGCGGCTAAAAATCTAAAATCTCTTTCTTTTAAGACACCGAATACTACTTTTAAAGTGTGTATTAGTACGCCATATTTATGATATTTATTTTGTTTGAATAATAGTGTTATCCAAAATATTTTTGAAAAAATAGAGTTGTTGATTTGTGATAATACCATAAAGCAATTGTACCTAAACTCTTATAAAGATAAAACTCTTCCAAAAGGGAATATAGCTTCTTTATTATCACATACCCAAACTACATCATACATAGGTTCGTCTGTTGGCATCTTTCCAAAACCATCTGTAAAGTATAAAAAAAGTGTCACTTGATCGATATTCTCGTCAATATATTGAAAAGTTTTCTCAAAGTTAGTTCCCCCGCCACCTTTGAGAGTGTATTCTAGTTCATCTCCAGCATATAACACATGATGTTCATGTACTTTTGCATCAGCAATAAGTAAATCTATCTCAAAATCAACAAAAGTATTCATAATAGATTCTACTTCACTTAAAAATCTTCCTAAAAGTATTCCATCAATTGAGCCTGAACTATCTATGGCGATAACAAGTTTTGTTCGTGTTCCACTTAAACTTGGCAGTGCCATATCTTGTGAGATATAGCGTTTATTCGGAGGAAGTAGGGTGTAGTCAAATTTGACACTATTTTCTATGATAGTATAAAGTTCATCTTCCCAAGATATAGTGGCAGTATCAATAGAAGGTACAAGTATCTCAATGCCAAGTGGTAAGTCTCCTTGCAGTTTGGCTTTGTTTAAAAGCTGTTGATTCATATCTTGTGTATCTACTGGGTCTTGGTCATATTCATTAACTTCCGGCATCTTCTCATAGCGAATATTTTCTATCTCTTTTGGTGTGTGTTTATCTTCATCTATCTCATCTTCAAGTATTTTGTAGATAGCTTCAGCACTTAAAGTGTCAAATCTTTCATCATACAGTAAAAGGTCTGGCAGTTTAAGTCCATTGTTTATAAGAAGAGAATTAATAGCATAGTCTTGAGCCATAGTCCAAAGCCAATCCATGCGACCTTCCTTTCTATTTTGGTAGCCTAGGGCTTGGTGCATAGCAGAATTTGTAAGAAGAAAACTTAACTCTTCATCATCTAAACACTCAATATAGTCATCATTGTATTCAAAATGTTCAGGTGTTGAAGCGAATGTTTGAATATCTTCATTGAGTTTTGGTTTTTGTAAGGCAGAGATTGATCCAAAATAAGGCTGTTCTATAATTAGATTTGCCTTTATCTGCTCAATTCTTTGCTTACAATTCATAAAAAGGGATTACTTTTGTGCTTCTATCTCTAGCCAGTTTGAAGCTTCATTGATATTTTCAAAATATTGCATTTTGGCATGTGTAAACCAGTTTGATATTTTGACACCATATTCATATAGGTGATTTTTCCCTACAACAGCGATGTTTGTAAATTCATTATTGTGAGTGAGCCCGAATTTTAAGTCATCCCATAATGCTTGAAGTTCCCAACCATCAAGTTCTGTTATATCTACTAGAACTTTCACTTTTGGTTCTTTTATGTTCGAAAGAGTTTTTTCAAACATTGGCACAAATTTTTCATAGTCTTCATGGGTTAGTTTACCAACAACTTTTATATAACAATAAAACTCATCACCACTACCTCTTAACTCAAATAAAAACGCTTTTTCAGTCATCTGAAACTCCTTTATTTTTAGCTTAGTAAAAACCTATGTTCATCTACCCAACTCTTCCAAGCTGGACTACTCTCAACTTCTATACCATCTTTTTGCATATCTCTTACAAGAAGAATAGTAAATTCACCATCTAATTTTAGCGAAAAATTAAGTACATTTGTCAAGTTTTGTGTAGAAAAGTTATCTTTAAGTGCATACACTATCCCTATGCAAAGAGCATAAAGTGCTGAATTCTTTGTAGGTATCTCTACTTCATCTCCTTTTAGTATAGTTTCTATATTTGGCAACTCATCCATCACTTTTGCGTAGTTTAGAAATTCTTGTGCTGTTTCTTTACCTATAGCACCACTTATAACATTTTCTAAAAGTTCTTCTCGTACATTTGATTTGAGTATATCATCTACAAACTTCCAACTTCGTGGAGTTGCAAAGGATTTACTTGGAGATTTTGGATCAAACATAAAAAGATCACTTGGTTTATAACTAAGATAAGAGATGATTCGTTTATCCATACTATTCTGATATGCCCAAAGTTTCCAACTCTCAAAATCTAAATCAAAATTTAAGTGTACAAATCTATTTGCCAAAGGGGTGGGCATCCGATAGGTTACCCCTCTATCTGTTTCATAGTTTCCAGCAGCTATGATTGAATAGTTTTGAGGCAAAGTATATTCACCTATCTTTCTATCTAAGATAAGCTGATAAGCAGCCGCTTGAATAGTAGGAGGTGCAGAGTTTATCTCATCTAAAAATAGTATCCCAAAATCAAGAGAAGAAGTATCAGGTAAAAATTCAGGTTTAGCCCATACAGCTTTTTTTTCCTCTTTTGCAAAGAAAGGGATACCTCGTAAATCTGTAGGGTCAAGAAGTGAAAGTCTTAAATCTATAAATTTCATATCTTTTTGCTTTGCAATTTGTGCTACAAGTGAAGATTTTCCAACACCAGGGCTTCCCCAAATAAATGTCGGTATTTGTGAATCAATAAGTGGTATAAGTGCCTCTTTTAAATCTATTGCTATCATATTGTATCCATAATTGTAATATATGGATGGATTTTAGCAAAGATGATTTAAAAAGCTATTAAGTATATCTATTATTATGTTTTTTTGATAAAATAATAGTATGAAATTATAGTATAGGAGGTTGTATTATGAATTCATATACTCATTTAATTGATGAACTTATTTTAAAAGGTGCTTTACGCTCTTCTGAGATTATTGAAGCATTTAGACATGTAGATAGAGCTGATTTTGTTTCAAATCCTTGGTTTGGGGATGTTTATGGTGACTATCCTCTTGAAATTGGAGATGGGCAAACTATATCTCAGCCAAGTACTGTAGCTATGATGTTGGAGATGTTAGAACCAAAAGAGGGTGCGTATGTTTTAGATATAGGGAGTGGTTCAGGTTGGACTACTGCGCTTTTAGCTTTTATTGTAAAACAAAATGGTTTTGTAACAGGAGTTGAGAGAGTCGAAACACTTGTTCATACAGGACAAAAGAATTTAGCAAAATACAATTTTTCAAATGCAAAAATTATACAGGCAAATAAAATTCTTGGTATCCCTGGAGAAAAATTTGATAAAATACTAGTATCAGCGGCAGCAGAGCAACTTCCTTATGAATTATTACAACAATTAAAAGTTCATGGTAAGATGGTTATCCCAATACAAGATTATGTTTGTGAAATAACAAAACTCAATGATGAACAAATAGAAACAATAAGGCACTATGGGTTTGCTTTTGTTCCACTTATTTATTAAGTACTTAATAAAGCTATATTAAGTATTTAGTATATACAATAAGTTATCTATAATAAAATTATAAAGAGTGCCTATGAAAAATAATAACTATAAACAACTAGAAACTGATTTAAAAAATAATTTATTTGATCAAGATTATGCTATTGAAACTTTAATCAAAACATTTCTTCAAACAAATATTTTAAAAACGAAAAATAATGTTGCTCATATTTATACTTTTATAGGAGCTCCTAGTTGTGGGAAACATTATCTTTGTGAATTGATAGAAAAATACTCATCAGATAGTAAAGAGATAAAAACTTTTTATATGGACCAATACAATATAGATACCTTAAAATTTAATATCAAAAGTTTTACAGAGGATATTATTGAATTTTGTAAAAATAATCCAAAAGCACTTTTAGTATTTGAAGATATTGAAAAAGCAGATTTACAAATTCAACTGGCAATTTATAGTTTATTTAGTGACTATGAAAAAAGTGATATTGATTTTTCAAATATTATACTTGTGGTGACAACGACTCTTTTATCCTCTTTATTACAAAGAAAAGATTTTAAAAATATGTTAAGAGAAGATCCTTTACAAGCACATACTTTTCTTATGGAAAAACTAGCAAATGAAAAGTTAGAGATAGTAGGGGGACAAGAGGAGTCACTAGATAAAAAACTTCTCTCTCTTCTTAACGAACATACAATAATCCCTTTTAATAAACTTTCCCTAAAAGCTTTAATAAAAATAGGTGACCAGTCACTGCAAAGTATGACAAAAGAATTTAGTAAAGAAACAAAAGTAAAAATAGAGTATGAAGAATATGATGCTTTTATCTCACTCATAACACTCTCCTTAGCCCCATATATGAATGCAAGGCATATAAAACAAAAGATACCAAAACTTATTTTCAATCATATATACGAAGCTTTAAAAATAAAAGAAAATGCAAAGAGTATTGTATATAATGTGTCAGATAAAGCAAAAAATTTTCTTAATGGCGTATTTGAAAATGAACATTTTTTTATCACGCAAACTACAAAACAACATAAAAGAGTAAATTTAGAATGGGAAATCACAGCATTAAATGGAAGTGTGAAATGTCAAATAAACAATGCTTTTTATGTACAAGAAAAGATAAGTATCGCTTCCCATGAAGATATTCATATATCAGATATCTCATTTGATGATATAGCAGGGCATAAAAAAGCAAAAAAAGAACTTTCTGAGATAATATCTTTACTAAAATCGCCAGAAAAATTAAAACGATTTGAACTTGATATTCCAAAAGGGATGATTCTTTGTGGTCCGTCTGGTATGGGGAAAAAGCTTTTAGCCAGAGCCTTTGCAAAAGAAGCTGATATGCCATATATAGTGATAAATGGTTCAGATTTATTTACCCAAAAAAATATTCACACGGCATACGCAAAAGCATATAGTAGTGCTCCTTTGATTATAATCTTTGAAGATATAGATATTCAAGGGATAATAAATGGGATGATCTCTACTATGAGTTTAGAGCCTGTTATTGAAGAGTTAGACAACTTACACCAAAGTTATGATTCTCCGATTTTTACTATTTTAACTTTAAATAACTGTTCTAGTTTACCACATGAGCTTATTCAAGCCAATAGAATAAATATCCATATAGAAGTAGCAAAACTAGATATGGAAGCAAGACGATTTTTTATCAAAGATGTCTTGAAAAAACCACATAGTAAAAATATAGATATAGAAAGAGTTGTGCGATATATATCTGGAATGAGTGGGAATGAACTCAAAAGAATAGGGCAAGAAGCTTCTTTATTTGCTGCAAGAAAAGGATTAAAAGAATTAACAGAAGAGATACTTTTAGAACAAGTAAACATTATAAAATATGGTTCAAAATTAGAAAATAAACAAATAAGAGATATAGAAAAATCTATGGCAAAAACAGCCTATCATGAAGCAGGTCATGCAGTATTGTCCTATATACTTCTACCAAATGTAAAAATAGAGCAAGTAACAGTAGCCCCAAGAAGTGAAAGCTTAGGCTTTGTCTCTTATCATAGTGAAGAGTATGTAGATGCAACCTCTAAAGAGGAACTTTTCAACGATGTATGTGTACTTTTAGCAGGAAGAGTTGCAAAGATGGAGAAGTTCGGTGAAGATGGTTTTGAAACTGGTGCAGTGAGTGACTTAGAAGCTGCTACTATGCAAGTATATGCAGCAATTGCTTTATTTGGTATGGATGAAGAACTTGGATATATCAATATCTCAGGTCTAGACCTTGGTGGAAATAATCCAATTTTCCAAAGTAAAATAGAGGAGAGAATGTTAGTGTGGTTAGATAAAGCCAAAAAGCACACAGAAGATGAGGTAAAACGACTTTGGAATGCAATAGAAGCAGTTGCACAAGAGCTTATAAAAAAAGAGGTTATAGATGGTGAGGAGTTGAAGAAGATTATAGAGTCTCAAATTTAATTACTATAATTATTAATGTATAGGGTAATTGAAATTTTAAACACCAACTTCTTCTTCAAAAGCATATAACTATTTAAAAGGGAGAAAAAGTTTTTGGAAAGATAAAACAACAGATGAAGCTCTTTGGAATTTAAAAATACTTAATTTGTATTTAGACTAACATTTAGTTAATGATAGCTAGTAATATATAAATATTATTAGCTATAAAGAAGTTAAATAGCTATAAATCTTTCCTTGATTTATTCTATAACTCTCTAACTGTCCTTTTCCAAGTAGTGAACTTAATTCAGCTTCAATCTCTAGTATAATATTATTTGCTTCAATCATGAGTTTTTTACTTTTAGAAGTAAAATGTACAGTTTTCTCTTTTTGATTTTCTAAAGAGAGGGTAATATAGCCTAACTCTTCAAGTTTTTTGATATTTTTATGCATAGCTTGTCTTGAGTAGCCAACTTGTCGTGAAAGTTCAGAGATAGAGATATTTTGTGCTTGGTCAATATATGGGAAAAGAACAATGAGAGCTTCACTAAGTCCTTCAAATCCCTCTTTTTGTAATCTTTCTAAGATAACTTTATTAAACACTTTTCCTGATTCTAATGATAAAAAACATAAAGACATTGTAAACCTAGTTGACATAAATTTTATTTTATTCTATAATTTCAAAGTATATCACGAAATGATAAATAACTTAATAAAAGGAAAAACTGTGGATTTAACAAATAAAATAGCACTTGTAACAGGAGCAAATGGTGGACTTGGTGTTGCTATAGTAAAAGAGCTATTAGAAAAAGGTATTGGAAAAATATATTGTGGAGTAAAATCTTTAGAAAAAGGAAAATATTTAGAAGAGTTATCAGATAAAATATCTATAATTGATTTAGACTTGTCTAATATAATAATGTTAGAAAATAACTTATCAAATCTTGAAAATATAGATTTACTCATCAATAACGCTGGAGTAAATAGTGGTAAAAGAGTATTTGATGAAGAGAATAGTGATTTTATTATCAATGTTCAAGGAACACTAAAAGTAACACAACTATTATCAACTAAGATAAATAAAGATGGTGCAATAGCAAATATCACTTCTATACTAGCACTTTGTAATTTACCTATAATGGGACTTTATTGTGCTTCAAAAAGTGCTTTACATTCATTAACCCAAGCAATGCGAGCAGAGATGAGTTCAAAAGATATTCAAGTACTTGAAGTGTTACCAGGACCTATAGATACAAAAATGACACCAGATGAAATTATGCCAAAAGCATCTCCAAAAGATATAGCAGTTGAGATTATAAAAGGATTACAAACAAATCAGGAAGAAGTTTATCCAGATGATTTTTCAAGGTCTATAAAAGAGGGACTAGAGAAAGATCCTAAAGGGGTAGAAAAACAATTTGCTCAATCAATTGGATAAATGAAGACTAAAGAATTAAATTATATAATGTTTCATGGATAAAAAATTAAAAAAATATATAGAGTCATATGATCTACTAGAGAACTGTACATCATACGAACTTATACCAAATGGTGGTATGATAGTTTTAATAAATCAAGAAAATAATGGTGAAATATTTATAAACAATAACTCTTATAAATTTGAAGGCTTTCAAGCTGTACTCATCAATGCCTATGAAGAGTCTGTATTTATTAAATCAAATGAACCTTTAAACCTAACAGCCGTAAGATTTAGAGGAGCAGGGGCATCTTTCTTTTACGAGCAATATTTGGATCAACTTATGCAGAGTCCAAATGAACCTATTTTTTTAGAAAAAGATATAAAAGTAGATGAACTAGATACCTATTTTCAAAATCACTTTAGTCCGAGTAAATTACCTTTTAATATTATGAAAATAATTGATTTGTTAGAGAGCCAAGGAAGTAGTTTCAATATAGATGAAGTATTAGCCATAGCAAATGTACCAAGAAAAATTTTGGATAAGATGTTTAGGTTAAGAGCTGGGTTGACTTTTAAAACCTATGCAACTCTAAAAGAGATTTAATTAGATAGTATCCATATAAGTATTTCGTTTAAAATTATTATTATTCTCTATTATTCCTAAGTTATTCTTTGAAAATTCTTTGTATATTTGGTTATTTGATACAAGAGTGTTGTACCTTGTATCTACTTGAAGTTGCATAAGTATATGGATAGGGGTGTTGATATTTTGACTCAATGCTTCATTTAATTCATGGATATTTTTGCTATAGAGTTCTGTTAAAATCTCTTTTGGTGTAGATTGATTGTATGCTAGGCTTAGGTTGATATCTATATCGCTTAAGTTTTTTAGATGTTCAAAACTAGTACTTGATAAGTTTTCATTGTGTGCTATTGTTATGTTGTATATTTTGTCTTTTAGAGCTAAAAACTCTTTGATTTTTTCTTCACTACAGTTTGGATTTTTTAGTAGATTTATATTTGCATTTTCTATATTTTTTTCAAATAATTGTTCTATTTGATTTGAGTTTAGAGTAGGGTTGCTTGAAAGGTAAATATACTCTACATCACTTAAATTTGATGAGAGAAGTTTATCAAAGATAATTTCATCTAGTATGATATGTTTTAAGAGTTCGATTTTTAATTCGCTATTTTGTAAAACAGTATCTATATTTTCAAACTCTATATTATTTGCTATGATAAGATTTTTTGTAATAGTGCTATCATCTAGTTCAAAAAGCTTTGTTTTAAGAAGTGTATTTAAAGATTGATTTTGTGCTAAAAACTGTAACTCTTCTTTTTTGTTATTTTTGAGTATTTGAATCAATACAGCTTTTGGCGTATTTGGATTGAGTGCAACTACCTCTTTGAGTGTGAGTGGTTGGTTCTCTTGTGCATTTTTGTCACTTATTGAATAGTGAGGCATATTGTATATAGCCTCTAAAAGCTTTTCATTAGTTGTTTCTAGAGCTGTGTAGTAGATACCTATAGGTGAGTGTTGGATATTATGGTTTGATTCAACTAAGCTACAAAATCTTTGTGTGATAGCAGTGGCTACATCTCTGTTTTCATCATTATCATAGATGTCTGTATTTTCCCAATCGTAGTATTTGAGAATTTTTACAAAGATCTCATCACTAAAATATCTATTTTTGAGTAGATTGATAACTCGTTGTTTCTCTTTTGATATTTTAATAGCCATCAAAATAGAATCAATATCTAAATTTGTACTAAACTCTTTTTCTATTTGTTCAATAGTAAAAAGTTCTTTTCCCTCTTTTGAGAGGAGATAAAATCTCTCTTCATCATAAGTTGATGTCATATATCCTTGAATTATAATATCTGATTTATTTACATCATCAATCATAATTGCTTCATTTTGTATGAAGTATTTGACTAACTCCTCTTTGTCTATTTTTTCACCACGACCAGAGAAATATATATTTTTATTTTTGAATTTTTGAATTGGTTTATTTATCATATTGGTATATCTTTATCCTATATATTGTTTAATAACTTAAATTTTGTTCACAGTATAGTAAATTTCTCTTTGAATTATCTCTATAACTTGAAGATAAATTTAGTTTTTTGATGTTTGATTAAGGTTTTTCATCTAGGAATATGCTTTGTTTATAGTTGTGAAGTAAATAGCAAAAACACTAAAGTAAAAATCAAGACAATATCAAATCGTTTTTGAAATTTTAAAGCATTCTTAATATCATTTGTTGTGATATCTATTCTTCCATCTCCAAAGTATGGTTTATGTTTTATTGTCCCAAAGTAAGAGGTGTCTCCACCAAGTTTTAGATCAATACTTAAAGCCATAGCAGAGATAGGATATCCTGCATTTAAACTTTCGTGTAGTTTCCCAAATTTACTAAAATTGTACAATGCTTTTGGTTTTAGAAATAAAATACTTATTAGTATAGCTGTAATTCTAGCAGGTATATAGTTTACTACATCATCAAGTTTTGCAGATATTTTTCCAAAGTTTTCATATCTATCATTTCGATATCCAACCATAGAATCTAAAGTATTGATAGCTTTATAGATATAAAGCCCAACTATACCAAATAAGCAAAGGTAAAATAATGGTGCAATAATACCATCACTTAAATTCTCACTATAAGTTTCTATAGCCGCTTTATTTATTTCATGTTCAGTTAAATCTTTGGTATCTCTACTGACAAGATATTTTATATGTTGTGGATTTGTGATGATATCTTTGACACTTTCATAAAGCATTTTTGAAGCAATTCCAAAAGAACTAAGAAAAGCTAGTATAAAAATATTATCAATAAAATAATCAAGCGTAAAAGTTATAAAAAAAACTATAAAAAGAAGAGAAATAGTAAGTAGTAGTCCTCTTGATATACTATCTTTATAAAACTTTTTTTCAAAATATTTTATAAAATCTCCCATAAAAATAATTGGATGTTTAAAGTTTTTGAGAAATTGAAATTCACCAAAAATTTTATCTATAATAAATGACAGTAATACCAGATCAAAATGCAAGGTTTATAAAAGCCTGTTTTCAGTGTAATTATTTTCTAAAATATTTGTAATAGTTTTACTATTTGTACCACAAAGATATAAAGCATTGAAATCATTGTTTTTAATATAACCAAATATCTCATCTTCATTAAGCTCATGAGTATCTAGAACTTGAATATTTGCATAACTATAATGTTCTTTGAGATAGTCTATCTCTATGTTACAAATATCTTTGTCTTTATTTGCTAAGATAAATCTATTTGTTTGTCCAAAAGATACTATTTGATTGCTTTTATTGATAAAAACGGGCTTAAAAAGAGTAAAACTATGTATCTTTTTTAAATCAAGTTGATAATCAAATAATTCTAGTTGTTGTAATAAATCATTGATATATACAGTTGGAAGTTTTATTTTATCGAAGAATTTGTCTTTGTATGAAAATGAAGTTTCAAATAAAGAGTGACTTGTAAGATTTTTGATATCATATTGTTTGTTTTCTAAAGATAAAATATCTGTACCTATGGAACTTAAAAAAGTATGATTTGTTCCAAAAATAATTTTGTCTTCAACGATACTATTAAGTACTTCAAAATCTGTTGTAATATCATTTTTTAAAGTAATAATATAGGATAATTCTTTTGTTTTAAAAATATTTAAAAGTTTGAAAAATATTTTATTGACATAGATATATTTAATATTGTGTTTAAGAAGATTAAATCTCAATACATTTGAGATAGCTTTCTCTATATTATCTGTTTGTATCCAAGCAATTTCATTGTCAATAATATCTGTTTCAAACTCATAAATAATAGCAAAAGCACCTTTTTGAATAGCTTTTGGTATATCTTCTTGTTTTGTTGCAAAAAAAGCATCACCTTCATTGACTTTTGTAAGATTTGTATGTATTTGCGTTACAAAAGATATTGAAGGGGTATTGAGAAGTTTCCCTTCAACTATATCAGTAAGTGCTGTGATTTGCATGGGAGAGCTTTACTAGCTTACTTTTGTTCCAGCTACTTTTGAAGCTTCTGGTCTTAAAAGGTGAAGTCCATTTTCATCTTTGGCTGCAAGTAGCATACCTTCACTAATCATACCCATAAGTTTTGCTGGCTTAAGATTTGCTACTACACACGCCTGTGTTCCTACTAAAGATTCTGCAGTATAAAACTCTTTTATACCTGCAAGTATTTGTCGAGGTTTTTCTTCTCCTACATCAACTTGTAGTTTTAAAAGTTTTTTTGATTTTGGAACTTCTTGGGCTTCTACAATTGTACCTATTTTTAAAGTAGTTTCAAAAAACTTATCAATCGTGATAAGATTGTCTGGTTCTTCTGTTGTAGACTCTTGTTTTCCGGCTTCTTTTCGTGGCTTCTCAACCACTGCTTCTGTTTTAGCAACTTCTGCAGTTGCTATAAGTTCCTCTTCAATTCTAGGAAATAGGGCATCTATTTTAGTGATAGTTGTATCACCTATTAACTCTTTATTTTTTAGAAGTTTATTATAGTTTTCTGTTGATATTTCAATACCTAAAGAAGATGCAATTTTCGCAATTTTTTCTGGCATTACACTATCAAGCAATAGTGATACTTTTGCCATTATATTTGTAATAAGTGCAACTAGTGCCATAGCTTCTTCTTCTCGACCATCTTTCATCATGGACCAAGGCTCATAGTCACCAATTGCTTTGTTTGCTATTGTTAATACTTTCCAAATCTCTTCAAGGTATCTATTGATTTGCATATTGTATATAAGTGGTTCAGCATTTTCTAAAATAGTATGAACATCATTTAACTCTTTTTGATGATATTTTGCAACATCTTTACTTGTTACTTTAAAATTAAAATATTTTCCACTCATACCTTGAATTCTATTTAAAAGGTTTCCTAAGTCATTTCCAAGGTCTGAGTTGATTCTATCCATTAAAGCTCGTTGAGAAAAGTCACCATCTTGACCAAAAGGAACTTCTCTAAGCATAAAGTATCTGAAGCTGTCAAGTCCATAAGCATCAGCTATCTCTTTTGGATCTACAACATTTCCTTTTGATTTAGACATTTTCTCACCATCTCTTGTCCACCAACCATGTGCTGCAATATGATCTGGAAGTGGTAACTCTAAACTCATTAAAAATGCAGGCCAAAAGATAGAGTGGAATCTAAGGATATCTTTTCCTACAAGATGTAATTTTGCAGGCCAATATTGCATATTTGCCTCATCTGTTCCATAACCTAACGCAGTGATGTAGTTTAAAAGTGCATCAAGCCATACATACATAACATGTTTATCATCATTCATAGATGCTGGTAATTTTACACCCCAATCAAAACTTGTTCGTGAAATTGAAAGGTCATTAAGCCCACCACTTACAAAATTTACTATCTCTTTTGCTTTTGCTTTTGGCAATATGAATTCTGGATTTTCTTCATAAAGTTTAAGTAACTTATCTTCATAGTTAGAAAGTTTGAAAAAGTAACTTTCCTCTTTTACTACACTTGTAGGTCGTCCACAATCAGGACAACCCTCACCATCTATAAGTTGAGCATCTGTAAAAAATGTTTCACAACTTACACAATAATTTCCCTCATAGTGACCTTTGTATATGTCACCTTTTGCGTACATTTTTTCAAAAGCTTTTTGTACACCCATTTTATGTTCTTCATCTGTTGTTCGGATAAATTTATCATAAGAGATATCAAAATCATCCCAAAGTTTTTTAAATTTACCGCTTACTTCATCTGCATACTCTTTTGGTGTTTTTCCTCTTTGTTCTGCACTGTCTGCAATCTTTTGACCGTGTTCATCAGTACCTGTTAAGAAAAAAGTATCATACCCTACTAATCTTGAGTATCTAGCTAACATATCTGCAATAATTGTTGTATATGCATGACCGATATGAGCCACATCATTTACATAATAGATTGGGGTAGTTATATATACTTTTTTACATGAATCTGACATTTCTATTCCTTGAACTTATTTATTATATTCGCGATTGTATCTAAAAAAATTTTATAAATTGATGAAATGATAATTATTTGGTATAATAAGTTAAATAATACTAAAAGGAGTTGTGAATATGGAAATAGAAGCTATAGGAAAGTTATTGGTTGACTTAGTTAGAGTTACAATATTTGATAAACTTCATGATAAACATACATTAAAAAAAGAGGAGTTTTTAGAGAAGTTTCCAAATTTCAATAAAAATGCAGCTACTTTTGTAACATTAACAATAGATGGAAATTTACGAGGTTGTATAGGTTCTTTAGTACCACATACTTCACTTTATGATGATTTGACTTCAAATGCACTCAAAGCTGCCTTTGAAGACCCGCGGTTTCAACCATTAACGCAAGAAGAGTTTGAAAAAGTAAAAGTAGAAATATCTTTAATAAGTCCTATTGTTGAAGTTAAATATAAAGATTTTAAGGATTTAAAATCTAAAATAGAACCAAATATTCATGGAGTGATACTAAAGCTAGGCTCTTTCCAAGCTACATTTTTACCACAAGTGTGGGAAGAGATACCAGATTTTGATATGTTTATGTATCATCTTTATAAAAAAGCTGGTTTGGAGATGATTGAAGAAAATCAAGCACCACAAATATTTACTTATACTGTTGAGAAGATAAAAGAGGAATAAAATGGAGGGGTAAGATGGAGTTTTATAAACAAAGTTCAGAAGATAAAATTACTTGTCTTCTATGTGGACACTATTGTAATATCAAAAAAGATAGTGTAGGAATTTGTAGAGTTAATAAAAATGTAGGGGATAAAATAGAGTGTTTGGTATATGGATACCCAAATGCAATCAATATTGACCCTATAGAAAAAAAGCCTTTATATCATTTTTTACCAAGAACAAAAACATTTTCAATAGGGACAGTTGGGTGTAATTTTCACTGTTCATTTTGTCAAAATTGGCAACTTTCTCAAACTGACAATATAGATAAAACGCGATATTATCCACCACAAGATATAGTGGACCTTGCTTTACATTATGAATGTGAATCTATTGCATATACTTACAATGAACCAACAATTTTTTTCCCATATATTGTAGATATAGCTGTTCTTGCACAAGAAAAAGGGTTGAAAAATATTATGGTAACAAATGGTTTTGAGTCAAAAGAGGTAAGCTCTGCTATGGTTGGACTTATTGATGCTGTGAATGTTGATATAAAATCTTTTAATGCAAAATATTATAAAAAAAATCTTGGTGGAAAACTTGATGTTATTTTAGAAAACTTAAAGTTTTTTGTAAAAAATGGTATCCATACAGAAGTAACAACTCTAATAGTTCCAACACAAAATGATAGTGATGAGGAGATAGGGCAAATCGCTTCTTTTATCGCAAATGAATTAGGAGTAGAAATTCCTTGGCATATTTCTGCTTTTCATCCTGATTATAAAGAGTTGGAGTTACCAAAAACGCCTATAAGTACTTTGCAAAGAGCAAGAGAAATAGGGTATACAAATGGTTTAAAAAACATACACTTAGGAAATGTAGGAGTTATGATATGAGTCAAAGAAAATTAGCTGTAGCAGGTACATTTTATCCTGAATATAAAGAGGAAGTTCAAAGATATCTTGAACATTTCAATAAAGTTTTGGAAGAAAATAATATAACAGTAGATATAAATTTGAAACCTCGGTCAATAATTGTTCCACATGCTGGTTATATTTACAGCGGTTTTACTGCAAATATTGCTTATAAATATATTCCAAAAGATATTGAAAATATTATTGTGATAGGTCCATCACACAAGTTTGCTTTTGGAGGGGCAAGTGTAGCTTTATATGATAGTTATCCTACTCCATTTGGTGCATTGGATATAAATTTAGAATTGAGTAATAGTTTAGTGAATAAGTTTGATTTTTTAAGTTTTAATGAGCAAGTGCATTGTGAACATTCTACAGAAGTGCAGTTTCCTTTTATAAAATATTATCACCAAAATGCTAAAGTAGTGGAAGTAATATATAGTGATTGTGATTTTAATAATATTGCTCAAGTGATAGATCTTTTACTGCAAGATCCTAAAAACTTTGTAGTGATTAGTACTGATTTAAGTCATTTCCATTCATTAGATAATGCAAAGTTAAGAGATAACATTTGTTTAGATGCAATACAAACTAAAAATCTAGATGTTATGAATCAAGGATGTGAAGCTTGTGGTGCAATAGGTGTGAAAGCTATGATACAAGTTGCAAATAGTTTAGATCTAAAACCTACTATTCTTGACTATAGAACAAGTGCTGATACAAGTGCTGATGAAAGTAGTGTAGTTGGTTATACAAGTATTATGTTTACTTGACTGCCATATATTAATAATTAATAAAGTATAATAAAAGATGATTTATAATATTTTATTAATTGATGAAAACAAGGCTTATCATAATACCATGGATGTTTTAGAACCTCTTGATAGCAAGAGTGTTTATTATGGAATGAATGAAGACACTATTATGAAATGTTTTAAAAACTATAATATTCATGTAATTATTCTCAATACAAATTATTTACAATTAGAAGTTTTAAATGAGTTAATAGCAAAAAGTGATGAAAAATATAAAGAAACACCTATTCTAGTTGTAGGTGATTATGGTAATATTGAAGAATATACGAATCTTTTGATTTATGATTTTATTGATATACATCGTTATGATACTTTAGTATTTAATAAAATAAAATTTTGCCAAATTTTATACAAAAAAGAATTACAACACGAAACAAATATTAAAAAACTTCTTTATCTTGATAGTCTTACACAACTACCAAACAGAGTGAAACTTATACATGATGTTCAAAATGAAGATACAGGTATCAATGCTTTAGCTGTTATTGATATAAACTCTTTTAAAGAGATAAATGATTTTTTTGGACATAAAATTGGTGATAGTATATTAAAAAAAATTGTTGATATTATTCAAGAGATGATAAAGTTTGTAAGAGAGAAAGTATTACTTTATAAATTTTCAGCTGATGTTTATTGTTTAGCAAATGTTGGATTGAGTAAAGTAGACTTTGAGGATATGATTGTATATATTTTAGGTTCTATTTCGAGTAAAGTTTTTTATGAAGGTGAACATGAGATAGATATACAAGCAACATCTGGTATTACATTTTCTCCTAAAAAAAACAAGCTTATTACAGCAGATTTAGCGTTGCAAGCAGCAAAACAACAACATAAAAACTATTTAGTTTTTTATGAAGAGCTTGATAATATACGAGAGTATGAAAATAATATGTTGTGGACTAAAAAATTAAAAAAAGCGATGGAAAGTGACAATATAATAGTCTATTTTCAACCTTTGATAAATAATACAACGATGAAAGTTGAAAAATATGAGTGTCTTGTAAGAATGCTTGATGATGGAAAAGTTATAGCTCCATATTTCTTTTTAGATGTTTCAAAAAAAGCAAACCAATATGCAAATATTACTAAAATAGTAATTGACAAATCATTTAAAGAGTTTGAAAATCTAGATTTTGAATTTTCCATAAATGTGTCTTATGAAGATATTAAAGATGATGATTTTATTAATTATGTTAAATTGAAACTAGAAGAATATAGTGTTGCAAATAGGGTAGTATGGGAAATTTTAGAAGATGAAAGTGTTAAAAACTATGATTTACTGTTTAATTTTATTAAAGAAGTAAAAGCTTTAGGGTGTAAAGTTGCTATTGATGATTTTGGAAGTGGATATTCAAATTTTGAACATTTATTAAAGATGGAAGTTGATTATCTTAAAATTGATGCTTCTCTTATTAAAAATATTGTTAATGATAACAATAGTTATAAAGTAGTAAAAACAATTATTGAATTTGCAAAAAGTTTAAATATGAAAACAATTGCTGAATATGTGGAAAATGAGAATATATTTATCACTACAAAAGAATTAGGCGCAAATTATTCTCAAGGCTATCATTTTTCCCCACCCATTCCAAAACCTATATTACGAAGTTTTTAGAAGTAAGGAAAGAGAGCTTATTTTTCAAGAAATTTTTGGATTTGTGAAGCAATCTCATCTATAGATTGTTTAGCATTAATACGAAGTAAATCTATTTTAACTTGTCCCATTTCATTTATCATATTTATAGCATCAATCATTCTTTGTTGGATTGACAGAAGATACTCAGAACCTCTTTTTTCTATACTGTCTTGTTCTTTTTGAGAAAGTCTATATTCTAATTCCTCTTTTGATAATTCTAATATAATTATTTTTTCAGGCATAGCTCCATTTAGAGCCATAATATTAAGACTTATTGCTATCTCTAAGGGTGCAGTTTTAGCATAAGCAATACCGCTTAAAAATCCTCTATCACTTATAACAATATCATCACGATGTTTTTTTACTATCTCATAACTATGTTCAGCACGATCTGCTAAAAATAAAAACATCTCTGCTACTTTTGATTTTGCTTCTCCATTAAGCACCATCTCTCGTAGTTTTAAACCTATTTGGGTTCCACCTGGTTCTTTTGTAAAAATTGCTTCTGGATATTTTTGTTTTAATATATCAAGTTGTGTTGATTTACCTGCTGTGTCTATACCTTCTATTACTACATACATTGTTTTTTTACCTCTTTATCTAACATATCTATAATTTGATTTGGAACTAGATGATCATATCGTCCATTGAACCTTATAAGCTCTCTTACAATCGAAGAACTTACAAATGCATTTTCAAGTGTTGGCATCAAAAATACTGTATCCAAATTTTTATCAAGTGAACTATTCGCATAAGACATTTGAAGTTCATATTCAAAGTCTGTGGTAGTTCTTAAACCTCTTATAACATTATACACATTTTTCTCTTTTGCAAAATCTACAAGAAGTGTATCAAATGCTTCAACTTTAACATATTTTGAGTCATAAAAAGCTTTTTGTATAAATGATACTCGGGTATTAATATTAAACATAGGAGATTTAGCATTTGAGTTTGCAACAGCTATTATAATCTCATCGTATATCTTTAAACCCCTTTTAATGATATCCATATGTCCATTTGTAATTGGATCAAAAGTACCACTATAAATTGCTCTTCTTTTTGTTTGTTGCATAAAGTTTATTCTCCCCATCTTGTAAATAAATTATGTTTAATATGAAGTAAATCAAGCCATTTACCTATAATGAATTTTTCCATATCTTCTAGTGTTTGCTGTTGACTATAATAGCCTAAAACAGGCGGAGCTATAGTCACTCCTAGTGCTGATAGTTTTGCCATATGTTCTAATTGAATCGTATTGTATGGCATCTCTCTTGGCGCAAGAACTATATTGCGTCTTTCTTTTAACATTACACTAAAAACTCTTGTGATTAAGGTATCAGATATACCAATTGAACATTTTGCTAAAGTATTCATACTACAAGGTACTACAATAAAAGCGTCTGTTTGAAAAGAACCTGAGGATACACAAGCACCTAAGTCTTTATCATCCAATACAGTTATATTCTCTTTAGTTGTGGGTATTTTGTAGCTTTTATCTTTTGATTCTAACGATAAAGTATATTTAGCACTTTTTGATAAGACTAGGAAAATCTCTATCTCATTAGGAATAAGTTCAAGAAACTTTAATCCTAGTTGTACTCCAGAGGCACCTGATATTCCTACAACCAATCTCTTTATGCTTTTTTGATTATTCAACTTTTACCCTTTAATTTTTTGTATTTTATCTAAAAAGCACTTTTGAACAAATTTTAAAGGCTACTTTTACAATTCTTAATATTAGTTTAAGAATATAAATGATAACATTTTGTATAAGTTTTAAATTAAAACTAATAAAAATTGTATTATTATTATATTATAAATAATACAAAATATATAAGGAAATCACATGGAAAAAGTAGTAAGTTTTATAAGAGTGAATAGAAATAATGATGAATATACAGATGCACAGGCATTAGGAATTGCAAAATATATTAAAGAAAAAAAACTTCAGTTAGATAAGAATATTGAAGTTGAAGTAAATGTTCCAGATGAAGAAACTAATATTCATAAAATTTTAGAAACATGTAAAAATGGTTGTGTGGTTGTTGTTTATGATATCAATGTATTTGGACGAACAACAGCAACTATTTTAAAGAATATAAAATTTTTACTTGAACATGGTGTAAGAATTATTAGTGTTTCACAAAATTTAGATTTTGTAAGTAAAGATGATATGCTTACAAAAATGATTCTTGGTGTAATTGGTATGACTATTAATCTTGAAAAAGATTTAATGAGTTTACGAACAAAAGAAGCATTAACTGCAAAAAAACTTGATGGTGTTTCATTAGGAAAACCAAAAGGTACAATTCAAAAATCGAAGTTTGATCAACAAAGAGATAAAATTGAAGAGCTTCTTGGTGTTGGTTTGAGTGTACGAAAAATTGCAAAAGTTTTAGGATACAATAATCATATCGGTCTTAATAATTATGTGAAAAAAAGAAATATCAGAGAAGATGTATTTGGTGATGATATCCTTGCAAGTTAATTATAAATAATTAAAATATGGCAGTTTTTCTATAATTAAAGAATTTATTAAAGAAAATTAGGTTATAAATCCATTAAATTTAATTATAGGAAAAATTTATGTCATTAATGATAACAGATGAGTGTATTGCTTGTGATGCTTGTAGAGAAGAGTGTCCAAATATCGCTATAGAAGAGGGTGATCCGATTTATATAATTGATTCAGACCTATGTACAGAGTGTGTGGGTAGTTTTGATGAACCACAATGTATAGAAGTTTGTCCTGTTGATTGTATTGTTTTAGATCCAGATAATCAAGAAACAATGGAAGAGTTACAATTTAAATTTGATCAGTTAGAAAAAGAAGACTAATGGCACAGATAACAACCATCATAGATATTGGCTCCAATTCAATGAGGATGGTTGTTTTTAAAAAAACAAGCCGTTATGCTTTTCATTTGATTAATGAATCTAAATCTAAAGTAAAAATAAGTGAGGGGTGTTATGAAAATAATGGTAACCTCCAAGATGTCCCAATGCAAAGAGCTTATGATGCTCTCAAATCATTTCTAAATATTGCAAAAAACTTAAAATCAAGAAAAATACTTTGCGTTGCTACTTCTGCTTTAAGAGATGCTCCTAATGCAAAACAATTTTTAAATAAAGTCTCAAAAAAATTAAAACTTAATATAAAAGTTATTGATGGGCAAAAAGAAGCTTATTATGGTGGTGTTGCTGCACTAAATCTTTTAAGTTGTCAAAATTTTGTTACTATAGATATTGGTGGTGGTAGTACAGAATTTGCTTTTGTGCAAGAAAAAAAGATGATGAATACTGTATCACTTGATATAGGTACAGTTAGAATCCAAGAGCTATATTTTAATAAAAATGATTTTGATGGTGCAAAAAGTTATATAATTTCACAAATTGAGAAAAACAAAGAGTTATTTACTCAATATTTCTCTTTATTTTTTAAAGTTGTTGGATTGGGTGGAACTTCAAGGGCAATAAGTCGTTGTGTTATATCGCAAACAAATTATCCTATTGATACTCTTCATGGTTTTTGTTATGAAGTGGATAAAAATATTAATATGTTTCAATCAATTATCAATGCAGAAACTAAAAAAGAGTTAAAACAAATAGGGATAAGAAAAGATAGATATGACACAATTGCTGTAGGAACTTTTATCTTTAAAACAATTTTAGAGTACTTTGAAGTAAAAAAAGTTGTTACAAGTGGAGTAGGAGTAAGAGAAGGGGTATATTTATGTGATATATTAAGAACCTCAAATCATAAGTTTCCTGCTAACTTTAATCCAAGTGTGAGAAGTTTATTAGATAGATTTGTTGATGACCATTCTCAAAGTGCTTATTTAGGGAATAATGCAAAAAAAATATTTGATGTTTTACAACCATTGCATAATTTAGATTCGAAATATAGTTCAATTCTTGTTATATCTTCAAAGTTACAACTTATAGGACAATCTTTAAATTTTTATAAAACACAAGAAAACTCTTTTTGGTTTATTTTAAATGGTTTAAACTATGGTTTTTCACATCAAGAGAAAATTTTAATCTCTATTGTGGCAAAATATAGTGGTAAATCACTTCCAAAAGTTGAAGATATAAAACAATTTGGTACATTGTTACCTGACATAGATACAATTCAATGGCTTAATTTTATGATGACTTTGAATGTAACTTTAAATAAAGAGTATGGAAAAGTGAAATATGATTTTACATTAGAAGAAAACCTTTTAAAAGTAAGTTCAGAAGATGAAAATCATTTAGTGAAAAGTGATCTATTTAAGATAAAAGTACCAAAAGATATTATTGTAGAGTTAGACTAGTATATAAAGAAAAGGTTTTTTATTTTGATTGATTATTTATTATATTTACTTTATAAATTTGTTAAATTTATTATTTTATTACTTCCAAAAGCATTAGTGAAATTTTTTCTTGATGGTTTATCAAATATATTGTATTTTATCGATAAAGAACATAAAAAGTATGCTAAAGCAAATTTAGACTTAGTATATAAAGATACAATAAATGATATTGAAAAAAATAAAATTATTAAAAGTAGCTATAAAAATTTGGTATATAATTTGTATGAATTTATTGAAAACCAAACTTTAGATTTAGCAGGTTTTGAATCAAAAATCACAGTGGAAAATGAGCATTTTATGTTAGATGCTTTAAAAAATAAAAGAAGAATAATATTGATTACAGCACATTATGGAAACTGGGAGTATGGAAATACTTTTATCCCTTTAAAATATGCACCAACAACAATGGTTGGAAGACCTATGAATAATAAGTATTTAAATGATGAGTTAGATGAAACAAGAACAAAAAATAATACTCAAATGCTTTCAAAAGATGAAGCAGGTCGTGGTTTAATTAAAGCTTTAAAAAACAATAGAATAGTTGGTTTAGTTATTGATCAACACAATACAGCAGGGATAGATGTATCATTTTTTGGTCAAAAAGTAAAACAAACAGATTCTTCCTCAAGGCTTGCTGTAAAGTTTGATGCTATTATTTTACCTTTATTTTTTACTATGGATAGCTTTGGAAAATACACAGCAAAATTTTATGAACCACTAGAGCCCTCTGATTATGAAGGGAAAGAACAAATATTAAAACTTACTCAAGCACAAGCAGATATAATGGAAAAACATATACTCCAAAAACCAGAACAATGGTTTTGGCAACATAAAAGATTCAAACAATATAATAGTGAAATTTATGAATAGTCAAAAAAAAGTCTTAATTATAAGTGATAGTAAAGCTGGGCATTTGAATCAATCTATTGCTTTTTGTAGATTGAAAAATATTGACTATGATATTTTTGAAATTGATTCTCAAAGTAAAATTAAAAAACTTTTTTCATATCTTTTAGATTTTTTTCATATTTATATTGATTTGTATGGTTGTAAACTTGAAAATAAAAACTATGATGCAATTGTTTCAACTGGTTCATCAACATATTATCTCAATAAATATCTTGCTAACAAACTTCATACGAAAGCTATAGCTATTATGCTGCCTCGTGGTTTTAGATATGATGATTTTGATTATATTTTAGCTCAAGAACATGATAATCCACCAAAGCTTTCTAGTATTATCACTATGCCATTGAATTTATCTATTAATACACCCAAAGGGTATATTACAAAAAATTCTCAAAAAGCTATTGGTATTATTTTAGGTGGAGATAACTCTACTTTTATGATGACTGAAGAAAATATTAAAATAGTATTGGATAAGATTTATCAAAATTATCCAAATCATTTAAAATACATAACAACTTCTAGAAGAACACCTGAAAACATAGATAAACTACTTGAAAATTATAAATTTGATTATGAAGTAATTTACTCAAAAGAGTCTACTGTTAATCCTATTCCTGATTTTATAGAAGTATGTGACGAGCTTTTCATCTCCATAGATTCAACTTCAATGTTAAGTGAAGCAAAAGCAAATAGTGATGCAAATATTCATATAATACCTTTAGAAAGTAAACAACAAAACACAAAGTATCATCGTCTAGCAGATGTTGTTGAAAGCTTACATGGACGATTTGATTATATGCAGTATTTAGACAAGGTTGTAGTGTGAGAGTAGTTCAAATAGTTCCTGAGTTGAATGAGGGTGGAGTTGAAAGAGGTGTTGTTGAACTTTCAAGAGAATATCATAAAAAAGGTATAGAGTCTTTTGTGATCAGTAATGGTGGAAAACTCACTCGCCAAATAGAAAAAGATGGTGGAACGCATATAAAATTTGATGTGTGTTCAAAAAATATATTTACTGTTTTCAATAGAGTATTGGGTTTGAAAAAAATATTAAAAGATATCAATCCTGATATTATTCATATAAGAAGCAGAGTTCCTGCGTGGCTCGTGTATTTTGCAAATAAAAGCTTACATATAAAAGTAGTGAGTACTGTTCATGGTTTCAATAGTGTAAGTTTTTACAGTCGTATTATGACAGCATCTGATGGTATTATTTGTGTAAGTAACAGCATCAAAGAGTATATCCAAAAACATTATGATATAAAAAGTGAAAAAATTACAGTTATTCCAAGAGGGATAGACTTAGAACTTTTTAATCCTCAAAATATCGATGAGAACTTTATTGTAAATTTTAAAAAAAAGTTTCATTTAGAAGAAAAGTTTATAGTATCAAGTGTTGGAAGAGTAACACAACTTAAGGATTATGAAACATTTATAAAAGCTGTAGCAATAGTGAAAATTACTATTCCAAATGTAGTGGCTTTGATTGTGGGAGGAGTACGAAGTGACAAAGAAGAGTATCTCAACTCTTTAAAAAAACTAGTCACTCAACTTCATTTAGAAGATAGTATTATTTTTACAGGAAGCCAAAGTAAAATAGAACAAATATATGCCTTAAGTGATGTGGTTGTCAGCAGCTCAAAAAAACCAGAAAGTTTTGGACGAGCAGTTGCAGAAGCAATAGCTCTAAATACACCTGTGATAGCTACAAATCATGGTGGAGTAAAAGATATCATTATAGAAAATAAAAATGGATACTTTTTTGAAGTAGGAGATGATGAAAAATTAGCATCAAATATCATAAAAGCAAGAGATTTAAAGTTTGATGGGTATAATTATATATCTACTAATTTTAGTTTAACAAATATGGTAGATAAAACTATAGAAGTTTATGAAAGAGTTATAGGATAATATGCGAATAATACATTGTGCCCCTTTTAATATAGTGACTAAAACAGGTGGTTCTTTGTATGCAAATCCTATCAAAATCTCTCAAGGATTAATCCAAAACAATCATTTCGTTCATAATTTTGATTATCGAGATACTTCACGATATCTTTCTTTGTTTAGAAATAAGAAAAATGGCATAAAAAAAATGAATCAATTTTTTTTAGACCTAGTAGATGATATCAATCCTGATTTAATTATTTTTGGTCACGCAGAATTAATTTTAGAAGAAACTTTTGAGTGTATAAAACAAAAAAATATAAAAATGATTTATTGGTATAATGATGTACCTATACAAAGCTACTTTAAAAAAATTGCACATTATTTTGAATTTATTTTGACTACTGCTGGTGGAGAGTTTATTGATGAACTTAAACAATACAATCAGCAAACATTTTTTTTACCAAATTTAGTGGATGAAAATATCGAAAAATATAAAGGGTATGAAAATACCAACTTTCAAAGTGATGTTGTATTTACAGGTCGTTCAGATAAAGAAAGAGGTGCTTTGATAGAGTATTTAAATCAAAATTTAGATGCAACTATCCAAAAAAAGTTTATAGGATTTGATAAAAAATCTGTTGTAATTGGAGATAAATATCTTCAAGCTTTAGCAAACTCAAAAATTGCTATCAATCATAACAGGGATTTTACATTGAAGTATGAATGGTATACTTCAGATAGACTTTTCCATATTTTAGGAAATGGTTCTTTTGCTTTAAGTACAAAGATTATCAATGGGGAAGATTTTTTTGAAGATAAATTAGAATATTATAATTCGTATGAAGAATTAACTTCTAAAATTGAGTATTTTTTGAAAAATGAAAAAGAGAGAGTTACAAAAGCTAGTTGGCTACGACAAAGAGTTCATACACTTTTCAACTCACAAAGAGTTGCAAACTATATTTTAAGTCTTCATACACAAGATATGAATGATTTGAAAAAATACGAGTGGTACAAATGATAAAATATCTCTTTCGTCATAACAAAGACTATTCAAGATTTAATATAATCAAACAGTTCACACAAGATATAAAGATAAAAAATGATATTTATATTTTACTTCCTTTTTCAAAAAATCAGTTTTTTAAAAACTTTTTCAAAAGAGAGAGAATAATCAATGATTTTTTTATCTCAAACTATGATACTTATGTACATGATAGAAAAAAAATAACAAACAAAAATCCTCGTGCTTGGTGGAAATATTTTCAAGATTGGTTTAATTTTAGATTTTCAAAATATCTTTTGAGTGATACACAAGCTCATTTTGAATACTGGGAAAAGATGTTTGGAAAGTTTCATGGAGAACACTTTGTTTTCCCAGTACTTGCCGATAGAAATATTTATTATCCAAGTGAGAAAAAAGTAGAAAATGAAAAAGTAAAAATACTATTTTATGGTTCTTTCATCCCTTTACATGGGATTGATGTGATTTTAAAAGCTTTTAGTTTGCTAGAAAAAAGTGGTATAGAATTTGAAGCAAATATTATAGGAAGAGGGCAAATTTATTCACGAATGAAAGAACTCTATGATAGTTTAGATTTGAAACAAGTTACGATGAATGGTGAAATTATAGACGAAATTGAGTTAGCTTCAAGAATAAGAGAACATGATATTATACTGGGTATATTTGGTGAAAGTACAAAAGCAAAAAGTGTTGTACCAAATAAATTGTATCAAGCAGTTGCATCGCAAAAAACAATTATTACTATGAAGTCAAATGCTATAAAAGAGTTTTTTGATGAAGATGATTTAATTGTTTGTGAAAATACACCTGAACAGCTTTCAAGTAAACTTATTACTCTTATCTGTGATAAGAAGTTATTGGATATAACAGCTATAAATGGTTATAATAAATTTATAAATGTATATGATAAAACGAAAAAAGACTTTGAGAGTTTTATTGAAAAAATTGATAGAGGATTATAAAAATTTAATTTATGAATATATTAGTAATACGATTTACATCTTTAGGAGATTTGGTAACTCTCGAACCAGCATTTAGGGCTATAAGATATTTTTTTAAAGAAGATACTATATCATTACTGACTACTGGTGTTGGAAAAGGTTTATATCAAGATACTGATTATTTTGATGAATATTTTTTATACGACAGTTTTTTTAAAACTATGAAACAGTTAAGAGCGCAAGAGTATGATTTAGTTATAAATTTACAGTGTAATAAACCCTCTCATTATGTATCAATGTTTTTAAATAAAAAATTGGTTGTAAATAAATCTTATAACTTTATAGAAAAGTTACTGAAGTTAAAAGTGAAAGTAAAATCTACTAAAGAGATTATTGAAGAGACAAACTTAATATCTCAAAATATTATAGATGACTATTTTGAAAAAAATAAAACACTTATACAATTACCTGTAGATCGCAATAATATATTGATAGAAAAAGAGAAAGATAAAAAATATATAGCTATATCCACAGGTACGAGTCCAAGATGGCTTAGTAAAAAATGGGGTGTTGAAAATTATCTTGGATTAATCCAAAAATTGGTTGATGAGTATGAAGTTGTATTGGTAGGAAGTGATTTAGAACTTGATGATGCAGATTATATTTTAAATAAAATTGGAGAGCAAAATATATTATCTTTTGTTAATAAAACAAATTTAACACAATTGAAAAATCTATTGAGTCAAGTAGATTTATATATAGGAAATGATAGTGGACCATCTCATATAGCAGCAGGTGTAGGTACCAATACTATCACAATATTTGGTTCTACTGATGTTAAACATTGCGTAAAACATATTCCATATAAAGGAGAGCATATTTGTATCAAACCAAGCGATGAGATTAAATGTCATCCTTGTTATAAAACAAAATGTCCAACAAATATGGAATGTATGTCGAGTATAAAAGTAGAATATGTATATTCAGAAGTTTGCAAATTATTAGAAAAAGGAGATAATATATGAAAGGAATAATCCTAGCAGGGGGAAGTGGTACAAGACTCTACCCAATCACAAAAGGGGTATCAAAACAGTTAGTACCAATCTATGATAAACCTATGATATATTATCCTTTATCAGTCTTAATGCTTGCTGGTATTAAAGAAATACTTATTATCTCAACACCACATGATTTACCAAGGTTTGAAGAGCTTTTGGGTGATGGTAGTGATATTGGGATGAAGTTTGAATATGTAGTGCAACCAAGTCCAGATGGATTGGCACAAGCATTTCTTTTGGGTGAAGAATTTTTAGATGGTGATGATGCTTGTTTGATTCTAGGTGATAATATATTCTATGGACATGGACTTTCAAAACTTTTAGCTCAATCAATCCAAAATGTAGAGAAAGAAAATAAAGCAACAGTATTTGGATACTATGTAAAAGACCCAGAAAGATATGGTGTGGCTGCTTTTGATGAGGAAGGAAATGTAACTGATATTGAAGAGAAACCAGAACAACCTAAATCAAATTATGCTGTAGTTGGATTATATTTCTATCCAAATGATGTAGTACAAAAAGCAAAACAAATTAAACCAAGTGCTCGAGGTGAGTTAGAAATTACAACTTTAAATCAAGAATATTTAAATAAAACAAGATTAAAAGTAGAATTAATGGGAAGAGGATATGCTTGGTTAGATACGGGGACTCATGAATCACTTTTAGAAGCAGGACAATTCATACAAACAATAGAGAATAGACAAGCTCTAAAAGTAGCTTGTCTTGAAGAGATAGCATATGAGATGGGATATATTTCAAAAGAGAAACTACTTGAGTTAGCAGAGCCTTTAAAGAAAAATCAATATGGACAATATTTAATAGCTAGAGCTTGTCAGGGTAGAGGAATAAGATAATGAATTTTATAAGAACTGAGATACCAGATGTGGTAATAGTTGAGCCAGATGTACATGGAGATGATAGAGGCTATTTTGTAGAAACTTTTCGTACTGATAAACTTGAAGAGTTTTTAGGATATAAAATAAACTTTTGCCAAGATAATGAATCAAAAAGCTCTAAAGGGGTTTTACGAGGATTGCATTATCAACTTCCTCCTCATGCTCAAACAAAACTTGTAAGAGTAATAGAAGGGAAAGTTTTAGATGTAGCAGTTGATATTAGAAAAAATTCTCCTACTTTTGGACAACATGTAGCTATAGAATTAAGCGCTGAGAATAAAAGACAATTGTTGGTACCGAGAGGCTTTGCTCATGGATTTGTAGTTTTAGAAGATGATACAGTCTTTGCATATAAAGTTGATAGTTATTATAGCCCAGAATGTGATAGAGGAATAGCTTTTGATGATGAAGCCTTAGGTATTGATTGGATTTTAAATATAGATGAATTAAATTTATCTGCTAAAGATAAAATACAGCCACACCTAAAAGAAACAGATGAACTTTTTGAATATGGTGTAAATTATTATGATTAATGTTTTAGTTAGTGGTTCTAATGGGCAACTGGGAAGTGAGATTAGGGAACTTTCCACTAGTTATTTATACAGTTTTTTCTTTACAGATAAAGAGACTTTAGATATCACAAATGAATTATATATTAAAAATTTTGTAAAAACTAATAGTATAGATGTCATAATTAATTGTGCCGGGTATACTGCTGTAGATAAAGCAGAAATAGAAAAAGATTTAGCTGATAAGATAAATCATATTGCAGTAAAAAATTTAGCTCAAATATCAAGAGAAAATAATATTAAATTGATTCATATTTCTACAGATTATGTATTTGATGGAAAAAATTATCAACCATATAAAGAAGAAGATGTAACAAATCCTCAATCAATATATGGGAAAAGTAAACTAGAAGGTGAAAATGCAATAATAGAACATGATCTTGTTAATTCTATTATTATAAGAACATCATGGGTATATTCAAGTTTCGGTAATAATTTTCTAAAGACAATGTTAAGATTAGGGAAAGAAAAAAAAGAGTTAGCTGTTATATTTGATCAAGTTGGGACACCTACTTATGCCAAAGATTTAGCAAAAACAATTTTAGATATAATACCAAAGATAAACAATAAAAAAACAGAGATTTTTAATTATTCAAATGAAGGGGTTCTTTCTTGGTACGATTTTGCAAAAGAGATTATGGAAATGGCTAAACTTTCTTGTATGATTAACCCTATTGAAACAAAAGACTATCCTACACCAGCAAAAAGACCTCATTACAGTGTATTGAATAAATCAAAGATAAAATCTACATTTAAAATTGAAATTCCATATTGGAAAGACAGCTTAGATGACTGTTTAAGAAAACTAGGAGAGAGAAAATAGATGTTTAACAATAGTAACAAAACAATTTTAGTAACAGGTTGTGCGGGCTTTATAGGTAGTAATTTTGTACCTTATTTTTTAGAAAAATACGAAGAATATAATATCGTAAATCTTGATCTATTAACATATGCTGGCACTTTAGAAAACTTACAAGAAGTAGAAGATAATTTAAGATACAAGTTTATTAAAGGTGATATTTGTAATAGAGAACTCGTTGAGTTCATATTTAGTGAATATGATATAAGAGGAGTGATACATTTTGCAGCAGAATCTCATGTTGATAACTCTATTAAAAATCCTGGAGTGTTTGTACAAACTAATGTAAATGGTACTTATACTTTGGTTGATGTTGCTCAAAAACATTGGATGGAAAAACCGTTTATTTATAAAAAAGAGTATGAACGATGTAGATTTCACCATATTTCTACAGATGAAGTGTACGGTACATTAAATGAAACTGATATGTTTACTGAAGAGACACCTTATGCTCCAAATTCTCCATACTCAGCTTCAAAAGCATCAAGTGATATGATTGTAAGAGCATATCAAGAAACTTTTGGATTAAACACTGTTATTACAAATTGTTCAAATAACTATGGACCAAAACAACATGATGAAAAGCTGATCCCGACTATTATCAGAAAAGCATTGGCAAATGAATCAATACCTATATATGGAGACGGTAAGAATATTAGGGACTGGCTATATGTACTAGACCACTGTAAAGGGATAGATATTGTATACCATACAGGTAAAGAAGCTAATGTTTATAACATAGGCGGAAGAAATGAAAGAACAAATCTTCAAATAGTTGATAGAATCTGTACTATACTGGATGAAAAGGTTCCTCAAGATAAAAGCTATAAAGAGCTTATAACTTTCGTTGAAGACAGAGCAGGTCATGATAGAAGATATGCTATTGATGCAACTAAGCTGGAAAATGACCTGGGATGGAAAGCGGACGAGAATTTTGATACGGGTATCGTTAAAACAATTGAATGGTATTTGGATAAATTTAAATAATTTATGAACTATAAAAGCTTTGTTAAAAAATATATATTTATAATTTTTACAACTATTTCGTTATTTGCCGCACTTAGCATTATCGTTGATCCTTATGGAGTATTTAAAAGCAAATTATTAAAAAATGATTATCAGCCTAACGAGAGATTTATAAAAGTTGATTACTTATTAGAAAACAAGGATAAATATAATTCTTATATGTTCGGTAGTTCTCGTATAGGAAATACCGATCCTAAAGTTATTGAGGAGTTCTTACCGGACAGTAAGTTTTATAATATGACAACTGCTGTTGCAAATATTGAAGATTATAAGATTATTTTAAAATGGATGATTGAAAATAAGTTCAATATAAAATATTTGTATATTCAAATTGATTTGGATAATTTTTATTTTCACGGACATGACAACAATCTACTGTTAAGGCACCATTATAATGTAGATAATAGTGGTTTTTGGGATTTTTATTCTACTTATTTATTTAAAGTACCTTTTAAGATAATAAAGAAAAAAATTAAACATAATTTTAAAGATAATGTAATTATATTTGATTTTTATAATACCGGAATGTGGAGGGACCTTGAGAAAGAGGAATTATTGAAAAATGAACCTCAAAAGTATGTAAAGAACGAGTTTTCTTTTCGTGGTGAATACGGAGTGTCTTATAAAATAGGCAGTAATTATAAAGAGATCATAAACGATTTAAGTGAGGTCGTAAAGTTATGTAAAAGCCATGATATTAAATTAATTGGTTTTACAACACCTCACAATCATAATATGATGGATACTTTTGACAAGCAAAGTGTTTTAAAGTTTGTAAATGATATTTCCCAAATTATGGACTTTTGGTATTTTAGCGGGTATAATTTTATTACTAACAATGACACAAACTATTATGAAACTTCACATTATAAAGAAGAAATCGGGGCTGAAATTGTAAAAACGATTTTTAATAAGAGTGACAATATTGATACTTTTGGTATATTTGTAACTGAAAAGAACAGATTGAAAGTATTAAAGTATATAAGTCAGAATATTGAAAATCATCGTAAGAAATAATTAATACAGGAGTTTTATTAATGTCGGAATTAAGAAAGTTTAATATTTTAGGGGATGAAAGAGGACAGCTTGTTGCTCTTGAACAAAATAGACAAGTTCCTTTTGATATAAAAAGGGTATTTTATATATACGGAACACAGGAAAGGATTTCACGTGGAAATCATTCCCATTATAAAACAAAGCAGTTTTTGGTCGCAGTTAACGGTAGTTGTAAAGTTACTTTGGATAACGGGTATAAAAAGGAAACCTTTAATTTGGACAAACCTAATTTAGGGCTTTTTCAAGATGCTATGATCTGGGGTACAATGCATGACTTTAGTTCTGATTGTGTTTTGATGGTTCTTGCCGATGACTATTATGATGAAAGTGATTACATTACAGATTATGAAAACTTTCTAAAAGAAGTAAAAGATGATTCATAAGTTATCTGATGTACAATCAAATAAAATAGGAAAAGATACAAATATTTGGCAATTCTGTGTTGTATTGAGTAATGCGCAAATTGGTGATAACTGTAATATAAATGCTCAAGTTCTTATAGAAAATGATGTTGTAATAGGCAATAATGTAACGATTAAAAGTGGAGTTCAGGTTTGGGACGGGATAACTTTAAAAGATAATGTTTTTATTGGTCCTAATGTAACATTCACAAACGATTTTTTGCCAAGGAGTAAACAATATCCAGGTGAGTTTCTTGAAACAATAATAGAAAAAGGCGCTTCTATTGGTGCAAATAGTACTATAGTAGGAGGAGTTACTATTGGTGAATATTCTATGATCGGAGCTGGAAGTGTTGTTACCAAAAGTATTGGAAAACAGGAGTTATGGTATGGAAATCCCGCAAGGCATCAAGGCTATGTTTGTAAATGTGGCAGAAAGTGCAGTGAAAATTTAATTTGTGATAGTTGCAATGAAGATTCTTAAGAAGCTAAAAAAGTATTTGATAAACTTATTATTTAAGTTACCCCAAAAATTAAAAATGTCATTAATCTCTTCAGCTAAAAATATTAATGGAACTGCAAAATTCAATCAAGCCTGCCAACTTAATGGGAAAGGGCAAATATACTTTGGAAAGAATGTTTTAATAGGTGTTGATCCGTCCCCCTTTTTATATAGCGGATATGGCTACCTTGAGGCAAGAAATGTTAATTCAAAAATATCTATCGGTGATAATGTAATGATTAATAACAATATAGTAATTATTAGTGAAGGTGAAGGTATAACTATTTCATCTAATACTTTAATAGGAACTCAATGTGAAATATATGACAGTGATTTTCACAATCTTCAGATCGATAAGAGATTGACGGGAGAGATAACTACAAAAAGAGTTTTCATAGATGAAAATGTATTTATCGGTTCAAATGTTAAAATATTAAAAGGTGTTTCAATAGGAAAGAATTCAGTGGTGGCCAATGGGTCTATAGTAACTAAATCTATACCTGAAAATGTAATTGCCGGCGGTATTCCTGCCAAAGTAATTAAAACTATTTAAAATATGAAGGAAGTATAAAATGATTCCATTTTTGGATTTAAAAGGTATCAATAACCAATACAGAACAGAGTTGATCGAAGCCTGTACTAAAGTAATAGACAGCGGTTGGTATATTCAAGGTAGTGAACATAAAGAGTTTGAAAAAGAGTTTGCATCATATTGTGGAACAAAATATGCCGTAGGTGTTGCAAACGGTCTGGATGCTCTTATTTTGATCCTTAGAGCCTATAAAGAGATGGGAGTGTTGAAGGACGAAGATGAAGTTATAGTTCCTGCAAATACATATATAGCTTCAATTCTTGCAATTTCAGAAAATAATCTGGTACCTGTTTTGGTAGAACCTGATATTAATACATATCTTATCGATTCAAATAAAATAGAAGAAAAAATCACTTCAAAGACCAAGGCCATAATGCCTGTACATCTTTATGGACAAACATGTCAGATGGATAAAATAAATGAGATAGCAAAAAAATATAATCTAAAGGTTATTGAAGATTCCGCACAATCTCACGGTGCATATTTTAAAGATAAGCGATCAGGGAATCTGGGTGATGCCAGCGGTTTTAGTTTTTATCCTGGAAAGAACCTTGGAGCATTGGGTGACGGCGGTGCCGTTACGACTAATGATGAGGAACTGGCAAATACAATAAAAGCTTTAGGTAACTATGGAAGCCATAAAAAATATGAAAATCTTTATAAAGGTATCAACAGCCGGCTTGATGAAATGCAAGCAGCAATGCTTAGAGTAAAACTAAGACATCTTGATAAAGAAGTAGAAAGAAGAAGAGAAACGGCAAATTATTATATGAATAATATCAGTAACCCTTATATTGTTTTACCGACCTTAAGAACTGAAATAGAACATGTTTGGCATCTATTCGTAATTAGAACTAAAAACAGGGATAAGCTGCAAAAGTATCTTTTAGATAATGGTATTCAAACGCTTATTCACTATCCAATACCTCCAAATAAGCAAAGTGCCTACAAAGAGTGGAACAATGAAAGTTATAAAATAACAGAACAAATACACGAAGAAGTTTTAAGTCTGCCGATCAGCAGTGTACAAAATTTTGAAGAGATTAAAAAAGTAGTTACAGTAGTAAATCAGTATGAGTAAACTTCATCCAAGAATAGTTCAAAACAATGAATATATAGATTATTGTACTGATCTATATAAAGATAAAATCAAGGATAATTATTCTTTGAAAAATAAAGTTTTGTTTTTAAACAATATGGCTTATTTCTTATCTTTGAATATCACAAAATATTTCAGTTCCCCCTTTTTGGAAAAAGAGTTAAATGAATTAAGTGAAAAAATAGAGTTTGATTATCATAGTGAGTTTATACCTGACTCAACACTGCATATTATGACCCGAGCATACAGTACAGGTGGACATACAAAACTTGTTGAGCAATGGATCAGTAATTTGGATTTTAAAAGTAATAACAGTGTGGTATTTATTGAACATAAGTCTGAACATCCTCCGACTTTGGTAGATATTATAAATAAGAATGGAAATGTTTTTACTTTAAAGCGGGCAAGTTTGATAAACAAAGCTAAAGAATTAGCTAAATTAGCTTCGAAGTTCGAAAAGGTAGTTTTACATATTCATCCTTTTGAAATAGTGCCTAATTTAGCTTTTGGGAATAGAAAATTCCCAAGACCGATAGTATTTATGAATCATGCCGATCATTCATTTTCATGTGGATACTCGGTTTCGAATATGTTACTTGATCTCAGTAGCGAAGGTGTGGATTTTTCCCAAAATGTCCGAGGGATTAAAAATAATCATAAATTATCGATACCTGTAGAAAGTATCAATAATAGTTTAACCAAGGAAAAAGCTAGAGAACATCTTTGCATAGATAATAATAAGAAGATAATACTTTCAATAGGTACTTCCTACAAGTATGGAGTTGGTAAAGAGTTGAAAGAGTTTCATGGTTTTGCTAAAGAGTTGGTAAAATTAAAAGATAATACAGAGTTTTTAATTATTGGACCAAGTTCTGATGAATATGAATGGAACCAATTATCTCTGGACTCTAACGGGAAAATAAAACCTTTAGGAATAGTAAATAGGGATAAATTAAAATACTATATTTGTGCATGTGATCTTTATATTGAGAGTTTCCCATTTGCCTCTTATACAGCATTTTTAGAGGTTGCATCTTATAAGGTGAATCTCTTAAGATTAAAAACAGAAGTTTTTTCTCTTGACAGCGTACAAAATAGTGGATGTCAATGTTTAACTATCGATGAACTATTGCAAAAGGCTGATCTTATTTTAAATAATCCATATTCAAAGAGCTTTATCCCAGATGTCAGTGAACATACTAAGCCAGGTTGGAAAGAAAATTATTTGCAATTAATTAAATCTAAATTGCAATTATTAGAAGCCCCATATCATTTACTGCCTCTTAAAGAGCTTGAAAATGAGTATGCGAATTTTATTTACAGAATATTAGGGTATAAAGTTCCAATCGGAAAAAGTTTTAAAAAACTTCCTTTATTAATTAAGATCAAGTTGTTTTTTAAACTTTATACTCTAAAATTAGTAGACAAGAAAAAATTGCGTAAAACTTTTTTTAAAACATTACTTCCATATTGAAAGATTTATAATGACACCTTTAGTAAGTATTTTAATCCCTTTATATAATCATGAAAAATTTATATGTAAAACATTGAATTCTGTTCTTGAAGAGAGTTATCCAAATAAAGAGATAATTGTTATAAACGACGGTTCAACTGACAATAGTGATAAAGTTGTCAAGGAATGGATAGCTGAAAACAAAGGAGTAAATATAAACTATTTATCCCGAAAGAATAAAGGCTTGCATTATACTTTAAATGAACTACTTTCTCTTTCTCACGGAAAATATATTATAAATATTGCAAGTGATGATTTTTTAATAAATAATACAATCGAAAGAAGAGTAGAATTGCTAGAGAAAAATCCTGAAAAACTTATGTTGATCGGGGATTGTCTGATTGTAGATGATTCAAATAATCTTTCAGATATAAGTGCTTCATTTGAGCTTCACAGCGGTGATAAATCAAAATATTTTTACGATGAAAGTTTAAAAGATGAGATTTTGTATAATTGGGCGACGGTAGGTCCCTCATATATACTCAATAGGAAGATCTATGATGAAATAGGTTTCTATGATGCTGAGAGTTATCTTGAAGATTGGGACTTTGCAGTTCGTGCTGTATCCAAAAATTTAATATTGTTCTTTGATGAACAGGTAGCTGCTTATAGATTACATGATACAAATACCATAAAAAACAAAGATGCTGTAATTAAGTTTTCCCAATCTTGTGTTAAAACAATAGAAAAACACAGCAGTAAATTTAAACTTAAAGATAAAGTAAGACTTTGGAACAAGGCAAGAAGATTAAGAAGAAAAATAAAAAGACTTCAGAAAGAGAAAATTAATAATGAAAAATAATCCATTGGTTACCGTTGGTGTAGCCTTATATAATCATGAAAAATATATTGTTAAGTGTTTGGAGTCGGTAGTTAAACAGTCATACAAAAACATAGAGTTGATAGTTATAGATGATGGGTCTCCGGATAATTCTTATTTCGTTGCAAAAAACTATCTGGATAATCAGGAAGATAATAAAAACTATATAATAAAAACAAGACCAAACAAGGGTATGTGTAACACTTTGAATGAAATTGCAAAATTGGCAAAAGGTAAATATATTTCATTTGTAGGGTCTGATGATTACTGGTTCATGGATAAAATCGAGGAACAGGTAAGGTTCCTTGAAGAGCATAATGAATATGCTCTTGTTCATTCAAATTCATTAAAAGTGGATGAGAATAATAATGAGACAGGTGTCTTGGATTTTAGCGGCAAGAAGAATGAAGGTGATATATTTGAATCAATAATATACGGCAAAGGAGGGATAAATACACCTTCTCATCTGTATAGAACAGAAGTTTATAATACCATAGGCTATTATGATCCTTCTTTAAAATTTGAGGATACCGATTTTTGGCTGCGTCTTACTAAGCATTTTGAAGTAGGGTACATAAATAAATCTCATTCTTATTATCGATGGCATGGTGAGAATTTAAGTGACAGTAAAAACAAGTTAAAGTTTTATAATGATGAAATTATAAAGATATTCAAAAAAAATATAGATAATACAGAATTAAAGAAGTTTGCAGTTTCAAAAATGTATAGAAAATCATTTTTAAGAGCATTAAGAACGTTTGAAGTTAAATACTTTTTTATAAATCTTTGGAAGTTTATCAAGTGTAAACTTTTTAATCTGTGCTAATTAGGTAAAACTTATGATTTCAGTTGCAATGTGTACTTATAACGGTGAAAAATATATAAAAGAACAGATTGAATCGATTTTGACTCAGTCTTATTCAAATATAGAATTAATAATCTGCGATGACGGTTCTAAAGATAATACAGTCAAGGTGATTGAAGATTATATAAAAAAAGACAATAGAGTCAAACTATATATAAATGAAGAAAATTTAGGTTTTCTTAAAAACTTTGAAAAGGCAATATCTTTATGCAGTGGAGATTTTATTGCATTATCTGACCAGGATGATATCTGGGTTCAGGATAAGCTGGAGGTTTTAAAAAATGAAATTACTAAAATAAATTCTTTACTTGTATATTCTGATGCATTACTTGTAGACAATGACTTGAAAAGCCAAAATAGAACATTATTGGACAGTGTTGATCCTATGAAGGGAATGAACAATTTGTATTTTATATATAACAATTCTGTTTCAGGGAATACTTTAATGTTTAAAAAAGATTTAAAAGACAAAATTTTGCCTTTTCCCAAGTGGGACTCTTTCCATGACATTTGGATTGCTTTTGTAGCTTCAAGTTTCACAGATGTGGTTTTTTGTGATAAAAGCCTGGTTAAATATCGACAACATGATAACAATGTTACAGATATAAAAAAAAAGAAAAAAAGAAAAAGTTTGGCCCTTAAAATAGAAAATAAAATAAAAAGTTTTGAAAACACCATACTTAAACTTGAAAACTATAAAAACATTTTGGATAAAGAATCTCCAAGTCATGAAAATTTGTTTTTGATTAGTGAATTATATAAAGAGTATAAAAAAAGCAAAGAATATTTTATCAGCTTAAAGCTAATGAAATTGATCTATCTAAACAGAGGGAAACTATTCTTTTCAAAAAAGAAGCCCCATATTTTAAAAATTATTAAAATGTCATTGGGGATAAAAGCTTTTAAGCTTTTCCCCTTTCTATAATATTTTCTCTGTCAGCCGATATTATAATTATTGTAGAGAATAAAGCAAAAAGCATCATGATCTCTCTTTGACCGAAGATTTCATTGGTTGCAAATGAAATCAATAAAATAGGGATAAAACTGTATTTTATAAATTTAATTTGGGTTGAATTGACACGACTCTTTGATAAGTGATATAAAGATGCTAAAAACAAACCTAGTCCGATAATTCCAAGGGAGTGAAAAATAGTTAAAAAAGATTGGTGAAGTTTCCCTTTTTGATTTTTTAACAGTTTACCGTATAATTCTTCATTGATCTGATCGGTTATACTTGCAGAATCACCTAATCCAACGCCATAAATAAGATTGGTACTTTCTATCAATTCAGGTATCTTTGCATAGGCAGATAATCTCACCCCTATACTTGAATTGTATTTTTGTTTTTCAATTAATTTATTCATATCATTAGTCATTTGAGTGACTCTTAGATTAAAAGATTTACTGAACGAATAGGCCGTGAAGAGAGTTATAAGTATTAGACTAAGCAAAGAAAAAAGTATTTTAAAATTATTTTTGTAATAGATAAGAGCTAAAATCATAAAGGTTATAACAAATGCCACTTGACCGGTTCTCCCAAATAGTAAAAAAAGTAAAATCAAGGAACTTATAGTAAATACGCTAAGTAAAACTTTAAGATAAAGAGTTTTTGCAGTTATAGAAAAATAGAAAAATAGAAAAATAGAAAAAGATACGAATACACTATATTCCATATGCGATGCATGGAAGGGTACAGGATTCTTCGAATAACCTGTTAAAGGATACTCAAACAAGATCTGTATATTATAAAAATAGATTGTGTAAGATATGACTTCATTAATGATCATTCCTGCTAAGAATGCGATCAATATATATTTTATATTAGATTTATTAATTGTTACAAGTAAAACCAATGTTGGAACATACCAGTACTTAAGCATTCCTCTTACTAAAAGTTCTGCCTCTTTTTGATTATCACTCCAAAGTATTGAAAGTATCCCCCAAAGTACAAATAAGCTTATATATAAAATAAATTTATTGTCTTTTATAAAACTAAACAGTTTTTTATAGTCAACTATGAAAAGTAATAATACAAAAGAAAAAGTTAACACTTTTCTACCCAAGTCAGGGTGTAATGGCATTAATAGTGCAAATAAGATGGTTAACGAGTATAATATTTTTTGAATATAAATATTAATATTTTGAACTTGTTGATTTTCATAAGTTTTATAAAACATACTGGAATTCTATCAGATATTAGTTTAATAAGTATTTAGATACAATAAATTCTTGAATTTTAATGTTAACGGGATATGATGGAAATAAAAAATATATTGATAACCGGTTCAAATGGCTTTATTGGTAAAAACCTAAAAAAACGATTACAACAAAGAGATGATATAAAATTATTTGAGTTTAATAGAAATGACAAGATGAATGAACTGGAAAAGATCATAAAGAATATTGATTTTATTTTCCATTTTGCCGGTGAAGTTCGTCCAAATTCTAGTGATGAGGAGTTTTTATCTAGTCATAATTTATTAACTATAGAACTTATAAAGGTAATAGAAAAAAACAATTTATCTATTCCTATACTTTTTACATCCAGTAAACATGCCTGTAATCCCAAAAATATGTATGGACAATCAAAGCTTGAAACTGAAGAGATAATTATCCACTATGGAGAAAAGAACAATGAGGAAGTCTTCATATATAGATTATCCCATATTTTCGGAGAAGGGTGCAAGCCTAATTATAATTCAGTAATATCAACATGGATATACAATACTATAAATGATCTTCCTGTAAAAGTATTTGACCGAAATATTCCAATGAGATATATTTATGTACAGGATGTTGTGAATAAATTTTTAGAAAGCATGGATAAATACGATTTGGGAAAAATTTATTACGATATTGATACTTTTTACGATACCACTTTAGGAAGCGTCTTAGATTATCTTGAAGAGTTCAGAGAAAACGAGGCTAATAGTGATTATATACTTTCTGATGATGATCAGTTTAAAAAAAAGTTATATACGGTATATCTTGATTATTTAAAAAACAACAGGAACTAAATGCTTTTTAACAGTTACGAATTCATATTTGCATTTCTGCCAATCACGTTTTTTATATATTTTTACCTGAATAGTAAGAGGCTAACCGAGGCATCAAAAGGGTTTTTGGTATTTGCTTCGTTGTTTTTCTACAGCTGGTGGAATGTACTATACCTGCCGTTGATATTAAGCAGTATGCTTTTTAACTATGTAGTAGGTAATATTCTGAATGGAAAAAAAGAGTTAAAGAAAAGTATAAATAGAAAAACAATGCTGATAATAGGTATTATAGCAAACATAGCATTGTTAGGGTATTTCAAATATGCAGATTTTTTTATAGAGAATGTGAATTACTTTACAGCAGGTAATATACCAGCTTTAGAACTTGCATTACCTTTGGCAATATCATTCTTTACCTTCCAGCAGATAGCATATTTAGTAGACAGCTATAGAAATGAAACTCAGGAATATGACTTCTTGAATTATGCACTGTTTGTAAGCTTTTTCCCTCAACTTATAGCTGGACCTATCGTACACCATAAACAGATGATGCCCCAGTTTGCATCAAAGTGGAATAAAGTAAAGAACTATAGAAACATAGCACTTGGATTATTTATATTCTCAATAGGACTGTTTAAAAAAGTAGTAATAGCAGACACTTTTGCAATATGGGCGACAAAAGGTTTTGATCATACTGAAGTACTAAGCCTGTTTGAAGCATGGATAACATCATTATCTTACACCTTTCAGCTGTACTTTGATTTCAGTGGTTATACAGATATGGCAATAGGTGCAGCATTATTATTTAATATCAAACTGCCTATAAACTTTAATTCACCATATAAAGCCAAAGATATACAAGACTTCTGGAGAAGATGGCATATTACATTGTCTAATTTCCTAAGAGATTATATCTATATACCGTTAGGCGGTAATAGGAAAGGAAGTTTTAGGACATATAACAATCTTATGATCACATTCATTCTTGGAGGTCTTTGGCATGGAGCGGGATGGACATTCGTGTTCTGGGGATTCCTTCATGGGGCAGCTCTAGTAATTCATAGATTCTGGAAAAAGCTTGGATTTACAATGAACTCTATATTGGCCTGGTTTATAACCTTTAACTTTGTAAATATAGCCTGGGTGTTCTTTAGAGCTAAAGAGTGGGAAGATGCCATTAAGGTTTTAAAAGGTATGTTTGGTTTAAGTGGGGTTATTGCTGAAAAAACTCTTCCTTATATATCTTTCTTTGATAAAGATGATCTATGGAAGTTTATCGCAGTATTTATAATCGTAATATTCTTAAAAAACAGTATGCAGATGCTAAAAAGGCCTATAAATATTAAAAAAGCTGTGTTTGTATCATTTTTATTCTCTTGGGCAGTATTAAGTTTGGGAAAAGTAAGTGAATTCTTATACTTCAACTTCTAAAAAAAGATTAAAAGCTAAAAAAGCAGTTATATATATATTTGTTTTCTGCTTCTTATTTATAAATGCTATAGGGGCTTTAAACTATCTTGTTGATCCAATGTGGGCGTTTGAACACAAAAATTATCTTAATGTTAAAAAAATAGATTTTGATGAAAGGCAGCAGAAAACAAACTATCTTTATTTCGTAAATAATGATTATGATAATATAATTCTAGGAAGTAGCAGGACAACATATTTAAATAAGAATATTTTGGAAAAGAATTTTGGAAAAAGTTTCAATTATGCCGCAAATGCAATGGATTTACATGAATATCAGTTTTTCTTGGAAAATTTTACTGAATTAACAAATAAAAAGCCAAAGAACATTATTCTGGGGGTTGATTTTTTTGCTGCAAGTAAAAATAAAGCTTATCAAATCTCAAAAAGTGCTCAGTTACAAAATGCAAAAAGTTTTTTTTACCGGCTTAAACTTTTATATAGTATTGATACTTTAAGATACAGTTTTACAAATATCAAAGAGACAGCAAGGGATAAAAAAGGGTATTACGATCAAAATTTTACAAAAATAATAGATGTAAAAAAAACAAAGGCTTCAAGCTTGAAAGATTTTATCCCTTTTAAGTATGATGAGAATATGACAGAATATTATAAAAAGTTGAAAAATAAATATAAAACTTCAAATTTTATAATTTTTACGCCGCCCGTTACTGTTGAGCAGCTGCTGAAAAACAATAAGAACGGTTTAGATAAGTATTACTTTAGGTGGCTTAGGGAATTAGTCGGCTTATTTGGTAATGTATATCATTTTATGTACCCAAGCAGCTTTAGTAGAAATTATGATAATTTTTATGATGCAAACCACTTTCATCATATTTCTGGTAAAATTATTGCTAATGATATAGTTAAAGGGATAAAAACTGCACGAATGGAGCACGGTATAATACTTAATAAAGAAAATATAGATAAATTTATAATAAATTATAAAAAACTATTAAAGCCCAAGGAGTAAAATATTAAATATAAAGTACTAGTTATAGGTAAGCAAAATCACTTAGGATGGACTACACATCTATTTGAAGGCTTTAAGCAAGCTGATGTTGAAGCCGAGTGTTTTTATATAAATCAACTTGATTTTAAATATTCTGTTTTAAAAGCTGTCAGTAAACTGGGCTTGGACCTTAAACCTCAGATTTTACAGCTAGAGAGTATTATAAAAAGATTTAACCCTACTGTTGTTGTGTTTGTAGGGATATTTTTTTTACCAGTTGAATTAGCAGCTGTTTGTAAAAGTCATAATATTATCGTTGCAGCCTGGGCCGGTGACAGTTTTGGAACAGAACAAAAAATTTTTAAAAACTATATTGATTTTTTATATGTATCAGACACTGCAATGCTTCCTAAAGCCAAAGAGATAGGTTTTACTAATTATGAACTTTTGCAATTTGGTTTTAATCCTATGTTGCATAACGATTATAATCTTAAAAGAGATAATTATATAAATTTTATAGGGTCTTACACAAAAGAGAGAGATAAAATATTTTCAAATCTTGTTGATTATAACTTAAGAATTGAAGGTATTAAATGGGATAAGTTAAAGTGCAGTTCCGATAAATGGATTGTAAGAAATAGAAAACTTGATCAAAAAGAGGTTGTAAAAATTTATAACTCTACGGTCGCAACTTTAAACGTAGCTCAAAAAGATAATGTTATAAATATGGTCAATATGAGAACTTTTGAGGCAACGGCATGCGGAAGCTGTATGATAAATGATAATGTAAAAGATATTGAGCTTTGTTTTGAACCGGGGAAAGAGATACTTGTATATAAAAATAAAGAGGAGCTTCTTGAGTTGACCCAGAAGGTGCTAAGTGATAAGGATTTTGTAAAAGGTATTGTAAAAAATGCCAAGACAAGAATTCAGAAGTCCGGTTATTCTTATAAAGACAGAGCTAATTATATATTGTCAAAAATAGATTAAAGGAAGAGAAGAATGTTAATATCAGTGGTTATTTGTACATACAATGGTGAAAAATATCTGGAAGAACAGCTTAGAAGCGTAATGAACCAGACATATCAAAAGTTAGAAATTATTATAAATGATGATTGTTCAACTGATAATACACTTGAGGTTGCCAAAGCCTTGCAAACTGAAGATAAAAGAATTAAAATTTATAAAAATGAAACAAACCTGGGGTTTAATAAAAATTTTGAAACTTCGTTAAAATATGCTACAGGGGAACTTATATCTTTATGTGACCAGGATGATATCTGGGTATTGGATAAAATAGAACGGCAGTATAATTTACTTGAGGAAGAAAATTCTTCTTTGGTTTACTGTAACGCACAGCTTATAGATGCAGATGGGAATGATTTAAATAAGAACTTATTTACTCAGCTTCATGTTAGACCAATTAGTGGGGATACGCAACTTAGTTTGATATATGACAATTGTATTTCAGGAAATACTTTAATGTTTAAAAGTTCAATAATTGAAAAGATATATCCAATTTCTGAAAAAATATTTTTTGATAGATGGATAGCTTTTGTCGCTTCTTATTATGGATCTATTTCTGTTATTAAAGAACCTTTGATACTATACAGGCAGCATGGGGGTAATGTTACTGATGTTTTAAGAGAAAAGAAAAAGAAAAAAACTGTAAAAATGAGGATTGAAAAACGTCAAATGGCATTTGAAGTAAAGATTGGTCAGTTTGAAGTATTTTTAAAGTTTTTTGAAAAGAATAATCTTGATAATGAGAGTACAAAGATCATTAGAAATATATATAGTGAATTAAAAAACTACAATAGGTATTTTTTTAGTTTTAGACTTTTCTTAATATATTTAAATAATAAAGAAAAAATATTTCAAATAAAGGGGAATAAGTTTGCCGCAATTTTTAAGTTTTCATGTGGATTAAAAATGTATAAACTATTCCCTTATCTTTAGGTAATTGCAATTGAAGTACAAAAGATTTATTTTTACTTTCTTACTCTTCTTCTTTTCTGTTACAATTTTTATAGTTGTTATTAATTTTATAGTAGATCCTTTATTCACTTTTAAAGTTGTTAATAATATTGATATTAAACAAAAAGATTTTAATGAAAGGGTTCAAAAAACTAATTATCTTAAATTTATAAATCATGATTTTGATTCTTTATTGTTAGGAAGTAGCCGTGCAACCTATATTAATACAAATAATTTACCGGGAAAAGTTTTTAATTTTGCAGTAAATGCGATTTCTGCGAAAGAATATGATGATATAATTCAAAACTTTATTAAAATAACTGGTAAAATTCCAAAAAAGATTTATATTGGAGTAGATCCATTCAGTTTTAATTTAAAAAATAGCGGTGAAATCAAGACTGCTTTTGAGAATACAAAGGATATGTTCTATCCATATAAAAGTTTAGTTTCTTTGGATTTATTTAAAGTCTCTTTGAAAAATATCGTTTTAACATATAAGTTTGATCAAAATATTTTTGACAGAAAACAAAGATTTTATGATAAAAATTTGATAAAAGGAATAGAGTCAGAAAATATAGTTTCAAACAAACCTTATATTTTAGCTTCAAAAGGATATGTTCTTAAAATCCAAAAAAATATAAACTTTAAAATTTTTAAGAGCTTAAAAAATAAGTATAAAAAAATTAAATTTGAAATATTTACAATGCCTCTACATAATATTATATATAAAGATCTTAAAACTCAAAAAAGTTATGCTTTGTGGCTAAAGGGATTAGTAGAAATTTTTGGAAAAGTTAGTCATTTTATGTATGAAAATGAGATATCAAAAAGTTATTATACTTTTTTTGATGCATTTCACTTCTACCCTTATATTGGAAAAAAGATATCGAAAAAGATTACAAAAATAAATACTACAACTGATATAAATGATACTTTTGGTATTATTCTAACTCGAAACAATATAGATATTTATCTTCAAAAATTACACAGCAAGGAACTAAATGCTTTTTAACAGTTACGAATTCATATTTGCATTTCTGCCAATCACGTTTTTTATATATTTTTACCTGAATAGTAAGAGGCTAACCGAGGCATCAAAAGGGTTTTTGGTATTTGCTTCGTTGTTTTTCTACAGCTGGTGGAATGTACTATACCTGCCGTTGATATTAAGCAGTATGCTTTTTAACTATGTAGTAGGTAATATTCTGAATGGAAAAAAAGAGTTAAAGAAAAGTATAAATAGAAAAACAATGCTGATAATAGGTATTATAGCAAACATAGCATTGTTAGGGTATTTCAAATATGCAGATTTTTTTATAGAGAATGTGAATTACTTTACAGCAGGTAATATACCAGCTTTAGAACTTGCATTACCTTTGGCAATATCATTCTTTACCTTCCAGCAGATAGCATATTTAGTAGACAGCTATAGAAATGAAACTCAGGAATATGACTTCTTGAATTATGCACTGTTTGTAAGCTTTTTCCCTCAACTTATAGCTGGACCTATCGTACACCATAAACAGATGATGCCCCAGTTTGCATCAAAGTGGAATAAAGTAAAGAACTATAGAAACATAGCACTTGGATTATTTATATTCTCAATAGGACTGTTTAAAAAAGTAGTAATAGCAGACACTTTTGCAATATGGGCGACAAAAGGTTTTGATCATACTGAAGTACTAAGCCTGTTTGAAGCATGGATAACATCATTATCTTACACCTTTCAGCTGTACTTTGATTTCAGTGGTTATACAGATATGGCAATAGGTGCAGCATTATTATTTAATATCAAACTGCCTATAAACTTTAATTCACCATATAAAGCCAAAGATATACAAGACTTCTGGAGAAGATGGCATATTACATTGTCTAATTTCCTAAGAGATTATATCTATATACCGTTAGGCGGTAATAGGAAAGGAAGTTTTAGGACATATAACAATCTTATGATCACATTCATTCTTGGAGGTCTTTGGCATGGAGCGGGATGGACATTCGTGTTCTGGGGATTCCTTCATGGGGCAGCTCTAGTAATTCATAGATTCTGGAAAAAGCTTGGATTTACAATGAACTCTATATTGGCCTGGTTTATAACCTTTAACTTTGTAAATATAGCCTGGGTGTTCTTTAGAGCTAAAGAGTGGGAAGATGCCATTAAGGTTTTAAAAGGTATGTTTGGTTTAAGTGGGGTTGTGTTTAGTGATAGAACACTATATAAAATTGAATCTTTAAGACCTTTAATTGAACAGCATAGTGAGAATTTTGGGAAGCTTATCTTCGGTAGTACATCAGTATCATTTATAATTGCAGGTATATTTGTGGTTATTTATTTCAGTAATACGATTGAGTGGTCTAGAAAAGTAAAGTTTGATTATAAGCTTTTATTTTTACTTTTAGCTGTGGTTATTGGAACACTTTTTAATATGTCTAAAGTTTCTGAGTTTTTATACTTTAATTTTTAAAGGTTTTTATCTATGAATGTAAAAAAATTTGTTTATATATTTTTATCTGTTTTATTTTTATTTCTTTCATATAATATTATAGTTTGGAATTTTTACACAGAAAAACTATTAACAGGAAATATAAACTCTGTTTCTGGAGACTTGGCAAGAATGGGCTATATTTCAGAATTGGCAGTGACGAAAAAAACTGAGAATAGTTTACCTAAAAGGCACATCAATGCCAAGTATTATGATGGATCAAAAGTTGACATGATTACAATTGGAGATTCTTTTTCAAATGGTGGTGGAGGGGGAAAGAATGCCCATTATCAAGACCATATTGCCACAATAAGTAATCTTAAGATTTTAAATTTACCAAACTATCAAGAAAAGACCAGAAGTTATATAGAGACGGCTTATATTTTGTTAAATAGTGGTTTTTTAGAACAAAGTGGTGTTAAATATATATTAATAGAATCGGTTGAGAGAAAAATTGTACAACGGTTTTTAACTAATGTTGATAGTTCTTTTACTGATTCAATAGAAAATATTTATAAATTTTATAAATTTACTTTTGAAATCCCAAAAGTAAAAAAAAGCTCAAATAAAATTGATAAAACTAATGTGAATTATGTCCCAGAAACACCTTTTATCAACAATGGTAATATAAAATTTGTATTATATAATACACTTTACAATTTTTCAGATAATGCTTTTATATCTCAGGTTTATAGAACAAAGATTACAAAAGACCTCTTTTCCAAAGGTCAAAAAGATCTCTTGTTTTACAAGAATGATCTTTCTAGAATCTATATGAATACAGAAGAAAATGTTAAAATTGTTAATAAAAATCTAAATGATTTAGCACAAGCTTTAAGCAAAAAAGGTATAAAGTTAATATTTATTCCTGCAGTTAATAAATATGATTTATATTCAAGTTTTATTGAGAATAATCCTTATCCTAAAGATTTTTTCTTTGATAATTTAAGAAAATTTGATAAAAAATATATTTTTATTGATACAAAAAAAATTTTACTTGAAAGATTAATAGCTGGAGATAAAGATATTTATCATGTTGATGATACTCATTGGTCTAATAAAGCGGCTGAATTAGTTAGCTTGCAAATTTCAAAATATATCAAAGCAAGTAATTAAATGCAATTTTGTTATAATAGTTTTTTAACATAAAGGATACAAAAAGTTGAAACAATTTTTTAAACAATATATACCGTATTATAAAAACTATAAAAAAATGTTTTTTTTCGCTCTTATTGGTATGGTTATGGTATCTTTAGGTACAAGTGGTACTGCTTATGTTATTAAGCCTGTTCTTGATGAGATTTTTATAAACAAAGATCAAGAGATGTTAAAATTATTACCAATTGTAGTTATTTTTCTTTATTCTTTAAAAGGTATTGGAGGCTTTATTCAAACATATTATATCTCTTATATCGGTACAGATATTATTAGAATAATTAAAGATAAATTTTTAGCTCATATTTTAACTCAAGACATTGCTTTTTTTAATAATAAACATGGTGGAGAGTTATTAAGTAGAATAAACAATGATATTACAGCAATTCAATATGCTGTTTCTAATAGCATTGCTATTATAATTATGGAAAGTTTTACTATTATAGCCTTGATTGGAGTAGTTATATATCAAAGTCCTTTACTTGCTTTTTATGGTTTAATTGTTTTACCTTTAATAATTTATCCACTTTCTTTGCTTGCTCGAAGAATGAAAAAAATTGCACATCAAACCCAACAAAAAGCCTCTATTCTAATGTCTATACTTGGTGAAATATTTAATAATATAGAGATAATAATTGCAAGTAATTCTCAAAAATCTCAAGTAGAAGATTTTAAAATAGAAAATAAAAATATGTTTCAAATTGGTATGAAAGGTGTTCGTACCAATGCTTTAGTCTCTCCTCTTATGGAAATTATTGGTGCAATTGCAGCAGCAATTGTCATTGTAATGGGAGGGATGGAAGTTATTAAGGGAAACTTGAGTGTTGGTGCATTTTTTTCTTTTATGACAGCACTTTTTATGTTATATACTCCGATAAAAAGACTATCTTCTGTATATAATCAGTTTCAAAGTGCAATAGCAGCAAATGAAAGAATTAATGATATTTTTAGTCATCAAGCTCAAGTATTAGAAGGTAATCAATCTCTTGAAGATGATATTGATACTGTTATATTTAAAAATGTAGGTTTAAAATATGATGAAAAGATTGCGTTACAAAATATAAATTTAAAAGTATTTAAAGGTCAAAAAATAGCTTTAGTTGGTGATAGTGGTGGAGGAAAAAGTTCTTTAGTAAATTTAATTTTAAGATTTTATGATCCTTATATTGGGGAAGTGAAATTTAATAATCAAAATATAAAAAATTTTACATTAAAAAGTTTAAGAGATAATTTATCTATTGTTACACAAAGAGTATATATTTTTAATGATACTATTGCTAATAACATAGCTTTTGGGAACATAGTTAATGAACAAAGAGTTAAAAAAGTACTTGCACAAGCTCACGCTTTAGATTTTGTAGAAAAATTAGAAGAAGGCATTTATACCAAGTTAGATGAATTTGGCTCAAATTTAAGTGGTGGACAGAGACAAAGGATTGCTATTGCAAGAGCTTTATATAAAAATCCTCAAATTTTAATATTTGATGAAGCTACAAGTGCTTTAGATAATGAATCAGAGTCTATTATTACAAAAGTTTTGGATGAAGTAAGTCAGGATAGAATTACATTTGTGATAGCACATAGGTTAAGTACTATTAAAAATGCAGATAAAATTGTAGTTTTTAAAGATGGTCAAATTGTATGTGAAGGGAAAGAATGTGAGCTTCTTGAAACTTGTGATGAATATAAAAGATTACATAACCATGCAAGTATGTAAAGGATAAACATGAAATACAGTGAATATGATTTTAATAACAAAACAATACTTATAACAGGAGCGGCTGGCTTTATTGGTTCCAGTTTAGCTTTTTATTTTCAAGAAAACTATCCGAATGCTACTGTAGTCGCTTTTGATATGTTTAGAAGTGGTGAGACTTTTTCAAATGGAAATCTTAAAAGTTTTGGACACTTTAAAAATCTTTTAGGATTTAAAGGTATTGTTATTAGTGGAGATATAACTGATAAAAAAGCATTAAAAGAATTAGAGCATAATTATAAGTTTGATTATATATTTCATCAAGCTGCTATTTCTGATACAACTGTACAAGAGCAAGATTTAATGATGAAAACAAATGTAAATGCTTATGAAGACTTGCTAAAAATTGCTATAAACCACGGTGCAAATATGGTTTATGCTTCTAGTGCTGCTACCTATGGAGACAGTGATAGATTTGAGGTCGGGTATGAACAACCAAATAATGCTTATGGATTTAGTAAAGTTATGATGGATAATATAACATATGAGTATCTTAAAAAGGATTTGGATATCTCTATCGTTGGATTGAAATACTTTAATGTATATGGTCCAAGAGAATTTTTTAAGAATAGTACATCATCTATGGTAGTTCAATTTGGACACCAAATATTAAAAGGTCTTACTCCTAAACTTTTTGAAGGAAGTGATAAAATTCTTCGAGATTTTATTTATATAGAAGATATTATTCAAGCAAATATCAAAGCTACACATCCTAAAAAAAGTGGCGTATATAATGTGGGTACTGGTAAAGCCAGAAGCTTTGAAGATATTGTAAATATTCTTCAATCAGAATTAGAAATAGATAATGGAAAAGAATATATGCCAAATCCTTTTGTTGGTTCATACCAGTTTTTTACCCAAGCAAATATAGAAACTACAAAAGAAAATTTAAAGTATGAACCAAAATATTCTATGGAAGAAGGGATTAAAGCTTATATCCCAGAGATTAAAAGACTATTTAAAGATGAAGTGAAATAATGGAAGAGATAAAGAAACCAAATATATTAGTTATAGGTGATTTGATGATAGATCACTATTTATGGGGAAAAACAGATAGAATTTCTCCAGAAGCGCCTGTACAAGTAATAGAAGTAGAAAAAGAAACGACGGTACTTGGAGGTGCAGGAAATGTTGTAAATAACCTAGTAGCACTTGGTGCTGATGTGATGGTTATTTCTGTTGTTGGAGATGATAAAAATGCAGATGAATTAACTCAAATGCTTGAAGAGATAAATGTACGCCATTATTTAATTTGTGATGAAAATAGAAAAACTACTAAAAAAAGTAGAATTATAGCTTCTCACCAACAAGTTGTACGATATGACCATGAATCAAAAGAAGATATTTCACAAGAAAGTGAATCTCTTATAACTGTGGGACTATTAAATATTCTAGAACAGTTTGATGTAGTCCTTGTATCTGACTATGGAAAAGGTGTTATTACTGATTCATTGATGGGAAAAATTAATTTTTGTGCATCAGGACATGATGTTAAAGTACTAGTTGATCCAAAAGGTGATGATTATACAAAATACATTGGAAGTTATTTACTAACTCCAAATAAAAAAGAAGCGATAGGTGCTACTAAAATTAATATTACTGATGATACTAGTTTAAAACTTGCATTAAAAAAGTTACATAATACTGCTTGTTTACAGATACCAATGATAACATTAAGTGAAGATGGTATTGCAATATTAGATGAAGATAACAATGTGATTAAAAAACCTACAGTTGCGAGAGAAGTATATGATGTAACAGGTGCAGGGGATACTGTATTAGCTAGTTTAGGGTATTGTCTTGCCAAAGATGATAATATTCTAGAAGCAATAGAATTTGCAAACTTAGCAGCTGGTGTTGTTGTAGGAAAAATAGGAAGTGCAACAGCTACTATAGAAGAAATTGAAGAGTATAAAAGTTCTTTACATAAAAGTAGTATTGAATCACATATTAAGACATTTGATGAAATAGAAATAACTCTTAAAAGATTGCGTAAACAAAATAAAAAAATTGTTTTTACAAATGGTTGTTTTGATATTCTTCACAAAGGACATGTTCAGTATCTTGATAAAGCAAAATCATTTGGAGATGTGTTGATTTTAGGTCTGAATTCTGACAATAGTGTTAAAGCCTTAAAGGGGGATAATAGACCTATAAATACCCAAGATGACAGAGCATATATATTAGCGGCATTAGAGAGTGTTGATTATGTTGTAGTGTTTAATGATAATACTCCTTTAAGTCTTATACAAATTGTTAAACCAGATGTTTTAGTAAAAGGTGGAGACTATGAAGGTAAAGAAGTAGTTGGAAATGATATTACAGGTGAATTAAAACTTGTACAGTTTGTAGATGGTAAAAGCACCACTAAGACTATAGAAAAAATCAAATCTATTCATAAACAATCAGAGTATATCTAATAAGATTTAGATACAATACTGAAACAAAATATTATAAATTTTATAGGACTATGAATAAATATGAAGCAACAATATAAATCTTATAAACAGACTTGTGATTTTTTACAAGAATGTGTAGCAAACTATCCAGATATTATCTCAATAAAATCTATAGGTAAAACTTGGGAAAACAGAAATATTATATTAGCGACAATCTCTTTAAATGTGGAAAATGCTGATTTAAAACCTGCTATGCTTTATACTGGTACTATACATGCGAGAGAATGGATAGGAAATGAACTTGCTGTTTCTTTTATAGATTTTCTTTTAAAAAACTATAATACAAATCCTAAAATACTGAGAACTATTACTAAAAATACTTTGTATATAGTACCTTGTTTGAATCCTGATGGTTTTGAATATAGTAAATCACACTTTTCTTTTTGGAGAAAAAATAGAAGAGATAATGGCGATGGAACTTTTGGGGTTGATTTAAATAGAAATTTTAGTATTGGTTATCAAAAAATCAAAGACACTGGTTCAAATGTGTATAGTGGTCCTGCTCCATTTAGTGAACCAGAAACAAAAGCTATGAAAGATTTTGTTGATACTCATGAAAATATTACTGTATCACTTGATTATCATAGTCAGGGAAATGTTTTCTTCCCTGCTCATAAGTTTAATCATGAAAGTGAAATAGATGGAACAGATTTAAATACTATATGTGCAAATATGAATTTTGAAATTCATAAAGTTACAGGAAGAAAGTATGGAATTCATAGAGGAAAACCACCTACAAAACTTATCAGTGGAAGTGGTAGAGAGTATTATTACAGTAAAGGTATCATTGCTGCTGTTGTTGAAGTAGGAACTAGAAATATACCTGATTTTATGCAAAATATGAAAGAGAGTATTGATGAAAACATTCCAGCACTTTTACGAACTTTAGGAGAAGCACAAAATTACTCTAAATATGCTCCTAGAAGAGTTGAGAATTTTCATATTGAATCATATTCTTATAATGAAGTAACTTTAAGTTGGGATTATGAAGTTAATAAAGACATCTATTTTCAAATATTTAGAAATAAAGCAGATAAAGAAGCCTGTAATGAATCTAATTTAATTTGTGAGACTTATAATACAAATTTTACAGATATTCAACTACAAAGTGGAACGGCATATTATTACTATATTCGAGCAGTTAATAATTTAACAAGAGTAAAATCTCCATTTGCTCCACGAACAAATATAAAAACACTTCTTGAGCCCGATGAATTTAGTAAAACAATTTTTCCTAATCCGAATGAAGTAGGTTATGTAGCTCAAAAACTAGCTGAAACCAATAGAAAACACTTTGGTCATAATTCTATTTTTATTGGAGTGAATGAGACAAAAGGAATTAGTTATGGTGTTTTACAGTTTAGTCTTGAAAGTATACCTCAAAATGCAATTATTAAAGATGTTCGAATATCTCTTTATCCATTAAATAGAGTAAATGCAAAAATAGAAAAATATGGGGAATGGTCTATCTCTTTTGTAGATACACAAAGTGTGGCAGAGTTAAGTGACTTCGAACAAATTCACAATGCTATGACAATAGAAACTTTAGGACAAAATGTTCCTTCTGAAAAACTAACACAAGGTATCTGGAGTCATTGGGATTTTAATAGTAGTGAAAGAGATATCTTACAAAAGCAATTAGAAGATAAAAAAGTCTTATTTAAACTTTCTGGACCTACAGAGCTTCCAATTGGTAGAGATAGTCAAATGATGATGTTTGATGTTGGTTATGGAAATTTTGGTGGTGGGTTACATTATAGACCTAGAATAGATATCAAATACACGATGCCTAGTACAGAAATTGTAATTGAGTCATCAAATATAACATCAGTATCAGCAGATATGATAGATGAATCTCAACTTGTATGTGGGTTTGATGCCAATAATAATAAAATATATGGTGTAATGGAGTTTGATTTAGATAAGTTACCAAATCCTGATGAAACAGTTATTACAGATAGTTATATTCAAATTAAAAATAAAAAAGCAACAAAAACAACACAAGATATAAGATACAATGTAGAATTTGTTGATTTAGAAAATATTACATATGATAATATTCAAAATAGAGATAGAATAGAGTTTATAGGATATGAAGTAAGTCGTGCAGATATACAAAAACAAAAAACTCATAAATTTATTTTTGACTATTATTCTTGTCTTGCATTAGAAAATGTACATAAAGAAAAGAAAAAAGCTAAATTTGTTATAAAGCCAACATCATCGGATATAAAGAACCACAGAGTAGATTGGTATGGACAAGATACCCAAAATAGTGTAAAACTTGTGGTTCAATATATTCAAAGAAGAAGAGAACCTGTTTCTCAAATATCAAACTTAAGTTATATAAAAGAGAAAAATAAGATAAAACTTACTTGGGAAAATCCAAAAGATAAAGACTTTGTTGGTGCTTTTGTAGTAAGAAACAGATTTCATCCACCTAAAAATCCACTTGATGGAGATAAAATATATGGTGGACCGGATAGTTATACTTATGATGATTTTGGAAGTTTGAGTATATCAAAATACTATGCTGTATTTACTTATGATAATGTACCAAATTACAGTGAACCAGTTATTATTAAATATGAGGTAGAGTAAAATGTTATTAAAATTTAAAAATTGGTTTCCAAAGATAAAAAAATCTGCTTGGATAGCACCCAGTGCAGATGTTATTGGAAATGTAAAAATAGGTGCTGATAGTTCTGTTTGGTTTGGAACAGTAATAAGAGGTGATGTTCATAAAATACGAATAGGGAAAAGAACTTCTATACAAGATTTATCAATGGTTCATGTAACACATTATAAACAAGAGGATATGAAAGATGGTCACCCTACAATTATAGGAGATGATGTAACTATAGGACATAAAGTGATGCTTCATGGTTGTACCATCGAAGATGGTTGTCTTATTGGTATGAGTGCTACGATTTTAGATGGTGCTGTAATAGGTGAGGGTAGTATTGTGGGAGCTCATTCTTTAGTAACATCAAATAAGGTATTTCCTCCACATAGTTTGATTATGGGAAGTCCTGCTAAGGTTGTGAAAACTTTGACACAAGATGAAGTTGACAGTTTAATTGAACATGCTGCTCGATATGTTCAATTTAAGAATGAGTATCATCACTCATCTTAAATTTATATAAGAAGAGTTTATTCTCTTCCTATGATGTAATATACTTCTTTATTATCAACTTTTTGTAGGTTTACATCATATTTGTTACTCCAGTGATTAATCTCATCTGTAAATTCTTTTAGTATCTCTTCACTATCTATAGTATCACATTTTATTTTGAAATGTGGAGCACTATTTGAAAGTGCAATATATCCATTCATATGTTTTAATTTATCATTTAAACTTATAATATGTTTTGAGAATTTATCAAAATCTTTAGTATTTTCTATAGCTGTTTTTGTCTGGTTTAAAGTATTTTCTCCATGACCTAAATTAAGTTGAGTTACTATCACTTCTGGTGTAATGTCAATATGCATATATATTTTCCTTATTATTAATTTTAAAAGTTTAGTTTAGCTAAAATTACCAAAAAATAAAATAGGAACATTATGCAAATTATACCATTATTTCAAAAATTGTTACAGTATAAATCAATAACACCAAGTGACGCTGGTATTTATGATTTTATAGAAGAATATCTAGGAAATGAGTGGAACTGTATAAAGTTAGATATTGGGCAAGTTACAAATAGAATGTATTATAAAAAGTTTACAAATAGTGATGAACATCTTTGTTTTGCAGGACATATAGATGTGGTTCCTCCTGGTGAAGGTTGGAGTGTTGATCCATTTAAAGCTGATATAGTGGATGGTGTTATAACAGCAAGAGGTGCCCAAGATATGAAAAGTGGAGTGGCAAGTTTCTTATATGCTTGTAAAAATGCAAAAGCTTTTGATGGTACTTTGTCAATCTTGCTTACATCTGATGAAGAGGGTGAAGCTATAAATGGGACTATAAAAGTTTTAGAACACCTAAAAGAGATAAATTTCTTACCAACTTCAGCTATAGTTGCAGAGCCAACTTGTGAAGAGGTATTTGGAGATGCTATAAAAGTAGGGCGTAGAGGTAGTATCAATGGTTATCTTGAAATTCAAGGAAAGCAAGGTCATGCTGCATATCCACAAAAAGCTACCAATCCAATACATCAAATAGCTCCAATTTTATCAAAAATTGCTGCTCATAATCTTGATAATGGTGATGATTTTTTTGCACCAAGTCAGTTAGTTATAACAGATATACGAGCTGGGATGGAAGTAACAAATGTAACTCCAAATAAACTTAATATGATGTTCAATGTAAGAAACTCTACAAAAACAACACAAGAAACAATTAGAAATTATATTAATCAAAATTTCAATCATTTAGAGTATAGTTTAAAACTTACACAAGGTTCGTATCCTTTTATAACTGATGCAAATACAAAAGTAGTTAAAAGCATACAAAAAAGTATAAAAAATATTTCTAATCTTGATACAAAACTAAGTACTGCTGGGGGTACAAGTGATGCAAGATTTTTTGGTCAGTTTAAGATACCTACAGTTGAATTTGGTGTTATCAATGATACTATTCATGCAATTGATGAAAGAACAAGCGTAAAAGAGGTTGAGATGCTTTGTGATGTTTTTCTTGATGTGATAAATAATTGGAAGTAAAATTATGAAAAAATCACTATTTGTATATTTATTACTTATTTCAGTAGTTTTTGCTGATGTAAAGTTTTATGAAGAAAATATGAATGGTTTTGGATTTTGTTCGGCAAATTTTTTGATTTTATCAACTGCTCCAGACCCGGTTATTAAAAGAGCATATCAACAAGCTGGACAACTTGCTTTAAAATTTACAAAAATCTATTATAAAGAAGTATATAAAAAAGATGCAACACCAAGAGAGATTTCAAAACTAAGAACTACCTATTTAAATAGATTAGAACAAGAGTATAAAAGATTAAAAGGTTTGAGCAATACAACTTATGAAAAAATTGGGAAATGTGAATCTTTTGTAAGAACAGTATTAGATAATCAAGATACAATAGAAGTTGCCCTCACTCAATCTAAAACAAATGCTGTCACAAAAAGACGAGTTCTTGAATCTTTAGCATATACAAATAATCCAGTATTGAAAATTCCTAGAAAAAAAATTTTAGCAATATATAAAAATTGGATTGAGAAGAGAGCTATAAGTAAAAATAAACCTGCAACAAAGTTTGTTGCACCCAATATGAAGTTTATGAAATAATCTTCCAGAAAATAGTTATATGAGTTGAATTGGCTTTTAATTAATACCCATCAGTTAGTTTATTGTATTTATCTTCCATAAAGTATTCTACATCACCATTATAGTTTTCATTTACATCTTGAGCTACATAACCTAACCCAACAGCTGAACCAGCAAATAATATAGCAGTAACACAACCTGATAGCATAAAACTAGCAAATACCACTACGATAATGTGTTTAATATTCATAAGGATTAACCTTCTATTTTAGTGGTACCCGTAGGCGGACTTGAACCGCCAAGACCGAGGTCACCGGATTTTGAATCCGGCGTGTTTACCAATTTCACCATACGGGCATTTTCGAGTTGGAATTATAGCACTATTATGTTTAATTATGCTTAAGTTTCTTTATACTATTTTCTTTGAGTAAAAGTTGATTTGTCATATATACTTTTAAATAAGTTTCTATCTCTTCTTTAATCATATAATTTTTATTTTCATCAAAAAAGTTATAGAAACCAAACTTCTCAATAATAAAATAATCAATATCATCTAAAATGTTTTTTCCGTTTTCTTTAAACATCACAACTTTATTTTTTAAGTTTTCAATAAGTTCATTTCTTTCTTGCAATGATTTTGTTTGATTTTGAATGGTATGTAAAAGTAGTTCTCTTTTTTTATAAAGTTCTTCCACTTTATTTATTTTTGGTTGCATTGAAAGTTCTATCTTTTTATTTATCATTTTATCTGCGTAATAGATAAACTTAGGGTAAGTGATATATCCTTTTTTCTTTACTATATTATCTTTATCTATATTTATATCTTCTAGGAGGTACTTAAGATTATCATCACTTATTTGTTCTATTCTAGCAATAGTAAATTCTTTATGAAAATCTTCATTAAAATCAATCATTTGATTTACTATGATTCTATAAAATTCTTGTTGTTTTCTAGTCATTTTCTAATACCTCTGCATCTATTATCTCATCACTTTGATATTGTATCATATAATTTCCATCAACACTATCTATTTTATATAATAAGATCTCTTCTTTATTAAAATCAGGATGCATCACTTTTTGCCAACCAATACCTGGTATTGATTTCCCTTTCCAGTAAAAATCATCAAGCCAATTAATCCCTTTTTCAAATTCAAGCCAATCTTTTATTCTATCACTAACATCTTTTGCTTTTCTAAAGTTCCATTTGTATTCTTGTTTCTCTTTTGATTTAGCAGACTGCTCTTTTGGTTGAAAGTTCTTTGAATTGATACACCAATTTTCCCACACTTTTTCCCATGAAACTTTTAAGTCACCATTTGATATATAGTGATTTTTAAATTTAGTAAATTCTAAGGGAATTAAATCTTTTTTTAAATATTTTTTTGCGATATTTTTGTAGTTATTATCTAGTTCTAAATCTTCATCAATCGTTGTTTTAATTAAATGATTTGTATATTTGTTTTGATTGAGTACCCATCTTTTCCAAACAGCTTCCCAGTCACTATTTACAGTACCTTTACTTTGATAATAAAGTTTAAAATTCTCAAATGTTTCTTCAACATTTTGTATAAACTTTGATTTGGCAAATTGTTTCATTTCGTAAGTTAGTGAAAAATTATTTGGTATACTTGATGATTCATTGATTCTTTTTGATTTTGATATAGATGTTGTTTGTGTATTGTCATTGAGTAAAGTTTCAAAAGATTTTCCTGAACCTATATCAAACTCACTACTACAAATATTGTTATTTGAAGTTTGTGAAACAGGAATAGAATAGTTTTCTTTCTTTACTCTTATTTTTTCAAAAATTTCTTCAACTATTGTATTGTATTTTATTTCTAAACTATCAATATCCAAAGAAAAATCAAGATTTTCTATCTCTTTTGAAAATCTATTTTTTATTTGTCTTTTGAATTCTTCCATCTACTACTTATTTAAAAAGATCTGTTGGACTGTTTTTTAGTTTCGCAACTTCTGCACCAATATCGTCTTGTCTCATAAAGTGTTCACCAATCAAAAAGGCGTCAGCACCAGCTTCACTTAGTTCTTTGATGATAGCTTGGTTGTTTACACCACTTTCTGCTACTATAATTTTACCATTTGGTATCATAGGGATAAGTTCATGGCAAAGATTCATATCCATCTCAAAAGTCTCAAGGTTTCTATGATTTATACCTACAATATGTGCACCACAAGCCATAGCTTTTTTTAAATCCTCTTTATCATGTATCTCTACAAGAACTTCAAGTCCAAGGTGTAGAGCATAGTCATATAACTCTTGTAACTCTTTTTTTGTTAATGCTTTGGCTATAAGAAGTATAAAATCAGCACCATAAACTAATGCTTCAACAATTTGATATTTATCTACTATAAAATCTTTTCGTAAAAGTGGTGTATCTACATATCTTCTTATTCCTGTAAGATATTCTAAATCACCTTTAAAAAAATGAGGTTCTGTTAGAACTGATATTGCATTTGCTCCGTTTTTACTATATTCTTGAGCGATTGCTAATGGATCAAAATCTTCTCTTATAATCCCTTTACTAGGACTTGCTTTTTTTACTTCAGCTATGATTCTGATTGGCTCTTCTTTTGTAGCAGTTAAATATGGTTTGACATCTCTAGGGGCATACGGATTATATGCTAAGCTTCTTCCTAGCCAATCCACACTATATTTCTCTTTTCTTATTTTTAAATCTTCTTTTGTTTTTTTGATGATATCATCTAAAATCATACTATTTTTTTCCCTTTACACATGTTTTAATTTTTTCCCAATGATGTTTTATCTCTTTGTCTGAAAGTCCTGCTGCAACTACAACTTTTGACATAATTCTATAAGCTTCATCACATTGATTATTTTTATAATATCCCCACGCAAGAGAATCAAGATATGCAATGTTGTTTGGTGCTGTTTTTAAAGCTTCTTTTACAAGAGCAATTCCTTTTTTTACATCAATATCATATTCAATCAAAAGGTACCCATAATAGTTTTGATAGCCAGCATTGTTAATCCCACTACTTAAAGCAAGCTCAAAATTAGCAATAACATTTTTCATAACTTTTCTTTTGTCTTTGGCAAGTTCAAATCTATACATAGCAATCTTTCCTAAAAGATCAGGTTTTTTTGTTTTTCTATAAAGTGTTTTTGTAAGCTTTAAAGCTTTTGCCAATTGCTTATCTTGGTAGTATAAGTTTATCAGTTTTGTTTGGTCTATATCTGTTTCTTCTAAAAATTTAATAGCTTTTTTAATATCTTTTTTTTCTAATAGTGAGACAATTAAATTTTGTATAAACAAAGTTGTTTTTGCTAGTTCTGGATTATTCTTATATTTTGTGTACATTCTATTTAAAATAGATATCATACCATCTATATTACCTTGTTCCTGATAGATAAGCATAAGTTTATTACATATTTTAGGATCGCAACCTTTTGTTTGTAAATATGTTTCAAGATATGCTAAAGCTACATCTTTTTTGTTTAAATAGCTATACAAAATATTTGTTAACTGCAATAAAGTTTTTTTATTTTGATTGAGAGTATAGGCACTTTCATAATATTTTAATGATTGAGCGTATTGTTTATTTGTATAGTAGATATTTCCTACTAATTCATAGCTTTGTGAAGTTTGAAACTCTTTTAGGAGTTTTTTCATCTCTACTATAGTCTCTTTATTTTTCTTTTGAGAGTGCAACGATATTATAAACTGATGCCAATAATATTCTTTTTCTTCTGTAAACTTATCCAATCCAATTTGTGATAAAGTTTCCATTATTTTAAATTCTTCAGTTCTAAAGCTATAGTGAATAGCTTTTTTTAAATAAGTTTCTTTTTTTGTTAATTTAAAAAGTTTATGATAAAACTTAAAGCTGCTTTGATAGTCAGAAGTTTTTTCACTATCTAAAGCCAACATGATATATAAATCTTCATCAGCAGTATTTGGAGTTACACTATTTTGATTTGCACAACCTACAGAACTAAATAATAATATAAAAAGTAATACTAACAATCTACTATAGCTGGACATTCTTCTTTTACCTCATTTATATTATTTTTAAAATATTCCCAAAAAGGAAATGTTTTGCATTGGTTTGGTCTTGCTTCATAGACACTACACTGTTTTTTCTCTAAATCAAAAAAGATACACGCATAATTATTTTGTGAAATTTGTCTCTCTTTTATGGAGTATTTATACCCAACTTTTAAAAGATAGTTCATCCCTAGTTCATCAAGTGTTATATTTAAATGATTTGCTAATTTTTCACACTCATCTTTTGTTATCCAAATATATCCTGATTCACCTATACAACAGTTCCCCTCGCAACTGCTGCATTTGTTCTCATCAAATTTATATGGGTACTCTTTGTGTTCTATCACTTCTATTCTTTTTTGTTAATTTTAGATTTTATTATACAAAAATATTGCTTATATCTCACATTTGATACTATGTGTATTGCATTTTTTATATATTTGATTTATCTCATCTTTAAAGTTCCCATTTTCTTCAAACATTATAAGTGGTGGGAGTATTTTTAGTTTTGATTTTGAATTCTTTCGTCCCATTATCATCACTAAACTTGCCTCTTTTTTTGAGTTTGGATGTAAAAACTGTATTGATTCTATATTGAGTTTATTTTGTTTTGTTATGAGCATTATATTATCTAATTGTTTTGCGTCATAACAAAAGAAAAACTTCCCTTGAGGTTTTAGGAGTTTTGTAGCTTTAGAAATAAGTGTTTCTAGAGGCAAACTATCGCAATATCTAGCAATTTTTAAATTTTCATTTTCACTTTTTATCACATCACTATGGTAAAAAGGTGGATTTGATACAATATAATCAAACTCTTTGTTAAAATTACACTCAATAAAGCTCTCTTTGTAAAGAGTATTATTTATAGCATTTATTTCACTATTTTTTTGTGATAAAAACTGAAAACTATTTTGTATTTCACATTGATTTAAATGTAGTTTTGGATAATTTCTAGCTACTAGTAGACCTAAAATACCACTACCACTACCAATATCTAGAAGTTCCCCTTGAATATTTTTATAATGGGCGAGATTAATTTGTATAAAATTATATAAAAAATGGGTATCGCTATTGTAGCAATACCCATTTTGTGGTTGATAAAGAAGAAGAGTTTTAGTGTAACTCGTCATTCAGTTTTACTTCTCTTGTACTTCTCATAACAATATATTGTCCTGTTTGAGAGTTTTGTCTAAAGTGGATACCATTTAATCCAGCTAAATCAGCAGCTTTCATAAGGTTTGTAAGATTAGCTTCTGGATTTACCTCTTTGATTTTTGCAATTTGTTCATCACTGATAGCTATTTTTGTTCCAGCAAATACAGATAAACCACCATCAATAATACAACCATCACCAACTGGAATTCCAGTAGTTGAGTTTGCACCTAAAAGTGTATTTTCACCTATAGAGATAGGATTTCCATCTGTTCCTGAAAGTACACCAAGGATTGAAGCACCTCCACCAACATCACTACCACTTCCTACAATTGCACTTGAAGAGATTCTTCCCTCAACCATCACTGGACCTAATGTTCCAGCATTAAAGTTGATATATGAAGCACCTGGCATAACTGTAGTACCAGCTGCAAGTTGTGCACCAAATCTTACTTTTGATGTATCAAGGATTCTTGTATTATCTGCTGGGATTATGTGACTTAAAAATCTTGGGAATTTATCTACCATATCAATTGCAGGGTATTTCCCAGTTAATTTTAATGTAACTTCATTTGCTCGTAACCAATCAAGTTCAATAGGCTTACCATCTGACCAAGCTACATTGTGAAGTAGTCCAAAAGCACCATTTAAATTAATCTTTCTAAGTTCTGCTTTTCCTGTAGATAAAGCATATAGTTTTAAGTATGCAGATTCAACACTAGCAGGATTTGCATCTTCAAAAATAAATACTACTTTAAAACTATCAGCTGTAAGTCCTAACTCTTTTGGTAATACTGAAAGAGTAGAAATAAGTTGTACATTTTTGTGGTCTTCACCTTTTGCTTCAGGTAAGTAAGGTCTAAAAGACTCAATACAATTTGCTATAAAATCATCTGTTATGTCAAGTACAACTTCACTTTTTGTTGTATCAACTTCAACTCCAGAAGATTTAAGTGCATCCATAAAAATAGCTGCTGAACCAAAATTTTCATTCCAGTTTACAACTGGATATGTTGCTTGTAATATTTTGTCACTATTTAATTGTCCTCTATCAACTCTGGCAATTCCAAAACCAATAGGGTTTTTATACCAAGATTGAGATTGGATCTCTTCAACTTTTGTTTTAAATTCTTCTTTTGTAAAAATCATAATTATAATTCCTTGACTAATTTTTTTGTGATTATAGCTAATAGCTAATTAAATAACAAATTAAAACTAATTTGGTTAGAATCCATTAAAATTTTTAGGATGTATGATAATTATGGAAGAACTTATAAAAGACTGGGGATATATTATACTTTTTTTATACTCTTTTGGTGGAGGGTTTGTAGCACTTGTTGTTGCAGGTATTTTATCTTATAGTGGAGAGTTAAATATTGTGATTGCTATGGTTGTAGCTGGAGTGGCAAACTTTATTGGTGATCAGTTTTTATTTACAGTTGCAAGAAAAAATAAGCATCAAGCAAAGCAGATGATGGAAAAACATAAAAGAAAGATAGCATTATCTCATCTTATGATGAGGAAATATGGTACTTGGGTTATATTTTTACAAAAATATATTTATGGTATCAAAACACTTATACCACTTGCCATGGGACTTACAAAATATGACTATAAAAAGTTTATGATATTTAATTTTGTAGCTACTATTGTTTGGTCTTTAATTGTTGGGCTTTCTGCTTATATGTTAGGGGAGCTTGTATATACATATATTGATGAGTTTAAGTCTTATGCACCTTTTGTTGTAGCTGCTATTTTGTTAGCTATATATTTTTTCTTTAAAAAATATAGTAAGTAGTTAGCAAAGATTATTATTTTTCTGATTTAAATACTCTCATAATAATTGTAAAAAGAATAAATATTACAAATATTATGAGTGCTCCATTTGAACTTATTTTATTTAATACTAATATTATCTCTTTTAAAAAGTATGTCCAAACTAAAGTAGCAAAAGATGTTCCTAAAATAACTATAAAAATAGTTTGATAATGTTTTACCCCAATAAGAAAACCAATAATAGCTCCAACCACTGGTCCTGTCATCCAAAAAGGAAACCAAACAAAGATAAATAATCCATATCTTCCATATTTATCAAACATATCTTGATATCTGTTTTTTTGTTCTTTTATTTTTGAAAACATATTTTGGAAAAATTTTATTTTTAAAGATTTATTCCAGCTTAATACAAATAGTGGATATATTATCATAACCAAAATAGACTCGATGATGATATTGTATATAACAATAATCAAATCACTAAAATTTGAATTATAACCATAAGATATACCAGCAGCTCTTCCAAAAAAAATATTTGTTGTTGTCATTACTAAAATATTATTAGCATCTTTTATCGAAAAGAGGTAAAGACTTAAAGTACTAATAATATAAATTGCAAGTAATAACAATCCTAGTAGTAATATTTTACCTTCTTGTGTCTGATAGAGTTTTTTGAGTTTTAGCATTTTAAATTATCTACATCTTATCTTTTTTTCTATTTCCATTACTACTGTTAGAACAATTGCAATGCACAGTAATATACCCCATATTTCAAAACTAACAGGTTGAATATCAAGAATAGATTGCATAAAAGGATTATACATTGATAGGATGTGTATAGCTTGTGCAAAGATAACAGAAAGCCATAAAAGTTTATTCTTACTATGGTCAATTTTAAAAATAGAGTGATTTTCTGTTCTTGAATTAAACACATGAATATTTTCAAATAAAACCATTAAAAGCAGGGTGATATTTCTAGCCATATCTTCACTATATCCATATTGTAAGAGGGTATAAAAAACCATAAATGCAGTTATCCCCATATATAATCCACCCACAATAACTCTGCTAATCATTGTTTTATTAAATATAGGTTCTTTAGGGTCTCTAGCTTTTCTTTTTAAAATGCCAGGTTCAGCTTTTTCAAAACCTAGTGCTACATCTTGAATACCATTTGTAACTAAGTTCAACCATAATAACTGAACAGGTAAAAGTGGAATAGGTACAAATAAAAGAATAGAGAGTAAGATAAGTACAATTTCCGCAAATCCTGTTGATATAAGCAGGTGTATAACTTTTCTTATATTATCATAGGCAACTCGTCCCTCTTCAATACCATTTACAATGGAGCTAAAAGAGTCATCTGTAAGTATTAAATCACTAGATTCTCTTGCTACATCAGTACCACTTTTACCCATAGATATACCAATATTTGCATATTTTAAAGCTGGTGCATCATTGACACCATCTCCTGTTACCGCTACAAAATGCCCTAAATCTTGAAAAGTTTTTACTATTACTTGTTTTTGTTGGGGTGAAATTCTTGCAAAAACTCTTTTTTGTGCTATATATTCTTTTTGTGCTCCATTTTCATACCAGTAAGAGATCTCTTGGGCTTCAATCACTTCATCTTTACTTTTGGCAATGCCTAATTCCTTTGCTATAAAGAATGCTGTATTTGGATGATCTCCTGTTATCATAACTACTTCTATACCAGCTTGTGAAGTGATTTTGATGGCATCTTTCACCCCCTCTCTTAAGGGGTCAATAATAGCCGCAAAACCAAGGTATTTATATTTTGTAGTTGCGATATTATCTTCAAAACTTTCTTTATAAGCTAATGCAATATTTCTAAACCCTTTATCTGCCCATGCATCTACTTGAGTGATAATTTCATGATAAGTATCTTTGGAAATATCACATTTTGATAATATTACTTCAGGAGAACCTTTGATAAAATGAAGTTTTTGATTATCTATATTATATGTCATGGCAGAAAATTTATTTACAGGTTCATAGGGAAATTTATCTATAGCTTTATTTTGTATATGTAAGTTGATAAGTGATTTATCAATGTTAAGTGCATATTTTGCTAGTGCTACATCTACTTGATCTCCTAAAAATGTAAAAGAATCATTTTGGCTCTGAATTTTTACTTCATTACACAGTAAAGAACCTAAGAGTGCATATTTGTCTATATGTTCTTTTGCAGTAGAAACTTTTTTTGGTGTTATAAAATACTCAACTGTTAATTCGTTTTGAGTCATTGTTCCTGTTTTGTCACTAGCTATTAATGTACAAGAACCCAGAGCTTCAATAGCGGAGAGTTTTCGTACGATTACATTTCTTTTACTCATAACTGAACTAGCAACACTTAATGCAACAGTTATAGCCACTGGTAAACCCTCAGGAATAGTTGATACTGCAATTGCTACAGTAAGAAAAAATATCTCTTTTATACCTATCTCATTGTAAATACCAACAAAAATAATAATTACAACAACAGTACCTATTATTTTTGCTATATTTATGGAAAATTGTTCGATTCGTACTAGAAGAGGAGGTTTAGTTGTTTTTGATGAGGAGAGAAGGGTAGCTATTTTCCCAACTTCTGTTTGTTCCCCTATGTCTGTAACTATACCTGTTGCTCGTCCTTTTGTAACTATAGAACCTGCATATAACATATTTTGTCTATCACCGATGGGTATATTTATATTACTTGATATGAAGTTTGCATTTTTAGTTATTTCTATAGATTCACCAGTAAGGAGTGATTCATTTACTTGTAAATCAGTGGTTGATATAAGTCTTATATCTGCAGGTACTTTTATTCCTGACTCAAAGAAAACAATATCTCCTATTGTTAAATCTTCACTAAGTATTTTGAGATGTTTATTGTCTCTTAATACAATAACATAAGTTTTTAGAACTTTTTTAAGTGTATCAGCTTTTAGTCCTGCATTATACTCTTGGAAGGTTCCTATAAGTGCATTGATAAGTAAAACAGCCATAATAAAGCCAGCATCAGTAAACTCATTTATACTAAAAGAGATAATAGCAGCGATAAGTAGAATATATATGATTGGACTTTTAAATTGTTCAATAAAAATATCAAATATAGTACTTTTTTTTGCAGTTGGAAGTAAGTTTAATCCATATTGTTTGTTTCTTATAATAGCTTCACTAGAAGTAAGTCCTCCTAGAGTACAATTTAAATCACTCATGGTCTCTTGAATACTTTTTGTGTAAAACATAAAACAATACCTCCATCATAATTGTATAATTATAGCAAAACTTAAAAAAAATGGGTATTTTTACTTAATAAAATAAAACAGATAACTTTGCTATAATCTGAATAATTTTAATAATAGGATAGTAAATGCAAGTAGCTCCAAGCATATTAAGTGCAGATTTTGGAAAGTTAAATGAAGAGATAATAGCCATCTGTGATGGTGGTTGTGATTTAGTTCATGTAGATGTTATGGATGGTCACTTTGTACCAAATCTTACAATAGGACCTGTTGTTGTAAGTTCAGTTGCTAAAGTATCTAGCAAGCCTCTTGACATACATCTAATGGTTGAAAATAATAGTTTTTTTGTAGATTTATTTGCACCATTAAAACCTGAATATATATCTTTTCATATAGAAGAGGAGAAACATCCACATAGACTTATTCAAAAAATAAGAGATTATGGTATAAAACCAGCTATTACTTTAAATCCACATACACCGCCACAAGCTATAGAGTACTTACTGGAAGATTTAGATATGGTACTTCTTATGTCAGTGAATCCAGGATTTGGTGGACAAAAGTTTATCCCATCAGTTATAGAAAAAGCTGCAAAATTGAAAGAACTTATCAACAAAAGAAATCCAAATTGCTTAATAGAAGTTGATGGTGGAGTAAATGACAAAAATATCCAAGCATTAAGAGATGCAGGGGTAGATATAGTAGTAGCAGGAAGCTATGTATATGGTGCAGATGATTATAGTACAGCTATAAAAAGTTTACAAATCTAAGATTATTATGAGAATTAAAATTTGTGGTATTACAAATCTAGAAGATGCGTTAGCTGCAGTTGATGCTGGAGCTGATGCTTTAGGATTTGTATTTTATGAAAAGTCACCACGATATATAAAACCAGAAAGTGCAAAAAAGATTATTAGTAAACTTCCTCCGTTTGTACAGAGTGTGGGATTATTTGTCAATGAGATACCAGCAAAAATAGATTTTATAGTAAGGCAAACAAGAATTGATATAGTCCAAGCACACTTTGATATAGATGAAAGATTTAAAAAACATCTTCAATCTAAATATATAGAAGTTATAAGAGCACAAAAAAAACAAGATATTGAAAATCTCACTTCAGATAAATACTACCTAGTAGATGCTTTTGTTGAAGGCTATGGAGGTGAGGGTAAAAGAATTGCACTAGAATGGTTTGAAGGTGTTGATTGTTCCAAACTTATAATAGCTGGTGGCTTAAATAGTGAGAATTTAGAAGAACTTAAAGGTTATAACTTTTATGGGGTAGATGTAAGTAGTGGTGTTGAGTTAGCCAAAGGGAAAAAAGATAAACAAAAAATCATAAACTTCATAAATAAAGCCAATGAATTATCTTAATAAACTTGTAAATAAACTTAAAAAGTCACCTTTAACTATAGAAGAATTTAATGCTATCTTAAAAAAAAGTGATACTTTTTTTGATAATGTTGAATTAGAAAAAGAGTTATTGCTTTTAAATGGTTTACCACTACATTTTACTGATAAAGAGGTAAGTTTAAAAACCGCCACTACAAAAATTGAAGATCAAACATTTTGTATTGTAGATATTGAGACAACAGCAGGAAATGCAAGAGATGGTCAAATTATTGAAATTGGTGCTCTTAAATTTAAAAATAATCAAATAATCGAAAAATATGAATCTCTTATAAATACACAAGAAATACCAAGAAAGATTCAGGAATTAACAGGAATTATTCCAGAAATGACATATGATGCACCAAATTTAAAAACTGTACTAGAAGAGTTTAAAATATTTTTAGAAGATGATATTTTTGTAGCACATGCAATAGCTTTTGATTATAAGTTTATCAGTGACAGTATGAAAAAATATGATTTGGGTGAACTTTGTAATAGAAGATTATGTACTATTGATTTATCAGAAAAGTTGATTGATACAGATAGATATGGATTGAAGTATTTAAAAGAACATTTGAATATAGAGGATGAAAATCATCATAGGGCTTATAGTGATGCTTATTGTACAACAATGGTTTTAAAAGAGTGTTTAGCTTTATTGCCAGAGAATATTGTGTATAGTGAAGAGTTAATAAGTTTTAGTACTTCAAAAAAAGACTCTTATTAATTAAAAAAGTTATTTGGCTCCATATTTACATAAATTACATTCGTTTCTTGATTGTCTGACTGGCATGTAACTTCAAAAATATACTCTTTTTTAAAATGGCAAGTATCAGAAGTATTTTGAGAACTAGGTGTAGAGATATAATTTGCTATATTTTCAATATTATATTTATAAATAATTTGATTTGAAAATGCATTCAAGTCAATATTATGGGGTGTGTGATTATTAGTTGGGATTAAAAGTTCAAACCATAAATGTTGTGAATTCATCTTTTCAAATTTAAAACAATATTGATCAATACTTTCTTCATCAAAGTTTTTGTTACCTATATACTTTACTTTTATACTTGTAGGACTAATAGTATCTAAAGAGTGAAAAATTCTTTCAATGATATTCTCTAATCTATTAATATATATTTCATATTGTACGCTATACACATTCAGCCTTAAAATGTTTTTTTAATAAAAATGGAGGAACCACAGTTGTAATAACAATTACAAATATAAGCATAGCATAAATATCATTTGGTAAAGCCCCATTAATTCTACCCATCTCTGCAAATATTAATCCAACTTCTCCTCTTGGAATCATAGACATACCAATAATAGCGTTGTTCATAAAGCATTTTTGATATATAAAAAACGCAGCAATAAATTTAGTAATAAATGCTAATAATATGAAAGAGATACTCATAGTCCAAAAAGTTAAAGATGTAAAATCAATAATTGTCAAATCAACAGAAAGCCCTACCATAACAAAAAATATAGGAGTAAACATTTGAATAATAGGTGTCATATCTCTTTTTACTTCATGAAGTAGCTTTTCATTAGTCCCAAGCATCGCACCAAATGGGAGAAAAAATCTTCGTGAAAGTGCTACACCTGCTGCAAATGAGCCTAAAATAGCAGGTGCACCCACAAGATGAGAGAGGTATGCAAAAAGTAGAATTAAAGAGATAATAATAGTAGGAAAATAGCCTGGTACTAAATGTTTTTGATGGTATTTATGAATCATAAAGGATAATAGTTTAGCTAAAATAGGAGCTAAGATTAAAAACATAAAAATCATAGCTGTTACTGATAATGTATGATCAAAACTTGTCTCATGTGATATAGAATAATCATAGATAAATACAAGTAAGATAATACCAATAATATCATCAATTACAGCAGCACCTATAACGATTTGTGCAATATTTGTATTTTCCATATGAATATCTTTTAATACTCTTAGTGTAATACCAATGCTAGTAGCTGTTAATGTTCCAGCTATAAATAGTGAGATTGTAAAGTCTAGTTTAAAAACAAATAAAGCAAGCAGTAAACCAAAAACAAATGGTAAGCATACCCCAAGTATTGCAACTACAAAAGACTTCATACCAGCATTTTTTAATCTTTTAAAATCTGTTTCTAAACCTACTTCAAACAGTAGTAAAATAATACCAATCTCAGCAAGTATTTTGAGTATATCATTTGGTTGAATGAGATTAAATACTGATGAACCCAGTAAAATACCTGCAAATAACTCTCCAAGAACAGAGGGAATTCCATATCGTGCAAATAACTCACCTAAAAATCTAGCAACAATAAGGATAAGAAAAAGTGTTAAAAAAAAGTCATGTATTTCCATCTCTTCCCCTCTTTTAGATACTAAAAAATTATTGTGTTAAAACATCAACTATTTTATCTTTATTGGCACAAAAATTACCATTTTTAGAGATAAGTAACATATCATTTACTTTACCTTTATTTGACTGAATTTTGGCACTATGTATCTCTATATCAAATTCATCAAAAACTCTAGCGATATAGCTAAATAGACCTTTTTGATCTTTTGTGTGTATATTGAATTGGGCTAACTCATCTGTATGATCACAGTTTATATAAATTTCATCTTTAGATATAGTTGGTTTTTTTAATGTTATAGTTTTTAACATATCAAATGAGTCTTCTATAATCTCTTCAACATAAGGTATATCATCTTGATCTAAATGTTCATCAAAAATTATTTCAAAAAATTTCTTTTCATCAAATAGTTTATAAATTCCCATTGAATTGATATTTAAAAACTGTAACTTTCCTAGTAAGTAACCTAAGTTTAAAGGTAATACTCTTGTAATTCTTATTTTAAGATTCTCTTGAGCAAAAAGTCTAAAATCATATCCTTTTACATCTAAAGCTCGTGTTCCTATTTTAATAATATCTTCAGCTTTATATTTTAAGAAAAGTTGATTTGATTCTATATTGAGTATTTTCTTTTGAGTCATCCTTGACAAGGTATTAAAGATTTTACTATTTTTAATAGTATTTTCTTTTGCAGCTCGTCTACTACTTACTTTTAATAACTCTTTATTGTCATAAGCTGGTATAGTTTGTAAATATAATTCTTTCAATAATGATGCAGTAGAACTTTTATAGAGTTTTGAGTCAACAGAGTTAATATCAGCATAAGTCATGATAAAAAGTAGTTCTAATATCTCTTTTGTTTGAACAATACCTGTAAATGCAAGTATAGTATTTTGAGAATAGATATCTTCTGTTGTAGCAACTTTTGTCATCATATTATGATATCGAATAAGTGTAGATACTATATTGATATTTTCATCTTCTATATTTAAAGATTTAGCAAATTTTTTAAATAGATTTTGACCTACTATATGATGGTCTTTCCCTCTTCCTTTCCCACAGTCATGAAAAAGTGCCGCTAGTTTTACAAGATATCTTTGATTGTAAGTTTGTTTTTCATACATTTTTAATACAAATGGATCTTTAATATTTTGTATATGATATAAAGTTTGAATACTATGAATATCTACAGGGTGTTTGTGATAACCATCAAACTGAGGTTGATTTATGATTTTTTTAAAAGTTGGAATAATAGTAGGTAGTAAACCAGCCTTATATAGTAAATCTATGATAGGAAATAAGTTTTCCCTTTGCAATAGTGTAGAAATGAGTTTTTTTGTAGTACTGTTTATTTTGTTTTCTACTATTGTCTTTGAACTATAATGTATGTACGAGATATCAAAGTTATCTACATAGTTTGGTAAAGTTATTAACTCTTTTAAAAATTGATTTAATATTTTTGGTTTTGTACTATATGTAGCATATAAAGTATTTTTACAAAGATATCTGTCTTTTTTAATTCGATGTTGATAGATATAATTCAAATTTTTTGGATCATACAAGTATCGTCGTGAAATTTTCCGTATCATTACTGATGTAAAATGATGGATTGCATGAAGTGAGTCAAAAATTTTAGACATACATTGTCTATCTTTTGTGAGCTTAGAAGTATTTTCAAAGCCTAATTTTGTACTAATGTCAGGCAAAATATCAAAAGTGATAGTATCTAGTTTTTTCTTTGCACATAGATGTAGGGCATTTCGTGTTTTAAAAATATATTCTAATGCTATTCTATATTTTTTATATTCATCTTCACTAAATAATACACCGATTAAATCTTTTGTACTAGAAACACCATAAGTGATGTTTGCAAGCCAAAATAACATATTTGATTCTCTCATACCTCCATATCCATCTTTAATATTTGGTTGCATTATTAATGGATACTTTTCTAGTCTCTCTGTATGCTCTTGTAGTTTTTCTAATACAAATTCTTTTTGTTTATAGTGTCGTATATTATTTAATTTACCTTGAAACTTGTACCATAAGTGTTTTGAACCATAGATAAGTCTTGATTCTAAAATAGATGTTTTTATCGTTACATCTGTTTTTACAGCTTCTTCAATCTCATTGATTTCATGTACTCTTGAACCTAGTTTTAATCCACTATCCCAAGATAGAGTCATAAACTCTTCCATAATTGGCTTTATATTAAATCCTTGTACATCGTCATATAAAATCATAATATCAATATCACTATAAACACACAGCTGTTCTCTACCAAAACTTCCTAAAGCTATTATAGTCATAGGTATTGAGTTTGACATTGGAAGGTATATTCCAAAATGTTTTCGTAAAAGATATTTGTAGATTACCATTATAAAGCCATCTATCATTTTTGTATGTTTTACGAAAAAATCTTTACCACTAGACTTTTCATATATTTTGTCTAAAGAGTTTAAATACTCTTTAATCTCACACTTTATAACCTTTGCTATTTGAAAATCTTCAGCATTACTTTCAATAAGTTCTTCTATTTTAATATTTAAATCTGTCATAAGTTTATTTTATCATAATTAAGTCAAAAAAAGTTAAAAGTTGTTAGAATTAGATTAAAATAAATAGGTGGTATGATATGGAAGATTTTAATAACTATTTTAACAGACAAATTCAACTTTGGGGTGAAGATACTCAACAAAGTTTACAAAATAAAAAAATAGCAATCATAGGTTGTGGTGGATTAGGTTGTAGTTTAGCTATTGCTCTTGGAAGTAGTGGAATAGGGTATATAGATTTAGTTGATTTTGATGAAATCAGTGTACACAACATACATAGACAAATAGGATTTCAAGTAGGTGATGAGGGAAAACCTAAATGTGAAGTTCTTAAAGAACTTGTACAAAGTAGGTCTCCTTTTGTAGAAGTAAATAGTTTTGAAATGAATTTTGAAACATTTTGTATTACAAATGAAGATTATGATTTAATCATTGATGCAACAGATAACCTGCCAATACGAGCCCAAATTAATAAATTTTCCAAAGATAAAAATATACCGTGGTTATATGGAAGTGTTGAGTCATTTCATGGACAAGTTTGTTTTTTTGATAAAGCTTCTTTTGAAAGTGTTTTCAATATTTCAGATAGAAAACCAGATGGAATTGCAGCACCTATTGTAATGAATATAGCATCACTTCAAGCTAATATTGCATTAAGATATTTAGCTGAATTGAGTATTAAAAAAGATCTTCTGTATTACTGTTGTTTTGATGAAGATGGAGAATATTCTGTTCAAAAATTTAATTTACCACACTAATTTACCACACCTAATTTTTACATAATAAAAATTTTTATAAATTAATTAAAAAGAAACTTTTAAGAAACTCCTCTTCTGTTACAATTTGTATAAGAAAAAACAGAAGGAGTTAATTATGTTAAATGTACAAATTGGAAATGAGGTAGTTCAAAACTTCAGTGGGGCGCAAACAATTAAAATAGAATCTGGTGATAAACTTAAAGTTTCTGTTGATGAAGGTTCATCATATCAGGTTTTAATTGCAGATAATGAGACAGATGTTATTTTACAAGTAACAGATGCTGATGGTTCGACATATGATGTGGTATTAGAGGGGTTAGCTTCTTTATATACAGCAGGTGATGTAATAACTCAATTACTTTTAGATATTAATGGTGAAGAGATGCTCGTATCTAATATGGGAGACTTATTAGGTGCTCTTGAAGCAACAGCTGCGGGTGCAACTATAGGGCAAAATAGATCTTTTGCAGATGACAATCCAAATATTGATCCAAATAGAAGTGCTGCTGATGATAGTGATCAGTTAAGAGCAGACAGTGTTCTTAATACTTTTGATATCAACGGTGAAGCAAATGAGGCACCAGTTGTTTCTGATGTTTTTCTTGTACAAAATGAGATTCAAGGTATTGAAGGTGCAGGGGAGTTAAATGTAATTACAGGTCAACTTGTTGCGAGTGATGCAAATTTTGCAGATACACATACTTTTAGTATGGTTGCTGGTACATTGAGTGTTACAGATACAAATGGTGTGATTACACTTATTGAAGATTCAGTAACTGCTGTGGTAAATCCTGATGGTACTTATACTATCAGTGGAGATTTCAATGATTTATCAGATGGAGAAATTGCCACAGTTACATTTAATTATATAGCAACTGATTCAGGTGGTTTATCAAGTACTCCTGCAACTGTATCGTTTACAGTAACAGGTACAAATGATATTCCAGTAGTTGAAGCAATTAATTTAAATGATTCTACTGTATGGAATTTAGTTACTGGAGGTGCTTCTTTATCTACAATAGAATCTTTAGCAGAAATGGGAATTTCAAATGATAGCTCTATTCCTACAGATGGTTCAGCTATAAAATTTACTATCCAAACAGGTGAAAATGAGAATGTTAGCTTTTATTGGGATTTCTTAGATAATGACTGGGGTACTTATCCTTGGAATGATTTCTCATTTGTAGTTGTAGATGGAAATTTATACACACTAGAAGATAGTATAGATACAGATGTAAATGGTAATACAACATTAACACACTTATTTACTACAAGTGGTCTTCATACAATCACTTTTGGAGTTATGAACTCTGGAGATACAGGATATGATTCTGCTTTAAATATAGAATATGTATCAGGAGGAACTTTAGTAGATGTTCAAACAGCTGGAAGCGTTGGTTCTAGCTATAATAGCATTATATTTTATGAAACTTCTGAGAGTGAAGATATTTTAGGTGTTGACGATACACAAGGTGAAGAACCTAACTCTTTTATAGGGGTATTAAGTGTTGCAGATGATGATGTGATGAATACACATGAGTTTAGAGTTGTTGATGGTAGCTTAGTTATTGATGATCCAGCAGGAGCTGGTATTGATGCTGGTGATGTGACTGTTTCTATTAGTTTTAATGAAGCTACTCAAGAATGGGAATACTCTATTGTAGGTGATTTTAATGAATTAGCAGCAGGTGAAACAGCAACAGTAACATTTCAATATGTTGCAGATGATATGAGAGGATTTGATGGAACAGATGGTATCAACGAAAGCTCTATTTCTGAACCAAAAACTATTACAGTAACAGTAACAGGAACAAACGACCAACCAGTAGTACAAGATGTAGTAATGGGAGAAGGTGATGATGTAATTTATGAAACACATGATGAGAATCCATGGGATAACTGGACACATGTATTTCCATTTTATAACCCAGATCAAGATGGTGGAATCGGTCTTAATGATGAATATAAGAATTGGATAAAAGGTACATTAGTAGCAACAGATGATGATGTAAATGATACACATACATTTGGATTGGCAGATATGACAGCATCACAAAATCCAAATACTCAAATTGTAGAAAATGTAAATTATGATACAAACGGTACAAAATGGGGTGGAACAGGAAAAGTAGATGTTGCATTTACATCTTCAGATATATCAATGCAGAAGATGTAACAGTTGATGCTATTTTACTTTCAAGAGATAATGGAAGTGATAATGATACAGAGTTTTATTTAGTAGGGAACTTTGATGCATTAGCAGCAGGTGAAACAGCAACAGTAACATTTAAATATTATGCGACAGATAGTTCATCAGGAAGTGAAGAACCTAATCAATCAGAATATAAAACAGTATCAATCACAGTAACAGGAACAAATGACCAACCAGTAGTACAAGATGTAGTAATGGGAGAAGGTGATGATGTAATTTATGAAACACATGATGAGAATCCATGGGATAACTGGACACATGTATTTCCATTTTATAACCCAGATCAAGATGGTGGAATCGGTCTTAATGATGAATATAAGAATTGGATAAAAGGTACATTAGTAGCAACAGATGATGATGTAAATGATACACATACATTTGGATTGGCAGATATGACAGCATCACAAAATCCAAATACACAAATTGTAGAAAATGTAAATTATGATACAAACGGTACAAAATGGGGTGAACAGGAAAAGTAGATGTTGCATTTACATCTTCAGATATCAATGCAGAAGATGTAACAGTTGATGCTATTTTACTTTCAAGAGATAATGGAAGTGATAATGATACAGAGTTTTATTTAGTAGGGAACTTTGATGCATTAGCAGCAGGTGAAACAGCAACAGTAACATTTAAATATTATGCGACAGATAGTTCATCAGGAAGTGAAGAACCTAATCAATCAGAATATAAAACAGTATCAATCACAGTAACAGGAACAAACGACCAACCAGTAGTACAAGATGTAGTAATGGGAGAAGGTGATGATGTAATTTATGAAACACATGATGAGAATCCATGGGATAACTGGACACATGTATTTCCATTTTATAACCCAGATCAAGATGGTGGAATCGGTCTTAATGATGAATATAAGAATTGGATAAAAGGTACATTAGTAGCAACAGATGATGATGTAAATGATACACATACATTTGGATTGGCAGATATGACAGCATCACAAAATCCAAATACTCAAATTGTAGAAAATGTAAATTATGATACAAACGGTACAAAATGGGGTGGAACAGGAAAAGTAGATGTTGCATTTACATCTTCAGATATCAATGCAGAAGATGTAACAGTTGATGCTATTTTACTTTCAAGAGATAATGGAAGTGATAATGATACAGAGTTTTATTTAGTAGGGAACTTTGATGCATTAGCAGCAGGTGAAACAGCAACAGTAACATTTAAATATTATGCGACAGATAGTTCATCAGGAAGTGAAGAACCTAATCAATCAGAATATAAAACAGTATCAATCACAGTAACAGGAACAAATGACCAACCAGTAGTACAAGATGTAGTAATGGGAGAAGGTGATGATGTAATTTATGAAACACATGATGAGAATCCATGGGATAACTGGACACATGTATTTCCATTTTATAACCCAGATCAAGATGGTGGAATCGGTCTTAATGATGAATATAAGAATTGGATAAAAGGTACATTAGTAGCAACAGATGATGATGTAAATGATACACATACATTTGGATTGGCAGATATGACAGCATCACAAAATCCAAATACACAAATTGTAGAAAATGTAAATTATGATACAAACGGTACAAAATGGGGTGGAACAGGAAAAGTAGATGTTGCATTTACATCTTCAGATATCAATGCAGAAGATGTAACAGTTGATGCTATTTTACTTTCAAGAGATAATGGAAGTGATAATGATACAGAGTTTTATTTAGTAGGGAACTTTGATGCATTAGCAGCAGGTGAAACAGCAACAGTAACATTTAAATATTATGCGACAGATAGTTCATCAGGAAGTGAAGAACCTAATCAATCAGAATATAAAACAGTATCAATCACAGTAACAGGAACAAACGACCAACCAGTAGTACAAGATGTAGTAATGGGAGTAGATGATACAATCTATGAATCAAGAGATAACAAATGGTATTACAATGGTCAAGATGATACACAAGGTGATGTAACTACAGCTGTTTTTGGAAAACTAGTAGCAACAGATGATGATGTAAATGATACACATGTATTTAATGTAAGAAACTATACAGCAAGTGATTATTATGGACAAGGTACTGGTGGACCAGGACCTCATGGTGATCAAGGAGATATTAGATTTGATAATGTTGAATTTTTCCAAAAAGGTCCACATAATGGTAGTGATACCGTTAAAATGATGATTGATTCTACTGATGTTAATGTTTCAAGTCTTGATGTTACAAAACTTGTTTTAATGAATAATAATGCAGAAGATAGTGAAGTAGATTTTAAATTAGAAGGTAATTTCAATGCATTAGGTGCAGGTGAAACAGCAACTGTAACATTTGCTTATGTTGCAAATGATAAACAAGGATTTGGACAAAGTGGTGATGAAAATAATGAACCATCATTATCAGAAGAAAAACTTGTAACTATAACAATTACTGGAACAAATGATCAACCAATTGTAGAAGATGTTACATTTGATAGTGTACCGGTAAGTTATAATGTTCTAGCATTATCTGAAGGTGCTGCTATGACTGTTGAAAATTTAGAGTTAGTGCCACAAAGATTTAAAATGAATTTTTCATTAAAATTAGATAATTTGGATGATGGTACTATTATGCAAAGAGGAGGAGAAACAGATGCTCCAACTATTGAGATACATAATAATCAACTAGTTTTCACAATGGATACAAACACAAGTAATGAATATACATTAACATATGATATTAATGCAAATCAGTGGTATGATATATCTTATGTATTAAAACATGGTGTGTTAACATTATTTGTAAATGGTGAAGAGGCATCAAGTGTTGTTGTTGATGGTATGATGCCAGATTTAGCAGATACTACAATGATTATTGGAGGAGTTGATAGTATTGATGGTTACATTGATAATATAGACTTTAGAGATGCTTTTAGTTCTCTTGCTTCATATGATTTTGAAGATTCTAGTGATACACAAGGTCTTTTAAGTGGTGGTGCAGCGATCACTACGATTACAAATACAGACTTATATAGTAATCAACTTGGTCTTGATGTTGCAGATGGTACACAACCTATTTTTGAAACACATGATGAAACAGGTGATGATGCAATTGATACAAATGGCGATGGTAATAAAACAAACGATGAAATTATCAATTCGTTCACAGGAACATTAAGTGCAACAGATGATGATGTAAATGATACACATACATTTTTCTTTGGGAACTACAATTTATATAGTCCTGTGACAGTTACAGCTGTAGTAAGTGGTGTTGTTGTACAGTTAAGTTCAACAGATACAAGCGTAAATTTACAAGAGATAGCTTCTAGTTTATCTAGTTTAACTATGAACAACAATGGCGCAAGTTCTGCAGATTTTACACTATCAGGGGATTTTAGTTCATTAGCAGCTAATGAAAATGTAACAATAACATTTAAGTATTTTGCAGTTGATGACAATGGATTAAGTGGTTTTGATGGGCATAATGAGTCTTCACTTTCAGAAATGAAAACAGCATCTGTGACTATTACAGGTACAAATGATCAGCCAGTTATTTCAAGTTTAACATATGATATTAATACTCCATTTGTTGGTGATGATTATTATGAAACATCTACTTTACCTGGTGGTGATACAGAAGGATTAAATCTGTTACAAGGAAGATTGTTTGTAACTGATGAAGATTTAAGTGATACTCATGACTTTGTTTTAAAAGATATGGGTGGAAGCCTAAATAATGCAAAACCAGAAGATGTAATTGATAGATATGTTCTTAGTATGATGAGCCCTGAAGATAGAGAAAATCCTGCTTTAGTTGCTCAAAATATTCAAGCTTATAAAGATGCATTTTTAGGTAAATCAGAAATTGAATATATAAAATCTGGAATTGATTATGTTGAAGATGATGCAAATAGAAGTGATGATGGTGGACAAACATATCAAATTAAAGTTGTTGTGTTCTCTGAAGACTTAAAAGGTGGTAGTCAAAATGGACAAGAATCAGGAGGGGAGGGACATACTCCACATTCTGGACCACATACAGAAATGCCGATTACACTTAATAGTATTACACTATCAAATTTAATTGAAAGTGCACACGATAATCCTAACTCTAGTCATGTTGATTTTGCACTAGAGGGAGATTTTAGTGCATTGGCAGCAGGTGAAACAGCAACTATTGTATTTAGATATAAAGCTGTAGATGATAGTGATAATACTTATGATATTTATGATGGGCAAAATGAAGAAAATGAAAGTGCTGAAGGTTTTATGACATTAACTGTTACAGGTACAAATGATCAACCAATTGTAACTACAGATAAAGTTTATATGGTTTCTGAAGCAGATGCTGATTTATTACCTTCTACTGAACCAGAAACTACAGTTATAAGAGAAGCGTTTGAAGTTGTAGATGATGATATGAGTGATACTCATATTTTCAGTATTGAATCTATCTCTAATATAGAAGAAGTTGATACAGCGGGTGGATATGAATTATTTGGACCAGTTACTTATATTGATGGGGAAGGAAATCTTTCTGCTGTATTTGTACAAGTTAAATTACCTGCGGGTGTAAGTGCTGATGATATTTCAATTAGTTCTATTCAGGTTGACGGAGGTGAGTTTGAAATTATCGGAAAATTTGATGCATTATCTGGAGAGCTAGATGGTAATCCAGCAGATATACTAGAGATTAAATTAAAATATTTTGCAGATGATCAAATGGGATATGATGGAACAGATGGATTAAACGAAAGTTCAATTTCAGAAACACAATGGTTTACTGTAAAAGTTGAAGGTACTAATGATGTAGCTAGTCTTAGTGGAGATAACACAGGAAATATTCATGAAGACGACACTTGGACTATAGATGGTCAACTTACTATAACTGATTTGGACGCAGGAGAAGAAGCATATCAATCAACAGTAACATATGATAGTGCAAATTCAACTAATGCAACTGCACTAGGTGTTCTTCTAATGGACCCTGCAACTAGTAAATGGAGTTATTATTTAGATCATGCCAATAATGCTGCAGAGATACAAGCCTTGGGTGATGAACAAGTTATTGAAAAATTTGTCGTAAAATCAATAGATGGTACTGAACAAACTGTAACTATCACAATTCAAGGAACTAATGATGCACCAGTTATCGGAACTGTTGTAGGTGATGGTACTACTATCACTGAAAATAATGTTATCGATGGAATTGTAACTGATGATACTATTTTAGCTGATGTAAATGCTTCAGATGTTGATAGTTCAAATTTAACTTATACTATAACGAGTGGTAACAGTGAAGGGTATTTTGAAATCAACAGTGATGGAGAGATTACATTAACTCAACTTGGTGAGCAAGAAGTTGCTGCGAGTCATGTAAATGACAGAACATTCGATTTAGGTATTACAGTATCTGATGGTACTCTAGAAGATACAACAACAGTTACAATAAATGTAGATGATGACTTTGTAGATATTCCTACAATTGATTTACCTGCATCTATGGATAGTGGAGTTTCTGATAGTGATAATATCACTAATGTAGCTTTACCTACTTTAAATCTTGGAAATATAGCTGATGATGCTTTAAATGTAAGAGTTATTAATGGTTCTTCTGTTCTTCAAGCGCAAGCAGTTCGTTCATCAGTAGATGGTTTATGGGTGATTGATAATAGTGCAGAGGGAGAACTTTCTTATAACTCCGTAACAAATAAATGGACATTTGCACCAGATAATGCGTTGGCTGATGGAACATATACATATACTGTAATAGTAAATGATGATGCAGGAAATGAAGCATATACTACATTTAGTCCATTAGTTATAGATACAGAAGGTCCAGCTATAGATACAAGTGATATACAAACAGGCGTAAATGAAACTTTAAGTAATGTAAATCTTGGTGAAATATTAGCTACAGATACTATGAGTGGTAATGTGACATTATCTATTCCATCAAGTAGTGAATTTATATTAGACAGTGATGGTAACTTGAGTTTACCTTCTACTTTAGATTATGAAAATCAAAATTCTTATTCTGTGGTTGTAACTGCTACAGATACAGCAGGGAATGAAACAACACAAACTGTTACTGTAAATGTTAATAATATAACAGGAATTGTTTCTACATTAGTTGGTGGAGTTGCATTACAAACATTTGATGGTCCTAACAATGAAAATTGGGATATAGATGGAAACGAATCTGGTAAAAAAGGTGGACAGACACCAAATGGTATTTTAGGTTGGTTCAGTCAAGATTCAGATGTAGCATCTCAAACATTTAACTTAGATAATAGTGCTGGTGAAGAAGTAACTGTTAATTTTGATTTAAGTGTATATGGTGGTAGTGGCGCATTAGATTGGGACGGAGGATGGGAATACCATGACTTCTTTGTAGTTAATGTAATAGACAGTAATGGGGATGAAGTTTATCGTGAAATATACCATGCCAATGGAAATGAAACAAAAGATATTTCTTTTAATATGACAGTTCCAGAAGATGGTGAGTTTACTGTAGAACTACAGTCAGAATTTACAACAAATTCTGGTAAATATACTGAGGCTTGGTCAATAGATAACTTTGAAATAGTTGGTACAGAAACTAAAGAAGTCTTGACTTTTGATAGTACTTCTCAAGGTGAAATTGATATGGCTGCATTACTAGACCAAGCAAATGATTTTGAAAATGAAAATGGAGATAGTGTATCAAATCCTGATTCTTTAGATGAAATTAATTTATCAGAAGGTACACACATCTTATCAAATCTATCTATAGAAGACTTTATTGCTATGACAGATGATGATAAAACATTAAAAATCACAGCAGATAGTGATGATGGAGATAAAATTAATCTTTCAAATGATTGGGTTGCTGTTGGAGATGGTTCTCCTGATGCGGATGGATATGTTGCATACACAGGTGCTGCTGATACATCTTTACAATTATTGATTGATGATGATATTGATGTAGATATAGTTTAATTTTAAACTATATCTCAATAAAAAAAGCCTCATATTTTTATATGAGGCTTTTTTATTATAATAAATAGAATAGTTTAATGAGAGTTTAGTGAATATCCTATGCCAGGATTATTTTTAATAATTTTATTTCCTATTTTATCTCGGAGTCTTTTTAACAATGATTTAAAAGCAGATTCACTCACATATTCTTCTCCCCAAATATAAAACTCAATTTCATCTTTAGGTACTAATTTACCATCATTTGCAAGTAAAAGTTCTAAAAATCTTGATTCATTTTTTGTAAGAGCAATATTATTTTGATTTATATTGACAGTTTTATCAATATAATTATATCTAGAGTCTTTACATAATGGTACGACAATATTTCCATGGTTTAAAATATGTTTTGCAGCTTTATTCAAAGGATATATAAAGTTATTTACACTTAATGGTTTCACTAAAAAATCTACAGGTTGTAACCTAATAGCATCAAAAAGTGTTTTTTCCTCTTTATGTGAAGTCGTTATAATGATAGGGATAAGGTAATTATACTCTCTAATATTTTGTAGTAATGGTAGTATAGTTCTACCATCATTTGTGTAAGCTTCACTAATAATAATATCAGGATGTTTCTCATTATATATAGTCATAGCTTCATCAAAGTTATTTGTATAATAAATATCTTTAAAAAATATTTTCAGTGTGTTTTTTATAGTTTGAGGTATATCATTTTTATTATCAATATATAAAACTCTTACTACTTTTAAAACATCTTTTAATCTATTTGTACTTATCATAGTTATTACCTTTTATTAATTATTTTATTGAATTGAATAGATTGACATAGTATATAAAAAATGTGTTAAAATTGTGTTTCATTAAATAAATTATCTAATTATTTAAATTTAAAAAATGTGTTAAAAATAAATTTTTTAACACAATTTTAACACATTTTTTGTATACTATACCATATTGAAAGAGAGGATATATTATGAAAAAGTTTAGATTATCAAAAGTTTTATCGGCGTTGTTGTTATCATCAACTTGTGCTTTACATGCAACTACTTTACAAGATGCGATTCAAGATCTGTTAATTGTAAACCCTGAGTTAGAGGCAATTAAAAATAATAATGAAGCTTTCAAAACATATATTGAGGAAGCAAAAGGTAATTATAAACCAGTAATTGATTTAGAAGTTACAGCTGAAACTAAAAAAACAAAGTCAAAGCTTGATGGTACTAGTAATTGGGCAGAAGAGTCTCAAGAAGGTCTTGATGGTCAGTTAAATCTAGAACAAATGATATATGATGGTGGATTAACACCTGCTTTAGTTGAAGAAACTAAATATCGATATGAAAATAATATGTTAACAAATAGTGCAAGAGTTGATTCTGTTGTATTAGATGGTGTTACAGCATATTTAGACTTAGTTAAATATGATAAAAGACTTAGATTAACAGAAGTTAATATCAAAACTCATGAAGAATATCTTAATACAGCAAAAGAAAATGAGAAGATTAGTGGAGATGCTTTAAATACTTATGAAGTTCAAGCTGAATTACATTTAGCAAAAAAGAATTATATAGAAGAAAAAGATAACCAGCAAATTGCTAAAAATAGCTTTAAAAGACTTGTAGGTAAAGAGATAAATGATCTTGTATGTACTCCTAACATAGATGAATCTATATTACCAAGTGCAGTTGATGAATTAGTAACTGAAGCCTTAACAAAAAACAATAGTGTTTTAGCACAAATGTCAAAAATTCAAGAACAAAGAGCTATTATTAGTCAAGAAGAATCAAAATTTTTACCAAAATTATCATTTAATTTAAATGGTACATGGGATAATGATTTAATTACATCAAATACACGAAAAGATATTTATAGTGCAAATATAGTATTAAATTATAATTTCTATACAGGTGGAAAAGATAAAGTTTCAAATTTAAGAGAAAAAATCTTTTTAAAAGAATCTCAAAAAATCTTAAATAGTAAAAGTGATTTAGTAGTTGATGAGATTACTTCAGCATATTATTCTTTTCAAAACTCTAAAGATAAAATAGAAGAATTAAAAGGATATGTTTCTTCAAATGAAGATATATTAAAAATTTATAAAGATCAATTTTCAGCAGGTACAAGAACATTTGTTGATGTATTAGATATAGAATCAGATTTATATGATGCACGAGTACAGTTAGTTGATGAAGAGATCAAAATTATTGAAACATATTACACAATACTTTCTTTAACATCAAGTGCACAAGACTTTATCACTTCTCAACCAAATATTCCTTGTAAAGCAGTAGAAGATACAATGGAGATGGAAAAACCTAAAGAAGATAATTTAGAAGATTTAAAACAAGCTTTAGAATAGTAATCTAAAATTTTAAAACTCAAAAGGATAATATATTGAGTGACTCAAGTGAAGAGATACTAGAAGATGATTTTAAAAAGATATTAGATGAAAGAGAAGTTGACACTTTATTGGAGTGTTTACTTTTTCTTTCTAAATATTATGAAAGACCTGCATCAAAAGAGTCTTTAACTGTTGGACTCCCAATTCATGGAACCATAATGACTCCGTCAATGTTTAGTATAGCGGCCAAAAGAATTGGTCTTATTACTAAGCCTGTCAAAAAAGAGATTAAAAAAATAGACAATTTGGCATTGCCTGCAATTATGCTTTTAGATGAGAACAAGGCTTGTGTCATACTTGAAATTGATACAAAAAAAGAGAAGGCATTAGTTGTTTTACCTGATATAAGTGTCGGTGAAGTTTGGATTGATTTATTTGAATTATCACAAAAAAATAGTACAAATCCAGATGCTAATAAAAATTTAATTTTAATTAAACCAGCATATAATTTTGAAAAAAGAGTAGATAAAGATATTATTGTAAATGAACCAAAAAAATGGTTCTGGAATATTATGAAAAAGAATATGGGTATATATTCTTTAGTGATTATGTCTGCTATTTTTATTAATATATTTGTAATATTTATTCCATTATTTACCATGAATGTTTATGACAGAGTTCTTCCAAATAAAGCTGTAGATACATTGACAGTTTTAGTAGTGGGGATATCTTTAATAATTATTTTTGATCTTATTTTAAAACTTATTCGTTCATATTTCTTAGAACAGGCTTCCACAAGGGCTGATGTAAGGATGTCTAGTATTATTTTTGATCAGTTATTAAATATTAAATTAGATGCAAAACCAGCTTCTACAGGTTTATTTGTAAGTAGATTACAATCATTTGAATCTGTTCGAGAATTTTTTACTTCAGCAACAGTTGCAACGCTTGTTGATATCCCTTTTGTATTTTTATTTATAGCGATAATTTTTTTTATTGGTGGTGATTTAGGATATGTATCTTTGGTCACTATGGCTATTGCATTAGGGTTTGCGCTCTTTATGCAAAAACCTATAAAAGATACTATTCTTCAATCAGCAAAAGAAGATCAAATTAAACAAACAACACTTACAGAAGCTGTAACAGGATTAGAAATCATAAAAAGTGTAAGAGCACAAAATAGGATGAGGACACATTGGGAAAAGTCTTTGAGTCAAACATCATATTATGGAAATAAATCAATTCATTTATCTCAAATTGTTACTTATTTTACTGGCTTTGTTTCTCAGTTTTCAAGTATTGCTATAGTTGCTTTTGGTGTTATACTAGCTAGTAAAGGTGAATTGACTATGGGTGGTATTATAGCTTCTATGATGTTAAATAGCCGTGTTATTGCTCCTGTATCTCAAATTGTAGGGATGATTATACGAATTGATAGAACAATGTTATCTTTAAATAATATTGATGAAATTATGAATATGCCAGTTGAAAGACATGACTTAAAACATTATTTAAGTAGACCTGACCTAGATGGAGATATTGTTTTTAAAGAGGTGAATTTTTCTTATAAAGATAGAAACTTTGATATTTTAAAAAATATTAATCTTAGTATTAAAAAAGGTGAAAAAGTTGGAATTATAGGGAGAGTAGGGTCTGGAAAATCAACAATTGCAAAATTGATTTTAAATTTATATGAGCCAAATAAAGGTTCAATTTTAGTTGATAATACTGATATCAGACAAATTGATCCTGTTGATTTACGACATGCGATAGGATATGTTCCTCAAGAACCTTTTTTATTTATGGGAACAATTAGAGATAATATTACAATTGGTGATTCTTATGCAACTGATGAAGAGATACTTGAAGCTTCAAAAATAGCAGGTGTACATGAAATTTTGGGAAAACATGAGGCTGGATATGACTTAATCGTTGGTGAAAGAGGAGAAGGATTATCAGGTGGTGAAAGGCAAGCAGTTACATTAGCAAGAGCAATTCTTTCTAAACCAAAAATTCTTATTCTTGATGAACCAACAAATTCAATTGATGAACTTTCAGAACAAAAATTTAAACATAATTTAAAAAATATTATTGAAGATAAAACAGTTATAATCATTACACATAAACCGTCTATATTAAGTTTAATAGATAGATTAATTGTTATTGAAGATGGAAGAATAGTTGCAGATGGTCCAAAGAATGAAGTGATTGCAAAATTTAATCATACTAAAACACCTGTAGTAAAAGGAAATAAATGATTCGAGAATTAATTATATTAGCATCAATTATAGTTTTTGTTATTATATTTCAAGTTATCAATTATTTTATATTTTCAGCTGATATAGAGACATTATTATATATAAAAATATTTGATTTTGGTATTTATAATATTGGTTTGATAATTATTGTAGTTTATCTTATTATATTTTTTATTAACTGGGCTATTGTTCATCCTGTTATGTGGTTTTTATCTTTATTTCATGTGAATGAAGAGATTAATTTTGTCAATACATTATATGCACAATCGCATGCAAGGATTCGAACTTATACTTTATTGTTATTTATAGTTATTATTACTTTTTTTACAGGTGCTATATCTTGGGCTTATTGGGCTGAAGTTGATGAATTAGCACGAGGAGAAGGGAAAGTTATTCCTTCTGCAAAGATACAAACTATACAATCATTAGATGGTGGTATTATCTCTGAAATTTTAGTAAATGAGGGAGATATTATCAAAAAAAATCAACCTTTGGTAAAGATTGATACAACAAGATTTAAAGCTTCTTTAGATGAAAATAGAAATGCATTAGAAGACTTAATAGCATCACAAATTAGATTGAATGCGGAAGTAAATGTTGATATTCATAAACCTATTCCTAAGTTAGTTTTTAATGATAAAAAATTAGAAAATTATCCTGATATAATTGAGGTACATAAAAATATTTTTAAAACAAGATTTCAAGAGCTTAAAACATCAGTTTCTATTTTAAAAATGCAATTAAATCAAAAAAGACAAGAATTAGTTGAATTGAAAAGCAAACAAAAACAACTTGCAAAATCACTAAAACTTATTGAAGAAGAGATGCAGACAATTGAAAAACTTGTTGCTAGGAGAGCGTTGTCTAATATGGATTTTATCTCCATAAAAAAAGAATATAATAATATTTTAGGGGATTATACAGCTACAAAACTATCAATACCTAGAATGAAAATGGCCATAAATGAATCTCAAAATAAAATAATAGAAAAAATGAATATGTTTAAATCTGAATCAGCAAAAGAGTTACAAAAAGTAAGTTCTGAAATTAAGAGATTTGAATCAAAAGTTATTTCTGAAAAAGATAAACTTGATAAAACTATTATACTATCTCCTGTTGATGGAATCATAAAACAGATAAACTTTAATACAATAGGTGGAGTAGTAAAATCTGGTGTAGATTTGATGGAGATTGTTCCAAATAGTGATATATTACTTGTAGAAGCAAAAATAGACCCTCGAGATATTGCATTTATCAACCCAAGTCAAAAAGCAATTGTAAAAATTACAGCTTATGATTTTTCAATCTATGGAGGCTTAGACGGGAAAATAGTAGAAATTTCAGCAGATAGTATTAAAGATGAAGATAGTAAAGATGGAAAAACATACTATAAAGTCGTAATACAAACTGAAAAAAATTATCTAGAAAAAGATAATCAAAAATATTCTATAATTCCAGGAATGGTTGCAAGTGTGGATATTGTGACAGGGCAAAAAACAATTTTAGATTTTATCTTAAAACCTATCTTAAAAACAAAACAATCAGCACTCCATGAGAGATAATTTTATTGAAATAATAGGCTTGTTCTCTCTGTTTTTACCCTAACCAATTTATAAGTATTTTTGGGATATAATACTTGAATTTTATCTAAAAAAACTCAAGGAAAATATAGAATGCCCAAAAGAGAAGATATCAAATCTATTTTGTTAATAGGATCAGGTCCTATTGTTATTGGTCAAGCGTGTGAGTTTGACTATTCTGGTACTCAAGCTACAAAAACACTAAAAGAATTAGGTTATAGAGTTGTTTTAATTAATTCAAACCCTGCCACTATTATGACAGACCCAGAGTTTGCAGATAAAACATATATTGAACCAATCACAGAAGATACAATTGCTCAAATTATTGAAATAGAAAAAGTAGATGCTATTTTACCAACAATGGGTGGTCAAACAGCATTGAATGTTGCTACATCTATGTATGATAAAGGTATGTTAGAAGGGATTGAGTTTTTAGGCGCACATCCCGATGCTATTAAAAAAGGTGAAGATAGACACCTTTTTAATGATGCAATGATTAAGATTGGTATGGACTTACCGAAAAGTGCAAATGCATATACAGTTGAAGAAGCCATTGAAAAAGCTAAAGAGATTGGGTTCCCAGTGATTTCAAGAGCGTCATTTACACTTGCAGGTGGAGGAAGTGGTGTTGCTTATAATATGGAAGAGTTTGAAAAACTTGCTAAAGAGGGAATTGATGCATCTCCTATAAATGAGATTGAGATTATGGAATCTATGCTTGGATGGAAAGAGTATGAGATGGAAGTTATCAGAGATAAAAAAGATAACTGTATCATAGTATGTTCTATTGAAAATGTAGACCCTATGGGTGTTCATACAGGAGATAGTATTACTGTAGCACCTGCACTTACTCTTACCGATAAAGAGTACCAAAATATGCGAAATGCTTCTTTTGCAATTTTAAGAGAGATTGGTGTAGATACTGGTGGATCAAATGTTCAGTTCTCAATCTGTCCAAATACTGGAAGAATGATTGTTATTGAGATGAACCCAAGAGTTTCTAGAAGTTCAGCACTTGCTTCAAAAGCTACAGGATATCCTATAGCAAAAGTGGCAACACTTCTTGCTGTTGGATTTACTCTTGATGAGATTGAAAATGATATTACAGGTACAACTGCATCTTTTGAACCGGTTATTGACTATGTTGTTACTAAAATTCCACGATTTACTTTTGAAAAATTTCCAAAAGCAAACTCTACACTTACAACAGGAATGAAGAGTGTTGGTGAAGTTATGTCTATGGGAAGAACTTTTAAAGAGTCTTTTCAAAAAGCATTATGTTCACTAGAAACAGGTCTTTGTGGTTTTGATCCAATTATAAGTGATTTGGATACTATTAAAAAAGAGATTCGAAGACCAAATTGTGATAGATATGTTTACTTAATGCAAGGGATGAGAGAAGGGCTTACTAATGAAGATATTTTTGAATTGTCAAAAATAGACCCATGGTTCTTAAATCAATTTAGAGAGATCTACAATATGGAAGTAGCGATTGTTGAAAAACAATCTGATACACTTAAAGATGCTGAATTTTTAAGAAGAGTAAAAACTTTTGGATTTAGTGATGCTATGATTTCTAAGCTTTTAGGTTGTAAAGAGATTGAAGTATATGAAGCTAGAAAAACACTTGGTATAAATTTAGAGTATAATGAAGTTGATACCTGTGCTGCTGAATTTAAAGCACTTACTCCATATTTATACTCTACAACAAATATCTCTATACTACCACAAAAAGAAAAAGTTGTATCTGATAAGAAAAAAGTTATGATTATTGGTGGTGGACCAAATAGAATAGGGCAAGGGATTGAGTTTGATTATTGTTGTTGTCATGCTTCTTTTGCTTTAAATGAAATGGGTGTTGAAACAATCATGTACAACTGTAATCCTGAAACTGTATCAACAGATTATGATACATCAGATATTTTATATTTTGAACCAATCGATTTTGAACATGTAAGAAGTGTTATTGAAACAGAAAATCCAGATGGTATTATTGTTCATTTTGGTGGGCAAACTCCTTTAAAACTAGCAAATGCTATTCATGATTTTGGTGGAAAGATTATAGGAACTACTGCTGAAGTGATTGATTTAGCAGAAGATAGAGAAAAATTCTCTACATTTGTTGAAAAAGCTGGACTTTTACAGCCAGATAATGGAACGGCTGTAACACTTGAACAAGCTTTAGAGATTGCAAATAGAGTTACATATCCAGTTCTTGTACGACCATCATTTGTACTTGGTGGAAGAGGTATGAAAATCGTTTATAATGATACAGAACTAAAAATGTATATGGATGAAGCTGTAAGTGTATCAAATGATGCACCAGTACTGATAGATAAATTTTTAGATAGAGCTATTGAGCTTGATGTTGATTGTATTAGTGATGGAACTGATGTATATATTGGTGGAGTGATGCAACATATTGAAGAAGCTGGTATCCACTCAGGAGATAGTGCTTGTAGTTTACCGCCGGTGAGTTTAAATGAAGCTATTTTAAAAGAAGTAGAAGAGAAAACAAAAACTATGGCACTTGAACTTGGTGTTAAAGGGTTAATGAATACACAATATGCTATTCATCATGGAAAAATTTATCTGATTGAAGTGAATCCAAGAGCATCTAGAACTGTACCTTTTGTATCTAAAGCTACAGGAATTCCTCTAGCAAAAGTTGCAACAAGAGTTATGTGGGGAGAATCTTTAAGAGATGCTATTAATGTATATGATAAAGATGAAAAAATTGTAAATATTACAAATGAAGAAACACCTAACTTATTAAAACCTATGTTAAAAAATCATGTAGCGGTAAAAGAAGCAGTTTTCCCATTTAATAAACTAAGTGGTGCTGATTTAATTTTGGGACCTGAGATGAAATCAACTGGTGAAGTTATGGGTATAAGTAGTGATTTCGGAAAAGCTTTTGCAAAAGCACAATATGCTGCAAAAAATCATTTGCCAAAAGAGGGTGGAAAAGTATTTATTTCATTAGCAGATTTAGATAAAGAGTTTGCACCACAAATAGCACTTGGACTTGAAAATTTAGGATTTGAAATAGTTGCAACAGGTGGAACTTATGATATTATTAGTGAAGCTGGAATTCCTTGTGAAAAAGTTTTAAAAGTAAGCGAAGGGCGACCAAATATCACTGATTCATTAATGAATGAAGAGATAGTACTAGCTATAAATACGAGTGATGGAAAAGAATCAAGTAAAGATGATGGAGAACAAATACGAAGAACAGTCTTAAGAGTAAATGTACCATACTTTACTACAGTTGCTGGGGCACTAGCAAGTGTTGAAGCAATAGAGTCACAAAGAGATGTTGCTGGTTTTGCTCCAAAATCAATACAAGACTTTTTAAAATAATTAGGTTTTAAAGGGTGCAAAGCAGTTTAGTATATTTAACTCAAACTGATACAACGGTTGGTTTTTTATCATCTGATGATAAAAAACTTTCCTTGATAAAACAAAGAGATTCAAATAAAAAAACTCTCCAAGTAGTTGATTCTTTTCAAACTTTACAATCTTGTACAAGAATTCCTAAAAGATTTAGAAAAGAGATACGAAAATCTAAGAAAACAACATATATATATCCTAATAAAAAAGCATTTCGCGTTGTTGACATAAGTTCTATTCATCATCAATTTATTAAAAAATTTAATTTATTATATTCCACATCCGCAAATATTACAGAAAATAACTTTAATGAAGAGTTTGCTATAAATAATGCTGATATAATTATTTATAACGGTAAATTTCAAGAAACCACATCTTCTTCTATTTATTTATTGACAAAAAATAAAAAGAAAAGAATAAGATGATTTTATTTAGATATCTCTTTCTTAGTTTTTTCATACTTGTTGTTAATAGTCATCTTTTGGCAACTCAAGATATACAAATAAATTTTAAAAATTTACAAACAGAAAACTTTATTAAAATTGTGTCAAAAATAATTGAAAAAGATATTTTAATAACATCAAAAATTGATGGAGAGGTTAATTTTACATCAAATAAGCCTATAACTAAAAAAAATATTTTAGATATTTTGACTTATGATTTACGCTCGAAAGGCTTTTCTATAGTTGATAAAAATAATATGTTATTAGTTGTTAATGATGAAAATCTATCTCAATACGGTAAGAAGAAAAAGTTTAGTTCTGATATTCTTCAAGTTATAGATATAAAAAATTCTGATTCAAAACTTATTGTAAAAATTTTAAAAGATATTATTAGCAATACAAAAGATAAAAATAATGCTATAAAACCATATATCTCTTTAGATGCTGAAAACAATAGATTAATTGTGATTGGTTCACATGAAGCTGTAGTTTATGTATCTAATATCATTACTCATTTAGATACAGATAAACAGCAAGTATATGTACAAGCTAAAATTATAGAGATAAGTGAAACAAAAACAAAAAACATAGGTTTAGAATATGGTTTGAATGGATTTAATTCTACAGGCTCATCCCTAAATACTTTTACGTCTTCTTTAAATTCTATTACAGATGTTTCTTCATTAAGCTTATCTCAATTAAGTGGATATGGATATGGTCCAAATGTTTTAAAAAGTGCTATCTCTTTAGGTGCTACGATAAACTTATTGAAAGAAAATCAAGCATTAGAAGTGGTGAGTGAACCATCAATTTTATGTGTAAATAATAAGGAAAGTTCTATATATGTAGGGGAAACACGCTCAATTCCTACAGGAACTACTATTGGGACTACAACAACTACAAATTATGATAGAGAGGATATAGGATTACGACTTACTATAAAGCCCAGATTATCAACAAATGAAAAAGTTACTTTAGAGATCAATACAATTATTGAAGATGTTAAGTTAGGCTCTTCTACAAACTCAATTCCCAATACAAATAAAAAAGAAGTAGTAACTACAGCTATTGTAAATAACGGTGAAAATGTTATTATAGGTGGATTGATAAAAAACAAAATGGAAACAAGTGAACAAAAAATTCCATTTTTAGGAGATATTCCCATACTTGGTTCACTTTTTAAAAGTAACTATGATTACGAAGATAAAATAAATTTAGTTATAATAATAACACCATATATTGTCCCAAAGTCTAAAGATTTGACATATATTAGAAATCAGTTAGCACAATTAAAAATTGTAGAAGATCAATATACAAAAACTTTAAAAGAAAAACTATTAGAACATGAAACAATGATAAAAAATAAAGAAAATAATATTAATCAAGATAGAATTGATAAGATTTTAAGTAAATAAATTAAAGAGAGAAAATATGGACACAAATAAAAAAACACTTACAATTATAGACACTTTTGGTTTTTTATTCAGAAGTTATTTTGCACTTCCACCATTAAGGTCAAAAACAGGATTTCCAACTGGAATGCTAACAGGATTTATGAATTTTGTTGCAGGTATTGGAAAAGATTTTCAAACTGATTATTTGATTTTTGCTTTAGATAGTAAAGGTGACACTTTTAGAAAAGATATTTATGAAGAGTATAAATCTCATAGACCAGATGCACCTGAAGATTTAAAGGCACAATTACCAGTTGCTATTGATTTTATAGAAAAGATGGGCTTTCCTACTGCTTCAAAAGTAGGTTATGAAGCGGATGATATTATAGCTTCGTTAGCAACTGATGGTCGAGATTTAGGACTAAATGTAAGAATAGTAAGTCATGATAAGGATTTATATCAGTTAATAGGTGAGGGTATTTATATGTTTGACCCTATGAAGAAAAAAATCATAACAAAAGATGATTGCTTTTCAAAATATGGTGTCTATCCTGAACAGTTTATTGATTATCAATCACTTTTAGGGGATAGTGCAGATAATGTACCTGGTGTTAAAGGAGTTGGTGCAAAAACAGCTGAAGCTTTGATACAAAAGTATAATGATTTAGATCATATTTATGCAAATATAGAAAACATTGAAAAACCAAGATGGCAGAAGCTTTTAAGTGAAAATAAAGAGATGGCATATATAAGTAAACAGCTTGTAACTTTACATCATGATGCCCATTGTCTTAATAGCTTTGGAGATTTAGAAAAGATAGAGTTGCCAAAAGAAAATCCAATATTAAAAATAGCAGATACATTAATCCAGTACGATATGAATAAGATTATAGATAAAGTGCATAAAGATGGTTTAAATTATAAAACAACTATACCTGTAGGATATGATAACAGTAAAATTGAAGAAAAAAAAGAAGAAGTTTTAAGTTGTGAGTATCTTTTACTAGATAGTAGTGAAAAATTATTTGATGTTATAAATAAAATACCAAAAAACTCATTAGTAGCTTTTGATACTGAAACTACAGCTTTAGATACAAAAAATGCTAGTATTGTCGGGTTCTCATTTTGTTATGAAGAAAATAAAGCTTATTATGTTCCCGTAGGACATTATTATTTAGGAGTAGGGGCACAAGTTTCAAAAGAAGATGCTTTAAAAGCTATTGAGAGTTTTAATACTCATAAATTGATATTGCAAAATTTTAAATATGATAAACAAATAATTAAAAATAATTTTGATATTGACTTAAAATTGTATGCTGATACTATGATAATGGCTTGGTTACTTGATAGCGATAAACCAGTAGGGATGGATAAGTTAGCACAGAGACTTTTAAATAATTATGAAACAATTTCTTATAAAGATGTTGTAAAAAAAGGTGAAAACTTCTCTAATGTAAATATAGAAGAAGCTTGTAAATATGCAGCAGAAGATGCTTTTATTACACTGAAATTGTATCATAAAATATTAGCGATATTTAAAGACAATGATGAAGAATATCTTATGAAAGTGGCTAAAACTATTGAGTTTCCTTTTATTAATGTATTAAATACAATGGAAAATATTGGAATCAAAGTTGATGTAGAATTTTTTAAAAATCTACAAATAAAAAGTAAAGAAAATTTAAATAAATTAACAGATGAAATATATACTTTAAGTGGAGAAACATTTAATATAAATTCACCAAAACAATTAGGTATTGTACTTTTTGAGATACTTAATTTAACTCCTCCAAAAAAAACAAAAACAGGCTATAGTACAAATGAAGCAGTTTTAGTTAAATTAAAAGGTGACCATCCAGTTATCGAAAAACTTTTAGAGTACAGAGAAGCTTTTAAATTACACTCAACATATATAGAGCCACTTTTAGAGTTAGGCTTAAAAAATGATGAACATATTATATATACCTCTTTTTTACAAACAGGAACAGCTACGGGACGATTAAGTAGTAAAAATCCAAATTTACAAAACATTCCAGTACGAACAGAAGCAGGAAGACAGATACGACAAGGGTTTATTGCAAGAGATGGCTATAAACTTGTAGGTATAGATTATTCACAAATAGAATTACGACTACTAGCACATTACTCAAAAGACCCAGCACTTCTTGAAGCTTTTAATAACAATTTAGATATTCATCTCCAAACAGCAGTAAAAATTTTTGGAGAAGAGGAAGCTTCCGAAAAAAGAGCTATAGCAAAGTCTATAAATTTTGGACTTTTATATGGTATGGGAAGTAGAAAGTTAGGTGAACAGTTAGGTATCCCAGCAAAGGAAGCAAAAGTTTATATAGATAGTTATTTTGAAAGTTTTGCAACAGTAAAAGAAGTGTTGAAAACAATTCAAGATGAGGCTATGGAAAATGGTTTTGTAAAAACATTACTTGGAAGAAAAAGAAGATTTGATTTTGCCAATGCCAATGGTATGATGATGGCAACATATCAAAGAGAGTCAGTAAATACAGTATTTCAAGGAAGTGTAGCAGATTTGATAAAACTTGCTATGATAAAAATTGATATGAAATATAAAAACAGTGAAGATTTAAGAATGTTATTACAGATTCATGATGAGTTAATATTTGAAGTAAAAGAAGATAAGTTAGATTTAATTAATGATAAAATAATTTATATTATGGAAAATATTTATGATTTAGAAGTACCTCTAAAAGTAAGTGTTTCAATAGGAAATAATTGGGCAGACTTAAAATAGAGGAGTGTTTTATCCCCCTTTGACAAAAATAATTTTTTTTGATACAATAACAAAAAAATAACTTTAGTGAGGATAATATGATAAAGAAATTGCGTAAATTAAGTAATATGAATATTTTATGCATGACTAATAATAGTAAGTTAAAATCTGATATTAGTTCTAATTTAAGTGAAGTTAAAAGTTTAATATTTGTAGATAGTTTAGAGCAAGATATATCAAATATGTCTTATGATGTATTACTGATAGATTTTAACTTTGAAAGAGCATTAGATATTATGAATGAAACTAAAATATCTAAATCTTCACTACCAAAAATTGTCATACTGGAAGATCAAACTGAAGATAATATTATTAAATGTATAAATGCTGGTGCATATTCATTATTATCTCCTAGTAGTAATTTTAATGATTTAAAGTTATCTGTTGTAATGGCACTAAATCAATCGAAAAGAGTTGATAAAGTTTGTTTAGACAGTGATGTGTATTACGATTCATATAGAGAAAGATTTTATAATAAATCTGGTGAGATATCTTTTACTAAATTTGAATTTCAAGTATTGAAGTTATTACTACTTAATAATGCTAGAGTTACTACTTATGAAGAGATTAAAGAAAAGGTATGGAAAGATAAAAAGATGAGTATTTTTACCATGAGAAATATTATTAATAAGATTAGAAATAAAACATACTATGGAATTATAAAAAATATCTCATCAAATGGGTATCAAATAGATACTTTAAAATAAACGGTAATTGGAAAATAATATAATGGAAGAACAAATAGTATCTAAAGATGAGTTAGTAGAGATGTTTTCTTTAGGTGTTTTAGAAGATCATGAAACAAGAGGTTGGTTACTTTATGAGCAAGAGATTCAAATCATTGCTTTACATGAAACAGATCCAAAATATATGCAAGATGTAACAAATGCAGAGTATTACAAACTAGTACCAGTGAAAAAATAGAAGGATTATAAGATATGTCACATTGCCCTTTTTGCAAAAAAAAGATAGCTATGAGTAAAGCATTTTGCTCAAGAAGTTGTAAGGAAAATTATTTTCAACTTATAGCTATACAAATACCTAAGTTATTTTTAAAAAGAATTTATGTGTTTTGCAGTAAAGAAGAAAGAGAAAAAGAGATTGAAGAATTCGCCTCTAGACACAATTGGCGACTTGATCTTTTAAAGAATAAAATTGAAGATGAAGCTATTAAAATGGGGTATGTTGATGACCCAGAGCTTAAATAATATTTTTTTTCTTTTTTAATAAAAGATAATAAAATATTATACAAAGTATAGTAAAACTTGCAGATATTAATATTCCCATTGTAAGCCAGTTTGTTCCTAATAAAAATCCTAATTGTATATCTGGTTGTCTAAAAAGTTCAGATATTATTCTCATAATAGAATAAAGTATAAGATAAAGAACTGCAATTTGTCCATCAAATTGTTTTTTTGTTCTTAATATAAATAGTATAATAAAAATTACAAAACCCTCTAAAAAAGCTTCATATAAAGCAGATGGATGTCTTAAAACACCATCTACATAAATTCCCCAAGGTACATCTGTAACTCTTCCTACTAGTTCTTTATTTAAAAAGTTCCCAATTCTTCCAAAAATATACCCTAGAGAAATAGCAATAACGGCAATATCAGTGATAAATAGAAAGGAAATTTTATTTTTCTTACAAAAGAGATATGATGCTGTAATAAAACCAATAACAGCACCATGATAACTCATTCCTGAAATTCCTACAAAACTTCCATCCTCTCCAAAAGGATTGAATATTTGCCAAGGGTGAGTTAAATAATAAGTTGTATTAGGATCATAAAATACGATATACCCAATTCTAGCACCTAATATTACACCAAGTTCTACCCAACAGATGTAACTATCTAGTGTATCTTTTGATATATCTAAATTGTCTTTTTTAATTATCCAATGAGCTGCATAAATAGCTGTTAATAAAGCCAAAGCATACATGATTCCATACCAATGTACATTTATCCCAAATAAGCTAAAAGCTACAGGATTAAAGTTACTATATATATGGTTCCAGTATTCCATATTAAAGGGCATCTGCTATTAGTTCTATTGGATTTTTAAATACAACACTTGTATCAGTTCTTCCTAAACTATCTGTAATTTGCATACGACAGGCACTACATTCAGCACTTACTACATTTGCTTTAGTTTTGTTAATCATAGCTGCTTTTTTTACACCAACAGCTTTTGCTATGTGATATTTTTCACTTTGCATGGTTACTCCACCAAAACCACAACATTCATTTGGGTCACTCATTTCATCTATTTTATAGTTTTGTTCTATTAAGTTTCTAGGTTCTTTAAATACACCTTGCATTTTTTTAGCATGACAAGGGTCATGATAAGTAACCACATCTGACATTGTTTTTCCATTGTTTTTAAGTAGTTCAACAAGTTTTGTATTACTTTCAAGCCATTTTGTTGCCATAATAACTTTGGGAGCTAATTTAGCAGCTCTTTGTTTCCAATCTGGCTGATCATGTAAAAAATGTACCCAGTCTGTATTTATCATAGCACTACAAGTAGCTTCTGGAATAATAATAGCATCTACATCATCAACAAAAGTTTCAAAGTATTCTATATTTTTTTTAATAAGATAATCAACTGTGTCAAAATCACCTGTAAAATAAGCAGGTGCTCCACAACAAAGTTGTTTTTTAGGTATGAAAGCATCAATCTCTAGTTTTTCTAAAATTTTAAGTAAGCTTTTTCCTATATTTGTATATGCATAGTTACCCATACAGCCTATAAAAATAGCAACTTTTTTAAACTCTTCTTTCTCTTTATGGTTGATGATATTTTCTGGATTTGAATTTAGAAATGATTTTCTATCTGCAAATGGTAAACTTCTATCGTGTATCATCTCTATTGGTAGATTTAATCGTAGTTTTCCACTTTGTTTTTGAGCATCTATTTTAAGACCACAAGTTTGAAATACCCATCCCATTTTTGCCATGAAATCCATAATCTTTCTATGTCTTAAAAGAAAGAAAAAGGCTCTTTTATACCAAGCAATACCATATTTTTTTGCAATATCACTTCTAACTTGTTCTATTATCATATCAGTTGGTAAGTTATTTGGACAAACTTCAACACAGTTTGTACATAGAAAACAACTTTCAAAAATATCTTTTGCTGTTTTGTCTAGTTCTAGTTCATCTCTTTTATAAGCACCAAGAAGGTCTATAAAACCCCTTGGAGAAGTAGTTTCATCTTGATTGACATTGAATATGGTACATACAGTTTTACATTTACCACATTTGATACAATCGTCACTAATATCGGTATAGTTAAATTTATTATTTACCAATTAAAAATCCTTCTTTTATTAAAAATGAATTTTATCTAAAAAAGCTTTAATTAAAACTCTCCATTAATTCTTCAAGCTCTAGATATCTTTCTACTTTTTGTTCATATATTTTATTTGTTTCATCAAGTTGTGAACTTAACGCTACTAATCCTTGTTGTTCATAACAATCAGGGTTCATCATACACTTATTTAATTCTTCTATTTTTTGTTCTAACTCTTCTATTTGTACTGGTAAAATTTCATAATCTCTTTTATCATTATAGGTGAGTTTTGTTTTTTGTTTGGGTTTTTCTTCTTCTGTTTTGTCTATATCTTTTGGAGCTATTCGAATATTTTGTTTTTCCATCTCTTCAACATATTTTGCATCTTTTTCATCTTCAAGATATTCACTATATTTTTGAAAACTCTCTTCTAAAACACCATTACCTTTAAAAATATAGAGTTTTTTTGCAATTTTATCTACAAAGTATCTATCATGGCTTACAAAGATTAAAGCACCTTGGAATGCTGCTAGGTATTGTTCTAGTATGTTAATAGTAGGAATATCTAAGTCATTTGTTGGCTCATCCATAATTAAAACATCAAATTTTTTTGTAAAAAGAAGGGCAAGTGCAAGTCTGTTTTTTTCCCCTCCACTCAAAACACCTACTGTTTTATCAAGGTATTCTTTTGGAAATAAAAAGTTTTTAAGATATCCAAATACATGCATATCCCTTCCATCATTAAGCTTAACTCTATCTCCACCATTTGGACAAAATAGATGCATAATAGTTTTTGTTTCATCGATCATCTCTCTATGTTGATCAAAGTATCCAACTTTAAAATCTCCTTTTTTAAATGTACCTTTATCTATTTTTATTCTTTCTAAAAATACTTTTAAAATAGTTGATTTTCCACTTCCATTTGGACCAACGATTGCTATAGTGTCTTTTTGAAGGATTCTTGTTGTGAAATCTTTTATTAAAGGTTTATTTCCTAATGTTAAATAGACATTATCAAGTTCAAAAAGCATTTTCTTTTTATTTTGAGTTTCCCCATTGTTGAAAGATTTTTGTTCTCTTTCAAGATCTAATTTCATTTTATTTATTTTTGCTGGATTTGATTTAACTTGCTCTTTGAGTTTAAAATAGTTGTCTTTTCTTAACTCATTTCTTTTTCTTCTAGCTGTAACTCCATGTTGCATCCAGTGTGCTTCATCTCTTAGTCTTCGCACCAGGTTATCATGCTCTTTTTGCATATTAACAATCATTTGCTCTTTTTGCATAAGATAATCTTTGTATCCACCTTTATACTTTGTAAGTGTCCCACCTTCAATCTCAATAATATTTGTTGCAACATTATCTAAAAAATATCTATCATGTGAGATAAAAAGTAGGGTAAAGTTTTCTTTTAAAAGAATTGTTTCTAAAAATTCTACCATATATACATCAAGATGATTTGTAGGTTCATCAAGAAGTAATACATCAGGCTTTTTCAAAATTAATCCAGCAAGTCCAACTCGGCGTTGTTCTCCTCCACTTAAAAGTGTCACATCTTTAAATTCATAATCTTTGAGTGAAAACTCTTGGAGAATTCTTTGAATTTTATTATCTAAATCCCAAGCATTATGATGGTCTAAATAAGTTGTAAGTTGTGCTTGCTCTTCTAGTAGTTCTTGATTTTCATAATCTTCGACAATTAAAGCTGAAACTTCATCATATCTTCTTTGTGCTGCTTTTATCTCTACTAGTTGTTCTTCTATAGCTTCTTTTACTGTTTGTCCAGATTTAAACTTTGGTTGCTGGTCAAGCATCTCTATTTTTAACGATTTATCAATAGCTATTTCACCACTGTCAGCTTCTATTTGTCCCGTGATAATTTTCATAAAAGTAGATTTCCCTTGACCATTTTGACCAATTATAGCTACTCTTTGAGACTCTTGTAATGTAAAATTTACATCTTTGAGTATAACTTTTATATCATATTGTTTATTGATTTTTTGTAAGTCTATTAATGCCATATAGTTTTGATATTCCCTTTGGGTTATTGTTATTTTAAACGATATTATATCTAAAAGTCTCTTTGGAGTTATTTTACCTATAAAAGTAAAGTATATTATTTATTTAAGAGATAGTTTGTGTATTAAGAAAAGAGAACTAGTAATCTCTTTTCTTTCTCATTCTTGAAAGTTCTTTTTGTACAGAGATATTTATTGTATCATCTGCTTCAAAGCTTAGAGAGTAGTTTCTATCATCGTAATCAACACTATTTAGTACTATTTTGATGGCTTCCATTCTGGCTTTATGCTTATCATCACTTCTTACGATGTTCCAAGGAGCACTTCTTGAGTGAGTTCTTTTTAGCATCTCATATTTTTTTTCACTAAATTCATCCCATAAATCTTGGGCTTGTAAGTCAACTTCACTTAATTTCCATTGTTTTAGAGGGTTTGTTCTTCTACTTTCAAATCGCGTAAGTTGTTCTGCTTTTGATACACTAAAGTAAAGTTTTACAAGAATAATATCTTGTCGTACTAAGTCATGTTCAAAATTTACAACATCTTCCATAAAAATTTCATATTGATGTTCACTACAAAATCCAAACACAGGTTCTACCATGGCACGATTGTACCAACTTCTATCAAATAAAACTACCTCTCCACCAGTTGGAAAATGTTCTATATATTTTTGGAAAAACCATTGACCTTTTTGCGTTTCAGTTGGTTTACCAAGAGCTACAACTCTATAGTGTCTTGAGTTCATAAATCTAGTCATTCGACGGATTGCTCCCCCTTTACCACTAGCATCTCTTCCTTCAAAAAGGATTATCATCTTTTTCCCAGATTTTTCTAGGTATTTTTGCATTTTGATAAGCTCTATTTGATATTGTTGCATCTCGGCATTATCATATACCTTTTGAATACCCTCTTGTAGTGTTACTAAATCAACAGCTTTATAATTTCCTAAAATAGTTTTAAGTAAATTATTTTCTTCCTCTAATTGTTTAAGTCTTTTTTTGTCATTTTCATTTGAAATAGCAGTAATCACTTTTTCTGTTTCAGCTTTTTTTACGGTAGTTTGTTTTTGTGTAACTTTAGTTGAAGGTTTTTTTATAGCTTTTAAACTATTTCTATAATCTTCTAATAGTCCGTAAGCTTTCAGATCAGTAAGATTGTCCGCTTTATCATAACCTAGTACTTTTAAATATCTTTTTTTATTTAGCTGAAATCGTGCAATATATTTTTTACCAAAAGTTGGATGAGCAACTATTGATTTGTATAATCCTGTATGTTCCGTTCTTTCAAAATCATTTAAATTCATTTTCTATAAAACCTTTGCAAATGTATTTTGTGCTTCCATGAGTTTAATCTCATCTGCACCACTTACTACTACTTCTTTATCCTCTTTGGCACTTTTCCCTTTTTGTTGATCAGGGTAGTCTACTCTATTTAAAATATGTTTCATACAATTAATTCTAGCTTTTTTCTTATTGTCACTTCTTATAATCGTCCAAGGACAAGTATCAGTATTAGATGCCATAAGCATAGAAAATTTTGCTATGGTATATTTATCCCATAGTTGTTGAGATTCTTTATCTACAGGACTTAATTTATATTGTTTTAAAGGATCAGTTTCTCTTTTTTTAAATCTTCTATTTTGTTCCTCTTTAGAAACAGAAAAATAGAATTTGAGTAGGGTTATACCTGATTTTACAAGCATATCTTCAAATTGTGGAACTTCTCTTAAAAACTCATGATGTTCTTCAGGAGTACAAAATCCCATAACAGGCTCAACACCACCTCTATTGTACCAACTTCTATCAAAAAGCACAATTTCCCCCGCTGATGGAAGATGTTTTGAATATCTTTGAAAGTACCATTGTGTTGTTTCTTGGTCACTTGGTTTTTCTAAAGCAACAACTCTTGCTCCCCTAGGATTTAAATGTTCTGTGATTCTTTTTATTGTACCACCTTTACCCGCTGCATCTCTTCCTTCAAAAAGCATTAAAACTTTGAGCCCTTTATCTTTTACATGGTTTTGGAATTTTAATAGTTCTATTTGTAATTGTGTAAGTTCTTTTTCATATTCTAGGGTTTCTTTTTTAACCCAAATTTGTACTTTATTCCCTTTTTGTTTTAGTAATTTTCTTTTTCTTGTAAAATTATTAGGTTTATGTTGTTCATTCTCATAGGTATCTAATTCTTCTTCATCTTTAAATTCTTCGTTTATAATATTTCTTTTAGTACTCATTATAAAAATTCCTTTTATAGTATTTTGTTCTATGTTGCTTTATTATAGCTTATTTTGCTTACAAAATGATTACATCAAATAAATTAAGAAAAAATTTGGTATCATAGATTATGACTAATAATAATTTTTTAAAAATGCCAAAAGAGATTAAATATTTGGATACTTCATCGTGTTTAGATAATTTATATTTTTATACTTATCATAATAAATATTTACAAAAACTTCAAAAGTTAAATCCTGATAAAGAAGATCCTCACTATATAAGTACTTATAGTAGTTTTATAGGTGAAGTATTTGAAAATGTTATATATGAACTATTACTTGAGTATGCTATTAAAAATGATGATATTGAGAAATTTGTTTTAAAAGGCCCTCATCAAGATCATTATGAAAATTTGAAAAATGGTTTAATGATTGATAAAAATTCACAAATTGTTTATAAAGCTGGATATAAAGATGTAACTGAATTTGATGCATTATTTTTTACCAAAGATAGCGTATGTTTTGTTGAAAGTACTATCGTAAAAACTACAACAAGTTTGCGAAAAAGACTTAAAAAGAAAAAAGCACTTTTAGAGTTTTTGTTTCCAAAATTAAAAGTAAAAGCACTAATTATATTAAGTGAAGGTGCACTCGGTGTCAATGTATTTCCAAGTTATTGTAGAGTTTGGGTAACAAAACCTTTAGAAAATGAAAAACTAATCAATGATTTAATTCATAATAAAAATTCTAAAAATAGAGATTTTAAAACTAGTGAAAATAAAAAATTAATCCATTCTCAAGATGTAATTGTTTCACCATTTAAATACTTCGACAATTTACTTTGGATTTTAAAAACATTAAGAAAAGAGAATAAAAATATTCTAGACTTTAAATTTTTAGAATCTAAAAAAACATTAAAATATTTTGAAATATATAGTAAGTTTTATATTGGACATATGGATAGTAATACTTTTGTAAGAGTACTTAAATATCTAAATATCGTAAATATTACAGAAGACATACCTTTAGAAAAAATACAAGACGATCAAATAATTGTAACTATAGAACAGACAAAAGATGGTTATGCTTTAATATACTATATAAAAATAGTGAATGATAAGCTCAAAAAACTTGAAGTAAATGGAGAAAATTTATTAGTCTCAAATAAGGATCCTAAAGGATTTACTGCTTCAGAAACAAAGTATATGAAATATATATTTAAAAAAATGTATAAATTATCTATAGAAGATATAAAAACTCTACTTACACAAAATGATTTTAATTAAAAACTTGTTATAATACGATATCTAGATAGTTCGGGATTTACCTTTATTTTTTGGGTCCGATACTGTTTTTATACCTTTGATGTAATTATGACGGTGTGTAGCTCTTCTCACTTTTGGTTAAAGATGAGATTGGTGCTCCTAAAGTTATATTCACAAGGGTAGCACTTTGGCTTTTAGGGCCACCTTAAGGTTAACGGCTATCTTGATTTATTTATTAAGGAATTAAAAATATGAACATTTTAATACTTGGGAGTGGTGGTAGAGAATACTCTATTGGACTTGCAATCTCAAAAGAAGAAGAAAATCACAAAATTACTTTTTGTCCAGGAAACGGAGCTACAGAAAATATAGGTAGCAATATTAATATAAAAGATTATAAAGAACTAGCTTCTTGGGCAAAGAATAACAATATAGACCTTACAATAGTAGGTCCAGAACAGCCACTTGTAGATGGTGTAGTAGATATATTTAAAGAACAAGGGTTAACTATATTTGGACCAAGTGCAAAAGCTGCACAGCTTGAAGGTAGTAAAGTATATATGAAAAATATACTTAAGAAGTATAATATTCCAACAGCCGCATTTATTGAAACAGCTTCAAAAGAGGAAGCTTATAATTTTATAGACACTATGACAAGAACACCTATTGTAGTTAAAGCAGATGGACTATGTGCAGGAAAAGGTGTAATAATAGCACTTTCAAAAGAGGAAGCTAAAGATGCTGTAAGTGGTATGCTTAGTGGTGAGAGTTTTGGAGATGCTGGTACTAAAGTTGTAGTAGAAGAGTATTTAGATGGGTATGAACTTTCTATTTTTGCTATTTGTGATGGAGATAATTATGTTGTATTACCAGCAGCTCAAGATCATAAAAGAGTAGGGGATGGTGATACAGGTCCAAATACAGGTGGAATGGGTGCTTATGCCCCAACTCCACTTGTCAACGATGATATTTATAAAAAAGTTGAAGAGCGAGTTATTAAGCCTACATTAGAAGGTATGAAAAAAGAAGGAGCACCTTTTGAGGGTGTTTTATTTATAGGTGTTATGGTTGTTGATGATGAGCCTATTATTCTAGAGTACAATGTAAGATTTGGAGATCCTGAGTGTGAAATACTTATGCCACTTCTTGAAACTCCTGTCTCTGAACTTTTTTATAAAGGTGCTACAAAACAACTTGATAAATTAGATATTAAAATTAAAAATCAATATGGTGTTGCTGTTGTGATGGCTAGTGGAAATTATCCTTATGGAAGCAGCGAACCAGCAGAAATTATTGTAGATGATATTCATGATGAAATATTAAAAGAAAACTCTCATATATCATATGCAGGTGTTACAAAAGATGGTGATACACTTTTAGCAACGGGTGGTAGAGTACTTCTTTGTGTAGGTTTTGGTGATGATATACAAACTGCAAGAGATAGAGCATATGCACTTTGTGGACAAGTTCATTTTGCTGGTAAAAAGTGTAGAACTGATATCGCATATCAAGCTTTAAAATAAGATTATAATAATGGAAGAAAATCAAGTGGATACAGATAATTTACAATTAGCTTCTATGGGCTCAAGAGTAAAGGCTTTTATTATTGATGACTTATCTATCACATTATTGGTATTATTACTTTTATGGGATAGTGTAAAAGCTTCAAATGGTGATTTTATAGCTATTATGACTATAATGAATAGTGCTTTTTTTCAAATAGTTATTATAAAATTCATATATCAAACTTTTTTTATATGGTATTATGGAGCTACAATTGGCAAACTCGTAGCAAAAATAAAAGTAATAGATTTTGATAATTTTGGTAAAGTATCATTAGTGAATAGTGCTTTAAGGTCAGGTGGAAGAATCATTAGTGAAATGATTTTTTATATAGGATTTCTTTTAGCATATTATACAGAATCAAGACAAACTTTACATGATAAATTTGGAAAAACATTGGTTGTAGATGCTTAGATTTTTAGTACTTTCTTTTTTTATATGTTTTTCATTTTTGTATGCAGCTGAATTTACAGATGAAAATATTCAAATAGTTTCTAAAAATGTAAATACCAAAGAAAACATAATTACAGCAACAGGTGATGTAGTTATGTTTTCTAGTAACTATTATATCACTTCACAAAAACTTATTTATGATAAAACTAATGGTACAGTAGAGTTGTTTGACGATGTAAATCTTGTGAAAAACAATGAGTTGATTAGTTTTTCACAATATTTATTTATTGATTTAAATAAAGAATTAAAAAATATAAAGCCAATGTTAATGGTTGATAATAAAAGTCAACTTTGGTTTAATGCTACGGATACAAACTCTACTAAAAATACTTATAATCTAAATAATTCAACATTATCGAGTTGTGATTGTATTGATCCTGCATGGAGTGTTGGTTTTACAAGTGGAGATTATGATACAGAGGAAAATTGGGTAAATACTTATAATACAACTTTATATATAAATAAGTTTCCAATTCTTTATACTCCTTATTTCGGCTTCTCAACAGATAAAACAAGAAGAAGTGGTTTACTTTCACCAACACTTGGAATATCTAGTAGTGAAGGTTTTTTATATGCACAACCAATATACTACGCTCCAAAATTAAATTATGATATGGAACTTGTGCCACAAATAAGAACAAATAGAGGTAGTGGACTTTATTTTAACTATAGATATAAAGATTCTCAATACTCTAATTTAAAGTTTGAAACAGGTATATTTGAAGAAAATGATGATTATCAAACTGAAAATAATTTAATAAATGCAAAACACTATGGGATTAATTTTAATTATAACAGAACAAATCTTTTTTCTGATAATCAATCTTCAACTGATGGTTTATTGATTGATTATGTAAGTATGAATGATGTTGATTATATTGACACAAAATATGATAGAGATACAAGTACTTATACTGATAAGTTTTTAGAATCAACTTTTAAATATTATTATAATACAAATGGATATTATGGTGATTTAGAGATGAAGTATTATGATGATTTATCACAAGATGATAATGATGCCGTAATGCAAACAATACCAGCTATAAATTTGCATAAGTATTCAGATAGTATATTGTTAAATAATCTATCTTATTCAATTGATTTAAAAACTTCACGAGAAACTAGAAAAATTGGGTTAGGTGCTAATACAACTGAATTATATGTACCTATTACTTATAGTAAAGCTATATTTGATGATTATTTAAATGTATCGTTTAGTGAGCAAGTTAATCTGACAAATATTGACTATACAAATGATAATGCAATATATAATGATGCTAATTATGGTGCTACAAATCATATTGTTTCTCTTTATACTGATCTGATTAAGCCTTATGATTCTTTTATACATACGCTTAATTTAAATACAACATATACAAAGCCTAATGTTTTTAAAGAAGATGGAGATATTTATGATTCAGATTTAGAAAATGACACTAGTAATGATAAATTATCTATTTTCCCAATTTCAGGAACACAAGAAACTATATCATTAGGTTTTTCACAATCTTTTTACAATAAAAAAGACTTAAGTCCTATTCTAACCCATAAAATGAATCAAATTTATTCATACAATGAGTTACTAAAAAAATATGAAACAGGAAACCTTGAAAATGATTTAATTGTATATTTTGAGTATGGTTCATTAAGTAATAGGTTATTTTATAACTATGATTTAAAAGATATAGTATCTTCTGTTTCAAGTTTAAATCTCCATTATGATAATGTATTTTTAAAAGCATATCATAATTATAAAAAAGATGAAAACACTTTCCTTAAAGATGAATATGTTACTTATAGCTTAGGGTTCGATTTTTACAAATATTATAGTCTTTCATATAGTGAAGAATATGATATTATAGAAGATTTGAGTAGAAAAAAACAATATATCTTTTCTATGAATAAAAAGTGTTGGAGTATGAGTTTACGATATGTAAATTCAATTGTTGCTACAAATACAACAAATGGAAGTGCAACAAGACAAGATATTTTGTATATTCAATTTAACTTAAAACAATTATTTAACTTAGAACAAAGTTATAAATTAAAACAAAGGTAAATAAATTGATAGTAAATAATAAAATTTTTGCCAATAGAAAAGAAGCAGCAGAATTACTTTATGAAGTATTACCAACTGATGATATGAAAGAAGAAAATTGGATTATTTTAGCCACTTCTGCTGGTGGAGTTCCAATTGCGTTAGATTTAGCAAATAAATTAAATGCAAAGTTTGATTATTTATTTACAAAAAAAATATTTACAGAAAATAATAATGAATGTGAAATAGCTATCATAACTGAAACACAAGATATTGTTGTTCATGAAGAACTTTTAAAATCTTTTTCTTTAGATTTAGAAGATATTTATGATAAATCAAAATATATGTATCTAAATGATATTCAAGAGTATAAAGCTAAGTATAGAAATAGTTTAGATATAATAGACCTAGCTAATAAAAATGTTTTATTAGTTGATGAAGGGTTAAATACTGGTCTTACAATGATGGCTTGTATAAAATCTGTTGTTAGTAAGGGTGCAAAATCTATTTGTGTAGCTGTTCCCGTATTACCTGAAGTTACAATAAATGATATTGAAACAATTGCAGATGATTTGTATTTTGTACAAGCACCTGCACATTTTGTTTCTATATCTTTTTATTATAAGCATTTAGAACAAATTGAATTAGCAGATATAGAAAAATTAAAAGATAATTATAAAAAGGAAAATGATGTCGACAGTATGTGAGTTAGAGATAAATAATAACCAAGAGGTATTTGAATTTAATAAAGTAGCAAAGCAAAGTAATGGCTCTGTTTTAATGAAAGTTGGGAATACTGTTCTTATGGCAACTGTGGTATCAGAATTTGATAATCCAGTAAGTGAAGATTTTACTCCTTTAACTGTTCAATATATTGAAAAAACTTATGCAGCTGCTAAGTTTGCGGGTGGATTTATCAAAAGAGAAGGGAAACCGAATGATTTTGAAACTTTAACTTCAAGAATTATAGACAGAAGTTTAAGACCATTATTTCCAAAAGGTTATGTTTATCCTACGACAATAACTGTGATGGTTTTGAGTGTTGATACAGATGCAGACTTGCAATTATTAGCTTTAAATGCTGCATCTGCTGCACTGTTTACATCAGATATTCCTGTTGAAAAATCTGTATGTGCAACAAGAATTGGAAAGATTGATGGAGAATTAGTTGTTAATCCTACATTATCACAAATGGATGAATCTACTTTAGATTTATATGTTGCTGGTACATCAAGTGAATTATTAATGATTGAGATGAAAGCTATTTCATCACAAGAGATGGTTGAAGTTGATATAGAAAGTTTTACAAAAATTCATAATATTAATGATATTAGTGAAGATGAATTAGTTGAAGCTATAGGTATGGCTTCAAATGTCATTACTAATACAAATAAAATTTATGAAGAAAGTTTTGACTTTGCAAAACAAACTTCTCAAACTGTAGATTTACTACAAATGAATATTACTAATGAACTACTAAGTTATGTAAAAGAAAATTATATTACAGATATAAAAGATGCTATAAAAGTTATGGCAAAGAAAGAGAGATTTAGTGGATTAGATAATATTGCTAAAAAAGTTCTTGAAGATAGTTATGCTATCGAGAATGAAATCGAACGAAAAGATATTCGAGAAGCTGTTGAAATTATCAAAAAAGAGATAGTTAGAGATATGATTTTAGATGAACATTTACGAGCAGATGGTCGTGGTTTAAAAGATGTGAGAAATATCTCTATAGAAACAAATATTTTACCATCAACTCATAGTAGTTGTTTATTTACAAGAGGAGAAACACAAGCATTGGTAGTTGCAACTTTAGGAAATAATAAAGATGCGCAAATGTATGAACTTCTTACAAGTAAAGATGTTAAAAATGAAAACTTTATGGTTCACTATAATTTTCCTGGATTTAGTGTTGGGGAAGCAAAGCCTATTTTTGGTGTAAGTAGAAGAGAACTAGGACATGGGAATTTAGCAAAAAGAGCATTAGAGTCATCTATAGATAAAGATTACACTGATACAATTAGATTAGTTTCAGAAATTTTTGAATCAAATGGAAGTTCATCTATGGCAACAGTTTGTGGTGGTTCAATAGCCTTAAAAGCAGCAGGTATTCCTATTACATCTTTAGTAGCAGGTGTTGCTATGGGTGGTGTATTTAAAAATGACAAATATGCAATTCTTACTGACATTATGGGACTAGAAGATCATGATGGCGATATGGATTTTAAAGTTACAGGTACAACAAACGGTATAACAGCACTTCAAATGGATATTAAGTTAGGTGGTATTTCATTAGAAGTACTAAAAGAAGCCTTAGAACAAGCAAAAGAGGGTAGAGTACATATTTTATCAATTATGGAAGAAACAGCAAAAGATATAGTTCCAAGTGATGCTTTACCTTTAATTGAACAGTTCAGTATTGACCCAACTAAGGTTTTAGCGGTTATTGGAAAAGCTGGTTCAGTAATTAGAGAAATTATTGAGAAGTGGGGAGTTTCAATTGATTTAGATAAAGCAAGTGGTTCTGTAAAAATTACAGGTAATGATAAAAATGATATTTTAAGTGCGGCAGAGCAAATTAAAAATATATCATCAAATGCAAAATCTTTTCATAAAAAAGAGGTTGTAAATTTTGAAACAATATATAAAGTTGATGATGTACTAGATGGTAAAGTTGTAAGAATAGCAGATTTTGGTGCTTTTATTGAGCTTCCAAAAGGTGGAGAAGGGCTTTTACATATCTCTAAAATATCGAAAAAAAGAGTAAATAATGTCAAAGATGTTTTATCTGAAAATGAGATAGTAAGTGTTAAAGTTTTAAAAGTATCTAAAGACAGAATAGAGTTGATATCTACTAATCTTTAAAGTTATTTTTTAGATTAGTTTAGTTATAGTTATTGTTATAGAGATTATTTTGAATTCATTTGAAGGGAATATAAATGAAATTATTGATTGTAGATGATTCTACTATGTTAAGAGATATGCTTTCTTATGCACTAAATGAAGGTGGATACAATGATGTTGTAGAAGCTGTAGATGGTGTTGATGGTTTAGAGAAAGCGAAAAGTACTCAATTTGATTTGGTAATTACTGATATTAATATGCCAAATATGGATGGATTAACATTTGTAGAAGAGCTTCGAAAGCTTAGTCAATATGCTAAATCTCCTATTTTAGTTTTAACAACTGAGAGAAGTGATGAGATGAAAACAAAAGGTAAAGCTGCTGGTGCTACAGGTTGGATTGTAAAGCCGTTTGTTCCTGATCAGTTGTTAAAAGCTGTAAATATAGTTTTAAGTAAGAAATAAAAGTAAAGGTGTAAAGATGTCTGGATTTGATATATCAATGTATAGAGATATGTTTGTTGAGGAAGCAGAAGAGCTTTTTGAATCAGCGGACAATGTTTTATTAGAAGCAGAAAATAATGGTAGTTTAACTGACGAAGAGATGGGGCAACTGTTTAGAGATGTACATACTTTAAAAGGTAGTGGTGCATCTGTAGAGTTAGCTTTTTTTGCAGAATTTACACATGATGTAGAAAATATGATGGATAAACTAAGAAATCATCAAATTGAATTTATTCCTGAAATGGCTGGTACTTTAATTGATGGTCTTGATGTGATGAAAGAGATCCTTCAATTAGAGTGTGATGGTGAAATGGATAGAGATAAATTTACTGAAATGACATCTGAACTTTTAACGACTATTAGAGCATATATGAATGGTGAAAGTACAGAAGCACCAGTTACAGCATCAACTTCAGAACCTGAATCAACTGCGGAAGTATCATCAACTTCTTCAGTAGCTACTACTTCTTCTACATCATCAAGTGATTCATGGGGATTTTTTGGAGAAGAAAATGCATCAAGTACTGAAGAAGAACAATTAAGTAGCGATGAAAACTTTGGTTTCTTTGATGAGTCAGAAAAAATCACACCAGAGTCAAAAATTGAAGAAGTAACTAAAGCAGAACCTGAAATAGCACAAGTTACACCTGCCAAAGTAGAAGATGCGGCACCTAAAGCTACACCTGTCAAAGCTAAGACTGCTGATAAAGAAGCACCAACTAAAAAAGCAGCAACAACAAGTACTATTAGAGTAAATCTTGATAAAATTGATTTATTAATGAACAATGTTGGTGATCTAGTTATTACAAATGCTATGTTAACACAATATAGTACAACAATTAAAGAGAGTAAAGTAAGAAATTCTGTATTAGAAAGACTTGAATTACTAGAAAGACATATTAGAGATATGCAAGATTCAATTATGAGTATCAGAATGGTACCTATGGAATCTATATATTCAAAATTTCCAAAAGTTGTAAGAGATATATCTAAAAAACTTAAGAAAAAAATTGAGTTTAAACATGAAGGTGATAGTGTTGAAATTGATAAGGCCATGATTGAAGGTCTTACAGATCCATTGATGCATATTATTAGAAACTCACTAGATCATGGTATTGAAATGCCTGAAGATAGAACTGCAGCTGGAAAATCAGAAACAGGTACAATTTTAATTTCAGCTGAACAAGCAAATGGTCAAATGATTATTACAATTAAAGATGATGGAAAAGGGATACCAGCTGAGAAAGTTGCCCAAAAATCATTAGAAAATGGTTTGATTGATGAGCAACAAATGGCAACAATGACTGATAATGAAAAAGCTATGCTTATATTTGGAGCTGGGGTAAGTACAGCTGATGCTATTACGGATATCTCTGGTCGAGGTGTTGGTATGGATGTTGTTAAAACAAATATTACTAAATTAGGTGGGGTTATTAATCTTGACACAGAGATAGGTGTTGGTACTACTATTACTATTATGTTACCATTAACACTTGCGATTCTTGACGGTTTAGATATTGCAGTTGGTGATGTGAAGTATATTTTACCGTTAAGTGCAATTGTTGAATCATTGCAACCAACATCAGAAATGATTAAAAGAATTGGTGATGGTACACAAGATCTTTTAATGTTAAGAGAAGAGTTTATACCTGTTGTAAGATTACATCAATTATTTGATATAGAATCAAAACATACTAAACTAGAAGAGGGAATGTTGATTGTTGTAAAATCAGGTTCTACAAAAATAGCTATGTTTATAGATGAGTTTTTACATCAACATCAAGTAGTTGTTAAACCCTTAGATAAAAATTTTAGAAGTGTAGAGGGTATTGGTGCGGCAACAGTAAGAGGTGATGGAAGTATTGGATTAATTCTTGATGTTATGGGAATTATCGAAGCACAAAAAAAATCAGAACAATTAAATATAGATACTAGAGAACATAATAAAAACAATTTGGTTGCTTCTTAAATAAGTAACAATGTCAAATACTAAAGAATTATATGCTAAAGTAAAGTCTATACTTTATTCTCTTACAGGTATTACCCTGACTGAGAATAAAGAGGTGATGATTGCGAATAGATTAGATAAATTAAAAAGAAATACTAAGTTTACTGGTGATATCGCTGTTTTATTAGATAAAATAGAAAAAGGTGAATATTCAAAAGAATTTATCAATACTTTTACTACAAATAAAACTCATTTTTTTAGAGAAGATTTTCATTTTGAAGATTTAAAGACAAGAGTATTACCTCAATTTGAAAAAGAAAATAAAGAAATAAAAATGTACTGTTCTGCTGCTTCAACAGGAGAAGAACCTTATTCTATGGCAATGACGGTAAAAGAATTTAGTCCAACAATGAGAGCTTCTATTACTGCAACAGATATTGATACAGATGTGTTACAACAAGCAGCTAATGGAATATATAGATTTCAAAAGAGTTCAAAAGAATTTCCAGATTGGATTAAGCCACAAAAATATTTTAAAAGAAGGATTCAAAAAAATTTAGCTGGTGATGAGATATTAATTAAAGTTAATGATGACTTAAAACATATGATAACTTTTGGACAAATGAACTTAAATGATGAAGTTTATCCTTTTAATACACACCAATTTGATGTAGTTTTTTGTAGAAATGTATTGATCTATTTTTCGGTAGAAGATCAAAATAAAATATTGCAAAGACTATTTAGAACTCTGAAAATAGGTGGAACTCTGTATATTGGTCATTCAGAAAATCCACATGATTTAATTAATTATACAAAACGAGTAGGGCAAAATATATTTGTTAAAGTGAAGGATATAGTATGATCACTCTTGGGCATAAAGATGGTTCAATTGAAAAAATTTCAAATGCTAGAATCACACAAATTGTAAAAGGAATGCCAACACATACTGTTATTGGTGGTGAATTTGCAGTTGTTTCGGATAGTGAAAATGTAGCTTTCAAAACACTTCTAGGTTCTTGTGTAGCAATTATGTTTTATGATAAAGAAAAACAAATAAAAGGTATGAACCATTTTTTACTCCCAGCAACAGAAAATTCTAATGAAGATATGAAGTATGGTCTTTATTCAGTTGAAGCAATGTTAAATGAGATGTATAAATTAGGTTGTCGAAAAGAGAACATGGCTGCAAAAATATCAGGTGGTGCTGATATCATGAATATGCCCTCATTCGCAAAAAGTATTGGTCATCGAAATGTAGAATTTGCACATACTTTTTGTAAATCAGAAGGTTTTAGAATCATATCAGATCATACAAGAGGAAATGATGGTAGGGTTATATTAATGGGAACTATGTTTGAGACATTTATTAAAAATGTTGATAATAAAAATACATCAAATGAAGTTGCAGTTGAAGAGAAAAAACTACAAAGAGAACTTTCTATTAGGCAACCTGCTACTGCTGAATATGTTAGTGGTACAGGGATTTTTAGTGAAGATTCAAAAACTGAAGAAACCATGGAAATGGAATTTTTCTAATAAAAATAGGATAAAGTATTATGTATACCGTGCTTGTAATAGATGATTCTATATCTATGAGAAAAGTTATTACTGATTTTATTAATTCAATAGAGGATTTTGCTGTCGTTGATACAGCAGCTGATGCTTATGAAGCTCGTGAAAAAATAAAACAACTTGAACCAGATCTAGTGACAATAGATATAAATATGCCTAAAATGGATGGTGTAACATTTTTACGAAACCTTATGAGACTTCATCCTATGCCAGCTGTTGTAATATCTGGTGAAGGTGTTCGAGGAAATGATATTTTTGATGATGGAGCTGTTGGTTTTGTCTCTAAACCAGCACTTGGGGAATCAATGAATTCTTTTAGAGAAAGAATTCAAGAGACTTTATTAAATTTAACATTTTTACTTAAAAAATATACACTTAAAAAACCAAAACCAATTAAACCAATAGAGCAACAAGTGAAAAAAGCAAAAGTCTCTAATAGTTTAATAGAGCCAAAAGTTCATCCAGATGAAGTATTAAAAAATACTCCTGCAATGATACCCGGACCTAAAATTATTGGGATAGGTTCTTCTACTGGGGGAGTTGAATCATTACTAAAAGTTTTTAAAAAGTTACCTGCTTCTTTACCCCCTATTGTGATAACACAACACATACCTTATGGATTTTCAAGTTCATTTGCTCAAAGATTAAATGATCATTCTGCTATAGTGGTTTCAGAAGTTCAATCAGATGTTGTACTTCAAAAAGGACATGCTTATTTAGCACCGGGGAATATGCATCTTATAGTTGAAAAACAAGGTCAGAATTATATTGCAAAATTACTTGATGTGACAAAAGTAAGCAGACATAAACCAAGTGTGGATGTTATGTTTCGAAGTTTAAATAATAGTGCTGGTGGTGGTGCTATGGCTGTAATGATGACAGGTATGGGTGATGATGGAACAATAGCTATGAAAAACTTATTTGATAATGGTGCATATACCATTGCACAAAATGAGGAAAGCTGTGTTGTATTTGGCATGCCAGCACAAGCAATTAAGTCTGGTGCTGTAAAAGATATTTGCCATCTTGAAGATATTGCACAATATATGATAGATTTTTCAAATGGGATAAGAAAATAGATAATGAAATTAAACTATAGACTTTTAGCTTTACCAATACTTGTTTTAGTTGCATTAATATATATAAGTTTTTTATTTTCTTCAGAAATTGAAAAGTTGAAAAATCAAATAGATAATATATACTTTGGTAATTTTATTCCTGTACATAAGTTACATATTATTAAAAGTGAATATAAGAGTCTTATAAATGAACCAACAAATATAATTAAAAGTAAAAATACAATTCTTGAAAACTGGAATTATTATAATTCTCAATACAAAACTATTCAAGAGCGAGAAGTTGTAAATAAAATCAATAAACAAGTGAACAAGTCTTTTAAAAAACAAAATATACAATTTTATGATTATATGACAAAACAAATTGATTTACTTATTCAATATGAAGTATCATCTGCCTCTTTACAGAGAAAGAAGTTTTTGGAAAAATACGATAGTGTGAAAAATTATTTATTTTATAATCAAATTTTTATCATTGTATCTATTATTATATTTATTATTATAACAATAATTGCTACAATAAAAAATCACAATAAGTTAGAATATTTAGTAAATAAATATAAATCTGACTCTATTACAGATGGTTTAACGGGATTATATAATCGAAAGTATTTTGATAGTATTTTAGATGAAGCTACGATTGTAAGTTATGAGAATAACTGGGAGAGTGCATTTGTTATGATTGATATTGATTTTTTTAAACAATATAATGATACATACGGTCACGATGCAGGAGATATTGCTTTAAAAACTGTATCAAATGTTTTAGATAGTTTATTTAATGAAGAATATGATTATGTATTTAGATTAGGTGGGGAAGAGTTCGGAATTTTAATATTTAATACGAATAGAGTAAATTTAGAAAAACGATTAAAAACTTTACAAAATGCTATTGCTGCTCAAAAAATAAAGCATTCGGCTAGTAAAACGAATTTTTTAACACTCTCTATGGGTGTGGTATTAATTGATAAGAAAATATATCATATGACAAGAACAGAAATTTATAAGTTAGCTGATAAGAAGCTATATCAATCAAAAGAGTATGGAAGGGATCAATACACATTATGACATTTTTATTCAATAAAGACAATCATTTTAATCTTGCAAATATTGTAACATTTTTCAATATCACAGCTGGAATATTTGCTATATATTTTTTAACACATGACAATTTTTTTGCAGCAGCTTTATTTGCTTGGCTTGCAGGTGCATTTGATATTCTTGATGGGAAAATTGCAAGAAAATATGGTTTATCTACTGAATTTGGTGTTCAGTTAGATTCATTTGGTGATTTTTTATCGTTTGTTATCGTACCTGTTATGTTTATATTTTTTGGTGTCATTGATGGTAAAGAGATACATTTTTTAAATACAGCTTTTGTTGCTTTTGCTTTTGTTTATTATGTTATTTCAGGATTAAGACGATTAATTCAGTTTAATATAAACACAGATGCAGGAACTGTAAGTAAGTATTTTACAGGTGTTCCAACACCACTTGGTGCAATACTTTTATGGTGTGTCTATCTTGGATGGGTTTATGAAGTAATACCAAATGAAAATATTGTTTTGGGATTAATGATTATTATTGGATATTTATTGAATTCAAAAATAAAAATACCTCACCCATAAAATAGGGTAGAAGTATCTTATGAAGCTAAAAGTTTTATACTTTGTGTAGGTTCTGCATTAGCTTGAACATCAAACATTGAACCTTTTGCATTTTTAAGTGTTTGGGCATTAAAATTTGAACTTTCAGATTCAAAATTAAATACCTTGGTTTTTTCTATACTTGGCGCAACTTTTTGTTCTTGAACAATCATCTCTTTACTTTGATTAATAGTATTTAAAATTTGTTCATTAATAACCTTATTAGATTGTTGAAGTCTCTCTTTTTGTTCTGTAATAGCAGCATAAATCTCCTCATTACTTAAAGGTTTTGCACCTACAATACCATCAAAATATATTCTACTTTGCGCATCATCGCTTATAGTAGTATCTACACCTGCTAAAGATGCAGATGTATTTTTAGAATATGCATTAAAGTTATCCATCAAATTTTTTATTTGTGGTTGAATAGTATCTAGCTTTTCACTTGGTTGATTACTCATACTATTGATTGAACTTTCAATCTCATTTACTATATCAATTTGCTTTGAAATAGTAGACTGTAAATTTTGCATATTTGATATCTTACTGATATTATTTCTTAAGTTATCAGAAAAAGTATTTTGATTTTTAGAAGACACTTCTATACTATCAATCTTTAAAGGTGTATTTTTAGTAACTTTATCAACAGTCACAGACGCCGTATTCTTAACATCAGAAAAACTTTGACTTACGCTACTAACATACGAATTATTTAACTGATTTAGTTCCATAATTACTACCTCCTTTTTATTTCGTAACTAATTATACACCATTTATTGTTATTCTTTTCTTAAAATTAACTTAAATTAACAAAAAAATTATAAATTTACTCAATTCCTTAGTTTTTTACTCTTATCAACTCTTAATAATCATTTAGATAAAATCCAAATATTTTTAAAGAAAGAGAAGTTTTATGAGTTACAAATCAAATAATACAAGTGGACAATTAACAGGTTCACAAATAGTAATCGAAGCATTAAGACGGGAAAATACAGAAGTTGTATTTGGATACCCTGGTGGTGCTATCATGAATGTATATGATGAGATTTATAAACAAGACCATTTTCAACATATACTTACAAAACACGAACAAGCAGCAGTACATGCTGCTGATGCATATGCTAGAAGTAGTGGAAAAGTAGGTGTCGCAATTGTTACATCGGGTCCTGGATTTACAAATGCTGTTACAGGTTTAGCTACGGCATATACAGACAGTATCCCTATGGTTGTTATAAGTGGACAAGTTCCTACAGCTGTTATTGGTACAGATGCTTTTCAAGAAATAGATGCTGTTGGTATAAGTCGTTCTTGTACAAAACATAACTTTTTAGTAAATGATGTAAGTGAATTAACAAGAATTCTTAAAATAGCATTTCATATTGCACGAAGTGGAAGACCAGGTCCAGTTCATATTGATTTACCTAAAGATGTTAGTGCTGATTTAGCTGATTTTAATTATGATCAAGAATTTGATTTACCAACTTATAAGCCAACAACAAAAGGAAATATAAGACAAATCAAAGCTGCTTTAAAACATATTAGTGAAGCAAAACGACCATTATTATATGTAGGTGGTGGTGCTGTTTTATCAAACTGTTATGAAGATATAAGAGCTTTTGCACATCAAACAAAAATACCAGTTGTTGAAACTTTAATGGCTCGTGGTATTATGAGAAGTGATGATGAACTTTTATTTGGAATGCTTGGTATGCATGGTGAATATGCTGCAAATATGGCTATGAGTGAAACAGATATGATTATTTGTTTAGGAGCTAGATTTGATGATAGGGTTACAGGAAGACTTGATGTATTTGCAAAAAAAGCACATGTTGTTCATGTAGATATAGACCCAGCTAGTATAGCAAAAATTGTAAAACCGAACTATCCTATTGTTGGTGATTTAGCTGTTGTTATGAAACAAATTTTAGAACATACAAAAGATTTTGAATTTAATGATTATACTCCATGGGTTGATAAATTAAAAGGGTACCAAAAAGAACATCCTTTATCATATCATGAAGATAGTGATAGATTAAAACCACAATGGGTTATTAAAAGAACAGGAGAGCTTTTAGGTGATGATGCACTTATCTCTACAGATGTTGGACAACACCAAATGTGGACTGCACAATTTTATCCATTTAATTATCCAAGACAATGGATGACAAGTGGTGGTTTAGGTACTATGGGAGTAGGGCTTCCGTATGCTATGGGAACAAAAAGGGCCAATCCAGATAAAGTATCTGTAAACTTTACAGGTGATGGAAGTATAATGATGAATATCCAAGAGATTATCACTTGTACACAATATAATTTACCACATATAAATATTATTTTAAATAATAATTATTTAGGTATGGTACGACAATGGCAAACAAGATTTTATGAGGATAGATTATCTGAAACACTTTTAGAAACACAAGCAGATTTTACTATGCTATGTGAAAGTATGGGTGGCGTTGGATATAAAGTTCATACAAAAGAAGAGTTTGACGCTGCATTAAAAGATGCTGTTGATTCAAATAAAGTTGCAATCATTGAAGTTATTATTGATAGAAGAGAAGAGGTTCTTCCTATGGTACCAAATGGGCATGCTCTTGATGAGATGTTATTGTTAGAACAAAGTCAAGGAGCAAAGTAATGAATAACTTTAAAGATTTTTATAGTAAAGAAGAAAAAAGAGAAGTCTTATCTGTAATAGTTATAAATAGAGAATCTGTTTTAAGTAGAATAGTTGATCTTTTCTCTGCTAGAGGGTATAATATAGACTCTCTTACAGTTGCACCAATACCAAATAGTGAATATTCAAGAATTACTATTATTACAGTAGGGGTAGCTAGAGTTATTGATCAAATTGTTAAGCAACTAAACAAATTGGTACCTGTGTTAAAAGTTATTGAGCATAAAGATGCTATAGAAAAAGACACAGTATTGATAAAAATACCAGTTGAAGAAAATTTAAGTGATGTAGATGTTCTAGCAAGAGCATACAATGGTGCAATACAAAATGTAACAAGAGATGCTGTTGTAATATCTGCTACAGATGAACCACATAGAATAGAAAACTTTATTCACATTATGGAAAAATACAAGCCAATAGAGATAGTAAGAAGTGGCGTTGTAGCAATGGAAAGATAAATTAAGGATATACATAAGTGCTAAATTTAAAAGATATTTGTCAAAACCTTGATATTAGTTGTGTTGGTGATCTGCAAGTAAGTGGTTTAAATACTTTAAAAGATGCAAATAACAATGAAATATCTTTTTTAGAAAATAAAAAATATAAAGATGACTTAAGAGCAACAAAAGCAGCTGCAGTTTTTGTTACACAAGAGTTAAGTGAACTTGTTCCTGAAAATACTATATCATTAGTTACTGATGAGCCTTATTTAAGTTTAGCATATGCAAGTGCTTTTTTTGCTCCTAAAATTTTAGAAGTAGATGGTAATGAACCTGTAATAGGTCAAAATTGTACTATTATGGGAAATGTCTATCTTGGTAAAAATAGTATAGTTGGTGATGATTGTACTATTATGGCAGGGGCATTTATTGGTGATAATGTATCTGTTGGTAAAAATACGATAATATATCCAAATACAACTATTTATAGAGACTGTGTTATTGGAGATAATTGTATTATTCATTCAGGGACAGTTATTGGAAGTGATGGCTTTGGATTTGCACATACTAAAGATGGTAAGTACATTAAAATATACCAAAATGGTAATGTGGTTATTGAAAATGATGTAGAGATAGGTTCAAATACTTCTATAGATAGAGCAGCTTTTAATTCAACAGTTATTGAAAATGGTGTCAGAATAGATAACCTTGTTCATATAGGACATAATTGTATTATTGGAACTGGTTCTATTATAGTAGGACAAGTAGGGCTATCAGGTTCTACAAAACTTAATGAATATGTGGTAATGGGTGGACAAAGTGGAACTTCAGGGCATTTAGAGATCGCACCTTTTACTACAATTGCTGCTCGTGGTGGCGTTACAAAATCTATTGTTGAACCTAAAAAACAATGGGCTGGATTTCCTTTGATGGAACATAGAGTTTGGTTGAAATTACAAAGTAAAATTCAAAAATTATTAAAAGGATAACCTATAGCTTCTAAAATAATATCTATAATAATAGCATTTGTTTTAATTTTTTTCTCATATTCTATTTTTGTTACTGATACAAATAGCGTAGGTAAACTTGGTTTCTTAGTTTCAACCTATTCTAAAGATTATTTAGGATATTTAGCATATATATACTTGCCTATTTTATTATATCCATTATATAAATTTAACTTTTCTCATATTGAGAATCCTATATCAAAAACAATAGCAATAACAATTTTATCAATCTCAATCATTGTACTACAATCTTTAGTTGTAGTAGGCAAAATGTCTGGAAAGATAGGAAATTATATTGTTGACTTTTTATCTCCTTTTATTGGATTAGCAGGACTTTGGATAGTATTCTTAATAGGTATGTTTATATCTTTATTTGTATTGCTAGAGTCAAGTTCTGAGATAATACATGATAAATTTGTAAATTTTAAAAATAGTTTTTTTGAGTTTTTTAAAATCACTTATCCTACTAAAAGAATCAAAAAACTTCCTCAAAAAATGCAAAGAGCGCATGAACACCACGAACAAAAAGTAGTGGTAAAAGAAGTGGGAGATACAGCTGAAATAAGTATTGAAGAGGAAGAGTCTTATGTTTCAGAACCTCAAAAAACAGAATCAATAGTATTCAACACTCCTAAAAATGAAGAGATAGAACCTTTAAATAATATAAGTGAAGATATTGTAAATAATGATATTATGGAAGAAAAACTACCAACTTTAGAAGAAGTATTAGATGAAGCTCTAGAAAAAAAACAAGAAAAAAATAAGAGTAGAGTAGTTGTTGAAGAGTTAGAAGAAAATAAAAAGTTATTAGAAGATATTGAAATTGGTGAAACTATTAAGCCAAAAGATTTTAAATTACCTCCAACAGATATATTTTATAAGCCTAAAAAAGAGGCTAAGGCAAAGGTTAATGAATCTGCAATAGATAAAAAAATCCAAGATTTATTAGAAAAATTAAGTATGTTCAAAATAGAAGGTGATGTTGTAAGAACATATACCGGACCTATTGTAACAACATTTGAATTTAAGCCAGCACCAAATGTAAAAGTATCTAAAATATTAAATCTTCAAGATGATTTAGCAATGGCATTGAAGGCTACAACTATTAGGATACAAGCACCAATTCCTGGAAAAGATGTTGTAGGTATTGAAGTTCCAAATGATGAGACTGAAACAATATATATAAGAGAAATATTAGAAAGTGATTTGTTTCAAAAAACATCTTCACCATTGACTATGATTTTAGGAAAAGATATTGTTGGGAATCCTTTCATAACTGACTTAAAAAAATTGCCACACTTATTGATAGCAGGAACAACTGGAAGTGGTAAAAGTGTTGGTTTAAATGCAATGATTTTATCTTTATTGTATAAAAACTCACCAGATACTTTAAAACTTATAATGATAGATCCTAAAATGTTGGAGTTCTCTATATATAATGATATTCCACATCTTTTAACACCAGTTATAACAAAACCAATGGAAGCTATAAATGCTTTAGCCAACATGGTTGCTGAGATGGAACGACGATATGCCATGATGGCGGATACCCGTACAAAAAATATTGAAAACTATAATGAAAAAGCAAAGAAAAATGGTAATGAACCATTTCCTTATATTGTAATTATAATAGATGAGTTAGCTGACCTTATGATGACAAGTGGGAAAGAGGTTGAATTGTCTATTGCAAGATTAGCTCAAATGGCAAGAGCAAGTGGTATTCATCTGATTGTAGCGACACAAAGACCATCTGTAGATGTAGTAACAGGTCTTATTAAAGCAAATCTACCTAGTCGTATCAGTTATAAAGTAGGGCAAAAGGTAGATAGTAAAATTATCTTAGATTCAATGGGTGCTGAATCACTTTTAGGAAGAGGAGATATGCTTTTTACACCTCCTGGTATGAGTGGATTGGTTCGTATTCATGCTCCATGGAGCGATGAAAAAGAGATAGAGCAAGTTGTTGATTTCTTAAAAGAACAAAGAGAAGTGGAATATGATGTAAGCTTTTTAAAAGAGAAATCAGAAGATGGTTTTAGTTCAAGTTCATCATCAACAGATATAGGTGAATTAGATGAGTTGTATGAACAAGCTAAAATGGTTGTTATTCAAGATAAAAAAAGTTCGATTAGTTATCTGCAAAGAAGATTAAAAATTGGATATAATCGATCAGCTACAATTATAGAACAGCTAGAACAAACAGGTGTTTTATCAGAAGCAAATGCAAAAGGGAACAGAGAAATCTTAATCTAAAAAGCTAAAGAGTAAGATTATTCTCTATAGCTTCTTGTACTTTTATAGCTTGATAATGCTCTTTAACATCATGGCACCTCACTATAGAAGCACCTTTTCTGACACTATCAAGATGAATAGTAATAGTCCCGCTTAGTCTCTCTTGGGTAGGCGTTGGTATGATTTTATCAATCATTGATTTTCTACTTGCTGCAATTAAAACTTCATATCCAAAGTGTTGGAAGTGTTCCATGTTTTTTAAAAGAGTGAGATTATGTTCTAAAGTTTTTCCAAAACCAATACCAACATCAAGTATGATGTTGTCAATACCAAACTTTTTAGCTTTTTCAATTCTTTCTTTAAAAAAATCATCCACTTCACACATCACATTTGTATATTGTGGATTGTTTTGCATATCTTTTGGATTTCCTTGCATATGCATAATTACTATAGTTGCATTGTATTTTGCAGTAATAGCTGCTATTTCATCATTTGCTAAACCTGTTATATCATTAACAATCGTGAACCCTGATTGCAAAGCATATTCACAAACGCAAGGTGTGTAACTATCTATACTAAAATCAACTTTTTCATACAACTTTTTTTCTTTGATAATATCACAAATAGGTTTTAATCTATTGAACTCTTCATTCTCATCAACTGTATCACTTCCAGGGCGAGTAGAAACTCCACCTATATCTATGATAGACGCTCCTTCTTGAATCATCTCCTCAATTTTAGCAATAGCATCTTCACCTTTAAATCTACTCTTCTCAAAAAAACTATCATCATTTGCATTGATAATACCCATAATTCTAGTTGGATATTTTTTTATATCTACAAAAGACTTGAGTTCTCTTGCAAGTTCTTTTAAACCAAAAGGCTGGACTAATTCTTTCTTAGAGAGTATTTCAAAATGTTTTGTCGTACCAATAAGTATTATATCTACATATTTTTCTTTTGCTATAATTGTACCCATAGGAACAACTACATCAGCCCCAATAGATAAAGCATCTTGTTTTAATATGTTTGCCCCACCAACATGAATCTCTTTTATGTATAAAAGATGCGATTGTGATTTTTTTGACATAATTTTACAGCCAACATCATCACTTCCTATTTTCTTAAATAATTCTCTAATAGTTCCTATGTCAGTCTTATTATCTAATTTATAAAATTCCATATTATTATCGTTTTGTCATGAGATTTAAAAGTAAACTAGTGATAACATTTATTGGTCTTGAATTAAGTTCAAGAAGTTTCATAGCACTACTAAAACTATGAAATTGTTTTTCATTGAGTTTTATATTATTTTTATTTACTGAATAAATGATAGATTCCACAATCTCTTTTGCTTCTATTTTATTGACTCTTTGTTTTTCTTTTAAATATCTATAGAGTTCTTTTAATTCTAGTTTTTGAAGATCTAATGAAAACTCTTGTATTGTTTTTTTTGTTTTTTGATATTTTACTTCTACTCGTGAAAGTATAGTTGGAAGTATTGAGCTTTTTGATATAGTAATGATAATAAAGATTATATTTTTAGGAGGTTCTTCCAATACCTTTAAAAGAGAATTTTGTGCTGGAATACCAAAAGAGTTACCGCAAAGCATTATATATTTTGTTTCATTTGTAGCAATATAGGCTTCTTTGATAGCTTTTTTAGCTTCATCTATTAAAAACTCATTTTTCCCTTCGGTCTCATTTCGAATAATTCTAACAGAGTGTTTGGGTAAATTCGCACTTATATCTTCAATTGACTTATCAATTTCATTTACAATAAAAAGTGTCGATTTGTTTATCATTTATTTACATCTATTTGCGCACAAAGGACAGCGTCAAGTGTTTTATTAAAAAGTCTGTACATATTTAATAACCGTATATCTAAAGCCTCATCATTGCTATCAAGGTAAAAACTATTTGAAAGTTCTTCATCCATAAGCCATAAAAATGGTTGTTTTGATATTTTTGCTAAGGTTGCTCTTTTGCTTCTACTTTTTCCAATATACCAGAAAAAGTATCCATTCGGAAAAGAAGTATCTAGCATATCATGGATAAGCTGTATATCATTTTCTGTTTTGATATCATCAATATTTGAGTGAAAAGAATTAAAAGCATAAAAAGGAAAGTAAGGTCTTGCTAGCTTTTTTTTATTAATATTAGTAAGAATATACTTCATAAACCATTCATGCTCATCATCTGTGATTATAAGGACAGATTTGTTCTTATCTATGATATTTGTAATGGTTTGAGAAACTAGTGGAAGCCAATCAAACTTTCTTTCTTCCATCCAAGCTCCTAAAAGCTTGTCACTTCTAATAGTATCTACAGTCCAATTAGTAAATTCTTGCAAAAGAAATTCCTTACTTATCTAACTCATAAGTGTCATGTAAAGCTCTTACAGCTAACTCAGCGTATTTTTCTTCAATAATCATAGATATTTTTATTTCACTTGTACTTATGATTCTTATATTGATATTTTCACTTGCAAGTGCAGTAAAAGCTTTTGAAGCAACACCAGTATGAGATTTCATCCCAACACCAACAATAGAAACTTTACAAATAGAATCATTATAGTCTATTTTTTCACTATCATTTTTAAAGTTTTCCATAACTTTTTTTGCTTTTTCAACATCGTTAGTTGGTATAGTAAAATCTAAGTTTGTTTTATTATCAAGACCAACAGTTTGTACTATCATATCAACATTTATGTTTGCATCTGCAAGTGCTGTAAAAATTGATGAAGCAATTCCAGGCTTATCAACAACTCCATACATACCAACTCTTACTTGATTTCTGTCAAGTGCAATACCACTAACTACTGGTGCTTCCATTATATTTTCTTCCTTTGTGATTAATGTTCCCTCTATTTCTGGGCTAAAACTACTTCTTGAAACTAAATTTACATTTAATTTTTTTGCCATCTCTACTGATCTGTTTTGTAAAACTTTAGCTCCTAAACTTGCAAGTTCTAACATCTCTTCATATGATATTTTATCAAGTTTTTTAGCTTTTGGTTCTATTCTAGGATCTGTAGTATAAATACCATCTACATCTGTATAAATTTCACACACATCAGCTTGAAGCGCTCCCGCAAGTGCAACTGCAGTAAGATCGCTTCCACCTCGACCAAGAGTTGTTACTCGTTCATTTGTTGCACTTACTCCTTGAAAACCAGCAACTACAATTATTTTACCTTCTTGTATCGCATTTTTCATATTTGAAGTTTCTATTTTTTCTATTCTTGCATAAGTATGCTCAGATGTTGTGAAAATGCCAGCTTCTCTACCACTCATTGAAGTTGTTTTATAACCTTGTTCATTGAGTGCTATAGATAATAATGCACTTGTTACTCGTTCTCCTGAACTTAAAAGCATATCAACTTCAGACTCATTTGGTGTTTTACTAAAATGTCCTGCATACTCAAGAAGTTTGTTTGTTTCACCACTCATAGCACTTACTACAGCAACAATATTATCACCATTATCAACAAATTTTTTTATGATATTTGCAACATTTTGGATTCGTTCTAAGGTACCGACACTTGTACCACCAAATTTTAATACTCTTAACATTTTTAAATATAACCCTCTTTTTTAAAATATTTTAATACTTTTTTATACACAGTTCTTTTGAAAAAAGTAATATAATCATGTAAATTTTCTGTTTTTACAAACTTGTATTGACTAAATTCTGGAATCTTTGTATTGATATCTATTTTTGCACCTTTTTTTAACTTCACTAAAAAATACTTTTGCGTTTGTCCATCATAGGGAGCCATCCTATCTGCTACGGCTGGAGGAAAATCATAACTAACCCATTGTGGAAATTCTGCTACTATTTCTACTTCATTTGTGCCAATTTCCTCTTTTAATTCTCTATATAAAGCTTCTTTTGGTGTTTCACCTTCATCTATTCCCCCTTGTGGGAATTGCCATGCATCTTCAACATCTATTCTTGAAGCTATAAATATGTCACAACGATTTGGATATGAAGAAGATAAAACTATTGCAGCTACATTTGGTCTATAATTTTTCTTATGTACTTTTGTTTTTGGAGAAACATTTTCGTCACTCGCTTTGGTTTTATCTTCCATTAAATAATTTACCTTATAATTTTAAGAAATATCAAATTAAATTTGACATTGTATATCGCGATGATATCATAAGGATGCTTTAAATATGCTTTTATATATACATATTCCATTTTGCGATAGCAAATGTTTTTACTGTGCTTTTAACTCTTATACTAGCTTACATAGTGTGAAAGATGACTATATGAAAGCATTGAATATCCAACTAGAAACCGAATTAAAAAAAGAAAATAAAAAGATTGAAACTGTATTTATTGGAGGAGGAACTCCTAGTACTATAGATGCTCAAAAATATGAAAAACTATTGTCTGTAATAACACCTTATCTTATAAAAGATTGTGAGATAACAATAGAAGCAAATCCAAATTCAGCAACTGTAGAGTGGCTAAGAAATATTCATAATTTAGGAATAAACCGAATTAGTTTTGGGGTACAAAGTTTTGATGATGAAAAATTACAGTTTTTAGGAAGAAATCATAATAAAACCCAGGCTATTGAAGCTATAAACAATGCAAGAGAAGTTGGCTTTGAACATATAAATTGTGATATTATATATGACACAAAACTTGATACAAAACAGTTACTTAAACATGATTTATCATTTATAAAGTCTTTGCCAATTGATCATATAAGTGCCTACAGTCTTACTATAGAAGAGGGGACAAAGTTTTTTAATAAAAGTAATGTTCAAGTAGAAAATTTAGATTTGGCACATTATTTATTTGATGAATTTGAAAACTTAGGTTTTACTCAATATGAGATATCAAACTTTGCAAAAAATATTGAATCTAGAAGTAAACATAATCTTGGTTATTGGCAATATAAAGAATATCTTGGAATTGGAAGTGGGGCAGTTGGTTGTATAAACTCAAAACGATTTTATACACAAAAAGATGTTTTAAAATATATTCAAAATCCTCTTAAATATGAAGAGATAGAAGTGTTATCACAAGAAGATATAATTATTGAAAAAGTTTTACTAGGATTTAGAAGTGTCGTTGGAGTAGATATTGACATACTGAATGAAAAACAAAAAAAGAAACTTTGCGATTTATTAGATGAAAAGAAGTTGATACAAAAAGAGAATAGAGTCTATTCAAATAATTTTATGTTAGCAGATGAACTAGCACTTTATTTAGATTTTTAGATGTTTTTTAATGATTTTTTAGATACAATCACTTTAATTTAAACATAATAATATATGGAGAACAATTTGAATAAAAAAGAAGTAAAAAAAGTAGTTTTAGCGTACAGTGGTGGACTTGACACAAGTATTATATTAAAATGGCTTCAAGATGAATACAATGCAGAAGTTATAACATTTACAGCTGATTTAGGTCAAGGTGAAGAGGTAGAACCTGCACGGGAAAAAGCATTAGCTTGTGGAATTAAACCTGAAAATATTTTTATCCTTGATATTAAAGAAGAATTTGTAAAAGATTATGTATTCCCTATGTTTAGAGCAAACACTATTTATGAAGGTGAATATCTTTTAGGAACTTCTATTGCTAGACCATTAATAGCAAAAAAACAAATTGAAATAGCAAACAAAATGGGTGCAGATGCAGTTGCTCATGGTGCTACAGGAAAAGGAAATGACCAAGTACGATTTGAACTTGGATATTTAGGACTAAATCCAGATATTACAGTAATAGCACCTTGGAGAGAGTGGGATTTAAATTCAAGAGAAAAGCTTTTAGCATATGCAAAAGAAAATGGGATTGAAATAGCTCAAAAACATCTTGATAAAGATGGAAACCCAGCAGTAAGTCCATACTCAATGGATGCGAATCTTTTACATATCTCTTATGAAGGTTTACATTTAGAAAATCCAAATGCTGAACCAGAAGATTCTATGTGGTTATGGACAACTGATCCAGTAGATGCTCCTGATACTCCTGAATATATCACTATTGGATATAAAAATGGTGATCCAATTTCTGTAAATGGGGAAGCGTTAACTCCTGCATCACTTCTTAAAAAATTAAATGACTATGGAAATACACATGGTATAGGTAGAATTGATATTGTTGAAAATAGATATGTAGGGATGAAAGCTAGAGGATGTTATGAAACTCCAGGTGGAACAATTATGTTAAAAGCTCATAGAGCTATCGAGTCAATTTGTTTGGATAGAGAAGAAGCACATATGAAAGATGCTTTAATGCCTAAATATGCAGAACTTATCTATAATGGTTACTGGTTTTCACCAGAAAGAAGAATGCTTCAAGCAGCAATTGATGAAACACAAAAAAATGTAGAGGGGGAAGTAAGATTGAAACTTTACAAAGGAAATATTTTTGTAGTTGGAAGAACTTCACCAAAATCACTTTTTAGTGAAGCACACTCTACTTTTGAAGCAGATGAAGTTTACAATCAAAAAGATGCAGAAGGATTTATCCGACTGAATGCATTGAGATTTATTATTGAAGGCCACACGAGAGGGTCACAAAAATAATTTTAAGCTAAGGTTTTAACCTTGGCTTTTTTTATAATTGATTGAAAAAATAATTTTAAAGGTTTTTTTATGGAATATCTTAAAGACTTAGAGTATATTTGTAAAATAAACTCTTACACGAAAAACAAGCAGGGTGTAGATAAAGTTGGTTTAGTGATGCAGCAATGGCTTGAAGATATTGGATTTGAGCTAACAACTTATAAAAGAGAACACATAGGAAACCATCAACTTTTCACCACTCCAAAAACTCAAGGGAAAAAGATACTACTTTTAGGTCATAATGATACAGTATTTCCTGAGGGAACTTTTGATAGTTATCACCAAGATGAAAGTTGGGTTTATGGTCCAGGTGTTTGTGATATGAAGGGTGGAAATATTGTTGCACTTGAAGCATTAAAAGAGATTCATAAAAAAAATAGAAAAATTGTAAATATTGATTTTTTATTAGTTAGTGATGAAGAGACAGGAAGTGATGATAGTAAATTTATCACTTTAGAGCTTGCGAAAAACTATGATTATTGTTTTGTATTTGAAGCTGCTGGTGAAAATCTTGAAGTGGTGACTGGTAGAAAAGGTGTGGGAACTTATAGTCTTACAGTACATGGGAAAGCTGCTCATGCCGGTACAAGTTATCAAAAAGGAATCAATGCTAATCTTGAAGCTAGTTATAAACTCCAAGAGCTGACAAAACTCACTAATCTTGAACTTGGTACAACAGTAAATGTTGGAAAAATTTTTGGAGGAATTGGAGCAAATACAATTAGTCCAAATTGTGAAATACTCTTTGAAATACGATATAAAACAAATGATGAAAGAGATAGGTTACTTCACGCTTTAAATAGAATAACAAATACAAACTATGTAGATGGTACTACATCTATTCTGAAAGGTTTGATACAAAGAGATGTTATGGAACCTAATGATAAACAATTGGAGTTTATTAAAACTCTTGAAACTATTACAAATCAAACGATACTAACAGAACAAAGAGGTGGTGTCAGTGATGCAAATCATGTAGCTTCTTGTGGTGTAATTACTCTTGATGGTTTTGGTCCTTTTGGTGATGGTGATCACACGGTGAATGAGAGAGCTTTAAAAAGTAGTTTTATTCAAAGAATAGATATGATGACAAAAGTTTTACAACAACATCAATCTCATAATTGTAAATTTTAAAGGAAGTGTGTGATGGCAAAAGAAAGAACTATAGGTATGTGGCTTTACCAAAATGGTGGTGGTGATGTTATTCAAGAAAAAATGATAAAACAACTTAAAGATAGAGGAATAGATACAATTCCTGGCTTAAACTTACGCAATGCAATAGCTAAAAATAAAAATATTATTTGTCAAAGTGATGATTGTGATAAAAATTATAAGTTAAATGAACTTGATTTGTTTTTTTCTTATAATGCTGGAGAACAAACACAATACCAAATGTATCTATATCAGGCTTTAAATAGAGTAACTCCTATGATAAATTCTTATGAAGCATTTGCTCTTACTGAAGATAAGTTTCAAACCTCTTTTGTCCTTAGGAATAATGATATTGCAACAGCAGATTATAAACTTTGTCATAGAGATGATGGTCATCAATTAAAAAAAATTATTAAAAAATGGGATAAAATGGTTTATAAACCAACAGATGGTTGGGGTGGAGTTGGTTTAACAAAAATAGAAAATGAAGCAAACTTGGATATGCTTATGCCTTTTTTAAATCAAATGGATTTACGATATTTTTATGTAGAAAAATTTATCAAGTATGATAATACTGATTTTAGAGTTGATATAGTTGATGGAAAATTTGTAAGTTGTTATGGAAGAAAAGCAGGTGGTGCTGACTGGAGAACAAATGTTACAAGTGGTGGAAGTGTATTTTTAAGAGAACCCAATGATGAAATAGTAGATATATCAATAAAAGCATGTAAAGCCTGTGGAGTTGATATAGGTGGAGTTGATATTATTTATGATCAAGAAAAAGAAGAATATGTAATTCTTGAAGTCAATGGAATACCAGCATTTGCAACACCAGAACAAGAAAAACTAGGACTTGATTTTAATAATAAAAAGATAAATTTAATTGTAGATTTAATAGATAGAAAAACAAAAAAAGGAAAAAAGTAAAATGGGATTAAAGAATAATAAGTTACCAAAATTAGGATTTTTGTATTTAGATTATGTATTGAGATTTTTTGATCACTCAAATTTTAAAGGGTGGCCAGACAAAATTGAAACAGTAACATACCACTGGGGAAATGATAAAGAGCGATTTATAAAAGAGGTAAAAAGAAAAAAAATAGATGTTTTAATAGGAAATGTCCCAGCTACTGCTTATGAAACATTCAGAGAGATAGCACGAGCTTTACCTGAAGTACGATTTATCCCATCTTTAGATACACAATTTTCAAATAAATCAAAAGAAAATGTTACACGATTTGCTTGGAAATATGATTTACCAATTCCAAAAACATATATATACTACAACAGACCAAATGCAGATAAATTTTTACAGAAAACTCAATATCCAAAAATTGTAAAAAAATCGTATGGCCCTTCTAACTATGGTGGCTATTTTGTACATAAAGTTGATAGTTATCAAGAAGCACGAGCTTTATTTGATGAAAAAAAATACCATCCTATGTATTTCCAAGATTTTGTACCTATGGAAGCTGATATTAGAGTTATGCTTATAGGACACAAGCCAGTTTGTGCATTTTGGAGAAGAGCACCAGAGGGTGAATGGCTTACAAACACAAGTCAAGGTGGGAGTATGGATTATAATGATGTTCCTAAATCTGTACTTGATTTGGCTGTAAAAGTTTCAAAAGCTGCCAAAGCTGAATACTGGGCTTGTGATGTAGCTTATGGAAAAGATGGAAAAGTGAGAATTCTAGAGTGTGCTACAGCATTTGCTGCATTCCCTTACATTAGAGATTGGATTGGTCAATATTTAATGTGGTTATTAAGTGAAGGAAAATTTAGAAAACCTCATTTCCCTATGTTTAACTGGGAAGAGTTAGGAAAAATTGATAGCTCACTTTTAAGAACAATGAGACATATTGCTTTTGGACAATACAATGCGAGTTTTGATGGTGCATACTTTGGAAAAAAGAAGAAAATGTATGGTGAAAATGAAGTATATTTACATGAATTAGATAGTAAATATAAAATTTATAGTGTAAGTAGAAGATGGAGTGAAGAGTGGCCAAGTGAAAAATGGAATTATCAAGATAGATTTTCACTTAATAATCTTAAAGCTATGAAAGTACCAAACCTTAAAAATGAAAATGCACCAAGTCCTACTGGAGAAGATCAGGAAAGTGTTCCTGCAACACCACAGCTTACAAAAAAAGAATTAAAAGAAGTATTGACTTCAGTAAAAGGTGTAGGGGATAAAAAGTTTAAAAAAATTATTAATGAAATAGGTAAAGTTGAAGAAGTAGTTGGAGTTCTTGAACAAAGCCCATCTATTTTATTAAATATTAAAGGATTTACAAAAAAACTTATCAAAAAAGTTGAAATAAAATGGGAAGAATTTAAAAAGTCTTTAGAGAAATAGGTATTATGCGAAAAAAGATATTAATATTTTCTACATTTTTATTTACAGGCTGCAGTACAGGTGATATTCAATCGATCACAACTGCAGCATTAAGTAAGAATCCAACAGTAGCTTTTCAAAGTTTAGCAAGAACAAAAACAACACAATATGCAGTAAATCCAAATAAACTTTTAAGTGATATCAAAGCGATGGACGCTTTCTTAAAAGATTTTAAAAACAACATTTCAAAATTTTGGGGTATAGACAATGTAAAAGTACCACAAAAAAAAGAATATGTAAAATATATGCAAAACTATAAAAGTAGGGCATTAATAGACTTTGATAAAGGGATTGTTACTGTTGAAACTCTTGATACTAAAACCCCTACCAAAAGTTTAAAAGATGCTATTGTTACTACGCTCTTACTTCCTGATGATCCAAGGTCAGCAGATTTATTTGGTTCAAAGCCTGTTAAACTAGGTAGTACTCCATATTTATTAGGGGAAGTAAAAGATGATCAAAATAAAGATATACGCTATAGTTGGAGGGCCAATAGATATGCAGGTATCTTGACAAAAAAGAGTTTTAAGCAAAAAGAGATTATGAAAGATGGAAAAAAAGTCAAAGTATCTTATGTAAATATCCCTATGGTAAAAGACCATGCTGATATAAGAGTTGCAAAGTTTAAACCAATAGTAAAAAAATATGCAAAAAAATATCAGGTTAGTGAAAACTTAGTATATGCTATCATTCAAACAGAAAGTAACTTTAATCAATTTGCAGTAAGTGGAGCAGGTGCAATAGGTTTAATGCAAATAGTTCCTACAAGTGCAGGGAAAGATGCTTATAAACATGCCAAAGGTAAGTCGTGGACACCTTCAAAATCATACCTTTTTAATGCTACAAATAATATAGAACTAGGAAGTGCCTATATCCAAATCTTAGATGATAGGTATTTAAAAGGTATTACAAATCCTATATCAAGAGAATATTGTGTCATAAGTGCCTATAACACAGGAAGTGGTAATGTATTAAAAACATTTAATAGTAATAGAAATAGAGCAACGACACTTATAAATAAAAAAACGCCAGCTCAGGTATATTCAACACTAAGAGCAAGACTTCCTTATGTTGAGACAAGAAATTACCTTAAAAAAGTAGTAACTTATAAAAAACAATTTGTAAATATCTAACCTAGATTATCAACATAGCATCGCCATAAGAGAAAAATCTATATTTTTCTTTTATCGCTTCATCATATATTTTCATAGTTTTTTCTAGTCCTATAAAAGATGCTACAAGCATTATAAGTGTTGATTTTGGTAAATGAAAGTTAGTAAGAAGATAGTTTACTCTTTTTGGTTGGTTTAGAGGGTTTAAAAAGAGATTTGCTTCTCCGCTAAGTTGTTTTGTGTCGTTGTAATACTCAACAGTTCTTGTCACTGTCGTCCCTACTGCTAGTATTTTTTTACCACTATCTAAAATCTCTTTAGAAACTTCTGGTATCTCATAAAATTCACTATGCATAGGATGTTCAAGTATATCTTCACATTCAACTGGTTTAAAAGTCCCTGCACCAACATGAAGTGTCAGATAATTTGTATGGTAGTTTTCTTTGAGTTTTACTAATAGTTCAGGAGTAAAATGCAATGAAGCAGTCGGCGCTGCAACTGCTCCATAGTTTTTTGCAAAAAGTGTTTGATAGTTTGTATTATCAGACTCTTCATCTTCTCTTTTTATATAAGGGGGAAGAGGAAGATGCCCAATACTATTTAAAATTTCAACAAGTGATAAAAAGTCTAGCTCTTTTCCCTCTTGATAAAACTTAACAATTCTTGTACCATCTTCTTGTAAAGCTATCACTTCTACAGTTAAACCACTCGAAAAAGTTATCTTTGTACCAACTAGCACTTTCCCTCTCATATAAACTAAGTATTGATTGTTTGGTAGTGGTTTATTGAAAAGAAGTTCTATTTTTCCACCTGTTTCTTTATGTCCAAATATTCTGGCTTTGATAACCTTTGTATCATTGAAAAATATTTCAGTATTTGTTGGTATAAAATCAAGTAAATGTTTAAAAGAAGTATGCGTGATGGTATCTGTTAAGGTATCATAAACTAACAGCTTTGCTTCATCTGCAGGTTCTGCTGGATAAGTAGCTATTAGTTCTTGTGGTAAGTTATAGTCATAACTTGATGTTTTGAGAGGATCCATCATATTATTTTGTAGATTCTTCTACCTCTTCCTCGTCAAGTTCCTCTTCCTCTTCATCATCATCTGCTGGGTTAAAAGCTTTAGCGATATAGATTGATACACCATATAGTAAGATAAGTGGTCCAGCCATTAAAAATTGAGTGATAATATCAGGTGGAGTTAAAAGTGCCGAGATTACAAAAATAAGTACTACGGCATATTTGAAAAAGTCTTTTAAAGTTCTATCTGTTACAAGTCCAATAATTGCTAAGAAAAATGTAAATACAGGCAGCTCAAAAGCTAATCCAAATCCAAATAATAGTTTTGTAAAAAAGCTTACATATTTCCCAATGCTTGGCATAACAGAAACAACTGTACTACCAAAATTGATTAAAAACTCAAATCCAAAAGGTACAACTACATAGTAGGCAAAAGAAGCACCTATTAAAAACATAATTGTAGCACCCAGTACAAAAGGGATTACTAGTTTTTTTTCATTGTCATATAGTCCTGGTGCTAAAAATAACCACATTTGCCATAATATAATAGGAAGAGAAACTAAAAAAGCACTAAAAAAAGCAACTTTAAGTGCCGTAAAGAAAGTCTCTTGTACTTCAATAGCAACCATTTTAGAACCCTCAGGCAACACAGCTTCAACAGGTACCATCATCCAATTTAATATAGGTTCATACACAGCAAAACAAGCAAAAAATGCTACAAATAAAACAGCAGACGAAATAACAAGTCTTTTTCGTAAGTCAGCTATATGTGGTTTTAAATCTTCAAACATTAAGCTTCCTTATCTTTATTTAATGATATCTTTTCTTTTTTTGATTTTTTTGGTTCATTATTAGAAACCTCTTTGTGTTCAACTTTTTTAGGTTCTGCTACTTTTGTAATCTCATCTATATCAACATTTGCCATGTTTTGAATATTTGAAACACTTGCTTTTAATTGTTCTGCATCTTCTTTTAGCTCAGATAGATTTAATTCTTTATCTATGCTTGACTTTGCATCGCTTAGTTCACCTTTTATTTTCTTGAAAAACTTAGCACCCTCAACCAATGCCCCCGGTAGCTTTTCAGGACCTAAAGCTATGATAGCTACAATAAGGACTAAAAAAATTTCCATAAAACCCATACCAAACATATAAATACCTTTTATTAATTATTAGTTTGGGATTTTACCTAATTTTTGATAAAATTCCACATAATTTGAGATAATATATATTTGGAGAATAAGAATGATAAAATTATTAGTGTTAGCACTTGTGGGATTTGTTTTTTATATGTTAACAAGAGGATATAAAAGTAGTGATTTTCAACATATAAAAGTAGATGGAAAACAAACTCTAAAGGGAAATTTAGAGGAACATGAAGCTGGGCTATTAGTAGCTATGATGGCAAAAGTTGCCAAAGCAGATGGAAAAGTGAGTGAATTAGAAGCAGAGATATTAAGTCATACTTTTACAGATATATCAAATCATTTTGAAAATAGTGATGAGATAAGAGAACAACTCAAAACAATCTATAAAAAAGAGATGAACTCTTTTGACAATACTATTGAAGTAGCTCAAAAATATCTAAAACTAACAAAAAGAGAATACCACAAAAGATTAAAAGTATTAGAATATCTTTTAAATCTAGCATTTATAGACAATGACTTTTCAAAAACAGAGTTTATGATTACAGAAGATATAGCAAATACTATGGAGATAAAAAAAGCTGACTTTGAAGCTATGATAGCACAGTTTGAACATTTTTATGCACAAAAAGAAAGTTCAAAACAACTGTCTCTTGAAAAAGCCTACCAAGTTTTAGGTGTAAATGCAAATGATGAAATGGGAACTATCAAGAAAAAATACAGACAACTAGTAAAAGAAAACCATCCCGATATCGTGACAGGACAAGGAGCAAGTCAATCTATTATAGATGAAGCAACTACAAAACTGCAAGAGATAAATGAAGCGTACGAACTTATCAAAAAAGAGAGAGGTTAAGAGCCTATGGCAGACTTCGAACTTGGGTATGAAGTATGTAGTTGTAGACAAGTGACTTTGGGAGAAGTTATCCACTCTATAGAAAAACAAAATGCAACAGATATAAAAACTATAGGAAAACTCACCGATGCAGGAACACATTGTGGCTGTTGTAGAGATAAAGAGTCAGATTTTAGTGAACCTAAAAAGAAGTTGCATTTAGAAAAAATATTAAAAAAGTTTGCAAAAAATGGATAACAATAAATTAGAACTCGTAGAAGAGATAAAACAACTCATAAGTGTAGATGGCAGCTCAATCGATATAAATCCAAACTATTTAGAATACTTTGAATTAGAAGAGTTAGAAGATATAAAACAACAACTTCTTAATAACAAATCAAATGTAAAGGACTTTACAAAAGGGTATGTAGAGGAACTTTACGAAAAATTCTCAGAATAACTAAAAGTTTAAGGTATAGTTAATAGTTAATTGACTATAATTCTCGTCCAAAAACATTCCGGCATAGCTCAGCGGTAGAGTAGATGACTGTTAATCATTTGGTCCCTGGTTCGATCCCAGGTGCCGGAGCCATTCAATTTAAATCAAAAACAAATCTATTTATTAAACTATATTTTAAAATATTTCTGACTCAATTCAATTATTTTTGAACTCTTTCAACATATTATATAGTGTTATCATTATCAGTTGACCACTATTTTCTTTAAAGTATAATATAAAGAAAAATAACTATTTATATAGTAAATTCATAAAAGAATATGAATTTTAAAACTTCTTGTTTTTGTGACGCTATATGTGACATTATTATTGTAGAATATTGTTTTAAATATTACACTTAAAGTGTAATATTTAAAATACAAAAGCGGGACGACCTAAAAAAGAGAAAGAATTGGATTAATTGGTATCCTGTCCCCGGATTTTAAATTTACACTATGTTTTAAATAGTCAATCAGTTATATTGGCCATCGATTGGTTAGAAAATGGACACGAACTTTTAAATAAGTGTAATGCAATTATTTTTTTAAATTACAAGCCGATAGGTAATCAAAAGAATTATGAGTTGCTTTTTAAAAATAGCCCATATATCAAAAAGTTTTTTAATTTAGTTGATAACAATAAACAATTTATAAAAATAGGTTTTGATAGTTGTATGGTTTCTGGAATTGTCCAATATATGAACAATTATAATTCTATTTCTCTTGAACCATGTGATGCTGGAAGGTTTTCAGCTTATATATCAGAAGATTTAAAAATGTATCCCTGTTCATTTATGATAGAAAGTTTTAAAGGAGAAGATTTAACTAAATATTCTTTAATGAATATTTGGGAAAAAAATAAAATATTTTTAGAATTTAGAAAACATTTTAAAAGTAACACTTGTAGTAATTGTTTACAACAAGTAAATTGTTTAAATGGTTGCCCATTTTTAAAAGAATTAAATCTATGTTAAATTGAAAGGAAAATAATTAAATGATACAGCTTAGAGCATATCAAAATGAAGTAGTTAATAACGTTATTTCATTTGATACTTTAAATTATCCATCAGGGCTAGTGATAATGCCAGCAGGAAGTGGGAAAACTGTTATTTCTGCATATATATTTAAAAAGCTACACGATAAAAGGAAATTAAATAATATGGCATATGTAAGCCCTTATCAAGTGGAAAAACATTCTATTGTTGAAGTTATTAACCAAATTGATCCTTCACTTAAAAATATTATCGAATGTCATACAGTTACTGAACTACATCGATTAATTAAGGAAAATAAAGTTTATGAAAATCAATATGAGTATATTATTTTTGATAACATTGATGAATATGATAGAAAAACAAATAAAAATAAAGATACTGTTAAAGAAGTTTTTGATTATTTTTCCTGTTTTAAATTAGGACTTTCCAGAAATAAATTAAATGAGTTGAGTTTATTTAAAAAAGAACTTTTTGAATATAATTTTGAGCAAGCAGTTGATGATGGTTATTTTAAAATTCTAAATAACGATATTTTTAATGAATTTGAAAATAAAATAAATCTTATTTCTTATGGAGATATTTGGGAAAAAAGTTTAAAAGATTTATTACTAAATGAATTAAAAAAAGAAAATATTGAATATAAAAAAGCTCTTGAAAAATTCATTTCGAATAAAATTGATATTTCTGAAATTGAAGAGATAAAACATAGAAAAGAACAATTAATAGAGTTTAAAAAACTATTAGAAGATAAATTATATTTTGAAAAAAAAGCAAAAAAGCAAAAAGGCACTGAATCTGTTTGGCAAAATTTCTTTGAATTAAATCCTTGGATATTTGGAGTTGGATTAAATTTTGTTTTTAACGCTCCTCTTAATAGAAAAAAACTTGAACAGATAGTATCTGGTCATTCTGTTGTAGGAAAAGGCAAACGTATTGACGCACTTTTAAAATCTACAGGACTAATTCAAACACTATGTTTTGGTGAAATTAAAACTCATCAAACAAATATTTTAAAAAATGTAAAAACATCATATAGACCTGAATCTTGGGCAATACCTGATGAATTAGCTGGTGGTATTTCTCAATTACACAGAACAGTACAAAAGTCCTTATATAGTATAAAAGAAAATTTACCTACATATGATAAAGATGGATTTAAACAAAATGAATCAATTTATTTATATAAACCGAAATCATTTCTAATTATAGGAACACTAGAAGAGTTTAAAAATGAAAATGGAAATATACATGAAGATAAATTTAGTTCTTTTGAACTATTTAGAAGATCCATAACTGATATTGAAATTATAACTTTTGACGAATTATATGCTAAAGCAGATTCAATCGTAAATACAAAATGGAATAAAAATATTAATGCTTAAAAGGAAAATAAATGGATAAATCACTAGAATCATTGTTGGTTTTTGGATGTTTAGAACTTGAAGGGAGTTCAAAAGAGATTGTTATTGATGCTTTTTCTGAGACAATGGAGTACTTTTTGAGACATAAGGAATTATTTGAAGAATTACCAGAAATGGTTATTAAAACATCTGAAAGCTTAAAGGAAATAGAAGATACTGCAGACTCAACAGTTGGACTAGCTAAGGATTTAATTACTAATTTTGGTGCGAATAGAGATGAAACTATTAAGCATTTTAAAGAACGAGCTCTTATGCTGTATGATGGATTACACGCTTCAGCATTTGGTAGGATGAGTTATATTTATCGTTCAAAAGGCATAAGGCTTTATTTATTCGATTCTGGCAGATTACATTTAATCACTCCATACTGTACAATAGATCATAATGGATTTGAATTGAGAAATGAAATAGGCAATTCATTTGGACCAAATTTTGCGGAAATGTCAGTAGAAGATGTAAGAGAAATAATTTACTATACATCGGAAGATTTTAATATAGATGATCCAAATCAGTTTGTAAGTGGCGAGTTATTAAAAATGTTATGTTCGATTAATATACCTTTCCAGAAAGCTTACTATCTTGAATACTTATTAAGACCACAAGATGTTAATAAATTATCTGAATTTTCCCTAAAGGTTCAGGAAAATCTATGGAATATTTGTTTATCTAATGAGTTTAAAAGTAAATGGGGAATTGAAATTCAACATACAGCAATGAATATACTTTCTTCTATCGGAGTACCCCCATCTACAGGTCAAATAGTAGATTACATAAAATCTTTAAGCTCTGATGATGTTACTCTTGAGGATATAATGAAAAGATTAGATGAATTGGAAACAAATATAGTTAAAGCAAATAGTTCTGAGGCACTTGATATAGTAGACTTGAAACCTAATTTTTTTGGTTTAGGTATTAACTTCAATGAATTGTATAAACGGCTTAAAGCTAATAATTAAAGTATAATGAATAAATTTGTTAATGTGAACTCTATGTTGAGAAAATTTATTAATCGTTAAATATTAATTTGGTACCAATTTGGTACCATTTCATACATTAAAAGTGATTTTTGCTACCAAATCAAAAAAGTAAGATTGTAGTATTTATAGTATCTAGAGGTACTTTAGTTAATTTTCATGGTTTCCCAGGTGCCGGAGCCACATTTTAAAAATCCCATTATTTATAATTTGTTCAACAATATAAGAAATCAATTGTGCCAAAATGGTACTAAATTTTTAAATACCTGAATCAAAATTGTATTTTAGAAGGTCTCTCATAATTTCAGCATGGTCAAATACCAATTTGTCAAAAGGTATTTCATCTAAACTATACATATAAACTTCTTTTGCATCATCTGCTGCCTTTGGTTCTCCATAAGCTTTACAAATATATACAGCAGATGCTGTGTGAAATCGTGGGTCTCTTTTGGGATTGGAATATATTCCTAAAAGTGATTCAATCTTTACATCTAAAGATACTTCCTCTTTCATCTCACGAACTAGAGCATCTTCTACACTCTCCCCAATATCTACAAATCCACCAGGTAGTGCTATACCATATGGTGGATTTAATCTTTGGATGAAAACTATCCCTTGAAATTTATCATCCTTATTATAAAGTTTGATTATCCCATCAACACTTAAATATGGTGTTTTTATCATATTACACTCCTGTAACTGTAATTACAATTTTTCTACTGCCTACATAATCTCTATGTTCACAAAGATAAATACCTTGCCAAGTTCCAAGGTTTAGTTTCCCATCTGTGATAGGAATATTTAAAGATACTCCAAGAAGTGATGACTTTGCATGAGCTGGCATATCATCATCCCCTTCGTAAGTGTGTTTATAGTATGATTTATCATTACATAGTTCATTAAATAAGTTCTCCATATCAACTCTTACTTCTGGCTCTACATTTTCATTTATAGAGAGTGAGGCACTTGTATGTTTTAGAAAGATATTCATCATCCCTACATTGATACTTGATATATCTATGTTGTTCAAAATCTCATCTGTAACGATACGAAAATCTCTATTTTTAGGTTTAAGTGTAATTTCTTTTTGTATTATCTTCATTTTATCTTGTTATACCATACTTTTGATTTATCAAATCGATTGATTTCTTTTAAGAAGTTCTCTTTATACCCAAGGGCTACTAAACAAAGTGGTTTTATATTTTTTGGGAGTTTGAAATAATTTGTGATGAAGTTTATCTTCTGCTCTCGCGGATGAATGGCAACCCAAACAGAACCTATTCCTAAATCTGTAGCACTTAAAAGTATATTTTGAGTTGATGCACTAGCATCTTGTATCCAATATAATTGACTTAATTCATCACTCACTTCATAACATACTATGATAGCATGGCTTGCATCTTTACACATCTTTCCATGTTCCATATTAGAAGCTATATCAGTGAGTATATTTCTATCATCAACTACTATGAAACGAAAGCCTTGTTGATTTCTAGCTGTTGGTGCACTCATGGCACATTCTAAAATAGCTTGGATATCTTTATCATTGATTTTTTTGTCGTTGAATGTTCTTGTACTTCTTCGTTGTTTGATAGTTTGTATGGTATTCATAGTGTTTTTCCTTACAATATTTTATCTATATTGAAAAAGTATACCATTTTTTTATGAGATTATTATAAATATAATTGAAAAAGTTTAGAGGGAAAATTAAGAAGTAGGGGAGAAATACTCAAGTAGCTAGAAGCTACTTGAAAATAGGATTAAAGACCTGTAACGTTTTGCGCTTGAGGACCTTTTTCACCTTCACCAATTTCGAAAGTTACTTTTTGACCATCATCTAATGACACTCTTTCTCTTCCATTGCTGTTGATTTGACGAAAGTGTACGAATACATCTTTTCCACCGTTTTCTTGTTCGATAAAACCGAAACCTTTTTCACTGTTGAACCATTTTACTGTTCCATTTACTAATGTTGCCATTGTATTTCCTTGTTTGTTAAAGTACACCAAATTGCTAAGGTGCTAAAGTATAATATGTAGTTTCTTTTTGGATGAATGTACCGTTAACACAAAGTTATCAATATAAAGCAGACCAAAGATGTAACACGAATCATCTTATGTAAATGCAAGTATAGCTTAATAAAATTAAAAAGACAAGTAGCATTTGTAATTTTTTGTTATAAATAAGAAATAAATAGTCTTAAAGTATAAATACTTATTGTTTTTATATAAAAATACTAATTAATAACATAATATTTACTTATATTATTTTAATAAAATAAATTTTATTTTATTAAAATTTTATTAATATTTTTTTGATTATTATTTACCAGATTAGTCCATAATATCTCTTATTTATAGGATATATATACTATTATTTTATATTCTTTTATTTTTATTTAAATGAGTAATATAAGCTATTTTTATATATTTAGTTATAATATTTATTAGTTTATGTTAATTAAATTTATTTTAGTTATAATTTTTTAAGTGTTTGGATTATTTTCGACACAATTATTTATTTAAGGGAAAAAATGAAAAAAATATTGTTAAGTGTACTTAGTTTATTGTTTCTAAGTGCAAGTTTAAATGCAAATGGACATACAGATGTTAAAGGTGTAAATGTTATTAGTCTTAAAAAAGCTGATTTTCTTTTACGAAATGGGAAAGCTCTTTTTTTAGATGCTAGAGGTCAAAAGTTATATTTAAAAGGAACAATTGCAGGTTCTATGAATCTTCCTGTTAAAAAATATGAGAAACTTAAGAAGTTACTGCCATCAAAAGATGTACAACTTGTGACATTTTGTAATGGGTATAAATGTGAAAAGTCTGATGAGTTAGCACAACTACTTGTAGATGATGGATACAAACATGTATCTATTTACAAAGGAGGTTTCCCTGAATGGAAAAAAGAAGGTTATACAGCTATGGGATTATTAAAAGAGTGTAAAAGTAAACCAATAGATTATAAGCCAACTAAAAAAGGGAAAATAAATGGAATAGAGTTTTATCTTGGTCAAGATAAAGGGATGATTGATCAATTTTGGTTTGCACAACTAATCAATGACAATAAAGTTCCAAATAATATTCAGTTAGTAGATGTAAGAAAAGCAGAACAATTTAAAGAAGGACATCTTCCAGGAGCTATTAACATATCTTTTGATAGTAAAGCTCAAAAAATTGATTCTTCTAAGTTTCCAAAAAATAAAGTTGTAGTATTTTATTGTAATACTGGTATGCAATCTATTGATAGTTTTGTATCTCTTACAGAAAAAGAGCAATCAAATGTTTTATATTTAGATGCAAATGTGGAGTGTTCAAACGGTAAATGTACTGTTACACCAAATGAAAACTTGTAAAAACTTTTTATAAAGACAAACTAAGCTGAGAGTTTATCTCAGCTTTTTTCATTTTTAATATACTGTTTATAGTTTTCGTACAATTATAGATTGTTTTTTCATTCTGTAAAGCTCATAACTCTCATTAAAAGATTCATCATATTCTAATATTTCATAATTTTCATCAAAAAAAGTTTTCAGTTCATCTGGTTTGAGAAGAAAGTCTGGGTTTGAGTTTCTTTTTTCATTTTCTTTATCATCCATATAAGTTTCTATAAAAAGTATTCCATCTTTAGTAAGTGCATTAGCTAGATGTGGGATGATATTTCTATCAAGATAGTTTGTCATAATTATAAGGTTGTAGCTGTCTAAAGTAGGGTGGTAGTCTTCTAAGTCTATACATTTTGTGATAATATTTGTATAACCTTGCTTTTTAAGTGTATTTAGTGCTATCTTTGAGATATCTAAGGCTTCTACATTAAAACCAACTTTTGCTAAGTATATTGAGTTTCTTCCTGCTCCACATGCTATCTCTAATGCTTTGTTTCCTTTGGTTTTTGATACTATCTTTGTCAATTTATTGCTTGGATTTCTATTTTCTAGTAAAGTAGGAGTTTCTTGGTATTTTTTATCCCATTTTATTTTATCTTGTAATGCCATAACAACTCTTTTTTTAAGTGATTTAATATAATTATAGTAAACTCTCATCATATTTAAGTTAAGTTTAATATTAAAAACTATTTCACTAGCTTATTTGTAACAATTTGTTACAAATAAGCCAAATTTAGTAAGTGTATAAAAAATGTACATCAATATTATTTTAATTTATAATGTTTTCGTATAGAATAAAAGTGTTTATAATTTTAAAATTTAGGAGTTAAAATGAGAAATAAATTATTGAGAGTATCTCTTGCTGCAATTACACTTTGTGGTATAACAGCAACAGCTGGAACATTAGAAAATGTTAAAAAAGCTGATGTATTAAAATGTGGTGTAAATACTGGTTTACCTGGATTTTCAGAAGTTGGTAGTGATAAAAAGTGGAAAGGTCTCGATGTTGATGTATGTAGATCAGTTGCCGCTGCTGTTTTAGGTGATGCTACAAAAGTAAAATTTGTTCCATTAACTGCAAAAGAGAGATTTACAGCACTTCAAAGTGGTGAGATAGATATCCTATCTAGAAATACAACTTGGACTGTATCAAGAGACTCTTCATTAGGTGCAAACTTTGCAGGAGTTACATATTATGATGGTCAAGGTTTTTTAGTATCTAAAAAATTAGGTGTAAGAACTGCAAAACAACTTGATGGTGCTTCTGTTTGTATCCAAGCAGGGACAACTACAGAACTTAATCTTGCAGATTATTTTAATGCAAATGGGATGAAATATCAAGCAATTACTTATGATACAACAGACCAAGTTTCAAAAGGTTTTGAATCTGGAAGATGTGACCTAATCACTTCTGATGCATCTCAGTTATATGCATTAAGAACAAAATTTAAAAATCCAAATGATTTTAAAGTATTACCACAAATTATCTCAAAAGAACCATTAGGTCCACTTGTAAGTCAAGGTGATGATGTATGGTTTAATATTGTAAAATGGTCATTAAATGCGATGAAAGCAGCAGAAGAATTTGGTATAACCTCTGATAATGTTGATAATATGATGAAAACTTCAAAAAATCCTGAAGTTAAAAGAATACTTGGAGTATCTGGTAAAATTGGTGAAGATTTAAAACTTTCATCTAACTGGGCATATAATATTGTAAAACAAGTAGGAAATTATGGTGAATCATTTGAAAGAAATGTTGGTCAAAAATCTCCACTAAAAATCAGTAGAGGACTTAATAATCTTTGGACAACTAAAGGTGGACTACAATACTCACCTCCATTTAGATAATTATCTTTATAAAACTTAAGAATCTTTCTTAAGTTTTATTTTTTTATTTATAAATCAAGAATAAAAGTTATGGTAAATGGTTTTTTTTGTTGATTTATAGATTACAATAGGTTTCAAATATTAAAAAAGGAATAGTGTGGCAATTTTAAATAATAAACTCTTTAGAGATATATTTTCACAATTTATAATAGTGGTACTTCTTGTACTTTTTTTGTGGTATATCATCACAAACTTACTCTACAATATTGATCATAGAGGGATTACAACGGGATTTGACTTTTTTGGTCATGTGGCAGGTTTTGGGATTTCTGAAACACCTATTGCCTATAATGATACAAAATCAACATATTTTGATGCATTTTTAGTAGGACTTTTAAATACTCTTATTGTATCAGGAGTAGGTATTTTATTTGCTTCTATTATTGGTCTTTTAGTTGGTGTTGCAAGACTTTCAAAAAACTTTATTGTTTCTAAGTTAGCGTTAGCATATATTGAGTTTTTTAGAAATATACCATTATTACTACAAATACTGTTTTGGTACAATGTTGTTTTAGCAACACTTCCAAGTCCCAGACAAAGTTTAGTTTTAGTTGCAACTACTTTTTTAAATAATCGAGGTCTTTATATTCCAAAACCTCTTTTACAAGATAGCTTTAATATGGTAATAATTGCTATTGTTTTAGCAGTTATAATATCTATAGCTTTTATTAAATGGGCAAATAAACGATTTGAAGAAACGGGAAATGAGATAACATTATGGCCTTGGTTGGTTGTGATACTTATAGGATTGCCTTTAATGGTTTTTAATATTGTTGATACACCTGTTATTATTGACAATCCAGCACTTACAGGGTTTAATTATACTGGTGGGATGCGTTTTAGTCCAGAGTTTTTAGCCTTAGCATTTGCTTTGAGTATCTATACAGCATCACTCATAGCAGAAGCTATAAGAAGTGGTATTGAAGCTGTAACAAAAGGACAAAAAGAAGCTGCAGCTTCACTTGGACTAAATGGCTATCAAGCTTTAAAATTAGTAGTACTACCTCAAGCTATACGAATATCTATACCTCCAGTTTTAGGGCAATATTTAAATTTAATAAAAAACTCAAGTTTAGCTACTGCTATTGGGTATCCTGAGATTGTTACAGTGTTTAGTGGTACTGTTTTAAATCAAACTGGACAGGCTATAGAGATTATAGCAGTAACTATGGCTGTATATTTAACTATTAGTTTATTTGTCTCATTGATTTTAAATATAGTCAATAAAAAACTAGCGATAAAGGAAAGATAATGGCAGTTTATGGATTAAGAACAGCACGACCAGCTCCTTCTAGTTTACGAGGTCCAATTCATTGGATGAAAGAAAATTTATTTGCAACGCCTGTTGATATTATTCAAACTATTGTGATATTCTCATTTTTATTTTGGATTGTACCACTTTTTTTAGATTGGGCTTTATTTAATGCTTCATTTGTAGGAACAACAAAGGCAGATGCTACAGGAACTGGGGCAAACTGGATCTATGTAAAAGAAAAAATGGATATGTTTATCTATGGATTTTATCCAGAAGAGGAGATGTATCGAGTAAACATTGTTTTTGGATTGTTTTTTGTTACAGTTATATTATTTAAATATATTGCTCGTACATTTACACAAAAAGCTTTTATTTTTTTCCTTTATCCTATTATCGCGTTTATATTAATCAAAGGTGGATATTTTGGCTTTGTAGAGATTCCTACAGATAAATGGGGAGGGCTTTTACTTACTTTAATTATTGCATCTGTTGGTATTGTTGTTTCTATCCCATTAGGGACTGTACTAGCTTTAGGAAGACAATCTGATTTACCAATTATTAAAAATTTAAGTGTATTTTATATTGAGTTTATAAGAGGTGTTCCTATTATTACTATGCTCTTTATGGGTTCTGTTTTGTTACCACTATTTTTTGCCGATGGTGTTGAAGTTGATAAACTGTTACGAGCTTTGATTGTAATCATTATGATTGAGTCTGCATTTATAGCAGAAGCTGTAAGAGGAGGACTGCAATCTATACCAAAAGGACAGTATGAAGCTGCTGATTCACTTGGGCTTGGATATTGGCAAAAAATGATATTTGTGATCCTTCCACAAGCTCTAAAAGTGGCTTTGCCAAACCTTGTAGGTATCTCAATTGAGCTATTTAAGGATACTTCATTAGTGATGATTATAGGGTTGTTTGATATACTTTCAATGGTACATTTAACTGCCAATGATTCAAACTGGTTAGGGATGGAAACAGAGGGTTATGTTTTTGTTACATTTGTATATTGGGTAATTTGTTATGCAATGTCAAAATACAGTATGATTTTAGAAGATAGATTTAATACAAATAATAGATAAGAATGGTAAATATAAAAGGAAATAGAAAATGAGTGATGAAAATATTATAGAAGTAAACAATTTAAATAAATGGTACGGTGATTTCCATGTTTTAAAAGATATTAATCTCAAAATAAAAAAAGGAGAAATAGTTGTTATCTGTGGGCCAAGTGGAAGTGGAAAATCAACAATTACTCGATGTATGAACTATCTAGAACAGTTTCAAGAGGGTGAACTTATCGTTAATGGCACAACTTTAACAGATGATGTAAAAAAGATTAAACAAGTAAGAAGTGAAGTTGCTATGGTATTTCAACATTTTGAACTTTTTCCACATTTAAGTATCTTAAATAATCTTATTCTAGCACCAATGCATGTACACCATATACCTAAAAAAGAAGCAATTGCAACAGCAATGGAATATCTTGAAAGGGTAAATATAGCAGACCAAGCAGATAAATATCCAAATCAACTAAGCGGTGGACAAAAACAGCGTGTTGCCATAGCAAGAGCTTTATGTGCAAATCCAAAAATTATGCTTTTTGATGAGCCTACATCTGCACTGGACCCAGAGATGATTAGTGAAGTTCTAGATGTTATGATGGAATTGGCAAATGAAGATAAAACAATGATTTGTGTAACTCATGAGATGGGATTTGCAAAAAAGGTAGCAGATAGAGTTATTTTTATGGATGCTGGGCAAATTATTGAAGAAAATACTCCTGATGAGTTTTTTAATAATCCTCAAAGCGATAGATTAAAACTCTTTTTAAAGCAAATTTTATCACATTAGTATATACTTCTATTTATGATTTTAGAATATGCTGAATATATTGGTATTGCTGCATTTACCTTTAGTGGTTTTTATATTGCAGTAAGACACAACTTAGATTTACTTGGTATTTTTATACTCTCTTTTTTAACTGCACTTGGTGGTGGAATTATGAGAGATACCATTGTGGGTATTGCCCCTATATCTCTTACAACTATTTATCCTATGTTATTAGTATTTATTCTAGTAAATTTACTTATACTCCTTAATTTTCATAAAAAACAAGAGTATGATAGAAAACCTATTTTTATAGTAGCAGATAGTATTGGACTTGCCTCTTTTTCCATTTCGGGTGGATTAGTGGCTATAAATAGTGGTTATGAGATATCTGGAGTAATAATTTTAGCTTTTATTACTGCTGTTGGTGGCGGTATTTTAAGAGATATACTTATAAATGAGATTCCTTATATTCTCAAAGGTGGTTTTTATGCTATGGTCTCTATAATTATAGGGGTTATAATTTATATTCTAAACTTTTTTAATAATTTAGAATTTTTTTATATCTCTTTACTTTTTGTTTTTGGTGTAGTTTTACGATTAATCGCCTTTTACAAAAAGTGGGAACTCCCAAATATTTATAATAAGAAACTTTAATGCCTAACAAATATAAAAAGATATATATTCTTACAAAAGATATAGAAGATAAAATACTCATAGACTTAAAACAGTTTTTTATAGATCACTATAAAAAAGAAACAGTAATCATCTCTTTTGATGATAAAGACACGGTGTTTCATCATCAAAATATTTACTTTTTATATCTTGATGACACCTCTATTAAACAGTTTATAAAAAAACATCTTGAAACAAATATACATCTAGCGATTTTACCAAATGATAATTGTATAGACTCTATTCTAAGGTATGGTATATCAAAAGATATTTATGAGGCTATTGATGATAGTTTTAATGATGAGTTAAAAATCAATGATCAACTGTTACTGTGTAATGGAGAAATAGTATTTAAAAAACTCTCAATAGGTAATGTTCAAAATTTACAAAAAAATGTCTTTAAAACCTCTTTTTATGAGAATATAAAAGATTTTTTTACAAATCTTAAAAATTTAAAATATCAATCTATCACTATTACCACGGCAAAAGAAAATATAACACAAACTGTTGCAAGCGGTATTTTGGTTTTAGAAGATTATACTATTTTTAATACTCTTAAAACAGTAGGAAACTCCTCTTTTCATGATGGAAGATTAAATGCTTTTATTATAGCGCCATTTAGTTTGCTCTCTTATATTTATTATCTTATTGTTGTATTTTTGTATCATAAATTTTCATTGGGAAAGTTACCAAAAGATATAGGGTTTATAAGTTCACAAAAACTTACAATATCTAGTAATAAACCATTTGACTTTAGTATTGATGAGATAGCCTTAAGTGCTCAAAATATAGAGATAGAAGTATTTCAAAGTAAGCTTCAAGTAAGTTATGGTAGAAAATTCAAAAATGCCATAGATGAAAAAAATGAGATAGATGAGAAAGAACAGATAAATATAAATCATCTCCCAAAAGGGGAGATAAATGAGCTTTTAGTAAAAGGGAAAGTTCCTTTTTTTAGAAAAGCTAGTGATGAAGATATGAAAGAAACACTTACAAATCTAAGAGATAGTTCAAAAGTTTCTTCTATATTTATTACCCTTATGATTCTAAGTACTCTTTTAGCAACTGTTGGGATTTTTCAAGATTCTACATCATCAGTGATTGGTGCTATGATTTTAGCACCACTTATGACTCCTATTATCTCTTTGTCTATGGGTGCTGTTAGAAGTGATAAAAATATTATCAAAAACAGTATAGTCACCTTAGTTTTTGGAATTATGAGTGCTTTGTTGTTTTCTGCTATCTTGACAGTTTTTTTACCTTTAGATATCGTTACTTCTCAAATGAGCTCACGAATAAATCCCAATCTTTTAGACCTTTTCGTAGCGATATTTTCTGGTATTGCTGGTGCGTATGCTATGGCAAAAGAGGAAGTTGCTAAATCTTTAGCAGGTGTTGCTATTGCTGTTGCATTAGTACCACCATTGGCTGTAACTGGTATAGGAATAGGGTGGGGAAATATAGATATAATTTATGGTTCTTTTTTATTATTTCTTACTAACTTTATTGGGATGATTATAGCAGCATCATTGACATTTATTATTTTAGGATTTGCACCTATTCATCGAGCAAGAAAAAGCCTTATATACTCTATGCTTATGTTAGTAGTTGTATCTATCCCTTTGGTTTTTTCATTTTATTCATTGATTCTTCAAAGCAATGATTATGAAAAAATAAAAAATTTAGATAAACTCACTATAAACAATAAAAATATTGAAATAAACTTACACAACATAAACTCTACATCAAAATATGTTGTTATAGATTTGGATATTATATCTACTTCACATCTTAAAGATTTTGAGTATACTATGTTAAAAAAACAATTAGAGAAAAAAATGCAAAAAAATGTTATTTTAGAAATTACTCCTAAAATTGTTATAAAATAAAAAGGAATTATTATGGATATCTATAGTTCAATCGCCTTTATTGGGGCAATGTTTCTACTGGCAATAACTCCTGGACCTGGATTATTTGTAGTGATATCTAGAGCGCTAGCAAATGGATTTAGTCATGCTAGTGTTGTAATAGTCGGACTTATTCTAGGAGATATCATTTATCTACTTTTGGCTATTTATGGTTTGGGTGCTATAGCTCAAGTTTTAGGTGATTTTTTTGTCATTATTAAATATCTTGGTGCTCTTTATCTTATTTACCTTGGATATAAAATATGGACAACAAAAACAAAAGAGCAAGATATACAAGCTATAAATGAAATCTCTTGGAAAGAAAACTTTTTAAGTGGTCTTTTTGTGACACTTGGAAATCCAAAAGTTATAGTATTTTATCTAGGTTTTTTACCTGCATTTATGAATCTTAGAAACTTAACCAGTCTCGATGTCCTTATAGCTGTAGTAATAGTGGCTTTAACCTTAGCTATAGTAATGCTTTTCTACGCTTATTTATCAGATAAGTCTCGAATTTTTTTCAAAAGTAAAAAAGCTGTAGATAGGTTAAATAAAACTTCAGGGGCTGTAATGATTACAGCTGGAGGAATATTGGTTTTTAAGAACTAATGTCTTTAAACTTTAGAGATAAAATCTCACAATTACCTACAGGTTCTTTTTATTGTTTCTATAAAAAGAAAAAATATCTTCTTACAAAGCAGGTATATAGTAATAATAAGATTATTAAAATATATGCAAAAGAGTTAAAAGGAAATGATATAGTCAGTGGAAATTATTTTGTAACTATAAAAAATGGTTTATTGAAACCATGTGAGATGAGTGATAAAAAAGTGATAGATTTTGTAACTCATTTAGTTGTAGAATAGGGGAGTTCTAAATAGTCCTTCGTTTATCATTGAAATATAAAATTTTAAAAAAAGTATTTTTAGGTAAAATAATCTAATGAACTTAATAGATTATAAATATATAAATAAAAAAGATAAAGAATTAGTTGAGTTATTTGTAAATTCTAAAGATACAAAAAAATATATACTAGGGATAAACAAGTTCACAAAATCAATTCAAAAACATATTGAAGTAGATGGAATCATAGATGATTTTACCAGAGTTCAAAGCTCAAGAAAAAAAGAGATTCTAAAAATAGAAGATATCCCAAAAGATTCCATCATATTATCAGTATCAACAGGAAGCCCTCTTGAGGTGAAAAATAGCCTTGAAAGTAGGGGATATACCCATATAAACTATTTGGCATTTTATAAATATAGTGATTTTGATTTAGTTTCTCCCCCTTTTATAGATGATTTTAAAGAGGATTATCTAAACAATAAAGAGCAATATAGCTACACATACAACCTTTTAGAAGATGAAAAATCAAAAGAGGTATTTCAAAAAGTTATAAATTTTAAAATATCTTTTGATTTAAACTTTATGGAGGGATTTACAAATAATCATAAAGAGCAATATTTTGATAAAGAACTTATCCCAAAGATTAAAAATATAAGTTTTTTAGATGGTGGTGGGTATGTGGGAGACACACTTCCTCAAATCATAGATAACTTTCCAGACTTTAAAGAGATATATTTAGTAGAGCCAAATCTATTGCATATAAATATTGCAAAAAGAGATTTTGGTGATATTGAAAATATACACTTTATCAATTGTGGATTATCAAATATTGTAAATGATTCTTTAGATACTCATACAGAAGAAAACAACTGCAATCACAATTATCAAGCAGTACACTTAAACACAATAGACAATATAATCAAAGATAAAATCGACTTCATAAAGCTTGATATTGAAGGTGCTGAACAAGATGCTATAGAGGGAGCAAAAGAGACCATAAAAAAATATACACCAATCTTAGCAATATGTATTTATCATAAGGCTGAAGATTGGTATAAAGTACCACAAAAAGTGTTAGCTATAAATGATAACTATAAAATATATTTAAGACACTACATGGAAGGTATTTTTGAGACAGTAATGTATTTTATACCAAAATAGTAAAGATTTAATAATAATTACAACTAAAATAGCAATATTATTCTATACAAATAAATTCTATTTCTATATACTTCGATTATAAGTTACTACAGAAGGCTAAAAATGGAACAAGCAAATAAAAATATATTTTACATCTTAATGTTTTTTGCAATGATAGGGTGGGGTGCCTCTTGGGTAAATGTAAAAATATTAAGCTTTTACATAAATGAATTTGAGATGGTGTTTTTTAGATTTTCTATCACAGCAGTTACTATGATACCTATAATTATTTATTTAAAAAAATCATTTAAAATTGATATAAAAACTTTTGCTTTAGTACTCCTAACCTCCATAGCATTTATAGCCTATATGAAGTATTTCTTTTTGGGTACAAAGTTTGGTACAGCTTCACTTGGAGGAGCATTTGTAACTACTTTGATACCTATAAATACCTTTTTGATATTGGTGTTTCTAAGAGCAAAAAAATTAGTAAAAAAAGATATTTTTGCACTCTTAATCGGTGCTATTGGTGTGTTAACTATGATAAATATTTGGCAGTTTGATACTCAACAAATATTTGTCAAACAAAATTTGTATTTTGTTTTAGCCTCTATCCTTTGGCCTATAGTGACTATACTTAGTTCAAAATCTACCAAGATTTCACCTATAGTTTTTACATTTTATTTATATATAGTCACAGTAATTTTAGATACAATATTTTTTATAGATTTTCACAATATGAACTATACAAGTTTTGACTCAAAATTTTGGATAAATATTTTTAGTATTGCTATCTTAGCTTCAACCTTTGCAAATACCATATATTTTTTAGGTGTAGAAAAACTTGGAAGCAGTGAAGTAAGTTCATTTATATTTTTGGTACCATTTGCAGCTATTGTATTGAGTGTTATTTTCTTAAAAGAAGAGATTAGCTTATCTATTATTATTGGTACTATTTTAACTTTAATTGCAGTGAAAATATTAAATAATATAAAAATATTTCCAAGAGGATATAAAAAATAGCTCTTTTAGGTGGAATGAGTTAGAATAACAAAATATTAATTTAAAATAGGGCATATCAGTATGGATAAAATCACTACTACGAAATATGATAATACTATAAAAAACAGTTCTGATACAAAAGTAAATCATAATGATATTAAATTTACAATACCTAATACAAAAGATACAACTCCCAATTTAGCTGATGATAAAATATCCTTTCAAGATACTCAAAATATGACCCTAGAGGAACTTCAAGCTTTTTATGGTTCAAAAGAGACACAACAAAAGATACGAAACCTATATATGGCAACACAATTTAGTGGTGATTTAAACTTATCGTTAAGTCTATTTAACCAAGTAAATAGTATGTCAGAAGAACAAAGTATAAGTTATCTTGCTAGTCTCTTTACACATAAGAATATCTCCTTAGACACCCAAACTGACTCATTTCAAAAAGGTATGTTATTACGCAAAAGTATTATTGAGATGATTGATGATCCAGACATAAAAGCGCAACAAGAAAAACTAGAAAAAGAGTTTTCAACTTCTATGATGCAATTTGATATTATGAGTCATTTTAATTCAATGTTAAATTTTGGAAGAAGTGAAAAAGATAAAAATAAAGATTCTGAATATAGTTTTTTATACAATAATTTTTACGAACAATACAATACATTGTTTAGTGACTACAACAACAATAAATCAGTAACGGATATGTTGATTAGTCAATATAAAAAATAAGATATTATTTAAATGTTAAACTACTCCTATCCTCTTTTTAGACCACCTGCAGAAGCCAATAATATAATCATACAAGCCACTTATGGTTGTAGTTATAATAACTGTAGTTTTTGTAGTATGTACAAAAGTAAAAAATACACTATACGCGATATAGAAGATATTTTTAGTGAAATAGATATCTTATCTCAATCATTTCCAAAAGCAACAAAAGTATTTTTAGCAGATGGTGATGCCTTAGCTTTAGATACAACTTATCTAGTAAAAATTTTACAATATCTTCAAAAATCATTTATAAATTTACGCAGAGTATCTGTATATGCAACGGCACAGAATATATTAAATAAAAGTGATAATGAACTAAATACTTTATATGAAAATAAACTAACTCTTATCTATTTTGGAATAGAAACAGGTAGTGATACTCTTTTAAAAAAGATTACAAAAGGGGTCAACTCTAGGCAGTTAATAGAATCATTAAATAAAGCATCAAAAGCAAATATAAAAATATCTGCAACAGTTATACTGGGACTTGGTGGGAAAAACTATTCAAATGAACATATTCAAAAAACAGCAGAAGTGATAAATCAAACAACCATAAACTATTTATCCACTTTACAGTTATGGTTAGAAGAAGATGCTAAAGAAAAGTTTTATAAAAACTTTGATGATTTTTTTATACTGAATGATATTGAGATGCTAGAAGAACAAAAAAAGTTTATAGAGCTTTTGAATCCTACCAATAAAATTATCTTCCGCTCAAATCATGTTTCAAATACTTTACATTTAGCAGGGACTTTACCCAAAGATAAAAATAAATTATTGGATGAGATAAATATTGCTTTAAATATAGGAGAATAATACCTGATGGGAAAACAGCTTTCTTTGAATATTTTTTTGTAAACTTGTAGTATAATTCTACAAAATATAAAAGGATTCAAAATGTACTGTACAAATAGTGATGAATATTTCAAAAATGATATACCAAAGACACAAAAAGCACAGATTGCTGTATTGTCTCCAGAACAAGAGAAAGATTTTTTAGTACGAAAAATCAAAATAGAGCAGGGTGGAAGTATGCCAAATCATACAAACCTTATCCAACACCAACAATATGTATTAAGTGGTGAAGCAAAAGTTGTAGTAGGGGACGAAAGTTATCACGCCAAAGCAGGGGACTTTATCTATATTCCAGCAGGAGTAGAGCACTATTATGAAGCTTGTTATGGAAAAGATTATCAATTTTTATGTATGATAACAACTACACCTGATACTATCACAATGATTGATTTATAATAAAATAAGGAATAAAATGAAAACTAAATTTATGGAAGCTATGGATTTTAGACATGCTTGTAAAGCATTTGATGAAACAAAAAAGATATCTGATGAAGATATTAACTTTATTATGGAGGTTGCTAGAAAATCACCATCATCATTTGGTATGGAAGGTTGGAAGTTTTTAGTTGTTACAAATGAGGAGCTTAAAAAGAAACTTCGACCATATTGTTGGGATCAAGTTCAGATTACATCTTGTTCACATTTAATTGTAATATTAAGTGCTATTGAGTCTGTAAAAATAGAATCTGGAATCCCTAGAAAAAGATTTGAAAGACGAGAACTAGGAAAAGAAAAAACAGATATCTATATGGGTGTATATGCAAATCACCTTAAAGATGTGCTTCCTAGTGATAATAATATATATTCATGGACTACAAGACAAACATATATAGCAGCAGGAAACATGATGACAGCTGCAGCTATGATAGGTATTGATTCTTGTCCAATTGAAGGTTTAGAGAAAGAAAATGTAGAAAAAGTGTTAGAACTAGATACTACAAAATATCAACTTTCTATGCTCCTACCACTTGGATATAGAATAAATCCACAATCAACACAATTAAGAGAGCCTTTTGAAGATATAGTTGAGTTTATAAACTAGTAAGTGATTAAAGGGGAACTGTAAATTTGTATAGTTTAATTTACAGTTTCTTTTAAGAAGATTAACTATTGGTTAACATAATATAAATTCTTTACAAAATAGATATAAAAGAAACAGAGCCCTATTGGCTCTGCTTATATTTATCTTTGCATAGGATGCTTATAAGCTGTAGGATTCATAGCATTGTATGCTAAGCCACCAGCAACTGCTAAACCTAACAAAATCCAAATAACATATTTCTTTGCCATCATCTCCTCCTTATTAAATTTGATTACCACAGTGATTCTGTTTCTAGGTTATCATTTTTTTCTGTAAATTCTAAATATATATTATCACTGTAGTCAATATACAACATATACTCATCAAGATAAATCGTATTTTGAATATCTGTTTTATTTACATATAAAGACTCATCAAAATTTGAAGCTAAATCACTCAAATAATATTCTATCATTGATGGAGCCATTGTTTGAGCTGTTTGTTCTATTTGTTCAAATGTATCTACACTAAATGTAGAATACACTAAATCAGTATCTAACTTGATTATCAATTAATTATTAAACCCATTTAATAATGATTGCATTCTACCAAGATCAATTTCTTTGTCTGAACTTTCATTTTTTGGTTTACTTTGTTCAATCTCTATATGCGTTTCTTCCTCTTGTAGTGTTAATTCACTATTTACAATGTCTAATAAGTCCCCTTCACTATTTAAAGAATGCTTTTCCTCTTCAATAACAGGTTCTTCCATATTTGAACTTTCAGAAGCTGATGCATCTAAAGGTTTTGTTTCATCAGTATCTAAAATTGTTTTGATTCTACCAAGCATTGTATCAATCTCATTTGTATGATGCTGTGTAGTATCAGTGAGAGCTTCTATTTTCTCTATTAAGTCTTCATTTTCTTGTTCTAAATCAGACACTTTTTTTTCTAAACTTTCTTTATCTTCTTTTAAATTATTATTCTCATTTTTTAATTTATCATAGGCATTTAAAAGTTCATTAAGTGCATCACTTAGTTGTTGAACTGTATTATTATCTTGCATTTGTAATCCTTATTGAAATTATCATAAAATATTAACTAAAACTAACTGATAATTCCATCAATTTTAAGTAGAGATTTTATATCTGGTTTTCTTGATGCGAATTGAAAATATAACTCATTCATATCAATGCTTCCACCCTTCCCTAATACAATTTCTTTGTATTTTGAAGCTAACTGTTCATTAAAAACCCCATTTTCAATAAACAAATAATATGCATCAGCACTTAATACTTCAGCCCATTTATAACTATAATATCCGGCTGCATAACCACCAGCAAAAATATGGCTAAATCCATTTTGAAACCTACTATAAGCAGGTGGTTTTAATACTGAAATCTCATTTCTAATTGTATCTAAAAGAGTTTGTACTTCATCTTCTTTGTATAACTTTTGATGAAGTTTAAAGTCAAACAGTGCAAACTCTAGTTGTCTTATTGTACTAAGAGATGATTGAAAGTTTCTTGCATTGATAAGTTTATCTATGGAATCTTCATCAAGTACTTCATGTGTTTGATAATGTATAGCAAACATTTGTAACACTTTTTTATCATAAGAAAAATATTCTAAAAATTGAGATGGAAACTCTACTGTATCCCAAGCAACACCATTAATCCCACTTACAAATGGTTGCCCTACTTTACTTAATATATGATGTAAAGCATGTCCCATTTCGTGAAATAATGTTACTACATCACTATGTCTTAAAAGAGATGGAGATGTTGAACTTGAAGTAGGAAAATTACACACTATATATGCGGTTGGCAACTCCTCTTTTCCATCTATTTGGCTATGAGAATGCCAGTTATTCATCCAAGCACCCCCTCTTTTGTCTTTTCTGGCTTCCAAGTCCACATAGAGTCTAGCTATAGGCTTTCCATCTTCATACACTTCAAAAGCTTGTGCTTTTTCATCCCAAGTTGGTGTATCTACAAGTTTGAACTTAATATTAAATAGTTTATGGAGAAAATCAAATAAACCATTTAAAACTGTGTTTTTTTCAAAATAAGGTCTATAATACTCTTCATCTATGTCATATTTAACCTCTTTTAGCTTTTGACTATAATAGGCTAAATCATAGCTTTGAAGGTCATTACAACCATCTTCTGAAGCTAGTTTACTTACCTCTTCTATCTCATTTTTTGCTTTGTCTTTGGCGTATTTTGCTAATTCATATAAAAAATTGATAACTTCATCTTCATTTTGTGCCATTTTTGTTGCTAGAGACAATTTAGCATAGTTATCAAAGCCTAATAAGTTTGCCTCTTTTTCTTTGAGTTCTAATATTCTTTCTATTAGTTTTCCATTTTGTGGAGCTCTTGTATTGTATGCTTTGTATAGCTCTTCTCTTTTGGCTCTATTTGTTCCGTAAGTTATGTATGCAATATATGATGGCATTTGAAGTGTGAATTTATATTTTTCTTTTCCATCTTCATCTGTGAATTTTGCTGCTTCTAAATCACTACTAGGAATTTCTTTAATATCTTCAAAATCTTCAAGTATCATCTCCCACTCATTCGTAGCGTTTAGTAAGTTTTGAGAAAATTGTTTTCCTAGTTCACTAAGTTCTAAATTTATCTTCTCTAGCTCTTGCTTTTTCTCATCACTTAGCCCACAACCACCAAGAGCAAAGTCTCGTATCTCATTTTCTAAAACTTTTTGTTGTTCTATATTTAAAGAACTATTATAGTTAGACTGTATATCTTTAAAAGCTCTATAAACATTTTCATTTGATGATAATTGTGACCCATAAATAGAAATCAATGGTAAACATTCATCATATATTTTTTGTGTATTTTCACTATTTTTTACACTATCAATATGAAAGATTGGTGTACAAAACTGCTCTAGTTTTTCACCCATTTGTTGATAAGGGACTACAAAATTATCATAAGTTTTATTCTCTATTTTTAATAATTCTTCTAACTCTTTTTTATTTTCATCTATTAATACTTCTAAATTTTTTGCACTATTATCAAAATCTTCTAATATAAATTCTTTAAACATTATTCTCTATCCTTTTACAATTTAAAGTAATTATTATATCAAAAAGATGTGGTATTATCTATTAAGATTAAGTTATAAAATCTACTCTAGTGTTTATTTTAAACTTTTTATTAAAATTATTTTTGTGATAGATGTTGTTTAAGTAGTTTTATCTCTTCTAAATAATTAGTATTCTGCATCTTGCTTAGATGCAACTCACAAAGAAGCTTATGTAGTTTTTCTTTATTTGTTGATTCAAAACATATTGTCTGAAGATTTATTCCTTCAATCTCAACATCAGCAGTTTCAATAATAATGTCATCAACAATATATTGTGTTCTTTGTTTATGAACTTTTATCCTATCTATGTAATGGCAGCTTTGTATTACAGACAAAAACTGTTCTTTTGTATATCTGTTTTGATTTATGATAGGTAATTTTATCTGCAACAAAGTAAAAAGTTCTTTGTAAGTTTGCATATTAATAGGAAATGAAAGTTTACAAAGAGGTTCCCATTGTTCAAGAAAATCACTTTTTGCAATGAGTTTTTTTATCTCTAAAGTATTATCTCGTATTTTAATATTAAAATTACTACTAATTTGAAGTATTAAATATATCTCATCGGAGATACTCTCTTTTTTTATCATTTTACCATGTGAAAACAAGTCTCTCAAAGATTGTAAATCATCTCCAAATACTCTAAACTCAAACCTTGAATCCAAACTCTCTTGGGTTTCTTGATTAGTTGTAGTCATATAACAAAGTTATAATAAAATACTAAATTATTTTTTAGAATTTTATTTTTTCTTTTTAGAGAGGCTTTTCTTTTCTGCTTTTTCTTTTTTCTTATAAAGTTTAATAGATTTTTTTATCTCTTGTTTAAGTTCTTTTTTCAACATATTTTGAAGTTCTTTATTTACAAATTTTTTAACTTTTCTTTTATCGATCATTTTATATCCTTTATAAAAGTAATACTTTATGATAAGTCAAATTTACTTAAAGGTAGTTAAAAGAGTTATACTTTAAAATTCTCTAATTACTTTATACTGTACACCTTCTGGTTTAAGTGCACTTTCCACCAAGCAAATTTTTAAATCTAAGTTAGCAGTAAAATGAAATTTTTCAAGTTTCTCTTTATAGTCACTATCTTTTATCTTTTTAATTCTCATTAATGTAATATGAGGTTTAAAGTGATTTTCTTTAGTAAATTGTTCTCCTAAAAGCTCATCTATTTGATTTTCAATCTTATAAAGTGTTTTATTTGAACTTCTAAGACTTAAGATGTTTTTATGAAATAATTTGAGTTTTTGGAAAACAACTATTTGTTTTTTTTGATAGTGTAGTTTTTTTAATTTTTCGATAATTTTCTCTACATCAGTAACATTACCCAAGAACTTAAAGGTCATATGAAGATTTTCTTCTTCTACAAATCTCCCCTCAAAAAGAGGAGTAAGTCCTTTTTTTAGTAAAGTATAATTTTCAATAGAAGCAAATGATGCTATAAAGAGTCTATGGGATGGTGATATCTCTTTATTTGAATTCTTCATAGTAACTTCTTTATAACTCTTTTTCTAAATAATATCCAGTATAACTTTTAGTTTCTTCATGTGTCTGAGCAAGCTCTTCTGGTGTTCCAGTTGCAATTATTTGACCACCTTTTGCCCCACCTTCATATCCCATATCTATAACATAGTCAGCATTTCTTACTACATCTAGGTTATGTTCTATTACTATCACGCTATTTCCTAAGTCAACAAGATGGTGTAATACTTTAGTCAACCTATCAACATCAGCAAAATGAAGTCCAGTCGTTGGCTCATCTAAAATATACAGCGTATTTCCTGTATCTTTTTTACTTAATTCTTTACTTAGTTTGATTCTTTGGGCTTCTCCACCACTTAAAGTGATAGCATTTTGTCCTAATGTTATGTACCCTAGTCCCACATCAAGGAGCGTTTTAAGTTTTGCATGAAGTTTTGGTACTTTTACAAAGAACTCAAAAGCTTCTTCTACTGACATATTAAGTACATCTGAGATAGATTTCCCTTTGTAGTGTATCTCTAGTGTTTGTGGGTTATATCTAGCACCGTTACAATCTTCACACTTCACCATAATATCTGGTAAAAAGTGCATTTCTATTTTTATCTCACCTTCACCTTGACATTTTTCACATCGTCCACCTTTGACATTAAAACTAAACCGTCCTATTTGGTATCCTCGTAGTTTTGCCTCTTTTGTTTCTGCAAAAAGTTTTCTAATATCATCCATAAGTCCTGTATATGTTGCTGGATTTGACCGTGGAGTTCTCCCTATTGGAGATTGATCAAGATAGATAACTTTATCTAATTTTTCTAATCCTTCTATACTTACACCATCCACTTTATCCACTTTTCTAGCTCTATTTAAAAGCTCTTTTGCAACAGGTAAAAGTGTATGAAGTATTAGTGATGATTTTCCACTTCCACTCACCCCGGTAATAGCACATAAATTTTTAAGAGGTATTTTTGCATCAAGATTTACAATATTATTTAAAGTAACATTTTTTATCTCTATCCACTCCTCTTGAGGTCTTCTTTTATAGTATTTTATCTCTTTTGTTCCATTGAGATATTGCGCTGTGAGTGTTTTTTTCTTCATTAGTTGTTTCATTGTTCCTGCAAATACAACTTCACCACCAAATTTTCCAGCATTTGGTCCAATATCAACTATAAAATCAGCCGCTTCCATAGTCTCTTTGTCGTGTTCTACAACGATTACAGTATTTCCTTTTTCTTGTAAAGCTCGAAGAGTTTTAATAAGTTTTGCAGTATCTCTTTCATGAAGTCCAATAGATGGCTCATCAAGTACATACATAACTCCTGTAAGTCCTGAACCTATTTGAGAGGCTACTCTTATTCTTTGTGCTTCTCCACCTGAAATAGTTCTAGCATCTCTTCCTAAAGTGATATATCCTAATCCAACATCATATAAGAAATATATTCTATCTCGTATCTCTTTTAAAATTGGGGCTGATATCATTTTCTCTTGGTCATTAAAATAGGCAAAGTTTTTCTCATCTTGGAAAAAGGCATGAGATTTTTCAATCGGCATATCTAAAATATTTGCAACACCAGAATTTGCTACTTTTACAGCTAATGATGGTGCTTTTAATCTATGTCCACCACAACTGTCACATACTTTTTCAGTCATGAAAGCTTCCATATCTTTTTCATCTTTTACCATAGTGTAGGCAATTTTGATGATACCTTCCCACTTACGAGTCAGCTTATGTCGTTTCCAAGTAAAAACAGCATCTTCAACGCCACCATTTAAAATACCCCCTCTTTCGTGAGTATCTAAATCCTTAAAAGGAACAGTTGTATCAATACCAGCAGCATCACAATAAGCTTTTAACATCTTAAAATAATAGCCTTTGTTAAAACCATATATGATTTTAATAGCACCATTTTCAATACTCAACTCTTCATCAATCACTTTTTTCATATCAAGTGTGTATCGAATCCCTAGTCCATCACAAGAACTACAAGCCCCCTTTGGAGAGTTAAATGAAAAACTTAAAGGCTCTAAAGGTTCAAAAGAGATTTTACAATCAAAACAGGCCATATGTTCAGAGTAGTGAATATGTTTATCTACCCCTACTTCTTCATGGTTCATAACTTCAACTTCAAGTTCCCCAAAAGCTTCCTTTAAACCTTTTTCCACATCTTGCGCAATTCTCTCTTTATTTTCCTCTTTTACAACAACTCTATCAATAACAACTTTAATAGTATGCATTTGAGATTTTCCAAGCTCTATTTCATCATCAAGTCGTACCATCACACCATCAACTTGTGCTCTTACATACCCTTTAGCTCGTAAACTCTCAAAAAGATCGGCAAAAGTACCTTTTTTTCTGTTTATTAATGGAGCAAGTATCACTATTTTTGAATTTTCTGGTAATTTTAATACTTGATCAATAACATCACTACTACTCATTTGAGAGATAGGTTCTCCACACTTATGACAATGTTGCTTTCCAACTCTTGAATATAAAAGTCTTAAATAATCATAGATCTCTGTAATAGTTCCTACAGTACTTCGTGGATTTTTCGATGTTGTTTTTTGATCAATAGCAATAGCAGGAGTAAGCCCCTCTATCCTTTCAACATCAGGTTTCCCTATTTTTCCTAAAAACTGTCTAGCGTAAGCACTTAGAGATTCTATATATCTTCTCTGACCTTCTGCATAAAGAGTATCAAATGCTAGTGTTGATTTTCCACTACCACTTAATCCTGTAAATACTATGAGTTTATTTTTTGGTATCTCTAAATCTACATTTTTTAGATTATTTTCATTTGCTTTAAATACTTTAATTGTATCTGTCATATTGTTGTTGCCTTTTAGTTTGTAAAAAAATTAAGTGAATAGTATACAATAAAATTGTAGTCTTATTAATTAGTAAATGGTATATAATTTAACTAATTAATAAATTTTTTATCTTCTTTGAGTTCTGTCTCTATTTGTATTATTTGAGTTGCCACTTCTGCCTCGTGGTTTTTGTGAACGATTTTGCCCACCTGCTCTTTGTTGTCCTCTTTTACTTAACGGTTTTGCTTTTATAGACTTATCTACTTCAAAACCTTCTATAGTAACTTTTGTTATATCTTTTTTAATAAGTTTTTCTATATCTTTTAAAAACAGATGCTCATCTATACAAACTAAAGAGATAGCTTCACCCTCATTTCCAGCTCGACCTGTACGCCCTATTCTATGAACATAATCTTCTGGTACATTTGGTAATTCATAGTTTATTACATGAGGAAGCTGGTCTATATCAATCCCTCTTGCTGCGATATCAGTTGCTACTAAAACCTGTATTGTATTATCTTTGAAATCAGCCAAAGCTTTTGTTCTGGCACCTTGACTTTTATTTCCATGAATTGCAGCAGCCGTAATACCATCTGATTCTAATTGTTTTGTAAGTTTATTTGCACCATGTTTTGTTCTTGTAAAAACTAAGACTTGATGCCAATTACCTTTTTTAATAAGATGTGAGAGTAATTCTCTTTTTCTACTATCATCTACAAAATGGATAGTTTGTTTTATAGTTTGTGCGGATGTGTTTCTTTTAGCAACTTCTATAAGTGTTGGAGTATGCAGAAGTTCATCAGCTAGTTTTTTAATCGTAGGAGAAAAAGTAGCTGAAAAAAGTAAGCTTTGTTTCTTTTTTGGAACTATTGCTAATATTTTTTTAATATCATGGATAAACCCCATATCAAGCATTCTATCCGCTTCATCTAAAACCAAAAACTCTACACTTGAAAGATCTACACTTTTTTGTCCAACAAGGTCTAAAAGTCTCCCTGGTGTTGCTACAAGGATATCTATCCCTTTTTTTAGCTTTGCTTTTTGAGGATTTATCCCAACTCCACCAAATACAACAGCTGATGTTATAGGTAAATATTTACTATAGTTTTCTATGTTTTGTTCCACTTGAGCTGCTAATTCTCTTGTGGGAGTTAAAACCAAAGCTCTCACTTTAAGTTTTTCTGTTTTAATTGGCTTTTGCATTAAAAGCTCTAAAATAGGAAGTGTAAAACCAGCTGTTTTACCTGTACCTGTTTGTGCACCTGCTAAAATATCTTTTCTTTGTAAAATAACTGGAATTGCTTGTAATTGTATGGGACTAGGAGTTGTATAGCCCTGCTCTTGCACGGCCTTTAAAATTGGTTTAGATAAACCTAATGAGTTAAACGACATATATAAAAATAACCTTTATGTTCTATTGAATTTTCATCATTGTAGCATAATAGTTTATCTTTAAAGATTATTTTAAATTTAATATTATTTTGTAGTATTTGTATCTTGTTTTGAAATAGTTGTTTTCGTAAACTTAACATAGTCATTTTCATCTGGTTGTACAATTAAAATCAAACCATAGATGCTCAAAGCTATCCCTATAACTATGGCAATTTCACTTAAGAATTTTTTTTCAATTCTAATTTTAGAAAAATATAGGGTCATAATTGACCCTATTATAAAGAGTATAATTCCAATTTTCATATATTAAGAAAGTAACGCTATATTTCTTTGCTGATGAGCATTTGCCTGTGTTTGCATTAGGTAACCAATTTGTGTTAATAGATTTGATTTACTAAAGTTAGACACCTCTTTACCATAATCAATATCCATAATAGTAGATTGAGCACGCGCTGTATTTGTTTCTTGTGTCATATAGTTTCTAGTCATGGATTCTAATTGATTTGAAGCACTACCGTATTCGCTATTATAAGATGCTAAGTCTGTCATACCTTGATTAACAGCATCTAATAACCCTGCTCGTGCATTTGGATCCGTTGTAAAATCATTTAAAAAAGATTTCAATGTATCAGAGATAGATGTTGTATCTGCTTTTGAAATCTCTACAATTGCATCTTCTCCAACTACAGACATATCATCAGAAGTATCACCTGCAGTTTTTAATAGTTTTTCACCATTATATGTTGTTGTATCTGCAATTTGTTCATAACTTTCTATAAGCCCTGAAATCTCTTGAGCTATAATTTCTCTGCCATCTGCACTTGTAGTTGCAGTATTAGCTTGAAGAGTAAGTGTATTGATTTTCTCCAATATATCTTGTTGATTTGATATACCACCTTGTGCAATGTTTGTTAAAGCAACACCACTAATAGTATTCTCAACAGATTGAGCTAAACTACTTTTTTGTACCCCTAACTTATCTGCAATAGCCAACCCAGAAGCATCATCACTAGCTTTGTTTATAGCCAATCCACTACTTAACTTCTCTACCGAACTAGCAGTTACACTATTGACATTGTAAGCATTTACATATGAAGAATCAACATTCATAATATACTCCTTATTTTTACTTGTATAGCTATTATAGATATTTAATTATTAATTTTTAATTAAATATCATACTTACTTAAGTTATTTTTTATTTTTAAATACTATTAGTACTAGAAAAAATGAGTGCTGTTATTATAAATAGGAAATTATTTTAGTAGTTTTTTATTGCTCATTCTCTTTTTTTGTATCTTTTATTTTATAACTTGGGTTATCTATAGTTCCATAAATAGTAATTGGTATAGAAAACTTCCCTTTATCATCTAAAAAAAGATAATTTATAATTGGAACATTATTGATTACTTTTGCATAATCTTTAAGTGTAGAAACTTCTAAATTACCATTTATAATTTTATCAACAAAATTCATAGAGATATTTCCTGCAAAATCATTTAGTTTACCATCTGTTTTGATCTCATAAAGATTAAGATATTTGTCTAAATTATTGTATTTAAATTTTACAATACCATTTTCAATATAATATCCACCAAATTCAAACTTATTCTGAGTAAGTCTATATATTGTAGGAATAGCTAATAAAGGGTTAATAAGTGCAGGTGTTGAGTTTAAGAAAAGTAATAGGTTATCTACAAGCTGCATCTGTACTATTGTTGTACTATTTAAATTTAATTCCCCAGCATATTTATTTGAACTACCAGTTATAAATAAATTTAAATAACCATCTTTTAATACCTCTTTATCAAATATCTTATTTATATAAGTTGGCTCTATATAATCTGATTTGATAATAATACTATCAGCTGATTTATCTATATTTAATAAAGTTTTTCCATAAATAAGCTTGGAATTAATAGTTTGTTTATCTCTATCAAAAGTTAATTTGTCAAAATAGAATTTGAAGTTATTGATAGATAAAAAACTATTTTTCCAATAAATATTTATATTTTCATTTTTATTATTCACTTCTTTATCTTTTTGTAGTAAATTATTGTAGTAGTCATCAAGTATTATTGAAATATTACTAATATCTACTTTAGTTTCTTGATTTTTTAATTTTGTCATAAGAATACTGCTTTTTTTATCTATAGTAATAAAATCAAAATATTCTCCAACACTAGATAATCTATTAGCAGAAAAAGTAATGTTTTCATCTTTTGTTTTTTTATAAGTCAAGTTGAGTTTTGGCATATTCATTATAAAATCATCTTTATAATCTATAAAAAATTTAAAATTCTTTTTATTTTCATCTTTTATTTTAGATATAAAGATATCACCATTTATTTTTTTATCATTTAAGTGTATTTTTGTTTTTATGGTTGTATCAATATATTTATTTGTCATATTATTATCAATAGTAATTATGTTTTTTGAATACCTTAATTGTGTATTTTGTATATTTAATAATAATCTGCTTGTATTGAGTTTAGTATCATTTGTATCCAGAGATATAAAGGTATCTTTTTGATTTAAATCTATAGTTAAATTCGCTAAATTAGAGCTTAGATTAGTAGTGTTGTCATCTAAATTGATATTTGATATTATTCCTTTAATAAAGTCATTTTTATAGTTTAAATTTATATTGTCAAAAGAGGAATTATATCCTAGCATTGTACCTTTGAGTTGAGCTATAGATAAATCAATGTTTGTAGAGTCATTGAAATCTACTTTATATGTTCCACTTTTAGTAGAAAGTTGAGTATTATTATCATTAAACTCAAAATTTACTTTACCAGATGATTGAAGAGTATTGAGTTTAAAGTTGTCATTTAGATCCATTGTTAAAGGATATTTTGTATGAGATAATTTTAAATATGAATTGAAATTTTGATCTTTATTGGTATATTTTACTTGTGCACTATTAAGAGAAAACTTTTCATCCTTAATACTTATAAAACTTTTTTCTAATAAGATATTGGCTATAAAACTATTGGTAAAGTCCAGATTAAAATTCCCTCTATTCTTTTCTAAAGAGATAGTTTTATATTTAAAATTATTTGCTAAAAAAGTTCCGTTTACTAAATTTGTTTTAAAATCAATTTTAAACTTTACATCTGCATCATAAAGTAAATCTTTTTCTTTTTGATTCGTTTTTTCTAGTCTCCCATAAGCATCTAAAGTATTATTGTGAAGGTAAATATTAAAGTTTTTTGCATATAAAGGGATGGAGTATAAGTATATTTTTGAATCTTTTAATATAATTTTTGACTTTATATCCATCTCTTTTTTAATATCAAAAGGGATCATTAGTTCTGTCGTTATCTCATTGGTTCCGTATTCTTGCTGGAGAGGAAGCTGTATCTTGTAGTTACTCAATAGTTCTAGTAACGGTTTCTTTAAATTGTCTTTTGAAGTTAATTTTAATTCTAATCTATTAAGGTCAAGAATAGCAGCTTGACTTCCCTTAAGCGATACACCTTCATAAGATGGATTTTTAAAATCAAAGTAAAAATTATTGTTCTCATAGTTGACAAAACAACTGTCTGCTTCTATAAATTTTAGATTATTATTGAATTGTAAAGCAAAATCATTTATGTTTAAATTATCAATTTTATCTAAAGAGATATGTTTTAAATCTACTACAAATTTTCCAGAGGCTTTTAAATATGGTTCAAATAAAACATATTCATAAACCTCAATAAAATAATCATCAAAAAAGTTTTCTATTGAAAATTTTATTTTCATATCTACAGTTTTTGTATTGCCTTGATAACCAATAGCGATATTTCTTGTATCTATAATTAGTTTTTTATCATACTTTAAATACAAACCTTGTATATTAATGTTTTTAAAAGATATATTATCTATCTTAAATCCATTAGTTAAAGAGATAAAAAACATCAAAAAGATTGAAGTTAAAATACCAAAGGTTATCAATACATTTTTAACCATTACCGAAAATATCCTAGTTTTTTTTATAATTATATGTTTTTATATGACACTTGAAGTGAATACCCAAAGAGTTATATATATACCTAAAGGTAGTACGAATTATATTGTAACATACTTAGACAAAAATAATTATGATATGAACTCTTTGGATAAAATGGCTATTAAACTACTAGGATATCCTCAAAGTGGCTGGATAGATTTAAAAGAAACAAAAATGGCTAAAATTGAATTTTTGTATAGACTTACAACATCAAAAGCTGCTCTAAAAAAAGTTACTCTTATTCCTGGTGAAACATATTATTACTTTTTACAAGAATTAGCAAAAACTTTAAATATATCTACTGTTAAACTTTTTGATACTTATGCACAAAAAGCCTTTAAAAAAGACGGTAATATCATAGCTGATACATATCACTTACCAATCGGTATGAATGAAATACAACTTATAGACCATCTTTTAGAGATAACAGATAAAAAATATGAGAAACTTAGTAACAAAATTTTTGGTTTGTACAATAAAGAAAAATGGTATAAGTATGTAACAATAGCATCAGTTATTCAAAAAGAATCAGCATCAAAAGAAGAGATGCCTCTTATTTCTAGTGTTATTCACAATAGAATTAATAAGAAAATGAAACTTCAAATGGATGGTACTTTAAACTATGGAAGAAATTCACATATGAAAGTAACGCCACAAATGATAAAAAATGATACGAGTGATTATAATACATATAAAAGGAAAGGTATTCCAAGTAATCCTGTCTGTGCTATAGAATTTGAAGCAATTAAATCAGCTATTTTTCCAACAAAAACAAATTATCTATATTTTATGAAAGCAAAAGATGGACAAAGTCATGATTTTGCTGCAACATACAAAGAACATATTGCAAATATCAGAGCAGTACAAAAATATAAAAGAGTTCAAAGAACTAAAAAAACTACAAAAAAAATTAAAAAAGTTGAAAAGAAACGAATTATTCCAAAACAAACAATAGAGAAGTCTGTGTTTAAAAGAGACTTAAAAGATCTATGGAAATAAAGCCAAAAGATTACTTTTTGTAACAAATATATATATCAATAAAAAATATGTGTATATTTGTAACATTAAAATAATTTAAATAGAACAATTATCTATTTATAAAACTTGATACAACAAACTCTTGTTACACTTTCTTCACAATTAAAATATACAAAGGAACACATATGTCAAAAATTATATGGTCTAAAATTGATGAAGCACCAGCTTTAGCAACTTATTCGCTTTTACCAATCGTAAATGCATTCACAAAATCTGCAGGTGTAGAGGTTGTAACTAGTGATATTTCACTTGCAGGTAGAACTTTAGCTGCAATGGGTCTAGCAGAAGATGAATTATCTAAGTTAGGTGAAGTTGTATTACAAGAAGATGCAAATATTATTAAACTTCCTAATGTATCTGCTTCTATTGGTCAACTTAAAGATTGTATCGCTGAGCTTCAAGGGCAAGGTTATGATATTCCTGATTTTCCTGAAAATCCATCAACTCCTGAAGAAGAATCAATCAGAGCAAAATATAATACATGTTTAGGTTCTGCTGTTAACCCTGTATTAAGAGAAGGTAACTCAGATAGAAGAGCTGCTGCAGCTGTTAAGAAATTTGCTCAAAATAATCCTCATAGATTAAAAGCATTTAGTGAAAACTCTAAAGCATATGTTGCACATATGGAAGGTAATGGAGATTTTTATGGTAACGAAAAATCTGTTACTATGGATAAAGGTCAAAAGGTTACTATTGAGTTAAATGGAAAAGAGTTAGCTAATATTCAAACTTTAGATAAAGAGATTATTGATGCTACATATATGTCAGTAAAAGCTTTAAGAGCATTTATTCAAAAAACAATAGATGATGCAAAAGCAAACGGTGTTTTATGGTCAATCCACTTAAAAGCTACAATGATGAAAATCTCTGATCCAATTATGTTTGGTCACGCTTTAGAAGTGTTTTTTGCTCCAGTATTTGAAAAATATGGTGCAACATTTAAAGAATTAAATGTAAATGCAAACCTTGGTATTTCTGATATTGAGAAAAAAATTGCAGGTCATGCTCAAGAAGCTGAAATTAAAGCTGCATTTCAAGCTGTAGTTGATGCTGATGCACCAAAAATAGCAATGGTTGATTCTGACAAAGGAACTACAAACTTTAATGCTTCAAATGATGTTATTATTGATGCATCTATGCCTGTAGTTGTAAGAGAAGGTGGGAAACAATGGGATAGAAATGGTGATGCAATTGAATGTGTAGCTGTTATTCCTGATTCTACTTATGCTATGTTCCATGCTGAGATGGTTGCTGATTGTGTTGCAAATGGTCAATACGATGTAACTACTATGGGTAATGTTGCAAATGTTGGTCTTATGGCACAAAAAGCTGAAGAGTATGGTTCTCACCCTACTACATTTGAAATAGCTGAATCGGGAACTGTTGAAGTTAAAGATGCAGCTGGAAATGTATTAATGTCACATACAGTTGAAGCTGGTGATATTTGGAGAATGTCAAGAGCTAAAGATATTCCAATCAAAGACTGGGTTAGACTTGCAGTTGAAAGAGCTAAACTTACAGGTTCTCCTGCTATTTTCTGGTTAGATGAAAACAGAGCTCATGATGCACAAATGATAAAAAAAGTAAATGAATACTTGAAAGATTATGATACAGCTGGTTTAGATATTCAAATTATGAATGTAACTGATGCAACTAGATATACAAATGCTAGAGTAAGAAAAGGTGAAAATACTATTTCAGTAACTGGAAATGTTTTAAGAGATCACCTAACTGATATGTACCCAATTTTAGAGCTGGGAACATCTGCAAAAATGCTTTCAATCGTTCCATTATTAGCAGGTGGAGGATTATATGAAACAGGTGCTGGTGGTTCTGCTCCTAAACATGTTGATCAATTCTTAGCTGAGGGTCACTTAAGATGGGATTCATTAGGTGAGTTTTTAGCACTTGCTGAGTCTTTAAGATTTATTGCACAAAAACACAACTCTGATAAACTAGCTGCTGTTACTGCTGCATTAGATGTTGCAAATGATGGTTACTTAGATAACAACAAAGCACCTTCAAGAAAATGTGGAGAAGCTGATAATAAAGCATCTCACTTCTTTGTTGCACAATATTGGGCAAAAGCACTTGCTGCTTCTGATAATGCAGAGTTATCTGCTAAGTTTGCTCCTATTGCAAAAGCACTAGAAGAAAATGAAGCAAAAATAATGGAAGAGTTACTTTCTGTTGAAGGTAAAGCTCAAGATATAGGTGGATATTATCACCCAGATGATGCAAAAGCTGAAGCTGCGATGAGACCATCTGCTACATTAAATGCTATTATAAATAGTATTTAATCACTACAAGAAGTGATAGTTATATTACTTCTTGTAACTTAAAAGTAATTTTCATTAAAGATTGAGATAGATATCTCAATCTTTAATCGTTTATACAATATAATTATTAATTAAATTTTACTAGTACTATTGTAAGTACTAAGTATTTAGTTGTTTTAACTCAATACTTAGCACTTAACACTTAGTACTGAAGGAGGAATCTATATGGTTGGAAAAAGAGTTGGTATTGTTGGTGTTGGAAATGTTGGTTCTAGTGTAGCATATAGTTTAGCTATGACTGGTTCTTGTCATGAAATAATTTTACGAGCTAATAATGTAGATAGAGCAAAAGGAAAAGCTTTAGATTTATCTCAAGCCGCACAAGCCGCTAGAAAACATACTGTTATTACAGTTGCAGAAACTTTAGAAGATGTAAAAGATTGTGCAGTTATCGTTATAACAGCTGGTAGTCCTAGATTACCCGGTATGAGTAGAGATGATTTACTTATAAAAAATGCACAAATTATGCGAAATGTTATGACATCATTAAAGAAAACATCTCCTGATGCTATCATTATTCCTGTATCAAATCCACTTGATGCTATGGTATATGTTGCATTAAAAGAATCAGGTTGGCCAAGAAATAGAGTACTTGGTATGGCTGGTATTTTAGATAGTGCTAGAATGGCTCACTTTGTATATGAAAAACTTGGATACGGTGCAGGTCAAATTAGATGTTCTGTTATGGGTGGTCATGGTGATGATATGGTTCCACTTCCAAGATTCTCAACAGTTGCAGGGGTTCCTTTAACAGACCTTTTAACTTGGGAAGAGATAAATGAAATTATCGAAAAAACAAAAAACGGTGGAGCTGAAATTGTAAGCTTACTAAAAGATGGTAGTGCATATTATGCACCTGCAAAAGCTACTGCTATTATGGTTGAAGCTGTTTTAAGTAATACAAAACAAATTTATCCTTGTGCTGTAATGCTAGATGGCGAATATGGATATAAAGATGTTGTAAGTGGAGTACCTGTTATGATTGGTGCTAATGGTGCTGAAAAAGTTATCGAAGCAAATCTAAATGATGACCAAGATAGAAAATTTGCTAAATCTGTAGGAAGTGTAAAACAACTTATAGATGCACTTTATACAAATAAGTTTTATGAGAAATAACTCATAAAACGATTTTTTTACTTTTCTTTAAAAAGTAAAATCTTTCCCTAAATAGTGTTCTCTTACGATACTATTATCTTTTATCTCTTGTGCTGTTCCACTTGCTAATACTGTTCCAGCTTTCATAACATACGCTTTGTCACATATTTGTAAAGTTTCTCGTACATTATGATCTGTAATTAGTACCCCTATTCCTCTTTGTGTAAGTTGTTTGATAATACTTTGGATATCTTTTACAGCTATTGGATCAACCCCTGCAAATGGCTCATCAAGAAGTAAAAATTTAGGATTTGAAACTAAAGCTCGAGCTATCTCTGTTCTTCTTCTTTCCCCTCCACTTAAACTAATACCTTTTCTTTGTCTAATTGGTTCAATATTAAAAATCTCTAAAAGCTCTTCAACTCTTTCCCATCTTTGTTTTTTATCATCTATTGACACTTCTGCTGCTAACATAAGGTTTTCTTCAACAGTGAGTTCTTTAAAAATAGAAGATTCTTGCGGTAAATATCCTATTCCTCTTAGTGCTCTTTTGTGTAAAGGAAGATGTGTAATATCTGAACCATCAAATAATATACTTCCACTTGTAGGCTGAATAAGTCCACAGATGATATAAAAACTTGTAGTTTTCCCCGCTCCATTAGGTCCTAGTAAACCAACTGTTTCACCACTTCTTATATTCAGACTAATATCATGTAAGATTTGTGTTTTTTTAATAATCTTTGCAATATTTTTAACTTCTATTTTATGATCCAATTATATACTCTCTTTTATCATTTAATTTTATTATATCTACTACTAATACTTCAAAACCATACTCTTTTAAAATATCTTCTAGTTTTTCATCTCCCCACTCTACAAAGTGAGTCCCCTCTTTTTCAAACTCTTCTAAAAGTCCAAGTGCAATAAACTCATCAAGTGTTTTGTTATATACATCATAATGGTATATATTATTTGCATACACAGATTGTATTGAAAAAGTTGGACTATTTACTTCATCTTCAATATCAAGTGATTTTACATAATGTTTTACAAGTGTTGTTTTCCCGCTTGCCAAAGTTCCTCTTAGTAAAACAACCATATCTTTGTTGGCTATTTTATTATGAAGTTCTTTTACAACTGTATCAAGATTATCTAAGCTTGCTATCATCAACTATACTTCATTACTCACTTTAATGATTTGATTTAACTTCTCTAAAGCTTTCCCACTCTCAATAACCTCTCTAGCCATTGCAATACCCTCTTCTGTCGAGTTGACTTTATTGTCAACTAAAAGTGCTGCTGCTGCATTTAAAATAACGATATCTTTCTTTGCTCCATCAATAGAACCATCTAAAATACCTTTTGTTATTTTAGCATTTTGAGTAGCATCTCCACCTATAATCTCTGATTTTGGATAAAACTCAAAACCATACTCTCTTGGATCTAACACAAATTCATTATATTGTCCTCTTTCAACAAAAGCACAATGAGTAACATCACTAATACTTATCTCATCCATACCATCAGCACTGCTTACAACCATAGCTCTTTTTGTATTAAGCATAGTAAGTGCTTCTGCTATTTTTGGAACATACTCTTTACTAAATACACCTATAAGTTGTTTATGCACACTTGCAGGGTTTGATAATGGTCCTAAAATATTGAAAATTGTTCTATGGTCTATAGATTTTCTTATAGGCATAATATGTTTCATAGCTGGATGATGATTGATAGCAAACATAAATACAAAGCCAGTTTGTTTTAACATCTCTATTTGTTTAGGAATAGTTAATGTAAGATTTATACCTAACTGTTCCAACATATCAGCACTTCCACTATTACTTGTAATACTTCTATTTCCATGTTTTGCTACACTACAACCACAAGCAGCTAGTAAAATTGAAACTGTTGTAGAGATATTAAAACTAAAACTTTTATCTCCTCCTGTACCACAATTGTCTATAAGCTTTTCTTGAAGTGACTGTTCTATATTTAAAGGCACCATATGATCTCTCATTGCAGTAGCTGCTGCTGCAATTTCTTGGGCTGTTTCACCTCTTTCATAAAGTTCAATTAAATACTTTCTCACATCTTCTGCATCAAGTCTATTTTCAAAAATATCATCAAATTTTAGTCTTGCTTTATTAAACATCTTCATCCCTTTTATAATTTTGTAACATATTCACTTTGAGCTGATTTTGGTGTTGATTTTGTTTTTGGAATTTGTAATACTTTAAATTTGTCTGTATAATCCAAGTATCGTATCTCAATAACATCACCTACTTTTACCTCTTTGGCTTTTTTTACAGCTATGTTATTTATGAAAACAACTTTATGTGCTAACATATCCTCAGCTATCGCTCTTCTTTTTGTAATATTTACGGCATTTAAAAATTTATCTATTCTCATGGTTTTAATTATATCTTATTTGTTGTTAGTTATCTATGAAACTTTTCATAAAACCAATAAAAAGCAAACATAAGCCCAGGGGTTTTTGCTTTTGATTCATCATAGATAAAAGCCTTAGAATCTTTAACTGATACAAACTCTTTTTCTATATACTCATTATGGATTCCACCGCCCTCACTTGTTTTCATAGTTTCATCAATAGTGGCAAAAAAAAGATGCTGTTTAGCACCACTTACTCCTACATTTGTAAAAAATGAAGATATCTTTTCTATATCATTACACTGAACTTTGTAACCACACTCCTCCTCTATCTCCTCTTTTGATATCTCTTTTAGTGAGATATCTTTATCTACAATTCCAGCACATAACTCATAAGTGAATTTATAATTTTCATGATTCATAAAAACTGGAGCTCGAAACTGTTTGACAAGTAAAAAAGCATCTTTAGAGGTATGATATAAAAGTACAGCCACACTATCATGAGACTTTACAGCTTCCCAAGTTTGATTTGATTGGTTCAAACTATAGTTTAATCGTACAGGCTTTACAAATGATGGGTTTGAAAGGTTTGTAATTTCAAAATTTTGTATATTTAAGTTATCCATTGATTTCCTATTTAATTCTATTGTTGTATAATACCAAATCAAAACTTTTAAGGGAATATTTGACTTTAGAACAAAAACTTCAAAACTTACCAGCTCAACCAGGAATTTACCAATATTTTGATAAAAATGGAAAACTTCTCTATATAGGGAAAGCAAAAGTTCTTAAAAATAGAGTTAAAAGCTACTTTAAATTTACTCCTGTATTAGCACCATCAGATAGACTTGGTCCTCGTATATACAAAATGATAACCGAAGTTGATAATATGCATTATATCGTTGTAGATACGGAAAGTGATGCTTTAATTCTTGAAAACTCTCTTATTAAACAACTCAAACCAAAATACAATATTTTATTAAGAGATGATAAAACATTTCCATATATTTATATAGATTATAATGATGATTTTCCACGATTAGAGATAACTAGAAAAGTACTTAAAGGTAAATCTATCAAATACTTTGGTCCTTTTAGCAGTGGTGCAAGAGATCTTCTTGATAGTATTTATGAGATAGTGCCATTAGTACAAAAAAAATCTTGTGTAAAAGGTGGAAAAGCTTGTATGTTTTATCAAATACACAAGTGTCTAGCCCCTTGTGAAGGAAAAATCACTAAAGAGAAGTATTCAAAGCTTATTGAAGAAGCTTTAGAATATATTAACAATAAATCAAAAATCATAGAAACACTTACCAAGAAAATGGAAGTTTATAGTGAACAGTTTCGTTTTGAAGATGCTATGAAAATGAGAGATAGAATACAAACTATCTCAAAATCACAACTCAAATCAACACTAGACTTTGCTAACAACGAAGATTTAGACCTTTTTGCAGTAGAACAAAGTATAAATAAAGCCGTAGTTATCAAAATGTTTATAAGAGAAGGAAAACTTATCTCTACAATTCATAACTATGTAAATATTACAGAGATTACAACTCTTGATGAAATATATAAAACAGCTATAGTGAACTACTACAATGAAGATTTACCCAAAGTACCTTCTACCGTACTCATTTGTGATGAGATAGAAAATACAGAAGAATTAGAATCATTTATAGGAAAAAGATATAACAAAAACATCACTATAAACTTACCAAAGATAGGAATTAAAAAACAACTGATTGATGTAGCTAAAAATAACTGTACAGAACTTTTAAAGATAGATAAAACAAATACAAATAACATCATTTATAAGCAACTTCAAGAACTATTTAATCTATACAAAATACCAACAAGATTTGAGTGCTATGACAACTCACAAATGATGGGACAAGCTAAAGTTGGAGCTATGATTGTTTGGGATGAAGATAAGTTTTACAAAGAGGATTATCGACTATACAATCTGGAAGCATTTGATGAGTATGGACAAATGAGAGAGATGCTTACACGAAGAGTTGAAAGGTTTAAAGAAAATCCACCTCCTGATTTATGGGTACTTGATGGTGGACAAGCTTTACTAAACTTAGCTTATGATATAGCTGCTAGTGTTGGGGTGAATTTAGATATTGTAGCTATTGCTAAAGAAAAAGTTGATGCAAAAGCTCACAGAGCAAAAGGAAGCGCAAAAGATATAATTTATACAAAAGATGAAGTTTTTCGTCTTGAACCCTCAGATAAAAGATTACAATTTTGTCAACGATTAAGAGATGAAGCACATAGGAGTGCTATCTCGTTTCATAAAAAACAAAAGAGAAAAGAAGATAAACAAATTTCTCTTTTAAATATTCATGGCATTGGTGAAGCAAAAGTAAAAAAACTTCTAGATTATTTTGGAACTTTTGAAGAAATTAGTAAATCAACTTTCGAACAATTATCTTTAGTATTAAATCAAAAAGATGCAAAACTTATCCAAGAATACCTTAAACAAAGGGATTAGAGAATTTTCATCTTTTTCACAGTTATTCACACACTATTCACATAAATAATTAACCTTAAAAAACTATAAAACACAACTTAAATTTAAAAAAAAATTAGAATAATTCATTAATAATTTTTTTTGACATTAAAATGATAAACCCCTTAGTTAAGGGCTTTATAGAGGTTTTATATTTAAATTAATCTATATAAAAGAAATGTTTATTGAATATTTTTAGGATTTTTTTTACAAAAAAATCCCTTAGTTAAGGGCTTCAAAGAGTGTAAGTAAATTGATGATGTGAAAAACTTAAATTTAACATAATTTATGTACAATAGTATAAAATAATTGAAGAAAAGGATAAAACATTTTAAGAATAATTTTTTTGATAATTATAGTTTTTTTCACTCAACTTTACTGTTCACTTTTAGATGAAGCAAACAAGGCTTTTCAAGAAAAAAATATTCCAAAAGCAATAGAACTTTATCAAAAATCAGCAATAAGTGGTGAAGATAAAGCGATATTTATCTTGGGAAAATTGTATTATAATGGAAAATATGTACGACGAGATATAAACAAAGCTATGGATTATTTTACAAAAGTGTCTGCTTATGGAGACAAAAAAGCAAAGTATAATATTGCAATAATCTATGCAAATAAAAAATATAAAAATCACAGCTATACAAAAGCTTATAATATTTTTTTAGAACTAGCACAAGAAGGGTATGCAAAGGCTCAAAATAAAGTAGGTATTTTCCTTTTACATGGCATAGGAATAGAGAAAGATTATAAAATGGCTGTAAGATGGTTTGAACAAGCTTATTTTGAACATCAATATAAACCTGCAAGTTGTAATTTAGCAGTAATGTTTGCAAATGGATATGGAGTTTTTCCAAATTTTGGAAGAGCTAGAAAGTTAGCACAAGAAGGGTATGAAGATAAAATCCCAACTTGTGTAAAAGTTTATAAAGAGTTCAACTTACACAAGTATCCAAAGGATAAGGGATTTAAATTTGGGTATTATAAATAAGAAACTATAACTCTTTAGTCTCTTATTTCTATTTTATTTAACAGCTTTTGCTTCTTTGATCCAAGAGTTTACTTTTGTAGTATTTTTCTTAAGCCACATTTGAGCATGTCTTTTAATATCTTTTTCTTTATTTTGACCATTTGCCATTAGCATATTTTGACCACTAACATCATTTACATCTAATTTAACAATATCAAAAAGTTTTGCTATATCTTTATGCTTTGTTTTTACACTTGCATTTGCAACAATTTTTTGAGAGTTTACACTAAATCCATAATCTGAACCATTAGAAAGCTTTGTAGATTTTGTATTTGGGTTTGCTGAATGAGTTACTTGTAAAAAGACAACATCTTTTCCAGGAACGAGTTTACCACTTACCCAATAAGGAGTCCATGTATAATAAAGAATTGACTTTCCTGTTTTATAATTAGCTATTGTATTTGCTATTAGCGCAGAATATTCCCCTTGATTATGCTCTACTACATCTCGCATATCATATACATCTAGTTGATGTTCAATGACTTTTTCACATCCCCAACCTGCATTACAACCTGATAAATCAGCTTTTCCATTTCCATTAAGGTCAAATAGTTTAGCAATTTCAGGCTTTTTAAGGTCATTATAGTATTTAATATTGTATTTATCAGCAGTTTTTTTATCTATTAAGTAGCCTTGTGCACATCCTGAAATATATTCTGAAAACTGTACAATTTTTTTATCTCCACCAACACCTTTTAATTTACCGTTATGAAGAGGATCCCAGCTTGATGCTAAAAAATATACTTCATCACTATTTGCATTATTTGAAATAGTTTGATAAGCAATATCATAGTTAACATCATTTGTATTCACAACTTCATGTCCCATTTTTTTTAATATTTCAGCTACAATAAGCATCTGAAAAGCCTCTTCTGCAATATTTGACTTAATTGCATGCACTTTTGCACCAAATAAAGATGATGCAGTTAATAGTGCTGCAAATGCACCAAACATTAGTTTTTTGTTAATCATTTTTTCTCCTATTTATTGACTAGTTTATATATAGAACCAACTGGACCTTTTTGAAACCATTTCGTTTTATTATTTTTATCTTGTTGACCCATTGCTTGAGTTAATCTATCTAAAATAACTGCAAGTAATACAATACCTAACCCACCAACAGCAGCTAGTCCGATATCAAGTCTCCCTATACCTCTAAGTACCATTTGACCTAAACCACCAACAGCAATCATGGAAGCGATTACTACCATAGAAAGTGATAACATCAATGTTTGGTTGACCCCTGCCATAATTGTTGGCATTGCTACAGGAATTTGAACCTTCCAAAGCATCTGTTGAGAACTTGCTCCAAATGATCTAGAAGCTTCGATTAAATCCTCAGGAACCTGTCTAATACCAAGATTAGTTAATCGAATAAGCGGTGGTAGAGCAAAGATAATAGTTACGATAACCCCAGGAACATTACCAATTCCAAAAAGCATCACAATAGGAATTAAATAAACAAAGGCAGGGGTAGTTTGCATAGCATCTAGTAATGGTCTTAATGTTTTATTTGCCTTATCACTTTTCGCACTCCAAATTCCCAAGGGAAGACCAATAAGAATTGAGAATATTACTGCTGTTATAACCAATGATAAAGTAATCATAGATTCTTCCCATGCACCAATTAAACCAATAAGAAAAAAAGAAACAAATGTTCCAAATGCTAGTTTTTTAGTAGAAAACTGTAAAGCTAATAATACAAAAAATAAAATTACTACATAAGGATTTAAAAAGAGTAAAAAAGATTCAATAGATTTTAAAACAATATCAATAGGTACTTTTGCTGCTAAAAACAGATCTCTAAAGTTTGCAACAAGCCAATCAATTCCTTGGTTTGTCCAATTATCAAATGGAATAATTGCTTCATCAAAAGGATTGAAGATATCAAATTCTTTTACCTCTTCTTGTACTGTTGTAGTACTTGAATCAGTCCAGTTTACTGAAGAGGATTTATCCTCTTGTGCTGTAGAGGCATTACCCCAAGGATCATTAGCCATTTTGTACCCCTTCATCAAATACTTTTAATAGTCTACTTTTTGAAATCGTCCCTTTATATTTACCATTGTCATCGATAATAGCTGTAGGATAAGAGTGTTCAGCAATATGGGCAATGAAATCACTAATTGCTAAATTTTCATTAATTGGTTGTTCATTAATAATTGCATCATGGATAGTACCATTTTTTGCTTTTTGATTCTGTAACGATTGTAAAGTAAGAACACCTAGATACTTTCCACTTTTTTCAACAAAGTATGCATAATCATCATCAAAATCCCCTATATATTGTAATGCGGTTTTAATACCTGTACCCTCTTTATTCACTATAGTAGATCTAACTTTTCTAGCAATATTTGAAGCTGTCAGTACTGATGTAACATCAACACCTTTAAAAAATGATTTTATATAATCATTTGCAGGATTATTTATAATATCTTCAGGAGTTCCAATTTGTGCTATCTCCCCTCCTTGCATAATAGCGATTCGATCCCCTATTCTAATTGCTTCATCAAGATCATGCGAGATAAATACAATAGTTCTTTTTTGTTCACTTTGTAGTTTTAAAAGTTCATCTTGCATCTCTGTCCTAATAAGAGGATCAAGAGCAGAAAAGGCTTCATCCATAAGTAAGATTGCAGGATCATTAGCTAAAGCGCGTGCTAAACCAACTCTTTGTTGCATTCCCCCACTTAATTCATCTGGATAAGATTCTTCATATCCTTTTAATCCAACTTGCTCTAGTGCAATTTTTGCTTTTTCGTATCTTTCATCTTTTGAGATACCACTTAGCTCTAATCCAAAAGAAGTATTATCTATGATATTCATATGGGGCATTAAAGCGAATGATTGAAATACCATAGAAATCTTTTTTCTTCTTATATCTATAAGTTCTTTATCATTAAGGTTTGTAATCTCCGTACCTTCTACATATATTTGACCGCTAGATGGTTCAATCAAACGGTTAAGGAGTCTTACAAGAGTAGATTTTCCAGAACCAGATAATCCCATAATTACAAAAATTTCACCCTCATAAATCTCAAAAGAGGCATCTTTTACACCTACTGTCATGCCTGTTTTGGCAAAAATCTCATCTTTATCTATTTTTTCGTTAATAAGTTTCATAGCATGTTTTTGATTATCACCAAAAACTTTATATAAATTTTCAACTTTTAATTTAATATTTTTCATAATACTAGTATATATTATACTTACTTAAAAGTAAAAAATTAACAGTATAAGTGTAAGTTATTTACATACTATATGTATTAAAATTTAATTATTTTTTGTAAAAAATTGCTGAAAAGAACTAACTATAGGTTCTTTAATATCAAAGTAGTTAGAGCTAAAAGCCCATAGCTAAAAAGGATTATTATATTAAAATATAAAAAGTGAATAAAAAAGTAAAAGCTTTATGATAGATTTGTTTTTCTTTCATAAAAGCTTATAATAAGTGAAGCTATTGGAACTATTAAGAATCCAAACATATAAGAAAGTATATGTAAATAACCATTGTTATTTAAAAAGAAGAAACATATTATCAAAACAACATATCCAGAAAGTCTATAAAAAGATGCCATACCACTAAAACCAGATTTAAAGTTTGCAAAATAGTTTTGCTTGATAGGTTTCATAGCTTCTTTTATCTCTTCTTTTGTGTATTCCTCTTTTTTTTCTTCATTATCTACTTGTGGGGAATATAAATCGTATTTATCATCCATTTTATCTAGTTCATCGTAGTTGTCATCATCATTGATATGATTTTCTACTTGTGATTCTACATTTTTCTTATAACCATAATATGACCCTATAGTTACAAGAAGTGAGCTTATAAAAGCTAATTGAGTATTTAACAGCCATTGAAACTGCCCTAATACTACGCAAAATAATATAACTACAAAATCAACTATAAGTAAAATTTTTAGAGTATTAAAATTCATTATTAATTATCGTCATCATCTTTTTGGTTGTTGTAACCATTCTTTTTTAAGTATGCATATTTTGGATCATCAGCTAATTTATCTAAATCTTTTTTAGCTTTTTTATATGCTTTATAGACATTTAAAATAGCTGCTGATACACCATAAAACACACCTATCCAAAGAGTCCAAGTATATCCAGTCCAGCTTTTAAGCAATAACCCTATCCCTACTCCTAAAGCAATAGCAACAACAATAGAAATACCTAAAGACATATTATCTAATGCCTCTACCTTATCTCTGTGTTTTGGAATCTCTTTTTGTTCTATGTTATCTTTGTTTTCTTCCATCATAAACCTAGTTGATGTAAGTACAACAGTAGTCTGTAATCTCTTTAACTTTTATATCAAAGCTTGAGTTGGCAGGAACTTCAAAGTATTCACCAGCTTTAATAGTCTCACAATTTATCTCTTCACCTTTTAATTCAACTTCAACCTCACCAGCTAAAATCTCCATATGTTCAGCAAGTTCAGTACCAAAAGTATAACTTCCAGGCATCATAATACCTAAAGTTTTTCTCGTACCATCACTATCTATAACTGTTCTACTTGTAACTTGTCCATCAAAATAGATATTTGCTTTTTTTGTTATGTTGGCATTGTCAAATTCACCTTCAACTGTTTTTGGTAGTTCATAATCAACTACTTTAGAGATAGTTCCAAGTGATTTAATAAACTCAATTATTGGTAAATGATATGGGTGAACTGCATATTTATCCAATGCTTCTTTATCATCAACCATAACTGTTAAAGCCAAATCATACGCTCTGTCTTCTTGAGCAAAGTTTACACCAACTTCTAATGCTCTTATAAAGTTAATGTTATCTTTTAAGCTATTTAGCTTTACTATCATATCATCTTTGTGTTTCATACCTTCATCTGAAAGCTTTAAAAAAACTATATGTTTTATCATTCTGTTTTCCTCAATTATATTTTTGGGAGTATATCAAGTTATCACTTAAGATATAAAACCATAACCATATTTAAAATTTTTGTGCTAAAATTAATTATCAAATAAAAAGGGGTCAAAAATGTTTAAAAAACTATTACTAGCAACAACGCTAATCTCGTGTGCAACAGCATTAGAAGTAACTAAAGTATGGGAATCTGAATCTGTATTAAAAGTGCCAGAAAGTGTCCTTCTTGACAATACAAACAAACAACTTTTTGTAGCAAACATCAATGGAAAACCAACCGATAAAGATGGTAATGGATTTATAAGTATTTTAGAACTAAATGGAAAAGTAAAAACTCTAGAGTTCTCAAAAGGTTTTGATGCACCAAAAGGGATGGCTATCTATGATAATAAACTTTATGTAAGTGATATAGATACTCTAAGAGTAGTTGATTTGTCTAGTGGACAAATTATCAAAAACTACCATATAAAAGAAGCAAAGTTTTTAAATGATGTAGTTGCTACAAAAGATGGTATCATCTATGTATCTGATTTTTCTCCTGCAAACAAAGCTATCTATAAACTTCAAAATGAAACTATGATAAAATGGCTCAACAGTGGGAACCTACTAGGTGAACGACCAAATGGTGTATGGATAAAAGATGACAAACTAATCATTGGGACAAAAGAGGGAACAATCTTTACAGTGGATCAAAAAAATAAAAAAATCTCAACTTTTAAAGACAATATTGGAGTAAATGGGATAGATGGTATTCTTACCTTTGATGACAATAGATATATCACTTCAGATTGGGCTGGAAGAGTTTTTATCTCAGATAAAACAAAAAGTGAAAAAATTATCGATGGAAGTGCAGATAAAATAAACGCTGCTGATATTTGGTATGATATGAAAAGTAAAAAACTCTATATCCCTACATTTTTTGATAATAGAATTTTATGTTATGATGTGAAATAATAAAAACTAAAGAGATTTTTACTCTTTAGTTTTAAATACTTTCTAACTCACTATCCTATCCTCATATTTTTGTATTTTTTGGTATTACTATGAGGTGAATATGCTTTGTCATAAGACAATATGATACAATAATAAAATCTACTTAGTTGAAAATATTACATTTTGCAATTAATTGGTATCCTGTCCCCGGATTTTTAATTAATTATTTAATGGTTTTAGGGGTGTGACCAATATACTAAAGTTTTAGCTTTACTCTTCTTTTTATTATAGCTTTTTTGCTATTTATTATTATACGAGGGGTGTAGTTTTCATTTTTTTAACGTGGCAACTGGGGTGTAGTTTTCGGATTTTTATTTAAACTTTTCTGAACCTGTAATTAATCTATTAATATATGGTTGAGATAAGAACATACCAATAACACAAGTAATAAATAGGATTAAAAACATTAATAACTTATAATTGCTATGTAAGTCATATATAGTTATTACTTTTATGTATATAATACTGCCTAATGATAAAAATAATCCAATAAGACCTTTTATTTTTACAATGTCATTTTTATTTTTTTCCTTCATTTCTCAATACCTTAAAATTATCTGTAATCAATATTATACCTAAAAACATAAATATTGCACTCCATTCACTATCTTGAATATATATTGAAAGGCATAATCCAATAATAAATATTATATAGCCAAATATTTTTTTTAATACATTCATTCTATATCTCCTCTATCTTTAGCAGTGTAGTCTACATAACCTTTAAAAATATCTACAGCGAAGTCTATAGCTGGATTTCCAATGACATTTCCAATAACATCTAATAATCTAAAAATCCGGGGACAGGATACCAATTAATCCAATTCTTTCTCTTTTTTAGGTCGTCCGGCTTTTTTATTTTTATAATCTATCCCTGTTACTATTTTTATTTTATCATAAAAACTATCATCTCCACAAGGTTTTCCTGTTCTTGTTTTTTCTTTTAGTAGTTTTGTTTGTGTATTTTCTTGTAAAAACTCTTTATAGTTTGTTATATTATCTATTGGTTCATAGTTTGATAAAAGTTTATCTTCTTTTATTTCATTCAATCTATATTTAGCACTAGAATATTTATATTCCCAGGGGTATTTAACCATATATGCTTTTACTGGATTCTGTTCTACATATCTTAGGGCATATAAAAAATGTGTTTCATCTAAAGGGGTAGAGTAAAATCTTTCTTGAAAAAGATGTCCTTTTACTTTTTGTTCAAAGTTTATTTTTCTTGTATAGAGTCTATGAGTTTCACCTATTGCTTTAGATAATGATTCTGTATTTTTTGGTATGGCTATTATATGTACATGATTTGTCATAAGGCAATATGATATTATTTGTAATCCATGCAATTTAGATTGTGTATATAGTAGCTTTTTATAATATTGATAATCTTCATCTTTAAAAAAGATATTCATTGACCTAACACCTCTTTGTGTTATATGATGTGGTGTATTTGGTATTATGATTCTTCTTATTCTTGCCATTTTTAATCTCCTGTATTTAGATATTAAAAATGATACAATAATAAAATTTACTTAATTGAAAATATTACATTTTGCAATTAATTGGTATCCTGTCCCCGGATTTTGATTTTGTGGAAGTTTAAGTTTTCCATCATCTGTTGTTGTATGTATTGCTACTAGTTTATCTCCTGCGTAGATGAAGTTCTTTTGTAGAATTGTAGTTGGGGTTATCTCCTCTTCATAGTGTTTTGAGATATAGTAGGTGAGAAGCGTTAAAAAAGAGTGAACTGCTTCACTCTTTTAGCTTCGGAACCGTAACGGTTAGAGCAAAGCGAAACCGTGGAGGCGGAGATTTGAATAAATCTCAAAAGTGGAGATTCAACCTCTGGGGTGTAATTTTATCGTTTCTTATTATTTTTATATTCTTCATATGTTTTTGATTCATTTTCATTATTTGAACTTGAATTTATATTTTTATCTTGATATTCTTTTTCTTTATTTACTATATCCTTATCAACTCCAATTAATGAAAACAGATTATGCCATCTTGGTAATTTTATATTAAATCTTTCTTCTATGAATTCAAAAAACGGTTTTGTGTGTAGTCTATCATATATAAAGCTACTTATAAAATATATAATTATAATTATAGTTAAATGATTATCTACGAAATTAAATTTTTGAAAACTAATATCTATTAAAAAAATAATAAAAATAATAAAACTCAATACTTTAAATATATATGCTATAATGTTACTCATATCTATCTCTTTACTCTTGCTGTGTCTTGCATATCTAGCCCTAAGCTTGTAGCTGTTCCCACATTATCATTATAATCTTTATCTGGATTAGCTGAAAGTGCCATAGCACTAATTACTTTTGAAGCTACTTTATAACCAAATATATCTGCTACAAATCCTGTAACAGTTAGTGCTATCTTACCATTTTTTTGCTTCGTTTTTTCATCCCATGTATATGGAGTTAAATTTTTCTTAGAAACATAATCAATATCTTCTACATATGGATTTGTTCTCAACTCTCCTAATTGAGTATTCTCATAGTGATACCCATGCATATTACCATGAACATGATAGTCTTCTTGATTAAATTCATAAAAATTAGGTTTTTGGTGATAATCCCATTTTTTACCATCAACAATTCCACCAGCAAAATACTCTTTTGTATTATAGTTTGTTACACTATAACTTTTATTAACTGCATTAAAACTATATGATAAACCATCTTGATATCCATGGACAGTACCATTATTATAACTTACGTCATAATTCCCTTTTTGGTCATAAGTAACATTTTCTGTAATTTCATTATTATCATCTCTCATTCTTTGAGTAGTGCTACCATCATCATTTTCTTTTTCATCTCCATCAAAACCATTCCAATCACCATTAGCATCAAAATCATTATCCCAATCACCCCATGTAGAACCGTCATCGTCACTTCCAAAGAAATCAAACCCACTCGGATCAGTATACTTCAAAGGATTATTCATAACATAAGCATATCTATTAAAATCCTGAGTCTCAAACGGATGAAAAATATTAGGATCCGCAGATAAAAACCTCCCACTATCAGGATCATAAACTCTACCATTCATATGAATCAGGTCAAACTCCTTAATATGTTCATGACCTGTATATCCTCTTTTGACTATTGGTGTATTTGCTTGGTTGTCATTTATCCACTCTTGTACTATCTGTTTTCCAAAAGGATTATAAGAGAGTCGTTGTATTACTATCCCTGATTCATTGGTGATAGTATCTACTGAACCCAAAGAGTCTGTATGGAGATATCTATTTTGAGGAAGTTTAAGTTTCCCATCATCTGTTGTTGTATGTATTGCTACTAGTTTATCTCCTGCGTAGATGTAGTTCTTGTGTAGAATTGTAGTTGGGGTTATCTCCTCTTCATAGTGTTTTGAGATATAGTAGGTGAGAAGCGTTAAAAAAGAGTGAACTGCTTCACTCTTTTAGCTTCGGAACCGTAACGGTTGGAGCAAAGCGAAACCGTAGAGGCGGAGATTTGAATAAATCTCAAAAGTGGAGATTCAACCTCTGATGTGTAGTTCATTTAGTTTTTATTAGATGAAACAATTATAAGTAAGATAGTTACAAATATCATCCCCGTAGTGCTAAACACTAAAACATTTTCCATCCCGTAATGTTGCCAAATATAGCCTATGACTAAAGCTCCTAGTGCACTAAATATTGCTACACCACCGTACAATACACCATATACAAAAGCTTTTGATTTTGCATTTAATGAAATATATATCCTTATGGCATTAAGACTCAAAACGGTAAATAAACCCAAGAATGCAAAAGAGAGCCAAAGGTTAAAGTTTACGCTGATTATAGATAATATCCCAAATATAAAAGATACAAAGATGATTTTAAAACTTCCGATTTTATCAACCAGTAAACCTCCGTAGTAACTAACAATAGTTTGTACAAAAGTAAAAAGAATGATAAAAAGTGGGATGGTAGATAAGGAAAATCCTTCCTCTTTTGCATATACTATAAAAAATTGTTCACTTACAACAAAAAACAAATATCCAAAGTAGATAAATAGAAGAGGAAAAAGTTTGTAATCCTCTTTGTTAATTACAGCTGTGTTCTTTGTAGTTGTTTTAGGTGAATCCTTTACAAAAAAGATCATTATAAAGACAGCTAAAAACCCCGGAATAATAGTAGATTCAAATATAAGTCTAATGGTGTTTTCATCTTTTGTAAAATACAAAAATAAGATAAATATAATGAGTGCACCGCTAAGTTCACCTGCTATATCCATCGTCTTGTGAAAACCAAATGTTTTGCCGTGAGAGTTCTCTTTTGCATAAGTACTTATGAGTGAATCTTTTGATGCACTTCGTACTGCTTTTCCTAATCTTTCAGAGGCTCTTAAAAATGCTACGCTTGAAAAGGTTTCACTAAAACCTAAGAGTGGTTTAGTGATAGCTGAGATAAGGTAGCCTGACACTACAAAAGGTTTGACTATCTTATATCTGTCACTTAGATACCCAAAAAGTATTCTAAATATATATGATGCAAAAGTGGCAATAGCTATGATAACACCAAGCATATCCACACCTTCATTGAGTATATACACAACAAAAATAGGAAGTAGAATCGTAATCATAGAAGATGCCATATCGGTAAAAAAACTCACCCAACCCAAAGCAATAATGTTTTTGTCTATATTTTTCATATAAACATTATATACACTTAATATTTAAATATACGCTTGAAGTTACTCAATTACAATGTGAATATCCTTTGTCTTACTATTTTATTTGTAATTAATATCCTGTCCTCGGATTTTCTGTTTTACTATTGTTATTCCAAACCTATAAAAGTTTATATATTTAAAAGTTAGTTTTTTCTATTTGTTGTTTATATTCTTTATAATCTATATCTTTTTCTTGATAAGGGTTTGTTTTATCATAGTGTTCAGGATTTGTCATTCTATCACTTGTTTTTAATCCTTCATACATCCCTTCTTTCAATTCTTCTTTTGTTACACATCCAGAATATACTATTATTACCAACGATATAATTAAGTATGTTTTTAAATTAATCATATTTTCTTTTTCCTTTATTTGCTAAGCTTCTGCACAAGAAAATCTATCGCTTTTTCAAGTTGCTGATCTTTTCCTTTCGAGTATCGAATCTCTTCAGGAACAAGTATGTCTGGAAGAACACCCACTCCCTCAATCACTTTTCCGTCCACTTTGCAACCTTCTACAGCAAGATAAAGAAGTGCCCCATTTTTTAGTGGGAATAAAGCTCCTCCAGTTACTGCACCAGCTGTTTTCTCACCAATGACTGTAGCAAGATTGAACTTTTTCGCCCCAAATGCCAGTATCTCTTTTCCACTTCGCGTTTTACCGTTGACCAAATATACAGCCGGCTTTCTCCACTGAGAATCGATTATGTGCTTATTCCCGCTTTTTCCAAAAGCCTCGATGCTTGGAACCTTATTGTTGAAAAGATTAAGATAGGAAGAATTTGCGCCCCCAAGTCCATAACGTATATCAATAATCAGGGCATCCGCCTGATTTAATTCTCCCCATGATATTGCTTCAACTAACGCTTCATGGTATTCCTCTCCAGCGTAAGAATAAATCTGAATATAGCCAATTTTCTTCTTACCTTTTTTGATGATTCTGATACTCTTTTGCTGTGCGTGAAGCATTTCTTCCTTTGGGGATATCAGTTTGGGAATAGCAACAAGCGATTTTACATCACCATCTATCTCTCTTCTAATGGAAAGACTCACTTTCTTTCCAACCTTCGTCTGGATTGTCTGGATTGGTGAGTAAGGATTTTCATCTATCGCCAAAATTTCATCACCCCTCAAAACACCACCTTCATCAGCAGGACCACCACTCATAACACAAGAAACAAAAGTCTTGCCATCTATTTTCTCAGTAAACATTCCCAAACTAGGATATTTAACCGGTTTGCTATTGAACAGTGCTTTTATCTTAGGGATTCTCCAAAAAACAGACCCAATCTGATAAAACTCAGGGTCCATAGAAGTGAAATAACTAGTATGGGAAGTCTTTAGTTTACTAAGGAACTGATTAACTAATACAGAAAACTCCTCAGATGATTTTGTTTTAGCAATTTCTTTTCTAAAATTGTCTTTAATCGGAAGAAGTCGCTCTTTCACAAGTGCATTATCATAGAAATTATCCTCCACAATTTCACATATCTGATCAAAAACAATTACATTTTTTCCTTCGTCAGCTAATATTGTCTGGTTGAAAAAAACAACGCAAACTAGCGCCATCACTTGTAGTACTGATTTAGCTTTCAATTTCATTTTTTCTCCTTCTCAAACTTTTTTATTTTATCATAAAACTTGTTTTTTCTTTTAGTAATTTTGTTTGTGTATTTTTTGGCATTACAACTCTTCTTATTCTTGCCATATTTAATCTCCAATATTTAGATATTAAAAATGATACAAAAACAAAATTCATTATACTAAATATATTGCAATTTGTTAATTAGTATACTGTCCCCAGATTTTATCTTTGGTTGTTTTCTTCATTTTGCCTCTTTTTAAAATCTTTGTAGGGAAATTATAGAAAATTTATAAATATAAAACTACTCCGAAATTGCTATTGTATTTTTTATCTTAATTTATCTTAACAATTAATCATATATAAATCTTCATTTTCTTTTTTAAAGTCCCAAACATCAGTTATCACAGTATCTAAAAAAGTTTTATCATGACTAATTATAATGATAGTTCCATTGTATTGATTTAAAGCTACTTCAAGTGAAAGTATAGAGTCTAAATCCATATGATTTGTTGGTTCATCAAGTATAATAAGTGATGGGGTTTCTAAAAGCCCTTTTGCAATCATTAGTTTTCTTATCTCTCCAGGACTTGGGACAAAGCTATCTTGTAGTTTTATAGGGTCTGATGATAGTTTTCTAACGATAGTGTATATATCACCTTTTATATCATTTGGTAGAGAATTAATCTCTTCAAAAAATATTTTACTTTGTTGCTCGGTAAGTTCTTGTGGAATATATAAATACTCATCTTTAAAATCATGAGATAATAATATATTGTTTAAAAAACTACTTTTTCCTGAACCATTCTCCCCAATAATTCCTATTTTATCATGCTCATTTATTGTAAGTGTTTGATATGATAACTTTTTAGTTTCTGATAGTTTTAATATATTGTTTTCTATAACAATTGGAAAGATATCTTTAGATTTTGTTGTATAAAACTCTATTCCTAGTTTATAACTCTTATCAATTTTTATAGTATCTGATAGTAGTTGTTTTTGCTTTGATTGAAGTTTTGTTATAACTTGCCCATCATTTTTATCTTTTCCCGTTAGTCTCGCTAAATTTATTTTGCTTTTACCATCACTATCATTTTTATCTAAACTTTTTTTTGAAAATCTTTTTTTTGATTGACTCACTTTTTCTTGTTGTGATTGTATTGATTTTTTAAGTTTTTTTAATTCAATATTTTGTTGATTTTGAGTTTTTTCCAAAAATTCAATATTTTGTTGATATTGATTCATAGCATTTGAAAATGAAGTTTTATAGCTTATAGTATCTCTATTTTTTAATATAATTGTAGATTGAGATAAGCTATCTAATAACTCTCTATCATGACTAACGAGTATTCCAATACCTTTAAAACTTTTTAGTGCATTTAATACTACATATTTACTTTTGCTATCAAGATGATTTGTAGGTTCATCCACAAGCAAGATATCAGGCTCATCAAATAGTGCAACTGCTAGCTGTACTCTTTTTCTCTCTCCATGAGATAAGCTATCCCAACTATACAGCCAAGAGTCTTTTATGTGTAACATATCTTTTATTTTAAAAGATTTACTATTGAAAGTGAGCATAAAATCTTCAATATTTTTAGGTGGATACTGTGTGTTTTGAGTACAATAATGCACTAAATCATTCCCTTGTATAGTTCCATTTTCACTTTTAATATCTTCTGAAATAAGTTTTAAAAGTGTACTTTTACCAGAACCATTTGCACCAACGATACAACTCCATCCTTTTTCAAATTCTAAATTTAGATTTTCAAAGATAGGTATGGTTGAATTTTTATATTTAAAGTATAGGTTTTTTATTGTTAAGTATTGCATGAGTATATTCCTTGAGTACTGTTGTAGCTGAAAATGACAAGGATAGTGTAGATTGTTTAAATTTCCTTGTATTTTTAGAATTTTATATTCATGTCAATGCCTTTTTTTAGTATTTAATTGTAACTTGTTATTTCTTAGGATAACGACTTTGTTTTTAAATAACTCTTTCTGTCAATAAAAAAGCCCCATCCAAAAGATGAGGCTTTTAGTTAAATGAAACTAAATATTTTTAAATTAAAGTATACCCATCACTTCATCAGCTGCGTTAATAGTAACATCAATATCAGCATCAGTCATACTATCAGAGATAAACCCTGCTTCATACTGACTACAAGCGAAGTAAAAACCTCTTTTTAACATCTCATTGTGAAACTTTGCAAATCTTTCAAAATCACACTTCCCAACCTCTTTCATATTTGTAGGAACATCTTCACAAAAGAAGAAACCAAACATACTCCCTCTTGTATCTACTTGAAGTGGGATATTGTGTTTTGTAGCTACCTCTCTTAGTCCAGTTGTTAATTTAACTGCTTTTGCATTTAACCTAGCATAGATATCTTTATCTGCTTTTAGTTTCTTTAGACTTGTTAAACCAGCTGCCATAGCTACTGGATTTCCACTTAGTGTCCCTGCTTGGTATATTTTACCCTCTGGACTTAGTTGTGACATAATCTCGTGCCGTGAAGCAAACGCACCTACAGGCATACCAGCACCGATAACTTTACCAAATGTTACGATATCAGGAATTGTAGAAACTATCCCTTGTGCACCTTTTAAAGAGGCTCTAAATCCACTCATAACTTCATCAAAAATAAGTAGTGCACCGTTTGCATCACAAAGTTCTCTACATTTTGCAAGGAACTCAGGAGATGCAGGAACAAGTCCCATATTTCCAGCGATTGGCTCTATGATGATACACGCTATATCACTAGACTCTGCAAAACATTTTTCTAGTTGTGCTATATTGTTGTATTCTGTTAGTAATGTATGCTTTGTTAAATCTGCTGGAACCCCTGGAGAACTAGGAGCTCCAAATGTAGCCATGCCACTTCCAGCAGCTACAAGTAAACTATCACTATGACCGTGATAATTTCCCTCAAATTTTACGATGTCATTTTTTCCTGTAACACCTCGTGCTAGTCTAATAGCACTCATAACAGCTTCAGTTCCTGAACTTACAAATCTAACTTTGTCTATGTTGTCAAACATCTCTACTATTTCGTTTGATAGTTGTGTTTCAAGTTCTGTTGGTGCTCCAAATGAAAGACCTTTTTTCACAGTTTCTAATACAGATTTTTCTATATCAGCGTCACAATGTCCAAATATAAGTGGTCCCCAGCTTTGTACGAAATCTAGGTATTTGTTTCCATCAATATCATACATGAAACTCCCCTCACCTCTTTCTATAAAAGGTGGTGTTCCAATAACTCCTCCAAAAGCTCGCACTGGAGAATCAACTCCACCAGGGATAACTTTCTTTGCATCTTCATAAGCTTGTATACTTTTTTCGAACATTATAATTCCTATCTATTTTATTTGAGGCGATTATATCAAAACATTACAAAATCAAAATTAAAACATAGGCTTTTAATATAATTTTCAATAAAATACCAAATATGAAAAAAAATATTTTTACTACAATTACTTTTGCATTCTTAATATCTTTACTGATTCATTTTTTAATATTTGATATAGTAAACAAAAAAATAGCAAATGCAAAACTAGCTTACCCTACTACAAATAAAAAGAAAGATTTATCTACAAAAAAAGGTTACTCTAGTGTTAAATTTGTTAAGCTTAAAAAAGAACTTCCAAAAGTAAAAAAAGAGGTGAAACCAACTATAAACAAAGAGGTAAAAAAGCTTTTAAAATCACAACAAAAAAAAGTTGTCAAACAAAAACCTACGCAACCAAAAGCTATACAAGTTCCAAAAAAAAGAGAACTTGATTTAAAAAAGTTTTTTACAATATCAAAAGAGGATAAAAAAAGATTAGAAAGACAAGAGATAGAAAAAAAAGAAAAAGAAAAAGAGATTTATAATGAGATTAAAGAGTTACAACAACTTGATCCTCTCACTCAAAACTATATTAAACTCTATGGTGAAAAATACTTCACTTTTTCAAAAGAGCAAAAAACATATCTCAAAAACAATTTAAGCAGAATAGGAAAAATTACTCAACGATATCTTACCTATCCTGGACTTTCTATCAAAACAAGACAAAGTGGTGTGAATGTCATAGAGTTTAACTTTCATCCAAATGGAGATATCTCAGATGTAAGGATAACAGATAGTTCAAATTACACAGCACTCGATCAAAATACTATAGAAACAATTGAGTTAGCTTATAAGGACTATCCAAAACCACCAGAAACTATTAAAATAAAAATTTATGTACGGTATATACTTTACTGATGAGAACATCTCTTATAATACCAACTTTTAACCGTGAGAAACATATAGAAAACACCCTACTTTCAGTACTCAATCAAACTCAAAAGGTAGATGAGATTATCATTGTAGATGATGGTTCAACTGATAATACAAAACAAATTATAGAAAAATATGATGTAAGATACATAACCCAAGAAAATCAAGGGGTAAGTAGTGCTAGAAATATTGGTATAAAAGAAGCTCAATATGAATGGCTCTGTTTTTTGGACAGTGATGATATCTGGGAGCAAGATAAGATAGAAAAACAGATAGCTTTTCACAAACAAAATCCACATATCCTTTTCTCTCATACAGATGAACTTTGGCGTTTCAATGATAAAATCATAAAACAAAAAAAACATCAATTAAAACCAAGTGGATTTTGCTTTAAACAGAACTTACCAAATACACTTATAGGTGCTTCAACTGTAATGTGTCATAAAGATATCTTTGATGATATTGGCTTATTTGATGAAGAGATGGCAGCTTGTGAGGATTATGATTTATGGTTGAGGATATTAGAGAAGTATGAGCTTGGATTGATAAATGAAAAACTTATACAAAAAATAGCAGGACATAGTGGTCAGTTGTCATTTGAAACACCACTTATGGATAGCTATAGAGTAAAAGCACTCCTTAAACATCTTCAAACACCATATAAAGAAGATATAAAACATGAGATAATAAAAAGATGTGATATATTAATAAAAGGTGCTATAAAACATCAAAACGAAGAATTAAAAACCCATTATATCAACTTAAAAGCAAGTTTGTGATACCCTTGCAAAATATTATAAAACACTAAAAACAATTAAATAAGGGATAGAGTTAATGGCAAATATTCAAAGCCTAAGAGGTATGAAAGATATTATAGACAATGAGAGTGAACTGTTTACATACTTTATAGAAAACTGTTCAAGAATTGCGAAAAAATATGGATATAGTTATATAGAAACACCAATTTTAGAAGAAACAGCTTTGTTTAAAAGAAGTGTTGGTGAAAGTAGTGACATCGTTTCTAAAGAGATGTATCAGTTTACAGACAAGGGTGAAAATGATGTATGTTTACGACCTGAAGGAACTGCTGGAGTTGTAAGATGGTTCGTGCAAAACAAAAAAGATAGAGCGGGTGGTATCCATAGAGTATATTATACAGGTCCTATGTTTAGGTATGAACGACCACAAAAAGGGAGACTTCGAGAGTTTCACCAGTTTGGTTGTGAATCATTTGGAGAAGCTAATGTATATGAAGATGCTTCGATTATTTTGATGATAGATGAGATGCTGAAATTCTTTGGTATTGGATACAAACTACAACTAAATTCTCTTGGTTGTAAAGAGTGTATGCCTTCATATAGAGATAGTTTAGTTGAACATTTAGATACTCTTGATTTATGTGATGATTGTGTACGAAGAAAGTCATTGAATCCTATAAGAGTGCTTGACTGTAAAAATGAAACTTGTCAAACTAACTTAAGTGATGCACCAAAAATCACAGATAACTTATGTGGTGTTTGTGATACAGACTTTGAAAAACTTAAAAAAATTTTAGATACAAATAATGTAGCTTATGAGATAGATTCAAATTTAGTTCGAGGACTTGATTATTATACAAAAACAGCTTTTGAATTTGTAAGTGATAATATTGGAGCTCAAAGTGCCATTGCTGGGGGTGGAAGATATGATAGACTAGTAGAGTTTCTAGGTGGAAAAGCAACTCCTGCTGTTGGTTTTGCCATAGGGATTGAAAGACTTCTTGAACTTATTATTATGAAAGAATCACAAGAGGAAGTATTATATATTGGTGCTATGTGTGAAGAAGCATTGGATAGTGTATTTACTTTAGTAAGTAAAAAAAGACTAGATGGAAAAGTAATCACAGATTATAAAAGTAGAGGTTTCACAAAACACTTGAATAATGCTCAAAAACAAGGAGCGACAAAAGTAGCCCTTATAGGAAACGATGAACTTTCAAATGATACAGTTTGGATAAAAGAGTTTTCATCAGGAGAAGAAAACAGTATAAAAAAAGAGGATTTTTAATCCTCTTTGTCATCTAAAGATTTTTTATACAAAAAAACTCCAAAGATTCTTTTTGGTCATCATCATATTCATCTAATTTATTACTTTTAATTTTATCTATAACAAACTGCTTAACTTTTTTTCGTACATCTTCTATATCATCAACTTCTACAAAACCATTGAACCCCATTGGGTGGTCATTAAAAGTAAGAGTTCCTTCACAGTTTGATTCTATAAACTCTGCAATATCTCTATATGTTATAAATTCAAATACTGAAGAGTGCCAGCCAATATTTTCTAACTCATCATCACAAAAGAAATCTATCCCTTCTGTTGGGTGGTCATGATAAAGATACTCTTTTGCTTTTTTTGCTACTAAAGCAAGATACTCTTCTGGCTTTTCTATTTCAATTTTTTTCATATATGTTCCTCTTTTTAGTTTGAAGATTTTATCTTTTTATCCATAAAAAAAGGGCTTCTAAATAAATATTAGAAACCCTTTATAAGATTGAGTAAATCTTCCCTTAGAAAGCTTTACTCATAACTCTATTTAATCTTTGAGTAAATGATACAGAATCTTTTATCTCCATACCCTCAGACATTTTTGCTTGATCTAATAATAACCAAGAAACATCTTCAATCATAGCTTCATCTGCACAACCATTTAAAGATTGTACAATTGCATGATCTGGGTTGATTTCAAGAATTGGTGCTGATTCTGGCATCTCTTGTCCCATTTGTCTAAACATATGCGCCATAGAAGCCATAGGATCATTTGCATCTTTTACAACACAAGATGGAGAATCAGAAAGTCTATTTGTAGTTTTTACCTCTTTAACTGCTTCTCCTAGTACACCTTGTATTTTCTCAACGATTGATTTGAATTTTTCTTCAATCTCTTTTTTCTCTTCTTCTGTTTGCTCTGCTTTTGGAGCTTCACAAGATGTGATATCTTTTAAATCCCAGTCTTGATATGAACCAATTGAAGGTGTGATAACTTCATCTATCTCTTTATCATCAAGGATTAATACTTCAATATTATTTTTCTTATATGCCTCAAGTAGTGGTGAGTTTCTAAGAACTTTTTCATTTTCTCCAACGATATAGTAAATAGCTTTTTGTTCACTATCAGCTCTCTCTTTATATGCTGCTAATGAAGTCATTTTTTCTTCATCGTTTGTAGATTTATATCTAATAAGTTCTAAAATAGCATCTTTATTTGTATAATCTTGATATACACCCTCTTTTAAAGGTCTATTATATTCAGCAATAAATTCTTTGTATTTCTCTTCATCTTTAGCTAGCTTTTTAATCTCACCTAATACTTTTTTCACTGATGATTGTTTGATATTTGCCATCACTTTATTTTCTTGAAGTAGCTCTCTAGAAACATTTAGTGGTAAATCTTCACTATCAATAATACCTCTAACAAATCTTAAATATGTAGGAAGTAACTCTTTTTCATCATCTGTGATAAATACTCTTTTTACATACAGTTTAACTCCCGGTTGGAAATCTACTCTATACATATCCATTGGAGCTTTTTTAGGGATATAAAATAGTGTTGTATATTCACTTACACCCTCTGCTTTTGTATGTACATAAGCCATAGGCTCTTCACTATCATGTGAAATTGTTTTATAGAACTCATTGTAATCATCTGGCTTTAAATTAGCTTTTGGTTGTGTCCAAAGTGCTGTAGCTTCGTTGATTTGTTCTCTTTTTTTCTCAATAGATTTTTTAGCTTCTTTACCAGCTTTTTGATCCTCTTCACTTAACTCTTCTGTAACCTCTTCACTATAGTTTAAGAAAATTGGATATGCTATATGATTTGAGTATTTTTTAACTACAGTTTCAACTCTATGTTTTGAAGTGTAGTCACTTTTTTCCTCTTCTTTAAGTTTGATATAGATTACAGTCCCTGACTCATCTTTTACACAAGGATTTAAATCAAAGCTACCACTTCCATCACTTGACCATTTGTAAGCTTGCTCTTCACCTGCTTTTTTAGAGATAACATCAACTTTTTCTGCCACCATAAATACAGAGTAAAAACCAACACCAAATTGACCGATTAAATTACTGTCTTTTTTAGCATCTCCACTTAACGCTTCAACAAATGATTTTGTACCAGATTTTGCAATCGTACCAATAGAAGCTATTAAATCTTCTTCATTCATCCCAAGACCATTATCAGCAATAGTAATTGAGTTGTCTTCTTCGTCTAATTTAATATTGATTTGACCTTTAAAGTCAGCGTATGTTTCTTTTAGATTATCTTGTGTAAGTCTTAAATAGTTTAGTTTATCAATAGCATCACTTGCATTTGACACTAACTCTCTTATAAATATCTCTTTATTTGAGTATAAAGAGTGAGTCATAAGTTGTAATAACTGCCCTACTTCAGTTTGAAATTCATGTTTTGCCATATTCTAATTCCTTTTTTATGTATTAATATTTTTAATTTAAGATTGAAATATTAACATAACTTTATAAAACAAAGCTAAAGTTTTAGAAATAATTAGCACTTAATGAGTAAAAGTGCTAATATAGTCAAAAAAATATTATGGTGTTGCTTTTTTTAATAAAGATTTTGTTTTCTTTATATCTCTTAAATCAAAGCCGCAAGTTGTACTGTTACAAGGAGGTACAACACCACTATCTTTTGCATTTTTCATAAGAAAAATTCTTAAGTCTTCTTTTCTTTTTACAAAATAATTTGAATATAATTTTTGAGTTGCTTTTGTATCATTTTGATGTAATTTATATAAGTTTTTGGCATCTTCTTTAAATAAAGTATCCCAATCTTCAGAAGTAAGAACTTTAGCCACATAATAGGCACTACCATGACATTTTTTACATGTCTTTTTGTAGTTTGCAATAGCTGAATCCTCATTGGCGATGAGAACACTAAATGGTAAAATAAGAGAAATTCCTAAAAATAGTTTCTTCATAATTATTCCTTAATATAATAAATATTTATAAATTATAATACAAAACTATTAATATAGTATTAATAAAACTTATATAATCACTATGAAACACCAACAAACTAAATGTAATATAATACTAAACATAACAGCTGTAGAACCTATATCTTTTGCTGTTTTTGCCAAAGGATGAATATCTTGTGTCACTAAATCAACTACATTTTCTATAGCACTATTGAGTAACTCAACTATTAAAATTAAAAAAGCTGTTACTACTAAAATAAGTTTATAAATAAGAGCAACATCAATAATATATATTGCTAAAAATATAAATATACCTAAGAATAACTCTAATTTAAAAGAGTTTTCTGTTTTTAAAATATGTTTTAATCCAGAAAGTGCATATTGCGTATTTTTCAATAAATTATATTTCGGTTTGTTGTTCATCTATATCCTTTTGAAAAAATATCTCTTTTATTTCTATTCTGAAAATCAAGTAAAAAAGTACTGCTAAAACTGAACTAACAATCACTACACTTATATTTGTTGTAAGTATCATTATAACTCCCAAAATAATAAATGTAAATATATATAAAAACAAACTCATCTTTTCACCTTCCAAAAATTATTTAAAATAGTAACGATTGTGAGAATTATAAACCAAGATAAAAGCATAGTTATAAGTGTATGACTCAAAAAATGATCTCCTATTAACATCTTGTATATTCCCATACTCCAGCCTATTACAACGGCACCTACTACAGCTAAGGTCTTTATTTTTTTTGTTTTAAATAAAAAAAATAAACTCAAAAGTGCAAAACCACCACTAGCATGTCCTGCTGGCCAACATCTAATTTTTGGTTTATTTGTCAACTCTTTTGGATAATGTTCCCAAACAGCTGTTTTCGGATAATCACCTCCATAATGAATCTCATTTTTGGGACACGGCATATTTGTAGATTTTTTTAATCCACCTACAATAACGGGTACTAAAATAGATGATAAAACGACTACCATAATCCCTTTTTTATAATTTTCTACAAGTTGTGTTTTACGAAATATTACTGATAAAAATAACAAAAGTACAATAGAAAAAATTAATAATTTTTTTAATCCATCATAAAATAAAAATTTATAGGGTTGAAGTTCTCTATCTAATATCCACTGTTGTATCTCAAAATTAAAAAAATAATCCTGAATAAAAGTATCTATCTCAGTTACTCCAAATAATATAATAATTACTACTAAAATAGATACAGTGAAGTATATATGTTTAGTGAGGTTTTGTCGCATCATAAAGTATGTCCAGTTTTTTATCATAAACTTCTGTATCAACTTCCATAAGTCTTAAAAGAGTATGAAAAAGGTTATCTTGTGAAAACTTCTTATTTTTATATGTTTTTAATTTTTCTACATCAATATCTTCTTTAATTTCATCGCCACCAAACCACATAATTGAAGCTACATTTGTTTGTGTATTTGGAGCCATAAAATATGGCATACCATGTAAATATAAACCATTCTCACCTAAACTTTCCCCATGGTCACTCATATAAATCATCGCTGTTTCGTGAGTATTAGAATATGGTTTTAAAAAGTTGATTACATTGGATAAAAAATAATCTGTATAGAGTATTGCATTGTCATAAGCATTGCTTACCTCTTCTTGAGTACATTGTTCTAGTTGATTTGTTTTACACACCGGCGTAAACTTTTCAAACTCTTTTGGATATCTTTTATAATATGCTGGTCCATGATTTCCCATTTGATGTAAAATGATAAGGATATCTTTATCTTTGTTCTTTTCTATGTATTTATCAAGTCCTACAAGCATACCGATATCTCGACACTCTCCATCAATACAAATGGTATTGTTTTTTGGTGTTCGATAATCTTCATAAGGTACTCTTAATGCTACCCCTTTTGAGTCAGAATTGTTATCTCTCCATAAAATTTCTAATTCATCTGATTTGTTTAATATATCTAAAACATTTTGTGTAGAAAGCCCTTTTTTATAGTTATAATCATCTCTTCCAAAGATTGAAAACATACACGGTACAGAAATAGCTGTAGAGGTACCACAAGAATAAATATTGGGGAAACTTACAATATCTTCTTTGCTCAAAAGTGGATTTGTTTCTCTTTTATAGCCGTTGAGAGAGAATCTATCTGCTCTTGCTGCTTCACCTACAACCATTATAATCAATTCTTTTTTTTCTGTAACTAGTTCTACTATTTTTGCATCATCACCTATTGATTGAACAATAACTGGTCCATTATTAACAGTTTTTGATATATAATTTCCAATACTATATATCCAATAAGTTGGATTTGTATAATATCTTAATTGCTTATGTTCTCTAAAAAAAGAGGTATAATATTTACTAAAACTTAAAACTATAACTGCTATTAAAACTATAGCTATTATTATTGTTTTAAACTTTGATTGTAACTCTTCTTTAAAACTTCTATACTCTATATTTGCATTATAAATAAAATATGTTGGAACTATAGCTAAAAAGAAAATATAGGAGATGAGCTCTAAACTCAATAGATCCAAAGATTCACCTATATTTGTTTGCAAAGTATTTCTAATCATACTGTCATCTACAATAATATTATAAGTATTCATAAAATAATTTGTAAAGGCTGATATGATAACAACAATTATTAAAATAGGCTTAATAGTATATTTTGAACTTACTAAAGTAAATAAAATAACGGTAAAACACAATAAAAATATTGCTAAAGAGATTATAAAAAATGTATTCAGTCCACCTAAAGGATAAACTTCCATACTCTTTTGAAAAAATGCTATGTTGTTAAAAATGACTAAAAAAGAAGATACTATAAGTATCAACCTAGCTTGTGATAAAACTTTCAATTTTGCTCCTGAATTTAAAAAAGTGAATTGTATATAAGATAAATGAAATAAAAATGAATTTTTGATATAATGTATTTATGAATATATTACAAACATTAAAACAACGAAAATCAGTCAGAGCCTTTCTTCCTAAAGATGTTGAACTGGAAAAAATAAAAACTATTCTTGAATCAGCTAAACATGCTCCCTCAGGGGTAAATATGCAACCATGGCAAGTAGCAGTTGTAAGTGGAGATAAGAAGAAAACTATTGAAAATAGAATGGTTGAAGCTTTTACACAAAATGAACCTGAAAGAATGGATTATAATTACTATCCTTTAAAATGGGAAGATCCTTATAAAACACGCCGAAAAGAAACTGGTCTTTTGATGTACTCAACCTTAGATATAAAAAGAGAAGATAAAGAAAAACAGTTTAATCAATGGCTTAAAAACTATAGAGCTTTTGATGCACCGGTTGTTTTGTATTTCTTTATAGATGATTTCTTAGAAAAAGGTTCTTATTTAGACTATGGAATGTTTTTACAATCTGTTATGTTAAGTGCTTTAGAACTAGGACTTAGTACTTGTACACAAGCGGCACTTGCACAATATCCAGATATAGTAAAAGAAGAATTAAATATAGAGGAAAACAAAATACTTCTTTGTGGTATGGCACTTGGGTATGAAGATACAGAGGCTTTAATTAATAGTTATAGAACACCTAGAATTTCCATAGATGACTTTGTAACATTTCATCAGTAAAGAAGATAAAAAATGAATGAATTGAAAATATTTAACAAAAGCATAGATGACTACTTAACAAAAGAAATGCTAACAATGATTCTCTATCCACTTCTTGGAAGTGCTTTAGTATTATATATAGTATTTTTTTCAGCAGCTAGTTTTGGATTAGAGAGTTTAGAAAATGCACAAATTCAAATAGAACAACACCAAACACAAGTAGAAAATGGTGAAATAATAGAATCTCATACTACCCAAAGTTATACAGGGAACAGTATCTTAGACTTTTTATTGAAATATACAGTAACTTCTTGGATAGTAAGCTTTTTAGTTTATACTATTGGGCTTTTTGCTATAGGATATCTTTCTATTTTTGTATCCCTTATTATTATAGGATTTTTAACGCCTAGAATTTTAGCAATTATCCATAAAAGACATTATGAAACTCTTCCTATAGAATCAAATTTTAGTATCATAGATGGGATAGGAAAGATTATAAAAACAGCTTTAGTGATGATACTTATATTTATTTTACTAATCCCATTTTATTTTATACCTTTAATAAATATCATCGCTATTAACTTACCATTTTATTATTTCTTTCACAAAATGCTTCACTTTGATATAGCTTCAACTATCACCTCAAAAGAGCAATTTGTACAGATATATTACAATGATAAAGGAAATATGAGACTTCGTACAATATTTTTATATGTAATCTCACTTATCCCTTTTGTAGCATTTTTTATCTCAGTATTTTATATCATCTACTTAGGACATGTATATTTTACTAAACTACAACAAATAGAAAACAGCTAATTTGTTTGTGGTTTGTAAAATAAAGAGAGATAAATTCCAATAAAGATTAAAGCCATCCCTAATATATGGTAAATTTTTAATACTTCACCTAAAAATATATAAGCTAAAAAAGCTCCAAATAAAGGCATTAAGTGGGTAAATTGCCCAGTTTTTGATGCCCCTATTTTATCAATACCATAATGCCAAAAATAAAAAGAAAGTGTTGAAGCAAATACAGATACATAAATAAACACAAAATAGTTTGACTTTAAAAGTTCTAACTCATGTGCAATTGTATAGCCTTGATAGAAATATACAGGTAAAAGAGCTGTAAAACCAAAGAAAACAATTACCGCAAAAAACTCCACATCATTAAATTCTTTTGGTTTAAACTTCATCAATACAGAATATAAAGCCCAAATAAAAGAGGAAGTAATAACCCAAATATCACCTTGATTAAATTCTAATAGTAAAATATTTTCAAACTTTCCTTGCAGTACTAAATACAATACCCCTACTGTAGAAAGGAGTATTCCAAAACTTTGATTTGTAGTTATTTTTTGTTTGAGTATAAAAAAAGAGAGTACAAGTATTAAAATAGGAACACTTGAGTTAATAATAAGAGCGTTTGTAGAAGTTGTCATAGATAAACCAAAATATAAAATAGTATTAAAACTACTAATTCCAAGAATTGACAATAGTAAAACTATCAAAAAATTTTCTTTTACAACTCTAAAAATTTTAGAATAATTTTTTATTAAAACTGGAGAGATAATAACCAATACAAACAGCCACCGAAAAAAAGCTAATTCAAGTGGCTCTATATCATCTTTGACAAATCGACCCAGTACAAAATTACCAGACCAAAATAATACACAAAGTACTAAAAAGCTATAAGTTTTAACCAAAACCGTAAACTTCTGGAAATATAATAATAGAAGCTAATACAGCAATCTGAATTAAAATAAACGGAACTACCCCTTTATAAATCTCTATAGTTTTTACTTTATGTGCAACCCCTTTTAGATAAAATAAACTAAACCCAAAAGGTGGCGTTAAAAATGAAGTTTGTAAGTTCATAGCAATAAGTATTGCAAACCAAATTGGATCAATCCCTATAGTATTTGCAATAGGAATCAAAATAGGTACAATAATATATGATATCTCAAAAAAATCAATAAAAAATCCAAGAATCATAATAACTGCCATAGATAAAATTAAAAAGCCCCATTTTTCACCAGGAAGCGAAAGCATAAACTCTTCAACAATAGCATCAGCACCAGTATATACAAAAACCATAGAAAATGCAGTTGCACCTATTAAAATAGCTATAACCATTGCAGTAACTTTTACCGTTTCAAGTGCCGCATCTTCAAGAAGCTTCCAACTAAAAGATTTATACATCAATGCTAAAAGTATAGCCCCAACAGAACCCACAGAAGCTGATTCGGTTGGAGTTGCAATTCCAGCAAAAATAGAACCTAAAACAACTAATACAAGTAATAAAGGAGGTATAATAGCAAAAACAGCATCTCTTATTGCATGGTCAGAAATTGGTACTTCAATAATAGGTGCTAAATCTTTTTTTAAATTTGTAATAATTAAAATATACAAAATATACGCACCAACTAAAATAGCACCTGGAATAATCGCAGCTTTAAACATATCCCCAGCAGGTTGTCCAAATACATCACTTAAAATAATAAGTATAATTGATGGTGGTATTATCTGTCCCAAAGTTCCAGCAGCACAAATAGTTCCTGTTGAAAGCTTTTTACAATAGCCGTATTTAAGCATAACAGGTAAACTTATAACTCCCATAGCCACTACACTTGCCCCTACTACACCTGTTGAAGCAGCTAGTAGTGAACCTACTAATACTGTACTTATAGCCAATCCACCTCTCACCTTGCCAAAAAGTGTCCCCATAGACTCTAAAAGTCGTGCTGCAAGTCCAGATTTTTCTAAAACTATTCCCATAAATATAAATAATGGTATTGCCATAAGAAGTTTGTTTGTCATGGTTGAATATATTCTAAATGGCATCATAGAGAACATTGAAAAAAACTCTTCCCCTACTTCTATTAGTGTTCCACCATCTGGAAAAATTTCAAAAAAAGCTGCTATAAATCCAAAGATTATAGAGATAGCACCAAAACTAAAAGCAACGGGATAACCCACTGCTAAAAGTAACAGTGCTGTAAAAAACATATAAATACCTATCATTTTTTTAACTCTTTTAATATAATAATATTTTTTAAAATATATACTAATCCACTAAGAATAAGAAATATAAATCCTAACGGTATTGCAGCTTTTATTATCCATCTATGTGTTAATCCACCTGGGTCTGAACTAATTTCATTCATAGTATAAGAATCCATCACATATTCATAAGAACCAAAAATAATAAGTAAAGATAAAGGAATTAAAAATAGAAGTGTTCCCAAAATATTTATATATGCCTTTGTTTTTTTAGAAAAACTATCATATAAAAAGTCAACTCTTACATGAGCTTCTTCTTTCAAAGCATACCCTAATCCAAAAAGTATCACCACTGAAAAAAGATGCCATTCTAACTCTTGCATCCCAACAGATGAATTATGAAATGAATATCTCATAACTACATCAAATAAAACATTAAATATCATAAGAAGTAATAATATGGCTATTACTCTTCCAATAATATCAATAAAAGAGTTGAAAAAACTTTCAACTCTTTTTAATCTAGCAATATGTGGTTTATCGTGATGCAACTATTTTACCTCTTCTGAAGTTTTAATGTAATCATATTCTGATATTTTTGTCCATTTTCTAGCTTCTTTCATATAATTAATTTGTGAAGTATATACCTCATCAAATAATTTATCTTTTTTAGCATAAGAACTCATAACCTCATCTGTTGCTTTTTTCATAGCTTTTAAAACAGGTGTTGGAAATGTTTTCACTTTAATATTTGGATACTCTTTTTGTATTTTAGTCCAAGCTTCAGTATTCATAGCAAAGTTTTCGTACATCATATCTGCTGCAACTGTTCGCATAGCACTTTTTAACATAGCTTGATACTCAGATGGTAGTTTTTTAAATGCTCTTTGATTTACAAAAAAATGCATCTCTGAAGCTGGTTCATGCCACCCTGTGTAATAATAAGGGGCTACTTTATGAAATCCCATTTTTATATCCATACCAGGTCCAACCCACTCTAATGCATCGATAGTTCCTCTATCAAGTGCTGTATATAATTCACCTGCAGGGATATTTGTAACATTTACACCAAGCTTAGCAAATACTTCTCCAGCCATTCCAGGGATTCTCATCTTAAGACCTTTTAAGTCATCAAGAGATTTTATCTCTTTTCTAAACCATCCACCCATTTGAACGCCTGTATTTCCACCTGGATAACAATCTATTTTAAAAGGATCATACACTTTTTTTGTCAAGGCTTCACCACCACCATAATAATACCAAGCATATTGTTCAGTACTAGTCATACCAAAAGGTGTAGTTGTGATAAGTGCAGTACTCATACTTTTACCTTTATAGTAATATGAAGAGGTATGTCCCATTTGATATTGTTTATTTTTTACCATATCTAAAATAGCAAGAGCTGCTTTATGCTTCTCTTTACCATGTACTTCAATAGTAAACTTTCCTCCACTCATCTCTTTGATAAGCTTTGCTAATTTTTGGGGTGGCGTTGCAAGTGGTGCTAATGTACTTGGCCATGTCATTGCTAGTTTCCACTTCACTTTTTTTGCTGCAAATGAAGGTGTTATTAGTAAAGATGCTATACCAATTATAGCTACGGTTTTTGTAAATTTATTCATTGTTTTCCTTTAACTTTTTTAAAATGATTATAACGATTAAGATATATAAATTAGATAAATCCTCATTACAACTGTTTTTTATATTCTATTAGTGTTACTAAAGAATTTATCTCTACTGATTTTACTTTTAATATATCTGCCATAGAACGACTTGCTGAAGTTAAAAGATATTCAAAATTGTGATTAAATTTTGCCTCTTTTATAACATAAATCTCATCCCCTGGCACTTCAAAAATAAATCCACCTTGTAATGGCATATGACTTAATACTACAGAATAATGACCTTTGATGATTGATTCATTTGTATTATACATAAGTCCTATATTGTAACTATTAGTTCCAAAACCTTTTATAGCAACTACAAGTACATCCTGATCCCCTGATTTAGCAGAATTAAACAATTCAAAAAAGTCAGCTATATTTTTATAGTATGGTATTTTATGGATGATTCTATTGAACCATTCCCCTAAAAACGTATTGAGTATATGTCCAGCAATATAACATACAATTACAACACATACTAAACCGTACAATATAAACAATATACTATTTGGATTAGTTTGAATTCCTAAAAAATCTGCTATAAAAGCATTGATTACAGATAATTTCTCAAATACAACTACAAGAACTACCCCTATAGCTACAATTGGTACTAGCCAAAAGAAACCTTGTAAAACAGTTGTAAAGAAATCCGATAGTTTGTTTTTCATTAGTTACTCTTTCTATTTTAATTGGGTATTTTAACTAAAAAGGATTAAATTATAAAGAATTAATCTCATCTATAGTGTAATGAGTGCCAAGTATTCTATTTATCTCTTCAAGTTGTTGTGGTGTCACAACTTCTACTTCTGTCTCATAATCTTCATCAACAGAATAATCAGTATTATTCGCAGGTGCATACAATAGTTTTCCATCATTTACTCTATAGTAACCCTCGTTACCTAAAGCCCAATAGGTATTAAACATCATATCCCTTTGAAAATTTTAATTATGTATTATATATTTATATTGTTTATATCTGCTTATAAGAAAACTGTGACGCAATTGTGACATCTTTTTTGTATCATTTTATTAGAACAATTTTTAAAAGGGTAACAAATGCAAATCAATTTAAATTCAGAAATCACTCAACAATACCTAATAGCACTTCAAAATAAACAAAAATCTACCTCTGTAGGTTTTAAAAACACTTATGCATCATATCACTCTAATGAAAATAGTTCACAAATGTCAAGAGAGGAAATTATAGAGCAATTATCTCATATAAGTAACAATGATAACTTTAATGAAAAAATATCTCAAATGGCTCAAAATATGGATGAAGAGGATTTAAAACTTTTTACTTTTCTATTAAATGAATCTCCAAATATGGATGAATACAACTATGTGATACTTAGTGATAAAGATATCAAAAAGGTAAAAGAACAAGAGTCGATTCAACTAAAAGAGTCATTCGTATTTAATACAGATGAAGAGGCACTTGACTTTATAAATGATACTTTAAAGCACTTAGAGATTAGTATTAAAAATAATTTTGCACATGAAAGAGACTATGAAGAGAAAAAATCAAAAGAGTTTTATAATACCTTTGAAAATATAAAAACAAACTATATCAAAACAATTGATGAAAATAATGCAGCACTTGGTATTATGACACATTATACAAGACCTGTAGCACTTGAAGAGCTTCAAAAACAAAAAGATCAAGAGCAGTTTGATATAGCTATGAAAGGACATGGACTTGATCCAAAGTCTAACTTAGATATCGCAACTTTTAAATTCATGCAAGAGGGATATTCTAAAAATGAAGCGATGGAAAGATCCAAAGCATATAAAAGTGCTGGTTTAATTCAAGATTCATTTTTTGAAGAAAAATTTGCTACCAAGGTTTATAGCTTAAGTTTTATAGCACATAATCCAGAATATAAAAAAGCACTTGAAGAGTCTTTTGAAAAGATGACCACAGAACAGATAAAAGGAGTGTCAAAAACTATCAGCTCTAGTGAAGTGTTTTCTATCCATGTTGATGAACTCAACAAAATTCTTCCAAGAGATGAGGATATAGGTCCAGAAGAAGTTATGAGACGAATGGATGAATATTGGAATGATAGATATGGTACTGCAGAAAAAATGATGGCAATGTTTGATAAAGTACTACGCCAAAATGAGATTAATCAAAATTTCACAACAGAAGATTTATCTTATATAGAAACTGGGATTAATATATTGATAGATACTTATAAAAAGAATGATGAAAAAGAGATTTTATAGAAACTTGTGACAAGTTTTTGGTAAAATATCTTATGAATTTTATGAAGCCTATTTTTTTACTCTTTTTCTTTACTAACTTATTGTTTTCTAATGATACAATAGTTGTAGATAATACAACCTCTTACAAAGAGATTTTAAGTAAAAGTGAAATATTTATCGACCAAACTCAAAAGCTCTCATTCCAAGAGATACAAAAACAAACTTTTGCAAAAAACGATTTAGAAATTTTAAGCTATGGGTATTCTCCAAATTTTACAGTATGGATAAAATTCACATTAAAAAACAATAGTGATACAACTATATCTAAAACTATAGAGTACAATAATCCTCTAACAACACATATAGAGTTTTATGATGAAAACAAAATATTTAAAGATGGATTGTATCAGTTAAATTTTCAAAAAGAGAGTGTCAATCCTATTTTTGAGATAACACTACTTCCAAATCAAACAAAAACATACTATATAAAAACATCTTCACATATCACAACTTTAATAGTGAAACTCAACCTTTGGGATAAAGAGCTATTTCAAAAAGAATCACACTATCATAATATGATACTTTCTATGTTTTTTGCTTCTATGTTAATACTTGCACTTTACAACCTTTTTATATACTTTTTTACAAAAGATAAAAGCTATTTGTATTATGTGGCTTATATGTTCGGGGTGATTTTACATCAGTTATTGTATACAGGGTTTGGTAATATATATTTATTTAGTCAAAGTTTTTCTATATTTTTAGTTTATATAGCTTCCCTTGTGGTTGCTTTTCCTTTAATTGCATTTGCGTTGTTGGTAAAGTCTTTTATCAAAACAAAACAATACCCAATTTATAATAAGATTTTAAATATCTATCTTATATCTTTTCCTTTTTTACTTTTAATCTTTTTCATAACAGATAAATTTGCATCATATAGAAATATTTTCTCTATCATTTTGTTAGTATTTCTTATACTTCTAACTATCTATGCTAGTTTAAAGAGAAACAGACAAGCTTATTTTGTACTTTTTGGTTGGATAATGCTGGCTGTTGCATTTGCATTTATGTATTTTTCTAGTATTGGATTATTTAATATATTTGATGATTTTAAATATTTTGTAGAGATTGCTTTTATCCTCGAAGCTTTGATATTTTCAATAGCATTGGCAGATAGAATAAATCAACTTAAACAGAAAAAAAACGAAGCAAATATGGAACTTATCTTAAATCAACAATTTGAAAAACAAAGACTAGAACATCAAGTAACAGAGAAAACAAAAGAGCTACAACAAGCTTTTGAGGAGAAAAACTTACTTCTAAAAGAGCTCAACCATAGAGTTAAAAACAATATGCAAACTATTATATCTTTGATACGACTACAAACCAATGAAATAAAAGAAGAGTCTATCAAAAAGATATTTGAAACTACTTACAATAGAATCAATGCTATGAGTAAACTGCATGAACTTTTTGACAGTAAAGACAAACTCTCTAATATAAATGCAAATATTTATCTTCAAAATCTTATTGATGAACTCAAAAGTGGTTTTGAAAGTGAAAATATAAAAATAAATTTCGATATACAAACAACTATCAAAATAGAAGATGCTGTTTATTGTGGACTTATTGTCAATGAACTAGTGACAAACTCTTTAAAATATGCTTTCCTAGACAATATTGGAACTATAAATATACAATTTATAGAACAATCTGATAGCTATATACTCAGTATAGAAGATAACGGTATAGGCTATAATCAACAAAATACACAGGCTAATTTAGGATTAACTCTTATCAATACTTTAGCAACAAAACAACTCAAAGGGACAATTCAAAAAGATACTACAAATGGTGTTCGTGTAGTTGTGGTATGGAGTAAAAAATGAAAACGAAAATTTTAATCATAGAAGATGAGATAATAGTTGCTCTTGATATTAAAGGTGCCTTGGCAAATTTAGGTTATGCAGTAACTTCAATAGCTACAAATCATACTGAAGCATTGATGAGTATTGAAGAAAATATACCTAATATAATTCTAACAGATATCAACCTCGAAAATAGTATAGATGGGATTGAGATAGTTCAAGAGATACAAAAAACAAAAAATATCCCTGTGATATATTTAACTGCATTTAGTGATGATGATACAATCAATAGAGCTATCCAAACCAATCCTGTAGGCTATCTACTCAAACCATTTCAAACAAATGAGTTAAAATCAACGATCCTTTTAGCTATATATAAATCAAAACAACCTTTTACACAAACCACACACAATAGATATAAATATTTAGGTAATAACTACTTTTATGATGAAGAAAAGAAAAAATTATACTTTAAAGAAGTGGAGATAAAGTTAACTCAAAAAGAGAGTACATTATTAGATATTTTATACAAAGAAAAAGGAAATATAGTACCATTTGAAACTATTGAATATCTTATTTGGGAAGATGCTAGTGTTTCTAATAGTACCCTTAGAACTTTAATATATCGTCTAAGAAGTAAGCTTGAGTATAAGCTTATAGAAACTATTCCTCTAAATGGATGTAAACTTTTATAACAAAAATTGAATTTTGTGACGCAATTGTGACATCTTTTTGTTATGATTTTATTATACAAAGTTAAGGAGATATTTATGACTACAAATACAAATTATTCTGAGCATGTGTCTATTATGAAAAATCTTAAAATGGCTGATAGCTTTTATGAAGTACGAGAACCATTTAAAGAGAGTTTTGAAAAGATATATGAAGAGGCACAATCTCAACAAGTAACTGTTTCAAATGCCAAAGAGTTTTTAAACTCTCTGTCTAAAGATGAATTATCAACATTACAAAACTACACAAGACTTGTAAATGATATTGATGTAGATACTTTAAGTGATGAGGGTGCATACAATCTACTTGTACATCACTACGAAAAATATGATTTTAATAATGATGGGGTAATTGAGAATGGTATTGCAAAAACACAAAGCTTAATACCTCAATCTATGGATAGTACAACAAAACAAGCACTTGTAGAGACTTTTAACTCTATGGATTTTGGTGATGTGATGATGGCTTCTATTACAATGTTTCCATTAAAGATTAAAATTGTTAATGGAGATGAGGTTGTATACTCACATCAAAGTTATACTTATGAAGATATTAAAAAAAATGTGGAGACTATACTTGATTCAAGAAATCAAAATTATTCAAGTACTGAGTTTAAAAGTACCATTAGTAGTTTCTTTGAACTCCTAACAAAAAACTATAATAAAATAAAAGAGAATGAAGCAATACTTGAAGGTTTAACAAAAAATACTAAACCAAATCCATTAGAAAATATAACAACAGACAAGAGATAAACCATGCAAGAAGTACAAAATAATACAGCAACATATATGACAGGAGATTCAAATAATACAAAAGCACAACAAAATCCCAACAGTACCTTATTTAAATCTCTTCTAAATAATCAATCTTTACCAAGTGAGATAACTTATGATCAGTACAAAAATCTAACAACTGAAGATATTAATAATCTTTATCCAAAAGATACAATGAAAGAAGAAAATGAAAAAGCAATGGCTTTACATAAAAAAGTAAATATAAGTGATGATGAGATACTTAACCAAGTCTTATTTGAAAGAGAATTAGATGTACAAGACTATGAAGTAGGACAAAGAGCACTAGGAATGATTGATTTTCTTAGTAAAACTTGGGATTTAGCTACTTCATTTGAATCGTATGAATTAACTGATAAATATATGAGTGAAAATAATATTCCTTTCTCAAGGGAAAAATTTGCTGAAATCCAACAAAAAATGGAAAAAACTATTGTATATGATGAGAATAAAAAGATGACTGCTGAAGAGCTATTTGAAATATTTGACAACAATAAACTTGGATATGAAGCATATATAGAGTTTTATAATTATACTCCTGATAGTGAAGAATATCAAAATTATCAAGAACAGATAGCTTATAGGGAAAGTATAAAAGCAACTTATCAACAAAAAGTTGATGAGAACAAAGCTTTATTAGCAAGTTATACAAGAACTACAACATCTCCTACTCAAACTATTACTGATAATATTGTCTCAGATACTACTACAGAACTAAGTGATGCAGAAAAAGCACTATTTAACTCTATAGTAGAAGACAAATATGTCACTTATGAAGAAGTTGAAGATCTATCATATGATCAAATACAGCAACTAAAAGATTTTATTATGCAAAAAGATGAAGATGGAAACTATATTAAAAGAACTCTTCTTGATAGTGATAGAAAAGCTGGAATCTTGATAAGTACAACAGCTATTAGTAGTAATACTAACTTTAATAAAGCAATATTTAACACTGTTAAAAAAATAGATGATGAAAAAGTTCTTGAGACTTTTATGTATGATTTAACAGGTACAGAACATAGTGAAAAGCTTATTGCTTATCCTGAACTTCAAGTAGTAGATTATAGTAAAGAAGATGTTGGGCAGTTTGTACAAAAACAAATTACAAGCTATCAAATAAAAGTTGATACAGCAGTAGATGAAGAAACAAAAGAATACTATCAAGATATTCTAAATATGTACAATGGTTTGAATAAAACTTACCGAGCACTTAATGGAGAAAGCCTAACAGAAGGTGATCCTTTAGAAAAACTAAGAGAATTGGTTGCTGATATAGTTTCAATGTTTAAAACAGGCTATACAGTTTCAGAGTTAGAATACATAGAACAACTTCTTGAAGAGATTAGAAAACTTCTTAAAGAGAGAAATAGTGGTGATTCTGATATCTCAGATAAAGAGATAAATGAACAAATTAAAGCTATAGAAAAAGCACTTCTAGCATTAGAAAAAAGGCTCAATGGTGAAGCAGTCATAGAGATGGATGATGAAACTAATGTTTCATCAAGTGATGATAAAAACTCTAATTTATCAAGTGGACCAAACTTTGAAGCAAGATTAGACATGATACAAAAAAGAGTAGATGAGATGAAAAATGGGAAATATAATCAGCCAACTGATAGTTCTATTGATGATGAAGAAAAACTAGAAGAAGAGAAAGAGTGGTAATACCATAAAGTAAACTAAAGATATAATTATCACTATGAGATACAAAGAGACATTACAAAAATCATTTCATAGTGCTTGGATAATTATAAAACTAGTCATACCGATTTATATCATAGCTGATATATTGTACTTTTATAATACTTTATCGTATGTATCATTTTTAATAGAACCATTTACTACAATCATTGGGCTACCACCTGAAACTTCCCTAGCAATAATAAGTGGAATATTTTTAAATCTTTATGCAGCTGTTGCTTTTGCTGCACCTTTAGAACTAACTGCTCACCAGTGGAGTATATTAGCTGTATTTTTAGGAGTATGTCACTCACTTGTAGTTGAGAGTGTGATTATGAAAAAGATAGGTATAGCAAATATTTATTCTTATAGTTTACGGTTTTTTGCTGGATTATTCTTAGCATATATCACTTACTTACTTCCATCATCTTGGTTTGATGCAACTTTAAGTAGTGCGGTATTTGAAAAACACACATATGAAACTTTTAATGAGTTACTTATTGGTTCCATTTGGAATGCTATCAGTTTAACTATAAAAATCATACTTCTTATAACAGCCCTTATATTTATGATGGATTTTATCAAAACAAGAAAATTTATACTAGAATCTCAAAAGAATGTAAGCAAAGGCTTTTCAATAGTTGTAGGGATATTTTTAGGAATCACTTATGGTGCAGGAATACTTATAAACGAAGCAAAAACAGGGAATATAAGTAAAGATGACCTTTTTTATATAGGAACTTTTTTGATGATATGTCATGCAATTATAGAAGATACTTTGCTTTTTGTAATATTTGGAGCTGATTTTACTATGGTTATACTTATACGAACAGTTGCAGCTATTGTGATATCCTATTTGGCTTTAAAACTTTATCAAAAAAGGATAGTAAAATGAGCTTAATGATAGTAGCAAAAAACAAAGATATCAATCCTTGGATAGAAGCTTTTAAAAAGTTTGATGAAAATATAGATATACAAATATATCCCGATATCAAAAATAAAGATGATATTACTTTTGCACTTGTTTGGTCACAAAATGATATAAACTTTACACAGTTTAAAAACCTAAAATGTATAAGTTCCATGGGTGCTGGAGTAGATCATATCTTATCAAATCAAACTATTTCAAATGATATAGCCATAACTAAAATCGTTGATGAAAGACTAGTTGAATCTATGTGGGAGTATTTACTAAGTGTCGTTATGAATATAGTAACAAATCAATATAAATATATCCACCATCAAAAAAATATTATATGGCAGCCAATCCAAGCTAGAAACATATCTAATACAACTATAGGTATCATGGGACTTGGTCAACTTGGAAAAGTAATGGTAGAAAAGTTTTCAAAAATGAACTTTAAAGTAAAAGGATACTCAAGTAGCCAAAAAAATATCCAAGGTGTAGAAACTTTCACTACCATAGAACCATTTGCAAAAGATGTTGATATACTTATAAACCTATTACCACTCACCCCTGATACAAAAGATATCTTGAATTATGAACTATTTACAAAGTTAAATAAAGAGAGTTATTTAGTCAATGTAGGTCGAGGTGAACACCTTAATGAAGAAGCACTTTTAAAAGCACTGCATGAAAATATCTTAGAGGGTGCTGTTTTAGATGTATTTTCAACTGAACCCTTAGAACCTAATCATCCTTTTTGGAAAAATGAAAAGATAATCATCACTCCACATAGTGCATCTATAACAGACCCGCAAAGTGTTACAAATCAAATTATGGAAAACTATAAAAGAGTACAAAGTGGTATGGAAGTTTTCAATAAAATAAATAGAAAGAGTGGGTATTAAAATGGAATTACAAACTTGGATATATTACTTACTAGCAGTATTTATACTAACAGCAACCCCAGGGCCTATGGTCATACTATGTGTTACAACATCTGTAAAAGATGGATTTAGTTCGTCTATGTATACTGCAATTGGTGGACTAATAGCAATCATAAGCATTATGACCTTGTCATTTACGGGACTTGGTTTACTTGTAATGTCCTCACAATTTTTATTTGATATTATTAAATATGTAGGGGCAATATATCTTATATACTTAGGATATATTGCCTTTACATCAACACAAGAAAACTATAAGATAGTTCCAAATAATCAAGTCTCAACAAAAAATAAAGTTACTTTATTTTTAAAAGGTTTTTTAGTTGCATCTAGTAATCCAAAAGCTTTAGTATTTTTTATTGCATTATTACCACAATTTATAGATAATACAAGCTCTTTACTAACGCAATACTTTATACTTGTAACAACATTTTCTCTACTAGAATTATTATGGCTTATGATTTATTCATATCTGGGTTCAAAAAGTTCTCATTGGTTTTTAGCTCATGGTAGAGCAAAGTTTTTTAATCGTATAACTGGTGGTGTCTTTATAAGCGCTGGAGCACTTCTATCAACTACTAATAGAAATTAAATAAATTTATAAAATTTAAAATAAAATATCAACAGGTATATAACAATAATAGATCATTTTATATTATACATACTGTACACTATAAAAGAGATATAAGTAATAATTTAAATACTGTTGTATATTGTAAATAGGTTTTTATTTCTTATACACTACTTAAGATACACTGAATTTAAGCTTTACTAAAGTTCCTTTCTCTTCTTGGCTTTCTATCTCTATAGTTGCATTACTAATTCTTATAATTTTATCAACTATAGACATCCCTAATCCAGTACCTCCTGAATCCTTATTTCTACTTTTATCTGTTCTATAAAACTTCTCAAAAATCTTTTTTTGTTCTTTTTTCGAGATACCTATCCCCTCGTCTCTTATACTTATAATATAAAAATTTTTCTCTATATAGTTGTGTACAAAAACTTCACTATTTTTATCACTAAATGATATAGCATTTTTTAAAACATTTTTTATAGCTATCTTTAGCAGCTTTGAATGTCCTTGTATTTGAACGGTATCTTCAATTTCACTTTTAATCGTTATCTCTTTTAATTTTGCATAAGGGGTAAGCTCTTTAATAGTTTCTGTGGTTATTTCATCTAAATATACTTCCTCTTTAACTTTTAAAGCCTCCTCTTCATTTTTTGCTAGAAAGAACAAATCATCAATAGTTTGCCCAATCATCAAAACTTCATCTAAGCATATCTGTAAACTTTCTTTATACTCTTGGGTTGTTCTATCTTTTCTTAACGCTATCTCTATCTCCCCTCTTATGATTGTAAGAGGAGTTTTAAGTTCATGGGAAGCATCACTACTAAATTGATTTACTTTCTCAAAAGATATCTCTAGTCGTTCAAGTAAACTATTTATCTCTTTTGTTAGTAAATCTATCTCATCATTTGTATTAAGTGTTTGTAATCTTTTTGATAAGTCAGCAGCGTTTATATGTTTTAAATTATAAAGTATTTGCTCTATTGGAGAAAATGATTTATAGATAAGAAAATATCCACCTATAATAGAAAAAATAAGAATAATAGGGATAATAAAAAGTAAAATATAAAAAAGGTTTTCCATAGTAGTATCAAGCATCTTATAATCTGTAGCAACTTGTAAACAATACTTTTTACTATCCATTTCAAATACAATTTGAGCTATGATATATCGTTCATGTTCTTGAAAATAGATAACATCTTTTTCTAAATTCTTAATATTTATAGGTATATTTTGGGGAAATTGTATAGAGTTTATCTCTTTGAAAGAATCACCCGTTTCTAGTAATCTTATATATAAAGGTTTAAATTTATACTCTTGCTCTTCATCAAAATATATTGATTTTAGCTCTACTTTATGATCAATTATATCATCAACAATATCTAAAACAATCACCTTTAAAGAAGTTTGTATCTTTTCAAGCGTTGAAAGATGCAGAGTTTTATAAATAGAAAAAGATAACACAATCAAAATAAATGATTGAATAAGAATATTATATATAAGCAGTTTTCGTTTAATCGAGAGTTTATTTATCATCTATTTTAAATCCCAAACCTCGTACAGTTTTGATAAGTTTTTTTTCATATGGCTTATCTATTTTATTTCTCAGTCTATAGATATACACATTGACTATATTACTCACATTCACATCATCCATATTACTTAAGTTGTCACTGATTAGACTTTCTGAAAGAACTTTGTCTTTATTTTTTATAAGATAATGCAAAAGGGAAAACTCTTTAGCTGTTAAAACTATCTCATCCCCTGCTCTTTTTGCTGTTTTTGAAAGTAAGTCTAGTTCTAAATCAGCTACTTTTAGAATGCTTAGTGCTGTATTTTGTGTTCGTAACTGTACACGTATTCTAGCAAGAAGTTCTGAAAATGCAAAAGGTTTTGCAAGATAATCATTAGCACCTATATCTAAACCTTTTATCTTATCATCTATACTGTCTTTTGCTGTAAGCATGATAATAGGTGTCTGAATATTTGATTCTCGTAATCTTTTACACACCTCTATTCCATCTATTACAGGAAGCATAATATCAAGTAAGATTAGATCATATTCATTTACATTGGCTAAATAAAGACCCTCATCACCATTAAGTGAAGAATCAACGATATAAGACTCTTCTTCTAAACCTTTTTTTAAAAAACTGATGATTTTTTCATCATCTTCAATTATTAAAACTTTCATAAACTACCTTTGTACTATTTTACACTTTTTGAAGTTAATTTTAATAGTGTAATTTCATTATTAGCTTTATAGCGATAATCTATTCCCCAATTTCCTAAACCTTTGTTTACATAGATAGCGGTATTGCTTTTATAAAACAATCCATTTAAAAATGGTTGGAAAAGCTTTACAAGATAATGAAAAGGAAAAATCTGTCCACCATGAGTATGCCCACATAAAAAAAGCTTTGCATCACTAAATAATGCCAACTTATAATCTTTTGGCTGATGTGCTAGAAGTATCGAGTTAGAATCTGCTTTTAAATAATCTTTCACTTTTTCTTCATCTCTTGCTATATTAAAAAACTTTGAAAACCTATCGCTGATACCAACGATAGAGATTTGTTTATTTTTAAAAGAAAAATAGCTCTGTGTGTTGTCTAAAAAATGAAGATTATTTAAAACCAAATTCAACTCTTCAAGTCCATAAAATATATCATGATTTCCACTGATATAGTACACCTTTTTGGTTATAGTATTTAACACTTCAATCTTTTTACTTATATATTTTACTTTACAATCTATAATATCACCAGTAATTATTATAAAATCAGCACTACAACTATTACAAATAGCTACAAGCTTTTCTATAGTTTTAATTGGCGTTTTTTTATTAATATGTAAATCACTTAAATGAAGTATTTGTAAACCATCTAAATCTGAACTTTTTACAGCTATATCAAGTGAATCTAATAAAGGTAATTTCATAGCTAATGAAACACTTCTTCTAAATCATCTGTTGTTACAAATGAGATACTTTTAAGAACACCATTTTCAAGTCCATAAAGAGTTAATTTACCCTCTTTTTTTCTAAATCTATTATCAGTTTCATCATACATTAATAAAATACTATGTGCATAGTCTCTCATTTGAGGTAATAGAAAGAGTTTTGTAATAATTGTAGGAATTTTTGAAATATTCGAGACAAATACAGCATTGTGATTTTTTAAAAAATCTTTTTCTTGTTGTGCTAAATAGTCATTTACATCTCTACTTATCTCTTTTTCAAATGATACTAAAATAATTGTGACATTGTTATCTATAGTTTGTTTTTGATCAAATTGATTTAACAATGAGAAGTTTGTAATCTTCTCATTGAGATGAAATTCTTTTGAGTATAAAAAGGTACTAACTAATACTATTAGTAGTGTTTTTATCATCTACATCTCCTTTTTATACTTCAAATTATAACTGATGTCTATTTGGTCTCTTACTGTTAAAAAAAGTAAAACAGGTGGTTCCATATCATATGAGGTAAGATTGATATCAAACGAACCATTTAGAGTTACCATGTTTCCAGTTTCAGTGATAACAACATCTGAAGTTATCTTTTTAGATACTCCATTCAGAGTCAAAATCCCAACTAATTTATATTTGTCTTCTTCTATTTTTGTTAAAGAGTGTATTTTTACAGAGATAGTAGGAAATTTCACTACATTTAATAACTCATACATATTTTCATCTCTATCTTTTTTCTCACTCACAAGTGTATTTGCATGGATAAATATCTTTCCTTGAAGTGATTCTATACTATCTTTTATAGAAAGTTCTGAACCTATACTTGTAGTAGCAGGGTCTATGTGTCTATCTCCAAAAACCTCCGTATGTGCTTGAATTTTCCCTCCAAGTAACTTTAATTGTGAACCATTTGCATACAATGCAACTAACAAAATAACGACTAATTTAAACATTTTTTTTCCTTTAATTGAATCTCTTGTGTATTTACTATTTTAATCAATGCGATTAAAAATATTAATGGTACAAAGAGTGTAAGATTTTCCAAGGCTACAAAAAGCCCAGCGCCTGATGCAAGCCAACCTATAAATATCATATAAATAGCTAAACTACTTAAATCCTTTTTAATCAATGTTTGTAGAATAACCACATTGTAAAAAGAGATTACAAATGGATATATAATTGAAAGTATCAAAGCCTCTTGTAAAAAATAGAAAAGATAACTTAAAGCAAAAAGTACTACTATAAAAAGTTCTTTTTGTATCTTCTCCATTTTAAACGATAAAGCTGCAATAACTCCAATGATATGAAACACTACAATCTCTATACTATATCCTCCTCTCCAAATTGGTATCGTAATATCACGAGATAAAGTTTCAAAAAGAGCTGAATCTAAAAATATCCATAATATCATTACAAACAATGGATAGGATTCATAAGTTTTATTCTTTTCTTTCTCTTGTAATTTTGGTAAAAAAACTGAACAAAGTAATGTAATAAGAGTAAAACCTATAGCAATAGGCTCTCTTTTTGATACATCAAAATTAAACAGCATAGTTCCTATACCATATGAGATTGATAAAGCAAATCCAAGTTCAAGTATAGTCGCTTTTTTAAGCTCATTTATCATCAAAGGGGCTAGTGCACCAACACTTATACCAAGTATAAAAAGCTGTATCTCATTGAAATGAGGATAAAACATACTTAAAACTAATTGTAAAGCTAAAAACATTGTTATTTTATTTTGATTTGTTGTTTTAATATAAAAACTCAAAATAGAACCAATAATCCCACCAATAGGCAAGGGAGCTATAAGTAATATATTTGAGGAATAATATTCAACAATACCTGTTTGCGCTATAAGCAAATAATAACAAAGCTCAAAAGCTATAAATAATGTTAATGCTACTCTTTGCATGACAACTCCTCCTTATGATATAAAAATAGTAAATAAATAGTTGCAAAAGCTATATCAAAAAGGCAAATAAGTAATGCCTCGATACCTAAAATGTTTGCATAAAATAGTGAGAAAAATATTGAGCTTACCAAAACTCTGATAATCACAGTGAGTTTTGTCAAGATATTTTCATATTCTTGAAATTTGTACGCCATAAAATGTATCACCCCAGTACAACTTACAAAAGCAAACACTACATACTCATAAGACCCACTAAAAGAAAAGCCAAGCAATGGATAAGTAAAACTTGCCAATAAAATCAAAAATACTCCACCAAAACCATCTGCTAAAAAGCCAAAGAGATTGTATTTTTGAAGTGGTGACATTTTTATTTTTAATGATAAAAAGACAAACAAACTAGCAAATGTCACTAACCCAAACAGTGAACGAAAAACCCACATAGTTTGAATATCTCCGCTTATAACATTTGCCTGGATAAAACCGGAAAAACTTAAAACAACAAAAATCCCCATAAGTCCACTAAGATACAGAATATAAAAAGATATTTTTTTCAAATCTTCTATATAAGAAACAAACATAGCTATCACCATAAAAAACACCCCTATTCCCATAGCGACATGAGCGTGTGCTACTATTAAATCATTTCTATGAAATAGCCATCTAATTTCAGGGATAAACAAAATATTCCCCTCAATATCTACAAATACAAAAGCTAATAGGGAGATAAGAAGAGCAAGCTTTGCAAACTTTTCTATATTTGCATCTTTGTACCATCTATATAATAGTGGGATATAAAGATAAGTAAGGTATTGTAAAAACCACTCTTGGTTATAAGTCAAATCTCCTACAAAGCTTCTATATAACACTGAAGAAAAATAAAAAACTGTAGGTATTATCCAAAAGATATTCCATCTAGCTCTAAAGATATCTTTGTCTAAAAGTTTAATAATAAGATAATACAGTGGTATCAGTGCCAAACTCATCCCTAAAGTATTATCCCCATGTGGTCCACTTATAGTACTCTCTACTTGTCCTATAGTTGGATTCATCAAAATCAAAAGTGCAAAAGGAGCTATAATAACAATTCGTAAACATACTTTTATCCATAAAGGAATAATCTTGTACGCTTTAATGTACTTATAAAGACTCAGTATATAAAAAAGCCCAGCTAATGCTAAAATAAAATTCAACTCATAAGGAAAATCATAAAAAGCTAACCCTCTTGTATTTCCAAATAAAAGAGAACTTATCATAAACACTAAAAAAATATACCAAAAAATCGTATATAAATTCAGATAATGAAGTCCAATATTACTTTGTACACCCTCTTTGTTAATAATCAAAAATGGTAAATAAGAGAGCATCAAAGGAACAAAACCATACAATACTAAACTTATATGTAATGATCTCATATTAGAAGGATTTAAAGTATCTGAGTTGATATAAAACCCTAAAAGATTGATAGAGTATAAAACTCCAAAAAACAATGCTAAAAATAAAAACACCAATGATATTTTAAAATGTCTATTGATAAATATATTAAATTTGTCCATCTTGTACCTCTATAATTCTATCTGCCATTTTTGCCAGACTTTTGTTGTGTGTTGCTACTATGACTGTAGTCCCTTTTTTACTTAAAGCTTTTAAAATATCAAAAACTATTTTTGCATTTTTAGAGTCTAAGTTTCCCGTAGGTTCATCTGCAAATATCACTTTTGGAGTATTTATCAAAGCTCGCACTATTGCTGCTCTTTGTCGCTGACCTCCCGAAAGTTCATTTGGAAATCTATTTGCTAACTTTTCTATTTCTAGCATCTTTAAAAGTTTTTCTATCTGGCTTTGCGATGCTTTCTCATTTGCCAGTTTAATATTTTCATAAACTGTTAGATAATTGATTAGATAATGAAACTGAAAAATAAACCCGATATTTTGTTGTCTAAATTTATCTATATTTTTTATTGTTTTATAATTTTCATCTTTAAAGAACAACTCGCCACTTTTTGGGTGTAAGAGTGTTGAAAGTATAGACAGTAAAGTAGTCTTCCCACTTCCACTCTCTCCAACCAAAGATATAAACTCCCCTTTTTGTATCTCTAAACTTATATTTTTCAATGCTACATCACCATTATAATCATGGGAGATATTTTTTGCTTGAATAATCATATTTTATCTCCTTGCATTAAAATAATAGGATCAATTTTAGAAGCGTTGAGTGCTGGTACAATTGAACCTAAGATAGCCATAATCATTGAACATAAAAACAAATATAAAGTTAAAGATGATGTTATCTCACCATTGACATAGCCATGAAATAATGAAGAACTTTTTATAAAATATAAAACAATATGAGAGATAAAAAATGCACTTATAAAACTCAAAAAACCTACGATAGAACTTTCACATATAATCTGAATCACAATTTTTCTTGTAGAGATTCCTATAGCTCGTTTGATTCCAAATTCTGTTTTTCTTTGATTTACCGTAATACTCATAATACTGACTATTCCTAGTAACCCAAGAGAAAAAGCTATAAAACTAATAAGATTTGATGAGGTTTTGATGATTTTAAATTGGTTGTAATTATCCACAAAGTTTTTTGTTGATTTTGCCTCTATTTTAGGACTTAAAAGCTCTATTTTAGAAATAAGTGCATCAATATTTGCATCTATATCACTATTTACCATAATCATTGAGCTACTTTTATTAAATATGGTACTTGCATCTTCTATATTTAATACAACACCACCATTTTCAAAACCTATATCACTCTCATATACTCCAGATATTTTGAAACTTTTATTTGCTATATCTATACTATTTTTATTTTGTAGCGATTGATAAATAGAGTTACCAACTAAAACTTCCCCTTGCAAAGGATAAGAGTCTTTTTTAAGTTTATAGTTTTCAAATCTATTCTTTGTCACCCCATATATAGCAACTATAGGCAAAGATTCAACAGGACTAGCTCCAACTATCATAGCAGATGTTTTTTTTACACCTTTTAAAGTAGCTATCTTATCCACTAAAGCTATATCTACATTTGAAAAGAAAGTATCTGATATCTTGGCTTGGGTGATGATAATATCTCCATCACTTCTCAATAAAGAGGAATACATAGATATGATTCCATTTGAGATAGAACTGATTAAAAAAATAGAACAGATAGAAAAAATAAGACTTAGATATATCAAAGTTGTTTTCAATCTATTTGCTTTTAAAGCTTTTAACGATACTGCTAACACATAATTCCTTTTTTATTTTAGTTACTATACAACTCTTTTATGACCGGTTAATGAACGCAATATGAACAAAAATTCATATTGGTAGTATATTTTTGGTACAATAATTTTTAAAAGTTTGTTCACGAAGGAAAAATATGAATAATTCTATTATCTTTGAAAATAAAAAGATTAGACCATCGAAAATTGTTTGCATAGGGAGAAACTATGTAGAACATATTCAAGAACTAAATAACGAAACACCAGATACCATGGTAGTATTCAACAAACCAAACTCAGCTATTTCAAATGAACTCAAATACTTTACGCCAGATACAAGATTTGAGGGTGAAATATGCTTTTTAATTGAAAATAAGCAAATAGCAGGAATTGGTTTTGGACTTGATTTAACAAAAGCAGAGATACAAAATAAAATCAAAGCCAAAGGTTGGCCTTGGGAAAGAGCTAAAGCTTTTAGTGGTAGTGCAGTTTTAGGAGAGTTTGTAGCTTTTAATGGAGATATTACCAAACTAAAATTAGAACTCTTTATCAATGAAAAGCTTGTACAATTTGCAACTTATGATTTGATGATTTATAAACCAAAAGAGATGATAGAAGAGATAGAAACATTTATGAGTCTTGAAGATGGAGATATTATTATGTCAGGAACTCCAAAAGGTGTAGGAAACTATAAAGTTGGAGATAAGTTTGTAGGAAAAATATATTGTGATGATACACTTCTTATTGAGTCATGCTGGAGTGTATTGTAAATATAATATACCTCTATAAGAGTTTTACATTTGACTATTTGTATAATATTTAATAATCTATAAATAACTAACACATAACTTTTTGAAATAGCATAAAAAGTAGTTATTTGTATAAAGCTTAATACTCTATTTTAATTTAACAACACTTATCTAGTATTTACAAATTTATTTACAATATAAGGTATCTTCGATAGAATATATTTTTAATAATCAGGAGTGTAATTTGATAGAATTGATAAGTGTCAGTGGAGTAAGTATAGTTGTAGTAGGATTGTTAGTTTATAGAATTGTAAAAATACAAAAAGAGAAACAACTAGCACAAAATAATCTCCAACAAAGTGAACTTCATATAGCTACTTTAGTAGAAAGAACAGCATCTTTAGAACAACTCAATACAAAATATGCACAACTTGAACAAGAGCTAAAAGAACAAAATGAATATATCTCAACTTTAAAAGAGGAAAACTCAAGATATAAAACCTCTTTAAATGCAAAAGAGATACGAAAAAATGAGATCTACGAAGAGTTTTCAAAACTCAAAACAAACTTGGAAGCTTTACAAATAAACTCCACAAAAGACAAAGAGCTTATCTCTGCTTTACAAACACAACTAAGTGAACAAAAAAATGCCATAGAGATGAGAGTGAAAGACTTAAAAGAAAACGAAGAAAAACTAAAAATACAGTTTCAAAATCTAGCAAATGAGATACTCGATACAAATAGTAAGAAATTCAGTGAACAAAATACACAAAATCTAAGCTTGATATTAAATCCTATGAAACAACAGCTTCAAGAGTTTAAAAAGAAAGTAGAAGATGTATATGATAAAGAAGCAAAAGATAGAAGCCTATTATCTCATGAACTAAAGGCTTTAAAAGAGTTAAATCAAAAGATGAGTCAAGATGCACAAAACCTCACAACTGCTTTAAAAGGGGAAAACAAAACACAAGGAAGCTGGGGAGAGATGGTACTAGAGAGAGTACTTGAAAGCTCAGGTTTACGACTTAATGAAGAGTATATAAGAGAAACTACACTTAAAAATGACGATGGAGAAAAATACAGACCAGATGTGATAGTAAACCTTCCAAACGATAGGCAAGTTATCATTGATGCAAAAACTTCTCTGACAAACTATGAGCAGTATGTTTCATCACAAAATGAGATAGACAAGATAAATGCCCTAACACTACATATTAAATCAATAAATACCCATATAGACTCACTTTCAAACAAAAGATATGAAGAGTTAAAGGGGGTTAATACTTTAGACTTTATTTTTATGTTTATTCCTATTGAGAGTGCATTAATGCTAGCTATGGAAACAGATAAAGGTCTATTTGATAAAGCCTTTAAAAAGAAGATTGTATTAGTTTCTCCTACGACTCTTCTTGTAGCACTTAAAGCCGTTGAAAACAGTTGGAGATATGAAAAACAAGCCCAAAGTACAACAGAGGTTATACGACTAGCAGAGAAATTATATAGTAAAGTAAGAACTTTTGTAGAGGACTTTGAAAAAGTAGGAAGAAACTTAGGACAAGCTCAAAAATCATACGATGAAGCCTATAAAAAACTCTCATCAGGAAAAGACAATATAGTAAGACAAATAGAGGTTTTCAAAGAAAAGTCAAATATAAGCCCATCTAAACAGATAAGTCAAGACATAGTTGATAGTGCTATGATTGATACTGTAGAGTAAAAAGAAAAGTTAAAATTAAAACAAACTTCCTTGTGTCATTTGAACTCTATTAGATTTCAAAAGGCATTCTGGAGTATCATTTTTCACACTATTTACTAAGTCTCCCACCTTCTCTATAGCTATTATATCATCGCTACAAGGCTTAAATAGGCTATTTAAATCTTCAAAAGAGCTATCGTTAGCTAACCATTTACCCCAATATTTTTGTTCTAATATTACAGGCATCCTATCGTGGATAGCTGCTATTTTTTTATTTGGTTCTGTTGTGATAAGGGCTGTGCTAAGAATTGTTTTACCTATAGAGTTATCATACCATTGCTCATAAACACCAGCAAATGCAAAGTAGTTTTTCTCTTTTGAGCTTATAAGATATGGAATGCTTTTTTTATTCATCTCATCTTTTATCCACTCATAGTAGCCATTTACAGGGATGATGCATCTTCTTTGTCTATATGCCTCTTTAAAGCTTGCTTTTTCATATATAGTTTCACTTCTTGCATTGATATTGATACTACTTCTATCTTTTGCCCAAGAGGGTATAAGTCCAAAGTGTGCATAGATATAGATGAAACTGTTTGTAAATATAGGGATGCTTATAGTTGGTGCTATATTATATTTTTTATCTAGCGTTTGTATCTTATCTTGATATCTACCAAAACTATTTGATATATCTGTTTTAAAAGATATATCATCATATATAGCTAGTCGTCCAGGCATAATTTATTTTGCTCTAGTATTTCGTAGTATTGAGTTCTAGGTATCTCTTTTGCACCCAGACTCTCTAAATGTTCATTGTGTACTTGACAATCTATAAGTTTGATGCCATTTTTTGAAGATTGGCTACATAAGTGATAAAAAGCTACTTTAGAAGCGTTACTTACTTTGCTAAACATACTCTCTCCACAAAATATTTCACCAATCTTTAAACCGTATAATCCACCTACAAGCTCATCATCAAGATAGACCTCTATAGAATCTGCATATCCAAGATTATGAAGATTTGTATAAGCTTGAATAAACTCTTCACTTATCCAAGTATCATCTTCATCTTTTCTCTTGATATTTGCACAATTTTTTATAACCTCTTCAAAGTTCTCATTTGACTTAACTATAAACCCTTTGTTTTTGATGGTTTTTGCAAGGCTTTTTGATACTTTTAGTTCCTTAGGATAGAGTATCATCCGTTGATTTGGACTATACCAGTGTATATAGTTATATTCATCTATAAACCAAGGAAAAAGTCCATTTTGATAGGCATTTATGATTCTTTGAGGATGAAAGTCTCCCCCAACTGCTACAAGATCATTGTTCATCATCTCTAGTGTTGGAAAGTTAAAATTGTCATCATCTAGTAAATATATCTTTTGTTCTGTATCAAGTAGTTCCATTGAAAGAATACTATCTCAAATTTTCTAAAAAATAAGTTATAATAATAGTATGAAATTTATAGCAGATTGCCATTTGGGGAAAGTAGCTAAATATTTACGAATATTTGGCTTTGATACATTATATTTTCAAAGTATTGATGATAATGATATTATCAATATAGCAAACCAAGAAGGTAGAATAGTTCTCACAAGTGATAAAGAGTTATACTCAAGAATAAAACACAAAGCTTTATATATAATACATGGTGAGTTTGAAGAACAACTAAGAGCTATATTTAAGCATTCTGATTTATACAAACAGATTAACCCTTTTTCAATATGTATAGAGTGTAATGGTAAACTAGAAAAAGTATCAAAAAATGAGGTGATTGATAGTGTAGATTTAAAAACACAAATATTTCATGATAATTTTGATAGGTGTACAAAATGTGGAAGAATATACTGGGAAGGTGATCATTTTAAAAGTATGAAAGCTTTTGTAGATGTTTTTTTAGAAAAATAGTATACATTTCCTCTCTTTTATATACTAAACAAATTAAAATAATTATAGACTTCTCAGTAGTTTATATTTTTGATATACTTCCATTATGGAAAAGTTATTTATTTATGCGGGTATTATATTATTCTCAATAGGCTTGATATTAAAATATGCACCTTGGTTGATAAATTGGTTTGGACATCTTCCTGGTGATATACTCTACACAAAAGCCAATACTACAATCTTTATACCTATAACTTCTATGATTGTTGTAAGTATAATTCTTACTGTATTAGTGAAAATATTTTTTGACTGATTTTTAATAAAATTGGTTTTATAAAAGACTAGATATAATCCCTTATGCAAGATTACACAACAAAACTAACAACACATAGAGAATTTTATCCAATACTTGACCTTGATTGGTCTGTTGAAAGTGATAGAGGTCGTATCATCTCTTCACCCTCTTTTAGAAGACTTCAAAAAAGAACACAAGTTTTTGCACTGGAGCTTAATGCAGCTGTAAGAAGCAGACTTACTCACTCACTTGAAGTATCTCAAACATCACGGTTTATTGCTAAAACTATCTTAAAAAAGCTAGATGATAAAAATCTTAAAGAGATGGAAAATGCTTTTGTATCTACAGCTGAGATGGCTAGTTTACTACATGATATAGGAAATCCACCTTTTGGTCACTTTGGTGAAACTGCTATAAACGAATGGATGGATAAAACTTGTGATAAGTATTTGATGAATATAAACGGTGATGAAACACTAAAAAATCTCTTGAAAAAAGATTTAGCTGCTTATGATGGCAATGCCCAAGCTATAAGAATTATACACAAACTACAAAGATTTAATCTCTCTTATACACAAACAGCTTCTGTACTAAAATACACAAGAGGTGCTTTTGAAGAAAAACAAAGTAATGAGCCACTTTCTTACCTTAAAAAGAAAGCAGGATACTACTATAGTGAGAAAGAGTTTGTAGAAACTATTTTAGATACTTTAGAGATACAACATGGGCATCGATTTCCACTTACTTATATTATGGAAGCTGCTGATGATATCTCTTATTTGAGTGCTGATATGGAAGATGCTGTGGATAAAGGCATTTTAACTTTAGAAAAAATTTATGAACTGATAGTTTTTGAAACTAAAGTGGTTAATGAAAAATATGGTACAAACACAACTATGCTTTTAGATGTCGTAGAAAATAATTATAAAAAAGCAAAAGAAAAAGAGGATGAACCCTATCAGTTTAATATGTTTCTAACACTTACAAGGGCTCAACTTATCTTTAAACTTGTAAATTATGTATCTGATTTGTATATCAAACACCATAACCAAATCTTTGATGGTTCTTTTAATAGCGCGTTATTAGAATATGACAAAGCCCATGAGTGTTCACAAGCCGTAGAAGTACTTAAGAATATCTCTTATAGACATATCTACACACATAAGCAAGTACAAGCTTTAGAGATAAAAGGATACTCTATCATACAAGGGTTATTTGATATTTATGAGCCTCTTTTGAAGCTTAGTACTGAAGAGTTTGAGTTATTGTTAGCTGATAAAAGAGTAGATTGTGCTATTTGTCAAAATTTACTCTCACGATTATCAAAAAAACATCTTGTAGCGTATAAAAAAAGTGTAAGTAGTATCAGTGATATTGAGAACTATAAACTTTTAGAGTGGTATTATAGAGCAAGACTTGTATGTGATTATATTAGTGGTATGACAGATGATTATGCTTTATTTGAGCATCAATCTCTGTCTGCGTAAAAACTCTTAAAAATTCTTAGAGTTTTCAAGTTCCACTACAACTTGTCGCATTTTAAGTAAGGAATCTGGATTTAAAGAGATAGAGTCTATACCATTTTCAACTAAAAACCTTGTAATTTCAGGATAATCCGAGGGTGCTTGTCCACAAATACCTATATATTTATTTTGTTTTTTACACTGTTCTATAACCATAGCTATCATTCTTGTTACAGCTTTATTTCTCTCATCAAAAATATGTGCTATTAAAGCACTATCTCTATCAACCCCTAAAGTTAATTGAGTTAAATCATTGGAACCTATGCTATATCCATCAAATATTTTTAGGAATTCATCCGCAAAGATTACATTACTTGGTATCTCACACATTGCATAAATCTCAAGTGAGTTTTTACCTTGTACCAACCCTTTTTTATTCATAATTTTGATAACTTTTTGACCCTCAACAGGTGTTCTTACAAAAGGAAGCATTATTTTGATGTTTGTAAGTCCCATCTCATCTCGTACTTTTTTTAAAGCTTCACATTCCCATTCAAAAGCTTTTTGATACTCTTTTGAGTAGTATCTACTAGCTCCTCTAAATCCTATCATAGGGTTCTCTTCATCTTGTTCGTACGCTTTTCCACCTGGCATATTCTTGTATTCATTTGATTTAAAATCACTGGTTCTTACAATTACAGGTTTTGGATAAAAAGCAGCCCCAATCATTCCTATCCCTTGGGCTAGTTTATCTATAAAAAAACTTTTGGGGTCTTTGTATCCTTTTATAAATTTTTTTATCTCTTTTGCATCTTGAACTTTTTTTCCATTGTAGATATCAAAAAGTGCCATTGGATGTGCTTTTATAAAGTTATTGATAATAAATTCCATTCTAGCCAACCCAACCCCTTGATTTGGGAGTTTTGCAAATACAAACGCTTTATGAGGATCTCCCACATTCATAAAAAGTTTTGTTTTAGGCTCTTGTAAATTATCTATATCTATCTCTTCAATCTCATATTTTAAAACACCTTTATAGACATAACCATTTTCACTACCAGCACAGCTAATCGTTACTTTGTCCCCATCTTTTAAAAGTTTTGTAGCATTTATACAACCCACAACTGCAGGAACTCCAATCTCCCTTGCAACAATAGCTGCATGGCAAGTTCTCCCTCCTTTATTTGTAACAACTGCTGCTGCTTTTTTCATCAAAGGTTCCCAATCTGGATCAGTTGTATCAGCTACTAAAATATCGCCCTCTTTAAAAATATGTGAATCAGAGAGCTTAGTGATAATTTTAACAGTACCTGAACCAATCTTATCTCCAATTGCCTGCCCTTTAAGAATAGTTTTTCTCTCATCTTCTTTTACTAATAGATTATAGTTTTTAAGTATATATTTCTCTTTTTTACTTTGTACAGTTTCTGGTCGTGCTTGTACTATAAAAAGTTCCCCACTTTTAGCATCTTTTGCCCACTCTATATCCATAGCTTGATAATTACCTGAGAGCTTTGAATAGTGTTCTTCTATATTCAAACCATAAGAAGCTAGTTTCATAATCTCTTCATCGCTCAGTGAAAAACTGTTTTGTTCTTTTTTTGAGATAGATATATTTTTGGTTTTATCCAATTTTTTACCGCTGTATATCATCTTTTTTGCTTTTGAACCAAGCTGTTTTTTGAGTATAGTAGAGATACCTTTTTTCAAGGTTGGTTTAAAAACAAAAAACTCATCAGGGATAACTTTTCCACCCACAATATTTTCACCCAAACCATAAATAGAATTTATCATGATTAAATCTTGTGAACCTGATTCTGTATCAATGGTAAACATTATTCCACTACTTGATTCATCACTTCTCACCATCTTTTGCACACCTACAGATAAAGCAACTTTGAGATGATCATATCCCCTACTTTGCCTATAACTTATGGCTCTATTATTAAAAAGTGACGCGTAACATTTTTTGATAGCTTCTAAAAGTGATTTCTCATTGTTTATATTCAAAAAAGTATCTTGCTGACCAGCAAAACTAGCATCTGGAAGATCTTCAGCAGTCCCAGAAGAGCGTACTGCTACATCAATAGCTTTTGTTCCATATTCTTTTGATAAGGTTTTATAGGATTCTTTTATCTCTTTTTCTAAAGATAAAGGGAGTTTAGCATTTAAGATAAGCTTTCTTATCTTACTGCCTTTTTTTTCTAAATTTTTGATATCACTAATATCTAAATCAGATAAAATAGATTTGATTTCATCTTTTAACTTGTTTTCTTCTATTAAAAGCCAATACGCTTCACTCGTTGTTGCAAAGCCATTTGGTACTTTTACACCAAGACTCTCCAATGAACTGTACATCTCTCCTAAACTAGCATTTTTCCCGCCAACTAAAGATACATCTTGTATATCTATTTGATTAAAAAACTTTATATACTTCATAACTAGCCTCCAAAATTGAATTTTAAAAGTGTAATTAAATCTTAGTCATTCCCTCATCGTCAATTTTTATTATATTATCTTCGACAAGTTTTGTCAAAGCTCTTTTATACGCTTTTTTACTGATACCAAAAAGCTCTTTGATAGTATCGGCATCTGTTTTGTAGTTGTATGGAAGATCATTGAAATTTTGTGCCAGTACATCTAATACTTTTTTTGTATTGATGTCATCAGCATTACTCTTTCCAATTGGTTGAAGTGATACATCTACTTTATTGTCATCTCTTATGTTTTTAATATAAGCTTTAAGCTTTTCACCTACATTTACATCACTGAAGATTTCATTTTTATATATCATACCCTCATAAGTATCATTGATGATAACTTTGTATCCCATAGGTGTTTTCGCAAAAAGTAGTATCTCTACCTCTTGGTTTTTTTCTAGTTTTTGTGTATCTGAACTTAAAAAAGAGGTGATTTTTTCAACACCTATAAGTCTTGAAGTCTCTTCATCTTCTATAATTCTTACAATTCTAGATTCCCCTGCTCTAAAAGGTGTTTTTTGTCTATTTTTAGGAACAAACAAATCTTTTTGTAAACCCCAATCTACAAATGCACCAAATGAAGTAGTATCTACAACTTTTGTAAACATAAATTGATTTTTCATACCATAAGGTGTTTGTGTAGTAGCTACTAATCTATCTTCACTATCTGTATATATAAATACTTCTAGTTCATCATCTACTTGCATAGTTGGCGTTATATAAGCATTTGGTAAAAGTACAACTTCTTCATCTAAAGCTTCTAAGTAAATACCTGGTTCTGTTATTCTGTTGATTTTTAGGGTGTTCATCTCACCTAATTGTATATGTTCGTTTATCATAAATGAATTATACCAAAAATAAGTAATTATTGGGTAAAATCCGCGTTATGAGACATTTAAAAGGTTATGGTAAACGGTACTTTTCACTAGCAATTATTGCTATGTATTCTACTTTGTACAAACTATGTACAATAGATGCAAGTCATCAATACCATCTTAAAGCCTTAAAATACCAGGAATGTAAAACTTCTCCTCCCTTTTTAACTTTTAATTATTAACAAATATATGCAATTAAAATTAAGGGAAAATAATGACAAAAACTATAAAACTAAGCCTACTGGCTAGTTTATTCTGTACAGCTACTATAACTGCGAATGAAGATTTAGGAACGATAACAGTTTCAAGTGCAACAAAAAGTGAACAATCAATTAAAGATGTAACAAGTAATGTTGAAGTGATTACAAGTATTGAACTTGAAGAAAAAAATATAAAAACTGTTACAGAAGCTTTAAATCTAGTAAGTGGAGTAAGTTTTACTTCAAATGGTGGTATGGGTTCAGTAACTTCTATAAGTGTAAGAGGAAGTGATAATAATAGAGTTTTAATACTTATAGATGGTATTAAGTTCAAAGACCATTCTAGTATAAGTGGTACAGATATCTCTCATATTATGATAAACAATATTGAGAAAATAGAGATAATCAAAGGTGCACAAAGTGGTATTTGGGGTGCAGATGCAAGTGCTGGAGTTATTAATATTATCACAAAAAAACCAAAAAGTGGTACACATGGTTCAATATTAACTGAATATGGTAGCTTTAACACAAAAAAATTTGCAGGCGATATATCTCATAAAGAAAAGTTTTTTGATATAGCACTTGCTGCTTCAAAAATTACCTCAGATGGTTTTAGTTCACAAGCTCCAAGAGGGAATAATATTGACCAATACGAAGATGATAGTTATGAAAATAGAACTATAAATCTACAATCAAATTTTTATATAAATGAACAATCAAAACTTGGTCTAAATGTTTTAGATATTGATGCAATCAAAGAGTATGATAGTAACAATGCACCAAATGATGAAACTATGAAAAATGATACAGATACTAGAATTTATAATATATTATTTGAACAAAAGTACAATAATCAGAATATTTCTATAAAATATGACAAATCAAAGATTCAAAGAGATCAAGTCGGTACAACATGGGGAGTGAAATATACAGAAAGTAAAAGTGATAACTTTGAACTAATCGATAGTATAGCTTATAATAAAAAAGATTTTTTAGTTTTTGGAATGGGGGCTAATAGTGATGAAATCAACTACGCAAGTGCTGATAATACTTCTAATAATGCAGATAATAAATCAGAATTTGGATACATAACTAATAGTAACACTATAGAAAATTTGATACTAACACAATCTATAAGATATGATTCCTATGATAACTTTAAAAATAGTACTACAGGAAAAATAGGATTAAAATACAATATACAACCAAACTTATCACTATTTTCAAATTATGGTACAGCGTATACAGTTCCTACACTAGTTCAAAATATTAATCCATGGGGTGCTATAAATATGGATATTAACCCAGAAAAAAGTAAAAATTTTGATCTGGGGGTTCAATATGAGAATTTTAAAGTTACCTATTTTGAACAAAGAATTAAAGATATGATAGACTGGAATGACCCTACCCCTTTAAATTGGTTTAACAATGATGCTGTGTACACAAATTTAGATGGGAAAAATACTCTTAAAGGTATTGAGATAGATTATAAACAAGAACTTGGAGGAAGTACATTCTTATCACTAAGCTACTCATACTTGAGTGCTAAAAATAAAGATAAAGAGTATTTAGCAAGAAGAGCTCAAGAAAATCTAAAGTTTGGAATAGACTATTATGGTATCACAAAACTTCATATTGGACTTAATGGTGAATATGTAGGAAAAAGATTTGATAATAATAACCAACAAGGTGAACAAACAGGAAAATACACTATTGCACACCTGAACATCAATTATGATTTAACAAAAGAAGTAAAAATATATGGTAAAATAGAAAATATTACAAATAAATACTATCAAACTGCTGATGGGTTTACTACGAGTCCAAGAGCTTTTTATGCGGGAGTTAAATATAGTTTCTAATGAAATTTTTACTATTACTACTATTTACCATTAATCTTTTTAGTTATGATAGAATCATAGCTTTAAGTCCATCAATCAATGAAATCATTTATGCGTTGGGAGACGGTGAAAAAATAGTAGGAAATACGACTTATTGTACATTTCCAGTAGAGGCACAATCAAAACCAAAAGTTGGAGGATATTTTTCTCCCTCTTTGGAAAAGATACTCTCACTTAAGCCAGATATTGTCATTTTACAAAAAAGTAGTATCAAACTTTCTCATAAGCTTGAATCTTTAGGGATTAAAACAAAAGTTGTACAGCTAACAACTTTACAAGATATAAAAGACAGTATCTATCAAATAGGAAACATCTTAAATAAGCAAACAAAAGCACAAGAGATACTTGCAACTCTTGAAGCTAAACTTACTCAAACTCAAAATATAGTTAAAGATAAAAAAATACTATTTGTTATTGGGCATAATTTAAAACTTGATAGTAGAATCTTTGTAGTTGGTCAAAATCTCTATTTTGATGATATTATTGTTAAAAGTGGAAATACAAATGCATTTAAAAGTGAGCGTTCAGGACAACCTATTTTAAATATGGAAAATCTCATTGCAACCAATGCAGATATAGTGATACTTTTGGCTCCATTTACAAAACAGAAACAACTTACAAAAGAACAATTAATACAGCCATGGCTCAAACTACCTATAAATGCGGCAAAAACAAAAGATATCTATGTCTTAGATAAAGAATACGCTGGCATTAGTAGTCATCGACTTATCTATTTTTTAGAAGATTTTAAAGGATTTTTAGAAGATGCTAAAATGTGAAAACTATAGTAGTTCGATACTCCATAATATCTCTTTTGAACTACAAAATAAAAATCTTATTATTTTAGGTTCAAATGGTGCTGGGAAAACTACCTTAGCAAAAGTTTTATGTGGTATTACCGCCTCTTCTTGTGTTTCAATAGAAGATAAAAATCCAAGTGATATTTATGGAGAAAACAGAACAGAACTGATTAACTATATTCCACCAAAACTTGAAATATATGATGATTTTATGAGTGTAGAAGAGTTTTTAGAGATAAATAAACTCTATACCCATAAGAGTATCTATGAAGTATTAAAATTATTAAATATTGAATATACAAAAAATAAAAAATGTAAAAACCTAAGTAGTGGAGAAGCACAGCTTTTACTTTTAGCAAGTGCAATCTTACATAATGCCAAATATACAATTTTTGATGAACCAACCTCAAACTTAGACCCTATAAAAATAAAAAACAGCTTTCAGATTTTACAAGATGAAAATATGCTACAAAATAAAATTATCATTACGCATAATCTTCATTTAGCTTATAAACTTGGGTTTGATATTTTATTTATCAAAGATGGAAAAATAGCTTTTTATGATACAAATGAACAGTTTTTTAGTGATGAAAATTTACATCTCTTTTTTAGTGACAGTGTCAAAAAATATGATGACAATATAGTGGTGAGTTTATGAAATATTTTTTAGTATTATTGTCAGTTATCATTCTTCTTAGTTCCCCTTTCTTTGGACAAATAGATATATCAATAACAAATATATTTGATACTACAAAGATGGATTATCAAATCTTTTGGGATATACGACTTCCTAGAACTATTTTAGCTTTTTTCGTGGGTGCAATTCTTGCTTTAAGTGGTTTGGTATTTCAAACTATTTTTAGAAACCCTATGAGTAGTCCCTTTACTCTAGGAGTTGCTAGTGGTGCTACACTTTTTACAGCTATTGCTATAGTATTGGGACTGAGTTCCTTTGTTTCATTCTTTGCATTTTTAGGGAGTTTGGCAACTATTGTTATACTATTTATTATAGCCTCAAGATTTCATAGTAAAGAAACCTCCTCATTACTTTTAGTTGGTATTGCTTTATCTTTTTTTTATAGTGCTAGTTTGATGGTTCTTTTTTTCATCAGTAATCTTCAAGAAAGTTATGAGATAGTACGATTTACAATGGGAAGCTTAGACATTGTAGGTTTTAAAGATAGTTACTTAGTCATATTAGCTGGTGTTTTTATACTTTTTATGGTGAAATATTATCAAAACAGTATCAAACTACTTCTCGTATCTTATCAATTTGCACACTTAAAAGGGTGTAATGTAAAACAAACAAACTATATACTTCTTATCTCTGTATCAATAGCTGTTGGTATTTGTGTCAGTATCACTGGACCTATAGGATTTGTAGGCTTAATAGTACCTCATATAATAAAAACAATCACACAAAAAAGTGCTCATACACTTATTCTACCAATTTTCTTTTATGGTGGAGTTTTCTTGGTATTATGTGATTTAATTGCCAGAAACTTAGGAACAACATCAGATATACCAATAGGGGTAGTTACATCATTTTTAGGCGCTCCATTTTTTATATACTTAATTATAAAAAGAAAAAAATAAAGTGTTTTTGAGTATACTTCCCTTATGAAACATTTACGAGGTTATTTAAAACGGTACTTTTCTTTAGCAATCATTGCTATGTATTCTACTGTTCATAAATTATGTACAATAGATAGTAAATTTCAGTATCACCTTAAAGCTTTTGAGTATCAAGAATACAAAACTTCTCCACCCTATTTAAACTTCAATTTTTAATTAACAAAAAAATCACAACACAATTTTAGTTATAGATAAATAGATCTATAAACCATTTTATATAGTTTAAATAACTATTCAATAAAGAAGGACACATTATGCATATAGAAGCAGGCGTAGTACAAGGCGCAAAAATGTTATTTAGTTATGGGACAGCTGCTGTTTCATTTGGAATTGCTGGGAAACTCGCATTAGATACAATTAAGAATAATGGAGTAATTTCTTTTGGTGTAAAAACACTTATTTCTGCAATATTAGTATTTATATTTTTTGAAGTATTTCCTCATCATCCAATAGGTGTATCAGAAGTTCATCTAATCTTAGGTTCTACAATATTTTTAATATTTGGAGCAGCACCAGCGGCATTTGGTTTGGCACTTGGTCTTTTAGTTCAAGGGGTGTTTTTTGCACAATTTGATTTACCTCAGTATGGTATTAATGTAACAACTTTACTTATGCCATTATTTGCGATGAGCTATTTAGCAAAAAAAATAATCCCTGAAAATATAGCATATAAAGATATCCAATACAAAGATACTCTTAAATTATCAGTAGCATATCAAGGTGGTATTGTTGCTTGGGTTGCATTTTGGGCATTATTTGGACAAGGTTTTGGTGCTGAAAATTTAGCTGCTGTTTCTAGTTTCGGTGTAGCTTATATGAGTGTAGTAATTTTAGAACCACTTATTGACTTAGCAGTTTTAGCAGGGGCAAAAACACTTAGTAGTTTAGAAAATAGTTCTTTTGTAGAAAAAAGACTTTATAATCCAGCAAAAGCTTAGTTTTAAAAGTAAGGACAACTCCTTACTTTTTCACTTTCATAACGAATCACACCAAATTTTTAAGGCATTATACTATGAAAAGATATAGACATTACAAAAAAGACAAAGCAATTATTCTATCTGTTTTTGGTTCTGTAATAGAACAACAAAAATATTTAGAATTAAAAAAATATATAGAAGAAGAATTTAAAGGTGTAGATATCTTTCTTGCGGTAAGTTCAAGAATGGTTTTAAAAGACCTATTAAAAAAAGGATTTGATTATAAAAACTTGGCTCAAACAATGGCTGATGTGGATATGCTTGGGTATAAAAATATTATAGTAGCCTCAGTAAATCTTTTTCCAGCGTGTGAACATGAACTTCTTAAAAAAACCGTTGAAGGATTTAAACAATTTTCATTTTCTAATATTAGATTATCAAATGCAATTCTTACTCGAACAAAAGATACCACCCTATTTTTAAAAGAGTTAGATGAAACTATTAGTCAAAAAGATACTGCAAACCTTTATATAATACATGGTACTCCTAAATTAGAATTAGGTGGACTAGAATCTGTTGCATATACAGCACAATATTTAGAACAAAAAAGAACATTGAATTATACTTGTTCACTAGAAGGTGCTTTTCCATTTTTTGCCGTAAAAGAGGAATTAATAGCAAAAATGAAACACGATGGTGTTAAAAAAGTACAAGTTGTACCACTTCTTTTAGTAAGTGGAAATCATTATATAAAAGATATGGTTGAAATATCTGATGAACTAAATGAACATTTTAAATCTAAAATTGTAAAAAGTATAACTAAAGATAAAAAATTTAACTTAATGCAGATACCCACAGTCTTAGAGATTATAAAAAATAATATAAAAGAAGAGATTATTAAACTTGGACACTAAATTATATATGGTCTCATTGGGACCTGCAAACTGGAAACTTGTAACTATACAGGCATTGAAAGCACTACAAAACTGTGGTGCAGTTTGTATACCGACAAAAAGCAGCGATCATAGCTTTACACGCTCTATAACTTATAAAATTGTTCAAGACTTAATGCAAGAGTATAAGTTTACAAAACCAATTATTCCTATTTATTCTCCCATGAATTTTAAGAAAAAAGATTGGCAATATCAAGTTGATATATTAGAACAAAGTATAGAAAAATATGGCAGCATATCTTTTGTAACATTAGGAGATGCTGCTGTTTATAGTACCGTATATTATTTACTTGATATTATCAAAAAACAGAATAAAAAGCTTTATAAAAAAACTGAAGTAATAGCTGGTATTACTTCATTTTCTTATGCTTCTTCAAAAGTAAAGAAACCACTTTGTTTAGGGGATAATAGATTTGAACTTATACCACTTATAGGGAAAGATGTACCTAGTACTAAAGTCTATATGAGACCAAAAGTTGGTATGGGAACAGATGAGATAGAAGAAAATGGAACTTTTTTTACTTTTGAAAATTTAAATTTCGAAGGGGAAAATATCCAAAAAGGCAAAATTAAAAAGGTTAAAAAATATATGACACTTCTTATAGATTTTGTAAAGATGAGGAACGTTAAAACAAAGTGAATAGTTTCACTTTTTTAGAGACGGAACCGGAAATTTTATGCCGTAGGTATAATTGGAGGAATAATGGAATTTAAACAAGAACAACCACCTATAAATATTGGTGCAGATATATCAGTAAAATCATTTGAGATGATTGAAGAGGAGCTTAAACAGTATCCAAAAGCACAAGAATTTGATAAGAATCAAATAGAAGTTATAAGTAGACTTATCCATACAACAACTTGTTTTGAAGAAGTTTTGGAGAATATTTACTTTACACAGAATGCTATTCCAAGAATTCAAGAGCTTCTTAAAAGAGAAGCAAAAATCATTGTGGATGTAAATATGATAAAAGTTGGTCTTAGTGACTTTTATCTAAAACAATATGACAATGAAGTTATATGTTATATCAATGAACCTTTTACCTATGAGATGGCAGAAAAAAATAAAACTACAAGAAGCTATGCAGCAGTAGTAGAGGCTATAAAAAAGCATAAAGATGAACCTATGGTTTTAGCCTGTGGTAACGCCCCTACTTTTATCTATGCAGCAATCAATACTTTACTAAATGAGGGTGTTGATTTAAAAAATGTAGCTTTTCTACTATTTCCTGTAGGATTTGTAAATGTTGTAGAATCAAAAGATTATGGAAAAAGATTTTGTGAACATTTTAATATACCTGCTGTTATTATGGAGGGAAGATTTGGAAGTTCTACTATGACTGTTGCTACACTTCATGCTACATATAAATTAATTAAAGATTATGATGGAAAAGATAAGTATAATGGAAAATAAAATCTATAATACAATGGGAAGTGAAGTAGCTGAAGGGTTTACTTGTAAACCAAAAAAGCTAGACCCAGATAAACCTATTATGTTTTTTAAAACACAAATTTTTATTTGTGATGGTGAGCGATGTAGTAAAGCACAAAAAGATGATGATTTAGCTGGGAAATTAAGAGATATCTTAAAAGAGTTAGGGCTTCATAAAGGAAAAAATCGTATAAAAATATCAAGAACTAATTGTTTTGGTGCTTGTAGATTTAGACAAGTTGCTGTAACTTTTGAAAATACAAAAGCAAATGGAAACTTAGAAAATAACAATATTTGGCTAAAAAATATTCATAAATTTGATGATACAAAATGGAAAGAGCTATTTTTAGATTTAAGTACAAATAAATCACTTAATGATTTGTCTTATGAACAAGTACCAATGAGTGGATATGATGAGTAACAAAGTATATTTAGTAGGAGCAGGTCCTGGAGATGTAGAACTTCTTACACTAAAGGCTCTAAGAATACTAGAAGTTGCAGATGTTGTTTTGTATGATGCTCTTGTGAATGAAGAAATTTTAGATTTTTGTAAAGATGATGTAACAACAATAAATGTAGGGAAAAGAAAAGACCATCATCTAAAAAAACAAGATGAGATAAATAGTTTAATAGTAGAATATGCAAAAGAATACAAGATAGTTGTTCGACTTAAAGGGGGGACACCATTTGTATTTGGAAGAGGATATGAAGAGGTAAGAACTATTCTAAATGCTGGGTATGAACCTGTTATTATAAGTGGAGTAAGTGCAACTACAAGTGTACCAGAGAGTTTTATGATACCTTCTATTGATAGAGAATTTAGTGATTCTTATAGAACAATTACAGGGCATGATATAGAGGTTTTTGATGATATAGTAACAACTTATCATGAAAGAGAAAATCTTGTGATTATGATGGGGATACATAACTTAGAAAAAATAGTAAATAATTTACTTCAAAAAGATTTTCCAGCCACTACACCAATAGCTATATTAAGTAATGGTACAAAAAAAGATGCTAAGAAAATAGTATCAACACTTGAAGAAACTCGTAATCAAAAAGAGGAGTATTTTAATGATATTAAAACTCTAACACCTGCCATAATCTTTATAGGGAAAACTCTAAATGCTACCAATTGTATTAACTAAGAAACAAAAAGTTCTTATTATAGGAGCTGGTAAGGCTTGTGAGATAAAATTAAGAATTTTATCAAATCATCCTTGTCACATAACAGTTGTAGCAGATCAATTTTTATGTAAACTTGATGAGCATATAGAAAAGATACATAAAAGTTTTGAAGAGTTAAATGAGGTGTTTTTTGAACCATTTGATTTAATATATATTGCTATTCCTCTAAAAAAGAATGATATGGTGGAAAAACTTCTAAAAACTAAGATGGTAAATGTATTATCAAATCCAAGTTTAAGTAATTTTATCCATCCATGTACTAGAGATGATGGGGATATTATGATTAGCGTAAATAATATTAACAAAGCAAATCCCAAAAAAGCTTGCAGTTGGGCTGATAAGTTTATAGAGTATAAGAACCAAAACTAATGTCTGAAAAACAACTCAAAAAAGGCTATACAACAGGTGCACATACTTATATGATATTTAGGTCTGCATTGTATTGTTTTTTAGCTACAAAAGAATTGTCAATATCCAAAACAAATAAAATGGATAATGATGATTTAGATGTAACAAAAGGATGTGAAATAATTGTAACTATTAGTAATAATAGTAAAGATTTAACACTAAACAGCATTGAACATCAGCCCTCTACATATACGATAGGTTCAAATAAACTATCACTGTATGCAGGAGAAGGTGTAGGTGTTGTTACTAAAAAAGGTTTAAAAATAGCACCAAATTTTCCAGCAATTAATCCAGCTCCAAGAGATGCTATATTTGAAGCTTTTAAAGAGATAACTCAAGGGTGTGAAAATTTAAATTTATACTGTAGTGTTAGTGTAACAGATGGTGAAAATATCGCACGACAAACAGCAAATTCGAAAGTTGGAGTTATGGCTGGTATATCAATTTTGGGAACAAAAGGGATAGTAAAACCTGTATCAAGTTCAGCTTATATAGATTCTGTAAAAACAGAGATAGAGTTTGCTGTCAAAAATGAATATAATACTTTATATTTTACATTAGGTAATTCAGCTTTTGAAGTAGCAAAAAAGCATTCAAATGAAGAAGCTATTATTGAAATTGGTAATTTTATATATGATTCTATTGAATTAGCTGTTGATTTAAATGTAAATGAAGTAGTTTTTTTATGTGGTATAGGTAAGATGACAAAAGTCTATCAAGGCTTTAAAAATACACATAATCGTTTTGGAGTTATAGACTTTGAATTGCTCCAAAAAGATATTAAAGAAGAACTAGATTATGAGGTTGATATAGAATCAACCTTGACGGTCAAAGGGATATCCCAAGAGCTTGAAAAAGTTGGACTTTTAGAGAAATTTTATACTATGATAACTCAAAAAGCAAATGAACAAATAAAGCTATGGCATAAAAAATCTAATGTAAAAGCAATAATACTAGAACAAAAGGATGTATTAGGATGGTAACAATTGTAGGAAATGGAATGGGTGCATATAATTTTGATAACATTACTATTGATTTAAAAAAGTATGACACAATTCTTTGTGATATAAACTTTCAACTAGAAGCAAAGAATATATTAAAACTAAAATTTAAAGAGATAAAAGAGTATATACTTCAAAACTATACAAAAGAAAATATTCTTTATGTAGTGACAGGAAGTCCTCTCTTTTTTAGTGCAGGAACACTTATCGCAAATTTAATACCAAAAGATAAAGTAACACTTATTAATAACACTTCATCAAAAGACTATATGATGGAAAAATTGTTTATAGGTGAAGCTAGTTTAGAGTCTATCTCTCTTCATGGACGAAAAGATATTGATTTATCAAAGTTTTTAACAAATACTTATACCTTTATCCTTTGTGATAAAGACTCTTGTGATAAGATTTCTAAAGCTGTGAACTATTTATATAAAAATGATATAGAAGTAACTATAGGGTATAAACTAGGCTATGAGGATGAAGTTATTGAGCAAATTGATATATTTAGCTTTAGCTATAGAGCCTTTGACTTATCACAGCCCTATGTACTACTTATCAAAAAACTTTTTAAATCATCAAATGGTCTGAGTGAAGATATTGATTTTGATACACAAAGAGGGATGATAACTAAAAAATATAAAAGACAATTATCTTTACAAAACTTAGACTTAGAGCCAAATCAACTTTTATGGGATATAGGGGCTGGAAGTGGTTCTTGCGGTATAGAAGCATATAATAGATACAAAACTAGGACAATATTTTTTGAAAAAAATGAAGAGAGAGCAGTTAATATTAAAAATAATCTAACAAATCATCATATTGTAGATTGTGAACTCTTTGTAGGAGAAGCACAAGATAAATTTGAAAGTTTAGAGGAAAATCCATCACGAATTTTTGTAGGCGGTGGTGGTGAAGAAGTTATAAAAAAACTTCCATATCTTTATAACAGACTGGAAAACTATGGGATAATGTTAATAAATGCAATAACATTAAAACATCTTGCTTTAATGCATACTATTTTAAATGAATCAAATATAGAGTATGAAGTACACTCAATAAGTTTAACTACCTATAAAGGGAAACTTGATTTAGTAGAGCCTGAGAGACAATTATTTCAAATAAAAATATTTAAAAAAGAGGAAGAAAAATGATATATTTTATCGGAGCAGGACCTGGTGACCCTGAACTTGTAACAGTAAAAGCTATGAATATACTCAAAATTGCCGATGCTGTTCTTTATACAGGTTCATTAGTTCCAAAAGAGGTGTTAAGTTGGTGTAAAAATGATGCTTTAGTAGTAGATAGTCAAGGGATGAAATACCCTGAAATATTTGAGTTTTTAACAATACACAAAGATAAAATAGTAGCTAGAGTTCATACAGGAGACCCATCAATCTATTCAACTATTGCAAAACAAATAGAATACCTGAAAGAGCAAAATATAGAATACTCTGTAATACCTGGTATTACAGCTGCTTTTGGAGCTGCTGCTTCTTTAGGGATAGAATATACTATCCCTGGTGTTTCTCAAACTATTATCCTTACAAGAGTTGAAGGAAAAACACCAAATCCTGAGAAACTGGAGAATATCTTAGCTTGTAAGAATTCATCACTTGCTTTTTATCTTTCAATTTTATTAATTAAAAAATTAAAAAAAACAGCCTTAAATCTAGGATATAGTGCAGATACTCCTTGTTGGGTAGTTGAAAAAGCTACTTGGAAAGAGGAACAAATCTACAAAGGAACAATCAGTAATATAGAAGATAAAGTATCTCACATAAAAGGTGTAGCACTTATACTTTTTGGAGATTATCTCCATCAAAAAGAGACAGAAGAATCTCATCTTTATGTAAAACCACTGATAAAAGAGTTAGAGGGTAAAAAGTGTTAAAAATAGCAATAATATCTATAAATCAACCTAGCTTAAATAGTGCAGTAAAACTTAGTGAATATCTTAATGAGTATGAAGTTGATATTTATGGTAAAAAAGATTTAGTACATAACTTAGACAATCTTCTCACTTATGAAAAAATCGATACTGTTTTAGAAAATGGTTGGAAAAAATATGATGCTATCATATGTATCTTAGCTATGGGGATAGTTGTACGAAAAATAGCCCCACTTTTAGAGTCAAAAGCAACTGACCCTGCTATATTGGTGATGAGTATTGATTTATCAAAAGTGATACCTCTTCTAAGCGGTCATATAGGTGGTGCAAATGAGTTAAGTGATATAATTGCAACTAAAATTGATGGATGCATAAATTTTATCTCAACAGCAACAGATCAGGTAAAAGTTTTTGCTTTTGATATGTTTGCGAAAACAAATCATATGCAAATAGAAAACTTAAATAAATTGGCAAATATCTCAAACAGACTTATCAATAAACAAAAAGTAAAAGTAGCTACTTTTAAAAGTGTTTTTGAAACAATTGAAAATCAAGATAATTTAGAATTAGTAAATAAGGATAAAATAGATTTAAATACAGTTGTTATAAATCCATTAGCTAAAACTCATAGTTTACAACTAAAACCTAAAGTATACTTAGGACTTGGATGCAATAGGAATACCTCATTTGAAGATATAGAGAAAGCTTTTTTATGGTTTTTAGATAAATATAATCTACAAGTGGAACAAATAAGAAATATAGGCTCATTTGAAGCTAAAAGTGATGAGAAAGGACTTTTAGAGTTTGCGGTCAAATACAACTTTGAGATACAATTTTTTAACGAAAAACAAATAAATACAGTTGAAGGTGAATTTAGCCCATCACAAGCAACAAAGTTCTTTGGACTTAAAGGAGTAGCTGAACCAGCGAGCATATTAATTTCAAAATATAAAGAGTTAATAATACCCAAAAAGGTTTATGAGAAAAAAATAACAATAGCAGGAGCAATTTAAAAATATGAATAAATTATATATAGTAAGTAGTGGTGCTGGTGGTATACACTATATTACACCTGATGCAAGAAATGCTTTGAGTGAGTGTGAAGTGGTTGTATCTTATACAAAATATGCCAAAGAATTAAGTTCTATATTAGAAGGAAAAGAGATTTATACTTCAGGAATGACTCATGAGATTGAAAGGTGTAATCAAGCTATAGAGTATGCAAAAAGTGGTAAGACAACTTGTATCATCTCAAATGGTGATGCAAATGTATTTGGAATGGCAACACTAATAGTAGAATTAATAGATGAAAAAAACTTATGGGATGAGATAGAACTTATCTCAATTCCAGGAGTTACCTCTTTTTTAGCTGCTGCTTCAAAAGTAGGAGCGCCCGTATCTCAAGATTTTGCTGTCATCTCTCTTTCAGATAGACTTACTGATATCAACCTTATAGATAAAAGAGTAAAATCTGCACTAGAATGCGACTTTGTAATAGGTATTTATAACCCCAAATCAAAAAAAAGAATACAACCCTATCAAAACTTTTTGGCTAGATTAAAAGAAATAGATGAAAGAATTGCTATAATTGCTCAAAATGTAGGAAGAGATGAAAAAGAAGATATCACCATCACAACTACGACTAAGCTTATTGAACAAGATATAGCTCATGAAAAAGTAGGAATGAATACAATAATTATAATATGTAATTCGAGTACAAAACTAACAAAAAATGGTTTAGTACTTACTCCTAGAGGATATTTAAATAAATATGACAGTAAAGGTGAATTAAAATAGATGTTAAACTTTTGCATAAGTGGAGTGTCTTCAAATAGTGGAAAAACAATTCTTACTACTGCCCTACTTTATCACTTTAAAGAGTCTGTTCGTCCATATAAAATTGGACCTGATTATATAGACCCTCAATTTCATAAGAAAGTTTGTGGTACACCTAGTGTAAATCTTGATAGCTTTATAATGAATGAAAAACAAGTAAAATGGCTATACTCTAACTATAGCGATAAAGATGTTTCAATTTTAGAAGGAGTAATGGGTTTTTATGATGGAGATGACAAAGGATGTAGTGCTTATAGTATAAGTAAACTTCTTAACATTCCTACAATTTTACTTCTTGATTGTCGTGGTAGCTATATCACTGTGAGTGCTGTTTTAGAGGGGTTAAAAACTTATAAAAAAGAGAATACAATTAAGGCTGTTGTCTTAAATCATATCTCATCAGAAATGCACTTTCAACTTATTAAAAAGATTATCAATGAGGACCATAAAGATATTATACTACTTGGTTGGATTCAAAAAGAGCTTCCAAGTTTAAACAATACTCATCTTGGACTTGACTTAGAAGATTTAGGGAAAATAGAAGAGATAAGTAAAGAGGTGTTGGAAAATATTAACTTATCACTACTTGAAAATTTTACACAAAGAGATGAAAAAGCAATAATGGATATTTACCCTTTTAAGAGCCTAGAAAAGCAAAATAAACATTTAGCCATAGTAACCGATGAAAACTTTTCTTTTCTCTACTATGACAATTTAGAGTTTCTCAAAACTGTATTTAAAAAAGTAACTATAATAAGTGCCATAAAAAATGAAGAGATTCCAAAAGATACAGATATAGTCTATATCTGCGGAGGCTATGTGGAAAGTGACAAAGCCTATGAAAAGATAAAAAACTCAACTAAATTCAAAAACTCACTTATAAAACATAGTAAAACAAAAAAAATCTATGCAGAATGTGCTGGGCTTTTATATCTTGGGAATAATGTAGATGATAAAAAGATGAGTGGTATTTTAAATATTGATTTTGCACTCACATCTAAGTTTACAAGACTTGGTTACTACTATAATGAAGCTGGTCTAAAAGGACATAGTTTTCACTATACCAAAGCAATAGATGATAGCGATGGCTTTGATAAACTATCTAAAAAGCCAAAAGGTATTGGAAAAGTTGGAAGTTGGGAAAGTAAAGATAAAAATATATTTGGTACTTATTTACATACGATGTTTAGGAATAATATAGCACTTTTAAAAGATAAGTTTTTATGAAGTTTAGTAAACAACAATCAAAAATACTAAGTGATATTATCCTTCACAGAAGAGATGTAAGAGGGAATAACTTTCTATCTAAAAAAATAAAAAAGAAAGATATAACTGCTATTTTAAATGCTGGTATCCATGCACCTTCAGTAGGTTTTTCCCAGCCTTGGAAGTTTGTGGTTATAGAAGATACAAATGCTAAAAATAAAATCTATAACAACTTTAAAAAATCCTATGAGAAAAGCAAAAAACACTTCAAAGAAAGAGAACTTTATAACTCTTTAAAACTTGAAGGTATCAAAGAGACACCTCTAAATATAGCAGTATTTTATAAAAAGCCTACAAAAAAAGTCTTGGGACAAACAAGTTCAAAAAAGATGGGTGAGTATAGTGTGGTGTGTGCTATTCAAAATATGTGGCTATATGCTAGAAGTTTAAATATTGGTCTTGGTTGGGTAAGTATCATCAATCATAAAAAAGTACAAAAAATTTTAGATGTAGGTGATGAGTATAAACTTATAGGCTATCTTTGTGTAGGATATACTAAACAATTTTTAGATACCCCAGAGTTAGAAACTTTACAATGGGAAAAGAAAAAAGAGTTACAAGAGGTTGTAAGTTGGGTATAAAAACGACTATTACAAAAGCTGACCTCCCCTATTTTTATCAACAATTTGAATTAAAAGAAACAAAAGATGGTATGAGTGATAGTGTTTATTTATTAGGTCAAGAGTATGTTTTAAAAATATTTGAAAATGATATAGCAAGTAGTATTGAAAATGAGAAGAAACTGTTAGAACAACTACAAAACCTAGCTATACCTAAAATAATTGAAATACTTACAATAAATGAAAAGCCAGCAATAATATATACTCAAATATCTGGGACAAGTATCAAGAATCCTACTTTGGCGCATATAAAGCAAATAGGAATTTTTCTCCAAAAGTTTCATCAATGCACTCACAATATTCACTCTTCAAATGAGATATTATTTTCTAAAGAAAATCTCAAACAACTTATTAGTAAATCAAATTTTAAAGAGATAGAAAAATATTTTGACACTCTTCATATCTCTTTTAAAAATGATGGTATCATACATGGTGACTTATTTCCTGATAATGCAAAGTTTGAAGATGATATTTTAAGTGGTGTATACGATTTTAGTGAGGCTTGTAATGGAGATTTTATTTTTGATATAGCTGTAGTTGCTTTATCTTGGTGTTTTAATGTTGATACATTTTCCAAAAAAAAGACACAACTCTTGCTTGATAGTTATGGATTAAAGATTGATATCGATGTTTTTAAAGAGTATATAAAATATGCTTTGGTATATTATGCAACGACAAGATATATGAATCAAAGAGATTACAAAGAATTAATACGAAAGTTGGATAATATATGACATTTTCTCATGGTGGAGATATAATCAATTTTGCTACAAATTTAGGCTGTGATGTAGGTGAGATAATAGATTTATCATCAAATATCAACTTTTTAAAGCCAGAGATTCATTGTAATTTTAATAATTTAAATATCTCGCCATATCCAAACTACGATAAGCTCTATAATTCTATTGCAAATCTATACCAAATAAAAAGTTCACAACTAGAACTTTACAATGGTGGCAGTAGTGCAATCTTTTCACTTTTTAAATTTTTTGATATCTCCTATATCAATATTTATAGTCCTGCTTATTTAGAGTATAAAAAAGCTGCTGTAAAACTTAACTATAGCTATGAACTTATCAATAGGTTTACAGATATTTATAAAGAAGTTATCCCTAACTCTTTGGTTGTTTTTGTCAATCCAAGTACTCCTGAGGGAAGTTTTTATGATATAGATAAGCTTATGCAAATATGGATTGAAAAAAATTGTACTATACTTATAGATGAGTCATTTTTAGATTTTACCTCATACCCATCTGCACTCAAATATATCAAAACTTATGATAAATTGTATATACTAAAATCTATGACAAAATTTTATAGTAGTGCGGGAATTAGAGTAGGAGCAGTACTTTCTTCAGAGCAAAATATCAAAAAACTTCAAAACTGTGAACCAGTTTGGAAAATATCACAATTTGACAGTACCTATATCCAAGAAGCTCTCAAAGATGATAATTTTGTAAAAGTGTCAAAAGCTGTTACAGTAACAAATAAAGAGTATCTTGTCGCTATATTAAAAGATTTTAAATATACACAAGATATTTTCAGCTCTTGTACAAACTTTGTAATGATACAACTTAAAAATATAAATGCTAAACAGTTTCAAGAACTTCTAAAACCATATAAAATTATGATAAGAGATTGTTCTAATTTTGACTTTTTAGATGAGAGTTTTGTAAGAATTGCTGTAAAAAGCCATAAAGATTTAGAGTATTTTGAAAAAGCACTGCAAAAACTCTAATTAATAGATTACTTGTCTTGATCCATTTTTCCAATAGCACACGATACAAAACTTTTTGCTTTTGCTCCTACATTTTGTAAAGGTGAAAGTTCATCCTCTGCAAGTGGATAGCCTAAACTTCTAAGCTTTAATTTTAAGGTATCTTTTTGATTTTCATCCAATTCTAAAGTTATCTCTCTTGGCATTTTCTCTAAATCAACTTCAACATCACCAAAATCATCTTTGAGTGCTTTTTTTAGGGTATTTGCACATCCACCACATTTTACATTTTGTACTTGAAATGTTTGTTTCACAATAAACTCCTTTACAGTTTGTAAATTACTGATATTAAGATTATACTATATAAAAGAAGTGTAATTTTTTTCTCTCGTTCCCAACTTGCAGTTGGTAATGCATACCAAAAGTAAATCACACCAACCAAACAAAAATAAAACGATAAACTCAAATATACACTCCCAAGCGAAGCATGGGAGCGAAAAAAAGTAGTATTATTTGAAAATAATATTAGCGCTACTTCCTTTGATTTTAAACTAAATTTGATATTAATGATTTAGTCAAAAATAGAAGAGAATGATCAAATCTAGATTTATTCTATATTTAATATAGTTTTATCTTAAAATAAAAATTATTACAATATAATCGTTAAAATAACTATTACTATCAAGAAATAGTATTAAGGAATATTATAATGAAAATCAAATGTTTAAACTACATAGTTTTGACAGTAATTATTTTTTTATTTTCTGGATGTGTAAATATAGAAGAAAAATATTTATCTCTAAAGAATGACTATAGAAGTATAAAAAATAATTATAAAATAGTAGATATCAAGGATAATATTCATAAGGAAGATGATAATAATTACATTATGGAAGTTAATTATACTAATGATACAGATTATGTTAATGGTTTTGCTCATTTAGTTGGCATAGCAAACAAAATTAAAAGTACTCAAAAATTTAAACTATCTAGATTAGATTCCTCTTTTAGCTATTTAGAAGTAACCTCAAATGGCACCTATGTTTATGATGCTAGTACAGAATATAAAAAAAGTTTTGAAAAAGTATGGTATATGAATGGGCATGGAGTTGTTCCAAGTAGGTATTATAAAAGTTATATTATGAGTCAGCCAAATATAATGTTTGCACTAATAAATAAAAGTATTATAAAACAAAATGATTTAATTGAACTAGTTGATCTTAAAAAAGAAGGGAAATTATTTTTGAAAATTAAAGGTAAAACTACTGTAGAAGGAAAGGAATACATATATACAGAACTTTCATCTTTAATAAAAACATCTACTCATCCATTAAGTAGAAAAAAAAGAAATACAGAGATACTTGGTTATGCACTATTTGATATTAAAAGTTTTATGCCGTATATCGTGCGTTATAATGTATTTGGGAAATGGCTTGATAGAGATAACAAAGGGATGTTGCAAAAAATTCACATAGAAACTATAAAAACTTCCAAAGTTAATAATAACTATAACTTTAAAACATATACAGGAATAGTTGATAATAAAGATTGTTTAAATACAAATAAAGAAAAATTCCAACTTCAAATAGATGGTGATATGATTCAGGGAAATATCATTAATGGGAATACAAAGATTTTAGGGCATCGTGAAGATAACTCTAAAAAATTTAATTTAACCTTTATTCAACTTAACTATATACCAAGAATAAACTATATGGTTTTTGGAGATATGGATATTAAAAATAATTCTGTTACTGGATCTTTTACAAAAAGTGGTTCGAGATGCCATACACAATTTAATTTAATGCAAGAATAGAATTTTAAAAATAATTATGTAAATCTGTATTATTGGATATTTCTCTCGTTCCCAACTTGCAGTTGGGAATGCATACCAAAAGTAAATCACACCAACCAAACAAAAATAAAACGATAAACTCAAATATACACTCCCAAGCGAAGCATGGGAGCAAGAGTGAGTGGGATAGGTAAAGCATGGGATTAGGAGTAATAAGAATTACGAAACTAACAAAAATACCAAAAAAATATGACAAAATGTCATAAAATTAATTACAAAGAAAAATATCTGCTACACTTCAAATAAAAAGGCTCACTATGGGAAGAAGTCGATATAAAATATATGAACCAACTTATCCACATTTTATAACTTGTACCATACTTCATTGGATACCAATATTTACACGAACACAAACAACAGATATAATCTTTGATAGTTTAAAATATCTACAACAAACAGATAATCTCAAACTCTATTCTTATGTAATACTTGAAAATCATCTACACCTCATAGCTTCAAGTGATGATATAGGAAAATCAATGAGAAAATTCAAAGCCCACACAGCAAAAGAGATTTTAAAACTGCTACAAGAAAACAATATAAAAACTATTTTAGAACAACTTGCTTTTTACAAAAAAGCTCATAAAAAAAATACAACTTATCAATTATGGCAGGAAGGGATTCAACCAAAACTTATCAAAGATGATAAAATGATGATTGATAGGATAAACTATATACATAATAATCCAGTTAAAAGAGGATATATAGAAGAAGCAAGATATTGGAGATATAGTAGTGCTAGAGATTATGAAGATATAAAAGGATTGATTGAGATTGAGAGGTTTTTTTAATATCTATATACACTCCCAAGCGAAGCATGGGAGCGAGGAAAAAGCACTGCAACAACTCTAATTAATAAATTAGTTGTCTTGATCCATTTTTCCAATAGCACACGATACAAAACTTTTTGCTTTTGCTCCTACATTTTGTAAAGGTGAAAGTTCATCCTCTGCAAGTGGATAGCCTAAACTTCTAAGCTTTAATTTTAAGGTATCTTTTTGATTTTCATCCAATTCTAAAGTTATCTCTCTTGGCATTTTCTCTAAATCAACTTCAACATCACCAAAATCATCTTTGAGTGCTTTTTTAAGTGTACTTGCACAACCACCACATTTTACATTTTGTACTCTAAATGTTTTTTTCATAAATAACTCCTTTAAAGTTTGTAAATTACCGATATTAAAATTATACTATACAAACTTAATGTAAGTTGTTTATAATTCTTTATATTAGTACTATTTTTTAATTTAATTCCAAAATAAACACCAACTAATGAGGATATCCCTACAATAAATCCTTCACTAAAATGCATATGTCCAGTAAGGCTCAGACTGATAAATCCAGCAATAGAACTAAATATTACAAAAAACAACCCTAAAGATGCTGCATCTTTTAGATTATAAAGCATATATCCTACAAGTATAGGTGCTAAAATAACTGAACCACCAATCCCAATACTCATAGCTATCATTCCTATGATAAATCCTACTCCCATTAAAACAAATTTATTTCTAGTTTTTGTCCCTTTTGGGTTTGTTATTGATGTAACAGCAACTCTATAAATTGAAAATATGATTACAAGAATAAAAATATATTTTAAATATATTCCAGGAACATTTGGAACTATAACTCCACTTAAACTTCCACCAAGAAACCCACCTATTCCTATAGTAACACCATCTTTTAAAATCTCTTTATTTTTTCTACTATTTAAAAAACTTCCATAAATAGAACTAAAAATCATCTGCATAATAGAAATTGCTACAGCACTTTTCATCTCAAATCCGTATAGTAAAAGCATAGGTACAAGAACAGTTCCTCCACCTACACCAAAAAAGCCTGACATAAGACCTGTAAGAATTCCAAGTAGTATAAGTGTCATAGAGTACTATTCTTCTTTTTTCATAGCTGTAATAAAGTTTTCATAAATATCTTCTAACTCTTTATCTTCTCCAGATACATCAATACCATCATGTTCTTTAAGTGCATGTTCAATAACAGCAACTCTTTTAAGCATATAAGAGAACATCTCTTTTGATACATCGGGTAAGTCATTGTGGTCAAGTTGTGATTTGTCAGTGCAGTCATCATCTTTTCTTCGTACAATTCTAGCAGGAACACCAACTGCGGTTGAACTACAAGGAACATCTTTCACTACAACTGAGTTTGCACCTATTTTACAATTCTTTCCTATAGAGATATTTCCTAAAACTTTTGCACCACTTCCTATAACACTATTATTTCCTATTGTGGGATGTCTTTTCCCATGGCTTAAACTTACCCCACCTAAAGTTACACCTTGATAGATAAGTACATCATCTTCAATAATTGTTGTTTGCCCTATAACTACACCAAAACCATGATCTATAAAAACTCTTCTTCCTATAGTTGCAGCTGGGTGAATATCTACATTTGTAAATAGTTGTGAAATACCACTTAAAATTCTAGCTACTCTTTTAAAACCTTTGTTATACAATCTATTTGCTATTCTATAATTTACTATTGCCCAAATACCTGGGTAGTTAAAAATAAGTTCTATTTTAGAGTGTAATGCTGGGTCATTTTTTCTAGGAACTGAAAAATCCTCTTTTATTAAACTCCATAAACTCATATACTTTTATCCTTTTGATGCTATTGTTTTTAAATAGCTATTATCATTTATATATTCCATTAAAACATCTTTTAAATGATCATTTTGTGTTGTAGATAGTAATCTATCTAAAATATCTTGTGAATTATAGTCTAAGTCATCAAATATCTCAATAATACTTTGAGATTTTAAAAATTTATCTTGCTTCATAATTCCATCTTCAAAGATAATATTTACCTCAGATGGAGAACTAAAAAGATTGTGTTTCATACCTAATATATCTTGATATGCCCCAACCAAGAAAAATCCTAAGAAATAATCCTCTTTTGTTAAATCAATCTCATGAAGATATAAAGGTTTCCTTGAATCAAATGGTATTTCTCCATCACTATCACAAGTTATATCCCAAATATTTGCACTTCTTGTTCCTTTTTTATCAAGATGAGATAATGGCATTACAGGAAACTCTTGATTTATTCCCCAAAAGTCAGGTAATGATTGAAAAATTGAGAAGTTTAATAGATACTTTTCTTGAATTTTATTATCAAGGTTTCGTAACTCTTTATCATTTCTATGATCTTTTAAACTAATTGCTTTTTTAATAATAAGATGTGTTAAAACCTCTGCATTACTCCTATCATTTAAATCAACATATCCAAGGTCAAAGAGTGTCAAAACAGACTCTAAATGTTCTAAACTATCATGCATATACTCTTTTGCATTTTCATTATTTATATCTCTATATAAAAGACTTAACTCCTCTATAATTGGAGGATTTAACTCTTTAAGTCTTAAATTTGATTCATTATATTCACTTGAAAAAAGCTCAAGTGTTGGTGCAATCAGTACAGAACTAGGTGCTGAAATAAATCTTCCAGATTCTGTAAAAATATTTGGTACTTTTACTCCATTTTTTGATGCAATATCATTAAGTGTAAATAAAACATCACTTGCAAACTCTTTTAAACTATATTGCGTTACCTTTTCATAAGCAGAGTATTCTATAGATAAACCCCCGCCAATATTAATAGCATCTAAAGAAGTTGCACCCATTTTAATAAGTTCTGTATAAATATGTCCTGACTCTTTAAGTGCTTTTTTCAATGGAGCAATTGTATCCATAGCTGAACCTATATGAAAATGTATCATTTTCAATGAATCTACTAAACTATTTTTCTCCAACATATCAAAAGCTTCAAGAATCTCTGTTGAACTTAATCCAAATTTTGCATCGATACCACCACTTTTTGCCCAAGTTCCACTTCCTGAACTATGAAGACGAACTCTTAGGCCTATACTTGGACAAGGAAGTTCTAATTCATTATGCACTTCTATAATTGTCTCTAATTCATTAAGACCTTCAATAGTTAATGTGATATTATGTCCTTGATTTTTAGCTATAAATCCAAGGGTTATCATCTCTTTATCTTTAAAACCATTGACTGTTATAGGGGCATTTTTATTGTTATAAGCCATTGCAAGAAGCAACTCAGCTTTACTTCCTGCTTCTAAACCATAATTTAAATGTGCACTATTTTCAAGCATTGGTAATATGTAGTTTGGAAGTTGATTTACTTTTAAAGGAAAGACTGCATAAAACTTTGAATCATAATTATATTCCCTTATTGTATCGTTAAAAATACTATAAAGCTTTTCTATCTGCTTTTTTGTAATGTGTGGAAATCTTAAAATTAAAGGACCTGTATTTCCCTCATCTCTTATAGATTTAACTATATCTATTAAAGCTGGTTTTGATTCGTAGTTTAATCTTACTACATCTTTATCTATTATGAAGTTATTATCACCCCATATATCTATACCATATCTATTCAATATATTATCCTTAAAATAAAGTGGTATTATATCAAATAAGGATTTAAAATCGATTTATTTTCAACTCAATTATTTTTTTTATCTCAACAACAAAAATCACACTAAAAGAGATACCTATAATAGCAAACCAAGTTTCTAAATCTAATGGTTCACTTTTAAAAATATCATTCATCAAACTATTATTTGTAAAAAGCACTTGTAGGAATACCATAAAACTAACCCCTATTAGTAAAGGTTTATTATCAAAAATATTAGTTTTAAAAATAGATACTTCTAATTGTTTACAACTAAATAGGTAAAAAAGTTCAATAAATACAAAAATATTCACAGCCACTGTTCTTGCATATTCGACAGTATGACCAAGTTCCATCATATAATTAAACATCAAATACGAAGTTATTAACATATAAAATCCAACAACTAACATTTGTCTTATCATCACTTTTGTCATAATTGGCTCTTTAGAATCTCTTGGAGCTCTACTCATAATATTTTGTTCACTTGGTTCAAAAACAAGCATCAGTCCTAAAAAAATTGCTGTAGACATATTTATCCATAAAATTTGTAATGGTAAAATAGGTAAAGTCATACCCAGCATAATAGAAAATAATATTACTAATCCCTCACCAAGATTTGTAGGAAGTGTCCATGTGATAAACTTTACAAGATTATCAAATACATTTCTTCCCTCTTTAACAGCTCTTTCAATTGAACTAAAATTATCATCACTTAAAATCATGTCAGCAGCCTCTTTTGCTACTTCAGTTCCCCCTTTTCCCATAGCAATACCTATATTTGCCTGTTTTAATGCTGGTGCATCATTAACTCCATCCCCTGTCATAGCAACTATCTCACCTCTAGCTTGAAGGGCATCTACTATCCGTAATTTTTGCTCTGGTTCTACTCTTGCAAATACTTTTACTGTAGATACTTTTTTTATTAATTCTTCATCACTTAATCCAAAAAGTTCACTACCTTGTAAAACACTCTCTTCAAAACTTTTATCTTGGGGAATTATAGTTATCATTTTTGCAATAGAAAATGCAGTTAAAGCATGATCACCTGTAATCATAATGATATTTATCCCTGCATTATGACATTTTTGTACAGCATCTATAGCTTCTTCCCTTGGTGGGTCCATCATAGCTTGAAGCCCTAAAAATATAAAATTATTTTTTAACTCTTTTTCATCTATTATATCTTGTTGTGTGATTTTTTTAGCCAAAGCTAAAACTCTAAGCCCTTTACTTGCATATTGATTAACTTGATTATAAATAGTATCTTTATCTATAGGAATTGTATCATTATCTAGCATTTCAAAGTCACAAATTTCTAAAATCTTTTCTACGGAACCTTTTATAAATATATGATTTTCATCAGTTTGTTTATCTTTATTTATAGTTGCCATATATTGTTTATCAGATTCAAAAGGTAAGATATCAATTCTTGAAAAATTATCTTCTAAACTATATTCATCATATCCAGCTTTAAGACAACTTACAATCAAAGCACCTTCTGTAGGGTCACCTTTGATACTATATGTTCTATCTTTTGAAACTAAATAAGACTCATTACATAAATATCCAGCTTTTAATACTTCTTTTATATTTATATCAAAATCTTTGATAACTTGACCATTGAGCATAAAATCACCAGTTGGTTCATAACCATTTCCAGTAACTTCATAAGATTTTCTTGAAGAATATATATTCGTAACTGTCATCTTATTTTGTGTTAGAGTCCCAGTTTTATCAGAACATATTGTTGTAACACTTCCTAGTGTTTCAACAGCTGGAAGTTTTCTAATAATAGAATTTTTCTTTGCCATTCTACTAACACCAATAGCTAAAGTAATAGTAACAGCAGCAGGTAATCCTTCAGGTATAGCCCCTACAGCTAAAGCTACTGATGCCATAAAAGTATCTATAATACTGTTTTCTCTTAAAATACCTACTAGAAATGTCAATGAAGCTAAAAGAAGAATAAGAATCAATAAAACTTTTGAAAAGTAAGATATTTTTTGAGTCAATGGAGTTTCTAGTGACATTGTATTGTCAATCAAATCGGCTATTTTCCCTATTTGTGTATATTTTGAAGTTGCTACAACTATTCCTTTTGCTCTTCCATAAGTGACAAAAGTACCTGAATACAACATATTTTTTCTATCATTAAGTGTTATATCTTGCCCACAAATATCTATGTTTTTAGATACACTCACAGATTCACCAGTAAGCATTGATTCATCAACTTTTATATCTTTATGACTTATAATTCTAATATCAGCTGGTATTTTAGAACCAGACTCAAGAAGTACAATATCCCCAGGTACTAAGTCAACTGAAGAGATAGATATTTTTTTGCCATCTCGTATAACAATAGCTTCTGTTGTCATCATATTTTTCAAAGAATCTATTGCTTCTTGTGCTTTAACTTCTTGTACAAAACCTATAATAACATTTATAATAACAACACCAAAAATTACACCACTATCTATCCACTCACCTAAATAAGCTGTAATAAATGAAGCCGCTAATAAGATATAAATCAAAGCATTATGAAATTGCATAAAAAACTTTTCTAAAAGAGAATTGTCTTTTTTATTTTCAAGAATATTTTTACCAAAAAATTCTTCTTTATGTTTTACACTTAAAGGTCCTAAGCCATCATTTATATCACTTTGTAACACTTCTACAATTTCATCTGATGAAATACTATGCCAATTTTGCTCTATAAGATGATGCATAAGATATCCTTTTCTTGTATTATAATTGAAAATTTAATCTCATTGTAACAAATTTACATTAATAAAAAAAGCCTCACTACTACTAGTGAGGCTTTTAATTTTTTAAACTAATTTTCGTTTTATTATTGTACCATAGCTTCTAATTCTTCATGAGAAACTTTGTTGAAGTTTAAGTATCTATAAACTTCATCTGTCATCTCCGGTTTGATTTTATTTGGAACTATTTCCATATATTCTGCTGCTGTAGGAAGTTTTCCTTTAAGAGCAACAACAGCTGCTAACTCAGCACTTCCAAGATATACTTGACTTCCTTTTCCAAGTCTGTTGTCAAAGTTTCTTGTACTTGTTGAGAATACAAAAGCATTTTGTGCAACTGCTGCTTGGTTCCCCATACATAAAGAACATCCTGGTATCTCTGTTCTAGCACCTGCCATTCCAAATACTGAATAATATCCCTCTTCTTGAAGAGTTTTTTCATCCATTTTTGTTGGAGGACATACCCATAGTTTTGTAGGAACTTGACCCTCACCTCTTAGAACTTCACCTAAAGCTCTAAAAAGTCCAATATTTGTCATACAAGAACCAACAAATACTTCATCTATTTCAGTTCTAAGTCCAGCTGCATGAATCTCTGTAAGAGTTTTTACATCATCTGGATCATTTGGACAAGCTAAAATTGGCTCTGTAATTGTATTTAAATCAATCTCAATAGTTGCTGCATATTTTGCATCTTTATCAGCTTCTAAAAGTTCTGGATTTGCTACCCAAGCTTTCATCTTATCTCTTCTTCTTGCTAAAGTAGCTTTATCTTCATACCCTTGTGCAATTAGCTCATCAATTAAAACAATATTTGATTCTAAATATTCTATAATTGGTTCTTTATCTAGTTTTACCGTACAAGCAGCAGCACTTCTTTCTGCACTTGCATCAGATAATTCAAACGCTTGCTCACATTTTAATTGTTCTAAACCTTCAATCTCTAATACTCTACCTGCAAAAATATTTTTCTTGCCTTTTTTCTCAACTGTAAGTAAACCATCTTTGATAGCTTGATGAGGAATAGCATTAACTAAATCTCTTAGAGTAATACCTGGTTGCATTTCACCTTTAAATTTTACAAGAACTGATTCTGGCATTGTTAAAGGCATCATACCTGTAACTCCTGCAAAAGCAACAAGTCCAGACCCAGCAGGAAAAGAGATACCAATAGGGAATCTTGTGTGTGAATCTCCACCTGTACCAACTGTATCAGGTAAACACATTCTATTTAACCAAGAATGAATTACACCATCACCTGGTCTTAAGATAAACCCTTTTCTACTTGTCCAGAATTCTGGTAAAGTATGTTGTAGTTGAATATCAGCTGGCTTTGGATACGCAGCTGTATGACAAAATGATTGAAGAACAAAATCAGCACCAAAAGAAAGTGCTGCTAGTTCTTTTATCTCATCTCTAGTCATAGGTCCTGTTGTATCTTGGCTTCCTACAGTTGTAGCGATTGGTTCACAGTAAACGCCCGGTTTAACACCTTCAATTCCACAAGCTTTTCCAACCATTTTTTGTGCAAGTGTATATCCACTTCCATCATCAGCTGGTTGATCTGGAGTTAAGAACATATCAGATGCTCCCATACCTAAAGCTTCTCTAGCTTTTGCAGTTAAACCTTTTCCTATAATTAAAGGAATTCTTCCCCCTGCTCTCATCTCATCAGTAATTGTATTTGGATTTAGTTTGAATTCACTTACAACTTTTCCCTCTTTTTCAATAACACCATCATAAGGTTTTACTGTAATTACATCACCAGTTTCAAGGTTATCGACATTTGCTTCAAGTGGTAAACACCCTGAATCTTCTGCTGTATTGAAGAAAATTGGAGCAATAATAGAACCAATAACAACACCACCTGTTCTTTTATTTGGGATACCTGGAATATCTCTACCCATATGCCACTGTACAGAGTTGATACCTGATTTTCTACTAGAACCTGTTCCTACAACATCACCAACATAAGCTAAAGGATTACCTTTTGCTTTTAGCTCTTTCATTGTATCTAATGGATTTTCCATTCTAGAAACTAACATAGAGTTCGCATGAAGTGGGATATCTGCTCTTGTAAATGCTTCACCTGCAGGAGATAAATCATCCGTATTTGTTTCACCAGGAATTTTATATACTGTTAAAGTAATCTCTTTTTCTAATTCTGGTTTATTTGTAAACCATTCAGCTTTTGCCCAAGATTCAACAACCTCTTTTGCTTTTGCATTTCCTTGATCCATTAACGATTTTACATCATTAAATGCATCATAAACTAAAAGTGTATTTTTAAGTTGTTCAGCTGCTGTATCAGCAACTTCACCATCTATTTTAAGTGCTTCAACTAAAGGTGTAACATTAAATCCACCTAACATAAGACCTAAAATCTCACATGCTTTTACTTTTGAAATAGCTTCACAAGTTACATTTCCTTGAACTATGTCATTTAAAAATGCTGCTTTTACATATGCTGCATCATCAACACCTGCTGGTATTTTGTTTACAAACATATCCATTACATAATCAACATCTACAATAGGTGATGCTTTTAATAATTCTACTAATTGTGCTACTTGTTCAGCAGTTAATGCTAAAGGTGGAACACCTAGCTTTGCTCTTTCTTCTGTATGTGCTTTATAATTTGCAACTAAACTCATAAATAAAGTCCTTTTAATAAATTTTTATTTCAATTAAATTCTATCGAAAAAGACTTATTTTATATTTTTATTTTATATTTTTTTATTTTTAGTGTTTTATATGAGTAGAAAAGTTACACTATTAAGAAGTAGAAGTGTTACAATATGTAATAAAGTAACACTATCGTTATTTACAAAGTGATTTTAAAGCGAGTATTCTACAACTACTTTCTAAGATAGCTACTTTTTTTACAAGATTATTCATATCTCTATCATAAACATAAACACCAACACCTCGTATCACAATAACATTATTTGGAGTTTCTTTGAGTAATTTTGGAACTTCAATAAAATTTCTATCATACCAAGTTGTAAAATCACCCGGGTCATATACAACTATTTTATCAAAAGTTGTTTTTCCAAAATAATCTTCACACTCTATAGTATCATGCTCTAATGCATATGCCGTAGTATAAGGAGGCATTCCACATGAAATATATTTTGCTTCATGTATTTGTGTATATATTGAGCTATGTATGATAGCATCAACACTTGCTAAATCCCAACTATAATCATGAAGGTTCATAGAAAGTTGACAAAGTGTAGACTCTTCTATCTCATCAAATATTGCATCTTTTTTGTTGATTATAAATCTATTGTGGTCTATTTTTTTTGATATTGAACCATGATAAATACCGAAAAAGTTTTTTCTAAATAATGCAAGAGAAATTTTTGCTAAATGTTCAACGATTTTTTTATCAAGCATACTGTAAGCACCTTTAATTAATATTTTGATATGATACCAAATCAAAACATTAAATAGGATTAACCCTTGGATGAGACTCAAATACCACACATACCCGTACTTTTCAATGAAGTTATTGAAACTTTTAAAGATTTAAAAGATGGCTATATTATTGACTGTACTTTAGGATATGGTGGACACTCAGCTGGGATTTTAGAATCAAATCCAAATATCAAGCTTATTTGTAATGACCAAGATGATGAAGCATTAAACTTCTCTAAAAAAAGATTAGAAAAGTACAAAGATAGAATCATCTTCAACAAAGGAAATTTCAAAGATGTGATAGATACATTTAAAGATAAAAATATCGTAGGGATACTAGCAGATATTGGTGTATCTTCTTTACAACTAGATAAAAACGAAAGAGGTTTTGGTTTTGAGAGTGAAACTCTTGATATGAGAATGGATCAAAATCAACATTTAACTGCCTCTGATGTAGTCAACCACTACTCACAAAATCAACTTGAAGATATCTTTAAAAATTATGGAGAGGTAAAAGAGTACAAAAAAGTTGCTTCTCTTATCGTTCAAAATAGACCTTTTAGCAGTAGTAAAGAGTTAGCACAATTTTTAAGTAAAAATATGTACAAAGGGAAGCTACACCCAGCAACACTACCATTTCAAGGTATCAGAATAGAAGTAAACAATGAACTAGGTGTATTAGAAGAGTTATTTGATAAAATAGAATCTGCAAACTTCAAAGATACTCTTATAGCTATCATCTCGTTTCATTCACTTGAAGATAGAATAGTAAAAAACTATTTTAAAAAATGGACGCAAAAATGTATCTGTCCACCTCAAGTGATGCGATGTACTTGTGGAAACAATCATCAAAAAGGAAAAATTCTTACAAAAAAACCAATAATCCCAACTCCTAAAGAGATAAAAGAAAATCCAAGAAGCAGAAGCTCTAAGATGAGGATATTTAAGTTTGACGCCAACTAAAGCACTTTTAATTGTTTTTGCAAGCTTGATTACCACTTTGGTATTTTTTATGCCAAAGATATATTTACAAAATAATATCTATTATGTAAGTAAAGATATCAATAAACTCAATGCACAGTATATCTCACTAAAAGAGGAAAATAAATTTTTAAAACAACAACATGAAGATGCGTTGTTTAAAAATCAGATTACCGATAGTTTGATTTTGGAAAACTTTTATAAAAATGGAGATGAGTAGCTATCGTATAGAAGTAGCTGTTAAAAATATATAATCTTTCCCAGTGATAGTAACTCGAAACTTCTTTTGTTGGAGATATTTTTTACAAAAATTTACATCTTTATAAAGATTTGAGAGTTCTGAATAGTTGTAGTTTTTCACCCGAGCACCATATATCATCTCCCCATCAATCCAACGACAATTTGGAAACCCCATAATCATAGCACCATCTTTATTAAGATAGTTTTGTACTATATTCATAACAGTTTTATTAAAATCAATATTTGTACTTTGGAGCGTTCCTATAGTAATAATCAAATCAAACTTTCCTAAATTTAACTCTTCAAGTTTATTGATATCTGCTTCTTTAAAAACTACATTTGAATCATCTTTGAACTTTTCTTGTGCTTTTTGTATCGCTGAAGCACAATAATCAACTCCCACTAATTCTAAATTTGTAAAATTTTGAGAATATTTTTTTATCACTTCAAACTCATCACCACTGTTAACTCCAAGATTAAGTACTCTTATTCTTGTATTTATTCCAACACTTTCTAAAGCTTTTAAATAGTGTACCATAAAGCTTGGTTGTGAAGTTTTATCTATAGTTGAAAAAGATGATGTAGAACCATATTTATCTTCTATATCATTTGTATTATTGTGAAAAGAGTTATTATGATCTAGTTTTTGAAATAGTATAATATTCTTTTCATCTATTATCTTTGGAGGCAGTACTTTACAGTAAAGTATTTGTGCTATATCAACAAGTGCTTTAAAATCAATCTCTTTATCAGTAAGCTCAAACTCAAATACCTCTTTCGCACTTAAGTTGTTTAAAGAACTTTGGAATACTTTTACTTGATAGGGAATATCTTTAATTGAAACTTTTAACATAGAGTTGCATTATCTCTTTTTTTAATATTTGTAATAATAAAACTATTCATACCATCTTCATAACTATAATCCAGATCAAATCCATTTGCATCCAAAATATTTTTTACTATATATAAACCTAACCCAAAGCTTTGATTTGATTTTACATCATCCCCTTTAAAAAATGGTTCATAATATTTCTCTAAAGGATATTCAAGCTTTTCACCTTTGTTTTTAAATACGATTGTATCATTTGAAATAGCTTCTATAATCACTTTTTTATCACTTGAATGTTTTATACCATTATCAATAAGGTTTTTTATAGCTATTGAGAAGAGTTTAAAATCTACAATAACTTTAATATTCTTAATTTTAACAATAACTTCATTTTCTTCACACATCAGAATATCAATAGCATCATCAACAACATCTTCTAAATTATACGCTTTTTTTTCAACATCTTTTTTTGAAGAGATAAGCTGTTCTATAGTTGCAAACTCATTGATCAAAGATTCTAATCTATAAAATACTTTTTCCATTTTATTTTTATTTTCTTGAGTTACTTCAAGTTGCGTTAAAAATTTTCCTTTAACTATAGGCGTTTTAAGTTCATGCATAATATTTCGTATAAAGATATCTCGTGACTCTTTGAGTTGTTTTAGTTTTTTTGCTGTTTTATGAAACTCATTTGCAAGTTGAGAAATCTCATCTTTGTTTGGAGTGGCACAATCTATATCAAAATCTTCATTTGCTAGATTTTTTACTTTATCTTTTAAAATATTTAATTTTAATAGTTTTTTCAAAGTTAAAATATACAACAAGATAAAAAGAGAAATTATTAAAATAGAGATAAAAATAAGTGTACTTTTCGTATTTGGGATTTCAACATCATCTCTTATTAAAACATCAATCATAGGTGTTTTAAGATGAACATAATGTCTAGAGTTTAATTGTAAAAACTTTACAGTAGCTCGTCCTTTATTTTTAATATGTTTTATTTTCAATTTTTTATTATTTAAAACTTGATTTTGTTCCTCTTCATCCATAAAAATAGAAAAATCCATTTTTTCTAAATGATCTTTTAAATCATCACTTAATTCTCTATTTCTACACTCTCGTAAAATACTTTTTGAAACATCCATAGATCGCTTCATCATAAACTCTTCTGTATTTTTTAAAGAATGTTTGTAAAGAATAGTAAAACTAATAAACATAAAAAAGATTGATACTATAAAAGTAATTGTTATAGTAAATAATATTGAGTTTTTATTGATTTTCATTCTACTAGTTTATACCCCATACCTCTAATTGTAATCAAGTGTTGTGGATGTTTTGGATCATCTTCTATTTTATTTCTAATTCTATTGATAATAACAGCGATACTTCCACTTTGTTCATCACTACTTAACAACTCACTATTTTCTAAAATATCATATCGAGAGATAACAAAACCTTTTCGTTGACACATCAAAGACATAATTTGATATTCAGCATGTGTCAGTTTAATATACTCACCATTTTTGGTAATCTCTTTCTTTTCTTCATTAAGTACAAAAATCTCTTTCGACTTTAAAGTTTCAGAAGAGATATCTTTATTATATCTTCGTAATATAGTTTTGATTCGAACCTCTAATTCTCTAGGATCATAAGGTTTTGGTAAGTAATCATCTGCACCAAGTTCTAAAGCTGTCACTTTATCTGTGATATCACTTCTTGCACTTGATATTATTATTGGAATATCATATTTTGACACAATCTCTTTACACACTTCTAAACCATCAAGACCAGGTAAAGTTAAATCTAAAATAATTAGATCAAACTCTACTTGCTTTAATGATAAAGTACTTAATGCTAAGAATGGGTCTTCAAAATTGGTAACTTCGATATTAAACTGCTTAAGATATTGTGTTAAAACATCTGCTAGTTCAAAATCATCCTCTACCATTGCAATTTTTATCATTACAAGTACCTTTTTTCATCATTTTATTTTTCATATTATGTTTCATAACTTCTCTCATATCCACCATTGTTTTAAAGTCTTTCTTTTGTGAATCATTAAGTAACTCATATATTTTTTCTATTGTATCAGCTTTATTTTTAATTTTTAATTCTCTCTTTTGTTTTGAGAGATCTATAAACTTTTGTTTATCAAAATTATTACTTGTAAAAGCATCACTTTGTTTTGGCAAATTTTTATATGAAGATTTAACAATATCTTTTATCTTTGCTCTTTGATCAGCATCTAAATCAAGCATCATAACCATATGCATTATACTACCATGCTTTTTAAAAGAAGAATTTTTCTTTTTCATATTACAACTATAATTATCTCCACACCCTTTTTTCATATTACTACTTTGGCATGATGCAAATACTGATGTTGCTAATAATGCAGCAACTGATAGACTTAAAATTATTTTTTTGTTCATTTTGAACCCCTTATGTTTTATTTTTAGAATTATAAGGGATAGATGTTAATCCTTATTAAATTGAATATTAACACCTTATTAATAACATTTTTAATTTAAAAGACCTGATAAGCTTTTTGATAAGATAGAACTTGATTCATCACTTCCATATTGTTTCGCATAATTTACAAGAATTGGTATAATTGTTTGCACAAGAGAAGGCTCAACCCCCATAGTTTTTAATGAATTTATTACCATATCACTTGACATAGCACTGTTTGTCAAAGAAGAAAGCATTGAAGAAGTACTACTATTTCCTAAACTATTTAATACAGGAACATCTTTTGTCACAGTTGTATATTCGCTATCTGTCATATTTGATTTTGCATATTGCATCAATGTTGCAACAGTTCCTGTAGCTTGTGTTGTAGTTAAATCAGTTGTACCTGTGATACTATTGAGTAAACTATTAATATCACTACTTTGTGTTGTAGTAGTTGTATCCTCTTTTGGTAAATATTCTTTAACTGAATCAAAGAAACCACCATATAAAAAACTTGTAACTAATAATAACACTATTGATATTTTTTTCATTTAATTACCCTTAATTTGAAATTGTCGTATTATACTATAGATAATTTAATTTTTTATCCTATTTATGGTAGAATTCGCAAAGAAAGGGTAACTTACTTGAGATTCATTAATAAATTCAATCACACTTATTTTGATACAAAAGTTGGTCGATATATTTTTTTCACCATTATAAGTTCTATTTTGCTAGTTTTACTTATATCTAGAATTATAACTGACAACGAAATAGCTAGCATAAAAGAATATCAATATCAATCTTATTCAAACACTATCAAAAATAAACTAGCACAATTTTTAGAAAATAAAAAAGAGGTAATGTCTTTTATTGCATTGTCTTTATCACATGATACGAATATCATCAATGCACTGAAACAAAAAGATAAAACACTCATAACACTCAAAAAGTTTTCTTCTAAATTAAAAAATTTAACTATATATAAAAATGTATGGTTTCAAATTATTGATGCAGAAGGAAATAGCTTTTATAGAAGTTGGTCCAGTAAATGTGGTGAAAATATGTTTCCATTTAGACTTGATATAAAACAAATGATAAAAAATCCTAAAATCATGTCCACTATAAGTACAGGAAAACATGCTATGACTTTTAAATCAATGGTACCTATATATGACAATGATAAATTTATAGGAATATTTGAAATTATTACACATTTTAATTCTATACACAAGAAAATGCAAAAAGAAAATGTTGAAACTATATTTTTAGTGGATAAATCTTATAAGAAACAAATTACTCAACCTTTTTCAAAAATATTTATAGATGACTATTATAGTGCATTACTAAACCCAAATAAAGAGATAATCACTCTTCTAAAAAATAATGGTGTAAACAATTATATCACTAAGGAAGATTATCTCATAGACCATGTAAATAACTATTTTATAACAACCTATCCCATAGCTGATATAAATGGCAATAAAATGGGTTATGCTTTAATTTTTAAAAAATTAGATAGTTTTCAAATGCAGGAAATTCATTATATAGAACATAATACTATAGCAACTATTATTGTCATTATTTTACTAATTATTTTATTTGGATATTATCTAATGAATAAGCGCCATGAAGAGTATATAATTGCACAACATAAAGAGCATGAAAAAGAGATAGAAAAAAATACAAAATTTTTAACAATAGGACAAATGGCAGCTGGTATTACCCATGAAATAAACACTCCTCTTACCTATATAAAAGGTACAAACGAGATGTCTAAATATGAACTTGAAGATATGCCAGACAATGAGTTAAAAAAAACTCTTCTACAAGATAATCAAAAAATTGATGAAGGAATTGACAGAATTAGAAATATTGTGGAATCTATGAGAGAAATGTCTCAAGTTAATAATTTGAAAAAAGAAGATACGAATATTTATGCTACTATAATTACAACACTAAGACTTATAAATAATCGTTCAAAACAAATATCAAAAATATATATTAACGATGAACTTTTTAATCTAGATACATCGCAAAATGACAAACACACTTTTACAGCACATATAAATAAACAAAAAATCGAGCAAGTTTGGACTATTATCTTGAATAATTCTCTTGATGAACTTATAAAGATTGATGATTATGAAATGAGAAAAATTGAAATTTTTATCAATTCAAAAGTTGATTCTACGGAAGTTATTTTTCAAGATAATGGTGGAGGGATAGATGATGAGATCATAGATGTAATCTTTGAACCATTTGTTAGTAACAAGTTAGCTTCAGGAATAGGAATAGGTATGAATATAGCTAAAAAAATTTTAGATGAACATCAAGCCCAAATTGAAGTTAAAAATAAAAATGGAGGAGCCTACTTTAAACTAACATTCAAAAAATGATTTTTTCCTGTCCTAACCTATATAGTGCAAAATCATATTTTATAGGGTCATTTTCATCAAACTTTTGTAGCTTTTGTGTTACAAGTATAGCTGACTTTAAATCATATGTTTTACGAGTCAATAACCCTAGCTTTTGAGATACTTTAAAAGTATGTGTATCAAGAGGTAAAAGTAAATCTTTTTTATCTACATTTTTCCATAATCCCATATCTAGAAAATCATCTCTAACCATCCATCGTAAAAACATATTGTATCTTTTATAAGGAGAATTGCCGATATGTTTTATAGCACCTTGATTATCCCTTTTTGGTAATGTTCCTATCAAAAATTTGTACCCTTCACTATAATACTCATAAACTTCTGATACACTTTGTATAATTGAGTTAATACCTTCTAATACATCACCATCTTTGTCATATCCTTTTTTAAATATATTTTCTAAACTATCAATTTGTTTTAATCTTTTGATTGCTATAAAAAATGATTGTATATCTCGAGTATTTTGAAATCTGTAATAATGATTTTGAAACTCTTTTTGAATAATATCTTCACTCTTTTCAAGAAGTAAAAAATCAAATGAACTTAAAAATTTTACAATCTGATTTGCATTTCCATAAGCAAATAATGCACATATCAAACTAATATACTCATCATTATATTTTTTTGCTATAAGTAAAGGGTCCGGTTTATCAAGACAAAGTTCACTCCTGCGATTTCTTAATAAAACCTCTTTGTCTAATAACTTCTTTATATCCATAAGGTATAATATCACAAATAAACTTGAAGGATATAGTTTGAATAAAGAAACTATACTTATTACTGGATGTTCAACAGGTATTGGATTTGAGACAGCTGTATATCTTAAACTCAAAGGCTATAGAGTATTTGCAACTGCAAAGCAACAAAAAGATGTAGAGATGTTACAAAAACTGGGATTTGAAGCTTTTTTACTTGATGTAACAAAAAGAGAAACTATTACAAATACATTAAATCAAATATTAGAACTTACAAGTGGCACTTTAGATATAGTGTTCAACAATGCAGGTTTCGGTCAGCCAGGTGCTTTAGAAGATATTTCTACAGATGTTTTAAAAGAACAATTTAACACAAATGTTTTTGGGCTTCATGAAGTAACAATTCAAATTTTACCTATTATGCAAAAACAAGGTTATGGAAAAATCATACAACACAGTTCAGTTTTGGGACTTATTAGTTTAAAACTAAGAGGTGCATATAATGCAAGCAAATATGCTATAGAGGGTCTTACTGATACTTTAAGATTAGAATTAGAAGATACAAATATACAAGTAACTATTCTAAACACAGGACCTGTTACAAGTGATTTTAGAAAAAATGCTATAGCTAAAACAAAAGAAAACATAGATATGGAACATTCCCGATTTAAAGAGATTTATCATAAAAATTTAAATGCTAAAAAAAGTGAGGTTCCTTTTAATCTTCCCTCAATTGATGTAGCAAAAGTAATAGAAAAAATCATTATTTCTAAAAATATCAAGCCTCGATATTATATAACAAAAGCTACTTATATCTTAGGCTACTTAAAAAGATTTTTATCAACAAAATCTATGGATAAAATCCTAAAGAGAATATAATGAAAAAAAGAATTTTACTGCTTGAAGATGATATGGCTTTAAATGAAACTATTGTAGATTATTTTGAAAGATTAGAATATGAAATCATAGCTGTCTATGATGGGTATAGTGCTTTAGATACTATCTATGAAAAAAAATTTGACATTTTACTTTTAGATGTAAATGTTCCAAATATGAATGGTTTTGAGATACTACAAAACATAAGAGAGCAAAATATCACAACACCAGCTATTTTTATCACCTCTTTAAACTCTATGAATGATTTAGAAAATGGTTTTGAAAGTGGCTGTGATGATTATATACGAAAACCTTTTTCACTTAAAGAGTTGCATTTACGAGTAGAAACTATTCTAAAAAGAGAATTTTCTCATATAAACACAAATCAAATACAAATTGATACAGATATATTTTATGATACTTCAACAGATACTTTAACAATACAAGATGAAGAGATACAACTGAATAATAAAGATGCAAAACTCTTAAAACTTTTTTTACAAAATAAAGATACAATAGTGACACATGAAAATATCTATCAAGCTCTTTGGGAGTATGATGAGCAGGTAAGCGAAAGTGCTTTACGAACATATATTAAAAATTTACGAAAATATTTAGGAAAAGAAAAAATTGTCAGTATTAAAAAGCTTGGATATAAATTTACCACAAAGTGAAAAGAAAACTTTATATAGATTTTTATCTTTATATATTTTTCTTGTCACAGTTATATTGGTTCTTACCACCTATTTGTACTTTACACTCCAAAAAGAGTTAATAGAACAACAAAAAACAATACTTCTAAATCAATATGCAAATGAATTTTTAGTACAGCTAAAAGAGCTAAAAGCAGACAAAACACAAACTTATCCAGTAGATAAAAGCTTCCATACCTCTTTGTATGATAGTAACTATAATCTCATCTACTCAACCCTTAAAAATCCAAAAAAACAGCTAGATCAAATAGCTTATGATAATAATAAAATCATACGATATATAAAAACCCCTAGTGAATACTATAAAAATGCACAATATATTATTGTCCAAATTATCAATACAGAACAATGGAAAAATGAACTGCTAAAAACTATTTTTATCTATGGAAGTCTGTTTTTTATCTTTATGTTAGTAGTTGGATACTTCTTATTAAATCTATTTTTAAAACCTATGAAAGATACTTTACATCTACTTGATAGATTTATCAAAGATACAACTCATGAACTCAATACTCCAATAAGTACAATCATAACAAATATAGAACTAATAGATCAAGATAAAATAGAAGATACTTATCTTGCTAAAATAATCAATAGAATAGACATAGGGGCCAAAACTATCTCAAATATATATAATGACCTTACTTATCTTATTTTAGATAATAAAATCATCTCAAATAACCAAAACTTACTTTTAGAACCAATTACTCAAGAGAGAATTGAGTATTTTAAAAGCCTTGCCAAAATGAAGAAAATAGAGATTATCACAAATCTTAATCCAAATACTACACTCTTTATAGATAAAATAAAAATATCAAAAGTGATAGATAACATTTTATCTAATGCAATAAAATATAACAAAATCAATGGGAAGATCACTATAATTCTAGATGAAAGTAGTATCTCTATAAAAAATACAGGAAAAGGAATCAATCAAGAACATATAGAGTCTATGTTTGATAGATATTCAAGGTTTGATAAAAGTGTTGGTGGCTTTGGCATAGGTCTGAATATAGTAAAAATCATTTGTGATGAATATAATTTAAATATAAAAATAAAATCAAAAATAGATGAAGAAACTGTAGTTACTATAAGTTGGTAGTCCAATCTACTGTTTTGAGTTTTATTTTCATTCCACAATCATTCCACAATAAAATTATATAGTTCTCTTGTAACAAAAAACAAGGAGAACAAAATGAAAAAGATTCAAAACATTGTATTAGGGTTAGGTATTTTAGGAGCAACATCATTATTTGCAGTAGATGGTGGGACATTATATAAAAAATGTGCTGGCTGTCATGGTGCAAAGGCTGAGAAAAAAGCTTTAGGTAAATCTCAAATTATTAAAGGTTGGGAAAAAAGTAAAACTATATCAGCATTAAAAGGATATAAAGACAACTCTTATGGCGGTGCTATGAAAGGTGTTATGAAAGGTCAAGTTGCCACAATGTCAGATGAGCAAATTGAAGCGTTAGCTCTATTCATAGAAAAACAGTAAAACTAAACAATAGTTTTACTGTTAAACTGTTGCTGTAAATAATCAGCAATCTGCATTAAACAAAAGGTGATAAGGAAGATAAAGAGTCCTGGGAAAAAACTTACCCACCAAGCTATCTCTATCACCTCTTTTCCGTCACTAAGTAAACTACCCCAGCTCATTTGTGGAGGATTTATCCCTAGTCCTAAAAAACTAAGACCAGACTCAGCTAATATTGCACCCCCTACTCCAAATGTAAAAGATACTAAAAATATAGGTGCTAACAATGGTGCAAAATATTTTAAAATAATTTTTATTTTTGACACATTAGTAAGATTTAAAATTTTGATATAAGGCTTATCGGATATTGCAAAACTTTCACTTCTAATCATCCGTGCCATACCCATCCAACCTGTAATAAACAGTACTATAATAAGTATCGTAATATTTGCTTCCATATAACTTACAAGTGCTAAAAGTAAAAAAAAGGTTGGAAAAGTTAAAAACAGATCGATAATTATTGTGATAGTTTTATCACAATTTCCTTTAAAATATCCAGCACTAATTCCTACAATAAGCCCTATAAAAGAAGCGATTGAAGCACTAATAAAACCAATGATTAAAGAGGTTTGCCCACCATTTAAAATTCTGGCAAATATATCTCTTCCTAATCTGTCTGTACCCATTATATGTTCAAAACTAGGACTTAACAGTATTGCTTTAGGGTCTAATTCATAAGGAGAAATAGTATAAATAAACGGCAATATAAAAACGGCCACAACTACTGTAGATAAAGTCCAAATTGAAAATTTAAACATAATAATATGTTAAAGCACTTTTACCAAATTTTTTTGTTTTATGTTTTGTAAATTTACCAAGTGTATCTGGCATCTCTATAGTTGAAAGATGTTCAAAAGTCACTAAAATAACATTTTCATTAGTAATATCTCGTACCATATCAAATGTTTTATCATATATCTTATCCATACCTTCACGAAAGTCAAAAGGGGGATCTATATAAAGAATTATCTCTTCATTAGAATTTTTTAATTGTTCTAATATTGCTGGTGTTTTAAGAAAAGTATCACCGAAAATTACTACGGAATTATCTCTATCTATATTCTCACAGTTTCTTGTTAAAACTTTATATGAATTTCTATCAAACTCACAAAAATAACTTGTTTTTGCTCCTCGACTTAATGCTTCTAATCCAATAGCACCACTACCACCAAAAGCTTCTATAAATACCGTATCTATGATATCAAATTGAAGTACATTGAAAAATGACTCTTTTAGTATCGATTTTGAACTTCTTGTAACATCTAAAGAGGGTAACTCTAAAACTTTATTTTTATATTTTCCTGAAATTATTTTTGATATAACTTTTTTAGCTTTCATATTTCACCACTTGATTTTTACCACCTTTTTTTGCTTGATATAATGCCACATCTACATTTTTAATAAAACTATCTTTTGTATCAATATCTGCCTTAAATTCAGCAACACCAATACTAATAGTTATTGGTAGTTTTATATGAAGAGGTTGATATGTTTCTACATTCTCTCTTATTGTTTGTGCGATTCTTGATGTTTCATCAATAGATGTTTCAGGAAGGAGTACCATAAACTCTTCTCCACCCCATCTAGCAGCATAATCTGTAGCCCGTATAGATTGTTTTAAAATTTTAGATAAATCTATTAAAACAATATCGCCAACATCATGTCCGTAAGTATCATTTATATTTTTAAAATCATCAATATCGAACATTAAAATTGAAAGATTATGTTTGTATCGTTTTTCTCTTAAAATCTCTTTATTTAATTCTTCATTGAATTTTTGTCTGTTATAAAGTTTTGTTAAGCTGTCATGGGTTGCTTTATATTGTAATTCATAGGTATACTCTTGGAGCTCTGTAATATCTGTAAAAGAAACTACAAAGTGTTTTGTTTGATAAAAAAATGTTTTTATGTCTACTCTAAAGATTCTTTCTTCGTTAAGACTATTTTTCATACGAACTAATCTTTTCATATCTTCTAATTGAATAATTTCAGATAACCAATCACTTTCTTGGGTATAAAAAGAATTTTCTTTTTGTATAAAATAACTACTTATTGGCCTATTTTGTTCTATAAATTCATTAATATTATGCAAATTAAAAAAGTTTAAAAATGTTTTATTGGCTGAAGAAACTTTCTCTTCATTGAAGACTAATATCATATTTTCTTGAGAATCAAGAATAGAACGCAATTCTAGTGTTTTTTCTTCAACTTCAAGAGACAACTGTTTATTCAAATGCTCCAGTTTGTCTTTTAAGTATTTTGGTTCTACTGCTATACGAATAGTATCAATTAAATCATCGATTTTTAAAGGTTTTGTTACATAACCTCTCACTCTTAATTTAATTGCTTCTTTTAAAAAATCAGCATCACTGTGTGCTGTAGTTATAACTGTTGGTATTGTATAGTCTATTTTATGAATTTCTCTTATCATCTCAAGGCCATTCATTTTTGGCATATTGATATCTGTAACAATTAAATCAATTTTAAATTCACTTTTTTCATCTTCATTATATTTTTTAAATAACTCTAAACCTTCTTTACCATTAGAAGCTTGAACAGTACGATTTAAAAACTTTTCTAAAATATTAGATGTGAGAATTCTAACATCATTTTCATCTTCAACATATAAAATATTTATATCATTTAAAAAGTCTTTATTCATATTGTATCCCATATTTATTGATTAAAAATCTCTAAGGCATTTTCTAAATCTTCTTTAGTATCTATACCAAAACTTTTAGATTCAACTTCTACCATACTTATAGTTTTATTGTTTGATATTGCCCGTAATTGTTCTAGTTTTTCTGTTTGTTCCAAGATTGAACCATTTAGAGAACAAAAACAGCCTAAACTTTTTTTTGTAAAACCATAGATTCCTAAATGTCCTTTATACTTAGTATTTGTATAATGATCTCGATGATACGGTACTTTTGCTCTTGAAAAATATATAGCATCTCCATTATCATCACAGATAACTTTTACATGGTTTGGGTCATCTGCCATTTCTGAAGTTATCTCTTTATAGCAACTTACCATTGTAAATGCTTCATTTTTCAATCTTTTTACTTCATCAATAACTGCTTGTACAACCTCTGGTTCAATAAAAGGTTCATCTGCTTGAACATTCACAATTACAGATTCTTCATCTAATTGCAGAAGTGTAGCTGCTTCATTTATTCTGTCAGTTCCACTTTGATGCTCAGTTGATGTTAAAATAGCTTTCACATTATATTTTTTTGCTAATTCAACAACTTCTATAGAATCTGTTGCTATAACAACATCATCTAAACTTTCTACTCTTTTTGCAGTCCTTATAACCATAGGTAAACCTAAAATATCTACTAAAATTTTATTTTCAAATCGACTACTATTTAGCCTTGCTGGTATAATTATCATTTATGCTTACCTTTTATTGGGAATATTATATCAAATTCTACCACATCATCTCTATGATTTATCACTTTAATATCACCTTTTAGATGAAATTGGGCTATCATTTTAGAAATGTATAAACTCAATCCTACACCATTTTTTTCTTGTTTTGTACTAAAGTATGGGGCAAAAATTTCCTCTAGTAAATTATCAGCAATATTTCCACCATTATTTGATATCTTTAAGTATATATAATTTTTCTCTATAATTACATTAAATTCAATCTTTTTTTCTATATTCAATCTTTTTTCGAGTGCTTCTTGAGCATTATCTAAAATTGATGCAATAACTTGAATAAGTAATTCATCATAAACAGTAACAACAATATTTTGATCTATATTAATAGTAATGTTTTTTTCGTCAGCTATGGATAAAGCTATAGATTTTTTTATAATATCTTTGATATCCACATCTACTTTATTCCCATTAAATTCTGTCACATATTGAAATTTACTAATAATATTTGATAGCTTCTGAACATTTGTTTGCATAGACTCTAATACAGGAACAGCTTCCTCTTTTGCCATAGGTTCATCTAAAAAATCGTATGAAAGAAGCAAATTTTGAGCTTCTAGTGAAATATTATTTAAAGGCTGTCTCCATTGGTGTGCAACTGTTTTCATAGTATCTGACATAATTCTTAATTTTGTATTGTTATCAACTATTGTTTCTTCAAGTTGTAATTTATTTTTTTTCAAATTAATTTCACTTGTTATATCAAACATAACAGCTGAATATCCAGTGATATCCCCATATTTATTTTTTATAGGTTTGATAATAATATCAACCCAAAATATTTCATTATGTTTATTTCTACTTGCAACTATACCTGTAAACTGCCCCTGTGTTTCCACACCATTTATAACTCTTAGTTCTAAATCCTGTTCATTTAAATCTTTATAAAATAACATCTCATAAGACTTATTAAGAAGTTCTTCACTCTGAAATAAAGTCAATCTACAAAATGCTTCACTCACTTTATTGATAATACCTTCTGTATCAATATGTAACTGTATCACATATTTATCAAATGTTTCATGGTCTGAAATGTTTTTTGTTACATCATTGATATTGATAACTATAAACTTTTTATCTGATATAAGTTTGATAGAAACATCTAAATATACAAATTGATTGTCTTTTCTTTTACAGCCAACTAAAATATTATTTGTGTATTCACTTTCAATATTTTTTAAAAGTAAATTTTTAAAATCTTCTTGATATTTAGGGAGTAAAAGTGTTTGAAAATTCATCTGAAGTAATTCTTCTTCAGTGTATCCTAAAATAGGTTTAAAAGCTTCATTTACATAAATAAACTTACTGTTTTTATCTATAATACCTATCCCACTCCAAGAGTTGTTAATAATCTCTTTTAATATTTGATTACTTTTATCTGTAGCAGTTACTGGCATACGAGCAAACCCTTAGAGTATATTTAGATTGATTTTACCATATCTAAACTGACAAAACAAAACCCAAAGGGATAAGTACACTTTGTCTATTTTTATATCCTATATGCGGTATTTTCAACTCTTTTGTATCTATTTTTAGTTTATTAAAAAAAATGATATCTATATCAAGAGTTCTAGGGGCATCTTGAAAACTTCTTTTTCGTTTAAATCGTTTCTCATATTTTTGAAAAACTTTTAAACACTCAAATGGACTTAAATCGGTTTTCAAAACTATAATTCCATTTAAAAAATCTTTTTGTTCTAAGTATCCAAATGGTGGATTTTGCAATAATGGAGAAGTTTCTAAAAGTGCAAACCTACTATCATTTTGTAACATCAAAAACAATTTTTTAAATACCTTTGAGGTATCTCCTATATTTCCCCCAATTCCTATAGTAACACTATTTTTTTTCTTACTTTTATATTTTGATTTATATGGGAATATATTATTAAAATAAAGCGTTAAATCAGATTTTATCTGTTTTTTCAATGTTTTCATCCTCTTCATTTGATATACCATAAATAAAACTAAATATTTCAGCAACTGCTTTGTATAACTCTACAGGTATCTCTTGATTTAACTCTATCTGACTCAACATATTTACTAAATCTTCATCTTTTTTTATCGGTATTCCATTTTGTTCTGCAATTTTAATAATATTCTTTGCAGTTTCTCCACTACCTTCAGCTGTAACTTTTGGAGCATGGTCTTTTTCTTGATCATATTGTAATGCTACAGCTTTTTTTATACCATCTTGTTCCAACATATTTAAGCCTTAATATCCAAACCAAAAGTTAAATCACTATTGTGATTTCCATAACTATTTTTGATTGATTGATGACTGTTATCATTTAAACTAAATACATTTAAACTTTGTATTAAAAGATTTATACCATTTATTCCTACTCTTAGCTTTTGTAAATTTTCTTGTATTTTTATTTTAAAAGAATTATCTTCTATTCCTATATTAATATTGATATTATTTTTATTATCTAATATCATTAAAACTTTTAATTCTCCATATTTCTTTAATGTCAGATTAATAGCACAAGAAAAACTTTCATCATTGTTTTTATTGAATTTAATATCAGAATTTTCAATTTCATCTTGCAAAAATGACAAATAAGTATGAGCTCCATTTGTAGTATATGAAAGTAATTGAAAAAATTCAATTTGTGTATTAATTTTGTCTAAAGAGGCTTTTAAATCTTTTGTGATTGGTTCTTGTGAGTTTTGAATCTGTTCTTGAATTATTGCTGCGGATAGTTTTAAGTCTTGGATAAAATTCGCTGATTTACTTATATTATTCTCAAATAATACGTTAGGAAACATTGTTTCTACTTTTGCTTGCAAAGCTTGTGAATTATGTAAAATATTTTGAAATACCGTTTGCTGTTGTAAAGGATTTTTAATAGCTTCAAAACTTTTCATTTGTGTCAAAAGAGTAGATATCTCACTTTTAAGATTTTTTGCACCTATGGGTTCATCACTTAATATATTTATCTTATCATTTAAAATATTTAATATATTTTTAATCTCAATACTATTTTTAGGTAAAAGTTGCTCTTTTGTATTTACAAACATATCTTTAATATTTGTAACTACATCACTTTTTATATGAGATATATCTAATTTTTGTTGTAATAATTTCATATTATTTTCAATATTTGTCATCATTGTGGATTGTTTGATAGCACTTGGTTCATTTTTTATATGTGAAATATCTCTTAATAAATTCTCTATAGCATTTTTGATTTCTAGCTTGATATCTTTTGGGATATTTTGATTTGAGTTTATCTGTTCAAACTTTGTTTGAATAAGATTTGTATCTAGTTTTTGAGTATTCTCAACCAAGTCTATCATTGTTTTTAATGTTGAACCCAACTGTTCTTGTACTTTTGAAGATTGAAGTTCACTTGATATATTCGTTTTAAAATTACTAGTTGTAAACTCTGCTAATATTTTTTTTAATGAATTAGATAATTGTTCTACATCTTTGGGTATAGAGGTATTTACTTGAGTTGTACTAGAAGTTTGTTTCGATGCAAAGTTTTCTATTTTTTGTTGCAAAGATTTTATATTTGTTTCTAAGTTTGTTGATAGAAGTGCTTTAGTTTGTATATTTGGTTCTGATTGAATGGTCTTAATACTTTTTAAAATATTTTCTATAGCATTTTTTATCTCTAACTTCATATCAGAAGAAGTAGATGGCTTTTCACTATTATTTGTAATACTTAATTGATTTTTCAATAAACCTACAAGTTGTTCTAGGTTTTTTGTTATCGGTATTGTTTGTTGTGCTAATTTTGACTCTAAAAAAACACCACTATTTGATATATTGTTTTTCAATACCTTCTCATCAATATTGTTAATATCTATTAATGATGCTTTTAAACTATTAAGCTGTGTTTCTAGTTTTGTTGCTATTGTAGAGTTTGATTGTATAGTTTTTATTAAGTTTTTAACATCTTCAGAAAGATTTTTAAAGCTAAAGTTTTGTTTATTGTTTTGTAAAAGTTCAGAAACAGTTTCTTTAGTTTGCGTACCAACTGAAATGTCTTTTAGTAAACTTGTTAAGACTGTTTGGATACTTTTGTCTTTTGTAAGAGCAGTAAGATCAATTTTTCCATCAGTACTTAAACTATCAATTTTATCTTTTATAGCGGGATTAATCTTAGGAGATAGCATATTTAACAATGTTGCTGTATTAATATTCAATAATACTTCCTCCTAAACTTAAAACTTGATAAGTTTATTCTATCATTAAGTTTATTAAGATTATGATATAATCCACAAAAATTCAAATCAAGGAACTATACTATGTCATTAAAAGAACAACTAAAATCAGATTTAAAAGATGCAATGAGAGCAAAAGAGATACTAAAAAGAGATGCAATCAGAGCTATCAATACAATGATAAAACAAATAGAAGTTGACCAAAGAGTTGAATTAAATGATGATGATATAATTAAACTTATTCAAAAAGGGATAAAACAAAGAGAAGAAGCTATCGTACAATTTAAAGAAGCTTCAAGAGATGATTTAGTACAAAATGAACAAGATCAAATAGATATCTTTTCACTATATCTTCCAAAACAACTTACAGATGAAGAATTAGAAACAGTGATTAAAGCTATTATTGAAGAAGTTGGTGCAACAAGTATGAAAGATATGGGGAAAATAATGAATCCTGCAAAAGAGAAAATCGGTGGAAGTGCAGATGGAAAAAGAATCAATGAAATGGTTAAAAAACTTTTAGGATAATTGATTATGAATAACTCCGTCGCTGAGCTTTCGAAGCAAACTATTCTAAATTTATCAAAAAACAATATTGATATAACTCCAAGAGAGTATTCTAAAGAGTATTGTAAAGTTGCAAAAGAATTAAAATTATCACAAGAGGAATGTAATTACTTCGAAAAACTTTTAAATAAGATTTCAAAAGAAGAGATTATCCATAGTAATATCAAAGAAGTTGAAACTATTTATGATATTATTGAAATATTGCTTTTAAGAGCACCTAAAAAAAATATATCTAAAATGTCTGAACTTATACAAAGTTCTTTACAACCATCAATCTCTTTGACAATCAATGATGATTTACAATCTTTTTGTATCAAAATTGGAGATTCTCCCTCTTTACTATTTGAAGAGTCAATACAACAAGAGATGGAAAAATTTATCGAGAAACGATTTGAAGTTGATAAAAAAATTGTAGCACAAAAAACAGCAGATATTGCAAGACTCATAAGCCTTATGAACAAATACCTAAGTGATGCTATAGATAGTAATAAGTCAGGTTCTACTAATGTATCTGATATCAAAGATGAAATACAATCTATAAGTATCTCAGGTTCTACAAAAGATGAATTAAATCAACTCCAAACAAAACTTGTACAAGCAGCAATCACTATTGAAAATGAGATGACTAGTGTTAGTAAAAATCTTGAATCAGGGAAAGGTGAAGTTGTTGTTTTAGAAAATAAAGTCAAAGTACTAGAAAGAGAACTTGCTCAAAGTAAATTAAAAAATACAAAAGACTTTTTAACCAATACATTAAACAGAAGAACTTATGAAGAAGAGATCAAAAAATTTGAAAATGAATACAATAGAAGAGATCAAAACTATGCTATTATATTTTTTGATATAGATCACTTCAAAAAAGTTAATGATACTTATGGACACGAATGTGGAGATATTATTCTAAAAACTTTTGCTTCATTACTCTTAAAACTTACAAGAGATATAGATATCGTTGCTAGATATGGTGGTGAAGAGTTTGTTGTCGCTTTACATTATAATGATAAAAGTGAACTTGAAAAATATATCACAAGAATAAAAAATGTAATCACAAAAAACAAATTTATCTATAAAGACAATAAATTAAAAATTACTTTTAGTGCAGGTGTTCAAATTCGTTCAGAAAACAATTCAGCTGATGAAACTATCACAAAAGCAGATAAACTACTTTACAAAGCAAAAGAAACAGGTAGAAATAAGGTTATTTTTTGGAATGGGAAAGAGATTTAAAGATAGTTCTTTGAACTATTCTTTATCTAAATCTTCTTTTGAAAAAAATGTATTTGGGTGAAAGTTTTCAAAAGCTGCTTTCATAGATACAAATATTTTAGGATTTTCCTCTTCAAGTTTTTCTAACAGTTTTTTCGTATTTTCTCTAGCATGAGGCATTTTAATATCCATTCGCATTGCAGGACAGCCCTCATCTCCAATCACATCTACACAGTTATCTTCTGCAAAAGCTCGAAGTTGTCTCTCTCTACACATAATTAAAGGTCTTATAACCATCAGTCCGTTTTGAGCTTTATAAACAGGTGGCATACTTCTCATACTCCCATTATAAAAAAAGTTCATAAAAAAACTCTCCATAGCATCATCAAGATGATGCCCAAGAGCTAGCTTATTGAAGCCATTTTCTAAAGCATGTGTATATAAATACCCTCTTCTCATACGACTTACAAAAGAACAAAAAGAACTATTCTTTCTAATCTTTTCTTTTGATATGTCAAAAATTTGAGTATCTACTATTTCATGTTCTATATCATATTTTTTACAATGTTCAGCCAAGAATTCAACTCTTTCTCCCATCCCATAAGTGATAGTGACAGCTTTGAATTCAAAGTTAAATGGTGCAACACTCTGCATTCTCTTGAGTGTATGAATTAAAGTAAGGGAGTCTTTCCCTCCACTAAAACCAACTAATATTTTATCGCCTTCTTTTATAAGCTCATATTTTGCATTTGTTTGACCAACAAGTTTTGTAATTTTTTTACTTACTTCTAACGACATAAGTGTTCTCTTTAATATTTTCTTCTAGATTTTTTCTTGCTCTGTATAATAAATGATCTCTAGTATCATTGTCATAAAAGTGTGCAATACCACAATTGAATTTTACTATAATTTTTGTATCAATTCTTTTTGCATGTAATAACCTGCTTACTAAATCTGTAATATTTACATCATTTGAATTAGGTAAAATCATATAAAACAACCCACTATTCTCATAGTATATAACATCTGTTGTACGAATAGTACTTCTAAAATGTTTTTTAAATGCTCTTAAAATTAACTCTTTTTTTGCTTCACTATTCACTTGTTCTGAAAAATTTTTGTAGTCATCAATTCCAACTATAGCTAATGAAAATTTTCTATCATATCTTTTTCCAAGAGCTATCTCTCTATCTAGCACTTGTTCAAAACTAAAAGAATTTTCTTGTATCTTTTCACATTGACCATTTAAGATATGATTTTCTCTTTCAAAAAGTGTTATTTTTCTCTCTAATTTAAATATTTCATGTTTTGTATGATCCAACTCTTCTTGTAAAGCTATCATATCAGTTGTATTTTGACCTTTAATTTCACTCGCTTTTTGTGCGTGTGTTGTAGCTTGTGTAATAATATGAGATTTTAATTTTTTTAATTTTTCTTGTTCTGCTTCTTTTAATTCTGTTACATCAACAATTGTTAAAATTGAATAGTTTTCATCTTTTAAAGGAAACTCTTGCCCACTTACATAGGCAGGGAAAAGCTCACTATCACTTTTTTTCAAAAATATATCAAAATAGCTGTCATCATCATTTTTCATTGTGCTAAAGATATCTTCTTGATATTCAACAGGTACTAGTTCTGTAATTTTTTTATATAACATATCTTCTTGGGTAGTTTTGAATTTTTTTAAAGCTGCTTTATTCATCACTACAATATCAAGTTTAGAATCTACAATTATAATTGCTTCTGTTACATAATTATATAGCGCTTTTACATCTACAAGCTCTAAGTTAATTTTTCCCATAATTAAACCTTCCCTTTTGCACTTTGTATTTTATTTACATAGTCATAATTTATAGTAATTTTTCGATTTCTTGGTAAATTCATTGATAGTTGTTCTAAAACTGTATTAAAATCATCAAAAAGATAATTTGCCATACTTCCTGGAATTGGATTTATCTCATTTAAATAAATTTCGTCATCTAAAACAAAAAAATCACATCGTATCAACGAACCTTCAAAAAAAGAATTGTAAATATCTTTAAAACTATTTTGAAGTTTCATTTCTAGTTTGGTTGAAATATCTGCTTTAAGCACACTACTTGTTCTGTTAAAGTCTAAATATTTTTTATCAAAATCCAAAAATTCTTCTTTATGTGGTTCTTCCACTAGAGAAAAGATAAATTCTCCATTAATTTTTGTACCTGCTAAATTATATTCTTTTATCCCTTGACAAAAAGGTTCTATAATAATTTCATCATCAAACTCAAAAGCCACATCTAAAGCATAATCTAATTCATCTTGTGTTTTTACTATAGAAACACCAATACTGCTTCCTAACCTTACTGGTTTAATAATAATTGGAAATTTTTCTATAACAACTTCGTCGTTTTTATGAAAATAACTATATTCTATTGTTTTTACACCACAGTTTTGAGCATATGTTTTTGTTAAGTATTTATTACAACTTACAACACTTGCTTCAACTCGAGGTCCTATAAATGGTATATTGTAAAACTTAAATAAACCTGCTATTACACCATCTTCACCATCTCCACCATGTACAAGATTTAAAGCAACATCAAACTCTATTGCTTTACTTCCAAATAAAGTATTTTTAAGAAAACCTTTATGGCTTAATTGTAATTTATCATATTTTTTATATGCACCACTACTAAATAAATTTGATTTTATTATAGCTGTCGGTATTAGATAAAACTCTCTATTTTTATCTATAAATATATACACAATATTTTGACTTAAAACTTTTTTCATTGTTATTGCACTTACGATACTTATCTCGTGCTCATAACTTTGTGATCCAAATAGTATTGCTATCGTTTTTTTATTTTTCATATTCTCTATTTTATCTCTGTAATTTTTTTAAAGCTTCTTTAACTAAGCCTGCAGTATCTGTTGCTGTACACGCCATCAAAGCTTTGTTTATTTGATCTTTTTTAAACCCTAAAGACTCCAATGCCATTACAGCTTCAGAGGCACTTTGATTTACACTTTGAGACATTTCAGTTGAAGAAACCACAAAACCACTTAATTCAACTAAAATTCTACTTGCACCTTTTGGTCCAATACCAGGTACCCGTTTCAACATACTAATATCATTTGTCTGAACAATCTGCTCAAAACTTGTAGGTGTAAATGTACTACAAATTGCAAGCGCAACTTTTGGTCCAACACCATTAATTTTAATAACAGTATCAAACAATTTTTTTTCATTATAATCTAAAAAACCGTAAAGATTGTTACTATCCTCTTTGATAATTTGCGTTGTATGAAGTTTTACCTTACTATCTATAATTGCAGAACTACAATTTATAGATACAAACACCTCATAAATCAACCCATTAACATTGATATGCACATAAGTGGGGTCTTTCTTCTCAACTTTTCCTTCAATTCCTACTATCATCTATTGTATAGATTCCCCTAATTGTTTATTTATTAAACTTATACTACCATACATTAGCTTTATAGTAAATCAAATAAGTTTACCGATTGGATTAGAATATGTTAGAAAATTTCACTATTTTATATGTAGAAGATGAAATTGAGTTACAAAATATAGTTGCCTCTCTACTGAAAAACTTTTTTAAAGAAGTTTTTTTAGCTGAAGATGGACAAAAAGGTTTAGAATTATTTAAACAAAATAGTGAAAAAATAGATTTAATAGTTACAGATATAAACATGCCAAGATTAAATGGCTTAGAGATGTGTGAACAAATAAGAGAAACAAGTAAAGAAGTACCAATCATAATCACTACAGCCTATAATGACAATAATTTTTTACACAAATCAATAGAATTAGGAGTTTCGCAATTTGTTACAAAACCCATTAATGTTCATACCTTAGTACAAATTATTAAAAAAGTATTAGAACCTGTTGCTTTAAAACGACAATTAGATTTAGAACAAAAACAAAATCTTGAACAAATGGTTATTAATGCAAAATTTAGTGCTACAGGGAAACTTGCAGCTGGTATCACTCATGAGATAAATACTCCTCTTACTTATATAAAAGCAAATGTAGAGTTAATGGGTTATGATATAGATGATTTAGAAGAAAGTAATATCAAAGAAAGTTTAAAAGCTTCAATAAGTAAAGTTACTGAAGGTATAAAAAGAATGGAAACTATTATCAATTCTATGAAAGAAGTTTCCATGCAAAAGGCTATTAAAAATGAAAATACAAATATTTATTCAACAATAGTAACAGCAGCTACTCTTGCTTGGAATAAAATAAAACATTTAACTCCTTTATACATAAATGGAGAACCATTTAATTTAGACACCCAAAAAGATACTTATAAGTTTTTTGCAAATATACAAGTACAAAGAATAGAACAAGTATGGATTATTATTATCAATAATGCAATTGATGAGCTCATTAAAATAGAACGATTTGAAGATAGAAGACTTGATATTACTATTTCTGAAGATGACAATAATATTATTGTTAAATTTAAAGACAATGCAGGGGGAATACCTGATAATGTTTTTAAAAACCTCTTTGAACCATTTAAAGGTTCTAAAGACTCCTCAGGAATGGGTGTAGGACTAAGCATTGCAAAGAAAATAATTGATGACCATAATGGAGCAACTATAGAAGCTTATAATGAAGATAAAGGAGCAGTTTTTAAAATAACAATTTTAAAAAGTAAACTTTAATAAAAATATAGTAAAATATAAAATCCAAGACTTAGTAAGGCGGTAAAATGAAAAAGGTAATGATTATAGACGATCAGCTTGAGATAATAGATGTATTAGAAAGGTTCCTTTTAAGGTCTGGGAAAATAGAAGTTATCACTAATTCAAACCCTGAAGCTGCACTAAAAGATATAGAAAATAATAATTTTCACTTAGTATTAACTGATATCATGATGCCAACATTAAGTGGTGTAGAAATATTAGAAAAAATCAAACAAACTAATCCTACTATAAAAGTCATTATGATGACAGCATATAGTACTCAAAATAAAATAGACAAAAGTAATAATCTTAACTGCGATGGCTATATTGAAAAGCCATTTAAAAACTTAAAAGATGTAGAAAATATTATATTTTCTGCTTTAAATATATAAATATGAAGGAACTATAATTGAACTTTATAAATAAAACAATTAGTAGAAAAATAATTTTTTGGATGTTTATACTTATGACATTAAGTAGTATGGCTGTTTTATACTCAACTGTTACTAAAGTTAGTGAAGATAATATAGCAAAAACAAAAAGTAATCTAGAGATGCTAAATAGTGCTATGTTTCAAAGTCTAAGAAATGCTATGAATACAGGTGACCCTGTGCAGATAAAACATGCAGAAGATGAAGCTCGCTCAATCAAAGGTGTACAACACCTTACAATAGCAAAAAGTAAAGCACTGATAGAGATGTATTCACAAGGTGAACCTTTCACAAAAGACCAAAAAATACTTAAAGCATTTGATACAAAAAAAGAAAATATTATTGAAATAAATAATGACAAGGGTCATAATTTACGAATGATTAAGCCTATGATTGCAACACAAGAATGTCTTATGTGTCATGTAAATCAGCAAAAAGGTGATGTTATTGGTGTTATGGATTTAACTTTTTCATTAAAAGACGCTGATAATAGTTTAAAAAGTATTATTATGAATATTGTTATCGCTTCAACGATCTTAGGTTGGATTACAATTGGTATTATTTTTTATGTTGTAAGAAAGGCAACAAAACCTATTGAAGGATTAAAAACTGGATTCAAAAGTTTATTGGACTCTACTGAACTCCAAGATGATTTTAGACTAGAAGTAAAAACAAAAGATGAAATAGGAGAAGTAGCTGAACTTTTTAATCAATATATGGACAAAGTGAAAGCTGATTTAAAACAAGATGAGATAGTTATTAATGAAACAAATGATATTTTACAAAAAATAGCAAGTGGATTCTTTGTATATGAAGTAACTGCAACAGCTTCTAATCCACATGTAGAAGCTATGAAATCAAATCTTAATTTTATGATTAAAAGAGTAAAAGGAACACTTGATAAAATCAATATAACACTAAGAAACTATAGTCAATCAAAATATGATTTTAAAATAGATGATAAGGATATCTATGGAGATTTGGGTGCAGTTACAGCAGGAATCAAACTTGTTGGTAATAATACTTCAGAAATTTTAGCAATGATTATGAATACTGGAGAACAATTAAACAATAGCACACACACTTTATCAGATGCTTCTTCTGGACTATCATCTTCTTCAAACACACAAGCTGCTTCTTTAGAAGAAACAGCTGCAGCTTTAGAGGATATCACTTCTAAAATTAAAGCAAATACACAAAATACAACTAAAATGTCAAAACTTGCTTCAGATGTAACAAATTCTGCTTCACAAGGTGAACAATTAGCTTTATCTACATCAAAAGCGATGGAAGAAATAGTACATGAAGTTACTTCTATTAACGAAGCTATTGAAGTTATTGACCAAATAGCTTTCCAAACAAATATCTTATCACTGAATGCAGCTGTAGAAGCAGCTACTGCTGGTGAAGCTGGAAAAGGTTTTGCTGTTGTTGCTCAAGAGGTAAGAAACTTAGCATCTAGAAGTGCTGAAGCTGCAAATGAAATTAAAGCTTTAGTGGAAAATGCAACTGCAAAAGCAAATGATGGGAAAAATGTATCTACAAATATGATAGATGGATACAAAGAGCTTAACAACAATATTACCGATACAACAGAACTTATTCAAGAAGTAGCAACATCTTCTCAAGAACAGCAAAATTCAATTATACAAATTAATGATGCTATAGGTAATCTAGATCAAGCAACACAACAAAACTCAAGTGTAGCAAGTGATATATCTTCACTCTCTAATAATATAGAAAACATGTCAGATAACCTAGTAACAGCTGCGGCAAAAGCAAGTTTCTTGCAAGAAACAAGAGGACAAGTTTGTGATGTAGACTTAATATATAATATTGCTGATTTAAAAGTTGGTCTTTTTAATTATAAAGATGATGTTTATTCAAGATTGGCAGATTATAGTGATAATGTTGTTAGAAAGTTTAATGAACTTGATAATTGGCTTGAAACATTTAAACAAGAGAATCCTACAATTGATAAAACAGCAGTAGATAATTTAGTACAGATGAATAAAAACTTACATAATTATTTACAGGCACTTATGCATGCAAGTTCAGATAAACAATCAAATAGTAGCATAAATGATTTTGCTAAAAAAGTTGAAATAGAATCTATGAGAATCTTTGGAACTTTAAATAAATTAAAAGAATCTAAGTGTAATGGAGATAAATAATGGAACTAAATAGGACAGATGTTGTATCACAATTATGTGAAGTAATAGAAGAGTCTGAGCAAATGGCAAATGAGGTAATGGATCATTTGGATGTTGTCTTAGAAAAGTTAAATATACTTGAGAATAGTAAAGAACTTAAAAAAGACATTGACTCTATAAGAAACAATATTTTTATAACATTAGAATCTATGCAAGCACAAGATGCACATAGACAAAAAATAGAAAGAGTTGTTAATAATATTGATCCTAATAATGGAAAATTTGCACAAAGTGCAAAACATATAACAGGTGATAAAAATGATTCAGAACTCGTAGATGAGGATGAATTAGCAGCTTTAATAGCTGCTGCAAATGCTTAAAAGACTTGACTTAAATTAGTGAATAAGTTCACTAATTAATTCTGTAGCATAACTTCCTTTTGGAAGTTCAAAGTTCAGTTCAAACCAAGCTTTCTCTTCTTTATATTCACTACTAATTTCACTAGGGAAAATCCAAGCAAATCTTCTACTTCCATCTTCTTTAGTTTCTTTGATAAATTCTTCTTCAAATTGTAAAGCATCATCAACAGCTAACTTTGTTTTTTTACCACTTAGAAGTCCTGTTGGAACTCTGTCTCTTTGATAAAACTTTTCAGCTTCTTCAGCTACATTTTCAATGTGAAATATTTTTCCATAAGGATAATGACTAAAAACATCCCCATTTAAAACTTTAAAAGGATGTTTTTGTTTTTGTATCTCCTTAATTGTTTCTACACTAAGTCCAAGCTTATCACTTATCTCATTGGCTTCAAAGTTATCCATAATCTTACTTATCTCTATTCTTTTACTCAACCATGCATTAAATAAATATGATTGATAGGCATTAATGTACATTTGTCTTAACTTTCTATCTCTCACCTTTAAAGTACCAGCAATAATTGCTTCCCCTTTTTTATAGTTGTCTCCATCTAATCCAAATCTTTGAAATCCAAAATAATTTGGCATCCCAAGTGTAGCTATATCTTTTAAAGCTGCTTCTAATTTCATTTTATGAAGAGGTTGTACTCTTTTTAGTCTGATAAAAAAATGATTTCCTTTTAGGTGCCCTATTCTTATTTTGTTATTATGATAGGTTTTTTCTAAGATTTTAATTTGAGGATGCTCAAACTTATCTAACACCTCTTCATAGCTTCTATGTACTGAAATATACTGTATAGTCATTGCATTTTTATCTTTTAAACCTGCATATCCAATATCTCTACTTTTTACCCCTGTATAATCAGAAAGAATTTTTAACATATCCCAAGTAGCTAAATCTTTTTTTCGTATCTTTAAAATAAGATGTTCACCTTCACCACTAAATTCATACAAAGGTATCTCTGTAACTACAAAATCATCTTTACTTTGTTTAAAATATACATCTATTTTACTATGGTTTAAATAGTATTGTTTTATCATTTTTCCTCTTTTATTTTAAAATGGTGATTTTCACATTCACACTTGAATTCACCCTTAGTTGCTTTTGCAAAAATATTTAATGTTCTATTATGTTTTTTTGCTATTTTATTTATCTTGTTAATATACTTTTTATCAAAAGTAAATAAGACCTCATACTCTTCTCCACTACAGCCTATACTTTTAGAAATATTTGTGAAGAACTCAAAACCAATATCATTTGATTTACTGAATCGTTCAAGCTCAAAAAACAATCCATCGGAAATATCCATAGCACTATTAATATAAGGTGATATCTCATAAAAAAACTCTGGATAAAGTTTTGGCTTGATAAATTTAGATTTTTTACTCACTTTTTTCCCATCTAGCAATAAATCTAAATCTTTTTTAACACTTCCTAACTCTCCAGTGTAACAAACTAAATCATCTTCTTTTGTACCTGTTCGTAAAACTGGTTTTTTTGTCGTTGAGATTATAGTTACAGAGATATCTAGTTTTACATTGGAAATAGTATCCCCACCAATAATTTCTATACCAAATTTTTTTGCTATACTGTTAAATCCTTCTGCTAACTCATCTAACTCATTTTTTCCATAATGTGAAGGAATAGCAACACTTAAAAGTGCGTATTTTGGCTTTGCATTCATAACAATTGCATCGCTTATATTAATAAGCATCGCTTTTTGTGCTATCTGTTTTAAACTCATCCATGATGTTTTAAAATGGACATTTTCAAAAAAAGCATCCATACTATATACATATTTTCCTACAACTGCACCATCATCACCAATAAATTTCGATTTGATAAATTGATTTATAAAATATTGTTCTTTATTTTTTATTTGACTCATAAAGGAGATTATAGCATTTTATAGATATAATATTGGCTATTTTTTCAAAAAGGAAGCAACAGTTGGATTATTTAAAAGTAATAGGTAAAAAGAAGTTAAGTGGTAGTGTTAAGATAAGCGGAGCAAAAAATGCTGCGTTGCCTCTTTTAGCATCCACAATATTATCTTCAAACAGTATAAATATCTCAAATTTACCAGATGTAGTGGATATCAATACACTCTTAAAACTTTTAGAGATGCTGGGTTCAACTAATAAAAAAAACAATACTTTATTAACCATTGACTCAACAACAATAAATCAAACAAAAGCAACATACGATATTGTAAAAACAATGAGAGCCTCTATCTTGGTTCTTGGGCCACTTCTCGCTAGATTTGGACATTGTGAAGTGTCACTTCCAGGTGGTTGTGCTATAGGTCAGCGACCAGTTGATTTACATTTAAAAGCACTAGAACAAATGGGTGCCACTATTGAAATTAAAAATGGTTATATAGAAGCAAAAGCACCCAACGGACTAAAAGGTGCAACTATAGTATTTGATAAGATCACTGTAACAGGAACTGAAAATATTGTGATGGCAGCTGCACTAGCAGACGGTATGACAACTATTGTAAATGCAGCAAGAGAACCTGAAGTTGTACAACTTTGTGAAGTACTTAAAGATGCAGGATTAGAGATAGAGGGTATCGGAAGCAATACACTTAAAATCGTTGGTTCAAATAAAAAATTATTACCTTTTAAAGACTTTAAAATCATTCCTGATAGAATAGAAGCAGGAACTTATCTTTGTGCAGGTGCTATTACAAATTCAATATTGAAAATTGAAGATGTAGTACCAGAACATCTTGAAGCAATTTTATCAAAACTAGAAGAGATGGGATTTTCTATATTAATAGAAGAAGATAGTATTACTCTCTTACCTGCAAATAAGGTAAAAACTGTCAATATAACAACTACAGAATATCCTGGTTTTCCAACAGATATGCAAGCACAGTTTATGGCACTGGCAACTATGGCAGATGGAGTAAGTATAATAGATGAAAAACTATTTGAAAATAGATTTATGCATGTAAGTGAGCTTATAAGAATGGGTGCAGATATTACACTCAATGGAACTGTTGCAAATATCAAAGGAACACCTAAAGAGCTATATGGAACAGATGTTATGGCTACAGATTTAAGAGCAAGTAGTGCTTTAGTCCTAGCAGCCCTTGTAGCAAATGGAGAAACAAATATTCATAGAATTTATCACCTTGATAGAGGATATGATAAACTTGAAGAAAAACTAACAAACCTAGGTGCCAATATCACTAGAGACAAGGAAAAGTAACATTATGAAACATTTTTTAACACTAAAAGATTATTCAAAAGAAGAGATTGTAGAGATAATAGATCTTGCAATTCAAATCAAAAAAGAGATAAAAGAAAATATTTTTAAAAAATATATGCCAAACAAAACATTAGGGATGATTTTTGCAAAAAGTAGCACTCGAACTCGTGTTAGTTTTGAAACAGGAATTTATCAACTTGGTGGTATTGGATTATTTTTAAGTTCAAATGATATTCAGTTAGGTCGTGGTGAGCCTATCAGTGATACAAGTAGAGTAATCTCAAGAATGGTAGATATGATTATGATAAGAAACGACTCTCAAGAGGAGCTTGAAGAGTTTGCTTCCTATTCAAAAGTGCCAGTTATCAATGGTCTTACAGATAAATATCATCCAGTACAACTTATGGCAGACTATCTTACAATAATAGAAAACAACTTACAAGATAATTTAGTTGTAGCATATGTTGGTGATGGAAACAATATGACACACTCTTGGCTTATGTTAGCAGCTCAAATGGGATTTGAGCTTAGAATTGCTACTCCAAAAGGATATGAAGTAAATAAAGATATCTATTTTGAAGCGATGCAAATTGCTAAAACAACTGGTGCAATTATCACTACAACAGATGACCCAAAAGAAGCTATAGAGGGTGCTACAGTTGTTACAACTGATACTTGGGTATCAATGGGTCAAGAAGATGAAAAAGAAAAAAGAATCAAAGACTTCAAAGGTTTTATGGTAGATGAAACAATGATGAGTTTGGCTGATCCAAAAGCTATCTTTTTACATTGTCTGCCTGCTTATAGAGAATATGAAGTAAGTACAGAAACTTTTGAAAAACATAGTGAAGTTATATTTAGTGAAGCTGAAAATAGACTTCATGCACAAAAAGCTATTATGGTATGGCTTGATAAAAAGAGAGATGAAAAATAGATGATTGATTTTACAAAATTTACAAAATATTCTCGACCAGGACCAAGATATACAAGTTATCCAACAGCCCCTGAGTTTCACACAGATTTTACACAAGATGATTTATGTGAGAAATTCAAATCACAAAGTGACGAGAGACCATTGTCACTTTATATTCATATACCTTTTTGTAGAAGTGCTTGTTACTTTTGTGGTTGTAATGTAATCTTTACAAGTAAAGAGGATAAAAAAGTTAAATATATTGAGTATTTAAAAAAAGAACTTAAAATATTAGCACAACATTTAAATACAAACAGAACTGTTACACAAATGCATTTTGGTGGAGGAACTCCAACTTTTCTAAGTGCTCCACAATTAAAAGAAGTTTTAGATGCTATTAAAGAAACTTTTCCAAACTTTAGTAATGATGCTGAAATTTCTTGTGAAATAGACCCACGATATTTCACAAAAGAACATATGGATGTATTAAAAGAAGCAGGGACAAATCGTGTGAGTTTTGGAGTACAAGATTTAGACCCAAAAGTACAAGAAACAATCCATAGAATACAGCCATTTGAAACTACACAAAATGTAGTAAAAATAGCTAGAGATGCAGGGATTAAATCTATCAATATAGATTTAATCTATGGACTTCCTCATCAAACAAAAGAAACTTTTGCTAAAACAATAAGAGATATTGTAACTCTAAATCCAGATAGACTAGCTGTATTTAACTATGCCCATGTACCTTGGATGATGAAAACACAAAGAAAATTTGATGAAACAACATTTGCACCACCATCAACAAAACTAGAAATACTTAAAGATAGTATTGAATTTTTTGAATCAACTGGTTATAAAATGGTTGGTATGGATCACTTTGCGAAACCAGAAGATGAACTTTTTAAAGCAATTCAAAAAGGGGAACTTCATAGAAATTTTCAAGGATATACTACAAAAGGTGGTGCAGATTTAATAGGTATTGGTGTAACTTCTATTGGAGATGGTGTTGATTATTATGTTCAGAACTTTAAAGATTTAAAATCTTATGAAGAAGCTATAGATGCTGGAAACTTACCTGTATTTAAAGGATATAAACTTAATGATGATGATATATTAAGACAATATGTTATTATGGAATTAATGTCAAACTTTAGCTTAGATATCAAAAGATGTGAAGAGAAGTTTAATATAAATTTTAAAGAATATTTCAATGATGCATTAAAAGCTCTTGAAGAGTTTCAAGAAGCTGAACTTCTTACAATTACTGAAGATAAAATAGAAGCAAACTCTACTGGGGCAATGCTTATAAGAAATATATCTATGCCATTTGATGCATATTTAAACAATATCCCAGAAGATAAAAGAAGATTTAGTAAGACAATTTAAAAGGAAACATTATGATACCTACAGTTGAAGAGGTATGTACAAAAAATATTGTTACTATTGAAATTGACCGCACTTTAGAAGATGCAATTCAATTAATGAAACAGTCAAATATAAGAAGTGTAGTAATTATAGGTTCAAAGTACTATATACTCACAGTAAACGACACAATAAAATATAAAATAAATAATATCTCTTTAGACACAAAGTTAAGTAATCTTACTCTACCTGAAATAAAAAAAATTGATGCAAAAATTAATTTATTAGAGATTATCAACCAAGAAGAAATCGAATATGAATATATGGTTGTAACACTTAAAAATAAAATTTTAGGGATAGTTTCACAAACTGATATTATCAATAACATTGACCCACAAGTTCTTATTCAAAAACAAAGTGTCGGGAATCTAATTTTACAATATACAGCAATCACTATTTATGAAAACGAATCAACGTTTAGTGCAATAAGTATAATGCAGGATAAGAATATAGACTCAATTTTAATTATTGATGAGATAGGAAATGCTATAGGCATATTTACTACAAAAGACTTTTTAAATATTCTAAGTGCTCATAAGGATTTAAAACTTCCGATTAAAGAATATATGAGTGCCCCAATTCAAACAGTATCTAGTGATATGAAAATATTTGATGCTATAAAATTTATACAAGATAAACACTTTAAAAGAATTATAGTAATAGACGAACATAAACAAATATCAGGAATAATAACACAATCAGAACTTTTACGAATCCTTAACAATAAATGGCTAGAACTCATCAAACAAAAAGGGACAGAACTTTCTAAAATAAATCAAAAATTGCTTGCAAAAACAGCCTCTTTAGAAGAAATAGCTTCCAAAGATTTTTTAACTAAACTTTATAATAGAAGAAAATTTGATGCTTTAATAGAATATGAAATCAAACAAATTAAAAGATACCAAGACAATCATTTATCTCTTATTGTGATTGATATTGATGGATTTAAGTATATCAATGATACTTATGGCCATGATATAGGAGATATTATTATTAAAGAGATTGCAAAAATCATTAAAATTTCAATAAGAGAAAGTGATAGTGCCTGTAGATGGGGTGGTGAAGAGTTCGCAATCTCTTTGTCTCATACAGCTTTAGATGATGCTTGTATTGTAGCTGAAAAGATAAGAGTAACTATTGAATCAAATAAATTTATTAATGATTTAAGAATTACTTGTTCTTTAGGAGTATCACAACTTCATTCTGATGATACTTATACTGAGCTTTTTAAAAGAGCAGATGAAGCACTTTATAAAGCTAAAAATCAGGGTAAAAACAAAGTAGAAATAGAACATATTTAGTTTTTAACCAATTTTTCGATATAATCCAAAAAATTAATAAAAAACATAATAAAAAACTAACTTAAAAGGGAATATTTTTGAGAACACATTATTGTACAGATGTAACAGAAACAAACATAGGTGAAGTAGTAACAGTAGCTGGTTGGGTAAATAGTAGAAGAGACCACGGTGGTCTTATATTTATAGATTTAAGAGATAAAGGTGGTCTAGTACAACTTGTTTGTGACCCAGCTGATAACAAAGAAGCTTGGGAAGTTGCTGAAAAAGTAAGAGATGAGTTTGTTTTAATTGCAACTGGAAAAGTAAGAGCCAGAGGGGAAGGGTTAGAAAATCCAAATCTTATCACTGGTAAGATAGAAATAGTTCTTGAAAGCCTAGTGATTGAAAATAGATCAAAGCCTATGCCTTTTGATTTAAATGATGAAAAAGTAAATGAAGAGATAAAACTAAGAAATAGATTTTTAGAATTAAGAAGTACAAAATCTTATGAGATATTTAAACTTAGATCAACAGCAAATATAGCGGTAAGAAACTGTTTAAATGAGATGGATTTCTTAGATGTTGAAACTCCTATTTTAACAAAATCTACTCCAGAGGGAGCAAGAGATTATCTCGTACCTTCAAGAGTTCATCACGGTGAATTCTATGCACTACCACAATCTCCACAACTATTTAAACAACTTTTAATGGTATCTGGATTTGATAAATATTTCCAAATAGCAAAATGTTTTAGAGATGAAGATTTAAGAGCAGATAGACAACCAGAATTTACTCAAATAGATGTTGAAATGTCATTTTGTGACCAAGAAGATGTTATAAAAGTAGCTGAAAAACTTATCCACGATACATTTAAAGCATGTGGAAAAGATGTACCGACAACTTTCCCAAGAATGACATACAAAGATGCTATGGAGCAATATGGGTCTGATAAACCAGATATGAGATTTGGTATGGCTATGGTTGATGTGGATGATATTTTTATCAACTCTACAAATGAAATATTCTCAAATATTGCAGCTAACCCAACAAAAAATAGAATCAAAGCGCTAAAATGTCCAAATGGAGATAATATCTTCTCAAAAAGACAAATGAAAGGTTTTGAGGATTATGTAAGAAAATTTGGAGCAAGTGGTCTTGGATACTTCCAAATGAAAGAGGATGGATTAAAAGGTCCATTAACTAAATTTTTCTCTGAAGCTGATTTAGAAGCTATTATTGCAAGAACAGAACTTGAAGTTGGAGATGTAGTATTCTTTGGAGCGGGTGATAAGAAAACTGTTCTTGACTATATGGGAAGATTTAGACTTTTCTTAGCAGAACAAATGGATATCATCCCAGCTGATGCTTTTGAGTTTTTATGGGTTGTTGATTTCCCTATGTTTGAAACAGTTGATGGGAGAACAAAAGCTCTACACCATCCATTTACTATGCCAAAATCTTTAGATGATGTATCTGATTTAGAAGAGATTGAGTCTATCGCTTACGATATCGTTTTAAATGGTACAGAACTAGGTGGTGGAAGTATCAGAATCCATAAACAAGAGATTCAAGATAAAGTATTTAAACTTATGAATATCAGTGATGAGGAAGCAAAAGAGAAATTTGGTTTCTTACTAGATGCACTAGAGTTTGGTGCACCTCCACATGGTGGTTTTGCTTTAGGTTTTGATAGAATGATTATGTTGTTAGCTGGTACTGATAGTATTAGAGATGTTATTGCATTCCCTAAAACACAAAAAGCACAATGTCTTCTTACACAAGCACCTAGTGCTGTAGATGAAGAGCAACTAAAAGAGTTAAGTCTTAGAATTAGACAAAAAGCTGACTAGAACTAATCTGCTTTGTAAATAAAAAGGGAAGATGAAACTCTTCCCTTTTTTTATGGTTAAAAATCCAATGGAGATTTTATATCACCCTTATTTAACTCTTTTACGACATGCGTATAAATCATAGTAGTTTCAATTGATTTATGACCTAAAAGCTCCTGTATGCTTCTTATATCCGTACCATTTTGTAATAAATGTGTCGCATAAGAGTGTCTAAATATATGAGCCGTAACTCTTTTATCTATGTTTGATTTGGTAACTGCATTTTTTATATTTCTACTTAAAGTTACATCTAAAATATGATGTCTTCTTTGTTCACCGCTTCTTGGGTCTGTTGAGATTTTATCCATAGGAAAAATATATTGCCATTTGGTCTCATATTTAGCTTTGGGAAATTTTCGTTCTAGTGCATAGGGTATATATACACTACCATAGCCATCTTTTAAATCTTTTTGATGTAGCTCTTTTACTTTTTGTACTTGAATTTTGAGTTCTTCCTTTATTTTCAAAGGAAGCGGTAAGGTTCTGTCTTTTAAAGATTTACTATCCCAAATATAGATTTTATCAAATCCAAAGTCAATATCTTTTATCCTTATATTTTGGACTTCTTTTATCCTTAGACCGCAACCATACATAAGCTTAACCATAAGTTGATAGATACCTTTCATATTTATTATTATGTTTCTCACTTCATCCATCGTAAGTACTACGGGGATATGCTTTCTCTCTTGGGCTCTTAGAGCCTGAATATTCTCATTTTTTAAAGATATGTTTAAAACCTGTTCATAAAGAAACAATAAAGCATTGAAAGCTTGATTTTGAGTGGTAGGAATTACATTTAGTTTTGTTGCAAGATGGGTAAGAAACTGTTCTATTTCTAATTTTCCCATATCTCTTGGATGTCGTTTATTATGAAAAAGTATATACCTTTTCGCCCATCCGATATAACTTTGCTCTGTTTTGATACTATAGTGTTTAAATCGTATTTTATCTCTCATAATATCAAGTAATTTTTTACCCATAATACACTCCTAATATATTTAACATTTTGATAAACTATTAAGATTTTTAGCCAATATCCATACATTTTGATAAGCTATTAAGGATATATATTAATAATCTAACATAAGAATTGTATAGAAAAATCTGAAATTTTATAGAAAATATTGCAATATGTAATGTTTTTATCTTAAAATGGCTTATTTTAGGAGTTTAGCTATATTTAATAGCATAACATTCTAAATGATAAGATATTAAGTAATTTTATGGGTAATTTATATATAATGTATAACTAATAAATAGTTAGAGGAGTAAGAAACAAATATGTCACAACCTGAACTGAAAGCTGAAAAGATCAACTCACCTATTCAACTAATGGCTGCATGGTTTGTAATGTTGATATTGTTGACTGGCGTTTTACTCGGAGCAGCAATAAAAATTGAGCATCCTTCATGGGCAGCTGGTTTTTTAGTAATTTCATCTACATTGTTCATTCTTCTTGTGATAGTCGCAGTATTTCTCATGTTGACTAAATTTAGGCCTCACCTACAAGAAGGAAAAGAGTATTCAGAATGGCTAAAAGACAAAAATATATACACTCATGTTGCCAGCAAAAAAAGTACTACTAATATTGAAAAAGGTTCAATTTATAAAAAAATAGAAAGATTTAAGTCTGCTTCTACAAGTCCAAGTGATTCAGAGCTTATTAATAGATTAGAAGATTCAATCCTTTATAGTGTAAACGTCAGTAACATAGAGGGTGCTAATAGAATAATTGAAGGAATGAATGAACTTGATATAAATGCAACAATTTACAAATCTTCGGATGACATTGTTAATACGAAAGATGATAATGAAGCGATTTGGCTCGGAAGAAATGTGCCAGCTTCAATAGCTATACCCGTTATAAAGAAGGCTGTTAAGATTTGGCCTCATCTGAAATATATAGCATTTCCAATGGATTCTGCACCAGAAGAGGTCATGTGGGAAATATATATTGGCGGAGCAACATCAACAGCAAAAGAACGTAGGTATAGACCATGGAGCATAGACGAAATAAACAAATTACAGCCTATGGACACAGCAGAATTTCATGTTAAGGTACGAGGCAAGTACCCCTAACAAACCAAAGGAGACCAATCAAAAACCCGCGGGCGGCTTTTTGATTGCTCATTTTAAACGTTAGCTATATGAATTTAAATCAAGGAAAGAAGTTAGATGAGTGAAAAAATATATGAAGAACCTAGACCTTCAATAACAGCTGAACTTCGTCGTGCAGTTGAAGTTGAGTCAGGTCATTGTTGTGCAATTAAAGGATGTACTGAACACACTTATCTTGAAATACACCATATTGATGAAAATCGAGAAAATAACACTTTAGACAATTTAATTTTACTTTGTGATAAGCATCATAAAATGGCACATGCTAAGGTCATTGATCGTAAAGCTCTACGTGAATATAAGAAACTATTGATTGATTCCCACAATACACTAATCCTTGAACGTTTTGATCAACTAGAAAAGCTATTAATAGGTGAAGACAAACCTAGCCAACCAGTACCAAAACCAGCAGAAAGACAGCCAGTTGATGAAAATATCAAAAAGCTAACTCCTGATCGTCATGAGATTCTTCATTTTACCTTAACACATGTTGCGATTACTCACTATGAAAAATCTCATAATTTATATTTTGAACATCAAGTAGAATTTGTACGTGGTTCAGATCGTTTACTACTGGATGCTATAAGACAAGATGATGAACTTGAATCAGACATAATAATAGATGTTCATTATTTCCGAAAATCTTACATGGATGCTCCTGTTTATGCTTCTTGGTTCGAGAAAAAAATTGAACTATATGAATTATTAACAGGCAGAAAAGCAAGAGGAATCTTACTTGTAGTAACGGGTAAGAAAATGGGCATTCCTCTAACGGAAGAAGGTGTAAAAAATACTAAACGGGACATTTCCCTTGAAGTATATTCATGTGATGAAGTTGGGTTTCATCCAGGAGCTGTGAGTGCTGCTCTATTTGCATCAAATCTAAAAGAAGCTAACAAAACCTTGGAGAGAAATATTTGACCCTGCGGCTCAAATATTTCTCAACTTAAACGTTATCTTAAATACAGATCAATATAGAGAATCAAAAAAGGAAGTGATATAAATGAAACATTATCAGGATACTGTAACAGGTCAAGTATATGCCTTTTACGAACATGATAATGTAGAAAAATTGATGAAGACAAGAAGAAATATCCTAAAAACCTTGACAGATAATGTCAAAGAAAAACCTAGTGATAATCATATTTGGCATAATGGAGATTGGATTCATGAAAAACATAAGCCATTAGATTATGAAGAACCTATATCTGAAATACCTAGCTATGACCCTGCTTGGATAACATTTCTTTTTGAACCACTTGTACTTATCTCTAAAACCAAAGATGATTTTATAGTTAGCTTAGATGAAATAGATACAAATTTATACGATACAAGAATACTATCAAAGTTTGTTGCAAAACTAAAAGATTACAACGAAAATTCTCAATTAGATATTTTAGTCACTTTTGATGGTTCTGTTATGTTGCCAGTAGATGAAAACTATAACACACCTGAAAAAGCTGTAAATAAATTCAATGAAATAATAGGGGCTTTATTTTTAGGTGGAATTTTAGTTAAACCTATTGATTTAACTAAGCTACATCAAGGTTGTATTATAGAGAATGGTGGTTCGAATTTTTCTTATATACCATCACCAAATAATGATTTTAGAAATAAATCTGCAAGTATAACAGAGAGGATAAAAGCACATCATCCAAATCATATACAAGTAGAAGAATTTACAGAAGCTTACAATTTTGGTATCAATATAATCAATAAAATTAATTTTTCACCTATCTTCTTAGCACTTGGATATCATTATCTAAAACAAGGGAAAATAGCTGAGTCTTTGAGCAATTTATGGATAGTAATAGAGCAATTAACAGACTTTTTATATCAAAATAAAATTGATAATTCTATATTAAAGATTTTAAAAAGAGCATTGCCAAAGAATATTAATATAAAAACGAAACATGATATTTTGCATGAAACAAAAATAATTAGTGAAAATATATTTCAAGTTTTATTAAAAAATAGAAGTGACAGAAATAATTTGCTACACAAAGGTACACTACCAAATAGAGAAAATGTAATAAAACTTTGGATAATCTTATTAGACTTACTTGAGGTAGCAATGGACACTAAGCTTGAAAAACTACAAAAAAACTCTAAAATGATATTAAATATAAATTTAGATAGTCATATAAGAAATATAACTCCTAAAAGAACTAATTTTGAACAATGGAAAAAAGATGCTGAAAATCTTATTTAAATTTGAGAAGCAGAGATGTAAGATAACAAATCAGTGGAGCTAATAAATTACCCTGCGGCAATTCATTAGCTCATTTTAAACGTTAAGCATACAAAAGGAACAATTTGAAATTACATGAATTATTGAATAAAAGTTTATCACTAATAGAAGTAGGAATAACTTCAGAAGCTGGTATTGCTCATGCAAAATCGTGGTTTAGCAAAGATGAAGTGTTGTATATCTCTCAGAAGAATATTGAACAGTTTAATCAAATTTTAGAACAAATTTACAGTTTAAATAAAAATATTTATACTCGATTTACAAAACAAAAAATATATAAATTCATTGAAGATGAAATAGTAAAACAAAAAAAAGCTCAAAATTTATTTAGCGAAAAAATTTCTAAAGAATTTTTTAAAATATTTGAAGAACAAGAACCATATAGCAAATATATTATTGCTCCAATCTCTGGTATTAGACTAGATAGTGTGAATAAAGTAAATATTTCAATATTTGAAATAGGTAAACAAAGTAGTCTTAATTCATTATTATCAAATGATATTGATGGCTATTATATAGCAGTTAAGATAGATGATATTTACGATGATTTAATTGCGATAGAAGAAGCAAAAAATAAATTTTTAGATTTTATCAGATTAATCGTATTTTTATCTGGAAAAAATGATAAAAAAATACTCATTAAAACAGGTTTACCATCATATCCCAATTTATCTCATGAGCAAATGTATGTAGAAACTAGCTCTTATCAAATTACTCAAAATCTTGAAGATGAGTTTCCTTCTAGTACAATGAATAATATTCATCTTGAAAAAATACCAGTAGATAATGATTTCTTTTGTAAACATGAAAATTTTATAAAAATTTGGGACTTATACGAAAAAAAACATTTCAATAAGAAAATTTCCAAAATGGAAATAAGGCTACTTAATGCAGCAATTGCCATTGGAGAATCTGCACTAAGTAAAAATATAAAAAATTCAATTATATATACAAGTATGGCTTTTGAAATTTTATTCTCTTTTGATGAAGGTTCATTATTTCAAAAAAGCATAGGAGATAGGTTAGCTGATACTTTTGCCTTTATTGTGGCTACAGATAAAGAATCAAGACTAAATACTATTAAAGCAGTTAAAGAGTTTTATAGATTGAGATCTGCTTTGGTTCATGGTGGAGATACAAAAGTTAATAATGACTACATTATATTTAATTCTTTACTAAGTGCGGTAATTAGTGAGTTGCTTAATAGTGAAAAATACAAAAATGTTAAAAGCATAGATAATCTATATCAAATGGTAAAAGAAGCACAAAATTCATATTAAATAAAATATTTACGAAAACACATCAGTAAAAGGAACAAAAATGCCAAGAGGTGTAATATCTAACAGAGAGTATACTACGGAAGATATATTTAGTCCGATAGTTTATCCTAGAATGAAAGAAGAACCATTATTAGATGATGACGATTGTTTAGTTGTACCTGTAAGGAATGAGGATAATCCGGGGACAGGATACCAATTAATTGCAAAATGTAATATTTTCAATTAAGTAAATTTTATTATTGTATCATTTTTAATATCTAAATACAGGAGATTAAAAATGGCAAGAATAAGAAGAATAGTAATTCCAAATACACCACATCATATAACACAAAGAGGTGTTAGGTCAATGAATATCTTTTTTAAAGATGAAGATTATCAATACTATAAAGAGCTACTATATACACAATCCAAACTTCATGGATTACAAATAATATCATATTGCCTTATGACAAATCATGTACATATAATAGCCATACCAAAAAATATAGAATCACTATCCAAAGCAATAGGTGAAACACATAGACTTTATACAAGAAAAATAAACTTTGAACAAAAAGTAAAAGGTCATCTTTTTCAAGAAAGATTTTACTCTACCCCTTTAGATGAAACACATTTTTTATATGCCCTAAGATATGTAGAACAAAATCCAGTAAAAGCATATATGGTTAAATACCCTTGGGAATATAAATATTCTAGTGCTAAATATAGATTGAATGAAATAAAAGAAGATAAACTTTTATCAAACTATGAACCAATAGATAATATAACAAACTATAAAGAGTTTTTAGAAGAAAATACACAAACAAAACTACTAAAAGAAAAAACAAGAACAGGAAAACCTTGTGGAGATGATAGTTTTTATGATAAAATAAAAGTAGTAACAGGGATAGATTATAAAAATAAAAAAGCCGGTCGACCTAAAAAAGAGGAAGAATTGGATTAATTGGTATCCTGTCCCCGGATTTTTATGTTTTGGAGCCTTAGTCTAGTAGCGTTTGTAAGAATTTCATATGCATAACTAATCGTTATATTTTTAAAGGAGTACCGTTGAATCCAAGAATTAGCATGATTACTCTAGGAGTACAAAATATTAATAAAGCCGTAAAATTTTATAAAGATGGTTTGGGTTTTCCACAATTAGACTCACCGCCAGAGGTTGCTTTTTTTACACTTAATGGTTCTTGGCTTGGACTATATAATAAAGATGATTTGGCAAAAGATGCTTCTGTTTCATCTCAAGGTGAAGGTTTTAACAACTTCACTCTTTCACATAATGTAAAATCAGAAAAAGAAGTTGAAGAAGTTTATTCACAAGCACTAAATGCTGGTGCAACTTCAGTAAAATCTCCACAAAAAACTTCATGGGGTGGTTTTCATGGATATTTTAAAGACTTAGATGGACATCTTTGGGAAATTGCATACAATCCATTCTTTTGGGTAGGACCTCAGGACAAAGATGTATAACAAAAACGAGAAGACCAATAATTTACCCTAGCGGGAAAATTATTGGTCACGACAAACATTATGATTCAAAGGAAATTCTATGAAATATTATGTAACTGATTTTTTTTATTCATAAAAGATTCTAGGATAAAGGGGACAGGTACAATTAAGTTCACTTCTATATTGTTTCCAACTTATGGTTAAGAGTACAAAACAACCTCAAAAAATTATCTTATAGACCCAAAACAAAATGATATACAAAAAGCCCAGTTTTTCTTTCCTGAAGCTTTAAGTTTTTTAAGTTTATTCCCTCATATTGTAATTATTAGGCTATACTGTAGCAATAATACAAAGAAAGGAGATACGATGGCAAAAGGAAAAGATGTACAAAAATCAGTAAAAACAGCACCTGCAAAATCAATAAAAGAGAAAAGAGCAGACAAAAAAGCAAAAAAAGCTTCTAAATAATTAAATCTCCTTCGGAGGTTTTCTAAAACATTACATCAAATATCAAATTCTTTCTTAAGTAATATTGTTATAGCCTTTTAATAGTATATTCGGAAAAGGATAAACCTATGATAATTGAAAACTCTAATGTTCTTATGCAATCAAAAGTTGAATCTCAAGAGATACACTCCTCTTCTAGTGAAGTAGTTGAGATAAAATATGACTTTCTCTCAATAGTTAAAAAAAATGGGTATAAAGCTAAAGTAGCTACAGAACAACTTCTAAGCACTGATTTTAGATCCCATAAATCAAAATTTCAAAAAACAATCAACAATTACGAAAATCAAATGTGTTCAAAAGAGCAAATAAATAAACAAGTTATAGAAAATATACTTCATAGGTTTTTTAATAGTGATAAAGATATTTTCAAGTATCCACAAAAAGAGATAAACAATGAACAAGAGCACGAAAACACCTCTATAACAATTGAAACAAAAGAGGAGTACTATAAAAAACAAACTGTAGATTTTTCTACCTCTTTAGAGATACAAACACCAGACAAAAACTATATTATGAATCTAGAAGTTGCTTTTTCAAAAGAGCTTTATGAGGCACATAATATGGAATTACAATTTGGAAATCCTAACTTAAAAGATCCATTAGTTATTAACTATAGTGAAGATAGCAACCCTTTTGACAATCTCTCAACTCTACGATTTGAATTTGATTTGAACAATGATGGAGAAAATGAACTTATCCCACTTTTGAAAAAAGGCTCAGGCTTTCTAGCGTATGATAGAAATGATAACGGAGAGATAGACAATGGTCATGAACTTTTTGGTCCTAAAACAGATGATGGATTTCAAGAGTTAGCACAATATGATCACGACAACAATAATTGGATAGATGAAAATGATGCTATATTTGATAAACTAAAAGTTTGGCAAATCAATGAAAATGGGGACAACAATCTTGTATCTCTTGTGGATCTAAATATTGGTGCTATATATCTTGAGAGTGTAGAAAGTGGCTTTGAATATCAAAATAAAATAGATAAAGTAGATGCTGTACAAAGAGCTAATGGTATCTATGTAAAAAACGATGGTTCAGGTATTCGCATGATAAATGCACTAGATATAGCTTTAGAAACAGCAGTCTAGAGTTTAAAACTCAAGTAATAGAATATTTAATATAAAAAAATATTGCAATATTTTCTTAAAAAATAATACTTTTTATTTTTATTTTATGCTATAATTTCTCAGGAATAGTTATAATAAATATTATTTTTATTAATCATTAGACAATTTCAAAGGGGTCTTTATGATGAAAGTGAGTTACTATGAAATACCGTTTTCTTAATGTCACAAATGAAGAGATTTTAGACAAGGTTCACCGTTTTAGATATAAGGTAATGCATGAAGAGTTAAAATTAATAGAAGAAAACACAAATGGAAAAGAAACGGATGCTTATGATGATTTCTGTGATCAATTTACAATTTTGAATTATGAAGGAGAAGTATGTGCTACAGTACGCCTAATCCATCACTCACCCATAGGATATCCAACTGAGAGATTTTTGGATCTTAATCAACCCCAATACCAATTTGATAGAGATAAACTTGCCGAAATGTCTAGAATCTTTATCGATCCCAAACATCGAAATATGAGAGAAACAAAAATTTTTCTGATCTCTTTCGCTAAAAGTCTTGTTTATGAAAAAATGAAAGAGCATGGTATTGAATATTGTTATGGGATGATGGAAGAAAAGTTCATAAAACTTGTTAATATGTTCAAGATACCCTACAAACCTATTAGCGGTGTAGAATATGACTTTAACAAGTTAAAACATCCTAGTATGTTATATGTCAAAGAGTTAGAAAAACTAAACCCACAACTTGAAAAGTATTGGAATAAATATAAAAAAGTGTCTCTTTTACATCTTGATTCAAAGATTAAACCAGAGCAAGTTATTATATAACTAAAAATAATTACGAAACTACACGTTTAACATTATATTAAACTAAAAAATGGACTAATTTACATAAAATAATAATAATTCAAGTAATAAAACAGTTTGTGTGTGATAAAATATTTCTTAAATATCTAAAATAATAATTGTAAGGAGATGTTGTGCAGAGTAATTTAGTTAGAAATATATTAATTACTAGTTCGCTTTCACTCATCAGTTTTACAAATTTAAATGCTCAAAGTAGTGATATTTTAAGTTCTATCTCTAGTGATATGAATAGATTTAATACTGTTGCTACAATTACAAAACAAAATGAACATTATCAGCCATATATTATAACTGTATTTAAAGGTAAAGAGCTAGAGACTTTAGGTGTTTCTAACTTACAAGAAGCTCTTGAACTTGCTCCCGGTGTAGATATGGCTACTGATAATGTAAATACTAAAACTCCAATTTTTAGAGGTTCAAACTCTCTTGGATATGGCCAAACAAAACTTTTTATTGATGATGTGTTAGTTAATAACCTCTTTTTTGATGCATATTCTGAATACCTTGCAATGCCAATAGAGATGATAAAAAGAATTGAAATAGTTAGGGGCCCGGGAAGTAAAACTAACGGTGTAAATGCCTATGCTGGTTCAATAAAAATTGTAACTTATGCTGAGGATTTCAAAGGTTTCGAGTCACAAGATAAATTTGTTTTTAAATATGGGTCAGATGATTATAGAATGGGTGGTTTTCTCAAAAAATTCAAAACAGAAAACCTTGATGCTACAATAGACTTTTATTATCAAGAAGATAACAAAAAACTCCCGGCAGGTCCGGATGGATATTCAACTGGGTCTATGAGTATCGCAGGATTGTATGATAATACAGGTCTCTCCCAAAATGGCGATGCACCAGTTTGGTTAAAAGATTATTCTTTAGGTCTTAATCTTAAATATAAAGATTTTTCCATTAAAGGGCGTTACCTTGACCATACACAAGGGAGTGCTTATGGTATCAACTACTCATTGCCCCGAGATGAAGATAGGGTAAAAATACCAAACTATTATCTTGAGCTTGGCTATGATAAAAATATTAATGATTTCAATGTTGAGATAAAAGCTGGAGTTAAATATGATGCATTTGATTCTAAGGTTAAAATAGGACCAGATGGTGTAGAATTTATGGATTATTATCAACATAGTATTGATGGTTCAGTTACTAATGTTACTTTTTCAGATGGTATATTTGGTGAGCATCTTGCTAAACAAAGAACACTATACCAATCTTCTTATCTAACATATAGTGGATTTGAACAACATATTATCACTGCTGGTTATCGACTACTCAAAGAAGAAACAATAGATATGGTTTCAAAGTTATCAAACTGGACTACAGGTGATGCTACACTTGTAGATTATACAGATACCTTTCCATTTTTTGATAAGAATGCGAAACGAAACACTCAGATATTCTCTTTACAAGATCAATTTAAATATACTGAAAACCTTAACTTTATGTATGGATTTAACTATGAAAAAACATCTTATAAAGATGCTGGACTTGAACCTCGAGTATCAATGGTATATCAAAAAGACTTAAATAATATATTTAAAGCAAGCTACTCTCGTGCACATAGAAATCCTTCATGGCAAGAGATGTTTACAATGAATAATAATGCTAGACAAGGTAGCAGCGATTTAGAACCAGAAAAAGTAGATGCTTTTGAATTAGCATATATTAAAAAATTTTCAACTGATATATATTTACAATCAAATCTTTTTTATCTAATAAATAAAGATCAAATATATAATTCAGCTGCAGATCCTGTGTATAGAAATGTCTTAGATACTGATTTATATGGTTTAGAACTTGAGTACTCTGGACACATCTCTTCGATTGATAAGTTATATTTAAACTATTCATATGTAACTGGTTCTTCTAAAACAAAAACTACAGGAACTGACACACATTTAACAAATGTTGCACATCATCTGGCTAAAGGTTATTATATTTACAATCTAAATAATGCCTTATCACTTAGTGGTATTGTCCAATATGTTAGTTCAAAAGATAGAGTAGCTGAAGATACACGCGATAAATTACCTGCTTATACTACTTTAGATCTCACACTAAACTATAAAAACTCTCAATATAACTATGATGTAACTGTAGGTGTAAAAAATATTTTTGATGCAACTGTAAAATATCCATCTGCACGTTATCCATATTATTATTCAGAAGACTACCGTCAAGATGGTAGAACCTTTTTTATAGCTTTAAGAAAGGAGTTTTAGATGAAAAAAATAGTTTTTCTTTATTTAACTCTTCTTAACATAGCTTTTGGATATAACTACGATGATTTAGTACTTAAAGCACAAGCTTCAATTTTCCCTAAGATTATCCTTTTAGATAAAAAAATAGAAGATAAACTCATTGATGGTAAAATAGTTTATACTATCGTTTATGACAAAACAGACTATCATACTGTTCTCTCTATTGAAAAGTTCATAAATAAAAACTTTAAAGGGCAATTAGATACATATGACTATAAAATAAACTTAGTTGATTTTACAAACTTTTCAGCACAAACAGAAGCTTCAGCAATTTATGTACTTAATTTAACAGAACATATTGAAAAGGTTGCTGCAATAGCTAGAGAAAAAGGGATTATCTCCTTTTCATATGATATAAATAATCTCAAAAGAGGCTTGATGTTCTCATTGGTTATTGAAAAATCAACTGTTTTATATCTTGAAAAAGAAAATTTATATACAAAAAAAATAGATTTTGTAGATGCCCTACTCCAAATGGTTCGATTTGTTGAGAAAGATTATGCAAATCAAGAAAATATGCTATATAATAAGTTAGATGAAAGAATTTTGTATGCTAATTTATTATATAGTCGCAAACAATAGTTTAAAGTAAAGTTTACGAATGAATAAGAAAATAAAATCACTTTCTAGTAAAATAGTTTTTTTAATTGCAGCAGTAACTTTAGTCTCAATCTTACTTATTTTTTATGTTTTTGAGAAAATAAATAAAAAAGCATTCTATAATGTTGAGACGGAGAAAGCACAATTAGTGTTAAACACTATTGAGCCTCTTATTGCGGTAAATATTTATTTAAACCTAAACGATAGAATTGATCAATTGACTAAACAGCTTATAGAAAATCCAAATATTTTAGCTGTTAAAGTTATTCAAGACAATAATATTATAAATGAACAAAAGTCAAAAGAATTTGAAGTAAATATTGATGATTCTTTTATTGTTAAGCATACCATTTTTCAGCCAAACTCTAAAAAAAAGATAGGGACTTTAATTCTCACTTATTCCAATAAAAACTATAAAGAACTTATAGATAAATATACAACACTGCTGATTAAACTACTATTTTTCTTTGGAATATTTTTCTTAGTTTTTAGTTTATATGTAAAAAAACTTCTCTCTCCTTTACGACAAATAGCTAGTCTGTTAAAAAGTTACTCTCCAGATAAAAATATCAATATCCCATTTGATCATCAAAACAATGAGATAGGGTTTATCTCAAATGCACTCAATAACATGCAACATAGTATAATGCAATATTCCAAGCAACAAAAAGATATTAATAAATACCTTGAAGAGAAAGTAGATGAAAAAACACAAGAGTTACGAAAACAACTCTATACAAATACTTTAACAGGTTTACCTAATAGACGAAGTCTTCTTCATGATATTAATAATTATCATGATGGTGCTTTATTGGTAGTTAATATTGATGATTTTAAAGAGATAAATGACTTTTTTGGACAAGCAGTAGGAGATCGTGTTCTTATATCTTTTTCAAACAAGTTATCAGAGATGATTACAAAAGAGTCTAATATTACTCTTATTCATATTTCTGGTGATGAATTCGCTTTATTTTTTACAAAAAAACCTTCTAAAAATGAATTTGTTCAATTTGCAACAACACTTCTTAAAAAAGTTGAAAAAATGATTTTTTACCATGAGAATAATGAATTAAGTTTAAGGGTAACCATTGGAGGTGCTTATCAACTTCAAGAAGCTTTAGAAAAAGCAGATATTGCTTTAAAATCAGCTAAGAAAGAGGGAAAAGATTTTTTACTATATGATGAAACTTTAAATGTTGAACAACAATATAAAAACAATATGGAGTGGACAAAAAAAATCAACTTAGCTATCGAAAATGATAAAATAAGTGCTTTTTTTCAACCTATATTTGATAATAAAACAAATAAATTAGTAAGTGCTGAATGTTTGATTCGTTTAATTGATGACGATAATAACATTATAACTCCTTATCACTTTTTAACTATTGCAAAAAAAAGTAAACTTTACTCTAAGTTAACAAAGATAATGATTCAAAAAAGTTGCCAATACTTTGAACATTTAGATTGTGATTTTTCTATTAACTTATCGGTTGAAGATATACTCGATATTGAGATTACTGAATATATTTTACATAGTATAAAAAAATACAATGTTACTAAAAAAATTATATTTGAACTTTTAGAAACAGAAGGTATTGAAAACTATGAAGAGGTTTCTTTTTTTATTAATGAGATGAAATCCCTAGGGTGTAGAATTGCAATTGATGATTTTGGTTCAGGGTACTCAAACTTTGAATATCTGCTTCAACTCAATATTGACTATATTAAAATAGATGGTTCATTAATTAAAAATCTGGATATTGATAGAAATGCTCAAATTGTTGTTGAAACAATTGTTAGTTTTGCTAAAAAACTTAATATTTTAGTTATAGCAGAGTATGTTCATAATGAAGATATTTATACAAAAGTAAAAGAGTTAAATATTGATCGTTCACAAGGTTTTTTTCTTGCAGAGCCTAAAAACTCTATCACTTTATAATCAGTTTTTACTTATATCTTCTATTGATATATAAACATACCTACTTCAAAACATTAAGCTACCTATACCCTCTCTTTAGCTATAATCCAAAAAATCAACAAAAAGAGAACTATGTTTTTACCTACAACAAAAGAAGAGATGAACCAGCTTGGTTGGTCTGCCTGTGATGTGATACTTGTAAGCGGCGACGCCTACATAGACAGCCCATTTATTGGTGTTGCTGTTGTTGGTAGGATGTTAGAAAAACTTGGATATAAAGTTGGTATCATAGGGCAACCTGATATTAACAATGAAGAGGATATAAAACGACTTGGAGAACCACGGCTTTATTGGGGTGTTAGTGGTGGAAGTATTGATTCTATGGTTGCTAACTATACGGCAACTAAAAAGTTTAGAAATACAGATGATTATACCCCAGGTGGAAAAAATACTAAAAGACCAGATAGAGCAGTTTTAGTCTATACAAACCTTATACGACGATATTTTAAAAACACTGTCCCTATAGTGCTTGGTGGTATAGAAGCTAGTTTACGAAGAGTAACACACTATGACTACTGGCAAAATAAACTCAAAAAACCAATTTTATTTGATAGTAAAGCAGATATTATCATCTATGGTATGGGGGAAGTCGCTTTACGAGAACTTACATTTGCAATCGATAAAGGTGAAGATTATAAAGATATACGAGGTATTTGTTATATCTCAAAAGAACCTATTGAGTCTTATCATCAACTCCCCTCTTTTGATGAGTGTTTACAAAACAAAGAAAAATATATAGACCTCTTTGACCTTTTTTATGATAACAACGACCCAATAAGTGCCAAGGGACTTTGTCAAAAAGTAGATACAAGATACGCTATACAAAATCCTCCTTGTGACTATCTCAATGAGCAAGAGATGGATGAAGTATCAGCACTTCCTTTTACAAGAGAATTACACCCATATCATAGACCTGAGGGGAAAGTAAAATGTCTTGAGACTATAAAGTTCTCTATCCAAACACATCATGGATGTTGGGGTGAATGTAACTTTTGTGCTATTGGTGTACATCAAGGTAGAACCATACGAACACGAAGTGAAGACTCTATAGTCAATGAAGTTAAAGAGTTCAAAGAATACAAAGATTTCAAAGGTATCATCTCAGACTTAGGGGGGCCAACTGCAAATATGTATGGATATGAGTGTGATAAGAAACTCAAACTTGGAACTTGTGATCATCAACGCTGTGTGGACTCTAAACATCTTTGTAGTTCTATGAAACCAAATCATTCACGAGTTATCAATATGAATAAAAAGATACGACAAATGGATGGTGTAAAAAAAGCTTTTGTTTCTTCTGGTATTCGATATGACCTTATCACTGAGGACAAAGCGTTTGGATATGACTATTTAAAATCACTTGTCAATCATCATATCTCAGGACAAATGAAAGTAGCCCCAGAACATACAGAACAACATGTACTTGACCTTATGGGAAAACCTGGGAAACAAACACTTATAGACTTTAAAAAACTCTATGATAAACTTAATCGTGAAGCTGGGAAAAAACAGTTTTTAACATACTATTTAATAGCAGCACATCCTGGCTGTGAAGAGAAAGATATGCATGAACTTAAACGCTTTACAACACAAGAGTTGAAGATGAATCCCGAACAAGCACAAGTGTTCACCCCTACTCCTGGAACTTATTCTGCTGTGATGTATTATACTGAAATAGACCCTATTACTAGAAAAAAAATCTTTGTTGAAAAAGATACCCGTAGAAAAGAGAAACAAAAAGAGATAGTAGTCTCTAAAAACACCAAGTTTAAAAGAAACTTTTCAAGTTAAAAAAGTTAAAATATAATATGAAACATTATAAATTACTTTTATTAGCTATTCTTTGTATCACATCACTTTTTGCAGAATCAAATCAAAAAATCTCACTACAGCTTTTATGGAAACATCAATTTGAATTTGCTGGTTTTTATATGGCAAAAGAGAAAGGTTTTTATAATAATGCTGGACTTGATGTAGAATTTAAAGAATACAAAATAGGCTCAAATATATCCCAAGATGTTGCATCTGGAAAAGTAGACTTTGGGATAGGTTATTCTGGAATAATTTTAGATAAAATAAAAGGTGATGATATAAAGCTTTTGAATGCAATATATCAATCATCTCCTCATGTCTTAGTAAGTTTAGAATCATCTAAAATTAAATCAATCAAAGACTTTAAAGGCAAAAAAATATCTATGACAAATAGTCATACTAAAACAGCCAATATCAAAAGTATGATTTACTCACAAAAAATTTCATTAGATGATATGAAAATAGAAAAATTCGAATATGGCATTGATGCTTTATTAGAGGGACGAACTGATCTACAATCTATATACTTATCAAATGAAATTTTTAAATTAAACGAAAAAAATATCCCTTATAATATTTGGGATCCAAAAGATTATGGCTTTAGTTTTTATGATAATATTCTTTTTACTTCAACAAAACTCATCACTAAAAATCCACAACTAGTAAAAGATTTCCAAAAAGCTTCTTTAAGGGGATGGGAATATGCTTTTAAAAATATTGATGAAACGATTGATGTTATATTAAAAAAGTATAATACTCAACATAAAACAAAAAAAGCTTTACTTTACGAAGCCAATGAGTTAAAAAAACTTGCTTATTACGAAACTCCTGCAATTGGGAAAATAGAAGAATCAAAAATTCAAAGAATTATTGATATTTATAATCTTATGGGTCTTATAGAAAATAATATACCAATTAGTGATTTTATATATGATCCTTCTAAAAAGAAAATAATTTTAACTAATGAAGAAAAAAACTATCTCAAAACAAATCCTATTATTACAGTACACAATGAAATAGATTGGGCACCTTTTAATTATTATGAAAATAATACACCTAAGGGATTTTCAATAGATTATATAAATCTACTAGCAAAAAAACTCAATTTAAATATTAAATATATTACAGGACCAACTTGGTCAGAATTTATAAAAATTGCAAAAGATGGTAAAATTGATATAATTCTTAATGTTGTAGATTCAGAAGAAAGAAGAAATTTTTTAAACTTTACAGACCCTTATAAAAATTTAAAACAATCACTATTTACAAACTTAGACAATATTCATTCATTAGAAGAGCTCAATGGGAAATCAATAGCAACTACAAAAGGTTTCTATATTGAAAAGTTTTTAAAAGAAAATTATCCAAATATCAAACTACACTCTTATAATAGTACCTTAGAGTGTATTTACTCTGTGATTGAAGGAAAATCAGATGCACTTATTGAAGATTTTTTAGTAGTAAGTCATCTATTTCAAAAACATAATTTAAGTATTAAAAATGTCAAAATTAATATTGATAACAGATTAAATTTTAATCTACGAATTGGTGTTAATAAAAATAAACCAATATTACATAACTTAATACAAAAAGCACAAAGAACAGTCACTCAAGAAGAACTAAATAAACTCTCAAGAAAGTGGACAATAATTGAAAAAATAGATTATAATAAACCTAAAATAGAACTTTCTAAACGAGAACAACTATATTTAAAAAATAAAAATATAACAATGTGTATTGATCCTAACTGGATGCCTTTTGAAAAAATAGAAAAAGGAAAACATATTGGTATTAGTAAAGATTACTTTACACTTTTTGAGAAAAATCTTGGAAAAAAGATTAGTCTAATACCAACTGAAACTTGGGAACAATCTTTAGAATATGCAAAACAAAGAAAATGTGACATTCTATCTTTGGCAATGGAAACACCCCAACGAAAAGAGTATATGAACTTTACAACACCTTACTTAAGTGTACCCCTTGTAATTGCTACAAAAAATAATGTAACTTTTATTAATGATATAAAAACTTTAAAAGATAAAAAAATAGGGATTCCAAGAGGCTATGCTTTTGTTGAGATTTTTAAAGAAAAATATCCATTTTTAAATATTATAGAAGTTGATACTCTTGAAGAAGGTTTACAACAAGTTAAAAATAATGAACTTTTTGGATATATAGGTACACTAGCAAGTGTGGGATATATGTTTCAAACAAAATTTACAGGTGAATTAAAAATTGCAGGAAAATTTGATGAAAAATGGGAACTAGGAATTGGTGTAAGGAATGATGACACTATCTTACTGGATATTATGGAAAAAGTTATTCAAAGTATTGATAAAACCCAAAGTCAAAGTATATTAAATAACTGGTTGGCAGTAAAATATGAGCAGAAGTTTGATTATACATTTTTATGGCAAATTTTATCTGTAATTGCACTTATTATTATTCTTATTATTTATAGACAAATAATTCTTAGAAAAGCTAATAAAGATTTACAAAAAAAAGTTGATAAAAAAACTAATGACCTTATAGAACTTAATAAAAACTTGGAATTAAAAATCCAACAAGCCATAGAAGAAAATACTCAAAAAGACAGACTACTTTACAACCAGTCAAAAATGGCTTCAATGGGTGAAATGATAGCAAATATTTCCCATCAGTGGAGACAACCTTTAAGTATAATTAGTACAGTTGCTAGTGGAATGAAAATGAAATTAGAATACGATATTTTTGATAAAGATGAAGAGGTGAAAAATCTAGATGTTTTACTAAATTCAACAAAATATTTATCAAATACTATTGATGATTTTAAAAACTTTTTAAGTCCAGTAAAGACTAATAAACCATTCAATATCAAAACTATTATTGATAAAGTTATACAAATGTTTGGTAAAAATTTTACAGGTCATAGTATTGAAATTATTATAAATACTGAAGATTTAGAAGCTATAGGAAATGAAAATGAACTGTTACAAGTAATTATCAATATTCTTAATAATTCAAAAGATATCTTAAATGCTCAAGAACTAAAAAAGAAACTTATTTTTATTGATTTACATATTGAAAACAATACAATAGTATTGAGTATTAAAGACAATGGAGGAGGTATCCCAAAAGATATCTTACCTAATATTTTTGATGCGTATTTTACGACAAAACATAAAAGTATGGGAACAGGTATCGGTCTTTATATGAGTTACCAAATTATCAAGAATAGCTTTGATGGAGATATCATAGCTTCAAATGAAGAATTTATCCATGAAAACACTACATATATTGGTGCAAAATTCAGTATCACTTTTCCTTTAAAAAGTGAAGATTAACCATATTTTTACTACAACTATATTAAAATAGCAAAAATTAAACTATAGGATAATAAATGTTATATACATGTGGACATAAAATACCAGATAGCGATAGTATAATTGGTGCAATTGCTATGGCTTATTTACAAAAAAAACTAGGAAAAGAAACAAAAGCAGTAAGACAAGGTGATATTAATCCTGAAACAGCTTATATTTTAGAAAAGTTTAATCTTGAAACTCCTGAACTTAAGACATCATTTGCTGGTTGTGACCTTTTTATGGTTGATTATAATAACTATACTGAGGGTCCTGATGATTTAAAAGAAGCAAACCTTGTAGGTATTGCTGATCATCATAAACTAGGTGGACTTGTAACAGCAGGTCCTCTTGATGTATGGATTAGAGCTGTAGGATGTTCAAATACTGTAATTAAAGAGATGTTTGATTACTATGAAATTGAAATTCCTAAAGATATTGCTGGTGCTATGATGTGTGCTATTTTAAGTGATACAGTTATTTTTAAATCTCCAACTTGTACAAAAGTAGATACAAAAATTTGTAAAGAGTTAGCTTCAATTGCAGGTATAGAAGATTTTAAGGCTATTGGTATGGAGATGTTTAAAGTAAAATCAGAAGTTGAGGGAGTTCCAACACGAGAACTTGTAAAAAGAGATTTTAAAAACTTTGATATGTATGGACATAAAGTTGGTGTTGGGCAACTTGAAGTTGTAGATTTATCAATTTTTGATACTATCAAAGATGACTTAATAGCTGATATTGAAGCTTTAAGAGTAGAAGATGGTTGCGATACAGTTTTATTACTTTTAACAGATATTATGGCTATGGGTTCACAAATACTTGTAGCTACAAAATCACCTGAAGTTATAGAGAAAGCTTGGGATGTAAAAATACAAGATAATCAATTTTGGTTAAAAGGTTGTTTAAGTAGAAAAAAACAAATTATTCCATTTTTAGAACCTGCGTTTAAGTAACAAACAATGAAAACTTCAAATAAACTACTTTATATAGATAAAGAAGCTGTAGCAACACTTGCTATGGCAAGAGATGGTTTACTAAAACCTGTGACAAAACTGATGACTAAAAAAGAGTCAGAAGAGGTAAATTCAACAGGACTTTATAATGGTTCTATTTTCCCTTTTTCTTTTATACTCTCACCATCAGGAAAAAGAAATAATGAAGTTTTAAAACAATCAAAAAAAGGTGAAGTTTTAACTCTTATATGCAATGAGAAACCTTGTGGTACTTTAATAATTGATGAAATATTTGAAATTGATAAAGATGAAAGAATCCAAAAAATATATGGTACAAACAACCCTGAACACCCTGGTGTAAAAGATACTTATAAAAGACTTGGGAATATCGCTGTTTGTGGTGAATACACAATTGAATTTAATGATATAAAAAATAATATAAAGAAAATAAATAAAACTATTACAAATCTTGAAGCAACAAATATCTCTTCTATCATTTTATCAGGAAAGCCTTTTCATAGAGTACATGAAAGACTAATAAGAACAGCATTGGTAAAATGTGATTTATTAATTATCTTCTTACAAAAACCATATCATGATGATGGAAAATTAAGCTATAAAGTACGTTATGAAACACTTCAATACTTTTTAGATAATTTTATACCAAAAGATAGAGTGATATTACTTCCTTTAGAAAACACTTATATTTTTGGTGGACTCAATGAGCTTACACTAAACTCAATCGTATCTAAAAACTATGGTGCAACAAAACTCATCATAGGTCAAAACCATGCAGGACTTGGTGCATACTGGGATCATAATGAGTTTGTGTCTATTGTAGATACACTTGAAACTCTTAACATAAAAATAGAGATTATGAGTGAATTTGTATATTGTGATAAATGTACAACGCTAGTAAGTACAAATGCTTGTCCACATGGTAGTCACCACCATGTAAAATATCATAATGAATCTATCATGGAACTATTTAGACTAGGAATTATTCCACCAGCTATTTTAATGAGAAAAGAGATATCTTCAATCATCTTAAGTGAATTATATCCATCAAGAAAAGCGACTTTAAAGAAAATACATCAAAATCTATCAACTTCTTCAGGTGTAATAGATGAGTTTAAAAGTGAAGACTTTTATGATGGTTTAATGAATCTATATCAGACTTCATCACTTACTTAATAGTTTTTATTGGAGCATCTACCTCTTTTTAAAAACATAAAAGAAAGAAACTATTTCTTTCTTTTTATTTTCTTTCTCTTTTTAATCAATATCTATTTTACTTTCTTAGAATATCAAAAATTTACAACAAATGAAGTTTTTAAAACAAAAGCCCAAATAGTTAATATTTATGAAAAAGAGAATTATAATGTATTAAAAATCAGCACAGATAACTTTACTTTTTTTACCTCTTCAAGTAAAAATAGCTCTTACAATATTCTTCAAAATATTTCTATTTTTATTGTTACTAAAGATATATCATTTTATGAATACTTGAAAGGTTTTTATACAAAGAGTTTTAACATTACTCTACTAGAACATAATAAATCCCTCAAAAATAATATTTATAACTTTATAAATGAGCAACATCAAGACAAAAGTATAGCTTCACTATTTAATGCCCTATTTTTAGCCACAAATGTAAATAATAATATTAGACAGATGTGTTCAAACTTTGGTATCTCTCATCTTGTAGCTATCTCGGGATTTCATCTTGGTGTTATCTCATTAGTATTGTATTTTGTATTACATTTACTATATACTAAAATTCACCAGAACTTTTTTCCTTATCGAAATAAACGCTTTGATATTATGTTAGTTATTAGTTCTATTTTATTTTGTTATCTCCTATTTGTTGATTTAGTTCCATCACTTTTAAGAGCATTTGTGATGTTTTTGTTTGGGTTATTTTTGTTACGGAATAATATCAAACTTCTATCATTTGAAACTTTATTTATAGTTGTTATAACAATAATTGCACTATTTCCTAAACTTTTATTTTCATTGTCTTTATGGTTTAGTGTAGCTGGAGTATTTTATATCTTTTTATTTTTACATTATTTTAAAGATATAAATAAATATATCCAATTAATTCTATTTAACTTTTGGATATATCTCTCTATGAATCCTATTGTTCATTATTTTTTTGATACAACAGCTATAGAACAACTTTATTCTCCTCTTTTTACTCTCTTATTTACAATATATTATCCACTTATTGCACTCTTACATATTTTAAATATTGGTGGATTATTTGATAGTTTTATAGTATATCTTTTACATTATCCTATAGAGCCAAGTTCAATAGCAACACCACTTTGGTTTTTCATATTTTATATCAGTATCAGTATCCTTTCTATATTTCAAAAAAAATCTTTTTTAATTTTAAATTTTTCATTTATTTTATTTAATTTATTCCTTTTTATAAAATAATAATTTTTTACATATTTGTAAATGTTTACTTTATATACAACAAATTCGTTTACTTTAATAAATAAAATTTATATAATCCATTATTAAAAATAATAAATATTATAAAGGGTAACAAGTGAGTAATAGCGGATTAAATAAAAGCTTGAAGGTATATAAGGGTTTAAAAATATTTGATAATATTGCACCTTATATTAAACATATGGAATCTGTAGAAGATTATAGAGAAAACTTACAATTATTGGAAAAAAGTTGGGATAACCTTACAATAATGGGACAACTTGGTGGAAATAATATTGATATGAACTCTACCAAAAAAAGTTTTGCCAACCTAACTGAACAATTATTGAACCATTTAGGCATTGAAACTATCAAAAAGACATCAAGACAAATGCAAGCAAAAGCACAAATTGCAGTTGACATTGTGATTAGAAATCTTTTTGAAAGAACTGCGGATATAGGATTTTTGGCAACTGATGATGATATTAGAGATTTTCTAAATCATACAAAATCAAAGTATGATGCAGATTATACAGAAAATAAAACTCATCTAAAACAGAGATTTGAAGAATATGTAAAAAAATACAGTGTCTATTTTGATATTGTACTGATGGATACGCAAGGGAATGTTTTAGTTAATTTAGATGATGATACACAAATAAAGCAGTCACATGATGAGATCATTAATCTAGCTTTAAATACACAAGAGGATTTCGTAGAAACATACAAGTATCATGATTTTATACCTCAATATAAAAAAACATTAGTCTATTCATATAAAGTGACACAAACAAATGAAAAAGATTCTAAACCTATTGGTGTATTAGCTCTGTGTTTTAGATTTACAGATGAGATGCAAGGTATTTTTAAAAATTTAGTAGATACAAGAAATCAAGAATGTCTTACACTTTTAGATAAAAATGGTTTCGTAATAGCAAGTAGTGACAAATACCAAATACCACTTAATGCAAAACTTGAAATTGCCACACAAGGTATGCATAAAATAGTATCTTTTGGAGGAAGATATTATCTTTCTAAAACAGCTGCTACAAACGGTTATCAAGGATTTAAAGGGCTTGATTGGTATGGACATATTATGGTTCCTTTAGAACATGCTTTTATAGAGGATGAAGAGAATAATTTAGATATTTCAGAAGATATTCTTCAAGCTATTTTACAATATGGAGATAATTTTTCTGATGAATTAAAGCAAATTCCTCTCCAAGCAAATCAAATACAAGCAAACCTTAATCGTGCAGTATGGAATGGAAATATATCACAAAGTAAAGATAGTGAGTCAGATAAAGGATTTTCAAGACTACTTCTCAATGAGATAGCAAAAACAGGGGAAGAAACAAAAAATATTTTTAAATCTTCTATTATAAATCTTACAAAAACTATCATACTTAATGATACAGTTTCAATAGCTTCACTTATGATAGATATTATGGATAGAAACTTATATGAAAGAGCAAATGATTGTAGATGGTGGGCGTTAAATCAAGAGTTTAGAACCATTTTAGATAATGAGAACTTAACAAATACACAAAAAGAGAAAGTCTCTTCAACACTAGCATATATAAACAATCTTTATACAGTATATACAAATCTATTTATATATGATAAAAATGGAGTAATTGTAGCTGTATCACAAGATAATCAACAACACTTTATCGGTAAAAAACTAGATACTTTGTGGGTAGATAAAACATTACATATGAAAGATTCATCAAAATACTGTGTAAGTGATTTTGAAACAACAGAACTTTATGACAACAAACCAACATATATCTACAACGCACCAATAAAGTCATCAAAAAATGAAAATATAGTTGTAGGTGGTATAGGAATAGTATTTGATTCTGAAGCTGAATTTAAAGCGATGATAGATGAATCTATGCCAAGAACAGTAAAAGATGAAGTAAAAAATGGTGTATTTGGAGTATTCACTTCAAAAGATAAAACTATCATATCTTCATCAAAAGATGAGTATAAAGTAGGAACTATTTTAGATATTGATGATAAATTCTTCAAACTTAAAAATGGTGAAACATATAGTGAAATTATTACTCTAAACAACAAGTTTTATACTATTGGTGTAAAATGTTCAAATGGATATAGGGAATTTAAAAGTAGTGGTGATGATTATAAAAATGATGTATATTCATTTTTCTTCTCATATATTAGTGAAGCAAATATTCCTATAGAAACATCAAAACCAAAATTATTGAGTAATGAAGTTATTAAAACTGAATGTGATGATTGTCAAGAGATAGCAACTTTTAGAATAGGAGGTAAGTATTTAGGTGCATATTGTAAAGATGTTGTAAAATCTATCAGTATAGATAATTTAGAAACTGCAATAAATTTTGATGATACAAATTGCTTTAAAGGTACAATTATATATAACAAAATGGCTGTAAGTGTACTAGATATTTCTTCTTTTATCAAAGAACCTGTAGATACAAACTATGATGAAATAATAATAGTTGATTATGAAAATAGTGAGGAACACCATTTTGTAGGTTTACTAGTAAGCAAACTAGAAAATATCATAGATGTAGAAACTAAAAAACTAAAACCATTAGAACATAATCTTATCACAGGTGGTGCTTTGATTCAAAGTATTGTATCAGTTGAACAAAATGGAGACAACCAACTTTTAACTATCTTAGATATTAAAAAATTAGCAAAGAAACTTACTAACTAGAATTTTTCTAGTTAGGTTCTCCTATAGCTTTATCTAAAGTATATCTCATATCTTCATCTAAATCAGCCATATTTGATCTCATCCACTGTAAATATCCAATATCTTGAGATGCAACTTCTAAGATATCTTTCCCTTTATATTTCCCAAATCTAAAAGTTTTAATAAATACCGGTGTTTGTGTCAACTCAGAAAGTTTATCCATAGGTGCAAAGTCAGGATAAGTTTCAGTACATCTCATAACTAGCTGTCGTAAGAATAATTTCATAACTAAAACATCCCCTATAGCATCGTGAGCTTTTATAGTAATATTGAGTTTATCCGCTTCCTCTTGCTCTGTTTTATATAACTCTAAAGCATATCGAATATATTGAAGTCTATGATATGGTAATTCAGGATAAAGATGTTTTGCACATCGTAAAGTATCTATAAGTGTAAAGTGATTTTCAAAACCCTCTTTTTGAAGCATCCCTAAATCAAAATTGATATTATGCGCTATGAGATAGTTAGAAGCATTATTTAACTCTTGTAGTTTTCCATAAAACTTTGTTTCTAAAAATGGTGGTTTTCCTACTAATAGATCAGGAGTTATATTATGAACTTCCATAGCTTCTAGCTTAATATCAAGAGGAGCACTACACAATTCATCATATACTTCAATGTCTGTTTTACTTCCTATTATCATCCCACCTACTTGGATAATTCTATCTTCTTCTCCTGCACCTGTCGTTTCTGTATCAAAAAGTATATATTTACTCAAAAATCATCCTTAAAAAATATCTGGTATATCAACATCTAAATTTGATGGTGGTTCTGGGGGTTTTTGTTGTTGATTATTTGTACCTAAAGGTTCCATCCCCTCAGGTATATCTATATTTGTATCCACATTAGAATCAACAACCGATTCAAAACTTGTGATAACAGGAGCAGCACCAAATGGCTCCTCTTTATCTATAAATTTCGTAAGTTCTTTATGGAAATCTAATTTAACAGTTCCTGTTGAACCATTTCTTTGTTTTCCTATGATTATCTCAGCTTCCTCTATAGGTTTATCTATAAAGGCACTTTTGTATGGAGGAACTTCCCCTTTATCTAAAGATTCTTTCTCTTTTCGTTGCTCATCTCTCTCTTTATAAATATCATCTCTATATACAAACATAATAATATCTGCATCCTGCTCAATAGCTCCAGACTCTCTAATATCACTTAACATCGGTCTTTTATCTGGACGACTTTCTAATCCCCTGTTTAACTGAGAAAGTGCAATAATAGGTATTTCCATCTCTCTTGCAAGTAGTTTTAGTCCCCTACTTATCTCATCAACTGTAAGTCGTCTATCTTGCCCACCTGTTCCACTCATAAGCTGTAAATAATCCACAATGATAAGCTTCACATTGTTATCTTCGCTTTGAGCTATCTTCCTAGCTCTTGCTCTTAGTTGATTGATGTTTACACTACCACCATCATCTACAAAAAGTTTTTTTGTGCTTAAGTCTTGAAAGGCTTGTTCTACTTTTTTTGCTTGGTCTGGGTCTAATTCCCCTTTTCTTACATTTTGTAAAGGGATTCCTGTTTTAGCACTAATAAGTCTTATCATTAGTTGTGTTTCTGGCATCTCTAGCGAGAAAAATATAACACCATCACCACGCTCAAGATTTTGTAATGCTGTATTTAGTACGATAGAAGTTTTCCCCATAGCAGGCCGTGCAGCTATAATAACTAAATCCCCAGCATTAAACCCTGTAGTTTTCTTATCAAGTGCTACGAATCCTGTAGTTTGACCTGTAAGATAACTAGTACCACGCTCTTGCATTTTTTTGATATGCTCTCTAGTATTTTCGATAACTGTCTGCATATCTTTAAGCTCACTGCTTGCACTATCCATAGTGATACCATACAATTTATTTTGTATCGTATCAACAGCTTCTAATGCTGTGACATTATCTTCAACTGTAAGTTTTTTTATCTCTGTTGCTAGTGTAGCTAACTCTCTTTTAACTGCACCATCTTTTATCTCTCTTACATAAGACATAGTATTTGAGATAGGATTTGCTGAAAGTATCTCTATAAGAATACTATCGCTCACCTCTTTACTATCTACTCTTTTTCGTATAAAGTCTTCATCTATTGGCATATCCGCATGATTTAATGCTTCCATAACCTCGAATACTTTTTGATGTGCAGGGAGATAAAAATCAGAAGGTTTTAAAACACCTAAAATATCTTCAATAATCTCATGGTCAAACAGTATTGAACTTAGTACTGCTCGCTCGATATTGAGGGAATAAATATTATCCATATATTTTAGTGTCCTTTTTTTAAAGTTGAATTTGTATTTTATCTAAATGGTACTGAAAAGTTCAATTTTCGTATAAACAATCCAGTAAATATAAAAATCAATGCCACATATACCACAAGAGGTGGTACAACATCAAAAAATACCCAAGACCAAAATATCGCAAATAAAGGAATAAGATAGGCAACCTGAGACATAAACTGTACTCCAACTTGTTGCACTAGTTTAATTCGGATAAGTGAAGCAGCAGCAGTTGGAACAATAGCTAAGTAAACTATAGTTAAAAAAGGATAACTAAAAACTTCCAAATGTTCAAAACTTACAAAAAATAAAAAAGGTACCATCATAATAGTTGCAGTAAGAAACATAGAAGTAGAACAAACTATAGTATTAATATGTGCTATTTTTCGTATTAAAAATCCAGAACTAATATATCCTAACACTGCAAATAACAAAGCTATCTTCCCATATAAACTATTCTCATTTCCTTTTAAAAAATCATCCCCTAAAAGTATAAATACACCAATAAATCCTAAAATAACCCCAACCACTTTAAAAAATGTTATCTTTTCATCATGCGTCAAGATATGAGAAAGTATTAAAGCCACAAAAGGACCCATAGCCAACATAACAGCAGCCGTCCCAGCACTAATAAATTGTTGTCCCCATGAAATAAGATAAAAAGGTACTGCATTATTTAAAATACCTATTAGTATAAGTATCATCCAAGTTTTAATATCTCTTGGAAATGACAAATGTTTAAAGTACACAAAAAAGAGTAAAAAAAGTGAAGCAAAAAATATTCGTATAAAAGCTACGAAAAATGGATCAAATCCAGTAAGAGCATATTCTATCCCAACAAAAGCACTTCCCCATATAGAAGCTAGTAGCATCAACCAAATATAATCTATAAAAGTAGCAGTTTGTATTGTATTCATTAGTGGAATTATAGCTAGGTTAATTGTATTTAAACTTTATATTTTCACTGTTTTGTATAGTTTTAGTTTCTCTATATGTATTTTCTATATTTTGCAACTCATAATACACTTCTATATCGTCATTTTGTATAAAAATTTTTGAAAGAGTTGTTAATACAATAGCAAATAAAATCAAAGAGATAAGCACTTCAAAGAGTGTAAATGCTGTTTTAGACATATTTTGAAATTTGAGTAAATTTGTCAAAGATAATTTTTTTTACAAACTCTTTTTTTGGAATGGTACTATCAAGATGGTCAGATACTATTTTAAAGATATAGATATTTTTCTCATCTATGTATTTTTTCACTACTTCTAAAAAATAAGAAGCTTCCATATCATAAAGGGTGTTTGGTGTTACATTTGATGGAAGTTGTGGAGTATCTACTGTTTTACAACTCAAAAACTCTATATCTTCTAACTTTCTATTGGTACAAAACAACTCCCCTATTTCTATAGTTGTATCACTACAACCAGCGATTCCAATATTAATAGCTTTTGTTATAGTATAGTTTTCAAATATATATTTTAATGAACTAACAGTATTTTCTTTTCCAATACCACCTATAAGAACTACTATATTTGCATTAGCATATATTTTAGGTAAAGAGTTCACTTTTGTCAATTTATATTTTTCTATAAAAGTTTGTGCTTCACTTAAAAGTGCTGTGTGGATAAATGTCATTAGTTAAAACCCTATTCCAAGATGTTAAGTCATATATTAACATAGAACTACTTATCTATTGAAAAATATTTCTAAATTTAAAAATTTATCATTTTTGTGACAGGATTGTGACACGGTTTTGATATAATTATAAATATTGAAATAGCCCCTCAAGTTGGCTCATTATAAAAAAGGAGAGATTAGAATGGAAATCCAAACAACACAAGTATCTCAAAATTATCAAAATAATGTAACATCAAAAAGCACCACCAAAGTAGATAAAGTATTTGAAAATATGATTAATGAAGATGGTTCTTTAAAGATAAGTTTAAATGAAACAGAGTTAAAAAAACTAAGCTATGAAGAGGCAAAAGAGTTAAGGGAAAAACTTGAAGAAAATGGTTATTTAAAAAAAGATAATAATGAAAATCAACTATACTCTGTCGGAAATACATTGTTAAGTGTTATCAATTTCACTAATGACGATAACTTCAATAAAACACTATTTGAAACAATGAAAACAAAAGAAAACCCAGGACTTTATTTAGACGAAGTTAAACATAATATTGAATATGAAGGAGGAAATAGGCAGTTTCCTTGGCCTACTATTTCTTTAGATGAAGCCCAAGGAAATTACACACCTTTTAGTAATGAGCAATATAAAAATTTAGATATACAACAATTTTTAACAAATATAATAGAAACATATCAAGAATTATTGCTTAAATTGCCTTCATACTTAGATAGAGAAGAAACTCAAGAAACATTAGACAACTATAAAGAATTACAAAAAAACTATCAAGAAAAGCAAGATGAAAAAAAAGCAATTTTAGAAAATTTAACAAAGAACAATAAACAAAATCCATTAATAAATATAATAGAATAAATCTTTACCACGATATTCTCTTCTATATTCCCAACTTCTAGCTGGGAATAGATACTAAAAACTCATCGCTCCAAACATATACAAACAAAGCTATAGATTCAAATATGCACTTCCAAGTAAAGATAATATAGTATTAAAAGCATTTAAACTAATACCAAATTAAATTGAAGTTAAATACAATACACTATAGTAAAGGGTATCAAATGAACATAATAAACTTCAAAAATATAAATGTAAGCTATGATGAGAAAATCATCTTACAAAATCTTAACTTAACTATAAAACAAGGGGAACATTGGGCGATACTTGGAGCAAATGGTTCTGGGAAATCTACTTTGATGAAACTAATACAATCAGAGATTCATCCACGATTTGATAAAAACTCTACAAAAGAGATATTTGGTCAATCTAAATACTCTTTATTTGAACTACGAGAAAAAATAGGTGTTATCACAAATGATTTACATAACTATTTTTACGACAAAGTTCCTTTTTTAACTGGTTATGAAGTAGTACAAAGTGGTTTTTATAGTACTTTTAGTATCTTTAAACATCAAGACTTTACAGAACAACAACATCAAAGAGTTTATGAAACTTTGGAATTTTTAGAGATCACACACTTAAAAGATAAAAAAGTAAGTACTATGTCCACAGGTGAGTTAAGAAAGTGTATCATAGCTAGGGCACTTATCCATAAACCTCAAGCTTTTATACTAGATGAACCAACAGTAGGACTTGATATAAAAGCTCAAATCAATTTTTTGAAGATGTTACAAAAACTAGCACTTCAAAGTTCTATCATATTAGTGACACATCATATTGAAGAGATATTTGAAGATATTACAAAGATAGCTTTAGTGTATGATAAAACTATCTATCTAAGTGGAGATAAAGAAACAGTATTGACAAATGAGAACTTATCAAAAATCTTTGATATAAAGCTTACAATAAATAAAAAAAATAGTAGATATTTTATAGAAAGTGTCTAAAAGTTTTTTGCCATAATTTCAGACCAGTCTCTACTAAAATTCTTTTTAATATAGTCTACTTTATGAGGTACTGTACATTTTGAACAATCTTGATGTATAAAGCCATCATCACTTTTGATACTTCCACCATCTTTACTATTTATAGCACAAGTACTTGAAGACTCACCTACTCTAAAGTTTGGGCACGCACATAAATAACAGTTGAGATTTTCCATATCGTGGCATTTTTTATTTTCTTTGTATAAAGGACAAAAATCAGGTTCTTTTACAACCATATTTTCAAAAGAAAAATACTCAATAAGCTCATCATCACTAAGATATGATAGCTTATCAACTAATTTTTTATGCTTTAGTGCATGCTCTTGATGCCAAGACTGATATGACACCTATCTAGCACCTTTAATAGCTTCAAGTACCTCTTCATAATCAGGTTCATCTGTAACTTCTGGAACAACTTGTTTATATACTATGATACCATTTCTATCTACAACAAAAACTGTTCTAGCTAACAGTCCTTTGAGCTTATTATCAGACATTAAAACACCATATGATTTTCCGAAATCTTTCTCTACATAGTCACTTCCAACTACAAGGTTATCAATCCCCTCAGTTGTACAAAACTTTGCACTAGCAAAAGGTAAATCCATAGATACAACAGTTGTAGTACAAATATCAAGTGCCCCAACCTCTTGGTTAAATCTTCTAGTCTCAGCCGCACAAGTTGCAGTATCTAGTGAAGGTACTGAGATAATAAGTTGTACTTGATCATTTGACCCACCAACTTCAATATCTTCTAAATCAGCCCCAACTATAGTAACAACAGGAGCCATATCTCCAACTTCTAGTTGTGTCCCCTCTAGTGTTACATCAGTACCTTTAAATTTTGTATATCCCATCATTATGCTCTCCTAATAATTAATTATGAGATATTATAGCATAGAGAGATAAATGGTTGGTAAGAAGAATTTATTTTGATAATAAGAAAGTATTTTTGTAAAGTTTGGTTACAGTTCATTTAATTTTATTTACTTATAATATCTCTCCCAATATATTTAACATTTTGCAGGTTTATTACGATATTGTCTTAATATACATACATTATGTACTATTATCATCTAAATATCGACAATAAACATATATAAAAACCATATCATAAACTTAAAATTTATTTAAGAAGTATCTTAAAATGCAATGTTTTTTATAGTAAAATGTTCAAAAATACCTTATTTAAGGTATTTGTCGTTGTTTTGATATACGACATTTTTGATGTATGTTATTTATTGATTTTCAGGCTATGTTGTATATAATGTATGTTCAATAAATAGTTATATTTTAAGAGAAGGTACACATGGATAAAAATATTATTAAAGAAAACTTAACTTCTGTATTATTTGTTCTAATTAGTTTAAGTGCAGGATTTCTTTATCTAATAAGTGAATATAAAGAGTTAGAAAACAAAAAATCTTTGTTTAATCAAAAACTTCATGAAGAAAAAATCAAACTAAACAATCAGAAGAATGAAGTTAAATTGATGAGAAAAGACTTAGAAAAAGAGATTTTACAGGCTAAGTTAACATATAAAAATGAATTAACTAAAATAGAAAACTTTACAAATCAAAATAATTCTTCAATTGAAAAAAAATTACACAATTATAAAATCAATACAAATACACTAATCAACAAGAAAAACTTAGAAATCGAAACACTACAAAACAAAATAAATAACCAAAAAAGTCAAATTGATAATTTAAGTACACAATTAACCCATATTGAAAAAGAAAAACAAGAATTAATAAATTTTATAGATAATATAAATAATGCAGAAAAAATTTCAGATCTTATATCAAAGCATGCATTGGAGTTTTCTAAAATTGATAAAAATACTTACAAATATTATTCTGACTATATGAGGGCAATTGATGAATTCGAAGCAATTCACAGTCTAATCAAAACATATAAATTAACAAATGAATTTAGTCCATTTATTAGAAAAATGAGAAAAAAATACTATGTTAATAATTAAAATATAACAAATCTTAGGAGGGGAACGAGGTAATGCTTGCGATTATTTAAGCTTTAAAGTTTCGTATAAAGTGAAATCATAAAGTAAACACTTAAGCCGTTAGCTCACCTCGTCCCTCAACTCAACCGTTAGATTACACAAGGAAAATTAAACATGAATACTAAAAAAATTATATTTATCTCTCATATTACTGAGGAAAAAGAAATTGCTATCGCATTTAAAGAACTTATTGAAGAATCATTTTTAGGAATGATAGAAGTATTTGTGTCCTCTGATTCACAAAGTATAGCTATGGGACAAAAATGGCTTGATGGAATAACAAAATCATTAAAAGAATGTTCTATTGAAGTGATTTTATGTAGTCCTAAATCAATTAAAAGACCTTGGATTAATTTTGAAGCAGGTGCTGGGTGGATACGAGATATTCCAGTAATACCACTTTGTCATTCAGGAATGATACCATCCAACTTACCAATGCCATTAAATTTACTACAAGCTACAACAGCTAATGAAGTATCAAGTTTAAAATTGATATTCCCAGTAATAGCTAATGCCATTGGAGCTAAAATACCAAAAATAAATTTTCAAGATTTTATAGATAAAGTTAATGAATTTGAAAAAAAATATACTTTTTGGGATGAGTGCAATGAAATATTTAATAAAATAAATATATATAATTCTGATATTATTCCTGCATTAAAAAGTGGTAAAAATATTGAATTTGAATTGACTGAAACTGAAATCAATCATTTTTCAGAATTCTCAAAATTTTTAAAAGATAATAGATTAATAGAATTTAAAAGGTTAGGTGGAATTAGAATAAGACCAACTGGTACATTTTATCCTTGTGAGTTAAATTTATTAAATGAGTTCAGTTTACTATTGAAAGATAGTAACTTTAAATATTAAGTAAATAAGCTAACAAAACCTCGTAGCCAATAAATGCCCTAGCGGTCATTTATTGGCTAGAGTCAACCGTTATACTAAAAATAAAGGATATATAAATGCATAAAACTGTTCCTCCTGCTTTTGAAGAAAAAAGTTTTAATTGCCACACTGTAATGCATATTCTCACCAAATATGGAAGTGGCTTAGGGATAATAACAATAATACAGTTAATGGGTTAGATATGGCATATTGTAGTCATTGTAAACAATATTCACTTTGGTTAAATGAAAAAATGATATATCCTGAGTCAACAGGTATACAACCGCCAAATATTGATTTGGGAGAAGATATTAAAGAAGATTATCTTGAAGCATCAAGCATAGTTAATAAATCTCCAAGAGGGGCTGTTGCATTATTAAGACTATCTATACAAAAACTTTGTAAACAGTTGGGTGAAGATGGTAAAAATATAAATAATGATATAGCAAGTCTAGTTAAAAAAGGACTACCTCCAACAGTCCAACAAGCACTTGATATTGTACGAGTTGTAGGGAATGATGCTGTGCATCCAGGACAAATAGATTTAAAAGATAATCAAGAAATAGCCAATAAACTTTTTGATTTAATAAATATTATTGCAAATGTAATGATTACTCAACCAAAAGAAATTTCAGCACTATATGAAACTTTGCCTGATGGTAAGAAAGATGCGATTACTACAAGAGATAGTTAGTATAACAAAACAGAGAAGTGAACGAGGTACCCACGCGCTTAAAAGATAATTTTAGTTATCTTTTGAAATTAATACTGAAATAATGTGAACAATCATAAAGGTACCACGTCCACTTACTTCAAACGTTAGCCTTAAGGAGTAAATAAGATGCGTGATAGTGAGTTCAAAAAATTTCCACACAAACTTGCTGAAGGGGATGCCATAGCAAGTCAGGGAAGCAATATTGCTGAGGAGGGGAATTATCGCCCTGATATAGCGATTAAGAATTCCTCTGGCACGATTTATCTAATTCTGGAAAGCGAAAGAAAATCTGAACGAAAGGCGTTTATAGGTGCTTTAGTGCATGCCTCCAAGTTTGCCGAAGATTCAAAAACGCCGATTACTCTTGTATTCGTTATGAAAGAAACGGGCAACCAAACTACGGTTGCACAAGTAAGTGCCAATATAAGACCATATTATCAGTGGCTACATAATCTTGGGGCGACGCAACTGCATTGTGTTTTATTTATTTCTGATACTGAATACGATGAATCGACGAATGCCGAAGAAGTGCTTCTATCAACGCAATTTATTGCAAGATGCACTACGTTATGATGCTAGCAAAACATAGTAGCCAATAAGTTACCTAGCGGCAACTTATTGGCTATATTCAACCGTTATCATAAAAAATAGGAGAATTAAAATGGCACTATCAATGGAAGAAACGGAAAGATTAAGAGAAGCTTGGGGAGATAAACTTTGTACTCATCCACATATTACAAAAGAAAGAGGTCCAATGGGGCAGCAAACTGACTATGCATGTACTACATGTGGAGAAGTAGCTTGGAATAGAAGTGACCTTGAAAAACAAGGTAAAAGGAATGAAGAACTTATTACAAAATACACTAATTCTAAATAATAAATTTTAAATATGATAACAAAGCATTGGAGAGAAATATTTGACCCTGCGGGCACAACTATTTCTCAACTCAAACGTTATATGACACATTCTTAAATTTTATAGTAGTTTTCCCTCGTTCCACCTCTCCCGAGGTGGAATGCATACAAAAGTTAAATTTACCAAAATCACTTAACATCGAATAACCCTTTCATATCTTTATAATCTCTTTTCTCATAAATATTCTATAAGGAATAAACAAAAAGAAAAAATTACAAAATGCCATATTTTCAAAGCAAAATCAAAAAAGATGATAGGATACTTTTAGAAAAATAGGAGTATTAGATATGGATAACTTACCATTGCAAAATATAAGTTCAAAAATTTATGAGATTAGAGATATAAAAGTTATGCTAGATAGTGACATAGCAGAATTATATGATGTAAAAACGAGTTACTTAAACAGACAAGTTAAAAGACATTTTGACAGATTTGATGAATCTGATTTTATGTTTCAACTCACAAAAGAGGAGTTTGAAAATTTGAAATGCCAAATTGGCACTTCAAGTTGGGGAGGTAAAAGAAAATTGCCATTTGTTTTTACTGAACAAGGTGTCTATATGTTAGCAACAGTTATAAATAGTCCTATAGCAACACAAGTTACAAAACAAATTATGCGAACATTTACCAAAATAAGAGAATTTGCTCTCAACTACAAAGATATAGCAAAGAGAATAGAAGAGATAGAAAAAACTATAAAGATTGACCAACAACATCAGAATTATAATAGTCATAGGATAGATGAAGCCTTTGAACTCTTACATCAAATCTTGCAAGATACTCAAAAAACAAATAATAATTTGATTGGTTTTAGACCAAAATGATAATAAGATAAGTTAAAAGATTATATAAAAAAAGCCCTATCAATAATGCAGCGATTAAAACAATCGTAACTGCATTATTGATATAAGATATTTTAAGAGTTACGCTACTATCTCTTGAACTCTAGCAGCGATTTTTTCTGGTGTGAAACCAAATTTTTCGAAAAGTTCACCAGCTGGTCCACTTTCTCCAAATCCAGTCATACCGATAACTTCATCTGCAAATTTATAGTATTCCATAGCAGTTGCAGCTTCTACAGCTACTACGAAAGTATTGTTCATATCGATAATCTCATCAATATAATCTTCATCTTGCTCTACAAGTAAATCAAAACAAGGAACAGATACAACATTTGCATATACTCCTGCTTTTTCTAGTAATTTTGCAGCTTCAAGACAAAGAGATACTTCACTACCACTTGCCATAAATGTTACATCTGCTTTATCATGTTTTGTTACAAGATATCCACCTTTTGAAACATCTCCAACTACTTTTTGTCCTTTTAAGTTATCAAGTTTTTGTCTTGAACATACAAAAGCTGTAGGTGCATTAAGTGTAAATGCAGTTTTCCAACACTCAATATTTTCAGTAGCATCAGCAGGTCTAAATGTATAGAAATTTGGTAATGCTCTAAATTGACTTAATTGCTCGATAGGTTGATGAGTTGCACCATCTTCCCCTACTCCAATACTATCATGTGTCCATACAAAATGTTGAGGGATACTAGAAAGTGCAGCTACTCTTGCAGCTGGTTTTAAATAATCACTAAAGATAAAGAATGTAGCACTAAATACTCTAAATAGTCCGTATAAATTCATAGCATTTGCAATAGCTGCCATTGAGTGTTCTTTGATACCAAAGTGGATATTTCTCCCTTTTGGAAAATCTCCAAGTCCTTTTAGTTCTGTTTTATTTGATGGTGCTAAATCTGCACTTCCACCTAAAAATGATGGAACTGAACCAGCAATTGCATTTAATATTTTGTGATTTGAATCTCTTGTAGCCATAGAATCTACATCATTAAAATCAGGATATGTAACTTTTGAAAAATCAGGATTTAAAAGTGCGTTTAATGATTCGTTTTGTTCACTTAATGGTAAATCTTTTTTTACTAATTTTTCCCAAGATTTACTTAAAAGTGCTCCAGATTCAGTTTTATCAAAAGCAGCTTTTACATCTTCTGGTATAAAAAATGATTGCTCTGGATTGAATCCAGCTTTTGTTTTAGAAGCTGACAATTCATCATTTCCAAGTGGTGCTCCATGTGTATGATGACTACCTTCAAGTGTAGCAGCACCTTTTCCAATTGCTGTTCGAGCAATGATTAAAGATGGTTTATCACTTTTTTTAGAATCTACGATAGCTTTATCAATAGCTTCAAAATCATGTCCATCTATAGTTACTACATCAAAATTAATAGCTTCAAATCTTTTAGCAACATCTTCAGACCAAGCAATAGAGATATCACCTTCAATTGTAATATCATTTGAATCATAAATAAGTGTAAAGTTTGAAATACCTTGATGTCCTAAAGTTGCACACGCTTCATAAGAGATACCTTCTTGTAAATCTCCATCACCACATAAACAATATACATGATGGTCAATAACTTCAGCAGTTTCACTATTTAAACAATGTTTAGCATACTCAGAAGCCATAGCAAAACCAACTGCATTTGCTACACCTTGTCCTAAAGGTCCTGTTGTAATCTCTACACCACTTGTATGTCCATATTCAGGATGTCCTGGTGTTTTACTTCCTGTTTGTCTAAATTGTTTTAAATCTTCTAAAGTTACATCAAATCCCCAAAGATGTAATAAAGAGTAAACAAGAGAAGAAGCATGCCCACCACTAAATACTAATCTATCTCTATTTAGCCATTGTGTATTATTTGGGTCAACTTGTAAATGTTTACTTAATACAGTTGCTATATCTGCTAGTCCCATTGGAGCACCAGGATGCCCACTATTGGCAGCTTGTACCATATCAGCTGCTAAAAATCTAATTGTATCCGCTTGTTTTTGTAGTAATTGTTGTGACAATTTTAATCCTATGTTGTGTAATTTTTGGAGATTATATCTAATCTTTAGTAAATGGATACTAAAAGAGATTATTTACACCAATTAATTTCTATTAAATATTTTTATGTTACTATTCGCTTCACAAAATTTATTGCAACATAATAATATAGAGTTGTAACAAAAGGCAATCAATGAAAAACTTAGTGATAGTGGAGTCACCTGCAAAAGCAAGGACTATATCAAAATTCTTAGGAAATGATTATAAAGTTATGGCCTCAATGGGACATGTAAGAGACTTACCAAAATCAAAACTTGGATTTGATCCAGATAACAATTTTGAACCTCAATATATGGTTTCAAGAGATAAGACTAAAGTTATTGCCGATTTAAAAAAACAAATCACAAAAGATACAGTTATCTACCTAGCGGCCGATGAGGATAGAGAGGGAGAAGCTATTGCTTGGCATCTTATCCCTGCACTTAAAATACAGAAAAATCCTATTAAAAGAATCGTATTCCACGAGATTACAAAAAAAGCAATTCTTGATGCACTAGAAAGTCCAAGAGATGTTGACCAACATTTAGTTGATGCACAGCAAGCTAGAAGAATCTTAGATAGAGCAGTTGGATATAAACTCTCCCCACTTCTATGGAAAAAAGTAAGATATGGGTTAAGTGCCGGTAGAGTTCAATCAGTTGCTGTACGAATCATAGTAGATAGAGAAAGAGAGATTGAAGCTTTTATCCCTGTAGAGTTTTGGAAAATAAAAGCACAATATCATACACCTGCATTAAAAGCTGAATTAGCAAAATTTCAAGGTAAAACTGCGAAAATCAACAATGAAGATGAAGCAAAAGCTGTAGAGAATAGCTGTAATAGTGGACAATATATCCTAGAAAATATTGAAGAAAAAGAGAGCAAAAGAAATCCTGCACCTCCTTTTACAACATCAACACTCCAACAAGAAGCAAGTAGAAAAGCTGGTTTTGGTGTAAAACAAACTATGATAGTAGCACAGCAACTTTATGAAGGAAGTGTAAATGTACCTGGTCATACAGGTGGTCTTATCACTTATATGAGAACAGATAGTGTAAACCTTTCAACATTTGCAACATCAATGGCAAAAGAGGTTATTGAAAGTGAGTATGGGAAAGAATATGCACTAGGGAAACCAAGACATTATAAAAGTAAGGCAAAAGGCGCACAAGAGGCCCATGAAGCAATACGACCTGTAAACCTTGCACTCAAACCTAGTGATGTAAAACCATATCTTGATAGTGCTCAGTATAGACTTTACAGCCTTATTTGGAAAAGAACAATAGCTACTCAAATGGCACAAGCAGTTGTAGCAAATACAACTTATAAAATAAGTGCTGGGAAAGATAAAGAATATGAATTTCAAGCAAAGGGAACTAGAATAGTATTTGCAGGATTTATGAAAGCATACACAGAGGGAAGTGATGACCCAGAAGCAGCTTTAGATAATCAAGATGTAATCCTTCCAACTATAAAGCAAGGTACAGTTCTAAATCTTGAAACACTTACAAGTGAACAAAACTTTACAAAGCCACCTGCTAGATACACTGAAGCCAGCTTAGTAAAAAAAATGGAAGCTGAGGGGATTGGAAGACCATCTACTTACGCACCTACTATTGCAACTATTCAAGCTAGAGAATATATCATCAAAACAGACGATAAAAAACTCAAACCAACTCTTATAGGGACAGTGGTAAATGACTTTTTAGTAGAGCATTTTGAGCATATCGTTGATTTAGGATTTACAGCGCATGTTGAAGAAGAGTTTGACCAAATAGCTGAGGGGAAAATAGCTTGGGAAGAAGTTATGAAAGAGTTTTATCAACCTTTTGTAAAAAACATCGAAGATAAAGAAGAAAATGCCCCAAGAGCTAAATTTTCAGATATTAGAGAACTAGGAATTGATGAGAAAACACAAAAACCAGTAACTGCAAGAGTTGGTCAATATGGTCCATATGTACAACTAGGAACAAAAGAAGATGAAGAGAAGCCAAAAATTGCTTCAATTCCTGCTACTATTAGTGTAAATAGTATCACTTTAGAAGAAGCACAAGTTCTACTAACACTTCCAAAAGTTCTAGGACAAGATGAGAATGGGGAAGATATCAAAGTAAATATAGGAAGATTTGGTCCTTATTTACAAATAAAAAGTGAATACTTTAGTTTAAAAGAGGATGACCCATATACTATAGAACTTCCACGAGCATTAGAAGTAATCAAAGAGCTTAAAGAGGCAAAAGCAAAAGCATTACTAAAAGACTTTCCAGAAGAGGAAACTCAAATACTTATAGGAAGATATGGTCCATATATCAAATCAAAGAAGAAAAACTATAAACTTCCGAAAGAACTTGATGAACAAGATATCAAAGCCTTATCATGGGATGAAGTAAAAGAGATTATAAAAAATCAACCTGCAAAAGGTGGTAGAAGAGCACCTGCAAAGAAAACAACTACTAAAACTGCAGCCAAAAAAACAACAACGAAAAAAGCACCTGCAAAAAAGACAGCTGCTAAAAAAACACCAACAAAAAAGAAAACAGAAACAAAATAGTGTTAAAAAATATCAAATTTGAAGAGAATGGTTTTATCTATAAAGCACTCTCTTTTGATAAAAAAAACAATTCTTTAGAAGTAAATCAATTTGATAAAAATAATAATTTTATCAAAAAAACTACTCTAAAAATGGCACAAATTCCAAAGAAAGTTAAAAAACAACTCAATCCATTAAAATAAAATTAAGGATAAAAGGAATAAAATTCCAAAAACGAAAGGGAAAATATAGATATGAAGATATTAAAAGGTTTTGGAAAAAACTATTTTACACTTAGTGCCATACTTGCATCTTCTGTAGAACAAAAGCTACAAAGTCAAGTGTCATCTATATTTTCTTTACTTCATAAAAATATATCTCAAGAAGAAAAAGAGTTAGAAGAAGAGGAACCCCCTTGCGAACTTTTATTAGCTACTTCTACTTTTAAACTAAAACCTTGTCATTGTAACTGTTTTTATAATCTAAAAACAAGACTTACACTCCTTAGTCATCATTATATTCCAAGATGTCCATACTATACAACATACTTCGCATTTAGAAGAACTGGTGTTCACCCTCCCCTACTACAACTTTAATTCATACAAATAAAATCATTTCAAAACAATAAAAATTAAAGGATTAGTAATGTCAAAAAATTACATAGTAGGATTTCCTAGAATTGGGGAACAAAGAGAATTAAAACAAGTATTAGAAAGTTTTTGGGCAAAAAAATGTCCATTTGGAGAAGTAGAAAAAGTTGCAAGTGAACTCAAAAAAAGACATTGGGAACATCAAAAAAATGCTGGTATAGAATATATTAGTTCAAATGACTTTAGTCTTTATGACAATATGCTTGATACTATTGTTATGTTAGGAGCTGTTCCTAAAAGATTTCAACACCTTAAAAATGAAGAGTTATATTTTTCTATGGCTAGAGGAGATAAGTCAAATGTAGCTATGGAGATGACAAAATGGTTTAATACAAACTATCACTACATAGTACCTGAGTTATCAATAGAAGATCAATATAAACTCAATAGTAAAAAAATAATTGAAGAATATAAAGAAGCAAAAAATCAAGGAATAAAAACAAAGATTAATATTATAGGTCCTATTACATTTTTAGCACTTTCAAAACGAATTGATAGAGGAGATACTTTTGAACTTTTAAATAAAGTTTTGCCTATTTATGAAGAGTTATTACAAGAGATTTCTCAACTTGATGAAAATATCACAGTACAAATTGATGAGCCAATCTTTGTAAAAGATAATGAGCCAAAAGTATTAAGTCTTATAAAACTTACATATGATAGATTAGCAACAGTGAGTCAAAATATCAAAATCATAGTTACAACATATTTTGAACACTCAAATGAAGCTACAAAAGTATTGGTAAATACACCTATTTGGGGAATTGGTTTAGACTTTTTATATGGAGCTGAAAACCTAGAATCACTACAAACAATTGCTTCTAGTGATAAGAAACTCATTGCGGGTGTTGTTGATGGAAGAAATATCTGGAAAAATGATATTGAACAAACTCTTAAACTTCTAGAAAATATTGCTAAGTCTGTAGATAAAAACAATATCATCATCAGTTCATCTTGTAGTCTTTTACATACACCTTTTACTTTAAAATATGAAGAAAAGATGGATTTGGAAATCAAAAACTGGCTAAGTTATGCATATGAAAAACTTGATGAAGTTTCTCTTGTATCAAAAATATTTTTTGATGGTATTGAGAGATTAAGTTCAGATGAAAAAATACAATATGAAGAGAATAAAAAAGCAAATAAAAGTAGAAAAACTTCTTTGCGTATTCACAATAAAGAGGTTCAAACAAGAGTTCAAAACCACACAAAACTTCAAAGAGATGGTATATATGAAGAGAGAATCAAAATCCAAAAAGAGATTTTACAATATCAAGATTTAGCAACAACTACAATAGGTTCATTTCCTCAAACACAAGAGGTAAGAAAAGCTAGAAAAGATTTTAAAAACAAACAAATCACAAAAGAACAATATGAAGAACAAATGAAACACTATATTGATGATTGTGTTGATTTTCAAGAAAAATGTGATTTAGAGATATTAGTTCATGGAGAACCTGAGAGAAATGATATGGTTGAATACTTTGGTGAGCAACTAGATGGATACGGTTTTAGTCAAAATGGTTGGGTACAAAGCTATGGAAGTAGATGTGTAAAACCACCTTTTATCTATGGAGATATAAGTCGTCCAAAACCTATGACTGTAGATTGGATAACTTATGCACAAAGTAAAACACAAAGAATCATGAAAGGGATGTTAACAGGTCCTGTTACTATTCTAAACTGGTCATTTGTAAGAGATGATAAACCAAGAGATGAAGTATCAAAACAAATTGCAGTTGCTTTAAGTGATGAAATTGATGATTTACAAAAAGCTGGTATCAAAATTATTCAAGTGGATGAAGCAGCATTTAAAGAGGGGTATCCATTAAGAACTCAAAAAATTAAAATCTATGAAGATTGGGCTGTTAGAGATTTTAAAATATCTGTAAGTAGTGCAAACAAAGAGACACAAATACATACACATATGTGTTATAGTGAATTTAATGATATTATAAAAACTATAGAAGCTATGGATGCTGATGTTATCTCTATTGAAACAGCACGAAGTGGAAATGAACTTCTAAAAGTATTTAAAGAGGTAGGATATAAACAAGAGGTTGGACCAGGTGTTTATGATATTCACAGTCCAAGAGTACCAAGTGTAGAAGAGATAGTAGCTCAAATCAAATTACTTCTTGAAGTATTACCAAAAGAGCAATTATGGATAAATCCAGATTGTGGTCTCAAAACAAGAAAATGGGAAGAGGTAAAACCTAGCTTAGAAAATATGGTAAAAGCTGTAAAAATTGTAAGAGAAGAGTTACAATAAGAAATTAAAGAAAGACTATAAAATAATTTATAGTCTTCTCTTATATAAAATTAGGGGCATCATTTGCAAAAAGTATAAGATCACCAATATGTGTCTCTTTTGCTAATACCTCTTGCATTTTTGACTTATCTTCTAAAAAAATTGGTTTGGTATGTTTGATAACTTTATCAAAAAGTTTCGCATTTAAACTTCCCGTAATAATTACTAAATCAAAAACTTTCTCAATAGCATGAGCCAATTCTACATTTGATTCCATATCTGATTCTACTAGACCTGGTGTTATTATCACTTTTCTTCCCTCATGAGTTGAAGCGATTTGGATAGCTTCTAACATACCTTCAAGATTTCCATTAAAACTATCATCAAGGATAAGTTTTCCACCTGCTTTACTTAAATGAAGTCTATGTTCTACTGGTTTAAGATTGTGCAGTGCGACTTTAATATCATCTACACTCATACCAAGTTTTTTTGCCATAAGTATCACTGAGGTTAGATTAATAGCATTAAAACTACCTAGAACTGGTGCATGAAAGTGTTCTGTTGTGCCATCTAAATTTATGTCAAACCAAATACCATTTAAATCACTTCTTGTAATATTTAAATCACTTGGATATTTTGTAATAGTATCATATTGTAAAATTGGAACACTATCATGAACAAAACCATGTACTAGTTTTGGAGATTTCAGTATCTCCATTTTTGTATGAATAATATTATCCAAAGTTTTAAAATACTCAATATGTTGTTCACCAACGCTACCTATAATGGCATATTGAGGTTCTAAGAAATTTACAATTTCTTCTATATCTCCAGTTTCCCTAGCCCCTGCTTCTGCTATATAAACCTCTGTATCTAATGGTAAATCATCATTTACATCTTTTACTATACCACCTATTGTGTTGACACTTCGTGGAGTCATATATACATTAAACTTTTTATTTAATACTTGGTATAAATAGTTTTTAATAGATGTTTTTCCATACGATGCAGTGATGGCTATAGTTTGTAATCCCATTATAGTATGGAGTCGCCCTTTTGCTCTTTGTTTAAAAGTAATAAAAAATATTTTTTCCAATATTGTAGTTATAAGATAAGTTAAAAATAGTGGTAAAAATAAACCATAAAATTGATGAGAACTTACCATCACTAAAGAATCTACAGCAAATGTTGTAAATAAAAGAATAGCTAAAAATCTTTTTACCCTACTTGTAAGAACAACTGGTCTATCAAGATTTCTATTCCAAATAACAAAACTTGTAAGATACAATAGATAAAAATAAACACTAAAATATAGAAAAGGTAATACATAAAAAAGAATAAAAGGTGTAGCAAAATAAACTATATGCCACTGTTGTTTATGGTGTTTAAAGATAACTCTTTGAAGCTTATAATTATACCATTGGAGGTTGGTAATCATATACCAACCTAAACTCATCACTACTAATATATGTGTAAATATTTCAAAATATTCCATAACAACCCTATGTTTTTTTGGTATTATATCAAAAAATATGTTTTTTTATGATTATGGATTATTGATTGTATTTATCATATCCAATCTATTATTATATCCAATCACTTTACTTCTTATTTGTTCTGTTTTTGAGTCTACAAAATAAACTGTAGGAACCATTGGAGTTTCAAATTTTTTAGGATATTTTTTCTCATCCTTATTTAAAATCAATGGTATATATTTTTTATGAACTTGAGTATTGATTTTTTCTTTTGACAACACAACTTTTTCTAACTTTTGACACCAAGGACAAAAGTTTGAAACCATTAATATCATAATATCTTTTTTTGCTTTTTTTGCTTTAGTTAAAGCTGTTTTGTACTCAAACTCATACCCAAATTCGTTTCCAAAATCTTGATAACTTTTTGCATAGATTTGACTTAATAATATCAGTGCTAAAAATAATATTTTCATATATTATCTCCCTTATATTGTTCTGAAAACTCACTTAATAAAAGATACACATCATCTAAGAGTTGCTCTTCTATCTCTTCTTTTGTTTTATTGTTCATAGAAAATTGTTTTCTCTTTTCATAAGTTAAGGCATAAACTTCCTCTTTGTCATCAAGTCTTTTTACCTCTTCACCTAATATCAAATCTATATTTAAAACCATAATACCATCAATCATTGTATCATAGATTACAAATCCTAAAGCTCTATGAGAATACCCTGATGTGTCTATTTTTAACTCATCAGTAATTGTTTTCATCTCTGAAAGAATCTCTTTTTTCAGATCCATTGAAACTTTTTGGCTATAGTTTTCTACTACTAAATACATTTTAGGCATTTTTGTTAGTAAAAACATTGTTTCAGCGTTTAAATAAACTGTTGAAACAAAAAGAAGTACAAATACTTTTTTAAATAACTTATTCAAGATTTTCCTTTATATACTAAGAGTTATTATTTCGTTTATAATCCAAGCTATATTTTCCAGCACCTATAAAAACTATTGCTAATGCAGCTAAAAGATAAAATAATGGCAACTCAATAACAAGACCACCAGTTTTTCCTAAAGTAAATAGATCAGAACTATGGGCTAAAAGAATCGCAAAAATCATATTAACAACAAAAACTAATGCACTCAATCGTGTAAATAATCCTACAATAAGTAAAATAGGAATAACAATTTCACCAACATATACACCATAAGCTACAAACTCAGGTAACCCAGCTCTATCTACCAAAAACTTAATCCCATCAATTCCATGCAAAGCTTTACTTACACCATGAAATAACATCAACACTGCTACACTTACTCTAAGTATTAACTTTCCAACATCTTGATTTAAACTTTGCTCTAACTTATTTTCAATAATACACATTTTACACTCCCTATTCAATTAAATAACCCTATATAATATCTATAGTTTATTAACAAAAAATTACATTATTTATGAGTGTTTTTTACTTCTTTTTCTATCTTTTTAGAGATATCATCGCTCTGTTTTAAAAAGAAATAATGATCCCCGTCATAAGAGTAAAAAGAACTATCTTTTATCAAATTATGTATAGTTTTTCCTGAGCTCAATGTAGTTGCAGTATCTCTTTCTCCCCAAAAAAGCAAAGCATTTTTATAGTAGCCTTTAAAATATTCAGAAAAATCTTCATCAACTACATTTTTAAAAGTTTCATACATATTCGCAGGCATTCCATTCACATCATTACTTCTAAACATCTTGGTCACTTTTCCCAATCCAAACCTATTAAAGATTTTTGCCATTCGTATTGTGAGAAGTGTTTTTGCTGACTTATCTTCAACTATCCCTGCACTACTTAAAAGTACCAATAATTGAGGCATCAAACAAGTTGCAACTTTACCACCAAAAGAGTGCCCAGCTATAGTTATATCATTTGGATTTATATCTAATTTATTTAAAAATATTTTTACAATATTTGCATAATCTATCGTTGTTAATATATAGTTATTATCACTTTTTCCAAATCCTGGCATATCTATATAAATATGTTTAAACTCTTTTAATTTATCTCCAAAAGCTTGTTTCATAATCTCTTTATTACTTCCCCAACCATGAAGAAAAACTATTATCTCTGATTTATCATTGTTCACTATTTCATAATTTATATTAAAACTTTTATCAAAATAATCTATTTGTTTGGTTGCCACTTTATCCCTTTTAAATCTAAACTAAATGTTGTACCCATATCTTTTTTTGAATCTATTTTCAAATCTATCTTATGATTATCACAATAAGCTTTTACAATGTTTAGTCCCAATCCTATACCACTATTTAAACTATTTTCTTGGTAATATTTATCAAAAATATGAAATAAATTTTTCGTATCTATTCCAATACCAGTATCGCTTATTTTTAAAGTATCATTTGCTATGGTAATATTTATTTTTCCTAGTGGCTTATTGTATTTTATACCATTGGAGATAAGGTTATCTAACACTTTTTCAAAACCATTTTTATCTGCTTCTATCATCAATGATTTTGCTTCATAATTTATCTCTATATCTTTTTTGATATCTTTAAATTTATCGATTGATTTTATAATAATTTCGTTGATATCAAAAGTTTCAACTGTAACACTATCTATTTTCTCTTTTAAAGAGTATTCCATTTGTTTATAGAGTTCTAACAAATTATCACAAGAGGTTTCGATTCGCTCTAGTCTTTGAAGATTCTTACTATTTTCCTCTTTTTTTTGTAATATTTTTGTATTCATTTTAATAGTAGCAACTGGAGTATTTATCTCATGTAAAGTCTCTTTAATAAGGTTTTGTATCTCTTTTTCACTTTTAAATAAAGGTTTTAATAAAGACTTACTCAAAAAATAATAAAAAATAGAAGCAAACAGAAGCAGTACAAAAGTGATAGGATAAAAAGTATCTTGATTAAAACCAAACTTTACTGTAAGAAAATTATAAATTATCAAAGTAAGAAGTACTGTAAATACAACTACAATAGTATTTGATATCAAAAAATCTTTTTGTTTAATATTCAATCTTATATCCAATATTTTTCAAATTTGATATTTTAAAAACCTCTTCATCATCAAAAAGTTTTTTGATATTATTTACATATACTCGGATAGAACCATCACTATACTCTTCATTTACATTCCAAAGTTTATTTATAATCATATCTTTTGATACTACAGAATTATTGTTTTGATAAAACAGTTCAAATAGATCCAATGCTTTCATACCAAGTTTTACACTCTCACCATCTTTTGAAACTGTTTTTGTATCAAAATTAAACTCTAAATTTCCTAACTGTACTATAGAATGTTTTTTGAACCTTTTTATCAAAGAGTTAATTCTAAGTATCAACTCATCCATATCAAAAGGTTTTGTCATAAAATCATCTGCACCACTTAAAAAACCATCTTTTAAAGTCTCTTTATCTTTGTAAGAAGTTAAAAATATTGCAGGTGTTTCATCACTACTAGAACGCAACTCTTTTAGAAGTTTAAGTCCACTTATATCTGGTAGATTTATATCCAATAAATAGATATCATATCTATTTTCATAAGTAAGTTCTATAAGCTTGGTAGAACAATTTACATGAGTCACATTAAAATCCCCAAACTCCTCTAAATAGTCCACTAACGAAAGGCTAAAAAGTTCATCATCTTCTAGTAGTAATATATTTATCATAATACCTACCTATAGTTTAGAAAAAGCATCATAATTTTGACGAATTGCATCATACACTACTATCGATACACTATTGGCTATATTGATGCTTCTTGCATCATTTGTCATCGGAATGTTTATACAAGTTTCTTTATTGTTCTCTAATAATTCTTTAGGAAGACCTGCGTCTTCTCTTCCAAAATAAAAATAATCCCCTGTTTCATATTCTGCATTAAAATAAAGCTTATCTGTTTTTGTCGTTGCAAAAAAGTGTCTGTCAGACAAAGGATTTTTTTCCCAAAATTCTTCAATATTTTCATACTCAAAAACATCTAAATGCTCCCAATAATCAAGTCCAGCTCTTCGTACCTCTTTCTCAGTAATTTCTCCAAAACCATAAGGTTTGATAAGATGAAGCTTTGAAGCAGTTACATAAGCAAGTCTTCCTATAGTTCCCACATTTCCAGGCATTCTAGGTTCTAATAAAACTATATTAAACATTTTTGATACCTTTATAAAATAACTGTTCTGTTACCATATACAAAAACTTTGTCTTTTAAAACTAAATCTAAAGCATTTGACAGTACAACTTTTTCTACATTTCTTCCAGCATCCCTCATATCTTGCCAAGAATAGTTATGATCAACTCTTGTGATATCTTGTGCGATGATTGGACCTTCATCTAAATCATCTGTAACCCAATGACTCGTTGCCCCTATAATTTTTACACCTCTTTCATGAGCTTGTTTATATGGATTTGCTCCTATAAATGCCGGTAGAAATGAATGGTGTATATTTAAAACTTGTTTTGGAAATGTTTGTACAAAATTTGAAGTTAAAATTCTCATATATTTTGCTAAAACAATAAGTTCATAATCATACTTTTTAATAGCTTTTATAATAAGTTCTTCATGTTCTTCTCTTGAAAGATTTTCATGAGACACATACTCAAAAGGAATATTGAATTTTTCTACTAATTCTCTTAAGCTATCATGATTTGAAACAACAGCTGTAATATTTGCATCAAGATCACCCGCTGTATGTTTAATAAGTAAATCACCCAAACAATGCATCTCTTTTGTTGCTAAGATAACAATATCTTTTTTAGCACTATTTGTAAGTTTAATATTTGAATTTTCCGGTAAAACTTTTTGTAAATCACTTACTAAAACTTTTTCATCAAAACTACCCGTTATAACAGTTCTCATAAAAAATTCATTTGTATCGTTGTCCACAAACTCCGCGTTGTTTACAATATTTAAATTATGTTCAAATAGTACTTTAGAAATACTATAAACTAAACCTTTAGTATCATTTGTTTCAATTAACAATCTGTATTCGTCCATCAATCTCTCTTTATTATTTATAAAATTAAGTATTTATAATATCATATATTTAGTTTAAATCGTATAAAATGCGACTATGTTAAAAACAATACTCATAATAATCACTTTTATCAATTTACTATTTTCTAATGATTTAGATATAAAAAAATTACAAAATAATTTTATAACAGATGTAATAGAGCTCAATATTTATAAAAAAAGATTCTCAACTTTTTTACAAAATAATTGTAATAAAGACTATAGCTGTTTAAAAACACAAATAGCCAGACTCAAAACTTGGGAAAGTGTTCAAAAAGATAAAAAACTACACAAAACACTCACTCAAAAGCTTTCAAAAACATCATATGATAAAGAATATTGGAACAAAATTTTAACAAAAATCGAACAAAAAAATATCCATCTGAATGAAAGCCAATTTATAAGTATAATTGATTTAAGAAACCAATATTTTATAGTTGCTCTTTGGGATAACATATCAAAAGAATACCAATATATAGGAAGAGATTTAATCTCTACAGGAAATATCAAAAGAGAAGCTGAGATAAAATTTGGTGAAAATCATTATTTAAAAACACCCGCAGGAGTATTTGAAACACAACTTGGCTGGCGTTCTGATGGAAAAAAGAATGAAGATAATGTCACCTTGGGATATGGAGAAAAAGATAGATTTGTATTCTATTTTGGAAAACATGAAACTATAAGATACAACACTTTTGATAAAAATGGAAATAAAATACAAAATCCAGATAAATGGAGACTTATAAGAGATAAACTAGACTTTGCCCTCCACTCACATAAATCTTCTCTCCCTATGGGAACACCTAACTCCCATGGCTGTGTACGAACAACTGATGAACTTAATAGATTTTTAGATAATAACTTAGTACTACATAAAAATGTATTAAATGGCTCTCAGTGGAAACACAAATATGCAAAAGCACCAGAATCCCCTACATATTATAATTTAGCCGGTAAATATCTAATTGTGTTTGATAATATTTAGTTGCCTTATCCACTTTTGCAAACAATAAGTGACTTTACAGTATAATCGCGGATAAATTAAACACACTTAGGGAAAATATGAGCAACAAATACAATCCAAAAGAGACTGAAGACAAATACTATAAAATATGGGAAGATAGAGGTTATTTCGAGATAGATGGGAATAAATCTATCCAAGAAGATGGGAAAAACTTTGCCATCATGATGCCACCACCAAATGTAACAGGAAGCTTACACATAGGTCATGCATTAACTTTCACACTTCAAGATATCATCACTAGATACAAAAGAATGGATGGGTTTAAAACTCTATGGCAACCAGGAACTGACCATGCGGGAATTGCAACTCAAAATGTAGTTGAAAAACAGCTTTTAGCAGAAGGGACTACAAAAGAGGAAATTGGACGAGAAGAATTTCTAAAAAGAGCTTGGAAACAAAAAGAAACATCTGGTGGAAACATAGTACATCAAATGAGAAAACTAGGAGTAAGTCCAGCTTGGGAAAGAGAACGATTTACTATGGATGATGGACTCAAAGAGGCTGTTAAGGAAGCTTTTGTTCATCTATACAACGAAGGGATGATAGTACAAAATAACTACATGATAAACTGGTGTACACATGATGGTGCGTTATCAGATATCGAAGTTGAACATGATGAAGTAAACGGTAAGTTTTACCATATGATATACAAATTTGCTGATGGTAGCGGGGAAGTTGAAGTTGCAACAACTAGACCTGAAACATACTTTGGGGATACGGCTATCATGGTTCATCCTGAAGATGAAAGATATAAAGATATTGTAGGAAAAGAAGTTCTTCTACCACTAACTGATAGAAAAATCAAAATCATCACAGACTCGCATGTTGATATGGAGTTTGGGACAGGTATTGTTAAAGTAACTCCTGCTCATGACCAAAATGACTACGAAGTAGGGAAAAGACACGATTTAGAATTTATCACAGTATTTGATGAGAAAGGTATTTTAAATGATTATTGTGGAGAGTTTGCAGGATTAGAAAGACTAGAAGCTCGACCAGTTATCGTAAAAGCTTTAGAAGAAGCTGGATATATTGTAAAAATCGAAGAGCATGTTCATCAAGTTGGACATTGTTATAGATGTAAAAATATTGTTGAGCCGTATATCTCTAAACAATGGTTTGTACGAAGTGAAGTTGCAAAAAAATCTATAGAGAAAACTTATGCTGGTGAAGCAAAATTTCATCCGCCACATTGGTTAAACTCATATAGAGCTTGGATGGATGAGCTAAGAGATTGGTGTATTTCTCGACAACTTTGGTGGGGACATAGAATACCTGTATTTACTTGTGAAGATTGTGGTCATCAATGGGCTGATAAAGCTGATGAGCCAGAAGCTTGTCCACATTGTGCATCTAAAAACTTCACACAAGACCCAGATGTACTTGATACTTGGTTTAGTTCTGCACTTTGGGCATTTTCACCACTTGGTTGGGGGAATAATGGAAAAATGCAAGATACTTTTACACCAGAAGACCTAAAAGACTTCTATCCAAATAGTTTACTTATCACTGGTTTTGATATTATGTTCTTTTGGGTTGCTAGGATGATGATGATGGGGGAACATTTCCAAGGACAACTTCCATTTAAAGATATCTATATGCATGCACTAGTACGTGATGAACATGGTGCAAAGATGTCTAAATCAAAAGGAAATGTTATCGATCCACTTGATATGGTTGAGGAACACTCAGCAGATATTATTAGATTTACACTTGCATTCTTAGCAGTTCAAGGTAGAGACATAAAACTGGGTGCTAAAAACTTAGAACAGTTTAGAAACTTTACAAATAAACTGTACAATGCTTCTAACTTCTTGCAGTTAAATGTAGATACATTCCCAGACTTAAAAGATATCGAAATCAAAACACCACTTGGGAAGTGGATGCAAAGTAGATTGGCAAATGCAGTTGATGAGATAAGAGACTCAATTGAAAGCTACAGATTTAATGAATCTGCAAGTAGTCTTTATAAATTTGTATGGAATGAATTCTGTGACTGGGGTATCGAGTACTCAAAAGCTTCAAAAGAGAGCATTGTAGAACTTGGAGCAATCTTTAAAGAAACACTAAAAATGATATCTCCATTTATGCCATTTATCTCTGAACACTTATATCATAAACTTAGTGGTACTACACTTGAAGATGGTGAATCAGTTATGGTTATGAACTTTCCAAAAGATATAGCTAAAGATGCTGAAGCTGAAACTATGTTTGCTATCATAGAAGAAGCTATTACAGCAATTAGAAGAGCAAAAGTTATCATAGATATGGGAAATAGTAAAATTCCAAAAGCCTACATCAAATTAGATAACAATATGAATGTAGAAATCATGAAACCATTTATTGAAAAACTCGGCAAGTGTGAAACTGTAGAGTTCGTAGTAGCAAAAGTAGCCGATGCTATCACAGATGTAAGTGATAATCTTGAAGTATATATCCCAACAGGTGAGATAGATATGACACCTATTATCAATAAGCTTACAAAACAAAAAGAGAAGTTAGAAAAAGAAGTTGCAAAACTAAATGGTATGCTTTCAAATGAAAAATTTGTTGCAAATGCACCAGCAAATGTAATCGAAGAAAATAAATCAGGACTAGCAGCAGCTCAAGAAAAGTTAGAAAAAGTTGAGGCAGAATTAAAATCATTGAGTTAAAAGTTATTTTAACTCACACTATCTATCTATGGAATAAAGTTATTGGTATATAGATTTACCTATTCTTAGGCATTTCTATAAAAAGCTTTGCTCCATAGTCTGTATTCTTGATATAAAGTTTTCCTTTAAAACTTTTAGTTACTATTAATATAAGTGCAAGTGCACTCAATATTTGCAAGGTCTATATAGTTTTTAAGAGATTATTTTTTCGCTTCAATCACTTGTATTTCATATCTTTGTATATCATCATTTACCATATCTAGTATAGTTTGTACTGATTGTATTGTGAGAATAACAGTTGATATAATAATTTAAACTAAAACAATCATAAATATTTTTGTAGCAATTGATATTCTACCCAGAGTAAGCATTCTTACAATATTTTATTACTAATATCAAATTTAATTCAAATATAGTACAATAGTTTTTCTTGATTATAAAGGTTTATATACAAAGGACAACAAATATGAAAAAAATATTTGATAACATCTCAAAAGTTTGGATTATTGTTTTTATTATCTTATTCATTATCACATTCGTATATATCCAACTCACAACACCAGCTACAAAAAAAACACTAACCATAGCAACCGGTTCAATAGGAAGTGACAGTTATGCGTATGCTATGTCCTATAAAGCACTACTAGAACCTGAAGGTGTTGAACTTGAAGTGATTCCTACTCTTGGTAGTCTAGACACTATTGGATATATGAAAGCAAAACAAGCAGATATAGGTTTTGTACACAGTGGGATACTTTTAAACAAAAGAGAATACAACTTTGAATCGCTAGCAAGTGTATACTATGAACCTCTTTGGATATTTTATAGAAATGATGGCTACAGTATGAACTATCTAATTGAAGCTACAGGAAAAAACTTAGGTATCAGTATCACAAATGATGGCACTTACGATTTAGCACAAAAAATCTCTCTTTCAAATGGACTTATTGATAGTGTAAATACTACTTATATTTATGATGAAGATGCCCTCACACAACTAAAAAATAAAAAAATAGATATCTTTATCACTCTTGCGACAAAAGACAATCAAAATATACAAGACTTACTTGCAGACCCAGATATAGAACTTATGAGCCTAAAAAGGATAAATGCTTATACTCAAAAATTTGATTACCTTACCTCTTTAAAACTTTTTGAAGGAAGTATAGATTTGTATAAAAATCTTCCATCATCAGATGTAAACCTTTTAAGTACTACACAAAATCTTGTATGTAACCCTGAAGTTCCTGGGGAGCTTATAAGATTGTTTTTAAAAAAAGTGCAACAGATACATGGGGAAAAAACATTTTTTCAAAATGCAGATGAATTTTTGAACTCAGAACATATAGACACAGTTATCAACGATGATGCAGAACTTTATTTACTCAATGGAGAATCCTGGTTAGAAAAGATATTTCCTTATTGGATAGCTTCAAATATAGATAGATTAAAACTACTTATTATCCCACTCATTTGGCTAATTATCCCACTTTTTAAAAGTATCATCCCATTATATGTGATAACCACTCGTGCAAAAATATTCAGATGGTATGAGAAATTGGATACACTGAACAAAAAAATAAATAACAATGAAAACCTTGAAGAGATCAAAAAAGAGATAGCCAACTTAAAAGAAGATATAGAAACAAAAACACAAGTTCCTCTTTCCTATAAAGGAGAGTTTTATAACCTTATTGTTCACATTGAACTTTTAGAAAATAAAATTGATAAAGTGGAAAAATCATTATAAAAGACTTTTTATTTTTAATGCATCCATAACTACCTGTTTTCTATATTTTAACTGTTCTTTATTAATATCTCCAGTAAAAGCAAAAAACCATACTTCATCTGCTTTTTCAATATAACCAACATACCAGCCAACTGTTCCAGACCAACCAGATTTTGCTCGAATAGTATAGTTGTCATTCTTTTCAATGATTAATATTTTTTTTATAATATCACTATATTTTTGATTAAATGGCAATTGATTTTTATAAAGCCTTTGTAAGAAGTCAATTTGTTCTATAGCAGATATTTTGATATCTCCTTCTAGCCAAAATTTTGATACAGTATCTCCTACTTTATGATTTCCATAATCTAGTTTTTGCAAATATTTTAAATACTTTTCTTTCCCTATTTGTTTAGCAAATTTATCATAACACCATACACAAGAGACAGCGATTGCTGTTTGTAAATTTTGATTTTTATTCCAAGGTTCATAAGCTCGAATCACTCCATCCCATATGATAATTTCATACTCATCTTGAATTATTTTTTCTTCTAAAGCTATAAGTGTATTTGGTATTTTGAATGTTGAAGCGGGAATATATTGGGTCAATGATCTTTTAATATTGTATATATAGTTTTGTTTACTATCTAAACTTGATAAGACTAAAGTACCTTCTATATTTGCTTTTTGAAATATTTTTTTAAGCTCTTCATCTTCTGCAAAAGATATATTTCCAAGAACGAACAATAACAAAACAACTCTCACTAAAATCATCAGCTTCCTTTTTTATATGTTAATAATTATATAAAAAAATTTCTTACATTCATAACTCTATAAAGAAACAAAAAAAGTATATAAAATCACAGCTCTTTTTGATATAATAATTCCCATGGAAAATAACATAATCAACAAACTTAAACAACACAACTTACTTACAATTATTGATGAACCTCTTGATATATACTTAGAGATTCCACATATTGCCTATATAGAAGTAAAAAAAGAAGATAGCAAAGCTTTACTTTTTACAAACCCTATAGATAAAAAGAATCATAAAGAGTTTACTACACCAGTACTTATGAATGTTTTTTGTTCTCCAAAAGCAGTAGAACTTTTCATAGGGGATGGGGATACAATAGCACAAGAGATTCAAAGCCTTTTAAAAATGAAACCACCAACAGGTTTTATGGATAAGCTTTCAATGTTTGGACAACTTTTCAATCTAAAATCAGTATTTCCTAAAAGATTAAGTGGAAAAGGAGAATGTCAACAAGTTATAAAAACTGGAAGTGAAGCAAAACTTAGTGACCTACCAATCCTAACTACTTGGGAGCAAGATGGAGGTCCATTTATCACTATGGGACAAGTGTATACAACAAGCCTAGATGGAAAGATGCACAATGTAGGGATGTATAGACTTCAAATGTATGATGACCACACTTTAGGAATGCATTGGCAGATACACAAAGATAGCAATCACTTCTTCCATGAGTACAAAAAAGCTGGTAAAAAAATGCCTGTAAGTATTGGTATCGGTGGAGACCCTATGTATATTTGGTGTGGACAAGCTCCACTTCCTATAGGTGTATTTGAACTTATGCTTTATGGTTTTGTAAAAAAAGAAAATGCAAGACTTGTAAAATCTATCACAAATGATATCTATGTACCACACGATGTAGACTTTGTAATAGAGGGTTTTGTAGATGTTGAGAATATGCGAATCGAAGGACCTTTTGGAGATCATACTGGGTATTATACCCTAGAAGAGGAATATCCATTTTTAGAAGTAACTGCAATTACCTCTAAGAAAAACCCAGTATTTGCAGCTACTGTTGTGGGGAAACCTCTTTTAGAAGATAAATATATGGGTCATGCAACAGAGCGTATTTTTCTCCCCCTACTTCAAACTACAGCACCTGATTTGATGGACTACTATATGCCTGAAAATGGTGTATTCCACAATCTTATCTTAGGAAAAATAAAAACAGCCTATCCAGGTCACGCACAACAAATTATGCATGCATTTTGGGGTGTAGGTCAGATGAGTTTTGTAAAACACGCAATTTTCGTAAATCAAGATGCTCCAGAGCTTTCTAGTGATGAAATTATCCCATATATTTTAAATAGAGTTGATGCTCAAGAGTTACTTATAACAAAAGGTGTAGTAGATGCACTTGACCATAGCAGTCCTAAGTTTGCAGTTGGTGGAAAGCTTGGAGTTGATTGTACCGGGGATGAGATAGAAGAGCTTGGTATTGAAGTTTTAGAAGATGCAGTATTGTTAGAAAAGATGCAAAATATCTCAAAAGATATCAAAGGTTTAAAACAATACTACACGAATACAAAGAATCCGATAGTAGTAGTAAGTGTAGAGAAAAACAGAAGTCAAAAGTACCTCATAGAGGAACTAAAGCCCCTATTCTCTCATATAAAGATACTTGCAATTGTAGATGAGAAAAATAATACTTTAGACAATCCTTATATGCTAGTATGGAGAGTTGTAAACAATATAGATAGCAATAGAGATATCTATATAGATGAGCATACTATAAGTATAGATGCGACAAATAAAAACTCACATGATAACTTTCAGCGAAGATGGCCAGATGATGTAGTGTGTACTTCTAGCGTGATTGAGGACTTAAGAAAGAGAAAGATTATAGATGTGGATGATGCGTTTATTGAATATTGGGGAATTGTAGAAAAAAAATAATTACTCATACCTAAAATTGTTTTTTTCATAAAGTACTATTAAGTTATTTATAAAGTAACTTAAATATAATTCTTTATGAACAAATAGTTAGGTAACAAAATAGAATCCTTTATATAGGAGGGTAATATGAATTATGAAGACAAAGTAAGTGAAATATGGTCTCATCATGAACTCCAAAATGATACACATAACTATATTGAGTTAGTACGTTATGCAACACTTGCCGCATCTAGTCATAATACACAACCTTGGAATTTCAAACTTGAACCAAATAAAATTATAATTCTCCCAGATTTTTCACGGCGTTGTCCAGTAGTCGATCCTGATGACCACCATTTGTATGTAAGCTTAGGCTGTGCAACTGAAAATCTACTACTAGCAGCACAAGCCAGTGGATTGAAAGGCAACTATTTCTATGATGAAGACACATCAAGTATACACATTGAATTTGAAGAAATAACTCCATCTATGTCTACTTTATTCAAATCTATTCCAAAGCGTCACTGTTCTAGAACTGAATATGATGGTTCACTTCTATCTACTGAGAAATTAAATAAGCTCAAAAAAGCTGGGCAGGGGAATGGTGTTTCTGTAATATTAATTACAGATAATGAACAAAAAATGAAAGTGGCACAATATGTTGTAGAGGGGAATAATATACAATTTAGTGACACTGCATGGACTGAAGAATTAAAATCATGGATTCGCTTTAATGAACAAGATGCCATTCGTACAGGCGATGGTCTCTATGGCCCAGTGATGGGTAGTCCTGATGTTCCCAAGTGGCTAGGAATGTTGTTTATGAAGTTTGGATTCTCTGCCAAAAAACAAAATGAAAAAGATATTCATAATATACAAAGTTCATCAGCTTTAGCAGTGTTATTTTCAGAAGTTAATGATAAATCACATTGGATTGAGGCTGGAAGATGTTATCAACGCCTTGCGCTTCAAGCAACTGATTTAGGTCTAAGTACCGCTTTTATTAATCAACCTGTCGAGATTTCTACTTTACGCTCGAAATTTGCCCACTATCTTGGTATTGATAATAAGCGACCAGATCTTATAATACGCATTGGTTATGGTTCAGATATGCCAAAATCACTAAGACGGACAGTGGAACAAGTTCTTATTTAATAATTTACCATTAAAAAAGGGTACTACAACTGTAGCACCCTTTTTTTATATCTACAAGGAAAATTATTTCATTGCAGCTTTTGCTTCATCAGAATATTTATACCCTAAATCATATGCTTTTAAGTTTACTTCATGTACTTTTGCAGGTACTTTTGAAAGCATAACTTCTTTAAGAACCTCTTTATCAATAGCATTCATAAAATTATTTGCAATAGCAAGGGCAATAACAGATTGAGTAATAACATTCCCAACTTCCTCTTTTGCTATAGTAATAATTGGTATCTCAACAATGTTCCATTTTTTTCTATCTTCATCTGTTGGGTGTACTAGATTTGGTTCAACAACAATAGTCCCACCTGGTGTAACACCATCTTTAAATAAGTCAAAACTTATTTGTGCAACAGAAAGCATAAAGTCAATTTCACCATCATTTGCATAAGGATAAAAAATCTCTTCATCATCTAAAGTGATATCAACAACTGTAGCACCACCTCTTACTTGTGAAGTATATGTAGCAGTTTTTAGTCCGTATCCACCAGTTTTGATTTTTGCAGCTGCAAAAATCTCACCAGCAAGAAGAACACCTTGTCCACCAACACCTGTAAATCTCATTAATGTTCTAGCCATAGTGTCTCCTTATATTTTTTTCTCAAAGTCATCTTGAGTAATAACTTTTCGTTTACCTTGTTGTACAGCTTTGATATCTTCATACATATCACAATATTCTCTAGCTTTTGTATCATGTTTTAACACACCTGTAGGGAACATATTTAATTGTTCTTCTTCAGATAGCTTTTCAAATTTACTTAATGGTGTAGTAATAGAATCAATCCAGTCTAAGTTTTCCATAGCTGATTGCATTTTATTTTTTCTACCAAGGTTAATATGACAGTTAGACATAACATCAAAGAAACTAAATCCATTATGCTCAAAACCTTTAACTAAAACTCTTTCTAGTTTTTTAGGATCAAGCATAGTTTCTCTTGCTACAAATGAAGCACCAGAAGCAATAGCTAACTTACAAGCATCAAAAGTTGGATCAATATTACCAGCTTTTTGAGATACGGTCCACATACCTTGAGGTGTTGTAGGACTTGTTTGTGAGTTTGTAAGACCATAGATGAAGTTATTAATAACAATCATATTGATATCTATATTTCTTCTACAACCATGAATTGTATGATTTCCACCAATAGCAAGTGCATCACCATCTCCAGCTACACATATTACATGCTTATCTGGGTTTGCTAGTTTTACACCTGTTGCAAATGCAACTGTTCTACCGTGAGTTGTATGTACTGTATTAAAATCAACATAAGAAGAAAATCTTCCTGAACATCCAATACCAGAAACAACACACACATCATCTTGTTTCCAACCACATTTATCAATAGCTCTGATAACGGCTTTTAAAATAACACCGTCACCACATCCCCAACACCATAGTGTTGGCATTTTTTCTAATCTTAAGTATTTATCATAATTAAATGCCATTGTTAGTTACCTCTCATCTCTTTTACTTTTTCAACTATTTCATAAGGTGATAGTGCTCTACCATTTACTTTAAATAGTCCTTCTATATCAAGTCTTCCTGATGCTCTTTGTACTTCATCTCTATATTGACCAATATTTAACTCAACACATAATACATCTTGAATTTTACTTGTCCACTCTTTGATTTTAGCAGCAGGACTTGGCCATAAAGTAATTGGTCTAAATAAACCAGCTTTAATACCATCTTTTCTTAAGTGTCTAATTGTTTCTTTTGCTGCAAGTGATACTGAACCATACGCAATAATCATAAAATCAGCATCATCCATCATATATTCTTCATAAGATTCTAATTCATCTTCATGTGCTTCTACTTTGTTAAATAATCTTTCAATTAATAATCTACAAGTAGTAATCTCTTCAGTTGGGAAACCTTTACCATCATGGTGAAGACCTGTAAAGTGGTATCTGTATCCTTTAAACATAGGATTTAATACAGCTGGCTCATCTTGTGCCACACCATAAGGTCTGTACTCTTCAGCTGGACCATCAAATGTTTTTCTTAGTTTTATACCAGCTTTTACCTCTTCTTTTGTAGGTATCATAGCTTTACCGTGCATATGTCCAAGTGTTTCATCTAGTAACACAAATACTGGTTGCATAAATCTATCTGCTAAATTAAAAGCTCTTACAGTTTCTGTATAACATTCTGCTAAATCACCTGCACATACAGTAATTGATTTATAATCTCCATGTGAAGGATTTTTTGCTTGTGCAACATCCCCTTGAGATACTCTTGTTGGTAAACCTGTTGATGGTCCACCTCTCATAACATTTACTACTACTAAAGGTACTTCTGCCATTTGAGCAAGCCCTAAGTTCTCAGCTTTTAGTGAGATACCTGGTCCTGAAGTAGCAGTCATAGATCTTACTCCACTCATAGATGCACCAATAGCACATGCTACACCAGCAATTTCATCTTCCATTTGAATCGCAGCTCCACCATTTTTTGGTAAAAGATCTGAGATTGTATGCATTACTTCACTTGAAGGAGTAATAGGATACCCTCCAAAAAATTCACAACCAGCATCAACTGCTGCTATTGCAGCTAAGTCATTACCAGTAGATATTATTTCTCTAGTTGCCATTAATTTTCTCCTTATTTCCCGTAATTTTCAGGTAATCTATAGTTGTTTTCTATAATTGCAGCAGCTCTTGCTTTTGCTTCATCTGTTAATTTTGCAAACTTCATATTATCTGCTTTTTTATCTGCAACATATATTGCAAAATCTGGACAGTTTAATTCACAATCATTACAACCAATACAACTATCAAGTGCAACGATTTCAATCATTGCTCCTAAAGTAGATGTTGGCTCTGGCTTCATTGACAACACTCCCGCTGGACAAACTGATACACATATATCACATGCTTTACATCTATTTGTATCAACCCATACTGGAGTATTTTCAGGTGCTTTCATTAAAGACATATTTTCCCCTTCATTATTCAATTAAATTAAATAGAATATATGATTCTCATACATTACTAAGAAACATCATATCGTATAATATTTAATATAGTTTTTAATATTTAGTTAGATTTTTCTATATACTTACTTAGTGTTACTATTTGAATCATATTTTATATAGAATAAGTTCCTATTTAAAAATTATTTCCACTCTTCTATTCATTGCCTTACCTTTAGGTGTTACATTTGTAGCAATTGGCATTGTTTCTCCATACCATTTTATAGAAGTTCTCTCAAGATTTACTCCATAACTTTCTAATTGTTTCAAAACTGTATACGCTCTTTTCTTAGAAAGTATAAGATTAGTTTTATAGTCTGCTGTTGAATCAGTATGACCTTTGATAATCAGTTTATATCCAAAAGCTTCATTAGCAAGCTTAGAATATTCTTCTAGAAGTTGTGTATTCTTAATATCAAGAATAGAAGAGTTATGTACAAAATTCACAGTTCTTTTTATCTTTTTTGTACAACCATATTGATCAACAAAAACCCCAGCAGGTGTATCTAAACACTTATCTACTTCATCTTGAACCAAATCATTATCAATGTCAACGGCACACATATATGCAAAACTTAAAAGAAAAAGAAAAATAATTTTATTCATAGAAAACCTTTTTTATATATTTTCAATTATAGTTATACACCACTTAAATATTAATTAGTTATGATACTACATGAATTATCTCTATTTGTTTTTAATATCTTTTATATCCGCTACAATTTTTCCAATGGGAAGTGAAGCACTTCTTCTATATGACTTATCAATTAACCTTAATCTCTATTTACTATTTATATTTGCTACATTTGGTAACTCTTTAGGTTCTATAGTAAACTATTGGTTGGGATTAAAAGGAGAAGAATACCTTTTATCTCGAAAAATGATAAAACAAGACAAAATCAACAAAGGAAAAAAATTTTTTGATAAATATGGAGGCTTTAGTATATTGATGTCATGGGTACCAATCATTGGTGACCCGATAACATTTGTAGCAGGAATGCTAAAATATAATCTAAAAAAATTTATTGTTTTAGTAATCTTAGCAAAAGGGGGAAGATATCTTTTTATAATTCTTAGTTATCAGTTTTTCACTAATAATTAAGAATTTAATTTATCATACTCTAATTGTAATTGTTTATAAACAGTGTTATATGAAGCATTTTCTAACTCTTCTAAAATAGCTATCATAATAACATTGTCTTCTTTACCATCCCATACTTTTATATAAGTACCCTCTTTATAACCATTGTCTTGTCTAAATTTATTTAAAGAGTTTTTCCCTATATAAAGTTTTTGAAGCCATGTAAAGCTAAGACCAGACAGTTTACAACATCTAAAGAATTGATCAATAAATCTCTCTACTCCACTAAATTGTGGCATATTCCCAGTTTCTATTGCAAATGCAATATATGAAAGTTTTTCTGCTTCTTTTACAATTAGTTTTACATCTATATCTCGTAATTCTACAGCTTCATAAATACAATGTGTATTTACTAAAGATACAGCTTTTGGTATATTTGTTTCTTGTAAAATATAACTCATTAAAAAATGCCATACATCTACAAGTTCTACATGAAGATTATTTAAATCAGGCTTATCATCTATATTTTTCCAATGTTTCCAAGGAGTAGAATCTATTAACTCTGATACTTCCATATGAATACATCTAAGCCAATTGATCTCTTTGTCAAATTTATTTATACCTAATTCCCAGTTTGTACCATTTGTATCATCATTTAACTTCTTTTGTAAAACAAACATCTCTTCAAGTTTAGCTGGAAAACTTGAAGATTCTTCAAGTAATGCAGCTAGAGGCAAACACTCTTCTACTAAAATATCTAAGGAATTGTCTTCACTTGGAACATTTTGTTCACCTTGTAGTAAATGAACTATAAGAGCTATTGTATAAGGTATCTCATCTTTTTGCTCCCACTCTAATATATCACTAGGTGTAACACCTACATAGTTAGCGAAACTTTCAATTGTAGAAAAACCAAGATTTTTTACAGTTGTTTTTAACTCTTCATATAACAATTCTTTCTCCTATATATTCTTCAATCAATTATGATACAATTATTTTGTTTAAATTATTTTGTTTGTAATACTATATTTACAAATCTTTATTTTTCAGCTCATAAAAACTACACTGCTTTCCACTACTTTGTTTTACAACAATAGAAGGTAAAGCTTGTGACTTAAAACCATAAGCTCGACAGCCATGTGGTTTATTTTTTTCCCATGTCACATAGTAGAATTTACATCTTTGACATATAATTCTTTTATCCATAGAAGATATTATAATTAAATATGTTTTAAGAAGAGTTTATATACAATAAATCTAATTTAAAGTGACAAAAAACTGTAAATTGTAGATTATTCAAGTAAGTATCAAAAAGTTACATTTTTCAATACTATCTGCAAAAAAAACAAATCAAATAAATTTTATAATGTTTATTATGCTAATTTAAATAAATATGATTTAATAAATTTTAGGAATAAAAATGACAAATAGAAAAGTTGGTATAATTGGTGCTGGTGCCGTTGGTGCAACTGCTGCTTTTAGCTTAAGTATGACAGGGGCTTGTAATGAGATTATCCTTTATGATATAGCAACAGATGTAGCTATGGGGAAAGCAATAGATATAGAACAGTCAACTAATTACTCTCCATCAGGTACAAAAGTAACTGGTGTCGAAAAGCCATCTGAGATAAAAGATTGTGATATAGTTGTTATAACAGCAGGCGTACCAAGAAAAGGTGATATGACAAGAGAAGATTTACTACTTATAAATGCAAAAATCATGAAAGAAGTTGTAGAAAATATCAAAATATACTCACCAAATGCTATTATAATTTGTGTTTCAAATCCTTTAGATGTTATGACATATGTATGTCAAAAAATCACAAACTGGGATAGAAATAGAATTATAGGAATGGCTGGGGCTTTAGATAGTTCACGAATGGCTTATCAAATAAACAACCATTTAGGATATGGAAGAGCACAAACAAAAGCTATGGTAATAGGTGACCATGGAGAAAATATGATACCAGTTCCTTCATTGTCTTCAATTGGTGGAGTTCCTATTACAGAGATTATCTCAAAAGAAAATATGGAACAAATCATAGCAAGAACCAAAATAGGAGGTGCCCAGATAGTAAAACATCTTGGGACTTCAGCATACTATGCACCAGGTCGTTGTGTAGCTGTTATGGTTGAAGCTATTTTAAATGACAGTCAAATAGTAATACCATCATCAGTTGTATTAGATGGGGAATATGGGCATAGAAATGTATCTGTGGGTGTACCTGTGATTGTAGGAAAAAATGGTATTGAAAAAATCATTGAGTTAGAGTTTGACGAAGAATTAACAGAAAAATTTAATAAATCAGTAGAAACCATAAAAAATAGTATTGCAGTTCTAGAAAAAAATAATTTCTTCTAACAAGTAGTAGCAAAACTACACATAAAAAGGATAAGCTTTTTAGCTTATCCTTTTTTTTTATATAATATTTAATTATTTGATGTTACTATAATTAATAAAATATTTTAGTAATATGGAGTTTAAATGAGAGTAATAGAATTTGACGATGTAGTTAAAGCTGTTAGAGATATCATTGTTCATTGTGGTACAGATTTACCACAAGATGCTTATGATGCTTTAAAACAAGCTATGGAAGAAGAAAAGTCACCAGTATCTAAAGAGGTATTAAAACAAATTTTAGAAAATGCAGATATTGCAAAAGATGAAAAAAGACCACTTTGTCAAGATACTGGACTTGCAGTATTTTTCGTAAAAGTTGGTGATGAAGTAAAAATCAATGGTGGTCTTTTAAAAGATGCTATTAATAAAGGGACAGAGCAAGGTTATACAGATGCTTACCTAAGAGCTAGTACTTGTGAACCATTTAGTCGAGCTAACTTAAAGGATACAGTTGGTTATAACTTACCAGCTATTATCCACTTTGATATAGTTGCAGGGGATAAAATAGATATAGAATATGCTGCAAAAGGTGGTGGAAGTGAAAATGTATCGCGAGCTACTGTATTCCCACCAGCTGCTGGAAAAGATGGAATTGTAGAGTATGTAAAAGAGGTTATTTCAAATGCTGGACCAAATCCATGTCCTCCTATTACAGTTGGTGTGGGTATTGGTGGTACTTTTGAAAAAGCTGCTATTAGTTCAAAACATGCACTTTTTAGAACATTGGGGACACACAATGAAGACCCAGAGATGGATGAGTTAGAGCAAAGAATTTTAAAAGAGATAAACAACCTTGGTATTGGAGCTATGGGTATGGGTGGAACGAAAACAGCTTTAGCAGTTCATATTGAAGCAAATCCATGTCATATAGCTAGTTTACCAGTATCTGTAAATGTACAATGTCATAGTTCAAGACATACACATATAACTATATAAAGAGGTATGAAATGAGTAAAACATATAATTTAACAACTCCATTAACAGAAGAACAAACAAGAGAGTTAAGAGCTGGTGATATCGTATATTTAAGTGGTGTTATTTTTACAGCTCGTGATGCTGCACATAAAAGACTTGTTGATTTAATAGAAGCAGGAGAAGAACTTCCTTTTGATTTAGAAGGAAGTGTGATATATTTTGTGGGACCAACTCCACCAAAACCAGGTGACCCAATAGGAAGTGCTGGACCAACTACAAGTTATAGAATGGATAGCTACTCACCAACTATGTTAAAACATGGTAGTAAAGGTATGATAGGAAAAGGAAAAAGAAACCAAGATGTAAAAGATGCTTGTAAAGAGTATGGAGGTATCTATTTTGGTGCAACAGGTGGTGCTGGTGCACTTCTTGGAAAACAGATAAAATCAGCAGAAATCATAGCCTATCCAGAACTAGGTCCAGAGGCTGTACGAAAACTTGAAGTAGAAAACTTTCCTGTAACAGTTATAAATGATACTTATGGTGCAGATTTATACCAAATGGGACGAGAGCAATACGAAGTAAAATAAATTATAAATATAATGATTTGTTTTTATAAAAAGAGACTCTAAGTTTGAGTCTCTTTTTTAATTTTTATAGATATTTAATTAATATTTAAATACACTATCATTACAAATATAGAAAGGATTTATTATGAAACTTTCAACAAAAACATCAGCAATCATTGTAACACTTTGCTTTTTTTCAATAGGCTTAGAAGCTGTTGACTTAACAGAAGAAGCAAAAAAAGGGAAAATATTATATACAAAAGCAAACTGTCAAAAATGTCATGACTTAGATGGTGAGTTTGATCCTAAAGAATCAAAAGCAACAAACCATAAAGAACTTACAACTTGGGTAAAAAACTGTGCTACACATTTTGAAACAGGATGGTTTCCAGAAGAGGACACAAAAGTCATAAAGTATCTAAACGAAACACACTATCAGTTAAAAAGTAACTAAATTTACCAATTTGATACAATTTGTAACTTATTTTACATAAATAGCCAGTTCAAATAAAAATGTAAAAATAGTTAAATCACTTACTGGTTATAATTACTTAAATTCAAATCTTACATAGGAGAAACGATGAATATTCACGAATATCAAGCGAAACAGATTTTTGCAAAGTACGGTGTACCAACACCAAGAGGTATTGTTGCAAATACACCATCTCAAGCAGTTGCTGCTGCTCATGAATTAGGTGGAAACATTTGGGTTGTTAAAGCTCAAATCCATGCAGGTGGAAGAGGACTTGGTGGAGGTGTAAAACTAGCAAAATCAATTGAAGAAGTTGAACAACTTTCAAGTGAAATTTTACATATGACACTAATTACTCATCAAACAGGACCTGAAGGGAAAGAAGTTCATAAAGTATATATTGAAGAGGGAGCTGATATTAAAGATGAGCTTTACCTTGGTGTAGTACTAGATAGAGCAAAAGAGATGCCAGTAATTATGGCTTCAACTGAAGGTGGTATGGAGATAGAAAAAGTTGCAGAAGAAACTCCTGAAAAGATTGTAAAAGTTGCAGTTGATCCAGCTATTGGTTTTCAAGGTTTTCATGGTAGAGAATTAGTATTTGGACTTGGAATCACAGATAAAGCTGAACAAGCTAAATTTATAAAATTTGCTCAAGCTTTATACAAAGTATATATGGAAAATGATGCAGAGATGATTGAAATTAATCCACTTATTAAAACAGGTTCTGGAGACTTCTTAGCACTTGATGGGAAAATGGGATTTGATGATTCAGCACTTGGAAGACATCCTGATATTGAAGATATGAGAGATATATCTGAAGAGGATCACGATGAGAGAGAAGCTAGTCAATATGGACTTTCTTATATCTCACTTGATGGTGAAATTGGTTGTATGGTGAATGGTGCAGGACTTGCTATGGGTACTATGGATACAATTAACTATATGGGTGGAACACCTGCAAACTTCCTTGATGTTGGTGGAAAAGCAAATGCAGAAACAGTTGCAAAGGGATTTGAAATAATTTTAAAAAACCCAAAAGTAAAAGCAATATTTGTTAATATTTTTGGTGGAATTGTAAGATGTGATAGAATTGCAAACGGTATATTAGAAGCTACAAAAATGGTAGATGTAAGAGTTCCAGTTATTGTAAGACTTGATGGTACAAATGCTGTAGAAGCTGCTGAAATACTTAAAAATGCAGGTATCTCAAATGTTATTAGTGCAACAGATTTAGGTGATGGTGCAAGAAAAGCAGTTGAAGCTGCAGCGGCACAATAAGGAGTATAATAGATGTCAATTTTAGTAAACAAAGATACAAAAGTAATCGTTCAAGGTTTCACAGGTAAAGAGGGAACTTTCCATGCAGAACAATGTTTAGCATATGGAACAAATATTGTTGGTGGTGTTACTCCAAATAAAGGTGGTCAAGAACATTTAGGCAAACCTGTTTTTAACACTGTTAGATGTGCTGTAGAAGCAACAGGTGCAACTGTATCTATGATATTTGTACCACCTGTTTTTGTTGCTGATGCTGTTATGGAAGCTGCTGATGCTGGAATAGAACTTGCTGTTATTATCACTGAAGGTGCTCCTGTAAGAGATATGCAAGCTGCTAAGGCATACGCAGTAAAACATGGTATGATGACTATTGGACCAAACTGTCCAGGTATCATCACAGCCCAAGAGTGTAAAATAGGTATTATGCCAGGTGCTATTTTCAAAAAAGGAAATGTAGGACTTATCTCTAAATCAGGAACTTTAACATACGAAGGTGCAAATCAAGTATGTAAAGAAGGATTTGGTATAACAACTGCTGTTGGTATTGGTGGAGACCCAATTATTGGTCTTTCATACAAACAACTTCTTCCTATGTTTGAAGCAGATCCAGAAACTGAAGCTATTGTTATGATTGGTGAAATTGGTGGAGATCTTGAAATTCAAGCTGCTGCATTTATCAAAGAGAACATTACTAAACCAGTTGTAGCATTTATTGCTGGTCAAACTGCTCCTAAAGGAAAAAGAATGGGACATGCTGGTGCTATCGTAAGTGGCGGTGCTGGAACAGCTGCAGAAAAAATGGCTGCTCTTGAAGCTGCTGGAGTTAAAGTTGTTGTATCTCCTGCAGAAATTGGGAAAGCTGTAAAAGAAGTATTAACTAAATAATTTATACTACTTTCTGATTAAAAAAAGGCTGCTATATTTAGCGGCCTTTTTTTGTATCTTATTGCATATAATTTTTTTGTAGTATAATATACCAAAGAAATATAACATAGGAACTAGTATGCTACTACAATCAACAAATATCAATAAGTTATTTATCCTTTTCATATCGTTTATTATTATTGTTACATCATATACTATCAATATAGACAAACAAGGTGAATCTATCGTTGATGATTCATTAACTAATGCTATAAAAGTATTTACTGTAGCCAAAGGTCTTAATGGTGCCATCTCTCTTGCACAAGGTACAGAGATAAATGCAGCAGTACTTACAATAACTATAGGAGAAGTCCTCGATCCAATTAATGATTTAGTTGAGCAATTCTCTTGGGTAATGTTAGCAAGTATCACATCTTTAGGAATTCAAAAAATACTTTTAAACTTTGTAACTGGAGATATATTTACATTTATAGTAGTAGGTGCAATTATAATTCTTAATATTTGGATGTTTGTAAGGTTTTCAAATGATATGAAAATTAGAGATATATTTTTTAGAGTTACAATTATTTTAATCTTTTTACGATTTAGCATCCCTATCATGTCTATGTTAAATAGCTTTGTCTATGAACACTATGTTAAAAATGATTATAATATAGAGATAAACCAAAAGTTAATTAATAAATCGTCACAAGAGATTCATAGTATTACACAACAAACGATTGAGGATAAAGAAAAAACAAATAATAACTTTGTAGATTCTGTCAAAGAGACTTTTAATAATGTAACAAATAATATTTTTAATCTAGAATATTATAAAAGTAAAGTAAAAGAGTATCAAACTACAACAGAGAAAACAAGTGATTATATCTTGAACCTCATAGTTGCATTTAGTTTTAAAACCATCTTCTTTCCACTGGTATTTTTATTTTTACTCTATCAACTTCTCAAAAGTGTCATAAAAATTGGAAAATAAAAAAGGTTGTCAGATGACAACCTTTTTTTATACTTTTAATTTTGGTAAATCTCGTTTTCTACTAGCTAGTACTGTTACAACAAATACTAAAGATGTAAGAACATAAGCCCATGTAGGAATAGGAACTGGATCACCTGTAGCATATGAATGCATACCACTAAGATAAAAATTCACTCCAAAATATGTCATTAAGATTGTAGAAAAAGCCCAAGTTGAAGCTACTGCAAATGCATATGGAGTATTAAATTTTGGTATAAATCTAAGATGGATAACTAATGCATAAAAAACAATCGCTACATAAGCCCAAGTCTCTTTTGGATCCCATCCCCAGTATCTTCCCCAAGATTCATTTGCCCAAACACCACCTAAAAAGTTTCCTACAACAAGTGCAGCTAACCCTAGAATCAAAGCAGCTTCATTTATAGCTGTGATATGATTGATTGTACTATCAATGTGTGGCTTTTTAGGATCTCTAAATATAAATAATACCATTGCCATAAAACCAAGCATAGCACCAATTGCTAAAAATCCATATGAACCTGTGATAATAGATACATGTATTGTTAACCAATAAGATTTTAAAACAGGAACAAGATTTGTTATTTGCGGATCAACACCTGTTAAATGAGCTGTAAACATAAATACACCAGCCATAATAACTGTCGCACTTAAAGCCATAAGAGATTTTCTAAAGAAAATAACACCAGCAAACATAACAGACCAAGCAATATAAACTAATGACTCATAAGTATCACTCCAAGGTGCATGACCACTTATATACCATCTATGCCCCATACCAAAAGTATGTATAGCAAATAAAACTGCAAGTATTACAAAAAATGCAGTATTTACTTTTGGAGATGACCAGTTTTTATTGAATACAGTTAAGAATGAAACTATAAATAATACAACTCCCAAAATCATATATGCAATAGTAAGTTTTGAAAATACTGAAAGGTTATTAAACAAAATCTCACTATTTATAACATCTTTAGAAGGAATTACATCTTTTCCTATTTTTCTCTGATATTGACTAATTAAACCTATATATTTATTTGCATCTTCATAATTAGCATTTACAGTATTATCAATAAATCCTCGTACCATTAAAGTAACTACCTCTTTATCTTTATCATGGAATTTATCCATAGCATCAATAGGGTTGTACCATTTTGTATTATCATGATTATGACCATCAGCAGGTCTAGGAAAAAGATTAAATAAATTTCCAAAATATACCATGTAAGCGATATTTAGTCTTTCATCTAATCGTAAAATATCTTTCTCAAAAGTACCTCTTTGATTTGGATTCATTGCATTTGCTTTATTTACTAAATCTTTTAACTTATATTGTCCTTGTCCATTAAACATTTCAGAAAAAGCAACATATTTTCTGTTCTCTTCAAAACCTAATTCTTTTTTCAATTTTGGAGTTTTGATTTTAAGCATTTTTAAATCTCTCCAAACTTCAGGACGAGTAATCATACCTAAAACTACTTGGTTTGGATTCATCCCTAAAAATTCACTTTTTCTTGAAAGTTTGTTTAAAATTTCTCTATTTAGTGAATCAACTGGTTTCATTCTTCCCATACCAGACTGAACTACTAATTTACCAAATAAATCAGCTGTCTTTTTTGAATCATTTTTATATGTTTCAAGATATTTTACAGAGTCATTTTGCTTAAGATTTTGCGTTGTGTTTTCTTGTGCATAAGAAGTATTATTAAAAACAGCTACTGCAATAAAAGCAACAACTACACTGTTAAACTGTTTTGTATATTGTAGTAACTTTGAAAATCTAGATTTTTTATCAAACATATTCATCAATAATCCTAACGCTAATAGAAAATACCCTACATAAGTAGGAATTGTACCTGGGTCATTATTTACAGATAGTATTGTACCTGTTTCATCTGGGTCATATGAACTTTGAAAAAACTGAAATCCACCATATTGTAAAGTAGAGTTCATAAATATTCTATAATCAAACTCAACATTATTAGCTTTATCTATAAGTGTAACTTCACTTGCATAAGAAGATGGTGACATACTTCCAGGATATCTATCTAGTTGAAAATCATTAAGTCTTATAGCAAATGGTACTGTTAAAGGTTTAGAACCATAAGTTGCTATAACTCTAACATTATTTTTAAAATCTATATCTCTTACAAGACCTACATTTCCTCTTTGACCTACAAGTTTTTCAACTTTTCCTTCACCATCAATAGTAAACTTTACTCCGATAAGATTCATAGTTGCCTTAGCTTTTTTTGCAAATTTATAACTATCTAAATGTACATTTAGATTTTTATCACCAAATGCAATATCATGATTAAAATAGTTACTTCCTATAGCACTAAACTCTTTTTGAAACTCGGCATAATATGTTTTACCATTATCAATAATAGTAACTTGTAAATATGGTTCTAAAGATATCATCTCATTTTGAGTTTGACCCTCTTTAATATGCATAATTCCCTCATAACCAATATATCGAGTCATACCTGCACCAATCAGCATAATAATAAATGAAGAATGAAAGATAAATTTCGCTTTTTGTCTCCACATTTTTCTTCTATAAATTATACCACTTAGGTTAACTGCTGCAAGTACCATTACAATTTCATACCAAATGTTATTATAAACTAAAACTCTCGCTGTCGATGTACCAAAATCATTTTCAATAAATGTAGCAACACCAGCCCCTGCACCTAAAAGTATAAACAGTAGTGCCATTGTCCAATAGGAAAACAATACATCTGAAATTTTTTTAATTACTATGCCCATAAAAATCCTTGTATAAAAATAATTTGAGATTATAACAAAAGAAGTTTATCTTTTAGAGTAATTTATAAACACTAGTATCTCTAAAAAAGCTAAAATAAAGTTTTATAACAAAAACTTAATAATAAATTCACTACCTCGTAACTTCTTATTTTCATGTACAAACTCTACATTTTTAACTTCAATGCTCCCACCCATACCATCAACAATAATATTGTAAACCATATGGAGTCCTAGTCCTGTACCTTGTGATTGATGTTTTGTTGTAAAGTATGGTTCAAAAATTTTAGATTGAATACTTTGTTCAATTCCACCACCACTATCTTTAAATGATATCAATATTGCATTATTTTCTCTTTTAATCGTTATAAATATATATTTCTTTTCTTCTGATATTTGTTGTAAAGCATCTCTAGAGTTATTAAAAAAGTTCATAAAACACTGTACCATTTCATTTGAATATCCAAAGAAAATAACATTCTCATCTATATCAAGTATTATATTTAAATTATCATTTTTTATAGAACCATCAACTAATTTTAAAAAACTATTAATACTTTCATGAAGTGGAAAATTTGTTTTCTCTTTATCTGCTTTTATAAAATCTCTAAAATCATCTATTGTTTTTGAAAGATATTGAACATTTACATTAATTATTTCACAGTGTTCATTAAGTTTTTCATCATCTAGCATATCATATTGTTTTTGTATTTGCATACCTGTTGAGCTCGTAGATATTACTGATAATGGTTGTCTCCATTGATGTGCAATGTTTCCTATCATTTCACCCATTGCTGCTAATTTTGATTGTTCTTGAAGTAATTTATCTTTTTTAATCTGTTCCGTAATATCATTGAAAGTAAGTAAAATATCACCATTATCACTAAAATGTGTTGCACTTGTAAGAAAACAACTTCGAGTTTCATTGAATTCTATCTCTACATGATGTACTTTTTTCTTCATATTGGCTAAATATTCATACCAAAATAGACCATCAATTTTATATGTACTTTCTAGCGATTTTTTATCAATCTCAATTATAAAATTATTAATAGTTTGATATTTGGCTAAAAACTCATCCATAGAATGACAATTAAAAAATTTAAAAAACTGTTTATTTGCACTAATAATTATATCATTATGAATAACAATAATAATATTTGGATTAATATCAATAATAGCTTTAATATGCTCTTGTTCTGCCTTTAATTCTTTTGTTCTTTGAACCACTTTTTTATCTAAATTAATATTTGCTTCATTTATCTTTTTAGTAAAAAAATAGACTAAAACTAATAAACTTGCAAATATAATAAATGTGACTAAAGTTAAAATAAAAAAAGTTTTATTAGCACTTTGAAAATCTTTTTCTAATGGATATGTTGTAGATAATACAGCTCGAATTATCCCAACTTCTTCATAAAAACCATTTTTATCTCCATAAATTTTTAATAAATCTTTAGGAGCTAAACTTGGATCAGAATGACACTTCATACATTTATTAGTAGTTCTCTTGGTAGGAAGTACATAATATAGAATAGGCTTGCCATCTTCTTGAATAATTTCAGAATATTCTTCTATCTCTTTATTATTGAATTTTTTTAAAAGCGATGACTCTTTTGGTGTTGCTTTATTGGTTAAATTTCTAGGATTATCACTTGAAAATCTTATTGTTATTGGACTTTGATTCAGTTTATTTTTAAAATCATTATAAAAATCATTTACATGCTTTGCGCTAAATGTTGAAGATAATAAAGCTGGGTTAAAATATTCTTTATTAATAATACCTTTTTGCTGTAATAAATAGACCTCTTCTTTTTGTACTTTACTTACATATAAACGAACGGCTTGATAATTTAAAAGCAGTTCATTAATCTTTACTTTTGCATTCTCTACAGCCATCTCATGTGTTTTATGATAATAGATAAAAATAAGTAATAAAAAAGATAAAGTTGAAGCAATAGCTATATAAGAAAATCTTATTTTATTCAAAATTTTACCTTATTATTTAATTTGAAATATTATAGTTAAAATCAACTTTAAGCAAATTAAAGTAGAATTTCATCATGAAACTAGATAAAATACGAGCAGAAAGAGAACAATGGCTTCAATGGAAAAATATAATTCCAATGAGAAATGCACTCAAAAATATTCAAACAATAAATACAAATAATCTACCAATTACACTTGATGACTGGGTGACAGTAGGTGATAAAACTTCTCTTTCAAAAGAAGAGTCAGAATCATTAAATGAAAATTTAAAAGCCATTATTCCTTGGAGAAAAGGACCTTTTAATCTTTGTGGGGTAGAAGTAGACAGTGAATGGCAAAGTAACCTTAAATACAATTTACTAAAGAAACATTTTAATTTAAAGAATAAAATTGTTGCAGATGTAGGATGTAATAATGGATACTATATGTTTAGGATGCTTTCACAAAAACCTAAAAAGCTCGTAGGATTTGATCCCTCTGCTATTTTTAAAACACAATTTGATATAGTAAATCATTTTCTAAAAAGTGATATTAAATATGAACTTTTAGGAGTTGAGCATTTAGAGTTTTATGAACATAAATTCGACTTTATTTTTATGTTGGGTGTTTTATATCATAGAAGCGACCCTATCGCCTCTTTAAAATCTCTCTCTCGTGCTTTAAATAAAGATGGGGAGATTATCGTAGATAGTTTTATGATTGATGGGGAAGAGGAAGTATGCTTAGTTCCAAAAGAGAGATATGCGATGATACCAAATATCTATTTTATCCCAACAGTTAATTGTTTTAAAAATTGGCTTCATCGTGCAGGTTTTAAAGATATAGAACTTATAGAAATAACAAAGACAGATGAAAAAGAACAAAGAGTAACTCCATGGACTTTTGGACAAAGTTTAGATAACTTTTTAGACCCAAATAATAAAAATAAAACGATAGAAGGCTATCCTGCCCCTAAAAGAGCTTATTTAAAAGCAAGAAAAAAATGACAACTTATGAAGTGATTGTAGTAGGCAGTGGAGCTGCTGGACTCATTGCAGCCATAGAATCGGCAAAAAATGGAAACACTACCCTACTTTTAGAAAAACTTCCCAAACTAGCTTCAAAACTTAAAGCCACAGGTGGAGGAAGATGTAACCTTAGTAATACACTGGACAATGAAGCCTTTATGAACTCTTTTGGGAAAAATGGACGCTTTATGAGAGATGCCTTAGAAACTCTTGATAATACACAACTTATGGAGTTTTTTAAATTAATTGGAGTAGATACTCATATTCCTGATGGTTTTCGTATTTTTCCAACAAGCCATAGTTCTAGTACTATTATAGAAGCCTTAAAAAACAAACTTCTAAACTTAAATGTACAAATAAAAACAAATCAGAAAGTTCAAGAAATAGAAGTAGAAGAGAATAAAGTAACCGCTATAAAAACGGAAAGTTCACTTTACCATACTAATAAAATTATATTGGCAACTGGTGGTTTAGGATACCCTACTTTAGGTGCAACTGGTGATGGATATAAAATAGTAAAAAAACTTGGACATACTATCACAAATATTTATCCTGCTATGATGCCACTTCATACAGTTGAAAATTGGCAAGGAAACTGTACAGCAGATACAATTGCAAAAACAACTATAAAAGTAAACTTACCTGATAAAAAACTCAAAAAACTTCAAGCAACTGGAGATTTAATCTTTACAAAAAAAGGACTCAGGGGTCCAGTAATACTGGACTTTGCAAGAGAGATAACTCCTCACTTAGATAAATATACAGAAGTTCCAATTCTAATAAACCTTACAAAAGGTATGACTGAAGACGACATTTTGCAATATATTAAAAATGAAACTATAAAAAATCCGCAAAGCAATATAGAAGAACAATTAACAAAAATATTACCAAAAAGTGTGATAATTGAACTTTGTAAACTGTGTGAGATTAACTCTTCTCAAACTTTCAAAACTATATCAGGTACAGCAAAAAACAAACTTATCAAACTACTAGCTTGGACACCCTTTACAATAAACGGGCATGATGGTTTTGATAAAGCTATGATAACAAGAGGTGGTATTAGTTTAAAAGAGATAAATCCTAAAACAATGGAAAGTAAAATCATAAGTGGACTTTACTTTGCAGGTGAAATTGTAGACTTAGATGGTCCATGTGGAGGATACAATCTACAATGGGCTTTTAGTAGTGGATATTTAGCTGGACAATAATCCTAATTGTACAAACAATCCAACTATAATAATCTATTAACCAAAATTACACTATAATCGCGAAAATAAATTATAATATAAAAGGTTTGATATGGGATTAGGTGTAGGTATAGTAGGACTTCCAAATGTTGGTAAAAGTACAACTTTTAATGCTTTAACTAAAGCACAAAATGCGGAGGCACAAAACTATCCGTTTTGTACTATTGAACCAAACAAAGCAATAGTACCAGTTCCAGATAAAAGACTTGATGAGTTAGCTAAAATAGTTATCCCTGATAAAATTCAACACTCAACAATTGACTTTGTAGATATTGCAGGTCTTGTAAGAGGTGCTTCAAAGGGTGAAGGTCTTGGAAATCAGTTTTTATCAAATATTAGAGAAGTTGAAGTTATCTTACATATGGTAAGATGTTTTGAAGATGGAAATATTACTCATGTTGAGGGTGATGTAAATCCATTACGAGATATTGAGATTATTGAAACAGAACTTATCTATGCAGATATCTCACAATTAGAGAAAAAAACAGATAGATTAAAAAAACAAGCAAAATCAGACAAAAAAGCAGCTGCCATGTTAGAAGTTGCTACAAAAGTTGCTGAACATCTTGACAACCTTCAACCTGTAAAAACATTTGATGATTTAGAAAATGAAGATTTCATAGCTTTAGATAAAGAGCTAAGATTTTTATCAAACAAAGATGTTATTTATGGTGCAAATGTAGATGAAGATAGCTTAGTTGATGGAAATAAATTTGTTGATGTTCTAAGAGAACACGCTTCAAGTGTAAACGCTGATTTAATTATGCTTTGTGCAAAAATAGAAGAAGAACTTGTAGGTATGGAAGATGATGAGGCAAAAGAGATGTTAAATGATCTTGGAGTTGAAGAATCAGGACTAGAAAAAATCATCCATACAGCTTTTGATAAACTAGGACTTCAATCTTACTTCACAGCAGGTAAAGTAGAGGTAAGAGCTTGGACTATTAGAAAAAATACAAAAGCTCCACAAGCAGCAGCTGTAATACACAATGACTTTGAAAAAGGTTTCATCAAAGCAGAAGTTATCTCTTATGAAGACTTTGTAAGTTTAGGTGGAGAAGCTAAATGTAAAGAAGCTGGAAAACTTCGACTAGAGGGTAAAGATTATGTTGTTCAAGATGGCGATATAATGCATTTCCGATTTAATGTCTAAAAGTGTAAAGAAAAGGTGAAACTGTTTATGTTTACCTTTTCACTACAAGATCAATGTACTGTAAATACTTATACAGAGACAAAGAACTAATCAAATATAATAACTTTTCTTAATATTAGTTTAATTTTAATCGTTCTATAATTACTATACAATTTATAAAAAGGAGTATAGTATGCAAGTAAACTCAAATGGTTATGCACAAGCTAATGAAAAAGCATTAGAAAATGCTACACTAAAACAAAACTCAAACAATGGTAAAGAAAAAGAGCTTTCAGTAGAGGAACAGATTGAAAAATCTGCGATTGAAGTATCTTTATCTATGAATGCGCAAATCATATTATTTTCGATGAATGCAGCAGATCAAATAAAAAATAATACCGATGCCCAAAAGAGTATCTTAAATTTTCTCTCTGGCAACAGTGATAATAAAGATTTTAATCTTGCCAATACTGGATATGAGGGGAAACCCATCAGTGAACTTTCAAGCGATGAAGCAACAGCTTTAGTAAGTGAAGATGGATTCTTTGGTGTTTCTCAAACATCTCAAAGAGTTGCAAATTTTGTTCTTAGTTTTTCAGGAGATGATTTAGAAAAACTCGAAAAAGGGCGAGAAGGTATTGTGAAAGGATTTGAAGAAGCAGAACAGATGTGGGGTGGAAAATTACCACAGATATCATATGATACACAAGCAAAAACTCTTGAATTAATTGATGCAAAAATTGCAGAACTTAAAGGTAGTACAGAACAAACACAAGAGGATTGATAAAATATATAAATTTATTATCTTTTCGTTATAATTTTAAAAAATTCAGGACTTATTTATGACATTAACAAACGAAGAGATATTAGAATACCATTTAGGTGGTAAAATAGGAACAGATATCACAAAAGAATGTGATACACAAAAAGATTTATCTATGGCATATACTCCAGGTGTTGCTATACCATGTAAAGAGATAGAAAAAGACCCTAGTCTAGCCTATAAATATACTGCAAAAGGAAATACTGTTGCTGTTATTAGTGATGGAACTGCTGTATTAGGACTAGGAGACATCGGCCCCCTTGGAGCAAAACCTGTAATGGAAGGAAAAGTTGTACTTTTTAAAAAGTTTGCAGGTGTTGATGGAGTTGATATTGAACTTGATGAAAAAGACCCTCAAAAAATAGTAGATATCTGTGTAGCTCTTGCTCCAAGTTTTGGTGGAATAAATCTTGAAGATATTAAAGCTCCAAAATGTTTTTTCATAGAACAAGAGTTACAAAAAAGAGTTAATATTCCTGTAATGCATGATGATCAACATGGTACTGCTATCATCACAACAGCTGCGCTTATCAATGCAAGTGAACTTGTAAATAAAAAAATAGAAGATATGAAAATAGTTATAAGTGGAGCTGGTGCTGCTGCTATGACTTGTGCTAAAATGTACAAAGCATTAGGTGCTAAAAATATTCTAATGTGTGATAGTAGTGGTGTAATAAATCATAAAAGAGATGATTTAAATGAATACAAAAAAGAGTTTATTACTCAAACAGAAGATGAAACACTGACACAAGCTATGGTTGGTGCTGATATGCTTTTAGGTTTGAGTGTAGCTGGAACTGTTTCTAAAGAGATGGTGGCTTCTATGTCTTCAAATCCTATTATTTTAGTACTTGCAAACCCTACTCCTGAAATACTTCCAGAAGAGATTGTAGAAGTAAGAGATGATGCTATTATAGGAACAGGAAGAAGTGACTATCCAAATCAAGTAAATAATGTTTTAGGATTTCCTTTTATCTTTAGAGGAGCACTAGATGTACAAGCTAAAAAGATAACTGAAGGTATGAAAATGGCTGCCGCTGTTGCACTAGCAGAACTTGCAAAACAACCAATCCCTTACTATGTAAAAGCTGCTTATAATGATCAAACATTAGAATATGGGAAAGAGCATATCATACCAAAACCATTTAATAAAGAAGTTCTAATTTGGGTTGCTTCTGCTGTAGCACAAGCTGCTATTAATGATAAAGTAAGTGATTTAAAAGAATTTGATATTGAAAAGTATAAAAAACACTTACGAGATATTGCATATCTCAACCATGACATTGAGAATAAAGATTAAGACAAAATAGGTTTTTTAAAACCTACTTTGCCACTGTCAATTCTCCCAAATAACTTTTAATTGTATTCCCACAACTAAGCCAATTTAAGATACCACCATTTAGATTTCTTACATTTGTGAAACCCATTTTTTTGAGCTGGTATGCTGCAAGTAAACCTCGAGGTCCTTTAAAACAATAAGTCACGATATCCACATCTTTGCCATAGTTTTCATAAATTTTTTTAATAGCTACAAATTCTAATTTTCCACGAGGAATTGTAAGATGATTGTGTGCATTTATATAACCACTTCCGAATTCTTCTGGTTCTCTTACATCAAGTAAAAGTATTGTATCATTAACAGTATATAAATCATCAGGCTCAATTTCTTGAACAACTTCTCTAGCTTCTTCTAGTAACTTTTGAAATTGTTCTGTTAAATATACTTCAGCACGACGATTTGATAAGTTTTCTAAATCTAAGTGTGCATTATCTTTGATATTATGTTCTTCCATTGTATATCTTTGTTATATCTTTGATAAAAACTCTACAGCCATTCTAATACCAGCACCGCTAGCACCAGCAGGATTATATCCCCATGCGTTATCTACAAAAGCAGGTCCTGCAATATCTATATGTACCCATTTTTGTTTATTTTCTTCTTTGATAAAATTATCTAAAAACATACCTGCTGTTATAGCTCCACCATATCTTGTATTTGAGATATTAGATACATCTGCAACATTACTTTTTAATGTTTTTTTCAAATATCTATTAAAATCTAATTTAGTAGCCAGTTCTCCTGATTTTAATGCATATTTTACAATTTTATTATTTAGGTCATCATTGTTACCCATAATTCCACTTGTGTATTCTCCAACTCCAACAACACAAGCTCCTGTAAGTGTAGCAAAATCAAGTATATAATCCACATCATTTATCTCATCTTGTGCATAACACAAACAATCTGCCAGCACAAGTCTTCCCTCTGCATCTGTATTTTTAACTTCTATTGTAGTACCATTTTTTGCTTTTAGTATGTCATCAGGCTTATAAGCATCTCCACCAATCATATTCTCAACAGCACCAATAATTCCATGTACTTCAATTGGTAAATCAAGTGATGCTATCGTATTCATAATACCTAAAACAGCACATCCACCACTTTTATCACTTTTCATACTTACCATATAATCACCTGGTTTTAAACTCAAACCACCACTATCATAAGTGAGTCCTTTTCCAACTAATATAACTTTTTTCTTTGCTTTCTTCGTTGGTTTGTATGTAAGATGAATAAGTTTTGATTTATGTCGACTAGCTCTCCCAACTGCAAGCATTGCTTCCATTTTCTCTTCTTCTAAATAATCTTCATCTAAAATTTTACACTCTAACTCATTTTTTGTTGCTATTTTAATAGCTTCTTGTGCCATAACTGAGGGGTAAAAATCATCTGGTGCTGTGTTGATAAAGTCTCTTGTCATATTTATAGAAGTAGATAGTGATACATACTTTTCAAATTCATTTTGAATATCTTTATCTATATTTTCAACTTCGATATAAACATTGATATCTTCTTTTTCATTTTTCTTCGATTTATATTTTTCAAAACTATAACTTCCTAACTCTAAACCTTCAATATAAGCAGCTAAGTTCTCTTTACACTTTATAGATGCTGACTTATAATTTGTTGATTGTAGTTTTTTTATAGCTGCTGCTGTTGCTATCTTAATACTTTCATTATCATTTTGAGGTAATCCTACATAAAGTTTTTTTGACTCTGCTAATAAAACAACTTCTTCCTCTTCACCTTTAAAATCAAGTTGTTTTAAAATTTCTTTATCTTCCTTTATTTTTTTATTTTTTACTAAAATAATTTCAATATCTGTCCCAATATTTTTCGTAGTTAAATTTAAATTCATAATTATTTCCTAATATTTAATTTTTTTTGTAGCAGTATGAAAATAGTATAAAATACTTCCACCTATTACTAATCCAAAAGGCAATGCAACATACCAATATTCTTTTGCAACTTCAAGAATTTTAAGTATTTCTTCACCAAAATACCAAACGGGTACGATAGTCATAGCAGCCCAACACCATGCACTTAAAAGATTAATTATTGCAAATAATTTCGCATCATATCTTGTAAGACCTATAGATATAGGGATAATTGTTCTCATCCCATACATATAACGCTGTACAAATATAATTGGCCATCCGTATTTTTTAAGTAATAAATGAGCTAAAGCAAATTTTCTTCTTTGTCCTTTAAATTTTCTGTGTACATAAGATTTATTATATCTTCCAATATAAAAATATATCTGATCACCCACAAAACCACCTAGTCCAGCTACAAATATGGCTATAGGAAGAAACATATCACCAGTGTGGCATAAAAGCCCACCCATAATAAGTCCCATTTCCCCTTCTAAAATACTCCATGCAAAAAGAATGATATATCCATATTCTTTCATCAAATAAAGAAACTTTTCATTTATTCCCTCTACTGGTGCATTGTAAAGATTATATCCAAGGTATGAAAAAAATAAAATGACTATTACTGAGGCTATCTTCCCTGAGTTATTTTTAAAAAAGTTCATCAATATATCTTTAATCGAATTTCAATAAACTCTGAGCTTGCATCATATCTTTATCACCTCTACCTGAAAGATTCACCACAACTAACTTTCCTTGTAATTGTTCTTTTGCTTTTTTTAGGTAAGCAATAGCATGACTAGATTCAAAGGCTGGTATAATTCCTTCTTTTTGACTTAACCATACAAAAGCATCCATAGCTTCTTGATCGGTTATATTATCATACTGAACTGTTCCTAAATCATTGTGATAAGAATGTTCTGGTCCAATTCCAGGGTAATCAAGTCCAGCACTTATACTATGAGCTTCTAAAACTTGACCATCTTCATCTTGTAATAAATATGAACATTGCCCATGTAAAATACCAGGACTTCCTTTTTTTAAGCTACATCCATGTTTATCTGTTTCTATTCCTAGTCCACCAGCTTCAACACCAACACAAGTTACACTCTCATCATCTATAAAATGACTAAACATACCAATGGCATTTGAACCACCTCCTATACATGCTATAACAGTATCAGGAAGTCTACCCTCTTTTTCTAAAATTTGTTGTCGTGTTTCCCAACCAATAATAGCTTGAAAATCTCTTACCATCATAGGATATGGATGAGGACCTGCAACTGTACCTATAATATAAAATGTATCTCGTGCATTTGTAACCCAATATCTAATTGCATCATTCATAGCATCTTTAAGTGTTTTGCTTCCTGATTCAACTGAGATAACTTTTGCACCTAATAATTTCATTCTAAATACATTTAATTCTTGTCGAGCAACATCTTTTGCACCCATAAATATAGTACACTCTAATCCCATCAGTGCAGCAATAGTTGCAGTCGCAACTCCATGTTGTCCAGCACCAGTTTCAGCTATAACTTTTGTTTTACCAAGTTTTTTAGCTAGTAATCCTTGCGCTATTACATTATTTACTTTATGTGCCCCTGTGTGATTTAAATCTTCTCTTTTTAAATATACTTTAGCACCAATCTCATCACTTATATTTTTTGCATAATATAAAGGATTTGGTCTTCCAACATATTCTTTTAAAAGATAATTAATCTCGCCCCAAAACTCTTTATCAAATCTATATTTTTTATAGTTTTCTTCTAAATCAAGTAAAATTGGCATCAATGTTTCTGGAACATATCGACCACCAAATATTCCAAAATGACCATTTGAATCTGGATCATGTTTTGATGGTTTTGGGATATAGTTATTCATAATTCTCCTTTAAATATCTAGTACACTGTATACAGGTGAAAACTTTTTAACTTTTTCATCACCTTTTAAAAAGGCAAGATTCATTAAAAAACAAGTCTCAACTAAATTTGCTTTTGTATCAAGTACGAGCTTTGCAGCTGCAGATGCTGTTCCACCAGTGGCACATAAATCATCTATAATTAAAACTCTTGCATCTTTTTTATCATCAAAAGCATCAAGATGTATCTCTACTTCATCAAACCCATACTCTAACTCATACTTTTCACAAATAGTTGTACTAGGCAGTTTTCCTTTTTTTCTAATAGGAACAAAACCTAACCCAAGTCTATCTGCTAATGCTGCACCAAAGATAAATCCTCTAGCATCAAGCCCTACAATATAATCTAAATTCATTTTACTATATTTAGCTTCAAGATGATCCATAAGAAGTTTATAGGCATCTTTATTGTTTAATAAAGTTGTAATATCTTTAAACATTATACCTGGTTTTGGAAAGTCAGGTATATCTCTAATACTGTCTAATAATATTTGTTTTTGTTTTTCTGTTAATATTTCCATTTATACTCCTAAAAATTATCATCAACTATTTGACACATTGTATGTATAAATAATATATGCATCTCTTGAATTCTTGGTGTATTATCACTCGGTACAACAAGATTAATATCACAAATTTCATTCATGGCACCACCATCTCTACCAGTAAGTCCTATAGTACTACACCCTATCTCTTTGGCTAAATTTAATGCACTAATAACATTTTTACTATTTCCACTTGTACTGATACCTATAAGTAAATCACCTTTATTGGCCAAAGCTTCTGTTTGTCTATCAAAAACTCTATCATATCCATAATCATTACCAATAGCAGTTAAAGCACTTGTATCTGTAGTAAGGGCAATTCCAGGAAGTCCTTTTCTCTCAGTCTTGTACCGTCCAGTTAGTTCTGCTGCAAAATGTTGTGCATCTGCTGCACTTCCACCATTTCCACAGATTAAAATCTTATTTCCATTTTTTAATACTTCAACAATGAGTGTAGACGCATCTTTTAAAATTGGTTCTAAATTATTTGTAACTTTCTGTATAATTTCTAGATGGGATTCAAACTCGTTTTGTATTGTTTCTAACATCTTTGTCCATTATTATTTATTTGCAAAAGATTCTACCTAAAAGTAGTTTACTCTTTTATAATATTTACAACATCTTTTAAAGAATCTATAACATAATTTGCTTTTGAACTGCGTTCATCGAAATTATGTCCTGAACGTACTTGAATAGTATTTTTTATTTGAGCATTGATTGCTGTTTGTATATCAGAATCTTTATCTCCAATAAGCCAAGAGTTTTCATAGTCTATATCTAAAATTTTTGATACTTCTTTTATCATACCAATGTTTGGTTTTCTACATTGACAATCTTCATTTGGGGCATGAGGACAACAAAATATATCAACAATATTTATACCATTTTGTTGCAACTCTTTTTTAAGCCAGTGTGTCAAAATAGTATATTGTTCAAAAGTATAATACCCTCTTCCAATACCAGATTGGTTTGTAATAATAACTAGTTTAAAGCCAAGTTTTTGGAGATATTGTAAAGCGCTAATCACACCCTCAATAAATTCAAAATCATCTATTTTATGAAGATAATTTTTTTCTACATTTATAACACCATCTCGGTCTAAAAATATTACTTTATCCATATTATATTAAATCATAAGTTGTATTTCGAATACCTGTGTCATATAATTTTTGACACAATGTACTACTTTTATTATTTATAGTTACGTCTAAACTATTTGTATCTTTTATCTCTATTGTCACACATAATTCCTCATCTACTTTATAATCAACTTTTGTATCAGTTATTATCCAATTCTTTTCATTTATGTTTACAGAATCTGTTATTTTATCTATCTTACCATTTAACATATAATGTGATTGTATTGCTGTCGTTATGGTAGATACATCTTGCTTAATTGTTGTTACTATAGCACTACTTCTTGAATCAAGAAGTTTAGGTACTGCGACAGTGGCAATAATCCCCAAAACTGCAATAACAAAAATAAGTTCAATAAGAGAAAAGGCTTTTTGTAATTTTAAGTTTTTTTTCATTAAGTTCCTTTAATATAATTAAATTATATCAAATAAATGTCACATCTAGTGTCACAAAATTAACAAATTTGTATTTTTGGTTAATTAAATCAGCAAATTAATATCAGCTACAATGTACTATGATGTATCAAACTCTAAAATACATAACATATCTTAACTTGTAATTAAAACAATATGTACAAGTCGATTTTATATCTATTTAGAATAATTTATAGTTTAGAGGCTTTTTAATATACATCTGAATATTAATAATTTTAATACTCAAATGATACTACTTTTAAAAACTCAACCTTAAAAACCTAGTCCATTTTTATTTATAAAGATTTTATTATAAACTATAATTGTTTATTTTTAAATGCTTCATTTACAAATACAGCAAACTGATCTTCAAAACTATCATAAGCTTGAGTAAATAATTCGTCTACAAGAGAATTATCATTTGATAATTCAGTCACACTAAAAGCACCTTCAGAATATACTGTCAAATACTTACTATATAATAGATTTTCATCTTCCTCTTCTTTTAAAGAAACTACTAAAGTTATCTTTGCAGCTAAATAATCTTTATTATTTTGGTCTTTATATCTCTTTTGTAATCCCATTGAATATATCCTTGCATCAAAAAAAGCAGGTGATTTATCAACAATTTTTACATTAAGAAAACTATCTTTTTTTATAACAGATAAAATTCTTGACTCTATTTCTTCATCAATATTTTTAATCTGATACCCTTTTATTTTATCTACACTTCCCGCATGCTTATCTTCAAATTCACCTTGATTATAAGAATCTATACCACTATCAATTAAAGCACCAATTAATGATGGGATGAAACCCCCTCCAGCCATACCTACAGTATCTTGAACTTTAGAATCTCTAGCACTACCTAATACCTCAAATTCTATATTTTCAACTAATTTTGGTTTATGTACAGATATAGTTTTAATTTTATTAATCTGTGCGGTAGTTAACTCTTTATTAGCAGTACATCCACTTATAAATACAACTAGAAGTATTAGAATAGACATTTGCATTTTTTTCATTTTATATCCTTGTAAAATTTAAATATGAGTATATCAAAAAAATGTCACATCTAGTGTCACAAAAATAAGGAATTTAAAAAATAGAGTAGAATACTAAAAATTGAAAGTTTATTGTAGATTGTGCTAAACTCAAATGAAAATGTACTTTAGTACCTTAAATTTGAGTTTAGTGCAAGATGGAGTAAAATTTTAACTTTTACTCCCACTCTATTGTTGCTGGTGGTTTTGAGCTGATATCATATACTACTCTGTTTATTCCATCAACTTCATTGATAATTCTTCTACTCATAACTTCAAGAATATCATGTGGAATATGTGCAAAAGTAGCTGTCATACCATCTATTGCATTTACTATTCTGATACAAGCAGTATTATCATAAGTTCTATTATCACCCATTACACCAACTGATTTTACATTTAAAAGTACTGTAAATGCTTGCCATGTTTTATCATACCAGCCACTTGCTCGTAACTCTTCTAGCATAATTGTATCTGCTTTTCGTAAAATAGTTAAATCAGCTTCATTTACTTCACCCATAATTCTTATAGCAAGTCCTGGTCCAGGGAAAGGATGTCTTCCTATCATTTGACTTGGTAGTCCAAGTTCAAGTCCCAATACTCTCACTTCATCTTTAAAAATTTCTCTTAATGGTTCGATTAGTTCAAAAGTCATCCAATCAGGAAGTCCACCAACATTATGATGTGATTTAATAGTTTTTGAAGGTCCTTTTACTGAAACAGATTCAATAACATCTGTATAAAGTGTCCCTTGTGCTAAAAATGATATTCCATCATGTTTTTTTGCTTCTTTATCAAATACTTCAATAAAAGTTTCACCAATAATTTTTCTTTTTGTTTCGGGGTCTGTTACACCTGCTAATTTAGTTAAAAATTCATTTGAAGCATCAACTGTAATTAAATCAATTCCTCTTGTAGCAAACATAGCTTGTACATCTTCAACTTCATTTGCTCTTAATAATCCATTATTTACAAAAACAGGTACAAGTTTATCTCCAATGGCTTCAGCAAGAAGTGTAGCAACAACAGAACTGTCAACTCCTCCACTTACACCACAAAGAACTTTTTTATCTCCAACTTGACTCTGAATTTTAGCAATTTGCTCTTTCGCAAAATTCCCCATATTCCAGTTTTTTTCACATCCACAAATATACTTTGCAAAGTTTGTAAGCATATGTGCACCCTCAACACTATGTGTTACTTCAGGATGATATTGGAATGCATAAATCTTTTTTTCTTCATTTGCTATTGCAGCATAAGGAGAGTTTTCACTTGTACCAATTACATTAAACCCTTCTGGTAAACTTTCAACTCTATCACCATGAGACATCCAAACAACTTCATTATCTGTAACATCTTTAAAAATAGGACAACTAGATGATTCTACTTTTAATTTTGCTTTTCCATACTCATGATGGTCAGCGGGAATAACACTTCCACCTAAATAATGTGCAATTGTTTGCATACCATAACAGATACCAAGAATTGGTAACCCTAAATCAAAAATTGCTGCATCTACTTTATATGCATCTTCGGCATAAACTGAAGCAGGACCTCCACTTAAAACAATCCCTTTAGGGCTTCTTGCTTTAATATCTTCAATTGATTCACTAAATGGAACAATTTCAGAATAAAATCCATTATTTCTCAATCTTTTTGATATTAACTGTGTATATTGACTACCAAAGTCTAAAACTAATATTGGTACATGTTTCAAATAAAATCCTTTAAAATTACTAATAATAGTGGCGATTATACCCAAAGTAAGGTAAATTTTCTTAATAAAAAAGGCTAAGAATTTCTCCTTAGCCTTTTTTCATAGTATTTTAGAGCTTGCTTATGCACCAATTCCTAAAATCTCAAATTGACCATACCAAACTAGTACAGAAACTATATATCCAATTAAAATAGTCCAAGCATATTTCATGTGAGCACCAAAAGTATAAACACCTGGTAGTTTACCCATTACACCAACACCAGCTGCAGATCCAAAAGAGATTAAAGAACCACCTACACCTGCTGTTAAAGTTACTAACATCCACTGAGCATGAGCCATCTCTGGATTTGCTTTTAATACAGCAGACATTACAGGTACATTATCTACAATAGCAGATAAGAAACCAACTCCTATATTTGACCAAGTTGGTCCTAATACATTTGGATCATACACAACTGCTGCTAAAGCTAACCACCCAATAAAGTACAATGCTCCAACTGCTGCTAAAATACCAAAGAAAAATAAAAGTGTATTATTTTCTATTTTTGCCATTGCACCAAATACATTAAACTCTGTATTATGTACTTTTTTAAGTCTATATGCATACATTTTCAATAGTGCTAAACCAAACATCATACCCCACATAGCTGGAAGATGTAAAACTTGATGTGACATTACAGCACAAAAGATTGTAAATACACCAAGTCCAATAACTACATTTGCACCTGTCATTAATTCAGGTTTTGTTTCTTTTGTAGCATCAAAATCTGGAACCTCATTTGGAACAACTTTTGAAAGTAAAAACGCTGTTACTAAATATCCTAAAACAGAAGCAGGGAATAAAAATAAAAAGTCAGTAAAAGACCCTTTACCCGCTGTCCATGCCATAAGTGTTGTAATATCACCAAATGGAGACCAAGCTCCACCTGCATTTGCAGCAACGACAATATTAATAGCACCTGGAATTAAAAACTCTTTTCGCTCTCTTTCAATAGTAATTAAAACTGTTGATAAGATAAGTGCAGTTGTTAAGTTATCTGCAATTGGAGAGATAAAGAATGCTAAAACTCCTGTTACCCAAAATAATTTTCTGTATGTATATCCCTTTGATACAAGATTATATTTTAATCTATCAAATACACCCATATGTATCATAGACTCAATATATGTCATAGCAACAAATAAGAAAAAGAAGATTTCAGCAATTTCTAATATTAAATGTTGTGCTTGTGTATGAACAAGATCCATGCTCATACCATTAATTGCATAATAAGCAGCAATTAATATAAATAAAAATGTTCCTGTCAGTAACGCAGGTTTTGCTTTATCAATATGATAATGCTCCTCCATAGCAACAAAATAATATCCTACAACAAATATAATTAGAGCTGCTATACCAACCCAAGTCATTGTAATATCTGGAATTTCTGTAACAACACTGCTACCACCACTGCTTGCAAATGCAAATACACTAGCTAAACTAACTAAAAGTAGTTTAAACATTATTTCTCCTTAATATAGTGTGCACCAACTGATTTTTTTCTATTGATAGCACTTTGAATAATGGATTTTGCCGTAAGTAACCTTAAAAAAAGTAATCTACCCACATCCTCTTTTAAATATATTTCTATCTCTTCTAAAGCGTCTATAAGGTCTTGTCTTTGTCTCACAATTCCTACATTTGTCCACATAAGATTTCTTAAATCATTCTTAATTGCGGTATCGGTTGTTTTTTGTAATTCATAGTGTGGCTGATTATCTTTATTTTTGTAAGAATTTAAATCTATTGTAAAATTCTCTTTTTGAGCTGTTTCTACAGCTATTTTTGAAAATACTAATCCCTCAAGCAAAGAGTTTGAAGCAAGTCTATTAGCACCATGAACACCAGTACATGCAACTTCTCCTACAGCGTATAAATTTTTTGTATTTTTTACTTTAGAGTGTAAATCTACTTCTATTCCACCCATACTATAGTGAAAAGCAGGACTAATAGGAACCCTTTCAAAAGGTAAATCATAGCCTATATCCATAAGGTTTTTATAAATATTTGGAAATCTCTTTTTAAAGAATTTTTTCTCAAAATTTCTAAAAGATAAATATATCTTTGAACCTGTTTTCTTATGGTAGTCGAATAAGGCACGGCTTACAACATCTCTAGGTGCTAGTTCTGCATCAGGATGATAATCTTTTAAAAAAGCATACCCCTCTTCATCTTCAATAATAGCACCCTCACCTCTTAATGCTTCCGTAAGTAACTGTTTTCTCGGTAAATTTGATTCTATAAAAACTGTTGGATGAAATTGCATCATCTCCATATCTTTAAGCTGTAAACCTTTTTCTATACAAATACCTTGGATATCTCCCGCAATTGTAGTTGAGTTTGTATGATATCTGTAGATAGAACCAACTCCTCCACTTGCAAGTATTGTATTATGAGCATACACTATTTTATCTTGTCCTTTTGCTATTAAATGTGCTCCATAGCAAACCCCATCTTCATACAATAAATCTATTACAATTGAATCAGTAACAACTTCATGAGGACATTGTTGTAATAAAAACATATGCAACATTCTACCTGTAGCATCACCATCTGCATGTAAAATTCTACTTGTACTATGTGCAGCTTCTTTTGTAAAAGCTAATGCACCTTTTGCATTTTTATCAAAATTAAAACCATGCTCAATCAGATCATCTATAGCTTCAATAGAATGTTCACTAAGAGTTTCTACAGCTTTGATATCGTTTAAGTTTACCCCTGCTTCCATTGTATCGTGTACATGAAGAGGAATATCTTCCTTATCTCTGGCTCTTACTACTCCGCCTTGTGCCCAAAATGTATTACACTCCCATGGTGTTTTTTTACATACAACTAATACTTTTTTATCTTTTGGTATAAGTCTTGCCGCATTTAAACCAGCTATCCCTGCACCAACTATCAAGTAATCATATATCATATACTATTTTTCACCCTTTTGTTCAGTTTTTTCATCTACATAAATTGGATCAGCTTTATATCCACAACCTGTAAAAATTAAACCTAATAATAATCCAATAAAAATTAATCTCATTTAAATTCCTAAAATTTTTATATTAGGCTATCTTAAACTTAATAAAATATTGATTAATATTTATGTATAATTCGCCACAAAATAAAATGAACTTCTCAAAAGGAACAATATATGGAAATTGCAAGTAGAATGGATAGACTTTCTGAATCAATTACAATAGCTATCACTACATTATCAAGAGAATTAAAAGCATCTGGAAAAGATGTACTAAGTTTTAGTGCTGGTGAGCCTGATTTTGGTACACCTCAAATTATAAAAGATGCAGCTATTAAAGCTATGGAAAATGATGATACAAGATATACAGCTGTAGAGGGAACTCCACTTTGTAGAGAAGCTATTTGCAATAAACTAAAAAGAGATAATGGTTTAGACTATGACCCTTCTGAAGTAATCATTAGTGTTGGTGCAAAACATAGTTTATTTAACATTTTTCAAGCTGGTATTGAAGAAGGTGATGAAGTAATTATTCCAGCACCATACTGGGTAACATATCCTGAAATTGTAAAATATAGTGGTGGAACTGTTGTAGAGATTATTACAGATGATACAAGTGAATTTAAAATCACTCCAGAACAGCTAAAAGCAGCAATTACAGCAAAAAGTAAAATGCTTGTACTTACAACACCATCAAATCCTACAGGAAGTGTTTATACAAAAGAGGAACTTTTAGCACTGGCAGAAGTTTTAAAAGAGACAAATATTACAGTAATCAGTGATGAAATGTATGAGAAATTAGTATATGACAATAGTGAGTTCACTGCTGTTGCAAGTGTAAGTGAAGATATGTATAACAGAACAATCACAGTAAATGGACTTAGTAAATCTGTTGCAATGACTGGTTGGAGATTTGGGTATTTAGCATCTAAAGACAAAGCTTTAGTCAAAGCGATGAAAAAACTTCAATCACAATCTACATCAAACATCAATTCTATAACTCAAGCTGCTGCCATAACTGCACTTGATGGAAGTGCAGATAAAGATATAGAATCTATGAGAGTTGAATTTGAAAAAAGAAGAGATATTGCAGTTGAATTAATTAATAACATTGATGGACTATCAGTTGTAAAACCTAATGGCGCATTTTATCTTTTTGTTAATATAAAAGGTGTTTCAAACGACTCTATGGAGTTCTCAAAAGGACTTTTAGAAGAAGTAGGAGTTGCAGTTGTACCAGGTGTAGCATTTGGACTTGAGGGATATTTTAGACTCTCTTTTGCTACAGATGAAGCAACAATTACAGATGGTATTACTAGAATCAAAAAATTTATCGAAAGTAAAAAGTAACTTCATTTTATTAGATAAATTTAATTACACTTATTGTAGTCTTAGTTACTATGAAAAAGTGTACTTTAAACAAAAAACTAAAAAGCTTAGATAAAACTATCAAAACATTACTAGTAGATGGTGATGATAGTATCAATAAAGTTCATAATTTACGCAAAAAAACTAGAGAATTGCTCTCTCTAGTGAGTAGCTCTGATCCATTTTATAGTAAACTAAAAAAAATCATAAAAATCAGCAACCATATAAGAGATATAGATGTTTTCTTAAGCACATATCTAACCTCTCTTAAATCAACTTATAAACAACAACTGAATTTGAATAAAATTATGCAAATTTCTAAAAATAGTAGAAATAAATTTTTTAATCAACTTTATATATATCTTGAGAAGTTATATATACCTCACAGTGTAAAATGTAAAAATATGACACAATATGTAAATAGTCCAATAAATTTTAATAATGATTCTTTACTTTTTGAACAAAAAGTTCTTCACAAGTATAGAATATATATTAAAAATGAGCTTTACCGGACAAAAAACAAAACTATTAAAAATAAAAGAAGAATAGAACTTCTAACAAAAATAAAAGACTTACTTGGAAATATAAATGACAATTACAATGGACTTGCAAGATTAAAGAAATTCAATATAAAAACAAAATTATTTGAAGAAATTGAGGAACAAACAATCAAAAAAAATATTAAATATTTTGATAAAGTTAAAAAACTCAATACTCAACTTTAGTCTAAATTAAATTTTTGTTTTTCCTGCAATTGCTTTTGAAAGAGAAAGTATATCTACATTTTCCAAACTAACTCCAGTTGGAACACCTTGGGCTATCTTTGTAAACTCGATATTTTTATCTTTCAACCTATCTTCAATATATAATATAAAAGCATCATTTGCCAAGCTAGGAGTAACTGCAAATAAAATATTCTTTACTTGTGCAGTTTCGATTAAATTTAATAACTTTTTTATTATCTCATCTTCTAAAGACTCTATAACAAAATATTTTCCACTGAACTGCTTTGATTCTTCGATGATAAAAATATCTTTTGCACTTTGTACTATACATAGTGTAGTGTCATCTCTATCATTATCAAGACATATTTCACATATTTCATTTTCACTCATGGCATTACACTTTATACACTGCCTTATATCCCTTATGGCAGTTTCTATGCTATGTGCTAATTTCATACCTGTGTATGTGTTTTCTGTAACAATGTGATATGCCAGCCTAATTGCAGATTTTTTACCAATGGTTGGTAACATTTCAAAAGACTCAACAAGGTCATAAAATTTTTCTAGTCCTTTATTCATAAGATTGATTATAGCTTATTTTAGATAAAATAATAACCTATTATAAACTATAGAAAAAAGGAATAAGCTTGACAGATCTTTGTTATTATGAAATTTTAGAAATTGAGAAAAGTGCTGATAAAAGTACAATAAAAAAAGCATACAGAAAAATGGCAATGAAATATCACCCAGATAAAAATCCAGGAGATAGCCAAGCAGAAGAAAATTTTAAAACAGTTAATGAAGCATACCAAATTTTAAGTGATGATGAAAAAAGAGCTATTTATGACCAATATGGGAAAGCAGGATTAGAAGGACATGGACAAGGGGGAGGATTCTCAAGTGGAGGATTTGATGATTTAGGTTCTATTTTTGAAGAGATGTTTGGAGGTTTTGGAGGTAGAAGTTCAAGAGCTCAAAGAAAAACATATAATTATAATTTAGACACAGAAGTTCAAGTAAATCTAGAGTTCAATGAAGCTATTTTTGGTGTAAATAAGGATATAAAATATAAATACAAAACAGCTTGTAAATCTTGTAAAGGAACTGGTGCAAAAGGTGGGAAACTAGCTACTTGTTCAACTTGTAATGGGCAAGGTCAAGTACATATGAGACAAGGTTTCATGACTTTTGCACAAACTTGTCCACACTGTGGGGGTTCAGGACAAGCAGTATCACAAAAATGTTCTGACTGTTCAGGTCTTGGATACCATGAAAAAGAGGAAAGTTTCAATGTTGATATTCCAGAAGGTGTTAATAATGGAAATAGAATCCGAGTAAGTGGAAAAGGAAATATTGCACCAGATGGTTCAAGAGGTGATCTTTATATCCTTATCAATGTTACAGAAGACAAACATTTTGTAAGAAATGATGATGATATATATCTTGAAGTTCCTATATTTTTTACACAAATTGCTCTTGGTGACACTATAAAAGTTCCTAGCTTAAAAGGGGAACTTGAAGTTAAAATACCTGCAGGTGCTAAAGATAAACAACAATTTATTTTTAAAGGGGAAGGTGTAAAAAGTGTTAATGGATATGGTAAAGGGAAATTTATCGTTCAAATCAAAATCATTTACCCTGATAGCTTAAACAGTGAACAAAAAGAGTTACTAGAAAAACTTCAACAAAGTTTTGGAATAGAATCAAAACCACATGAAGATATGTTTAGTGGTATATTTGATACTGTTAAAGGATGGTTCAAGTAATGACTATAAAATCAGCACCAATGGGACCATATCAAACAAATTGTTACATAGCAACAATTGATGATAAAGATTTTATAATTGACCCAGGTGTTGATGCATATAATTGGATTCAAAAAAACACTACAAACCCTATTGCTATACTTAATACACATGGTCATTTTGATCATGTATGGAGTAATCAAGAGGTAAAAGATAAATTTAATATTCCGATTTATTGTCCAAACGATGACTGTTTTATGCTAGAAAATGATCCATTTTCACAAGGTACACCTTCTAGTACAGCTGATATAAAAGTATCTCCTGATAAAACTTTTGTAATTGAAGATATTGAAATAAAATTTCATCACTTTCCTGGTCATACTCCAGGTTGTAGTGCCATACAAATAAAAGAACATTTATTTAGTGGTGATTTCATTTTTGATGGCTCGATAGGAAGAGCTGATTTTCCTTATTCAAGCCCTGAAGATATGAAGGCAAGTATTCATAAAGTTTTAAAATGGGAAAATGATATAAATGTATATCCAGGACATGGAAATAGCACAACATTATTTCAACAAAAGCACTCTTTGAAATCTTGGCTAAATTATTTATAGGAATGGTGATGAGTAAACCAAATACTTTAATTGACAGACTCAATGAAATTGTTGATGAAGTACATATTAATGAAGTTAAAAATATCATTACAAAATTAACTCACATAAATCTTTTTAAACATTCTATCGAAGATAATTTAAATGCTGACATCTTATATAATAAAATATCAGAAGAATTATATAACGAGTTCTCAATTCAAAATTTTAAAATTTTTCTACTTACAAAAAATAGAGAAAAAATTTTATTCAAAAAAGGTAACTTAGGTGAAAAAACTTATGAATACCATACTAAAGTATCAAATGAATCTATTATAAATATTACATTTGATGATATAAATTTATCTAGTTATCAAAAAATTATACTTAATAGTTATTTTAAAGAGACATTGAATTTAATATATATACAGCATATATTATTAGATTTAAAAAACTCAACATTTATAGACCCACAAACCCAATTAGAAAACAGAATGTCTTTTAACCAAGAGATGAAAACACTCATTCCTCTAGCAAGAAGAGAAAACATGAATATAGGTGCTCTTTTAATAAATATTGATAGATTTCAAGCTGTAAATGATGAACATGGAGATCAATTTGGAGATCAATTTTTAAGACTGTATGCTGATACAATTAAAGAAAATATTCGTTCATCAGATATTGCTGTTAGGTTTGGGGGAGCAGAGTTTTTGGTGTTGTTAATTAATGTTGATACAGAGGAAAGAACCTTACAACTTGCCAATAAAATAAAAGATACACTTGCACAAACATATCTTTTATCACCTAATAATGACAAATTTAGAAAAACAGTTTGTATTGGTGTATCAATGTTTCCAAAAGATTCAACAGATATTAATGTAATAGTCAAAAATACAGAAACTGCACTTATTTCAGCACAAGATCATGGTAGAAATAATGTATTTAGATTTAAAGAAGATGAAGAAAACTTCATTGAACTGTTTTAGAGATACACAATTGGAATTTAAATGAAAAAAAAGATATTAGCGAAATTAATTATTATAATGTTATTTATAGGTATTGGTTTAACAACTATTGAATCATTAAACTTTAGGTCACATGGAATTAGTTCTGCAATTGATAAAGCAAAAACCATCTCAGAAGTTGTCAAAAATGGATTAACTTCATATATGATAAATAACAATATGCACCAAAGAGACATTTACTTAAATTCAATTTCAGATATGAATAATATTGAAAAGCTTTGGGTAATTCGTGGAGATAATGTTATCAAACAATATGGGAAAGCTAATAAATTAGAAAAACCTAGAGATAAAATAGATATCGATGTATTATCGAATTCAAAAATGCAATATGTACTTAATGAAACATTTGAAAAAACTACTATTAGAGTAACTATACCTTATAGAGCTGAACAAAATAATATAGCAAACTGTATAAGTTGTCATGATGTATCTTATGGGGATACTTTAGGTGCTGTGAGTATCTTGATGGATATATCTGATATCAGAACTTCTGGTTTAAGGCTTGCTGTTGTTATTATGACTTTTACTTTATTGGCAATATTACTCGTACTATTTTTTGCAAATAATGCTTTAAAGCCTCATCTTGAAACAATTGATGAATTAAGTGGAAAAATAAAAAATATATCAAATGGAGTATTTACAAATATTATAAAAAGAAAAGGTTTATCTGATGAGTCAGAACAACTGATAAATGAATATAATCAACTTGTAAATGGATTGAGTACAACATTTACAGATATTGATAATAAGCTGAATATTTTTATTGGAAATCAACTCTATCACAGTAATAATCCTCTCTTAAATTCTCAAAGAATTATCACGAATCTTTCAGATATTTACCAATTCAAAAAAGAGATAGAGATAGATAAAGACAAACATGAAATATATAAAAGACTTGCAGAGATTTTAGAAAATAGATTTAGATTAAAGAATTTTACATTTATGGAACAAAATTATCATAATAATAAAACAACAATTGTCTACTCAAAAGGTGATAATCCAAACTATTGTATAAATGCTATTAAAGATAATCCAGATTTATGTAGAGTTGTCAGAAGCACAAATGATGTAATAAGTGTAAAAGATCATTCGGTATGTCCTCACTTCACAAACAACGAAAAACTTTATTATTGTACTTCAATTGATATTGGTGACCAATCTATCTTAATTGTAAATTTTGTTTTAGATACAAAAACACAACTTGATGAACTTGTTAGAAATATCCCATTAATTAAAAATTATTTCATGGAAGCAACTCCTTCTTTAGTAGTAAAACTTTTACTTGAAGCTCTTAAATCTTCTGCCTTTAAAGATGGTCTAACAAATCTTTACAATAGAAAGTTCTTAGATGAACATTTAACAAAACTTATTCCGCAAGCACTAAGAGAAAAACTCAATATAGGTGTACTAATGCTTGATATGGATCATTTTAAAGCTGTAAACGATGAATATGGACATGATATTGGTGATTTAGTGTTAAAAGAATTAAGTAGAATACTTAGTGAAAATGTTAGAGAATCAGATATAGTTGTAAGATATGGTGGTGAAGAGTTTATTGTTTTACTTATTGGTGTAGATAGTGAAAACTCTGCTATAGAAATAGCAAATAAAATAAAAACAAAAGTAAGTCAAAATGAGATAAATGTATATGCAGGAAATAAACTCAGAAAAACTGTAAGTATTGGACTTTCAATGTTTCCAGAGGACTCTACAAATTTTGATATAGTATTAAAAAATGCAGATGTTGCTTTATATGAAGCAAAAGAAAATGGAAGAGATCAGGTTATAAGGTTTAAGGAAAAAGTTGAAGTAGAACTATTTTAACTTTTAATCAAATAATCTTACTTATAAAAAAAGGGGAAAGGCAAAGTGCCTTTCCCCTTTTTTATCAACTTTAGTAACTACTAAATGTAACTAGCAATAATATCACCCATTTGTGTACAATTTACTTTTTCTTTACAGTCATAAGCAGCTAAATCACCTGTTCTATAACCATTAGCCATAGCTTTTTTAATTGCAGCATCAATTGCATCAGCAGCAGCCTCTTCATCTAAAGAGTATCGAAGCATCATAGAAGCACTAGAAATAGTAGCAATTGGATTTGCAATACCTAATCCTGCTATATCAGGTGCTGAACCGTGAATTGGTTCATATACAGCTGTTTTTTCACCAGTTGAAGCTGATGGTAAAAGACCAATACTTCCACTTAACATAGAAGCTTCATCAGATAAAATGTCACCAAAAATATTTCCAGTAAGAATAACATCAAATTGTTTTGGATTTGCAATAAGTTGCATAGCACAGTTATCAACATACATATGTGATAATTCAACTTCAGGATACTCAACTGCGATTTTTTCAACAGTGTCTCTCCAAAGTTGGCTTACATCAAGAACATTGGCTTTATCAATTGAACATACTCTTTTATCTCTTTTCATTGCTAACTTAAATGCAACATGAGCAATTCTTTCAATCTCAGTAACTGTATATACCATAGTATTCCAGCCTTTTTCTTCAGTTTTACCTTTTGGTTCACCAAAATAAATTCCACCAATTAGTTCCCGTACAACCATTATATCAACACCTTTGATAACTTCTGGTTTTAAACTACTTGCATCAACAAGTTCATCATATACTACAGCTGGTCGTAAGTTTGCAAATACACCCATCTCTTTTCTAAATCTTAAAAGTCCTGATTCTGGTCTCAATTCTCTAGGTTGAGAATCCCATTTAGGTCCACCAATAGCACCAAATAAACAAGCATCACTTGCTAATACACCATCAATAGTTTCTTGTGGTAATGGATTACCTGTTGCATCAATAGCGCATCCACCCATTAAGTATTCACTATATGAAAAATTGATATCAAATTTTTTTCCAACAGCATCTAAAACTTTCACAGCTTCATCAACTATCTCAACACCTATACCATCACCTTTTATCAATGAGATATTATAACTTGCCATGCGCTTCCTTTTTTGCATAATTCATTAATCCACCATCAGCTAATAACTCTTGCATAAATGGAGGAATTGGAGTAAAATTATATGTTTTTTCTTTATCAATATTTGCAATCGTACCTGCATCTAAATCTATTGAGATTAACTCACCCTCTTTTATCTCTATTGCCTCAGGTAACTCAAAAATAGGAAGTCCCATATTAAAAGCATTTCTATAAAATATTCTAGCAAAACTTGGTGCTACTACAGCTGCAACACCTGCTGCTTTTAAAGCTATTGGAGCATGTTCTCTACTACTACCACAACCAAAATTCTCACCAGCAACGATAATATCACCTGGTTGAACCTTTTTAGCAAACTCTGGATCTGCATCTTCCATAACAAATTGAGCCAAGTGATGAGGATCACTACTATTCAAATATCTTGCAGCAATAATTAAATCAGTGTCTATATTATCACCAAAGTTCCATACTTTTCCAGTAATTTTATTCATTTATTATATTTCCTTAACATATTACCACACTAGTCAATATTTATATATTTTATAGTGTTTGATATTTCGCATTTTATCTAAATTATTATTAATTAATCATTTTTTCAAGTAAATTTCAGTATAATATATCTTAAAAAATTCAACATATAAAGGCTATGGATTTAAATGGCACCAAAAACAAAAGATGTAAATAAACTGATAGAAAAGATATTTAAAGAGAATAAAGATGGTACATTAACACATGAAAAGCTTGTTTTACTTTTTCCAAAAGCACCTACAAGTGCAATAATAAAGAAAATCATTGCCCAAAAACAACTTTTTAATGTCGATTTAATTAGTTCAAGAGAACACGCTAAAAAACTCAATGAACTAGAATATAAGAAAAAAGAAGATGCTAGAATTAAAAGACAAGAGAATCAAGAGGGTGAAGAATTTGATCTTTTAAAAAATAAAGAGTTACTAGAGTGGAGTCGTTCAGATTCACCTGTAAGAATGTATCTACGAGAGATGGGTAAAGTTCCTCTTTTAACAAAAGAAGAAGAGATAGAGATAAGTCAAAATATGGAAAAAGGTGAAAATACTATCCTTGATGCTATATGTTCGGTACCATATCTTATTGATTTTATTTTAGAATACAAAGAACCTCTTGTAAATAGAGAAAGAAAAGTTAAAGAGCTATTTAAGAACTTTGATGATGACAATGAAGATGATAATTCTGATATAGATGTAGAAGATGAGGATATAGAAGATATAGAAAATCCTGATGATGAGGGTAAGTCAAAAGATAAAAAACTAGATAAAAGAGCACAAAATATTATTGAATCTTTTAAAAAGTTAGAAAAAGCTAAAAAAGACTGGTTAAAATTTATATCAAAAGAAGATGCTAAAAGTAATGAATATGCTGATACATTATTATTTGATTTACAATGTGCATTTAAAAAGAAACTTATCAAAGAAAGTCTTATAGAACTTGGACCTACAAGTAAACTAATAGCAGAAATTGTAAAAGCGATGGAAACATCTCTTTCAAGTGCTGATGGGTTTGAAGTAGAATTAAAAAGATTAGAATATAAACTTCCACTTTTTAATGATACATTATTAGAAAATCACAAAAAGCTTCTTGATAAAATCTTAACACTTTCAAAAGTTGATATTATAGGTATGGTTCCTGAAGCAACTATGGTTAGTACTTATATGGAGATTAAAAAACTTTATCAAACTGCACAAGCAAGTGAAGGTGGATTTGATTTAGAAGAGGATGAATTAAAAGAAGTTCTAGAACAAATTAAACTTGGTAAAAAAATCACTGATGAAGCAAAAAACAGAATGGCTAAATCAAATTTAAGACTTGTTGTTTCTATTGCTAAAAGATATACAAATCGTGGTTTACCATTTTTAGATTTAATTCAAGAAGGTAATATTGGATTAATGAAAGCTGTTGATAAATTTGAGTACAAAAAAGGGTATAAATTTTCAACATATGCAACTTGGTGGATTAGACAAGCTATAAGTAGAGCTATTGCAGACCAAGCAAGAACAATTAGAATTCCAATACATATGATTGAAACTATTAATAGAATCAATAAAATCATTAGAAAAGGTATCCAAGAAAATGGAAGAGAGCCTGATGTAGATGAAATTGCAAAAGAAGTTGGGCTTACTGTTGATAAAGTAAAACAAGTTATTAAAATAACTAAAGAACCTGTTTCACTTGATGCTCCAATAGGAAATGAAGATGATGGTAAGTTTGGTGACTTTGTTGCAGATACTCAAGCACCAACACCTGTTGATAATATTATGCATGATGACTTACTTGGTCAAATAGATCAAATACTAGGTCAATTAAATGAAAGAGAACAAGCTGTTGTTAGAATGAGATTTGGTCTTTTAGATGATAGAAGTGATAGAACTCTTGAAGAGATTGGAAACAATCTTAGTGTCACAAGAGAAAGAGTTAGACAAATTGAGTCAAGTGCTATTAAAAAATTAAAACATCCAAAAGTTGGAAGAAACCTTAAAAACTATGTAGAAAGTTAAATCAACTTTCTACATTTTTTAGTTTTCAGATTCTTTTTCTTTTCTTTTCGCTCTCATTTTAGCCGTTGCTAATTTTCTCATATCTTCTGTAGTATCTAATTCATCCATAATTTCTAACCCAAGTAATGTCTCTACACAGTCTTCAAGTGTCACAATACCTTCAGTTTGGTCATAACTATCTGTTACTATTAGCATATGTCCTTTTGCTTTTATAAAACTACTTAAAGCTTTTAAAACAGGTATATTTTCATTTATATTATCTACTTTTGACATGATTGATTCTATTGTTACCTCAGGGTCTTTAATAGCATGTTTGAAAATCTTTTTAGTCAGTACCATTCCAACAATATTGTCAATAGTACCATCATACACAGGAACTCTAGAAAATTTATATGTTCTTTTATCATCAAGTAAATCTTTGATTAAAGTATCTTTAGGTACAGAGAAAACTACACTTCTTGGTGTAAAAATATCTTTTATTTTCTTCTGTTTTAGCAAAAGTGCATTTTCTATAATATCTGATTCCATATCATTAATAACACCATCTTCTTCACTTAAAAGCGCACTATGAATCAGCTCTTCTCTAGAAACAATTTCAGAATCTTTATTGTTATTTATTTTACGAGTAACAAATAATGTAAATATAATAATAGGATATGTAATAATTATAAAGATATTTATAATTCTAGCTCCAAGAGGAGCCAGTTCTTTCCAATAAATAGCACCTATTGTTTTAGGGATAATTTCTGCAAAAAACAATATACAGAAAGTTAAAATAATAGAAACAGCTAAAACAACATTACTATCATCATTAAAGAGATTTTGAGCTTGTACACCAATAGCAGTAGCACCCAAAGTGTTTGCAAATGTATTTAAAATCAATATTGAAGATATTGACTTGTCTACATCTTTTTTTAAATCTTTAAGTAACTTTCCTACTTTTGGATTATCGTTTTCCAACACTGCTATATAAGAAGCATTTGTAGATAATAATACAGATTCCAAAATTGAGCACAAAAATGATACACCAATCACCAATACAAATAGAAAGATTAAATATTCCACGATAAATAACCTTTTTTATAAACTAACCACAAGGGGGAATGACTGTCCAAGCAAATACTCCATATTTAAATAATTTTAAAATATTATATCAAAATATATTGATAGTTTTCCTGAAAATAATCTTAATTTAAAATATCATTTGTAACTTTTCTCATTAAAATACTTTTCCTATAGAACTTACTACTTTCCCTAATATAGTGATATCTTTTTTATTGGCTATTTGAATTGGATATTCTTTATTATCTGAAATAATATCCAAAGCACCATCAACTCTTTTTTGAATACGCTTTACAAACAATCCATTTTCATTGATAAATGCATATATCCCATCTTTAGATGCATCACCTTTTGTTTTATCTATAAAAATTATATTTCCATTATTTAATGTTGGTTCCATACTATCACCAGTAACATTGATAGCTTCAATATTTTTTAAATTTTCTTTTCCACCTATAATATTGACAAAAAAGTCAGGTAAATCTAATTTTTCAAAATCATCTTCATCTTCAAAAGCACCACCACCAGCACTTACACTTACACTTGGAAAATATTTTATCCAATATTTATCTGTACTATCTACTAAGCTACTTGGATCTTGTCCATATAAAAGCCAATTGATTGATATCTTTTTTAAAGCACAAAAGTCAAGTATATTAGAAAAAGGAACACTGTTTCTTTTTTTCATTGTCGCAAAATTCACACTTGTAAGATCTAGTGCATTTGCAATATCTTTATCAAAAACTTTCCCCAACTCTTTTTCACTTGATAAAACATCTCTAAGTTTTTCTATAATTTCATTTATATTTAACATGATTTACCTCCAAATTTATTCTAAATTATAGCAATTTGAATAATAAATGTCAAATAAATATTGCAAATTGCAATATTTTTATTTAAAAATAGTTTTTTATGTCATTATTCTAAAAATTTAAATTACAAAAAAGGAAATATGATGAAAAACAACATAAAAATCATTGGAGAAAAAGTAGATTCATTTATATATAAATTGTGTGAAATTATCCTTTGAAAAGAAGAATTTTAAAAATAGAACCGCTTAACAGTCCTATTAAATATTTACTAAAGCAATATTAATATAAAATGTTGAAATTTTAATTTTTAGTAGTTACATTTTGGTTACTAAAATAAAATGGAGAACATTTATGGAAGAAATAAATTTAGTCACAGAGTCTTTAAAATTCATGGCTCTTGGTATGGGAATAGTTTTTCTATTTCTAATAGTAATGATTTTTGCACTTAAGGCACAAGCGGTACTTATAGCAAAATTTTTCCCAGACAAACCCAAAGAGGAACTATCACAGTGGAAACCTCAGACTACAAATGACACTGATGACAAAGATACAATCGCGGCAATTTCAGCTGCAATAATACACTATAATAATCAAAAAGGCTAACAATAATGTCAAAAAAATATATTGATATAATGGATACTACTTTCAGGGATGGATTTCAATCTGTTTTTGGAGGAAGAGTTCTTATGGATGATTTCTTACCTGCTGTCGAAGCAGCTTCTGATGCAGGAATAAAACATTTTGAATTTGGTGGCGGAGCTAGATTCCAATCACTATTTTTCTATTTACAAGAAAATGCATTTGATATGATGGATAGATTTAGAAGTATTGTTGGTCCAGATGCAAACCTTCAAACACTTGCAAGAGGTATTAATACTGTAATGCTAGATACAGGTAGCAGAGAACTAATTGATTTACATGCAAAACTATTTGCAAAACATGGTACAACTACGATTAGAAACTTTGATGCATTAAATGATGTACATAATTTAGAATATTCTGCACAGTGTATTAAAAATCATGGATTAAAACATGAAGCAGTTGTAACGATGATGGATTTACCTCCAGGATGTGAAGGTGCACATGATGTACCATTTTATGAAAATACTCTAAGAAAAATTTTAGATAGTGGTTTACCATATGATTCTATTTGTTTCAAAGATGCAAGTGGTACTGCTAACCCTAGAAAAGTTTATGAAACTATTAAAATGGCTAGAAAACTTCTTGGTGATGATACACATCTTCGTCTTCATACACATGAAACAGCTGGTGTAAGTGTTGCAGCATATTTAGCAGCATTAGAAGCTGGTGCTGATGGTATAGATTTAGCAAACTCTCCAGTTAGTGGTGGAACAAGTCAACCTGATATCTTAACAATGCTTCATGCAACCAAAGGAAGTAATTTTGACTTAGGTGGATTAAGTATTGAAAAAGTTTTAAAATATCAAGAAGTTTTAAAAGATTGTCTTTCAGATTATTTTATTCCACCAGAAGCAACTCAAGTTTCACCTTTAATTCCATTTTCTCCTATGCCAGGTGGTGCTTTAACAGCAAATACGCAAATGATGAGAGATAACGGTACTCTAGATAAGTTCCCAGAAGTTATCAAAGCTATGCAAGAGGTTGTTGAAAAAGGTGGTTATGGTACATCTGTTACTCCTGTATCACAATTTTATTGGCAACAAGCATATGCAAATGTTAACTTTGGTCCTTGGAAACAAATAGCTCCAGGTTATGGGAAAATGGTACTAGGATACTTTGGTAAAACTCCAGTTGAACCAGATCCGGCTATTGTAAAACTTGCAAGTGAAAAATTAAAACTTGAACCAACAAAAGAAAATCCATTAGATTTAGCTGATAATGATGTTACTAAATCAATAGCAGCTTGGAAAGAAAGATTAGAAATTGAAGGTTTAGAAACTACTGAAGAGAATATTTTTATTGCAGCAGCTTGTGATGAAAAAGGTATTGCATTCTTAAAAGGGGAATCTCCTTTAAATATAAGAAAAATTAGTGATTGTGAAAATTTAAGTTGTGAAACAAAAGATAATAAGGAAGAGAAAAAAATGGCAGATGGTAACTATACAGTAGTAGTAGATGGTAAGAAATTCAGTGTTCAAGTTGCAGAAGGTAACGCGGATATTCAAGTTGTAGCTCCTGAAACAACTGCAACTCCAGCAGCAGCTCCAGCAGCAACAGGTACTGGTACAGAAGTTGGTGCAACAGTAAGTGGAAATGTTTGGAAACTTTTAGTAAATGTTGGTGATAAAGTAGAAAAAGGTCAAGTTGTATCTATATTAGAAGCTATGAAAATGGAAATTGATATTGAAGCACCTTGTGCTGGTACAATTACAGATGTAGCAGTAAAACCAAACGATGCTGTAAATGAGGGTCAAACTATAGTAGTCATTGGCTAGTGTGGATAAAATCTTGGAGAGAAAAATGAATAAAAAACTTATCTCTATTGTGTTTTTAATGATTTTTGCACTATTTAGCAGTAATCTTTACGCAAATAGTGCAGCTGAAACAGTTGAAACAGAAAAGAAAGAGTACCAATCAAAAACATTAGGTGAACTTGTAAGTTCATTTTATGAAACAACAGGTATAAATGCTATATTAAATCCTAGTGATGATGTTATGACATCAGAGCCAAATCCTGATGATGCGAGAGTTATGACAACTTTTGAACAAACTTGGGGAAGAATAATAATGTTTATAATAGTATTCTTATTATTCTACCTTGCAATTGCAAAAGGTTTTGAACCATTATTACTTTTACCAATAGCTTTTGGTGGATTACTTGCTAATATACCATTGGCAAATATGGGTGGAGAGCACGGTATGCTTGGTATTATTTATAATATGGGTATAGCAAATGAATTTTTTCCACTTCTCATTTTTATGGGTGTTGGTGCTATGACAGACTTTGGTCCACTTTTAGCAAATCCTAAAACTGCTATTCTTGGTGGTGCAGCACAATTTGGGATTTTTGGTTCTTTAGTAGGGGCAGTAATGATAGGATTTGATTTACAATCTGCTAGTGCTATTTCTATTATTGGTGGTGCCGATGGTCCTACTTCAATTTTTATTGCGAATAGACTAGCTCCTGAAATGCTTGGTGCTATTGCTGTTGCTGCGTACTCATATATGGCACTTGTACCAGTTATTCAACCACCAATTATGAAAGCTTTAACAACAGAAGCAGAAAGAAAAATTAAAATGCCACCATTAAGAAAAGTTCATCCTTTAGAAAAACTTTTCTTACCTATATTAATACTTATGATGGCTATTTTAATTTTACCAGAATCTACTCCACTTATTGGAGCATTTGCACTAGGAAACTTTGCAAAACAATCTGGAGTAGTAGATAGATTAAGTGATACAATGCAAAACTCACTTATTAATATTGTAACAATATTTTTAGGTCTTGGTGTTGGTAGTAAATTAGCAGCTGATAAGTTTTTAGTGCTTGATACTATGGGTATTATGATAATTGGACTATTAGCATTTAGTGCAGGTACTGCTGCTGGTGTTCTTATGGCAAAAATCATGAATAAACTAAGTCCTAAAGATGCTCAGATTAATCCACTCATAGGTGCTGCTGGTGTTAGTGCTGTTCCAATGGCAGCAAGAGTTGTAAGCAAAGTGGGACAAGAGTATGATAAGTCAAACATTTTATTGATGCATGCTATGGGTCCCAATGTTGCAGGAGTAATTGGTTCTGCCGTTGCTGCTGGTGTTCTTTTATCAATATTTAAATAAAAAATTAGGAAAACAGAAATATGTCAGATATTAAAAACTCTCTTGGTTTAGAAAATGTAGGTCAAGTTTATCATAACTTAGATGTAGATACATTAATAGATCATGCAGTTGAAAATGAAGGGGCTACAATAGCCTCTAGTGGTGCTTTAATCATAGATACAGGAATATTTACAGGAAGAAGTCCAAAAGATAAATACTTTGCATACGCAGATCCTTCTTCAAAATATATATCTTGGGGAGATGTAAATAGACATATTGATCAAGAAACATATAAAGCTTTATTAAATACATCAAAAGAACAACTTAATGGAAAAGATTTGTATATTACAGATGTGTACTGTGGTTCTAGTTTAAATAGTAGAAAATCAATAAGATTTATTACTGAGATAGCTTGGCAGGCACATTTTATAAAAAATATGTTTATTGTACCATCAGATAAAGACTTAGAAAACTTTAATCCTGATTTCACAATATACAACGCGTGTAAAACTACAAACAAAAATTGGAAAGAACAAGGTTTAAATTCAGAAGTTTATGTAGCTTTTAATGTTGAAAAAAATGAAGCTGTAATTGGTGGAACTTGGTATGCTGGTGAGATGAAAAAAGGTGTTTTTTCAATGATGAATTATTGGCTTCCACTTGATAATAAAATGGCGATGCATTGTTCTGCAAATGTTGGTTCAAAAGGTGATACAGCATTATTTTTTGGACTTTCAGGAACAGGTAAAACTACACTATCAACAGATCCTAATAGAGCTTTAATAGGTGATGATGAACATGGTTGGGATGATGATGGTGTTTTCAACTTTGAAGGTGGTTGTTACGCAAAAGTTATCAATTTAGATGCTTCAAGTGAACCAGAAATATTTGCTGCTATTAAAAAAGGCGCTATATTAGAAAATGTGGTAACAGATGAAAATGGAAATGTAGATTTTACAGATGGTAGTAAAACAGAAAATACAAGAGTTTCATATCCAATAAACCATATTGAAAATATTCAGCCAAACTCTATAGCTGGACACCCTACAAATATTATCTTTCTAAGTGCTGATGCATTTGGTGTTTTACCTCCTGTATCAAAATTAACAAATGAACAAGCTATGTATTACTTTTTAAGTGGCTATACTGCAAAAGTTGCAGGAACGGAAAGAGGAATCACAGAACCTACAGCTACATTTAGTGCTTGTTTTGGGGAAGCTTTTTTACCATTACATCCAACAGTATATGCTAAACTGCTTGGTGAAAAGATTGAAAAACACAATGTAAATGTTTATCTAGTAAATACTGGTTGGACTGGTGGTGCATATGGTGTTGGAAAAAGAATGAGTATTAAAAACACTAGAGCTTGTATCAATGGTATTTTAGATGGAAATATTGAAAATAGTGAGTTTGAAACATTACCAATATTTAACCTTTCTATTCCAAAAACACTTGAAGGTGTTGATACAGAAGTATTAAATCCAAGAAATACATGGGAAGACAAATCTAAATATGATGAAACAGCTAAAAAATTAGCAGGTATGTATGTAGAAAACTTTAAAAAATACTTGACAGATGACACTAGTTTTGATTTTACATCAGCAGGACCAAAACTATAAGATACAATCAACTATAGAAAATTTCAAAAGAGAGCTTTTCTAGCTCTCTTTTTTTATTTATAAAATATGGAAAAAATATGACAAAAGAACAATTTTTAGAAGAAATACACAATAACTGTAGTGAAATACTTTTTATTAGTATGAAACATATGTATGATAAATTGCATGAAGATAATGCTATTATAGATGAAGAAAAAAATAGAGAGTTTTTATCAAACTATAAAAACTTTCACTTGTATCTCAATGATTTTGCAGGGACAATATATAGTAGATATGCTTCTAGTGTTGATAATTTATATATAGAGATGTGTAATTATCTCAATATTGACATAGATAATAAGTATACTTTAGAATATACAATAATGAAATTAGAAAAACAAACTCCAGAACTTCTACTTGGTCTTACAGATGAAGATATTCAAAAACAAACTATTGAACATTTTGATGAAAAACTTATAGCAATCGATGGTTCAACTCATTATAATGAAAATTTAGAAGAATTTAAACCAAGAGTAGAGCAACTCAAACAGAATATAACACTTATTAAAAATGCTTTACAAATTTCATAAAGTATATATAGAGCTCACAAATATTTGTGGTTTAGAATGTAGTTTTTGTCCTACAAAAGCTTCTCCTCCACAAACTATGAACTTAGAGTTTTTTGAAGATATTTTAAAACAACTACAACCTTACACAAAAAATATTGCACTTCATGTATTTGGTGATCCTTTAGTGATAAAAAACCTTGAAGAGTATCTTAACTTAGCTTTAAAATATCACTTTCAAGTCGATATTACCACCACAGGATATTATCTTAATAAATTTAATTTAAATCTATTTTTACATAAAGCTATAAAACAGATAAATTTTTCACTCAATAGTTATAATAAAAATGAAATGAATATTACACTAAAAGAATATTTACAACCTATGTTTGAACTTTGTACATTAAAACTAAAAAATAAAAGACATAACTTTATCAATTTTAGATTATGGAATTTAGATAATTCTCATAGTGAAAATGATTTCAACACACAAGTTTTCTCTCTTTTATCAGAACACTTTAATGTAAATTTAGAAGATATAAGCTTTGATAAATCAATACGACTTGAAAATCAAATTTTAATCAATTTTGACAACTATTTTCAGTGGCCAAATTTAGAAAATAAACAAGAAACAGATGGATATTGTCATGGACTTTCTTCTCAAATTGGAATTTTAAGTTCAGGTATTGTAGTTCCTTGTTGTTTAGATAGTTTTGGTATTATTAATCTTGGTAATATGAAAACAACAAACCTAAAAGATATACTCCATTCAAAAAAAGCTATAGATATAGTTGAAGGTTTTAAAAATAATATAGCAGTTGAAGAATTATGTAAAAAATGCACTTTTAAAGAGAGATTTAACTAAAGAAAGAATTTGGTATAATCACACTTATGAATAAAACAAAACAAAAATTAGCCGTAGCTTTTACTGGACCATCAAACAGTGGGAAAACGACACTTATCGTTAATATCTCAAATAAGTTACAAGAAGAAGGGTTTAAAGTAGCAATAATTAAACATGACCCATGTGATAAAGCTATTTTTGATAAAGAGGGAAAAGATAGTTATAAATTCTCACAAACAGGAAGTGAAGTTGCTGTTGTATCTCCAACAAGAACTACAGTTTTTAAAAAAACAACATCTACTATAGAAGAGATAGCCAATATGTTTGGTGACTTTGACTTTTTATTGGTAGAAGGATTAAAGAGTATTCCCCTTCCAAGAATTTGCGTACAACGAAATAACATAGATGAAAATTATTTTGAAAAAAGTGATTGTATAGCAACAGATAATTCTATTGAAATACAAGCTCTACCAACAGATATGAAGATATTGAATTTAAATAATACTGAAGAGATAATTGAGTGGATAAAACACAATAGTAAAAAAATTTAAGGAAAACTAGATGAATGATATTATAGAAGCAATAAAAAAATCAACAATTCAAATACAACAAACTATCAAAAAAGGTGACACTGGAAAAAGTGAACAACAAAACTCAACAGGTGACACACAATTAAAACTTGATATACAAAGTGATATTATTATTGAGAATAACTTTAAAGAACTTTCTTGTGTAAAACAAATAGTAAGTGAAGAGCAAGATAATATTGTAGATATTAATGAAAATGGGGAATATCTTATAGCATATGATCCACTTGATGGTAGTAGTTTAGTTGATGTAAATTTATCTGTTGGTTCTATTTATGGTATTTATAAAAATGATTTTACTGGTAATAATATTGTAGCATCAATATATGTAGTATTTGGTCCAAGAGTTGAAATGGTTATTTGTGATGGGGAAACAGTAAAACTTTATAGAATGAATAATAAAGAGTTTACTTACATCAAAAATATAACGATGAATGAAAAAGGAGATATCAACTCACCAGGTTCAACGCAACAATGTTGGTATCCACATCATAAAGAGATGATAAATAAAATGTTCAAAGAAGGTTATGAACTAACTTACAGTGGTGGTATGGTTCCTGACTTACACCATATTCTTTTAAGAGGTGGTGGTTTATTTTCATATCCAGGTGCTAGTGATAAGCCACAAGGAAAACTCCGACAGCTTTTTGAAGTATTCCCATTTGCACAAGTTTTTGAAACAGCTGGTGGATATGCAATAGATGGACAAAATAGAGTTTTAAATATTAAAACAACACATATTCATGATACAAGTCCTTGTTTTTTTGGGAGTACTTATGAGATTGAAATGGTAAAAGACTCTTATAAATAAATGGAAGAGACACCTAAAGATAAATGGCAAATAGCCTTAGATACTCAACTTGTTACTTTAAAACAATGTCAAATTTCTCATAATGTTGATTCTTGTATGAAATGCCCTAAAATTTTAGAATGTGAAACTAGAGATACTTATGTAAAAGTAGTATATGAAAGTATGAATAAAGGAAGTGGCGGTGGATTTGAATTCTAATAATTCATTACCGAGCCCTTGCTATGTGTGTGAAGAGAAACTTTTAGAAGAAAATCTTCAACTTCTTAAGTATGTGCAAGAAGAAGCAAATGTAAAAATACTTTTAGCATTAAAAGGTTTTGCAATGTTTAGCACTTTTGAACTTTGTAAAAAATATCTTAAGGGATGTTGTGCAAGTGGTTTAAATGAAGCAATACTTGCAAAAGAAGAATTTGGACTCGAGGTACATACCTATTCACCAGCATTCAAACCAAACGAATTTGATGAAATAGTTAAAATATCAAATCATATTGTTTTTAACTCATTTAATCAATTTGAACTTTATAAAGACAAAGTAACATCTCAAAATAGTATTGGAATACGAATAAATCCAGAAGTTTCAACTGTAGATGTTGATTTATACAACCCTTGTGGTACCTATAGTCGTCTTGGTACTACAAAAGAAAACTTTCCAACTACTTTACCCTCACAAATAGAAGGATTACATTTTCATGCACTCTGTGAACAAAATGTGGATGCACTGGAACTAGTACTAGTAAAATTTGAAGAAAATTTTGGGAAATATTTTTCACAATTACGATGGCTTAACTTTGGTGGTGGTCATCATATTACAAGAACAGACTATGATGTTGAAAAACTCATTAGTGTGTTAAAAAATATTAAAAACAAATATCCACATCTTACAATATATCTAGAACCAGGTGAAGCAGTAGGATGGAAAACAGGCTATTTAGAAGCTACTGTTTTAGATATAGTACATAATGGAATGGATATAGCCATTTTAGATACAAGTGCTGAGTGTCATATGCCTGATACTCTTGCTATGCCATATAGAGCAGATATTAGAGGTGCTGATGAAGCATTTAAAAAAGAATATACTTATAAACTAGGTGGGAATACTTGTCTTGCTGGAGATATAATAGGTGACTATTCATTTGATGTACCTTTGAAAGTTGGAGACAAAATTATATTAGAAGATATGATACATTATACTATGGTAAAAACCACTACCTTTAATGGAATTAATCTCCCATCAATCGCCATAAAAAAAAGAAATGGTGAATTTAACGTAGTGAGAAATTATGATTATGCAAGCTACAAAGATAGATTATCTTAACAGATATTATATATCTATCCCAATATATCTAGGTATATTGTATAGCCTGCTACTAACGAACTGTCATCATAATTTGGAGTAAGTGTTACATCACAATCAATAGATTTATCATCATTAGTTTTAAAAGAGTAAGTTGATAAAACAGTTTTTTTTGTATGAATAGCTTTTAACATAAGTTTTTGGAAACTTTCTTGTGTGGAATTTTCACATTTTAGTATATTAATATTTTGACCAATAATCTCATCACCAGAATAATTAAAAAATCTTCTAAACTTATCTGAAACCTTCATAATCATTCCATTTTTATCTACTTCAAATGTTACAACCATATTATCTATGATTGCTTTATAATAATTATTTTGTTTTTGTAATCTATCTATCTTATAAGTTAGTGAACTATTGATACTATCATCTTTAGAACTTTTTGTTACTAAGTTTTTTGCAAGATTTTCAATATTATTAATTCGTCTATATTTCAACACATTATCAACAACAGATATTGTTAAATCTTTTATTTGTATAGGTTTAGCAATATATTTATCAACATTTAAATCTATTGCATTTATTAAAAAATTAGAATCTGTATGTGCTGTTGTCACAATAGTTGGAAGAGAAGACTCTATTTTATTTATAGCTCCTATCATCTCCAAACCATTCATATTTGGCATATTGATATCTGTAACAATTACATCTATCTCATTTTTATGTTCTTTAAAAATTTCTAAACCATTTTCACCATCATACGCACTAAAAACTTTTTTAAATAATTTATTTAATATTGCCCAAGTTTGTTCTCGAATTAATTGATCATCTTCTACATATAAAATAGTGATATTTTTTAACTCTTTTGTGTCTAATTTCAATACTTTCCTTTCATTTAAAATAATGATAAACTATCATTTGTTTCTTTTGGAGGAGTTAGTCTAAATAACTCATAGCTTTTCACTGTAGCTATTCTTCCTCTAGCTGTTCTTTGGATATAACCATTTGCCAACAAATAAGGTTCTATAGCTTCTTCTATTGTTCCCTCATCTTCACTTAATGCTGCTGCCATAGTACTTAATCCCATAGGTTTACCTTTATTGGATAATAACAATTCTAAAAGTTTTAAATCCATCTCATCAAAACCTTTATCATTGATTCCTAACTCATCAAGGGCATATTTACATCTATGTATTTCAATTGTATTTTCATCTTCTACATCTGCAAAATCCCTGACTCTTTTTAATAGTCTTAATGCAACTCTAGGCGTTCCCCTACTTCTTCTTGCTATTTCAAAACTTGCGTCTTTGTGAGCTTCTTTATTTAATTTTGTAGCTGCTATTGAAATAATTTTTGATAACTCTGCATCATTATAAAAATTCAATCTAAAATGCATACCAAATCGATCTCTTAAAGGGTTACTTAACATTCCTGCTCTTGTTGTTGCACCTATAAGTGTAAACTTTGGTAAATCAATTTGTACTGTTTGTGCAGCTGGACCAGAACCTATAATAATATCCAATCTAAAATCTTCCATAGCTGGGTATAAAATCTCTTCAATAGCTGGAGTCAACCTATGAATCTCATCAATAAACAGAATATCACCCTCTTCTAAATTTGTTAAAATAGCTGCTAAATCTCCACCTTTTTCTATCGTAGGTGCTGCTGTGACCTTTATATTTGCTTCCATTTGATTTGCAATAATATGACTAAGAGTCGTTTTCCCAAGTCCAGGAGGTCCAAACAGTAAAATATGGTCTAAAACTTCATGTCTTTTTTTACAAGCTTTTATAAAAACTTGTAAATTCTTTTTGATTTTTTCTTGACCTATGTAATCATTCCAAACACTAGGACGAAGTGTTATTTCATCACTACTGTCCTCAAATGTCATTTTTTCTAACTCTACTAACCTTTCCAAATTATAATCCTGTTTTTTTAGAACTATAGCATATTTTAAATGTTATCCTATAAAAATTAACAAATTGCAATTTTATTCCATGCCCTCTTCATATCGAACAACTTTATTTCTTCCTGAATGTTTCGCTTGATACAAGGCTACATCACTTTGTTTAACATACTTCCAAAAAGTATGATCTTTATTTGGGAATATTGATGTACCAATACTTACTGTTTTACTAAATACTTCAGCACCCGCTTGTATTTTTTGTTGTGAGAATGCTATTCTAATTTGTTCTGCTGTATCTTGAAGTCTCTCTTCTGTACAATTATTTAAGACAACAATAAACTCTTCTCCACCAAATCTAATCACAACATCACTCTCTTTTACTACATCTATAAGAGTATTTGATATTGTTTTAATAGCTATATCTCCAATATCATGTCCATAATTATCATTAATTAATTTAAAGAAATCAATATCTACCATCATTAAACCACAAGGAATATTTTTATAAATACCACTGTACAATGAACCATCAATATATCTTTCAAGGTATTTTCTATTATATAATCCTGTCATAGGATCTGTACTTGCATTTTTTTCAAGTATCTGCATAAGTTTCTTACTAACAATTTCTGGTTTCGCTGCATCAACATAATCTTGAATAAAAGGGAGTTTCTCTCTTACTCTTTGATTTTCTTCTTTTGAAGCTGTTTGTATAGATACTACAAAATCCATATCATTTGAAATAGAATAAGGAACACATAAGTATGAATTATCATCAGCACTTGCACCACATACTTTTTTAAACTGACATGAATTTACTAAAGTATTTGTTCTATCAGCTCTGCAGCCAGCAGATACAGGATCACATTTTAACTCTTTATTTACATATACTACATCAATTTTTTTATTCGTTGTATCAGCTTCAATAAAAATAAAATCATCTATATGAAATTTTTCTTCTAAAATAATAGCAAATCGTTTATACACATCTTCAATTCTTTCATCATGCTCTATTGTTTTTCTAAAGTTATAAATATCTGCAAGTCTTGTTACTGTATTTTGTACATCAAGTATAGGGTCAACTACAGTATCAGACTTATGAGCTGTTAAAAAGATATCTATTTTATCTTCAATAGTTACTAAACTATTTTGTAGTTTTGCCATATGTTCGTTTATCCAATGTGCAACATTTTTGGCTTCGCCTCTCTCAAACTCATTAATTCTTGCACTATAATCTCCATCATGTGCTCTTTTCATCACATCTTTAATTGAGTCAAATATTGAAAGATAAGGGATAATAAGCCTTTTTACAAACCAGACAATAAATAGAATTAAAAATAATGATATAAATGAAGTCAAAGCAATAATTTTTACACTCATAAGTTTTATATCATCCATAGTCATCACCATAGAAATAACACCTAAGACATCACCTTCTTTTGAATCATGACACGATAAACAATTAATCTCTTTTGTGATTTCAGCCTTATATGGTATTGTAATTCTATAAGTACTATGACCTAAAAGTTGTTCATCAATTTTTTCTACAGATACACCTGTTTTTAGTACTTGTTTATCTATATCATCATGGATTAATTCTTTACCATCTCCATATTGTTTTTTTACTGCTTGAGATCTGATAATCCAAATATCATCAATATGTTGTAAATTTTTTGTTTGATCAATATAAAAATCTCTATTAGCCATAATACCATTAACCATATGTGCCGTCAGCCCATTTTTAACACTATCGGCTACTAATTGAGCTTTTGTTTTTGCGCTGTTAAATCCAAAATCTCTTAAGTTCATTGTTATATTAATAATCATTGCTAAAAATATTAATGCCATTGCGATTGCAAGTGTTGTCAATATGCTTTTTTTGCTGTCCATGTACCATCCTCAAAACAATTTGGATTTATTATATCCACTATTTCATAAAAAATTATAATTACAATTTTTATTTAAAAAAATTTAAAGCTATTTTAACCTAATAAATTTCATCATTTGATGGAAATTTTTTATTTTCAACATCCATTTTATATTGTTTTACAGCATTTTTAACCATATCTGCACCTTGTAAATATTGCCGCACAAACTTTGGTTTAAAATCTTCAAAAAACCCTAACATATCAGACCAAACTAATACTTGACCATCTGTATCTACACCTGCACCTATACCAATAATAGGTATCTCTACTGCATCTGTTATAGCTTTTGCAGCTTCACTTTTAACGCCCTCAACAACTATCATACAAGCACCTGCTTTTTCAATAGCTTGGGCATCTTCAATAAGTTCTATAATACTTTCTTGATTTTTTCCTTGCACTTTATAGCCACCATCAGCTCTTACATTTTGAGGGAGTAAACCAATATGTCCCACAACCGCAATAGAGTGTGATGTTAAATATTCTACTATGTGTGCTTTATCTTTTCCACCTTCTATTTTAACAGCATCTGCTGCTGTTTTTTGATATACATCAATTGCATTACTTAAAGCTACACTTTCATTGATATAGGTTCCAAATGGCATATCACATATGACAAAAGTATTCTTTGCACCATTACAAACAGCATTTGTATGATATATCATTTGCTCCATAGTTATACTAAGAGTATCACTTTTTCCAGCAAAGCTCATATTTAAACTATCTCCAACCAAAATAAAATCAACTTCTGTATCAAACAACTTTGCAAACAAAGCATCATAGGCTGTAATCATCGTTAACTTTCTTACACCTTTTGCTTTTTGAATAGAGGTTATAGACTGTTTTTTCATATTTTTCCTTATTAGGTATCATTAATATGTTATGTATATTATGGTATTATTGTATCTAAATAAAATTATCATAATATTAATATAATTAGGAATAAAATGAAGAAACTAGTAGGATTTATAACAGCAACACTTCCAGATAACAACTTTACTATAGATTTAGCAATGAGTATGCAAGAAGCAGGTATGGATACATTAGAGTTAGGAATACCTTTCTCAGATCCGGTTGCAGATGGTCCTATTATTGAAAAAGCAAGTTTATTAGCCTTAGAAAATGGTTTTAAACTAAAAGATTTATTTGAAGTAACGAGTCAAATAGCTCCAAAAATGGACACCTTATGGATGGGATATATGAATCCTTATTTTCACTATGGATTAGAAAACTTTTTAGCAAAAGGAAAAGAGTATGGGATTCAAGGTTCTATTATTCCTGATTTACCACACGAAGAAGCAGAACCTTTTAAAGCATTATTTGCAAAATACAACCAGACAATTATTGATTTTGTAGCTCCAACAGATAGCTTTGAAAGAATAAAAAAAGTAACCCAAAACAGTCAAAAATTTATCTATATGGTTGCGTATGCTGGAATTACAGGTAGTGGTGCTAGTGAAGATTTAAGTACAGTGATACACAATATCAGAAATTCAACTTCAACTCCTATTTATTTAGGATTTGGTGTTGATGAGAAAACAGCAAAAACTAAAGCAAAAGATGTAGACGGTGTAATAGTTGGTAGTGCTTTTGTAAAACATCTTATTGATGATAGCTTAAACTATAATGAAAAAATGAAAAAAATAACACAAGCTGTAAAAAATATAAAAGATCAAATAAACTCTTAAGGATTTTCCCTCCTTAAGCTATCATAAACTCCCCTTATACTATAATTCCAACTCTTAAAATGACCCCATCGTCTAGAGGCCAAGGACGTTCGGATTTCCTCCGAAAGACTGTGGTTCAAATCCACATGGGGTCGCCATACTGTTTATAGACTTTAATAATACTTTTACTTTTTAGATATTCTGATACTTCTTCTTTAGTATATTCTCCATTTCCATTAAAAATAACTGTATCAGGTGACTTCCCAAATTTTTTTATCATGGTTAATCCATCCATTATAGGCAATTATATTTTTTCAAATAACCCACCCTTTTTAAGCTATAGCCCATTATAAAAATATATATGATAAAACTATTTATCAATAAAATGTGTTATAATGTACTGTTATATTATTTTAATCATAATTATAAATTCATAACCAAAGGAGTAAAAAAAAAGATGCTAAGTAATATGGAATTAGCTAAACTACTAAAAGAAATCAATATTTTGTATGTTGAAGATGATAGCGAAACAAATGTGGAAATAACAGAAACATTAAAAATGTTTTCACAAAATGTTTTTTCTACTTACTGTGTAGAGGAAGCTATGAAAATGTATGAAAAGAGAAATATACATCTCATTATAACTGATATCGAATTACCAAAAGAAAATGGTATTAGTCTTATTGAAAAAGTTCGTGCAACAAATATTTTTATACCAATTATAATTATAACAGCATATAAAACCAATGATTATTTGTTTTCATGTGCAAACTTAAATATACAGTCATATATCATCAAACCTATAAGTGCTCAAAAATTAAAAGAATCACTTTATAAAATAGTACGATATTTAAATCTTGTTTCAAATATTTTAGTACATATAGATAAAAATTTATTATACGATAAAGCAAGCGGACAACTCATACACAATGGACTTGAGTACAAATTAAGTAAAAAAGAAAAAATTCTTATGGATTTATTAGTCGATAATAAAAATAAACTGGTTTCTTATGAGAGAATAGAACAAGTAGTTTGGTATGACTTCGATGAAACAATGTCATCATCAGCGTTAAGAACAATAATAAAAAATTTACGAAAAAAAGGAAGTAATAACTTTATAGAAAATGTTTCAGGATTAGGTTACAAACTTAATGCTACTAATATAAAACAATAAAATGAGAAGAACAAATGAAAGAAAAATATCTTCAAGAATCTACTGTATTACTTGTTGAGGATGAACAATCTGTTTTAGACAAGATAAGTATAACTTTAGAAACAATTGGTGCTAATGTACTTACTGCCGTTAATGGCATTGAGGGATTGACACAATATGAAAAAACAAAAAACAAAATTGATATTATTGTTACAGATATAGTTATGCCACATATGGATGGAATTGAGATGATTTCAAAAATCCGAGATAGTAATTTTGAAATACCTATTATTGTAGCAAGCGCTTTTGATGATAAAGAAACTCTGCAAAAAATTATAAATCTCAATATTGATGGGTTTATCAATAAACCTATAAATATGCAAAAACTCATCAATACTTTAGAAAGAACTTTACAACCAGTTTATTACAAAAAAGAGCTAAGAGAAAAAGACCTATTTATTTTTCAACAATCAAAATTCACCTCCATAGGTGAGATGATAGGAAATATAGCTCATCAATGGAGACAACCTTTGAACTCTATTGCTTCTTTAATGATGCGATTAGAAATAAGTTATGATACTGATAACTTATCAAAAGAATTACTGCTTAATACTATTGAAAAAACTAATAAAATACTTTCTCATATGTCTAAAACAATTGATGATTTTAGAAACTTTTTTTCTCCTGATAAAGAAAAAACAACTTTTTCACTTGAAGAGATTATTCAATCTATTATTTTATTGTTTACGGTACAACTAAAACAAAATAATATCAATATAAAAATCATAGGAGATCAACAATTAACTATTTTTGGTTTTTCAAATGAATTAAAACAAGTATTTATAAATATTATTAGTAACTCTAGAGATGCAATTATCCAAAATCATATAAAACATGGGAAAATTACCATAACCATAAATGAAGATAATAACAACATTCTAATAGATATACAAGACAATGCAAAAGGTATTAATCAAGAAAATGTTCATAAAATATTTGAACCTTATTTTACTACTAAATTTAAATCTCAAGGTACAGGTTTAGGACTTTATATCTCAAAAATTATTATAGAAAAAAGTATGAATGGACTCTTGTCAGCACATAATGAAAAAAATGGAGCATGTTTTAGGATTAGTCTTCCAAAAAAATAAATTAACAAATTGCCATTTTTTCAATACTAAATTTATTTATATGATATTATTTCATTATGAAAATACATATAGATATCGACTGTTTTTTTGTTTCTGCACATAGAATTAATAATCCTCAATATAATAATATACCAGTTGCTGTGGGAGGAAGAAGCAATTTATCAATTTTTGATACTCAAAAAAAGCAAAGAGTATTAAGTCAAATTAGTGGTGCATTTACAAGTTCTATTCTATCATCTAATGACAATGTAAGCTTTGAAGAATATTTTTTAGATGAAAATAAACGACCAAGAGGCATCATCACCACCTCCTCTTATGAAGCTAGGAAATTTGGTGTAAAAACAGCGATGAGTGTTGCGGAGGCTTTACGATGGTGCCCTCAGCTAAAAATTATTCCACCAAACTATCCTTTATATCATAAACTGTCTCTTGCATTAAAAGAACTTTTAGAAAAAGAGATACCATCTATTGAACAATTCAGTATAGATGAGTTTTTTGGAGATATCTCTGGTTGGATTGAAGATAATGAAGCTTACAGTTTTGCACTTATGCTACAAAACAAAATTGCCAAAGAGATACGAATTCCAGTGTCAATAGGTATTGCACAATCAAAATGGATAGCAAAACTAGCAACTGAATTTGCAAAACCACAAAAAATAAAATATATAAAAAAAGAAGAGATAAATGCTTTTATAAAAGATATCCCTATTGAAAAATTTCCTGGAATTGGGAAAGGATATCAAACAAAACTGGCAAGATACAGTATAAATACTCTTGGAAAAATACAACAAAAACAAGAGTTACTCTACTCTTGGGGGCAACCTGGAATACAACTTTATAATAGAGTCTGTGGTATAGATAATGAAAAAATATCATTAGCAAAGGATAGAAAATCACTAGGATTAGGAAGAACCTTTGACCCTCTTTCTTGTAGAATAGAGATAAAAAGAAGAATAACTATTCTTTGTAGACATTTGAGTTTTATAGCACTTAAAGGAGGATATCATCCTTTAACCTTTGCCCTAAAAATAAAATATCAATATGGAGAAAAATCAAAAAATTTTGTACATAACAATAGAGCATTTAGTGAATTATTCTTAAAACAGGAGATGATAAAACTCTTTCATAAAATTGATACACATCCCTCTCACTCAATTGTACAACTGAATCTTACATTATCAAATTTTGAAAAAAATCAATACACAACAATGGATTTACTTCATCATAAAGAGGATTCTAAACAGCAAGAACTTACCCACTCCTTACAAAAGCTACGAAATAAATATGGTATTGATATTATAAAAAGTGGAGGTGAACTCAAATAATTGTTTATACTTTCATATTAATTTAGCACTATAAGATTACAAGTGCCAATTTTTTGTTATTATTATAAAAAAGTAGATATATAAAAGGATTATAATGGAACAAATTAAAACAGTATTTTTATTATCATTACTTTCAATCATCTTTGTGAGTGTAGGATTTTATTTTGCTGGAAATAATGGAGCAATGATTGCACTTATCATAGTAGGTGCTATGAACTTTTATGCATATTATTACTCCGATAAACAAGTTTTAGCTCACTATGATGCACAAGAAGTTTCAACAAATCACACTATCTATACAATAGTTGCTAGACTTATAAATAAGACGGATTTACCTATGCCAAAAGTATATATTATCCAAGACCATATACCAAATGCTTTTGCTACAGGGAGAAACCCACAAAATGCAGCAGTTGCTGTAACAAGTGGGTTGTTAGAGATACTTAATGAAAAAGAAGTAGAAGCAGTAATTGCCCATGAATTATCTCATGTCAAACACTATGATATACTTATAGGAACTATTGCAGCTACAGTTGCTGGTGCTATTGCTTGGATAGCAAATATTATGCAGTTTAGTGCATTTTTTGGTGGAAACAATCAAAGAGGTGGGCATCCAATTGTGATGATTCTTTTAGCGATTTTACTTCCAATAGCAGCTTCAATTATACAAATGAGTGTAAGTAGAAGTAGAGAGTTTATGGCAGATGAAGGTTCAGCAAGACTTACTGGAGCGCCTGAGTTTTTACAATCAGCCTTATCAAAACTAGAACAATATGCAGAACGAGGAACTTTACACAATGCGACACCAGAAAGTGCCCATATGTTTATCGTTAATCCATTTAGTGGACACAATATAAGTTTTGGAGATTTGTTTAGAACACATCCTACAACAGCAGATAGAATTGCTAGATTGGAGGAGTTGAAGTTTGAGATAAGATAGCTTAAAAGCTATCTTATCATATATCCATCTCTATAACTTTCCAAGGAAGCCCTTGAGTCATGAGCTCTTCCATGTATGCAGTTGCATCAAACTCTTCAACATTAACAGCACCTTTTAAATCCCAAGTACCATTATAAACAAGTTTAGTTCCAATCATTGCTGGAACTCCTGTAGTATAACTTACAGCTTGTGCTCCTGTTTCTTTGTAACATTCTTGGTGGTCACAGATATTGTAGATGTAGTATTTTTTTCTAACACCATCTTTTAAACCTTCACAAATACATCCAATATTTGTCAAACCATGAGTTCTTGGACCTAAACTAGCTGGGTCAGGTAAAAGTGTTTTTAAGAACTCTATTGGAGTTATCATCATCCCTTTATGTTCTACTGGTTCAATTCCCAACATACCAACATTTTGCAAACAGTTCATATGTTGAATATAACTATCACCAAATGTCATAAAAAATCTAATTCTTTTTAAACCTTTGATGTTTTTTGATAAGCTTTCTAACTCTTCATGGTATAAAAGATAAGATGGTTTCACACCAACTTCTGGATAATCCCAATCTACTCTAATTTCAAGAGGTTTTGTTTCAATCCATTTTCCATCTTCCCAGTATCTTCCGTTGGCACTTACTTCTCTAAGATTAATCTCCGGATTAAAGTTTGTGGCAAAAGGATAGCCATGATCACCTGCATTACAATCCATAATATCAATAAATTCAATCGTATCTAAAAAGTTTTGCTCAATATATTTTACAAATACACCTGTAACACCTGGGTCAAATCCACTTCCTAAAAGTGCTGTTAAATTTTTTGACTTAAAATCATCATCTCTAGCCCATTGCTCTTTGTATTCAAATTTTGCTTCGTCTGGATGTTCATAGTTTGCTGTATCTATATAGTGTGTATTTGTTGCACTACACGCATCCATAATAGTTAAATCTTGGTATGGTAATGCCACATTTAATACAACTTTTGGATTGAGTTTTTCTATAAGCTCAATAAGTGCAGGAACACTGTCTGCGTCAATTGAAGTAGTATCTATAGTTACACCTGTTTTTTCTTTTACACTCTTAGCTATATCTTCACATTTACTTACTGTTCTACTTGCTAATGTAATATGTTCAAATGTATCTATATTCATAGCACATTTAGTTGTAGCAACTGTACTTACACCACCTGCTCCAATAATTAAAATACCTTTTTTTTCCATAAACTACTTCCTGTAATCTTTAATAAATTTTCGATATTATACTAATATTATTATAAAAATAGGTACTATTTATGGAAAAAGAAAATTTACTCATTCTGATTAGTTTGGACAATATAATAAGTTATGAATAAAATATATAAAATATTTTTTACTATTACTCTAATCTCATTATCTCTTCTAATATACACAATATATCAAGATAAAAAATTCAAAAACAATCCCCTCTCTCCTGAAACTATTACAAAACTAAAACAAAAAAATAATATTATTAAACAAAAAATAAAAGAAAAATATAATATTGATTTTAATATACCTATCATTGTAACAGATGAACTTCCTAATAATCTTTATGGATTAGCAAGTTATAAACACGGCAAAATAAAAATAGAGCTTAATAAAAAAAGATTTCAAGAAAATGAGAACTATATGATAGACTATGTTTTGCCCCATGAATACGCTCATACACTTATGTTTTATTTTGGTCATTTTGAACGAGAAAATGGTGGTCATACAAAATTATGGCAACAAATTTGTTTTGATATTGGGGGAATAAAGTGTGATAGGTTTGTGGATCATAATGACATCTTAATAGAAAAAATTGGTGCAATCTACTAATATTAATTTTTTTTTTGTAACTTTTATGTTATCATTAAATAATATAATATAAATATTTTAAAAGGGATATATTGACAGAAATAATTGATAGAATATTTGATAGTGTAAAGTATTGGCAAAACAAAAAGTTACTACTTCAAGCCATACCTTTTGAGTATTATTCAAATAAAAATATTATGATAAGACTTCTAGGTGTGACTTCACAAAGTATCTCCCCTAAAAATGAAGCTAAAAAAGATATGTGGAACCACCATATAAATAATGGGATGGGTGATGATATTTTAAATAATATTGATAAAAAACTATTAAGTGATTTTGAGTTTGCAAGGGATGCAATAGCTAAATATAATAGAACCTATATCTATCTAGATAAAAGTTTACAAGCAAGCAGAGAACTAGCACTTTTAGCAGCTTCTAAAGAAGAGAACTTAGATGACCCTGCTAAATACAAGCCTCCAATTCTACAGCATATGCCAGAAGTGTATCAATTAGACCATGAAATAGCACTTATGTCAACAACAAGAAATATCGAAAATTTACGATATGCTCAAAATTTAAGACGAAATAAATATTTTATAATTGATATTATGAATTATACTTTTGACCATGATATGAAACAAAAAATTTTACAGTATATTGATAGAGACTTACTAAATGACAAAAGATTTGTAAGTAAACTAGGATGCTTTGATAATTTATGTCAGCAGTTTCATGGTGACTTAGAATATATTACTAATGCAGTACGATACGATATAAGTATTTTACAAAAAACAGATTTATTTGATGAGTCAATTATAAAAGCTGCTTTAAAAAATGAAAACTATGCAAGTGCGAAAGAGTTTGTTTTAAAAGATATTTTCAACTATATAGAACGATTTAATCAAGATTTTGATGAATTTAATCAAAAAATAAAAGATAAAAAAATCATTGCAAGACTTTTTTGGGAGTTTGGAGAAACAATATCAGAAGAATTTATCTAAATTCAAATAAACTTTTATTTAAATATCTTGATATTTTTTTCTAATATATAAAAACTTTTCTAAATGTTCAAAAAACAATTCAATTAATTTTGGATCAAAATGCTTCCCTTTTTCTTCTTCAAAATATTTAAAAATAGCATCATCATTCCAAGCAGTTTTATAACACCTATCACTTCCTAGTGCATCAAAGACATCTGCAAGAGCTGTAATTCTTCCATATAAGCTAATATCTTCCCCTTTAATCCCTTTTGGATATCCTGTACCATTCCATTTTTCATGATGTTCTAAAGCTACAAGTGAAGCTATTTTCAATAAAGGTCTATCAGATGACTTTAACATATCATGTCCTTTAATAACATGAGTTTTCATCTCTTCCATCTCTTCATCATCAAGTTTACCAGCTTTATTTAGTATTGAATCTGGAATAGCTACTTTCCCTATATCATGCATTGGACTTGCTTGCCTTAACATTTCAGCTTCTTCATCAGATAAGCCACATAATTTTGCCAATAATTTAGAATATTCAGCAACTCTTCGTACATGATTACCAGTCTCTTTAGAGCGACTTTCCCCTATAGAACCCATTGTAAAAATAATCTCTTTTTGAATCTCTTCTATATCTTTATTTGCTGTTATATCTTCTCTAACAGCATTGTAACCTATTATTTTTCCCTCTTTATCATATTCTGGTTCTATCTCTGCATCAACCCAGTAATATCCACCATCTTTTTTAAGGTTTTTCACTTCAATATTGACAGTTTTCTCTTGCTTTAACTGTTGCCATAAATAACTAAAAGTTTCTTTTCTCATATCTGGATGTCTAATGATATTATGATTGTGTCCAATAAGCTCTTCTTTAGAGTAACCACTAATTTTACAAAATGCTTCACTTACATGAGTAATAGTACCATTTAAATCTGTTTTTGAAAAAATAACATTATGATCATATATTTTAAGTAAGGCTTTTAAATTTTCTTTTTGTTTATTGATCTTTTTTGTTTTACTTCGTACTTCTTGATTAAGTGTTTTTACATATCGTCTATTAATATATAAAAGTAATAAGAGGGTAAAAAACATACCCATTACAATAACTCTTTTAAAATATGTTATTTTAAATTCATTCACTTCTGACATATCAATATTGTCTTTTTTATTAAAAAGTACAAAATACCCCATAGGTTTATCTTTTATATTTTTTATTTGATCTGTTGTTACTAAAAAATCTTTAAATAAAAAGTATTTTTCATTGTATAAAAACTGTTCTATGTTATTGTCTTTTATATCTTTCATTAAAATTTTTGATGCATCTTTATTAGCAACATAATAATCATCAATAAATAATCCAGTAAAAGGCTTGATAAATTTTTTTCTATAACTTTTATCAACCAACATTACGCTTTCTATACCTTTTGATTTTAATTCTTTTGATATAGAATTAAAATGAGATATAATTTCAATCATTCCGATAAATTCTTTATTACTATACAATGGTAACATTGTTTTAAATGTCATATCAAATCTACCTGTACTTACTTGTTGCATAGGTTTTGGATTTTTAATCATTGAGGCAACATCAACTCTTATTGAAGATACACTATCTCCTACTTTTTTTGTCCAACTTCGATAAAAACTGTCTCCATTTTTATCAATTATTTGAATCCATAAATTATTATAGTGGTCGTATTGTTCTATACCTTTTAGTGTATCAGTATAGTCAATAAGAGTATTATCTTTTTTAACTAAAGCTTCTATTACATCAGCGTCTTGACTTAAAATATAAGTTAATGCAGAACTCTTACCTTGTTTGCTTGCAACAAGATCTTGAAAAATATTTTTAATTTGTTTACTATTTTTAATATATATTTTATTTGTAATATCTTGAAGGTTATAGTTATAGTACTTATAGTTTAAAAATAACACTAAAGTACAAACAGCTATTATGCTAATTAATATTTTTTTCATTATTAGAATTGTATCTGTTTTTTTCTTTATATTAACACAGTTTATGCTATATTTTTCACTATAATATCTTGGGATATTAAGTAAGGTGGTACATTTATGACTATTGATTTAAAAAATATTGCGACACTTAAAAAATTCAGTGAACACTTAAATGTCCTTTATGTTGAAGATGACAATGACTTAAGATTAGCTACTATTGATATTTTATCTGAATTTTTCAATAATATTACAACAGCTACAGATGGGCAAGATGGATTAGATAAATTTAAAAATGATACTTTTGATTTAGTAATTTCGGATATAAATATGCCAAATATGAATGGTATAACTATGATTTCAGAGATTAAAAGGCTCGCTCCAAATGTAGTAGTACTCATAATTTCTGCCTATATTGAACCTGAATACTTCACCCAAACAATAAAACTTGGAATCGATGGATATATTATAAAACCTTTAGATTTAGAACAATTTATCTCATTAATACAAAAAAGTGTAGAAAAAATAAAACTAAAACAAGAACTTGATGAGTATAATAAAAACTTGGAATTAAAAGTTCAAGAACAACTTGAAGATGCTTTAGAAAAAACAAGATATCTACAAGAAAGAGAAAAGTTTGCAACAATGGGTGAAATGATTGATACCATAGCACATCAATTTAAACAACCACTATCTATCATAAAACTTCGTACGCAAATGATAGAGTTTGATATGAACAATAAAACAATCACAAATGATATTTTGCAAGAATCTTTAGAAAGTATTAATACCCAACTAAGTCATGCAATAAATACAATAAATGAATTTAAAAACTTTTTTAGAACAGACACGGAAAAAACATTTATCACCATAAGTGAACTTTTCAAATCTATTGAAACATTAATGAAAGATGAGTTAATTAACAACAACATAAATTTAACAATAACAGGTGACACAGATACAAAAATCAATGTTATAGTCAATGAATTTAAACATGTAATATTAAATTTAATTACAAATTCAAAAGATGCTTTTATAGAAAGAGATATACAAAACAGGAAGATTAAAATTCATGTAGAAAAAAATGAAGATTCTATTACAATATCTACTCAAGATAATGCTGGGGGAATTAAGAAAGAACATATTGATAAAGTTTTTGTACCAAACTTTACTACTAAAGGTCCTGAAAAAGGAACAGGTATAGGACTTCATATCTCAAAAATAATTCTCAAAAAAATAGATGCTACAATAGATGTTGAAAATATAAATAGTGGAGTAAAGTTTACAATCACTATTAAGTTATAAATAATATATAGATATAAAAAAACCTCTTCAATTTTGAAGAGGTTTTTTTATATTAAAACAGTTAAATTATTTAACTGCTTCTTTTAATTTAGCACCTACTTTAAATTTTGCTACTGTTGATGCAGCTATTTTCATTGTTGCACCAGTTGAAGGATTTCTACCTTCTCTAGCAGCTCTTTTAGAAGTACTAAATGTACCAAAACCAATAAGTTGAACGCTATCACCTTTTACTAGTGCATCTGTTATACTTACTAATGTTGCATCAAGTGCAAGACCAGCATCTTTTTTTGTTAACCCTGATTTTGAAGCGATAGCTTCAATTAATTCTGTTTTGTTCATTTTTTTCCTTTTTAAAATTAATGAGTGTCATTATAGCATTAAAAAGTCTTAAAAGTGTCTTATTATTGAGATTTTTTGATATATTTTACAGTTTTTACAATGTTTTCATTATATTTTTCTTGATTTAATATATTATCATAGTTATTTGTCAGCATTGAGCAGACTTGGAATTTTGGAAAACTCTTGTATAAAGTATTCAATATTGAAACTATCATTTGAATACTTATATGATGGGAAAGTGTATTTTGTGTTTTAGTTTCAATATTACAAGCTAAGACATAACTTTCATTATCACTATGCGCAGCATCTACAAAAATAATTTCTTCATATTCTTTTAACTCTAAGGCTAACTCAGGGGTAAGCTGAAAAGTAGTTATCAATTTTGTATTTTCTAAGGTATAGTTTTGAAGCTCCTTTACAACATCAACGCCAAAACCATCTTCCCCTCTTAAAGTATTTCCAAAACCAACGACTACTCTCAAACTCTTAATTCCTATGTATTACATCTACAAGTTGTTTATTATGGTCTCGTACCTCTATTCTTGAAGTTACAACTCCTGTAGCGTGTGTTGAACAACTTAAACATGGATCAAAACATCTTATAACTGCTTCTACCCTATTTAAAGCACCATCTGTGATATTATTTCCATCTACAAAAGCTTGTGCTACTTGTTTTACCCCGGCATTCATAGCAAGATTATTATTTCCTGTAGCAATAATAAGATTTACACCTGTAATAATTCCATCGTTTGTTACTTCATAATCATGAAATAAAGTTCCTCTTGGTGCTTCACTACAACCTACACCTCTATTTCTATTTATATCTGCATGAGAACGAATATTTTCACTTAATGTTTCTGGTTCATTTAATAACTCTTCTATTCTCTCAAGCCCATAAATAATCTCTATAATTCTTGCATAGTGATAATAAAAAGAGTTTAATACTGGCTTTCCATTATTCAAATTTTTAAATCTTTCAAACTCTTTATCTGCCATTGGTGTACCACAAGCATTTGCTACATTTAATCTTGCCAACGGTCCAACTCTATACATACCATTTGGATAGCCTAGTGGTTTATAGTATGGTGACTTAAGATAGCTATCTTTCTCAACAGCTTCTCCAATATAATCTTTGTAGAATATTGGATCAACTCCATCTTCTAAAACTTTACCTTCACTATCAATAAATCGTAAAAATCCATCATAATGTTCTAGATTCCCTTTTTTATTTACAAGTCCCATAAATAGTGATGGGAATGAAGCAAAATTATCAATCTCTTTTTGAAACCTATGAAGATTATCCACAAAATATTTTAATGTTTTTTTTGCTATCTCCATAGCTTGCGGGATTTGAGATAATATTTTATCTTTTTGTTCACTTGTAATTGGATGACTTACTCCCCCTGGTACTATCCAAGTTGGATGTATTCTTTTTCCACCAAGTTCTTCAATTATTTTTTGACCAAAAGCTCGTAAAGCTATTCCATCTTTTGCCATCTCTGGATGCGTCTGCATCAATTTAAAAATATTTCTATCTTCTGGGACTGCATCAAATCCATACACAAAATCAGGACTACTTAAATGGTAGAAATTCAAAGCATGAGATTGAATAATTTGTGCCAAATTTATGATTCTTCGTAAATTTCTAGAAGCTTTTGGAGGACGAACAGCCAAAAGATTATCACAAGCTTTAGTTGAAGAAATAACATGACTAACAGGACAAATTCCGCAAGTACGAGCTGTAAGTGCCGGCATCTCTGTATAAGGACGACCTTCACACATCTTCTCAAAACCACGGTACTGTGTCACATGAAGTCTTGCATCATCAACACCACCTTGTTCATTTAAGTCTATAGTGATTTTAGCATGACCTTCTATTCTTGTTACGGGGCTGATTACTATTTTTTTCTTTTCCATTTTGCTCTCCATTTACTTGCCAAATCTTGTATAATCACTTATTTTTATATCTCTATTTTCAATAATTGCTTTTATAACTTCATAGATTGCATCTGCTGGTGTTGGACAACCTGGTACAAAATAATCCACATCGATAGCTTCATTAAGTGGTATAACTTTATCAAGTAACTTAGGTATCATCTGCGAAGGATATTCTCCATTCTCGTTATGATCAACCAAATCAAAATATCCTTTTTTTAAAACAGCCTCTGTTCCAAAAAGATTTTTCATAGCCGATATATTTCCAGTAACGGCACAATCTCCCAATGCTAAAATCAATTTAGAGTTTTTTCTAATCTCTTTTATAATTTTAATATCATGATCTGTACTTAATGCACCCTCAACAATAAATAGATCAATATCATTTGGTATCTCTTTTGCATCTACATAAGGGCTATAGACTACATCCATATATTGAGATAACTCTACTAATCTTTCATCCATATCTAAAAAAGACATATGGCATCCAGAACATCCATCAAGCCAAATAGTTCCCACTCTTACTTTTTTCATCTATCTTTCCTCATTTGGATTAAGTTTGTAACTATATTTTTCTTTTTTACCATCTCTGTAGCACTTACACCTTTTTCAAACAATGAACCAGTTGGACACACTTGGACACATTTTCCACAAGAAGTACAACTTTCACTATCTATCCAAGGTTCATCCATATCATGAATAATTTTTGAATCAATTCCCCGACCTAAGATATCTAAAGCATGAGCACCTTCAACCTCATCACAAACCCGTACACATCTAGTACACAATATACATCTGTTTGGATCATACATATAATCTTTATGGGAAGCATCTATATCAAAGTTTTTATGAATATATGGGACAACACTATGCTCTAAATTAAGTTCAACAGATAAATCTTGTAACTCACAATGTCCATTTGAGACACATACACTACAAGTGTGTGTTCGCTCTGCAAATATCATAGAGAGTATCATCTTTCTATGACTTTCTATTCTAGGAGATGTTGTTATAACCTCCATACCCTCTTTTATCTTTGCTGTACAAGCTGGTATTAGTTTAGAACTGCCCTTTACTTCAATCAAACACATTCTACAAGCACCAACACAACTCAACCCTTCAAGATAACATAAAGTTGGTATCTTAATATTGTGTTCGTTTGCTATTTCAAGGATTGTACTGTTTGATCTTCCTGTGACATCTATATCATCTATTTTAAAGGTTTTTACTCTTGCTTTTTCCCTAATCATTTTTAATCCCTTCTAAATACTCTTGCTCAAAATACTTAATGGTACTCAATACTGGATTTGGTGCTGTTTGTCCAAGACCACAAAGGCTTGCATCTTTTACAACAACACACATCTCTTTTAAAAGGTCAAAATCACTTTGTTTTGCCTCTTTTTTAATAAACTTATCAAGAAGTTCAGTAAGTTCTGTTGTACCCACTCTACAAGGGACACATTTTCCACAAGACTCACTTTTACTAAAATCCATAAAGAACCGTGCTACTTCTACCATATTTGAACTATCATCCATAACAATAAGTCCACCACTTCCCATGATAGACCCTACCTCTTTAAGGGAATCATAATCTACAGGGATATCAAGCATATTTTCAGGAATACAACCACCACTAGGTCCTCCCGTTTGTATAGCCTTTAGTGTCCCTCCATCTGGAACTCCACCACCTATTTTATCAATTAAGTCTCGTAAACTTATCCCCATAGGTACCTCAACAAGTCCAGTGTTTTGAATATGACCAGTCAATGCAAATACTTTTGTACCACTTGATTTTTCAGTTCCTATTGATTTATACCACGCACCACCATTTCTAATAATTGGTGCAATGTTTGCAAATGTTTCTACATTATTTAATATAGTAGGTTCTCCCCAAAGACCATAATCACTTAAATGTGGTGGTTTTTGTCTTGGATTTCCTCTATTTCCCTCAATAGAAGCAACTAACGCTGTTGCTTCTCCACAAACAAAAGCACCACCACCAAGTCTTATCTCTATATCAAAATCAAAATTACTATTTGCAATTCTATTTCCTAAGATACCTTTTTTTCTAGCTTGAGTTATTGCCTTGTTTAATTTTTCAACCGCTATTGGATATTCTGCTCTTACATAAATATATCCACGACTTGCACCACAGGCAAACCCTGCAATTGCCATACCTTCAAGTATCTTATGTGGGTCTGCTTCCATAACAGCTCTATCCATAAAAGCTCCGGGGTCTCCCTCATCACCATTACATACAATATACTTTTGGTCACTCTCAACTTTTAAAACAGTTTCCCACTTCAATCCAGTAGGATAGCCACCACCACCTCTACCTCGAAGCCCAGAAGTTTTCACCTCTTCTATAACTTCGCTTGGAGTCATCTCCTCTAAAGCTGTAAATAATGCTCTATACCCATCATGTGCGATATAATCATCTATATCATTTGGATCAACTATACCTGCATTTTCTAATACTATTTTCTTTTGTTGTGTAAAAAATGGTGTATTTGTATCAAGAAGCTTATCCTTTAACTCTATTTCATTTTCAATAAGTGCTAATAATCTATCTTCATCAGTAGTTTCAATACCCCCGTATATAACCTCTTTCTCATTTGCTTTATCATATGAAGAGACCATAATAGCAGCAGAACATAAACCATTACACCCTACACCTTTTACTTTACACTTCCCTTGCAGCTCTTTCTCTTTTACTTTTTTAGCTAAAGATTTTTGCATCTCTTGTGAACCCAGCGCCGCACAACTACTCCCTATACATACTCTTAACTCATCTTTACAACTTTGTTCCGTACACTTTTTTTTACTAGCTATCTCTTCTAAGTCTTCTATTGATTGTATCATTTGATGAGCTCCTCTATAGTTTTTTCTGCAACTTCCAGGGTAAGTTTTCCTACAGATTTATTATCATATATTGCAACTGGGGCTAAAGAACAAGAACCAACACATCGTGCTGTTAAGACAGAGATGAGTGCATCTTTTGTAGTCTCTCCAGCTTTAATTCCAAATCTTTTTTCTAAGCTTTCTAAAATAGCAGTCGAGCCTTTTATATAACATGCTGTTCCCATACATACTACTGCTGTATGTTTCCCTTTTGGTTTTAGTCTAAAAAAGTGATAAAATGTAGCTACTCCATATACTTTTGCAAAAGGGAGTTTTAATCTTCTTGCTATAAACTTCAAAGTCTCATTTTCTAAGTATCCAAAAGTCTCTTGAGCTGTATGTAGAGTCTCAATTAAAGCACTTCTATCATATCCCAACTTCTTCATAGTTTTTTCAACCATTTTATATCTGTCATCTGTCTGAAGGGTCATAAACTTTTCCTTTACTGTTTAATAAATTAAAACTATATCTTATAATTGTAACATAACGATTACTTTGGAACTATTAAATAGAAAAAATATTTTTATAAGTTGCTAAATATTGTTGTAACTCTTCTATAGTATCAAACTTCAAACCATCTTCTATCCAATTTTTAATATTATGTGGAAATTTTTCTTTAATAGGTGCTATTAAGATATCTATTTGTATTTGTTCTAATTTACCATGTTCTTTTAAAAGATTTAGATGTGATAAAATTGTACTTTGTTTTAATTCTCTTATAGTTGCAATCTCTTCTATTGTTTTATTCTCTTCTATGAGTTCTAAAGTATCTATATATGTTTTTGAAAGCTTTTTCTTCTGAGATGGTTTTAACTCTTTACATAAAGATAAAAAGACTTCCCCATATTTTTCATATTTTACTTCCCCTACTCCATTAATAGCAAGCATCTCCTCTTTTGTTTGTGGTAACTTATCGCTAAACTCCACTAACGCTTTATCACTAAAGATAATATAAGGCGCTACTTGTTCCTCTTGTGCTATTTTTGTTCTCAAACTTCTAAACTCTTCAAAAAATTGAGAATATGCTTTCGGGCTTTGTGGTGTTTGTATCTCTTGGTTTTCTAGTATTCCCACTTTATCACTATCTATAAATACTGTATGTTTTCCTTTTAGTACTTCCATACCATACTGTGTTATCTTTAAAGAACGATATTCCCCAATCTCTATAGCTTCTATATCAAAAAGTCTATCAATTATGGCGTTCCACTCATTTTTACTTTTTTCTTTTCCTATTCCATACACACTTAACTCATTGTGATTAAACTGAAATATTTTTTGATTGTTCGAACCTCTTAATATATCTATAATATGATTTTGACCAAAACTTTGATTTGTTCTATAAACAGCTGACAAAAACTTTTGAGCTTCAACTGATATATCTAATTGTTCAACATCTTCTTTTGTACAATTATCACACATAGTTTTACAAGGTTCTATACTATCATCAAAATATTTTGCTATTGTTTGATGTCGACAAAGAGAAGAAGAGCTATATTGATACATCTTATGAAGTTTTTCTTCTAAAATTTTTTTATACTCTATATCAGTTATATCATCCATTTGTGCTATTTTACTTATCTCATCAGCTTTTGTATAAAGAAGCAGTGTAGTAGCTTCTAATCCATCTCTACCAGCACGCCCAATCTCTTGATAATAGTTTTCTAATGTTTTAGGCATAGAAGTATGTACTACAAATCGTATATTACTTTTATCTATTCCCATACCAAATGCTATGGTTGCCACTACTATATTTAACTCATCATTTAAAAACTGCGTATACACTTTTTCTCTAATACTTGGAGAGAGCCCTGCATGATATGCTTTTGCACTATATCCTTTTTCTTGTAAGAATTGTGTGATTTGTTCTGTATCTTTTCTTGAAAAAGCATATACAATTCCTGTAACATCTTTTTTATCTTTCAAAAACTCTAAAAGCTGTGCTTTTCCATTACTGATTCTTTTTTTTACTTCTATGTAAAGGTTTGTTCTATTTGCTATCCCTTTTAAAAGTGTAGGATTATCTAAAGAAAGATTTGAAACTATATCGTGCTGTACTTTTAAAGTCGCTGTTGCAGTAAATGCTGCTATTGGAGTATGTGGAAAATGTTCTTTCAATAAACTCAATTTTCTATAATCAGCTCGAAACTCATGCCCCCACTCACTCACACAATGTGCTTCATCTATAACAAAAAAAGAGATTTGTACACTTTTTAAAAAGTCTAAAAAGCCATAAGCACTAAATCGTTCAGGTGCAATATATAAAAACTTCACTTTTCCATTATGTATATTTTGATAAGTTTGAGAAGCTTCTTCCTCACTCAATGAAGAGTTTATCATAACAGCATCTATACCATTAGCTTTTAAGGAAGTCACTTGGTCATGCATTAAAGCAATCAAAGGAGAGATAACAATACATATCCCCTCTTTAAGAAGTGCAGGAAGCTGATAACATAATGATTTACCACCACCTGTGGGAATAATAGTCAATAAATCTTTATTATTTAATATACTATTAACAGCTTCTTCTTGAAAAGGTCTAAATGTTTTATGCCCAAATACTTTTTGTAGTATTGTATATTTATCTTCCAAATCTATACACCTTTTTTATTCTAATAATAGAAATTGTACTTAAAAGGTGCTTATTGTAAAGGAATTGTAATTCTAAACTCTGCACCTTTATAAATTTTATCTTGAAAATCAAAATTTACATTTTTGGCTTCTATTGTACCACTCATACCATCAACAATTAGATTATAAGTCATGTGAAGACCTAAGCCTGTTCCTTGACTTTGATGTTTTGTTGTGAAATATGGTTCAAATATTTTATAAATTATACTCAACGGTATTCCACCGCCATTATCTCTTATTTTAATAATTACATTTTCAGAAGCTTGTAAAGTGGTGATAAATAAAACTCTTTCATCACTTTCTCTATTTTCAACTAATACATCTTTAGCATTGTTAAAAATATTAACAAAACATTGTATAAGTTCATTTTCATAACCATCTATTTTTATACTACTGTCTAACTCTAGCACTACTTGAATATTATGTTTTGTAATAGAACCTTCAACAAGATGTATAAAACTATGAATCTCATCTTCTAAGTTAAATAGTGTCTTTTCTCTATCACCTTTTATATAGTTTTTAAAATCATCTATAGTTTTTGATAAATACTGTGCATTTTTATTAATAGCATCACAAGTTTCATTAAATGATTCATCAGTTAATATGCCATATTGCTTTTGCATTTGCATCCCTGTAGAACCTGTAGATATTACAGAAAGGGGTTGTCTCCACTGATGTGCTATGTTCCCTATCATCTCTCCCATTGAAGCCATTTTTTCTGATTGAAAAAGTTTTTTCTCCATAGATTTACTTTTTTCAACCTCTATTACAATCTTTTGTTCTAAATTTTCATTTAAATCTTTTAAATCCGTAGTTATTTTCTGTAAATCTTTTGTTTTTTCCTCAACTTCTTCTTCCAGTTCATTTTTATAATTTAAATTTTTATAAATAAAATAACATAAAAATGCCATACCAATAAATAGTACTATGTTAATAATAGAATAACTTCTATAGATATCATAAATATAAGGATCTTTAGTATAAGATACTAAGTAAGCAACTCCTTGATTCTCTCGTACATTATGAATTGGTAAAAATGTTACAACATTCATATTGTTTTTATATTGTTTATATACAACAAAAGGTTTTTTAGAATTTATTTTACTATTAATCTCCTCTCGTAAAGGAGTAATAATATTCTTTTTAGTATTTTTCAACTTTTCTTTATTGTGAAACTTATTTAAAGCAAACATATAATCTTGATGTTCTATACTTTGTATATATCTATGCATAAGATTACTACTTTCCCAAACTTTTTGTATAAAAATATTTTTATTAACTAAAAAATGGGAATGAATATTATTGATATTTTGAAGTTTGTCTTGCAATGAATCAGAAGATAATGATAAATCTATAGCACCTAGATGCTTGTTATTATAAAGATAAGGAAAAGTATAACGGAAAGCATGTGAAGAGCGTCCCTGCTCAAAACCATAAATACTTTTTTTCATCTCATTAGCATATTTAAAAGTGTATCTTATATTCGTTAAATCATCTCCGAATTTAGTTGGTTTATGCATTCGTAAAAATGAGATGTTATTTGGCAACACTATATGTAATTGATTAACACCTCGTTGTTGAAGTCGTTTAAATAAAGGTAATAAAAACTTATACAGTTCTTTTCTTAAGATAGCTTTTTCTTCTATTGTACTATTTTGTACTTTTTGTAAAATATTAGCAACCCTTTTATCTTCTAAGAATTTACTTTGGATAGATTGAGCATCCGTAACAAAATAATCTTTAGTTATTTTATAATGAGTTTTTAGTAAGCTAATATGGTTTTGTAATATTAAATCTATTCTATCACTTTTGTTTTGTGTAGTTACTAAGAATAAAGTAGCATACGAGAATATAAAAAGAAAGAAAACAATTATTTTTAATTTCAAATTAAACTATCCTGTAGCTTAACTTGAAATACTGTACTATTTACCAAATGCGTCTTTAATCTTTTGATCTGTTTTATACTGACTTAAAGAATATACAGACCATATCGCAGCTGGTAACCATCCTATAAGTGTAAGTTGTAAAATTAAACAAATTATCCCAGCAATTGGCTTCCCTATAGTAAAAAAGTTTAACCAAGGTACTAAAATAGCTAATATCAATCTCATACTAAATCCTTCTTTTATTAAAATTTTACCTCATGTGTACTTTGAACAAGTTGAGTTGCTATTTGCAGATTCTTTTGAGAAATCTCTTTAATATGCTGTGCTACACTATTATTTTCTTGTGTAACATTATCAATATTAATTATTGAATCATGTATTTTTTCTATAGTATTTTGTTGTTCTCGTGTTGAACTTACTACTGCTTGAATTAAATTAAAAGTACTATCAAGGTTTGTACTAAGACTTTCATACTCTTGTGATGTTTTTAAAGAAGCTGATGAACCTTCATCTGTTTTCTCTTTTAATTCACTCATTAAGTTTCCAATAGTATTTGCGGCTTCAGCACTTCTTGATGCCAAACTTCTTACCTCTTGTGCAACTACAGCAAATCCTTTCCCTGCTTCTCCAGCAGTAGCTGCTTCAACTGCTGCGTTTAAAGAAAGAATATTTGTTTGAAATGCTATTTGAGATATTGCACTAATCGCTTCTATTACTTTATTTGTTGTTTCATTAATAGTATCCATTGAGGTATTTGTTTTTTCAACTAAATCCATACTGTTTTTTGATGACTTTTGTAACAACAGTGCATAATTTTCCATCTCATTGATTGTTTCTTCACTCTTTTTTGAAATAGTAGAAAGTGATTCGATAGCTTCCACTCCATCTTGAACTATAATTGCTTGTTTTTGGCTTGCACTAGAAAGTTTTAAAGAGGTTTCACTTAACTGATTAGACTCTTCTAACAAACTATTTCCAAACTCAAAACTTCCTTTTACTCTATTTACAATCCCTTCTTGTAAACCATTAATCACGATAAGTAACTCTTGTAATTTTCCACCTCGAAAAAACTCTATATCTATCTGATTTCTGAAATCTTGTTCTTTATATTGATTTAATATTTCAAATGTTTTATTTAAAGAATCATCAAGTTTTTGAGCCATTGTATTTACTGTTTTTGCTATGTAGTTGATTTTATGGTCTGTTGTTGTTTGTGTAATTCTATCACCTGTAAAACCATCAGAAACTTTCTCACAAACAAGCATAAGTTCTCCAAAAACACGCATATCTTTATCTCTTTGAGACTGAATCTTCTCAGAAAGTTCAATTATTTTATTTTCAATAGTTCTAAAGTTCTCTTTTTTAGCACTTGCCTCTAAATGAAATTCACCATTTTGATCTTCTATATAATTTTCAAGTAAATCAATTGCTTTTAAAATATTATTTATATCACCTTTATTGCTAAACATACAATATTACCTTAGTGTTTTATAAAGTGTGCTTGCAGTTTCCACTTCAGATTTTTTAGGTTTTGTTCTTACAGATATATATCTTCGTTTTCCATTTTCTTCAACACTATAAACATACGCTTTCACCCAATAATAATCACCATTTTTAGAAATATTTTTTACAATACCTCGCCATTCAGCTCCTGTTTTAATAGTATCCCACAAATCTTGAAAAGCAACTTTTGGCATATCTTTATGTCTAACTATATTATGAGGCTTTCCTATAAGTTCATCTTTTGTATAGCCACAAACTTGACAAAAATCCTCATTTGCATATATTATATTTCCTTTTTCATCAGTTTCAGATACTATCATCACTGAATTTTCTAACACAATCTCTTTATCCATCTATTGACCCTAAATAATTATTTTTCTAAATTATACCCTAAAGTAGTCTTACAAATATCTCATTTTTTATTTATTTATATTTTTTAGGATATATGTATTCAATTAAGTAACTATTTTGATTTGATATCTCATTCCATAAATTACAATCAAAATTAATAGCGACTATACCTGTTGTTGCTATATTTTTAAGAAAACCACATAATTCTTCTGCCAACATATTGAGCCCAGGATTATGTCCTATAATAAAAACAGTATTATATTCATCATCTATACCTTTGATGAGATTTTTTAAAGTTATCATATTTGATTCATAAATTTTATTTTCATACTCAATCTTTTTTTTGTATCCGATTGTATTCGCAATTGTATTTGCAGTCGTAGTTGCTCTTTTTGCTGGACTGGATATAATTAAGTCAGGAATAATATCTAGTTCATTCAATTTATTTGCCATCAATTGAACATCATTTTTACCCCTTATTGATAAAGGTCTGTCAAAATCATCTAACGCTATATCTTTCCAACTAGATTTAGCATGTCTAATTAAATACAAAGTTTTCATAATATTTCCAAATGTTTTTTTCTATACAAAGTGTAACAAACATTTCATATATTTATAATAATTTATACTACAAGTTTGAATTAAATAAATTTTAAAATTCTTTTGATAATCTTTTACATTCACAAGGAATCATGATGATAAAACAAATATTTCTATTAGCTTTAATTTCCTCTTTTATGTTTGCATCAATGGATAGTTTTGCTAAAAAAAACAATTACTTTATAGATTATAAAAAGGCACTTAAAAGTTCAAAAATTACTAAAAAACCACTTATGCTTGTAGTTGTAACAAACACTTGTCCTTGGTGTGAAAAACTCCAAAAACAAACACTTACGAAAGATTTGATTCATAATTATATTGCAACAAATTTTACTCCACTTATTCTAAACAGAGATAAAGCACAATACCCGACAAAGAAATTTGTAGCAAAAGTTGTACCTACAATATTTTTTATCAATAGTAATGAGGAACAAAGTATAGATGTATCCTATGGTTATAAGTCTCACAAAAAGTTTATTAAAGTTTTACAAAATGCAACCTCAAAATATAAGGAAAAATCATGAAAAAACTCCTTTTTATAACTTTCTTTTTATGCACTAATCTATTTGCACTATCTCCTTTTTCACTAGAAGGTATAAAAGATGTAAATCTAAAAGTGATAGATAAAAGTAAACTCACAACAAAAGAAAATTTAGAAAAAATAAAATATGATATTAAATATAATTTAGAAAAATTAGGTATAAAAACTCAGAGTGAACATTTTTCAAACTTCATTGTAAAAATTCAAGGAATAAAACTCAAAGATAAGTATGTAATGCATATTAGTATGTTTATAGTTGAAGACTCTGTTCCTAGTAGAAATAAATCTATTGAGAATATGAGTATTACTTATTATAAAGATGATTTATTTGACTCAAACTCTAAAGAAATTCAAACAGATATATATGAATCTGTAATTAATTATCTACTATCAGATTTACTAGAACAATATAAAGAAGAGAATAATTAAATTATGAAAAACATACAATTAAACTGTGATATTTTAAAAAACTTAGATAAAGATTTTTACTCCTTATTAAAGATAACTCCTCTTAAAAATCCAAAACTAGTAAGTGTTAATAAAGCTTTAGCACTTAGATTAGGTTTTGATGAATCCCATCTAAACTCAAAAGATTTTTTAGACTTTCTTAATGGTACTTTTACGCTAAGAGGTTCTATTCCTTACTCTAAAGCATACTCAGGACATCAATTTGGTTACTTTGTACCAAATCTTGGTGATGGAAGAGCTATAAATTTAGGAAAAATAAACAATTATTACTTACAACTCAAAGGTGCAGGAATTACACCCTACTCAAGAAATGGTGATGGAAGAGCAGTATTACGCTCATCAATAAGAGAATACCTTGCAAGTGTTGCAATGTATGGATTAGGAATACCTACTACAAAAGCAGTTGCCATCATAACATCAGATACAAAAGTTTTACGGGAATATGAGTCTGAACAAGGTGCAATAGTACTTCGTGCTTCCACTTCTTGGATACGATTTGGAAGTTTTGAATATGCTTATTTAGGAGCAAAGAAAAAAGAAAATCTTACCCAATTAGCTGATTTTGTTTTAGAAGAAAGTTATCCTACACTTAAAAACTTAGATAATAAATATGAAGAACTTTATTTTGCAATAGTTGATAAAACTATTGAGATGATTGCTCTTTGGCAAAGTGTAGGATTTATGCATGGGGTTATGAATACTGACAATATGTCTATAGAAGGACTTACTATAGATTATGGTCCTTATGCTTTTATGGAAGAGTTTGATAAAGGTTTTATTTGTAATTTATCTGACCATGAGGGAAGATATAGTTTTGAAAACCAACCTTTTATTGCACAATGGAATTTAAGTGTACTAGCAAAGGTTTTATCTCCAATTGCAGATGAAACATTGATGAATAGTTACAATGATACTTTTATAGGAAGATACAAAAAAAGATATTTCCAGATTATAAAAGAAAAACTAGGATTATATAGTGAAACAATAGATGATACTAGTTTAATTTTGAGACTATTTAGTGCTATGCTGAGTGAAAACATAGACTATACATCATTTTTTTGGAATATAAGCAAAGGAGACTTCTCTTTTATAAATACACACCAGATGAAAGCTTGGCTGGAACTTTATGAAAAAAGATTAACAAAAGAAGAGGTTTTACAAGAAGATAGATTAGAAAAAATGCAGAAGATGAATCCAAAATATGTTTTAAGAAACTATATGCTTCAAGATGCTATTACCAAAGCTGAGAATGGAGATTATTCTTTAGTAAACGATCTACTAAAAATTGCACAAAATCCTTATGATGAACATAAAGAATTTGAAAAATATACTCAACCAAATAAAGATTTTAAAGCTTTAAAGTGTAGTTGTTCTAGTTAATATGAAAAAATCACTACTAATTATCTCTATTTTAAGTAATCTTTTTGCAAATGAAATATGGAATCAAAAAGTACATAGTTTTGGAAATTTAACTACAACATTGCAATACAGTAAAGATAACAATACAATAAATTTAAAAAGTATTCAAAATAAAAACTCATTATATGCCATAGGTTTAGTAAAAAATCTTCAAGGTGAAATTCAAATATTTGATAGTACCCCATACATTACATCTATATCAAATGATAAATGGATAAAATTTGATAAAACTTTTAATACAAAAGCTTCTTTTTTAATCTATGCAAATATTCCACAATGGGTCTCTTTTAAAGTTCCAAATACAATCTATAATGAAAAACAATTTGAAGAGTATTTAGATGAGATAGCCGATGAATATGGTATAGATACATACAAACCATTCCCATATCTCCTTGAAGGTAATATAAAAGCTAATAACTACAGAATTTTTACATATAATACAAATGATAGAATTAGTTGTAGTACAGGTACTTGTTCTTTCAAACCAAAAGATGAAAAAGAATCATCTAACAAAAAATATATATCTTTAACTCTTCAAGATACGATGCTTGACACACCTATAACAATACTAGGATTTCATAGTTTAAAAAGAGGAGAAATTACACATAAATACTCTTATATGAATATGAACTTTATAACTGCAGATAAAAAGATTGCAGGTCATTGTAACAAGATTATGATAGGCAATAATATGATTTTAAAATTGCCAAAAATAAAATAAATACCTAATCTCTTTATAAAAAAGTGGCAATAGAACTTTTCAATTTTTGAAAAGCCACTTGTAACTCCACTGTATCTTTAATAGTTGTTTCTATCTCTTGTAATTGTTTACAAATATCATCTAAACCTAAATTTAAACAACTATTTTTAATAAAATGTGCTTTTGCAGATATTTGCGTAGCATCATTTTCTAAAATAAATTTTTCTAACTCATCTAAATCTTTTGGTATATCCTCTTGGAATTTTTTAATTAAAATTTCACCTATTGATTCGCTCACACCTAGTTTATCTGCTATCTCTTTTGGATTTAACATCTCTATTCCTCCTTTATCTTCCATAATCTCTTCTATTTGTTTTTCACTTTTTAAATATGTATCAAATACCTCTTCTAATTTATCTATCTCGATTGGTTTACTTAAGTAACCATTCATCCCCATTGCTAAGAACTTTTCTCTATCCCCTTTAATTGCATTTGCAGTCAGGGCAATAATTGGCACTAAACTCAAATGATTTCCCTTTTCATAATCTCTTATTTGTTTAAAAGCATCCATACCATCTAAAACCGGCATATTAATATCCATTAAAATCAAATCATAATTTTGCTTTTCAATAAACATATTCACAGCCTCTTGTCCATCAGAAACGATTTCATAAGATACAGATAGTTTGTCTAGAATATATTTTAAAAGTTCTTGGTTGGCTAAATTATCCTCAGCTACTAAAATATTTCCTTTATGTATTTTTATATCATTTGCAATATCTACACACTTCATACCTTTAAAAACAATCAACTCAGCAATGACATCTTCTATTTTTGATTTATAAAAAGGTAATGTAAGTGCTATCTCATTTTCAAATAATTTTAACTCAACTTTTTCATCGTCACTTACACATAAAACAATTTTAGGTATATCTTTATATTTTTCTCTTGCATTATTAAGCTCACCACTTGTAAGAACAACTATATCACCTGTATTATTATTGGAGATATCACCAAATTGTTCTAAATAGCTTTTAACATATTGGTATAATTCATTATTTTGATTATAAACTAAAATGTTTAATCTGTCAAAATATGTTTCTTTTTTAAAGAAGCTATCATCACAGATATCAAACTCTAAATCAAACCAAAATTTACTCCCTTTCTCTACTTCACTCTCTACATGAATTGTTGAATTTAATGATTTAATAATGTGTAAACAGATACTCAATCCAAGTCCAGTACCCTCATATTTTCTACTAGAGTTACTATCTGTTTGTACAAAAGGGATAAATATATTTTCTATATTTTCTTTAGAGATACCAATTCCTGTATCTATAACTTCAAATCGTACTTTAATTTTATCATTTTTAGATTGTTCTAAAACTATAAGATTAAAAGTTATTGTTCCATTTTTTGGGGTAAACTTAATACTATTTCCTAAAAAATTAGATAGTACTTGTCGAATTCTTATACCATCTGTTTGAACACAATGTGGTATTTTACTATCCATATTAAAGATTATTTTAATATTTTTTTGAACAGCTCTTTTTGAAAACAATTCAACTACATGCTCACAAATAAAATGCATATCTGTATCTTCAATAGAAACTTCAAAATTACCATTTTGAATTTTAGAAACATCTAAAATATCATTAATAATTGCCAATAAATTATTGGCACTAGACTGAATAATAGAAGCTTGTTTTTTATCTTCTGCTGATAAAGACGCGGAGTTACTTAAAACTTGTGAAAATCCAATAATTGCATTTAGTGGAGTTCGTATCTCATGACTTATATTTGCTAAAAATGTAGATTTTACACTATTAGCTTTTTCTGCTTCCATTTTTGATTGAACAATATCAGATACATCTAATCGTACCGCTAAAAACTCTTCTATCTCATCATGAGAATTTAAAATGGGAATAATAGTAGAAGAAACATAATAAATAGTTCCATCTTTAGCTCTATTTGATATTTGCCCTCTCCATACTTTTTTAGCTTTTATTGTATTCCAAAGTTCTTCAAATAAAGCATCTGGCATTCCTGGGTCTCTGATGATATTGTGATTTTTACCAATTAATTCTTCTTTACTATATTGAGATATTTTCATAAACTTATCATTTACATATGTAATTGTACCATCTATATCTGTTTTTGAAACAATAGCACTATAATCAACTGCTTTTTTATATTCATTAAGTGTTTTTGTTCTCTCATTAACTTTTTGTCCCAATTCTTCATTGTGTTCGCTTAGTTTCTTCTTATTAAAATATGAAAAAATACCATAATGAATACCTAAAGCTAACACTAATACCATTAAAACATAAAATATTATGAGTGTTTGCTGGTTATTTAATGAGATTCCATTGCTCATAGGCATTGTAACTTGTAAAGCGCCTCTTACATCTCCAATTTTCCAATCATTCTTAGGGGTGTCTTTTCTTGTATTGTGACATCTTACACAAGCTGGATCATAAAAAACATCTGCAACAGTCACCTTTAAGAATTCTCTTGAGCCCTCTTTTACTACTTGGGTATGAACTTTTGAAGGATTTTTTTCAACAAAAGTAAGTCCTTTTTCTTCAGCATCATCAAGTATTCTATTAGCTCTATTTGGGAAAGGATACTTACTAAACATTTTTAACCTGATGCCATCTTGTGGTAAAATATTACTTAAATCATGTAACAGTGTTGCTGGAAGAGGAATAGTATTTTTATGTGTATAATGATCATAATTTATATGAATACTATCAACATCTTTTACTTTTGAAATAACATTTGAAGTGTAATAATTTCTAATTTTTCTAATTTTAGTTGTTGTTGCCAATGCTTGTTTTTCAAGCTTTTGTACCTCATTTTTTAAAGATAACTCAGGTAAAACAGTTACCATTAGAAAAATAATAATAATTGCAACAATGATTATAGGACTAATAAAAGGATTAATAAAAATAGAGATACTTTTTTTAATATTCATGTTAACTCTTAGTTAAAAGAATGGAAAATTTTATTTACATCATCTTGACTTTCAATAAATAAAGCAACTAATTTTGGATCAAAATGTTTTCCAGCTTCATTTTTCAAGAACTCTAAAGCATCATCAAAACTCCATGCTTCTTTATACGGTCTATTGGAAGTTAAAGCATCAAAGACATCTGCTACTGAGACTATTCTTCCAAAAATCGGTATATCTTCACCTTTTAAGTTATTGGGATATCCATTTCCATTCCATCTTTCATGATGACTTATAGCAATAGTTGCACCCGCTTGTAAATATTGACTTTGAGAATCCTTTAAAATCTCATATCCTATTTGTGCATGTTTTTTCATAATCTCAAACTCTTGAACACTTAATTTTGCAGGTTTTAAAAGAATACTATCTTCAATACCAACTTTTCCTAAGTCATGAAAAGGTGAAGCATAAAAGATCAAATCTTGTTCTTTTTCACTCAATCCATATTTTAGTGCTAATAATTTTGAATAATGAGCTACTCTTGCAACATGAGAGGCTGTTTCAGGGTCTTTATACTCTGCTGTTTTACCTAATATTTTTAATGTTTCATGTTCTCTTTCAATTAAATTTTGAGTTGCCAGTTTCACCTCTTCTTCAAGAAGTTTTGATCTGTCTTGAAGAAGTAAAGTATTTTTATAGTTTATTAAAAGATTAGTAACTCTAGCTTTAAACAATATAGAATTAACAGGTTTACTTAAAAAATCATTTGCACCAACACTAAAAGCTTCTTTATGTATAGTCTCATCATCACCAGCTGCTGTAATCATCACTATAGGAACTATCTTATTTATATTTCTATATTCTTTTATAAAATCAATACCGTTTAAATTTGGCATCATATAATCTATAACTATCATATCAATATCATTTTTTAAAACATACATCAAAGCTTCCAATGGATCTAAAAAACTCGTCACAGATAAATCCATCTGTGTACATATAGACTCAATTAATAATAAATTATTTTCATTATCATCAATAGAAACTATTTTCATATCTTCAAAATTCATACCATACCTTTTAATATATAATTTTAAGTATATATTGTATAATTTAACAACTTAAATTGTTATTCAAACAATAGAAAACAAGGGGATATAGTGAGTTTTTTAAAAATATTGTTAGCTGTTACTATTTTGGCTACTTTTACATCAAATTTGTATGCGAAAAAGGATACAGAATTACTTTTTTATATTGGTATAACAATGATTAAGCCAGTAAATGAATTAGCAAGAAATTTTGAGAAGGAATATAGTTGTAAAATAAAAATTCTACAAGGTGGCAGCCAAGATTTATATGATAGTATAAAAATGAGTAACGTGGGTGACCTTTATTTACCTGGTTCTGTTTCATATAGAGACAAACATCTCAAAGATGGATTATTGTTAGATGGGATGTTTGTAGGATATAACAAAATGGCAATGGTAGTAAAAAAAGGAAATCCTAAAAATATCAAAGCTGACTTGAATGAGCTTACAAATGAAAATTTAAGAGTTGTTTTAGGTAATGAAACAAGTGGTAGTGTGGGAAAAGCAACTAAAAAAGTTTTACAAAAATTTGGAAATTACCAACAAGCAATATTAAATTCACTCTATTTAGCACCAGATTCAAGAAATCTTACAAAAGCTTTAGTAACAGATGAAGCCGATGTAATTTTAAACTGGTATGCAACGACATTTTGGGATGATAATAAAAACCAAGTAGAACCTTTAAAAATTGATGAAAAATATGCAAAAAAAGCAAAACTTGTATTTAATCTTCTTAAAACTTCGAAACACAAAGAGTTAATAAAAAAATTTATGATATATGCAGCATCTCAAAAAGGTCAAAAAATATTTAAAAAATATGGCTTTTTAGATGAAGATGATATCAAAAATTTTCATAAAGTTACTTTTTAATGCTTGTTAAAGATAGTGTACTAAAAAGTCTTATAGCACTTTTGGGAGTTTTTGTACTTGGATATAGCTCCATTATTACAATTCATATCATATTTAAAAATATTGTAGATGATTTAGATTATGAAATTAAAAATGAATATGCACGATATCAAATTGGTGAATATATTTTAAAAGAGATTAATTCTGTTGAAAGACAATACTATCAAATGGCAATGTCATTCAACAAAAGAGCTTTATTACCAATTCAAAAAGAGATTAAAAAAGAGATCAAAGAGATAAAAAACGCTATTAATATCTTAGAAAATGGTGGTTTACTTAAAAAATATATTAACTTAAATATAGTTGGAGTAAGTGAAACAGTTGAAAATATTATCTTCACTCCAAATAAAAAAATCGGTTATACCTTTGAGTCTATTGACCTAAAACCAAAACTTTATGCGATAGAACAAAAACTCAAAGATATGGAAAATATTATTCAAATAAAAAATGATATTTTAAATAAACAAGCTGATGAAACTACAGATGATAAAAGATTTAAGATACAAATCTTTTTCAAAACAATTCCACCTTTATTTACAAGGATGAAAGAAAATGCTAGTAGATTATTATATGAAAGCAAACAAAATCTCACTACTCTTGAAAAAAATGTTATAAAAGAACGAAAACATTATGAAAACTTAGAGTATTTTATTACTTTGGTTGTAATATCTTTTATTTTTATTTTGGGATATATTGTTATAAAACAAATTTTAAGAAAAAGTAAGGAACTTGAGAACTTAACAAAAAAAGCAAAAACTTCTGCACAAGAAGCATCCAATGCAAATGAAATAAAATCTAAATTTCTAGCTAATATGTCACACGAAATACGAACACCTCTTAATGCTATAATAGGTTTTTCGGAACTATTATTACAATCAAAACTATCTTCAGATGATAAAGAAAAAGCGGATATCATAGTTAAAAGTGCCAAAGCATTATTAAATATTATCAATGATATTTTAGACTTGTCAAAAGTTGAAAGTGGAAAACTTGAAATTTTTCTAGAAAACATTGACCTCAAACAAACTGTATCTCAAGTAGTTGAACTTTATTCAATCAGTGCAAAACAAAAAGATATACGATTTATCTACAATTTTGAACCAAATGTTCCTACAACTGTACAATGTGACGAAACAAGACTCAAACAAGTTATTTCAAATATAATTAGTAATGCTATAAAATTCACTCCTAAAAATGGAACTGTACAGTTTGACATTAAACTACTTGAACATAAAAACAATATGGCAAAAATTAGATTTTCAGTAAAAGATACAGGAGTTGGTATCTCAACTAAAAATCAAAAGAATATCTTTGAAGCATTTTCACAAGCTGATAACAGTGTTTCAAAAAAATATGGAGGAACCGGTCTAGGGCTTTCAATCAGTAGTAAAATTATAAACTTATTAGATTCAAAAATTCATATTATTAGTAAAGAAAACGAAGGTAGTAGATTTTATTTTGATCTTGATCTCTATACAGATGATAAAATCATAGAACAAACACCTCATTTTAAATACAACTTTGCTTTATGTTCTGTTGTCGATGACAATGAATATATTAGAAAAAATCTACTCAATATTTTAGAAGATTATGGAAAAGTTTTTGATAACTTTGAGGATATTAACAATGCACCAAAAATTGACCTTATCTTTTGTTTTAACGGGGTTTCAAACTTTATTGATAATATCAAAAAAGTACATCAAAAGTTTCATGCTCCGATCATCTATGTAGGAAATATACATGAACTAAACAATGATAATAATTATATCTTAAAAGAGATGATGAGTTTTCATATTGATATACCGTTATTTGGTTCAAAAGTTTTTAATATCATCTCAGAAGCATGTAATATAGATAAACAAGTTTCCACAGAAACAATCAACTATAATGATATCTTAAAAGGGAAAATACTTGTTGCAGAAGACAACCCAAACAATCAAATTTTAATCAAAATATTATTAGAACAACACAACCTTCAAGTTGATATGGCAGCTGATGGTAAAGAAGCGTATGAATTGTATAAAAAACACGACTATGATTTAATTTTTATGGATATAAATATGCCTATTATGGATGGTTTAACCTCTATGAAACATATAAGAAGTTTTGAAGATAAAAATAATATTAAACCTATACCTATTATTGCATTAACTGCAAATGCAATTAAAGGAGATAAAGAAAAATATATTAGTGAGGGGATGAACGATTACCTTTCAAAACCTATAGATAATAAAACACTACTAAAGGTTTTAAAATTCTATCTCAAACAACATAATACAAAACTACCATCACAAGATGAAAACAAATCACAAAACACTATCTTAAATGAAAACTCGAAAGTTCAGCTTCTTAATCCTACAATAATAGCTGAAAAACTAGGTGTAAGTGAAAATATCAGTGTAATGTTAATCAATAAGTTTAAAATAGACACTCCAAACGAACTTCATATTCTTAAAAAACTAATTGATGATGAGGAACAAGAAAGTATTTCTAAAAAAGCGCACTTTATTAAAAATTCTTGTTTAAACTTATCTCTTGATGATGCCTGTAAGCTATTACAAAAACTTGAAACAGATAACTTAAGTATAGATGAACAAAAAGAAATATTTGATCAACTCAACTCTTTAATAAGCAAATATATTAACTCATAATATATTTGGCTTCATTTATAGTGTGATTATTATTTCAACACCTCTATAGTTTTTATTGTTATACTCATAATTCATATTATTCATTACTATATTTCCATCCATGCCATCTACAATAAGATTATAAGTCATATGAAGACCTAATCCTGTCCCTTGACTTTGATGTTTAGTGGTAAAGTATGGTTCAAAAACTTTATTGATAACCTCTTCTGAGATACCTCCGCCATTATCTTTTAAAACTATTTGTACTTTATCTTCAACTTTTTTAGTACTAATAAAAAAGAATCTATCTTCTGTTTCTATCTGTTTTAAAACATCTTTTGAATTGTTAAAAATATTAATGAGAGCTTGCGTCAATTCACTTTCATAGCCATCTAAAACTAAATCTTTTTCCAAATCTAGAATAACTTTAATATGATTGTTTTTAATTGTCCCCTCTAGTAAAGTCAATAAACTATTTATTTCATCTTCTAATTTAAATCTTGTTTTAACTCTATCACCTCTGATAAAGTTTTTAAAATCATCAATAGTTTTAGAAAGGTATTGTGCATTATTATTAATCATATTACAAATTTCATCTAAATACTCATCTGTTAATATACCATATTCTTTTTTTAGTTGAATCCCTGTAGCACCTGTAGATATTATAGACAAAGGTTGTCTCCACTGATGAGCAATATTTCCTATCATCTCACCCATTGAAGCTAATTTTGATTGTTGTAATATAATTGCTTCTTGCTCTTTTTCTTTTGTAATATCACTTAAATCAACCACTTGTAAAATTTCATTCATAAATTTGATCTCTTTTACTTTTATATTAAAATGATGTAGTTTATCTTCTTTTAACATAACAACTTTATGAGATTTATCACTATATTTAATAATATAATCAGTCCATGGCATCCCATCTATTACTTTACTATTAATATAACCGTCAACTTCAAATGGCACAAATTTATCACAAATACAATCATACTCTTTTTTAAACTCATCAATATTTTTATACTGATTAAAAAATAGTAAAAACTCACTATTAGCTTCAATAAGTTTTTTACCATCTGTTAAAATAATAATACTAGAGGCACCATTAAATATCACTTCTAGTTTTTTTGACTGTTTATTTATAATCTCTATCTGTTTTTGTTGTATATCTATAAACTTATTAATAATATAATTCACAACTAAAAATAATAATAAAAATAGGACACTAATAACAAAAGCACTTTGTAATAAAGCACTATCTCTTCTATTAAAATTATTTACTTTTGAAGCAAATAATAACTTTGCAGTAATATTACCAGCATGATCAAACAAATTCAAATTTTTTTCAACTAAATAATAATTATCCTTAAATTGAATAAAGTCTCCTCTATTTTTTAAATCTATTTGATTTAGATATTTGTGAAAAAACTCATCTCCTCGAACCATCACATAATCATCTTTTTCTCTTGTAAATTTTTCTTTATCTAATGAAGCAGATAGAGTATCTTTTTGAACTAAAAGTGCATGTAAAATATCAAAACTAGCTACTAATTTATCTATAAAATATTCTGGTTCAATTCCTACTTCTACTAAACCTATATGTTTACCTTGATGATAAATAGGTACAACTACTCTATATGTCATACGCAATTTTCCAACTTCAAAGCCATACTGTGTTTTTTGTAATTTATTTGTATCTACAATTATTTTTCTTATTTTATTTAATTTATCACCAAACATTTCTGGTTTATGAACTCTTAAAAAAGCTGTTCCATCACTTTCTCTAAAAGTCATTATTTTAAGATACTTATTAAGTTGTATTTGTCTTTTATAATAAGGATTCACTAAACTATAAAGTTTTTTTCTATCTTTTTTGGCAAAAGATTCTGTTACATTTTCATTATTAAGTAAAATTCTTATTTTATTATAAGTATCATTTTCTAATGTTTTTAATAAAGTATATGTAATTTGAGATATATCTTTATTTTTTATATCTTGTTCTTCTAAAAAATCTTGAGTAATTCTACTATAATCAAAATATAAAGTTAAAATCATAAAAAATATATAAATAAAACCTAAAGATAAAAACAACTCAACTTTTAACTTTTTACTTTTTTTATATCTCTGTCTCAAATTCATCATATATCCTTAAGATTTATTCATTACTTATGGGGGATTTTACTATTCAGCAGCTTTCCACTGCTTATATAAAGCTTCGTGCTCAGCAATCTCTTCACGACTAGGTTTTCTTCTACATGAAAGATAACCTTTCCCTCCATCACAACTCTCAAATGGAAATACTGTTGCGAATACCCAATAGTATCCTCCATCTTTTGTTGCATTCTTTACATATCCTGTCCAGACATTTCCAGATTGTACTGTATCCCAAAGTGATTTAAATGCTGCTTTTGGCATATCTGGATGTCTTACCATATTATGTGGTTTATCTATAAGTTCATCTAAACTATATCCTGCTATTTTACAAAAATCATCATTTGCAAATTTGATTACACCTTTACTATCTGTCTCACTTACTAGGAATGCGTAATCATCTAATACTATTTCACCTGCCATACTAATTCCTTTCTAGTTAAATTTCTTAGCTTGTGCATCTGAAACTAATTCATTTGCCAATTTACTTACATCTTGTGCTATTTGAGCTACGGAATTTGCTTCACTTGCATTCTCTTGGGTTACTCTATCTAGCATTGTTACTGCATCATTTATTTGTTCTATCCCTGTCATCTGTTCTTTACTAGCTCTACTTACATCTTCTATAAGTTCTATTGTTTGATTAAAGTTCTCATTAAGTGATTCATATCCTGTAATCATATTATCACTTACTTTTTTCCCTTGGTTTGCTTTATTTGCTGCTGATTCTACGAGTGCTTTTATCTCATTTGCTGCATCTGCACTTCTTGAAGCCAAGTTTCTCACTTCTTGGGCTACTACTGCGAACCCTTTCCCTGCTTCCCCTGCTGTTGCTGCTTCTACTGCTGCATTTAGTGAAAGTATATTTGTTTGGAATGCTATTTGGTCTATTACTGTTATTGCTTCATTAATAGCTGTTACTTGTTCATTAATTTGATCCATTGAGCTTGATGTTTCATTTGCTAAGTTCATACCATTTGAAACTTCTGTTTTTACTGTACTACCAAGTTCTGACATTTTGACTGCATTATTGGCATTATTTCTAGTAATACTTGTTATCTCTTCTACTGCTGCTGCTGTTTCTTCTAAGGAAGCTGCTTGTTGGTTTGCTTTATTTGCTAAGTTTGTTACACTTTGAGTCATTGTTGATGAGCTATTCTCTAAGTGCTCTCCGTTTGTTAGGTTCATTTTTGCGCTATTTGATAGTGATTCCCCTAGGGTGTTTACGCTACTCATTACAGCAAGCATATCTCCTTTTATTTTATGATGAATATTAATTTGACTAGTAAAATCATTATTTGCATAGAATTCAAGATTTTTTCTTAATTCTTTTACATTTATCTCTGATATATTTAAAGCTTTATTAAGTGTTTCTTTCAAAGCTTCAATCATAAAGTTATGTGATTTTGAATGGATTCTACATTTGTAGATACCTTGTGACATTTTATCAAGTGTTAGTACTATCTCTCCTAGTACTTTCATATCTTCTTTTCTCATAGTGTCAAAGTGTTCAACATAGTTATTTAATTCAAGTAATATCATCCCTATCTCATCATTCTTCATAAAAGTTGCTCTTGTCACGCTATTAGTTCTCATAAAAGCAAAGTCCATAATTTCATTCATATATTTCTTGAATCTTTCTATGCCACCTACAACTCTTCTCATTGCAGCATAGTTTGTATAAGCTATTATCAGTGCAAATAGAACATTTACAACAATAATTGCAGATATTTTTGAATCACTTAAAATAGCCACTATTGATATACTTGTAAAACCTAACTGTGCAAGTAACATATTAAAAAATATTTTTTGTTTCGTTGGTAAATTTTTAAACACAATAAACCCTTATAATAAAATTTTATATACTTTATTGTATTTAAGAAAAGTTAGGAAGTAGTAAGATTTTTAAAATATTTATCTTTTTATGTACAAACTTTATAACCTACACCATAAATATTACCTATTAAATCTTGTGGTATTTTTTTACGCAACCCACTCATCATAGTTTTTAAAGCTTTTTTATCAACAAAGTCATAATCATTCCATACAAATTCTATAAGATCTTCATAAGATACTATATTTGGTCTGTTTTTAAAAAGGTATTCTAATATCTTTTTTTCTTTAGGTGTTAATCGCACCTCAACTCCAGCACACAATAAAATATTATTCTGAAAATCCCAAGCATATTTTTCATTGATATTTAAAATATTTCTATCAATTACTTTAAACCTTTGGATTTCATTCAAAGCAAGAGATATAGAATCAAATAAATCAATTTTTGAAATTGGTTTTAATAAATATTTCGTAAGGTTAAGTTCAGTAGCTTTAAGAAGATAATCAACACCAGCATGAGATGTAAGGACTATCGCTTTAACATTTTTATCGAAAACACGGATGTATTTTAACATATCAATACCATTTAAAACAGGCATATCCAAATCTGTAATAATAATATCAGGTTTAAATTCTTTATAAATTTTTATACCATTTTCACCATCAAAAGCTACTTTCACTTCATATTGTTCACCTAAAAACTGTACTATTATTTCTAAATTAACTATATCATCTTCTACAACTAAGATTTTTAACTTAGACATTTACTAGCTTTCCTTTTTAGTGAAAAACAACTTGATTTCTTCCATTGTTTTTAGCTTCATACAAAGCTATATCAGCTCTTTTTATAGTTTTATCTATAGATTCTTCCTCTTGTAATATTGTTGCCCCAAAACTACAAGTAATTTCTCCTACATCTTTAAATATATAATCTTCAATAATCCTTCGTATATGTTCTAAAGCATTTACAACATCTTCTGCTGACGCAACTTTTAAAATAAGAACAAATTCTTCTCCACCCCATCTTATAAAAATATCATCAGCCCTAGAGTGTTTATTTACTAAAGATACTAAATCTTTTAACACTTCATCACCCACATCATGTCCATAAGTGTCATTAATCTTTTTAAAATGATCAATATCAACCATGCTTAAAGCAAAATATTTTTTTTCTGTTTTAAACTTTAAAATCAATGTTTTATATACTTGGTCAAAATATTCTCTATTAAATGCTTTCGTTAACTTATCATGTGTAGTTTTATCTTCTAACTGTATCTGTTTTAATACAGTTTGACTAATATCATTCAAATTAATAATATAGGTGTTATGTAGATATTGTTTCACAGATACACTAAATGCTTTCACCATATAATCTTCATGCGATAATATTGTTACTACTCTATCTTCTGGATTAATTTTCATAATATGATGAATCCAATTTGATTCATCTATTACTTTTCCCAAATGAAAATATATATCATTTTTAATAAAGGAGTGACAAACACACTGATATTTATCTATAAATTCTTCTAAATCTTTGCAGTGATAAAAATCTAAAATAGTTTTATTTACATATTTTGCTTCTATACCATCTGTAACTAATATCATATTTGGCTGACTATCCATAATAGTTTGAGCAAACTCTTTTTGTTCTTCCAAGTTTTTTTGTAATTGGTATGTTTTAATATGATTTTCTACTCTAACTTTTAATTCTGTTTGATTAAATGGTTTTGTAATATAATCTACAGCACCAAGATTAAAACCTTTTACAATAGAATCACTATCATTTTTTGATGATAAAAATATAAAAGGTATGTTTTGATGCTCTTTACTATTTTTTAATTTATACGCTAATTCATAACCATCCATTTTAGGCATATGAATATCTAATAAAATCAAATCTGGTCTTATTTTATCTATCACCTCTAATGCTTTTTCTCCATCAAATGCAACTTTTATATCATATTTATCACTTAAAAGTTCTACTACAATATTGATATTAATAATTTCATCATCAACTACTAATATAATTGGTTCATTCACTACTGTTTCCTTTTATATCTTCTAAAATGTCTTTTAACTCTTCATATTGGTTAGATTGAAACTTTTCATTTATTAATTTTATAATACTGTTATCAATTTTATTCTTAAAATGATTACAAATTTCTTCAATTCTTGATGGTTTAATAAAATTATAGTTTACAATATCAAATATTATCGTATCGATATGCCTTACTATTTCTGTTTTTGAGAGTATGTTTATATTATTTTGAATTAGAGGAGTGATATTTTCTTCAATAGAAACTACTACAATTTTAAGTTCTTTTTCTAATTTTTCTATTAAAATATTTGCTTTTTCTAGTTCGATTGTTTGTTCAATTTGTTTTGTTAAATCAAATACATTATTCACTTCTAGATTACCACTTACTCCTTTGAGTTTATGAATATATTTTTTAAACTCATCAGATTCTCTATGAAGTTTTTGAATATCTTCATCAAAATGACTATATGTATTTTTATAATTATTTAACATAGAAAAAACAGTATTTATATCCATATCTAAATACTCAACAAGTCTATTTAAATTTATCCCTCTTAGGTTTGGTAGCGAGTTGTTTTGCTTTTGATGTATAGTTTTGCTAAAATCTATATCTTGTGAAAAATATTTAGCTAAAATTTCTTGTAATTTATTTTTATCAATAGGTTTTGATAAATGTTCATCCATACCCACTTTTTTAGTAAGTTCTTTATCTTTTTCCATAACAGCAGCACTCAATGCTATAATAGGTGTTGTCATATCAAATTCTCTTATTTTAGAAGTTGCTTCAAAGCCATCCATCAACGGCATTTGTAAATCCATAAAAACAATATCAAAGCTGTTATTTTTCATACTTTTTACTGCTTCTAAACCATTTTCTACTATTACAACTTCAAAACCAAAGTTTTTCAATATCTCAGAAGCTACTACTTGGTTGATTTCATTATCCTCAACTAAAAGAACTTTCCCATTAGTATGAAAAGGACTCTCTTCTTGTTTCATTTCAATTTTATCTTGTTTGTCATAAGGATGAGTATTTTGTTCTTTTTCCTTATATCCAACACTAAGAGTAAAACAAAATCTACTACCAACGCCTAGTTCACTTGTACACCAAATATCTCCACCCATCAAATTTGTTAATTGTTTTGATATAACAAGCCCTAGTCCAGTTCCCCCATATTTTCGTGTATTTGAATTATCTCCTTGTTCAAAAGGATGAAAAAGCTTTGCTACATTTTGAGAACTTATACCTATCCCACTATCTTCTACACAAAACTCTAATTTTACTTTATTCTTATCTCTATCAGTAGTTTGTTTTACCTCTATCATTATATAACCTGTTGTAGTAAATTTGATCGCATTTCCTACTAAGTTATTGATAATCTGTATGATTCGTAAACTATCTCCAACAAGAATAGCTGGTATATTTTTATCAAATTTATAGATTAAATCTATATTTTTTTGATTCATTTGATATTCAAAGAGATTAGAGATATTTTCAAATAATTCTTTAAGTTCAAAGGGTTGATTTTGAATATCAATTTTTCCAGCTTCTATTTTTGAATAATCTAAAATATCATTAATAACACTTAATAACGCACTCGATGAGAGTTTCGCTTTTGTTAAAAAGTCTTTTTGAATATCAGTAAGTTTTGTTTCCAATACCAGATCTGTTAAACCTATAATACCATTTAATGGTGTTCTTATCTCATGTGACATATTTGCCAAAAATTCTGATTTTGCTTTATTTGCTTTTAGTGCTTCATTTTTTGTTTTTTCTAACTCTTCATTGATTTTTTTACTTTGGGTTATATCAGAGATATAGCCTAAAAAGTCTATAATATTTCCCTCATCATCTCTTGAAACTACAGTATAATCCAAAACCCATTTTATCTCATCTGATTTTGTAATAACTCTATAAGGTTCATGCTCAAAAAACACCTCGTTATTTTTTGAAATTTCTTCTACTTCTGCTGTAACTCTTGCAATGTCATCTTTATGAATACAAGAACTATAATTAACTCTATTTGATAAAAATTCATATTTTGTATAGCCCAATAATCTTTCAACACTCTTAGACACAAAACTAACACTCCAATTATCATCATTATTCCATTTAAATAAAACAGAGTCACCTTTATCAAATAAAGATAAAAGTGATTCTTGTTCTTTTGTAAATAGACGAAGTTCATCTCGTTGCTTTACTATTCTATAGATAAAATAAAAGATGACAAAAAGAATAATACTTGTAAATATAAAAATATTATCACTTCTATTTATAAGATATAAAATAGAATCATCTTTTTCATAAGTCACAATCCAGGCTACTTTTTCATTTGTAATATTTTGCTGAATTGGGTAAAAAGATATTGCTTTTGAAGTATCATTATCTAATAAATATATAGAAAACTTTTTATCTTCCATAATCTTTTTATTAATCTCATCTCGAATTTTTACTATATTCCTTTTAGTATGTGTTATCTCATCTTTATTAAAATATTTATTAGGAACAGTCACTACATATCTATCATGTTCAAAACTTTGCTGATAATTAATTATTAAACTATCTTCTGCCCAAGCTTTTTTATTAAAAGTTTCTTTTTTTAGTAAAAAATGTGAATGCATATCTCCTACAGTATTTAAATAGTTTTGTAATAAACTTGTAGCAAAAGAAACTTCCATTGCAGAGATATATTTTCCATCTTCATCAAATATTGGATATACATTTCTAAAGCCATGTGCTGTTCTTCCTTGAGAAAAACCTCTTACTCTTTTTTTTGTTTTATTTACTTCTACAAAATCTGTTCGTATATTAGTTAAATCATCACCATATTTATCAGGTTTATGCATCCTTAAAAAAGAATGATTATCCTCAAAAATAAAATGATATTGAAGTACATTTTGATTTTTATAAAGAGAATACCTTGGTTCTAAAAGTATTCTCAACTTTTCTCTCAAAACATTTAACTTTTTAACATCATTTTGATTTTGACTTGCCTCTTTTAAAAGAGCGATTACTCTTGTGTCAAAAATAGTTTCTTCATATATTAAATCTGCTAAGTTTGAATTGTTTTTTAAAAATATTTCATAATGTACTTGAAGATTTGCAAGATGTTTATCAAGTATAAATTCTACTCTATCATCTTTATTTTTTTCTATTACAATAAAAGCTATGTACATAGATATAAAATAAATCAATACCATATAAATAACTATATTATTTTTTTTCATATAAATTCTTTATCTCTTTTAACTATATTCTATAATAAAATAGATTACAACATTTCATTATTTGTTATATTTAAAAGAAATTTTTTTATAAAGTTCTTATTTGACACTATTGGGTACTTTTCTATGAGATAATATAGTAGTTAGAAGAGAAGGAGCATTAAAATGACAAAAATAGTTTTATTAACTTTAGTGAGTGTTTTTTTATTTGTGGGTTGTACATCAAGTCCATTAGAAGAGGTAAAAAAAGAGTGTGAGGAAAATAATAAAGTTTTTAAAATATCACATCATTTAAATTTTAGAACAGGCAAGTATGAAACTATTGGTTATTGCAATTAATTAATATTATAGATATAATTTTTATATGGAAATATTTTTTTTAATAATAGTTGTAATACTTCTTTTTTTTGTCATACGACAACAACTGTATAAAGATATGTATAACTATTCTAGTGATGGAATCTCAATTATATCAAATAATAAGGTTATAGATTGTAATAAAAAGATATTAGAACTTTTTAAGTATGATTCAAAAAAAGAGTTCTTATTAATTCATCCACTGAAACTCTCTCCCCCTTTTCAACCAGATGGTAGTTTTTCTCACAAAAAAGCAAGTGATATGATGAAAGAAGCTCAAAAAAAGGGTAATTGTAAGTTTGAATGGGTATTTCTTACAAAAGATGAAGAGGAAAAAAATATTGAGATAGATATTATAAAGTTAAAGTCAAGATTTTTTTTTAAAAATAGGCTTTTTATGATTTGGAGAGATATTGATAAAAGAATAGAGGCAGAAGAAAAACTCAAAAAACTCAATGAAAATCTTGAAAAAGTAATTGAACATAAAATAAAAAAGAACAAAGAGCAAGAACGAATGTTATTTATACAATCAAAACAAGCTCAAATGGGAGAAATGCTCTCAATGATTGCACATCAATGGAGACAGCCACTCACTTCTATCTCTTCATCGGTTATAGATATGAAAATGAAAATTATGTTAGAATCAAACAAAGAAAAGCTTATAGATTATATATCTTACGAACTTGAAGATATTGAAAAATTAACACAAACACTCACAAATATAGTTGATGATTTTAAAGATTTTTACAAACCGACTAAACAGATGTCTAATATTACAATCACTACACCTATAAATAAAGCGTATCGTATTATAGAAAAATCTTTTGATTATTATGATATTACAGTGAATTTTCACTTTGATACAGATAGTAGTACCTTTATGTTTGAAAGTGAAATTGTTCAAGCTATCTTAAGTATTCTTCAAAATGCAAAAGAAAATTTCTTGCAGAAAAATATTGAAAATAAAGTTATAAATATCTCTACAAGTGAAGATAATAATTATACAAATATAATAATTTGTGATAATGGTAAAGGTATAAAAGATAAATATTTAGATAAAATATTTATCCCATACTTTAGTACAAAAGAAAAAAAGAATGGAACTGGTTTAGGACTTTATATGGTTTCAAAAATTATACAAGAACGCCATAATGGAATCATTTCTGTAAAAAATACAGATGATGGAGTTTGCTTTACTATATCTTTAAAAAAGGGTAATGATTTTGAATGATGATTTAAAGAGACTTCATAATATCTCACAAGATTTTACTGTCCTTTATATTGAAGATGACACTACATTGTTAGAAAAAACAGCCTCAATGTTTAGAAATATTTTTGCTGAAGTACAAACAGCTACAAATGGTAAAGAGGGTCTCTCTTTATATACAAACTATTTAGAAACAAATGACACCTGTTTTGATATTGTTATTACAGATATAAAAATGCCTATAATGGATGGTATTGTATTATCAAAAAAGCTAAAAGAGATAAATCCAAATCAGCTTATAATCGTAACATCTGCACATGATGAGTCTAAAAACCTCATTGAATTTATCAATACAGGAATTAAAAAATTTATCAAAAAACCTTTTACACTTGAAATTATTGTTAAAACATTTTTAGACGTTTGTAAAGAGATTACGAATAAAAATAAAAATATCTTTATTGATGAGTACAGATATTGGGATACTAAATATAAACTATTATATGAAAATGATAAAGAAGTTAAACTCTCTAATAATGAAACTCTTCTATTAGACCTTTTATTAAATAATCCAAATCAACTATTTTCTAGTACAGATTTTTATTATATAATACAAGATGATAATTTTAACAAAGGCTTTTCTCTTGATTCTGTAAAATCAATGATAAAAAGACTTAGAAAAAAGCTTCCTGATAATTTTATAGAAAATATTTATGGTCAAGGATATAGAATAAATCCAAACCTATTTAATAAAGTAAATAAATGATTTCTAACAAAAAAAAATATTATTTTATCATTTTAATTTTTACTCTAACTAGTTTCTTATTGACTGGTTGTAGCGATGATAAATCAGAAGAATACACTCCTCAATATACAGATAAACAATTTTTCTCAAAAAAAATATATACTTTTGGTATCCATCCTTTGCATAACCCTAAAAGACTTTTTGAAGTTTATCAACCACTTGTTGATTATATAAATAAAAAAATTCCAACTATAGAACTAAAACTAGAAGCCTCAAGAAATTATGCTGCTTACAATAAAAAACTTTTTTCGACAGCTTTTGATTTTTCATTACCGAATCCTTATCAAACAGTAAAAGCACTTGAACATGGTTATAAAATTTTTGGAAAAATGGGAGATGATGAAAACTTTAAAGGTATTATTCTTGTAAGAAAAGATAGTAATATCAAAACTATTGCAGATTTAAAAGGGAAAACTATTAGTTATCCTGCACCAACGGCACTAGCTGCAACTATGCTTCCTCAATATTTTTTATACTCACATGGCATAGATATCAAAAAAGATATTAAAAATAGTTATGTAGGTTCTCAAGAATCATCTATTATGAATGTATATCTCAAAAAATCGCAAGCAGCAGCAACTTGGCCACCACCATGGAAAGCATTTATAAAAAAACGACCAAATATTGCAAAAGAAGTTGAAATAAAATGGGAAACTGCTAGTTTACCAAACAACGGCCTTGTAGTAAAAAATACTATACCACAATCGTTAGTTGAACAGATTTCTGAAATACTATTTAGTTTGCATAAAACAAATGAAGGAAAAAAAATATTACAAACTATGGAATTAAGTAAATTTGAAAAAGCAGATAAAAAAAGATATGAAGATGTTGTAATATTCTTAAAAAAATTCGAAAATGAAGTACGAAAAATAGAGGATACTAAATGATTAACTTTATAAAAAACTTTTTTACTAAAACTATAAAAAGAGAACTTTTATTTGCTATTATATTGACCCATTCAATTATGATGAGTATATTTATCTATGACTTAACAATAAATCAAAAAGAGTTTCTCAATACTCAAAGTCTCTCTCAAACTATCAGTTTAGCTACAACATTATCTAAAAACTCTACTTCATGGGTTTTGGCAAATGATTATGTAGGCTTAGAAGAGATTATTGAATCAATTATTCAATATCCAGATTTAAATTATGCCATGATAATTAATAAAAATGGGAAAATACTCGCCCATAGCGAAAAGCAATATATTAATCACTTTCTATCAGATAATATTAGTTCAAAAATAATCACTTCAGAACCTCAGGTTTTAATACTTGTAAATGATAACCATATGATAGATATAGCCGTACCCATTATGAGGGAAACACAGCATATTGGTTGGGCAAGGGTATCTATTTCTCTTCAAAGTAATATTGAAAGTCTCAATAGTATCACATTTAATGGAATCATTTATACACTCATAGCTATAATGTTTGGAGCACTCATTGCTTATATTTTAGCAACAAGTCTTACAAGAAATTTATACCACCTTATTGATATCACACAACTTATTAGTAAAGGACACAGAGATGTTCAAGTTGATACAAAAAGATTAGATGAAGTTGGTTTATTATCACATGAAATCAATAATATGCTTGAAAAAATAAAAGATAATGAACAACAATTAGAGATTTTAAATAAAGATCTTGAGAAAAAAGTTGAAGAAAAAACTATATGTCTAGAAAAGCAAAATAGAGAACTAGAAGAGAGTGAACATGAACTACAAATGCTAAATACTAATTTAGAACAAAGAGTTAAAGAGGAAGTAGAAAAAAATATCAAAACACAAAAACAACTTTTCAAATCTGAGAAAATGGCTTCAATGGGAGAGATGATAGGAAACATTGCACATCAATGGAGACAGCCTCTTTCTATAATATCTACTGGTGCTACGGGCATGAAGATGAAAAAAATGTTTCATAAGCTTGATGATGAATCTTTTGAACAAACATGTGACATAATAAATGACAATGCACAATACCTTTCTAAAACTATAGATGACTTTAGAAACTTTATCAAAGGTGATAGACTAAAACTTCATTTCAATTTAACAGAAAATATAAATAGCTTTTTAAAACTTGTAGAACCATCAATTAAAAATCACAACATCACTATGCTTTGTAATTTGGACGATACAATTACACTAAATTCTTATCCAAATGAATTAATACAGTGCTATATGAACCTATTCAATAACGCAAAAGATATCTTAGATACCATTAATGAAGAAGATAGGTATATCTTAATTACAACTCAACTAGAAAATAATAAAATACACATCAGCTTTCAAGATAGCGGTGGTGGAATTAAAGATAGTATTTTAGAAAAAATATTTGAACCATACTTCACAACAAAAAGTAAAAAAACAGGTACAGGCTTAGGATTACATATGACTTATAGTATTATTGTTGATGGTATGAATGGTATAATTGAAGTGAATAATGAAACTCTAAAAGTTGAAAACAAAGAGTATCTTGGAGCAAACTTTAACATTATACTCCCAACAGAATAAATTTAGAAATTCAACTTTTTTATTTTTTTATTCCACATCACAAAACTCCAGAGAATCTATCTGGGGTCTTTTTAAATCTTTATTATTATCTATATACAAGTTTTTCAATTTTATCAACTTATTAAAGCTTTGCGGTAATTGTGAAATTTCATTTTCTTCAATATCAAGTTCAAGTAAATTTTCTAACTTTCCTATACAAGTAGGTAACTCTTGTAGCTTATTAGCAGAAACACTTAAATGATTTAAATTTTTTAGATTACATATCTCATCAGGAAGGTATTTTAAATTATTGTTATCAAGTGTTAGAATTTGTAAATCTTCTAAATTACTTATATTAAAATTTAATTCACTTATATTATTATCATTTAGATTCAACCTCATTAACATATCATGTGACTCTAACGATGGTAAATTTTCAATTTCATTTCCCTCTAAAAGTAAAGTCTCTAACTCATCAATTTCACCAATAGTTTCTGGTAAAACTTTAAATTCATTGTATGAAATATCTAGATAATATAAACTACTCATTGTGTTAAATACATCTGGTAACTCTTTTAAACAGTTTGTATCTAAAGAAAAATACAATAACTTATTTAACTGTGATAATTTTTCAGATAAATATTCTAAAGAGTTTGCTGCTATTGTAAGTCGTGTGAGTTTTGTCAGGTTATAAAACTCATCTGGTAAAGTTTGTAACCTATTCCCATTTAAATTTAAGACAAGAAGAGATTGTAAATCTCCAATAGAAGATGGCAGCTCTTCTAGTAAATTATTTTCGCATTGTAAGTTTTTTAATTTTTTTAAATTTCCTATAGTATCTGGCAATACTTTTAGTCTATTACTAGAGAGTTTTAGTATCTGTAGGTTTTCTAAGGCTTCAATACTATCAGGAAGTTCTCTTATCTTTTTTTTACTCAAATCTAAAATAGATAAATTTTTTAATTGCTCTTTGTCTGTAGAGATATTTGAACACAAACTATTTGATTTTAACCATCTTATAAAATCATTCATTTTACTTTCCATATATGCTCCTATCTCTCATTCATCTGATCAATTAAAAAATCAATCTCTTCGTAATCAATATTACCAAATTCCACCATATTATACAATGCCATCAAAGGTCTTCTACAACAGGTTTTATTACAACCTGTTACAAGTTTTTTAGCTTTTTTATATGGAAGATCTGTTTCTTTAAATATCTCTATAGCTTGTGCTACATTTTTTTCACCACATTGGCAAATTATTTTTAGAGTTTTATCTTCCATATTTTTTCACATTATTTTAAAAAATCGTGTTGTGCTTTAAAAGCGTTTAACTCATCCATCAAGACACCAATTTGAGTACTTAGTTCAGGTAACCTGACATAATCAGTCCAAATAGTATCTTCTACAATATCATGAATCTCACCTGCAACTTCTGTTACTTTTCTTTTATATTTTGCAAACTCTTTTTTTATCTCTTTTTGTTCATCTGTTAATCCCATTATTTCTCCTTTTTTGTAAATTAAAATCCATAAACAGAAGCTAGATTTATATTTGGTTTTTGATTTAGATACAGTAAACCAAAATTTTCTACTAACTCAAATTTATAAGATTTATAAAGATTTGTAATCTCTTGAATATCTGCTGGTATAAAAGCTACAATTGTTTTTAATCCTCTATGATATAAAACACCTCGAATAAGCTTTTCTGCATCTGTAAATGCCTCATCTACCATAATACAAGGTGATATTTTAATTATATTGTTATTTATTGCATAAGAGTGTTGGTATCCAAAACTTGTAGATAACATCAAAGAGGATTGTTTGGCTACAACTTGTGTAATATAATCAAATCTATTTTCATTGATTGCATCTGAATCTAGTTTTTTTACAATAGGCAAATAATTAGCACCACTAATGCTTTTTGATGTGGCATTTGAAAAGTTAAATGCTACAGCACCACCTTTATAAACTGCTTTTTTAAAATTGGCATATTTTTTAAATCCAAAACTTTTTAAAATTTTTTGTTCAGATTCATTTGCCATGAATAGAATTGATTTTTTTTCATCATTGATATTATTTAAAAGTATTTGAAAAATTCTTTTTATAATATCATCCTCTATCTCTTTTATATAGTATAAATTATTAATAAGTATAGAGTCTTGAAATTGATATGCTGTAATGATTACCACTAGCTTATCATCGTCATAGGCACCAAAAGACAAACTTTCATCTTCTTGTACTGTATTAAGTACTAAGTTTTTATCAAGTACTACTGAGTTTGATAAAACTTCTAAGTCATCTTTAAAAGTATTTTTTCTAATCCAACCTATGAACATAAATACAACTCCTTGTATAGTAGATGGTAATGCAATAATTATTCCAAAGAAATTTAAACAACTAAAAATAACTACAAGTAAGCTCTTATGAACATAAATATAGTTCTTTTAATTCTTGTGGATTTAATACCTTTTTTCTATTTGTAACAATTTCTCGCACTTTTGGTAATATTGCTTTTACTTTTTCTTTTGAAGGTGTTATACCAATAGCTTGTAAATGATACAATAATGTTGCACTTCCACTATGTTTTCCAATAGGAAAGTATCTATGTAAACCAACCTCTTTGGGATCAAATGCTTCATAAGCACTTTTTGATTTTATCATACCATCCACATGAATTCCAGATTCATGAGAAAAAATATGTTTGCCTATTATTGGGGTATTATGACAAATTTTTCTATTGGCTGCTTTAGAAACTTTTTTGACTAACTCTTTTAATTTTTTTGAGTTAATATTCCGATTCTCTCCAAATTGATGAGTAAGACTCATCAAGACTTGTTCAAATGAAGCATTTCCAGCTCTTTCTCCCAGTCCAATTACTGTAGTATTAGCAGAAGTAGCACCTGCTTCAATACCTGCTATCGAATTAGCAGTTGCCATACCAAAATCATTGTGTGTATGCATCTCAATATCAAGTAAATTTAAACCACTTAAATAAGAGATATTTTCATAAGCTTTATGAGGTGTTAAAACTCCTACTGTATCACAATATCTAAAACGATCAGCACCTAAAGATACACCAAAACTCATAATCTCTTTTAAAAGTTCATTATCAGCCCTACTTGCATCTTCACCACCAATACAAACAAATAAGTTTTCTCTTTTTGCTACACTAATAACTTCTTCAAGATTTCTAAAAAGTTTATCAATATCACCTTTATATTTCACATCAATTAAAACCTGAGAAACTGGAATAGATAAATCAACAGATTGAACACCACAATTTAATGAAGCTTCTAAATCTTCCATTGTTGCCCTATTCCAACTCATTATTGGTATGGGAAGATTTAATTGTAATATCTCTTTTAATTCTTCTTGTTCTTTAGAACCCATTGCCGGTATTCCAACTTCAAGTTCATCAGCACCTGCATCATATAATAATTGTGCAATTTGAAGTTTTTCTTCAAGTGTAAAAGATACATAAGGAGCTTGTTCTCCATCTCTTAATGTTGTGTCATTGATAATTGCCATAATACTAACCTTTATATAGTATTAATTATGCAAGTATTATTCCATAAATTTAATTTTACTTTCTAAATAATCACAAGACTAGTTATTTTTATATTATCTTAAGACTATGTGCATAAAATTAATAAAAAAATTATTATATTAGTATTATGCTATCGCATTGCTATACATTATCAATATAATAACAAAAAAATTTATATGAAAAGAGTATCGATGAATAATCTATCCATAAAATGGAAACTTACAATTGCCATTGCTATTATCGTGTTGACTATGTCAACTATATTAGTAAGTCTCAGTATATATGACATAAAACAAACTTCTAACAATGATGTAAAAATCTTCAAAGAAAAATCATTTAGTGCAAAAGAGGATGAACTAAAGTCAAATATTGACATAGTTTTAAAAACTATAGAATCTTTCTATGAAAGAACATCAAAAGAAAAAGTAAAACATGAAGTACAAGAGAAACTTGTAACTCAAGCAGAAATGTTAGAAAATATTTTAGAACAATATTACATAAAACATAAAAATAGTAAAACTATACAAACTGAACTTATTGATATAGTTAAAAATAGTAAATATGGGAAAAGCGGTTACTTTTGGATTAATGATACTCAAGCAAAAATGATTATGCATCCCATTAAACCAAGTTTAAATGGAAAAGATTTAACTAATGCAAAAGATCCAAATGGGAAACAACTATTTGTAGAGATGGTTAAAGTCTCTAAAAAAAGTTCAAAAGGTTTTATAGACTATCAGTGGCCTAAACCAGGATTTGAAAAACCACAAAACAAAGTATCATATATTTTTACCTTTAAACCATTTAACTGGATTATTGGAACTGGTGAATATATAGATAATGTAACAGCACAGATGCAAACAGAAGCTTTAAAAACTATTGCAAAAATGAGATATGGAAAAAATGGAGACAATTATTTTTGGATTAATGATACTGAACCAAAAATGATTATGCATCCAATAAAACCATCATTAAACAATACTAATATAGCAAACCTGAAAGACCCAAATGGGAAACAACTATTTGTAGAAATGGTAGAAGTTGCTAAAGCTAAAGGTAGTGGTTATATTAATTATCAATGGGCAAAACCAGGATTTGAAAAACCACAAAATAAAATATCATATGTAGCATATTTTAAAGAATGGAATTGGATTGTTGGAACAGGTGTATATGTTGATGATATAGAAAAAGAGATAAAAAATATGGAAAATGAAGCAACAAATAATGTGACTACATTAATGGTATCTTTTATTATTATAACCCTTATTTTACTAGCTATTTCATTATCACTTCTTTATTTTGCAATAATAAAAAGTGTAATTACCCCACTTAATAATTTACAGATAGGATTTAATAAACTATTAACTTCAAATGATATAACAACAAGACTATCAATATCTTCAAACGATGAAATTGGGCAAGCATCGCAATTATTCAATCAATATATGGATTCAATACAAGAAGGTTTAATTCAAGACCAAAAAGTTATAGATGAGATAAAAGAGGTAGTAGATAGAGTTGGTAGTGGATTCTTTGTGTATAAAGTAAAAAGTCAAGCAAATAACAAAAATATAAATGAACTAAAAGATGTATTAAATAATATGATTGTAACTATGAAAGTACAACTTATTACTATTAATGAAGCATTAATGCAATTTGGTAAAGCTAATTTTTCACATAAATTATCAATTGAAAATGTTAGTGGAGAGATTGGAACAGTTATTACTCAAACAAAAGCAATTGGTAACAATGTATCAGAAATTTTTGCAATGATTCAAACAAGTGGAGATGAACTAGCACACAATATTGTATCTTTAACAAACTCTTCAACAGAGTTATCAACAGCAGCTAATGCGCAAGCAGCTTCACTAGAAGAAACTGCAGCAGCACTTGAAGAGATTACAAGTAGTATTAAAACTAATAGTGAAAATATCGTTAAAATGTCATCTATTGCTGGAGACTTAACAACTTCTGCAACTACTGGTCAAGAATTAGCAAATCAAACTGCTGATTCTATGTCTCAAATTGATGATCAAGTGAATGCTATTAATGAAGCTATTAGTGTCATTGACCAAATAGCCTTCCAAACAAATATTCTCTCACTTAATGCTGCAGTTGAAGCTGCAACTGCAGGTGAAGCTGGTAAAGGTTTTGCTGTTGTTGCTCAAGAGGTGAGAAACTTAGCTTCTAGAAGTGCTGATGCAGCTAATGAGATTAAAGAGATGGTTCAAAGTGCTACAACAAAAGCGAATGAAGGGAAAAGCATAGCTACAAAAATGATAACTGGTTATGAATCATTAAATAGTATAATTACTGATACAAAAGTTATTATTGATAATGTAACTACTGCATCAAAAGAGCAAGAGTTAGGGATAGTTCAAATCAATGATGCTGTAAGTACTCTTGATAAAGCTACACAACAAAATGCTTCAAATGCTACAGATATTGCTGAACTAGCTAAAGGTGTTAAAAAACTATCTGATGATCTCACAGATGTTGCAGCAAATGCAAAATTTGATGAAAATACAATTGGTCAAATTTGTGATGTAGGATTAGTATATGAGTTAAATGACCTATTTTTTGACCATGTAGTTTTTAAAAGAGATTACTTCAAGTCACTTGATGAAAAGAAAACATGGAGTGTTCAAAAACCTACAGAGTGTAAAATTGGTAAATGGATAACAATAGAAGAGAGTAATCAAACAGCATTTACAAAAACTTCATCTTGGTCATCTTTAAAAGAGATACATACAAGATATCACCAAAGTGTTCAAGATTATTTAGATCACAATGCTAAAGGTGAAACAAACCAACAATTAACAAAATTTTCAAATCAGGTTGAAAAAGACATTTCCGATATTTTTGATGTTTTAAATAAACTGAAATTTGAAAACTGTAAATTAGATGCCCCTCTACATCAAAATACTAGACATAAAAAAGTAGAACATAAAAAACAAGTCTCTACAGAACCTATGCATAGAGAAGTAAAAAACACTACATCAAAACCTACAGTTATTGTACAAGATAATAGTTCAGATGATGAGTGGTCAAGTTTTTAGATAAGAATTTGAGGAAACAATATTGTTTCCTCAAAAATATTAAATGTAATGAATCTCTGAAGATTTTATTTTGTTTAAATCTTCTTTTGATAGTTTATCATATGAATAAATAAAACAACAAGGTTTCTCTTTTATAGTCTTATGAATATCCCAAAACTTCGTCAAATCATCAACTATATATACTCTGTTAGCATGTAATGACTTTAAAGGTAACCCTATCATTCCATGTGAAGTTGTGATTGTAAAAAGTTCCATCATCTCACTATTTATAGTAATAGGACCATTTCCTTTTAACAATATTATTTTAGGGTGTTGTGTATTCATAGTTTGGATAGAATGAATTAGGAGTTACCCTAATTCATGCTCTTTTGTATCTTCTGTATAGAAATGTTTTTTTACTGCTTCAAAAACAGATTTTTCTACAGGCATATTTGCATAACTTTCATCAGCAATAAGATTAATTGACTGTAATTCTGACATAGGACAGTCACCTATTTTTTCAGTTAATAATATATCACAATCTTTTAGTGTGTATTTTATCTCTTCAATTGGATTTGTGCCATCACAATCTTCAGGACCTGAACAATATGAACTTTCAAGTTTTCTATGCATAACAAACTTAATAGCCTTATCACCAGCTTCATATACTAAAAACTCAGAAGCTGAACCAAAGTGCATATTTATCATACCTTCTCCAGCTGTTGTAACTGCTATAAGCTTTGTTTCACCAGTTGAACTAAGTTCCATTTTTGTAGCTTGTTCTAACTTGATTCTCTCATTTGCTGCATCTAAATGAGTTCTCCAATTTTCAATTGCTTCATGTTTTTGAGCTCGAGCTGAAATATTATATTTTTTCTCTAATTCTTCAAAACTTAATGCTGCAAATGCCTCTTTCCCAAACTCATCACTTCTATCTTCACCGATAAGCCCAACAGCATCAGCTCTACATTGTCTACAGTGTTTCATAAGTTTCATATCCATACCACAAGCTTCTTGAACCGCCATTGTTTCTTGGTCTGTTGCACTTGGAACTCCCTCTAAACCAAATTTTGTTCCAAATTCTGGAGAAGAAAGAAGTGGCATAATGTTATGTAAAAATACATTCATCTCTTTTAATTTTTTAGCAACATTTGGTAAGTCTTTATCATTCACACCTGGAATTAAAACAGAGTTTGCTTTTACAAGAATTCCCCTATCTGTTAATGCTTTGATACCTTCTAGTTGTTTTTCAAGTAAAAGTTTGGCACCTTGGGCACCCCATACTTTTTTATGATTCCAGTGTACCCATGGATATATTTGTGAACCTATTTCACCCGTAGGGTCAACAGTATTTATTGTTACTGTTACATGGTCTACATTGTATTTTTCTATCTCATCAATATAGTCTGCAATTCTAAGACCATTTGTAGATAAACATAATTTTAAATCTGGTGCTTTTTCTTGAAGCATTCTAAATGTATCAAAAGTTTTCTTTGGATTTGCAAGTGCATCACCTGGTCCTGCAATACCTACAACTGAAAGTTGTTGTATCTCACCACCTATATAAAGTACTTTTTTTACAGCTTCTTCTGGGCTAAGTTTCCCACTTGTTACCCCTGGACGACTCTCATTTGAACAGTCATATTTTCTATTACAGTAATTACATTGAATATTACATGCAGGTGCAACTGCTACATGGATTCTAGCATAGTGCTGATGTGCACCTTCACTGTAACAAGGGTGATTGTTGATTTTTTCATGGATGTCTGCTGCTACTGGATCATTTGGGTCAAATCCCATATCATTTGTAGTGCCACATCCTCCTGTTGAACAACTCATATCATAATCCTTTTTTATTGGTATATAAGACTATATTCAATAAGTGTTCCATTAATTATGATTTTCTATATAAGAATATTTTCTTAACTATTAATATAAGTAATATCAACAAGAATTTTATATCTTTATGTTATCATACCCGTATGATTTTAAAACACATTCAAAATATAATTAAAGAAAATATCATAATTATATTAATATTTTCTATAGTATTAATGATTACTATATTATTTTTTGAAAACAGCAAACAAACAAAGATAGATAATCATCTGACTTTTTTAAAACAACAATACAACTCTCAATATAAAACTATTTATAATAATTTTGATAGATTAGCACAAAATACATTTTATGGAATTATCAATAAAGAAGATATTTATAATAATATAAAATATGCATATAAAAAAGATCCAAAAACGCAAGCTTTTTATAGAGAAAAGCTTTACGATTTATTTATTTCTGACTATTCTAGACTTACTTCATTTAATTTTAAACAAATCCACTTTCATTTTCCAGACAATACAAGTTTTCTTAGAATGCATAAACCCAATACATTTGGAGACAATCTTTCTAATATAAGATATAGTGTAGTAAAAGTAAATCAAACACTCAAACCAATCACTGGATTTGAAATTGGTCGAATTGTACATGGTTTTAGATATGTATTTCCACTTCATGACAAAAATTTAAATCATATAGGAAGCGTAGAAACTTCTGTTTCTTCATCTTTTTTTGAAAGTTATTTTGAAGATACTTATAATGTAGATGCACATTTTTTAACAAAAAAATCAATTGTTGATGCTAAAGTATTTCAAAGAGAACTTCCAAACCAAATCATTAGTGTTGAAAATAATGAATATTATATCGCTACAGAAAAAAAAGAAGAAGAAAAACTTCATTTTATTACAAATAACTTTTACTCTAAAGAAGAATTACAATCTATACAAACAAAAATGAGTAATGGTGAAAACTTCAATTTAATCAAAAAAATAGATTTTGACTACATAGTTGTAAACTTTCTCCCAATAGCAAATATTGAAGGAATTAATAATAGTGCTTATATAGTATTATATAAAAAATCCCAAATCATTCAACAAATATATTATAGTTATTATAAACTTTTAACTATTGCTTTTTTACTTACTGTGGTGTTTATGTTTTTAATACATTTAAAATATAATAAAGATCAAGCAAGTAAACAAAAAGACCATATACTATCACAGCAATCAAAAATGGCTTCTATGGGTGAGATGATAGGAAACATTGCACACCAATGGAGACAGCCTCTTTCTGTTATATCAACAGCAGCTTCTGGTATAAAACTTCAAAAAGAATATGATTTGCTAACAGATGAAGTATTTTTTGAGAGTGTTGATAAAATTACAGAGAGTGCTCTCTATTTATCTCAAACAATTGAAGATTTTAGAAATTATTTCAATAATAATAAACAAAAAAATCCATTTAATGTTGTTGATGTTATTGATAAATCTATATCAATTTTTGGTTCTTCATTTAAACTTCAGAATATAAAGATTGTAAAAAATCTAAAAGATATTACAATTACTTCATTTGAAAATGAACTAAAGCAAGTATTAATAAATCTATTAAAAAACTCTAAAGATGCCATTGGGAAGGATGGGGTTATTCTTATTGATATGAAGATTAATAATGATACAATAAGTATCTTCATCCAAGACAGTGGAGGAGGTATTCCCAAAGAAGTATTACCAAAAATATTTGAACCATATTTTACTACAAAACATCAAAGTGTTGGTACAGGGCTAGGTCTTTTTATGTCATTTGAAATTGTCAATAAAAGCTTAAATGGAAATATCAAAGTTAAAAACAACTCTTTTTCTTATGAATTTAAAAACTATACAGGTGCATTATTTACAATAGAATTAAATAAAGCTAAAATATAATAAGCATAAAAGGAAAACTATGAATAAATTAAATGTAAAAATCGCTGTACTCTTTGGTATTTTATCATTTATAATAGCAATTGGTGTGGGACAGTATTCTAACAAAATTTCAACAAAACAACTTGAAAAAAACTCTGGTGAGTCATTGGTAAAACTATCAAAAAGAGTTGCTGATATTTTAGATAGAGAGATGTTAGAACGATATAGAGAGATTAAGTTTGCGGCAAGTTTACCAACTATGACTGATGAGACTGTTCCCAAAGAAGAAAAACGAGCTCTAATACAAAAAATACGAGATAACTATAATCACCATGAATGGATAGGATATGCACTTCCTGATGGTACTGTATATGTTGGTACAAATGGCTACTTAGAGGGGAAAAATGCGAGTGCAAGACCCTGGCTTCCAGCTGGATTAAAAGGTCCTTATATTGGAGATGTTCATGATGCGTTACTTTTAGCAAAGCTTTTACCAAACACTTCGGGGGAAGCTATATATTTCTCAGATGTTGCTTTTCCTGTTAAAAACAAAGAGGGTAAAGTATTAGGTGTATTATGTACTCACCTTATGTGGCAATGGACAAGAGATGTTATTAGAAGTATTGAAAAAGAAAATGATGTAGAGATATTTTTACTTTCAAAAGGTGGTATGGTTTTAGTTGGACCACAAAATAGTGAAAGAAAAGATATCAGCGATATCTCAAAAACAGTAGCCCAAACTTTTAAAACAAGTAATGACTCTACATACAAAATCATAGAATGGAAAGTAAATGAAAAATATCTTACAGCCCATACTATGAGTAATGGATTTGATGAATACAAAGGTTTTGGATGGAAAGTTATTGTAAGAAAACCTTATGATACTGCATTTGAGATTTCAAAAAACAATTCAAACAATATACTAATTGTAAGTATACTTACTGGTCTATTTGGTGCATTTATAGGTATGCTATTGGCAAATAAAATTTCAAAACCTGTAACACAGCTAATAGAAAAAATAAACTCTTTAAAACAAGGGAAAAAAATCTCATTTGAAAATAAAACCTCAAATGATGAGTTAGGTATTTTACAAAATACACTAAAAGAATTTTACGAAAATTTAAATAAAGAATCACAACTTAAAAAAGAAGCGGAAGAGAAAGTTCAAATTGCATTACAAATATTTGACCAAAGTATTGAAGGTATCTTAATTACTGACAAAGAAAACCATACAATACTTACAAATAAATCATTTACAAAAATCACAGGTTATTCACAAGAAGATATATTTGGTAAAAATCCAAATATTTTAAGTTCTGGAAAATATGATAAAAAATATTATGAAGATATGTGGATAAAATTAAAAGAAAATGGAAAATGGGAAGGTGAAATAGAAAATAAAAGAAAAGATGGTTCAATATATCAAGAGCATCTTAAAATTTCTACATTGAAAGATGAAAATGAAGAAATTTTATATTATCTTGCAACATTTAATAGTGAGTATTAAAGTTACTTTTATCGAAAGGTAAAAAAATTATATTTTTTTACCTTTTATTTTGCTTTCTTTCTCTTTTGATTTATCATAAAAGTAATTCGTAGCTTCAACAAAACCATCAACTGATCCACAATCAAATCTTTTTCCTTTAAATTTAAATGCCATTACCATACCTTTTTTTGCTTGTGAACATAAAGCATCTGTAATTTGTATCTCACCATTTTTACCTGGTTTTGTATCTTTAATCATATCAAAAATATCTGGTGTTAATATATATCTTCCTATAACAGCTAGATTTGATGGTGCTTTGTCATTATCAGGTTTTTCAACCATATTTGAAACCATATATACGCCATCCTCTATCTCTTTACCCTCAATCACACCATATTTGTGCACCTCTTCATTTGGTACTTCCATTGTTGCAACAATACAGCATTTATATTTTTCATATAAATCAGCCATCTGTTTTAAAACACCATCTCCATCTGGATTCACACAAAGGTCATCTGCTAATATTACAGCAAATGGATTTTGAAAACCTACAAGTACATTTCCTTTATAAATAGCATCACCTAAACCTCTCATTTCATTTTGTCTAGTATAAGTAAAAGTACACTTTTCCATAATATTTCTAATATCTCCAAGTAACTCTTCTTTTGAACTTCCTTTAATTTGGTGTTCTAGTTCATAAGATATATCAAAATGATCTGTTATAGCTCTTTTCCCTCGACCTGTAATGATTGCCATTACATCACATCCAGCCTCCATAGCTTCTTCTACACCATATTGAATAAGTGGTTTTGTAAGTATCGGTAACATCTCTTTTGGCATAGCTTTTGTTGCTGGTAAAAATCGTGTACCGTATCCTGCTGCTGGGAATAAACATTTTTTAATCATTTCGTATCCTTTTGTGTAATTTGTTTTAACCATAATATATCATAAGGTTGCATTGTAAATTTTTGTTTTTTATATAGTTTATGTGTAATAATATCTATTAAATCTTCATCTACAATAGATGAAATATCTACATCTATTTCTTTATTTGTAAAATTATATAAAGTAATAATATATTCACTATCATCTTTTGGATAATTTTTCGTTACAAAAATATTTTCACAAAGCGAAATAAACTCAAATGGAGAATATGGATCAAAAGCTTTTTCATTAATTCGTATAGAGATAAGTTGTTTATATCTTTTAAAAAGTATTTTTCTAAAGCTTCCCTCTTCATCTAACTCATCTTTGATATTATCAAAGTTAAGTTTTTCTCTATTTATAGCTCTATTTCTTCTTGTTTTTCTCACTGCTTCATGATAACTACTTGAACCAACCAAAGAATGAAAATAGATTCCAGGAACACCTGGCATTGTTAATGTAACCGCTTGAGAAAGTATCATCCTTTTAAGACGCAATGTATCTTCTTCATTTGGATTAGTTAAAATATCCATATAACTACAATTAAGTTCATAAGGAGATTTTTCCTCACTATTCCCAACTGCTCTATACGATACCAAACCTCCATGTGCTTCACAAGAATCTACTAAAAAGTTTATTTCATCTTTATCAAGAATATCAGAAACAGCTCTAAGCCCTACTCCATCATGACTCGCTGTAAAGTTAAAAAAACAAACTTTATCACTTGGAAGCTGTAAAGTTTTTGCCCAAGTAGTAAGTTTTGTAGTATCTCCTTTTAATATTGAAAAGGCTAAAAGTGGAGGTAAAGCAAAGTTATAAACCATTTGTGCTTCGTCGTCACCCTCTCCAAAATAAGAGATATTTTCATCGTGTGGGACATTTGTTTCTGTTATTATAAGTACTTCAGGTGCTACTTCATGAACAACTTCCCTCATAAGTTGTACTAATTCGTGAGTTTGAGGAAGATGTACGCAAGAGGTTCCTAACTCTTTCCATATAAAAGCTATAGCATCCAATCTTAATAGTGAAGCACCTTTTTGAACATAAAATAAAAGAATATCCAAAACTCTTAAAAGTACTTTATAGTTTTCATAATTTAAATCAACTTGATCACAACTAAAAGTTGTCCAAATATTTCTTTTTTTCTCTTCATCATCTGTAAATTCAGTTAACAAAGGTGTAACTCGTGGTCTTACAACAGAATTTAGATCAGTCGTTGGATCTAGTTCTGTAAAAAACTCTAAATATTCAGGGTCATTTGATAAATATTTATTAAACCATTCACTTAACTGACTCATATGATTTATTACTCCATCAAACATCAACCTATGATTTTTACTTAAAGCTTTTATATCTTTCCACGAACCCATAAGAGGACAAACCCCTTTATAATTTACTATAGAAAAGCCATCATCACTAGAATAGGGATAAAATGGCAAGATATGAACAGTATTAATATAATCTTCCACATACTCATCCAAAAATCTTTTTAAAGTTGCCAAGGCTGTTTCACCTTCGTGAAAAATCTGATTTCCATAAGTGATAAGAATAATATCTTTTTGTGATAAAATATATGGTTTACTTTCTATCTCTTCTTTATATCTATCAATAAGTTTTAATATCTCTTTATAGGCACTATTTGCATCTTTTTTATCATATATAAAATCAAGTGAATTCTTAATAAGTTTAAGTCTATCCTCAGTGGTATGTGTTGAACATTTGAGAATACTTCCCATTGCATCTTTTATACACTCTTGATTATTTTCCATGGCTATTTGTTATCCTCATTAACACTTTTTATAAATTCTTCAGAAATTCCAGGCAACACTGAACGAACACTAATCCAAGCAGATAAAGACGGTACCCCTAAAGGGTCTTTTGAAAACTCTTTACACGCTTGTTTTAAGGCTTTATCAAAAGTTTCAACAGCAGCAATCTCTTTTTTTCTATCAAAAAGCAATGAATTAAATTTTGCAACAGCATCATATCTTGAAATAGCTCGGCGACTTTCTTGAAAAAAAGCTGTTCGTAATGTTTTTAAAGAATCTTTTGATAGTGTCACTCCTCTTTGAGACATAATTCTAAATATAGTTTGTGCTATATCCATAGCCATTTTTGCTACACCACCATCTAGTTCTTTGTCTGGTTCATCATTTTTTAACTCTTGATGTTTGTGTTCATAACTATCCATTATCTCTGTTTGACATATTCTTCGCACAGAAGTATTTTCGTACACTTCACTAAGTGTTGAAACTTCTAATCCCCATGTTGGAGAGATTCTAATACCTCTTGCAAGTGTTCGTATAAAGGCAAACTCCCCTGAAAGTGAATACCTAAAGCTGTTCATATAATCTAAATATTCAGTTGCACCATAAGTTTTTTTAAGTGCTTTAATAAGAGGAGAGTAAAAAAGTCTCGTTACTCTCCCATGAAGTCTATCTGTTACCCTTGAATAATATCCCTTGTTAAACTCAAAATCAAGTGCAGGGTGGATAATTGGATAAAAAAGTTTTGCTGGAATTCCACGATTATAATTTACAATATCACAATCATGTAAAGCAAAAGCATATGCATTTGGGTCTGATAGTGCATACCCTATCATTGTCCATACATTTCTCCCCTTCCCTTTTATATCTAAACTTCGAAAACCATTCTCATCAAAGTTTTTATACATACTGCTTATCCTTGGTCCATCATTCCACAATACATCAACTTTTACACTTAGTGTTGACATAATCTTCTTAACTTCTTCAAACTGTGCTTCAGTGGCTCTATCAAGTCCTAAAATAATCTTATAAAGATATTTTACATCTTGAAGTTCTTTGAGTATCTTTTTCATAGCTGGAGTCTCAAATTCACTATAAAGTGCAGGTAAAAGAAGTACCATATTTCGTCTTTTACTAAACTTTTCTAGTTCTCTTTCGATATCTGTTATATCTCTGTCAGATACATTTTGTAATGTTGTTATGCTTCCATTTTGAAAAAAATCTGCCATAATATTAATCTCCTTTTTTTAGTATAATTATAAAATCCATCACATTAGTACCTGTTTTTCCTATAGTAAAATCATACTTTATCTTTCTAAAAAAAGTATTACTATCACTATTTTCCAAATACTCCATTGGATTTAAATCGCTTTTTTTTATTTTATCATAAATATTGCTATCTACAAAGGCACCTGTTGCATTTGAATTTCCATCAATTCCATCACTCCCAGCACACAATATTGAGATATTTTTTGTAATGCAATTTTCTATAACTAATCTTAGTGCTAATTCTTGATTTCTTCCACCAACTCCTTTTCCTAGAACTTTTGATGTAGTTTCACCACCTAATAACAAACAAAAACTGTTATATTTTTTATCATATTCTTTTATTTTATTTGAGATATATTTTGTAGCTTCTTGTGTTGTTTTATCCAATGAAGTTGTTATAATCTTTGTTTTTTCAACTTTTGAAGAGATATATTTTTTAGCTTTTTCTAAAGCTTTTGTATTATTTCCTATAATTTTATGTGGGAATACTCCATTGTTCATAGGTGCTGAACCTATTGTATTGATATCATCACCTATTACATCACTTAAGACATAAACTATACCTTGTTTTGTTTTAAAATAATTGGCAAGTTTTCCACCTTTTATAGATGAGAGTTTTTTTCTATTTTTATTTAACTCCTTTATATCTATACCTGATGTTAAAAGTTTTGAAGAGATTGCTTTAAACTTTTTTAAACTTATATTTTTTCTAGGTAGCTCTATCATAGCAGATGCCCCACCACTTAGAAAAAAAACAAAACTATCATTTTTTTTCAGCTTCTTTATCTCATGAAGGAGAAGTTTTGAAGCTTTTAAACTTTTTTGTGAAACTTCAGGATGTGTAGAGCTAAAATGTTTGAGATATTTTAACTTTCCTTTTTTATTAGATATAGCAAGACCACCTTTAATGTTTTTACCTAAAATATTTTCAGTCTCTTTTGCCATATCATATCCTGCTTTTCCTACAGCAAATATATATACTTTCTTATTTTTATTTTTTTTGATATTTTCTTTTACAATTGTTTTTGGAATTACAGCATTTAAAGCTTTAAAATAAATCTTTTGTAACTCTTTTTTGCTACACATTTTTTAAAACCATCTCATTCCAGCCTAAGCTTCCTTGAAAACTAGATTTTTGTATATTTTTAATATCTGTTTTTAAATACTCATCTTTGTGATTTTTTATTATAATTGGCACATCAACAACTTCTAACATCTTGATATCATTTTCTCCATCACCTAAAGCAATAGTTTTTAACTTTTCATTATACAGTTTTTCAAAAAGTGCTATTGATTTTTTTACTGCAATTCCTTTATCTTGATTTTCACCAATAAGATGAAAAAATCTTCCACCTTGTGTAATTTTAATCTTATCAGTAGAAGCAAGATTCTTTAGCTTTTGCAATTTTGTAATATCTTTTAATATAAAAGGTTCTGTAAACTCTCTTTGTTTTGCAAGTTGTACACTTTTGATATCCAAATTTGTAACATCTGCAATCTCTTCATCGCTCATATCACTAAATCCAACCATACCAAACTCTTCTTTGTATTCATTATAAAAATTTAATATTTGTTTATATGTCTTTCCTAATACTAAAACTTTTTTATCTTCAAAGTCTGTTAAAAAATCTAGATTAAAATTTTGATAATTTTTAGGTATAAAAAGCGCCGCCCCATTTTCTACAATAAAAGGCTCTTCAATCCCAACTTTTTTTTGTAATAGTTCAACTTCAATTTTAGTTTTACTGGTAGTAAAAACCAAAGGTATTTTCTCTTCACTTATTTTATTCAGTGCCTCTCCCGATTCTGCGAATGAATAGTTGTGATGATTTAAAAATGTTCCATCCAAATCTGTAAATATAATTTTTTTCATAATAAAAGTGTAACATATTACGATTACAAATCCAAGTGGTAGTTGATTATATTATATACAATTTTGTCAAATATATATAGTTTTAATTGTATTGAAGTATATATAAATTATTGTTTTTTAAATTTTACATAAAAAAACCCAGCTTTTACACTAGGCTTTTAATGCTTTTTATAAAAGAAGTTCTTACTAAATTTCTACAGCCATTTTAGCTTCTCTGTCTGCTATAGAGATAGATTCTCTAAAAGGTCGAGGTTGATTTGCAGGACTTAATATCCCTTTTTTCTTATGAACTCTAATATTATAGATTCCATTTTCTTGTCCATCTAAATAGTATGAATCATATTCTTCAGTATAAGGCATATCCCATACGATACAACCCTCTGTTGGACATACATCTGCACATTTTGGTACAGTTGTATCTACACATTCGATACATTTTTCTGGTTTTACATACGTAAATTCAGCATCAGCTAGTGGAGACTCATCTGCACTTACTATTGCAGTTGCTGGACACTCCTCTATACACGCATCACAGTTTATACAACTATCTGTAATATATACTGACATCTTACCATTGACCTATATTTGCATGAGATTCTCTATCACTCATAGGAATATCTTCTATATAAGGTTGTGCTTTTACTTCAGGAAGCATAAGACCTTTTTTCTTGTGTTCTCTAATTTTATAAACACCCTCTTCATTTTTCTCTTTGTAATACTCATTGAATTCAGCAGTATATGGCATATCCCATACGATTGCACCCTCTGTTGGACAGGCTTCCACACATCTTGGTTCATCTGCATGATTTACACACTCAACACAAGATTCAGGTTTTACATAAAATTTATCATCACTTGGATTTTTTTCGTTTGTATCCTCTAAGATTGCTGCAACAGGACACTCACCTGCACATGCCTCACAATTTATACATTCATCAGTTATATATACTGCCATAATTTTCTCCTAATTTTAATTTTAGATAAATCCAAAAACTAATAACTTTTCGTATTAATTTTAAGATTTATCTACCAGTTTTATAAAATGAGTATATTGAAGTTTAGTTTTAGTATATGGTAACTGCGGATTTTTTTACAATATACTCATTTATGTTTTTAGTATATACAAAAACTATTCCATTGGTACATATATTGCATAATGTGTTATTAATATAAAACATAAAAAAGGATATTACTTTGGAAATAGAGATAGATAATAATAAAATAGTTTTACAAAAAAAAGATAGAGCAATCGGAACAGAGGCACCAGCAATGAGAGTAAAAATGGATAGTGGTGAAACAAAAGTTATAGGTATGATGGCAGATAAAATACAAGTATTTATCACCATGCCAAATGAAAAAAGTCTAACAAATGAATTAGAAGCTATTTTAACAAAACATAGTCCAAAATCTTTAATTTATATCATCAGTGCAAATACTATTACAAAAGAGTTAAATAATATTGCTACTTCAAGTGATTTTAAAGACTATAGTTTAAAAATGGGTGTTAATATAGATGATACACTTTGTGCAAAGTCAATATTTATTATCAATAAAGAGGGAGAGATAGAATATAAAGAAATTGTATCAAACTTAACAGATGAGTTTAATCTAACACTGTTTGATGAAAGTTTAGACAAAGCCATTAAATTTAAGAAAAAAGGACACACCCATGAAAACTGGATGGGTGTGTAAGTATTATGAAACAATTTGACGAAGAGAAACATCTCTTACACAATGATGAGATAGATACCCTTCATAAAGAATTTTTAGATATTTACAATAATGTAGATATTAAGAGTGATAATAGTTATAGAGAACAACTTATAAAACTTTATGAACACTCAAAAATACATTTTTCAGCAGAAGAAAGAATGATGGATGAAAGTGATTATAAAACATCAAAAGAACACAAAGATGAGCACTGTAAAGTTTTATCAGAGATGAACTATTTTATAAATATGTCACAAAACAGATTTGGTATCAATATGCTTAAAGCATATTACAAAGAGAAACTGCCACATTGGTATGATTTACATCTTATTAGTATGGATAGTGATCTTGCCTATCATTTAAAAAATCACCCAACATTAAAGGAACAAAATGTTTAGTACAACAACAATACAATGGCTTGAAGAAAATGACTACGACAAAAATGATATAAATAAAGTAGGGAAACATGGAAACAGTGCACTAATGAAAGCAGTTCGTGAAGCTAGAGCTGATATAGCAAAAGAGATACTTGATACAGACCCTAATTTGGAGATTGCAAATGTAGATGGAAATACAGCTTTATGGAATGCTTGTTTTGGACAAGATTACAAATGTGTAGAACTACTTGTAAAGGCTGGAATTAATCTAGATAAAATGAATGACAATGGTGTAACAGCACTTATGTATAGTGCAAGTGCAGGAAAAGAAGATATGGTAAAACTACTTCTTGAAGCTGGTGCAAATAAAACTTTAGAAAATCTTGATAGTTTTAAAGCTATCGATTTAGCAGTAACTCCAAAAATATTTAAAATGTTAAAATAAATAAATGACTATAAGAAAAGCTACTAATGATGATTTAAAAGAAATTGTAAAACTTCTAGCCTATCTCTTTACACAAGAGGTAGAATTTAGTTTTAATAAAAAAATTCAAAAAAAAGCTTTACGAAAAATTATCAATGATAAAACTATTGGAGAAATTTTTGTTATAGTAAAAAAAGGTAAAATAGTAGGTTGTGTGAATATCTTATATAGTATTAGTACAGCCCTTGGTGGTAAAGTTGCTCTTTTAGAAGATATGATAATTACTCCTAAATATAGAAGAAAACATTTGGGAACAAAACTCTTAAAGTTTACAATTAATTACCTTGTAAAAAAACATATTAAAAGAATCACTCTTTTAACAGATAAAGACAATTATAAAGCACATAAGTTTTATGAAAATTTGAATTTTGAATTTTCAAATATGATTGTCTATAGAAAAATTCTCTAAATAAACCTTAAATAATAATAAATTTTATTTAAATAGGATATTTTATATCTTATTTAAGTTATCTATGTATCTTCAAGTAATAAATCTACAAAGGAGATACCATGAGAGAAGTTATAAATATATACAAAAAACACAAAATAAATGTTGATAATTTTATTGGGATTGTTATAAAAACTTTACCCAAGGATTATATCAAAAAATCCAAATATATCTTAAATAACAATAGATATATTCAACTAATGTATAGTGTAGATGAAAACTATAAGCAAAGTAGTCCTGTGATTTGTAGAAAAGAAAATGATGATATAAATCTTCATAGTGATAAAAGTCACTATTTTATGAGATTAAACTTAAATGAAGAAAATATTTACATTTCAAATCCATACATACATTATAAAACAGGGAAAGCTAGTTTATCTGTTGTCAAAAAACAAGATAAAACTTATTATATCTTTGATTTTGATTTAATGTGTTTACTAGAAGAGTTGAAACTTATTGACTACAATAGTACTTATGATAAATTTAAACGAATGGTTTATATTTTAGGTTCATTTATGTTAGGAATCATCTCTATAGTTTTAATAGGACATGGTGGCTATATTTTTCTTACTATGACTACAGAACCACTTGGATTTGATTTTTTTGAAACAACATTTAAATCTATTATATCAGTTACACTTGGAATTGCAATTTTCGATTTAGCAAAGCAAATATTTGAACATGAAGTTATTTTTCATTCATTTAGTCACGACAATGATAGGCAATATAAAGTTTTAGGAAAATTCTTAATCTCTATTATTATTGCTTTGTCAATTGAAACTTTAATGGTTGTTTTTAAAATCACCCTAGATGATTATAAAAATATGGATTCTGCATTTTACTTGTTATTTGGTACAACGATTATGTTTATTGGATTGGCTTATTTCTATAAAAGTATAACAGAAAGTTCAATTTTAGAAAAAGAACACTCTCATAAACGATAAATCAAATCTATCTTATATAAATATATATAGGATAGACTTTGATTACATTTTGGTTCTTGTGGGATAGAAAAACTTATGGTAGAATGGTATTTATCAATATATTTCATAAGGAATCAAAAGGGATGAAAAAAATTCTCCTTATTCTCGTACTTTGTATACCAATAATTTTTTTAATTGATAAATATGCCTCTAAAAATCAATATGATAATTTAGAAGCTTTTCCTTTAGAAAATATACAAAAAATTAATTTAGCTAAAAACAAAACTTTAGGTATCGCTTTTGGTGGCGGTGGTGTGCGTGGATTTATGCACTTGGGAGTTATAAAAGCGTTAGAAGAAGCTGGTATAAAAGCAGATATTGTTACAGGTACTTCTGCTGGGTCAATAGCAGCAGCACTCTATGCTTCAGGTATGAACTATGAACAAATAGAAAGAATAGTAACTTCTCTTAAACAAAAAGACATAGCAGATATAAACATCTTTTGTGATGGTGGAATAATAGCAGGTAAAAAACTTTCATCTTGGATACAAAAGAATACAAATCATCTTCATATCGAAAATACTCCTATAAAACTAGGTATTGCTGTGACAGATTTAACACAAGAGAAACCACTGCTTATAACAAAAGGAGATATTGGGAAAGCTGTTCAAACATCTTCAACTGTTCCTGTTGCTTTTGTACCCGTTAATTCCAATGGAAATATCTTAATAGATGGTGGGATTTTATCTCTGATACCTATAAGATTTGCAAAAGCAATGGGTGCCGATATTGTTATAGGAGTCGATATATATTGTGGCAAAAAGAACAAACCAAAAGAGGAGATGCTCAATATTGCTATGGCAACTCTACGATTGCAAAGCTGTGAGATAAGTAAAAAAGAACAAAGTGAAGCAGACTTTCTTATAAGACCAGATTTTGAGCCCAAAAGCTTTAGTAGTTTTGATTCAAAAGAAGAATCTATTGAAGCTGGCTACAAAGCTACAAAAGTAATACTACAAGAGTTAAAAAAGAAATTAATTTAACTTTAGAGTTAAGGTATAAATATTGCATACAAGAGTGTATATAATTATATAGGATAGATTACCATGGGAAAAATAGAAGATAAAATCAAACAAGATTTAATGAGTGAAATCTTTACAGATACTTTTAAAATATATGAGTTTATTGATACAAGATTTAAACTTGAAGAGAAACAACGAAGTGAGATTATCTCAAAAATAAACAGCTTAAATAATGACTTAACAGTATTATTAAAAGAGATAAAACTATCATGATAACACCTGCTATTGGTACAGCCCAACTATACAATCAACTTGATATCTTACTTCAAACAGATACACCCGTCTTTATACATGGAAGTCCAGGAATTGGAAAATCATATATTGTCAATGATATAGCACAGAAAAACAATCTAGAGATTATAGATGTACGACTTTCTCAACTTGATGCAGTAGATTTACGAGGTATTCCAACTATTACAAATAACCAAACTGTTTGGATGCCACCAGTGTTTTTACCAAGTGATGAAAACTCAAAAGGTATACTCTTTTTAGATGAGCTTAACTCTGCTCCACTTTCAGTTCAAGCAGCTATCTATCAATTAGTTCTTGATAGAAAAATAGGTGAATATACTATGCCAAAAAATTGGAGAATTGTATGTGCAGGAAACAAAATAGATGACAAAGGGATTGTTTTTAAACTCCCTTCACCACTAATTAATAGAATGGTGCATATAGTTCTAGAAGCAAAATTTGATGACTTCAAAGCTTGGGCTATAAAAAATGAGATTCACCCTTTTATCATAGGATTTTTAGGATTTCGTCCAGATTTACTTTCAAGTGAAGTACCAAGTAGTAGTGAAACCAATCCAGCATTTTGTACCCCAAGAGCTTGGGCTATGCTTTCAAATATCCTAAAAAATAGCAACGACATAAATAAAATATCTCCTATAGTATATGGTACAGTTGGGTATGGTGCAGGGATTGAGTTCACCTCTTTTGTGAAAGTATACAAAACATTACCAGATATAGATGCTATTTTAGAAGGGATTTCTGAAGATGTACCAACTGAACCAAGTAGTCTTTACGCTTTAACTGCTGCACTTATTGAAAAATATAACAATATAAATCAAGCAAAAAACCTTTTTACATACTCAAAAGAACTTCCTGTAGAGTTTTCTGTGATGTTAATAAAAGATTTGATTATCAAAGATGAAAAGATAGCAGAACTAGAAGAATTTGAGGAGTGGTTGGAAAAATATGGGGAGTATATTATTTAATATATTATCCCCTATTTAGTACTAAAATATTTTTTTTAACTTTACAATCATCTGACTTTTCTCTTTATCTAGATGACTCCATTCAAAGTAATTAGGAAATTTTTTAATTATATTTCCCCAAGTAGTAGCGCCTAAGTTTTTTGGATTATATGAAGAATTTTTATTTTTTAAGTAGTTACCCATTTGAGAAACTAAAGAGTAGTCATCTTCCTTAATTGTTTTTTGTATAGCTTCTTTTAATAATTTAATTACTTCTTTATCATTCTTTTTTTCATAATGTTCTTTTATAGGAAGTTCTATAAAAATGGAATATGCATTTTTTAAAGATAATGAAGTCTTTGATTCTCCAAAGCCAATAGTTTCAAAGCCATTAGCTTTAACATTTATGATTAAATCTCTAAAATCACTATCACTCGATACTAAAACAATAATATCTATTTTTTTATGATTAATTGTTTCATTTATAGCTCTTTGAATCCTCATATCACAACTATTTTTAGCACCTCTTGCAGAAAAAACTTGAATAGCTTCAATTGCAAACTCTTCATGTAACTCTCTATTCCATGATTTACTGTTAGAATTCCCCCAATCTTTAAAAGATTGTTTTATAATCACATCTCCATATTTTGCTAATTCATCAAAAATTGAATCTACATAACTAGCTGATATATTCTCACAGTCAAAAAATACTGCTATTTTTTCGTCTTTCATTTCTAACTCCTAATATCTATTTTTATATTTTTTTAAATCAAAGTTAACATGATTTATAATTTCATTTGATTCTAATTCGAGTATGGATTTTGAATATCGATATATTGCTCCACTATTTTGATAAAATCTTCCATAGGGGTCTATCATAATATATGAATCCATCATCTCATTGTTTGTTTCAGCAAAAGTATTAATATTCAGGTTTTTGTGATTGTATATAAAGGTTTTAAATTGCTCTTTTGAACAATATTCTTTATTACTATTAATACTTAATGCTTGAAATACTTTCCATTTGTCAGGTTTTACAAGACTAATAAAATCACCTATATACTCCATATAATTGTAGTTGTTAATTACAGTATTGATTTTAATTTTAATAGAACAGTTATATTTTCTTAAAAGACTGATATTTTTTAAAACCTGATGAATCTCTAAAAAGTTTTTATTACTTATTCTTCCGATTTTTAAATTTGTATTTTTATTTAAACTATCAATACTTATTGCAAACACAGAAATATATTTTGCATTTTCACTTATAAATCTTGTTGTTAAAACTGAAGAATTAGTTATTATAGATACATTGAATCCAATTTTATATGCAGTTTGAATAATAAAATCTAAATTTTTAGATAATGTTGGTTCACCTCCAGCAATATTTAATCTTATACTATAGTCTTTATATTTATTACTAAATGCTTGATAGACTTTATCTAGTAAAACCTCTATTTCTTTTTTTGAATTATGAACTTCTTTCTTTTCATAATTATCATATTTTGCAAAACAGTAATAACATTTATAGTTACACTTTTGTATAATGTGCCAATTAACTGTTATTTCATTCATCTTCACTCCTTTCTTGTATTTGAGGAATTTTATGATTTATGCAAAATTTAATATAGAAAATTGATTGGACAAGAAAGTGCAAAAAACAAAAATAGAGTTTTCAAAACATAGAACTAATGGTTTTATATTAGACTTTCTAATTAAGAGCTTAGAAATATATCAAAAAGATGATACAAAAACTTATCAGAGATTTATAAAAGAAGATGAAATTTCCGTACAAGAATATTTTGATACCCAAAATAAAATTATTGAAGATGTTTTATATACTTTTTTTAATAGTTCAAATAATAAAGAGTATGAATATTGTGAAAAGCTAATGAATGAATTTCTCTTATTTTATAATCTTTATAAACTTCATAATGAAACATTAGCTACATCCCAAAAACAATTAGACTTTATAACTGCTATTAATTTACTTATTCCTTTTTTAAGCCATTTTGTCTTTGATAGATTGTTAAAACAAAAAAGAGAATTAACTTTAATAGATTCGATTTTGCCAGATGAAAAAGAAAATTCTATACAAAAACTTTTTAAGTTACTAGAATCTACCTTTGATGAAAATACTAATTTAAGAGATGAAATATATAAAATTTTAGATGATAATTATAAAGACTATAATTTAAAAAAAGAGGATTATAATAATTGGATTAGTGGTGAAAATATTCCTAATCGAGAACATATTAATATACTTTCAAGATTAGCAAAGTTTTCAAATAAATTTTCTGAAATTGATTTAAATATATTATTTAAAATTGCCAAAATTATTCAATATCTATATTCAAAATCAAAAAAATATTTTGGTACTGAACTAACAAACTTATTAGTTAAACATTATAAAACAATTACAATGCTTAGTTATTTAGAGATAACTAATAAACTTGAAATGTATAAACACAACCTGCAAACAAAAGAATCTGACTTATTAGAGTTGTATCTACAACAATATTATTACAATAATTTTAATTTATTCTATATGTTAAATTATTTTGTTAAAAATGGTGATTCTTCTAATAAAGCAAAAGAAATGCAAGAATATATTTTAAATAATAGAAATGAATTTGATATATTGTATAAAATAGAAGAAAAGTCATTTGAAAAAAAGATGAAATCATTATTACCAATAGACTTTTTTTATAAAGATTTTGATTTATCTACTGTTATAAGTATAGATGAAAAGGATCTAAATAAAACATTTTTTGAATACGCACAACTTGCTTCAAAATTATATGAATTTGTTGCTCCTTCTAATAAAAAAGATGAACATACTGAATCTAAATTTTTTAAAGCTTTAAAAGAAGTAGAAGAGAGATTTGATATTGAATACAATCCATATTGTCTATTTATGAAAGCTAGATTTTATGCACAAAAAAAAGAATATAAGAAATCTACTGAATATTATTTAGAAGCACTTAAATATGGTAAAAATGTTGTTGGTATAAATATAAAAGACATTATTAGAGAAGGTTTATTCGTTTCATCACAAAGTACAAGAAATGTACAGATTGATTTAGATAAAGCAAGTAGTCCTTTTAGAAAATTTTATAACCAAGCATACTTTTACAAACTTTTAGAAAGTTTACCAGAAAAAATTAATCAGCATTTTCTTTTAGATATGCAAAAACAATTTGATATTTATTTTAAAAATTTATTTCTAGGCTCTAAAGAATCATCTAATTCTTTTATTTCTTCTAATTTTGCAACTGTAAATACAAAAGATTTGGAAAATATAAAAATTGATTTTAATAATCCTAACAAGTGGATAAAAAAAGGCTTGCCTAACAAAATTACTCAACTTATGCATTGTTGTCAATTATCTAAAATAGGTGATGTTAAAAAACTTTTAAAGGCTAATGTAGATGTAAATGAACAAAAACTAAATGATAACTGTACTGCATTAATATGTTCTTTTGGAAGCACTTATCATACTACAGAAAAACAAATAGAGATAATGGAACTGTTAATTCCTAAAATGTCTATAGAAGCACTGAATGCCAAATTAGTAAAAAAGAAAGAGACTGCAATGTCATATGCTATAGAAAAAGGTTTTGTAAATATTGTTAAGTTGCTAATAGAACACAATATTAATCTACAAGAAAAATGTAAACTAGATGAAATCTCTTATTTATACTATTGTATTCAACTTATACATTTTTCAAATTTAAATTCAGATGATTATTCAAATTTTTTAGAATATGCATCACAAAATATATCTTCATCAAGACAAAAATTAAATAAAATAATTAAAGCTAATCCCCTAATCAATAATATTTTTGATAATGAGATAAAGTTAGATTTATCAAAAATGATAGATAATCCAAGACATAAAGCAATATGGGATGAATTTCATAAATTTAATAACAAAAGATATAAAGATAATTCAAAAAACTATTATAAAATTTTTGACTTATTTGTAGATAATTTAGATAATGTTGATATTAGAGAAAAAAATGGATTTACACCTTTAGTTTTTGCAACGGAAATTAATGATACATATTTAGTAAAAAGATTACTGGAAAAAGGTGCAAATATAGATTATTATACTATTCAGAATTATCGAGCATATGACTATGCAGAATCTAATAAAAATGAAGAATTAATGGATTTACTTTCTTAAATTTTATAGTCGGCACATTTATTGCATACAATAAACTAAACCAATAAAAGTGATATTATGACCGATAAAAGTTACGAAGAATTATTTGCAAAGCTAAGAGTAAATTTTTTATTCAATCATCCTTTTTTATCTGTATTAGCTCTCTCAATCCCAACTACTTTTGAACAAAATACAAACAGTGCCTTCCAAACCAATGGGGCAAAAATAACTATTGATTTAGAAAAGTTAGAAAAATATAGTGATGAAAATATCACTTATTTGTATGCACATACTTTACTTCATATTGTTCTTAAACATCCCTATAGACAAAAAACTCGTGACACAAATATTTGGAATATGTCCTGTGATTTGGTTATCAATAATATTCTTGATACTTTTGAAAATATTGGCATCAAACCTGATGATGAAATACTCGATTTAGATTTAGCAGATAAATGTGTGGAAGAGGTATATGAGATACTTTACAAAGAGGATGAAGATGAACAAAACCAAGATTCCCAAAGTGATGAAGAGCAAGAAGCACAAGCAAAAGTATCTCCAGATCCTAAGGGTGACAAAGAGGCACATATATATGATGAATCAAAACGAGATTTAGAAGAGGTAGCCGATGAAAAAACAAATCAAGGTGACCAAGAAAAACTAGATGGTATCATCATTCAAGCACTTACCATAGCAAAAAAAACATCTCATAAATATGGTGGTTTACAAATAGAAATAGATACTTTAATACGACCTGAAATTAGTTTACAAGATATACTTAAAGAGTATCTAACTGCATCCTTATTTGAAAAACAAACCACTTTTTCAAGACCAAATAAGAGATATATCCATACAGGACTTTATCTTCCAGGAAATCAAAAAAGTGATGAGCTTATTGAGGTTTTTATTGCTTTAGACAGTAGTAGTTCAGTAAGCCTTGAAGAATACAAAAAGTTCTTAGGGATTATTCAAGATGTGTGTGAGGGTTTTTATGAATATAAAGTAACAATTTTACCATTTGATAGATATGTAAAAAATGAACATATCATCTGTTTTGATAGTTTTAATCCTTTAAAAGATAAAGATTTATATATCCCTAAAAGTGATGGTGGTACCAATTTTGATGAAGTATTACGCTACCTTAAAAATACAGAAATTAGAAGTGAGAATCTTTTGATGGTGTTAAGTGATGGCGAGTTTGATATTACCCAATCGCTTGTATCAAAAACACTTTTTATTATTAGTGATAAAAAAAATTTAACAAAATTCGAGAGATATGGAAGAGTTATAGAGTTTTCACTCTAATATCTTTTTTATTTAGCTATAATGCCGCCAAAGGATTATAATGAAAAAAAGATTTGCATTAACAGATACAAAAAAAGCTCCAGAGCGAGTTCTAGAAGCAATTAAAAATGATATACGAAAATATATCAAAAGAGAAAAAAGAAAACCACTACCTCTAGATACAAACTTTTGGAGAATAGATTGTAAATTTGCAAAAAATGACAATGAATTAGAAGCTATCAAGTTTGAAGATATTATGAAAAATATTAATGAAGCATCTAATGAAGCTTGTGAAAGTTTTATGATAGAACTTGTTGCAACTGCAGTACAAAAAGAACCTAAAGAGATTCAAAAAACAGAAACTCAAGAAGAAAATATCAAAGAAGACTCAGAAGATGCATCCACAACCAAATAATCTCCTTCATGGTATAACATTAGAAAAAATGGTCACATCTTTAAGTGAACACTATGGCTGGGAAGAGTTGGGAAATCTTATCAAAATAAGATGTTTTACCTATGATCCTTCAGTAAAATCTAGTTTAAAGTTTATACGAAAAACATATTGGGCTAGATTAAAAGTTGAAAAGTTATATATAAAAACTTTTGTAACACAAGCAGATAAAAAAGAAGAGGAATAACCATGGCAAAAGGGAAAAAAACAGCTATAAAAGAGATCAAAAGAGTAAATGAAAATGAAGTTTTAATAAATGGTAGAACTTATGTAATTGTAGAAGACACTCCTGATATTGAAAAAGCTATCACTATGAAAATAACTTCACATGGTAATAGAATATTGCGATTTGAAGATTTGAGCAAAAAAGCAACTATTGATGTAAAAAGAACTATCAATATTTTAAAATACACATTTAAAGATCCACATAGAGCCAAAAGATTTAGAATAAGTTTTGAAAAAAGTATTTTAACAAATGAAGATAAGTTTGAAATAATTGCCGTTGCCTCTTCATATATCAATGCTAGACAAATTATAGCTAGTTATGTCACCAAAGATTGTGCAAACTATGACAGAGACTCTCAAACAACTACAGTATATGTTAGCCAAGAAGAAAAATAGATAAAACTAAAATAATATGATAAATAAACAACAAACAAAAACACTCCATCCTAGAAATTTACACAATACAAGATATGACTTTGAGGCACTTTGCAAAACAAACCCTGAACTAAAAAGTTATGTATCTTTAAATAAATATGATGATTTATCTATAGATTTTGCCAATCCCAAAGCAGTATTAGCTTTAAACAAAACACTTTTACAGCACCATTACGAAATAAAAAACTGGGAAATACCACAAGATTATCTTTGTCCCCCTATTCCTGGACGAGCTGATTATATACACTATATTGCAGATTTATTAGGAAAGACAGAGAATATAAAAGGTCTAGATATAGGAGTTGGTGCTAATTGTATCTATCCTATTATTGGGGTGTCTGTTTATAACTGGAAATTTACAGTATCTGATATAGACCCTGTTGCTATTGATAATATAAAAAAAATACTAACATCAAATAAGAAACTTCAAAATAACATCACTATCAAACTTCAAAAAAACAAAAACTATATCTTTGATGGTATTATTGATAAAAGTGATAAATTTGATTTTACGATGTGTAATCCACCTTTTCATAAATCAAGTGCTGATGCTCAAAATGGAAGTAATAGAAAAGTATCAAATCTAACAAAACAAAAAACGAACAATGCCACACTAAACTTCTCTGGTCAATCAAATGAACTATGGTGTCAAGGTGGTGAGTTGGCATTTATAAAGAAAATGATAATCCAAAGTGAAAAATACAAAAATAATTGTCTATGGTTCACAACACTCGTATCAAAAATAGATCATCTAAAAGAGATTTATAGAGCTTTAAAAAAAGTAAAAGCTATAGAAGTAAAAACTGTAGAGATGAAACAAGGACAAAAAATCACTAGATTTGTCGCTTGGAGTTTTTTAGACAAAGAGTCAAGAGATAATTGGAAGAGCTAATTATCTAAAGACATTTTTTGGATAAAACATCCTAAAAACTATAAATAAAGAAAAGAGTATATTTAAACTAGAAAATGAAAACTCTAAATCCAAAATAAAGACAACTCCACTATAACAAATAGCAATTAAAAAATACCAAAAAAAGATTAGTGAAAGAAAAATTAAAACAATTCTTGTAACTGTGCCTATACTATTTTGACTCATTGTTCAACTCCTTTATAATAGCTTGAATTTGTCGTCTATGAATAAAGGTATGCATATACATGAACACACTCCAATCAAAATTATTAAACTCTATAAACCAAGGATGCTTTTTCTTTGCTTTAGATTGTGTTTTAGGTAAATTTTTAATAAAATAAAAGTAACTATTGTAAAAATCTAAAAATTCTTCTAATTGATTTATTTTATTTTCATGTGGTTTTACATTTTCAATTTTTATTTCTGTTGTAAATTCTTGTTCTTTGGAAAGTGTATCTATCACCATTTTTATTGCACGCCCAGTTATTGTGAGATGTTCAAGTACCATATTAATTGAAAATTGTCTTGTATCATCTTCTATTGCAAAAGTTCTCTCTATCAAAACCTTTTGTTGTAGTTTTGAAATATCAACTTTATTTACTAATTTTTTGATAATACTTATCTCTCTTTTTAGAAAATATAAAGCTATGTCCCATGTAAAAACTATTCTAACAGAGGGAACCAAAATATTTTTTATCAATAATCTTTCTAGATTTGGGAGCCCTGCCCCAGGTGGTTGTAGTTTCATCTTTATCCTTCTTAAAATATATCTCATAATCTATTTTAAAATTGTAATAGTTTAATAATAAAACAAAGCTTAAATTTAGAGTAATTACTCTAATAATTAAAATGCAAGCTCTAAATATGTACAATACCATATGAAAAAAAAGCCTTCTCTTACAAAACAAAAGATAAAAAATAGTGCCATAATCCTTTTTAACGAAGGTGATACACTAAGTATAACTACAAACCATATTGCAGCAAAAGCAGGTATCTCTTCTGGAAACTTGTATTATCACTATAAAAACAAAGAGGATATTCTAGTTGATATTTATCTAGATATGTCTGAGAAGTTTGAAAGTTTTGAAAGCTTTGATACTATTTTAACTAGTGAAAATCCACTCAAAAGTTTGTATGAGATGTATGATTTATATGGGGAGCTTTTTTGGGAGTATAGATTTCTTATGAGAGATTCTGTTGTACTTATGAGACTCAATTCAAAGTTAAAAAAGATGTTTTTAGAAAGACAAACGAAAAGAATTTCTCAAATCGAATCTCTCATAAATTATTTTATCTCTAAAGATATATTCATTGATATTCCAAAACAAGAGATTCCTCTAAGAGCAAAGCTTAATTGGTTTATCTCTGCTTATTGGCAAACTTTTGTTTCTAGTGATGATAAGATTACAAAAGAATCTATCAAAGAGGTCAAAGATGTAGTTTTTAGTATCAATATCTATCCTTTTTTAACAAATAAAGGGAATCTTCTAGCAAAAGAGTTCAAAAAAGAATAAGGTATACATTATGCATATAATTTACTATGGAAGAGCTATTTAATTTAACCTATAAAGATGAAGTAGAAGCTATCAAAGATGAAGAGAACTTTGAGGCACTTGGTGATGAAAAATATATCTTCCATGAAGATATGGAAGCACGACTATATTGGGCATTTTGTAGACCATCAGGTTCCCATCCAAATCAGATAAAAGATCCCCATCCACTTGTATCTATTATGGCTTTTAATCATTCACGATTAGGAGCACTAGACAGATTTAAAATTCTTAATCCAGAAGTAATATCAGATGAAAATTTACGAAAAAAAATACGAAATAGAACAAGAATGCTGTTTCGTGATTTGGTTGATAATGATTTTAGTGAATTAAATCAAGTATTAGAACTTGTACCTGTATTCTTAAGCGTTGCAATTGATCAACTTATTAATGGACGACTTTGGAATGATATCGTTGCAAATGAGATTGAGGCAAGTAAATTTTTAGAAAGCATATATAAAAGTCAAGAGAAGATAACAGAAGATTTTTTAGAAGCTTTATATAAAAAATTAGCCTGTTTTGATGAGTTTGATGCAGTAGAGCTAAAAGAATATTTAAACAACCTACTTGAACAAAAAGAACATATAAACAAAATTATTTTAGAATATTACAAAGAGAAAACTTTTGAATTTACATTAGAAAGTGATTTACATATATTACAGAAAAAAGGATTAGATAAATTAGCTCAAAAGCTAATTTCTTAAAAATTTTCAAAGTTATTGAACTGTAACTATATTTAATTATTATATAATACTAGTAACTAAAAATCTCAAGGATATCAAGATGAAAAATATAGCAACAGATATACTCATAATAGGAGCAGGTCCAGCAGGACTTGTTGCTGCAGCAACTGCTAGTGAAAACTACCCAAATAAACAAATTACAGTGATAAAAGAGTTTGAAAAAGGACAAGTGCCTTGTGGAATTCCTTATGTATTTGGAACAACTTTAGCAGATGTAGAAAAAAATGCAATGCCTTGTGGTGGTGAAGTAGCAAATATCTCAAAACTTGTAGACAAAGTTACAAGTGTAGATATAGAAACTAAAACAGCAATTGGAACAAATCACATCATCACTTTTGATAAACTTATCTTTGCAACTGGGTCAATCCCTTTTGTTCATAAAAACTTTATTGATAGTATCCCTTTAGAAAATGTTTTTGTAGTAGAAAAAAGTTATAATGAAGTACAAAGATTACAAAAATATTTACAAGATAAAAAAAGAATTATTGTTATAGGAACGGGATTTATTGGAGTTGAACTTGCGTGTGAACTAACAACTGTAGATAAAGATGTTACTATTGTAGGGGGCAGTCATATATTAAGTGGTTCTTTTGATGAAGATATGGCAATAAACGCAGAAGAGATTATGAAAGATCTTGGTGTAAAATTAGCTCTTGGACAACACGCAAGCAGTGTAATCAAAGAAAAAAATATGGCAAAAGGGATAGAACTTTGCGATGGAACTACTCTTGAAGCAGATGTAATTATCTTAGCAACTGGATACCAACCTAATACCTCTTTGGCAAAAAATGCAGGATTGAAGCTTAGTCGCTATGGTGGTATCTGGGTAGATGAATATATGAGAACAAAAAACAAAGATATTTTAGCAGTAGGTGACTGTAGTGGAAGAAGAGATTTTATCACAAGAGACCCATCTAAAGTGATGCTAGCTTCAACTTCAGCAGCAGAAGCTAGAGTCGCTGGAAGTAGTCTTTATAGTATCAAAAACCTTAAAGGATTCAATGGAACTATAGCAATATTTTCAACAATGATTGGAAATCGTACTTTTGCCAGTGCTGGTGTTACGGAAGCTAGAGCAAAAAAAGAAAATATTGAGTATAGCGTAGGATTTTTTGAAGGGATGAACAGACATCCGGGAACTATTCCAGATGCTTCAAAGCAATCTGTAAAACTCATCACTATGAAAAACAGTGGACAAATAATAGGCGGACAAGTAATAGGAGATAAAGAAGCTGGAGAAATTATCAATATAATTGGACTTGCTATTGAAGCACAGTTAACAGTACATAATATCATTTCACTTCAAGTAGCAACACAACCACTTCTAACAGCAGCTCCGACAACATATCCTATAGTAAAAGCAGCGCAAAATACCTTAAAAAAATAGATATAGCTTTAAGCTCTATCTATGTAGAGAAGCTATAAATTTTCTTATAAATTCAATACCTTTTAATATAAACTATACTAATATTTATTTAATAGTTTTGGTTTAATATGGAGGAACACTATGGAACAAAGGTCAAATGAACTTATTTTAGATGATAAGTCATTTCTCGTTTCATCAACTGATGAAAGAGGAATAATACAATTTGCAAATGATGAATTTTGTGAATATGCGGAGTACAGTTTAGAAGAATTAGTGGGGCAACCTCACAATTTAGTAAGACATCAAGATATGCCAAAAGCTGCATTTAAAGACCTGTGGGAAACTGTTCAAAGTGGTAATAGATGGAGAGGTTTTGTAAAAAATAAAACAAAAAACGGTAAATTTTATTGGGTATTTGCCACAGTGTTTCCATTTACAGCTTCAGATGGTATGAAAGGATACATATCTTGTCGGCGTAAAGCATCTAGAAAAGAGGTGGAAAAATATGAAGTGCTTTATAAAACAATGAGAGAGGGAGAATAATATTATGAATAAAATACTACATTATGCCCCATCATTTTTTCATAATTTAAATGTAAGAGTAAAACTTGTACTTTTAGTTATAATACCAATGACAATTATGGTAGTTCTTTCAGGAGTATTTGTTTATAAAATATATAATGAAAAAGTAGGATATAAAGCTATTCATACCACGATGTTACTCTCTTCAAAAATCTCATTATTAATTCATGAAACACAAAAAGAGCGAGGAATGACAGCGGGGTATCTAGGAAGTGGTGGTAAAAAATTCGCTGATAAATTACCACAACAAAGAGAATTAACAAATCAAAAGCTTAATGAATTTAAGATATTTTTTAACTCTATCGATAAACAAGAGCTATCACAAAGTGCCATTGATACACTCAAAAACATATTTGCACAACTTGAATCCTTATCAACTAAAAGAAAACAAGTATCCTCTTTATCATTAAAGTTAAGTGATGCTTTAAGTTACTACACAACTATTAATGGAAAACTTTTAAGCATAATCCCTGCTTCCACAAAAAACTTACACAATACACAAATAGCAAGAGATATACTGGCTTATTATAATTTTCTCATGAGTAAAGAAAGAGCTGGAATAGAAAGAGCTGTTGGTTCTAATATATTAGCAAGTAAAAAACTAGACTTATACAAAAAATTTTACTCTTTAATCATACTACAAGAAAATTATCTCAGTCAATTTAAATCATTAGCTTCTAAAGAGCAAATAGATTACTATAAAAATACTTTAGCAGGAAATGATATTGAAGAGGTTCAAAAAATTGAACAAGAGATTTTAAATCAAATTGTAACTACGGATTCTGTATATTGGTTTGGTAAAATTACTAATAAAATCAACCTTTTAAAACAAGTTGATGACAAATTATCTCAAGATATTTTATCATCAACTTCAAATTTATTTGAAATAAAATCAAGACAATTTTATTTATATACTTTTGCTACAGTTTTATTAATACTACTTGCAAATATGATTGCGCACTTTACTTATGCAAATATAACTAATTCAACAAAAAGTATTTATGGTGGGATTCTTGGATTTGTAAGTTATCTAGAAAGGGTTAATAATGAATTTGAAGATATACCTTTAAAAGGGAATGACGAATTTTGTAAACTAGCAGAGATGATAAATACAAATGTTCGTAAAGTCAACGAATCAACAGAACTAGATATGCTATGTGCAGGAGAAACGATCTTAACACTTAACAAAATGCAAGAGGGTGACTTAAACTTTAGAATACTAAATCCTGCCTCAACACCTCAAGTTCAAACTTTTGTAAATATTGTTAATCATACATTAGAAGTCCAACAAGAGCTTTTTAAAAATATTTTAGAAGACTTGGCACTATATGCAAAATATGACTATACACAATCTATTCAAACAAATAGAAAAGTGACAGGAGAGTATAAAGAACTTATAGATGGTATTCATAATTTACGAGACTCAATTGTTTCAATGGTACAAGAAAATAAGCAACAAGGAGATATCCTCAAGCAAAATTCATCTTTATTGTTGAGTAATGTAGATATATTAAGTAAAAACTCTAATCAATCTGCTGCTTCATTAGAAGAAACTGCAGCTGCTGTGGATGAGATTACAAAAAATATTCAACAAAGTGCTTCAAATATCAATCAAATGTCAATGTTCTCAAATGAATTAATAGAAGTATCATCAACTGGTCAAACACTTGCAACTAAAACAACAAGCGCAATGGACGATATTAATAAAGAGGTAACTGCTATAGATGAAGCAATAACAGTTATTGACCAAATTGCATTCCAAACAAATATACTTTCTTTAAATGCAGCTGTAGAAGCAGCAACAGCAGGAGAAGCTGGAAAAGGATTTGCAGTTGTAGCACAAGAGGTAAGAAACCTAGCATCAAGGAGTGCCGATGCCGCCAATGAAATAAAAGCTTTAGTTGCTAATGCAAGTTTAAAAGCCAATGATGGTAAAAAAATATCTGATGAGATGATTACTGGATATAATCAATTAACAGAAAAGATAAACCAAACAATGGAACTTATCAAAGATGTTGAACAAGCAAGTAAAGTACAAGAATCTAGTATTATGCAAATAAATGATGTAATTAGTTCTTTAGATACTCAAACTCAACAAAATGCTGATATTGCAACACAGACAAATAGTGCTGCAATTCAAATGGATAAAATTTCTCAAGAGATTGAACACTCTGTCAATCAAAAAAAACTATAGCAGTAAGTACACTGCTATAAAGTCTAGTCTTTTTCTTCTAGTATAAGAAAAAGACTAAACTTATACTATACTTTTTTCATCAACAATATCACAACATAAAATATAATCTGACTGTTGTAAGTTTATTTTTAAACAATAAGTATTACACATATTTCCTGTAGCTTTAGAGATATACTTCTCTGTCAAATATTCTTTATTTTTAGAATCTTTTGTATATAAATAATACTCTTTAAAACTATGGTCGTGACCATCATTTGTAGGACTGTATAATAACCTTTGATTCACTTCTTCTAAAATTGTATCACCAACTTGTAATCCACTTTTTAAATCAAGAAGATAAATTGCTTCAATATGATTGTCATTTTGAATAATTTTTGTTATTTGTTTTCTATAGTCTTTTGTATCTGTATTTAAAATATCTAAAGTTTTTTTGATAATTTTTTTTGATCGTTTTAAAAGCTTTTTCTCTTTTTCATAATAATCCTTTAAAAGCAATTTATACTCTTGATGCACTGTATCTATTTTACCTAATACTAAACTTTCAATATTTTTATCTATAATACTTTCTGCTTTAGAGAAGAAAAAACCTTGATAAATATCTATATCTTTTGTCATACATGTCAATATTTCATCATTTTTCTCAACACCCTCAGCTAAAACTACAGCACCTATTTTATGACACATATTTGATATAGAAGTAAGAATCTCTGAATTTATATAATTTTGCTGAATATTGTATATTAAAGACCTATCAAGTTTGACTATATCTGGCTTAATTAAAGCCAATCTATCAAAACTTGAATACCCTGTACCAAAATCATCAACACCAATTAAAAACCCTAGTTTTCTATATTTTGTAACAAACTTTTCTAAAGAATAATTATCTTTAACACTATCCTCTTTTATCTCTATAATAATATTATTATAAGGGATATTACAACTCTCGATATTATATAAAAAACTAGAACCAACATCTTCATCTATCATTGAAGCTTCAAAGTTTAGAAAGAGCAACATACTATTATCTTTTTTATAATACCCTGCAAATTTATTTAAAGCTAACTTTCTTACATAATCATCTAATTCAACCGACCTATTCTCTTTTTGTGCTTGTTCAAAAAGAAAAAGAGGAGAGATAAAATCATTATTTTCATCATAAGCACGAGTGAGTGCTTCAAAAGCAAATATTCTATTTTCTTTCATAGAGACAATAGGTTGAAAATGTATCTCTATCTTATCTTCATTTATTAATTTATCTAACATTATTTTTCCGCATTTACCATTATTTTTATTTTACTACTAAACCATACTGTAAAATAAGATGACAGTATATAAAAAAATAACAAGAAAAAATTTCATTTCTTATATAAAAAATATACAATGCTAAGAAATATAACTTAAAAAATAATAAAATTATGCATAAAAACTACTATTATGTTTAAATTATGTTTAATAGTATTCTAATAATCATAAGCCTAAAATAATAAAAATAGATATTTTATTGTATATATAAATGTTTTAGTATATTTATATATACATGAAGCTTTTATTATAAGGAGTTTTTTATGCAAACACTAAAATTTATGTTAACTTTCTGTATAAGTTCATTGCTTGTTTTAGTAACTCAAGTAAATGCTTGTAGTGGTGGAGATGGAGGTTCTGATGGTGGTAATCAAGCTAGTACCAGTATCATAGATGATATTTACATCGGTAATATGGATTTTGAATCAGTTGATGCTACAGGTGTTGCGGGTGACACGCTAGAGATACCTACAGAACCAATGACTGAAGAAGAGATGGAACAAATGATTAGAGATGAAAAGAAAAATGAAATTTTCTGGAGTGGATTAGAGAGTAATTTTTGGTCATCTGTATCAGGGTTAATGTCTGTTGGAGAGTTTGGATCTAAAGTTGTTGTGTTTGGTTCTGGAGTTGCAATTGCAACATTAGCAGCACCTGGTACAGTTGTTATAACTGCTGGAGGAACTGTTGTTGGTACAATTAGTGCTGGAACTTCTTTAGCTATTGGGACAACTTATTCTGTCGTAACAACTGTAGCTTCAGGAGGTGGTGGTGGTGATGCTACAAAAGCTGGAACAAGAACTCTTGCAATTTCAGTTTTATTACCAAATGCTGCCCCTATAGTGCAAGGAGCAATAGATACAGGTTTAGCAGAATTTGGTCCATCTTTACCAGATGTATCACCAAATACTTCAGAAAATAAAACTCCAACATACCCTAGTCACTCTCCTAATTATGCTGGAACTACAACAACCAATACTGGCCAAGTTTACTATCATTAAAGGATAAACAATGAATAACAAAACAATTATACAAATTTTATTAATTTTCTTATCTGTACAATCATTTATATATGGAAAATCTATAGATAATCTAAATTCAGTATTAGTTGCTAAAGCTATTGGCTATAGTATGACAAATGAAAAAAATATTTCTAAAGTAAATATAGATAATGTACAAAGTAAATTGCATAATTATATAAAAGATACTGGTTTTCATTTCAATTCAATATTTGTGGATTGGAGCCAGACAAATGGCAGTAATCTTCATATAAAAGGAATTATTGTTCATAGTGATGCAGTTGATAGAAATATTCAAACTCGATTTGATGCTTTATGTAAAATTATCGATAAAAATACAATAATAGTCAATAATGTACAACTTACAAATATTGCTCAACCTAGAGTAAAATTCTTTATAGTACCATCAAATAAAGTAAATCCAAAACAATTATGTGAACTATCTTTTCCTCAAGCACTTAATCACTTAGACTCAGTAGCAAAAAAATTAGATACAAATACACAAATGGATTTACAACCACAAAACTACACTATCATAGCTTTTATGATGAATAAGATTAATGAAAACAATCTTATTACTTCAGTAATGTCAAATCAACCATATAATGAATCTGGTCAGCTTGGTACATTGATTAGAACTACTGATCGTTGGTATATGACAGTTGTAGAAACACAATTTGCATACAATAATTTTCAACCTAAATATTTTAATATTTTATGGGAAAAAGATAATATTGTAAGGGCTACTCACAGTTTTTCTACGCATAGTTTACTTAAAACGATTCAATTAACTTTACAAAGTAAAGGGTATGATATAGGAAAGCTAAATGGTCACCTAAATAAACAAACAAAAAAAGCAATACAAAAATATATAAAAAAGAATAAATTTCATCAAAGCACTCAAATCACATCAAGCTTATTGTGGTTTATGCAACAAGATGATAATTTAAATATTAGTAAAATTGTACAAAAAGCTTTATTACTTCATGGAAAAAAAGTTGGACAAATAGATGGAAAAATTGGTAATAAAACAATCCAAGCATTAAAAGAATATCAAAAAGTTTTAGGAGTGAATCCTGATGGTAAAATCACTCCTGAATTAGTATATTTACTTTTACAAACTACAAAAAATGTAAATACTTATCATCAAATTAAAACATTGTTTCCTAAACCTATCTTGATAGAAAATTACCAAGATAAGTTATGGCCAAATGAAGCATAATAGGAGTTAGTTATGAACAAATTATTAAATATAAAGTTAGTACTAATATCAATCACTCTACTTTTATTTTCGGGATGTGTTACTGATAATTTAAATTTACCGAATTTTGGAAAAAAAGAATTAAAAAAACCAATTATTGAAGATAATATATTATTGATGCCTAAAGATGCTTCAACTATTATCTTATCAATAAGCGCAAAAATTTTACATACAACAAAAGAAAATAGTAATGTCTCTTTTAATACATATAATATCAATATACCTTTGTTAAAAGATTATAAGTTATTTAATTTTAAAAATGCACTTTTAATCAAATATAACAAAGGAAAATCCTTAGAAGCAGATGTATATTTTTCAGATACATTAGGTCGTACTTGTGGTTATAAAATCAATGTTCAATATATATTAAATGGAGATAAAATACAAATTACTTCATATAATGTTCAAAAACAATATGGACCTGTTGAAAATGCTCTTTGCTTTGTACTTCCAGCACAAGATTATCAAAAATTTACAAGAGATACTCTTCCTAAATCTTTCTATGATATGTATAAATATGCTGCTAGTAAAGCAATTACACCACAAGAAGCTACTAAATATACAAAAAAAGAAGAATGGGTCATTATGGTTTTTTTCTTAGACAGAATGTCTAATACTGCTACTATGGAACTTGGAATTAGTGATAAGATAGATGCAAGAGAAAGAGGATATAGAAAAGATAGTAAATATATCATTTATGATGGTTGGAAAGTAGGTGTCCTTATGGGGAAATTTCATTTAAAGGCACAAAATAATGATAAACCATTGTATGCAAAAGCATTTTACATCCCTGGTTCAGAGTCTGGAAGTTTCCTTTTTTTTAGAAAAGAAAAGCTAGTAGGACTCTATAAACTACGATAAAAGAAGATTAAAAATCTCTTCCATAAAGTTCTGAAGCTTCTTGTATAACAAGAAAAGCTTCAGGGTCATACTCTTTAATAATTTCTCTTAGCAGTTGTAGCTTAGATATATCTACAATTACTAGTATTAATGTTCTTGAATCTTTTTGATTTAAATTTACACCTTGTAAAATTGTTCCATGTTCCCCTAGTTGATTTAGAATTTGCGCCGATAATACTTCCACATTATTTGCTACAATACTTACTGCTTTTTGTGCTGGTTTTCCTGAGAGAAGCAAATCAACAACTCTTGAAGTTACATAAACACCAACAATACTAAATAAAGCTTTTTCAACATCCCCATAAACAAAAATAGAAGCAAACATAATAACAGCATCAATCACTAAAATGATTTGAGATGTTTTATATCGTGTTTTCATAGCTATTACTTCAGCTAGTATTGTTGTCCCACCTGTTGATGAACGCCCAAGCATTACTAACCCTACTCCAAGTCCTATAAATAATCCTCCAAAAATTGAAGCTAAAATAGTTTCATCTGTAATTGGAGATATTTTGAAAACTTCTTTTAGTATATCTGTAAATAAAGAGATAAGTGCTATAGAGATAAAAGTCTTTACAACAAAACTTTTCCCAAAAAACTTCATCCCCACAATTATTAAAGGGATACTAATAATAGCTATCCAAGTACCAAGTGTAATGCTTGGAAAAAGTGCATAAAATAGTTGTGCCAATCCTACTCCACCACCTGTAATAATACTATTTGGATTTAAAAAAGATACTGTGGAATATGCTATAAAAAATGACCCTACAGTAACAAATAAAATATTCTTCATTGTTTGCATATTTATCCTTTATATAATACTTTGTAATCTTTGTAAACCAATCTTCACTTCCTCTTTTCTTGAATGAGTGTAATTAAATCGTATCTCATCACACACCTCATCACCAAGATAAAATTCACTACCAGGAACATACACAACTTTTTTCTTTAAAGCTTCATATACTAATGCTTTAGTATCAACTCCTTCAAGTTTTCCATATACAAACATCCCTCCTTTTGGCTTTTCAAAAATAAAGTTTGGTAACTCTTGATTTAAAGCCTCTACAAAATATTCCATTTTATTTTTGTATTCATATCTTAAAAGTTCCAAATGCTTTTGATATCTAGTCTCATCATTTAGATACTCATCTAAAATATATTGAGATATTCCACTACTGTGTAAATCTATAGTTTCTTTTATCATTGTAAGTTCTGATATTATCTCCTCATTTGCTCTCACCCATCCTATTCTAAAACTAGGAGTGAGTGTTTTTGAAAAAGAACCTAGATGAAAACTATTATTTGGTAACTCACAACTTATACTTTTTGCCTTTTGTTCAAAATAGAGTTCACTATATGGAGCATCTTCAATGATATACCCTTTGTGCTCTAATACTGTTTTTACTATTTCATCTCTTTTAGTTTGTGAATATAAAGAACCTTTTGGATTTTGAAAATCTGGAATTAAATAAGCTAACTTAACTTTAGAATAACAACTATTAAACTCCTCAATGTTGATACCATCATACTCTAAAGATATTGGCTTCATAGATAGATTATTCATCTTAAAAATATTTACAGCACCTAAATAAGATGGCTTTTCTATAAGTATCTCTTTATTTTGAAAGTACTTTGCTATGATAAAAAGTGCTTGTTGACTCCCTGTAGTTATCAAAATATTTGAAGGCTTAGTTTCAAAGCCCTCATCATTATAAAACTTGGCTATCTTTTCTCGTAAAGGTGTGATGCCGTTGCTTATTGTATATTGAAAATGTTTTTTATTTTGTAATACTTTGGCACTAGCTTTTGCTAAATCTTCAACAGGAAATAAATTCTCATCAGGTAAGCCACCTGCAAATGATATTGTTTCATTGTCTATTGATTCTAGTATTTCTCTTATAAATGATCGTTTCATTATAAACCTTTTTAAATTTTCACAATTATAGAGAAATTAAAAACTTTATTCTTCACTATTTTTGCTAAAAAAATTAACTATTTTTGCTTATAATTGTAATAATTTTTGCTATAATTAATTTTATGAAGAAAAATACACTAGAAAAACATAAAAAAATAGCAAATGATATTATGTACTATATCTACAGACATATTGATACAGATATCAACATAGATGAATTAAGTCTTGATTTAAATACAAGTAGATTTCATATGCAACGACTCTTTAAAGAAGAATTTGGACAAAATATTTATGAAACTATCAAATCTATACGACTTCAAAAAGCTTCTACTCTCCTCCTTACAAATAAAAACTCAACTATCACAGAGATAGCAAAGATGTGCGGATACAGTTCACAAGGTGCGTTTATACGAGTCTTTAAACAAAAGTTCAATATCACACCAAAGCAATGGAAACAAGGAGAATACAAAAAGTTTACAAAAGAGATATTAATCACATCACCAACTGCATCTAATGCAGCAGTTGACTTTTCACATCTCACACCAAAAGTTGTTGAGATGCCCACAATGAGAGCCTACTATATACGACATAAAGGATATAACAAATCTATAAAACTTACATGGCAAAAACTTCAAACTTGGCTTTTATGTAATCATATCAAAGAATACAAACAATTAGGACTCCATCATGACAATCCAACTATCACACCACTTAGTGAGTGTCAGTATATCGCTTGTATCATTGTAGAAGAAGAGATACCCAACGCTTCATTGCCAACTTTAATTATACCAAGTGGAGTATATGCAAAATTTGATTTTAGTGGAAAATATGGAGATATACTTCAATTTATGAATTGGGTTTATTTTAGTTGGCTTTTAAATAGTGGTTATGAAACTACTACAAATCCTCCCTATGCCATCTACAAAAAAAACCATTTTTTAGCTGATGATGAAAAATTTATAGTAAGTTATTATATCCCTATACAATATTTATAATAGTTTTGAAATAGATTCAACCTCATCTTGAGTAAGTTCAAATTCATAAATATTCAAATCTTCCAACATATGTTTTTTTGATGTTGTCCCAATGAGTGGAACTATATTTATATGATTTAAATATCTATAAAATATTTGTGAATTAGTTTTTAAATATTTTTGAGCTAATTCATTTATAATATCACTTGATAAGATATGTGGATTCGCTGTAAGTGACCAAAAGCTTTGATAGATAATCCCTTTGTCTTGACACCATTGTCTTATCTCTTTATCATAAGAAGTTTGTGCATAAAATCTATTTTGTACAACAGCTGGTTTAATTCTACTATTTTTATAAAGATACTGTAAAACATCTAAATCATAACAGTTACTAATCCCAAGCTGTCCCACTTCTTTTTGATCATAAAAACTCTCCATAGTATTCCAAGCAAGATTGAATTTACTAGCAGGAAAAATGGGAGAATGAAGAACATAAGAATCTATGAAATCTGTTTTAAGATTTTGTTTTGAGACTGCAAAAGATTGTTTTATTTGCTCATCTAGTGCACTTTCTTGAAGATACGGCATATTATTTATATCTTGTCCATCTATTGGTGTAAACTTTGTTTGAATATAAATATCTTCTCTTTTTAAACCTTTTTCATAAGCTCTTAAAAGCCCATCTCCCACAAGATTTTCTTGATAATGTTTTGGCTGAGAAGCTGTATCTATTCCTCTAAAGCCACTTACAAGTGCGTTCTGAACAAGTTCTGCCGTATGCTCTTTTTTCCAAGCAGTACCATATATCATAGTAGGCATTTTTATATTTTCATTTGTCGTGATGTAGTTCATATTTTCCTCCTCACTATACTTTATATACCATAGGTAAAAATTCCAACTCTTTATAGGTTTGAATTTCTCTTTGTTTTTTAAATCCAAATGATTCATATACATGTATTGCATATAATGAAGCATTTGTACTCATAGTTTCAAAATCTATATTTTCTTTTACATATTCCCATAGCTCTTTTGCTATATGTTGTTGATGGTATTTTTCATCTACAAAAAGATGAAAAATATGATTATCCTCTTTTATAGCAATAAATCCAACTATTTTATTGTCTATCACATATCCAAAGTGTTTGTAATCTTGGCTTTGGATTCGTTTCTCAAACTCTACTGTACAAAAAGAGTCTTGAAACCACTCTGGAATCTCTTTATCAAAGAGATATTTTAATAAACTATTACTAAGATATGAAAGTTTTTGCGCATCTTTATTGGTAATTTCATAAATCAAATCATCTTCTAAATATTTATCAAAATTCATATTAGACCTTCGTATATATTTATAAATTAAATTTACAAGTTAAAAACTCTATAGCATTAATAATAAATAATAAGTATAACTCTTATTGTAATATTTTCTTGTGGTAACAAACCTAAAATGGTATGATTTTTTATAAATATTTTTCTATCTTAAATTATTAGACAAACTTTTTTCTACACCAAAGTTCAAAACATCTATTTGTAATATAATACTTATTATCCTCTTTATCAATTATTTCATCTTTATACAAATTTCTTATTGCAGTATTAAGAGATGATTTAGTTGTTTGGAGTTTAAAAAGAGTTTCTTTTGTATATAGTTCTGTACCATCACAAATGATTACCGCTTTTAAAGCTACTTTTTGAGGTAAACTTAATCGATCCAAGAGCATTCTAAAATAACCACTTTTACTCTCAAGATGAAGTTTACATACATTGTCTATATCTTCTTGGGAAAACTTTTGATTTGAATTATTAACTTCACCATAAAGATGATAACAAAACTCTTGTATAAGTCGAGAATCTCCATCTGTCATATTATATATATACTCAAAATTTACATAATCAAGTCTTCCATTAAACTTTTCGTTAACAAATTTATAAAATGTATCTATTGGAATTGCTTTTAATTCTAGTAAACTAACTGTATCATAAAGAGGTGATTTTCTTTTAGAAAAGAGTTCTGTAAGAAGATGCCTTTTAAGACCTGTAAATATATAATTAATATCTGGATATTGCTGTATCAGCTTACTCAATATAAAATCAATTTTTACATCTTTAATCAATGTAATCTGCTGAAATTCATCAAATGCAATCACAATTTTTTTGTTATAATTCTGCGATAATTTTTCAATTCCTCTATATATATCTGACATTAGCTCATCAAAATTGTAAGAATAAAGTACTGGTATAAATTCTAATTCTCCATCATCTTTCATCGTTGCTGTAAAATTTACTCTACTAAAAAGTTCTTTTAACTCTTTCAATATAGTTTTATAGTCACACGATATGCTTATAGCTATTTGCTTGTATAACAACTTAGCAAAATCTATTGGATTAGTAATATCAAATAAATCTATATAAACAGTAAGATACTTATCTGTATCAATTTTATCAGAAAAAAACACTTTTATTATAGAAGTTTTTCCAACTTTTCTTTTAGAGTATAAAACAACATTAGAATTATTTATAATCATTTTGTTTAATTGTTCTAACTCTTCACATCTTGCGCAAAAATTTTTACCACAACATGAGTATTGATATAAAAATGGGTTCAAATTCTCTCCTTACTAAGTATTTTCTTTTAATACTTTTAGTATCTGGGTTATGATCTTCTAAAAACACTTCAATAAATAATTTAACTAAAAACTAAATAACATAATATCATAATAAAAAAGAAATAGTTTATAAATTTAATATAATTTTAAAAAATTTATCTTTAATTATCAATAGTATCTTAAAAAAAGACCTAAGGTAATCATAAAAAAATACAAATAATATCCTTTTAAAAGCCCATTTTATCGCTATTTTATGAACTTTATTTATTTTCGGTTAAGGTTAGCTTATGTATGATTTTATATTAAAATTTATTATAAAAAAGATTAATAGAATTAATATTTAAATAGATTAAAATTAATATTTATTATATTTAAAATAAAATTATATTATTAATTTACCTTCTTTATAATATTAATAATTTTAAAAATAAAAGGAGAGCCAATGAATATAGAGATTTCCAGAAGAAAATTTCTTCAAGGAAGTATCACTCTTTCTGTCGTAGGAGGAATGGCTGTAACTAACCTCTTTTCTAAAGAAGAAAAAGATGGCAAAATTAAACTTACTACAAAAACAAGTACTTCTAAGGCTAAAGAGGTCGCAACACTTTGTGAGATGTGTGTAAATAAATGTGCTTTAATAGCGAGAGTAGAAGATAATGTAGTTACAAAACTTGATCCAAATCCACATTTTCCAAAATCAAGAAACATGCTTTGTGCAAGAGGAAATGCTGGTATTCAGGCACTATATGATCCTGATAGACTTAAGTACCCTATGATAAGAATAGGAGAAAAAGGGGAAGGAAAGTTTAAAAGAGTTACTTGGGATGAAGCCTTTGAGTATATTAAAGAGAAAACAGTAAAGATACTTGATGAAGAGAAAGATAACCGTTCAAGTTTTATGTTTTGTGCTGGGGAAGGTATGGCAGAGCATACATTTAAAACTTTTTTTCAAGGATTTGGTTCAGCAAATTGGCTAAATCATTCTTCAATATGTTTGCAAACAGTAGCTTCTGGATATGGAGTAACTATTGGGAAATACCCTCAATCAGATTTAGAAAATGCGAAATATATCATAATGGCAGGAGCTAATAGGGCAGAAGCTATTGTTACCCCTGATACTATGGATGGTTTCAAAAATATTAAGTCAAAAAAACACAGTGGAAAACTTATCTGTATAGACCCAAGATTTACAAACACTGCTGCAAAATCTGATAAATGGCTTGCAATAAAACCAGGAACAGATTTAGCTTTTGTACTAGCACTTACATATGTAACGATAAAAGAGGAACTTTATAATAAAGAGTATGTCAATAAAAACTTTAATGGTTTTGAAGAGTACAAAGAGATGATTCTTGCGAATAATTATACTCCTCAATGGGCAGAAAAAATCACTGGCATTAATGCTAAAGATATTTATGAAATTGCAAGAGAGTTTATGGAAAATGCACCAGAGGCAATATATTATCCAGGTAGAAGAAGTACTTTTGCTAAAAATGATTTCCAGCTTAGACGGGCAACTGCAATATTTCAAGCCCTTGGTGGAGGAATAGATTGTAAAGGTGGTCTAATATTTGGAGATACATTAAAGATAAAAGGTCATGAAGAGGTTCTCCCTATGTATGAAAATGCGGCTTCAAGAGCTGTAGTCAAAAAGACAAACAAAAAAGTAAATGAAGCAGGATACGATGATTGTGCTGTAGTAAGTGGTGGTGGTTCATGGATAAGTTGGAGAAATAATTTCCTAGAGGATAAACATCCTTATAATGTCAGAGGAATGTTCTGTTATAAGCATAACCCTATGATGAACATGCCAAATTCCGCAAAAACAGCCCAGATGCTCAAAAAAATGGAACTTATAGTGTGTATTGATACAATGCCTAGTGATACAGTGATGTACGCTGATGTAGTTCTTCCAGAATGTACATACTTAGAAAGAACAGATCCAGTAAAAACTTTTGGGGGAGCAGAGCCTTCAATAGCACAAAGAAATCAAGTAATAAAACCTATGTATGAAAGCAAACCTGTAATAGAGATAATGAGAGGGTTAACAAAAAAAATATCTAAACCTCTTTTTGAGATTACAAAAAAATATGATGAAGAGGTTATTAGTGCCATTGAGGAGTCAAGTGAAGAAGAAATTTATCAAGAATTTGATTTAACTATACCTTTTATTCACTCGCAAGAAAGACTCAATGAACATGCTGTTAGTGACTATCCTAATGCAGCTGAAGAATTGAAAAAAACTGGTGTTTACTATCCAAATATGGAAAAGTATTATAAGCAAATTTCTGTTAACGAGTTTGAATATTATCCAAACAATAAAAAAAATTATACTATTAATGAGGGAAAACCATTAACTCATTCTGGAAAAATAGAGTGTAATCTAAAAACCCTTGCAAAGAAAGGAATAGATCCAATGCCAATTTGGAAAGATGAGTATGATTATAAAATACCAAAAGGAAAGTTTAGACTTATGACTGGAAGACATGCTCAATTTACTCAAACAGGAAGTGCAAATAATTCGATGTTAAGAGATTTAATGTATCAAAACTACATTTGGATAAATAAGCGCGTTGCTGCATCAAAAAATATTAATTTTGGTGATACTATAGAAGTGAGTTCAAAAGTAGGTAAAACAACACTAAAAGCTTATCCAACAGAAAAAATAGCTCCTGATAATCTCTTTTTTATACACGGATTTGGACACGAAAGTTCAGCACTTACATGGGCATATAAAAATGGTGGTAATGACAATGCTGTTATAGAAGATGTAATGGAACCAGTTTACGGTGCTGCAGCAATGCATGAAACAAATGTAGAGATAAGAAAGGTATAACGATGGCAAGATACGGAATGGCTTTAGATTATAAAAAATGTATAAACTGTAAAGCCTGTGAAACAGCCTGTAAAGAGGAAAATGGTGTCTTACTTGGAGCAGATAAACATAGAATCTGGGTAGGTGTAAAAGAGATAGAGGGAGAATATCCTAATTTAAGTATAGCTTCAAATACTTTTTATCCAAGTCAATGTCAACACTGTGATGATGCTCCATGTCAGGAGGTATGTCCTACAAATGCCACATACTATGATGAAAATGGCCAAGTAAGAATTGATCCAGATAAATGTATTTTATGTAGTTACTGTATGAATGCTTGTCCTTACGATGCGAGATATGTTGATGATAGAACTAATACAGTTGATAAGTGTACATTTTGTACAGATACAAGAATTGCAAGAGGAGAGACGACAACCGCATGTCAAAATACCTGTCCAACAAAAGTAAGAATATTTGGAGACTTAGATGATCCAAATAGTGAAATCAGTCAAGTGCTTAGAGATAGGGAACATTTTACTTTAAAATCTAATCTCGGTACAAACCCGAAATTATTTTATCTAATTTAAGGGGTCATTATGAGTATTAAAGAGTTTATTACAACAATACCTTTCAATAGAGTATCATTACGGGAAATTTTAGCTTTTGAAAAAACTCCTCTTAACTTACTGCTTGCGGTAGTTATTGTGGTATTTTTAGCACTATTTGCAATAGGAGTAGGTATATATCTTGTAGATGGACATCATGCCTACAATGTTACAAGAGAACATCCATGGGGTCTTTTGATAGCTGTGTATATTTTTTTTGTTGTTAGTTCAACAGGACTTTGCATAGTTGGTTCATTGGGAGATGTTTTTGGTTTTAAAGATTATATAGAGATCTCAAAAAGAGCTATTTTTGGTTCTATTGTAACAATTATAGCTGGGTTTGCAGTGATTGCATTTGAAATAGGTCATCCAGTAACTATGATAATATACAATATTTTAACTCCAGGATTTACAAGTGCAATTTGGTGGATGGGAACATTGTATGGACTTTATTTGACTTTTATGATTATAGAGTTTGTATTTTTACTAAGACATGATATGAAAATGGCAAAAATATTTGGTCTAACAGGCCTACTTGTAGGACTAGCAGCACATTCAAATCTAGGTGGAGTATTTGGATTTTTAAATGCTAGAACTATATCAAACGGTGTTTTTTATCCTACATATTTCATTCTTACAGCTTTTATCACTGGTATTTTCCTTGCATTTATTATGTATGGATTTAGATATAAACTTAAATTTAGTGAAAATTCAACGAAAATGCTTACTAATTTAGCAAAAATTCAAGGACTATTGATCTCTATTCTTATCTTTTTTGTTACTTGGAAAATGCTTACAGATATCTATGGTGGTATGCCAAATCGAGCAGATGTAGCACAACATATTTTATTAAGCGGTACATTTTGGGCAGAAGTAATTTTAGCTATGGTTATACCATTGATTATTATATTAAAAAGTGGTGGGAAAAATGTTGTTGGAATGTTTTGGGCATCGATGAGTGGAATGGTAGGAATCTTTTTTATGAGATATAACCTTGTCCATGATACACAGCTTAAACCTTTGCAAATGTTAAAAACAAGTGAATATCAACTGGTGCCTTCTTGGATAGAGTATTTTCCATCAAGTACAGAGATAATGATATCTCTTGGTGGACTTGGACTTTGTTTATTACTTTACTATATTGGTACAAAGGTATTTGATTTAGATTAGTACAAATCTTATAAAAGGAGGTTAAATGAAAAAAAGTTTAATACTGTTGTGCTTATGTATAATGTTATTAGCAGATGATGCTGTAATTATACCCAAAGAGATAGCATTGCAAAAAGCGAAGCATGCTGTTCATAAGCTTCATAAACTATTAAGTTCAACTGTAAAAACAAAATATCGACAGGAGGGACCACTCTCTGCTGCGAAGTTTTGTGCACTTGAGTCTTATTCCAAAATAAAGGAGATGAATAAAGAATTAGGAAATAATATATCTATAAAAAGAGTAAGCTTTTTTAATAGAAATCCAAATGCTTACCCTCAAAAAGATGAAGTAAATATTTTAAAAGCATTTGATCTTATCGAAAGATCTGATGCATATATGCCTAAAGAGATTGTACAAGCAATGGGATATGATACATATAAAGTCTATTTTCCAGCAACAATGTCGAGTAAAACATGTAAAAAATGCCATGGTGAAAAAAGTATAGTAAATCCTAAAATTCAAAAACTTTTTGAAGACAAATATCCTTATGACAAAGCATACGGGTTTAAAAGTGGGGAAGTTAGAGGAGCCGTAATCGTAACGGTAAAAATAGAAGATAATAGTATAAATATAAAAAAGGAATTAAAATGAAAATAAATAAATTATTAGTAGGAACATTAGTAACTTGTGGATTAAGTATAAGTGCAATAGCACAAGAATATTCTCAGGAGGAAATATATAATGCAATGTGTCAAAAATGTCATGGGAAATTTGCTGAGGGGAATCCTCTAAAAAAAGGACCTTCTCTTATAGATAAAACTCAAGAAGAATTGTCTGTAGACATTTTCGAACTTGATAATGATGGTTATCAATCATCAGGAACTGGACATGATATCATGGAATATAATCTAGGAGTTATACAAAACAAAGGTATGATAGTAGATCCAGATAAAATGGCAAAATATATATACAAAACTTTTGGAAAAAATAAAAAAGACTAAAGAGTTGGGGATAGCTCAGTATAGAGCTACATCTCCATTTTCTACTTTAGTAACGAGTATTTAAATATCTTAAATTACTTATAATCTTAAAAAAATATCTCATAGCTTACATTTTCTTTAGTAATCAAATCAGTTCTCGTATCTATCTTAAATCCACTACTTAAAAGTGCATTTTTTACTATGGCTTTATTGTAACTATGTACCTCTTCACAAGCCAAATATTCTTCTACCTCCATCCACTTAGCTTCCATAATCTCGTGCATATCTATAATATTTATCTCTTTACTTAAAGGAGTTGCACGACATACTACATACAAGTTTGACTCTCCAAACTGAGCTGGAGAAAAGTGCCCAAGACTTACAATTGATTCAAATTCTACTTCGACACCTGTTTCCTCATGTACTTCTCTTTTTAAAGCACAAGAGATATTTTCCCTATCATCTATATGTCCCCCAGGAAGTTTATATTTTTGCCAAATCCTATCTTTGATGACTAGTAATTTACCTTCATCTATTACAACAGCCCCTACTCCTAAAGTATGATTTGTAGCTGTTGGTATTACTGGATTTTCTGTGAGTCTTTTAACAAGTGTTATATCTCTTTCATTACAATGATGAAATACAAAATCAAACTTTGTCAGAATCGGAATAATATTTGATTGAGTAATAGAAAGTTTTACCCAAAGTAACTTTTTATCTTCTAAATGATTTAGTAAATATACAAGTTCCTCTTCAAACTCTTCTATACTTTTTGGAATAGTTGTACTATCTATTGTTATACCATCATATTGGTCACTTGAAAGGTTCATCGATGTTAAACTATTCATATTTTCTTTTTCCTCATCTTCATTAATTCATTATGTTCTATTAAAAATATCAAAGTTTGTTCAATATAGTATCTTATAGTATCTCTTGTAGCTTTATCTAAACTATAGACTTTTTGCCCTCGTACTGTTTTGCCATCTCCAAAGAGTTGATGATATTTATCATCTATATTTATACCTCGAAACCAACCAATATGTATATATTCATCATAAGCTTTAAGATAACAAAATCCACCCTCAGTAGAAAAATAAGAGGTAATATTTTCTCTATATTTTTCTTTAACTCTATTGCCTATACATATCTTTACAAAATCTCGCACTTGCAAAAAAAGTTCAGCTAAGCTAGAGTTACTATCTTTTTCAAAAGCTGTCATTGCATATTTATTTTTCATAAAATTATTTTAGCATAAAATTAATTCTTTCATAGAATTGATTTGATACTTATAATGAAGTTTCAAAATATCCTCTATATCACTAACCTTGGATACTTATACTCTCATTATTTTCTCTCTCTTTTATAGATTCATATGCGATTAATATTTTCTTTCTCTGCACTCCCCATCTGTATCCACTCATTGCACCACTTTTTGCAATAACTCTATGACAAGGGATAAGGTAGCCTATATGATTTTTTCCTATAGCACTTGCTACTGCTCTTACAGCTTTTGGTTTGTCAATAAAATTAGCTATATCTTGATAAGTGCCAACTACACCATTTGGAAGATTTAAAAGAGCTTTCCAAACATTCACTTGAAAATTTGTCCCTTTTACTAGAAGATTGTATTTTTTGTTTTTGATAAAAATATTTTCTATACACTCTTTTGCTTTTTCATTATCATGTATGAGATTTGCATTACCCCATATTTCATAAAATCTAGTGAAATTTTCCTCTTTATTTTTATCTATAAATCCAAGATAACAGATACCCTTAAGTGTAAAAGCAATAAGTGCCTCACCAAAAAGGGTATCTCCATATCCATAAGTTATAGTTACATTTTTCCCTTTTTCTTTATACTCTTTTGGAGTTACCCCTATTAGATTTACAAAAAGTTCATGGAGTCGGCTTGTACTTGAAAGTCCCATATCAAGACTACTATCAAGAATAGATTTTGATTCTTTAATATGTTCTTTTGCATAATTTAAAGTTACTGAATGTAAAAACTGCTTTGGAGTCACACCTACATATTCTTTAAAAACTCGTATAAAATGATACTTACTCATACCAATATTTTGTGCAATCTCATCTATAGAGGGTTGTTCTTTAAAATTTTCATCTATATATTTAATAGCTTTTTCAATCTGCTTGTAATTATTATTTTGAGTTTCTAAACAAGCATTCATATCCAAGCTCCTTAGATTTTTTAAAAGTTTAACAGAATTAGAATTTTAATACAATCCAAAAATTGCTAATTTATAAAAGAATCTTCTTTTTCCTATTAAACAACACAACCGCCACAAAAGCAAATAAACATCCAATAATTGTTGAAAGCACAATAATCTCATTATATACTATTAAGCTAGAACCTATAGCTCCAATGGGGACTATAAACATAAATACAGCAGTTCTATGTGCCCCAATTTTACCAGCTGATAAAAAGAATAGTGTTGTAGCAAAAGTACCTGGTAATATACCTACAAAAATTATATTTGACCAAAAAAGCCAATCATAACTTAAAAATGCAAAAGGATGATATGGCAAAGCAAAGAACATATTTATAATACTCGCAATTGCAAAAACAACCATTGTGTAAAACAGTGGAGAGACATAGGAAGATGCTTTTTGAGAAATAATCGTCACTATTGCCCAAACAATCGCACACTCAAAAAAGTATAAACTATCTGCATTTAAAAAACTCAAACCATCAAATGGTATACGAAGTAAAACAATAGCTCCAATAATTCCTATAAATAAAGCAAAAACTTGTCGAGATGTTATAGGAGTTTTAAAAATAATGACAGATAAAAAATAGGTCATAATTGGAGCAACGGCTGTTACTAATGTACCACCATATCCAGCTTCTCCATGAGATAATCCTTTAAAAAAGAGATAATTAAACAATGCTGTAAACAATCCCCCTAAAAGCATATAAAAATAGCCTCTTCTATTTGTTTTCAATGATACTTTTAAATAGAGTATTACAGGGATAATAGTAATAAGAGAGGTAGCATAACGCCAAAAAGCAGCCACGGGTGCATTTGCATGCTCAGCTGCTACTTTACCAGAAGTCCAAGCGATACCCCAAAGTATCATAGCTATTGTCATACCTATATAATATTTATAGGAGGTTTCACTTTTTTCCACACATATCCTTTGTTTTTTAGGATAATATCAATAATTTCAATTAATGACAATCCAAAAATTGCTAAATTATAAAAAATTCTTTTTTAATGTTTGTTCAAACTTTTCTAACTCTGCATTTAAATCTAAATCACCTTTAAATATATCATGTACAGAATATGTTTCTAACTGTTTTGCACCACAAAATTGAAAAGTTTTATGTACTGCAAAGTTTGCTTCATCTACACTCAAACCTTCAAAGAAACCGTCTTTGTTATTAAATTCGCTTGTTGGACAGTTGTATGTAAGACTTAACATATATTGCTTCTTCGTCATCAAACCACCGCTACCATATTTTTTGCTAGCATCATCTCGACTTCTTCCATCACTTTGATAAGTTACAGTTCCAACTCCACTTGAAAACACCTCGTCAATATACTTTTTTGTTATCCAAGGTACAGTCATCCAATAAACAGGATATTGAAATAAAATAGTATCTGCCCAAGCAAATTTTTCAACTTCCTCTTCTATATCATATCCTTTATCAATTACGGTATTTTTTACCTCAAAACCTTTTGATGTTAAGTACTCATTCGCTTTATCAATATAGTGTTGAGTTAATTTTCCTTCTGCTATATTTTCATAATACTGATGTCCGTTAATAATTAAAACATTTTTCATAATTGACTCCTTATATGTGAAATTATAATTCTTATTAACTTAATTCTCCCTTACTTTACTTTAGGTAAGTAATGAAGTTTTATTATCTTTATGGTACAATTAAGTTTTAAAGGATTTAGTTATGTATTATATAAACGATAAAGAGTATAAATGTTCTGTCTCGGTTACACTTGATGTATTTAATGACAGGTGGAAATTAGCAATTATATGGCATCTGTTAGATGGTGATAAAAGATTTAAAGAGTTACATGAGATAATAAGTGAGATTACTCAAAAAACTTTGACTGTAAAACTCAAAGAGCTTGAAGAAAAAAATATTATCCATAGAGAAGTTTTCCCAGAAGTACCTCCCAAAGTTGTTTATTCACTAACAACCATTGGAAAAGAACTCGAACCTGTACTGGAAGCTATGTACAAATGGGGAATTTCATACACCTCAACACATGGTAAGATTACAGATGAAAATAAGTGTGAGACAAATATCTGCTCATAAAAAGGACTTTATCTCTTATTTTTAATATAGGTTACAAAAAATTCTTCTTTAAAATATTCTCAAATTTTTGTAACTCATTTTCTATATTTAATTCACCTTTAAATACATCATGTACAGAATATATTTGTAATTGTTCTAGCCCAAAAATTAGAAAGTTTTATCTACTATAAAGTTAACCTAATCTACACTTAACCCTTCAAACAAACTATCTTTATTATCAACCTCACAACTAGGACAATTATATGTGATACTTATCATCTATATTTATACCTCGAGACCAACCAATATGTATATATTCATCATAAGCTTTAAGATAACAAAATCTACCCTCAGTAAAAAAATTTGCTTTAATAGCTCAATTCAGATACACTGTATATATAAACGCGTATTGCAACGACTACAACACTCGCTTCTTAGGTCTAATACCCCGTAATTTGTACAGAATTAAAAACTCTTCAACATCTGAAACAGAGCAAATATAAATAAACAGACAAATCTTCGAAACTCGACCCTTCGTCCACACAGTCATACTTATTGAATTTTTATAAAAGGAAATTAACAAATGAACAAACTAAAAGTAGGAGTTATTGGAACTTCAAAAAAAACAGATGAAAGGAGACTCCCCATTCATCCAGAACATTTAGAGCGTATTCCAGAACTTTTAAGAAAACAATTAATATTTGAAGAGGGATATGGTGCACCATTTGGTATTTCTGATACTGAAATTGCAGCTTTAAGTGGTGGGATTGATACTCGTCATAATCTTTTAGCAAATCTTGGTACAGTAATAATTAATAAGCCTATATTGGCTGATTTAGAAGAACTTAAAGAGGGTGGTATACTTTGGGGATATGTGCATTGTGTACAACAACAAGAAATAACAGATATAGCCATAAAAAGAAAACAAACACTTATCGCTTTTGAAGATATGTTTATTTGGTCACCAGAGGGGCAGATTGGGAGACATACTTTTTATAAAAATAATGAGATGGCAGGATACTGTGCAGTTATACATGCCTTACAACTAAAAGGTATAGATGGACATTATGGAAACCAAAGAAAAATAATTATTTTTGGTTTTGGTGCAGTAAGCCGTGGGGCTATTTATGCCCTCAAAGCACATGGTTTTAGAGATATCACTATTTGTATACAAAGACCAGACCATGAGGTTCGTGAAGAGATACTTGATTGTCATTATGTAAGAGTTCAAGAGGGTAAAGATGATGAAGCAAGAATGGTCGTTATAGAACATGATGGTACTATTCGCCCATTATCAGAACTTATAAATGAAGTGGATATTATTGTAAATGGAGTTTTTCAAGATACTGCAAATCCTACGAATTTTGTTCTTGAAGAGGAGAGTTCATCTCTTAAGCCTAATAGCCTCATTATAGATATTAGTTGTGATGAGGGGATGGGATTCTTTTTTGCTAAACCCACAACATTTAAAAAACCTATGTTTAAATATGACACAATAGATTATTATGCTGTTGATCATACACCTAGTTATCTTTGGGAAAGTGCTACTCGTTCTATCTCTGCTGCTTTAATTGTATATTTACCAATTGTATTAGCTGGTCGTGAAACCTGGAGAACTAATGAAACTATTCGTCAAGCAATCAATATTGACTCTGGTGTGATTCTCAATAAATCAATACTTTCATTTCAAAATAGAGAAATAGAATATCCACATAAATGTTTCACTATAGAAGAGAAAGCTGTTTTAGATAAAATTGCTTAATTAATTGATTACAAATAAAAAAGATGAAAATAAATAAAAGCCTAAGGAAAAGGCTTTTTTATATGCTATTAACTCACAGAAATAACATAATTGTCATCTACTTCAACTACATTAAATTCATGTTCACCGCAAAAAGTATTATTTAACTCTTGCGCCCAAGCTCGTGCTACTTTAAAAGCACTGTCTTTATCTTCAAATGTTTTGATTTGAGGCATATCTTTTCTTTTTGCACAAGCACACAATTTTTCTACTACTACATGATATTGCATAGTATCTCCTTATAGATTTTATGTTATAAGCACTACATTATCTATTCCATAGAAAAGTTATTTTCTATTTTAATTTAAGATTATCCCTTGTGATTCAAGCAAATTCAGGGCTTCAAAATGAGCCATAGTTGTCTCTTTAAAATAATTTGAACAAATACTCATAGATATATTTTTAGCATCAGTAAAATTACTATATTCAAGATGTGTATTTTCAAATACAGACCTATGAAAATCACTTCCATTAAAATGACCATTTTTCATAGAACATTCTCGAAAATCTACATCTTTAACTTGAGATTCTTTTAAAATAATTCTATCTATATTTAATCCATAAAAATTACTTCCATCTAAAATAGACTCATAAAAACTTAATCTTTTATCACTCAATAAACTTTTCCAATCACACATTGTCCAATCAATACCTATAAGTTTAGATAAGATAAACTCAACATTTCCAAGCTTTGTATCGGTTAATTTCACAACACTTAAGTTGCAATTATGAAAATGACAATCTATAAATCTACAAGCTAAAAATGTAGTTTGACTAAAATCACATGAGTTAAAAGTACACTCTTCAAACTCTGCATATTTTATCTTTTGTCCATGTAGTTTTAGGTCTGTAAAAACTTCTGCAAAAATATCTGCATGGTCTGTTATCTCTTCAGACATCTTAACTCAACTCCTTATGAAAGCTTTTTATTTGATTGAGATGTAAATCTCTATCTCATCCTCTTTTGAGTACTTTTCAAAATCAACAGTATATTTTCTCTCATACTCACTATTGTTTGCAAAATAGTCCCATATCTCTTCCCACAATTCAAAAGCAACATCTGGTAGCTCCCCTTGTTTTGTAAATACTAAGTATCTTTCATCTTCTATCACTATTGCATTTTTTGGCTTTGTTACTTCAACTCCAACCGTTACATCATAGTCTCCATTTAAGTCAGATGTATAATTAGAGTACACTCCATAAAAACTAGAATCATTTGCTTTATTGAATGTTTTTGTATAGATGTTTTCTTTGTCATATTGCTCCCAAAGTGGTGCTATCTTTTGTGTCTCTTCACTCAGCTCATTTGTGTTATTTGTAGTTACACTGATACCTGATATCATCAATTTTTTTATATATTTTACTTTCATTTTTACTCTTTTATAGTTTTATTTTCATCAAATCTGGATGAATGAATTCATAATTTAATTTATTTAGTAGTTTCTCAACAGGGATTATAGTGTATTGCTCTTTGTTTTTTACTGTATCAAAGCTTGGAACAGGCAAACTAGACGATATAGCACAGTGAGTATAAAACTCTTTTTTTGTAGGGTGTGTAGGACTACAGCAATTAAACACTTCATCAAAAACATCTTGTTTTAAAATCTCTTTTATGATACCGATACAATCATCTCTATGTATCATATTTACAGGTGTTTGAGGATTTGGCACTATTTTATTATTTTTAAAAAAGTTTGCTGGGTTTCTTCCATATCCAATAAGTCCACCAAAGCGTAAAATAGTGGTTTTTTTATCCATATCTTGAAATATTTTTTCTATGCTTAACAAAGGACTTTTATCATCTCTACATACACTTGTTGAACTTATAAAAATCAACTTTTTTATTTGTGATTTTTCTATATATTGAGCTAGGTTTTTAAAAGATTCAATATTTTTAGAAGGTATATTGATAATCAAAATATCCGCTTCTAAAAACTCCTCAATAGTTTGAAAAAGATTATCTATATCCACAAGATAGGGTGTGATGTTTTGTGTTTCTAAATCTTGTAACTTATCAAGACTTCTTGTGGAGAGTTTTATATAGTATTGTTTTGATAATTCAAGAGCAAGAGGCAAACCTAACCAACCACTTCCTAGTATACTTATTGTTTTCAATCTACTATCTCCTTTTATTTGATTATAACAAAACAGAAATAACACTTAGGCATACTTCTTGCATAAGCTTTACAAACTCAAGGAGAAGCATATATGAATCCAAGTCGTGCAAAAAGATCAATAGACCACTTAACAAAAAGAAAAGTACCAGTATTTTTATGGGGACCTCCGGGGATTGGAAAGTCTTCAATCGTATCGCAAATTGCAAAAGATAGAGAGATAGGTTTTATAGATTTACGACTTTCACTACTAGACCCTACAGATTTAAGAGGTATTCCATTTTTTGATAGTAAAGATAATAGTGCAGTTTGGGCGAAAGCTTCCTTTTTACCTGATGGTAGTGTTAAAGAGGGAATTTTATTTTTAGATGAGTTAAATACTGCTGCTCCTATGGTACAAGCAAGTGCTTATCAGCTCATTCTTGATAGAAAAATAGGTGAATATACACTCCCTGATGGTTGGGCAATCGTGGCTGCTGGAAATCGTGAAAGCGATAGAGGTGTTGTATTTCGTATGGCTTCTCCACTTGCAAATAGATTTGTTCACCTTGATATGGAGGTTGATTTAGAGGTTTGGCAAGCTTGGGCAAAAACTACTGATATAGACCCTACTATTATAGCTTTTACTTCATATAGACCTGATGCCCTTTTTGCATTCAATACTCAAAATGACTCAAAAGCATTTGCAACTCCTAGAACTTGGGAATATGTAAATGAGATATTAGCTTCAGTTCCTGATGATGACCTTCTCCTTGATATGGTAAGTGGTGCTATTGGTCAAGAGTTAGCTGCATCATTTCTTGGATTTAAAAGTGTTGCTTCAAACCTACCTGATATTGATAAAATCTTAGATGGAAGCTGTACCGATGTACCAAATGAGACTTCAGCTTTACATATACTTTGTACTTCCCTTACTATGAAAATAGATGAAGAAACAAGAGCAGCTGAACTAGACAATCTGTTAAGATATACTCTCAATCTTCCAGGGGAATTTGCAGTGATGATAGTGCAAGATTTACGAAGCCGTGATATAGCACTTGATTATATCAAAAGTTGGCCACTATGGGCTAGAAAGTTTAATAACCTTCTTCACTAATGGATGCTTCAACACTACTAACTAAAGCAAAAAGTCAGCTCACTTCAAAACACCCCTACTTTGGGATGTTAGCTTCAAGATTAAAGCATGAGGAAAATTCCGCTATTGATTATTTTGCTAGTAATGGTAAAAGATTTATCTACAATCCCGCTTATATAGAATCTTTACATATGGATGAACTATTTTTTATCCTTACAAATTGTGTTATGCACCATATCTTAGCGCACAATCAAAGAAAGCTCAACCGTAAAGGTGTATTGTGGCAACTGGCAACTGACTATGCTATAAACAATATGTTAGCTAAAAATAAACTCAAAATTCCAAAAGGTGCAAACTATAACAAAGAGTATAAAAATATGTACTCAGAAGAGATTTATGAGATATTAAAAGTTGAATTTGCTGAACAAAATGGGACAAGTAGTTATGATGATGCTCAAAACCTAGCAAACTTTGTGAAAGAAAAAGGTGGCGATAGCTCAATTTTCAAGAACTTTGAAAAGATGGAGGAGAAAGAGGAAGATGAGTGGGACTACGCAGCATCACTAGCAAAAGAGGTTGGAAATAAAAACAGCTCCACTCCTCTTGGACTTGAAAGATTTGCAAAAAAAATAAAAGCAAATGATATCGACTGGAAATTTGAACTCTACAACGCCATCAATCGCCACATGAGAAACAACTACGCCTTTATGCCACCAAACAAAAAACATATCTATAGAGGTGTTGCACTACCAAGTTTAACAAGTGATACACTAAGCCTTATAATTGCTATTGATACCTCTGGGTCAATACGAGAGGATATTTTAGGAGCATTTATAGGAGAGTTTAAATCTATCATGCAAAACTTCCCAGCTGTTTCTATAGAGCTTCTTATAGCTGATGCAAAAGTACACTCACACCATACATTCATGGGTGGAGAGGAGATGGACTTTCCACTCAAAGGTGGAGGTGGTACAGACTACCGCCCTACTTTTGAATATATAGATGCAAATATCCCTATGAGTTCTATGCTTTTATATTTTACAGATGGGGAGGGAATTTTCCCAAGAATCCCACCTGCTTATGAAGTGATATGGGCATTGTCTCAAAATAAAAACAAAATACCATTTGGGAAAAAGTTAGTTATTTTTGATAAATAAAAGTAAAAAATATACTATTTTTTTATTTTTGTTTTAAAAATATCTATATATCTTTTTATTCTTTCTTTTACTTCAATATCTGACATAGTATCATTCCATTCATCTAATTCATCAAATCTCCAACTACCTAAATCTATATTTTTATATTGCTCTTTCCATTCTTCTATCTGAGTATCTTGATTTGTCAATTGTGCATTATATAAAATCTCTAACATTTTATACTTTATCATGTTATTTTGATTATTATTAAATGATTTTTGAGCTATTTTTAAGTCATCTTCTATATTTTGATTAGAAATAAGCAAAATTTCAATTTTATTCAACAAGACACTTTCATATATTTTTGTAATATTCTCATTCTTGCTTTTACTAAACTTTTTGATAACTTTATCATATTCACTAATTGATTCTTCTATTTTTCCTAAATCCGCTAATCTTAATCCTTTATTAGCTAAAGAATATGCAACTTGTTCTAATATTTTTTCATTTTTACTTTCACTAAACTTTTTAATAACTTTATCATATTCACTAATTGATTCTTGATATTTAGATAAAAATCCTAATACAAAACCTTTATTTGCTAAAGCTTTTGCAACTTGTTCCAATAACTTTTCATTTTTACTTTCACTAAACCTAGTTATTACCCTATTATATTCAACTAAAGCCTCTTCTCTTTTTCCTTCTATTTGTCCTAGTCTCACACCTTTATTAACTAAAGCTTTTGCAAAAATAACCAATAGTTTTTCATTTGTACTGTGACTAAATCGCTCTATAACTTTATTATATACTATTATTTCTTCATCATTTTGTCCCATTATTCCTAATCGTACACCTTTACTACCTAAAGCATTTCCAGCAAACTCAAGTAAAGTTTCATTTTCACTTTGCCAAAATTTATCAACTATTTTATCATACTCTTTTATTTCTTCTTCAATTTTGCCCAAACTTCCCAATGTTATAGCTTTGTTAATTAAAGCATTTCCAACAAACTCTAATACTTCTTCATTTTTATTTTGACCAAATTCATCAATTATTTTGTTATATTCTTTTAGTGCTTCATCAGTATTACCTACAGCTCCAAATATCAAACCTTTTGCCAATAATGCCTTTAATTTTTCTTTATCATTTTCTGCAATTATTAATGCTTTATTGATATATTCTAATGCTTTATCAAATTCATTAAGAAGATACTTTTGTAAAAATTTTGAATACCAATTATTATACTTATATTTTGTTTCATCATTTCCTAATTTTTCTACATCACTATCTACTTCGGCTTTCCCTTTTTCTTGTAATAAAAATTCTTTATTTATTCTATCCTTTTCTTCTATAATCATCTGACTCGTTTTACTTTCAAACTCTTTAATGATTTTATTATTTTTATCTTTATGTTCTTGATGTTGCTTACTTGCTTCAAGTTTTATTTCTTCAAGTAAACTATTTCCTTTATTTTGTAATTGTTCTAAATAGTCATCAACCTTTGGCTGAAATTCCTTATCTGCTTTTTCATCAAGCCATTTCTTAATTATTAAATGTGTTTCATTTAATGAAAATTTGTAACTCCCCCAAGAAGCTATTAAAAGTAACACAGTGATAATAACTCCATATATTGCGATGTACAAGTTTAAGTCACTTATTCTTTTATCTTGTACGGATAAATCTTTTTCCATAGACTTAGTAAGCTTATCTTCTAAAACTTTAATACTATTCTCTATCTTGTTTAATTTATCATCTTTATTACTATACTGCTGTATCACTTTTATTTTTTCAAGTTCTATTTTAATAGTGTTGATTTCATTTTGGAAGTTTGTATTATCTTTTTGCGTTATAGCAAACATATTTGAATATAAAGTAACTATCAAAATAAATAGTTTTAAAAAGCTTCGTGGCATATAGTAATCCTGTTATATCTATAATTGTGATTTATATTGTACCTATAAGTTGTTTATTTTATCAAAACTATGAAAACATTTCTATATATCAATATCTCTTGACAAAAAATATTTTGTCATAAGTTCTAACAAAATTTCTTTTGTCATTCATTTTTTTATTTTAAATAAATCCAATATTATTCAAAAAACTTAATCATAATTTTCAATATAGCTTAATAGTTCATTGCTATTATTAAACAAAAGGAGTTTACTATGTTTACAAAAGCTCTTCTATTATTAACTATTTTTTTAGGAACTATTATGGCAAATCAACTACAAAATGAAACTTCCCCTTATCTTTTACAACACAAGGACAATCCAGTGAATTGGTACCCTTGGGGAGATGAAGCATTTCAAAAAGCAAAGGAAGAGAACAAACTTATATTTCTCTCTATAGGATACAGCACTTGTCACTGGTGTCATGTGATGGCTCATGAGTCTTTTGAAGATGAAGAGGTGGCAAAGATTTTAAATAAGGATTTTATCTCTATTAAAATAGATAGGGAGCAGTTTCCTCATATTGATGGCTTTTATCAAAAAGTATATAGAGTTATGAACAATCGAGGTGGTGGTTGGCCACTTACTATTGTGATGACAGCTGACAAAGAGCCATTTTTTTCTGCAACCTATGTACCAAAATATGCAGGGTATGGTTCAAGAGGACTTATGGAAGTGCTACAAGAGATTGCTAGTTATGATAAAGACAAACTACAAGAGCAAGGGAAACAAGTACTTGAGGTTGTAAATAGTAAAGAGAATGTAACTTTGTCAAACGCAACTTTTGATGATAAACTATCTCACAATATAGTAAACCAATTTCAAAGTAGTTATGACAAAGAATACAAAGGGTTTGGTACACATCCTAAGTTTCCACAGTTTACAAATCTGATTTTACTTTTAAAACTCTATCAAATCAATAATGACAAAGAGGCTTTAACTATGGCTATAGATTCTCTAAAAGCTATGGCAAAAGGTGGGATATTTGATCAAATTGAGGGGGCTTTTTATCGATATAGTGTAGATCAAAAATGGACAATACCACATTTTGAAAAGATGTTATATACTAATGCAGAAGCCCTAGAAGCATATACCTTAGCTTATAAAATCACAAAAGAACCTTTGTTTAAAGAGATTATTGATAAAACAATTTCTCAAATAGATATTAGATTTTTAGAGGATGGTGTGTACAAAAGTGCTAGTAATGCTGATAGTAAGAATGCCCAAGGAAAAAATGAAGAGGGATATTATTTTGTCTTTGATTATATGGAAAGTTTAGAGTATTTAGAGAAAAATGGGATTGAGGAACAAGAGGCGATTGAGTCACTTAAATATTTAGGTATCGTAGAAGATGGAAACTTTGATGGGGAGTATTCAAATCCAGAAATTCTAGGGATAACTAAACCACAAAACCTAGAAAAAGTAATCACTCTTTTAAAACAAATCCGCGATACTAAAGAGTATCCATTTATCGATAATAAAATAAATACAGCTTGGAACGCACTATATATCAAAGGAAAACTAATAGCTTCAACTATAGATAAAGACTATCAAGAGATTTCTCTATCTTCACTTGATAGTTTAGTAGAACTAATGTATAAAGATGGCGTACTTTACCACCAAACTATAAAAGGGAAAACTCCAACACAAAAAGCAATACTAGAAGACTATAGCTTCTTAACCGCAACACTTTTTGAAGCATATCAAATTACATTGGATACAAAATACTTGACGCTTTATGAAGAACTTATAAAAAAATCACTTGAACTATTTTATAAAGATGGCAGATGGATTGAGGCAAATGATGGCTTTGAAACATATGCAGATATTGAAGAAAGTGGCTATGCAAGTGCTTTAGGAGTACACTTTTCAAATTTAATTCTATATGCAACCGCAGAAGGTGATTACAAAACTTTTGAGATAGTTAAAAAGTCAATGCAATACTATGTAGACTATATCAACAAATATCCATCATATTTTCCAAACGCAACGCTAGCTTCAATTTATTATAATCTTGAACCTGTATTTATAAAATCAAATAAACAAAATCTTGAAAAATTTTCACAAGAAGATTTCACCTACCCTTTTGTATATAAAAAAGAGTATGAGTCAGATGACTATCTTGCTTGTAAATTAAGTAGCTGTTTTAGTTACTCTACTGATATTCAAAAGATTATAAAAGATATAGATAGTTTAAAGTAACACTTCTATCCAAGATACTAGTTTTTCAATACTGGTATCTTTTTTTGATAGGAAAAGATATGGTTTGTTTTTTCTGTTTTCTTTTACATCATTTTCCATACTCTCTAAATCAATCTCCACATACGGTGCTAGGTCTGTTTTATTTACTACTAACAAATCGCTAAACAAAAGTCCAGCACCTTTTTTTCTAGGTATATCAGCACCTTGTGCCACATCTATCACATACATATAATAATCTATTAACTCATAAGAAAAAGTAGCACTCAAATTATCCCCACCACTTTCTACAAAGATTATATCAGGGGCAAATTTTGACTCCAACTCTTCTACTGCTTTTTGATTTGCTGATATATCATCTCTAATTGCAGTATGTGGACAACCACCTGTTTCAACACCGATAATTCGCTCATCTTCTATACTAAGATGTGATTTGAGATAGTTGGCATCTTCTGTTGTATAGATGTCATTTGTTACGATTCCTAAACTATATTTATCTTTAAGACAATTTGTAAGTTGCTCTATTATAGAAGTTTTTCCACTTCCAACTGGTCCTGCTATTCCTATTTTTATACTCATTTTTTTCTTTTCCTTTTAACTAACAAATAGTTTTGGTTCTAAGTTCTTATGTTGATAAATAACCTCTTCAAACAAAGGATTAAAACTATTTACTTCTTTCTCTCTTTTTTGTATCAAATTTTCTAACTCATCATCAAATTCAAATAGCATTTGTTGTATATCAGATGGTTTTATCCTTGATATTTTCAAACTTGCCATTGCAATGTTTATTATATTTTTTTTACACCAAAGAGCCAAAAAAGTATCTACATCAACATCTAACTCAAAAGCATAAGAGGCTAAAACTACAAGTTCATTTCCCTTTGCTACACCCTCTTTTACAGCCTTGAAATAGTTTTTTACTATCTCTTTTTGTATATCAAAATTTATCTGTTTAAGATAATTCTCTCCCAAATCACTTGAAGCTTTTGCAAACTCATAGGAAAGCATTGTTGAGTATTTTTTATCCTCTTTTATCACTAAATTGAGTTTATTGTTTTCTAAATACCTATACACTTTATCTACCAAAACAAAATCCAATCCTATATACTGATGATTTATAAGATTGAGTAAATATTGTTTTAACTCCTTTATGGAAGTTACTTTTTCTAATACAATATGAGGTTCCAGTCCAAAGGAGTGTACAAAAGCCCCCGAAGGAAAACTACCATCAAATATTTGTATAAATCTACTAAGAGATTTAGTGGCTATGGTGTGCTTTACCATTTGGTTTAAAGTACCCTTGTGTTTTATTTACCTCTATTGAATCATCTTTTTTACAAGAGTCAATAATATCACTTAAAGATATATCATCAAGTACTGTTATCTTATACTCCTCTATACAAACAGGTTGATGACGATTTCCTATCTCGTAAGCAGTTTTTGCAAAAGATAAAGGCTCTTTAAATTCTAATTCATACACCTCATCTTCACATCTTTTTACTTGTATAGCATAACCATCTTCACAAACTAGAACATCATTTTCATGTAGGTGAGTAAACTTCACTTTTATCATAAACTCAATACCATCTTTTGTAACTGCACTTAAATTTGGTTTTTGCATATCAAACCAACTAAGCTCTACTGTGTCATTCACATCACAATCTTTTTTTATCTCTATTACTTTTTTTATCACACATTATCCTTAAAATAAAAAATATCTTTTTGCCATAGGCAGTTCAGTCATATAGTTTGACTCTATCAACTCTCCATTTACCGTTACATCATAGGTTTCAGGATTTACCTCAATATCTCCTACAAAATCATTAAGTTTCATATCTCTTTTTGTGATAGCTCTTGTATTTTTCACTTCCAATATTTTTTTATCTGTATCAAGAGTTTTTTTATCCACAGCTTTTGAAACAAATATTGCACTTGTCTTACTACTTGCTTTTCCAAGACTTCCAAACATAGGTCGGTACATATTAGGCTCTGGTGTTGGTATAGAAGCATTTGAGTCACCCATCATACTTAAAGCTATAAAACCACCTTTGAGTACAATTTCTGGTTTTACTCCAAAAAATGCTCTGTTCCAAAGTACAAGATCAGCCATTTTCCCAACTTCTACACTTCCTACATGTTCATCTATTCCACAAGCAATAGCTGGATTTATAGTGTATTTTGCTATATATCTTTTAATACGATTATTATCATCTCGTTTCGTATCACTCTCTAAGCTTCCTCGTTGTATTTTCATACTATGGGCAACTTGCCAAGTTCGTATTATCACTTCTCCTACTCTTCCCATAGCTTGAGAATCACTACTTGTCATAGAGATAGCGCCTAAGTCATGAAGTATATCTTCAGCTGCTATAGTTTTTCCTCTAATTCTTGATTCAGCGAAGCTTACATCTTCTGGAATTTTTGGACTTAAATGATGACAAACCATCAACATATCAAGATGCTCTTCAATTGTATTTTTTGTATATGGTAAAGTTGGATTTGTTGAGGATGGTAAAATATTTTCTAAACCAGCCACTTTCATAATATCAGGAGCATGTCCACCACCAGCACCTTCACTATGAAAGGTATGTATTGTTCGTCCAGCAAAAGCGTCCACTGTATTATCTACAAAACCTGATTCATTTAAAGTATCTGTATGGATTGCTACTTGTACATCAAAATCATCTGCAACTTTTAGACAAGTATCTATAGCTTTTGGTGTAGTTCCCCAATCTTCATGAAGTTTTAGACCCATAGCTCCTGCTTTTATTTGCTCTGCAAGTGCATCATAACTACTACTATTCCCTTTCCCCATAAATCCAAAGTTTAGTGGTAGGTCATTTACTGATTCTATCATTTTGTGGATATTCCAAGCTCCAGGTGTACAAGTAGTTGCATTTGTCCCTGTATTTGGTCCAGTTCCACCACCTATCATAGTAGTTACTCCCGATGCTAAGGCTTCATCAATTTGTCCAGGAGAGATAAAGTGAATATGGCTATCTATTCCACCAGCAGTAATAATTTTTCCCTCTGCACTAAGTATTTCTGTATTTGCACCAATTTCAAGTCCTTTAGTGATACCATCACAATTATTTGGATTTCCACTTTTTCCAATTGCTTTGATAACACCATCTTTGATACCAATATCAGCTTTGATAATCCCTGTATAATCTATAATAATAGCATTTGTAATAATCAAATCACACACTTCAGCCCCAGCTGTTGGAGACTGACTCATCCCATCTCTGACTGTCTTACCACCACCAAACTTACTCTCTTCTCCATAGATTGTATAATCTTTTTCAATAGAAGCTATTAAACTAGTATCTGCAAGTCTAAATCTATCACCAGTTGTTGGTCCATACATTGAAGCATATTTTTTCTTTTCTATAGTTGCCATTTTATACCTCCAAAAACTTTTCAAGATTTTTCATTGCTTTTTGTTTTGTTGTTGCATCATCTAAATATCCTTCAACCAAACCATTAAATCCACTGATATATCGTTTTCCACTAAAAGCTACTACACTAATCTCTTTAGATGAACCAGGTTCAAACCTTACAGATGTACCACTTGGGATATTCAGTCGTTTTCCATATGCTAAACTTCTATCAAACCTTAACTCTTTGTTTACCTCAAAAAAATGGTAATGTGACCCCACTTGAATAGGTCTATCCCCATCATTTTTTACTTCAAAAGTAGTTGTTTCATATCCTGCGTTTAACTCTATATCTCCATCATCTATAAGATACTCTCCTGCTATTATGGTATCTTTTGAAGTTGGAATTGGGTTATGTACTGTTACTAACTTTGTACCATCATCAAAGGTAGCTTCTGTTTGTACCATATACATCATAGAAGCAATACCATCAAGAACATCATCAGCACTTAAAACTTTTGTAGCTTCTACCATAAGTTGGGCTACGCTTTTTCCATCTCTAGCACCTTCAAGTATAAAACTACTTATCACTGCAACAGCTTCTGGATAATTTAGCTTCAATCCTCTCTCTTTTCGTTCAAGTGCTAGTTTACTAGCTGTATATATCATCAATTTTTCTTGCTCACGATTTGTTAAAAACATATATTCCTCCTTATTGTTTCCCTAAATTAAATTCTTTTTTCCCAAAATCTTTTCTATAAAGTGACCAAATATTTAAAACTATTTTTTTTAGACTTGCCATATTGTCACTACTTATTACACCTATTACCATTTTCTTATTTGAGGTGAAACTGAAACTTTGATTTTTATTTTCTACTAAACTATTTAAAAACTGTTCGTTATTATGAGTTTTTATATATATTTTGGCAAAAATATCATTTGTACTTTTTGTCTCAACTATATAATTTTTTAAAAAAGAACCTCCAACTTGATACTTCTCTAAATATTCCAAATCATCTTCACAATAAAAACTATTTTTAGCACTCATAGTATCAAAATCAAAGTTTTCATTACTTCTTCCGTCACTTAAAATATCTCCATAAAAAAAAGTAGATTTTTCATCTGCTTTTATTTTTAGAAGTTGTAAAAACTTTGCATCTTTATATAAAATAAGCTCATCATTTATAAACTCTAAATTACTGTTTTTTAAAGTTATAGAGATACTATTGATTCCATATTCTTTTTTTGATGGATATACTTTTGTTGCAGATTCTGTTGTAAAAACAGTATCTGAATTATTGAGAGTTATTTTAGTTTTAATTCTATCTTTTGGAAAAATACCCTCACCAATACTTAAAAGCTTAATATAGTTTTGATAATCATTAAAATAATAATATCTAGTAGGTAACTGTAGTAAATCTAGCGAAAATTGATTGTTATCAAAAGCTACAGTTATACTCACACATTACCCTTTATACTGACATATATTTATTTACAATTGTCTCATTTAAATCTTCTATCTCTCCAGAAGCAACGACTGCACCTCTATCAAGAATAAAAAAATCATCCCCATGCCGTCTAGCAAATGGAAGTTTTTGTTCTACAAGTATAACAGTTATTTTCTCCTCTTTTGTTAAATAATCTATTACATTTCCAATTTGTTGTACAATATTTGGTTGAATCCCCTCACTTGGCTCATCAAGTATTAATAATTTTGGTTCAATACATAAAGCTCTAGCTATTGCTAATTGTTGCTGTTGTCCACCACTTAAATCTCCCCCTTTTCTTTTTAACATCTCTTTTAATACAGGAAAAAGTTCATATATTTTTTCAGGTACTTCTCTAAGTCCATTCCGATTTCCAAGAAGTCCAATCTCTAAATTTTCTTTTACAGTTAATTGAGGAAATATCTCTCTTCCTTGTGGAACATACCCTATAGCTAAAGAGGCTCTTTTATCGCTACTTAACTTACTGATATCTTGCCCCTCATAAAGTATCTCACCATCTTTTATAGGAATCAATCCCATAATAGCTTTAGAGAGTGTTGTTTTCCCAACACCATTTCTTCCCATAAGACAGGTACATCGTCCTGTTTTTATCTCTAAATCTAAATCCCATAGAGTATGACTTTGACCATAATATTGGTTTAATTTATTTATCTTTATCATACCTACTCTCCTAAATATACTTTTCGTACTTTTTCATTCTCTTGTATTTGTTTCATAGAACCCTCTGCTAAAACCGAACCCTCATGTAAAACAGTCACTTTTGAAGCTATACTTCGTATAAACTCCATATCATGTTCAACGACAACCACACTATGTGTATTTGCCAATGAAGTTAAGATCTCTCCTGTTTTTTCCACCTCTTGTGGTGTCATACCAGCAACTGGTTCATCCACAAGAAGTAGTTTTGGATCTTGCATAAGAAGCATCCCTATCTCTAACCATTGTTTTTGACCATGTGATAAAATGCTAGCTTCTCTATGATATAACTCTTGTAAACCGATAAGTTCCATAGTTTGTTCAATTTTACTTTTTTGTTCTCCACTCATTTTGGCAAAAAGAGTTTTAAAAAATCTTTTATCATCTTTCATAGCTAATTCTAGATTTTCAAATACTGTATGCCCACCAAAGACTGTAGGCTTTTGAAACTTTCTCCCTATTCCTATTTGAGCGATACTTGGCTCATCCATCTCTAAAAGATTTACAGCATTTCCAAATATCACACTCCCCTCATCTGGTGTAGTTTTTCCGGTTACCACATCCATCATAGTTGATTTTCCTGCTCCATTTGCTCCAATGATACATCTAAGTTCCCCATAATTTATAGAAAAACTCAAATTATTTAAAGCTTTGAACCCATCAAAACTAACTGTAACACCATCAACTAAAAGGATTCTGTCACCCTGTTTTAGCTCACCTATATTGTGACTATTTTCATGGTCTAATACTAACATTATTTAGCCCCTTTGAATTGAATTTTAGAAATAAGCCCAACAATACCTTGTGGTAAAAATAGTGTTACAATAACAAATAATCCACCAAGTGCATATAACCAAACTTCAGGTAATGCACTTGTAAAATATGTACTTGCATAATTTACTACAAATGCTCCAATAATTGCACCATATAAAGTTCCACGCCCACCAATAGCTACCCAAATAACTAATTCAATAGAAAACAATGGACTAAATACACCAGGATTAATAATCCCAACCTGCGGTACATACAATGCCCCTGCAATCCCTGCAAGTATTGCAGATACTACAAAAATAAAAAGTTTATATTGCTCAACTCTATATCCTAAAAATCGAACTCTACTCTCCCCATCTCTTATAGCTATACACACTCTTCCTAGCCTTGAGTTTATAATATATCTTGATATTAAATATCCACCAACTAATGCTAAAAAAGAGATGATAAGAAGAGATACTCTTGTAGAATCAGAAGCTAAGTCAAACCCTAAAATATCTTTAAAATCTGTCAAACCATTGTTTCCACCAAATCCCATATCATTTCTAAAAAAAGCCAACATCAAAGCATAAGTCATAGCTTGAGTAATGATAGAAAGGTATACACCAGTTACCCTACTTTTAAAAGCGAACCAACCAAATACAAAAGCTAAAGATGCAGGTACTAGTGCTACCATAAAAAGTGCAAAGAAAGGATTGTCAAACCCATACCAGAACCAAGGCAACTCTTTTAAATTCATAAATACCATAAAATCAGGTAGTTCAGGATTTCCATATACCCCTCTATCTCCAATTTGACGCATCAAATACATAGCCATTCCATAGCCACCAAGAGCAAAAAAAGCTCCATGACCAAGACTTAAAATTCCTATATATCCCCATACTAAATCTAAAGCAAGTGCTAAAAGAGCAAAAGCTAAATATTTTCCAAGAAGTGTCACAGTGTATGTTGAGATATACAACATTGAATCTTGTGGTAATAATAAGTTTGCAACTGCTACATACGCTACAATTACAGCTAATATAGATAAAACTATCTTTCCACCTTTATCATTTTCCATAATTTGTAAAATGATAGGTTTTCTTTTTACTTCATTCATAGTTTAATCCTCCGCATCTCGACCTTTTTGAGGAAATAATCCTCTAGGTCTTTTTTGTATAAATAGTATGATAAATACAAGTATCAATACTTTTGCCAATACAGCTCCCGCAGTTGGTTCGATAAATTTATTTATCTCTCCTAAGGTAAAAGCACCAATAAGTGTACCCCATAAGTTTCCAACTCCACCAAAAACAACAACCATAAAACTATCAACTATATATGCTTGTCCTAAATTTGGTCCAACATTCGTAAGCTGAGAAAGTGCTACACCTGCAACCCCTGCAATACCTGAACCAATACCAAAAGTCATAGCATCTATGAATCCTGTTTTTATCCCCATAGCTTGTGCCATCTCTCTATTTTGAGTGACAGCTCGTACCTTTAACCCTAAAGATGTTTTTTTCAATACAACTAAAACAGTTATAAAAACCAAAATAGAAAAGATAATAATATAAAGTCTATTGTAAGTTAAAGACAACGCTCCATTGATCTCCCAAGCACCACTCATCCAAGATGGAGTTTTTACCTCTTGATTAAGTGGAGAATATATTGTTCTTACAATTTGTTGTAAAATTAAACTTATCCCAAAAGTGGCTAGTAGTGTCTCTAAAGGTCTTCCATAAAGATGTCGTATTACAAGTCTTTCTATGATTATACCAACCATAGCACTTACTAAAAAGGCCAGTGGAATAGCAATGATTATAGAATATTCTATAAAATTTGGCATAATTTGTTGTAAAGTAAATGTAGTATAAGCTCCAATCATCATCATCTCACCATGAGCCATATTGATAACTTTCATAACACCAAAAGTGATAGCCAATCCCATAGCTGCCAAAAGTAAAACAGAACCTTGAGAGAGTCCAAAGAATGCAGTTTCAAGTATAGAGTAAAAAGATTTACTACTTTCAATACTTTTTATAGATTGATTTGCTAAATCTACTAAAATTTTATCTTCATTAGAAGATACTATTTGTTTTAAAGCTTGTAATGTTTGTGCAGATAGAAAATCACCCAACTCTTTGATAGCTTTTAGTTTCTCTTCATTCGTTCCATATTTTGCTTTTAATATAGTATCCATCTCTATAAGAACAGATTTTACACTTTCATTCTTCTCATTTTTTAAAGCTTTTAAGACTAACTCTTTTGAGTCTTCATCTATATTTTTTAACATATTTTTTACTGAACTAAGTCTTACCTCAACATTTTTAGAAAAGAGATTAAGTTCAGCAAGTTTTGATCTGATAACACTTCTTAATTTATTGTTTGTTTTTACTTTTTTGAACATTTTCTTATTTGATGGTTCAAGTTCTTTTCCTGTAAAAACATCTGTTGTATAGTATATTTTTCCATCTTTTTTATTCAAGATAACAAATTGTTTTTCATATTTTGTATAGTATAAGTCTCCCTCTAACATTTTTTTCAATATAAGAGTAAGTTTTTCATCTTCACTATAGTTTGTTACAATATTTTCTATAACTTTTTGTTTTGTAGTAAAACTATTTTTCGTTAAATCACTTATATCAGTTTGCATTGTTGATGCAATGAGTGAGATACAGAATAATAGATTAAGAAATATTATTTTTTGTAGTTGTATTTTCATTCGCCGAGCCTTGTAGTTAATAAAAGCGGATGAAGTTATCCGCTTTTAAATATATTGTTATTAGTAGTTTTGTCCTGAACATTTTGCAGTTTTTACATTGTAAGCACCACAATTTAAAGGTTTTCTCCAATCAGAGATTAAATCTTTACTCCCTGGTAAGAAGTCAGACCAAGCATCACCTACAACTGTATCTGGTGTACTCCATACTGTTTCAAACTGACCATTTTCTTGAATCTCACCTATTAATACTGGTTTTGTTAAGTGATGATTTGGCATCATAGTTGCATATCCACCTGTAAGGTTTGGAACACTTACACCAACCATAGCATCAATAACTGCATCTTCGTCTGTAGTTCCAGCTTTTTCAACAGCTTTTACCCACATTTTAAATCCGATATATGTAGCTTCCATTGGGTCATTTGTTACTTTTTTATCATTTTTCATGAATTTTTTCCAAGAAGCGATAAACTCTTCGTTTACATCTGCTTCTGCACTTTGGAAGTAATTCCATGCTGCAAGATGTCCAACAAGTGGTTTAGTATCAAGACCAGATAACTCTTCTTCACCAACAGAGAAAGCAACTACTGGAATATTTTCAGCACTTATACCTTGATTTCCAAGTTCTTTATAAAAAGGAACATTTGCATCACCATTGATTGTAGAAACAACAGCCGTTTTCTTACCTGCATTTCCAAATTTCTTGATGTCACTTACAATACTTTGCCAGTCACTATGTCCAAATGGAGTATAGTTAATCATAATATCTTTATCAGCTACACCTTTTGCTTTTAAGTATGCTTTTAAGATTTTGTTTGTTGTTCTTGGATATACATAATCAGTCCCAGCTAAAACCCATCTTTTTACACCAACTTCATTCATAAGATAATCTACTGCTGGAATAGCTTGTTGGTTAGGCGACGCACCTGTATAGAATACATTTTTACTAGACTCTTCACCCTCGTATTGAACTGGATAAAATAAAATACCATTTAACTCTTCAACAACAGGAAGAACCGATTTTCTTGAAACAGAAGTCCAACAACCAAAAGTTACATCAACTTTATCTTTTGTAAGAAGTCCTCTCATTTTCTCAGCAAACAATGGCCAGTTTGAAGCTGGATCTACAACTACAGGTTCAAGTTTTTTACCTAAAACCCCACCCATTTTATTTTGTTCTTCTATCATCATTAAAACTGTATCTTTTAATGTTGTCTCACTAATCGCCATAGTCCCAGACAATGAATGAAGTACACCAACTTTAATCGTATCTGCTGCTGATGCAGCCATAGTCATACCAACAATAGCAGCTATTGATAAACCTTTTGCAATGTTTTTTAACATTTTAACCCCTTAATTTTTTATTTCAAGGGTATTGTAAAATAGAAGTGTTGTTTTAGTGTTGTTTTTTGTGTTGTAGAGGATGAAAAGTTGTATATATCTTATACAACAATCTCATCAAAACGAAACTCTTTTACCTTATTTAGAATATCTTCTTTAAGAGTATTTGGAAGATTATACTCTTCTGTAAGTGCAGCTATTTTGTTTCCATCAAGTAGCTTTACTGCACTATAAAGTTGTTCTAAAAACTCTTTTGGTAACGCTATATTGTCTGTAATTTCTTCTGTATTTTGTTGTTCATACTCAAATTGTATTTTTAAAATATCTTCTAATATTTTTACTACATCACTATCATTAATAGGTTTAGATAAGAAACTATTTGCACCCAAAGATAAAGCTTTTTGCTTATCTTCAGCAAAAACATTTGCTGATACTACAACAATAGGTATCTCTTTATATTTATTGAGCTTTTTAATTTGTTGCATTGTTTCATAACCATTTAAAACAGGCATTAAGATATCTAAAAATATCATATCGATTTTTTCTGTTTTTAAGAGTTCTAAAACCTCCACACCATTTGAGGCTTCTATTGTTTTAATACCATATTGTTGTAAAATCTGAACTAATAAATCTCTATTTTCTTCTATATCATCAGCTACTAATATAGTGATATTTTTCTCTAAATTTATTTTTGGCAACAATTGCTCTTTTTTTGAAAGTTCTATTGTAGGGTTTTCAACTTTTCCATAGCTTATAGTAAAACTAAATACGCTTCCCTTATCTACAACACTTTTAAGCTTAATACTTCCACCCATTAATTTTACTAATTCTTTAGTAATAGCAAGTCCTAATCCAGTACCATTTTTTGTGAATTTATTTGTATTGATTTGTTCAAAAGGTTTAAAGATAGTCTCTTTATATTTAGCACTTATCCCAATCCCAGAATCTTCAACACTAAATGCCAACTTATTTTTAATAGCTTTTACTTCACATTTAATAAAACCTTTGGGTGTGAATTTTAAACTATTTCCAATAAGATTAATAAGTATTTGTTTTAGTCTTTGTTGGTCGCAAGAGATATACTGAGGGACATTATCAGATACAATAATATCTAGGCTAATTGCCTTGGCTGTGCATCGTGATTCAAACATCACTTTTATCTCTTGTATCATATCATAAAAATCAAACTCACTATTTACGATATCTAATTTTCCCACCTCTATTTTAGATAGTTCTAAAATCTCATTTATGATTGATAAAAGATGATTTCCACTACTTTGAATCACTGTTAAATTTTCTTTTTCTTGTTTTGAAACATTAATTGATTTTTTTAGCAGTGAAGTAAAACCTAAAATAGCATTTAAGGGTGTACGAAGTTCATGGGACATATTTGCTAAAAATATTGATTTTGAGTGATTTGCTGCTTTTGCATCTTTGATTGCATTTTTTAACTTTTCCTCTTTTTGGATAAGTTTTATAGCATTATCTTTAAAAATCTTCACAGCCCCAACCATATCTCCAACCTCATCAGAAGAGGTATAGTTTGGTATTTTTGTTTCCATATCATTATTTGATAACTGCAACATACTGTTTTTTAAAGACTCTAAAGGATAAATAATTCTTGATAAAAGTATAAAAAATGAAAACAACATCAATATAATGAGTAAAAAGATTGCTCCACTTACATATTTGCCTAGTTTTTCTACATTATAATTTGCTTCATTTACTGATTCTTGTGTTCTTGTTTCAAAAGCTTGATAAAACTTATCTAAAGGTTTCATAATAGCAATTTTTGCTCTATGGTATTCATCCCCATGCATAATTGAAGCTGCAAGTTTTAAATCAGGCTCCCCTTTTAGCGTATAATTTCCATTTTCATCTTGGAAGATACCTTTGACAGCATTCATAGCTTTTGTTTCAAGATGAGTTAAATCATCTGATTCTTGTGCAGATTGAAAAAGTAACTCTAACTCTTCTTCTGGAAAACCGGCTTCCTTCATAAGAGTTCGTAAGGATTTTTTTTCACCATCTAAAACTGGTTCATTTTTTAAAGTTAAAAAATCCCAATAGATTCGATTATAATTTGTGGGACGAGGTACAACTGCATTTCTTATATCTAAAACCATATGAAACTGATCTTCAAACATATCTTTACCTGTAACAACATAAGTTCGTGCCATTCTTGTAAGGTCATCACTACTTTGTCTAAGCTCATCTGCAAGTATCAATGACTTATGTTGCATCTCATAAGCATCTTGTAGTTTTTTCGTTGCACTTTGGTATTCATCTACTATTAACACAACAGCTATAAGTGCTAATATATTCAACACAAGAAGAAGTACAAATAGTTTTTTGAGTTTCAATTCATCTCTTTTAGTATAATTTTTTGTTACAATGATACCTAAATTAAAAAAAATTATTGGTAAAAGATGTCTAAAAAATATACTATACTTGCAGTTGATGATACTATTGAAAACCTTTCATATTTAAATACAATTTTAAATGAAACCTATAATGTAAGAGCAACACCAGATGTAAACCTAGCAATCCAGTCAATCCAATTAAACAAACCTGATCTTATACTTTTAGATATTAAAATGCCAATTATTGATGGATTTGAAGCTTGTAAGCTTATCAAACAAAACAAAGATTTAGAACAAATTCCTATTATTTTTATAAGTGCTATGAATGATATAAATAATAAAGTTGAAGCTTTTGAAAATGGTGGAGTTGATTATATTACAAAACCATTTGAACCCAAAGAAGTATTAGCAAGAATAAAAACACAACTAGAGATATTTGAAAATAAAAGAACCATTGATAAACTTTTAAAACAACAAGATATGTTTATTAAAAAAATTATGCATGAGATGAATACACCTTTAAGTATCATCTCTTTAAATTGTGATAGTTTAGAAAGGGAATTTGGCTTTAAAAATGAACTAGAAACTATCAAAGCTTCTACAAAAACCCTCTCATCTATTTATGGAGATTTAACCTATCTGATAAAAAAAGAATCTAGAGAGTATGAAAAAACGAAGATTAATATCTTAAAATTTATCTCTTCACGAATCGCTTTTTTTGATGAGTTAGCAAATGTAAAAGATATCACTATTGATTTTCAAGTAGATTCAGAATTTGAAATACTTTTTAACGAATATGAATGTGAGAGAATTATAGACAATACTCTTTCAAATGCTATAAAATATTCCAATCCTACAACTACAATAGAAGTTTTTGTAGGAGTTATAGAAAACAAACCTATCGTTTCTATAAAAGATGAAGGAGTTGGAATAGAAAATCCACAAGATATTTTTACCCCATACTTCCAACACTCAAAACTCAATATGGGACTAGGTCTTGGTCTTACAATTGTAAAAGATATTTGCGATAAATATAAAGTAAAGATAGATGTTCAAAGTACTTTAAATAAGGGGACAACTATCACTTATGATTTTTCTCAAAACATAGAAGGGCTAATATGAAAGTTTTACTTCTTGAAGATGATTACTCTTTAAACAAGGTTATTAAAAACTCTTTAGAAAAAAATGGTTTTTTTGTAGATACATTTACCAATGGTGCTGATGCTCTTACAAATGTTTTAAATAGTATCTATGATATTTATATTTTGGATATAAATGTACCAACTTTTGATGGACATAAAGTTTTGGAGTTTATTAGAAAAGAGAAAGGGGATCTTCCTGTTATAATTATAAGTGCTGCATCAAATATTCAAAGTATTCAAAAAGCTTATAATTTAGGCTGTAATGATTATCTTAAAAAACCATTTGACCTTGAAGAGTTATTTTTACGGATAAATTATCTTATTAAAACTACTTTACACCAAGATATAGAAAACAGTACTATAGATTTAGGTCATGGTTTTAGTTTTTGTATCACTACACAAAAGCTTTTCAAATTTAATCATGAGATAACTTTAACACATAAAGAAACTCTACTTCTAGCAATCTTAGTACAACACATCAATGAGACAGTAACCATAGAAACACTTCACGAGTATGTTTGGGATGGTAAAGAGATAGAACCTGTTAGTATGCGTTCTGTTATACATAAGCTTCAAAAAAAACTTAAAAACAGTATGATAATCAATATTCGTGGTGTTGGATATAAGCTACTTAATAAATAATATAATTTTATCTATAATATAGTAAAATGTTTGCCAAACAAAAGGATTTTTATGAGCTCATCCAATAACTTTACACAGTTTATATTTTCAAGTCCAAGAAATGTTCGAGCATTATTTTTACTACTTTTTGGAGTATTTGGTTTAATTATTGCTTTTATCTCTTTTTTTGTAAGTTCTTATTATGAAAATAAGAGTATTAACAAAGAACTTTATAATTCTGCACAAAGTAGTTTTGAGTTAAAAATCGCAACACTTGAAAATCGTATGAAAATTTATGAAAATATTTTATATGCTATTAATGACAGTGACCTATTTCATAACTATGTAAAAACAAATAAAAATAAAAAAGAGATAGAAGAAATATTTAAAAATAATATGATAGCTATTGATGAACTTATGCAGATTCGATATATAGATAAAGATGGTTTAGAAAATATTCGGATAGATAAAAATCAAATAGGAAAGAAACCATATTTAATCCAGGATGATAAATTACAAAATAAATCAAATAGATACTATTTCCAAGAAACAAAAGACAAACACAAAAGGCAAATATGGACTTCTAAAATTGATCTCAATGAAGAAAACAATCAAATTGTATATCCTTTAAAACCAACATTACGCTTAGCAATTCCAGTATATTCTGAGCATACTTTTAATGGTATCATTATTATCAACATATTTGCCAAAGAACTTATCAATGAATTAGTAAGGTCAGCTCTTTTTAAAGTATCTATTATAGATAAAAAAGGAAACTTTCTTTACTATGAAAAAATCTCTAAAGGAAATAAACAAGACTACTCTTGGTCTAAATACCTCAAAAAAAACATCACATTACAAAAAGAATTTCCTACAATTGCAAAACAAATATTGCGTAATAAACAATTTAGTAATAATGGAATATTCTCATATAATATAAGTGATAATTTTTATAATCCAGATGAACTTATACTTTTATATGAATTTGATCAACATAAAATAGATGAGATGAAAAAACAACAAACCAGTTATATCATAACAATTGCGTTGATTATCTTTATGGTATCTATACCTATCTCATTTTTAATGGCAATTACTCCTATAAAAATCAGTAATGAGTTGATAAGAACACAAGAAGAGCTTTCAAGGGAAAGTAAAATTATAGATAAATACGTCGCTTTTTCAACAACAAATCTAGAATCTAAAATTACAAATGTATCAACTGCATTTTGTGAACTTACAGGGTATACCAAAGAGGAACTCATAGGAAACAAACATAATATGCTTGCAGGATTAAATACAAAAAAAGAAACTTACCAAGCACTGTATAAAAGTTTAAAAGAAAATGGCAGCTGGAATGGGGAACTTCAAAACATAGATAAACAAGGAAATGAATACTGGATAAATTTAAATATCACTATAATCAAAGATAAAAACCAAAAAACAATTGGTTATCACTCTTATGCTCAAAATATTACAAGTAATAAACTCCTTAGAACTATTGCTATTACAGATGCATTAACAAACCTTTACAATAGACGATATTTTGATGAAATTTTTACTCAACAAATTAAAATAGCAAAAAGAGATAGAAAACTTTTAGCATTTACAATTATGGATATAGATCACTTTAAACAATACAATGATACTTATGGACATCAAGAGGGAGATACTGTACTTAAAAAAGTATCTTATAGTTTAATAAAAAGCTTACATAGAGCAGGAGATTATATATTTAGATTAGGTGGTGAAGAGTTTGGTATGCTTTACACTGTAAAAACGAAAGAAGATGCTTTTACGCTTGCGAATCAAACAAGAATAAGTATTGAAGAGTTACATATTGAACATACAGGGAATTCTGCATCTCAGTATGTAACTATATCTATGGGGCTTTTTATTATTGACTTTAATGATAATTATGATGCCCAAGAGATATATAAATTAACGGATAGTAATCTCTATAAAGCAAAAGAAAGTGGTCGAAATAAAGTAGTGGTATAGTACTTGCAACACTATATTTAATAAAGATTTATTCGCTTAAAATTAGACATTTGGCTTTTCAATCGAAAGAGAGAATCCCCAATGACTACAAAAAATTTAAATAGAGAACAATATATCGCTTCAGTTGCAAATATACAACATAGCTCTTCCCAAGATTTTGCACAACAATCTCTTGATTGGTGGGATAATTACTATAGTTGGAACAAATTCCCATGTTTATGTTTAGAAGATGATGGCAAAGATGTATGTTATCTTTTCTATCATATTTCAAAAAATAATCAATACCTTACAATTCATAATATATTAACCCCTTTTAATCTTAGATTTAAAGGATATGCGAAAAAACTGCTCACGCTACTTTTTAACAAAATACTCCTTCATGCAGATATTGAAAGAGTAAAAATGTATTGTGTTTCATCATCATTAAAATTTTATATGAACCTTGGAGTTGATTTTTGGGGAGTGAACAGAATTGGACAATATTATGCAGACTTTCCAATGCCAGAGTCTAATATAAAAGAGATAAAAGAACTTATGGTTAATGAAGATTTAACACAATTAACTCAAAAGAATAGAGATAATATCTATGATAAACTAAAACTTAATGGTACAGAGTTTGATAACAAAGAGAATAATATTTTTCAAAAATCTCTCTTATTACTAGGGAAAAGATATAGATTCAAAGAGCTATACGATATAATCCACATCTAAATTATAATATTCTTGGATTGATTTATATTTTTTATCTTCGTAATCTCTTGATGCTATCTCATAATTTAATTTTGTAAGTTCTTCATTTAGACTTACCTCTTGATAATTGTTTTCTAATAATTGTGGAAACTGTTCTACTACATCTGATACTTTTAATTCTACATCAAATGCATCTGGATTAAATGGTTGTTTTGTTTTTTTCATGTTTAGTTTTCCTTTGTATATGAAAGTATTTTATCTACATATTTTTTTGTTCTTAATCCTACTATTACTTTTGAAATATAATGTTTTTTAAGTAAATATTCTAATCCAATTTTATCAAGAGGTTCTGTTAATTCTAGTTTTTTTGCAGTAATTTTTCCAAGGGAATGTTTAATATTTTGTTTATAACAAGTTAAAAAATCATCAATAACTTCATAATGTTCCTGCTCTAATCCTATCCCTTGCACAATATAAGGTATAACTCTATACTCAATAGCATCATCAACATCACCTGCAAATGCAAATTTTGATTGGCTTTCAATCAAACTATCTATAAGTTTTTGTAACTTTTCATTTTTTATTTTACGCACTTTTTTTAATAACTCATCAAAGTCTTCACAAGAATCATAAGAAGCAAGTCTGAGCATTCCACCCATATAAAAAACATTTAGTGGTCTGTTTGCATGAACTTCCAAACCATTTTCATATGCCCATTTTGCGCAAGGTACACCATCTTTTTCATACATATTAAAAGGAAGTTGTATTACTCTAAAGTGATGATTATCTCCACCTACTTCTTTTGCATATTCTATAAGATTTCTGTATTCTAAAAAGTGATAGTCATTTTCTTGTTTAGCAAAAGAGTTTGAGCTGATACCATACGATTTTATTCTCCCTTTTTTTACTTGAGTTTCTAAAAAAGCAAAAGCTTTTTTAATTCTATCTTGCATAATTACATGATGTTTATCTATATCTTCATCAGTTGCATCATTTTTAAGATTTGTCATAAGGTAATATTCTGGATTATGTAACAAATATGTATCTATATACGAGGTATTTAATCTTTGTAAACTATTATTTATCTGGTCTTCTAAAAACATAGGTGAAATACTATGAAAACAATTTGGGTCGTATTCTACAAGATCTTCTACAAGCCAACCATCTTTTACCCGTACCATATTTGAACCTTGAATATAACCACCTTTAGAAACTATTGTAAACTCTTCTCGGTTTCTATTGTCCATTGCTTGACCTATTAAAATTTCAGCTTCACCATACATATAATTTGAAGATGTATCTATATCTTTTATACCATTGTCAAGTGCATAATTTATAGCTTCTTGATGAACTGGATTTTGAAATGTAGTACGATATGTACCAAATGATATTTTTTCTAACATATTATTACCTTTTTTATATACTATATTTATATATACACAAAGTGTGCCTAACACTTCATAAAGGTTTGAATTATGGTTATTAAAAAAATAATTATAATTTTTATTTATTTGTGTTATAATAAAGAATAATAAAAAATTCAAGGGTATATAAAAATGACTCAAAAAAATTTCAAAGTACTTTTTACAATTTATTTTATACTATTTGGTGTAATAATCTCAATTTTTGGTGGCATAATTAGTTATAACTTTCAGTTAAATAGTCTCAAAAATGATTTAGATACCAAAGCTGATGAAATAATAATGAGCAAAAAATTCACAATTCTAAAAGAAAACATAGATGATATAGATAATATCGTTTACAGTATTGCAAAAAACCCAACTATGAAAAATTATTTACTTACAAAAGACCAGCATAAACTTTATGAATTAGAAAATATATTTTTATCAATAGCAAGTATCAATACAAAAATTATGCAACTAAGATATATAGACCCAAATGGTATGGAAATAGTAAGAATAGATAGAACAAATGAACAAAATGAACCTTTTGTTGTTCAAAATAAAAACCTACAAGATAAAAAAAACAGAGACTATTTCCAAGTAATCTCACAGATGAAAGAACAAAAAATATGGCATTCACGATTTGATTTAAATATAGAACAAGGGAAGATAGAAGTTCCTTTTAGACCTACCTTTCGTGTAGCTCTACCATTGTTAGATAAACAAAATGAATTTACAGGTATGATTATAGTAAATATACTTACGACAAACATATTTAAAACAATCCGAAATTCATCTGCTTTTGAACACTATATTATAGATAAAGATGGACATTATATTATTCATCCAGATGATAAATATTCTTTCAACAAATACACTGGAATCAGTAGAACTCTTTCTCAAGATTTTCCTAAAGATTCTGCAAAAATTTTATCTCATCCTAAAAACTGCCATGAATGTTATGTCTATACTTTAGATGATATTTTACATAATAATGATAAAGCTATTATGATATTAAAAGCAAAAAAAACATATAAAGATGCTCTCATAAATAACAAATTACAATCTACTTTATATATCATTTTATTAAGTATATTAGCCAGTTTGATTATGGCAATGTACGCTTCAATTCGTCCAGCACAGTTGCAAAAAGCACTACAACTAGCTAATAAAGAATTAGAACGCTTCGCATCAATTTTAGACAAATATGTAGTTTCAACAAAAACAAAAAAAGACACCACTATTGTAGATGTTAGTAGTGCTTTTGAAGCATCTAGCGGCTATTCAAAAGAGGAACTTATAGGGAAACCTATCAATATAGTAAAAAATACTCATACTCCACAAGACTTTTTTAAGAAATTGTGGAAAACACTTATAGAAAAAGGGGAATGGGATGGAGAGATACAAAACAGAAAAAAAGATGGTTCTGATTTTTGGTTAGAACAGCATATTGTAGCTATAAAAAATGACAAAGGGGAGATTGAGTCCTTTGTGTCAGTAGGACAAGATATAACTTCAAAAAAAGAACTTGAAGAGCTTTCATCTATAGATAAATTAACAGGTATTTTAAACAGAAGAAAACTTGATGAATTTTTAGAGTATGAAGTAAGTGTTAGTAAAAGGTATCTTACTAATCTTTCACTTATCATTCTAGATATTGACCACTTTAAAAGTGTAAATGATACCTATGGACATCAAATGGGTGACAAAGTACTTTTTGAAGTAACCAAAATAATAACAAACTCAATAAGAGAATCAGATATTTTTGGACGATTTGGTGGAGAAGAATTTTTACTTATCTGTCCTGAAACAGATCAAGACCAAGCGTTTTTATTAGCTGAAAAATTAAGAAAAAAGATTGAGAATTATAATTTTGATAAAATCGGACAAAAAACAGTCAGTTTAGGTATAAGCGAGTTTAAAGAAGAAGATACTGCTAATACATTAATAAAAAAAGCTGATATAGCTTTATATGAATCAAAAAATAATGGTAGAAATAGAACTACCATTTATTCTTTATAATTGAGCTGCTAACCAACTTATATAAATATGTAGGTACGCTTCTTGCATATATATAATATGGAAGAAGAATACGATTTAGAAAATTATGAGCGATTTTTAGGTGACTTAAATATTACAGATGGCGGTCACTGGGAAAAAATACAAAAAAGAACAGCTACACTATTTCAAGTATTAATGGATGGTGATTTAAAAGAGCTTGTATTTGTGCTCAAACATTATCCAAAATATATAGAGATAGTTTGTGAACACTTTAGATATCTTTATAACTATTCTGAAACAGTTGCAGATATTTATGCTGCTTCAAAATTATTAACTATCAGTGAACAATACCATCAAAAACAGTTTGTAAGAAATTTAGCACGAAAGTTAGAAAAAATTGATGAATATGATATCTCAAAGTTAAAAACTTTTTTAGAAAAATTACTTTTAAATCAAAAACAAATTCATCCAATTATATTGAGTTATTACAAAACACAAATACAATATAACATTGATACAAATGACTATCATATACTTCAAGTAAAAATGTTAGAAAAAAATTTGACAAAACTTATCACAGATGATAGCTATGACTTTAGTGCAACTGATAGAGATGCAACGCTTGATATACCCTATATGAATTAAGGAAAATAGATGCAATTTACACCAAACAAATATACTATAGTATTTTATGAAAAAACAGGTTGTTCAGGGAACCAACGACAAAAACAAGTTTTAACAACCAGTGGATTATCGTATCAAACAAAAAGCTTACTTGATACTTCTTGGACAAAAGAAACTCTAACACCTTTTTTTCAAGGTCTTAATAAAAATGCCATGATAAATCAATTTGCGCCGAAAATAAAAAACAATGAATTGAATATAAAAGATTTTACAAAAGATGAACTAATTGAACTTATGTGTACTGAACCTATTTTGATAAAAAGACCTTTGATGCAAATTGGAAGTCATTATCTCTGCGGATTTGATATTGAACAAATCAATAAAATACTAGATATATCAATTTGTGAAAGTATCTCTATACCAACTTGCCAAAGTGAAGACCCATGCAAGAGTGCTTAACAAAAATATGTGTTGAGTTTGAAAAACTTGCAGGCTTTTTACAAGAACAAACTCCTCAAAAAGAGGAACTTGTAAATAAACTTTTTTTAGAATTTATGAGCTGCTTTGGACAACTAAAAGAAGAAAAACTAGAATATCCTAAAGAATTTATAAATGATGTAAGACTTTTTCATGAAGAATTTGCCCCTTTACTGCAAAAATTTGAAGATATTCAAATACGATATCTTATGCTTAGTGATTTTTATGATTTCGCAAGATTGACTAAAAAGTATAATAAGACAGTCAAATAACATGCCTATATATTTAAGTATCCAAATGGTATCATATAAGAATGGATAAAACTAATTATATCAAAGAACTCGAAGAAAAAGTAAACGAAAAAACAAAAGAGTTACAACATACAATAACAAAACTCAAAAGCTATACAAGAGCTTTAGATGAGAACTCTATCGTATCAATTTCTGATACAAAAGGGAAAATAAAATATGTTAATGATAAATTTTGTGAAGTCACAGGATTTACAAAAGAAGAACTTATTGGCAAACCTCATAATATAATCAAACACGAAGATATGTCAAAAGAAGTTTTTGCAGATATGTGGAAAACAATCTCAAATAAAAGAGTATGGCACGGGCAAATTAAAAATAAAAAGAAAGATGGTAGTGCATATATTGTCCAAAGTGCAATTATTCCTATTCTTAACGCAGATGGAGAGATTGAAGAGTATATAGCAACAAGGTATGAAGTTACAGAACTTTATGAGAAAAATGAAGAGATTTCTAAACTTGCTAGAACAGACTATTTAACTGGTCTTGGGAATAGATTTAAACTCAATGAAACAATAAAATCTATCCAAAAAGCTTCGATAGCTTTAATTGATATCAATAATTTTCATGAAATTAATGATTTCTATGGTGATAAAGTTGGTGATGAAGTTATCATACAATTTGCTAAACTCTTAGAAAAACAACTAGATTCAACTTATGATATTTTTCATCTACAAGGTGATGAGTTTGTAATACTAAACACACAAGTTTCACAAAATGATTTTAAAATTATGATGAAAACATTAAATAAGTTTTTCACATCAAAACCAATCATTGATGGGGAAAAACAATTTTATATAAGTACCACAATTTCATTATCTTTTGAAACAGCTAATTTACTTTTATCTACGGCACATCTGGCACACACTTATGCAAAAGAAAATGGTATTTTATACAATATTTATAGTTATGAAACTTCTCCTGAAAAAGATTATGCAAACAATTTTAATTGGCTTTCTAAAATCAAAAGAGCAATTAAAGATGATAAAATAAAAGTATTTTTTCAACCTATAGTAGATACAAACACTCAAGAAGTTTTCAAATATGAAGCCTTAGTAAGACTTATAGATGAAGAGGAAAAAATCATTTCACCTTATTTCTTTTTAGATATTTCAAAAAAAGCCAACTATTATAATCAAATAGCAAAAATTGTTATAAAACAATCTATAGAAGCAGTTAAAATACTCAACACCCCTATATCAATCAATGTCACAGTTGAAGATATAACAAATAAAAAAACAAAAGAGTTTCTTTTTGAAGAACTTGAAAACTGCCCTTATTGTGACAAAATTACTTTTGAGTTAGTTGAATCAGAAAGTATTGAAAATTTTGAAGAGGTAAATCAAGTGATACAACATATCAAATCTTTTGGTTGTAGTCTTGCAATAGATGATTTTGGTACAGGATACAGCAACTTCGAATATCTCTTAAAACTCAATGCAGACATCATTAAAATTGATGGTTCTATGATAAAAGATATAGATACAAATCAAGATAACTATGATATTGTAAAAACAATAGTAAGCTTTGCAAAAATAAAAAACCTTCAAGTTGTAGCAGAGTTTGTAAGCAGTGAATCAATTTATGAAAAAATGAAACAATTAGAGATTGATTATTGCCAAGGATATTACTTTGGTGCTGCTGAACCTTTAATGTAAATAAAATAATTGTATATAAATTATATAGTATAAGTCTAAATTTAAACTCTTTTATCTGCTAAAATAATCAAATAATTTTAGGATAAAACATTTATGGAAAATATTAATTTACTTTGGATACTTCTTTGTGCGTTTTTAGTCTTTATGATGCAATTAGGTTTTGCACTTATTGAAACAGGAACTGTACGGTCAAAAAACACTATTAATGTAGCGATGAAAAATCTGATTGATACTGTTTTTAGTATTATCTTTTTTTGGCTTATTGGTTTTGGATTAATGTTTGGAACAGATATTGGAGGAATCATAGGTTTTAGTGATTTTACAATTGATGGGAGCAACTTAAATCAAAATGGTTTTTTCTTTTTCCAAGCTATGTTTGCAGCTACAGCTATAACTATAGTATCAGGAGCGGTAGCTGAGCGAATGAAATTCAATGCCTATATAGTTGTTGCTATTGTTGTAACTTCATTTGTCTATCCTATTTTTGGGCACTGGGCTTGGGGAGAAAATGGCTGGTTAAATACTCTTGGATTTAAAGACTTTGCAGGTTCAACAGTAGTGCATTCTGTTGGTGCTTGGATTGGACTAGCAGGTGCTTTAATTTTAGGTCCACGACTTGGAAAATTCTCACATGGTCGAATAAATTATTTTGCTCCTAGTAATCACAACTTCATAGTATTTGGTGTATTTATACTCTTTTTTGCTTGGTTTGGATTTAATGCAGGAAGTTTACTCAAATTCGACCCACTTGTAACTTCAATCCTTTTAAATACAATACTTGCAGCAGTTTTTGGTGGTTTGGGTGGTTGGATTATAAGTCTTATCAATAAAGATAAAGTTGGGGTAGAGATATTCTCGTTTGGAATTATAGCTGGACTTGTAGGAATAACAGCAGGTTGTGATCAATTTTCAACACATGTATCTGCTTTTGTTGGACTTATGTCTGCTTTTATTATGTACTTTTTTGATCAATTGATTCTCAAAAAATTTCATATTGATGATCCTTTGAGTGTTATTGGTATTCATGGGTTTGCTGGTATTTGGGGAACTCTTGCCGTTGGTATCTTTGCACCTTTACAAGAGGAACAAACAAGAATAGGATATATAGCAGTTCAAAGCCTTGGTATTCTAACAGCATTTACCTTTGCCTTTTCTATTGGTCTGATTCTTTTCTTTGTTCTAGCAAAAGTAGGTCTTTTACGAGTACGAAAGAGACATGAAGTATTAGGACTCAATGTAAGTGAACACAATGCAAAACTTCCTTGGGTAGATACTATTGAAAGTATCGTAAAGATTATGAAAACTGGAAATATTCAAAGTAAAATACATGAAGAGAGAGGAACAGAAGTTGGACTTGTGGCAAAATTCTTCAACTACCTTCTAAGTATCTTACAAAAAAAACAAATAGAACTTAGAAAGATTAATGTTACATTGAAAAATAAAGCAGAAATAGACCCACTTACAAAAATACTTAACAGAAGAGCCTTAGAGGAAAAAATAAAGGATATTAACCCTTTTGAAAGTTCTATGTGTGTAATGATGATAGATATAGACAAATTCAAAAATATCAATGATACTTATGGTCATGGAGTTGGTGATGAAGTTTTAAAAGAGCTAGCTATAATAGTAAAAAAACAAATAAGAGAGTATGATATCTTTGCTAGATGGGGTGGAGAAGAGTTTGTTTTAATTACTACAAATATAGATATGATTTTAGCAGAAAAAATAGCAGAAAAGATAAGAACTGCTATAGAAACACATACTTTTCCCGCAGTAAAAAATGTAACTGCCTCATTTGGGTTAAGCTGTGCAAAACATGAGTTTGAAACTTTTGAAATAATTTTAGAAAAAGCCGACAAAGGACTTTACCAAGCAAAGGAAACTGGTAGAAATAAAGTCTATTGTTGGTAAAAGAAAAAAGGATAACAATGCCACATCAACATGATAAAACAAACCATTCCTATATGAGTATTCGGAAAAATGCTAATTTTTTAGATTGGAGAACTCAGCCTAAAAATTTTAAAACATATCCTCACTTTTCTCAAAGATTTTTTATAGATGATTATCCTGAGTTAAAAGATTTAAATCTTATAGGTGGTATCACTTTTGAAAAAGAGTATCCTGAAGGAACATATTATCTAAGAACTAATCCAAGTGCTGGTGCTTTATATCCTTGTGAAATATATGTACAAATAAGAGGTATGAGTGGACTTATTAGTGGTGTGTACCATTATGAACCTCATAGTAAATCATTATGTTTACTTCAAGAGATTGATGCAGATGGAGTAGAGTATTATTTTCAAGAAAAATCAAAACAAAAAGGGATTACTTTTTTAATCTCATCTATTTATTTTAGGAGTTCTTGGAAATATAGAGATAGAAGTATCAGATATATTTTACTTGACTCAGGTCATCAGCTTGGAACTATCTATGCAGCGCTTTGTGTGATGGATAAAGAGTCAAAAATTATATTTGATTTTGACAAGTTAGCTTTAAATGAAATCTGTGGATTTAGAGATGATGAGATGTTTACTTGTGCACTTACTTCAACAACTAAAACTGATAAAGAGACAAAACCTTTACGACAACAATTACCATTTGTAAGTGGTTGTGACTTTTTAGAAACAAATAAGTTTATAGAAGATGAATATAAACAAACAGTAGATTATAAAAGTGATGATATCTCAAATCCATCATTTTTTAACTCAATACCCAAAGAACAACTTAAAAGTGCCATTCTCAATCGTCGCTCAATTAGAGCTTTTAGAGAAATACCTATTGAACAAAGTGACTTTTCTTCTATAACTGAAAATATTTTTACATTTGCCACAACACACAATATTGATATCTTTTATACTGTTCATAGAGTTAATGGTCTTACTCAAGGACTCTATAAAAATGGTTTCTTAGTAAGTGAAGGAGATTTTAGTGCAAGATCAAGATACTTAAGTTTAGAACAAAATATTGGAGGACAAAGTGCTGTGACATTTTACTTCACTTCAAATGAAGAAGCAGCATATCAAAAAGTCAATATATTAAGTGGTTTTATAGCACAAATCATCTACTTAAAATCAGAACTCAAACAAATAGGTTGTACTGGTATTGGTGCTTATTATGATGAAGAGACAAAAGAGTTTTTAAAGACAGAGAATAATATCCTCTATCTACTTGCCATCGGGAACTAACTTTTCCTCTTTTTTTGCTTTATTTTTTATATTATGAATATAAACTATTAATATAAAAAATACTGCTGATGTTAACCCTAAAGTTAAGGTCATCATAGCTTCTTCTGGTGCGGCATCAAGAAGAATCAGCTTTCTTATAACTACAACAAAACCTATTTCTAAGAAAGTTAAAGCATAATCATATCCATTTTTTATAAATAAAGTTTTGACAATAGCTATCACAATCAAAGTAAACAATCCATCAGTAAGAATCATCTTTATTGACTGAAAATCTAATGCCCCTTGACTAATTATAAATGAAATCATTTTATGTGATAAACTCATAATACAGATAAATAGATACAGTATCATAGTTATAATAAATATATATTTTAAAATATTTATCACTTGTAATAAAATTTTATCTATTTTATTTTCTAAAATTTTATCTAAATTACTCAATTTTTTAAATGTTCTATCGATAAGATTTGAGGTCTCTTTTTTTTCTGTTTTTTTCATAAGGAAAGTCTTATAGTTAAATTTTTTGCAATATTATCATAGGACAACTTAATATAAATATCAAAAAATATCTTTTATAGAATATTTGCGATAAAATTCATTAAATGGAAGAAAGAAGAAGAATGAACAAAAAAAACAAAGCACAAATGACTCCACAACTAGCTTTAAAAAAAGCGTTTAACAACTTTTTATCAATGACACCTATGCTTTTAGGAGTTATTGGCTTTATTGCAATACTTCAAACTTATATAACACCTGATATGCTTGCTCATCTTTTTGGTTATGGGACTACAACAGATATTTTTACAGGAACATTTATAGGTGCTATCTCTTCTGGAAATCCAGCTGTTAGTTATATCATCAGTGATCAACTACTCAGCCAAAATGTATCTTTATATGCTATAAGTGCTTTTATTCTTGCTTGGGTTACTTTAGGTATTGTACAACTACCAGCAGAGGCAAGTGTATTTGGTTTAAAATTTACATTTTATAAAAATATTCTCACTTTAATTGCAACAATGTTAGTTGCTTATTTGACAGTTTTAACATTAGGAATATTTCAATGAAAAAGAAACTAGAATATAAAGGATTAAAGTTTTTATATGTAGTAATATTGACATATTTACTCTTACTGCTCTTTGATACTAATAATGCTATCACCTCATTTAAAACATTTTTTACAATTATATATACTCTTTTACCTATATTTGGATTTATTATTCTTTTAACTGCCCTTATTAACTATTTTTTAAAACCAAAAGATATTATCAAACATTTTGGAGAAGATAGTGGAAGAAAAGGGATTGTATATGCTTTACTTGCGGGAGTTATAAGTCATGGTCCTATGTATGCTTGGTATGGATTAATATCTGAACTAAGAGAAGAAGGAGCAAAAGATGAACTTCTTATAATATTTTTTTATGCTCGTGCCATAAAAATACCAATGCTTCCTTTTATGATAGGAATATTTGGTATTCATTTTACTATTATTATAAGTATTTATATTCTTTTATTTGCTATAATACAAGGAAAACTATTTTCAAAATTTTATAAACTATAAAAAGGATTTTTCATGAATCTAAAAAAAACAACTTCACTTACAATGCTTTTATCAATGATCATTATGACCTACACGGGTATTATGCTTTTTATCACACCTCCTGGACGGATTGCAAATTGGGCTAACTGGGAACTTTTAGGTTTAACTAAAGAACAATATGCAGATATTCACTCAACATTTATGGTTCTTTTTATAGTAGCCACAGTGCTTCATATTTATTACAACTGGAAACCAATGACAAGCTATATGAAAAATAGTGCAAAACAGATGATAGTATTTACTTCTGATATGATTATAGCTATCTCTTTTACTATAGTTTTTTTCATTGGTGCAGTATATCAAATTACACCATTTTCGACATTTTTAGATTTTGGGAGTGATATTAAAGAGAGTTGGGAAAAAGAATATGGTACAGCACCCTATTCTCATGCTGAATTATCATCAATTAAAAATTTTTGTAAAAAAATTGGTTTTGATTTAGAAAAAAGTAAAGAGATACTCAACGCAAATAACATACACTATGAAATGACACAAAGCTTATCACAAATAGCAAAAGAAAATCATGTAAGCCCTCAATTTATCTATAATCTTTTGAAAAAGAACTTTGAAAAAAATGGAGAAAAAATAGTTGCACTTACTGGTCTTGGGAAAAAGAAAATCAAAGATGTTGCACTCGCTTTAAATATATCAACACAAGAATTTATTAATAAACTAAAACAGTTAGGAATTGAAGCAAATGAAGATGATAAATTTAAAGAGATAGCTGAACGATATGATATGAGTCCTATGGATATTATGACAAAATTAGGATATAGAAAGCCAAACTAGTAATTTTATAAATTATTATAGTATATATTGACAAAGATCTTTTTTTATTATACAATTCTTATATATAGTTTAATTTAAGGAGTTTCTAATGAAAATCGAAAGTTCAAATGTCAATATGTATAGTCAATCTACATTTCAGTATCAGCACCAAACAACTACAAGTGCTCAGTTACAATATGGTCAAAGTAGGAATAAGGAAAATGATAATAACAATTTACAATCGCAAGCTTTTTTTCTAGATTTTAGTTATTCACACACAACTACTGTGGAATCTAGTAGAGTTATATATGATTATGATGATACAATGAGTTTTGAAGATAGAATTAAAAAAATGCTTATAGAGAAACTTTTAGGTCGTTTTTATGGTGAAAAAAATAGTCTAGAGATGTACCCTAAACAAAAGCATCAAAATATAGATTATACACCGCCTATGTCTTCTATGAAACTAAATCCCTATAACACCCAACAAAATCACAAAATACAAAACAACAATGGTAATTCTGAACTAATAGGGATAGTATTCAACCAATCAGAGGAATATTATCAAAAACAAACAGTAGATTTTAATACCTCATTGCAAATTAATACACCTAATAAATCTATTAGTATAGACCTTTCAATCTCTTATTCACAAGAACTTTATGAAGCACATAGTTCAAAACTAGTTATAGGAGAAGAGGCTACAATGGATCCTTTAGTCATTAATTATAGTGAGGATGTAAATCCATTTGAAAATTTAAGTGAATTGAAATTTGAATTTGACCTTGATAAAGATGGCAATGATGATTTAATACCATTGTTAAAACAAGGTGCAGGGTATTTAGCATTAGATAAAAATAATAATGGCTCTATCGATGATGGAAGTGAACTTTTTGGTACAGAATCAGGAAATGGCTTTAAAGATTTATCTATCTATGATAAAGATAAAAATAATTGGATAGATGAGAATGATGAAATTTTTAATAAATTGAAAATTTGGCAAAAAGATGAGCAGGGTGGAAATAAACTTGTATCTTTAGTGGATTTAAATGTAGGTGCCATCTATTTAGGAGATGTTCAAAGTGGCTTTAAATATCAAAATGGTATAAATAACACTGAAGCTATACAAAAAAGTAATGGAATTTTTGTAAAAGAAGATGGGACTGGTGCTGGAGTTATAAGTTCTATAGATATAGTAATATAACATAAAACCTTTCATGTTGGAACAATACTTGCATAATAGTTAAACAAATTACAACAAGGAATTACAATGGCAACTGTTATTGAGTATATGAAAGAAAATGAATTAGATTGGCAACCATCTTTTAGTGGTGAATTAAGTGATGGACTTTATGGTTATAGAGGTGCTATGATAGTTGAAGAGGGTAAACAACTAAGCCCAGATAGAAAACTACCTCCAAAAATCCAAGCTAGACAAGTTATTATGATAAATGAAGGTGAAGCAATCAAATTTTTTGCTTGTGAATTAGAAAGTTTCAACCACTTTAAACCAATGTTTGAAAAATATAAACAATTTTTTAGCAAAGATGGATTAAATCTATTATATGTAACAGACTTAGAAGGAGATGGTACTTTTGAATATGAAGGTGTAAAATTTACAGCTTTTATGCTTGATGAGAGTTCTGTTTGGAATGAGTTATTAGAATTAGCTGATTTAGAAAAATCAGATATGAAAGCCTTAAAGAAAAATGAAGAAAAAATAGAAAAACTTTATGAAGAACTACTTGATGCTGATGTTGAAGAGCCTTCAAAATCATATGAAGATATGTGTGAACTAGTAGGTGAAAGTACAAAAGTACTTATGGGTGCTGTATAGTTTTATAAAACTATATTTAAACAAAGGGGAGAGTCTTTTTTTATTAAATAATATTTTAAAGACTTTCCTACGACTTTTAAGCAATAAATTTACTACTTTCTGATAAGATATGGTTATATAATATCTTTTAAAATTTGGATCATATTTGCAGACTAATAACAAAACATCATATACTAAAATTACTGCAAAAATAATGGGAACAACCCTTATTATAACACTTATCATAGCTTATATTTACGGAGAATATCTCAAACAAGACTCTATTGAAAAACTTTCAAAAGCAGATGCAAAACAAACAAGTATGTTTATTTTCGAATCTTTATATTCAGCTATGGCAAAAGGCTGGAATAAAGAGGAATTAACACAAATAGTATATAGACTCAATCAAGTTAATACAGATTTAAATATAAATGTTTATCGTTCAGATATAGTTGTAAAAGATTTTGATGATTTTCAAAAAGATAAAATAGCAAGAGAGACAAATACAAAAATACAAAAAGCTATGAGAGGTAAAGAGATTCTTAATATTTTGGAGAATGAAAATATTGAATATTTTTATCCCATTATTGCAAAACAAGAGTGTTTAAAATGTCACTTAAACGCAAAAGAAAAAGATGTACTGGGGGTTATAAATATAACCTATCCTATAGTTGATTTAAAGGTATCTTTAAGTGAGATGATAAACTTTTTTATATCTTTTTTAATAGGCTTTACTACCTTGTTATTTACAGTTCTTTTCTTTGAGTTTAATAGACACCTACTGCAACCAATAAAAAACTTTGTCAAAGTTATAAATAATATATCTAGAAGCAGAGATTTAACAAAAAGAATAGATGTAATAGATGATGTTGAAGAGATAGGTTCTATGCAAGAAGTATTTAATAGTATGTTAGATTCTATAGAGTTTCAATTTTATAATGATCACCTTACAAAACTTCCAAATAGAAGAAAACTTATAGAATATATTGATAAACAACAACATTATGTATTAATGATAATTAATATTGATAAATTTCAAGAGGTAAATGATCTTTATGGACATATTGTTGGAGATGAAATTTTAAAACAACTAGCCTCTTTTTTAGAAAAGGAGATTGAAAAAGATACAATATTATTTAAACTTAATTCTGATGAATATGCACTTTTATTTAGTCAAAACTATGATTTAGACTATTTTACTACATATACAAATATGCTATTATTAAATATTAATAAAGCAAATTTCAATATTGCTAATTTGAAAAATAGTATTTTTATAAACTGTACAATAGGGATAGCCTATGGTGATAAAGCACTTCTTACAAATGCCGATATCGCACTCAAAATTGCAAAAAAGAGGAAACAACACTTTTTAATTTACGACCCATCAATGCAAGTTGAGCATGAATATGAACAAAACCTTAAATGGACAAAAAAAATCAAAGATGCAATAATAAATGATAAGATAGAGCCTCTTTTTCAACCTATTGTAGATTGTCAAACTCAAGAAGTTGTTAAATATGAATCTTTAATGAGAATGGTAGATGAGAATGGAGAATATATAGCTCCTACTTATTTTTTAGAACTTGCAAAAAAGAATAAACTTTATAGTTCATTGACAAAAATAATGATTAATAAAACTTTTGATATTTTTCAGAATTTAAACTATATGGTATCTATTAATTTAAGTGTTGATGATATTTTAAATAATGAGATAGTAACATTAATAAAACAAAGACTTTCTACAGATAATAGTATGAGAAATAAAATTGTTTTTGAAATTATAGAATCTGAGGGAATTGAAAACTTTGATAGTGTTGTAGAGTTTATAAATGAAATTAAACCGTATGGATGTAAAATATCAATAGATGATTTTGGAACAGGATATTCAAACTTTGAATATCTTATGAAACTTAAAGTTGATTACATCAAAATTGATGCTTCAATGATAAAAAATATTGATGTGAATAATGAATCAAAAATTATTACAGAAACTATCGTAGATTTTGCAAAAAAACTTAATATTAAAACTGTTGGAGAATTTGTATACTCAAAAGAGGTTTTTGAAAAAATAAAAGAAATTGGTGTTGATTATGCACAAGGATATTATTTTGGGAAACCAACAAAAATCAGTTAATTGTTGTTAGTTCATCCCATAAGATGTTCAAGTAAAATCTTTGCCCCAATAGCTATAAGTACAACTCCACCAAGTTTTTCTGCTTTATCTTCTAAAGCACTAGCCCCTTTTGTTCCTGCAAACACACCAAGAAAACTAAAAATAAAAGTGATAAGTCCAATAATAATCATTGAAACAAAAGGATTTAAAGCCATTAAGTCAAGTGTAAAACCTGCTGCCATAGCATCAATACTAGTAGCAACTGCTAAAAGTAGTAAAACTTTATTTGTAGTAGAAGATATTTCCTCTTCAGTATTTTCACCAAAGCTATCATAAAGCATTTTACCACCTATTAAAGTAAGAAGTAAAAATGCAATCCAATGATCAATAGATTCTATAAAACGTCCTAAACCAACACTTGCTAAATATCCAAAAAGAGGCATCACTCCTTGAAATATTCCAAATAAGAGTGCTGCTTTAAAAGCTAAAGCTTTATCAAAAGATTTCGCTTTTACTCCAATTCCTATAGAAACTGCAAACGCATCCATACTAAGTGCAACAGCTAATAATAAAACTTCAATCATATTATTTCCTTACTTTTTACTACACTCTTCACATAAACCATAAAGATACATCGTATGATTTAACAATTTAAAACCATTTTCTTTTGCTATTTTCTCTTGTTCATTTTCTATTCTATCACTTACAAACTCAACAATTTTATTACACTTTGTACATATTAAATGGTCATGATGGTCTTTAAAGTTTGTTTCAAATTGTCTTGTATTTTTATCTAAAGATACAGATGCTATTAAGTTTGATTCCTCTAAAAATGCTAAAGCTCTATAAACTGTTGCTATTCCTATTTTTTCATCTGGATATTTTTGTATAATTAAATTATAAATATCCTCTGCACTTAAATGCTTCTGACAATTTAAAATAGTTTCAAAAATAATCTCCCTTTGCTTTGTATACTTTAAACCTTTTTCTTTTATAACTTCTTTTAGTTTTTCAATTATCTTTGTATTATCCAAAATATCACCCCTTGTACTTGCACTCTCTTTGAGAAAATTATTATACTTTTATTATAACATAATTTTTTTAAAGTAGTTATTGATAATTATTATCAATATTAAGAAACCTTTAAGTTAACTTAGATTATCATTTCATATTGATAATGATTATTAATATAAAGGAGTTAAGATGTCAGATTTAAAATTAAAGCTAAAAATTGATCGTTTAGTACTACAGTCTGGTTTCCCTAAAAAAGAAACTATGTTGTGTCCATTAATGAAAATTGTTCAAATGAGACATAAAGAAGTTGATAAACAACAAGCTTTACGAGTGGCAAAACTCGTTATTGAAGAAGGATAATACGATGTGTGCGTTAATAATAGGTGGTGACAAAGTAACAACTTTAAGCAATGTTCTCAAAGGACTTGGTGTAACAAAAATTAATCATTGGGATGCACGAAACAAATCAAGTGCTTGTAAAAAATCAATTCCACAAGATACACAATGTGTAGTGATGCTTACTTCGTATTTAAATCACAATGCAATGAAACATTTTAAAAGTGAAGCTAAAAAAAGGGATTTACCTATAATTTGTTCAAAACAAAGTGCAAGTTGTTTGTATGAAGAGTATGTGAAAATTATGGGAATAACAGATTGTAACGAATGTTACGCAAAAGAAGAGTGTAAAAAAAACAATGGATAATATTTTTTTAATCATCATCACTTTAGGTGCCTTGTATTTTTTATATACTAAATTGTTTAAAAGTAATGGGTGTGATGGTGGATGTAACTGTGGGAAGAAATAAAATCATAGAGATAAAAAACCTTACTCATAAATATGGAACTCATATAATATATCGTGATTTAAATTTAGATATATATAAAGGAAGTATTTTTGGTTTACTGGGAAAAAATGGTGTAGGGAAATCTACTTTAATTAACATTTTAATGGGATATTTACAACCTACAAGCGGGGATTGTATTATTTTTAGAGAAGCTTCACATAAACTGTCTTCAGAAGTTAAAAAGAAAATTGCTTTACTACATGAAGGATTTGTCTCTTATGATTATATGAGTATTTCACAAATTGAAAGATTTTTTGCAGCTTTCTATCCACAATGGGAACAACAAGTATTTTATGATTTAGTTAATCTCATGGATTTAAACTATTCACAAAAAATAAATTCATTATCTTTTGGTCAAAAATCACAGGTAGTTTTAGGGTGCTTATTTGCACAAAATGCACAACTACTTATTTTAGATGATTATTCGATGGGGCTAGATGCTGGATACAGAAGACTTTTTATAGATTATCTAAAAGATTATGTTAAGAATACTAATAAAACAGTACTCATAACATCTCATGTAATGAATGATTTAGAGAATCTCATTGATGATATGGTAATAGTACAAAAAGGTGGAATCATCCATAAAGATACTATGGGAAATTTTAACAAAGATACAACAACAACTTTTGAAGATAAATTTTTAGATTTTGTTGGAAAGTATTAACTAAAGGAAAATTATGAGTATAAATGAATGCAACAGATTATTAAATATATATAGTTCAACACAAGACAACCAAGAAAGTTTTTTTAATTTTGTATATGAAAAAATAGCACGAGATACAAAAAATAGATTTGTAACAAAAAATTGTGACAGTATAGATATAGAACCTTTTGATAGTTCTCCTGTAAGAGTTATCCCTATTCATAAAGAGATTGATATAAAAAATCTTAATATAACACAAGAGATACAAAGAGCAAAAGAGATTATACTTAATAATGATATTCCGCAAATATATCTTGTATATCCAAAACATGATAACTTTACAAGACATATACAAATAAAACTTCAAGAGTTAGATGATACCTGTAGTGAAGAGTATATTATAAAAGTAATACCTTATTCACTCAATTCAATATTAAGAAAAAGGAAATGTAATGGCAACAGCAATATTTTATGCAAGTAGTACGGGAAACACTTCAAGTGTAGCCAAAGATATAGCAAAAATTTTAGGAAGTGTCAAAACTTATGATATAGCTTCAAGTGGTGTGGACAAAATATCAGAATATGACAAAATCATAATAGGAAGTTCCACTTGGGGAGAAGGTGAATTACAAGATGACTGGGATGAGCTTTGGGAAGATTTTAGTCAAGTTGATTTTACTGGGAAAACTGTAGCACTCTTTGGTTTAGGTGATCAAGATGGATATGCTGATAATTATCTTGACGCGATGGGACTTATCTATGAAAAAGTTGTTGAAAATGGTGCAAAAGTAGTTGGACAATGGGAGATATCTCATGATTATTTTCATGAAGAATCATTGGCTATTAAAGATGATAAATTTGTAGGATTAGCACTTGATGAAGATAATCAAGATGAACTAACAAAAGAAAGAATAACAACTTGGTGTGAACAAATAAAAAATGAGATTCTCTAAAAGGATTTTCCATGGGACAAAAAACAATAGATGAAATCAATAACTTTACAACATTTAAATTTGATATAAACACAAATCGAGTTGTAAATATGAGATTTCAAGAAGATACAAATATTGATGAATTTTTAAATATTCAAAATATTCTTGATAAAAATAAAGTGATATACAAATTTGATAAAAACTTTGATATACAAGTTATTTCCTAAGTTGGCTATCATAAAACAAATAAGATAAACTATAAAAATAGTCTATCTTGTTTGCAATTTATATTTTTAAAAAAGTCTTGAAATTATTAAATATCTCAAATACAAAATAAATCTTTGGCATAGATTTACCTTGTAAGATTTCAAGACTTCTTTAAGAATATAATATAATAAAGGTACAGTAAATGTTTTTCCAAATACTAAAAAAAGAGTGGCTAAAACTCAAGTTTTATTTCACTATTTTAACATTAATCATTATATCTGCTCTATTTTACTTTGGATTTAATGTAAATTTTTCTTTTTTAACAATTGAACCTGAATCTATGATGTGGTATAAATTTGCACATCTTAATGATAAACCATATTTTGACCTTTCTTATCTTTTTATTATTATTGGTATTGTAGTTGCCTTTGCGCAATTTTTACCAGAAAGAATACAAAATAGAATAAAAATAATGGTTCACTTGCCATTAGATATGAAAGAAAGTTTATCTTATCATCTTTTTATTGGGAGCTTAATTGTAGGAGTATTATCAACAATTCTTTCTATATCTTTATTATTTATTCTTTTAGAATATTACCCTGAACTCATAATACAAATTGCATTTAAAGATACTATTGCATATAGTTTTACAGCAATTATTGTTTATATTGGATTTGTAGCTGTTATAATAGAGAAGAATTTATCACTATCATTTTTTAAACTTCTATTTACTCTGTTTTTTATTAGTTCATTTTTAAAAAGTGAATATGAAATTTATGATACCTTTTGGTTAATAATTTTTCCTCTCTTCTTTGTTCTTGCTCTTGATAGTTTTTATAGTATTAAACAACAAAGAATATCATCTGTTTTTTATAAAGCTATCTTATTTATCGTATTTATTGGTATGCTGTTTATAAGTTATCAACAATACAAGGAAAAATATGTACATGAATTTAACAAATATTATATCTTTTATTCAAATTTACTCAATGACTTTGTTTATCAAAAAAACTTCGGCGAACACCAATTTGAATATGGAATTAAAAACAAAGGGAACTTTGACAGAATTACTTATGAATCACACTTACCTTTTGTTTATTGGAAAAATTTAGATATACAAAATAAATTACCTATTAAGATAAATAATACAGTTTATGATAAACAAACTATCAAAAACTCAAGATTAGGATTTAGTTATAACCCTAAATTATTACAACCCTTAGAGGCAAAACTATATCCATTATTAAATCCAAAAAGTGACAAAGGCACTATATCTTTTCCTGAAGAAATGTTTACAATAAACTCAAAGAATGCTTTTGTGTATGATTACGATAATGGCATATCAAAAGAATTAACAACACAATTAAATAAGCAACTAGAAAATCTAAACTTTCATTATCCTGCTTTAAATATATGGGGGAAATCTACAAATATGAAACCTTTTGATAAAGGCTATTTAGTATTAGATAGTAAACAAAATCTATTTAACCTCAAACGATATGATAATCAAATTGAAGTATCAAAAGTGCAATATCCACAAGATATACAATTAGCTTTTATAAAAATATCTGAGAATAAACAAAAAATACTTTCTGGATATGCTATAGATACGCAAAGTAACTTTTATCTTTTAGATTGGAATTTTAAATTTATTAAATTAGATTTATCAAATTTTCATTACAAAAAAATGAAACTCAAACTCATATCAAATCCTATTAATTATCTTATAAGATATGATGATGGAGAAAATTATTACGCCATAGTATTTAATAAGAACTTTCAACCATTACAAAAAATAGCTTTGAAAAATTAATTAGGAAAACACCATGGGAAGTATATTGCAAACAGAATTAAAATCAACAAATAATTACCAATTATGTTTATATACAAAAAAATAATTAATACAAAAACAGATCAAGCCACAATTATTATTGATAATTACTATCAATATTAAGTAGAAATAAAGCTTTAATTATATATTATTTTGATAATAATTATCAAATAGTCTAATAAAGGATAAAATAATGAAACTAGACAAGCCAAATCAAAGACTAGATATGATGAATCAAGGTCAAAAAGTACAAGTAGTTAAAATACATACTACTGGAAAACTTATGCATAAATTACTTGATATGGGTTTTGTAAATGGTTCAGATATAGAGGTTATAAGAGAAGCACCTTTATTTGATCCAATGGAATTAAAAATACACAATTACAACATCAGTTTACGAAAAAGTGAAGCAAGCCTTATTGAGGTTATAACACTATGACAAACATCAAAGTAGCACTTGCTGGTCAACCAAATTGTGGGAAATCTACAATTTTTAATATGGTCAGTGGTATTGAGCAACACATCGCAAACTATCCTGGGGTAACAGTTGATAAAAAAATAGGTTTTTTTAAATATGATAATAACAAAATAGAGATGGTAGATTTACCAGGTACCTATTCTTTCAGCTCATACTCGTTAGAAGAGAGAGTTTCAAAAGAGTTTATTACAGATGAACATCCTGATGTAATTGTAAATGTTGTTGATGCTTCAAATATTAAGAGAAATTTATATCTTACTTTTCAATTACTAGAGATAGGTATGCCTGTAGTAGTTGTTTTAAATATGATGGATGTGGCAAAACGAAGAGGAATAGATATAGACAGCCAAAAAATATCTAAAATGCTTGGTTGTCCTGTTGTTGAAGCGAGTGGAGCTAAAGGTATTGGTGGTGATGAAATTATGAAAGCCATAGTAGATACTGCAAATGCTAAAAATATTTATGAAGAGTTTAAAATCAATTATGAAGAGTTAGAACCACATATTCAAGTTATTGAAAATACGATAAAAGAGAGTACTTCAACACTCAATAAAAGATGGATGGCAATCAAAGTTTTAGAGGGTGATACAACGATTATACAACATCTAAAACAAGAATATTTTGACATAGAAGAACTTGCTAAAGAACAAGTAGATAAATTTCATTCAATTTATGATAAAGATAGTGTTTCATTTCTCGCAACATTTAGATACGATAGTGCTGATATAATCTATCATAAAACTGTAAAAGAAAATAATAAAGGGAAAGAAACTCTTACAGATAAAGCAGATAAAATTATTTTAAATAGATTTTTAGCATTACCTATTCTTTTTGCTATTATGTTTTTAGTGTATGAACTCTCAATTGTATATGGGTATAAACTCACAGATTACACTTGGCCTATATTAGCTGCATTTAAAAATTTTGTTATAGATATGATGCCACAAGCTAATTTTACAGAAGTTCCTATGATGACTGACTTTGCTATATGGATGGTAAATAGTGCCAATGCTTTGGCAAATTATATCCCTATTTTCTTTATTCTTTTTGCTTTAATTGCTATTATGGAAGATGTCGGTTATATGCCTCGTATGGCTTTTATTCTTGATAGAATATTCAAAAAATTTGGACTTCATGGGCAATCTACTCTCCCTTTAGTACTAGGTGGCGCTATGGTTGGTGGTTGTGCAGTCCCTGGTGTGATGGCTACAAAAGGGATAGCAGATGATAGAGCACGAATGGCTACAATCCTGACTGTACCTTATATGAATTGCTTAGCAAAAGTACCCTTTTACACCCTACTTTTAGGTGCCTTTTTTAAACCAGATATGGCATTGATGATGTTTTTTATATCAACTGTGACAGTTTTTATAGCCTTAATTGTTGCAAAACTTTTAACAACAACTATTCTTAAAACAAGAGAAACAGCACCATTTGTAATGGAGCTACCGCCCTATCACCTTCCTACTTTTAAAGGTGTAATTATACGAGCTAGTCAAAGAGTTTGGGTTTATATCTATAAAGTTATCACTATTGTTTTGGCTGTTGCTATCATACTTTTTGCGATGCTGCAATTTCCAGGACTAAGTGAAAACTCAAAAATAGAATATGAGTTACAATCACAAAAGGCTTTACAAACTTTTGATATAAAAGCACAAAAATCAAGCTATTATCCTTTAGTTGATACCAAAGAAGAGATATCTGATTTGTTAAATTATTACGATGGATATAAATCAAAAAGAATGGCAACTACTTCTAAAGAAGGAGCCTTAGCCGTAGATGAAACATATAAAAATATCAATGAAGACTATTTTAAATTTATCAAACCAAGAAGAGATAAAGAAGCAAAAAAGATTAATAAAATTTTGCGAAAACTTTCAAAAGTTAGAAATAAAATCTTACGAAATATGAAAAATGAAAAAGTTGAAAACTCTCTTTTAGGTATGGCGGGAAAAGCAGTTGAGCCTATCACTCAATATGCAGGATTTGATTGGAAAATTAATGTAGCTTTTTTAAGTTCCTTTGCTGCAAGAGAAAGTGCTGTTGCTACTTTAGGAAGTTTGTATGAGAACAATAAAGCAGATGATATGAGAGCAGAAGAAGCTATGGAAAAAAATAGTGGTTATACACCACTTCATGCAACGGCAATTATCATTTTTATGCTTTTGACACCACCTTGTATTGCTACAATGATAGTTGTAAAAATGCAAACATACAGTTATAGATGGATGTTATTTGCTATATTTTTTCCTGTGACTTTAGGTGTAATTATTTCATCTTCAGTTTTTACATTAGGAACTATGTATAGTATTTCTGGTGTAGATGCTATGATTTATTTTTATGTAATTATAGTATTTATAGCACTCGTTCTTGGACTCTATCCAGATAAAAATATAAACTGGAAAGGTGGTCTAAAGTTACCAACAAAATCCAAAGGACAATATAATATTTTCGACAAAAATCTGAGAAAGGAGGAAAACTAAAATGATTAAAAAAGTACTATTGAGTTTAACTATAGCTTCTAGTTCACTTTTTGCGCATACTGCTATCATGTCTTGCTTTGACAATGGTGATGGAACAATCACTTGTGAAGGTGGATTTAGTGATGGTAGTAGTGCTAGTGGTGTAAAGTTTAGAGTTGAACAAAATTCAAAGGCAATCTTTGAATCAAAAATGAGTGAAGATAGTGAAGTGACATTTAAAAAACCAAATGGTGAGTATAATGCTATTTTTGATGCAGGAGAAGGTCATTCTGTATATATAAAAGGTTCTGACATCACAGAATAAAACATTGCTGTTAAATATTAAATTTGTATATAAATTATATACAAACTAATATTTAATTTTTTTTCACTATTTCATATGATAGTGATTATTAGAATTAATAATAATTTAAAGGACAAAACATGAAAAAAACAATCTTAAGTACAGTTGCAGTAACAACGCTTTTAACTACAAGTGCATTTGCACACTTCCAAATGGTATATACACCAAATACTGCTTTAGAAAAAGGGCAAACAATTGAACTAAAACATGTGTTTACACATCCATTTGCAGACGAGCACACAATGGATATGGCTGGTGTTGAAGAGTTCTATGTAATCAATAAAAAGAAAAAAACTGATTTAAAAAACACTCTTAAATCAATAACATTTAAAGGAAACCACAATAGTGGAAAAGCGTATGAAAGTATCTATAAAGCTAGAAAAATGGGAGATCATGTATTTATCTTACAGCCAGCTCCATATTATGAAGCAAATGAAGAAGCATATATCCAACAAATAACAAAAATGATGGTAAATGTAGCAGGAACTCCTACAAATTGGGATGCAGAACTTGGACTAAAAGCTGAAATTGTACCATTAACAAAACCTTATTCTATTTGGGAACATGGGAGTTTTACTGGTATTGTAAAGTCAAATGGGAAAGTAGTACCATTTGCAGAGATAGAAGTTGAGTATTTAAATAGAGATGTAAATATGAAAAGTAACTCTATGGGTCAATCAAGAGTACAAGCACCACAAGACTCTTTTGTAACAATGACAATTAAAGCAAATAAAGATGGAGAGTTTACTTTTTCAATTCCTAAAGCAGGATTTTGGGGATTTTGCGCACTTGGAGTTGGAAGTGACAAAGAATATAAAGGAAAAGAACTAAGCCAAGATGCAGTTATCTGGGTTGAAGCTAAATCTATGAAATAGATTTTTATAAAGCCATGAAAAATGGCTTTATATAAAGTTTATTTTCACTAATAATAAAGGAAAAAATATGTTAAAAACAATTATTTCAATAAGTTTAATTATTGGACTAAGTAGCAATATAATTGCAAAAGAAATTAATAAATTCCAAATAGATGAATTGGTACTTTTACCACACCCTGGAAAACTTATTAAATCAGGTAAGTTAGAACTAACTCAAGAACAAAAAATGCGTTTTGTAAAAGAGATAAAATCTGTATATCCAGCAATTTTTCAAGCAAAAATGAGAGAAGCCTTTAGTTTAGAAAAAAAGGTACAAAAAGCAGTTATCAATGGAAAAACAGAAAAAGAATTAAATGATCTATTAAATCAAATTGCAGAACTAAAAAGGGAAGCAATGGATGGAAGAATCGCAGCTCTAAACCATATACAAAAGATTCTTACAGAAAAGCAATGGGAAAAATTAAATAAATTATCTTATGAATAATAAACAAAATAAAGGATTAACTATATGTTAAAGGAGCGAATAATTTTTACAAGCTTCATTGCAGCTTCATTACTTCAAGCTAATGATGTGATAAAATTAGAAGATGTTGTAACAATTGGTACAAAAACTCAAAGTTCTATATCAGATCTTCCAATGCAAGTAACACTTATCTCAAATGAAGAGATTGAAAATAGTGGTGCATCTAATGTAGGAGAAATACTTACTAGTGAAGGAAGTATTTATCTCAATACTTCAGGAAGTAATGGTGCAACTATGAGCATTCGAGGTATGGCTCATGCAGATACACTGATTTTAATTGATGGGAAAAGAGTCAATGGAGAATTTAGTAAAAGTTATGAACTAGATAGAATTCCTACAAGTATGATTGAACGAATTGAAATAGTAAAAGGAAGTAGTAGTTTACTTTATGGTAGTGATGCTATGGGTGGTGTTATCAATATTATTACCAAAAAATCAAAAAAAGCATTTAGTGGAGATATTCAACTCACACATGGAAAGAATAAAAATAGTGCAGATGTTAATTTATTAGGAACTATTGATAAAACATCTTATAAACTTTACTCTACTTATCTAAAGAGAGATGCTTTTAAAAAACAAGAAAATACTGATGTGAAGATAATGCATTCTGGTGTAGAAAAGTCACCTTCTGATACTACATTACCAGGTGCAGGAAATTGGGGAATTATTAAATCAAATTTAAATGATTCTTACCTTGTAAATAGAAGTTTTCAAGATGAATTAGAATTAAAAACTATAGGTGGTGGGTTATCACATATTTTTAATGACTATATCACTATAGATTTTGATGCTAGTTATCTTGAAGAAGACAAAAGTAGTGAATATATAAGTATACTATATGAAAGCAACTATATTGCAAGTGGTACTACCACAATAAAGACAAAATATATTCCTGCAGAACGATATGATAAAAATAAAAGACAAAGTTACTCATTAGGATTTGATATAGCACCATCAAACGATTTATCAATCAAATATAACCTTTCTTATTCACAGTATGATAAAGATAGAAAAGTTTATACAAATTTATGGGAAGAGTTAGGGTATGCTTCAAAAGAAAATTCACTTTCAAGTGTAAATAAATCTACTATTAAACATACTAATAATGACTTTATGGGTATATACAAATTTTCTGATACAAACAGAATTACTGCCGGTGCAGAATATAGAATTACTAATGTAAATTCAACAGCATATAGTGTAGATGATAGAAAATATAAAGGTCTTTTTACTCAACATGAATATAAACCATTTGAAAACTTAAATCTTGTATATGGAGTAAGATATGATAAAGATTCTATTGGAGAAGATGAAACCTCATTTAGCTTTGGTACTACTTTTAAAATAACACAAGACACTAAACTAAAAGCAAACTATTCTCAAGGATTTAGAAGCCCAGATGATAGAGAACTTTATGTAGATCAAACAAGTCCTAGTGGGAAAAAAGTACTAGGTTCAACTGTATTAGATACAGCCTCAGGAAAAAATACAACATTAGAATTGAAACCAGAGACAAGTGAAACTATTGAAATAGGACTTATAACGCAAGGTGATATTTGGAATTTTGATATATCTTTATTTAAAACTAATATTGAAGATAGAATTTCTCAAATATCATATACAGATTATATGACTTTTGAAAATATTAATGATAGTGAAATTAAAGGTTATGAAACTACTCTTACAATCACACCAATAGATCAATTTTTAGCAAAAATTACTTATAGTAGAATCGACGCAAAAAATAAAACTGACAATGAAAAACTTACCTATACACCAGAAGAGTTATCAAGTTTAACTTTAAGTTATTTACCACTTGACAATATAGAGTTAAAAACAATTACTAAATATACTGGGACTCAAGTAAATTCCAATAATGAAGAGATTAAAGATTATTGCCTTACAAATTTAAAACTCATCTACAAAAATGCTTTCAAAAGTACAGATTTATTTGCAGGAATTAATAATATTTTTCGTGAAACTTTACCTGAAGATTTAGGTGCAATTGAAAAATCAGATTATTATTTTGGAATAAAATATACATTTTAAACTGAAGAAAGGATAAAACTATATCTATGAGATAAATTCAAACATATACAATAAAAAGCTAAAGATGAAAGCTCTTCAAAACAATTCATCTTTAACTATAGGTGTCAATGTATAAAACATTGACTTTTATTATATCAAAAATAAAGGAAAATAGAAAATGACAAAAATCAAATTAAGCTTATTAACGGCAACACTACTCACAAGTAGTTTACTAGCAGATAGTAATACACTAGAAAACGCATTTAAAAATGGAACAACAAGTGGAGAAATCTCTGCTTATACAGTAAGTAGTGACAATGGAGGAACAACACAGGACAGTGGATATAGTCTAGGACATATTAATTTAGGATATGAAACTGATTCTCTTAATGGCTTTAAAGCAGCTGTCGGATTTATGGCAAATCATAAATTTAGTGAAAAAGAAAATGGCGATTATAGTGATGGTACAGAACCAAAAGCTGTAGCAAATATCGCAAACATTAGCTATGCAAATGAAGTACTTTCTCTTACACTTGGTAGACAAGAGATTGATTTAGAATGGATATCTGATTATCATGAAGCAGCTGTTGGTGTAATAACAGCTATCCCAAATACAACATTAATCTTAGGGTACACTGATAGAGTAAGTGCTAGTGCAAATGATGAAGCATTGTATGATTTCACCGATATTGGAGTAAATGGAGATGGTGCCTATGTACTAGATGCAACTTACACAATCAATGATAATATAGCTTTAGGTGCATACTACATGGATGCCGAAGATACTTTTACTGCTGTTGGTGGAAAAGTTGATTTTAATATGAATGGCTTTGGTGCTGTTGCAAAATATACTACAACTGATGAAGATGTAAGTACTACTGATGATGGTGATATTATGGCACTTGATTTAAGCTATTCAAATGATACATTTGGTGTAAATGGTGGTTATATTACTACAGACAAAACAGGTGGAATAGGAAGTCTTGATGCATTAGGTGAGAATATCAATCCATTAGATAGTGGAAACCAAGTATATGGAACTGATGCTGATACTTACTATATCAGTGCAAACTACAGCGTATTTGGATTTGACTTTGGTGCAATCTATGGGTCAACTGATTATAAAAATGGTGCTGTAGAAGCAACAGAAAAAGAGTTTAACTTTACAATTGATAAAGAGATATATGCCAATTTATCTTTAAGTTTATTATTTGCTGATATAGATGCTGAAATTTCTGATGATGACAGTACTTACTATAGTGCTCAATTAGTTTATAGTTTTTAATATTACAACACAATACAAAAGGGAAGCTATTAGCCAACATATTATAAAAACTCTATTACAAATAAAAGAAGTAATATGACGACTAATATTTATGAATTTTTAAATATTGTATCTATTCTTAATAATACAATAAAATGTAAGCTCACTTCTTCTTTTGATATTATGACTTAGGAAAATAACAATGGAAAATTTAAAATCAATAGTAGATTATGGAACTTTGGGGATACTTTTTTTTATGAGTATCCTTGTAGTTGGATATGCGCTTGAAAGATGGATGTTTTTTACTAAAATAAATCTTTCAAATTACAAAACTAAAAATGAAATAGAACGAGCAACTACAAATAACCTAACTATTATCTCCCTTATTGGTTCAAATGCTCCCTATGTAGGATTACTTGGAACTGTTGGCGGAATAATGGTCGTATTTTATGAAATAGGTATAAGCGGTGGTACTTTGGATACTTCAAAAGTGATTATTGGTCTGGCTCTTGCTTTAAAAGTTACAGCAGCTGGACTTATGGTAGCTATTCCAACTACTATAATTTATGGTGGAATGTTACGAAAAGTGGATTTATGTATTAGTAGGTGGGAAGATGAAATCGCTCAAAAAAGTTGAAGGGATAAATGTTGTTCCACTTATTGATATTATGCTTGTTTTACTGGCAATTATTTTAACTATATCATCTTTTATTGCCCTTGGAAAAATAGAACTCACCCTTCCAAGTGGAACAACACATACAAAAATGGAACAAAAATCTTATGATATTGTAATAAACAATAATAGAGAATTTTTCATCAATAGTGAAAAAGTTGTCAAAGAAGAAATACCTACTAAACTTTTAAAGCTGAATAAAAAAGATATAGTCTCTATACGAGCAGATAAACTCACTCCTTATGAAGAGTTTGTATTTATTATAGATTTACTTAAGCAAAAAGGGATAGACAAAATAGGAATGGTAGTTGAAAAAGAACAATGAGGATAACCAGTTAAATGCAAAAAAATTATTCAATGAGATGGATTAAAACAAATGAATCAAAAGGGCTATTTTTTTCCTTTTTGATTCATTCAATTATTTTAGGTGTAGTATTATTTAGTAATGACAAACCTGTAAAACCAATAAATGAAAAAAAAATGGTTTCTATTGATTTGCTAAGTTATCAACAACCAAAACAAAATACTCTTACGCAGAAATCAAAACCAATTAAAAAACAAAAACTTGAAAATAAACCAATGAAACAAAAAGTAATTAAAAAACAAAAACCTAAAAATAAACCAATTATCAAAAAAGAAACACCTAAAAATAAACCAATTATCAAAAAAGAAACAAAACCTACTCTAAAAAATAAAGCTGTAAAAAAAGTTATTAAACCAAAACTAATACAACCACAAAAGATTAAAAAACAACCATCATTTATTAAAACAAATTTTGCAATTATACGGGATATGGTGCTTTCTAATTTAAAATATCCAAATATTGCCAAGAGAATGGGATGGCAAGGTGTTGTTAAAGTAAAACTTATAATAGATCGAAATGGAAAATTGATACATTACAGTATAGAAAAGTCTTCAAAAAGAAAACAGCTTGATAAAGCAGCTTTAATTGCTGTAAAAGCTATTTTAACAAAGAATCTACCAAAACCACAAACTAAAACTACTATTATCTTACCAATTACATTCAAATTAAAATAAGGGTATTGTATGTGTAAATTAAACAACTTTAAAATCATATCTGAGGAGATTATACAAGAGATTATAGAAAAAAAACTTTTTTATACCCAATATCAACCTATTGTATCTCTTAAAAATGGAGCAATATTTGCTTATGAAGCACTTGCTAGATTTAACTATAAGGATATTTTATTACCACCTGATAGTATTTTTGAATATTGTCATACCAACTTAGAATTATTTTATCATTTAGAATACAATATAAAAAAAGCACAATTTCAAAATAGACCTAAAAACACTAAACTTTTTATCAACTTCGATCCACATCTTTTTGGTCATAAAAGTGGAACGGACAATTTATTTTCTTTATTTAGTAAACAAAAAAATTTTACAATTGAACTTGTAGAAAATTCTCATGTACATATAAATATTTCAATGCTTATTGATATTTTCAATAAATTTAAATTTGAGTTTGCAATGGATGATTTTTTCAAAGAAGATTCTATGGTTTCAATTTTTTTACTTAACAAAACAAACTACATAAAACTTGACAAAGATATGCTCAAAGCTGTGAAATCAAATAACTCTTTTATACACATTATAAATGGAATAGTAGATTTTGCACATTCTCAAAATCAACAAGTAATCTTAGAAGGAATTGAAACTTATGAAGATTTAGAGATAGCAAGAGATACAAAAGTTGATTTTATACAAGGATTTTTATATGATAAACTCTTTATTAATAAATAAAAAATATAAATTTTTATTTATATATGCTATCATCATTATTCTTTCTATACTTTATATTTATAATGAAAATAAAAATATCAATTACCTTATTAAAAATGAAAAAATAAAAGGGATAGTTATGCACTATAACTTTTATAAAAAAATATATCCAAAATTAAAAAATATCTTAATTGAGAATATTGATTATATTGATAAAAATAATTTAATAAACGAATTTTCTAAAAGTACTCCTCTTATGATGGAAAAAGAAGAAAATAAAACTATTAAATTTGATCTAACATTTAAATTTTTTGATAAAAATAATATAATTGATTCTAATATTAAAAAGAAAATATCATTTTTAAAAGAAAATGAATATATACAAGGTTTTGAAAAAAACTCAATATATCTTTTTGGTAAAATTCATAATGATGGTTATGTTTTAATAGTAAAACAACTACAACAAAATTCACAAATTCTATCTATCATAGAAAACTTATTTATAAAAATATTTTTTGTAGGATTAATAAATATACTTCTTTTACGCTATCTTTTCAATCTCATTAAAAATCAAGAATCAACAAAAGAACAACTATTCAGAGAGTTTGAACAACTTCAAATTGATACAAAAAAACTAGCATTTCAAGATACCCTAACAGGTGCTGCTACGAGACTTAAATTTGATGAAACTTTAAAAGATTTAATCAATATTGCTTCACGATTTAAAGAACAAAAGTTTACAGCAATTATGATAGATATTGATAACTTTAAAAAAGTCAATGATACTTATGGGCATGATTATGGAGATTTGGTTTTAAAATCAGTAGCAAATGTTGTAAAAGAACATATTAGAAAAACCGATACTTTTGCAAGATGGGGAGGGGAAGAGTTTGTGATACTTTCTCCTATGAATAATCTCAAAGACTCTTTTACTTTTGCAAATAAGATACGGGAACTTATTTCAAATATAAATTTTGAAAAACTAGATCATATCACTTGTTCTTTTGGTTTAACAGAATTTAGACAAGGTGATACAGAACAATCACTTATGAAAAGAGCTGATGAGCTACTCTATAAAGCAAAACAAAATGGAAAAAATAGAGTGGAATATCAATTGACAAAACTAGTATAAATAGAACTTAATAAAAAAACTCCTAGTATAACAATCAATATTCCACTTAGTATCTCTAAGATATACCCTTTTTTGTTGACAAATTTTTCTGTTTTTTTACTAAATAAAACAGTTAAAATCCCTACTACAGATATAGTAAGTCCCATCCCTATACTCATCGTAATAGCTGCCAATACTCCTAACATAAATTTCTTCAACAAAATACAAAATAATACAATAGTCATAACCCCTGGACAAGGAACAACCCCAACACTTAAAGCAATACTATATTTACTTTTATTTGTTTGTTGATATTGCTGTTTTTCATCTGATATCTTTTGATTTTTATCCAATATAGCCTTAATTATAAGATATATTCCAATCACAATGATAAATAAGGCAGAAGCTAACATTGCATAATTTGAAAATTGATTAAAATTTTGTCTAAACATTGTTTGAAAGATAAAATATAAAACAAAAGTGATAACAACTGCAGAAATAGCATGAATAATAGCTATTAAGTACCCTATACTAAAAGCATCTTTATAGCTGTTTTTCCCTTTTGTAAAATACAAAGCCACTAAAGCTTTCCCATGTCCTGGACCAGCTGCATGTATCAATCCATAAAGAAATGCTATAGATAAAACTGTAGCATACACAACTAAACTATTTGAGTCTTCACTACCTCGTATGGCAGTTGATATTGTTTTATTTAAACTATATTGCCAAAGTGTTATTTGAGATATAAAATTATTATACAATTCACTCATCTATTTTTCCTTACCAAAGCCTAATCTATGCGCAAAATAAAAATCATTATCAACACCTTTTATATAAAAATCTACAAAAGATATAACAAACTCTTTTTTTAACACAACGGCTACAAAATTATCAGTATCATAAAAATCTATATACAGGTCATTTTTATTTGCATTAATATCTACAGTAAAACTATATACAACTTTATCCTTTAGAAAAAATGCTTTAAAATCTCTAGGTTTTGTTTTTATTGACCTATTTTTAACCATAATATCTGTATAAAAATCATATACCCCAAGTGGTTTAAAAAGATTTTTTTCGATAAATTTATTTTCACTATCATCTATCTTCCCATCCATATTTTGATCACATTCCATCCTCAAAAGTTGCGATGACATATCATCCATCTCCCATTTAAACTTGATACTTTTAATAATCTCACCTTCTGAGACTACAATAGGATATAAATCTATAAATGTGTGTGGATGTGCATATAAAAAAATTGGAAAAAATAATAAAAGTTTAATTTTTAATTTCATAAATGAGATTGTATCAAATTCTTTCTTGATTCATTTATTATCATATATTATGATAATTATTATCACTATTAAGATTAAATAAAGTTAACCTCTGATAATATTTTGATACTAATTATCATAATTGACTAATTAGACAAAATTACACTTTTATTAGAGGTACCAATATGAAAAAAAATTTGACAATATCTTATGACGATTATATGTTAAAATTTAAAGGACTAATCAAATCTTTAGGATTAAACAATTCAGTACAAAGAGAATATGTATTAAAAATATTATTTGATTGTGATAAACATTTAAGTGCAGAAGATATAGTAAAAAGAGTCAAAGAATCTCATAATATCAATATTGGTATTGCAACTGTTTATAGAATCATTAGTTTACTTGAAGAGTTACATATAGTTAAAGGTATCTCAATAGATGGTTTTGAAAGTAAAGTATATGAATTAAACCTTACTTCTCATCATGACCATATGGTATGTGTAGAGTGTGGAAAAATTGTAGAATTTTATGATGCTGAAGTTGAGAAAATACAAGAACTTGTTGCTATTGAAAATGGATTTAAACTTCAAAGTCATAATATGATGCTTTATGGTATCTGCAAAGATTGTCAGTCACATGAATGATATTATTATAAAAAGTTCGACCAATAATCGTGTAAGATTAAAGTCAGATATTTTTAAAAATATTCAAAACACTACACTCATTCAAAAATATTTAGATGGTGTAGTGATAGATTTTCGAGAAAACATAGCTTGTAAATCTATCATATTAACCTACTCTTCTCATACAACAATAGAAAATATACTAGAAAAAATATATACCCTATTCCCAAAAATAACCCAATCTATCCCAGCTTCAAATGCAGTTTGTGGTGTTGAGGGTGGTTGTGTAACTTGTAACATAAAAACAAATATAAGCCCAAAAACATTTAGAAGAAAAGTTATAGAGTTTGGAATACTTACAGGGTATAGTGTATATCTCTTTATCACTGAAAGTATTTTAGGTATTGCAGTTGCAACCACACCTTTTTCGCTCGTAGCTATAGTTGCTGTAGTTGCAGCTATACCACTACTTCAAGAAGCTTACGAAGATATAAAAAAAGGGAACTTTACACTACAAACTTTTATGAGTGGAACACTTATATTGGCTGTTTTATTAGGGGAAGCAACTGCTGCTTTTGAGATTATATATATTTTAAGAGGAGGTATGCTTTTAGAAGAGTATATCGCTACAAAATCAAAAAATGAGATAAAAAACTTGATTGAACTTGATATTCAAAAAGTGTACACTTTAGTTGATGATGTTGAGATTGAAGTTGATATAGCTGAGATTTGTATAGGAGATATTGTTGTCAGTAGAAGTGGAGAAAAAATACCTGTAGATGGTATTATCATAGATGGAAATGCCCAGATAGATGAGTCTTTAATCAACGGTAGAAGCGATAGTGCTTTTAAACAAAAAGATGACGAACTATTTGCAGGTACTTTTTGTGAAATAGGAAGAGTCTATATCAAAGTAACTGCAATAGGAAATGATACTTATATCTCAAGAGTGATGAGTGATGTTGAGAAATCTTTAGCTTTAAAATCTCCTGCACAACTTGAAGCTGATAAATTAGCTAGTAGATTACTAAAACTTGGTTCTATAATGACTTTAGGAACATTACTTATTTCAGGTTCATTTTTAAATGCCTTTTCTGTGATGATTATTATGTCGTGTCCTTGTTCTACTATTTTAGCAGCTTCAACTGCAATTAGTGCAGGTATTGCAAATGGTGCAAAACAAGGTATTCTTATCAAAGGTGGCGAAGCTTTAGAAAAAGTAAGTCAAAGTGAGGTATTTTGTTTTGATAAAACTGGTACTTTAACTACTGGAAAACCTATTATTAAAGATATAGTTTTAAGTGATAATATTGATAAAAAAACATTCCTGACTTATCTCGCATCTGCTGAATATAGAAACTCTCATCCAATAGCAACAGCTATCATAGAATATTCAAAAAAACTCAATATAGAGATAAACCAAGAGACACAAACTGAAATTTTGCCAGGGTATGGTGTAAAAGCTATTGAAAACGGGAAAATAATATTTGCAGGGAATCAAAACTTATTTACAAAAGAAAATATCTCTACAAAAAAGTTTCAACAACAAACCTCTCAACACTTGGATGATGGGAACACTATTGTTTATTTAGCAGTTGATAATACTCTTTTAGGATATATCACTTTAGAACATGAAGTACGAGAAGGTACAAAAAAAATGATCAAGGACCTACGAACTAAAGGAGTCAAACATATTGCACTTTTAACAGGAGATGAAGTGAAAGTAGCAAATGCTTTTGCACTTGACTTTAACTTTGATACAGTTTTTGCAAACCAAACTCCGCATGGAAAAGCCCAAGCTATAGAGAACTTGAAAAGACAATATAAAAATGTAGTAATGGTAGGTGATGGAGTCAATGATACACTAGCTATGAGTAAAGCAGATGTTGCTATCTCCTTTGCAGCAGGAGGAAGTGATGCAGCTATTGAGGTATCAAATATTGCCATAACCCATTCTCACCCTGAAGATGTAGTAAATCTATATGATTTAAGTAAAAAAACTCTTCAAGTGGTCAATCAAAACTATTGGATAGGGACAAGTACAAATATGATGGGAGCTCTATTTGCTGCTGCAGGATTACTAAGTCCAGCAGCAGCCGGTGCTATTCATATAGGACATACAACAGGTATCATGGCGAACTCTTCAAGATTAGCTATTGATAATAATTTTTAATTTACTTTAAGTAAAAAAAATTAAACAAAAGGAGAGAATAAATTGAAAATTACACCAGATAAACTAGTGCAGATTGCGTCATATTTTAATGTTATATCACATACAAAAGGAAGATTAAGAGTTCGTGTTAATCCTAAAATTCAAAGTGAAGTAAGTGATGTATCTATTGATGATATACAAAATATATCAAAAAAAATAGCAGGAATCAAAAAAATAAAAATAAATAAAATAATAGCATCTGTAACTATTGAATATGCTAATGATATTTTCCCAAAACAACAATGGGACAATCTTATCAATGGTGAAAACTTGGATGAAGTTATACAAATTATTACAAATTTACAAAAGGAGGTAAATTAAATGGAACTAAACTTTGATGAAGATTTACTTGTAACACTAAGAGTTGATCCATCTTATGATGAACCAATCTTACATCAAGTATTAAGAATAGCTATTTATGATGAGTATCATGCTTATGAAACTTATCGAAAAGTGATAGAAACATTTGGAAATGTAATGCCATTTTCAAATATTATTGAAGCTGAGATAAGACATTATCAAGCTTTGATGCCATTACTGGAAAAATACAATATACCCATACCTATTGATAATTGGTATGAAAAAATAGAATTACCAAATACACTTGTTGAGTGTTGTGAAGTTGGTGTTGCAGCTGAAATTGATAATGTACGTATGTATGATAACTTACTTTTATATGTAGAAGAATATCCTGATATACAAGATGTTTTATACCGACTTCAAGCAGCATCATACAACAATCATTTGCCAGCATTTAGGAATTGTGTCGTTAAATATACAAATGATTCTGTAAATATCAATGATATTTACAATAACTTTAGTGAACACAAAGAGAACAATACAAATCCAGATATGCTCAATAAAGTAAATGACTTTAGAAATATAGCAACAAAATTTGCAAGTGGACAAATTAATGAACAAGATGTAATCAAACTTTTTAGTAGTATTGATACTGCTACTATAGGTGGAGTATTACTTGGTGGACTAGGTGCTATGCAGTTAGCAAAAATTATGAATGAAAAAAAAGAAGGAGAATAAAATGTTACCATTTATAGCAGGAGTTGCAGCAGGTGCAGTAACAGTTGTAGCAATCAATAACAACAAAAAAATCAAAAAACAAGTAATTAAAGGTGCTACAAAAGTAAAAGAAGTAGCAACACATGGAGCAACAAAGATTCAAGAAACAGCTCAGGATGTAAAAAAAACTGTTGAAGAGAAAGTTGATTGTTTAACTTCAAAAAAAGAACCTAAAAAAAAGATAGAGGAAAAAAATGATAACTAATGTCGCAATCGATACAGGTGATGAAAGAAGTGTAACAGGACACTTAGTAAGTGGTACTGTTTTTTCAGCAGTTTTTGGAGGTAGTATCAATTATGCGAAGTATAAAAAAAATGAAATAACTCAAAAAGAGCTATTTAACGATACAGTAAAACTAGCCCTACAAGGCGGCATAGCTACAGCTAGTGCTGTTGCTACTGCAAACTATATAGGTAAAGGTAATTGGTTAGGTGCTTTAAGTGCAGCAAGTATTGGAGCAATAGGTGTTTATACAACACAAAAAGTATATGATAAATTAGAAATAGAATCAACAAAAACAAAGGAGATAGAAGATGCAAAATAAATATATGAATAACAACCAATCAAGAGGATTTGAAAGAAATCCATACATTAATCAAGGACAAAATATGCAAGAACAGGGTATAAATACTATGAATACAACAATGCAGACAAACCCACAAACAACACAACAAAACCCATACTATAATACAAATCCAATCCAAACACAAACACAAGTAGCAAATGGGGACTCACTTTTAGGTTCATTTGATACTACAAATTTTTTAAAAGGTGCTTTAATTGGAGCTGTTGGTGCATATTTATTAACAAACGAAAATGCTCAAAAAACAATTTTTAAAACTTTTGCAAAAGGTTCTGATATGTTCGGTGCAGGTATTGAAGAACTTAAAGAGAGAATGGAAGATGCGAAAGCAGAATTAGAAGCTGAGCAAGAAGCAAAATAAAGTTTAAAAAGAATGAGTATAAATATTAAACTACTTCACACTACTTCTAAAAGAGCAAGATACTATTGTGATATAGTAAAAGAAGATATAAATCTAGCTGATTTAGCAAATGAACTAAAAACTATTGATGGAGTATCAAAAGTAAGAATCAATCAAAAAGCTAGTTCTATTATCTTTGAATTTACAGATATAAAACTTCAAATTATAGAACAAAAACTTGAATCTCTTGATATAAATAGATTAAAAGTATGTGATACTTTTTTGAGTAATAACATCTCTTGTATAGGAGAAGAAAAACCTTCACAAAGAGGAATTTATAGAGCAACAGGAGCTTTAATTGCTGAACCATTAGTATCTAATGATACAGTAAAACTAGCTTTAACTACTTATGCAACAGCACCACTTTTGGTATCTGGTACAAAAGAATTATTCCAAGAAGGTCTTACCTCAAAAGTATTAGAAGCAACTGCTGTTGCTGTAAGTTTAGCTAGACATGATTACCTTGCAGCAAATGGTACAAATGCTATGCTGGAACTTGGAGAATATATAGAAGAAACCACAGTTCATAAAAGTGATGACCTCATCAAAGAATTAGCAAAACCAAATGTAGAAAAAACTTGGTGTGAAGTTATGCAAGGCGATACAAAAAAACTTATTGTTGTTGAAACAAAAACTTTAAAAATTGGTGATATTATCGTAGTTGGAACGGGAGATACAATTCCAATAGATGGACATATCATAAGTGGAACTGCTTCAGTAAATCAAGTATCAATGACAGGAGAAAATGAACCTGTCAAAAAAGAAAGAGGAGATAGAGTTATCTCTGGGACTGTAGTTGAAGATGGTCGCATAAAAATATGGGCAGAGCAAGTTGGAAATGAAACAGCAACTGCACGAATTAAAAACTATATAGCTACTTCCTTAAATGAGAAATCTTCTATAGGACTAAAAGCAACGCGTCTTGCAGATAAACTTGTACCAGTAACTCTTGGACTTGCAGGTGTTTCTTATATCTTAAATAGAGACTTTGAAACTGTTGCTTCTGTATTACAAGCTGATTATTCATGCGCTTTAAAACTAGCAACTCCTGTTGCTTTTAAAACTTCTATAGCCCAAGCAGGGAAGGATGGTATTATGATAAAAGGTGCAAAATCTATTGAAGCTTTAAATGATGCAGATACTTTTGTATTTGATAAAACAGGTACTTTAACCTATGGAGAACTTGAAGTTGAAAGTATAAAATCTTTTGATAAGCAGTGGAGTGAAGAAGATATATTAAATCTTACTGCAAGTGCGGAGGAACATTACTTTCATCCAGTAGCACAAGCTATTGTAACAGCTGCTAAAAGTAAAGGTTTTGTTCATATGCACCATGAGGAGGTTGAATTTATAGTTGCTCATGGTGTAAAAACTATAGTAAATCATAAAGAGGTAATAATAGGAAGTAGACATTTTTTAGAAGAAGATGAAAAAATTGATTTTTCACAATATGAAAAAGAGATTGAAAAATGCCTTCTAGATGGAAAAACTATCCTCTATGTTGGATATGATGGTAAATTACTAGGAACCATTGGTATGAGAGATAAGGTGAGAGAAAATGCAAAAGAGATGATTAAAAAACTCAAAAAACTAGGTGTAAAACAAACAGTTATGCTTACAGGAGATATTCAATCAAAAGCACAGCAACTTGCAGATGAACTAGGTGTAGATAAAGTGTATGCTTCTATGGAACCTACACAAAAAGCCAAGATAATAAAAGAGCTCAAAGATTCAGGGGCAAAAGTAGTATTTGTAGGGGACGGCATCAATGACGCTGCTGCTTTAATGAGTGCTGATGTTGGTATTAGTATGAGTAAAGGAGCAGATATCGCTAAAGCTACGGCAGATATAGGATTATTGAAAGATGATATTGAAGCAGTTGCAGATGTAAAAGAATTATCTATAAAAACTATGAAACTTATCAACAATAACTTCAATGCAACTGTCGGGATAAATAGTATCATCTTAGTTGGAGCAACTATAGGACTTTTTAAACCACTTACTACAGCGGTACTTCATAATGGTACAACTATAGGTCTACTAGCAAATTCTATGAAAGGGATACGAGTAAATAGATAAATACTACCATTCAAACTGAAAGGTAGTATGTACTATTTTAAATTTTTCTTTTAATTCATGATTTATTTTGAAAAGAAGTTCTTCATAGTTTTCTAGTGAAGACTTCTCTATTTTTACATGTGCTGTCATATTATACATATCTTGTGTAATTTCCCAAATATGTACATCATGTAACTCTATTACTTCTGAATGTTGTTCAATAAACTCTTTTACCTTTGTAATCTCTATAGGGGAACTTTCCATTAAAGTATTCACAGAGTTTTTTAAAACATCCACTGCCCATCTTCCAATAACAAAAGCAACTAGAACAGCCAAGATTACATCTATAAAATACCAGTTTGTAAAAGAAATCACAATATACCCAATAATAATAGCTACAGAAGATAAAGCATCACTTAGCATATGTATAAATGCAGATTTTAAATTAATATTATTTCTATCTCCCTGCATTAAAATAACACCTGTAATAATATTGACAATTAATCCTATAGTAGCAACAATCATTGCAGTTTTTACATCTATAACTTGAGGATTTAAAAATCGTTCAACTGCTTCATAAACTATCCATAAAATAGAAAGTACTATGGTAATTCCATTGATAAAAGCAGCTAAAACTTCTGCTCTATAGTAACCAAAAGTTTTACTAAGTGGTGCTTCTTTACTAGCAATTATGATTGCAACAAGTGAAATAATGAGTGCAAAAGAGTGTGTAAACATATGAATAGCATCTGATATTAAAGCTAAAGAGTTTGCTAAGAATCCATAAAAAAACTCAGCTAACATAGTAACAAAAGTAATAACCAATGCGATTTTTAAAACTTTTTTATCTGTCCCTCTATGATCATGAGTATGTCCATGTTCCCCATGATCATGATGAAGATGATGTTCTGTTTCCTCTTTCAAAAAAGGTTTATGCTCATTTAAACCAAAATTACAACTACTCATAACTATTTCCCATACACTTTTATAATCTCTAGAAGATTATCGATTTGTGCTTCTGCTTCTGCACTATTTCCATTTTTAATAATCTCCACCATATGCCCTTTTGCATAGTGTTCCACATATGATGTTATCATACCATTCACAGCTCCTTTTATAGCTGTTAACTGTCTTATTGTTTCATAAGGGTCACTATCAAGATTAAAATCTTCATCATTAAACTTTAGTTTCAAAGAATTGATTTGTCCTGCTATTCTACTTATCCTATTTTGAAGCTTTTTTCTCTCTACATCACAACAATATGCCATATTTTATCCTTTTATATACTATAAGGGGTATAGTATAATTTCATTGATTAAATTATAATAATTATCTCATTATAATTTAAATTACTCCTTTTAAAATAAAAAATAATCCCTTCTATAATATAAATAAAATCTAAAAAATTAAAATTTTTAATCCTATTAAAATAAGAACTACACCACCTAAGATTTCAGCTTTACTCTCATATTTACTTCCACCTTTTTGCCCTATATAAACGCCTAAGATACTCATAATAAAAGTAGTAATACCGATAATAAGAAGTGACATATAAACAGTTGTATTAAATAAATGTAAAGTAAATCCAGCTGCCATTGCATCGATACTTGTGGCAATGGCCAATGTTAAGAGTAATTTATTAGATATTAGAGATATTTCATCCTCCACATTCTCTCCAAAAGCTTCATATATCATTTTTGTTCCTATTAAAGATAATAATACAAAAGCAATAAGAGAGTCATATCCAGACATATATTGTTGTAATCCAACTCCACCAATATATCCTATAAAAGGCATTAACGCTTGAAAAAATCCGAAATAAAGCCCCGCTTTTAAAGCTAAGGTTTTAATATTTTTCTTCTCTTTTATCCCTAAGCCTATAGAAACAGCAAAAGCATCCATACTAAGTGCTAGGGCTAATAATAATAGTTCTATCATCTATATTTTTTACCTCTTTTTCTAATTCTATTTTATACGAAGCATACGCTGCTAATAATCCTATTATCGCTCCTGATATTGCTATTGTGGAATATCCAAATATACCCGCAAAAGAAACAGCTAAAGTGGCAAATAATATTCCAGAAAACATAAAAATACTGTGTTGTGCTGCAAACTGTGATGCAGGTGTCTTTTTTGACGCTTTATCCATCATCAAAGTTGCCATAATGACAGTTGATGGGGTATAAAATGAAAATATAATTCCTACGATTAAAACCGTTGTAACAGTTTCATTATTATAGAAAAGGATTAATAGAAGTAAAACTCCGATACATTGTCCTAATGAAGCTCCTATTAAAACATTTTTCTTTCCATATTTTTTTATAAACCATGTAGTGCTAAATGAAGCAAGTACCCCTATACTATACCCTACTATGTGAACAGCATATCCAATTCTATCCAAGCTCCATCCAAAATCTACAAGCATTGGAGTGATAAGACCATAAGCTGAGCTTATCGAAGCAGGATATAAGAAAAGAAGCAATAGCCACTGCTTTTTATCTTTTCCCTTCCAAAAAGAGATAAACTGTTTATAATCAAGTTCTGAACTACTTTGTTCATTTTTAGATTTTGATTCCTTATAAAAAAACACTTGAATAAGTGCTACTAACATTGTAATAGAAACTATTGTCATTGTAGTTTCCCATCCTAAATGAGTATAAAGGACAAGTCCTACTCCACCACCTAGAACCATCCCTAAAAGACCACTTGCAGTTTTTATAGACATTGCAAGAGAGCGTTCTTTTTTAAATACATTTTTATAAACAAGTCCATCTAAGGCAATACTTTGAGAAGCAGAAACAAAGGCAAATAAAACACTTAATGAAACGATAACTTTGAGATCATCAATAAGACTAAACTTTGATATAGTTAATAAAATAAAAACCATTAGAAGCTGAAATATTATGATCCAGCCTTTATAGTGACCTATTCTTTTAAACTTTATCCTATCAATAAAAGGAGCCCATAAAAATCGAAATACCCAAAATAATCCCAACATATAAATAAGTCCTAAATTTTCTAAAGGCATATTATTCTGTCGTAAAATTCCTATAAACGCTTCTGCAAAAAAAGCAAAACCTAGATACTGACTGGTATAGAGGCTTATTAAAAGGATGAACTCCTTAAGTGTAAGCTTTCTTTTCATTCAACACTACTTTTTACATTCCAATCTTTAACTCTTTGTTGTGCTTGCCACATACCATAGTATCTACCATTTTTTGTTACTAGCTCATCATGTGTACCACTTTCAACAATTTCTCCATTATCAACCACAAGTATATTATCTGCCCCTGCGATGGTTGATAATCTATGAGCTATAACAATAACAGTTTTATTTTCTACCAGCTTATCTATGGCACTTTGCACTGCAACTTCACTTTGGGTATCTAGTGCGGCCGTAGGCTCATCAAGGATTACAATCGGAGCATTTTTCAAAATAGCTCTTGCTATTGATATTCTTTGTCGCTCACCTCCACTTAAACTTCCCCCAATATCTCCTATTTTTGTATTGTATCCATTTGGCAATCTTGTGATAAATTCATGGCAATAAGCACTATTTGCGGCTTCTTCCACCTCTTTGTCTGTGGCATTTGGATTTGCCATACGGATATTGTTTATGATAGTATCATCAAATAAATAAACATCTTGAAACACAACGGAGATATTTTTCATCAAATCTTCAGGTGTCATATTTTTGATATTTACTCCACTGATTTTGATACTTCCACTTTGTGGGTCGGCATATCTCATAATCATTTTAGTAATAGTGGTTTTACCACAACCAGAATGCCCTACAAGTGCTGTCATTGTTTTATTCGGCATAGCGAAACTTACATCTTTCAGTGCTTTTGTTGGATGATTATGATAGGCGAAACTCACATTTTTAAACTCAATGTTATAAGCTTTTATAGTATCCAATGGTTTGTGCACTTTGAGAGGCTCAATAGCCAAAATAGATTTGATTCTTTTAAATGCTGAATCCATCAAGTCAAATACTGATACTACACCTAAAAAGATTGATAATGGTTCAGCAAGTCTTGATATGACGATAACAGCAGCAGCCAAAGTGATAAACGACAAGCTATTATCAAGAACAAAAAATGCCCCGATAAATACAAGTATTAGTAGTGTTACTTCTATCAAAACTCCCATTAGTACAAATGGAACTTGTCCTTTATAGAGTCCTTTTTTTTGTACCTCTTTGACATAAGATATCGAATCTTGTAATTTTTGTGCATTTACACCTACTTTATTGACAGCTTTTAGTACCGGTAAGCCTTGAATATACTCTACAAAATCTGATTCTAATACTCCATTTGCCTGATTGTATTCACTCTTATCTTCATAAGAAGCTCTTCTTTTCCAGCTATACAGTGGAATAGCAAGAGGAAGCATCGCAAGCATTATAAGTGCAAGTCGCCAATCTACAAAAAAAGTAACTACAATTATAGTTATAGGTACAATTACAATTTGCAAAAACATAGAAGCAACCATCCCCATGTGTAATACAGATTCATCTACATTGCTTGAAAAAGTAGAGTTAAGTTCACCTGTTTTATAAGTAGAAAGTTTCTCTAATGGCATCTCTCGTAAAGCAATTCCAAGTTTTGTTCTTAGATCATGGGTTACATCGACAATTTTTCCATTATAGTCAAAATCATGCCCTTTCCATTTTGCCCAAAAAGACAATATGCTAGAAAACACCATCAAACCAAGATAAAGGATAATATCAGATATTACTAGTGTATCTGCGAACATTGCTAAAAGTAGTGGATAAAACATACCAAAAGCAAGACCTTGAAATACAAATGCTAAAGTAAAATAGACTAAACTTTTTTTAAAACCACTTCCGTATTCACCTGCTAACTCTAAAGTTAATTTATAGATAGCATACATAGAGGCAAATTGATTCTTTTTCATTTCATACCTCCTATATGATGTATATCCCAATTTTGTGCTTTTTCATAATTACTCCAAAGTTTTGCATAAATACCGTTTTGTATTGTTAAAAGTTCTTGATGTTTACCTTTCTCTTGCACTTCTGCATTATCAAATACGATTATTTGGTCAACATCTTTGATGGTTGAAAGTCTATGTGCTATCACTATAACTGTTTTATTTTTCATCAAATTTGCAAGTGCTTTGATAATCTCCTCTTCATTTTCAGGGTCAGCAAACGCAGTAGCCTCATCAAGTACTACTATAGGGGTATTTCTTAAAATTGCCCGTGCAATAGTGATTCGTTGTTTTTGTCCCCCTGAGAGATTTGTCCCTCTATCTCCAGCCATAGTTTCATAACCATTTGGCAAACTTAAAATAAAATCATGGATTTGAGCTGCTTTGCAAGCTTCTATCATATCTTTATCCGTTGCATTTTCATTTGCCATTTTGATATTGTTTGATAAAGTGTCATTGAACAAAAAGGTATCTTGAAATACAAACGAAACAGTATCCATCAAAGTTTGTGAATCAATATCTTTGATATCAATACCGCCTATTTTGATACTACCGCTTGTGACATCCCAAAATCTTGGTATGAGTTTTGCCACCGTACTTTTCCCCGCTCCACTTGGTCCTACAAGTGCTGTAACAGTATTTGCTTTAACTTCAAAATTGATATTTTTTAGGGCATAGTTGTCTTTTTCATTGTATTTAAAATCAACATTTTCAAAAAGAATATTAGTATTTTGTATTTTTTTATGTGTGTTTGAGTTATGAAGTACTGGTATATCCATAATTTCTTGTATTCTAATAGCTGCAGCACTTGATTTTTTGACAAAATTGCTCATCCACATCAGAGGCATTAATGCATCAGCCATTCCAGTGCTTACAAGTAATGCTGCAATAAATGGTGCAAACTCTAAAGTTCCATTCATCAAAAAAAAGAGTCCCATAATAGTAACCGCAAGAAGTGTTGGCATAGGACTAAGAACAGTCATTGCTATTTTTGCAGGAGTACTAGTAGAGCCAAACCACGCTTTAAGATTTGTTCTATATTTTGCAAGGGCATCATTGTATCTTTTAAAAGAAGTTGTCCCATCATCAAAAGTTCGTACAACCGGCATAGCTTGAACAAATTCAATAACAGCCTTGTTGATTTCACTTTGGCTTTGCTCATAGTTTTCCCTATGGCTTACAGAATCTTTCATCACAAATTTCATAAGCACGGCACCCACCAACAAAATAGCAATAGCAACTAGTCCCAAACGATAGTCAATCACAAAAAGTGCGACCATAGAAGCAAGTGGAGCTACAATTGCCTTGGCAATCATTGGTGTCGTATCGGCAACAAATGCATGAAGATTTTTCACATCATCAAGAAGCACTTTTTTGATAGCACCCGTTCCAAGAGTGATAATATGCCCTAGTGGAATTTGAGCTAAATGGGTAGTAATATCTGTTCTTAAAATTTGTTCCAGTTTAAAAGCACCCAAATGAGAAATCACAAAAGAGTAAAATTTGGTTAAAAACGAAAGAATAGTGATAGAAGCTAAAAGTATCAATGCTTCTTTAAATCCAAGTTCAAAACCAAATAAATTGATAGTTCCACCCATAACAAGCCCAATAACATAAGCCAAAAAGACAAAACCCACAACTGATAATATTCCACTAAGAGCAGAAATCACCATAGCCCATCTAATATAACTATTTACGGGAGACATAATAGTCCATAGCCCCTGTTTTTTAGTATTTTTTGTATTCATCTTTATCCTTAAAATTTATATCTTGCACCGACACCAAAAGTTCTTGGTTCATTGAATCCTACTATTTGAAATCCTGATGTTGAGGATCTAAATGAATCAATATACTCTTCATCGGTGATATTTTTCACATAACCATAGATGTCCCAATCTTTTATCTTATATCCAACTTTTAGATTTGATATGATTGCCCCATCAGCTGTAACCATAGTGTTGTTTGCTCCATCAAAATAATTAGTTTCTCCTCTAGCATATGCATCTAATCTTCCATAAATTCCACTATCTGCCACATAAGCTATTCCCAGATTTGCCGTGTATTGCGGTGTATTTTCTATCTTTTTACCATTATAGTTTGCTACGCCCGTATCATAGTCGTCATACTTAGCATCTATAAATCCAATAGCACCTGAAAGTTCGATATTGTCAGTTAAAAAGTATTTTCCATCTATCTCTATCCCTTGAGTATGGGCTTTTTTAGCATTGTCTGTTAGAAAAATTGTTCCACCACCTGCAACCTTGTAAATATGAATATCTTCTATGTTCATTCTAAAAATGGAAGCATTTAAAAGGTAGTTATCCCCTGTATATTTCATACCCACTTCATAGTTGGTTGATTTTTGTGGGTCAAAACTATTTTCAACAGTTCCACCACTATTAGCAAAATAGTTAAATCCACCTGGCATATATCCTTTTGAAATTGAAGCAAAAGTAGTCATCCTATCACTATTTTTATAGGAGAGTGCAACTTTTGGTAGAAATGTGTTCCAATTTTTTTGATCTTTATATATAAAGTCTGGAAATGCAACACCACCTAAAGTTTGATACATAGTTAAATCTATATCTTTTTTAATTTTTTGGTATCTTCCACCAAGTGTTAGTTCAAACTGATCTACAAGAGGTATCATCATTTGTCCAAATATTGCTTGAGTTTTACTATTTGCATTAGCATATACATCAGCTACATAAATAGAACCCATATTTATCTCTTGCCCATATGGTCCGATATCTCTCTCTTCATCATCAGCATAAACTCCAGTTACCCACTTAATATCTTTAATAACTCCTGCTAACTTTATCTCTTGTGTAAATATCTCAATATCTGTATAACCAAACATCCTAAGCCCATCATTGATAGTACCAGATATATAGTCTCCATCATAATCACTATCTATATCAGACTTTTTATGGGTGGTTGTAGATTCTAATTTCATATCATCAAAATCATAATTTAGATTTAAACTTTGTGATTTGACCTTTATTTCTTCGTAAGTAGGCATATCAAAACTGGCATTTTTAGCACTATCTCTTTTAATACTATTTATTGGAGTAGTAGTATCTGCAGTATTAAGCCCATCCATCCAATGTGTTTTTGAATAGTTATCGGTAATAATTAATTTTGTAGAAAATCTATCTGTTGGTTGAAAAAGCAAAAATGCACTTGTTTTTTTCTCTTTGTCTTTATCTGCATCTTTGGGCATCCCCGCATAATTATTAGTTATCCAACCATCATCAGACATAAATGAACCATTGATTCCTGCATAGAGTTTGTTCTCTATCAAAGCTCCACTTGCATTAAAAGTACTTTGCATATAGTTATTATTTCCATATTCAGCACCTACATTTCCATGCCATTCATTTGATGGTGTTTTTGTGATGATATTGATAACTGCACCGATAGCATCTTTCCCATAGAGTGTCCCTTGAGGACCTCTGAGTATCTCTATTTGGGCTACATCTGATAAAGAGGGGTCAAAGTCATATCTATCATAATATGGCACTCCATCTACATAAATAACAACAGGATTACTATTTGTAAACATTGAAAGATTTAATCCTCTAAATGAAGTTTGCACACCATTATTTGAACCACTTGTAATCATATTTGGTACTTCTTTAACTACATCATTGATAGTTTTAATCCCTTTTTCTTGAAGAATCTCTTCATCAATTACAGTAATACTTTGTGGTACATTTTGTATATTTTCTTCAACTTTATTGGCAGTAACAGTTACAGCTTCAAGTTTATTATCATTGTCATCTGCTAATAATACATTACTAGCTATCATTGAAATCATTGCTAGTTTCATCATCTTTTTAACACTCATTTGAGCTCCCTTTACTTTTAAAAACTGAATTATAGTATATATGAGACTAATTATCAATATTAATAAAGGAACTAAAAGGATTAGTTTTATCGCTATAAGTAATTTTATTTGTGAGTCGTTAATTAAGCAAAATCAAAGCAAATATATAGTTAAATGATATTAGTTATCAATATTGATAGTTAAAATCCACTTAAAAGGTATGCAGAATATGTGTAAAATAATATCATCAAATGAATTGTGGGACAATATGAAAAATGTATTTTCTCCAAACAATCAAAGGGCTAGAGGAGCTATCAGTTTAGATAAACAATATGGAGATGTCAAAATAAATTATTTCAGTACAGGAAATGGCATCACTTATTCTTCTTTTCTTGCTAATTTTGATGAAGATACAATTCTACAAGGTTCTAGCCATTCTGATATGTCATTTTTATGTTTTAATACAGGAAGTAGTGTTTGTATGGAAGATCAAAAATATAAAGAACAAATCAAATTTGACTCCAATATTTGTTGGAGTGGAAAACAAAATAAAGAACACAAGTCACAAGGACTATATTGTAAAGATAAGCAATATCGATCTCAATACATAACTTTTGACAATAATTTATTTGATAATATAATGCATCAACAACCTCAAACAAATGAGACAACTCCAATCTTTCAAAATGATGCCTTTTTAATAAACTTTCATACGAATATTTCTATAAAACAAACTACACTATTAAATGATTTACGCAATATATCAATGTTAACAGACAAATTACAAGAGCTATACTTAGAATCCAAAGTATTAGACTTAATCTATACCACAATCAATGAAACACCAACAAATCCAAATCAAAACAAAAATAAAAATCAGATTTACTTAAGTACAAAAGACATAGAGTGTTTACAAAAAGCAAAAAATATACTTATTGAAAATATGACAAATCCTCCTTCTTTAAAAGAATTATCTCGTAAATCAGCACTCAATGAATTTAAACTCAAAAAAGGTTTTAAACAACTATTTGGGAATACAGTTTACGGGTTGCTACAAGAATACAGACTTAATGAAGCAAAAAAACTTCTTGAATCAAATGAATTAAATATTAATGAAGCATCTACTTTAGTAGGATATAAAAGTGGAAGTCATTTTAGTAAAATATTTAAAGAACATTTTGGAATCAACCCTATTGAGATACGACATCAGCAAAAAAGTTATTATTACAATTAATACTTATATGATGAAATAAAATCCTTTTACAATCAAAACTATATTGATATTTACTATCAATATAAGTATCATACGCAAAAAAAGGAAAGCGTATGAAAGAACTTAAATTTTTAATTATTGTAAATATATTATGTGTATCTGCAATGATGGCATTTTTATCTGTAGTAGGTCCAATTATTAGAGCATTAAACCTCCAAGAATGGCATGCAGGAGTTACAGTAGCAATTGCAGGTGTACTTTGGGTATTACTTTCAAGATATTGGGGTAAAAAAAGTGATAAAGTGGGAAGAAAGCCTATACTTTTTATTGGTGTGTTAGGTGTGGCAATAGGTTATCTTATCTTAGCAATATTTATTGATAATGCTATAGTATCACCTCCAGCTGTTATCATTTCATTAAGTTTTCTTGTTTTAACACGAGCTATTATAGGAGCATTTTATGCAGCAATTACTCCAGTATCACATGCCTTAGTTGCAGATGAAATAGATGAACAACACAGAACTCCTTATATTGCTAAATTAGGAGCTTCAAATGGTATTGGTATGGTATTAGGTCCTATCATTGGTGGTTTTTTAGCTATGTATGGACTTTCTACGCCACTTTATACCTTTGCAATACTTCCACTTATCGCAGCTGCTTTAATATTTTTCTTTATTCCAACTGTAAAAATACATAAAACTAAAGAACCCCCTACTCCCAAAATGCTTGATAAAAGACTTCGTATTCCTATGCTTGCTGCATTTCTTACTATGTATGCTGTTGTTACCTCTCAAGTATGTCTTGGATTTTTCGTTATAGATAAACTTGAACTAGATTTAATTGTAAGTGCAAAAGTTACTGGGTATGTTCTTTCAACAGTTGGTGCTACTTTTATTTTAGCTCAAATATTTGTAACTAAACTAAAAAAAGTTACTCCTACGCATTGGCTTCAATATGGTTCTGTAGCTGCTACAATAGGTTTTATAATTGCAGCATCAAGTTCAACACAACTTGTACTAACAATTGGCTTTTGTATAGCTGCACTTGGTATGGGATTTGTATTTCCTGCATTTCAAACACTCGCAGTAAATGTTGTAAGTAAAGAAGAAAAAGGTGCAGCATCAGGAACTGTATCAGCAGCACAAGGAATTGCCATGATAATAGGCCCTCTTGCAAGTACCTTTTTTTATGAAATCAATCCTATAGTACCTTTTTTAGTAGCATCATTAGCATTTGCTAGTTTATTTTTTATCTCGTTCAAAGAGATTAGAAAAAGTAGTTAAAAAAAATTTAATTATAATACTGATAACAACTATCAATATAAGAAAAAATTAAGATAGTTTATATTATTATGTATTGATAATGAATATTAATATAATTATAATTTGAATTTAAAGAAAAGGAGATAACAGTTATGAACTTTATACAATGTTTTTTTAATTTACTAAAAAAGAATTCAAAAATTAATGGTAAATACTATAGATATAAACAAAATTCTAAAGAAATATGAAACTTCTTAGGGATAAAAAATATGAGCATTTGATTGGAAAGTAAAAGATAGAGAGATAAGTGTTACTTAGGTCTCTATATTAAATATATAAAAATATCTATAGTTAAAAGATTATGATAATAGAACTTTTTATTTTTTTCTTATCATGGGTTCTAATTTATTTCTTAATGTTTCTGCATTAAAAGGTTTTACAATATAATTATTTACACCACTTTTCAATGCTGCTATAACTTCATCCTTACAACCTTCTGTAGTAATCATTACAATAGGAGTATGTTCACTTTTTGGTAGTTTTCTAAGGTTTTGTACTAGTGTTAAGCCATTCATTTTAGGCATATTCCAATCTGTTAAAACTAAATCAAAATTATTAGATTTAACTTTTCCTAAAGCATCTATACCATCTACTGCTTCTGTAATAAACTCAGTATAAACACCAAGGTCAATCAAAACATTTTTAATTATTTTTCTCATTGTTGAACTATCATCAACTACTAAAACTTTCTTATTCATAAAAGATATCCTTAAAATATACTACACTATAGCTATAGTTAGACACATATTATATTCCACTCATAATTAATATATCATTAGCTGATAAAAAAGTTATTTTATTTTTAATTGCAACTAAGTCGCAATTAAGACTCTTTTATATATACTTCCAAGAAATATGCAACTAAGTTGCAAATACAAGGAGGAATATTGAAAAAAATATTATTTAGTTCAATACTATGTACATCTATTTTAAGTGCAAATAGTGACATTTATCTAGATGCAGGGAAAAAAGACTATACAAATTCAAAAACAAAAATTGATGGTACAACTTATACTGTTGGAGCTACACATAGTTTTGATAACTCTACAGTACAATTAAACTATTCAAAAGATAGTGTTGATAGGGAAAATCCAGTTACACATCAATCTATTGATACTTTGAATGTAAAAAAATATAATGGAAACTACAAATATGATTTAAATCAACAATTTAGTCTCAAAGCAAATTACATTAAAATACTTGATAACCTTGCTCCTACAGATCAAGGAAAAATATATGGTATTGGTGGTACATACAACATCAACAAAGGTTTAGGTGTAGCACTTAATTTATATAAAAGTGACTATGAACAATTTGATGTAAATCAGTATGATTTATCAATCTTTAAAGGTTTTAAAATAGGTGAAGCTAAATTAAAAGCTACTCTTATAGCAAAAACAATTAAAATAGATGGAGATAAATATGCGAACTATACTTTCCAAGATAAAGATTATTTTACAACAGGGGTAAAGTTAAATACAAACTACAATGGATTTGTTGCTGGTGTTGGTGCTTTTTTTGGGAAAAGAATGTTTACTGTTATGAATGATGGAACTAAAGTACAACATCATGCAATGGAACAAGATAAAACATATATGCTAAGTTTTGGGAAAAAATTCAAAAACTTTGATATAATCGCAAAATACTCTTACCAAAATGGAAAAGAATTACCAGAAAATCAAGATGATGTAGATACAAAAGTAACATCATTAATGTTAAAATATAAATTCTAAAAGGATAAAAAATGATAAAGAAACTACTTCTTTCAACTCTATTAGGAACTACAAGTTTTTTATATGCAAATATAAATGCTGTAGTAAGTGTATTGCCTCAAAAAACATTTGTTGAAGCAATTGGTGGGGATAAAGTAAATGTAGCACTTATGGTAAAACCAGGAAATTCACCTCATACTTATGAACCAAAACCATCACAAATGAAAGATATCTCAAATGCTGATATATATTTTTCTATCGGTGTTGAATTTGAACATTCATGGCTTCCAAAATTTGCTAACCAAAATAAGAAAATGAAAATAGTAAATATAGCAAAAGGAATTGAAAAAATGCCTATGGGTGAACATCACCATGATGAAGATGAGCACGAGCATGAAGAGGAACATAAAGCTGATAAAGAAGACCATGACCATGAAAAACATAGTGATGAAGAACATGCCGGTCATGATCATGAAGAAGATTCACTAGACCCACATATTTGGACAAGTACAGCGAATGTAAAAATCATAGCAAAAAACATTTATAACTATTTAGTAAAACTTGATAGAAAAAATGAAACATATTATAAAAGCAACTATGAGAATTTTTTAGAACATATCAATCAAACTGATAGAACTATTAAAAAAATATTACTAGATACTCAAACAGGAACTAAGTTTATGGTATTTCATCCAGCGTGGGGATATTTTGCAAGAGATTATGGATTAGTTCAAGTTGCTATAGAAGCTGGTGGAAAAAATCCAAAACCAAAACAAGTTGCACATCTTATAGAAGAAGCAAAAGAGGAAAAAGTAAAAGCTGTGTTTACAGCACCTGAATTTAGTGATAAAGTAGCAAAACAAATAGCAAATGAGGTAGGAATTCCTGTAATAAAAGTAAGCCCTCTTAATCCAAAATGGAGCAAAAATTTGATACAATTAGCGAATGCTATTGCGAACAAATAAACTTTTACAATATATTTTTTTAACACTTTTCATCACTACATATAGCTTTAGTTGTGCTTTATGTAAAGTTGATATACCTATGGTAACTGTAGATACAAAAGTATCTGCATTACCAACAAAAACCCACTTTGAAATTAAATGGAAATTTGATGCGAAGTTTGTATCTAGTCTTACACAATATGATCAGAATGAAAACGGAAAATTTGATAAAAATGAACAAAAAGAGATAGCAAAAGCACTAGAAGACTATCTCTATATTTTCAACTATCTCACAAAAATAACCTATTCTAAAAAACATTTTATATCAGATAAACAAGTTGAGATAAAACCAATCTCTACAAAAATATTATTTGAAAATAATGCAATGTACTATTCTTATAGTTTTGATGCAAATTTTATTTTAGAAAATAATCATACCCTTAAAATTGAATTCCAAGATAAGCAAGGGAATTTTAACTTTACTTTAAAAGATATAATTTTAAAAGACTATCAAGATAAATACCTTATAAAACCAACAATGCATATTGCACAAATTGTTTTTGATGACCCTGCAGTAGTTGCTACGAAACTTATTCTCAAAAGTAATGATAAAAACACCACACAATTAGAAAACAAACCAACCATATCTATACAAGAAAATATAGAACCTATAAAAACAACTAGTTTACTTGATGAACTTTCACAACAACTTAAAATATATAAAGAAAAAATTCAAGCACTTTTAAATGATATAAAAAAAACAAACTCTGTCACTTCATATCTTTGGCTATTGTTTTTCTCTTTTATATATGGGGTATTACACGCACTTGGTCCTGGACATGGGAAAAGTTTAGTAGGAAGTTATTTTTTAAGTGAAAATCGCTCTGTATTAAAAGCCTTTAATATCTCTTTGCTTATTGGTATAGTACATACATTTAGTGCTTTTTTTCTTACTGTTTTTATCTATTTAGTTTTAAACTTATTATTTGTAAGTTTTTTAACTGATATAGAGTATGTAGCTACAAAACTCAGTGCCGTTATTATAATATTCATAGCTTTATATCTCATCTATAAAAAATATAAAAATACAAATAAACTTAACTTCACTACACATAATCCAAATGCAAGCAGCTGCGGTTGTAGTGGCTGTAATACAAAAAGTGAAGACTTAGGAGTGATACTTGCGGCTGGTATTGTACCCTGTCCTGGTACTGTAACTATATTTATTTTTACTTTTGGACTTGGGATTTATTATGTAGGGTTTTTAAGTGCTATATTTATGAGTTTAGGAATGAGTTTAATCATCTTCATCACTGCCTATTTAAGTATCAATGTAAGAAAAAAATCATCTTCTAATACTACTTTAAAAAGGATATTTGAATATGGAAGTTTAGTTTTTATACTTTCTTTAGGATTGTTTTTACTAATTATTTAGGAAAAACAATCTTAAATCTAGCTCCTATATATTCTTTATTTTCAAAATAAAACTTTTCATTTGAGGCTTCTATCTCTCCATCCATATTATCAATAATAAGTTTTGACATATAAAGCCCTATTCCAGTACCATCTTCTTCCTCTTTTGTTGTAAAATGATTATCAAAAATATGTGCTAAAGTACCTTCTTTAACTCCACCTGCATTGTCTTGAAAAGATATCGTTACTTTATCTTCTGTTTGTATAGATGAAATAAGAATAACTCTTTTTTGTTCTGTAAGTTTAATCAGTTCATCTTTTGCATTATTGAGTATATTGATAAATACTTGTATAAGTTCATTTTCATAACCACTTATCTCTATATTTTCAATATGTATTGATACAATAATATTTTGATTTTTAAATTTTGAAGAAAGTAAATTCAATGAACTTTCAACAGCACCTTTTAAAGCAAAAACTTTTTTAACTTTATCATCCTTATAAAAGTTTCTAAAATCATCAATAGTGTTTGAAAGATGTTTTGCTGCTTCTACAATATTATCTAAAGAGTTATTAAGTATATCATTTGTAAGCACTCCATACTCTTGTTGTGCTTTTATACCTGATGCTGATGTTGTTATCATAGACAATGGTTGTCTCCATTGGTGAGCAATATTTTCAAGCATCTCACCCATTTGTGCCATTTTTGACTGTTGGATAAGAAGTTTTTCTTTCTGGGTTAATTTTGCTTCTATAAGCTTTTGTTTTGTAATATCCAAAAATGATGCTACATAATATATCTCTTCATCATTATCATTGAGTACCGATTGAATAATCAAATGTTCATTTAATATATTTCCATTTTTATCTCTATTCTTAATCTCTCCTACCCAAATATGATTTTGTTTCAAACTTTTATACATATCTAAATAAAAATTCTCATCATGCAATCCAGATTTTAAAATTGCAGGAGTTTTGCCTATTGTTTCCTCTTTTGTATACCCTGTGATTTTTGTAAAGGCTTTATTTACTTGAAGTATTTTTTGATTTTTATCAGTAATTATCATACCACTTTGTGTTTCAAAAGCAACTGCTGCTATTTTTTGTGCTTTATGTGATAATTCTATTCTATCAAGCATAATATTGACTTCATCATACAATTTCCCAAATTCATTTCTTTCTTGTGTCGTTATTCTTTTATCTATAGATTCTACAAGATCTATTTTTTCTAAAAACTTCACAAGCTTTAAAATAGGATTTGTAAAGTTTTTTGCGAAAAAAAGTGCCAAGAGATAAGAAACTAATAACATAAATACTAATATTAAAAAAAGTACTTTTATATCTTTTTTTATAATATCTGTAATAGTATCTATTTTAAAATCTAATTGAATATATCCAAGATGTGTATTTTGATATTTTGCATCAATATACATCTTACATAAATTTCCTTTAACGATATAATGATTTGAAGTCAGAGAAGGAAGAGGTTCTACACTAAAGCTTTTATCATATTTGTTATATTGAAGAATTGCTTTTTTATCTAATGTATACAATACCATTGATTCTAAACTAGAAAATGATTTAAGTTTTGAAGTTATATCCGATGCTGAGGATACATCGTTGAGAAGAACTAACTTTGCAACATCTTGTCCTAATACAAGTCCTACAGTTTGTGATAATTCCATAGCTTTAGTAAATTGATTATTCATATACCAATATATAAATACACTATAACCTGTAATACTAGTAAGAAGAGTAACTACCATAATAATAGCAGTGAGCCTTTTTTTTATAGAACCTTTATTGTTCAAGTTTTATAGCCATCGTATCATTATTTTTTTGATGGATTTACAATAGGTACATTTGTGTCATTTCCCCATTCTTTCCAAGAACCATCATAAATAGATGATTTAAATCCTAATTTCTTTAATACAATATAATTCAATGCAGATTCAGCACCACCTTGACAATAAAGAATAATCTCTTTGTCTTTAGGAATCTCTTTATATACTTTTTCTAACTCACTAAAGTCTCTAATATAATTTCCATCTTTTGAAATTTGAAAGTTGTTTGTACAAGCATAATTTTTTGCAGTAGGAATATGTCCATATCTTTTAGCAATAGAATCTTTACCTTCATAATGATTTTTAGCTCTACCATCTATAATAGTTTTTTTACCTATAGATAAAAGTGTACTTAACTTTGTCTCTATTTGGTCATTATCAACTCTTGGTATAAACTGTTTTCTTTTTGTTACAGTTAATTCTGTTGAGATGGGAAGATTTGATTTTAAATGTTCTCCATAGGCATACTTTAAAAGCCCTACATTATGATGTCCAAGAACTTCTAAAATCCAATACAATCTTGCTGCCCAAAAAAAATCGCCATTATCATATGCTACGACCATACTTTTTTTATCTATTCCTGCATCACTAAATAACTCTTTTAAAAAAGCAAGTTTTGGCATCATCCAGCTCTTCTTTGCAAAAAGACTTTCGAGTCCAGGCATATTTACAGCACCTTTTACATGACCTTTATCATACTCACTTTTTTCCCTTAAATCTACTACTACTAAATTTGGGTTTTCAAAATTTGCTTTTAACCAAGAAATAGGAACAATTACTGGTAGGCTTTTTTCCACAGAAGCAAATAATGCAGTTTGCAAAACAACTACTAAACTCATAACACCAACAAGTTTATGTAAACCAAATCTTAAAATAAGCATAATAAAACTCCTCAATAAGAAATAATACTTAATATTATTTAAAATAATCCTTAATTCTTATAAATATATAAATTATCACTTATATTTATCTTAATTTGTCATTATAATATTTTATTCTAAAGGATAATTATTATCCTTTAGATACAATTTCATCACTTTTACAAAGAAAGGAAAATTATGGCTTGCGATACAGGTGCAAAACCAATAGAAGAAAACCAAGTTGCTTCAGAAGAAGAAAATAAAAATTTAAATATAGAAAATAAGGAAAAAAATATGAGTTCAAGTTTAGTATTAAGAAAAGCTCCAGAGTTTAAAATGGATGCGTATAACGCAAAAACAGGTCACTATCAAGAAGTATCAAGTGAAGATTACAAAGATAAATGGTCAGTAGTATGTTTTTACCCAGCAGACTTTACATTTGTTTGTCCAACTGAAATTGCTGCTATGAATGCAAAATACGATGAGTTCCAAGAACTTGGAGTTGAAATCTTAGCAGTATCTACTGATACAAAATTCTCTCACAAAAGATTTGTTGAAACTGAACCATTATTAAAAGGATTACAACTTACAATTGGTGCAGATACTACAGGTGCAGTTAGTCGAGCTTTTGGTGTTATGATTGAAGAAGAAGGTATAGCACTTAGAGGAAGATTCTTAATTAATCCAGAAGGTACAGTAGTAGCTCAAGAGGTACAAGCTCCAATGGTAGGAAGAAATGTACATGAATTTTTAAGACAAGTAAGAGCTTGGCAACATGCAGAAAAAACAGGTGAAGTTTGTCCAGCAGGATGGGTTCCAGGTAAAAAAACACTTCCAGTAAATACAGATGTTGAACAAATGACAGGTAGAGTTGGAGACTATATCACTGTTGAAGAGATTATGTCTTAATAACCTTTTTTATAAAATAAGAACTATTATTAATAGTTCTTATTTTTAACACTTCTTTTACATACTTAAAGTATAAATTATATCTTCTTTGACTGTTTTAAATAATTTATCTCAATCACTAAACTTTTCTCTTAAAGTTTAATTTTAGTTGATATTTTTAACTTAATAATAATAATTATCCTTTATTTATATTTATTTAAGATTAAGAGGGATATACTTTTATAAGTCTAAAGTATATTTTAGATAATCTCAACAAATGTAAGGAGTTCTTATGAAAAGAATTAGTTTAGTGTTAAGTGGTTTAGTACTGAGTGCAACAAGTGCATTAGCTTTAAGTGATGCTGGTCTTGCTAAAATAGCGAAAGATTCAGGTCTTAAACCTATACCTCAAAGTAAATTGGAAGTTTTAAAACTTGTAGACAATCCAAAAAATCCTATTACAGACTGTAAAATTGAATTAGGGAAAAAGTTATATTTTGATCCAAGACTTTCAAAAAGTAATCTTATTTCTTGTAATACATGTCACAACCTTGCAATGGGTGGAGATGATGATATTGGTGCTGCTATTGGTCATAAATGGACAGCAAATCCTCACCATTTAAACTCACCTACTGTATATAACTCAGTGTTAAATGCTGTACAATTTTGGGATGGTAGAGATCCTCACTTAGAAGCACAAGCTCAAGGTCCAATTCAAGCAGGTCCAGAGATGGCGGCACCAGCTGATTTAGTTTTAGAAAAAATTACTTCTATGCCTGATTATGTTGCCGAGTTCAAAAAAGCATATGGCGATGATGTAAAAATCACATTTCCTCTTATAGCAGATACAATTGCTGTATTTGAAAGAACACTTATTACACCATCAAGATATGATGCATTTTTAAATGGTAATGAAAACGCATTAACAGCAGCAGAAAAAACAGGTCTTAAAGTATTTATAGACAAAGGTTGTACTGCTTGTCATAGTGATATAGGTCTTGGTGGTACAATGCAACCATTCCAAATCCATGCAAATTACTCATATGCAAAAGGTGATTTCAAAGGAAACAAAGATGGTATGGTAAAAACTCCAACACTTAGAAATATTGAAGAAACTGCTCCATATTTCCACAATGGTAATGTATGGTCTTTAAAAGATGCAGTTAAAGAGATGGGATCTACTCAATTAGGTATAAATATATCTGATAAAGAAAGCGAACAAATCGTAACATTCTTAAAATCTTTAACAGGGAAAAAACCAACTATTACATATCCTGTATTGCCAGTACTTTCTGACAATACTCCTAAACCAAAGTTTGATTAATCACACTTTGGTACCAAAGGATTTTTCCTTTGGTAAAAGTATAAAGTAAAAGGATTTTATAATGAAAAATAAACTACTTAATGTATGGATACTTTCTGTTTTAGCAGTGCTATTTATTGGCTGTACAGCAAATAATAGTTCTGTTTCTAAAAATCAAAATAGTTACTCTCCAAATATGACTTCAAAACAAATTGAAGCTCAAATGGGTTGGGAATACTGTGAACAAGAAGCTTATTAAATAAATCTCGTATGAATATATTATTTTGATATATTTATACGATTTTACTCAAAACAACCTCACTACTTATCTCATTTTCTACTATTATATTTTGTATCCCTAAACTCTCAATACTCTTTTTTTCAGCACTATTATGAACTTTTACTATAATGTTTTCATTGTCTAAAAAATTTTGAAGTGTGTGACATACATGATAGAGTTTTTTTGGATTGTCTATAGCTATAACTATATTTTTAGCCTCTTTAATATTTGCACTTTTTATAATATCTCTTTTTACTGCATTACCAAAGAGCACTGGTTCATTTTGTGTTTTTACTTTATGATAAGTATCTATATTATTCTCAATAGCAATATATGGTAAAGACTCACTTTTTAATATTTTTGCCACATTTTGACCAAATTCACCAAATCCTATAATAATAGTATGGTTTACATATTCACTTGTAGCTATCTCATTTTCTTCTATCTCTATAGCATTATTTTTTAGTAACTTATCTGTAATTGCAGGAATATTTTTTAAAATTATTGGTGTAAGTATCATAGAGATTACTATGGTTACAATCATAATTTGTCCATAAGGTGGACCAATAAGTCCATTTGTTCTAGCTAACTCAAGTAAAGCTAAAGAAAATTCACCAATTTGAACAAGACTCAATGCTGTTTTAAGGCTCACCCGTTTGTTTTCATTGACTCTAATAATTGCATATATAATAAAAAACTTCAATACAATAACAGCAAGAAGTAAGGCTAAAATAATATGTATATATGAAAATATAATATCAAAATCAATTTGCATACCTACAGTAATAAAAAAGATTCCTAAAAGAATATCTCTAAATGGAATCAGATCAGCTTCTGCTTGGTGTTTAAATTTTGTTTCAGCAATCAACATACCTGCTATAAAAGCACCTAAAGAATAGGAAAATCCTAAAATATGAGCTAAATAAGATGCGCCAATAGCTAAAAAAAGTATTGTAGTGATAAAAAGTTCATCAGAATTTGTTTTAATAATTTGTATAAAAAATGGTTCTAACATATATTTACCAAATAACCAAAGCAATCCAAGAAGCACAACAACACTTCCAAACATCTCTAAAAGAACCCATGATATTTTTTGTTCATCTTGACTACTCATAAATCCGATAATTAATAAAATAGGTATCACAGCAATATCTTGCATGATCAATATTCCTAGACTTCTTTGACCGTATCGTTTATTTATCTCACCTGTTTCATTAAAAGTTTTTAAAACTATTGCAGTTGAAGATAAAGCAATAGCAAGTGAAATGATAAAAGATGTTTTTTGTTCAATATCAAAAATATAATAAGCCATAAGGTAAACTAAAATAGAGGTAATAACTATTTGTAAAGTTCCTGCTACAAATACCTCGTATTTCATCTTTTTTAAATGTTCTATTGAAAATTCCAATCCAATAGTAAACATCAAAAATACTACACCAAACTCAGCTATCTCTTTAAGTTCATGATTATGAACAGCATCATGAAGTCCGAAACTATAAGCTATAACAGTACCTGTAACAATGTATCCTATAATAGTAGGAAGGTTAAATTTTTTTAAAATAACATTCGCTACTAAAGAGATAAAAAGTGTAGTAACTATAATAGTTAACATATTTTATTTTGCTACTTTTTTTGCAGCTCTATTGATGAGTAAAACACCAAGAACACCTGCAATAAATGAAGCTATAAAAATACCAAGTTTTACTGCACTAATAACAACTTCATCAACAAATGCTAAATGTGTTATAAATATCGACATTGTAAATCCAATACCAGCTAAAAATCCAACTGCAACTATCTCTTCCCAGCTTAAATTATTTGGTTTATGAATAAGTTTCATTTTTGATGCAAGATAAGTAAATGCAACTATCCCTATAGGTTTTCCTATAACAAGTCCAAATACTACTCCAAGTACTATCATAAGATGTTGTGAAACTCCACTAAAATCTATCACAACCCCCGCATTTGCAAAAGCAAAAAGAGGCATAATAAAAAAGGCACTAAACCCATGAAGTTGATGTTCTAATTTTACTAGTGGATTTTGTACTTTGTCATATCCGTACGCTATATTTTCTAAAGCATCGATTTGGTGATGATTTAGTATTGGTATTTCATCAACATTTTTTTCAAACTCATCTATAGCTTTTTTGGAATTTTCTATAAACTTTTTTTCCTCTATTTTAGAACTAATAGGGATTGCAAATGCTAGTAAAACCCCCGCAATAGTAGCATGAATACCAATAGCATGGATATAAACCCATAAAAATATCCCAAGAATTAAATAAGGCCAAAGTGACTTCACACCTTTTAAATTAAGTATCCAAATTAAAGCATATACTAAAATAGCATGTAAGAAATAAGAACTGTGTATTTCACTTGTATAAACTGTAGCAACCACAAGTACAGCCCCCAAATCATCAACAACAGCAAGTGCTACTAAAAATAATTTCAAGGCAGGATTTACTTTATTTCCTAAAAGAAGTAATATTCCTAAAGCAAAAGCAATATCAGTAGCCATAGGTACACCAAATCCAATTGGATTTTGAGGATTTAATCCTACATAAATAAGTGCAGGTATTGCCATCCCACCAATAGCCGCTACTACAGGGAAAGATGCTTTTTTAACGCTGCTAAGCTCTCCTATAAGCATCTCTCGTTTTATCTCTAAACCAACCATTAAAAAAAACAACGCCATCAGCCCGTCATTGATCCACATAGTTAAACTCATAGAGATATTCATATCTCCAATAGTTAATCCAAGTGGTGCATGCCACAGTTCATAATACTCTTGTGAAAGTACTGAGTTTGCTACAACAACTGCTAGTATTGTTGCAGTAAAAAGCAAAAAACCACTCAATGCTTCTTTGGATATAAAATCCTGAAAAGTCTCAATATATTTTGTCATCTACACATCCCTTTTTGATAAATGTTGTCATTCTATGAAAAACTCTTTTAAAAGCATATTAACAACACTTACTAATAATAGAGAAATTTGTATAAATATAATACAAATAGTATTCAATTATTTTCATATTATCTGATATAATATACACTATGGAAAATATATTATTAGCAATATTTTTAGCTATATCTATAGCTACAATTTTTAACATCATATTTAAGCGGTATGGAATATCTCATATTATTGGGTATATTCTTTCAGGAACAATTATAAGTTATATTTTTAACTTCAATGGTATAGATATACACTCTCTTGAACTTATAGGAGAGTTTGGAATCGTATTTTTGATGTTTACTATAGGTTTAGAACTGAACTTTGAAAAAATAAGAAAGATGAAAGAAGTTCTTCTTGCAAATGGCTTGATGCAAGTTGTTTTAAGTTCTATAGTTATCTTTGTATTATCTCATTTTATTTTTACATTAGATTTTAATACTTCTATTATAGTATCACTAGCTTTTTCTCTCTCTTCAACAGCTATCGTTTTAACTTATTTAAAAGAGTCAAAAGATATCCATACTCCTTATGGTGAAAAATCCCTAGGTATTTTAATATTTCAAGACTTAGCTGTGATCCCTATTTTATTACTTATTACTTTTTTAACCAATGATGATTTGTCTTTGAGTGAAGTATTATTCCAAACATTTCTATCTGCTGTAGTTGTTATAGTATTTATGTTTACAATTGGGAAAAAAATAGTAAATTTACTTTTAAAATCATCTGCGAAAACTTCACTTGAGGAATTGTTTTTAGGAGCTGTTTTTTCTATAGTCATAGGAGCATCTTTGTTAGCACACAACTTAGGTTTCACTTATTCTTTGGGTGCTTTTATAGCAGGTATGATTATAGCAGATACTGGATATAGTGTAAAAGTAGAATCAGATATAGCAAGCTACAAAGACTTACTTCTTGGAGCATTTTTCTTTAGTGTTGGAACAAAAATAGATATCTTTTATTTCTTTAATAACTTACATATAATTTTTGCTATTTTTATAGGTGTATTTATATTTAAAGCAATTGTCATTTATCTTATTATGATAAGAAAATCAGACAAAAATAGTGCTGTTAAAACAGCACTAGCACTAGCTTCAGTTGGAGAGTTTTCATTCGCTATTTTTGCACTTGCACTCTCAAATCACCTTATATCTCCTCAAATGGCAAGTTTTTTGATACTTATTACAGTAATATCTATGATTCTTACACCATTTATTGTAAATAATATTTATAAACTTTCTTCATATTTTGCAAAAGAATTTTATGAGTCAGATGTTATTACACCAATAAAAGCAAAAAACCATATAGTGATAGCTGGTTTTTCAATGTTAGGAAGAATTGTAGCCCAAGAACTTAGCTCAAAAAAGATTCCATTTGTAATAATATCAGATAACTTAAAACATGTATTACTAGCGAGAAAAATAGGCTATATGGCATATTTTGGTCACCTTGATAAACTTCCAGTTTTAGAATCTTTAAAAGTTGATGAGGCAAGAAGTGTTATTATAACGGTATCAAATCCTAAAAGAAAAAGACTTATTAGTGAAGCTGTTTTAAATTTTGCTCCTGATTCAAATATAATAGTAAAAATTGACTCCATTGATGAAAGAAAAGCTTTAAAAGATTTAAATATAAAAAGCTTTGTTGATTCCAATATGGAAGTAGGGAAAATTCTTGTAAATGAATCTTTTATTTTTTCATCAAATTAAATTTAAGTTTAAGAGTTATATAATGATTGTATAAGATTTGAGGATATTTAATGATGAACAAAAATAAAAAATCCTTGAAAAGAATAGTTGTTATACTTATTCTTTTTTCAATAGGGTTAATCGTCTCTTTTATAACTATTGATAAACTGCTTTATGGTAAACATGGTCAGAAACTTGCCTTGAAAAATGGTATCCAAAAACTTCAAGAGAGAGAACTATGTTTTCAATACTTTATTTCTCAATCTAAAAATCAATTACAATCAATTAGAGAATCAAAAAATTTTAATCTTTATCTAAAAAACCAAAAAAGTGAAATTCAAGACTTGTTTTTTACAATAACAAATTCAAATACTAATTTTATGCAACTTAGATATATAGATAAAAATGGTCTAGAAAAAATACGAATAGATAGACAAAAAGAGGGAGCTATACCCTTTATAGTTGAGAAAGAAAAGTTACAAAACAAATCAGATAGATATTATTTTTTCACTTCAAAAGAAAAGAAACTTGAAGAGGTATGGTTTTCAGCTTTTGATTTAAACATAGAAAACAAACAAGTTGAAATACCTTATAAATCGACATTAAGAGCTATTTTACCTTTAAGTAACAATGGCAAATTTGATGGAATTCTTATCATTAATTATTTTATGGATAACTTCATAAAAAAACTTTTCAATACTCCTTTATATGATATGATATTAGTTAATAAAAAAGGGGAAGTATTAAAACATTATGACGATAAAAAAAGTTGGAATCATTATAATAAAAATACAAATTATACTTTAGAAAATGAATTTAAAGAAATTACAAAAGAGATTTTAAATAAAGATTTCTTTTCTAATGATGCTCTTGTTTCTAAAAAATTTGATTTACCAATTCGAAATGAACTTATACTTATACTACAACTCAAAGAAAAGTATCTTCAAGATGAAAATATGAATTTATATAGTAAATATCTATTAGAATCATTTATCATACTTCTTCTTTCTATAATATTGAGTTTTCTTCTTTCTTCAACTATACAAAAACTTTATGGAAAATATTTTAAAGTAAAAGAGTTCAATGAAACTCTTAAAAAGCAAAAAACTGAATTTAAAACTATTTTTAAACATTCAAAAGATGGTTTAGTAATACTTGATTTAGACTTCAACTTTGTGAACTTTAACAAAGCATATATGAATATGGTCGGTTATTCGAAAAAAGAATTACTTCATAGATCTTGTCTTGATTTAACCCCTAAAGAGGATATAGAAAAAACAAAAGAAACTTTACAAAAAGTTATAGAGGTTGGATACTTAGAAAACTTTGAAAAGCCTTGCATCGCAAAAGATGATAAAATTATTATACTTAGCATGAGTCTTTCTCTCATGCCTGATAAAAAAAGAATTCTTATATCTGTAAAAGATATTTCTCAAATGAAATTTATGGAAAATAAAAGTAGATTAGCATCAATGGGTGAAATGCTTGAGAATATAGCTCATCAATGGAGACAACCACTCTCTGTAATATCAACAAGTGCAAGTGGTATCGAAGCAAAAATCAATTATGAAAAAGAGATTAAAAAAGAAGATTTATTAGAGTGTACAAAAATAGTCACTACACAAACAGAATATCTTTCAAATACGATAAATGAATTTAAAAACTTTTTAAGAGATAGAGAAGAGATAAAAACAATTAGTATTGTATCCACTATCAAAAAAGCATTAAACTTAACTAATGCTACATTTATTGATTATAATATTATGAAAGTGCTCACTCTTGATGATGATATACAAATAGAAGGATATGAAAATGAGATGGCACAGGCCTTTATGAATATTTTCAATAATTCAAAAGAGGCACTTCTAGAAACTTTACCTAAAAAGGACAAATTTCTATTTGTAGAAACTACACTTATAAAAAATGGACTTAAAGTAATAATTCAAGACAACGCTAAAGGGATTAAAAAAGAGAATTTAGAAAGAATTTTTGAACCATACTTTACAACAAAACATCAAAGTGTAGGTACGGGTCTGGGACTGAGTATGACACACGAAGTCCTAACAAAAAAACACAACGCAACAATCAGTGTATCAAACTCTAATTATAAATATAAAGAGCAAGAATATACTGGTGCGAGATTTAAAATAATATTTACGAAAAAGTAGAGATAAAATTGCATCAAAATAAAATAAAAGAAATTCCTTGTATTATACTGAGTGGCGGGAAAAGTAGTAGAATGGGTGAAGACAAATCTCTAATGAGTTTTCACAACACTTCTTCTATGATAGAATATCTCCATGCAAAATTAGAAACCTTATTTGAAACTGTTTATATATCATCAAAAACAAATAAGTTTACCAGCTTAAAACTTACTACTCCTAAACTGTTACTTGATAAAAACTCAAATATGTCTTCTCCTATGATAGCATTAGAATCTATATTAAGCACCCTAAAGGAAGAAAAAGTATTTATAATTACTGTTGATACACCGCTTATAGAAGAAAAAACTATTGAAGAACTTATTGAAAACTCTACAGACACTCTTATTACAATTGCAAAAGATAAAGATAACAATATTCACAATTTATGCGGAGTATTTTCAAAAAAGCTTTTACCACTTATCCAAGAACTATTAAAACAAGATATTCATAAAATAAATTATCTTATAAAAGAATCAAAAAACTATCAAACAATACTCTTTAGAAATAGTGAACAGTTTTTAAATATCAATACAAAAGACACTTACGAAAAAGCTAAAACCTTACTAGAAAGATTTTAGCACTTTTTATAAGATTTATGAAAAGTAGTCCATTTGATATTACAAAAAATATTGCTCCATATTTTATTAAATAATCACTTTCAAAACTAAATCCAACAAGTAAAAATAAAACCGTCACTAAATGTAAATTAAACTGCATTTGGCTCTGTTTTATACTTATCATCTCTCTCATAGTAGGTATATCAAACATACCTTTACTACTAAGATGAAACCAAGTAAGAAAAGGAACTATTTTGTATAACATCCCATTCATTACAGTATAAACAAAACCTAATCCCCATAAGATACCTAAAGGTATCAACGACAAATCATAAAACTCTAAACATAGCCAATAAATAGTACCAAAAATCAAAAATATCATAGAAGTAGTATAAAAATATACTGAGATATCTTTTAACTTTCTTTTTCTGTTTTGTAATTTATTTATAGTGATATATCCAAAATAAAAAACTAATCCACTTATTAAAATCTTATAGTAAATATCAAAATGAAATTGCATAAAAGTATTTATACCATACAAAAATAAAATAACAAGAGTTAAAAGAAGAAGATATTTTTGTTGATTTTGAGTAAAACTATCTGTAACCCAAAACATAGGAACAACTTGAAAAGTTATTGAAACAATAAGTAAAAAAATAAATCCAAAAAATATATAATTATAATGTAACGATACCACATCATAATGATAACTAGATAAATCTCCCATCCCATGTGAAATCAATAGATAAATACCAAATAAAAAAGCAATGATAAAAAAACTTAAAGAGAAAATCATTCCTAGCACTATCCATGATTTATTTTTAACTTTCAAAAGTTGAAATATACTTACAAAAACAAATAAACAAAGTCCTAAAAGTAAAAAAAACCCTGATAGAAAAAATAACAACTTTCCATAAAAGAAAAATCCAATCACAAAAGTTACCAATCCAGAAACCAATAAAATATAAGTTGTATTTGCAATAAACATTGGATTTGGTATCACAGCACCTGCTACTACTGGCAACATTTGTTGTAATGCACCAAAAACTATCATCACCATAAAACCTATGGTAAGAAGATGCACTATAGCGATTGTACTTGAAGAATGAATTTGTAAATCTGAATTAAATATTACAAAAATTCCGCTAATCAAAGCAAAAATAGGTGCAGTTAAAAAAAACTTCAAAGGTGCCCTAAATGGCGGTGCTTGGTCTAAACTCAATCCTGCAAACATTGAATATAGTCTTTTATTTTTTCATTTTCTTTATAAATATATATTATCACTTCATCTCGAATATGTTTTATGATATATCCATAGTTATTTTCTTTTAAAATAGTAAATAACATCATAGGTTCGATTCTATGTATCATTTTTATATACTTATTATCAGATATATTCATAAGGTTAGCAACTGCAAGATTTAAAGGCTCAGGTGCTTCTAATTCTCTACAGTCAAGGATAATTTCATCATACATTTATATAGCTTGCATTTTTTGAATAATATCAGAACTATCTAAATTATCATCTGCCATAGTATACATCATTTGCTCTTCTTTCATATTGTGTTGTTGCATCACAAATAAAAGATTTTCACTTGTACCTAAAAATTTTTCCTTATTATTATCTGCTATAGCTTCTTTCAATATTGAAAATAAAGCTCGCATTTGTTCATGTTCCATAATCATCACACCTGTTGGATTACAATGTCCTCCTCCACATTCGTTGAATTCAGGGAACATCACCTTTTCCTCCATATCAAAATGATGTAACATATGTGTTTCAAACTCATCAAACATAGTTTTTCCACCCTCAAAGTTTCCACTATCTACAATGTTTTCCAAATTTGCAAATTGTTCATCGCATGCTCTGTGGTCTGTTGTCATAAATTGATTTATTGTCATAATTCATTCCTATTATTTTTTGAAAATTATAGAAATTTTTTAAAGATTTTACATTGACATAAATCAATTTAATTCAAATATTCTAGTTTAAAAGTTTATAAACATCTCTAATTTATCTTTATCTAAAAGTGTATGCTCTTTATCTATAATTTTTAAATCTTTTAGTTTTTTTAGAATTCTTGAAAGTGTCTCAGGTGTCATATGTAGCTCTGTTGCTATGATTTTATTTTTTTTATTTTTAAAGACAATAGGATTATCATAGATATATGAAGCTACTTTTGTTGTGGCATCAAAGATTAAACTTCTATTTAAAAGTCCATCCATCCCTTTGATTTTTCTCGTAAGCGATTTTGTTACTTTAAAAGATATTTGAGCATTTGTTTGTAATATTTTTAAAAAAGCATCTTTTTGAATAAGTGCAAAAGTACTTTTATCCATACAAACACAAGTTGCAGGAAGATTAAATCCCTCAATACTTGCCATCTCTGCAATTAGTGTAGTACCAACAAAGTTATGTAAAACTATCTCTGTACCTTTTGGATCAACTTTATATACTTTTGCAAAGCCATTTAAAAGTAGATAAAAGTATTCAGAAGCATCACCCTCATAAAATACTATATTATCTTTTGTATACTCTTTTATTGTTGTTATATGACTAATACCTTCTAACTCTTTATCATTTAAAGAACTAAATAGTTCTAATTTTTTTAATTGTTCAATCATCGTATAATAGTAGCAAATAAGCTTAATAAGGTCAAGAAAATAATCTATTTTTTAATTCTAAAAGACCAAATTTAAAACCACTATATCTCATAATTTTAGCTAGTGTTTTCCATCTTGGCTTTTCATAGCAAGGATTTGGGCATTTTCTACATCTCGGCTTTTGCTCATGTGGACAGTTTTGTAGTTTTTCTATTGAATAATTATGAGTATCTAAACACTCTTTACAAAGATTTACTTCAAGTTTAAAAGAGCTATTTTGATAGATTATATTTTGAGTTTTTGTAACTTGATTAAGATGTTTATCATGGCAATATTTTTCTAAAAATTTTTTTAAAGTAGATGTTTCACTCTCAAACTTATCTTTTGTCATTTTCTACTATTTTTGATATATCATTTTTATAGCTTTGTGCTACAAAATCTGCATTTATAAGAGTTTTTAATATCTCTTTATCTATAGTTTTTTCATTAAGAAATTTACTCATATCTTTTATTGAGATACTGCTTTGCTTCTTTACTAATTCTACATTATCATTTTGAGATACACTACCCTCTTGTAATACTTTTACATACCAACCTGTCGCACTGTGTACTTTGATAAATTTTGAAATTTTATTTGAAAAAACTGCCCCTATTTTCCAGCAAGGTTGTCTTGGTTGTGTCACTTGAACCAAAACCTCACCTAATTTATAAATATCCCCTACACATACAGTACTTTCATCCAATGTATTCACAAAAATATTGGCTGAAAATATCGCTTTATCTATAGGCTCTTGAAATTTATCTTCATAAGTTTTAAAATGATTTGTAGAAGCTATTAAAAGTGCTTTATCTTCCCCACCATGATATCTTCTATCTGCTTGTTGATCTGTAACTATTCCATCTTTTGTTATAAATATCGTTTGAAACTCTTCTTTTTTAAGATAACCACTTTCAAACTTTTTTTCTTTTATCTCATATGGTTTTATATTTCCACCAAAAATATATTTAACTTCTATTGTACTCATTTTATCGTGATAACCTTCTCTTTATTTTGAAAAATTTCTGCAACTCTTTCTTGCCAAATTTTACCAAATAATATCTTATCATCGTGTGTAGCCGTTTCTTTTAAAATTTTTTCCATCAATTGAGATTGAAGAGTATTTGAATTTATAATATTTGGATTATAGATAACTTCTACTATTTTTCCAGTATCTAGCCTTTGTAGTTTTACACTTGAAGATATATTATCATTAAACTTCATCAAATCATGTCGTATAAAATTTCCGCCTATTCCTTTAAATCCTATTTGTTGAGTAGCACCTGTTATTTGTGTAAATACATTTGCTATGACACCTACTACACCATCAAGACTATCTTCTTTAAAAGATACAAATATCTCCCCTCTTTTGGGTAATACATCATTATATAAAGCTTTTAATCCAGCTTGTGCCATCAAATATGCCCCAGCAACAGTAGGACAACTATGCCCTGCACTTTTTACTATATCTAAATAACTAAACTCTACAATTCCATTTTCAAAAGTACCTAAAAAATCTGAAAGCTCATCTTGTAATATTATCGTTTGTATCTCATCAAAAAAAGTTGGATAATTCATCTATATTTCCTTATAATATCATAGTGAGTAATTGTATATTAAAGTAAGTCTCAATACATTGACCTGTATCAAGATAAAAATTCAAATTGTTGGATAGGATATATTTATGATAAATATGAAAGAAACTATTAAAAAAATTAACATTTTTGCACATCTAGATGATGATTCTTTAGAAAAGTTAGCTTCAATATCATATGTATCAAAATTTGAGAAAGACTCTGTTTTATATTATGAATCGGATACTATAGATAAAATACTGTTTTTAGTTGAGGGGTTAATAAAAGTTTATAAAATTGATAAATATGACAATGAAATATTTCTTTATTATATCTATCCAAATAGTATGATATCTGAGTTGTCTAATCTTAATCAAAATCAAATTAGATGTTTTTCAAATACTGAATTTATAGAAAATAGTCTTATGCTTTCAATAGATTATAAAAAATTTAAAGAGCTGTTTTTATTAGAAAATGTACTTGTATTAAAATTTATAGAAGAGATTATATATAAAAATCAACAACTACAATGTATTGTAAATAGAGAGTTAGTATTTGATGCTACTTCAAAAGTAGCTTTTATGCTTAGTAATGACTTAGAGATGTTTAATCAACTCAAAAGAAATCAAGTTGCTTTAATGTTACATATACAACCAGAAACACTCTCTCGAGTTTTAAAAAGACTTGTAAGAAATAAAACCATAAATATAGACAAGGGAAATGTTGTAATTGAAAATACTGAAGAATTACAAAGTATCTACTTAGGAGTATGAAAATGAAAAATATTAGTGTAAGCCAAAAAATAAAAATACTTGCTTCTCTTTTAATAATAACGGTATTTTCAGTTATAAGTATCACAATATATTTAAATCAAAAAAATATAAAAGATGCAACAATAATTAATATTGCTGGGAAACAAAGAATGTTAACACAAAAAATCACAAAAAATATTTTTTACCTTTACCAGTATAAAACAAATGATTTTTCAGAACTTGATACTGCCATATCTGAATTCAATCATGGTCTAAAAACTTTAAAAGAAGGGAACAAACTTTTAAAAATTCAATCTGCTCCTACGCAAGAGATTAATAATCAAATAGCAAAAGTGATTGTTTTATGGGACAGTTTTGAAAAAAATACTCATGATTTTAAAACTGCTTTGGTTCAAAATAATATCAATCAATTAAATTCAATCTTGAAATATTTTTTTACTTCTAATACTAAATTACTCGAAGAGGTAGATACAATCGTAACACTCTACACAAAATATATAGAACAAAAAACAAATTTCATCAAAAACTTTCAATATGTCTCATTTTCTTTTCTCTTTATTTTTACATTATATGCTCTTATTCAACTAAGACAAATAGAGGCTCATGCAAGAGAGTTTATAGCAAAATCTAAAAAGATAAGTTCTAATAACTTAGAAAATATTGAACTTCTAGATATGAATGGAGAGAGTGAGTTTGTAGAGATGGCTGATAATTTTAACTGCTTTATCAATAAAGTTTCAAGTGCGATGGATTATTCCCAAACAGCACTAGAACAATCAAAATTAGCTTCTGATAAATTAGAAAGCCTTACTGATGAATTTAGTACTATTATTGATGAGCTTGAAAATAGGTCTGAAATTGCAAAACAATTAGATAAAAGTGAAGATATAGTTATAGAATCAACAGAAGACCTTATAAAATCCACAAAAAAACTACAAAACTTAAAAGATGAGCTTGACAAGTTATTATCGAGTTGTAAATCAAATGTATAGCTAAAACTTAGCTATACACTACTCTTCTAATATTATCTTTATCGATATTTCTATAGTTGTCATAAAGTTTTTGATATTTTAATTTATCTTCATAAGAAATAGGAACTCTTATAGATTTATATTCTACTAGTTTACCATCTTTATAAACACCACTAATAGTAGCATGAACCCAATAATACCCTGTATCTTTTCGTAAGTTTTTTACTACACCTACCCATTGTTGTTGATTTTGAAGTTTATTCCACATATCTTTAAAAGCTCGTTTTGGCATATCTGGATGTCTTACTATATTATGCGTTTGACCTATTAGTTCATCTACACTATACCCAGATATAGTTGCAAAAGTCTCATTTGCATAAGTTATTACACCTTTTAAATCTGTTCGTGAAATGATAAGTTCATCTTTTGGCACTATTGTCTCTATAAGAAATTCACTTTGATTATATTCCATAATATTTTCCTTTATACTCTTAGTAGATTAATCTACCTTATCAAACTCAGCAGCAAATCCCTCAAGATCTTTTTTCTTTAAATCACCTCTATAGATTACTTTATTTAAATCTATATTGTCATCATTTAGCATTTTTGGTACTGCATCTGCATTATCTAATACTTCCATATGTTCATTAAGTTCATCTTCACTGTATGCCATTTGCATATCGGCAGCTACTACATGAGGTATAGCTTCTATAACTCTTAGTTTTTCTAGTTCTTCTTTTACACCCTCACCTTCAATGGTAATAATAATTCTCCCTTTTTCATCATGCATATGATAATCACATACTTCACAAGACTTTAAACTCGCTACAACCTCATCTAGATACTTTGGTACTGTTTGTACTACAATGCTTGAAATATTCATTATTCACTCCTTAGTTTAATTTATAATAATTTATTGTTTGACTATCACTACTTAAAAATAGTTCATTTTCATTTATAAATAGTATTTGAGTAAGTGTTGCTTCTTGAGCACTTAAATTATAAAGATACTTTTGTGTTTTTATATCAAATACTAAAACCTCATTTTGTTCATTGTATGCTACAGCTCCAAGTTTTGCATTTGGACTTAAAGCACAGGCATACAATAAAAAATCAAAATCTAAACTATATGCACTATTTTTCATATACACTACAGCTTTTCTATCTTGTCCCGCTGTTAAGATGATACCTTTTTTAAAATCAACTTGATACACTCTATCAAGATTTAATGCTTTTGGCTGATTCATAACCTGCCCATTTTGTACTTGTAAGACTCTTACTATACCACTTTCATCTGTTGTAGCAAATCTTTTTTTATCTTCACTCACCATAAAATGAGAAAATGATGAAGGACTTATCTGTAGTAAATAAAGCTGTTTTTTATTTTTGATATCATAAAGACCAACTTGATTACTCAACAAACCAAATAAAACTAAATCAGGTGAGATAAAACTGGCTTTTTGAATAAACATTTTTTTATCAATACCAATAACTTTTTCTAGTTTTTCATTTTCATACACAAAAATATTTCTATACCCTTTCATACCTTGAGACACTATCAATAGTTTCTCTTCTATTAAATCAATAGCATATATCTTAGCTGCAATAGTATCTCCCATAAAATCTTTTATATCAGGTAATTTTATAGTTTTTATTTTTTTATTTAAAGTAGTGTCATAAATTTCAACCGTACCATTGTCAGTTCCTGCATAAAGCTTATCATTTTTATAGACTATACTTTGTACCGTACCAGTAGCTTTAAATACTTTTGCAGGAGATAGATCTTGTAAAGCAAAAAGATTTATAGTCAATAGTAAAGGTAAGAATAATAAATTTTTAGCCATTTGGATTAAACCCACTTTCATCTTCATTTTTTTGACTTATTTGATCTATCTCTTTTTGATATTCTTTTTGAAGTTCGGCCATTTTATTATTTAAATCTTCATAATTTTTAGGAGAAAGTGTTTTTGACTTAGTCCAAACTACTTCTATATCACCCGCATACTTAGAACCCAGTTCTTCAATCTTTTCTTTATATTCATCTAAACTTTTGCATAGGACTTTTGTCTCTTCTAAAGTATCAGTTAACTCAATAAACCAATTACCTAAAGTATCTTCATCTACATACGATATAAATTTAACTGCCATTTTTTAATCCTTTATTATTATTGCCCCAGTCGGGCATACACTTATACAAAAACCACAAGAGGTACACTTGTCTCCTATGATACTTGGTTTAAATATTCCCAAAAACTCTATTGCATCTGTCATACAGGGATCTTTACAACTAAAACACATTGTGCCATGCCAACTCATACATTTTAATATATCTATCTCTATAGTTTGTTCTATATTTTTTTTATTCTCAACTTTTAAAACATCCTCTGGACAAGCTACTGCACAGGCATCACAGTAAGTACATCCACCAAGACTAAAGTCTATTTTAGGAGTTTTATCCTCTTGTATTACAATAATTTTCTCTTCACAAAAAGTGCTACAAACGCCTTCACATTCTACACACTCTTTAAGAAAAGAATCTTCATTCTCAAAATATGGTGGTCTTACCACTGTCTCTTTTTTCTCTTTAGATTTTGAAGAAAAAAGAGAACCAAATAGTTCTCTTCTATCCATGATTATTCACCAAGTATTGTATCTAAACCTTCTGTTAGTTTAGAACCACTCCAGCTAGATTTTTTAGCACCATCAGTACTTGTAAATTCTGGGCTAAAAGTATTTTCAACTAATTGTCCTTCACTTTGTGGTGCATGACATAAACTACAATTAAATCTTGCACCTGCTAAAGTATCCATTTTTTTCATAGTTATATTTGCCATTTTTTCACTTGAAGTATTTTCAATTACTTTTCCATTTTTTACTACTTTTCCATCATTGTTAATAGATGTTTGAGGTCTAAAGTTTGTAAAGTGAGATACTGGAATTGCTGTTGCATTCATCCCAACAGCAATTTCTGGCATATGACATCCCACACATTGATTATTATTAATTTGTATTGGCAACATCCCTTCTGTGTCATGTGGTATCATAGGTGGTGCATCTTGAAATGCTCTTTCTATAACTTTACCACTTCCAGCGTACTCTTTACTATACTTTGTCTCATCAGGTGTTACTACATTTTCACTATATAGATCAACTTTTCTTAAACCCAAAGACTCTTCACTTACTAGTTTTGCAGGTTTTACCTCTGTATCTTTTTGTGGTGTATTATCATTACATCCAGTCAAAAACAAAACAGACCCAGCAACAACACTTAGACTAATTTTTACTATTGTTTTCATAACTCATCTCCTTAGTTTTTTGATTTATTAAATCTCTGATCGAGAAATTTAAAGCATCATCGTCACAAACTTCTATACATCTTGCACAATTTGTACATTCACCACTCAAAACCTGTTCACTTGATTTTCCAACCATAAACAACACTTGGCTTTCAGGACAAACTTCTTTACATTTCATACACAATGTACACTTTTCTTCTTGGTGTTTCACTCGTATTAGACTAAAACTTCCAATGATAGAATAAAATCCACCGATTGGACAAATATGCCCACACCAACCATTTTTTAAAACAAAAAGGTCAAATAAAAATATCACTACAATAGCAGCCCATCCAAAACCCATTCCAAAAATAATACCTCTATGTACCATTGATACAGGAGATATAAACTCAAAAGCAGTAACTCCAAAGCTTACAGAAATAACAAGACTAAGTCCTATAACCCAATATCTCATATTTCTACTAGCTGGTTGTTTTTTTTGTACCTGATTAAATCCTAATTTTCTTCGTAAATAATTTGCACTATCTGTGATAATATTTACAGGACAAATCCAAGAACAAAATGCACGACCACCAACAAGTCCATAAAATAAAACGGCTACTAAAGCACCAACGAAAACATTTGAAGCTATTAAAGCACCTGCTGAAAACATTTGTAACACAGCATAAGGATCACTCATAGGGATAGTTCCTAAAATCAATGAAGAACTTAAATTCCCCGTAATAAAACTCCATCCCCAAGCATTTGCTCCAAAATATAATGTCATTAAACTGATTTGAGTAATTCTTCTAAGAATTAAATATTTATTTTTAATCATCTAAAAGTCCTCCCATATCATTTAATGAATCTATAGCTTTCTCTTTACTTAGTTCTGTTTTTGTTATTTGACTTGTTGCATTTTCAAGTCTTTTTTCATCCTTTTTATCCCAACCTTTAATATAATAATCTCCAGCTTTACCTAAAGCTATATCTCTAGGAAGTACAAAAATTGATGCTTTTTCAGTTACACAGGCATGTTCACACATACCACATCCTGTACAAAAATCACTATCAATAACAGGTTTCAAAAATGCATGTTTCCCAGTTCTTGCATTTTGTTCATATTCAATTTTGATAGCTACATCCAATAATGGACAAGCTCTATAACATGCATCACACTGAATACCCCAAAAAGCAATACAGTTTTTAGTATCAATAACAGCCATACCCATTTGAGATATATTGATATCCAACTCACCACTAGGTTTACTTACCTTTGTTATATCTAAAGCATCCGTAGGACAAACAGGAACACACGGTATATCAGTACACATATAACAAGGAGTATCCCTTGGTGTAAAATATGGTGTACCTATTGGTTTGTTATCTCCAGGTGATGCTAACTTTAATGTATCAAACGGACAAGCTTCTACACACATACCACATTTGATACAAGTTTTTAAGAAATCTTCCTCTTCCAATGCACCAGGAGGACGAAGCATAAGTGAACTTGCGGTTACTTCATCTACATAAGCACTCCATACTAATCCACCTAAAGCAGCTAAACCTGTTGCTCGTGCTATTGTTAAAAAGAATTTTCTTCGCTCTGTCATAGTTTCTTTCATAATCTTTACTTTTTGTTTTTTATAAAGTAATCAGTCAAAAGACTAATCACTTAAAATTTATGCTTGGTAAATTTTTACAGCACACTTTTTAAAGTCTGTTTGTTTTGATTGTGGACAAGTCGCATCAAGACAAACTTTGTTTATAAATACTTTTTCATCAAACCAAGGTACAAATACAAGTCCTCTTGAAGGTCGATTTCTTCCTCTTGTTTCAACTCTAGCTTTTACTCTTCCTCTTCGTGATTCTACCCAACAAAGACCACCTTGTTTCAGTCCTTTTGCTGATGCATCTTCTGGATGCATATAACATAAAGCTTCAGGAACTGCTCTATAAAGTTCTGGAACTCTCATAGTCATAGTACCACTATGCCAGTGTTCAAGTACCCTACCTGTACATAACCATGTGTCATACTCATTATCTGGAACTTCTGGTGGATCCATATATGGTCTTGCAAAAATTTTCGCTTTGTTTGTTAATGCTTTTTTATTTTTATCTTTAATACCATTCAGGTCACCAAACGGTAAAGCTTTTGCTAACTTACCATAAAAAGCAAACTCTGTATGTCCAGTTTCTTTTCCATATTTTTTAGCATAAGGGTCATATTTAGTATTAAATCTCCATTGAGTTTCTTTACCATCTACAACTGGCCATTTAAGCCCTCTTACTCTATGATATGTGTCAAAGTCAGCTAAATCGTGAGCATGACCTCTACCAAAATCTGCATATTCTTCAAATAAATATTTATGTATAAAGAAACCATATCCTGTAAACTCTTTTCCATCTGAACCAATAACTTTTCTACTATCTCCATAACATTCAGAGTTATCATATCCTTTTTGAATAGGATCATTGTGATCTAACTCATAACTTCTTGCTCTGTCATTTGCAAAAAGAATATCATACATAGTTGTATCTTCTGTATATCCCATCTCTTTTGCTTTTCCTATAACATCTGGAAGTTTTTTATTTCCTCTTAATGGTTGTTCACCCCAAACATCTTTTACAGTAAATCTTTTTGATAATTCAACCCATTGCCAAGTATCAGACATCGCATCACCTACTGGTAATACTTGTTGTCTCCAATGTTGTGTTCGTCTCTCAGCATTTCCATAAGCTCCCCATTTTTCATAAATCATAGCTGATGGTAAAATTAAATCTGAAACTTTTGCAGAGATACCTGGATACCCATCAGAAGTTACAATAAAGTTATCCATCTCTCTAGCTGCTTTTATCCAGTGTTTTGCACTTGCAGTATCTTGATAAGGATTACAAACATTTACCCATGCAAATTTTACAACACCATCTTCAATATCTCTATGGATTTTCATAATATGTTGATTTCCAACTGGATTTAAAGTACCCTCTGGAACTTTCCATACATTTTCAACAATTTTTCTATGTTTAGGATTTGCTACCATCATATCTGCTGGAAGTCTATGACAGAATGTTCCAACTTCTCTAGCTGTACCACAAGCACTTGGTTGACCTGTTAAACTAAATGCACCTGAACCTGGTTTTGCTTGTTTGTTTAGTAAAAAGTGAACATTGTATGCCAGTGTATTTACCCAAGTACCTCTTGTATGTTGATTCATACCCATAGTCCAGAAACTTACTACTTTTCTATTTTTTTCAGCATATAGTTTTGCTAAAGTTTTAAGTTTTTTCTTAAACTCTTCTATATCTTCATCAGGATTTCCTTTTGAAATTTTTGCAACATAATCAACTGTATATGGGTCTAAGAATTTTTTATACTCTTCAAAAGAGATCTCCCAGTGTTTTAAACCTGCTGGTTTATTTTCCATTACATCACCCTCTTTATAACCAAAAGGTGCTAGTGCTGGAGCTTCTGTTTCAGAAACTACTTTTTTCATCTCTTTTGAAATAGTTTCCATCTCTTTAGCTGTATATTTACCATCTTTTATAGATTTTTCATCACTTCGTCTCATACCGTAACCCATATTTACAGGCTGTGAAGCAAATATCATATGTTTATTAACAAAATCCCAATCTATAGACTCTGGATAATTATATACAATCTCTCTAGCAATATAATTCCATAAAGCAAGGTCAGTATTTGGTGTAAAGATTATCTCCATATCAGCTAAATCAGAAGTTCTATGTCTATAAGTTGAGATGTTTACAACTTTTACATTTTCTGGATCACTTAATTTTCTATCAGTTACCCTTGACCATAAAATAGGATGCATCTCTGCCATATTTGAACCCCATGATACAACTGTATCTGTTAGCTCAATATCATCATAACAACCACTTGGCTCATCAATACCAAAAGTTTGATAAAATCCAACAACAGCAGAAGCCATACAGTGTCTCGCATTTGGATCAATAGCATTTGATCTAAATCCACCTTTCATCATCTTTTGAGCTGCATACCCTTCCATAACAGTATATTGTCCAGAAGCGAATACACCTACTCCCTCAGGACCTGAAGCTTTTAATGCTTTTTTAATATGAACTTCCATCTCATCGAAAGCTCTTTCCCAAGATACAGGTGCAAACTTACCATGCTTATCAAACTCACCTTTAGAGTTTACTCTTAAAAGTGGAGTTTTAAGTCTATCTGCTCCATACATAATTTTTGCATTGAAGTATCCTTTGATACAATTTAGTCCTCTATTTACAGGTGCAGCAGGGTCACCCTTCACAGCAACAATTTTACCATTTTTAGTTGCCATCATAATTCCACAACCAGTACCACAAAATCTACATGCAGCTTTATCCCAACGCCAATCAGTTTCAGCAGTGTTCGCAGCAGCGCTTAGATTACTAGGTACACTCATACCAACAGCAGCAGCAGCAGAAGCAGCAGCTGAACTTTTTAAAAAGTCTCTTCTTGAAAGTGCCATATTTTCTCCTTTTTATATGTTTGTCCTTAAACAGTAAAAGTTTATCACTATAAACAATTAATTATCTTGACCTTAGTCAATTTTACTAATTATTAAAACTAAGTAACGGAATTTCATTTTACATAAGATAAACTTAAGGTGTCTTTTAAGATAAAACATAACAATACCTTATAGATAAAAGTGCTATATGACTGTAGTTATGGTGATTTATGGTATTTTGTTCTTAATTAAATAGTTACAATTCAGTAACAAATAACTAACTAAAATTATCTTTATATATTATATTCTTAAAAAATATTGCCTAAATTGATATAAGTCATACTTTTTTCTTTTATATTTCTATAGAATTTTACAAATTAAAAACTGATTACTTAAAAAATCCTAAACTATAATGTTCACTCAGTTTTTAATTTTATTTATAATGAGAGCTTTTAGATATTAAAAAACACTATTAACTAAAACTTACTAATGGTAGTTCTATAATAAAACTCGCACCATTGTGAGTATTTTGAGCATAAATATTACCATTTAAACTTTCTTTTATGATTTTCGAACTCATGTGAAGTCCGAGTCCTGTACCTTTATCTTCACTTTTTGTTGTAAAATATAATTCAAATATTTTAGGCAATACATCTTCTGGAATTCCCATGCCATTATCTTCTATTGTTAAAACTGCACAACCATCTAGTTGTTTTAAATTTATTTCAATCCATGGATTTTTTATTTCTTTTTCTAAAATTGCATCTTTTGAGTTATTTATAATGTTTATAATAACTTGTTCTAATTCCCCTGTAATTATTTTTACTTTTATAGGTTCTACTTTATCGATATTATTTCTAAGCTCTATAAAATTATTAGTGAGTGTTGCAGTTACAATAGTTAAAGCATTATTTACTCTATTTTGTAAAATATCTTCTTTATATTCTTTTTTATCTTTTAAAAAGTTTTTAAATGTGTCTATTGTTTTTGAAAGGTATTGAGCAGTAGTTTCTATTTGATTTAAATTATCATAAAAACTTTTATCATCTAATACGCCATGTTCTTTCATCACTTGTAATCCAGTAGCTGATGTTGTAATAATACTTAAAGGTTGTCTCCATTGATGAGCAATATTTCCTATCATTTCACCCATAGATGACATTTTTATCTGTTCTTCTATTATTTTATCCCGCCTTTTTTCATTTGTAATATCTCGTATAAGGGCACAATAGTTTACTATCTCATTCAATTCATTTTTTATAACAAAAATAGATACATTTTGAACATACTTTTTCCCATCTTTTTTTTTATTGATAATTTCACCTTTGTAAAAGCTTTTTTGACGAAGTTGATTCCATATCTCTTGGTAAAACAAGTCATTATGTTCTCCTGATTTTAAAAGAGATGGGGATTTTCCTAAAAGTTCACTTTTCGTATATCCCGTCACTTTTTCAAATGCCAAATTAAGATCTATTATTTTATTCTCTTGATCGGTAATTACAATACCTTCATGTGCATTAATGAAAAATTTAGATTGTAAATCAATTAATTTATCTTTTGTATGAAGCATCTCATAAAAATCTTGAAATTTTAATTTAATCGTTTCAATTACTGGTCTTGCAAAAAAATGTGCCTCTAAAAGTATAGTTAAAATTGTTCCAATAAAAATAAACAATTCCCTTTGCTGTAACTCTTTAGTTTTTGCTTCACTTTCTTTTTGAAAAAAGTTGACAGCATTATCAAGTTGTAATAAAATTACTTTTGATTTTTCATAAATTCTATTTGATAGTTGCTTATTAGGATTGTTTAAAAAAGAGTTAAGTAATGCAATATAGTTTATTACATCAGTATCAATACTATTAGTTTTTCCAAAATAAAGTTTTTTTGCATTTGATGACAAGTTTTCAACTATATATTGATGGTTTTTTTTAAAAATACCAATTGATTCTTTTAGTTCATTGAGATAATTTGATTGATTCTCTTGAGTATATTTAGATACAAGAAAAGCACTTTTTTGAGATAACATTCTTTGCTTACCACTGAGGTTAATTAACTTTGCATAATAACTTTGAGAGCTTATAAGAGTATCCATAGTGTAATAAGCAATAGAACTCCAAAACACTAAAATAATGAATATAATAGAATATGATCTTTTAATTGATAAATTCATTTTATTACCTCAATTTTTAATATATTATCAAATACTCTTCCTGTCTCTTTTTTATGTTAATAGTCCTGCAACAGACATTTTAGTACTTCTATCTTGGATATTCTTTTTGAACTACAAACAGCAGCTATATATGAGCTTGTATAATTAAGAACATCACCTCTTGAATGTGCCATAAGTACTATAGCATTTTTTTCTTTTGCTTTTTCTTGCCAAGAATTAAACCGAGAGTTTAGTATAGGTTCATAGATATTGCATATCATCCACCACATACAGGAGGAAGTAAAGATACTTTATCTCCGTCATTTAGAACTATATTTTTCTCTTTAACTAAAGTGTCATTTATTGCAACGGCACTATTTTCTAACCAATCTTGTAAGCTTTCATCAGCTTTTAAAATCTCACTTAACTGATTTAAGTTTCCTATCTCTAATTGCATCGGTTTTTTATTTATTGGTCCTAAAAATTCTATTGTTATTGACATTAACTTTTCTCCAGATTTTTTCTTTGAAAATCTCCAGATTTTCCACCACTTTTATGTTCTACTTGGACATTTGAGATACTCATACCTTTATCAATCGCTTTAACCATATCATAAATAGTAAGTAATCCTGTGGAAACTCCTGTAAGTGCTTCCATCTCTACACCTGTTTGTCCTTTAAGTTTTGTAGTTACTGTGAGTTTAAATCCTGGAAGTTCATCTAGTTGTTCCACATCACAATTTATTCCACTTAAAAGAAGAGGATGACACATAGGGATGAGTTCCGGTGTTTTTTTAGTTCCCATAATTGCTGCAACTACTGCTGTTTGTATTACAGGACCTTTTTTGTTTTGATTTGATACCACATTATTAAATGCTTCAGTGCTCATAGAGATAATTCCACTAGCAATAGCAACTCGTGTAGTATCCTTTTTCTTTGAAACATCTACCATCTTTGGTCTATTATTTTGGTCTAAGTGTGTTAAATTATACATTATTTTGTCTTTCCCATTTTTTTAAATTCTTTATCACTTTTATTTTTATATAAATAAACAAACTATTGATGTGATATAACCGTATAAAAATTATTATCTTCTAAAACACACTCTTTTACTACATAACCATCTTTTAGTTCCAAAATTGCTTGTAAAGACTCTTTTGAAGAGACAACTAAACGATCTTGATTTTGCAATAGAGTCTGCCCTACTTGAATATTTTTTAAAATTTCCTCTTTTTGAAGATATACCCCATCAAAACAATAATGTGTAGAATCATCTTGCTTTACTTTATAAAAATCTACTGTTGACTCAGGAAGATCTAATCCTTTTACATCCTTCATTGTGACACCACTGCATTGGCAAGTACCTGTTTCACAAGCTTCCATTTTTATCCTTTTTGTTAATTTAGAATAATTTTAGCTTGTTTAGTATGCTTTTAAATTGACTCATATCAAAAGTGGACAATATTTATTTTAATTCATAAATATAAGTTGCAATCTTTTCTAAAGTATCTTTATCATATCCAAGTTCTGGCATAAGTTCGTATTTTTCTATCATATCGTGCATAATAGAAGTATCAGATGAGGGTTTATAAACCCAATTTACCATATACTTAATAAACTCTTTTTTATTACCAAACGCTTCGTGATATCGTTTTTTTAATATTTTAATAGATGGTGCTGAGATACTTTTTGTTTCATGGTGACAAGTAATACAATTTCCATACAAGAGTAGTCGTCCATATGAATCTGCATAAGTTGAAGTTGTTATTAATACTATTAAAATTAAGTGTGTTATCTTCATCAAATCTATCTTTTTACTATTGAGTTTATTATCTATAATGATATCTTAAATAGAATCATTTATATTTGATGTATATCAAAACAAAATCTATTTTTTTTTTATAAAATAACAAAATGAAGGATAGCTATGAATATAAATTTAACTCAAATTGCCACAATACAATCACCTTTTTGCAACCTTGAAAATATGCCTATACAACCAAAAGGTGCAAAGAACACTTATGCAACTATAGAATTTAAAAAAGAATATCAAGATGGATTAAAAGACCTTGATGGATTTAGTCATCTTTATTTAATCTATTATTTCCATAAAGTTTTTAATCATGAACTTTCAGTCATCCCTTTTAATGATAAAACAAATACGCCAAGAGGTGTTTTTTCTACAAGAACACCTTTACATCCAAATCAAATAGGACTCAGTATAGTTGAACTTATATCTATAAAAGAAAATGTTGTAACAATTAAAGGGATAGATATACTAGATGGTACACCACTTTTAGATATCAAACCATATATCGAAAACTTTGATAAAATTGATAATGCAACAAAATCTGGATGGATGCAAGCTACAATAGAAGAGATAGAACAAAAAAGATCAGATAATAGATTTATATAAGTACTATATACAACTTGACAAAGGTCAAAGATTTAAATTATATTTTAGTATAAAATTAGATAAATCAAAATAAGGAAAGAGAATGAAAAAAATTATTTCAATTGGATTATTAGTAGGATTAGCATCTACAATCTCATTTGCAGATGCAGCATCAGCATATAAAAGATGTGCAAGTTGTCATGGGCTAAGTGGTGAAAAAGTTGCTTTAGGGAAAAGTAAAATAATCAAGGATATGACAAAAGCTGAAATTGAAAATTCACTTTTAGGGTATCAAGATGGAACTTATGGTGGTCCCATGAAAGGTCTTATGGCAGGACAAGTTAGAACACTTAGCGCTGATGACATTAAAGGTATTGCAAATTTAATAGGAAAATAAGCTAGTTATCACGCTAGCTTATTTTAAACACTAAACATAAGCTGTGATAAAAATATTATGACAACTACAAGTATAAAAGGAACTAAATGACTTTTAAATACCAAAGGTTGAATACCAAAAAATACTTGTAGAACTCCACGAACACCCAGCCAAAGACCTAAAAAAGCTTTAATACTCAAAACAATTTGAAAGTTTGATAATCCAGTTTTTTCTATAACTCCAAAATTTACATACAATAAATAAACTCCTGAAACAACTGCTATTACCAAAGCTTTTGGTACGATTTTTCGGACATACTGCATAAAATATTCTCGTACTTTTGAGTGTTCTTCAGTACTCAAATCATTTTTCATTTTTGCTAAAAAAAGATTGTCTGTAAATAAAAATCCTCCATATATAAAGACTGAAAATATATGTATTAACTTTACCGTTAGATATATCATTTATCAGCCACCTGTAAAATAAAAAGCTCTACTTGATATTTCTGAAGTTGTATCTTCTATATTTACAGTATTGTGCGACCATTTGTTTTTTTCTGGTTTGTTTTTTACAACTGTTTTTAAAACTTCTTCTAACTTTTCATCTGATTTTATAGCACTTTTAATGTTTAAGGAATCTTCATAATACAAACAAGGTATCAAATCCCCCTCAGCACTAAGGCGTATTCTATTACAACTTTTACAAAAGCTGTCATCATAAGGTTCAATAATGCCAAATACAAAACCACTCTCATCTTTATATAATTTTGCAGTAGAATTTTCTTGTATTTCTAACTCTTCTACAAGATGCTTTTTTGATATTTGTTGTAAAATATCTTTACTTGGTAAAGTTTTTAAATATGATGTAGCATTTTCATTTTCCATATATTCTATAAATCGTACTTGGATACCTCTTTGTTTTGAGTATTCATACAATGATATTATTTCATGTTCATTTATGTCTTTTATCACTACGGTATTGAGTTTGACAACCATATCCTCATCTAAAGCAGCTTCAATGCCATTGATCACAGTATCTAAAGCATCTTTTTTTGTAAGATACCAGAATGTCTCTTTTTCTAGTGAATCTAAAGAGATATTTACTCTTTTTAGTCCAGCTTCTTTTAATCTTTTCGCTTGTGATTTTAATAAAAAACCATTAGTTGTCAAAGCTAAATCTATATCACTTTTATAGTCATAAATCATTTTTATAAATTTATCCAAATCATCTCTTACAAGTGGTTCACCACCTGTTATTCTTATCTTTTTAACCCCATTGTCAATAGATACTTTTATAAACTTAAACATCTCTTCATAACTTAAAAGCTCTTCTTTTGGTGTCCATTCAAAAGGTTTTTCAGGCATGCAGTATTGACATCTAAAATTACATCTTTGTGTAACAGAAACTCTTAAATAATCAACTTTTCTATCATAATTATCAACTAACATTTTAAATTCCTTATTTGAGTATTCTATGATATTTATTACTTGATTACATTGACTTAGGTCAAAGGAATCAAGATAGATTAAAGATAAACTTATATTATATCTTAGGAGTTTATTATGGGAATTTGTATTAAAAAAGCTATCAATATTATATTAGAAAATGTCAAAAAAGTATCCTATGAGATACTCCCTATAGAGGATGCAAAAGATAGAATTAGTGCAGACACTATTTATGCAACTCATAGTTTACCAACTTTTAACAACTCAGCTATGGATGGATATGGAGTAAAACTCAAAAATGGTGGAGAACAAGTAAAAGTAATAGATACTATTTTAGCAGGAAGTGATAAACAAACAAAGATTACAGAGGGTGAAGTTATAAAAATTATGACAGGTGCTAGAGTACCTGAGAGTATTGAAGCTGTTGTCCCACAAGAATGTGTAAAAGTTATTACTGATGATGCTATTTTACTACCAACTGATATAAAGCTCAATCAACATATCAGATTTGTAGGTGAAGACATAGAAAAAGGGAAACTTTTATTAAGTGACGGTGATGAGATAAATTATGCCACTGTTACTATCTTAGCATCTCAAGGTATTACCCATATAAAAGTATATAGACAACCTAAAATATCTGTTTTTACCAGTGGAGAAGAGTTAAAATTACATTATGAAAAAATAGAAGACTATCAAATATATAATTCTAATACCCCAACACTTCTAGCAAGATCAAAAGAACTTGGTGCAGATGTAACTTTTGTAGGTATGGCACAAGATAATATAGAATCACTTAAAGAGATGATAGAAAACTCTTTATATGCTGATTTTATTATCACAAGTGGTGGTATTAGTGTAGGAGAAGCTGATTTTACACAAGAAGCATTTGAACATTTTGATATGGAGATACTTTTTAATGGTATTACTATAAAACCGGGTAAACCAACACTATTTGGAAAAATTGGTAATACTTTTGTCCTAAATTTACCGGGAAACCCTCTAGCAGCTGCTTTAATATTTGAGGCATTTGGAAAAGTTATTTTACAAAAATTAAGTGGAAATAAAAACATATATCATAACTATATAGAAACAAAAATATCAGAAGATTTAAAAAACAAAAAAGGAAGAACCACTATTATCCCAGGGTTTTTTAATGGAAGATATTTTACCCCTGCACAAAAAAGACTTCCAGGAATGGTTGGAGTTTTACATGATTGTAACAGTATGATTGTTTTAGGTAAAAATACTGATTATATTTCAAAAGAGAGTATGGTAAAAGTCTTACCAATTAACTGGAAGTTTTTCAGTGATACTCAACTAGATTTTTTTAACTAGTTCTGATTATCCCAAACTAGCTGTTTAAAATCTTTCATAAAAAGTTCATCCAAATTTTTCATCATAGCTACTCGTAAGTTGTGAATAACCTCTTTATACTCTTTTTTAGGTTTTAGAGGATCATCTGTTCTAGATTGTTCTATAATTTGATGCACTTTTTTATCAAAAGGAGTCTTAGTTCTTTCTGCAATACCATCATATACAGAGATAAAAAGAGTATAGTTATCATAATCCATTTTACACTCGTTATCAAATATTTCAAGAGCAAGAACTGTACAGTAGTGTAACTCTACCTCATCAAAATCAAAAGTTTTTGCCCACTCATAAATGGTAGATAAATCATCCATTTTCTTTCTCAGTAAGAGCTTTTTTTGTTACTTTTTTATCTTTTAGATATTCAATTTGAACATCTTCATTCCCTTCGATAAAAGCTTTTGTAATAATACATTTTTCTATATCATTAGATGCTGGAAGTTCATATTGAAGTGGTAACATAATTTTTTCTATAATACCTCTTAATCCTCTTGCTCCTACACCTTTTGATTGTGCAAGTTCTGCTATAGTTTCTAAAGCATCATCACTAAACTCTAAGTCCATACCATCAAGTTCAAACAATGCTTGGTATTGTTTAATAATAGCATTTTTAGGTTCTTGTAAAACTCGTATTAAATCTTCTGTTGTAAGTTCATTAAGAGTAGCAATTACAGGAATTCTTCCTATAAATTCTGGGATTAACCCATAAGAGATTAAATCTTTTGATTCTACTTCATCTGTAACATCAGTAAAATCCTCTTTCATAAATCCCATCACTTTTTTTCTATGCTTTTTCTTTTGTTCTTCATCCCCAACTAAACCAACAAAAGCACCACCACAGATAAAAAGCACATGTGTAGTATCAAATAATACTGTTTCAGTAGTCGAGCTTTTTCTACTTCCTTTTACAGGAACATACACTTCGCCACCTTCAAGAATTTTCAACAGTCCCTGCTGAACTCCCTCTCCACTTACATCTCTGCCACTTGTTGCACTTTCACTTTTATTTGCAACTTTATCTATCTCATCTATATAGATAATCCCTTTTTGAGCTCTCTCCACATCAAAATCTGCTGATGCTAAAAGTCGTGAAAGGATAGACTCAACATCTTCCCCAACATACCCAGCTTCTGTTAATGCTGTAGCATCAGCAACTGCAAATGGAACATCCATAATCTTAGCTAATGATTTAGCTAAAAGTGTTTTACCACTTCCTGTTGGACCTATTAACATAATATTTGATTTTTCTATCTCTACATTTTTAAAAATTGGTTTATCTATTCTTTTATAGTGTGAATATAGAGCAACTGAGAGTACTTTTTTCGCATCACTTTGTCCTATAACATAATGGTCAAGATGTTCTTTAATTTTAGTAGGAACTGAAAGTCCTTTTTGAAAGTCTTCTTTTGCTTTTTTAAGTTCACTTTTATGCATAACTGTAGAACAAGTTTCTACACATTCGTTACAGATATGTGCATTTTCAGCACTAAATATTTTATTTACTTCTTTTACTGTTTTACCACAAAAGTCACAGATTAATTCTTCTTTTTTCATTATAAAGCCTTTAAACAGTTATTGAAATTGTAATGCAATAAGCGTTCCTTATTTTTCAAACTAAAGATTTACCTCTTTTTAGTCTAAAATACTTATATGTTTCATGAGATACCAATATTAAAATAGGGAATGGTAACAATACCCATAAATCATTCATAGGAATATAAGCTGTATTAAATACTTTTTGAACATCAGAAACATTTAATAAAGCCCATATCCAAACCAATATTGCGCAAAAAGCAAAAATCAATGCTTTATTTGAATTCCATTTCAATGTCCAAATGTTAAAATCCCAACTTCTCATAGTCCACATATTTGCCATCTGACTTGTAACTGCACCTAAAAGTGTCATAGTCATAGCTTGAGCTTGAAACACAGGGTCTTGTAAATCTACTTGTCCATACTGCCATCCATGATTTAAAAGAAAAGTTATAAAAGCAAACATAGCAGCACTAGCTTCTATAACTCCCATAAAAAAATAACCTCTTTTAAAAACTTCCCAATCAAGTATTTTTTCATCTTTAGCCACAGGTGGTCTATTCATAATATTCTTTTCTGGTTTTTCACTTCCTAGTGCAAGTCCCGGTAGCATATCTGAACCTAAATCAATAGATAATATTTGTATCACAGAAAGAGGATTTGGTATTTTTAAGAAGAAAGAGAGTACATAAGGAACTATCTCAGGTACATTTGATGAAAGGATATAAGTTACAAATTTTTTGATATTAAAATATACTGTTCTTCCCTCCTCTATGGCACTTACTATTGAATTAAAATTATCATCAAGAAGCACCATATCACTAGCTTCTTTTGCCACATCAGTTCCACTTCCCATAGCGATACCAATATCTGCTTTTTTAAGTGAAGGAGAATCATTTACCCCATCACCTGTCATCGCTATCACTTCACCATTTTTTTGTAGGGCGATAGCTATTTTTAACTTTTGGTTACTAGCCATTCGAGCAAAAATATATGTTTTTTCCTTTAAAATGTCTTGAAGCTCCTCATCACTTAAAATAATAACCTCCTCCCCTGTTAAAATCCCATCAAACTTTAATCCTATCTCTTTTGCTATTGCAGCGGCTGTATTTTCATTGTCTCCTGTTATCATCATAATACGAATACCTGCACTATAACACTTCTCTAAAGCAGTTTTTGCCTCTTCTCTTGCTATATCCATAATAGCAACTAGTCCTAAAAGTGTAAGATTTTCCTCTTTGATATCATCACTTTGTGCAATAGCTAAAACTCTAAACGCTTTATTTTCAAGCCTTAAAAGCTCTTCTTGTATTTTTTCTTGTGCTTGAATATCGAACTCTTTTATACCATCTTTGCTTAAATAATATCTTGACTTTTTAAAAATAATCTCAGGTGCTCCTTTAACTAAAAGTTGTTCTTTACCGTCTAACTTACCAAAAGTTGACATCATCTTTCTTTCACTGCTAAATGAATTCTCATGGAGTTTTTCAAAGTTTGCCTCTAGCTTATATTTTTTTGCTGCAGCTACGAGGGCAAGTTCTGTGGGATCTCCTACTATTTTTTCATCTTTTATGATAGCTCGTGAGTTAAATAACGCAGTTTTAAGTAAATTTTCCAAATTTTCTTTTGAGTTTAAAGTTTCATTTTGTATTAAAAAATCTCCTTGTATACTATATCCACTGCCACTAATATCAATGTGTTCTCCACTTGTAAGAACAATTTTTTTAAGGGTCATCTCATTTTTTGTTAAAGTTCCTGTTTTATCTGTACAAATAGTACTCACACTTCCTAGTGTTTGTACAGAAGCTAAGTTTTTGATAAGTGCATTTTTTTTAGCCATTCTTTGAGAAGCTAAAGATAAAGATAATGTAATAGTAGGAAGTAATCCTTCTGGAACATTGGCAACGATAAGAGATAAAGCAAAAATAGCAGCTACTAATACTCCTTTTCCAGAGAAATAACCCAAAAAGAAAAAAGTAACACCAGCAATCAAAGCTAAGATTGTCAGTATCTTTGTCATTTTTTGAATCTCTTTTTCTAAAGGTGTTAACCCTTTTTGAATATTTCTTGTAAGTGTAGCTATTTTACCAAACTCTGTTGCCATACCTGTAGAAACTACCACAGCTGCCCCACTTCCACTCACTACTGTTGTTCCTGCATACACCATATTCTTAGCATCTATACTTCTTTTTGCATGAGATGTTTCAAGAACTCTTTTGGATGATTTTGATTCGCCATTTAAAGAGGAGGTATTGATATATAAATCATTTGATTCTATCAAAACAGCATCAGCTGCAATCTTGTCCCCCTCTTCTAAAAGTATGATATCTCCTGGGACTAAAACAGTTGCATCAATTTGCACTATAGTTCCATCTCTTTTTACTTTTATAATTGTAGGCATAAGTTTAAGTAACTCTTCCATCGCTTTATCTGCTTTAAAATTTTGCCAAAAAGTAAAAGTGGCATTAATAAAAGTGGCACCAAAAATAGCATACGCTAAAATATCATTTCCCTCATTTGGTTGATAATAATCTGCAACCAATGCCAAAATAGCAGCAATTTCAAGCAAGAGTGGGAAAAACTCTATAAACTGTTTAAAAAATTCTTTATAGTAATTTTTTTTCTTTTTTTGTTCTATTATGTTTAAAGCAAACTCTTTCTCTCTTTTTTTTGCTTCACTACTTGATAGTCCATTTGATGAAGTTCTAAAAGTTTTGAAAAGTTCCTCTTTTTGCAACTCAAAAGGTTTCATTACAGCTCTTTAAATGGGATAAAATAGATTGTATTACTCATTGGTTTTTCAAACAAGATATCAATAGGATGTTTCCAAAACAAACTTTTATGATGATGTCCTCCCATAATAAGAAGATCATAGCCATGATGTGCTATATGCTCTTGTATCCTATCTCCTTCCACAAAAGCAAAATCATGTTTAATAGCAAATTTAAAATCCATCATCTTCCCCAAAAGTAAATAGTGTCTAAGATTAAAAATAACTTCTTGAAGTCGTTGTTTTATCACCTCAACTGTTTTTTTTGAAAAGTCTATTTTTGATATTTTATCTACTGAATATATTTCAGATTTTGCATTATAGGCAAGTGAAAAAGCACTAAAAAAAGTAAACTTATTTACTGAAAGTTTTGTATCTCGTATAGGCATAATTATCTTTTCAATATTATGAGCTCGCCCTATTTTTACAACTTTTACAACAGCTATATCTACTTTGATTTGTAACTTTAAAATTTCGGTTAGAAAAGATTTATCATAGATTGTTTTGTTTTGCCTTGTAGAACAAAACAATACATCAGAATCTTTTGATTCAACAAATACTTTTAACTCTTCTAAGTTTGCAAGAGTAAAAAAACTACTCTTTATACCAAATGAAGAGGCAAGATTCATAATATCTTCAAGAGTATTTTCCACATATTGGGAAGTGTGTTCATCTTGAATATAAATCAAACTAAAATCTAAGGTAAGTTGTTTTGCATAATGCAATGCAAAGATTGCTGTAGTATGTGAGCTAAGGGAACCGTTTACTAAACTTATAACTTTCATATAAAACTCCAGTAATAAAGGTTTTATATGATATTGCGAATATTCTTAAAGGAAGCATAAAGAATTAATCTTCTTAAATCAATCCTAATTCTTCACTTATATCTTTGATAAGTTTACTAAATGGCTTTTTAGATAAATCTTCATTTTCATCTATTAAGTTAAATATATCTTTCTTAATTTGTTGAAAAGGTATCCCTGTCAAATCTTGTAATTCTTTTAATCTACTCTCAGGATATAGCTCGGCTTTTGTTACCATCTCATATACTATATCTTTGTGAGCTTTGTATCGTTCGTTTAATTTAAAGACTTCTATATATTTATCATATTCATTTGAAAACTGTTCTTTTAGTGGTGTGTCTATATCTTCTTTCTCTTTTATGTGTAAGTTTTTACAATTTGTATCTAAGAGTAATTTGAATTTTACTTTATTTTCAAAATCAAAATTTTTATCATTTGGAGCAATACAAGTTTCAAAACAATTTTGAGTTCCTTTTACTTTTGAAGAGTTACAAGTGGGACAAGATAGGATAAGATTATAAAAACTAAGTGCAAGATATGGATATGTGCCTTTGTCGTAAAAATGGTCAAGTTGAAAAGTAGAAACATTTTTGCTAGTATTAAAATTTGTTATGAAATCTTTATTGCAATAAAAACAAGTTCTAAAATTAAAATTATTTGTGAAAAATGGAGTTATTTTCTTACTCTGATTGTTACCTTCATAATTAAATATTTGTTTTAACTTTTCTTTCACGTCATAAATCAATATTTTTTTTGGGAGTTTTGCCTTAGAATTTTTAATTTTTCTACTTATATTTGATTCTTCTATAATTCTTTGTTCAATTTTTTTTATTATTCCAACAATATTTTCAGATTTAACAAAAATTAAATCTTCAAACTTTATATCAAAAAAAATTGCATTGTATGGATATTCATTTTTTAAATCATTAAATTCTTTATCATCAAATAAACTACAATATTTATTTTTTATATCGAATGTTTTATCTTTTAGATAATTTGAATAGTTTAATTTTATCATTTTTTACTTTCCAAATATTTTTGCAATTCATCTTCCCCAAATTGTTTTATCAAACTTTCAATCTGATTCTTTTTATAATTTTCACTATCAAATATTTGGTCTAATTCATCTAAATAGTTTTTCATAATAGTATTTAAAAATGGTTCACCTATTATTGATTGAATATATCTAAAATTTGTAATATTTGCTTTGTATTTTTTCAAATAAGTTTTCTTTGGATTTTTACTCTTTTTTACTTTTTCATAAAAATTTTTTATCTCTTCAATCTTCCCCTTAGAAAACTCCCCCATAAGCCCATCTTTCATAAAAAAACCATGAGATAAAAGAGTATGTATATTTGCTCCAAAAGTTTCTATATCAACTGTTTTATCTTCTTCTCCATTTTTTAAAAATATTACATTTTCTTTTGGTAAATCGGATAGGATAAAGGGGGAATGGGAAGTGATAATAAGATGATATTTATAATCACTAAAATTAAGTTCTAAAAATTTATATACATGATTTATAAATTTTTTCTGCCAATTTGGATGAAGTAATATATCTCCTTCATCAATTAAAAGTAATGTGTTTTGTTGACAATAACTATATATTTTTCCAAATTTTAATAAAAATTGATATTGTCCATCGCTTAATTGATTTTCAAAAGAGAAAACAAATATATCATAAATTGATAAACTTACATTTGAGGTAGTTAATAAAGTTGATTTGACTTTGTTTATAAATTCACTACTAAGAGAATCAATATCTACTTTCCAATAATAATGGTCATAGTATTTAAACTTATCATTTATTTCTTGAATTATAAAATCAATATCATCAATAACTTGTTCTTGTCCAATACATTCCGAAAAAATATGAATTAAGCCATCAATATTAGTTGGTGCTTGTTGATTACATTTCTCTACTATACAACTATAAGTATTGCCTAAATCTCTCTGCAAATGAATATATTGAGCTAACCAATAAAATTTAAGTTGTTTTATTCTATATTCATTAGAGTCTTCATAAAAAATTTCTTTTTTTATAAAGTCTTCTTGAATACTTTTAATATTGATTTGTGTTTGAATGTCCTTATCTAAATCTTCTGCAAATTTTACTTTCAAATATAATTTTTTGGGTTTTGTGAATGGTAGTTTTATATTTGCATTTTGAAGCATATCAATTGAATTTAAAGTATCAAATACTTTGTGAGAGTTCGCTATAATTGAATTACTTATAAATAATGGTAGTGATTCAGTAATTGTAGGTAATAAAATATTTTTATAGCTAGCATCAATACTTGCTAAATCTCTATTGTTCAATTGAGTTAAAACATAAGTTTGATTTGATTCAATAATATTTGTTGAGATAAAGTCATTTATATTATGAAACAGTATTAATTTGTTTTCAATTTTTAAAATAGTAACTTTTAACTTATCATTTGCACTATAACTATTTAAACTTTTTAGTATACTACTCTTCCCACTTCCATTCTCCCCAATAATAGCAGTAATATTTATATTATCAGGAAAAATACTTACATAATCTTGATTTTCATCAATAGTTAAATTTTCACCATCAAACTTACAATCAAACCTCGGAGAAAAATTAAACCCCTGATGATAAATATTTTTATAATCCTCAACCCATAAATAAACAAGTTCCAAACTTTACTCCTTTTCTAACTTTGCCAATATTTCAAAAGCTTCCATGTCAAGCTTTGAAAAAGCGAACCATTTTTTCCCTAAATCTTTTAAACTAGCACCAATATGATACACCTCTTTTTCATCTATTATCATAAATCTATCATGACTACTCGTAAACTTTTTTAACTCTATCTTAGAATATTGGGCATTGTATTTTTCTAAATCCAATTGTAGCTGTTTGGTTATATTTTTTGTATAAATAGTTACAGATATATTTTGCTCTCTTTTTGATAACAAAGTCAATACACTTTCATCTATATAATTATCTATAAGTATTATATCTTTCTTAGCACTTTTAATTAAATCTGATACAAAAATATAAGCATCATAAACCTGCCCATCGTAAAAGATACCCTGCTTTGGTTTTATAGATTTGTCCTCTATGGCGTTTAATATCATATTTACTTTATCATCAGTTTTGTACTGTTTTTGTTCTATTAAATCCAATCTTTGGTATATCAAACTATTTTCAGATATAAGTTTTTTCATCTGTACAAAAGTATCTATTATCTTGATACTTACTTGTATTGCTATAGTACTTCGCAGAACTGCACTAAGCATCGCAACACCTTGTTCTGTAAAAGCATAAGGTAAGTACTTAGTATGTTTTCCTCTTTGACTTTCTAAGGTCACAATTTGTGACCTTAAAGAATCCTCCAAACTTGAGGTCGCAAATTGCGACCTCAAGTTTTCATATTCATCTTGTGTTAATTGGAATCTAAAATGCTCAGGAAACCTTTCAATATTTCTTTTTACTGCTTGATTAAATACTTTCGTTTCTACCTTATAAAGTTCTGCCAAATCTTTGTCCAACATAACTTGTAGACCTCTTATAGTATAAATCTTATTTTGAATAGTTTCTTTTGATATATCTGTTATTTTATCCATCTAAGATACCTTGTAATTTTTATTTATGGTATCACAAAAATATACTTCGATTAAAAAATATTGCATTTTGTCATATAAGTTTTAAAACTTTATCTACAATATTTCACCATACCAATGCCACATCCATTGTCACAAAAGCAAAAAAAAGCAGGCAACTATTTGCCTGCTTGTTATATAAAAAGATTTAAGAAGTTTTTACAAAGCCTTTAAAAAACTATTTGTATCCTCTTGTACTAACTCTAAGTTATGTGTAGAGATAAACTTATTCTCTTTTTTGCTGTGTTCCTCTTTGTTTGATACAACTATCCCTGTATCAAGTCCAAGTGTTATCTCATTTGCTACCATTCTATAAGTATCACGGCTGAAATCTATCCCTAAAAATAGGTATGACTTTCCTTGTTTGTACCCTTTTAAAAATGGAGGTATTGCATATCCACCCATAGCTTCTGTTAACCAGTCAACAAAGTCAGCATCACTTACGATAAAATCCATATCAGGAACAGTTGAACCCATAGGTTTAAAAAGGATTGGGATACTATCGTTTAGTTCATCTTTTTCTATTTTGTTATATGTTTTTGTTGGTAAGTCATATTTGTATACGATAAATCTATCATATCCACCCATAACTCGGGAAACACCAGTTACCATAAAATGTTCTACATCTTCATACACTTTACAACCACTATCATCAAGGTTTGTATCTATGAGGTATTTTGGTTTTATCTCTTTTAGAAATTGATATACATAAGGAAGTTCATACTCTTTTGAACTATAAATATGGTTTGTCATCTGGATGATAAACTCTCTACCTTTTCGTTGCTCCAAACTCATAGCAGCTCTTGTGTATTCATACATAAGTCTAGCACTCATAGCACGACCGTTGTTTAGTGCTAGTACCATACTATCACTATCAAATGGAAGTTGTACTCCCTCAGTTGACTTAACACCCTCAAATACACCCATACCTAAAAATGGAACCAGTTCACCACTTATTAACTTTTCTTTTATATTTTCCATTGTACATCCCATTTATTTATTACTTATATATAACTAACTGCAAGAACTATTCCCTGAATTATTAAAGAAAGCTTACTAATTATAGTTTATAAAAATATTTGTGTTTAATAATAGATTGATAAGTACGAATTCAAGCTTTTTTAGCCGTGGCAGCCGACACCTGTATATGTCACATAGGCTTTGTTTAATTCAACTTGCAATCTATCCAAATCAAACTCTTTTTCTATATTTGATGGCATATCTAAAAAGAAAACTGCTCCGTCTTTAGAGATTAAGAACATTGCTTTTGTAAGTTTATTTTCCATATTTCCACTTACTATTTTTACACCATACATATTTCCAAACTCATCTTCAGTATCAAAAACCATTTCAAATTTCTTTAATCTATTTTTTAATACAGTCGTATTTTCTGACTTTTTATTGAAAATAAAATAGCATTTAATAGGAACTTGTATTTTACTCATAAACTGATCAATTCTTAAAATCTCTTTGCTAAAATCATCACTTGCATCAGGGAAAGAGATAAATAAACTCATAGCACCATCACTATGACTTCTTTTTACCTCTTTTGTATCCCCATTTATATCGGTTACTTCAAAATTTTCAGCCATATAGCCTATATCAATAAAATCTTCACACAATTCGTATTTTTCATCTTTAAATATAATATTAGATTCCATATTTTTTTACCTTATAGCCTATTTGTCTTACTGTTATTCCTAACATCTCTGCTGCTTTTGATTGATTATTATTACACTCTTTAAGTGCTTTTGTTATAGCTTCACACTCTAACTCATCAAGTGTTTTATTTTCCATTGGAATTGTTTTATACTCTTCAATCAATTTTTCATTTTTCAATGCAGGAAGAAGTAAAAGCATATCTGTAGCACTAATACCACTTTCATCTCCCATTAATACAATTCTCTCGATTGTATTTTCCATCTCTCTTACATTTCCAGGCCAAGGATAACCCATAAGCTTATCCATCGCTTCATCTGTAATTGTAACCATTTTTTTATGGTTTTTAATAGCGCGTTCAAGAAAAAAGTTTACAAGAAGTTTTATATCTTCACCTCTTTTTCGTAAAGGTGGTAAATCTATAGGTATTACATTTAATCTATAGTATAAGTCTTCTCTAAAGTCTCCATCTTTTACCATCTGTTCAAGGTTTCGATTGGTAGCTGCAACTAGTCTTACATTTACTTTAATAGTTTTACTTCCACCAACTCTTTCAAACTCTCTCTCTTGTAAAACCCGTAATAGTTTTACTTGTGCACTTGCACTAATATCCCCTATTTCATCTAAAAATAAAGTCCCTTTATCTGCCAGTTCAAATCTTCCTTTTCTAGTCTCTTTTGCATCTGTAAATGCACCTTTTTCATGTCCAAATAGTTCACTTTCAAGTAAACTATCAGTTATAGCTGCACAGTTTAGTTTTACAAATGGCTCTTCAGCCCTACGACTTCTTTTATGGATAGCAGCTGCAACTAGTTCTTTACCAGTTCCAGTTTCACCTCTTACTAAGATAGTCACATCACTTTGGGCTATTCGTTCAACTACTCTATAGACATCTTTCATTTTTTTGCTTTCGCCAATTATGTCACCAAAATTATGCACTTTTGAATCCCACTCCATTTTATAATACTGTTTAAGATCTTTTAACTTCTCTTTTTCATCTTCTAATACAAAATGTGAATACATACTTTGAGCAAATAAAGAACTAATAATTGATAATATTCTCACAGTATCATCAAAACCTATCTTTGTAGATTTTGTAAGATTTGTGGCTAAAACACCAATTGTTTCATGTTCTACAATCATTGGAACTGCAATATAAGAGATTGTATCACTACTTCTGTTTCCTGATTTATTTAAAAATAATATATCATTGTGTACATTTTCAATAACAACTGGTTCCATACTTTTAGCAGCTAACCCTGTAGCACCTTCTCCAAGTCTATATTCTGATATTATTTTTTGGTGTCTATTAAAATTTATTGCTGCAAAGATATTTAACATATCATCTTCAAGTCTGTATATAACACAATTATCTAAATCTAGATTTTTCTTTAATATTCTTAGACACTTTTCTAAAGACTCTACTATTTGTCCTCTTGAATCTGCTATAATTGTAGCTATCTCTTGCAAAACATTTAGTTCTATTTGTATCAAACTATCTTCACTATTCATATTTAATTCACTTTCATAATATAATTTTGTTTATATTATATCACTCTTTATAGGTTATATATACAGATTTACTGTATATATATTAATCAATCTGCAAGCTTTTTACAAACTTCCTCTTTTGGCAAATTTTTAGGTCCAGGTTGTATCCACCATGTTTCACCATTACTTAGTTCAACTTCTCCACCCCATTTATCATCATCACTAAATTCAATTGTTTCTATAGTTTCTTCCATATCTTTTTTCGCGATATAAAAATAAATCTCATCATTTGCTTCTCGTAACATTACTTTTGCCATAAATTATCCTTTTTATTTATAAGTAAGATGCAATATTTGTTCCCTCTTTATAGAACATCTTTAAATTTTAATATTTAATTAAGAACTATTCTTCTTATTTTAGAAATGAGACTATCTTCTTCCATCCAAACTTTAAAATAACCTTTTTTTAGTTCATTGACAAAAATACTATGTGCAAACTTTTCATCTTTATTTTTGTAGTCATCTCTATAGTGAGCACCTCTACTCTCTTTTCGTTTTCTAGCACTTAAAACCACTGATTCTGCTACTTCTAAAGCATTTTGCAACTCTAATATTGAAACAAGTTCTACATTGTTACTTCGTCCTTTACCAATACAGTGTAAAGTTCCAGCTTCTCTTCTAAGATATTTTAAATAATCAAAAGCTTTAATTAAACTCTTTTTATCTCGATGAATTCCTGCATTATCAAACATAGTTTTTCCCATAGAGATTCTCATAGAGTTAAAGTTTTTTGTTGAGTCTTGATCAAAAATATAATCTACTTTTTGCTGATCTTTTACTACAATATTATAATCAATAGGTAAAAACTCTTTGTTTTGTATAAATTTTAAAGCTTTTTTACCAGCTAACTCTCCAAAGACAGCGCCATCAAGAAGTGAATTTCCACCTAGTCTATTTGCTCCATGTATACCATTAACAGCACACTCCCCAGCAATAAATAAACCTTTTATAGAAGTAGTTGTCATATTTGCTTCAATACCACCCATACTATAATGTGCTACAGGTTTTATAGGTAACAATTCAGATTTCACATCAATACCTGCTTGCATTAAAGCTGCTTTTTGCAAACTAGGTAACTTTGTCTCAATATGTTCAGCCGATAAATGTCTTAAATCAATAAAAACCTCTTTACCTTCACTTATTTGTTTTGATATTGCACGACTGACTACATCTCTTGTATCAAGTTCATCTACAAATCTATCTCCATCACTATTGACAAGATAACCACCCTCACCTCTTGCAGCTTCACTTACAAGGTAGCTTGTCTTTATAAAGCCTGTTGGATGAAACTGAACAAACTCCATATCTTTTAGGTTAAGTCCAGCTCGTAGGGCTACTGCTAATAAATCACCAGTATAATCTTGTGCATTGGTACTAAAACCTCTATAAATACCGGCATAACCACCACCTGCAAATACAACAGATTTTGCTGGATAAACCATCACTGAAGAATCAAATCTTCGTAAAACAACTAATCCACTTATTCTATTTCCTATTTTCGTAACATTCATTACAAAATTGTTTACAAGAAATTCTACACCAACAGTTTTTGCTTTTTTAATCAATACTTGTGTAATAGCAGAACCTGTTTTATCACCCACATAACAAGTTCTTTGACTACTTCCACCACCAAAACTTCTCTGAAGAATATTTCCATCTTCATCTTTATCAAAATCTACACCATACTGTGTAAGCTTTGATATAATAAGAGGTGCCTGTTCACACATATAAGTAACAGCTTTTATGTTTGATAAGCCATACGAACCTTTTACAGTATCATCAATATGTTTTTTTATCTCTTCTTTGTTATCTTTATCTAAAACGGCATTAATACCACCACTTGCCAAACTACTATTAGACTTAAATAAATTTCCTTTTGTCATAACAGCAACTTTACTATGTGGCGATTCACTTTTTGCTTCGATAGCTGCCATTAATCCAGCAATACCACCACCTACAACAATAATATCATATATCATCCACTACAACCTGTAAAGTAAATCATATTGAGCTTTTGGAGCTGCTTTGATTTTAGATATTTCACAGTTTTGTTGAATATTCACAGGTACTCTACTTCCAAATAATCCACTCACTATTCCAGGTGTTGAACGAACAAATTGTAAAGCTAATTGTATATCACTTTTTAAAGTCATACTATTATCAAGAATAACTCCTGTTTCTGCTGTAAATGACTTTTTAAAAAGATTCATTTGTAATAAACTTGAACTACTAATAACACCTAATCCTAATCTATAGGCTGCTTGTAAAATAGTACAATCTTCACCATTTACTTTTTGAGTATATGTTGTGTATGCAGTTGTTTTCCCCATATTAAAAGGTGTTTGAATATATTTAAATCTATGATTTTCACCACCTACTTTTTTTGCACATTCGACTAATTTTTCTATACTTATATTTTCATTGATTTCTGACATAAAACCATTCCATACAGCAACACCGTAGTATTTAAAAAGTCCTTCATCCGCTAATTTTTCAAATCTTTTAAATATTTTTTCAATCTGTTTATAAAAATCTTTTTCACCAAGTTTTAAAATTTGCATCTCTGGATTATGAAGATAATATATATCGAAGCTCTCTACGCCTAGGTTTTCTAAACTTCTTCTACATGACCACTCTAAATAATCAGGAGTCATACAGTGTTGATCCAATTCAATTTCTTCTTTTGTGGCAAGTTTATTATTTATAATATTTTCATCTATCCAAGTATATGGATTTTCAGGGAAAGGATAATCAAGTTGTACAAATCCACCTTTTGAACAGATAATTAACTCTTCTCTTTTAACTGCACCCTCATCATATAATTCTGATAATGCTTCTCCAATCTCTTTTTCACTTTGTCCATATCTATAGTTACTTGCTGTATCAATTAAATTTATACCATTTTTAACTGCTTCTTTTACAGCTGCTATATAATGAAATACATAGTTTTCTTCTTTATATGGTTCTTTATTAAAAGTACCAAGTCCAAGTTTTGAGAATATCAAACCATTACTTTGTGTAAAAAAATCTTTATATGTTGAAAATTTTTTGGCGAAATTTAGAGTATCTTCTTTTGTTGCTATTTGCATATATACTACTTTCTTGACATTTTTGCATAAGTTTTATTTGTATAAATAATTATTGCAACTGTATAAGATATAAGTATTATTGGTAAAAGGTAAGTTTCCATAATATTTCCTTGCTTGTATAATATTATTAGAGTTTATGCAAATACTATTCCACTATTTTAATATGATTTTAGTTTCTCTATCTCTTCCTTACTAAAGCCTGCTTTTTCCCTTGCTAATGTATTTATATGCTTATTTTTTTAAAAGAGTTTGGATAAATTGTATTGACAATTTTGAAATAGTCACAACTAAAGTTTTCTTTTTTGTCACAGCCATATTTATACCAATAATCACCTTTTTGGACATGACTTATCTCTTCATCTAAAATTATTTGTAACACATCTCTTATCTCTTTTGTATTTGGAATACTATTTAGTTTATTAATGATAAACATATTTGCATCTAAACCATTTGCTTCCATATATCTTGGAATTAAAGCCATCCTAGGAATCAGTTCTAAAGTTTTCATAGAAGCATCAAATAAACCTTGATGTACAGGTAAGTCTCCATACTTTACACCATATTGCTTCATCAATTTTTCTATCAATAAAAAATGTCTTACCTCATCAGAAGCAACCTCCATCCAATCTTCATAAAACTTTCTTGGCATATTTTGAAATCTATAACAAGCATCTAAAGCCAAATCAATAGCACTATATTCTATATGTGCTATTGCATGAAGTAAATTTATAATCCCCTCTTGAGTATTTAAATTTTGTCTTTTTGGGACATCATTGGGACTTACAATATTACAAATATCTTTATATGATGGTTCTTGAAATATTTCAACAACATCTAACTGTGTAAATTCTAATTTATTATTTTTAAATTCTTCATAGAGTTTATGAAACTTATCAAACTTTTCAGTAGTTTTCGACTGTATTAAAACATCTTTAATGTGTGTAAAATAATTATTCATTATATTATTATATAATATTTTTACTAATTCTTTCAGGTTTTTTATGTTAGTCTACATAAATTTTAATAAGGAATATTATTATGTATTTAGTTGTTGATGATTCAAGAATGGCTCGAAAAATGGCTGTTAAAAATTTAAGCTTAGTTATCAATGAACAAAGTACTATCATTGAAGCACAAAATGGACAAGAAGCTGTAGATTTGTATAAGCAACATAAACCTACAATATGTTTTATGGATTTAACAATGCCTATTATGGATGGATTTACAGCAATAGAAGAGATATGTAACTATGATGAAAATGCGAAAATTATTGTAGTAAGTGCTGATATACAAGAAATTTCTATGAAAAGAGCCAAAGAAAATGGTGCTATAGGTTTTATAAAAAAACCAATCAACCAAGAAAATTTACAAAGTATGTTAAGTACACTAGGATTAATATAAATGGAAAGTATAATAGAGTTAAATGAAGATGAGAAAGACTGTTTACAAGAATTAATGAATATATCTTATGGTGCTGCAACTGCTGCAATATCATCAATCATAGGAAAGTTTGCAACACTTAGTATTCCCAAAATAGACACTATTTCATCTAGTGAATTAATAAAATATCTAGAAAACAAACTATTAAGTAAAAATAAATACTATATATCAAATCAACTTATCAACGGATACCTTGCTGGTGAAAATATTTTTATAATTGATGAAGTGTCTAGTTATAACCTTGCACGAGAATTTGATCTTGAGGAAGATGAGATAAATGAAAATGAGATAAAAGATATCATACTAGAGATAACAAATATTTTATCTTCTGCTACTTCTGGGAAACTAGCTTCTTTAGTAGATACAAGTATCTCTTTTAGTGCTCCACATATAACAAAAATAGAATCTATTGATGAGTTTGACAAAAGATTTGAGGGGCAGTATAGTCAGGTTATCATTATCTCTACAGAACTTAATTTTAAAGAACAAAATATACAAGGAGAATTGATGATACTTACAAAAAAAGAATCATCGATTTTTCTAAAAAAAGCTTTACATAATGCTTTAGAAAATATGTAAGGTAGGTATTTAATAATGACAATAGATAATAATATCATATTTAATACCGTTAACAATGGAATCATCATCTTAGATGATGATTTAAATGTCTTAGCTTGGAATAAGTGGTTAGAAATATTCACTAAAGTAAAAGAAAAAGATATCTTGGGTAAAAATATTTGTACATATTTTCCTTATATCAATGAAAAAAAATTAAAAAGAAAAGCAAAAACAGTACTTGTAACAAAAAACCCCTCTTATTTAAGTCTAGATACAAATAGATACTTAATTGATATTCCAGTAAGTAATGTAACAAATACAATCTATTCTTCTATGCAGCAAGATATTACAATACTCCCTTATAATTTAGAAAAAAAACTTATTTGTATATATATTTATGACAATACTTTAATGTGTGAAATTAACTATAAATTAGAAAAAGCAAATGAAGAACTTATAGATATGTCACACAGAGATCCTCTAACACAAATATTTAACAGAAGATATTTTGCAGAACAATCAAAAAAGATAAAATCATTTTCACAAAGAAACAACAATATTCCATTTAGTATAATCACACTTGATATAGATAAATTTAAGAATATCAATGATACTTATGGTCATTTAGTAGGTGATGAAGTTATCATTAAAGTTGCACATATTATAGAAGAAGAGGTGCGTACAAGTGACATTGTTGCGCGATTTGGGGGAGAAGAGTTTGTTATGTTACTTCAAGATTGCGATTTAAACAACTCTTATAAAGTCGCTGAAAAAGTAAGACAAGATATAGCGAAAACATCTATTAAAGTGCATATTGATACAGAAGTAAAATTTACTGTAAGTATTGGGGTAGCTCAATTTAATGAATCAGACAACAACAATATAGAACTTACCCTTTCAAGAGCAGATGAAGCTCTTTATCAAGCAAAAAATAGTGGACGAAATAAAACTATAGTGTCAAACTAGTAGTTCCATTTTTGTCCCAAGATTAGCCATCCCACACATATAAACTTTACTTGTAACTATACCATCTACTTTAGTTGAAGCAAATTTTTGTACATTCTGTAAATCTATACCACCTGAAGCTAATATTTTTACATGTTGAAAATTCTTATCTTTATACTCAATAACTTTTATTAAAATATCTAAATCAACTTTATCCATTTGTATCACATCTGCACCGTAAGTCATAACTTTTATTGCATCTTCTAAATTATCTGATTCTACAACTATTTTCTTTTCAGGTACATTTACTTTAAAGTTTTTGATATTTCATAAAATTCTTGATTACTATTGTATATTACTCTGTGTTGCTCAAAAAATACTATTGTTTCACTTAAATTCAATCTGTGAGGCATAGCACCACCTGTAATAATTGACTTTATACAAAACTTTTTTGAAAATGGAAATGTTTTTCTTGTGGTTAATAATTCACAATTTGTATTAACTTTTGCTATTTGTTTTTTCATATTATAAGTATATGTAGCTATTTTACAACTATATTCCAAAATAACTTGAGCAGGTCTCCAAGCTTTATGGACATCATTATAATCACCTTTAAAACATAATACTATATCACCTTTTTTTGCTTTTTTCTTTGATGGTACAAAGAAGTCAACTTCACAACCTAAAAGCACAGCTATTCTACAAGCTTCTTCCATACATGAAACCACAATATCTTCTCTAGTTATGATCTCTAGTCTTGCTTGTTTATTCTCCACTTTTTGTAAATGTGTCGTTAAATCTAAATAAGGGATATCTTCATTTATATATTGTTCTAATTCATAATCTGTAAAATTTATCAATTAATTTTCCTTTATCTTTTATTTTATGGTTTATCTCAAAATATATTGAGATAGACCATAAAAACTATCCTATCAATATAACACTTGATGCTTTAAAAATAGCATAAATTTCATCACCCTTAGTAATCACTAAATCATCAATTGATTCATTTGTAACAATGGCACAAATTGTACTACTACCAACAGAAATTTTTACTTCACTATTTACAGCACCTGTAATAACTTCAGTAACAGTACCTTTAATATTGTTTCGTGCAGTTGCTTTTAATACTGATTTACTCAAAATAATTGAAGATGCTTTTACAATAGCACCAACCGTATCACCAATACTTAACCCTAAAGCTTCTTTACCTTCATTTGTAACAGTTGCACAAATATGTACAGAATCAGAAACTTCAACTTTCACTTCAGTCATCACTGCACCGTTGATAAACTCAACAATTGTACCAGTTAATTGATTTCTAGCACTTGTTTTCATGAGAAAACTCCTTATATTAAAATTAAATCCTCTAAGCTTTTAAACTAGAAGACTTAAGTTTGATATATTAAATTAGTTTCTCTTTTTTTTGTAAAATACTTAAACTTATAAAAAATACCAAAGATGTCACAACCAAAATACCACTTAAAATCATAGCTAGATCATATTCACCATCAAAAACAGCATTATATATAGCCAAAGATACTGTGTCTGTTTTTCCTACAATATTTCCACCTAACATAAGTGTAATCCCCACTTCACCTAGTGCTCGAGCAGTTGCAATCAATAAAGCAACTACAAGAGAATTTTTTATTGTTGGCAAAACAATGAAAAGAAATGTCTTTACTTCACTTTTCCCACTGATAAACGAAGCTTCTTTTATCTGCTTTGGAAACTGTTCTATACTTGATTGCAATGGTTTTACCATCAGTGGTAATCCTGCTACAAATCCTGCTATTACAATTCCTGTGAAACTAAATATTAGACTAATGTCAAACTTTTGGAGAAATGCCCCTAATGCTCCATCTCTTCCCAAAAGCAAAAGGAGAAAAAAGCCCACGGCAATCGGTGGAAAAATTAGAGGCATAGTAACTATAGTATCAAGTAACCATTTGAATTTTAGATTCTCTTTTGAGAGTAAATAAGCTAAAGGAACTCCTAATACTATAAACAATATTGCACTCACACTAATAGTTTTAACACTTAAAAGAAGTGGCTGAGTTATAAGTGTAAGCTCTATAGTCATTACAGACCATACTTTTTAAATATATTTTTTGCTGTTTGTGTTGATAGAAAATTGATAAATTTTTTACACTCTTGTGTAGTACAACTTTCTAATTTTCCAGCAACTATCTCAATAGGTGCATAATATTGTTCTGGAACTACTACATATCCCCCTATTTTAGTTTTATTAGCTAATGCAGCAGTAAGATTTACAATACCTGCATCGACTTCATTTGTAATCACATAAGTCATAGATTGAGGTACTGTTGCTACTACATACAATTTATCGTTTACACTATCATAAAGTTTTGCATTTTTCAAAAATTGTTCACCTGCAATTCCATAAATAGCTTTTTTAGGTTGAGGCATAGAGATTCTTTTTATACTTTTTTTTCTTAAGTCTTCAATTGAAGTTATATTTTTTCCTTTTGGGTAAGCAACTACAACTTTCCCTTTTCCTAAAGATAAGAATCCTTTAAAATTCAATTTACTTTTTTTTGATAAAAAATTTTTATCTCCAATAATTAAAGCAATATCTGTTTGTTTTGCTTGTGTACTCACTTGTTTCATATTTCCAAAAAAAGCATCAATTTTCTCGCCACTTTTTTCATACTCTTTTATCACATCCATTAAGGGCTTTTTATATCCAGCACCTGCTGCTACTTTTAAATTTGTTGCATTTGCAACTAAACCTAATGCTATTACACTTAATACTATTTTTTTTAACATCTTATTTCCTTATATAATTAACTATATAGCGATAGTTAAATTTTTTTAAATTTTTTTTATTGTTGGGGTAAATGCTTTTGTACTTACATTGACACTTTGCCCAATTTCTAAACTGTTCACTTCATCATTGCTAACCACAACTTCTACTAGTTGCTGACCTATTGAAACTATAGCAATGTTTATCACATCAACTTTAACAATATCTAATAACTCTCCCTCAAATGAAAACTTTTGACTCCCACTAGTTTTTAACAATACATCTTTAGGAGTTCCATCATTAATAATTTCTCCAAAGTTTAAGACTATAACCCTATTAGCTAAACGGTATATCTCACTTGGATCATGACTTACCATAATAGTTATAGTTCCAAACTCTTTATGCAATGTTAAAATTTCGTTTTGTAACTTTGTTCGCATGGCAGGATCAAGTGCAGATAATGGCTCATCCATAAGTAAAAGTTTTGGTCTATTCATCATAGCTCTACAAAGACTGACTCGTTGTTTTTGACCACCACTAAGAGTATTGGGGAGTCGGTCTTTTAATTCAATTAACTCTGTCATTTTTAAAAGTTTATTAGCTAACTCTTTATCTTTTTGAACAAAAAGTAAATTATCAAGAACAGTCATATTAGGAAACAGTGCATAGTCTTGAAATACAAACCCTATCTTTCTTTTTTGAGATGCCAGAGCTTTTTTCCCATCTAGCCAAACTTCATTTCCAACTTTTATAGTCCCCGTAGACTCTTCAAGTCCAGCTAAAATTCTTAATAGTGTCGTTTTACCACTTCCACTTTGTCCCGCCAATGCTATAAAATCACCCTCATCTATCTTTAAATCAACATCTAAGTTCATCTTTCCATTACTACCATGAAGTTTTTTATTTATATTTATTTCTATCATTTTATACTCCAATTTTCTTAGCTCTACCATTGAATATATAAACACTCAAAAGTACCAAAAAGCTAATAACTACCATAATAGCACTATAAATATGTGCTGACTTATAATCCATAATCTCAACAAACTCATAAATCGCAACAGAAGCTACTTTTGTTTCACCAGGGATACTTCCACCAACCATTAGTACAACACCAAACTCTCCAACTGTATGAGCAAAAGTTACAATAATAGCTGTCATCAAAGCTGGTTTGATATTAGGAAGTGCCACTTTTATTATAGTTTCAAACTTGCCTTTTCCAGCAATATAACTGGCCTCTAACATATTTTTGTTAATACTTTCAAATCCACTTTGAAGTGGCTGTACCATAAATGGTAAACTATAAAAACAACTTGCCACTACTAACCCTGTAAAATTAAATACTAATTTTATTCCAAAAATCTCTTCAAAAAATACTCCAATAGGTGAATTATGAGAAAGCGCTACAAGTATATAAAATCCAAGTACAGAAGGTGGTAATACAATAGGAAGTGCTGTAATAGCTTCTAAAAATGGTTTCACTTTTGAACCTGTTTGAGATAAGTACCACGCTAATGGAACACTTATAATAAAAAGTATAAAAGTCGTTAAACCAGCTAGTTTAAATGATAATAAAAAAGGTTCAAATTCTATTGTTTGTAATATTTCAATCATCACAAATTTCACCTATAGAAATTTCACTTGCTTTGATAAAAGCTGTCACTTTGTCTCCTACTTTTAAATCCATTTTTCGTGAAGAATTTACTGTTATGATTGACTCCAAAGTAGTATCAACAAATAAAAGTTTAACACTACTTAAAAGTTGCCCATTCTCACATGATTCAATACTTGTTTCTAATTTATTTGAGTAGCTAACTTCTCCACTAAAGTTTTTTGCTATTGCTATATGAGATGGTTTCACTACAAGTTTGACTTTCACTCCAACTTGTATATCATCACTTAAATCTAAACTCATCATAGATAAAGTTTGACCTTTACAGTCAAACTTTACTATATGCAAACTATCACAATTATCAATATTTGTTACAGTTGCAATTAAACTACTCATGGTACTAAGTATCCAAAGTCATTTAATATTTTTTTTGCTTTTGCACTTAACATAAATGCATAAAATGCACTTACCTCACTATTTGCTTCACCATTTTTAAGTACTACAATACCTTGATTAATAGGCGTGTATAGTTTTGGATCTACATCTGTCCAGTTTTTACCCTTTTTATATTTAGCCATTTTAGGACTATAAAGTGATGACTTAGCGATAAAACCAATATCTGCAGCTGTTACAGCATAAGAAACAGTTTGAGAGATTGATTCAGCATATACAAATTTTGCTACTACATCATTATAAACTCCACCATTTTTCATAGCTTCAACTGCAGCTTTTCCATATGGTGCTGTTTTAGGATTTGCAACTGCGATTTTCCCAATACTTGGACTCATCACCAGTTTTATACCTTTTGAAAAATCTTGTTTTTTACTACTTAAATAGGCAAGACTACCTTGTGCATATATAAGAGGTCTAGTTGTCGCAATTCCATCACTATATAAAGCTTTTGGATATTTCATATTAGCGGCCATAAATAATTGATATGGTGCACCATTTTTTATTTGTGCAGTTAATTTACCACTACTTCCTAAAGTAACATTTACTTTTGTATCTGGATAGAGTTTATTAAATTCACTCTTTAAATCATCTATTGCATAACTTACATTTGCAGCAACTGCAATATTAATAGTTCCAGCATATAGAGAACTAGCTAATAACAAACTTCCTAAAATTAATTTCTTAAACATTATTTATCCTTTATTTTCCTATCATCACATCAGATGATTTTATAATAGCACTCACACTATCACCAACTTGTAAATCTAAATTTCCTGTAGCATTTTTCGTAATAACAGAAGCAATTTTATCGCCATTACCAATATCCACTAATACTTCACTATTTATTTCACCTAAATTAATATCAGTAATCGTACCTTGAAATTTATTTCTAGCACTTATATTTAAACTTAAATCTGTCGTAAGAAGAACTGAACTTGATTTAAAAATAGCAACAACTTCATCACGAACTTGTAAATTTAAATTTTCAATTGCACCATTAGTTATAACACTCACTAAGGTATAACCACTTTTTAGTTTTACATAAACAGATGAGTTTACTTTACCTTGCTCAATATGTTCTACTATACCTTGTACCTGATTTCTTGCACTTATTTGCATCGAAAACCTTTCTAGAGATTTAAGGGCTCCTGTGTTAAAATCTGTCATCTTTGTCAATTGTGCTAAAAACTTTTCATGTTCTTTTTTAAGGGTTGAATATGTTGTAATTAAGTTTTTACCATAAGGCGTTACTACAGCCCCTCCTCCTCCAACACCACCTGTAGATTTTTCTACAACTGTTGTTGGACAAAGGTTGTTTATGGCATCGATAGCATCCCATGCAGCTTTATAGCTCATGGGTACTTTTTTGGCTGCTTTACTAATAGAACCTTCTATTTCTATATATCCTATTAGTTTAATTCTTTTTTCCAATAAAAGTGGTGTATCGCTGTTAAATATTGTTAAAGATGATGAAAATTCCACATTAAGTCCTTATATATAATGGTATATAACGATTTTCAAAAAAAACGCGTTAAAACCACAAAAAAATAATATCGTTATATAACTTAATACATAATGAATATTTAAAAAAAACTAGAAGATTTTTCTTCTAGTTTTAATCTGTAAATTTCGAAATTACTATCTAATTATCTTACACAATCAAAGAAATAATCAGTTTTAGCTATATCTTTTGTTTCTTCATCTAATTCATCAAGAACAGAGTTTGTAATCCATGTTAATAGATTTAAAGCACCTTTATAACCACTCATAGAATATCTATGTAAGTGATGTCTATCAAAAATTGGGAAACCAATTCTGATTAAAGGTATTTTTGTATCTCTGTATAATTCTTTACCATAAACATTACCGATTAAGAAATCTGTTGGCTCAGTAAATAATAAACTTCTTAAGTGCCATAAATCTTTTGCCATCCAGATATTACAATCAGCTGCCCAATCAGATTTATCAATAACAGCTTGCATATCTGCTTGCCAACCTTTTCTTGGAGCATTGTTACATAATACATGTGTTGGGATACCACCCATCTCAACGATAAATGAAACAAGACCTAATAAGAAATCTGGATCACCATAAACTGCAAACTTTTTACCATGCATATATGGGTAAGAATCTTGCATTGCATCAACAAGTTGAGCTCTTTGAGTTTTTAAAGACTCTGGAACTTCTTTTCCTGTAAGTTCTGCTAATTTCATAACAAACTCATCAGTACCACTTAAACCAATTGGGTTACAAGTTTCAAAACCTTGTTTCCATTTATTTTTAATAGTTTTAGCAGTTTGAACTGTAGAATACTTTTGTAAAGAGATAGTTGTTTCTGCATTTATAGCTGTTTTTGCAACATCAATTGGTGTACCACCAGCATATAAACTGTATCCACCTGCACCTGTATTCCATTGCTCTTCATGATCACCTAACATTACGATTTTATCAGAAAATGAAGCTGCAATCTCTTTAACTTCTGCTAAAGATCCAAGGTATGGTTCAAAACCAGGAATAATATTAATTCTACCCTCTTCAACAACTCTATTTTCTTTCCCTATACTTAATTGCTCAAGCATAGATTTCATCATATTATCATAACCTGTAATATGAGATCCAACAAATGATGGTGTATGTGCATTAGTGATTTCAATATTGTCTAATTCACCTTCAGCTTCATCTTTAGCACCGATAATAAATGCACCTAAATCATCTCCGATAACCTCTGCCATACAAGTTGTAGATACAGCGATATGTTCTGGTTTGTACATTGCGTTACAGTTTCTTAAACCATCTTTCATATTTGCTAATCCACCGAAAACCGCTGCCGATTCTGACATAGAATCAGATACACATGGTGTTGGTTCTTTAAAGTGTCTTGTAAAGTATGATCTAAAGTATGCAACACATCCGTGACTTCCATGTACATAAGGCATAGTGTTTTCAAAACCAAGTGCAGCCATAATAGCTCCTAAAGGTTGACAAGCTTTAGCAGGGTTAACTGTAATAGCTTCTCTTGCTAAGTTCTTTTCTCTGTAGTCCCAAGATTTAGTCCACTCAGCAACTTCTTCAACTTTCGCAGGATTTATAGCACCCATTGCACCTTCAAATTCTTTTTTAGCTGCTAAAGAAGTTTGGTATTCTTCTTTTAAAAACAGCTTTTGTCCGTTTACTATATTATTTACGTCTTGCATATTAAGCTCCTACCTCTGTTGTTTCTGTATCCCATGGTGCTTTTGTATGACTCCAAACTGGTGAGTTCATAGCTAAGTCCATATCTTTTGCAAATACTGCGAATGCATCATAACCATGGTATGGTCCAGAGTAATCCCAAGAGTGCATTTGTCTAAATGGTAATCCCATTTTTTGGAATACATATTTCTCTTTAACTCCAGATGCAACTAAATCTGGTTTTAATTTTTGAACAAATTTTTCTAATTCGTACTCATTAACATCATCATATATTAATGTTGACCGCTCAAGATCTTCTTTTGTTCTTTTGTAATCATCACCGTGTGCAAATTCGTAACCTGTTCCGATAACTTCCATACCTAAATCTTCATAAGCTCCAATAACATGTCTTGGTCTTAATCCACCAACATATAACATTACTTTTTTACCTTCTAATTTAGGTCTATATTTAGCAATAACTTCGTCAGTCATTTTTGTATATTTCGCTATTACAGCTTCTGCTTTTTCTTGAACTTCAGATCCAAAGAACTCAGCAATTTTTCTTAAAGACTCAGTAGTTTTACTTGGTCCAAAGAAGTTATACTCCATCCAAGGTATACCGAACTCTTGCTCCATATGTCTTGAGATATAGTTCATAGATCTATAACAGTGAAGTAAATTAAGTTTTGCTTTTGGTGCAATTGCCATCTCTTTATAAGTAGCATCACCAGACCATTGTGCAATAACTCTTAATCCCATCTCTTCTAATAATATTCTTGAAGCCCAAGCATCACCACCGATGTTGTAATCCCCAATAATAGCTACATCAAAATCTGTAGATTCAAAGTTTTGTCTATGACTTGCATCTGGCATAATCTCATCTCTGATCATATCATTAGCGATATGGTGACCAAGTGATTGAGAAACCCCTCTAAACCCTTCACATGAAACAGCGATAGTTGGTTTGTCAGATTCTTTTTTATGTACTTTTGCAACAGCTTGAATATCATCACCAATTAAACCGATTGGACACTCAGATTGAATAGATATACCATTGTTTAATGGGAATAATTCATCAATTTCTGTTAAAGCTTTTTTAAGTTTAGTATCTCCACCAAATACAATATCTTTTTCAGAAAAATCTGTTGTAAAGTTCATTGTAACAAATGTATCAACACCAGTTGTACCAATGTAGTAATTTCTTCTACCAGCTCTTGAATATTGTCCACAACCTACTGGTCCATGAGAGATATGAATCATATCTTTAATTGGTCCCCATACAACACCCTTAGAACCTGCGTACGCACAACCTCTTTGAGACATTACACCTGGAACAGTTTGTTTATTTGATCTTGTTTTATCACAAGCACCTTTTACACCCTCTGGGTTATCAACACCTAAGTGCTTTGCTCTGTTTTTCGCAGCTTTTGCAGGGTAAACAGACAGTACCTCTTCGATAGCTTCTTTTTGTAAAGCTTCTAATTCTTCGTTTGCCATAACTTTCCTTTCTTTTTTGAAAGAGGAATTAAGAGAATTTAACTCTTAACTCTTAACTCTTAATTTTTTAACTTGATTACGCTACTTTAACTCTATAAAGATTCATATCATCTAATTTTCTACATAGAGCTTTTGTAGATTCTCCATCTACTGATTTAGAGATTTCAGAAATTTGGTATTTATTTGTATAATAAACCATTTTTAAACCATCTTTAGCAGCTACTTCTGTATTATCATAGTAATCTATAAACGCAGTATGAGCAAATGTTCCTGCTGGAACTTCTAATGTTTCTAATTGAACACCTTCTCTTGTTTCACTTGTTAATGTAACAGTTTTTCCTGATGCATCTACACCCTCTTCTACTTTTTCGATAACTTTATCAAAAGCTACATCGTTCCCTTCACTCGCTGGAAAATGATAACCACATACAAACATAATTTTCTCCTATTATTTAATTTTTTATTTTGTTTATTAATTTTTTGTTTTATACTTGAGGAATTGACCTCAAGATTTTATAACTTAACTTTAAAATTTAATTCTTAGTTTTCTTCTGCTTTTTTACCTAAGTTTTCTTCATCAACTTCTTCTTCTAAACCGAATTCCATTAATAAGTTTTCAAGATCATCCATTTCTAATGGTGTTGGAATAACTTTTAAGTCATTAGCAATAATTTTTCTAGCTAACTCTTTGTACTCCATAGCTTGATCTGAACTTGGTGCAAATTCAACAACTGTCATTCTTCTTAACTCAGCTCTTTGAACATGGTTAGATCTTGGAACGAAGTGAATCATTTGAGTTCCGATTTGATGTGCTAAATGTTTAGCAAGATCGTACTCTTTATCTGTCATTCTAGCGTTACATACTAAACCAGCAAGTCTAACTCCACCTGTGTTAGCGTATTTTAAAATACCTTTTGAAATGTTGTTAGCTGCATACATAGCCATCATCTCACCAGACATAACGATATAAATCTCTTGAGCTTTACCCTCTCTAATTGGCATAGCAAATCCACCACAAACAACATCTCCAAGTACATCATAAGATACGAAATCTAATTCATCATCATAAGCACCTTCTTCTTCTAGGAAGTTAATAGCTGTAATAACCCCTCTACCTGCACAACCAACACCTGGCTCTGGACCACCAGACTCTGTACACATAATGTAACCTTCTGTTATCTCTTCATTATCTGGGTGAAACTCATCTGCACCTGGTTTACATACATCTTCTAATTCAAGATCCTCAACTGTACCAGCTTCTGATGCAAGTTGCATAATTGTTGATTGAGCTTTCTCATGTAAAATAAGTCTTGTTGAATCCGCTTTTGGATCACAACCAACGATTAATATTTTTTGACCATAGTAGTGACACATAGCCGCTAGTGTGTTTTGTGATGTTGTAGATTTTCCAATCCCACCTTTACCGTAAAATGCAATTTGTCTTAATGCTGACATATTGACTCCTTTTTTGTTTAATTTTGTTATCACAGAGTATATTGCACATAGTGTTCCACAAAGAAATTTTAAAAGAATAAATTTTTAAATTTTCATCTAATTCCTTTATTTAAGGGGCATATAAGTATTTAGGAGTATTTTTATCTTAATTAATAACTTTTTGTTTTGTTAATTTTTTGATAAACAATTTTGATTTTTTTGATTTTTTTTTGAAAAAAAATGTATAAGATGAGAGTATCAATAACTCTACAATACTATAAAAAAAGTATCTCGAGTGATTTTTAGTTACTTTTTTGTTTATTCAATACTTTCCTAAAGATTCTAAACACCTATAATTATTATAGTTAGATACCATATATTACATAATTAGTTTGCTAAAGACAAAATTGTTTATTAATAACAACTTCTTGTATTAAATTAAACAGCAATAAAAAAGACTCCCCAAGGATAAGTTGAGGAGTCTTTAAATATTCTCTATAAGAGAATCTGTACAATTTAGGTTAGAGATATAATCTACTGTTTATTAAACAGCTTCACTTCCCATCTCACCTGTTCTTATTCTTACTACTTCTTCTACAGGCATAACGAAAATTTTTCCATCTCCAATTTTCCCTGTTTTTGCTGCAGTAGAGATTAATTTTACTACATTCTCTACTTCTTCATCATTTACGATAAGTTCTAATTTTGTTTTAGCTAGGAAGTCTACTATATATTCTGCACCTCTATAAAGTTCAGAGTGTCCTTGTTGTCTTCCATATCCTTTTACATCTGTCACTGTCATCCCTGTAATCCCAGCTTCAGTTAATGCATCTTTTACATCTTCTAGTTTAAAAGGTTTTATTATTGCTTCTATTTTTTTCATTGAATATCCTTTCTATTAAGCTTTTTTGAATTCTGGGTAACATTCAAGACCTGTCTCATGAATATCTAAACCATTTATTTCTGTCTCTTCATCTACTCTTAATCCAACTACCATATCTAGTATTTTCCAGATTATGAAAGAAGTGATAAATACGAATGCTCCAATTACTACTACACCTTTAAGTTGTGCCATAAATGTTGCTGATTCTGTGAATAAACCTACTGCTAATGTTCCCCAGATACCTGCTACAAGGTGAACTGAAAGAGCACCAACTGGATCATCTATTCTTAATTTATCAAAGAAAGGAACTGCTAATACTACTATTAAAGCACCTACTGCACCAACACCAAAAGCGTACATCATACCTGCATCTGGAGCTGCTGTTACAGATACTAGACCTGCTAATGCACCGTTTAGCACCATTGTTAAATCAACTTTTTTGTAAAGCATTTGAGTTAAAAGTGCTGCTACTACTGCACCTGTTGCTGCTGCCATATTTGTATTTGCAACTACCATTGCTATACCTGTGATATCATCTTTACTACCTAAAGCTAATTGAGAACCACCATTAAATCCGAACCATCCCATCCATAGAATGAATGTACCTAAAGTTGCAAGAGTTAAGTTAGAACCTGGAATTGGTCTTACTTTTCCATCTGCTGTATATTTACCTTTTCTAGCTCCAATGATAAGAACACCTGCTAAAGCTGCCCATCCACCAACACTATGAACGATTGTTGAACCTGCGAAGTCAGAGAATCCTGCTAATATTCCACCAAGTTCTGATCCACCCCATGTCCAGTGACCTTGTAATGGATAAATTACACCACTTAATATTACTACGAATACTAGGAATGGCCATAGTTTCATTCTTTCTGCTACTGATCCTGATATTACAGAAGCTGCTGTTGCTACGAACATTACTTGGAAGAAGAAATCTGAAGCTACTGGGTATGCTGAATCTGCTGCATTACTCATATCTGCTACACTGATACTTCCCATAAATGCTCCACCATCACCATACATTAGGTCGTAACCTATGAAGTAGTACATCATACAACTGATTGAGAACAATGCTACATTCTTTGTAAGTATTGTTGCATTATTTTTTGATCTTGTAAGACCAGCCTCTAACATCGCAAATCCTGCTGCCATCCACATAACTAATATACCTGAAATAACGAACAAGAACCCATCTAAGATAAACTTTAGATCATTGAAATTTTCCATCTTGGAACTCCTTTATTTTAATATCATAAACTGATATTCTGGAAGAATTATTACATATTTTCAGTATATTTTTTTCTATAAATATGTATAAATTATATACAAATTTTCAATAATTTAATTATTTATAGCACTTTAATAGCAATAAAAAAAGGTGATAGGAAAACCTATCACCTTTTAAAAATCTTAATAGTTAAAAATTTATATTAACAAGAATATGTAGAAATAAACTCAAATGCAGTTGGTCTAGCTTCATCTGGCCAAACTTGTGTTTCAAATTTATATTCTTGGTATGTATCTATAAAATGTTGACTAAATACAGGTTTTAAGAAATCATTATCTCTAATTAAAGCTTCTAATGAACCTCTTAATGTATGAGGTAATTGAGGAATACCTTTTTCTCTAATCTCATTTAATGATAATTCAAACAAATCTTCATCCATAGGTCCTACTGGAATATCTTTATTTTTAATACCATCAAGTCCAGCCATCATCATAGCAGCAAATGCTAAATATGGACAAGCTGTAGAATCTGGGAATCTCATCTCAATTCTTGTTGCTTTTTCACCAGCTCCATAAGGGATTCTACAAGATGCTGATCTATTTTGAGAAGAATATGTAAGAATTGAAGGTGCTTCAAATCCTGGGATTAATCTTTTGTATGAGTTTGTTGATGGGTTTGTAAATGCAGCAACTGCTCTTGCGTGTTTAAAAATACCACCTACATAATGTAATGCCATCTCTGAAAGATTTCCATATTCACCCTCTTTATAGAAAAGGTTTTTACCATCTTTCCATAATGATTGGTGTGTATGCATACCATTTCCATTATCACCATATAATGGTTTTGGCATAAATGTACAAGTTTTACCATTTAAATGTGCAACCATTTTACATACATATTTATATTTTTGTACATTATCAGCAGCTCCAATGATATCAGAGAAAACAACACCAATTTCACCTTGTGCTTGTGCAACTTCGTGATGTCCAAGTATAACTTCTAAACCAACTTCTTCAAGAACTTGCATCATCTCTGCTCTTAAATCTACCATAGAATCTGTTGGTTGTACTGGGAAGTATCCACCTTTAGTTCTTGGTCTGTGTCCCATATTTCCACCTTCGAACTCATAAGAATCAGACCACTCACCTTCACTCGACTCTACTTTATATCCGGCTTCATTAAGATTATCTGAAAATTGTACATCATCAAAAATAAAGAACTCATTTTCAGGTCCAAAATATGCAGCATCTGCAATTCCTAATTCTTCTGCATGAGCTAGCGCTTTTTTAGCAATAGATCTTGGACATTTTTCATATAATTCACCTTTATAAATGTCATATACATCACAGAATAATATAACTGTACTATCTGCTGTAAAAGGATCTAAAAATGCTGTTGCTACATCTGGTTTTAATAACATATCTGATTTATTAATTGGTTGCCATGCATCTACTGATGAACCATCAAAAGGCATACCGTTTGTTAAGTTATCCTCATTTACTGCACTATACATATAAGTTAAATGATGCCAAGCTCCTTTAATATCTGTAAATCTTAAATCTACAAATTTAACCTCATTCTCATCACAAAACTTAAAAAACTCTCCTACATTGTTTACAAATTTTCCCATTTGTTCTCTCCCTTTTTTACTTGTTAATTTAACGCAATAATAGTGACATAAAATATAATAAAATAAAAGTAGTTTATTGTATATATATTATACAATATTATTTTTATTCGTTTTTTTCTATCACTTTATCTACTAAACCATATTCACATGCTTCAGTTGCACTCATAAAATTATCTCTTTCTGTATCTTTTTCCACTGTATGGATATCTTGACCTGTTTGTTCTGATAATAATTTATTTAAAACTTCTTTTATTCGTAATATCTCTTTTGCTTGAATAGCTATATCTGTAGCCTGACCTTGTGCACCACCTAAAGGTTGATGTATCATAATTCTACTATGAGGCAGTGAATATCTTTTCCCTTTTGTTCCAGAACTTAATAAAAATGCCCCCATAGAGGCAGCTTGCCCCACACAAATAGTACAAATATCTGGCTTAATATAATTCATAGTATCATAAATAGACATACCACTTGTAATAACTCCACCTGGAGAATTTATATAAAGATAGATATCTTTTTCTGGGTCTTCTGCTTCTAAAAATAAAAGTTGTGCTACAACTGTAGAAGCAACAGCATCATTTACCTCACCACTCAGCATAATAATTCTATCTTTTAAAAGCCTAGAGTAGATATCATAACTTCTCTCTCCTCGTCCACTTTGTTCAACTACATAAGGTATATAACTCATACAAATCCTTTTTGATTAATTTACTAAATTTTAAACCGCTCTTAAACCGGTAAAACCCTAATATTTTCATCCACTTTTTGTTTCAATGTAGACTCAATAGCGTATAGTGTTCCGGTACTTCCTGTTGCACAAGAGCTACAAGCTCCTAAGTATCTAATATAGATATCATAGTATGGTGTATTCTCTTTTATATCGATTATCTCCATATCTCCACCATCCATAACTAGCATTGGTCTGATATATTCTTCAATGATTGCATCTACTGCTTTTATTCTTTGAACTATTGTCATTTTATCGAAAGAGTTCTCTCCACTTTGTGTTGTATCTGCTGCTGATGTTAGTTTCTCTGTTTCCATTGAAGCTTTTACTTCTGCTAGGATATCTACTAGGTATACATCTTTGGCTTCATGTCCCCCTGGTTGTACACATGATTTACAGTAGCTTCCAGCTTTTGTTGTTTCAACTATCTCTTCTACTGTTTGAAGGTTATGTTCTCTAATTGCATCTACGATATCTTTTCTTGTTTTTCTTGCACATTCACAAACAATATCTTGATTTTCAATTTCAGATCGCTCCACTCCTTTATATTGTGCTGCAGCTTCTAAGATAACATCATATGCCATAACACTACAGTGCATCTTTTGAGGTGGAACTGCTGGAGTATTTGGTTCATCTCTTAAGAATGCTTCCACTTCTGTATTTGTAATGTGAATTGCATCATCTACTTTTCTACCAATACAAAGTTCTGCCATAGCATCACTTGAAGCAATAGCTGTACCACAACCAAAGCTTCTAAATTTACTATCAATAATAGTATCTGTTTTCTCATCAACTAACCAATACAATCTTACTGCATCACCACAAGACTCTGCACCAAAGTCTGCAACGATTAATCTTGCACCTGCTTTATCTGCATCTTCTTGAGTAAATTCTCCTAGTGCTTTTGGGCTATTCATTCTATCTTGTACTTTTCTACTATATTGTTCCCAAACATTTCCTGTTACTAATTCATCTCTTGCCATATTATTTTCCTTCTATTTAATTTTTAAATTTATTTTTCTCTACCATCTCATTTTTATGAGTAGGATATTTTAAACTTCAAGATTGTGTGATAAGTTCTGAAGATGTACGATAGTACCTCGAAGAACTTAGAATACAATATTGAAGAATTAAAATCTTCTAATCATGTAAATGAACAGAGAAGGCTTGTTGTTTTGCGTATGTCATTGAGATATTTCTTAATCTTTCAACTGTTACTTTTACTTTCTCAATAACATAATCTATCTCTTCTTCAGTAGTAAATTTACTGAGTGCAAACATAACTGTTGCATTTGCTATTTCTACTTTTTCACCAAGTGCTTCAACAACTGCTGAAGATTCTAAATCTTCACTTGAACAGCTTGAACCTGTTGAGATATAGATACCATTTTCATTCATATCCCAAAGCATCGCTTCCCCTTCAACACCTCTAAAAGAGATTGCTACAAGGTTTTTAAGTCTTTTTACTCTTGGTACATACGATTTTGTATCTGCTATTTTAAGAAGTTCATCTTCTAGTTTATTTCTTAAGCTTTGAGTAGTATGATCTAGGAACGAAAGATTTATATTTGATAATTCAAGAGCTTTTGCCATTGCTGCAACTCCGTTATTATATAAACTTCCACCTCTTTTTCCACCCATTACATTTTTTGCACCATGGATAAGTGTGTTATATGGAGCGCCTGCTTTTATATACATTAGTCCTACACCTTTTGGTCCATGGAATTTATGAGCTGAACAGGTAAAGTAATCTACACCTAAATCTCTTACATCTACTTTCATTTTACCGATTGCTTGTGCACCATCACTATGAAAAAATACATTATGTTTTTTTGCTATTTCACTTATCTTTTTAATATCTTGTATTGCACCTGTTTCATTTGAGGCAATAAGAACTGAGATAAGGCAAGTATTTGGAGTGATTGCTTTTTCTAGTTCATCTATTTTTACTAATCCATTTACATCTGTTCCTATATAAGTAACATCCATACCCATATCTTTACAGTATTTCAGTGGAGATTTTATAGATGAGTGTTCTGCTACTGTAGAGATGATATGATTTTTGCTATCACCTTTTAGGAAGTTATGAAGAAATGTTTTTATTACTGCATTATTCCCTTCAGTTGTTGAAGAGGTAATAATAATATCATCTGCATCATCTGCACCTATCCCTTCATATAATGTATCATAAGCATCATTTAGCAATTTTCTTGCTTCTATCCCTTTATTATATATTACATTTATATTCCCGAACTTCTCTAAACTATCACAGTAAACTTTCTGTACTTTTGGGTCTACTTGTGTTGTTGAGTTATTATCTAAGTATACTTCCATTATTTTATTTTCCTTTTTTAATATTTATTTTGATTCTGATGCTTTACAAGTGAAACAATTAACTTGGTCTTTACACTCTTCACATGCTGGTGCAATTTCACCAATACTATCGTATATATATTTTTTCCATAATTTATCAGCTGGTTTATTTTGTGCCAATATAGGGAAATGTTCTTTCATAAACTTTCCCATCTCTACTCTACTTTTAAATCCTAAGTCTTGATAAAGGTGATTTTCCATCAGAGATATTTGTGCAACTTGAACAGAGATAATATCTCTTGAATGGTTGTTTTTTGCATATTGTTGTAAAAATGTAACTACTTTTTGTTCTAATATTTTTAGTGGCGTTTCACTTTTTATACTCATAATGTCATCTCCACCATTTTACCATTGACTATTTCACCAAATTCAACTCCAAAGTCAAAACAATCCATTAGCTCTTCTTTTGTAGGTATAAGTTTGATTTTTTTTGGCTCTAACGGGACTCTAAATTTAAGATTTTTCAATCTTCCATTCATCATATCAACAGCTTCTCCACTCCATCCATAAGAGCCAAAACAACCACCAAATTTTCCTTTTTTTTCTAATAACATCATACAACTCAATAAATCCCAAACAGGTTTTGGTACATCTCCATTAATAGTTGGACTTCCAATTATAATTCCGGTACTCTCTTCAAGTATAGAAAGCATATTTTGTTCATCTAATGCTGTTAAATCATATATGTTTGCGATAAGTAATTCATTTGTTTCAATACCATCATAAATACTATGAGCCATATCTTTTGTATTTTTATAACTCGTTACATAGAATATTGAAACAACTTTTTTTCCATGGAGCCTATCATCTTTATTACTCCATTTTGCATATTTATCTATATATTTTTGGGGATTGTTTCTCATAATAGGACCATGTAGATTACATATCATATCTATCTTACATTTTTCATACAATCGTAATGCATTTAATACATCTGTTTTAAATGGTCTCATAATGTGGTCATAATAGTATTTAAAAGCGTAGTCAAAATCACCAACTAAATCATCAAATAATCTATCATCAAAATAATGACTTCCAAATACATCACCACTAAATAGTATCTCATCTTCTACTAAATAACTACTCATAGTCTCAGGCCAATGAAGATTAGGAGTACTTAAAAACCGTAATGTTTTATTTCCAATTTGAAGCTCTTTATTCGTCCAAACATTTTCAAGGTCCATATTATCTGTTTTTGCTATAGATTTTAACATTGGTCGTGCCATTGGAGAGATAAAGACTTTTGCCTTGTTTGTTCGCTTTACTAGTTCTGGTAGTGCCCCACTATGATCTGGTTCTAAATGATGCATTACAATATATTTTATATCTTCATATTTACAAACGGATTCAAGTTTTTTAAAAAATTCATCTTGAAATTCTAGCTTCACTGTATCAAAGATTACTACACCTTCGCTTGTTTTAAGTAAATAAGCATTATATGTAGTTCCATTTGCTGTTTTCATAATAATGTCAAATGTCCTAATATCAGGATCACTTACACCAATATAATAAAGGTCTTTTTTTATCTGTATTGCTTGTTCCATAGTTACTATTGTGCAATAACTATTCCTATTGTAACTCTAAACCTTTTTTTACACAAGATTCTAGTGAAGTATTATCAGACACAACTGGTTTTATAAACTCTGGAAAAAATTTTGAGGTAGTTTCACCAATACTTATTGCAGTAAAACTATCATCCCAATCAGCATTTTTTAAAAAACATTCTATTGTAGATGGAGATGAAAATATAATTGTAGAGTTTTTAGGAAGTTTGATTTTATTTTTATATTTTTTACACACTGTTTCATATACAACTAAATTATCACATACAATACCATTGTCATTTAAAATATTCATAAGATTTGAAACAATTTTAGCCCCACCAACATATACTACTTTTTTTCCAACTAGTTCATCAATAATCTCTTGTGCAAACTCATCACCATGATGTTCTTTTCCTACTAATTTTAAAGTTCCACCATGTGACTTTAAAACCTTTGCTGTTTGTGGTGCTATTACATATGCAGGTATTTTTTTCCAACTATTATCCATGCTATCAATAGCTTTAATAGCATTTTTTGAAGTAAAAATAAGGGCATCATATCCTTCTAAATTTATATCTTGTTTGATATATTTTATATCTAGAACAGGTATATTTTTTGCAAATTTAATTTTTTTATCCGTTAAGATATAAATATCTTTATTGTAATTTTTAATAAAATAAAAGATGTTTTTTAATCTTTGTTTTAATCGTATAAAAAACCTATCTTCACAGGATATTACTATATCTTGGTGTTCATCTACAAAAAAATTTAACTCATTTTTTGTTAGGTTATAAGTGATTTTTATAAACTCTTTATAAATATCATCTTTAGACCCTTCTTTATCGATAGACAAAGTATTAGTCTTGGCATTATATTCATAATGTATTAAATTGAGAGATTCTAATATTTTCTTAATTTTATGCATAATTTAAAGTTCCAGATTATTTTGTTTTGATATATTACTACAATACAAATAAGGATATACTAAATAATGAAATTTGATAAACTATTCCGTGGAAAACTCATAAAACGATATAAAAGATTTTTGGCTGATATTATTTTAGACACTGGTGAAATAATCACAGCACATGTACCAAACAGTGGGGCTATGACTTCTACTATAGAAGATAACTGTGATGTTTGGGTAAGCTATCATGATAATCCAAAACGAAAACTCAAATATACACTGGAACTTACAAAATTGTACAATCAATATATTTGTACAAACACAAATGTTGCAAATAAAATAGCTATAGAGGCAATACAAACTGGGGTAATAAAAGAATTACAAAACTATACAAATTTGAAACCTGAGCAAAAATATGGACAAAATAGTCGTATAGATATTTTACTTGAAAATAAAAATGAAAAATGTTATGTAGAAGTAAAAAGTGTAACATTAAAAATTGATAATTCGTTAGCTTTTCCTGACTCAGTAACTTCAAGAGGAGAAAAACATCTTAAAGAATTATATCAAATGGTACAAGAGGGTCACAGAGCTGTAATGTTATATATTATTCAAAGAACAGATAAGTTACCTTTTAGAATTGCAAATGAAATAGATAAAAAATATTATGATTCGTTTTTAGAAGTTACAAAAAAAGGTGTTGAAGTATTAGTTTACCAGTCTTGTATCTCAGAAAGTGAAATTTACATAGAAAATAAAATAAACTTTTAAAATATTTTAGTTAACTACTATTCCCCATATATTTTGATTGAATCTCTACCACTATTTTTAGCTTCATAAAGTGCTAAGTCTGCAAATTTAAAAGCTTCTAAGAAATTTTTTGATTGATTTGGTGCTATATTAATTCCAATAGAGACTGTTATATTAATATAATCCTCATCATTTATATACATTTTATGTACTTTTATATTCTCAAATATTCTTTCAATTACATTCAAAGATATTTGAGTATTTTGAGGTTTCGTTTTTATAAAGATTAGAAACTCTTCACCTCCATATCGCACAACTATATCTTCATCTAATCGTATAGTATGTAATAAAATATTTCCTATCTCTTTTAATATCATATCACCAACATCATGTCCATAAGTATCATTTATATTTTTAAAATAATCAATATCTAGTGCAGCAATAATATATTCATCTAAGTTAATCTCATCTTGTATCTCTTGTAAATAATTTCGATTATAAAGATTTGTTAATTTGTCAGTAAAAGATGATTTTCTCATATTTTTATATCGAATAATTTGAGTAATAAACACAATAAAAAATATTACAATTATAATAAGTATCAAATAGAGCCCATTTTTTATCATATCCAAAATTTTATTGATTTTTTCAACTTTATGAATAGAAAAATCTACTACTAAAATTAATTCAACATTATTTTGACGAAGTATTGGAACTAAATAACTAATGGATAATTCTTGTAAAAGTGTATGTTTTACTATGACGGGAACTTTTGTCTTATATAATTCAAACCATTTTATACTTGCTACATCAAACTTTTGATTGAGCATTGCTTTTTCATGCAAAGGCGAAGCATCGACTAAAAACCTAAATACATCATTTTTATCTTTATACAAGAGATATGAATATTGAATATTCTCTGTTATAAGATTTTTCAAAATTTTTTCTAAATCTTCTTGAAGTTGTTTCTTGGTTTTAATATCTTCTATATAATTATCACTATCTTTTAAAATCTCTTTGATATATAAAGCGTTATTTTGTGAAATAGTGAATAAATCTGAAGTGGATATTTTAAACATATCTTCTTCAATACTTTTTTCATACTTTATTATTGTATATAATAAAAATACTAAAACAAAACCTGTTAAGATTGTGAGAGTTGTTAAATAGTAAGGATTTTTTAATTTGTTTTTTTTATTCATTAAAGTCCTCAACAAACTGTTTGTATTCTGATGGTAACTGAACACCATGATTTATAAGTCTTTGTTTTATAAATACAATATTTGGTCTACTTTTATTCCAAAAAAAGGCACCATAATATTTACTATTAGAAATCAGTTTTTTATAATTGTTTGTAAAAAAAAGTTTATTTGATTTATTACATTCAAGTTTTGAAGACTTTCCTTTATCAAATACAAAATTTGCAGAATTACAATCTTCTGTAATATCAAAATATTTAGAATAAAATTTCTTTTCTAATTGAGAGATTTTAGGAATAAAAAGTTTAATTTTTTCTTTCATTGATGATGTAGCAATATTTGCAATAATTTTTGCCTCAAGTTCTATCTCTTTATCATATTTATTTACTAAAAAAACATATTGACCACAATAACTATATGAAAGAATTGTTAGTAGTAAGATAATTTTTTTCATTAAAATACCCACTTCATACTAAGAGTCACTTCTCTTTGATAATCTTCTAATGCAAATGCTGTCCCTATAAACAGTCCTTCTTTATAAAGGGATTTTGTCGATTTATTAAGAAGATTTTCTCCTTTTAAACTCATAGATAAATTTTTTGAAAGATGATAGGTAGCACCTAAATTCAAATTATAACTGTTTGGAACATTCACTGTTGTATATTGATAACCATTTTTATAAATCAATGAAGTGAAATAATCAAACTTATCATACTCTCCTGTGAATTTTATATAACCACCTTTATTTGAGTTGTTTAAAGTTTCACTCAAACTTGTTGTATAATAATTTAATTGAAGTTTATGCTTTGAACTCAATTCATAAGTATAATCAAAAATCCAATTTTGTGTTTTTATAGTATGGTCATCTATATTTGTAAATCCTACAGGTGAATAGTAGATGAAATTTTCTATTTTTACATTATTGTAAATAACACTTAATCTTGATTTTTCATCAGCATAAACTCCTTCTATGGTATAATACTTATATTCTTGATTCTTCATATGATAACTATTATTATCAGTGATATCTGCATAGTCAATATTATAAAAAGTAGGTGCCAAAGAAGTTTTTGTATAAAAACTTTTTATTCCAAATCTTTCAAAAGGTGTATAAATAGCTCCAACCCTATAATGCTTTGTAGTAAAATTATCTAATCCACCATTTCTATTATATTTATCAAACTTTCCATTTCCGATAAGTAAAAATTTATCATTAAATTTATAATCATCTTGTATAAATATAGAACTTATAGTTTCTTCATTAAAAGGTGTAAACGCTCCAACTTCAGAACTAACTCCTGTCATAAAATTTACAATTGTATTTTGTTTTGTAATATATCTTTTATTTTGAAAAGTTGTTCCAATAACAAAATTATTTTTTTGTGTTGAAAATGTTTTAGAGAGTAACCCACTATATTTTTTGAGTTCTATATTTTGATAATATTCTTTAGGAAGCGTAGCATATGGATTTCCAGGTAAAACTATTACAGGTAAAACTTCTAATCCACTGCTATCTTTTTCTTCATAATTTACTTCATTAAAATCATAAGCAAATTTAACTTTTAAAGACTTGTCATCTAAAAAATAGTGGCTAAAATCAAAGAAATAATCTTTTGATTCAATCTTTCCACTATCAGGGTTAGCATCAACAGATAAACCAATATAGTTATCTTTTTCTACATCAGTATATCCAAAATTAATATTTGTATTTTCTTTTTGAATATTTAAATAAAAATATCTTCTTTGGGTATCATTTTCTAAAGTATTGTTTTTATAAGTTTTCTTATCCTGTTCTTTTGTATTATTGAAATAACTTAAATAAGACCAACCATTTTGAAATATATCAGCATGAGTGATACTTTGTGAATTTGTTCCATGAGAGGCTATTGTCCCTGCAATTTGAGAACCATTTTCTTTCATAGGGTTTTTAGTATAAATTCTTATAAAAAATATTCCCGCGTCACTTCCAAGAGCAAAAGAACTATTTCCCCTATATACTTCAATATAATCTATAAAATCTAAAGGAAGATTTATCCAGGAAAGAGAAGCAGACTGGGTATATGTAGAGCTCACCTCATGGTCATTTATAAAAAATCTAAAAAATCCACTTACATCTGTCTTACTTCCAGATAAAGAAAGGTTTGAAATACCGAACTTGTTATTGTTAAAATTGTTAATTGGGAATTCTTTTAAAAGATCAGCAAGTGTAGTATATTGCATACGCTTTAATTCTTCTTGAGAATATATAGTCACATGACCTAGTTTCTCATCGACTGTTTTTAAAGATTTTTTAGTATTTAATTCATATTCTTCTAGTAAAGCATCTATATTTTGAGCTAGAAGAAAACTAGCAAGTAAAGTAATATATATATAATACCTAAACATAAAACAACCAGCCTTTAAATTTGACTTATTTTAGTTAAATAATCTTTAAAAGTTGATTATTATAATCCATATTATTTTTTGAAAATTATTCTCTTGAGCCAAAGAGGAGTATCCTCTTTCATCATTCGTTGAAGAGACTTGATAACATCTTCTATTTTTTCACCTTCATGAGATGATTTCATAGGATAAATCCCTGTAGATTGTACCATGTTTGCTGCCTTTGGTCCTATTTGAGAAACATAAACTATATCACTATCTTCTAAACAATTTATTTTATATTCTAACTTATCAACTTCATCATCAAACTTTAAAGAGGAATCAACTTCATTGATAAGCTCAAAATCATCTTCACTAACTTCATATATATAAAACATCTCACACCAACCAAAATGTTGGTTTACATGAATATTATCTTTTGAGGCAAATGCTATTTTCATAATAAAGCCTTAGATTATATATATTTGTATATTTTCATCAATGATTTCAGATAGTGTATTTTTAATCATATCATAAGTACTAGTGGCACCTAAACTACATCCAGCACAGGCACCTTGATATGCAAGTCTTATTTGAATATCTGGTTCATTTAAATAATCAAGTATCATCATATCTCCACCATCTTTTACTAAAATAGGTCTAATAAAACGGTCAAGTGCATCAGCAATAATATCATATTGTTCTTCATAAGGTTTTGCTCTAAAGAGTTTATTTAGTTCACAAGTTTTATTTGGTTCTTTATCAACTCCACCCATTTGTGCTACTGCCATAGGATGACCTGAAAGTGCTGCATTTAACATGGCATTAAATCCTTCTCGCACCTTTTCTTCATCTGTTCTATCTTTTAAAAGTAATAATCCTAGTCTAAAATTTGCACCTTGATGATTTTTCTTTACTGCTATCCTAAAATAATCTATCGCTTTATCTTCATCTTCTTCTACACCAATTTTTGACTGATACATAAGTGCCAAGTTGTAAGTTGCAGAATCATTTTCAAATTCAGCTCCTTTTTCAAACCATTCACGAGCTTTTGTGAAATCTTTTTCAACACCTTCACCTTTTAAATACATCAATCCAATATTTGCCATCGCTTGATCATTTTTAAGCTCTGCTTCTTTGATCCAAATACTTAATGCCGTTTCAAAATCTTTTGCTCTGTATGCTTTTAATGCTTCTCTATGTTCCATAAATCTAATTCCTTCTTTTGGATTTGGGATTTCTTTCCCTAATTCTAATTGTTTTTTTATATGCTTTTCTAAATACTCTCTTGCTATCTCAATAGCTTCATAATAATCTTCACTAGAACCTTTTATATCAAAGTCAGTATAAACTGCTAAATAAGCATCACCAACTTCATGTTCCCCTGGATACACCTCAACAGGATAATCCAAATTCATATAGTATTCTAAATTCTTTTCCATCTAACAACACTCTAATTCAATTTGGTCAAGTAAAGCTGTCCCTTTTTCAAAATCAAACTCTTCAAACAAATCATGAATATAAAATACATTTGCACAAATCAAATACAAAGTATCTTTTTCTTCCCCTTTACTCCAAACTTCTCGGTAGTTTTCAGGTATTTTATCCATAAAATTAACCCATAATTGATTTTTACTTTCTGGTTTTAATTCAAAAAGTTCATTCATAGCATCAAGTACTAATGCAGCATTTTCATAACAATCTATATTGTTAAAGGTTACATATCTATCTTTTACTTCCATAGTCTATTTACTATCCTCGCACCCACAACTACAAGTTTCACCCTCACCTGGATTTAAGAGTTTTTTATAGTTTTCACCTGTTAATTTTACTAGTTTATTATTGTTTAGCTTTGTAAATATCTCTTCAATTGTATATTCATTATAATCAGCGGTATACACTTCCAGACCATTTTTACAAAATGATTTGTAAACACCTTCACCCATATAGTAAAATATAGTTGAATTTACCCCTTGTGTTTTTAAAAAATCTCCACTTTTAGGACCTTCACCTTGTACCTCATTTGAGATAACCTTATAATCTCCTGTTTTAGTATCAAGTAGTGCAAAATATGGCACTCTTCCATAAAGTTTTGAGATTGTTGTTGATTCTTTTGTATCGATTGGAATTGCTAGCATTTATAAATCCTTGCTCTATATTTATATAGTATACAATGCATAATCTATTCCATAAATATTGTTTTGAACAACAAATTTATAAATTGCTTTTTATATTTGTTCAGTAAGCTCTAAAGCCTTTTTAAAATCAAATTTTTCTGTATATTGCTTTAAAATATTAAAATTATTTTGTTCCTCTTTTGAAAACTGATATTTTTCTAATTCTTCTATAACAATTTTAATATTATGTGGTCTTTTTGTATATAAAGCTTCCTTAAGTCGTTCAAACAACTCTTTTTTCTTCTCTTTTGTAAATATTATTTTTGGTTTATTCGATGACTGTTTCAAAAAATCTAATTGCTCTAATTCTTCCAATACTTTAGCTATCTCTTCATAAAGTTGAACAACTGATACTTCATCATTTGTATTTTCCACTTCTTGAATGATTTTATTCAGATTTATTGCACCTATATTAGCACTCAATCCCTTCATAGTATGTAAGACCCTTTTCTCTTCCTCTTCAGCTAAGTCATCTAAAGTAAAGTTTTTACACTCCGCATAAAAACTATTTAAAACTTTAAGGTATAACTCTTTATTATTAGCTAAATGACTTAACCCTTTTATTGTATCTATGTATTTTAAATTTGAGAATTCGATCGCTTCTTCTACATTTTTATCTATAGCTAGATAATTTTGTAATGTATCATATAATTTTTCTACTTCAATAGGTTTATTTAGATGCTCTTGCATCCCTATAGCTTTTGTTTTTTCAATATCGCTTCTCATTGCATTTGCACTTAATGCTATAATTGGTATCTTTGTATCATCTTTTCTTATTATTTTTGTTGCTTCATATCCATCCATAATTGGCATTTGAATATCCATAAAGATTAAGTCATATTTATCTTTATTTTTATAAAAAAGTTCAATTGCCTCTTGACCATTTGAAGCTATATCAATTCTCATTCCACTATGTTCTAAAAGCCCTACTACAATCTCTTGATTTGTTTTATTATCTTCTACTAGAAGTACCCTATAATTATGTAAAGTAGTAATATCACTGGATAGAGATGTTTGCTTATATTTAGCAATATAATTAGTTGTAATATCACTTCTAAATATATCACTAAGAAGATTATTTAATACTGATGGATTAATAGGTTTTTGCAAAAATATATCAATACCTACCTCTTTTGCTAAACTAACAATTGAATCTTGTCTAAATGAACTTACCATAATAACTGTAGGTGATGTCATTGTAGTATTATATTCTTGTTTGATAAGCTTTGCTACCTCTATACCATTCATATTTGGCATATTCCAGTCCATCAAGATAACATCATAACTATTATTACATTTATCAATTTTAACTAATGCCTCTTTACCACAAAAAGCAACATCTACATCTAATCCAAAACGGGAAAGTAGATTTTGTAATATATCATGCCATGTAGGATTATCATCAACTACTAATGCTTTTTTATTATGAAATTGTAGATAGTCTTTTTTTATAACTTTTACCTCTTCTAAGTCTATCTCAAAAATAAAACTACTCCCCTTGTTTTTTTCACTTTCAACCCAAATCTCTCCACCCATAAGTTCAACAAGTTGTTTTGATATAGAAAGTCCTAATCCAGTTCCACCATATTTTCTTGTAGTACTTCCATCTGCTTGTGAAAATGATTGAAATAGTTTTTCCTGTTCCTCTTTTGTTAAACCAATTCCTGTATCTTTAACAATGAACTGAAACCTATTTTGTGATTTTTTTTCAATGAAAATTCCAATCTCACCCTCTTGTGTAAATTTTACCGCATTTGTCAAAAGATTGATTATAATTTGTGATAATCGTACAGGGTCACCTATAAATTGTTTTCCAATACTTGAACCATAGCTGACTATTATCTCTAGATTTTTTTCATGTGCTAGTAGCTCTATCAGATCAATACTATTATCTATAATTGTAAAAAGATCAAACTCTATAGTTTCTATCTCTAATTTTCCAGCTTCTATTTTAGAAAAATCTAAAATATCATTGATAATACTCAATAAGTTTTTAGCACTATTATCAATTTTTTGTATATAATTTTTTTGTTTTTCATTTAAGTCTGTTTGTAATACCAAATGGGACATCCCTATAATTCCATTCATAGGTGTTCGTATCTCATGGGACATATTTGCTAAAAATTCTGATTTTGTTTCTGTAGCAACTTCAGCTCTACTTTTGGCAATTTCAAGTTCTTTTGTTCTTTCTTCTACTGTTTTTTCAAGGTTATTGTATACCATTGCATTTTCAATAGATATTGTAATTTGACCACTTAAGTATTGTAAAAACTGTATATGTTCTTCTGTAAATACTGCTGGTAAAATATTATTTTCCAAATAAACTATACCTTTTAACTCCCCTTGCAACAATAAAGGTGCACATAATACAGATTTGATATCCCTATTAATATCATTAAAAACTTTATCTTCATTGAGATTATCTATGACTATATATTTTTGTGTACGTAAAACATAATTGACCACAGTATGTACAATCTTTTTACACTTCATATATGGTCGATGATGCATCACTTCTGTTTTACTACTGTCAATTGAACTCACTGCTTCTACAAAAAGTCCATCTTTATCTTTTAGTAATAAAACTCCTTGCTGTGCACCTGCATTTTTTATAACAATTTGCATCAACTCTTTTAATAAATTTGAAACTCTTTTCTCTTTTGTAATCACCTCTGATGCCTGTAGTAAAGTTTTAATATCTAAACTGATATTATTCATATCTTGTTGTGTATTATTTTGAGTTATTCCCCACTTTTGTAGACTATTTGATAATTCTATTTTATATATTTTAGAAGCTTTAATCTGTCCTAAATCTTCATAAATTTGAATTATTAATTTTGTTGCTATTATTTGTAAATTTGTTTGTGAATAAACTTTTGCAATATTATTAGCTTTTTCATAAAACTTTATAGCTTCATTATTATCATTATTTAATCTACAAAGTTCCCCCTCTAATATGTATCTTCTTGCTATAAAATTTTCAGAGCAATCTTCCACCCATTTTTCAAATTTTTGTTTTGTTTGATATATAATAGTTTTGTATTTAATACGATTTAAAAATGGTTCATTGTTACTAAGCTTAGCTAATATCAAAGCCTCATAAAAAAGATGCTCTGTATTGTGCAGCATCCCTTTTGAAGAACCAGCAAATTTTTTTCCTAAATTGGATATTTTAAAAGCTTCTTTATATTCTTGATGCATATACTGTGAAACAAGTTTATTTATAAAATAATAGTGTGCAAAATGTTTTGAATTATATTTATTCAAACTGTGTAAATATTCTGTTTCATTAAAATATTTAGTATCAAGATAAAGTGGAGATACTGTTTCCCTCCGTAAATTTAAAATAACTTGTTTAACACTTAAAATTGCACCTAATTGCTCTACTGAACCTATATTTTTTAAAACAACACTAAACTTTTCTATTTTTTCTAAAATAATATCAAAACTCACACCACGCATAAACATACTTTGCACAATCCCAGCTGCCGCACAACTAGTATGAAACCAATCTCCTATAGATAAACCGTCTATATAAGCTTGGTGCCAAATTTCTTCTGTATATTGAGCTGATTGTTTCCATGATGTTGCAAAATATCCACAAACGAACTTCACCTCAGCATGTTGTATAGTATTATTAAATTTTTTCAACATATCTGTTGAAAGACTACAATACTCAAAACCTAATGTATGGTTTCCTAAAATTCCACCTTGAAATATCACACCAAAAACTGTAAAAGCTATAACAGATTCTTTTGTCAATCCTTTTTCTAAACAAAGCTCTACTATTTTTAAAGCATTTGCCACACAAAGTTCTGGTTTAATTTGATATGCAGCTTGTAAAGTATTTGCTGCTATTTTTATTAAAAGTTTAAACTCCTCATCAAAAGACTCTTCTATATTGATGAGCTCAGCTATTTTTTTATTTCGTAATTTAAATTTTACCCTTGCAAAATCAAGTATAAATAAAGGTGGAATAAAACCTTTTGGCATATTAAAACCAAAAAGAGCAGTAGCAACTCTTCCCACTTCATATGCTTTTTTAAAATCTGAAATGTCAGAATATAACTTAATAAGAAGTTCATATATTAAAGCTTGCGTCTTAATATCTTGACTTAACCCCAACGCTATTTCATAATATTTAATCGCTTCTTGGCTATTGTGGCAAAGATGCTCACACTCTCCTCTCTCTTTAAGTATAAAAATATCTTTTTTTGTATAAGTTTCTTGCTTTACTAAATCCATTGCTTGTTTTATATACTCTAAAGCATTTATAAAATCTCCACTTTTTTTTGAATGTAAAGAAGCTCTAATATTAAGTTCAATTAATAACTCTAAATCATCTAAAAATTCATATCCAATATTAAGATGATTTGTACAGTTGATAAGTTTTTTACCCGTTATGTCAGTATGATACAAATAATAACCTATCTGAAAATGTATTTTTTTTAAAGACTCTTCTTCAATACTTGAATAAACAATTTGTTGAAGTTTATCATGTGAAAATCGATAATATTGTTTCTCCTTTTCATCTTTTAATACTATCCATTCAGCCTTTAAAACTTTTTCAAGAACATTGTGAAAAGAACTATTGTCATTATAAATATGTTGTAATAATTCACTAGAAAAAACATTTCCAATAGATGCTGCAATATTAAGTAGTTTTTGTTCATTTTTCTCCAACAAGTTAATTCTTTTACTTAATAGTTCAAAAACATTATCACTAATTGGAAGATTTTTTAGTTTTTCTAAATCACAATACCATTGTAAACTCTCTAGATCAAACCATACTACTTGTTCATCTTGTAATTGTTTTATATATTGTTTTACAAAAAATGAATTTCCTTCTGTTTTCTTATATATTATTTCACTAATCTCTGAAGATTGTTCTAATTCCATAGTATCAGTAAGTAAATCTTCTATATCTTTTTTTGTTAGTGAATCTATTTTAAACTCTTGAATTTCAATACCAAAAGAATCTAATTTTGTAATCATTTTCTTTATAATATGCTTTTCATCAACCTCTTCATCTCTATATGTAACAAATACAAATATATTATTTAATTTTAAAAGAATATTTTCGATCCATTTAATAGTAATATCATCTGCCCATTGTAAATCATCAATAAAAATACAAAATGGTTTTTCTGCTGTAAAAAAAAGTTTCATAAAATTAAAAAGCAAATTATCAAATCTTACTTTCATATCAGAAGGATTTATATCACTATTATTTTCTTGTTTTCCAATGATAAGTCCAATCTCAGGAATTACATCAATTAAAATTTGAACATCTGTTCCCAATATTTCTTGAAGCTTATATTTATACACTTCAATTGAATTTTCATCTTTTATAATTATCTGTTTTGTTAAATTTCGTAAAGCATCATACAATATTTCATAAGGTGTATTTTGTTTATATTTTTCTAACTTTAATTCCAAAATATGACTAAATTTTATTGTATGCTGCTTTAATACTTTAGTAATTAGAGAAGACTTTCCTACACCGGAATCACCATATAAACTTACTAAAATATTTGATTTATATTCAGCATTGATAATATCATTAAGCTCTTTTTCTTGAGAGTCTCTACCATAGATAAAATCAGCTTGATTTAATCCCAATAAATTATTTAAAGTATCTATCTTAAATGTTAAGATCTTACTTGTTTTTTTATATTCATTAAAAATTCTATTTAAGTCTGAATATACGGAAACTATATCTTGATATCTTTCTTTACTATCCTTGGCAATCATTTTATCAATAATATTTGCTATAACCAAAGGAACTGTTTCCTCAATTTCATTTAACAAAGGGATTTTTTTAGTTAATAAATCATAACCTAACTCTTGAGTATTCTTAAACCTATCTCTAAAATCAGAACAAAGTATTTCATAAAATATTATTCCTAAACTATAAATATCAACTGATATATCAATTTTACTATTAAGTCTATCACTTTGTTCAGGTGCTTTATATAGTTGATTTTTTTCATCATTGTTAATAGCATCTGTATCAAAAACTATATTATTACTTTCTCCTACGAATATATTATTTGGTGTTAAATTTCTAAGTATTTTCTTTTGCTTATGTACAATAAGTAAAGCCTTAGATAAGTTTATAGATAAAAGTAAAAATTGTTCAATATCTACATTTTTATCTTTTATAAAATCACTTAATCTTATATTCACAACTATATTCTTCCTCTTTTTTATTTCTTTTATATTTATTACTAATAATGTTTTCTAAAATATTTATATTTATTCCATTTTAATAATATATCATCATCTAGAATACTATTAGAAGCTGCGTAGTTCATCAATACTGCTTCTAAAAATGTACTGTAGTCCAATGCAATTACACCATCTTTCTTTGATTGTGGTTCATCTCCTGATCTATTTTGAAACCATTCATTCCACTCTTTTGAACCTGGAGTATACATTTTCCAAGGCTGCTTATAAAACTCTTTTGCTGGATAAAAATAAGTGATCATTTTATCATTATTAGACATAAAACTTGATGTACCGTGACAACTTAGACATGATGAACTTCTTAATGATTTAACCATCTTTCCATCAACTTCAACATTGTACTTTACTGCAATATCAAAAGGTCCTGACATCCGTTTCCCATATCCTAGTGTCACTTTTGTCCAAGCTGGTGCTTTAGGATTTATATAAGTTTCCATTAGCTCTTGTGTTGGATTTTTTGCAGAGTTCACATCTGGGTCATTCCCCCACATTGCACCAAGGGGAACCATTCTATCCCAAGCGTTATCACCTTTTGCATCTTTATCATAAACTAAAGTGGTAAAAACCCAACCTGTTTTTGGAGAAGCAATTGAGTCTTTTACAATAATATCAAATATACCAACTCTTATATCTGTTACTTTTGGTTTCGCATCTTCTATAGTTCCCCTTAAATCAAAAGGCTTTCTATATATTTGCCATTTAGCTGCCCCTTCTAATACGGGCCATTGCGCTGGAGTTGCTGTCACACCAGCTGATTTTATTATGATTGAACCCTCTGGAAATTGTGCTTCATTATTAGTAACACTTGGAATACATATATCTTTACTTTTATCACATTTATTCCATACTTTATGAAGAGTATAAGCCGCTGTCTGGTTATAATAAATAGCTGCATGATTTCTTATATCAACAGTAAGTCCAGAATTTTTATAAACATCTTTTGATATTATTTGCCCTGTATATGTACCATAAATAGCTTCTCTTCCCTCCCAACCTGTTTTAGAGATATTTTCTCCAGCCCAAAGCATACTATACCAACCTGTTTGAGGACTTTCATTCCATTTTTGTGGCTCCATTACAAATGTTTTCATAGTTTTACCCACATATTGCTTTAATGCCATAATGTATTTATAGCTATTTTCTTTTGTTAAAGTTTTCCCTTTTAACACTTCCAACCAAGGTGTATTGATGGGTTTTATATACTCCTTTGGATAGTCATAATTAAACTTAAAAAAAGTCCCATTATATTCTTTTTTTGATGGAATAAGACCATTATTAACAGCAAATGGATCAACTTGTTTTGCCTGTAAAGTTAAAGTTGTTATACTTAAAAATATTCCTAAAAAAATTTGTTTTTGTTTCATTTTATTTCTTTTTTAATCTAAATAGTTTGATTCATACAATGATAAACAATCCAAAGCCTTTTGAAAATCAAATTTTTCTGTATATTTCTTTATACTATTAAAATTGTTTTGTTCCTTTTTTGAAAGCCGATATTGCGATATTTCCTCTAGTACCCTTTCAATATTTTTAGGTCTTTTGGAATGCAAAGTTTCTTCAAGTTTTTTAAATAACTCTTTTTTCTTTTCACTTGTTAATATCTCTTTAGGATTGATAGATGATTGATTTTGACAACTTAATTGTTCTAATTCCCCTATTACTTTATTAGTTTCTTTATAAAGTTTATCAATTAAAATTGGATCATTTTTATTTTCTACTTCTTGAATAGTTTTATTAAGATTAACAGCCCCTATATTAGCACTTAATCCTTTCATAGTATGTAAAACTCTCCCTTGCTCCGCTTCATCTAACGCAAAATCTTTATAATCTTCATAAAAATTATTTAAAACTTTTAGATACAACTCACTATTATTACCTACATGTCCTAATCCCATTGTAGTATCTATATATTTAAAATTTGGCAATTTTATTACCTCTCGTTTTTCTACATTCTTATCTATGGCAAGATATTTTCTTAATGTTGTATATAGTTTTTCTACTTCAATTGGTTTATTTAAGTGTTCTTGCATCCCTGCAGCTTTTGTTGCCTCGATATCCTCTTTCATCGCATTAGCAGTTAACGCAACAATAGGTATATTTTTATTAATCTTTTTTATCTGTTTTGTTGCTTCATATCCATCCATTATTGGCATCTGAATATCCATAAGAATCAATTGATATCTATTTTTATTTTTTTGAAACATCTCTAAAGCTTCTTTCCCATTTGATGCTACATCTATTGTTACTTCGCTTTGCTCTAATAATCCTACAACTATCTCTTGATTCATTTTATTATCTTCAACTAATAAGATATGTTTCCCACTAAAAGGGATCGTTTGCACTTCTCTTCTTATAGCTGTTTTATTCAAATCATCAATATTAAAATCCTCCATAAATATATCACTTAAAATATCATTTAATAAAGAGGGATTCACAGGCTTTTGTAAAAATAATTTTATACCAACTTCTCTTGCTAATTTAACTATTGATTCTTGTCTAAAGCTACTAACCATTATTACAGTTGGAGGCTTTTTACCTTCATACTGTTCGTTGATAATTCTTGTTGTTTCTATACCATCAAGTTCAGGCATATTCCAATCCATAAGTATTAAATCATAGTCAATATTACCCTCTCTAAGATGTTCTATTGCTTCATTTCCACTTTTTACGCCATATACTTTGATATTAAACATACCCAAAATATTTTCAAGAACTTCATGCCAAGTTGCATTGTCATCTACAACTAATACTTTTTTATCAGGGAAAATATTATATTTTCTTCTTTCATTTTTTTCCTCTAATTCAATTTCAAATATAAAAGAACTACCTACTCCATATTCACTCTCAATCCATATTTTACCATTCATCAATTCTACAAGCTGTTTTGATATAGTAAGACCTAAACCTGTTCCACCATATTTTCTTGTAGTACTTCCATCTGCTTGTGAAAAAGACTCAAATAGTTTTGATTTTTGCTCTTGGGTTAAACCAATTCCCGTATCTTTTATCTCAAATCTGTATCTATTGTGGGATACTTTTGAAATATATAAACTAACTTCACCCTCTTGTGTAAATTTTACTGCATTAGCTAAAAGATTTGTAAGAATTTGTGAAAGTCGTAAATTATCCCCATAAAATCTTTTACCAATTTTTGTATCGTAACTCACAATAAGTTCAAGATTTTTTTCATGCAATTTAAACTCTATGATATTAACTACATTTTCTATAGTTTTAAAAAGATCAAAATCAACCTTATCAATAGAGAGTTTCCCAGCTTCAATTTTAGAAAAATCTAAAATATCATTGATAATAGAGAGAAGTGTTTTTGCACTATGGTCTATCTTTTGTATATAGTTTTTTTGTCTCTCAGTAAGGTCTGTTTGCAGTGCTAAATGCGACATACCAATAATACCATTCATAGGTGTTCGTATCTCATGAGACATATTTGCTAAAAATTCTGATTTTGACTTTGTAGACTCTTCTGCCTTAACCTTAGCGATTTCAAGCTCTTTAGTTCTATTTTCAACCTTCTTTTCTAAACTTTCATTGAGATCTTTTAATTGAGAATATGAGTGATTAAGTTTTTTAGTCATATTTGAAAATGTTTTTGCTAGAATTCCAACTTCACCCTTTGTAGTTATGTTATCCAATTCCTCTTTGATATTATTTTTACCCTCTGAGACCCTTTGTGCAATATCTGTTAAAAGTATAATTGGTCGAATAAGTTTTTGAGCAAATAGATAACCTAAAAATGAAAAAAATAAAGCTATGGAAAGTGCCGCAATGAGTGATGTTTTAATATTGGTGTATATTTTTTTTTCAATCTCTTGCTGTGCTTTATTTACTTCAATATTTAATTTTGTTAGAGGATAAACAATACTCAATGTACCCCATTTTTGAGATAATTGAATAGGTGCAGAAATAACAATATCATTATTCACCTCTTTAATACTAACTTTATCTACAGACATTTTATAAATACGCCCTTCAAATATTTGAACTGTATTATCAACATTACTTAATGCTATACCATCTATCTCATCTCTACTTATTAAGTTTTTAAATATAGTATTTATATGAGATAAGTTTAATGAAGCAATATCATTTTCAATCTCTTTTTTATAATACTCTATTGTATGATTTGCATTAAATTTTAAATTTGATTTCATTAAAGAGATTCTTTTATCAAGCTCGTTATTCATTATCTCAATTTGTTCATTAATATTTTTAACAGTAAATATTACAGTGATTGAAATTACTATTATTAATATATTTGAAATTAATTTACTATTTAAATTCACTCTAATACCTTATTAACAAGAGATAATCCATTTTTATTATACTTTAGATTCAACTTATCTGCTATTTTCTTATTAAAAATCACATTTGTACCCATTGGCATTTGAATAGGTGTAAATTCTTTCTTTTGCTCATATTGATTTATCATTGAAGCTATCTGTCTACCTATTGTAGGATTATCTGCAGATATTATTAATGTTGCATCATATTTTAAAAATAGTTCATGATATGCAAAGAGAGGCTTTTTTAACATTTTAACTTTTTCAAAAAGTGATAAAACTTTTTTTTGATCTTTTAATAATAACGGATCAGCAATTAAAATTAAACCATCACTGTCTTGGATTTTATCAATATCTATATTATTATCTTCACTTACCTCTTCACCTATTATTTTTACACCTATTAATAAGGCATTTTGTTTGAAATTTTCATAGAGTTCTTTTGTATAACAGCTATAAACAATAGTTAACTTTTTAGTAGTTGGAAAAAGTGATTTGATAATAGTTAAGTTCATACCAGTATGAAGTTCATTTGAAACACCAAATCTATTTTTTGTCAAATCTAATCTTTTATAGTTTACAATCGAACTAAAAAATAATGTTTTTTCAGGGATATACATATCTACATATTTGTACGCTTTTGTTCCTACTGCATAAACAATATCAGGATACTCATCGTATAAATACTCTTTTATTTGTTTATTTGTCATTTTAGAAATATCTAAAGATTTATAATCACCTATAAAATTTTCTTTAAATGATCTCTCTACACTTGAATATTTTTCAATATTATTATTTGAACTCACTATTAAAATTTTCTCTGCAAATAAAAAAGAGATGGTAAAAAGGGATATTGTAATTAGAAACTTCATTTTACGCCCCCTATAATTTTATTGTAGTCATTTTTTGTTAGTATAACGATATCATCAATACCTAACAAATTTAATATCTTTTTACCATATAAATCTGAATTCATAGACTTAAATAAATTAATACATTCCTTACTATATTGATTTTTTAATTTTGAAGCTATAAGCATTCTAAAATTAGGTTTTGATTCTTTATAAATAATCATTTGCTTTGCTAAAAAGCCATTTACATTTTTTAATAACTCAAAGCTATCTTTTGATACTAAGGCAAACTTACTTAATCCAAATCCAACGGACATTAAAGCATCTATCTCTTTTGGTACATTTAAAATATTTAAATTATTGTTTTGTATAAGTGTATCGATGAGTTTTCTTGAATAATCCTGAGAGTATGTTGTAGTAATGGTTCCATCAAATTGTAAACCTTTTTTACCTACTATTATTTTAGTATCTGTCATACTCTCTTTTTTTAAAGCAACTAGCTTTGCTTCTAAGTCATATTTTTTAGCAATTTGTTTATAGTGCCAGCTTGAGAGAATAACAATAATATCTTGATTTTTTAAAAACTGCTCAAATATCTCTTTTTTATTAAAAGGTTGAAAATCATAGTCTCCATATTGACTCAAGTATTGATCAAAAGTAACTTTTAATGACTTAAAATCATTTACATTTGCTTCTGTAGTATAAAAATATATTTTTTTAGAATCTGCAAACAGACCACTTGACAATAATAAGATAAAAAGTATTAAATATTTTATTTTAACCATGGTTGGGTGTATTTATCCTCTCCACCTAATGAACTATTCATCTGTTCCCAATTTGAGATAAGTCCTGGGCAATTTTTAACATTTTTAGGTGCATCTATAGCTACTACATAAAGATTAATTGTTTCAACTTCAGGATTATGAAATAACTCCTGTAGTTGGGTAACATCACAAATTTTAATTTCAGGTTTTGAAGAAGCACTTTTTTTATAAATCACTTCTGGCAAATAACAAATTGAATCAGGTCCCATTATGTATGGTTTTTCTGTCTCATTACTTTGCGTATCTATAATAATGTTAGCATAAATATTTTCATTTGCAGTATAAGCTTTAAAAGAACTATTTTCGTATAGATTTAATCCTTCTATTGTTAATATTCCAATATCTTCACCGTGAACTGGTTTGGAATCTATTTTAGTTAAAGTACCATAAAAAATATCTTTGGTAATTCTTTTCTCTTCACTTGTATTATTCATATATTTTAGTATTTCACTTAATCTCTTTTCAACTGTCTTTTGAGTTCGTATAATGATTCCAATATTATAAGAATCGGTTAATGTACTTGGTACCACATAATCATTCTTAAGATTTTTTTTACTACTTGGATATAGTGAAAAACCACCACTATTTTTAAATGCACTTGATGTAAACATCTCTCCAAAACACTCTTGAACATGATCTAAGCTTTCAAGATTATAAGAAGAGAAATAAGGAACCTCATCTCCACTTGCAATAAAGTTTGGATAAAATTTACAATCATTCCCAGCAAAAAGTGTTAACGGTAGCGTTGGTGTTGCTCGACCTGAAGGATCTGCATCTATTACTTTTAAATCTTTTCCTTTATTTTTTGCTAATTTACTGGCAATAATAGGTAAAACAGAATTTACTGTTCCAACTTCCATAGGAAGAATATATTTAAACTCTTCAAAATCTTTCTCATTGCAACTACACCATTGTTCTATTATTTCAATTACATTTAAAATTGATTTGTTAAGTTCTGAAGGATTAAATGCAGCACTAGGTAAACCCATTCCCGAAGTTGGCACTATCCAATCTTCACTTTGAATACTACCAAAAGGTACAACTTCAACAGAATCATCATCCTTGAAATTTGCATCTATACAACTTTGCCCAAGATCTAAAGGTCCCCCTCCTCCGGAAGCTAAAAAACATGCACCATAAAGTATATACTCAAGTTCTTTTTTACTTACTACCATCTACTCTCCTTATTTTAAAATGTATACTTCAACTCAAACATAAAATTTCTACCCTCTTTCTCATAATCATCAACTGTTAATCCATATCTTGAAGGATCGTATGCTTGCTTATCAAAAAGGTTATTTATAGTTGCTTTTAATTCAACATCTTTATAGAGATTTTTTAACTGCATTGAAATATTTACTAAAGCATAACCTGCCACTTCGGCTCTGTTATCAGCTGATACTCTTTTCATTTTACCTCTAAGTTCAATATGATTATTTATATTTAAGTACTTATTGACTTTATAGTTTAAAAATATATTTCCTTTATGTTTTGCAATATCTGCAAGATCTGTGTTATTAATTTTATCTTTGGCTTTTTGGTAGGTATAATTTGCCATTAAATAAGATCCTCTAACTAAATCATATTTTGTCTCAACCTCAATACCTTCAGAAGAGGTTTTACCTTGATTGATATAAATATTTCCACTTTGAACAATTAAATTATTAAAATCATTATTAAAATAGGTTAGTTTTGAGTACAGATTATCTATTGAGCTATTTTCATATGATACTTCATAAGTTTTTACTTTTTCAGGCTTTAGGTTAGTGTTTCCTTGTATTACTGCTGAAACATTATATGATTCTGCAAAAGTTGGTGTTCTAAAACCTTCACCATACATTGCCTTTACTATATTATTGTTATTAATTTGCCAGGTAAAACCACCTCTTGGAGCAGTATTTGAACCAAAGTCACTATAATCATCATGTCTTATTCCAAGAGTTAATCTTAAATTATCACTTAAGTCATAAATATTATTAGTATATAATGCCCACATACTTCTATCTACATTTGGTGCAAAAGTATTTGAAGTATTGGAAAAATCAATAGAGTTTATAATTGTTTCAACATCATATTGCTTGTGGTTTTCATATGTTAGCCCAAAAACAGAAGTAAAATTTGTATTCACTTTATATGTTAATAATGACTCTATACCCTTTTTTTCATTTACTAAGGCATTTGTCATCTTTAAATCAGCGGGTATAGTTAAAAGATGCCAATAGTTATCCATAGTATATTTATCAAAATAGACTCTTGTAGATAAATTCAATCTTTCCATTATTTGATTTTTGTATCCTGTTTCAATGAAAAAATAGTCTGATTTTGGGTCATTATCTGTTGATATCTCGCCTAAAGGTCCAAAATGTTCCCCATCATCTCTGTTTAAATACATAGACTTCAGATAAAAATCTTTATAGTCAATTTTTACATTAGCTGTTAATTGTTTTAAATATGGATTATTAATAGCACTTTTGTTTGCTCTGTCTTGTTTAATATAAACTTTATTCCCATCAGTATCTTTTACATTTATATTTGCAACAAAAGATAACTCATCATATTTTTTGCCATATAATAAATTTACCTCGTTTGTATTATTAGAGCCTATTTTACCATTTACAACTACTCCATTAATATCTAATGCTTCTTTTGTAATAATATTTATTAAAGCTGTAAATGCATTTGCTCCATATAAAGCAGAAGCTGGTCCTTTGACTATCTCTATTCTTTTTATATTATCCAATGAAATTTTATCTAAAATTGCTGTTGCACCACCGTTTAATAATAATGCATCTATAGAATGTCCATCAATCATAAATAATACTTGTTTTGAAGTAAAATCTTTAATTCCCCTTACTTCAATTTCATTGAAGAATAGATTCCCTTGGGTAACACTAATACCTGGAACTGTATTTAATAACTCTGATATATTTTTTGCACTAGATACCGCTATCATCTCTTCATCAATAACATTCACGGAAGCAGATGTTTTTTTAATATTCTCTTTTACTCTTGAAGCCGAAACCACAAATGTTTCCTCATCTAACCATTGTATCTCATCTTGCAAAGTTGTTTCAAAAGGGTTCGCTAATAACAATGTTGGTAAAAATATATGTAACAGTTTTTTTATCATAAAATTTCCAGTAATAATTTTTCTTGATTTAATATAGTATCACAAAAAAGTTTCAAAGTAGTAATCACACTTTAATCCAACAACTTTAAAACTCTATAGCTTCATTAAAATCGAATTTTTCACTATGCTTTTTTGGTAAATTAAACATCACTTTTACTTTCCCCTCTAATTTATATTTTTCCAACTCTAAAATTACCTTTTCAACATTTTAAAGTTTAATTGTTCTAACTCTTCTATTATATTATTGAGTTGGATATAGAGTTGCAATTTTCATATAACCTCCAAAAAATATTTCATTAGAATTATAATGTCATAAACTAGTCTGACCTAGGTCTTATATTCTGTAAATACACAACGGAATATCTTATGCATACTTATAATTAATACTACTAGCGGAGTACAAAAATGATGGTAAACAAAAAACAAATTAGAGAACTTTTAAACGAATCAGCTTGTTCACACAACGACAAAAAAAAATCAAGCTGTGATAAGCCAAAACCAGGTGCTACAAGTGGTGGTTGTGCTTTTGAGGGAGCACAAATCGCTCTATTCCCTTATGCAGATGCAGTTCATTTAGTACATGCCCCTGCAACTTGTCAAGGTGCTTCTTGGGAAACAAGAGCTACTAAAACAAGTTGGGAAGGTGAAGATAATACACCTTTAGGATACTGTACAGATGTCACAACGAATGATGTTATATTTGGTGGAGATCAAAAATTAGAGAAAAGTATCAGCTATATTTGTGAACACAAATCTCCAAAAGCCGTATTTGTATATGAAACCTGTGTAACAGCTATGATAGGTGATGATATGGATAATGTATCAAAAAGAATGCAAGAAAAATACAATATTCCAATCGTTGTAGTACACGCACCAGGTTTCGTAGGAAGTAAAAACCTAGGAAGTCGTTTAGGTGGGGAAGCTGTTTTATCTCAACTAATAGGGACAAAAGAACCAGAAGAGATCCATCCTTTTGGTATAAATCTTATAGGTGAATACAATGTTACTGGTGATATGTGGCAATATACTCCAATCTTAGAAAAAATTGGTATCAAAATTGTATCAACTTTAGCAGGTGATGGAAGAATAGAAAATATTCAGATGGCACATACTGCAAAACTTAATGTAATAGTATGTGCAAAATCACTTGTAACTTTAGTTCGAAAAATGGAAGAAAGATATCAAATTCCACATATCTCTATCTCATTTTATGGGAAAAGAGATACTACAAATGCCATTATGTCTATAGTAAATGCCTTTGGGGATGAAAAACTTATCCAAAAAGCACAAGAGGTGATAGCCCAAGAAGAAGCAGCTCTTGAAGAAAGACTCAAACCTTATAGAAAAATTCTTGCTGGGAAAAAAGCTATTTTAAATACAGGTGGAAATAAGTCTTGGTCAATAGCAAGTGCTTTGCAAGATATAGGTATAGAAGTAGTTGCTACAAGTGTGAGAAAAGCAACTTTAGAAGATATAGAGATTGCAAAAAAATATGTTCCAATTTTAATGAAAGTTCCAGCACAAGAGCAAGGAAAACTTATAGATGAACACGGTGTAGATATACTTCTTGCAGGTGGAAGAAGTTTATATACAGCTATTAAGAAAAAAGTTGCTTTTGTAGATGTAAACCAAGAAAAGAAAGTAAGCTACGGTGCTTATGGTGGACTTGAAAACTTAGCTAAAGATGTTTGTGCTTCAGTACAAAATCCCGTCTTTAAAACAGTAGGGGAACCTGCTCCTTGGGAATAATTTAAAACTGCACCGGCAGATAAAAACTTAATTCAAACGAACCATCATCACTTAAAAAATGATTTTTATGATAAAGAGTAAATGATGGTTTTGTTGTAGTTTCAAAACCACTTTCTGGAAGCCACTCATGATATGCCCATCGTATGAACTTTAACACATCACCATACACGCCACTTATATCAAATTTTGCATAAATACCTGAAGCTATATTGAATTTAGGAAGTCTATCATTAGTAAACTGTAAACTTTTATCTGGTACTACACACGCTATATATTGACACGACTGTAAAGGCGTAATAGTAGGATTATCATGGTATAACCCTATTTGTTGATAGTTTTTTAAATCATTTGTCAAAATCCAAGTATAAAGCTTTTGCCAAGTTTTTTTAATAGACTTATCATATCCTTGATGCCGAATATAATAACTCATCTGTGTATCCATTTTGACAATAATTGGTTCTTCAATTTTACTAAAATCTGCTGTAGAATTCATAGCAAGAGAAGATTGAGCTAAAATATTTTTTGAATATATTTTATAACCCCCTTTTCTCCACTGTTTTGGTGTCATATTGAATCGTTCTTTAAATACTTTGATAAAAGAAGTTTGTGAACTATAGCCACACATATTGGCTATTTGGGTAATTGTTGAAAGTTCATTTGTTATAAGAAGATTGGATGCTTTTTGAAGTCTTATTGACTTTATACTTTCATAAATATTTTTTCCAAAAGCTTCTTTGAAAATACGGTGCATATGAAATTTACTTACATTTAAATCTATACTCAACTCTTCAATATCTATATTTGTATCAATGTGAGTGTAAATATAATACATAATATCATTGGCAATTTGAGTATGTTTTTGCTGTGTTTCTTTTTTCATAGCACTATTGTAACATAATATAAGCAATAATGAATAACTAATTAAGCATTAATTATAAAGAATTATCTTTTGTTTTATTCTACAATCTACTTTACTAAAAATGACAAAGGATATTTATGAAGAAAAAAATCAATAAAGTTTTAATAGCAAACAGAGGTGAAATAGCACTAAGAATTATTCGTGCATGTAAAGAACTTGATATCACAAGTGTTACAATATTTTCAGAAGTTGATGTGGATGGAGTTTGGGTAAAAAAAGCCGATGAGTGTTATCCTATCACTGGTGACCCAATCAAGGCATATCTAGACTACGAACCTATCATATCCTTGGCTTTAAAAGCAAAATGTGATGCTATTCATCCAGGATATGGATTTTTATCAGAAGATGCAAACTTTGCAAAAGCTTGTGAAGAAAAAGGAATTATCTTTATAGGTCCAAAACCAGAACATATAGCACTTTTTGGTGATAAAATGGCTTCAAAAGTAGCTATGAAAGAGATAGGAGTTCCTGTATTAGAGGGAACTGACGAACCTATAACAGATAAAAACAAAGCTGCAAAAATAGCTACGCAAATAGGATTTCCAGTGATTATCAAAGCTGCTTTTGGTGGTGGTGGACGAGGTATGAGAATCGTTAAAGAACCAAAAGAATTTTATAATATGTTTGAATCAGCTACAAAAGAATCAATGAAATATTTTGGAAGAGATGAAGTTTTCATAGAAAAATATGTTGAAAACCCAAGACATATCGAAGTTCAAGTTATAGCAGATAAATATGGGAATGTAGTACATTTAGGAGAAAGAGATTGTTCTATCCAAAGGAGACATCAAAAAGTAATAGAGATTGCACCATCTCCTAGACTCAATGCAAATACACGAAAAGAGTTATATAGAATTGCTACAAAAGCTATGTTTAAATTAGGCTATGAAAGTGTTGGTACAGTTGAATTTTTAGTGGATAATAATGACCAAATATTTTTTATAGAGATGAACACAAGAGTGCAAGTAGAACATCCAGTTACTGAAATAATAAGTGGTTTTGATATTATTCAAAGGATGATAGAGATTGCTGAGGGAGATAAACTTCAGTACCTACAAGAAGAGATTGCTTTTAGAGGATATGCTATAGAGTTTAGGATAAATGCAGAAGACCCAAGCAAAAACTTCTTCCCATCATCGGGAACTATCACTGAATATCTCACTCCAGGTGGTCCAGGTGTTAGACTCGATACAAGTGCTTATTCTGGATATAAGATTCCATCAAACTATGATTCAATGATTGGAAAACTAATAGTTTGGTCACTTGATTGGGAAGGTGCTGTAAAAAAAGCAAGACGAGCTTTAGATGAATTTATGATAGATGGTGTTCCTACAAACTTATCTCTTCATAGAGAAATTGTAAGAGATATAGATTTTATCTCAGGAAATCTTACTACAAACTATCTTGATAAAAAACTAGATAAATTTAATTTAAGTGCTAAAAATACAATAGAAGAAGAAAAGAATAAAATCTCTTTAATTACAAAACTTATCGATAAGATAAAAAATAGCTCTTTAGCAATCAGACACTAAAAAAGAGATAAGCCTAAATGCTAATTACATTCAAAAATATAATTAGCATGCAAAGAGATATCTATATTCACTTTTTTAGGCTCTTCTACCAAACTTTCAGATTTTAATGCCATTCTTGTAATAGGTCTATTATAACTATTTCCTTGAATATCTATTTTTGAAACTTTACATTTTCCTATAGATTCAGTTTGTAGAATATTGACATATTTCTTACTATATTTTATAGCTTCTAATTCCATACTTTGTTTTGATACAGCAACAGTTTGCTCATCTACTATCCAAGATATGGGATTTTGCTGTACCCTCACTTCTTTATAAGAATCAAATAAACCAAGAACATCATCTAACTCATCTACTTTTTTGAACTTACAACTAAACTGTAAATATCCCTCATAGCCCAACAGCTTTCTACTCTTTGATTGATAATCATAATAAGGGTTCACTCTATAAGAACCCCCACTACAAATAGCATATTTTTTCATCTTTAAAACTATAGGATTAAATGTAGTACGAACATCGCGTGCTTTTTTTTGCTTTGTTTGTAAAGAAAAAGAGATACTCATTCTGTCAGGTTCTAAAAAATCTTTAAACTCACGAGAAATACTTAAATCATAAGCAAATAAATTTATCATAAATAAACACAAAACTACAATTTTTGTCATAATTAAAATCCCTTTTAAATATATGAATTTATTATAGTGTGAAAGCTATTATAAGTGAATTAAGAAAATAACTGCACACCTAAAATTAACACAAAAAAAGAGTGCTTAAGTTATACTAGTTGAAGCCTTATTTTATAGTAGATTGTTAAAAAAATTTGATTGAATATTAGTGGCGGACGAGGAGAGATTCGAACTCTTATACAAAGTCAATAAATCCCTTAACTAAAGGGAATAAAATTAAAACAATTCGCTCATAACTAACTGAAAACTATAGTTGTAGAACAATTGTTCTACAATTATTCATCATTAAAATAATCTTATTTTTCTTAACAAATCTTGATTATTTATTGGATTCAAGTAAATTAATGTATACATAAAAATAAATATTTCCATATAATATTTACAATCTTCCTGTGATATACTTCTTTTATTCTCATGTGCAATATCACTTCTAAATTGATATAGTTCTTTATAAACTTGTATAATCAGTTCTCTAACAAGATGAATTTGATTAGATGAATTAACATTAAGATGATATTTTAGTAATAAAGATGCTGAAAGCCTCTCCAAATATTGTGATAAATTAACTATACTTTAGGAACTTAGGTCTCAAAGGGAATTTTCATTTTTTGATTAAAACTATAAAAAGTTTACTTTAAATGATATTTTTTCAAGCGACCATAGCAATTCATTTTGTATTAAACTATAGATATTTTCTAAAATATCTTTTTCAAAATTTAAAACATAGATTTCATTACTGTGTACAACTCTAACCTCATAGTTATCATAGTTTCTAAATGCAAATATAATTTCATTCTTTGAAAAATAAATTATATCATTTGTTGTACTTTTAACTTCTATATATAATATTTTATTATTCCTACAACTCACTATATCAAAAGGAGCTTTCCAATTAAGATTTTTACTATAATGCATAATATCATTAATATTTTTATTTATATTGTCTAAGTTATTATATATATCCAGTTTAATAAGAATATTAACTAACTGAGCTTTATTAACTCTTTCTACCTCATACTGCCATACTAGTTCTTCTGCCGCTAATCCAGTACTAATCTTATTATCATTTTCTGACTGGGAATCTTCAAAACTAAATTTAGCATCTTTATTTTTACTATTAAATTCAAATGTTTTGTTACATTTTTTTGAAGAGTTAATAAATGCCTTTTTTAATACTCTCTGTTTTTTTCTTTTTACTCTTTCTTTAAGTTTACCTTTAAAATCATTAGCAAACCAAAACAAACTTTCAGAGTTTTTCATCTGATTTTCAAAACGTATATATCTTAAATCTTCATCAAGGTATGAGTCATCATAACTTCCCATAAAATGGCACACTATTTTTCTTTTATCATCTCTGCTTCCTATAGGTTCATACAAATTAGGTGCAAATAAATAATTTAGTATATGTTGTGTAGGCAATGTAGACTTATTTGTTGTATACTCTGAAGATATTTTCTTAGTAAGTGTATTAATATCTATATTATTTATTATCTCATTATAATTTTTCTTTGTTTGTCTATAATGCTTAACAAAAAAATATATAAAATTTATATCTGCATATTTAGAATGAAATAAATTGCCATAATTAAGTATTCCTTCACTTGCAATTTTATTCTCTATTAAATAACTATCAGAAAGATTAAGAAATAATATAATTTCTTTAATCTTTGTTTCTTGTAATTTTGATTCATTTCTTATCGGAAAATTGTATAACCATACTATGTTCGCAAAAAAATGTCTTAATTTAGTTGAAGCATTATTTAACTGCTTACTATATTTATCTAAACTATTATTTTCTGATGAATCATACCCCTCAATTATTCTTTTTTCATAATCCTCAAATACGGAATCATCTTCAAATAACTTTATTGATGGATCAAAAAAAGAAATACCTTCTTCTAAGAAGGTATTTTTAAAATTTTGAAATAAATTATAAATCTCTTCCTGTTCGCTAGGTTCTAGATCATGATGTGACTTGATAAAGTACTTCAATTAATTTCCTTATTCTCATGAGTATCATTATATTATTATTCTTTTATAATACATAATATTTCTATTTTTTAGAATTCAAAACGATTATATAAAATACTGATGATTACTTAGAAATAGTTACATTTTCTAGTATCTTTTTTCTTTTTTTTATCTACATCAGCTTTTGCTATATGTTTAACAAGATTTTACTCTTTTTCTTGTATGATTAGTCTTAAAAAAATTTAAGGTTTTCTAATGCCTCCGTTAACAGAACAACAATTAAACAAACAATATACTATACCCGTAAATATTAACTCTCGTGCTCCTTTGCCAGTTAATGATTCTTGCTATGACCCTATTAGAAATATAAATAATACTGGATTTACTTTTAGTGTGCGATCTTTACTACACATGATAGGAATTAAGACTGCTATTCTTCCACAAACTGAAGTTGATGAAGCAATTAGGTCAGCTCATCTTTATACGAACATACTAGACTTTACACATCAAGACTTATTTTATAAAGAAAACTTAACTTTGCATGGGGACCTACTTGCACCAAGAAGTCAGGAACTAGGTATTGCTATAGCATGTTTAATTGCTTCTAACTATTACAATATTCCATTAGATAATTTAGAACCAATAGAAACTCAGGGAACAAGATTTGATTATCGTGGTGTCACAAATAATAATTTAAATTGTATTTTTGAAGCTAAAGGAGCAAGTAGTTTATCAACACAAAGCTCACAAGTCACTAGTGGAATCAATAAAAAACAAATAATTAGAGCACAAGGAACTCAACATGATGTAGAACTTATTATATCAACTTATATTGGAGAATATTCCAAATCCCCTAAAATAGTTATTGCTGATCCAATATTTACCTCTTCAAAATTTACATTTTCTGAAAAAAGTAAAATATTTTTTCGTATGCGTCACTATGTTAGAGTTTTACAATTTTCAGGTTTGACAAAACTTGCATATGTTTTAAATAAGGAAGCTATAAAATTTAAAAATAATAAACAATTTAATTTAAAAAAAATAAAACAACTTCTTAATAACAGTGATTTTGATTTATTTGAAGATAATGGGAGAGAATTTATAGGAACATGGTCATATAATACATTACCTGATTATAAAAAATATAATAAATTAAAAAAATATAATAAATCCAAGTATCAAATATTTCAAGGTTTAGATACAAGAGTATTTCATTACTTATTTGATGAAGAATTTCAAGAAATTGAAGACTATTCTAAAGAAGTCATTATTTCTAGATTTACTAAAAATATTTCAATGTTTTCAGATGGAAGTATTCAAGTAATTAGAGTTAAAAATATAACTATTAATGACCGATTAATAAGTTTTGGAAAATTTGAAGGAAAAAAATGGTCTGATGTATCACAAGACTATTTAGAATGGATTATTGCTAAGTTTGATGAGAATGATTCAAATAGGTTAAAAGCTATTATCGAATTAAAGAAACGTAAATAATTAATATTTATTAAAGACTTTGTGACCACCTCTCTCCAGCAAACGTCTTTCTTAATGTCTCAAAAAAGATATGGTTTTTGTCACAATTTTTCATCTAAAATATTTTTTATTATAACATAACCTTTTAAATTTTAGAAAAATGTGACACTAAATGTGACAATGTTTTGATAGAATAATATTAAAAATAAAGGAAATTAGATGAAATTAACTGATATTAAGTGTAGTGAAGTAAAAGATTTAGATGGAATACAACATGAGGGATCTATAGATAAAACAGGTAAGTATAAGGGGATAGATAAGAAAAAGGTATCATGTATGCAAAAGTACTACTTAGATGAAAAAGGTAATAAAAAAGAAGCAAATGAATTAAAAACAATGATTAATAATCATTATAAACCATATCAAGATGATGAAGAATTTTATAAAGTTTTATGTCAATGTTGTCAATTAAAAGTACAAGGATTTCCTAATATTGAAGGAAATAATCAATGGGAGAAACTTTATAAATGTTTATCAAATAAAGGTTATGAAAAATCTTAAGTTGCTTGTATGCAGAAGTAGAAATCAATTTATATATAAAAATATTGCATATTGCAATATTTTTTTGTTTTGAGTAAAATAATTATATAATTGTAATAGAGATAATATAAATAAAATTAATAGGAAAGCAAATGACTTCTATTCAAAAAAGCTTAAATCTTGTTTCTGAGGAACTTTTACAGTTTAATGAACCACTATATTATAAAAAAGAAAATGTATCTTGTGGAAAGTTACTTCAATTAGCACTTGAAGCTGGTGCTTGGTCTTTTTCAACATCTCATTATAAAGATAAAATTTATAAACTTAATCATGAAACTGGTATTACTTTTCTTGCTGAATTAAAAAGGTATCAAAGTAAACAAGGGACATATGAAATTAAAGGTTGCGTAGAAAATATTGAAGAGAACACTGCCCCCTACTATCAAGGTTTAAATATTAATGGAGAAGGTATAACTGGAGATAGTTTAAGAACTGCTCAGTTGGGTGCAATTCATTCTCTTATGGCTCATTGGTCATTATCTAATGAAGTGGCAACTGTTATTTTACCAACAGGAACTGGAAAAACTGAGACAATGTTAGTTACTACACTTGCAGATAAAGCTAAAAGAACTTTAGTTATTGTTCCTTCAATCGAATTAAAAAATCAAATTGCAGATAAGTATTTAACATGGGGGATACTTAGAAAACTAGGGATTATCCCTAACAATACATTAAATCCCATAGTTTTAATTTTAAATAAAATATTAAGTCATGATGAACATATCAAAGCTATTGAATTAGCAGATATAGTTATCTCTACACCTGCCTTTTTTGCACGTGCAGATAATCAAACTCAATTAAAAGTTAAAAAATGCTTTTCTCATATTTTTTTTGATGAAGCACATCATGTAAAAGCTAGTGAGTGGAGTAATGTTAAGCAATTATTTAAAGATTCAAAAATTGTTCAATTTACAGCTACTCCATATAGAAATGATCGTAAACCTATAGAGGGAAAAATTGTATATAATTACCCTCTAACAAAAGCATTAGAGGATGAATGTTTTTCTAAAATATCTTTAGTTACAGTAAATGAACGCCATCCTAGAAAAAAAGATAAGGCAATAGCTAATGCTGCAATGCAAAGATTGTTGGAAGATAGAGAAAAAGGTTTTACACGACATCGCATGATGGTTCGTACTGATGAACGTTCTCATGCAGAAAAATTACTTTTAGATTATCAAGAATGGTTTCCAGAAGAAAGAATTGTACTTATTCATTCAGGAACTAAAAATAAGAAATCTATTATTGATAGTATAAAAAAAGGTGAATACAATATTATAATTGCTGTTGATATGTTAAAGGAAGGTTTTGACTACCCAGATTTTAAAATTGCAGCAGTTCATGGTATGCATAAGTCATTAGCGGTACTATTGCAATTCATAGGTAGATTTACTCGTACTCAAACAGATTTAGGTGATGCTTCATTTATAGTTAACTATGCAGATGAAAATATCTCTTTAGAGCTTGAAAATTTATTTCAAGATGGTTCAGGATGGGAAAAAGTAATAAGTGAAATAGCTGATGAAAAAAAACAACAAGCAGAATCTTTACTTAGTTTTTTACAAGGATGTGAACCTTATTCAGGATTTGATTCTCCTGATATAGAATTAAACCCTAAATTAGTTTATCCAGCATTAAGTTGTGTTTGTTTTAAATCTGAAAAAGCTAATTGGAATAATTTTAAAGAGGCATTTAATTTAAATATTCATGCTTTATCTCAGCCTTATTTTAATTCTACTGAGAATGTTTTTTATTTTACAACTCAAAAAAGAGAAAAAGTTAAGTGGGTTAGAACTACAAGATTAAAAGACCAAACTTGGGCTTTAATTGCTATGCATTATGATGAATCTTCAAAATTACTTTTTATAGGATGTAGTGATAAAAGATTCGATATAGATTTACTAGCAGAAAAAATCTCTGAAAATACGAGTGAGCGTATTTTAGGTGATAGTGTATTTCGTTCATTTGATTCAATAAAGCGTCTTAGTTTAGTCCATGCAGGAATATTTAAACCTGCAAATCATTTACATCGCTACTCTCGTTTAAGTGGAGCAGATGTGACAGAAGAGTTAACCAGATGGAAAGAAGGAAATAGAGTTAAAAAATCAGACTTTGTAGGAGTTGGTTTTCGTGACGGTTTTCCTGTTAGTGTTGGTGCTTCAGTTAAAGGTAAAATTTGGAGTCCCGCACGTGTAGGAGATTTAAAAGAATGGAAAGAATGGTGTTTAAAAATTGGTGAATTAGTTACTGATGAAAGTATTGATACAAATCAGTTATTAGAAGACTCTGCTAAAAAAATACAACTTGAAAAATATCCTGAAGATATTAATGTATTAGCTACAGATTGGTCAGAAGAACTTTATGATAGGATACATAAGTTAACACTTGAAATACCTAGTAAAAATTCTTTTATGCTGTCAGAGGGAACAATAAGATGCTTAAAACTTGTTCATAATCAAGCGGACTTTTTATTAAATATATTGAATGAATTAATTTCTTTTTCGATTATTTTGGGTGGAGAGAATGGACATAGTATATCTGGATTAGATGACAGTAAAATTACTATTGAAGGTTTAAAATCCAATCCTATCCCATTGAAGCAATTTTTTCAAGAAAATCCACCAACTATGTTTTTATTAAATGGTTGTACAATTGCAGGTTCAATTCATACAGATTATAGTGAATCAGACATTTTATCAATTCCTGATAATCAAATGGAAGTTCTTGATTGGAATAATGTTGATTATACAATAGAGTCCTTATATAAAAGTGGAGATACAAGAGACAATTCTATTCAAGAATATATGATGAAAAGATTAATTGATAGAGGTGCAAGTGTAGTATTTAATGATGATAATTCAGGAGAATCAGCTGATATAGTTGCAATATTTAAAGAAGATGAACTAGTTCGTTTTGAGATGGTTCATTGTAAATATTCAAAAGAAAAAGCAGGTGCTAGGTTATCAGATTTATATGAAGTTTGTGGACAAGCAATTGTATCACTTCGTTATAAATGGAAACCTGAAGAGTTACTAAAACATTTAGAGAGAAGAAATTCAACAGGCGTATTAGCAGGAAAAAGATTTTACTATGGAGATATAAATGATCTAAATGAAATCAAAAAGGCTCTTAAATATACTGATATAGAATTTGAATTTGCCATTGCTCAACCGGGTGTTGAAAAATCTAGTTTAAATACTGAAATGAAAGATTTTTTAGGGTCTATTTATTCAACTATTATAGAAATGACAGAAACAAAATTACATTGTTATTTTAATAAATAGAACTGGATGGAATGACCAAAAAAACTAGACATATTTTAATTGTATTTCGTCCTCTTTTTTTCTCTAAAGTTATTTATTTTCTTTATCTATTTCAATTTTATTTTCATTAAAACCATCTTCTCAATAACTACGTATACTATTTTTTTATTATTTAATTCAACTTTCATTTTAAACTCGTCTTGTGAATTTAAATATGCAAACTTCTTACCATTAATATCTTTTATGTTGAAGGGTATTCCTAGCACATCATCAGAAGCATATACTACATAACCTTTTATCTCAGTAGAATTATAATAATCACCATTAAAATATTTTGAAGCACTTTTAAGTTTTAAGTCTATTCTTCCAGTCATACTATTTACAGTACCTATTGCGATAAATTTATAATCTTCATCTGCCTCAATTAAAACATCTACCTGTTCACCTCGTAATAAATATGCACTATTTACAAGTTTTCCATAAACTTTTTTTCCAGAATGATATTCAATACTATTCGGATTAACATAATGAGTACACCCACTTAAAAAAAACATACTTACGCTAATTAATATAACACTTCTCAATATATTCATACTAATTCCTTACACTATAAATTTTATTTATGTCTACCCTCTTCCTCATATTAAATCAATACAATTGTATAACTATTTTCTAATTATATGTACTAAAAAAAATGGGGACAGATATAATTAACTATAATACAATATATTTGATTACCTAATAGTTCTCTTGCTACCCTAGGCAATATTATTTTTCTTAGTTTATTGTATCTTTTATTGTTTTAAAATTTAATCGTACCTGTTTCTTTCTTTAAATCTATAGAAAAAGAGCTAACTTCTTCATTAAAAGGTATAAAGATAAAAATAAGAGAGATAAATTTAACAAAAAAAATCAATCAAAATATTTTCTTACAAATCTTTTCCATAAACCAGAGAGCATACCTATCACACTGCTAAAATTAATAATACTATATAAAATAAAAGCCCTAGAGAAATTCCATTAGACATAGCTAAACCTTCCCCTTATTGTATTTTAACAATGTTAAAATACAATAAACGAATTAAAACAATTTTTTACCAATAAATCTTTCAATTAATCTCCAAATAATAGCACCTGTCATAAGAATAATATAACCGATAATAGCTCCCCATACAAGACTCATAGTAACTCTTTTATTTATTTATAATATTCTAAATTTATTCTTCATCTCTTCTTGTATAAATAGTATTTCCATCTTCATCAACTTCGAATTCAATTCTATGCTTTTTTAGGGAGCTATTAGGATCAAAGAGATTTTTCTCTTTTAAATAATTCAATACCTCTTTTGCATTAAATGTTAATACATCGTTTGGTTGTTCCTTATATGTTACAATTGCTAAAGTTGCTTCTCTTTTTTTTCTTGGATGTAAATTACATGGATCAGCGTTAAAAGTTAAAACATTACCTGCATTAATCTCACATTTTTCTAAATATGATTGAGGTGTATTGATTAAAGAACCTTGAAAATTAGATAATAAAGTTGGATGAGCAATAGCAAAAAAATTATCTTTCTTTTTTATGGTTATTTCTGATGCAACTTGTAATACAGCTGCTGTTGACTTATTATACATAACATGAGTCAGCATACTACTATCACCTCGGCCATCAACGACAACTAAGTCATTTTTTTCTGCCAATTCGCAAGCACTTGTATCTTTTAAAAATTTGTTAAATGTAATTTGACAAGTTTTTTTGTTATGATTTAATTCTAAAGCTCCACCTGTGTAACTTCCACAGCCAGTAAATAGTACAGAAGCACCTATAATAACAATTGTTGTAAATATTGTTCTTTTCATTATTTTATTTTTCCTTTTTTACTAAAATATATTTGTAATTTGTGTAGAAGCTTTATCTTCTAATATTGGAAGAGCATCAGCTAATTCTAAATCCATTTTAACAGCTTCAACAAATACTCTTGTTATATACTCTTCATAGTGTTTAGTTAAATCTTGTGTAGTGTTTTGAGAGATACCACTTGATACTTCACTATAACCATCACTATTTAATGCAGAACTACCTAATTCATCTTTTTGAGTTGTAGTAATGATTGGATCACCCACAGAAGTTGATTTAATTGTTCTTATCTTAGTATTGTAATATTGTCTAACATTTACATCTATGATTGCTCTAAATATTTCATCTTCTAATACTTTTCCAACAACACCAGCACCAATTGCCATAATAAGACCAGCACCCAGTGCATCTCTTCCACTATTACCACCTGCATAGCTTCCAATTCCAGCAACAGTACCTAATCCAGTTGCAGCACTTAACGCAAGAGCTTCTTTTAAATTATTAGCAAATAGAACATTTATAATTAAACCATAAGATGCATCTTCTGAACTATCAACAACTATATAACCCTTATTTTGAAGTTTGTTTTTTATAGATTGGAGTAATTGCATATTTTCCCCACCACCGCCTGCTGTATTAGTAACTTGTAAATATATATTTTTATTAGTTATTTCACTATGATCAAGAGTAATACTTCTTGTCATTTTTGATTGAGTTTGTAATGTTGTTGTAGCACAACCACAAAATATAAATGAAAATAGTACTAGTGTACTTAGAGTAAGTATTTTTTTCATCATCTATTTCATCTTTATACTAACTTGGAAAGTATCATATACTTTTCTCCAAAAAATTGCTGGCAATACCAATACACAAAAACCTATCATCACAATAAAGAAATTATCTACTATCAAATAAAATAGTCTCCCATATACAAGTGCAAAGTATTTTAAAAGTGTCAATAAAGTTAATGAATCTTTTGGAATGATTTTTAAAGCAAAAAAGTAAACACCAATTCCTATTATTATAAATATAACTGCAAAGAAATCAATTATTGAAAAATATGTTACCTGTTTTTCAACTTTGTCAATTATATACTTTGTTATTCTGTAAACTGAATATAGAAATAAAATATTACTTAGAATAGTAACAATTATCTCCATCATTGACATATTTGGCATGATAATCCTTTAGAGTTTAATAAAAGATTTTATATTAATTTTTCTTAAATCATAATTATACATATATGTATTATTCTATTTTCACTATTTCCTATAAACTAAACAAAATATTATACATATATGTAAAGGACTCCATTGTTTGGTTTTTCAGAAGATGAAATAGAAGAATTTCATTATAAAGTTTCTCAAAATGTTAAAAAATATAGACAAGAAAAAAATCTTACACAACTAGATTTAGCTCTAGAACTAGGCTTAAAAAACTCTAGTTTTATTTCCCATGCAGAAAATCCAAAAATTCTTACTCACCATTATTCAATAGAACATATTTATAAAATAGGTAAAATTTTAGATATAGATATTTGTAAACTTATTAATTAGAAACCATAAATCAAAATATAAACTTAATCAAACCTAAAATCATGTGACATTTCACTTTGATAATTATGGTATACTTATTACTAGATAAATGGTGCAAAATGTACTAACAAGTTAAATAGTAGGTATAAATTTAGTGATAATAGTACATTTTAGTGATACACATCTTGGATATAATGACTTAGATGTGCTAAACAATGATAATATTAACCAAAGAGAAGCGGACTTTTATGATGCTTTTTCTCAAATAATAAATCAAATAGATATTATAAAACCAGATTATGTGATACATACAGGGGATCTGTTTCATAGAAATAGCCCTAGTAATAGAGCTATCACTTTTGCACTTAAAGAATTTAAACGACTCAATTCTCTTAATATTCCAGTGATTATGATAGCTGAAAATCACTCAACATCACGAATAAATCTAAGCTTTCCAATTTTGAAAATATTAAAAGCTTTTCATACTATCAAAGAGCAATATCGACAGATATTTTTAATATCTCTCATGAGATGGAGATAAAAGAGGTGTTTGAGTGGGTTGTGGAGTTGTAGGCATGATTTTCCATGTGAAAGCACTAAAAGAGAGAATCCCATTGCAGATAAAGGTTGAGCCTCGTGGTGATGGGACGAGTGGTTTAAAATTTAATAAAGGAGAATAATGAAAGATTTTCTATATCTTGAAAGAGTTGAATATATGTTAAATAAACTTTTGAAGAATGAACCTATTAAAACATCAATTGTTGCAGAATATTTTGATGTTGATGATAGTGTAATTAGAAAAGATTTAAGAGAAAGAATTAAACCATTATTTCCTAATACAATAAAAAAAGTAAATAATGCATGGGTCGCAGATAAGGATTTAATTGAGAATCAATTTTTTAGTGCAGATGAGTTACTTATTATCAGCTTACTAAATAACGTAACAAAAGACTTAAATCCAAAATTCTATGATAAAACATTAAAGTTATTTAGAAGTTTACATAAAAAAGCATCATACGCAATTTTTGAACAGCCATCTATTGAAAACATAGTAGATACTCATGAGAGGGAGTTTCATATGATAAAAAATGCAATTGAAAATAAAAAAGAGTTGAGTTTTAAGTACTATGGAAAAAAAGATAAATTAGTACACCCTTTGAAAATTGCTAATTTAGAGCATTATTGGTATTTAATTGCATATGACTTAAATGAAGATGGATTGAGAACATTTTATTTTAAAGAAATAAGAGAAATAGATATTAAAGAAAAAGAGTTTAATTTAGATGAATATAAATTTATTGATAAGTTGAATAATGCAATAAATGCTTTTTTTAGACTTGAGGAAAAAATTGATGTTGAATTAGAATTATCATGGAGTGCTTATACTGTGTTAAAACGAAAAAAATTAAATCCTTCCCAATATATTATTTGGGATAAAGAGGCTAACAATGCATCTATGTATATAACTGTTAGTCATCTTATGGAAATTGCACCACTAATTCAGCAATGGATACCTCATATTTATGTTAAAAGCCCTCCTGAATTAGAGGATTTAATAATGGAAAACTTAAACAAATATCAATTTAGTTAAAACGGATATTTTTTTATCCGTTTTTTTTATTATACTTTCAATAGTGAAATATTACATCATGTAATGTAATAAGAAAAAAATCAAAATGTATAATAGAATTATACAAAATGGAGTAAAAATGGTATTAGAAAAAGAATTTGAAGATTTTCATCAAGAAATAAGATTAGGTACTTATGATGAAAATGAAACATTAAGAGAAAAAAGAGATTTATTAATTAATGAACTGAAAGAGAAGCTAAAGGATGAAAAAGTTCCCGGTACTGATAAAAAGTTAACATTTACAAAAATAGATCAAGGTTCATATTCAATGAACACTGGTATAAAGCCAAAAAATGATGACTATGATATTGATGTAGGTATTATATTTGATATAACTAATGATGAGTACGAGTCTTATAAATTAAAGAAGTTAGTTTTTGATAAGTTAAACTCTCAACATAATAGAACAGTTAAATATAATAGACCCTGTATTACAGTTGAATATGTTGATGGTTATCATGTTGACTTAGCCATTTATTCAAAGAATAATGAAGATATTCATATTGCATGGGGTAAAGAAAACTCAAAACAAGAAAATAAATTATGGTATAAATCGGAACCAAAAAAATTGACTAAATGGGTATCTGATGTTTCTACTAATGCAAATGAATATCAACAATTTAGAAGGTGTGTAAGATTCTTAAAAAAATGGAAAGAAAAACATTTCTCATCTAATGGAAATAATACACCTGCATCAATTGGTTTAACTATTCAGGCAAGAAATCATTTCAAATATCATCAAGATAGTTATTTGGATACACTTATTTATATAGCAGAAAGAATGAAAAGTGATTTTGATTTAAATACTGAATCTTGGAAAATGAATATAGATGTTAGATTACCCGTAGAACCACGAAAAAATGTTTATTATAAAATGTCTGAGATACAACAAGATAATTTTTATGAAAAGGTTGAAGCTTTAGTTGAATCTCTAAATAATGCTAGAAATGAAGATTCACGAAGCAAAGCATGTAAAATCTTAAGAAAAGTATTTGGTGATGAATTTCCTTTATCTGACGATGATGATATAACAGAATGTTCAAAGTCATTACCTTTTGTAACAACAGGGAATAGTGCTTAAGTATGAATTTTAATGAATTATTTAAATCTTTAAATTTATCATTTCTTTTAAATTATGAAAAGCAAAATGAGAGTGAATATTTATTAAGATTGAAAAGTAAAAATAATGAATGGAATATTAAAGTTGTTTTAGAAAATTTTCCGTATAAACTGCCTAAATCTTATTTAATTGATGAAGATTTAATTGGTTTACTCTCACATGTAAATGAAAATGGAGTAGTTTGTTTAGAGGAAAGTGATTCAATAATTATAAATTATAATGAACCGTTAAATATATTATCTTTATATATTGAAAAAGTTCTTGAATTACTAGATGATGCAAAACAATTAATTTCAAAAGATGATTTGCTTGATGAATTTGAAGGCTATTTTGTTAATAAAGTAAAATATGTAAATGCTTTTTACAATGCTGAAGATAAAATAGAACAAATTGCACTAAAAATTGGAAATGAAAGTTTTTCAACTAGCTGTAAACCAATATTGATTTATGATGATAAAAAAGGATTTCCTAGTACATTTAGTAATGTAAATCAGGTAAATAATACAAAAATCAATATTTTGCATATACCATTAGAAATTGGTGTTTTACCACCATCAAAAAAAATGTTGTTAGATTTACATTCGTATATAAAAAGTTTATATGAATATATTCCTAAAAATAATAGTGACTTTATTAATAAATTTTTAAATAAAAAAAATACAAAAAGGCATAATTTTTATATTCTTTTTAGTATGCCAAGAACAAAAGATGAGAGAACTCAATTTTTAGTACATTATTATTCAAAAGTAAAAGTGAAACATCCTTTAGCCGATAAAGAAGCAGATTTTAAAATTGATTTATATTTTTTAAATAGAAACAACGAAAGTTATTTAAAAGAAAGAGGTGGAAGTAATAACAATCTTGCTAATAAAAAAGTATCAATAATAGGTTGTGGTTCAGTAGGTAGTGAAATCTCAATGATGTTAGCAAAATCTGGTATAGGTGAATTAACCTTAATAGATAATGATATTTTAACTCCAGATAATATTTTTAGACATAGGCTAGGTGGTAGTTCTTTAAATTATTTACCAAATGATAAATTAATAGTTATAAATAATTCAAAAGTTAAATTGTTAGAAAAACAGATTAAAAAAGATATACCTTACATAAAAGTAAATCCTAAGTTTAATAAGTTTAATAACTTATTAGAAGATAAAGATCTTTTAGACTCTGATATTATAATTGCAGCTGTTGGATCTCCAATGGAAAGTATTGATATCAATATGAAGTTAAAAAAGTTAGGATTAAATAAAGTAATCTTTTGTTGGAATGAAGCTGATGGTGTTGGTGGTCATAGCGTATCTTTAGATTTAGAAAAAAGTTGCTATGAATGTTTATATACAAATAATGACGGTTTTTCTAAATTTAATGAACTATCTTTTTTGGAATTAGGGCAAAATATATCTAAAAACTTAACAGGTTGTGCAGGAGTATTTACTCCATTTTCTTACTTGGATTCTTCAAGTACAGCTTTGTTAGCTTCGAAACAATGTATTGAAATGTTAATCAATAATTTACATTCTCAGGCATTAAGTTGGAAGACATCCTCAAGTGTAAAATTAAAAGTAACTCAAAGATTTATTGATTCAAATTTACAAGAAGTTAAAAGCCTAGAATCTAAAAGTAAATGTAGGATATGTAATGAGTAAATATTGGAAACTAAAAATTGATAAGAAAAGTGAGCTTAAAATCTCTTTTGAATTGATAAATGAATTATCTCAGTTTAGACAATTAAATAAAAAAGATAGTGAATCTGGAGGTGTTTTAATTGGAAGTTTCTTATCTGATGATAAGGGGTTTATTATTGATAAACTAACAATACCCCAAAAAAAAGATAAACAAACAAGATATTCTTTTTATCGTTCAGAACAACATAATAAGCTTGTACAAAAAATATGGAAAGAAACTAATGGATTTTCAACATTCTTAGGTCTTTGGCATACTCATCCAGAAGATATACCTCATTATTCATTTATAGATAAAAAAGATTGGTTAGATAGTTTAGTTGAATCAAAATATGAAAAAGACTGCTTGTTCTTCTTTATTATTGGAAGAACTCATATCAGGTGTTGGATTGGTAGAAAGGGAATATTTTTTAATAAAGTTAAGCTTTTAGGAGATTACAAATATGAATAATTGGGAAAAATTCAAGTGGCTTGTAGAACAGGTTAAACAAATGAAAAAAAAATCAGCACCTTTTGCAACATTAGGTGTTAAACTTATATTAGGGGCACTTACTTTATTTTCAATAGGGGGTATTGCTTTTTATATTTTATTGCCTCCTGAATTTTATATTAATGAAATTAAATATACAAATAATGAAATCTCAACGTATTCATTAAATGTAGGATTATTTATTATTTTAGTGGGTATATTGATGATTTTATTTGAAGTATATAATTATAGAAAAGCTAGAAAAACTTCTAGGATAATTATTAACGGAATGAAAAATGGCTTTAAAAAGTTTCCTATTGAGATATTATCTTATGAAGAAAAAAATAATTCAAGGGATACAATTAATATTGGTATGCTAGAAGAAGTTGATAATTTAGAAAAACAAATTCAATATTATAATTCAGAAAAACAAATTGATTTATATAATAGATTTATTTTTAATGATGAAGTTGAGAATCTATATGTATGTGGGATTTCAAGAGTGCCATTTTTAGTAGCATATGGGGCTTGTTTAAAAGGTAATGTATCTATAAAATATATTGAAAGAGAACATTCTACAAATAAAAGTTTTTTTCTTGATGATGTAAATCAAAAAATAAATATTATCAAAATGAATGAAGAAATTGAATTATCAGAAAATGGAGATATTGGTATTGCAATTGGTTTTACTAGTGAAATACATAAAGAACATCTACCAGAAGAACTAAAAGAACATACATTATTTATTAAGCCATCAGTAGAAGAAGATAGACTTTTAATAAAAAATCAAGATAATTTAATAGAAATTATAAAGAAAATCCAAAAGATAATTGATAGTTATTCAAGCAATGCATTATGTAAAAAAATACATTTATTTTTGTCTATTCAAACAAGTTTTGCAATAGAATTAGGCAGACATTTTCAAGAAGGTATACATAAAAACTGGGTTATCCATAATTTTGATGGTTCGGAAGGAGAGTATTCATGGGCATTAGAAATATCAAAAGACTTTTTAAAAAAGTATGAAGAAAATGAACCTCTTTAAATCTCTCTATATAAAAGGAAGTGCTTTCTAGAATACATCAATCAAAATGATTAGAATTTGATGCAGTAATATTAAATCAAATGAATGTAGGAAAAATTTCTCATCAATTACATCTCGGATGTGGTGAGTATGAAAATTTAATTTAAGGAGAAAATAAATGGATATTTGTAAGTTTGAAAAAGGCTTATCAAAGATATACAAAGTTAATAGAAAAAATTTTGAAGAGACAACAAATAAAGATAGAAGATATATCAAACCTGATAAAAAAGGTAAAAATCAATATTATGGATATTGCCCAGAATGTGACAATCCTATTGTTCTTGTAAACTTATTTGTCACACAAGAAAAAAATGGAAAACCGATTAAGATTTATGGAAAGCATTCAGTTGAAGGAAATCCTTTTGATTCTTTTGATTCTTTAAAATATGAGAGATGTCCTTTACGAAATAAAAATAGAATTCCATTTAGTGGTGGAGAGAAACACTCTGATGATGAATTAGCTGAAAAGATTAAAGATACAATTATTAATAATGCATGTAAGATTAAATATTTTATCTCAAAAGTTATGGGCATAGAAGTTTCACCTAAATTGTTTATATTATTGATTAAAGAGTTTCATAAAAGCCAAGGATATTATTATAAAGGTCTTACAAAAGGTAATTTGCCATATCTTATACTATATTTATCTCATCAAAAGTCAATTGAATGGCAATATATAAAAAAAGGTTGTAAGGAAAGTAAAGAAGTTGAAGAAAAGTCAAAGTATTTTGTAATATCTGAAAATAGACAGATATTATTGAAAAAAAACTATAAAAATGAGCGATATAAACCGACTATTGTAACAGTTTTTAAAGATCATTCTTATAACACTAATAATGAACAGTCTTTTATCTATCAAGTTTTTGAAAAGTTTAATAAAAAAGAATACTTATTATATGAACAGAAAATAGATTTTGACATGTCATATTTTTATAACCTCTTAAATTTTGAAGCTAAAGATAAAAAATGTGAAATAGAAGAAGAAGTTAGGAAAATATTGAAACAATGACCATATCCAAATCCCTCTACACAAAAGGCATCCAATGCCCCAAAGCACTTTGGCTTAAAAAACACAAGCCAAGTGTACTTTCACCACCCGATAAATCAGCTTAGAAGTAATGATTTTAAATTGATTAAGATAAAGGAAACTTGATAACAAATGGACAAAAACAGATATTTAATAATGATAGATGGGAAAGATAAAACAGAAGAGATTAAAGAAGTTTCTTCATTAAACCAATCAAAAATTGGGATAAAATTTTATAATAATGATAGAGTATATTCCTATGGTAAAAACAAAGTATCTATTTTAGAAAATCCTAAAGAGATTGAGATAACAAGTTGTTTAGTGTATTTAGATGGTTCTTATTTATCAAATATTATTAAAATTCTTGACTTTCAAAGTTATATAAAAATTAGCTATCAAAATGGTAGAGAAAATACATATAAAAGAGATTGTATAACTTTTGAGAATAATGTCTTGACTAATCAAAAAGCGAACCATATATTAGAATATTTCAAACAATTAGCACAATATATTGATACAGAAAATGATTTTTTATTTAATCAATATGAAAAAATGACACAACTTAGTGAAAAGAGTATTTTATCTAAATATTTGAATCCATCTAAAATAGATTCATCTAAAAATAGTTCTGTAACTATATTTCCCTTTGGTTTTAACCTAAGCCAAGAAACTGCTGTATCAAAAGCTTTAACAAATCAAGTAAGTATCATAGAAGGACCTCCAGGTACTGGAAAAACACAAACCATACTTAATATTTTGGCAAATATTGTTATACAAAATAAAACAGTTGCAATTGTATCAAATAACAATGCAGCAACTATGAATGTCTTTGATAAATTAAAAAAATATGATCTCTCTTTTATATCTGCTTTTTTGGGAAATAAAGACAATAAGGAAGAATTTTTTAATAATCAAAATCCAAACTACCCTATTTTTACTGATATTATAAATGATAGTAAAGATTTAAAAAGCTTAAAAGAAGATATTGAAAGTGATACTAATTTATTAAAAGATATGTTAGCTTCACAGAACCAACTTGCATTGTTAAAACAAGAGTTTGAAGAGGTACTTATTGAAAAAAGATATTTTTTAGAATTATATGAAAAAAGAGAGATAAAAGCGAAAAAATATAAAAGTTTTTTTAAACAAAACTCTCGAAGGGTTCTCTCTTTGTGGGCTGACTTTGCACATCTTCAAATTCAAACAACAAACAAAAACATATCATTATTTTTTAAAATTAAAAACTTATTTAAATATGGGATTTTTTCATTTTCTTTTTATAATTACTCAATTGATACGATAATTGTATTATTACAACATAGTTTTTATATATTAAAAGAAAAAGAGTTGAAAAATCAAATAGAAACTTTGGAAAAACAGCTTAGTAAATATGACTTTGATAATGCTATAGCTTTACACAGTGAAAAATCCATGAGAGTCTTTAAAACACACTTATCTCAAAAATATCAATTATCAAACAAACGAAAAAGATTTGATAGTGATATATTATGGCAAGACTTTACAAGTTTTATTACTGAATACCCTATAATTTTAAGTACTACTCACTCTTTGAGAAACTCTACAGGAAAGAATTTTTTATATGATTATTTAATCATAGATGAATCTTCTCAAGTGGATATTGTAGCTGGATCATTAGCTTTATCTTGTGCAAAAAATGTTATTGTTGTTGGTGATTTAAAGCAACTACCTCATATAGTAAGTGAAGAGTCTGAAGAAATTGTAGAAAATGTTTTTAACAACTATACACTAAGTCCATTTTATCATTATAAAAATAATCTACTACTATCAATGTCCAATATCTTTAAAGATGCACCTAGAACTTTGTTAAAAGAGCATTATCGTTGTCACCCAAAAATCATAGGATTTTGTAATAAGAAATTTTATAATAACGAGTTAATAATATTAACAAAACCTACAAATGAAAATGAGATACCATTAGTTTTATATAAAACTGTTGATGGAAATCATGCAAGAGGAAAATATAACCAACGTCAAATTGATATAATAACAAACGAAATTTTGCCAATGATTACTAGTGATAATATAGGTATAATATCTCCTTTTAGAATGCAAGTAAATAAACTTACTAAAGAAGTAAAAACAAATACTAGTATTGAGGTCGATACTGTACATAAATATCAAGGTCGTGAAAAAAATATTATTATCATTACAACGGTTGTTGATAATGAAAACGAATTTGCTGACAATTTAAATTTATTAAATGTTGCAATCTCTAGAGCAATTGATAAACTTTATGTAGTAGTTTCTGATAATGAAAAGAATAAAAATATGAAAGACTTGGTTAACTATATACGATACAATAATTATGATATACAAGAGAGTAAAATATATTCAGTATTTGATCTACTATATCAAAACTATGCACCCTATTTAAATACATATCTTAATAAACTCAAAAAAGTGTCTCAGTACAAATCAGAAAACTTAATGAATGTTATAATAGAAAATGTTTTAAACAATGAAGAATTTCAACATTTAGGTATTTTTCTAAATTATTCATTAAATAAAATAATAAAAGATACTAGTTTGCTAAATGATGAAGAGAAAACTTTTGTTGAGAATCCATGGTCACATATTGATTTTATAATATATAGTAAAATTAATAAACAAATTGTATTGGCTGTAGAGGTTGATGGTTGGGCATTTCATGAAAACAATCCAAAACAATTAAAAAGAGATAAAATTAAAGATAATGTTTTAGATAAATATAACATTCCACTAATAAGGTTTGCTACAAATGGTAGTCAAGAGGAAGAAAAATTATTCAACTATTTAAAGAGTTTATTATAGTGATAATTTTAATAAAATAAAAAGGAGATTTAAGTTGGTAGAAAAACGCAGTATATGGTGGAAAGTATATTTTTGGTTGTTAGTAATACTATCATTTGTATATTTTGGATTATCTTTTCTTGGAGAAGGAGAATCGATATTTTTAGAGGATAATATTTTTAGTAATATTTATAAAGGAGTAATAATTTTAATATATTTTATATCTTTGGTTGCTCTTTGGGGCTTTGTATATCAAAAAAGAGTTTTTTATAAAGAGTTTTGGATTTATATATTTTTTATCATAGTAATTGAATTAATAGCCTTTTCTATAATGACTCCAGTTGAACCTTCAACGCAAGAAATTGAATATTCAGGATTTTTACTCCTTATAGGAGTGTTCTTCTATTTTTATGCTTTATATCAATATGCTTTTAAAATGAGAAATTTATGGAGAGAAAATGACCAATAAGCAAAAAGTTACATCAATATTAATGGCACTAACCTTAGGCGGAGTAGCTGGACATAACATAGATGATATTGTAGAAAAATATAATTTACAAGTAAATAGATACCCTATAAAAGTTGAATATGATATTATTTACAAATGTATGTCAAATTATGATAAACCTATAAGCAGAAAAGTTTATTTGAATAAAAAAGAAGTTTGTACTTGTGCATTAGAAAAAGTAGAGCTAGAATATGATTATACAAATTATCAAATTGATTATATAAAGTTTTTAGATAAATTTGAAATAAAAGCAAATGAGTGTATGTAAGATAGATATTAATCTATCTTACATACTTACTTTCCTTGAGAAGGAGTACAGTTACTACGACCTTTACCTGATTGACCATTAGTAGTACTTGGCATATTTGGTTTGTAATTTGATGTTTTAGCCATTTTAGTTACTTCCTTTCGATAAATTTTTGTCAGCTGTGCTTTGTGCTCTTGCAGGAAAACTTCCTTTTGAAGTATTTCCTCCATTTTTTGCTGTACCAGATTGAATTCTTTGCGATGCAGCTTTTGTCATTGGAGTTTGTTTTGCCATAATAGGCTCCTTTAAATATATTTCCTAAAAATTAGGATAATGAAATTATAAAATAACCACTAGGGACAACAGGGGACAAAATGAGTAATGATATAAAAGAAAAACAAGAAAAGTTAAAAATATGGATTACAAAAATAGGTATGACTCAAAAATATTTTATCGGTCAATATTGTGTAGACAATTTTGAAAGTTTTACAGATGAAGAGATAAATCAATATTATGAGAAGTTTAAAAAAGAGATCTCACGAACAACAACACAACCTGAAGTTTTAGATAAATATTTTGAATTTTTATATTCACTTGATGAATTTAAAAAAGTCAGATATATAAAACCAATTTATATTCAAGAAGATGAATATGATAGTCAATTTGATCAAAGAATGAAAGAGATATCTAAACAAATCCATGACAAATTAAAATATCATGAATAATACATTTCGTTAAATTATCAATCAACTTCCTCATCACAAATCTCCCTAGCCAACTCTTTAAACTTCTGAAATTTCTGATTTTCAATATAAAGTTTTAACCAACTCTCAACCCATGTTGGTGTAACTGACGTTGTCCAATTATTACAAGTTGAATATGGCACACTACTTAATTCACAAAACTTTTTAACATTGAGATTAGCTTCTAATAATAATTCTTTAAATTTTTTATATTCCATAAGATGATTATAACTAAATTATATCTTAATTAGCAAATATAGTTTTATTTTTAATCCATAATAGATTATTTATTCTTGACAAAGTAAATCCAAATAGGATATAATTATATTATATAAAATCCAATTAGGATTAAAAAGGAGTCAAAGATGGATTGTAAAAAAGAAAAATCAAAAGCGATACAGGGATTACTACTATTGTTACTGTTTGGTAGTTTTATGTTTTGGACATATAAAGTTACTCAATCTGAAAAAGAGAAATTTTATCACACACTCAAGTCATTTAAAAAGGGGAAAGCATTGTTATGTCATACAAAGTTAGTCTCAAAAGATAAAGGATGGAAGTTGTTAAAAGAATCAAATCATATCATAAATGGTGATACAAGTTATCATATAAATATGTGTAAAGTATCTGGAGAATAGTTATGTGTAGTATATATAAAAATATTAACAAATTTTTAAAAAGCTTAGGGGAATTATCACTTGTTGTTGGTGTAATATGTGGAGTATTTGGGATTATTTATCTAATATTTAGTGGGATGATAGATGAAAAAGAAATAACCTATGCTGGATATGGAATTGAGTATCTACTTTATGTAACTTTAGCAATTACTTATGGATTAATTTCATTGAATATATATAAAGCATACAATAATCATAACACAATAGCAGATGAATTTATACAGAACAATAGAAAATATTATAACAAAAATATAAAGGATTAATATGAAAAATAGTTCTATACAAAACAATAATAGCTATTCAAAAAGATGTAGAGAAAATATAACTTATAATATTAGGTTTTTTGTTTTATTGGTTGTTGTTTTTATACTAGTAACTACAATAAATGAAGTTCCAAATTATTAAGAAAGGAAAATAGAATGAACCAACAAATAACAAAATGTGAAAACGCACAAATCTTAAGAAATATACTACAGTCACTAGGAGGTATGATTTTTACTGCAGGAGTACTAGCAATATTATGGGGCATAATTTACTTAATATTCGGTCCTTTGTTTGATAGTAATTATGAGATGGTTACAACAACAAATGGCATACTTAAATATACCTCTTATTGTTTGATAACTTTGTTGTTTAGTATGCAAGATTTTATAGCCGAGAGTATTTTTGAAGATGAGTTTAATTAAATAAAAAGGAGTAAAAAATGAAAAAAGAGAACGTAATTATATATCTGATTTATGTTGCAATTATATCCAGTTTATCAATATTATATTATATGCAAACAACAAGAATAGCTGAAGCAAAAGAGCAATTTGAAGTAGGTAAAAATATACAATGTAAAGATATAATAGTATCAAAAAAGCTAGGATTTGTTTATAATAGTAAAAAAGAAATGATGGAAAATACACTTACAAATAAGAGAATATTAGTTAAACACTGTAAGAAAATCGAAGAGTGATTTTGTGATGGAAATGGAAGAAAAAATGTTAAAAATATTAGAGTTTTTACAACGAAATGTATATGAACTTTTTCTAATTTTGACATTATTTTTATCTATTTTAAGTGTTGTTTTTGAAGATAAAATCTTTGCAGTTTGTTGTTTGTTTTTTGCTGTTTTTTTGATAATATTTAATAGGTTTAAAGAGCATATTTTTGTACAATATTTTGTGAAAAAATGGTTGTAAATACTTAAGTTTAGTATTGTATTGGTTGGAATACATGCTATTATACGACGTAAAGAAAGTCTTTTACAAAAAGAAAAAGAAAATTGAAATTTCTATAAGTATATATATACACTATAAGTAATAGTATATTAATTCTACAAATAGAATAATAATGCGTGGTACGTATAATAATAATTATATTATACAAGTAAAATTGGAGCTTGTGAAAAAATACAGTTAGAATTAATATGAATATATTGTTTTTTGTGATTTTAAAATACCTAGAAAGTGTTTTATATAAAAATTAATACCATAGATAGGCTAATGTATAAAAAGTGTTTGTCACTCATTTATACACAATATTTTAAAAATATTGTTTTATTTTTTTACTTTTCTTAAGTAAAATAAATCAAATTTATCAAAAATTATATTTGTATTCTTTAGATCTTTTTTATAAAACTTTTTGTTGATTTTTTGAACTTTTTTATGAATTTTTTTTGGTGAAAATTTAATTATATATTCATTGTAATTATCTTCAAACTCTTCGTTTTTTTCTTTCTCTTTATTTAAGAAAATATCATACTGTCCAAATAATAATATTATAAACTTTTGATAATATTTAAATTCTATATTTTTTTGAAGTTTTTTTTGTATTTTATTTATTAATTTATTGTAAAAATAATTAGCATTTTTGTAAAATTTTAATTCACTAAAAAATTCAAATTCATCTTTACATTTTTTTGATAAATTTTCTTCAAGAAATTTAATTTTATTTGTTCCATATTTTAATTTATTTTCCTTTGATTTTGCAAGTTTTGAGAGCTTGATAATTTCTTTCATACACTTTACTTGTTCATTAAATTCTTGATCTTCAAATGTTTGATATTTTTTATAATTTTTTTCTCTTATTTTATATTTTTTTCTTACAAAATCTTCAATTCCGCTATGACTATTTTTGTTGTCAATTTGCGCATCCATTATTACACTTGCAAATAAAAATTTCTGCTGCTCAATTATCATTTTGAAGTAAGTTTTATTTATATAACTTAGAAATAAATTTGTATTAATTTTTTCATTGTTTTTTAATAAGGACAAATCAAAATATTCCAACTCATCCAATGAATTTATAACAAAGTTTTCCATCATAAAATCATATTTCTTTTTAGCCAAAAATATCTCAAAAAAATCAATATAAGATACATCATTTTTATAATACATAGATAAATTATTTATTTTACTATTAAATTGCATATCAGTGTAGTTATAAAGTTCATGTTTTTGGTGCTCATAATAATCAATATAAAATGGTGATTTATTTTTATGCATTAATGAAACAATTTCAACTGGAATATAAAAAAATATATGAAAATCTGTTATTTTTTCAAACTCTTTAAAGAAATTTTTTTTAACTTTTTCTAGCTTTTTTTCATCCATTTTTTTATCAATGATTTCATATTCTAATAGTATGTCATTTACACTATTTTCAAATTTATTTTCTTTAAAATATTGTGCAGCTTCACCTAAATTTAAGATAGCAATTAATGTTTCAAAATTATCCGATATTATTTTAATTATCGTGTAGTAATTTATTTTACTAAATGAAAGGTTTTCTTTGTTTTTAAAACAGATATAACCATTAAAGTCTTCTTCATAAGTTCTTAATAAAATTTGTTTTTGTTTTAAAATATTAGAATTAAAATTAAAGATATCAATACTATTACTTTTTGTATTAATATGGTCATAAAAAAATGCTGATTCACAACTAATTTGTTCTATAAATTCGTATTGTAATTCATGAAGTAATTCATAAATAGTATCAATAAACTGCAAATTAGCTCCTCTTTTGTTTTAAGTTTTATTTAAGCCGTAATATAAAATTTTGAAAAAAAATAATATGTCATAATTTTGCATATAATTTAAAAAAATAACAATCAACTATGTTATAAGTATACAATATATATGATTTGATTTGATTTTAAGATAAGGCTTATTATGAATGAAAAACCGAGCTATTGGGCTATCATACCCGCTAATGTAAGATATGATAATGAGCTCTGCTGCAATGAAAAAATAATGTACTCTGAAATCTCAGCTTTACAAAATGTAAATGGTTATTGTCATGCGTCAAATAATTATTTTGCGGAATTATATCAAGTAGAAAGAAAAACAGTTAGTCGATGGATCAATAAACTAATTAAAAAAAGGTACTTAAAATCAAAACTAATTTATAAGCCTGGAACTAAACAAGTTGATAAAAGATTATTATATATATCTGTTGACCCTATCCATTTTAAAGAGGATACCCTATCCACTTTAAAAGAGACAGGGTATTCTTCTAATAGTGGAGACCCTATCCACAAAATAGTGGAAGATAATAGTACAAGTATTAATACTATAACTACTACTACTCCTTATAGAGAAATCACAAGAAATGAAGCAAAACAAATTTTTCTCAATTATTTTAAAAATGATAAAGAGTTTTTATATGAATTTGATAGGTTTAAAATAGAAAATGCTTTAGACCCAGAACTTCCAAATTCAAAAGGTACTCGTACTATTAAAAATTGGAAACGTTGGTGCTTACAACTTCGTAAGTTTAATAAGCAGTGGGGAAAATATTTATGAGTATTTTTAACAAAATAGAAGAATTAGAATCTAAAGTTAACAATATTCTGAATTGCTTTCCAGAATGGATTCCGCTATCGAATAAGCTGCTTGAGTCTACTGGATACAAAAGTGTTGATGGATTAAGAGTTTATTGCATGAAAAACATTCACCCCGATAAATTCAAAAAATTTGGTAGACAATACCACATCCATAGAGACGTATGGTTTACTTTGGTTAAATGATATGTTTGTTATGATTATATTTCAGTTGGTTATTGAGCAGTTAGGAGAAAACTAATGGCAAAAATAACAATAGTAGCAAGGGGGAATAAGCTTCACATCTATCAGTATATCGATAGAAAAAAAGTGAGCTATTCAACAGGGCTAGAAAATACAACGCGAAATTTGACATACCTAGAAAAAAACAAAGAAAGTGAATTTAATAAACTTCACTCTCCAGAGAAAAAAGTATCTGTTAATTTTGATGAGTATGCAAAATACGTAATTGCATCAACAAAATTCAATAGGTCAGAAAATTCTCAAAAAGAATATTTACAAAAACTAGATAAGTTGATTGAGTTCTTTAAAAAACAAGATGTTACATCAATAAAATACAGTGACTTATCACTATGGCAAAATAGTATGATTCAAGCTGGTTTTAAAGCAAAAACTATTATAGGATATAGAACTGTTTTAAATATAGTACTACAACATGCCTACTTAGATGAGATAATTGTTCGTAATCCCATGGAGAAATTAAAAGCTCCTCAAGTAATCAAAGAGATACCTCACGCTTACTCTGTAAAAGAGATTCAAAAAATAGTTGATCATTCAAAAGGACAATTTGCTAACCTTGTATTATTTGCTTTTTTCAGCGGTATGAGACCAAGTGAGATTGTACCTTTAGAGTGGACCGATATTAATTTTGAAACTAACACTATTAGAGTTACAAAGCGTATTAGAAATGGGAAGCTTGATTTACCTAAGGGATATAAGTCAAGAGTGATTGATTTGCTACCAAACGCTAAAATAGCATTATTGAAACAACAAATACATACAGGACTTAAAAAAAATATATTTGTTACTCAATATGGAAAGCCATACAACACCCCTGAAACATTGAATACAACTTTCAAAAAAGTATGTGCAAGAGCTGGTGTAAAAGTAGATAGATTTTATAATACTAAACATACTTTTGTAACAATGATGTTAGAGAACAATATGAATGAAACATGGTTAACTCAACAATTGGGGCATACAAATATTGATGTAACAAGAAAGCATTATGCAGGGAAAATTAAACCTAATTTTGACAATTTAGAACAAATAGCAGTCTAATTGTAGGACATTTGTAGAACAATGTTAAAATAAATGATTAAGAAAGCCTTGTATATAGGGCTTATAGTGGCGGACGAGGAGAGATTCGAACTCTCGGTCCCCGTAAAGAGACGCACCCTTAGCAGGGGTGTGGTTTCAGCCACTCACCCACTCGTCCAATGGAGTGAAATTATAGTTAAGTTATATTAAAAAACACCTTAAAAGTTAGATGTTTTTTAAAATCTTTTCTACAACCTCTTTTGGGTCATTTGATTTATAGATTGGTCTACCAACTACGATAAAATCAACTAACTCTTTTTTTGCAAGATTGATATCTGCAACTCTTTGTTGATCCCCAGCATCTTCACCAAATGGTCGAATGCCAGGTGTAAGTGTTATAAACTCTTTTGAAGTATTATTTTTAATATCAAGGCTTTCAAATGCAGAACAAACTACACCATCAAGTCCTGCTTCAAAAGTATCTTTAGCAAACTTTGTAGCTTTTTGATCTATATCTTCATTGTAGATATATTTGAAACTCTCGTTATCAAAACTTGTGAGTGCAGTTACAGCTAGTACAAGTGGTCTGTTTGGAACATCTTTGATTCTTTCCATCACTGTAGTCATAGCAACTTTTCCAGATGAAGCATGAACATTAAACATATCTATAGGAAGTTTACATATCTCTTGGGCTGCATCTGCCATAGTATTTGGGATATCATATAGTTTTAGATCTAAAAATATTTTAAAGTTTGGGTTGATAGCTTTTAACTCCTCTAAAAACTCTTTCCCATCTCTTATATAACTTCTAAATCCAACTTTTAACCAAAGATCAAACTCTTTTAACTTTTGAGCTAATACTAAATTATCTTCTTTTGAAGAGTTATCTAAAGCTACACAAAGTTTCATTTAGTATCTTCTTTTTGTATACTGTCAAGTACACCATTGATAAATCTTGGTGCATTATCACTTGCTAGTCTTTTTGATAACTCTATAGCTTCATTTATGATAATTGGTTTATCTAAATCACTAAAAAGAATCTCATATATTGAAAGTCTTAAAATAGCTTTTTCTACACTTCCAACATCACTTATCTCTCTTTGTTTTAAGTGTTCTTCTATCTCTTTATCTACAATTAACAAATTTTCAATAGTTCCATTAAACAATTTTAAAGCAAAGTCTTTTTGCTTATTTCTTATTTTTTTATCTTCTAAAATTTCATCAGAAAACTTCGCAATAGCTTCATTTCCTAAATCATAAGCATACAATAATCCTATTACTGATTCTCTAGCCTGTGTTCTTGTCGCCATAAATTATTTATCCATTTGAGCGTATAAATCTAACATCTCAATTATTGTTGTCATAGCTTCTGCACCTTTGTTTCCAACTTTACTTCCAGCTCTCTCAATCGCTTGTTCTATTGTATTTGTTGTAAGAACTCCATTTGATACAGGAATATTGTGTTGCATAGTTGCACTTGCTATCCCTTTTGTTGCTTCAGCTGAGATATAATCAAAATGTGGAGTAGCACCACGAATCACTGCACCAACACAACATATAGCATCATATTTTCCACTTTGAAGTGCTTTTTGAAGTGCAAATGGTATTTCAAATGCACCTGGAACTAAAATAAGGTCTAAATTTTCTGGATTTCCACCATGTCTTTTAAATGCATCTTGTGCACCTTCAACTAGTCTATCAGTAATAATATGATTAAATCTACCATTAATAACAGCAACTTTTTCAGTCCCTTTTAGTCTTAATTGACCCTCTATAATATTCATTTTTTCTCCCAAATTTTAATGTTCTATTTTCTTATTTGTTTTGGATTATATCTAAAAATTGATTAATAACCCAAAACATCCTGTATCTTAAAAATATCATCTATTGTTTTATATAAGTCATCTATTTTTAACATATTTGGACCATCACTTAAGGCACAACTTGGGTCAAAATGTGTCTCAAAGAAAAATCCATCCACACCAACTGCAGCTGCTGCTTTTGCTAAACTTGGAACTATTGCACTGTTTCCACCAGTTGTTTCACCAGTACTTGGAACTTGTGCTGAATGTGTTGCGTCAAAGATAACTGGTGCAAATTCTCTCATAGCTATAAGATTTTTCATATCTACAACTAAAGCACCATATCCAAATACATTTCCTCTTTCACAAAGCCATACACCATTCTCTTTTGAGTTTTTATAATTAACTTCATCAACTCCTCTTGTTGCAAGTACTTTTGCAACAGGGTGTTTCATACTAGCTGCTGCTAAAAACTGTCCTTTTTTTATATTCACTTTTGCATCTGTTTTTCCTGCTGCTACAAGTAAATCAGTTTGTCTACATAAAAAAGCTGGTATTTGAACCACATCACAAACTTCTGCAGTTGGCGCTACTTGATATGATTCATGTACATCTGTTACGAGTTTATACCCAAAAGTATCTTTTACCTCTTGAAGTATTTTAAGTCCCTCATCCAGTCCTGGTCCTCTAAAGCTGTCTATACTTGTACGGTTTGCTTTATCAAAACTTGCTTTAAAATAAAAATCTACTCTTTTATTTTCATTTAATGCTGCTAATTGTTCTGCTATTTTCATAACATTATCTCTATTTTCTATAACACATGGTCCCGTTAGTATTATCATTTTAACTCCTACTGATAAATTTATTTAAGTAATTTCTCTCTTCACCTGTAATAATATAATGAAATTCATAAACATTATTTACTATATATTCTATATCATCTTTAGAATTCTCATCACATGCAAAAAGTATCCTATCTCCCATTTTTAATTCACACTCAAAAGATGGAAGTAAAATATCTTCTTCACATCTTGTTATTAATAATGGAATAACATTATTATATTGTTGTCTATCTCGTCTTGACTTTCTTATTTCATTTAATTTTATACTATTATCACTTTTAGAAAGATAGTGATATAACTCTACAGCTTCTGTTTTATTTATATTTAATTCAAAGGTGATTGGATTTACATTTATTGTTTTTATCAATCTTGATAAAAGCTGTTGTCCCCATTGTTCATCTTTAGATTGTAATAATCTAATAAGCTTATCACTCAATGGATTGATAATAGCATTTGTTGTTTTATGGATTAAAATTTCAGATGGTAAAAAGATATGATCAATTTTAGCTGCAGAAAAAATTGAAAAATCAGAAAGTTCATTTTCTCTTGCAATTACAAGTGCATTTTTATTCACACTTCTTATTGTTGAGACTATTGATAGATTTGTTGTATCATTATTTGTAGCAACAATGATAAGCTTCATCTCTTCTATTCTTAACTTTTCAAGTAAAACTCTATCTTCTGCATTTCCACAAACAACATTATCAATACCTTTTGCTATAGCTTCGGTTACTACATCCATATCTATTTCTATCACAACAGGTTCAATTCCATTTTCAAGAAAAATATTATATAAACTTTTTCCAAGTCTTCCAAATCCACATATCATAATTTTTTCTTTTGGTATGGAAAATGTTTTACAATCTAAAGTATCTATATTATAAAGCCAATTTTCAAGCTTAAACAGACTTGGCGAGTTTAATGCCATTTTTATTTGATAGGAAATTATTTGTAAAGGATTTTCAACGATACTAGCCCCAGCATCCAAAAGATTTGATGTTTCTATATCTGTACTAGAACGCACTGCAATTTTAATATGTGGATTTAATATCCTTGAAGCTAAAGTAACTCGCATGTTCAATAAATTACTTTCAAATAAAGAGATAATCCCCTTACAATGTATTGATTTTATACCAGCATATTCTAAAGAATTTGCAATATGAACATCAGCAACCAACCCTGGTACATGAGGGATAAATCCCTCCAAATGAAGATAATCAATCCGTTGCTGATCTTTTTCAACAACTACAACACGCATATTTGAATCAATCATTTTTCGGATAATTTCACTTGTTGTTTCATTGTATCCAAGGATAATAACAAAATCTTCTTTGATATTTTTTACAGAACGAATAAATTTTGCTTGTGCAATTTCTCTTAAAAATAATTTATCTTGAAGTAAAGACACTAAAGTACCAATACCATAAAACCAACCTAAAACTGTCAGATAAATAGAAGCAGAAACCCACATCTTCTGTGGATAAGTAAAAGGATATGGTGTTTCACCAAATCCTATAGTTGTAGCTGTATATGAGATAAAATAAAAAGCATCAAATATAGATAAATGATAAGTATTTCCTTGATCATCAACACCAGGAATGATAAGTAACCCTACCATAGCTATAGCGTAAGTGATAACTATAACAGTAAAAGGCATTCTCATCCTTTGCAGGATTATCCAAAGTGAGCTATTATTCATTTATTTTTATCTTTTTTACTTTTTATATCTCTTAACGCTTTGACTTTAAAGTATCACCAATATATAAAATCACTGATGTAATATTTGCCAATAATGCCCCACCACTTAATGAAATAATAACACCAAAAAGTTCAGGTTCAATAACACCGTTTACACCATATATTGTCCAAATAGTAGCAGCAGCAATAAGCTGTAAGTCTGCAACTAAACTTGTAGCAATCAATACAGAACCCATTTGTGTCTTATCCCCAAGTTTTAATACAGTTGCAATGATATTTACAATAATAGCCGCAAACAATTCATACTTGCTGTGCATATTTATATCTAAAGCATCACCATAAAAAAAACCAAAGTTTAATGTCATAGCCAATATTATAAAAAAACCTGCTATTACTTTATCTAAATTCATTATACACTCTCCAAATTTTATATGTAAATTATAGCTAATATAGTTTTATATCTCACTTCTTTGTTACAAGTATTCCACTAAGTACAATAAAACATATACCTATAAGAACTGTTGATGTTGGAAACATATCACCCAAAAACATCCCTATAATAATTGAAAACAATATGTTAGTGTAGCTTATTGTTCCCACAATTCCACCTTGTGCTAACGAATATGCTTTTGTCATAAAAATTTGTGAAAATGTAGCGAATATTCCAAGTCCTACTATATAAAACCAAGCTATTCCTGTAGGCATCACAAAAGGTGCAATCATCCAATCAAATGTAGTACTCGTGTAATATTCTCCTATTATCATCAATATTATAGGACCTATTGTTCCAACTAACATAAAAGATAAAACTATAGCTTTATTATCGTAGTATTTTCTAAGTTCTCGTATTGAAGTATAAGCAAGCCCAGCACCAACACCACTTAAAATACCAAGCCAATCTGTTTTATCTAAAGAAGTGATATCAAATCCAGTGATAAATAAAACTCCAAAAAAGCCTACAAATACTCCACTCCAAGCTAGTGTTGATAATCTTTCTTTTAATAAAAGATAAGAAAATATTGCTGTAAATATGGGAGATACTTTACTAAAAGTAATAGCTTCAGCTAAGGGAATATTTGCAATATTGTAAAAATACATTAAAAGTGCACTAAAACCTATAAAACCTCTTGCGAAAAGTAAAAAAGGTCTTCCCCCTTTTTGTCTTAATGGTGATTTATAAATAGCATAAACGATAATAATTACACCACTTAAATTCCTAAAAAAAACAACTTCAATAGAACTCATATAAAGACTGAGTTCTTTAGCAAATCCACCTGTGAAAGCAAAAAGAAAAGAAGATATTAGCATATATTTTACAGCGAGATTTATGTTGTTTTGTTCTTGTATATTATTCATTGTCGGGATTTTAATACAATTTTAGTTAAAATCGCATTATTATTAAGGAGAACTAGATTCAAATGATAGAAATTTTTGATCCAAATACTGATAAATATATCTATGCTATTTTAATATTTTCTTTTTTTCAATTTTTTAGAGTTTTTTTTCGAAAAATATCTTATAAAATTGTACAAAAAACATCAACTAAATTTGATGATGAGATATTAGAGTCTATAGAAAAACCAGTTGATTATCTATTTATAATTATTGGTATCAATATTGCTTTAAGTATTTTAACTTTTGATAGTGTAGTTGAAGATATAATCAATAAACTTTTACGCTCTGGACTTATTGTAGTTATATTTTGGGGAGCTTTAAATGTTCTGACAAACTTATCTGGAAATATACACAAGATTACAGACAAACTTGGAGATAAGTTTAGTGCTGAAGTATTAAATTTTATTATTAAATCTATCAGGTTTTTTACATTTATTATCGGTTTTATTGTAATACTTCAAGAGTGGGGATACAATGTAAGTGGATTTTTAGCTTCAATGGGTCTTGTTGGTATGGCTTTAGCTTTAGCTGCAAAAGATACAGCAGCTAATCTTTTTGGTTCTCTTGTAATATTTATAGATAAACCTTTTAAGGTAGGTGATTGGATTAAAACACCTCAAGTTGAAGGTACAATTGAAAATATTGGAATAAGAAGTACAAAGGTAAGAACATTCGCCCAAGCACAAGTTACAGTTCCAAATGCAACTATTGCAAATAGTGCAATAATAAATTGGTCAAGGATGGGAAAACGAAGAATAAAAATGAATATTGGTATTACATATGATACTCCAGCCCATTCAATACAAAATATTATAAAAGAGATAAAAGAGATGCTTGAAAACAATGATGATATACATGATGATGTCATTATGGTAAATTTCAGCGAATTTGCATCAAGTAGTTTAAATCTTTTTTGTTATTACTTTACAAAAACGACTAACTGGAGTGAGTTTTTAAAAGTAAGAGAAGAAACATATCTTGAAATAATGAAAATAGTAGAAAGAAATGGAACTAGCTTTGCATTTCCAACACAAACACTACATATTGAAAATAACAATGAATTAGTAGAATAAAAAGGTAACAATATATGACAAAAATAGCCCTAATAGGTCAACCAAATGTAGGTAAAAGTTCGCTCTTCAATCGACTTGCTAGAAAAAAAGTAGCAATCGTTAGTGATGTATCTGGAACAACAAGAGATATTAGAAGAAGAGAGATAGAGATTAATGGTCGAGAGGCTTTAATGCTTGATACAGGTGGTATAAGTAAATCGAAAAATGAGATAATGGAAGATGGTAGTGAATTTAAAATTTTTACAAATGTAAAAAGAAAAGCCATCGAAACTGCTAAAGAGGCAGATATAATTTTATATATGGTAGATGGTAAAAATATCCCTGATGAAGAAGATAGAAATCTATTTTATGAACTTCAAGGATTAGGTAAAACACTAGCACTTGTAGTAAATAAAATTGATAACGATAAAGAATTAGAAAGACTTTGGGATTTTTATGAATTTGGTATCAATGATGATCAAATGTTTGGAATATCTGTTTCTCATAACAGAGGTACGAAAAAATTATTTGAGTGGCTTTATGAAAAACTTCCACCAAGTAAACAAGAATTAGAAGATGAAGCAAAAAGTAAAATGTCTCAAGCAGAGTTAGATAATTTAGTAGAACCAAATGTGGAAATAGAAGATAAAAAAGATATTGACCCAAACCATATAAAAGTAGCTATCATAGGGAAACCAAATGTTGGAAAAAGTTCTATCCTTAATTCACTTATAGGAGAAGAGCGTTCTGTAGTAAGTCCAATTGCAGGTACTACAATTGATCCTGTTGATGAAACTTATGAAGTTGGTGATAAGAAAATCACTTTTATTGATACAGCAGGATTAAGAAGACGAGGAAAGATTCAAGGTATTGAAAAATTTGCTCTTATGAGAACAGAAGATATGCTTTCTCAAGCAAATATTGCTTTAGTAGTATTAGATGCTTCACAGCCATTAAGTGACCAAGATGAAAAGATATCTGGACTTGTTGATCAATTTGGACTAGGTACCATTATTGTTTTAAATAAATGGGATGAAAATATGGATACCTATGAAAAAATGGTTGAAGAGATTAGAGGTAGATTTAAATTTTTATATTATGCTTCAATAGTAGCCGTTTCTGCAAAAACAGGAAGAAATATAAAAAAACTAGAAGAGAAACTTCTCCATATATTTGATAACTACAATAGAAGAATACCAACATCAGATCTTAATAAAACTATTGAATTAGCAGTAAGAAGACACTCTCTTCCTAGTCCAAATGGAAATCGTTTAAGAATATACTTTGCAACACAATTTGATACAAATCCTCCAACAATTGCTGTAATAATGAATAAACCAAGACTATTACACTTTTCATATAAAAGATATTTAATTAACTTTTTAAGAGATAATTTTGATTTTGAAGGTGTACCTTTACGAGTTGTTGCTAGAGGTAGAGGGGAAAGAAGTGCTGAACAAGAGCAATTTGAAGCTACTTATCAAGAGTTTAAATTACCAAGTGATTATATTTTACCACACTTTGAAGAAGAAGATGGTGATTTTGAATATGGATATGATGAAGATTACTAATAGTCTTCATCAAAAATAAGACAAAAAAAAAGGGGAAGATAATAATCTTCCCCTTTTTTTATATCATAAAGAATAAAATACTATTTCACTGCTTCTTTTAATTTTGCACCAACTTTAAATTTTGCAACTGTAGATTCTGCAATTTTAATTTTAGCGCCTGTTGAAGGATTAACACCCTCTCTTGCAGCTCTCTTAGATGTACTAAATGTACCAAAACCAATAAATGCTACTGTATCACCTTTAGCTAATGTTTCTGTAATTGTTTCTAATGTAGCTTCTAAAGCTGCACCAGCATCTTTTTTTGTTAAACCCGCTTTGTCTGCAACTGCTGCAATCAATTCACTCTTGTTCATACTTAAATCTCCTGTTTAGTCTAAATTTGACAAATCATAACAAAAGTATCATTAATTAATATTTAAAAACCACAAATTTCATTGTTTTTTTATAAATTATGTTAAAATATTATTATGTTTATATATAAATCAATACTTTTAGCAATTTTAATGTCTCTTTTTATCTATTTAGAATATTTTGGATTATCACTAAAACTTATAAATACAATTTTAGCACTTTCTGCATTTTTAATCATTTTTAAATTAAATAAAAAAGAATTATTTTTTAGTGGTTTTTTTATTGGTATATTTTGGTTTTATTGGGTAAGCTACAGTTTTATATACTATGAGTTATCATATCTTATACCTATAATAATATTATTAATTGCAATTTCATATGGTTTTCTATTTTATTTAATAGGTTTATTTAATAACATTTACTATAAAATTTCCTACATTTTTTTATTAAGTTTTATTAATCCATTTACATTTAATTGGTTCAAACTTGAACTACCATTTATAAATAGTTATTTAGGAACATCAAAACTTGAGTTTTTACTTATATTAATAGTATCTGCACTTTTCATACAATATAGAACAAAATTAGCCTCTATATTACTCTATACGACTACTATTGTTATCTTAGGCATTATAAATAGCTATACTGTTACCCAAACTACAATTAAAGAACCTTCTATAGGTATTTATAAGTATCAAACACATATTGCCCAAGAAAATAAATGGAATAGAAAATATAAGCCAAGTATCATACAAGATAACTTCAAAGAGATTAAAAATGCTATAGTAAATAATTATGATCTAATTATCCTCCCAGAAACAGCTTTTCCGTTAATTTTAAATCATCAAACCAAGATAGTAAATGAGTTATTAAAATATTCAAATAATATCTCTATACTAACAGGAGCACTTTATCAAAAAGATAATTCTTTATATAATTCTACATATTTATTTCAAAACGGCACTATGCAAATAGCAAATAAAGTTGTTCTCGTACCATTTGGAGAAGCTGTACCTTTACCAGAAAAAATAAAAGATTGGATAAATAATACTTTTTATAATGGAGCAAATGATTACATTACAGCAACACAACCAACAACTTTTACTATTAAAGATATTAAATTTAGAAATGCAATATGCTATGAAGCTACGACAGATAAAATATATCAAGATATGAATAATACAACATATGCGATTGCTATATCAAATAATGGATGGTTTACCCCCTCTATACAACCAACTTTACAAAAACTATTAATGCAATATTATGAAAATAAATATAAAGTAAAAATAATAAATGTATCAAATCAATAATATTACCTCTGTATAACTAATACTGCACATAGTGTCATCAAATAAAGACTCAAGTAAGACTCTTAGTCAAATAATTGTATAGGAGTTTGTTACACATCTAAGTTAAACTTATAATCAAAAAAGTAAAAGTAACAAAAATGTAATAAATTTGAATATAAATAGTAAATAAAAATAAAAAGTAAAAGCGGGAAAATAAAAAAAGAAAGACAAAAAAAAAGAGACATCTTAAAAGTTGGCAGCGACCTACGTTTCCACCAGGGGACCCGGCAGTATTATCGGCGATGGAGAGCTTGACTACCAGGTTCGAAATGGGGCTGGGTATTTCCTCTCCTCTATAACCACCAACATTTAAAATGTCTCATTTAAAAGTTGTGTATAAAGTGATACAGTTAAAGTCTTTGTTCTAAAGTAAAAATACATTCTAAATATATCCTATTACATTTAATAAGATAGTAAACTAAAGATAATCTTAAAATAAGCCAAACGGTCTATTAGTAATAGTCAGCTAAATGCATTACTGCACTTACACATCTATCCTATCAACCAGCTAGTCTTGCTGGGACCTTCAGGGAAAGTTTATCTTGGAGTTGGCTTCGTGCTTAGATGCTTTCAGCGCTTATCTCATCCGTACGTAGCTACCCAACGATGCTCTTGGCAGAACAATTGGTACACTAGTGGTACGTTCACCCCGGTCCTCTCGTACTAGGGGCAAATCTCCTCAACTTTCCTACGCCCACGGAAGATAGGGACCGAACTGTCTCACGACGTTCTGAACCCAGCTCGCGTACCGCTTTAAATGGCGAACAGCCATACCCTTGGGACCTGCTTCAGCCCCAGGATGCGATGAGCCGACATCGAGGTGCCAAACCTCCCCGTCGATGTGAGCTCTTGGGGGAGATCAGCCTGTTATCCCCGGCGTACCTTTTATCCTTTGAGCGATGGCCCTTCCACACAGAACCACCGGATCACTATGACCGACTTTCGTCTCTGCTCGAGATGTATCTCTCACAGTCAGGCTGGCTTATGCCATTATACTCAACATCCGATTTCCAACCGGATTGAGCCAACCTTTGTAAGCCTCCGTTACTTTTTAGGAGGCGACCGCCCCAGTCAAACTACCCACCATACATTGTCCTGAACGTGGATAACACGTCCCAGTTAGCTATCAGAATATTCAAGGGTGGTATCTCAAGGACGACTCCACTGAAATTAGCATCCCAGTTTCAAAGTCTCCCACCTATCCTGCACATGAATATCCCAATAGCAGTGTAAAGCTATAGTAAAGGTGCACGGGGTCTTTCCGTCTTTCCGCGGGTAGGAGGAATTTTCACCTCCACTACAATTTCACTGGATCCCTGGTTGAGACAGCTCCCATCTCGTTACGCCATTCATGCAGGTCGGTATTTAACCGACAAGGAATTTCGCTACCTTAGGACCGTTATAGTTACGGCCGCCGTTTACTCGGGCTTCGATCAAATGCTTCGCTTACGCTAACATCATCAATTAACCTTCGAGCACCGGGCAGGCGTCACACCTTATACATCCTCTTACGAGTTAGCAAAGTGCTGTGTTTTTGGTAAACAGTCGGGAGGGACTCTTTGTTGCAACCTCTCTAGCTTTCGGAAGTAAATTCCTAATACCAAAGTAGGCACACCTTCTACCGAAGATACGGTGCTAGTTTGCAGAGTTCCTTAACCAGGGTTCTTCCACGCGCCTTAGAATACTCATCCCACCTACCTGTGTCGGTTTACGGTACGGGTTATAATAGATATGCTTAGTGGCTTTTCTTGGCACGACAGTATCATCGATTCCAAACGCTACTCGAAAGTATTGTTCGGCCTGTAAGATCTCGGTAACGTGTATAGCGGATTTGCCTACTATACTACCTACATCCTTCGACCAGCTATTCCATCAGCCAGCTCGATTAACTCTATGCGTCCCCACATCACGCTCTATTATAAGTATAGGAATATTAACCTATTTGCCATCGTCTACCCCTTTCGGACTCGACTTAGGACCCGACTAACCCTACGATGACGAGCATCGCGTAGGAAACCTTGGGTTTTCGGCGTTAAAGATTCTCACTTTAATTATCGCTACTCATGCCTGCATGCTCACTTCTTGCCGCTCCACTGCTCCTTACCGGTACAGCTTCAACGCTGACAAGAACGCTCTCCTACCACTCAATAAATTGAATCTACAGCTTCGGTGCATACTTTAGCCCCGTTATATTTTCCGCGCAGAATCACTAGACCAGTGAGCTGTTACGCTTTCTTTAAAAGATGGCTGCTTCTAAGCCAACTTCCTGGTTGTCACAGTAACTCCACATCGTTTTCCACTTAAGTATGACTTAGGGACCTTAGCTGGTAGTCTGGGTTGTTCCCCTCTCGACATAGGATTTTATCACCCTACGCCTGACTGCCATGATTCCACATATAGTATTCGAAGTTTGATAGGGTTTGGTACCGCGGTAAGCAGCCCTAGCCCAGTCAGTGCTCTACCCCTATATGCTAATAACATGACGCTATACCTAAATATATTTCGGAGAGAACCAGCTATCACGAAGTTTGATTGGCCTTTCACCCCTATCCACAAGTCATCCCAAGACTTTTCAACGCCTGCGGGTTCGGTCCTCCACTGGCTCTTACACCAGCTTCAACCTGCTCATGGATAGATCACTTCGTTTCGGGTCTGCAGCATCTAACTAAGTCGCGCTATTAACACTCGCTTTCGCTACGGCTCCGCACTTGGCTTAACCTTGCTAGATACCACAACTCGCAGGCTCATTATGCAAAAGGCAGTCCGTCACCCTGTACAAGACATAGGGCTCCGAATGATTGTAAGCTAATGGTTTCAGGTTCTATTTCACTCCCCTCACTGGGGTACTTTTCACCTTTCCCTCACGGTACTTGTGCACTATCGATCTATAAGTAGTATTTAGAGTTGGAGGGTGGTCCCCCCATATTCAGTCAAAATATCACGTGTTCCGACCTACTCGTTCCTAAGTTTAGTACCATATAAAAGATTTCGTATACGAGGCTTTCACTCTCTATGACGTAGCATTCCAACTACTTCTACTATCTAATATATTATCACTTAGCGCTCTAATCCGTTTTCGCTCGCCGCTACTAACAGAATCTCAATTGATTTCTTTTCCTCAAGGTACTGAGATGTTTCACTTCCCTTGGTTCGCCCTACCGTAGTAGTAACATACAATGTATGCTGGGTTGTCCCATTCGGAAATCTACGGATCAAAACTTCTTGACAGTTCCCCGTAGCTTATCGCAGTCTAGTACGTCCTTCATCGCCTCTTATAGTCTAGGCATCCACCATTAGCCCTTAATAGCTTATTTGATAAATTAAAGAAGAATTTGTATTTGATATAAATATCTCATACAGTTCTTTTTTGCTTTGTTATGATTATTCTTTAGCTACTATCTTATTAAATGTAATTTAATAAAATAATATTTAAAATTGTATTTTTATTTTCTTTAGAAAAATAAAGACTTTAACAGTATGTTTTTAAATAACTTATTTGATTCCGAAAAATCAAATATAAATCTTACATTTAAGACTTATATTTAACTTTTTGATAACATGGTGGAGAATAGCGGGATCGAACCGCTGACCTCCTACGTGCAAGGCAGGCGCTCTCCCAGCTGAGCTAATTCCCCATGGTGGGCCTACCAGGACTTGAACCTGGGACCTCACGATTATCAGTCGAGCGCTCTAGCCAGCTGAGCTATAGGCCCATGTATTGAATATGTGTTAACATATTTGTTAATAAATAATTGTTCTTTTAGATTATTCATATAATCTTTATAAACTAGATAACAAGAAGTCTTTTTGAGATAAAAGAACTTTCGTCTCGATGTTGTACTATTTTTACATCTATTTACTATATCTTAATATATAGTGTTTATTCATTGAACTTTTAGAAACGAATCTAAAAGTTATTTCTTTGAAAGGAGGTGATCCAACCGCAGGTTCTCCTACGGTTACCTTGTTACGACTTCACCCTAGTCGCTAATTCCACTGTGGAAGGTAGCTATTTTAGCATCCCCGCTTCGAATGAAATCAACTCCCATGGTGTGACGGGCGGTGAGTACAAGACCCGGGAACGTATTCACCGTAGCATTGCTGATCTACGATTACTAGCGATTCCAACTTCAAGTAGTCGAGTTGCAGACTACTATCCGAACTGGGAGGCATTTTATGAGATTTGCTCCACGTCACCGTATTGCTGCTCTTTGTATGCCCCATTGTAGCACGTGTGTAGCCCTGGCCGTAAGGGCCATGATGACTTGACGTCGTCCTCACCTTCCTCCTCCTTACGGAGGCAGTCTGTCTAGAGTCCTCAGCCGAACTGTTAGTAACTAAACACGAGGGTTGCGCTCGTTGCGGGACTTAACCCAACATCTCACGACACGAGCTGACGACAGCCGTGCAGCACCTGTATGAAAGTTCTAGCAAGCTAGCACCAAACTATCTCTAGTAAGTTCTTTCTATGTCAAGGCCAGGTAAGGTTCTTCGCGTATCGTCGAATTAAACCACATGCTCCACCGCTTGTGCGGGTCCCCGTCTATTCCTTTGAGTTTTAATCTTGCGACCGTACTCCCCAGGCGGCACACTTACTGTGTTAACTGCATTACTGCTATGTCTAGCATAGCAACAACTAGTGTGCATCGTTTAGGGCGTGGACTACCAGGGTATCTAATCCTGTTTGCTCCCCACGCTTTCGCATCTCAGCGTCAATAATGTTCCAGTAGATCGCCTTCGCAATCGGTATTCCTTCTGATCTCTACGGATTTTACCCCTACACCAGAAATTCCATCTACCTCTCCCATATTCTAGACAGACAGTTTTGGAAGCAGTTCTATGGTTAAGCCATAGGATTTCACTTCCAACTTATCTATCAGCCTACATGCTCTTTACGCCCAGTGATTCCGAGTAACGCTTGCACCCCCCGTATTACCGCGGCTGCTGGCACGGAGTTAGCCGGTGCTTATTCATATGATACCGTCATTATCTTCTCATATAAAAGGAGTTTACGCACCGAAATGTGTCATCCTCCACGCGGCGTTGCTGCATCAGAGTTTCCTCCATTGTGCAATATTCCCCACTGCTGCCTCCCGTAGGAGTCTGGACCGTGTCTCAGTTCCAGTGTGACTGATCATCCTCTCAAACCAGTTAGGCGTCATAGTCTTGGTAAGCCATTACCTTACCAACTAACTGATACCGTACAGTCCCATCCCAAAGCCATAAATGTTTCCCTTGCTCACTTATGTGATAAAGGCATATAGAGAGTTACAAGACGTTTCCATCAATTATTCTCTTCTTTGGGGCAGGTTAACTATATATTACTCACCCGTGCGCCACTTAGCTGACAATTTTAGTAAACTAAAATCCGTTCTCGTTCGACTTGCATGTGTTAGGCACGCCGCCAGCGTTCACTCTGAGCCAGGATCAAACTCTCCATAAAAATATATATCTCTATATATTGAATTGTTTAATCTTGACTTTTAAGTTTTTACCTAAAAATCACTGAATCAATAATTTGATTCAATTTTATTAGTTTTTTAGTTTTAAAACTAAAACTCTAAGTTTATAGACGAAGTTTATTAATTATAAATTACTCTATAATTAACTCTTCTTGTATCTAGTTTATAAAGATTACTTCTCAGTAATTTAATATAAACTTGATTTTATTTATTAACATTAATTTTTTTAAAGAACTTTCCACTTTTAAAATCTTCTCTCTTTAACTCTAGCCTCATTTAAACAACCCGTTTAAACTCGTTTGTTAAAGTGTCTTACTTTAATTGGACGCGAATTATAATAAAATTTTTTAACTTTGTCAAGACCTACAGCTTAAGTGCCGCTGAAATTTTTAAATTCTTTTTTTTTGAAATTTAGAAAATTAAGCCAAAGCCCATTTTTACTGGCTTTGTTATGGGTTAGAGCTTACTTTTAATTTTTGGAGGATTTCTTGGTTGGAAAAGTTGTATGGCTGTATTTGCCATTTTTGAGTTTAATACATCATCTATATTTAACTCTACTTGAGATAAATTTGGTTCTTTCATAGCACTCATACTTGCAACACAACTTGAAGGTGTATCTTCATGTAGTTCAATATCTTCTATCATAGAACCTACTTGCGAATTAGTAGAAGGCTGAATTATCCGGGCTTCTTCCTTTGTTGGTTCTTTTTTTATCTTTTCAAATTCTAATTCAGTTTCGTCACCAAAAACTTCAGCAACAAAAATTTTAATATGTGCAAAATTTTTATATAGTAATGTTTTACAATCACCTTGAGCTACACTGTTTATTTTTAAGATATTATTATCATAAGAAGAATATGTAAAGCTTTTTTCAAAACATTCCCCTAGTTCATAACTTTTTTTATAAATATTTTCAATTAGCTTTTTAAATAATTGTTCTGCTTCTGTTTCGATAATTGCTGATTCTTCTACAGTTTGTTGTTCTACTATAGTTTGAGTAGGAATATTTTCTACAATTGTACTTTCTGAATTTTGAGTAATATTTACTTTTTCAACTTCTTGTATTGTTTGTTTTGGTATTTCTATTTCATTGTTTTGAACTTGTTTTATCACTTCATCAATCGTTTTTACATTGACTGCTTCAAGCATTTTTGATAATGTTAAGATTAAGACAAAACCTCCATCACTATTCATACTTAGCAACTGTTTTGAATCTGCTAGTATTTTAAAAAATCTATCATATACATATATATCAAATTTTATATCATTTAAAAGCATTTTTTGTTTTAAATAAATACTAATTTCATCTAATACTTGTCCCACTTCATAGCTTTCAAGAGATTCAATAATAGGTCTTATATCACCTTTTTTTAAAATAGTCTCAAATAAATTATCCATAAATACTGGGTCAATCATACCTAGCATATCAGTAACTGTAGCTACAGTGATAATACTTTTTGAGTAAATTATGGCTTGGTCAAGTAAAGTTAATGTGTCTCTTAAACTTCCTTGCCCTGCTCTTGTAAGTATCTCTAAAGCTGCCTCTTCATATCGAATATTCTCAATATTTAATATATGGCTCAAATGATGTATGATATTTTTATCAGCTATTCTTTTAAATCTGAAATGTTGTGTTCGACTCAAAATAGTTGCAGGTAATTTTAAAGGATCTGTAGTTGCTAAAATAAACTTCACAAAATCAGGTGGCTCTTCTAGTGTTTTTAACAGTGCATTAAATGCTTGTGTAGTGAGCATATGAACTTCATCTATAATAAATACTTTATATTTTGCACTTGTAGGCTTATATTTTGTATGTTCTATAAGCTCTTTTATATCATCAATTCCACGATTTGATGCAGCATCCATCTCTATAATATCAAGATGTCTATTTTCATTGGCACTATTACAACCTTGACATACTTCACAAGGTTTTGAAGTAGGTGCATTTTCACACACTAAAGCTTTTGCCATTATTCTAGCTGTACTTGTTTTCCCACTTCCTCTAAGTCCACTTAAAAGATAAGCATGTGACAATCTATTTGTATCAAGTGCTAGTGCTAGTGTAGTTGATATAGTATCTTGCCCAATTAAATCTTCAAATCTTTTAGGTCTATATTTTAATGCTAATACTTGTCTTTGTTTTGTCATTTGATTATCCATTTATAATAAACCTTTTAGCCAGTTTTTTGCAACATTTTTTAAGTTATCTGGATTTTCAGAAGCAAAAAACTTAATATTTGTGTTTTCAAATTTGTTAATACAATTATACTCTAACTTTAAAAAATCTACAATTGCATCACCACTATGTATTGTAACTGCACCATTTAAATAAGTTGAAATTTCATTTTCAATTAATGGGAAATGTGTACATCCTAAAATAACAGCATCTATATTTTTCAACTCTTGAAAATAGTGTTTCATAGTAGAGTTTAAAATCTCACCTGTATAAATTCCCTCTTCTACTATCGGTACAAAAAGTCCTGTTGCTATTGAAGTGATATTTTTATATTCTTGTGTTTTTAATGCCAATTCATATTTACTTGAACTAATTGTTGCATTTGTTCCTATTACTAAAATATTTGAATCTTTTGACGAAATTTTGTTTTCTAATGCTTTTACACCAGACTCAATTACACCAATTACAGGTATAGAAGTATTTGCTCGAAGTTCCTCTAATGCATATGCACTTACACTATTACAAGCAACTATTAGAATATCTACATCAAAGTTTTTAAAAAACTCCAATGCTTCTAGAGAATATCTTACTATAGTATTTTTATCTTTTACCCCATAAGGTACTCGTGCTGTATCTCCAAAATAGATAATCTCTTCAAAAAGTTTATTTTCAAGTAATGATTTTACAACAGTTAAACCACCAACTCCACTATCAAATACAGCTGCTCTCATATAAAGAAACTCCTATTTGTAATCTAAAATTCTTTTTGTATTATTAATACTATCAAAAAACAGTACTTGAAAGATAGGGTTCACTTCTACATTTGTTTCATTGATTGTTACAAATGGTTGAAATTCAAACTTTTGTCCATCTTTTGTTTCGATTATAAAGTTAAGTTTACCCAGTGTTTTTATACTATTTTGTATCTCTTTTTGTAGTTTTTCATTTTGAATAGCAAGTATATTATCTTCACTATGTTGTATAAACATATTTTTTAAAGCTACTACTTTTTCTTTAAATATTTGTTTTCCCCAAGTAATTGTTCCATTTGGGAAATGGTATTTACCCGTTTTATTCATCAATGGGTGTTGAGAAGAATTTTTTATATCTTCTATAAGTCCTAGGAAGTGATTTTTCCCACCAACTACTTCAAGTACTTCTAAAACTTTTTTTTGTATCTCTTGTTTTTCATCATGTGAAAGATTATTAAATTTCATATAAACTCTTAACCATTCATCGAGATAAGAAATTCAGCGTTTGACTTTGTTTCTTTCATCTTTTTATAAAGGAATTTCAGTGATTCAACCTCATCCATCTCAGCCATAGCATTTCTAAGTATCCATATTTTTTGTAGTTCATCTGGGTGAAGTAACAACTCTTCTTTTCTTGTTCCTGATTTAACAACATCAACTGCTGGATAAACTCTTCTCTCTGCTGCTTTTCTACTTAAAACAACTTCTGAGTTTCCTGTACCTTTAAACTCTTCAAAAATAACCTCATCCATTTTTGAACCTGTTTCTACTAGAGTTGTTGCAATAATTGTTAAACTACCACCCTCTTCTATATTTCTAGCAGCTCCAAAAAATCTTTTTGGTTTATGAAGTGCATTCGCATCAACTCCACCTGAAAGTACTTTTCCTGAACTTGGAGTTACAGTATTATAAGCTCGTGCTAATCTTGTGATTGAGTCAAGAAGGATTACTACATCTTTTCCCATCTCTACTTCTCTTTTTGCTTTATTGATAACCATTTCTGCCACTTTGATATGATTTTGTGCAGGCAGGTCAAAAGTTGAACTATACACTTCACCTTTTACACTTCTTTGCATATCTGTAACCTCTTCTGGTCTTTCATCAATAAGTAATACCATTAAAGTTGTATCAGGATGATTTGCTGTTATACCATGAGCAAGTTCTTTTAGTAATTCTGTTTTACCAGATTTTGGTTGTGCTACGATAAGCCCTCTTTGTCCTTTTCCCATAGGAGCAAACATATCCATAACACGACCTGTAAGTTTTTCAGGATTATATTCAAATTGAAATTTTTCAGTTGAATATAATGGCGTAAGGTTATCAAAAAGTGGTCTGTTTTTTGATTGGTTTACGGGAAGATAGTTTATAGCTTCTATTTTTAAAAGTGCATAATACTTTTCACTCTCTTTACTTGGTGGTCTCACCTGTCCAGATACTATATCTCCACTTCTTAGTGCGAATCTTTTAATTTGTGTAGCACTCACATAAGAGTCACTGTATGTATCACTAAACTTTCCATCAAGTGGTCTTAAAAATCCAAAACCAGCTTCTTTTATATCTAAGATACCTGTAAAAAGGATGTATCCACCTTGTTCTGTTTGAGATTCAAGGATTGCAAAGATCAAGTCTTGTCTTTGATATTCTTGTGGATTCTCTATCTCAAGTTCTCTAGCACTTTGAATAAGTTCATCAGTTGTTTTTTCTCTCAAGATTTCTATTGTTAAACCTTTTACTGGTACATGTGTTCTTGATTTTTTTGATGAGTTGTTTTTTCTTGTAGGTTTCTTTTTTGTTTCTTCTGTTGGGTTATTTTCTGGTTGATTTGTTTCTTCCATTAAGTTATGTTGCCTTTTGAGTTTGTTTAGAATAGCTTACCAATATGCTTAAATAGTGGCTAAGTTTATGTGAGATTAAAAGATAAATTTTTTAATACCAGCATTTTTTAATATTAAAATTATATTAAACTATAACTTAATCTTTTCTTCTATGATTTATTTATGTTATTTGTGTTTAACATATCTTGCACTATGAGCTTAACATCTTTTGCTATATCTTCTGTAATTGTTAATGCAATAGATGGCAATATCACCTTATAATCAGCATCAAACTGTACTTGCATAGCTTTTGTAAAAAAAGTGTCTTCTTCTATCTTTTCATAAAGCATATCTTGAAATGGCTTTGGATTGATAAGTTCTTTATCTGCTAATATAAAGTCATTTACCATATGAGTCAAAGCTTTAGAGCGCAAATAATACTCAAATTGTAAATCAAAATCAGCTTCACTTTTATGTGAATCAATTATTTCACACAATGAATCAATAATGATTTCAGATGTCACCTGTAGATCTAACTGATCAATTTTTTGAACAGTATCTTGTAAATCTTGTAGTGACTCTAAAGCAACATTACCAAGACCTATTTGATAATATAACTGATACTTACATATTATATCTGCCAATCTATTGTGATGAAGGTATTTATCTAGTATTTGATTTATTTCCATAACCTGATTGTATCTAGTTGTTTATTACAGCAAAATAAATTTTATAAATAACAATTAACCTTCTTATTATCTAATTTCTCATAAAGATTTAGAATACCATTATAATCATCATGAAATGTAATATCTATAAAATAGCTATCTCCATTAAAAATAGCTATTGCAGCATCAACTTTTTCCTTTGAAAAAATATCATATAAAGCTTTTTCATACTCTTCCCATACCAATTCATCTTCATATATACGACAAAGCTGTGCCACAATATATCCTAATGGTTGGGTTGAAGTTTCTAATAACCCAATAGCATCTTGAAAGTTTCCACTCATTATATATAACTGTGCTTTGAATTCAAGCATTGTAAAATTGTTTTTGAAAATTACCCCTATATGTTTTTCTATATTTAAAGTATTATCTAACTCTTCAACAATTTCAAGTATATCTTCTGGGTCATACTCTGTAAAATTCAAAATCATATCTCGAATGAACTTCCCTTTATTTGTATTGTTATAAATCATATCTTCAACTGGATAAACTTCAGATATACTTGGTACAATAATCTGACAAGAATAAAATCCAAGATAGTTATACTCTCTTATATAAATATCTTTTTTGAGTTTTTTTGTAATATCAACTAAAAACTCATATTCATTATCTGTATTTATCCCCTTATAGTTCCAATTTGAATATTCAAAACTACTTTTCGCATTTAGAAAACTAAATCCTAATTTTCCATTTGAATCTATAAAGTGTGATTCTATATTAAAATTATCAGCTACTAAACTCATATCAAAAGTAGGTGTTTCAAAACTATCTAAATTGCTTAAGTCTCTCCCTTGCATAAGTTCAGTCATAGTGCGCTCTAATGAAACCTCCAAAATAGGATGAGAACCAAACGATACAAACAGTGTAGAATTTTTTGGATTTATAAGTGAGATTGCTGTTACTGGAAACTCTCCTCCTAATGATGCATCAAGTACTTCTACGATATATCCCAAGTTTCGTAACTCTTGAATATCATTATATAATCTTTCATAAGACTCTATGATATGATTTGGAAACTTTGGTAAAGAGTAGCCGTTTTTTATAATTTGAATTTTTACATATCTTTCAAATATCTCACTTAAAGCTTGTACTTGTGCTTCTTTTGGTGTATTTCCAGTTGCAAGTCCATTACTACCATAAAGATTATTTAAGATGTTTATAGGGATATATGCTGTTGTATTATTTGAGATATTTATAAAAGGAAGCGATACTATTTTATCTTCATAATCACTATTATAATCTATAAAATCTTCTGGTGTTAGTTCATTGTGAGGGTCATAAAAACTTTGTAAATTTTTATCTAAAAAAGACTCATCAAATGAAAAAGCTTTTTCATCTGGATAATATTTTTGATTTGGCAAATAAAATTCTGTAAAAAAATTGTTTGTTTGCAACCTTTCAATATACTCACCTAAAGCACTAGCAGTACTCGCCTGTGAAACGATGCCTTTTCCATTTGTGAATATATGTTGTGGTGCATCATCGAAAGTCAGATTTACAGAATAACAGTTTTTTAAAGGATGTTTCTCAACACAAAAAGTGGTTTGTGAACCAACATCTGCTAATACTGCTTTCATTTTTGTTATTGATTCTTCAAGAGAACTATTTTTTGATAAAAGATTCATATGACTACTTTAATAATTGATTTTTTGGAAGTATAGCGAAACTTTTGAATTATATATAAACTATATTCTTCTTATTTTTCTTTTGGAATATCTTTTTCAACTTTTTCAAGATCACCATCAGCAACTTGTAAGGTAGCTTTTTCAAACTCTTTTGTTTTTAATAATGCTAGTTTTACATTATAAAGTTTATCTATATATAATTGTGTATTTTTAACAGCTACAGATAAAACATGTCCTCCAAACTTTTTATCATCACTTAAAAAATGAAAATGATATCCTGGTACATTCAATTTCGCGAAATATTTAGGAAGATAATAACCTATTAAAATACCTTGAACATTATTTGTTTCAAAAAAAGTTTGATTATCACCAATATGTTTAGCTAAAGGTAGATATGGTTTTGATGCTTTTGGTTCACTTCTTGTTTTTATGTAACTGAAAGTGCCTTCTATTTTAAACCCACAAGGATAATTTTTACACTCTTTATAACTATTTAATTTGTTTTGTAAATCCTTATATGAAGTTATATTTTGTAAAGTATCATCAATATCAGATTTAAAAAAATGAACAGTAGCAAAAGGTACTCCTATATTATCTTTTGCCTCTAAAATTTTTCCTGTGGATTTTACTTGATATACGCTACCATTTAATACTATCATCTCTCCATCAATACCATTAAATGTGCCAAGACCAAAATCACCATTTTCTTTTATATCTTCTACAGTTTTATTTCCATCATAATATCCTGCAAGTAATGCATCTATAGTTGATACTTGATAAACTGTTTCACCTTTATTTTCTGCAAAAACTAAACTATTAAATAGTAAAAATAAGATTAAAATATTTTTCATAACTTTTCCCTCTTATATTATTTTTAAGTAAACTCAATTATTCTATCTGAACTTACAGCGTTATAAGGAAAGATAGCAAAAGTATTCTTTAGTTAAGGAAAAATAAATGTATTGAGAATAAATTGTATTATGAATTATTAAATTGATTTGGAGGAGTCACTCGGATTCGAACCGAGACCTCAAGGATTTGCAATCCTGTACATTAGCCGTTTTGCTATGACTCCATATTTTAGAGACGGAATTATCTCTAATTTATAATAAAATAAAGCTTAAATTATATATTTTTCATATATATTTTGGTATGATAAAATAAAATTCAAACCCAAAAGGTATTAAGAATGACACAAGAACAATTTTTAGAAGATATACAAAAACTATATAATTTTATCAATTCACAAAAAGATAATATAAACAAACTTTATGAATATTTGGAAAACAATGAAGATGAGAAATTAGAGATTATTAAAACATTTGCTAACTCTTTAAATCTTACACTTAATGATGATTTAAAACTAGCCTTACTTACACGACTTGTAAATTTGCGAGATGACAGTTTAGTACAAGTATTAAAAAAAGCTGGATATGATGACAATCAAATTATAGACCTGCAAGAACAAGCGTATCAGTTTGTCAAAGAGTTTTGGCTAGATATACAACATAAACGATTAGAATTTATCTCAAAAGAAAATCTTTTAACACCTTTTTATCAAGAAGTTTTTAAAGGTGTATATAGTGTAGGTATTGCTATGTCAGTTTGGCAATCGTCTTGGACAAAACTTATTATCAATGGAGTAAATAAAGAACTCCTTGAAAAATTTAATAATGATGATGAAAAAGTTATAAACTTTCTTGAAGCAAATAATTTATTTGACACAGGACATGAGGGGTTAATAGCAGATAGAAGTTACTCGATGCTTATAAAAGAAGATGACACTTATAAAAGTGCTGCGTATATAACTGCTTTTAAAAAAGAGGTAACAGCAGTTATTGATGCACTTGAAGAGTTTGTAGATGCCTTAATAGAACTTGAAGATGAAGTTTATAATCAAAAATGGGAATATATCCACTATCTTCAAGCAATCATCACAGCTTTTAGTGAAAAAAGAACAGAGATGTTAGTTTCTAAATGGGCTGATGTAGATACAGCATGGATGAAAATAACAACTCCAATTCAAATAGGTCATCCACTTGAATACTATGAAGATCATTTTAGAAAAGCTGTGGCTTTAGAATGGGATATACGACTAGTAAATCCAACAATTGCTAATAACAACCAAAGAGTAGAAAAAATCAAAGCGATGTTTGCGGAGCTTTTTGAAACTATTCAACAAAACAATGAAGAAAAAAATATTTATGATTTCTCGCTGAAAAGTTTAGATAAAGTACAACTTTATCTTGGAAGACCAGCGCTATTTTTTGGTGCAGAATTTAATGGACTTTTTTCAGCACAAGTTGTACCAAATGATGAAATCGTATCTGCAAAAGAGGGAAAAAAGATATTTGCTTTTAGTGATGAGATACTTCAGGGGCAACGAGCAAAACCATTTTTACGCCTTTCACAAGAAATATTAGGGCAAGAGTTTTTAACAAAAGAGCGAACTTTCTTATTTCAAGAAGATAAAAAGTGGCATCAAGTGTATGATATTACGACTATTGGACATGAGTTTGGACATATTTTATGGTGTGACGATGAAACAGAATCAGTTATGAACAAAACAGGTAACTTTAAAAACATAGAAGAGTTCAAAGCTACAACTGGTGGTTTGGTAAGTTTTTTTATGGATAAACAAAGTGATGAAAAAAAACTTGAAGAGTTTGTTATAGCAGATACAGTTAAAAGAGCTATTTCACTTATAGGTTGGATGGAAGTTGATGAAGTACAGCCATACTATTGTGAAGGACTCATTCATCTTTTTGGGCTTTTTGAAACACAAACTTTAGTGTGGGATGAGACAAATTCAAAACTTACTATCAATTTAGAAGAGGTAAATTTAACTGCCTTAAAACAATGGTATATCAATACTTATAAAAAATTAGCATTACATTATCTTGCTAAGAAAGATGCAACTCTATTTTTAAAAGAATATGCTGTCAAAAAAGAAAAATACTTCACTTCAAGTGATGTAAATATTGACAACTTTGTACAATATTATTTTAATAGATACAAAGAGATTGGTCAAGAACTAGATACCACTGATAAAAAAGAAAACTATATCAAGTGAATCAATTGATGAAAAAATCTTTTTCACTTATAGAACTAATCTTTGTCATAGCTGTTATTGCTATCATTTTAGTTGTAGCAGTTCCAAAGATGAATGACACTTTACAAAGTGCAAATATAAGTAAAATCAAAAGTGACATTCTTCTTATTAGAGAAGCTATCAATAAGTATAAAAATAAAATGATACTCAAAGGGACAACAAACGATTTAGAAACTCTTGAAGATAATGAAGAAGAACTTTTTAACAAAATATTACAAACTCCAATCCAAGCTTCACTACAGCCAAAAATAGGCTCATGGAGTAAAATATCAGCTACAAGCTATAAAGTATATATAGAAAATGGAAATAGTGTAGAGTTTATTTATGATAATGATGATTATAGTTTTGAATGTGATGAAGATAATCTCTTTTGCCAAGAGTTAACACAATAATGAACTACTATGAGATAGCACTTCTAAAATCCCCTTTAGAACCACTCACCTTTCAACATCAAAATGAGATACAAATAGGAACACTTGTAGAGGTGTCTTTGCGAAACAGAGCAAAACTATCCTCTGGTGTTGTAGTAAAAAAAGTAGAAAAACCTTCTTTTAAATGTGTTAATATTACAAATATTCTAGACTCTTACTATAATGAGATGATGTTACAAACAGCTTCTTTTGTTTCTAAATATTATGTGTGTAGTTTGGGTGAAGCGTTGAGTGTTTATACACCTTTTTATCATATTGAAAAAGTTGAAGAAAACCCAGAGATACAGTGTGATATAGAACTTTCAAAAGAACAACAAAAAGCGTATAATTTTACACAAGAAAACTCAACAAGTTTACTTTTTGCAAATACAGGAAGTGGAAAAACAGAGATATATATTAAAGCAATAGAGAATATAATCGCTCAAAATAAACAAGCGCTACTTTTACTTCCAGAAATTTCACTCAGTCCTCAAATGGAAATACGACTTAAAAAAGTATTTAAAGAGAGTATTGCAATTTGGCACTCAAAAATACAGAAAAAAACAAAAGAAACTATTTGTGATAACTTGCTCTCTGGAAAAGTCAAAATCATAGCAGGTGCTAGATCTGCACTGTTTTTACCTTATGAAAACTTGGGGCTTATTATCGTTGATGAAGAGCATGATGATTCTTATAAATCAGACCAAAAACCACGAGTGAATATCAAAGATTTATCTATTTATATGGGAAAAAAATTTGATATACAAGTGATACTTGGAAGTGCAACACCCAGTTTAAGTAGTTTTCATAAAATCCCATATATAAGAATCAAAGAGACTTTTTTCAAATCAGAAAAACAGATCTCATTTATAAACTCAAACTTGGAACTTTCCCCAGCGATTATAGAAAAAATATCACAAACGCTTGAAAATCAAAATCAAGTGATAGTTTTTCTTCCTACGCGTGCAAATTTTAAATACCAAATATGTACGGATTGTGGAAAGTCTATAGAGTGTCCATTTTGTTCTGTTAGTTTAAGTCTTCATAAAAACAACAACGCTTTACAATGTCACTACTGTAACTACACACAGCCTATAGATAAGTTTTGTCCACATTGTAAAACAGGAACAATTGAAAGTTTTCGTCTAGGAACTGCACAAGTTGTTGAAGAGTTACAAAAGGTTTTTAAAGATAAAGTAGTGGAAAAATTTGATAGAGATAGTATCAAAACAAACAAAGAACTCAAAAGAGTAATTAAAGATTTCAATGAAAATAAAATAGATATTCTAGTAGGAACACAAATGCTCTCAAAAGGTCATGACTACCATAATGTGAAACTTGCTGTCGTATTAGGGATTGATTCAGTTTTAAATATGACAAGCTATAAAGTACGAGAAAAAGCTCTCTCTCTTTTGATACAAATAGCTGGACGAAGTGGTAGAAAAGGTTTTGGTGAAGTGTTAATCCAAACAAAAAATGAAGATTTTTTTAATAACTATCTACAAATAAATGATTATGAAGATTTTTTAAAAGATGAGCTCAAACAAAGAGTTGATTTATATCCACCATTCCTTAAACTCTCCCGTGTAGTCTTTAGTCATACAAACCATATTTTAGCAAAACAAGAGTTAGATAAATATGCGCAATTTTTTTCAAATCAAAAGGATGTGGAGCTTATAGGATTTGGAGAAAGTAGTGTCTTTAAAGTTGCAAATAAATATAGATATGAATTACTACTCCGCTCACAAAATCCAGTAAGACTAATAAGCTTACTGCATAGTATCAAAAGTAGCTATGCTAGTATAGATATGGATACACTCTACTAAACTAACTATCGCTTATAAATTTTGAAATATCTATTTTTCATTTTATTAGAGTTTAGTCCATCAAATGCTTTTTGATAACTTGCATTTTTGATTGCTACATAAGAACAAGTTGGCAAGATATCTATTTTCCCTATATCATTTTTATCTAAGCCTATTCCAGCTGTTAAAGCACCTAAAATATCTCCAGCTCTTAGCTTGTGTCTTTTCCCACCATTTATATATAAAGTTGAGTAATCATATCCTAGTATCACATCATCTTGTTTTTGTAATTCTTGTGTATTTAAAAGGTCATACTCTATATTAAAAAAATCTTTTAACTCTTCAAATTTTTCTAAATCATCTACAAAACTTATAGCAACCCCATCTTTTCCAGCTCGGGCTGTTCTACCGATTCTATGTGTATATACTTCAAAATCATTTGGTAAATCATAGTTTATCACCATATCTACATCTTCAATATCAAGTCCTCTTGAAGCAACATCAGTAGCAATAAGGACTGGATAACTTTTGTTTGCAAACATAATCAAAGTTTCATCTCTATATTTTTGTTCCATATCACTATGCAGTACAAGAGGTTCCATATCATACTGTTCTAAACTGTCTGCTAGTTCATCACATTGGATTTTTGTATTACAAAAAATGATAACACTTTTTTGTGTAGGTTTAAAGAGTTTTAATATTAAACTTGTTTTTTGAGAAGGATTTGCCTCATAAAATTTTTGAGTGATAGAGTCAGTTGAGTGTGTTGATTCTACTTCCACTTTCATTGGCTGTTGTAAAATAGTTTTTGAAAGTTCTTCTATAGTATCTGGATATGTTGCAGAAAAAAGCATCGTTTGCCGCTGTTTGGGAAGATAATCTATAATAAGATTTATATCTTCACTAAATCCCATATCCAACATTCTGTCCGCTTCATCTAATACAAGTGTATTGATAGAGTCACAAGAAAAATTATCTTCACTTAAATGTTTTAAAACTCTTCCTGGTGTTCCTACTATGATATGAGCCTGATGAGAAAGTGAATGTACTTGCGGTTTGTAAGGTACTCCACCTGTTAGAGTTAGTATTTTGATGTTGTGTTTATATCTTGCTAAATCTTTAAGTGTTTTGGCAACTTGAGTGGCTAACTCTCTTGTAGGGCAAAGTACTAAAGATTGTATTCTAAAATTTTTACTATCAAGATTGTTTAATATACCCAAACCAAAAGATACTGTTTTTCCACTTCCAGTTTTTGCTTTTGCTATTACATCTTTTTTATCCAAAATATATGGCAAACTTTTTTCTTGAATCGGCGTCATATGATGAAAACCTAATGATGTTAAATTTTCCAAACAATTTGTATCTAATGTTAAAGTAATAAATTTATTTTTGTTATTCACTTATACCCTTTTTATGATTATCCAAACATTATATCTAAAGAATTATTAAAAACTATATGAGAACTATTAAAGAAGTTTTGAGTTAAATGTGGTATAATTTAAAAAAAAGTTATTAAAGGTGAACTATGAAAAAGCTTTCGACTATCAGTAACCAAATCAAAAACAACACTTATTCGTACACAGGAAAAGGCTCATTTGAGGCTGTTGTAAATAACCATAAAGATAAAATACTAGAATGGTTAGAAGAGTTAGTCCCTTTGCAAAAACAAATAGAGATGCTTAAAGATTTAGAAGGTTTAGAATTTCAAAAACGAAACTATACAAGAATACTCACAAAACTTTTTCCTGATGAATACACAGAATTTGTATCACTCAATATTCTTGTAAGAGATGCTCATGTCATAGCAGAATACTACAATGATGAGTACAATGTAACAATTCTTTATAATAATCTCATAGAAAATAAATTTCTTAAATATCCTGGAAAATATGACAAATATGTAAGTTATGGTATCTTTCAAAAATTTGTTATGATGTATAGAGAAGATCTTATGAAAAGTTTAGAAAATGATGAAGTAAAAACCAAAAAAACAGATTCATATGAAGAAGACAATCATACAAATACGAATTATAATAACAATCAAAATATTGAAGAAGAGATTGGTAATATTGAAGGTATTACAGAAGTAGTAACAGAAGAAAATCAAAAAGAAGCTATTACAGAAGAGATTGATAATACTCCTAAACAAAAAGAAACAAACTGGACAAACTTACTTTTAGGAAGACTAAAATAATGAAATATTTCACAATATTTGGAAATCCTGTAATACATTCAAAATCACCGCAAATGCACAATACTGGATTTTCACATATTAAATTTGATGGAGTTTATGATAAAACGCAACTTGAAGATGGCTCAACTATTAAGCAAATTTTTTTAGACAAGCACCTAAAAGGTGCAAATATCACTGTACCTCATAAAGAGTATGCATATCAAAATGCAGATGAAATAAGAGGACTAGCACAAAAAATAGGTGCCGTAAACACCTATATAAATGAGAATGGAAAAGTAATAGCTTACAATACAGATGCTCCAGGATTTATGAAAGCTATAGAAGAGTTTGGCGAGATAAAAAAAACTATCATCTTAGGTGCAGGTGGAACTGCTCGTGCAATTGCAGTAGCTTTTAATGAAGCTGGTATAGAAACAACGGTTATTAATAGAAGTGCAGGAAGACTAGAATTTTTTCAAGAACTTGGTTGCAAAGTTTCTACTTGGAGTGATTTTAAATGTGAAAGCTATGATTTAGTAGTAAACTCTACAAGTGCAGGACTCAAAGATGATAACTACCCTACTCCACTGCCAATACTAGAAAATATTTTAAAGAATTCAAAATACGCTATTGATTGTATCTATGGAAAAATCACACCCTTCTTACAAAAAACAAAAGAGTTTAAAATAGCATCTAAAGATGGGGAAGATATGCTTTTATATCAAGGTGTTATTGCTTTTGAACTATTTACAGAAACTAAAGCTGATGAAAACTTAGTAGAAGCTATGAGAGAAGGTTTAAAAAGTTAACGGATTCAATTATCTCTTATTCTCAGATATACAGGAAAGCGTGGTTTCCCATATTTTGTAAACTCCTGATATTTAAAAGTTACTTGTGTCCCTTTTGATGGAGGATTTGTTCTAAATTCTTTATCTAATCCACTTCCTATTTTAAATTGTGTCCCATTTTTTAGTTCACATACTATAGCACCTACAACTCCTTTGTATTTACCTTTTCCTTGGGTGTAATCTATAATTTTACATTCACTATCTTGAAATGTTTTTACTTTAAGTGCTTTTGAGGTTCTTTTATTTATATATAGTGTATTTGGATCTCTTACTACAACACCCTCTCCAGCTTTTGATTCTATCTCTTTTAAAAAATTTTCTAAATGCTTTTTATTTTTTATAGCTATTTGAGGAATAAGTTTTATCTGATTGTTTTCATACTTTTTTACTTTTGAAAGTCTTTCGTATAAATTACCTTTTGTATTTGGTACTTCAAAGATATAGTGCTTTATCTCTTTCCATTTGTCAGATGGTATTTTATCTCGTACAATACTTGAAATATTTTCAAAATCTTTTCTTTTTGTATAAAGTTCTCCATCTATTTCAAAAGGTGGATACTCTTTAATGAACCATTTAGGAGCATGGATAATATTTCCACCTCTTGAAATTAAACTTTTACCATTCCAATAAGCTCTTATACCATCAAGTTTTTCACTCATTACCCAGCCTGTGATATTTTGATCTTTATATTCTTTTAGAAGTAATAAATGTGGTTTTGAAGCGAAGAGAAATAAAGGAAAAAGTAAAAATAAAATTTTTAACAAAATTTATTTTACTTTTTTATTTTAGGAAGAATGTCTATATTATAATATTTTCCAATTTTAATAAGTACAGGTATGGTTAAAATAGAACCTGGAAGTGCTACAAGTGGCAAAAGTGCAGTGATTTTTCCTACATCCTTTAACTGTCTTATCGCCTCTTCTACTTCTTCTTGGGTGGGATTAGATTTTCCACCTAGCTGTTTATGTAATAATTTTTTAAAAGTAATCACCATAGTTCTAGTATGATGGCTTTCTTTCTTCACAATTACAAGGTATTTACTAAGTTCTTCTCTAATCTTTTTCATAAAGAAATTATATCTTAAAAACACTTATTTTGGTTTATTATTGAAACTAATCAATAACATCATCCAAGATACAATAAAACCAACTCCACCAATTGGTGTAATTGCACCTAACCATTTAAGCTCAGTTATTGTCATAGTATATAAACTACCACAAAATACAGCTGTACTTAAAAGCATAAGATAACCAGCTATTTTTACTTTTTTATCATCATTTATAGAAGAAACAAATGCCACAGCAAACATCCCTAACGAGTGATAAAACTGATACTCTACAGCTGTATGATACACTTTTGTCATATGTTCATCTAAAACATTTTTTAAAGCATGTGCTCCAAACGCACCAAAAGCTACACTAAGAGCCATCATTAAAGCCCCTAATTTTATAAAAGTTATCGTTGTTTGATTCATATTATAAAGTTGCTATATATGATGCTAATGCCGATATTTTATCATCATCTAAATTTTTTACTTGCCCTAGCATTACACCTTTCATTGCACCACCATAAGTACCATTTTTATATCCTTTTAGTGCTATTTCTACTTTTTCTTTATCCCAACCCTGTATTACTTTTGAAGCATTTAATGCTTTTTTTTCACCATTTTGTCCATGACATGATCCACACACTTTAAATAGTGCTTTTCCATCTATTGATGGTGCTGTTGCTGTATGGATTTTTTCTTTGATATCCTCTTTTACTTCTACAACACTAGTTGTAACTTCTTTTGCTACTGTTTTTACTTTTGTTGTAACCTCTTCAACTATTGGTTCTGTCTTTTTTGTCACTTCTTGTACAACTTCTGTTGTTTTATCAGAAACTTTTTGAGCAATATTTGTTGCTTCTTCTTTCACACTTTCTGTTGTGTTAGCGACACTGTCTATAGCTTTGTTTGTTGTTTCTTTTACTTCTTCTTTTGTATTATCACTACAACCTAAAAAAAGTAATGAAACTGTTGCAATACTTATCATTGTTTTTTTCATATTTTATCCTTTATTTTTTATATTATATCTTGTGAAGTTTTAATATCTTATTTCAAACTTACCATTAAAAACCTCATCACAAATAGATTGTTCTATATTTTCCACAATACTACTTGGAGAACCTTGTTGTAGTATATCTAAAAATTTTTCCAATTTGGTTTCATGGCAAGTTACAACTGCTTCCACACTTTTATCAGGTAAATTTTTTACATATCCACTAAAACTTTCTTTAAGTGCATTAGATTCTACATTTTTTCTATAGTAAACACCTTGCACTTTACCTGTAATGATAAATTTATAACTAATCATCTCTTAGCCTTTATAAAATAAAGGAGATTATACACTTTTAGACTAAGATGATTTTTAATTTTAAAATTAAAAAAAATTATACATCTATAAGTAATCTTTAAGTACTTATCTCTTATTATTCTCACATCAAATGCAACTTAGTCGCATTTGTATTAAAAGTACAAGGAAATTATAAATGACTTTTTCTAAAACTGCAAACTTACCAACAAAATATGGAAAGTTTAAAGTCAAAGCCTATAAAGATGGCTGTCAAGAACATCTAGCAATTATGAGTAAAGATTTTTCTATGATGAATATTCCAAATGTAAGAATTCATTCTGAATGTCTAACAGGAGATACTCTTGGAAGTCTAAAATGTGACTGTAACAATCAACTTCATCTTTCTTTGGAATATATTGCAAATCATGGAGGTCTTGTCATCTATCATAGACAAGAGGGAAGAAATATTGGACTAGTGAATAAAATCAATGCTTATTATTTACAGGACAATGGCTTTGATACTATAGAAGCAAATAGAGAACTTGGTTTTAAAGATGATGAAAGAGATTATAGTTCTATAGCTTTTATTCTAGAAGACTTAAAAGTAAGTAAACTAAAAATCATCACAAACAATCCAGATAAAATAAATTTTTTAGAACACAATGGGATAGAGGTTATAGAAAGAATCTCTGCAATTACTCCACAAAATCTCTATAATCAAAATTATCTACAAACAAAAAAAGAGTCAATGGGACATTTACTTTAAATTAGGGAGAAAAATATGTTAAAACAAGAACAAATAGAAAAACTAAAAGAAAGATTACTAACAAGAAAAGAACAATTACTATTAGAAGTTTCATCAAGTCAAACCATCATTAAAGATTTACTGAGTGAAGATACTTTCGATGACTTAGATTATGCAGAAGTTTCTTCAGATAGTTTTAATATGAATACATTAAGAAATAAACAGATTGATGAATTAAAAGAGATAGAGATAGTTCTAACAAAAATAAAAAACAAAACTTATGGTATTTGTGAAATGTGCGATGAAGAGATAGGAGTCAAGAGATTAAAAGCAAAACCTCACGCAAGATTTTGTGTAGATTGTCGTCCTGTCTATGAAGAAAGTATCAAAGAAAAATAAAATAATGGTGGAGTCGTGGAGAATTGAACTCCAGTCTTAAAACAATTTATATTAGCGTCTACATGCTTAGAGAGGTTGAAAAGTTTCACCTAAAAAGCAACTCAACCTGCAAAGAAAACTTTTAGGCTAAGATTTAAATGTCTCCTTATAGGCAATCAAGCTATAAAGATAATCTATCTGGTTTGAGTCCTCTAATCCCACATAGATAGAATCCGTGGTGAGAACCTCCATGGTCTCAACCCCTAAAAGGGGGAGCCCGTTAAGTTGTTAAACTTACGCAGCTTTTGCGTAAGCTGGAGCGTAATTTGTATTGTTTGCGTCTAAAAAAAATGAACAGATTATCGATATGTTCAAACCGACATGCAACTAATACTCACTGCTCTAATCGATACCAAGTCGACCCCATTAAATATTTTTTGAATTATATCTTATTTTATATCTATTTTCAAGTATCTTTAGAATTCTTAAGTATACTTATAACTACATTAATGTAAACTTATATTATGTTTTTAAAAAATTTTATTCAGAACCTTGATGATATTATTGATATAGAGGCAACGATACAAGATGCTATAGATAAAATGTCTCAAAATAAACTTCATCATATTGTTATTATTGAAAATCAAAAAGCTGTAGGTTTATTAACAGAAAAAGACGTCGTACAACTTTTTAAAAATAATATCGATTTTTCTTCGTTAGCTATAAAATATGCTAGAAAAAATCTTATTACTCTCCATAACACACGATTAGTACAATATGCACTAACAATAATGCTTGATAATAATATACGAAAAATTATTGTTGTTAACTCACAAAATCATTATGTAGGTTGTATAGAACAAGAGGAAATTGTATATCGTTTTGAAGAAGAGTTACACACAGCAGACACACATATAGGAAAACTTCTTAATTCAACAAATATAGCATCTATTATAGATGAAAATGATAATTTACAATATGCATTAAATATAATGACTGAACAAAATATTACTTCTTTATTAATTTCAAAAAACAAAAAAGTGATTGGTATCATATCAGAAAGTGATATTGTACACTTAGCACAACAAAATGTTAATCATATTCAAAAAGTAAAACATTTTATGCATAGTCCTATTATCACAATTAAAACAGATAGAAATGTTAGTGATATGATTGAGATTATGAAACAAAATAATATCCGTAGAGTGGTAGTTGAAGTAGAAAATTCTGAACAATACCATATTCTTAATTCTAAAGATTTAATCAACAATATAAAAGGAAACTATACACAATTTTTAGAGTCAAAACTCTTTGATACAAGAGATACTTTTAATACTCTTTCCGAATCAATTATAGAGTTAATTGATTTAGATGATGAACAAGTTATTTACTGGACAAATGCCATCACAAAAGAAACATTTGATATCAATATTGATGATAATATAACAAAAATTATTCCCAAAGAGTTATGGAAGGAATTATTAGAAAAATTATTAGAAAAAGAGACTATATTTGAAAATATCTCTCTTCAAAACAGATATTTTCAACTAAAAGGACACTATGGAACTATTTTGGACAATAAAGTAATTAAACTTTTTTTATATGATATTACAGATATTACAAATCTCAACCGTGAACTACAAAAACAAAATGAAATACAAAGAAAACTTCTCTTTAATCAACAAAAAATGGTACAAATGGGAGAGATGATTGGACATATTGCACACCAATGGAGACAGCCATTAAGTACTATATCTATAGCAGCAAGCGGAATGCAACTCAAAAAAAAGCTAAATATGCTTGAAGATGATGAATTTGATGCATTTAATACAGGTATTATAAATAATGTAGAATATCTTTCAAAAACAATAGATACATTCCAAAACTTTTTAAAAGAAAAGAAAGAGCTTAAAGAAGTAATCTTAGAAGAAAGAATTCAAAATATTCTTACAATAATTTCCACATCATTAAAAAATAATTATATTGAACTTATTGATAATATTGATTATACTCAAAATACTGCAATCAATATGGTTTCAGGAGAACTTGATCAGGTTATTATCAATATTATGAATAATGCGAAAGATGCATTAATAGAAAATAATATTGAAAATCCTTGGATAGAAATCTCTTTATATTGTGAAGATAATAAAATTCTCATTACAATAGAAGACAACGCAAAAGGGATACCTAAAGAGTGTATTAAAAAAATATTTGATGAATATTTTACTACAAAAGACTCTACAAAAGGAACAGGACTAGGACTTTATATGAGTTCAAAAATAGTAACTGAAAGTTTGCACGGAAAACTTTATGTCAAAAATACCTCAAATGGTGCAAAATTCTTTATAGAGGTACCCTTATAATGAAACCTATATTAGAACTTGATAGTCAGCATACTTGGCACCCATATAACTCATTACCATCAAAAACAACAATTCTTCCTGTAAAAAGAACTTATGCTCAAACAATAGTTTTAGAAGATGGTAGAGAACTTATAGATGCTATGAGTTCTTGGTGGAGTGCCATTCATGGCTATAACCATCCTACTTTAATAAAAGCACTTAAAACACAAGCAACTACAATGCCGCATATTATGTTTGGTGGACTTACCCATAAACCAGCAGTAGATTTATCTGAAAAGTTAGCAAACTTAAGTGGACTTCCTAGTGTGTTTTTGGCAGATAGTGGGAGTGTATCTGTGGAAGTAGCACTTAAAACTGCAATACTTTACAAAAAAGCTAAAGGAAAAAATGTCTCAAAATTTATAGCCCTCAATAACGCTTACCATGGAGATACATTAGGTTGTATGGGAGTATGTGACCCAAAAACTTCTATGCACTCTTTATATGGAGAGTATTTACCAAAAAATATTTTTTGTGAAGTAGAAGAATTGGGAACAACGATAGAAAAATACAAAGATGAAGTAGCGGGTGTTATCCTAGAACCAATAGTACAAGGTGCAGGTGGTATGAGAATACATAGTCCTGAATATCTTAAAACAGCAAGAGAACTTTGTACAAAATATGATATTCCACTTATAGCTGATGAGATAGCAACAGGTTTTGGACATACAGGAAAGATGTGGGGCTGTGATCATGCCAATATCAAACCAGATATTATGACAGTAGGAAAAGGCTTAACAGGCGGAGTAATGACACTTGCAGCTATGATGACGACAAAAGACATCAGTGATACTATTTCTGCCAGTGATATTGGCGTTATCATGCATGGACCTACTTTTATGGGAAATCCCCTAGCTTGTAGTGTTGCAAATGCTAGTATAGATTTATTATTACACTCCTCTTGGGAACAAAAAGTTCAAAATATTGAAAATATTTTTACCAAAGAGTTACAACCTTTAAAAAATATTGACATAGTACAAGAGATAAGAAATATTGGAGCTATTGGCGTTGTAGAACTAAAAAGTGATGAATATGCCCAAACTATACAAGATTTTTGTGTAAAAAATGGTGTATGGATACGACCATTTGGGAAATTACTCTATAGTATTGTTTCTTATACAATTACAGATCAGGAACTTTATAAAATTACAAATACTATAAAAGAAGCTCTAAAAAGTTTAAAATAAAGTAGGCTCTTTTATCACCATATTTTCCAACTGTTTTATCTTAAAACTTCTTCTATGAATATCACTATATCCATGATTTTTTATAGCTTCTATATGTGCCTTTGTTCCATAACCTTTATGCTTCTCAAAACAAAACTCTGGGTAAGAAGAAGCAATATCACACATATATCTATCACGACTTACTTTTGCTAATATTGAAGCTGCACTCACCTCTTTTATTTGAGCATCGGCTTTTATGAGATAGTGAAGATTTGCTATACCAAAAGCTGTATTTCCATCCATAAGATACTCTTTAGCATCAATATTTTTCATAATCTCTTTTATAGAGTTTTGTAAACAAATACTCAATCCAAGTTCATCGATTTGTTTAGCACTCGTAAAAACAATATGATGAAAACTATTGTCTTTGATAATATCAAAAAGTTTTTCCCGTTTTTTTTCAGTGAGTTTTTTAGAATCATCAAGCTCTTCTAAATCTTTTGTTAATACAACTCCTGCTACTACTAAAGGACCAGCAAAAGGTCCACGCCCTGCTTCATCTATCCCACATAAATTTTTATGATAATTTTTTCTCATAGTGTTAATACCCAATTATAAAATGGTGAAACTTGCACTTCTATCTCTCCTATAAATATTGTTTTTTCAATACTGACTGTTACTATAGAGATATGTTTTATATTATATTGCTCCACCATAGGAATCACTTTTGAAACAATAGAGGCAGAGATTAAATCATTGAAAAAAGGGATTGCCAAAACTATATGGTTTTCTTTTGGCATATAAAAATCAATATTATCCAAATAAAAAATATCCACAAATCTTTTTTCTAATTCTAAAAAAACCATATTTTTAAAAAGATTATTAAAATTCTTTTTATAAGAAACTATATCTATCAAAGCATGATTAAAAACAAAAATCTTTTTCACTGCTTTTGGTTGTTCATATTTAGGACAAAGATAGACTAACTTATTTTGTTCAAACTCTTCACAAGTTTTATAAAACTTATCTTTTGAGATTTTTATCTCTTTTTTCAATGTACTAAAAAGTTGAAATAGAGATTTTTTTTCTGAAGCAAATTTAATAATAATAAGTAATATTTCTAATTGTGTTTTATCTTCACAATATAATTTACAAATCTCATAATTTCTAAGAGGTTTTTTTTGTTCACTATATTCTAAAATTTCAGGAGCATTCCCAAACTTTAAAAAACTGTTAAAACTATTTAAAGTATTTTGATGTTTTGTATCAAAAAGTAAAAATTCTTCAAAATCAAGAGGTTTTATAAAAATTTTGTCAAAACCGTTTAAAATATTTTTTTCTTTTGTTGTTATAATCGTACTTGTAACTTTTGGTAAATCTAGGTTAAATTTGTAATTTTCAAGAACTAAAACACTAATCTGATGTTTTTTGATAAATAACTCTAAATTTTCTTCTATAGTTTTAAAGTCATTTTTATAATCATCAAAATCTATATATAAATATTGTTCATTTTCAAATCTTGAAAGATAGTCATATATTAGGTATGTCTTACCACTTTTTGGACTACCTACTAAAATAGTATTTGGGTTTAAAATCGAAACTTTTCTCTCTAAAAAATTGATTTTCTGGAAATTTATTTCATAAATTTGTTCTAAAATATTCATAGGCAATTATAATATAGTTAGCCTTTAGAAATTAATTAAAACATCAAATTAAGTGTACATTAACAAAATTTCTCTATCATTATAAAAATTATTAATTAGGTAAGTGAAATGATGATAAAAATAGATATGGAATCTGAAGAATTTAAAGAGGAGATGAGAAAAACAAAAGAATTTACTGATAAAGTTTGTTCAAGTATGGGCTTTGTTTACAATCCAATTGAAGATGTAAACGAAGGTGTTACAATGGGTCTTGCTAGAAACAAAATAATATACAATAAAAGATTTTGTCCTTGTTTTATGGTTATAGGTGAAACTAAAGAGGAAAGAAAAGCTGCTGATAATAGAATCTGCCCATGTAAACCAGCTTTAGAAAAAGAGATACCAGAAGATGGAAAATGTCACTGTGGTATTTTCTGTACTCCAGAATATGCAGCTGCTAATGCTATAGAAGAAAAAGCTGAAGAGATAGCACATACACACTCAAGAGGTCTAACAAAAGAAGAATGTGAAGCAATCTTAAAACATGAACAACTAGATGGTGATGAAATCACTGCACTTCTTGAAGCAAGAGATTTAGGTATGGTTGACTTTAATCTTGTAGATGTAAGAGAGTGGATGGAATGGCATCAAGAGAGAATCAAAGGAACAGATTATCTTATCCCTACTACATCTTTTTATAATACGCTAGACCAAATAGAAAATCAAAAAGAAAAACCTACAATTCTTTACTGTCTAACAGGTAGTAGAAGTGCTTATTGTCAAAGAGTTCTTCAAGATATGGGTTGGAAACAAGTTTCAAACTATACTCATGGTATTGTTAGTTTTACAGGAGATAAAACTTCTGGAGAAGAGGAATAAATCTTTTTATTCTAATATCAAAACAAGGAGAGTAGTCAAGATAAGCTACTCTCCTTTTTTTATATGAAGTGACCTATACACAACAACTCCAACTTTATTTTTTGTATATTCAAAAAACTCAGAATCCATAATTCTTTTTTCCAATGAACTTGCATGACGAATATAAACTTTATTGAATTTTTTAATAATAATTCCTGTATGTGTTACATCTAAATCCTCTTTCTCAGTATAAATACCAATATAATCACCTGTATGTAATTTTTTAATATCTATATTTTGAGGTTCTATATAGGAGATTACTCTTTGTATAGTTGGTATCTCTTTCAAATATTTTTCATTTTTATTTAAATATTTCATACTTTGTTTACATTCTCCAAGTTCACAAGTAATATCTAGTATATTTTTTTTTAAAAGCCAATCACTAAAAAAATGATTTCTAGTATGATATGAGACTGTACCATTTTTATATCGAGTATTGATAAGGTTATTTTTAAAATCTTCTCTATTTATACCCTTTTGTAAAGCTTCAATGGTATCAATAAAGGTAAAACAATCTAAAGCATCAAAATTAATAATTAAATTTTCTTTTGAGGTATTTATATCTTCGTTTGACAAGGTATTTGAAACATACTGAATACCTAAAAACTTTTCACTTAATTGTCCTACATCTTGTTGTTGGAATAAAGAGTTATCATCTTTAAATTTTCCAAAATTAATATACTCATAAGCATAAATATTAGCATGTAAAACTGCTATAATAAAAATTATTTTTAATCTATTCATACTATACCTATTATATAAAAAAAGGAAGCCATAAAAGCTTCCTTTTTATCATTTTTATTCATTAAGTTTAATTTTTGCCAATACAATTTAAATCATTATATGCTACTTCAAGTCTAGCAATTAGAGACATTTGTCCAGCTCTTAACCATACTCTAGGGTCATAATATTTTTTATTTGGTTTATCTTCACCATCAGGATTTCCTATTTGACCTTGAAGATAATCGTGGTTTTCTTTTTCAAAACCTCTTACACCATCCCAAAAAGCCCATTGTGTATCTGTATCGATGTTCATCTTAACAACACCATATCCAATAGCTTCTCTTATCTCTTCTAAGCTACTTCCACTTCCACCATGAAATACAAAATTCACAGGTTTTGCATTTAAGTTATGTTGCTCTTGGATATATTTTTGTGAATTATCAAGAATTTTTGGAGTTAATACTACATTACCTGGTTTATAAACACCATGAACATTTCCAAAACTTGCAGCTATTGTAAAGTTATCTCCCACTTCACTTAATCTCGTATATGCATAATCTACTTCACTAGGTTGTGTGTATAAAAGTGCATTATCAACATCACTATTATCTACACCATCTTCTTCTCCACCAGTAATACCAAGTTCAATCTCTAATAAAATATCAATTTTAGACATTCTTTTAAAATATTCTACACAAGTATCAATATTTTCTTCTAAAGACTCTTCACTTAAGTCAAGCATATGAGAACTAAATAATGGTCTATTTGTTTCTTTAAAATGCTGCTCACTAGCTTCTAGTAAAGCATCAATCCAAGGAAGCAGTTTTCTAGCAGCATGATCTGTATGTAAAACTACAGGTACCCCATAAGCTTCTGCCATCATATGTATATGTTTAGCTCCACTGATAGCTCCTAAAACTGATGCATTTGGTACTTTACACCCTTTTCCTGCATAAAATGTTGAACCACCATTTGAAAATTGTAAAATGATTGGTGAGTTTACTTTTGCAGCTGCTTCCAGTACTCCATTTATTGATTCTGTATTTACAATATTTACAGCTGGTATTGCAAAATTATTCTCTTTCGCATAATCAAATAACTTTTTTGTTTCACTACCAGTTAATACACCTGCTTTAACTACATCTAATACTGCCATCTATTTTATCCTCTATTTATATTCTATTTTAGCTTTTTTCTTTAACTTAACTGCTTCTTCTTTTGCTTGTTTTGCAAATTCTTGTTGCATTAAGTCTTGTTTTAATCTATCTTTTATTTTATCAAATGCCAGTGTAGATGAAGGTTTTTTATCATCTAAATAGATTATATGAAATCCATAGTTAGTTTTAACTGGTTCTTTTGTAATAGTCCCTTTTAGTAATTTTTGTGCAGCACTACTAAATTCTGGAACCATCTTTTCTTTTGTAAACCAACCTAATTCTCCACCATTAGACCCAGATGGTCCTACAGATTTTTCTTTTGCTAGTTTTGTAAAATCTTCTTTTAAATTTTTAGATTTAGATAATGATTGAATAATCTCTTTTGCTTCTTTCTCTGTTTTTACAAGGATATGACTTGCTTTTAACTGATTTGGTACTTTAAATTTAGATTTGTTTTTATCATAAAAACTTTTTACTTCACTATCTTTTACCGTAACTTTTTTACTAAAATCTCTTAACCAAATTTGAAAAGCAAGTGACTTTTTAAATCGTTCTAACTCTTCTTTATATTCTGCGCTTTTTGGAATATCTGTTTCATATGCCATTTGAGCTAATAATTTTTGCTCAATTAAACTATCTAAAATTTGTTTTTGCTGGTCTTTTTGTAAATTTTCAAACTTTACATTTTGCCCTCTTAAAAGTGCAGAAACATCTTTTTGTGTAACTTTTTGTCCATTTACTGTCGCATAAACTTTGTCGTTTTGTGCTAGAGCTTGACTACTAATCGCTAACAGTGCAACTAAACTCAATATTGTTTTTTTACTATTTTTTAACATATTAATCAACCTTTTTAAATTTTTAAAATACATTGTATCTAAAGTTAATTTAAACACCATTTATATAGGGTAAAATTATAAATTTTAAAATTTAGCTTAAAACCTCTTTAAATTTTGTTTTTTTTATGCTATAATCCCAACCTTTAAACTAAGAGTTAACTTAACTTTAAGTTAACAATATTAAATACCAAAAGGATAAAAGTAAATGAGAATCTTAATAGTAGAAGATGAAAGTACATTAAATAGAACGCTACAAGAAGGGCTACAAGACTTTGGTTATCAAGTTGATATAGCTGAAAACTTTAAAGATGCAGAGTACTTTATAGAAATTAGAAATTATGATTTAGTTCTTACTGATTGGATGTTACCAGATGGTGATGGATTAGAGTTAACAAAAATTGTAAAAAATAGAAGTGGTAGAACTTCAGTTGTTATAGTAAGTGCAAGAGATGATAAAGAAAGTGAAATAAAAGCTCTTAAAACAGGAGCAGATGATTATATTAAAAAACCTTTTGATTTTGATATTTTACTAGCAAGAATTGAGTGTAGATTAAGATTTGGTGGAACAAACATCATCAAAATTGAAGATTTAGCAATCAATCCAGATGAAGAAAAAATCATGTACAATGGTGTAGAAATTGAACTAAAAGGGAAGCCTTTTGAAGTTTTAACACATCTTGCTCGACATAGAGATCAAATCGTATCAAAAGAACAACTACTTGATGCAATCTGGGAAGAGCCAGAATTAGTAACTCCAAATGTTATTGAAGTTGCAATCAATCAAATTAGACAAAAAATGGATAAACCATTAAATATTGCTACAATAGAAACAATTAGAAGAAGAGGATACAGATTTTGTTACCCTCCAAAAGTAGAAGAAGAAAACTAGAATCATGAATACAAAAAGCATCTATAAGCAATTTTCACAAAAGCTTATATTTGCTACTTCATTTTTTGTAATTGTTTTATCACTCATATTTTATGGTTTTACAAAAGCAACAATTTATGAAGAGATTACAGAAGAACTCCTAAAAGATGCTAAACTTATAGTTACGCTAGCACAAAATAAAACAGATGAACATAATAATTTAAGAGTATTAGTCAATGATGATACAAATATAGAAGTTGTTACCATCACAAAACTTCCAAAACTAAATTTTAAAAAATACAAAGTAAATAATAATCATTATATGGAATTGATTTATCCTTTAAGTGCTGAAAATAATCAATATTTAAAACTAACAAGAAATATAAATTCTTCACATAAAATGTTAAATAAAATTTTCAGTAATCTTATTTTTCTAGGAACTGGTGGTCTTATCTTAATTATTATCTATGCTTTTGCAATGTCAAAAACACTTTTATTTCCTATTTTAAAAATTACTCAAAAATTATCTAATATGAATGAAAATTCTTTGGCACAAATTGATACAACAAAAATGCCTGTAGAGTTTATCCCTTTGGGAAATTCTATCAATGCCCTTACAACAAGAATAGAAAATCATGTAAAATATCAAAAAGAGTTGTTTATAGGTGCAGCTCATGAATTAAAAACTCCACTTGCAGTTATGAAGCTAAAAAGTCAAGTTACCTTGAGAAAAAAGAGAGAACCTGAAAAATATGAAGAAGTATTAACACTGTTTTTAGATGAGATAGATGGAATGAATCATATGATATCATCTATTTTAGATATGGGAAGACAAGAAGGCGCTCAATTTGAGAAACCGACTGAACTTGATATCATTAAATATTTAGAAACAAAAACTGAAAGTTTTAAACTCTTAGCAAAAGAAAAGGATATTACTCTTTCTTTTCATACAGATATAGAAAGTTTTACAACTATTATACAACAAACACTTCTTACTCAAATCATACAAAATTTTGTACAAAATGCTATCAAATTTACACCTAATGGAAAAGAGATACTCATAAGAACTACACCTTATGAACAATCAATAAAAGTTGAAGTAATTGATGAAGGTATTGGCTGCGATGAAAATATCGACCTTTTTGCACCGTTTAAAAGAATTGGAAATGAAAAAGGTGCAGGGTTAGGACTCTTTTTAGCTAAAAGTGCTGCTGAAGCACTAGGTGGTATGATATCACTAAAAAATAGAACAGATGGGGTAAGCGGTACTATTGCAACTTTACAGTTGCAAAGTAATCCAACTTGTACTATTTAAAATAGGTTTGCGTGTTCTATTTTTGTACAATGACTTTGTACAACTTTCAAGCCAGCTTCTTCAGCTTTTTTGGATGCTTGATTATTCACTAAGCCTAACTGAGTCCAAATACATTTTACATCATCTCTTAAAAGAGCTTCATCTACAACTGAAGCTATCACATCTGGCTTTCTAAAGATATCAACCATATCTATTTTTATATCACTAGGGATATCACTTAAACTTCTATAGACTTTTTCACCTAATATCATATCCTCTTTAGGATACACAGGAATTATAGTAAAACCATTATTTTTTAAATATTCAGCTACTTTATTACTAGCTTTTTCAGTATTTGGTGAACATCCTATTATAGCAATAGTTTTTGTCTCTTCTAAGATAGCTTTTATCTCTTCTTTATTACTATTTATTTGTGGCATTTCACATTCCATATCAAACCTTTATTATCTAATTTTTAATTGTTATTACTTAAATTATATCTTGTTTGAATTAAAATCTGCTATAATCCGCGTATGAAGATTGCACTATTATCCGATTCACATAAAAAAGAAACACTCACAGCACAAGCTATTGAAATGCTTAAATCAAAAGGGGCTAAATACCTTGTGCATGCTGGTGACTTAGAGATAAAAGCGAATTTAGATCTTTTAAAAAATTCTGGACTAACTTATGTAAGTGTATTTGGAAACAATGATTATAGTCTTGTACAATATTCAAATAATTATAATATTAACAAAGAGCCATATTACTTTAAGATAAAAGAGATAACTTTTAAGCTAATGCATATACCAAATTATCTTACTCCTGATAGCAATATAGTAATATTTGGACACACACATAATTTTGAACAAGCATATACGAATAATACTTTATTTATTAATCCAGGGGAAGTGTGTGCTAGAAATAAAAATCTTACAGAATGTGTACTTTTAGAAATAAAAGACAATAAATATATAATAGAGTATAATTACAAAAAACCTGAATCAACTACTTGGGAAACAAAAATTTATGAATATGAAAAATAATAAAACAATATACCTTTGTGCTATATCAAATATAGAAAGTGGTACTTGTAATGAAGATTGCAAGTTTTGTACACAAAGTGTTAAATATAAAGCAGATATACAAAGATATAAGAAAAAAGATGTAGCTACTATTGTCCAAGAAGCTAAAAAAGCCAGAGCAAATAAAGCAATAGGTTTTTGTCTTGTAACAGCGGGGAAAGGTTTAACTACTGAACGATTGAAGTTTGTTTGTGAAGCTGCACGAGCTGTAAAAGCTGAAAACTTAGGTTTAAAAATCATCGCTTGTAATGGAACTGCAACTTTGGAACAACTACAAGAATTAAAAAAAGCTGGTGTAGATAACTATAATCATAACTTAGAAACATCACGCGAATTTTACCCAACAATTGTTACAACGCATAGTTGGGATGAGCGATACCAAACTTGTCTGGCTGCAAAAAAAGCTGGACTAAATTTAGTATGTGGCGGTATTTTTGGTTTAGGAGAAACACAAGAGGATAGAATCTCAATGTTAGAAGCAATAGCATCTTTAGAACCCATGAATGTGCCAATTAACTTTTTTCATCCAAATGAAGCTTTACCAATAGTTAAAAACAGTATTACAGCAGATGAAGCTTTTGAACTTATACAGCTTACAAAAAAATATAACCCAAATGCTCATAAAATCATGGTTGCAGGTGGAAGAGAGTTGATGTTTAAAGAACAGCAATATGATATCTTTGATTATGGAGCAAACTCAATTGTAATTGGAGACTACCTTACAACTAATGGAAATGTAGCATCAAAAGACTTGGAATCATTAGAAAACTTAGGATTTACAATAGCTTCAAGCTGTACACAGTAAGGTAAAAGACACTATGACAAATGAAGTTTCAATTATTATTACTCTCTCAGCAATAATTTTTTCATCCCCTTTAATATCAAAACTAATAAAAATACCCACTATACCTATAGAGATTATTTTAGGGTCTATTGCTGTATCATTATCACTTATTGAGAAAAATCATCTTTTTACACTTGTCGCGGAACTTGGATTTTTATACCTAATGTTCTTAGCAGGTTTAGAAGTTGACTTAAAACAACTTTTAAAAATATCACCAAATATTCTCAAAAAAGGATTGATTTACTCTACCCTACTTTATATATTTGCAGCAATATTTAGCTGGGGATTTGATCTGTCTAAAATATTTATTGTAACACTTCCACTGATATCTATAGGTTTACTTGCTGTATTAAAAAAAGAATATGGGGATAAAGAATGGTTGAACTTAGCTATTACCATAGGGCTAATAGGTGAAATCATCTCTATTATTGTTTTAACAGCTGTAAGTGCTGGATTAGAGTTTGGACTTGGAGGAAAGTTTTATAGTACACTTATTGAACTTAGTTTAGTTTTTGTTGTTATGATTATTTTTTATAACTTTTTTCATAATATTATCTGGTGGTATCCTGAACTAAAAACATATCTTATGCCCAAAGATGATAACCAAGAACAAGATGTACGTGTATCTATGGGTATATTTTTTGTTATGATAGCTGTTATGCTCTATCTTCATCTAGAAGTTGCTCTTGGTGCTTTTATTGCAGGTGTATTTATCAAAACATTTTTTGAGCATAATAAACAACTTCCCCATAAACTAGAACATTTTGGTTTTGGTTGGTTAGTGCCTATCTTCTTTGTTTGGGTTGGAACATCATTTCAATTAGAATCGTTATTTATGGAAAATCTTATATATACAGCATTAATTATAACTTTTGGAATGATACTTATAAGGGCTTTGAGTTCTTTGTTATTTATTAAAGATGTTGGGCTTAGCTCTTCTTTACTTTTAGCACTTTCACACTCTATGCCACTTACTTTACTTATAGCAGTTGCTACTTTGGCATTTCAAAATCAAAGTATTAGTCAGTTTTATTATTATGCTTTTATATTAAGTGCTATATTTGAAGTGATAATTTCTATGATTCTTATACGATTGATTGCAAAAATAAAATCTGATATATAAATATTTATATATTCTTATTTTATTTTAACTATTTTTATGAAGCTATTTTTATTGTCAACAAATTCTTTATATTTTGAAACATTATCTCTAAGTTCAATAACAACTCTAAAAAAATTCTTTTCCATATGAGTTCCTACTGCAAATGATTTAAAGTCTTTACTCTCTTTTAATATTTTTCTTACAGTATAAAAACTTTCAGTTCCTCTAAAATCAAATAAAAACTTCTTTTGCTCTACTAAAATATCTTGATTTACTAGTTTATATCTTTTATCAATATAAACTTCTAATCCTTCTTGTGATATTTGAATTTTAACAAAGGGTAAAATTTGATATGTATCTTTTTTAACTATTATTTTAGGTTCTACTTTAGGCTCTACAACTTTTATCATTTGAGTTGCTGTTTTTTGCTCTTGAAGTCTTTTCTCTTTTTCTATTTGTAATTGTTGTTTTAATATTTCTGCTTGCTTTTGAGCTTCTTGTTCAGCAACTAACTCTAACTCTTTTTTTCTTTTTAGTTCTGCTTGCATCTGTATTTGTTTTTCTTGTTCAACTTTTTTTACATATTCATCTTGTTTTTCAAAAAAAGTATCTGTTGGTTCAAAAGGGTTCATTCTAGCAGATAAATTAGTAGCTAATAATACTGTAAATATACATAGTAATGATTTTTTCATAATTCTTCAGGCTCCAAGTTTTTAAGTTCAAAATATTTTTTTTGTAACATTGCATTTTCATACTGTAACATTTTTATATCTTTTTGCAATTTTATTTTTCTATCCTGTAAATTTGAGTAAACTTCATAAGAATTTTTACCATAAAAAAGTAAGTTCGCTATATAATAAGCTAATACAAATGTAAATAGAATTAAAAAAGTTGATATAAGTATAAACTTTTTGTTGCTATTTGCCATTTGTATCGTGTTATCTACTTCTTATTAAAAGGTTGTTTCCCTAAATACTCACTATAACCAATCTCTGCACCAATCTCTAAAAGTCTGTTATATTTAGCGATTCTATCACTTCTAGCTGTACTTCCAGTTTTAATTTGACCACAATTTAATGCAACTGCAAAATCAGCTATAAACGCATCTTCAGACTCACCACTTCTGTGTGACATCACACAATTATAGTTATTTCTTTGTGCTAGTCTAATTGTAAGCATTGTTTCACTTACTGAACCAATTTGATTTGGTTTAATTAAAATAGAGTTTGCTATACCTTTTTGAATACCTTGTGCTAAAATGTTTGCATTTGTAACAAATAAATCATCACCTACTAATTGAATCTTATCTCCAAGCTTCTCTGTCATAAGTTTAAATCCATCCCAGTCATCTTCACTTAAACCATCTTCAATTGAAATAATTGGATATTTATTACATAAATCAACATAATACTCAACAAGTTCAGCACTTGTTAATTCTCTGTTTTCAGATTTTAATACATATAAACCTTTGTCATTAACAAGCTCTGATGCTGCAACATCCATAGCTATACAAATTTGTTCACCAGCTTTATATCCAGCTTTTTCGATAGCTTCCATAATTACTTGGATTGGTTCTTCATTTGATTTTAAATTTGGTGCAAATCCACCCTCATCACCAACAGCAGTAGACTCACCCATACCATCAATAATTTTTTTAAGATGGTGATACACTTCAGCAGATGCTCTTAATGCTTCATTAAAGTTTTCAAAACCTACGGGCATAATCATATATTCTTGAAAATCTACTGAGTTGTTTGCATGCTCTCCACCATTGATAATATTTAACATAGGAACAGGCATAGTCATAGCATTTGCTCCACCTAAGTATCTGTATAAAGGTATTTTCAAACTAGTTGCTGCTGCTCTTGCTGTTGCCATAGATACACCAAGAACTGCATTTGCTCCAAGGTTAGCATAATTATCAGTTCCATCAATATCTTTCATAGTTGCATCAACTTCTGCTTGATTAAAAGGACTTAATCCAACAAGTTCATTTGATATAAGGTTATTTACATTTTCAACTGCTTTTAAAACACCCTTACCCATATATCTTTCATCACCATCTCTAAGTTCTAATGCTTCTCTTTTTCCTGTACTAGCACCACTTGGAACTATTGCACTTCCTTTTGAACCATCACTTAGTATCACAGTAGCTCTAACTGTAGGGTTACCTCTACTATCCATAACTTCATCAGCATATACATTATCAATATAAACCATTTATAATATTCCTTTTAATCATAATTTTTTATATATTATGATAGCCTATTTTTACTTAATAGCAAATCAACTTTATTTAATATCAATTGAATAAATATATGATAAAATCAAAATTCTAAATAATTTACAATATATCTATAATAAAATATTTGAGGCTTTATTTTAAAAATATTGCAAAATGCAATATTTTTTAGAAGATTAAAAAAAACTAGATATACTTCCATATATAAAAAATTAATTGAGGAAAAATTATGAATGATCAGCAAAAAAATGCACTTGACTTAGCTATAAAACAAATGGATAAAGCTTTTGGAAAAGGTACCTTAATAAGATTAGGTGATAAACCTGTTGTAGAGATGGAAGCAATTAGTACAGGTTCATTAGGTTTAGATTTAGGATTAGGTGTTGGTGGTTTACCACAAGGAAGAGTAATAGAAATTTATGGACCTGAAAGTTCAGGTAAAACTACTTTAACACTTCATGCTATTGCAGAATGTCAAAAAGCAGGTGGTGTTTGTGCTTTTATTGATGCAGAACATGCACTAGATACAGCATATGCAAAAAACCTTGGTGTTGATATTGACAATCTATTAGTTTCACAACCTGATTACGGAGAACAAGCTTTAGAGATTTTAGAAACACTTGTGAGAAGTGGAGCAGTTGATTTAATTGTTGTAGATTCTGTTGCTGCACTTACTCCAAAAGTAGAGATTGATGGAGATATGGATGACCAACAAGTTGGTGTTCAAGCTAGATTGATGTCTAAGGCACTTAGAAAAATTACTGGAATTATGCATAAAATGAATACTACAGTTATATTTATCAACCAAATTCGTATGAAAATAGGTATGACAGGATATGGTAGTCCTGAAACTACTACAGGTGGAAATGCATTGAAATTTTATAGTTCTGTAAGACTTGATATTAGAAGAATTGCTTCTTTAAAACAAGGTGAAGAGGTAATAGGAAATAGAACAAAGGTAAAAGTTGTAAAAAATAAAGTTGCTCCTCCTTTTAAAGTAGTAGAATTTGACATTATGTTTGGTTCAGGTATTTCAAAAACAGGTGAACTTATTGATTATGGTGTAAAAATGGATATAATAGATAAAGCTGGTGCTTGGTTTAGTTACAATGATAGTAAAATAGGACAAGGGAAAGAAAATAGTAAACAATTTTTAATAGATAACCCAGAAATTGCAAAAGAGATTGAAGAAAAGATTCTTGAAGCAATGGGGATAAAATCACCAGAAGAAACAGCTAAAGAAGAGAAATAAAATATAAAACAAAGACTTTAGATAAAATAACTAAAGTCTTTGATACTAGTAGAATATTTTCTCAATAAATAAAGCCACCTAATAAATCCCTAAGTTTAATTTCAGTATAATCCAAAACTTTTTTCGAAAAAATACCTTTTCGAGATTAGGTAGTATCTAAAATAGTTATTACTATTTTAATTATAGAGAAGACTGAACAATAAGGTATAAGTAAAGTTGTTCTAACCAAATTATATAAAGGAAAACAATGCCTACAATCAATCAATTGATTAGAAAAGAGCGAAAGAAACAGATTGAAAAATCAAAATCTCCAGCACTTGAAAAATGTCCACAAAGAAGAGGAGTATGTACAAGAGTATATACAACAACACCTAAAAAACCTAACTCGGCTTTAAGAAAAGTTGCAAAAGTTAGATTAACTACTGGATTTGAAGTTATTTCATACATCGGTGGTGAGGGTCACAACCTACAAGAGCACTCTATTGTTCTAGTAAGAGGTGGTAGAATCAAGGATTTACCTGGGGTTAAATACCATATCGTTCGTGGTGCTTTAGATACAGCTGGTGTTGCAAACAGAACTGTTGCAAGATCTAAATATGGTACTAAGAAACCAAAGAAATAAGTAGAAGGATTAGAAAATGAGAAGAAGAAAAGCTCCCGTTAGAGAAGTAATGGCTGATCCTATTTACAATAGTAAATTGATCACAAAATTCATAAATGCAGTTATGTTAGATGGTAAAAAATCTATAGCTCAAAAAATTATGTATGGTGCAATAGCAAACCTTGATGCAAGAGGTGAAGAATCAGGATTTGATATCTTTGAAAGAGCTATTGAAAATGTAAAACCGCTTTTAGAAGTAAAATCTAGAAGAGTTGGTGGTGCTACTTATCAAGTTCCAGTTGAAGTTAGACCTGTAAGAAGACAAACTTTAGCATTAAGATGGATTGTTGATATGGCGAGAAAAAGAAATGAAAGAACTTCTGTTGAAAGATTAGCAAACGAACTTTTTGAAGCTGCAAATGAAAGAGGAAACTCATTCAAGAAAAAAGAAGATATGCATAGAATGGCTGAAGCAAATAAAGCTTTTGCTCATTACAGATGGTAGGAAATTAAAATGGCAAGAAAAACACCACTTAGCAGAGTTAGAAATATTGGTATTGCAGCACATATTGATGCTGGTAAAACAACTACTACTGAAAGAATTTTATTCTACACCGGTGTATCACATAAAATTGGTGAGGTACATGATGGTGCAGCAACAATGGACTGGATGGAACAAGAGCAAGAAAGAGGTATTACAATTACTTCTGCTGCTACAACTTGTCATTGGAATCACCCAAAAACAAATGACCAACTACAAATAAACATCATTGACACTCCGGGTCACGTTGACTTTACAATTGAAGTTGAGAGATCTATGAGGGTTCTTGATGGTGCTGTTGCTGTATTCTGTTCAGTTGGTGGGGTTCAACCACAATCTGAAACAGTTTGGAGACAAGCAAATAAATATAGAGTACCAAGAATGATATTCGTTAATAAAATGGATAGAACTGGTGCAGATTTCTTTATGGTTGAGCAACAAGTAAATGAGAGATTAAAATCAAATGCTGTTCCAATTCAAATACCTATTGGTGCAGAAGAAAACTTCCAAGGTGTAGTTGATTTAGTTCAAATGAAAGCTATCGTTTGGGATGAAGATGCTGCAATGGGTTCTAGCTACCATGTAGAAGATATCCCTGCTGATTTACAAGAGATGGCAGAAGAGTATAGAGAAAAAATGGTTGAAGCAGCTGCTGAATCTGATGACGCATTAATGGAAAAATACTTTGAAGAAGGTGAATTAAGCGAAGAAGAGATTGTTGCTGGTCTTAAAGCTGGTTGTTTAGCAATGAAGCTTACTCCAATGACTTGTGGTACTGCATTTAAAAACAAAGGTGTTCAAACATTACTTGATGCTGTTGCTATGTATATGCCTTCACCATTAGAAGTTGAAGATATCAAAGGTGAAACTCAAGAAGGTGAACCTGTGATTGTTCCATCTACAGATGAAGGTGAAGTTGCTGGTCTTGCATTTAAAATTATGACAGATCCATTTGTTGGACAACTTACTTTTACAAGAATTTATAGAGGGATTTTAGAATCAGGTACTTATGTACTTAACTCTACAAAAATGAAAAAAGAAAGAATTGGAAGACTTCTTAAAATGCATTCAAATAATAGAGAAGAAGTATCTCAATTATATGCTGGTGAAATTGGTGCTGTTGTTGGTCTTAAAACAACAATTACTGGTGATACACTTGCTTCTGAAAAAGATCCAGTTATCTTAGAAAGAATGGATTTCCCAGAACCAGTTATCTCTGTTGCAGTTGAGCCAAAAACAAAAGCTGACCAAGAAAAAATGGGTAATGCTTTAGGAAAACTTGCACAAGAAGATCCATCATTTAGAGTTGAAACAGATGAAGAATCTGGTCAAACTATTATTTCAGGAATGGGTGAGTTACACCTTGAAATTCTTGTAGATAGAATGAAAAGAGAATTTAATGTTGAAGCTGAAGTTGGTGCGCCTCAAGTTGCTTACAGAGAAACAATTAAATCTGCTGTTGATCAAGAATACAAATACGCTAAACAATCTGGTGGTAAAGGTCAATACGGTCATGTATACTTAAAAATTGAGCCTATGACTGCAGAAGAAACAAACGAAGAAGGTTTTGAATTCATCAATGAAATCAAGGGTGGAGCTATTCCAAAAGAATATATTCCTGCAGTTGAAAAAGGTTGTAAAGAAACAATGCTTGGTGGTGTACTTGCTGGTTATCCACTTGTTGATATTAGAGTTACTTGTTATGATGGTTCTTACCATGATGTGGATTCTTCTGAGATGGCATTTAAACTTGCTGCTTCTATGGGATTTAAAGCTGGTTGTAGACAAGCAGCTGCACAAGCTTGTATCCTAGAGCCTATGATGAGAGTTGAAATTGAAACTCCTGAAGAGTATATGGGTGATGTAATTGGAGATTGTAACAAAAGAAGAGGACTAGTTCAATCTATGGATGATAGAGCTGGTGTTAAACTTGTTGTTGCTTTAGTTCCATTATCTGAAATGTTCGGATACTCAACAGACCTTAGATCTATGTCTCAAGGTAGAGCTACATATTCTATGATTTTTGATCAATATATGGAAGTTCCAAAAAATGTTGCTGATGAGATTATGAAAAAGAGAAATGGTTAAAACTATATAAAAAGAGTGAACAGTTTCACTCTTTTAGGTTTTAACGATATTTTGTTGTGCAAAAGGAATATTTTATTTCCTCTTTGCACCAAAATAGCCGTGTAATCACACTTTAAAAGTTCAATTCCACTTGATTTAAATCCAAATTAATTTACTTACTAACAAAAACTACTTTATGAAATACCTACTAATACTAACACTACTAATAACCCTATCACAAGCACAAAAATTCAAGTATAGAGAATTTAAAAATGTTGAAAATTTCTATTCTTCAATTACAAATGATGTAATACAACTCTCAGTAAAACACCACACCCCCCCAGCAGTTATACTGGCTATTGCAGGACTTGAGTCTGGATATGGAAGTGGTTATGTTTCACAAATTACAGGGAATATTTTAAGTCTTGGTGCAAATAGAAATGACATTCAATTACCTGCTTTAAATATCCCTTATTGTAAAACAGATAAAAACAAAAAGGCACTATTTGACCCAAAAGAGCAAAAACAATGCAAAGAACTTATCTGGAAACAAAGACCTAAAAGCCTAAAAAAAGATTATAGACCAAAACAGATAGCTGGTAGTAAATCAAACCTTGAGTTTTTTAAATATAATCCCAAAGAATTTAAAAAAGCAAAACTTCAAGCAGTAGATGACTTTCTTACTATTTGGTTAAATAAGAATCATAAATATGCACCATTTAGAGAAACAAAACAATGGCTTGATGCTAAAGTACAAAAAGAAGGTATAGATACACTCTTTACACTTGAAACAAATCTTGAGTTTGCCTCAAAAATAGGTGGAAAAGATAACTCTTTTAACTATAGAGAAACTTGGCCTAAAAAAGTAAAATATATTTTACAAAAAGCAGGTCTGAATCAACTTTGTTCTAGTATCTATTATAAAAAAGTTCCTTTTAATACAGCTTGGAAACAAAACTAAATATACTATCTCTTTCTATAACTTAAAGCCTCTATAATATGCTGTTTCTCTATTGTATCTTTATTATCTAAATCAGCAATTGTTCTACCAACTTTTAAAACCTTATTCACCGCTCGAAAAGAGAGGGTAAATTTTTCTATCGAAATATCTAATATATTTTGTGCATCACTACTTAATATACAATATTTTTTAATATCTTTATCTGATAGTTTTCCATTTAATTCCTCTTGCCCTCGAAGTTTTTGTATTTTAAAAGCTTCTATTACTTTATAATGTAACTCTTGGGAAGAGATATCAGCACTATCCTCTTTAGTTACTTCATTCATAGTTACATACAAATCAATTCTATCTAAAAAAGGTTCAGATATTTTATTTTTGTATCTTTGTATCTCTACGTCATTACATCTGCAAAGTTTACTTTGTGAAAGTAAATTACCACAGGGACAAGGATTCATCGCACAAACAAATAAAAATTTGGTTGGATACTTTATTTTACTATTCACCCTTGAAATTGATATAGTGTAATCTTCTAAAGGCTCCCTCATAGCTTCTAAAACTATTTTAGAAAAATGAGGTAATTCATCAAAAAAAAGCAAACCATGATTTGACAAAGCTACTTCACCTATTTGTGTTCCTCCCACTACTGAGGCCAAGGTTGAACTTTGGTGTGGGGCATTAAATGTTCTTTGTGGTATAAAGCTAGGTTGTTTCGCTTGTAGTGACTCCATCTTTGCTATATCTAATATCTGTTCTAAATCCATAGGTGTAGTAATGTATTGCAATCTTTTTGCAATCATACTCTTTCCACAACCAGGACTACCCTCAAACAGTATATTATGATCTCCAGCAGCACTTAATAATGCAGCTTTTTTTGCGATCTTTTGCCCTTTAACTTCATTAAAATCTTGTTCATAGTTTTTGATATAAAAATACTTTTTATTCTTGATATCTAAAAAGTCATATTCAAAAGATTTATTTGTTACTTTATATCGCTCTTTATCTTGGGTTTGAAAAAATTCTATAGCTTGGGCTAAACTTTCTACACTATAAATATTTATATTTGGTATTCTTGATATTTTATCAATAGATTCTTTTGGGATAAGTACATTTTTAATTTTTCCTTGCCGAACTAAAGATAAAATCAAAACAAAAATAGATTTTGTATCTTTAAGCTTTCCATTTAAACCAAGCTCACCAAATACATAAAAATCATTCATATCTATTTTTGTCTCTTGTAGTGCAATAAGTAATGCAATAGGTAAATCTATATGACTCCCTTTTTTCGCTAATTCAGAGGGAGAGAGATTGACAGTGATTCTTTTTGGAGGGAATTTAAAATCATTTGTTATAAGAGAAGATTTAATTCTCTCTTTTGACTCTTGAATAGAAGTATTTGCCATACCAACAATACTGAAACTTGGCAGCCCTTTGGTGAAAGTAGATTCCACATCTATGCTAAGTGCATCTATTCCATCCATTGAAGCAGATTTTAATGTTTTCATAATATTTCCTCTTATAGTTATAAAAAGATTCTACTATAAAAATAAATGTTATTCTCATAACATTACAATATGCAATCTTATATAGTTACAATTTCCAATTCTAAATCTATATCAAACTGTTTTTTCACTCTCTCTTTTGCCATTTTGATTAATTGCATCGCTTCATCAAATGTACCCTCACCCAAGTTTACCAAAAAATTTGCATGTTGAGAACTAAAAGCCATATCTCCTATTGTATAACCTTTGAGTCCAACTTGTTCTATTAAATACCCTGCACTATTATCCTTTGGATTTTTAAAACAACTTCCTGCACTTGGAAGGTTTGGTTGATTATCTCTCATATTATTAAACATCTTTTGAAGCTCTTTATCATAACCTTTTTCTATACTAAAAGTTATTTCAAAAATAACACCATCTATATTTGTTTCTCTATAGCTATGAGGAATATCTTTTTTTAATATCTCACCGTCTTGTGTTTTTATAGAATATAAATGGTTAAATATCTCCCACTGTTTCAATCCTGCATTCATTTTTACTAAACCACCCATATTTCCAGGTAATTTTGCTAAAAGTTCAAAGTGTGCTATATCATTTTTTTTACAATATGTAAGTAATTTACCACTTGTAGTTGCAGCTCCAACTATAAGCTTATCACCTTTTTGTCTTATATAGTCAAACTCTTCACCAAGGATTGCCAAAAGTGGTGGTCTATTTGAAATCATAATATTATTACCACGCCCTAAAATAGTATATTCTGAATAGTCCCCTATCTCTTGGATAACTTTAACTTGCTGTTCGTTACCTATATGAATAGAGGTATATTTTTTAAAATTTATTTTTTTTAACATTTTGAATTATAGCATTTTATAAATAAACAACCTTACAATAAAAAAAGGTTAAGAATCTCTCCTTAACCTTTTTTATTATCATGATTCTTTTAATATTTATCTGAGATATCTATATCAATACCTTGTTTTAAAAGTTCTGATTGTCTTGGTCTTAAATAGTCCAAAAATGTATCATGATACACATAATGTTCACCACTTACATATCGAAATAATTCTTTAAAATGAAATCCATATAAAAGTGCATCAATTCTCGCTATCTCATCATGTTTGTTAAACAATACAATTCCAGGTCTATAATCTAAAACCATATCTTTTGCCCACTGTTTTGGTGTAGTTGTTTTTCCAGCAGGTGTAATAATTTTTTCTTCCGAATTTGCATCATACCGTACTACTGTAAATTTACTCATCTCCTCTTGTACATCTTTATTTTTAAGTGTAGTATTATGTAAATAGCCACATTGAGTACAACTTCCATCTTCAAAGATTACGGCAAGTGGAGTGTTTATTTTTGATAAATCTTTAATATCTTTAAACATTGGATTATCTTGTAAAGTATATAAAGTTTTATTCTTCACTTTTTCCACATATTGTGTCAATGTCATATTTTTATACTCTTTGTTTTTGACATAATCCAAAATATATTTAAAGTTTTCTGGTGATCTATATCCATTAATTCTTACAACTATATTGTTATCTTGGTCAAGAAAAAGAATAGTTGGAGTATATTGTACTTTTAAATGTTGTGCATACTCTTTTTCTGTCATTGTTGTATCTTCATTAATAGCTATCTCTTTTGCACCTTTAATATCTATAGCAATTACATCAAAATTATCTTGAATATATGGTTGTAGTTTTGCACCCTCTTCAAAATTTTCTTTTAACATTTTTGTACAATAAGGACAAAATTTTAAACTCATAAAAAGTACCACATGCTTGTCAGACTCTTTTGCCTCTTCTACATCTTCACTCATATCTAAAAAGCTTTGCTTAAACCACTCTGGCATCGCATGATCACTACCACCTGTAACCTTACCTGCACCATTTAAATTTGTAAGCATCAACAATACTACAAATAAAATACTAACAATTTTATAACTTTTACTCTCCATAAATCTCTCCCCTTTTTGTATAAGAATTTCAAATAAAAAGTTTAGCAAGTTAAGATTAATAAATAGTTAATGGGAAAAATAAAAAAGAAATAATTATTATAAGAAATTGTAAAGTATTAAGAGTTTCGTAACTCTTGATACTCTTGTGGGATAAGATAGTCTTGTGATTTGATAAGTTCATCATAAAAGTCATGCTCAAATCCTAAACTATAAAGTTTATCTAGTGCCTTATATTGTAGGTCACTTAACTCTATAGAATCATCATTGGCATACAGCCCTAAATAAGTCTGAAGTATATCATGATCAACTCTTATTAAATCACGCTCTAAAAGCATTTTCGATAAAAGCAATTTATTGTCATTAGCTACTTTAACAGCTTTTATCAATGTGTTTTCATAATCTATTGCTTTGTTTAAAGGGATGCTTCTTCGTAAACACATACCACCTAAAGGAAGAGGTAACTCTTTTCCTGCTAACTCTTGCCATATATCCCAAAGCTCACGCTCTACTTCTAACTTTTCATCATAAGTTAAAATAGATTCATGGATTAAAACACCCGCATCAACCACTCCATCAAGTACAGCTTGCTCTATCTCTAAAAAGTTCATATAAGTAATTCTTGCATTAGGATATTTTATCTTAAAAAGTAAAGCATTTGTAGTATATTTTCCACTTAAAGCTACTTTGAAATTTCTTTTAAGTTCTTTACCTTTCAATTTTACTAGCTTAGGTCCATAACCATCACCAAAACTTACAGCAGTTCGCAAAAGTGCAAAGTCATCTTTCACAAAAGGATAAAGAGCAAAACTAATTGCACATATATCATACTCACCTCTAAGAGTAGCTTGATTTAAAGTCTCAATATCTAGTGCCAGATTATCAAACTGTGTATCCTTTAAAGTAACCCATCCAAACTTAATAGCATAGTACATAAAAATATCATCTGCGTCTGGTGAATGGGCTACTGTTATATTATTCAAAATTATCCTTTATTATGATTCTATTTTACTTAAATCTTCAAGTGTTGTTATATTAGCTGCAAGTTTGTTATTTACTTCTAAAAATTCTAATTCGGGTACACTATCTGCTACTACTCCAGCACCTGCTTGAAATACAACTTTGTTATCTTTTATCATAGTTGTTCGTATAGTTATAGCACTATCCATATTTCCATCAAAACCAAAATATGCAATACTTCCACTATAAAAACTTCTTTTGAGTTTTTCAAATTGCGCTATAAGTTCCATAGCTCGAATTTTTGGGGCACCTGTCATAGTACCTGCTGTGAATGTTGCAGCAAATAGATCAAACATATCATACTTTTCATCTATAACTGCCTCTACATCAGAGACCAAATGCATAACATGAGAATATCTTTCAACTCTCATCTTATCAGTTACTTCAACTGTTCCGCTTTTAGCAACTCTTCCCACATCATTTCTTCCTAAATCTATAAGCATAACATGCTCTGCTACCTCTTTAGGGTCACTGATAAGCTCTTGCTCCATGGCTTCATCTTTTGCTATAGTTTTTCCTCTTTTTCTGGTTCCGGCAATTGGTCTTAAAAGTATTCTATCATCTGTTAGTCTTACCATAACTTCAGGACTACTTCCAGCGATACAAAACTCTTCATACTCCAGTAAAAAGAGATATGGACTTGGATTCTTACTTCTTAAGGCTCTATAGAAACTTAAATTATCAATTTTTGCTTCTCTTGTATATCTGTTTGTCATAAGGATTTGAAAGACGTCACCATTTCGTATCATCTCTTTAGACTTTGCAATCATCTCAAAAAACTCTTCTTTTGTATGTGCAAAGTGTCCCTCATCTAATAGTTCAACTTTTTTTAAAGGTGTATATTCAAATGGTTCACTTAATTTTTGCTCTATTATTTGAATATAAGAATACATACTTTCCATTGAAGTAATAATTGTTAGTTGCGAAGTTTTGTGAGAATATACCAATACCATTTTTGGACGAATTAAATCACAATCTGCTATATGAAATTCATCTTTAAGTTCCGACATAGATTTTTGTAATACAGGTTCAAATGTTGAGACCATATCATAACCCATATTTCCAATAAAACCATCAATAAGACCAATCCCTAACTCTTTTCCTTTTTGTTTGTATGATTCTTTATCAAGCTTTTTATAATAATCTTTTAAAAATACAAAAGGATTTTTGTCTATCTCTTGAATAATATTTTCTTCATTTTTATAAAAACTTTTATTCTCTTTATGCCAAACTCTTTCTCTATCTCCCACAAAAATATAGCTAAAATTTCCATCCTCACTATTCACAACCGATTCAAAAAGAAAAGTTATCTCATCAGAGAAAATCTCTTTTACTTTTTGATAAATAGAGACAGGAGTAAACTGATCTAAAAATATTGTTTTATCATAAAAAGTCATATATCTTTATATCCTAAAATTTTAATATATAAGCATTTTTATTGTTAAAATCTTTTTTAACTTTATCTAAATCTTTCAATGCTATATCTTTTGTTGGGTAAGCCCCTATTAATACTTTATTATAAACAGTACCTTTTATTGTCATCTGATGTACATTATAGTTATAACCTTTTGTAACTATCTTATCTAGTAGTTGTTTACTTGGTTCTTTTGTAAATGCACCTATTTGTATATAATATCCAGCAACTGTTGCACTTTTCGTTGTAAGTGGCTTTGTTACTGTTGATACTACAGGTTTTACCTCTTTTTTTACAATTGGAGTAGGTTTTGGAACAATTTTTTTCTCTACTACTTTAGGTTTTACTGCTACAGGTGTAACTACTTTTTGTGTTGCCTCTTTATCTAATCCAAAAAGATCCCTTTTGGGCTCGGCTACTGTTTTTGGTTTATCAATCACAAGTGGAGTATCTGTTGCTGGTTGAGCTGGTATTTCTATCTCATTTATATTGTTTTGTGTTGTTTGATCTAATTTTTTTGCCTCTTCTAAAGCATTATTTTTATCTATTACTTTTTGATACTCTTCATTTGTATCAATTTTATCCAATATTTTATCTGTAACTAATTCATTTGTTTCTGGATTTAAATTTTCCATTTTTTCTTTTGTATCATTGTTTGAAACAAGTCTTATTACTAATATTGTAATGATAAAAATCAAAACTAAACCAAGACCCAAAAGTATATATCTTTTTTTATTTTTATTTGGATCTTCAGGTTCAAGCATCAAATCTTGAATAACATTCTTTTCCTCTTCAGGTTGTTCATAAGGGTTTTTAGCATCAGAAGATAGATTAACAAAAGCAGAATCATCTTTTTCATAACTTGTTTTTTTCATCACTGATTCTCTTTTTAATGCTTCAAGTCTTTTTTGTTCTTGTATTAATCTTTCTTTATCTTGCTCTAGACTAACATTTCTTAAAAATTCTTTTCCATCTACTTCCATAGTATCCCCCTTAATATTACTAATATTCTAAAATATTAGTAAGTTGGTTGTGTATAAACAACAAAGTTTTTAGCTAACTTTTCTAACTCTTTTTTAACTGTTTGTTGTAATTGTACACTCTCAATATCATCTAAAACATCTGCTATTTTATTTGCTATTAAATCAAACTCTTTCTCTTTCATCCCTCTTGCAGTTAATGCTGGAGAGCCTATTCTTATACCTGAAGTTACAAAAGGACTTCTTGTTTCACCTGGAACTGTATTTTTATTTACAGTAATTCCTGCATTTCCAAGGGCTGCATCTGCATCTTTTCCTGAAAACTCTTTATTTAAAAAGCTTACAAGTACAAGATGATTATCTGTACCATCACTTACTAAATCATATCCTCTTTTTACTAATACTTCACCAAGTACTTTTGCATTAGCTTTTACTTGTTTTGCGTATTCTTTCCAAGATGGATCCAAAATCTCTTTAAACGCCACTGCTTTTGCAGCTATCACATGTACAAGTGGTCCACCTTGTAATCCTGGGAAAATTGCGCTATTTATTTTTTTAGCAATATCTTCATCATTACACATAATCATACCACCTCTTGGTCCTCTTAGTGTTTTATGTGTAGTTGTTGTTACAATATCAGCATAAGGGAAAGGTGACATATGCTCACCAGCTGCAACTAAACCTGCAATATGTGCAATATCAGCAAAAAGTAATGCACCAACTGCATCTGCAATTTCTCTAAATTTTTTAAAGTCAATCTCTCTTGCATATGCACTAGCACCACAAACTATAATTTTTGGTTGAGTAATTTTAGCTATGTCCATAACTCTATCGTAGTTGATTCTTCCATCTAACTCTACTCCATAGTAAAAAGCATGGTAGTTTTTACCAGAAAAAGATGGTTTAGAACCGTGTGTTAAATGTCCACCATGAGATAAATCCATACCAAGGATTTTGTCACCAGCTTTTAATAATGCTGCATAAACTGCACCATTTGCTTGACTTCCAGAGTGTGGTTGAACATTTGCATAATTACAACCAAAAATTTCACAAGCTCTATCTATAGCTAATTGCTCAACTTGATCTGCAAATTCACATCCACCATAATATCTTTTATATGGATAACCTTCAGCATACTTATTTGTAAAAACTGAACCCATAGCTTCCATAACTGCAGGACTTGTAAAGTTTTCAGATGCAATCATCTCAAGATGATTTGTTTGTCTCTCTAACTCATTTTCAATCATTCCAAAAACTTCTGCATCTGCAGTTGCCAAATTATTACTACTTAAGAATTCTGTATTTTTACTCATATTATTTCCTTTTTCTTTAATTTATTATTTATTTTCTTCTGTTTCACTATCATCATGCAAGTCTATCTCATTTGCTATTGGTTTCATAGCTGGAAATAAAAGTACATCTCGAATACTATGTTGATTTGTAAGCATCATCACAAGTCTGTCTATTCCTATCCCTTGTCCTGCAGTTGGAGCCATACCATAAGATAATGCATTTACAAAATCTGCATCCATCTCATGTGCTTCGTCATCACCGCTATCTTTTGCATCCATTTGCCCTTCAAATCTTTCCAACTGATCAAGTGGATCATTTAACTCACTAAAAGCATTTGCTATCTCTCGTCCTGCAATAAATAACTCAAATCTATCTGTAAGATGTGGTTGTTCATCACTTCTTCTAGCTAAGGGAGAAATTTCAACTGGATACTCTGTGATAAAAGTAGGATTGATAAGTTTTTCTTCAACATACTCATCAAACATCTCACCTTGAAGTTGTCCTAAAGTCATTTTGTCATTTACATCTACATTGTCTTTTTTTAAGTATGCTATTGCTTTTTCTTTATCAACTGCAACATCAGCTGGAACTCCACCAATATCTGTTAATGAAGCGATAAGTGGAATTTCACTAAATTTTGAAAAATCAACTTCAAGCTCACCATAGGGTAAAATAGTAGGAAGATTTAAATGATCAAACAGATATTCAAAATACTCTTTTGTGATTGCTATTAAATCTTTGTATGTTTTATATGCCCAATAAAATTCTATAGAGGTAAACTCAGGGTTATGTGTAGCATCCATCCCTTCATTTCTAAAGTTTCTATTGATTTCAAATACTGCTTCAAATCCACCAACAATAAGTCTTTTTAAATATAACTCTGGAGCAATTCTCAAAAATCTATCCACACCTAAAGCATTGTGATGTGTAACAAATGGTTTTGCATTTGCCCCACCAGCTATTGGATGCATCATTGGTGTCTCTACCTCTAAAAACCCTTTATCTTCAAAGAATCTTCTTGTAAGAGATATCACTTTACTTCTAATATGAAATGTTTTTTTCACTTCACTATTCATAATCAGGTCAAGATATCTTTGTCTATATCTTAACTCTTTATCTTGAATTCCGTGATATTTTTCTGGAAGTGGAGAGATGGCTTTTGTTAATACTTTAAAAGCATTTACATGTAATGATAGCTCCCCTTTCCCTGTGATGAAAGGAAATCCTGTAACTTCAACAATATCCCCAACCTCTACAGTTTTTTTGAATACATTATTATAAAACCCTTCTGGAAGGTTATCTCTTGTTACATATACTTGAAGCATACCGCTTTCATCTTCTATTTTAAGAAAAGTAGCTTTCCCCATAAGTCTGAAAAATTTTATTCTTCCTGCTACTGTATAAATTCTATTTTCATCTCTTTTATCTTCTTTTTGCTCAATATCACTATTTACATTGATATATTTTTCTATAGTTGTGTTTCGTTCTGATTTATTACAGTATGGATTAAATCCAGCTTCTCGTAAAACATTCGCTTTTTCTATTCTTTGTTGTATGTATTTATTTTCAAACAATTTTTTACTTTCCTTTTAAATATTTAATTTTGTTGACAATTTTCACAAATACCAAATATTTGCATAGTATGATCAGTTATTTTAAAACTATTTTGTGAAGCAATATCTTCTTGTCTTTTTTCTATATCTTCATCAAAAAACTCAACAATTTTTCCACATGATGTACATATAATATGATCATGGTGTTCTCTTGCTACATTACCCTCATATTTTTTCCCATCTTTTCCAAAAGAAATTGAAGAGATAAGATTTACATCTTCTAAAAAATTTAGCGTTCTATAAACAGTAGCTATCCCAATATTTTGCTCAGGATATTTTTCTTTTACAATTCTGTGTACTTCTTCAGCATTAAGATGGTCATCTATATTTAAAAGTATTTGCAGTATTACAGCTCTTTGTTCTGTATATTTCATACCTTTATTTTTTAAAACAACTTTTAAATCTTCTAAAACTGTATTATCAGTTGCCACTTGTAGTTTCCTTCAATTGTTCTTTTAACTCTTCTGCTTTTTTCTTCAATTCTTCTGTAGATATCTCTTCTATCGAGTTTTTCGCTGAGTCAACTACATTATCAAATTGTTTTGAAACTTTTTTTTGTACATTTGAAGTATCTAATTTAATAATATAACCTCCAGTTTGAGTTAGAAGAGGGAACATAATACTATTTTGTAATTTTGGTTGTAAATTATCATGTAGCATTTTCACTTGTGATACTGCGTAAGCAATGATTGCAAATAATAAAAAGATTTTTCCAGCACCAAATACAAAACCTAAGATTCTGTCAAAAACACCTAATCCACTTGCACTAAATACTTTTTCTAATACTACGCCTAGAATATATGCAATAATCCAAAATATCACTAAAGTAACGATAAAACCTATAAGTAATATCGTACTTTCATTATCAACAGGAATGATTCCATTGATTATATCACCTGTACTTTTTGCGAGTCTTGAAGCTACAAAAACTCCCCCAACAATACCTATAAGCCCAAACAACTCTTTTGTAAGTCCTCTAAAAAGTCCCTTAAGCCCAAGGATCACTATTAACGATAAAACAATAATATCAAACAGATTAATATTTTCCAAAACTTTCCTATTTAGCTACCTTAAATTTTCAAGATTATACCCAAAAATATCTAAGAGAATCTAAAAATAACAATTTAGTTACAAAATATTTCCACATTTTTTTAATATATGTTTTTTAATATTAATTAGATAGAATTGCCAAATGATAAAAAGATACGAAACAAAAAAGATATTTGTTGGGGATGTAGCTATTGGTGGGGATGCACCTATTAGTGTACAGTCTATGACATATACAAAAACAAGTGATATTGAAGCTACTGTTGAACAAATAAGACAACTTCATTTTGCTGGGGCTGATATAGTTCGTTTAGCAGTTCCTGATATGGAAGCTGCAAATGCATTAAAAGCTATCAAAGAACAAACAAGCTTACCTATAGTTGCCGATATACATTTTAATTATAAATTAGCATTAGAAGCTGCAAAAGTAGTTGATTGTATCCGTTTTAATCCTGGAAACATAGGAGAACAAGGACGAATAAAAGAGATAGTTAAAGCTTGTAAAGAGAGAAGCTTACCTGTAAGAATTGGTGTAAACTGTGGAAGTTTAGAAAGCCAATTTGAAGATAAATATGGTCAAACAGCCAAAGGAATGGTAGAATCTGCTATTTATAATATTAAGTTTCTTGAAGATTTAGATTTTACAGATATTAAAATATCTCTAAAAGCAAGTGATGTTCAAAGAACTGTAGAAGCCTATAGAATGTTACGACCTTTAAATAATTATCCATTTCATTTAGGTGTTACAGAAGCTGGTACAGAATTTCACAGTACTGTAAAATCTTCTATTGCTTTAGGAGCACTACTTCTTGATGGTATTGGAGACACTTTACGAGTCTCTATGACAGGGGAACTTGAAAAAGAGATAGAGGTTGGTCGAGCTATTTTAAAAGATGCAGGGATTGCAAAAGAGGGTTTAAATATCATCTCTTGCCCAACTTGTGGAAGAATTGAAGCTGATTTAGTAAGTGCCGTTAAAGAGGTAGAAGAAGCTACAAAACATATTAAAACACCTTTAAATGTATCTGTAATGGGCTGTGTTGTAAATGCAATAGGTGAAGCTAAAAGTGCAGATGTAGCCATAGCATATGGAAAAGGAAGTGGTTTAATTATAAAAAAAGGGGAAGTTATTGAGAAACTTCCAACGGACCAATTACTGCAAAGATTTTTAGAAGAGGTTGAAAAAGAAACTAAAGATACAAAATAAATAAAGGATACAATTGTTAAGTAAAATTGAATATTTTTCGCAAGATACCATAGACTTTTTAAAGGTCAAACAAAATTTTATTACAGATGAATTCTTGGAGCGTAATATTTTCTCTGAATCCATAGCAAATGAAAATATTTCTAATATCAAGTATACTTACCAGATACTTTTAAATGATTTATGTAATGGTGATTTGAAACAACTCCTTACATCACTTGTAAGATTAACACGATTGTATATTCAAATGGAGATTCCTTATATTGTATTATTAAATGAATTAAACCATTTACAAAGTATATTGATTGAACTTTTTATCAACTATGAAAAAAAAGATAAAATAATTGAAATATATAAACTCTACTCCTTATCTCAAAATAGAGCTGCCAAAGAATATCTCAATATTTATACAACAAATTTAATATCTATATGTAACATTAGACTCTCTAGCATACATGATATGCTTGAAAATTATGTAGTTGAACACTATGTTGAGCATTTAAAATGGCTTATTAATCTAGCACAAAATATAATAGATTCCGATGGAAATTCTTTTCCCCAAACTGACAAAACACTATGCGGATTTGGAAAATGGCTAGCACAAGATGCTAAAAATATAATTCAAAATAATTCAAAACTTAAAGAGTTAGATAAAGTGCATTCTCAACTACACTATATATCTTCTCAAATAAAACATATTTTAATAGTTAATGACAATAATTATGACTATGATATTTTATTAACTTATTTAGAAAAATGTGAACTTCTATCACTTTGTATTGGTACAGAACTTGCGCTAATAGATAATACAATTGTAAATCAAAAAGCTACAAAAGATACACTAACAGGGGCATTAGGAAGAAAAGTTTTAGAACAAATATTCCAAAATCAATATGAAATTTCACTAGCTACTTCATCAAAATTTGTTGTAGCAATGTTTGACCTTGACTTTTTCAAAAAAATAAATGATACTTATGGACATGTTGCAGGGGATAAAATGTTACAAGAATTTGTTGCTATTGTAAAGGGACAAATTAGAAATTCTGATATTATTATAAGATATGGGGGAGAAGAATTTATTTTAATATTACCGGCTATTACTACTAAAGATGCCTATACTGTTTTAGAAAAAATACGAATAACATTTGAAAACTTTATTCTAACTTTTGAAAATAATAATATTAATACAACAGTAAGTATTGGTATGATTGAAATTGAAGCTAAAGATAGTTATAATAAGCACTTATTGGAAGAATACATTCATTTAGCAGATACAAAACTATATAAAGCAAAGCAAGATGGAAGAAATAATATTAAAAAATAATTATTGCATAAAGGAGATTTATGAAAATTTTAGCAGTTGACGACTCATCAACAATTAGAGATTTAGTATCACAAACATTATACGCATCTGGATATAATGACTTTGAAACAGCAGAAGATGGGATAGATGCTTTAGAAAGAATTGAAGCAAGTGAAGAAGAATTTGATTTTTTTATAGTTGATATTAATATGCCAAGAATGGATGGATTTGAACTAATTCAAAGAATCCGAGATAAATTTGATTATATGAGTACTCCTATTATGGTTCTTACAACTGAAAGAAGTAATGAGATGAAAAGAAAAGGGAGAGAAGCTGGTGCAACTTCTTGGATTGTAAAACCTTTTGATCAAGAAAAATTCACAAAAGGTATAGAACTTACTTTGGAGTATGTCCAAAGACATGAAACTTTTTAATAGTTCTTTACTACTTTTTGAACTATTTGATAAAGCTTCATAACTGAACTTATCTCACACTTTTCTCTGTGCGAGTGTGGAAAATAAATATTTGGTCCAATTGAACATACTTCTATATTTGGATACTTATCTTTAAATATAGCACACTCTAGTCCTGCATGAATAGCATTTAATGTGGCTGTTGGTACAATTTCATGATATATTTTTAAAACATCACGAGTAAAATTACTATGAGTAGGTTTCCATGCAGGATATTTTCCAGAAGTTGAAACTTCAAAACCAAATATCGTCAATAACTCTTCTGTTTCATTCTTAAGATTTTTTAACTCTTCATTATCCATACTTCTAGCACTCAAACTAATTTTTAATCCATTTATAGAGTTTTCTATAATTGCTAAATTTATAGAGCTTAATACAACCTCTAACTCTTTATCATATCCTCTTATGCCATTTGAAAAAGTATATAAAAAGTTTACAATATTTTCATCTAATTTTTTATAATGTTGTGTTGGGGCTTTGACTTTTACTATTTTCATATTTTCATGAGATGGTTTTGGTTCATTATGTGAAACTATAATTGCACGGGCTGATTTTGGAATAGAATTTATTCTCTCACCACCGCTAATATCAAGTAAGTCAGCATCACACTCTTTAATAGTTTTTACTATAAGTTTAAGCGCATTTGGTATATTTTTATCTATATCAACTCCACTATGACCACCATCAAGATTATCAATTGAAATTTCATATAACTCTTTTTTATCTGTATTTTTAAGATATTCACCTTTATTATTAATAGCAAAAATATCAACTCCCCCAGCACAACCAATACATATCTCACCCTCAGCTTCACTATCAAGATTTAACATTTTTGAAGCTTGTAGTTCAAATGAAATTTCATTTGCCCCAATAAGTCCTATCTCTTCATCACTTGTAAAAAGTAACTCTACATCTGCCTTTTCTTCTATCAAAGCCAACATATAGGCACAACCAATTCCATTATCAGCACCAAGGGTAGAGTTTTTTGCAGTTAAATATCCATCTTCTTCTATAACTATAGGAACTCTTCCATCTTCTAAACATACGATATCATAATGAGACTGCAAACATAAATCTATAACAGTATCTTCTTTGTAACATAATATATTTTTAGCTTCATCTACTTTACACATATAGTCATTTTTTAATGCAAATTCTTTTATATAGTTTATAAATGGTTCATGTGTACCACTGCATCTTGGTATTTTTGTTATCTCTTTAAATATTTCTATTACTCTCATACTATTGCCTAAATAATTTTTTTTGATTATAACTTAATCTTGATTACATTAATAATAAATTTACCTTGTAACCAAATAGTAATCAATATTATTTATACTTCCAATGCAAAAAAACAAAAGGACTTTCAAAATGACAATGAAAAAAACTGCAATTGCTCTATTAGCTGCATCTGCTTTAACAGTGTCTCTTAGTGCTAGAGACCAAATTAAAATAGTTGGTTCATCAACTGTTTATCCATTTTCTTCATCAGTTGCTGAAGAACTAGGTGCTACAACTTCATTCCCAACTCCAGTAGTAGAATCAACTGGTTCAGGTGGTGGTATGAAATTATTTTGTGCTGGAAACGATATGAATACTCCAGATATTACAAACGCATCAAGAAGAATGAAAACTAAAGAATTCAAAATGTGTGAAAAAAATGGTGTAACAGATATCACAGAAGCTGTTATTGGTTATGATGGTATTGCAATAGCACAAGCTAAATCAAACAAAGCTATGGCTTTAAGTAAAAAACAACTGGCACTAGCTACAGCTGCTGAAGTACCAAGTAAAGATGGTAAAAAACTTATAGCAAACCCTTATAAAAAATGGTCTGACATAGACGCTTCTTTACCAAATAGAGATATTATTGTATATGGTCCTCCAAAATCTTCTGGAACAAGAGATGCTTTTGAAGAGATGGTACTTCAAGGTACTTTCAAAAAAATGAGCGTATATACTGATCTTTACAAAGCTGATAAAAAAGCAAACAAAAAATATAAAAAATATTCTGTAATTAGAACTGATGGTGCCTATGTTCCAAGTGGTGAAAATGACAACTTAATTGTTTCTAAATTAAATAAAAATAAAGAAGCTATTGGTATTTTTGGTTACTCTTTCTTAATGGAAAACCAAGATAAAGTTCAAGGTGCTTCAATTGATGGTTTCTTACCAACACCAGATACAATTGCTTCTCACAAATACCCAATTGCAAGAAGTTTATTTTTCTACATCAAAAATTCACACTCTAAAAATGTACCTGCAATGGCTAAATATGTAGAGATGTTTATGTCTGAGGATATGATTGGTAGTAATGGTATTCTAGGAGAGATTGGTTTAATTCCTCTTCCAGATTCTACAAGAGAAGCTATTAGAAATTCTGTATCTAAAAGAGCAAAATTAACTTTAGAAGATTTATCTAAAAAACACTAAAACTATATTATTAATTAAACACTCCTAATTTTAAAGGTAACTTGAATTTTCAAGTTACCTTTTTTATTTTATTTATAAGATTTTTTTTGATATAATTGTAATTATTATTATAAGGCCGCTTAATGCAAAATAAAAAAAGATTTACAATATCTAAAAAATTCAGTTTAATATCAATATCTATATCTATAATAACTCTCATTATAGCGTATATCGCTCTTAATAGCTACAAAAATAGTATGGTTGATGAAGTATATACAAATACGCAAGTAAAACTTTTACAGTCATTAGAAGAAAAAATGTTTACTAAAAAAAATATCGGTATAACGAATGCTTTTTCTATCGCAAATGATGGACAAATTAAACAATCTTTATTAGAAAATAATAGAGATCTTGCTATTGATAGTTTAGATACTATTAATAAAACACTTAAAAATGGTACAGAGTTTAAAAATGTTAAAGTACATATTCATACAAAAGAGAATCTCTCTTTCGTAAGAAATTGGAAAATAAACAAATATGGTGATGACTTAAGTTCATTTAGAAGAAGTGTTGTACAAGTTAATGCAACTTTAAAACCTATCAATAGTTTAGAGATTGGGAAAGCTGGTTTAAGTTTAAGATCAGTTGTACCAATCATTAACAAAGGTGAACATTTAGGTTCTTTAGAATTTATTCAAGGACTTAATTCTGTAGCAAAAAGTTTTAATTCTCAAAAAGAAGGCTTTTTATTGTTAATGGATATTGATAAACAAATTGCTAAACCAGATCCTACAAAAATATTTAAAGATAAATATATCATCTCTCAAAAATTTATAAATGAAGAGTTTTTTAATGATGTTAAAAATCTAAATATAACTACATTATTATCTCAAAAATATATCCTAACAAATAAATATTTTTATAGCTATAAAGATGTAAAAGATTTTGATGGAAATAAACTTGGTATCTATTTAGTAGCAGAACCATTATCAAGTGTAAACTTGACTATAGATAAAACAACTTCGTTAATATATTTGGCATTAATTATTGTTGCTCTTGCTATTTTTGCAAGTCTTGTTGCGACATTGATAAACTTACGAAATACAGTATTAAAACCAATTAATGATTTACAAAACTCAATACAACATGTTAAACAAGATAATAAAGTAACCCAAATTACAATCCATAACAATGATGAAATTGGGGATGTAGTAAAAGAGTTTAATGACTATTTAGAATTTATAGAAAGTGGTATTCAAGAAGATCAAATAGTTATAGATGAAGCAAAATCAGTTATTACACGAGCAAATAGAGGACTTTTAAATACTTTTATTAAATCAAAAGGTCACTCAAAAGGAGTACAACAATTAGCAGAAGCTATCAATGAATTATTAACAGGTGTTCATAAAAACTTAAGTATCTTATCAGAAGTTCTTATTTCATATAGTAATGCAAAATTTGATACAAGTGTACCACAGTTAGAGGGTGTAACAGGAGAGATAGCTTCTATTATGGCTGGTGCTAAAAACACAGGTGTAACAATGTCGGGTATCTTAGCTATGATTGACAATACAACAAAAAGCTTATTATTTGCATCAAAAGACTTAAATAAATCTTCTGAAGAATTAAGCCACTCATCAAATGCACAAGCAGCAGGACTAGAGCAAACCGCTGCTGCTATAGAACAAATACTAAGTACTGTAAAACAAAGTAGTCAAGATGCTTCTAAAATGGCACAATTAGCTAAAGAGGTTACAGACTCATCTAAAATTGGTGAAGATTTAGCTACTAAAACATCACAATCTATGAGTGAAATTTCAACAGAAGTTACAGCAATAAATGAAGCAATAACAGTAATAGACCAAATAGCATTCCAAACAAATATACTTTCACTAAATGCAGCAGTAGAAGCAGCAACAGCAGGGGAAGCAGGGAAAGGGTTCGCAGTAGTAGCCCAAGAGGTAAGAAACTTAGCTTCTAGAAGTGCTGATGCAGCAAATGAGATAAAAAGCTTAGTAGAAAATGCAATATCAAAAGCAAAAAATGGTCAACAAATATCACAAGAGATGATTACAGGGTACAACAATCTTAATCAAAATATCAATGCAACTATTACACTTATAGAAAATGTAGCAAATGCATCAACAGAACAACAACATGCAATGACTCAAATTAATGATACAGTAAATGAACTAGACAAAGCTACACAGCAAAATGCAAATGTAGCTTCCACAATTAACACCATGGCAAATGAGAATCAAGAACTTGCAGAATCTTTACAGACAGCAATCAATAGAACAAGTTATGATATAAATACAAAAAAAAGAGTTTGTGATGCTGATATTATGTTTGATTTGAACGCACTTAAAGCTGACCATATTAATTTTAAAAATACAAATTTTGAAAAATGTAACTCAGGTACAAGATTTGCAGTTACAGATCATCATAATTGTAGATTAGGAAAATGGCTCTACAATATGCAAGATCCTGATTTTTTAAGTTCTCCTTTATGGGAAGAATTAAAAGATGTCCATAGAAAAGTACATATGATGACACAAGATACTGTTGACTTATATGCTGGGGGATATGCAAATGGTCAAATTTTTTCAGTTACAGATAATGTTGAAAAAAATATGAATAAAGTATTTTATATCTTAGATGAGATAAGAGAACATAAATGTACCCAAGTTATGAACAGAAGAAGAGGTTAAAATGGCACTAAATCAAGAAACACTTTTAAACGAAGATTCATTTCTAGTAAGTGAAACCAATTCAAAAGGTCATATAATATTTGCAAATGAGGAATTTTGTAAAGTAGCAGAATATAGTTTAGAAGAACTTCTAGGAAAACCTCATAGTTTAGTACGACATAAAGATATGCCAAAAGCAGCTTTTAAAGACTTGTGGGATACAGTACAACAAGGTGAAGTTTGGAATGGCTTTGTAAAAAACACTACTAAGAGTGGTGGATACTATTGGGTTTTTGCTACTGTATATCCTTTTAAAAATGAGGAAGGGGAACAATGCTATTTATCTTGTAGAAGAAAACCCTCAAGAGAAGATGTACAAAAATATTCTGAACTTTATAAAACAATGACTTAAAAAATAAAGGACTACAATGATAGATAAAAATGCTGGAAAACTTGCACCGAAAGAGATATTAGAAAATATTGCTGATTTAATCAGTTGTTATTATACAAACTATCCTTCTTGTGAAGATGAAACACAAAAAATAGCATTTGGAACTTCAGGACATAGAGGAAGTAGTCTAAAAAATAGTTTTAATGAAGCACATATCTTAGCTGTAACACAAGCGGTTGTTGACTATAGAAAAGCACACAATATTACTGGGACTTTATTTATAGGAATGGACACTCACGCGCTTTCAACTCCAGCTCATAAAACAACACTTCAAGTATTAGCTGCAAATGATGTCGAAGTATGTTATGCAGCAAACTTTGAATATACCCCTACTCCTGTAATCTCTCACGCTATTTTAAATAAACAAGGAAGTGATGGAATAGTAATAACCCCTTCACACAACCCTCCTTGTGATGGTGGATTTAAATACAATGGTCTTGATGGAGGACCTGCTGATGTGGATATCACAACTTGGATAGAAAACAAAGCAAATGAATATTTAGCGAATGACTTACAAGGGGTAGTGTATCTTGATTTTGATGAAGCATTACAACAAGAGTGTATAAAAGAATATGATTTTATGACACCTTATGTAAAAGATTTAAAAAATGTAATAGATATGGAAGTTATCCAACAATCAAATATCAAAATAGGTGCCGATTGTATGGGTGGAAGTGGATTAAAGTATTATGAAGCTATAGCTCGTGAATACAACCTAAATATCACTACATTCAATGATTCTGTTGATTTTACTTTTTCTTTTATGCATTGTGATAAAGATGGAAAAATCCGTATGGATTGTTCAAGTCCATATGCCATGGCTGGACTCATTGAATACAAAGATAAATTTGATATAGCATTTGGAAATGATACAGATTTTGATAGACATGGAATTGTTACACCAAGTAAAGGGTTATTAAATCCAAATCATTACTTAAGTGTTGCTATAGATTACTTATCAAGAAATAGAGATTTTGATGGTTTGGGGATAGGAAAAACACTTGTAAGTAGTTCTATGATAGATAGAGTGGCAAACGACAATAATAAAAAGCTTGTAGAAACACCAGTTGGTTTTAAATGGTTTGTAAAACCACTTATAGATGGTATTGTGTTCTTTGGTGGAGAAGAGAGTGCTGGAGCTAGCTTTTTACGATTTGATAAAAAACCTTGGACTACAGACAAAGATGGAATTATTTTAAATCTTCTCTCTGCTGAGATTTTAGCCAAAACTAAAAATGACCCTGGAATTTATTATGAAAATCTAACTAAAAAACATGGGAGTCCAATCTATGCACGAATTGATGCACCTGCTTCTAGTGAACAAAAAAAGATACTTAAAAATCTTTCAAGTGACAATATAAAAGCGACCACTTTAGCAGATGAAGAGATAACTTCAATTTTAACAGAAGCTTCAAATGGTGCAAAAATAGGAGGTCTTAAAATCAATACTCAAAATGGTTGGTGTGCATTAAGACCATCTGGAACCGAAGATGTTTATAAAATATATGCAGAGAGTTTTATAAGTGAAGAACACTTAAAAACTATCCAAAGTGATGCACAAAAAATTGTTGCAAGCCTCTTTTAGTTATAATGACAAAATATTATGATAAAAGGCAAATATAAATGATAGAAGTTTATAATGCAATAACAAATATTGCAAACCAAATTGAAAAAAATGTTTTTATAAATTACAATGATTTTACATCTGAAACAAAAACAGAAACACAAATACACGAAGATATACAAGAGTATTGTTTAAATGTTATAGAAAAAGAGTTTGAATACCTAAAAAGTGTTAAAGGTATCATAGGAAAAAATAAAAAACAATTTTGCAGTATCAATGAAAATGGAAAGTATTTAGTAAGTTGTGTCGCTATTGATAATATTGAACTTCTTGATTTAAACTTTTCTCTTGGAAGTATTTTTGGTATCTATGAAAATGAGTTTGAAGCTAAAAACTTAAAAGCTGCTATTTATATCACTTATGGACCAACATTTCAACTTGTATTCGCTTCAAAAGATGAAGGGGTAAAATACTTTTCAAATGAACATGGAGAGTTTATCCAACAAGATTCATTAGAGCTACAAACCAAAGGAAAAATAAATTCAACAGCAGGAAAAGCAAGCGAATTTAGTACTGAACATAAAGCACTCCTTGATAGCTTTTTTAACGAAGGATATAGACTTAGAATGAGTAACTCACTTTGTCTTGATACCCATCAGATTTTATTTAAAAAAGGTGGAATTTATTCAAGTCCATCAACTTCATCAAATGAAGATGGAACTTTAGAAGTTATCTTTGAAGCATTTCCTATCTCATTTATTATTGAGTTAGCCTCTGGTGAGGCTATAGATGGAGAAAAAAGAATCTTAGATATCAAATCTCCATCTTTACATCAAAAAACACCTATCTACTTTGGTTCAAAAGATGAGATAGCAAGAGTTAAATCTACTTTTTAAAAAGTAGATTTATTTGTTTATCTCCACAACTATTGCCCCTCTAAAATCTCCTAAAGCAAAATTTCTCGCTCTATCATAAGGAAATCTCTCATCAATTTTACCTAAAATATTTTTATCCATTTTAGCGATATCTCCATGACATTTTAAACATGGTGTTCCAACGGCAAGTGCTTTATAGACATAAGTTTTTTTATCAGTTTCAACTATCTTCATCATAGTTTTAGGACTCTTTTTTCCAACTTCAATTTGTTTTTGAAAATTTCTCATCACTTCAATATCTTGTATTGTTGGTTCATTTGCATCATTTCTATATTTTAAAGCTGTTCTTCGCACCTTTACACCCTCACCTAACTTTGCATTTACCTCATCGGTTATAGTTTGTGCTTTATTTGAACAGTAATCAATGGCAGCCATTCCAGACGGATCCTCTTTAAACTTAGCTTTAAGTTCACCTTTTAAAGTTGAACCTAACATCATCATACTTTTTTTTGCTGTTTCTTTTACATCTTGGTTTGCAAATGCTAAAGATGTAACAACCAATACTCCTACTACTATTTTTTTCATCAATTACTCCTCAAATAAAAATTATAATTTATAATACTGCAAAAAAACTTATTATTTTTTAAAACTATTACTTCGCTAAAATATATTCCATACTCTCTTTTTCTAAAATCCGTATATCATTTGTAGAGTGTTTTACATTAATAGGTGAACCGATTGTTAATACATATTTTTTATTTTTACTAATATGTTTTTTCTTTAATGCCCAAGTTAAAAAACTTTTGATTAACTCATCTGCATCGTTGAGTTTATGAGAGAGATATATACCTTCTATTCCCCATACAACTTGTAGTTTTCGTAATGTTTTTAAGTCATAACTACTTACAAGTATTTTTGCTTTTGGCCTAAACTTTGCCATAGATATAGCACTTCTTCCAGCTCGAGTAAAAGCTATGAGAGCATCTGGTTTAATATTTTTTGCTAGTGTTGTTACAGCTGCTGCAATTGAGTCATCACTTGAAACATCATTTGTATCTTGATAATATTGATATGCTTTTTCTGTTTCAATGATAGTTTCATTTAAAACTTCTACTGCACTTAAAGGATACTTCCCAATAGTTGTTTCATCACTTAACATCACAGCATCACTTCCATCTAAAACTGCATTTGCAACATCAGATATCTCTGCTCGTGTTGGATAGTGTGAGTTTATCATTGAAGTTAACATTTGGGTTGCTGTTATAGTTGGTTTCCCCATTTTTAAAGCTTTTTTTATAATATCTTTTTGTATTAAAGGAACTTTTTTAAGCCCAAGTTCTACCCCTAAATCTCCCCTTGCAACCATAATACCATCTGCTACTTTAAGTATAGAAGTGATATTTTTTATAGCTTCTTTTTTCTCAATTTTAGCAAATATCAATGGATTTGAACCATTTGCTTCTAAAATCTTTTTTGCATCTTTTATATCTTCTTTATTACTTACAAAAGATAAAGCTACTATATCTACACCAATTTTGGCACCAAAGGCTAAATCATCTCTATCTTTTTTAGTTATTGATTTGATATTGAGTTGTGATTTTGGTAAATTCATCCCTTTTTTAGATTGTAAAGTCTGAGCTATGATGATTTCACATTTTACCTCATCATTATTCTTTTCTACAACTTTAGCTCGTATTGTACCATCTGAAAAATATATAGGCTCACCAACTTTTAAACTGTCAATAATTATGGGATAACTCAAACTTACTATTTTTTTATCTTCATCAACTCTCTCTTTCGTAAGTGTTAGAATATCTCCTGCTTTTAACTCTATTGGTTTTTCAAGATGTGATATTCTTATTTTTGGACCTGCTATATCTTGGAGTATTGCTACTTCTTTATTAACATTTTTTGAAGCTTCACGAATCTTTTTTGCTGTTGCTTCATGATATTCATAAGTGGCATGAGAAAAGTTTAGTCTAAAAACATTCACCCCTTTTTTGATAAGTTTTTCTATAGTTTTTAAACTATCAGTTGCTGGGCCAAGTGTTACTACTATTTTTGTTTTTCTCATTATTTTTCCATCCTATTTCCAAAAGTATTGAGCTGATGCTCCAAGTTGTGCTTCTATTTCTAAAAGCCTATTATACTTTTCTATCCTTTCACCTCTGCTTGCAGAACCTGTTTTTATATGTCCAGCATCAAAAGCAACAGCAAAATCTGCTATAAAAGTATCTCCTGTTTCTCCTGAACGATGTGAGATAAATGTTCTCCACCCCTCATCTTTACACATTCTTATAGTATCTATAGTTTCAGTAACTGTTCCAATTTGATTTAATTTGATTAAAACAGAATTGGCACTTTTTTGTTCAATTCCCCTTGCAACATATTTCGTATTTGTCACAAATAAGTCATCTCCCACGATTTCTAAAGTATTGCCAAACTCTTTTGTAAACTTTTTAAATCCATCCCAATCATTTTCACCAAGGGGATCTTCCCACGAAATGATAGGATATTTTTCACACCAAATTTTTGCTATCTCAATCATTTCATCACTTGTTTTTGTTCCACCATTTGACCATTTTAAATCATAAATATTTGAACTATTAGCAGCTAAAAATTCACTTGCTGCACTATCAAGTGCTAAACTTATATCACTTCCTGGTTTATATCCAGCATTTTTTATAGCTTCAACTATAAGCTCCATAGCTTCTTCATTGCTATCAAGATTTGGAGCAAAACCACCTTCATCTCCTACACTTGTAGCTTTCCCTTTTTCCTTTAAAAGTTTTTTTAACGCATGAAAGGTTTCAGTAGCATATCGTAAACCTTCACTAAAAGTAGGAGCTCCATGTGGTACAACCATAAATTCTTGAATATCCACACTATTATCAGCATGGCTTCCACCATTTAAAATATTCATACATGGTACTGGAATTCGTCTTGCATTACTTCCGCCAAGATATCTATACAACGGCATATCACTATACATAGCACCTGCTTTTGCAACAGCCATAGATACTCCTAAAATAGCGTTTGCACCTAGCTTTGATTTTGTTGGTGTACCATCTAGTTCAATCATCGCAAAGTCTATTTCACTTTGTTCTAAGACATTCATACCTATAAGTTCTATTGCAATAATCTCTTGCACATTAGATACAGCTTTAAGTACCCCTTTCCCACCATATCTTTTCATATCACCATCTCTTAACTCTAAAGCTTCATTTTCACCCGTACTTGCTCCACTTGGAACTGAAGCAGAAGCAACTATACCGCACTCTAACTCTACATAAACTCTTACTGTTGGATTTCCTCTACTATCTAATATCTCTAATGCATTTATATCTGTAATTATTCCACTCATTGTAATCTCCTTATAACCTACATGTACAATTTAAATCTTCAAAAGCTTTTACTGCTCTTTTTACCATACTCTCCTGCCCTGCTCTTAACCATTTTCGTGGGTCATAATACTTTTTATTTGGAGCATCATCTGCACTTGGATTTCCTATTTGAGCTTGTAAATACTCATGATGTTCTTTTTCATAAGCTCGTACACCATCCCAAAATGCCCATTGCATATCTGTATCAAGGTTCATCTTCACTACACCAAAACTTATTGCATCTCTTATATCACTCAAGTCACTTCCACTTCCTCCATGAAATACAAAGTTTACTGGCTTTGTTTGAGTTCCTAAAGTATCTTTGATGTATTTTTGACTATCATCAAGTATTTGTGGTCGAAGCTTTACATTTCCAGGTTTATATACTCCGTGTACATTTCCAAAACTAGCTGCTATGGTAAAGTTTGGAGATATTAGTGATAACTTTTCATAGGCATAACAAATCTCATTTGGTTGTGTATATAAAGCATTACTATCTGCATCTGTGTTATCTACACCATCTTCCTCTCCACCTGTAATACCTAATTCAATTTCAAGTGTCATCCCAAGCTTTGAGAACTTTTGTAAATATTGTGATGAAATCTCTATATTTTCTTCTAAACTCTCTTCACTTAAATCTAACATATGTGAAGAGAAAAGTGTTTTTCCCGTAGTTTGGAAATATTTTTCACTCTCACTTAAAAGTCCATCAATCCAAGGTAAAAGTTTTTTTGCTGCATGGTCTGTATGAATAATTACTGGTATATTATAATATTGGGCTACTTGATGAATATGTTTTGCACCAGCAACTGCACCTATCACATCTGATTCACCATTTTGTATGTTTCCACTATTGAATTTTGCTCCACCATTACTAAACTGTATAATAACAGGTGCTTTTACTTTAGAAGCTGCTTCTAAAACTGCATTGATAGATTCACTTCCTATGACATTTATTGCAGGTATTGCAAAATTATATTCTTTTGCATAATCAAAAACTTTTTTTACATCATCACCTGTCACGACTCCACTATGAACAATACTTAATAATCCCATTAGATTTCACCTTTTATTACTGAATAGTTATGCCAAATTATAGGTCTATAAAGATACAATTTGATTACATCACAAAAATAGTGTAAAATATGTAATCAAACAGAAACAAAACTGTTTTACAATCTTAAATAAATTTTATGAAGGACAAACAATGCCATTAAAAGTAGCAATAAACGGAACAGGAAGAATTGGTCTTATAGTAACAAAGATAGTTACACAAAGAGATGATTTAGAATTAGTAGCTCTTAACACAACAGCTGAGATGGATATGTTACAATATTTATTAAAATATGACTCAGTGCATAAAGGTGTTGATGCCGTAATTGTTAATGATACAACCATGAAAATCAATGGTAAAGATGTAAAAATATTTTCTACAAGAGATCCTAAAGAGTTAGGTTTTGGAGAATGTGGGGCAAAAGTTGTAATAGAGTGTACAGGTGCATTTTTAACAACTGATAAATGTAAAGCATACCTAAAAGATGGTGTTCAAAAAGTTGTAATGTCAGCACCTGCTAAAGATGATACACCTACTTATGTATTAAATATTAATACAGATGAGTATAAAGGTGAAGAGATTATCTCAAATGCTTCTTGTACTACAAACTGTTTAGCACCTATTTGTAAAGTATTAGATGAAGAGTTTGGAATCGTAAATGGTTTAATGACAACTATTCACTCATATACAAATGATCAAAATATTTTAGATGTAAAACACAAATCCGACAAAAGAAGAGCAAGAGCCGCTGCTATTAACATGATACCAACTACAACTGGTGCTGCAAAAGCTATTGGAAAAGTTATGCCAAATTTACTTGGAAAACTCAATGGGTATGCGATGAGAGTTCCAACTGCAGATGTTTCTGTAGTAGATTTAACTATCAACTTAGAAAAAGAAGTGACAAAAGAAACTATAAATGAAGCTATTTTAAAAGCAAGTGAAACTACTTTTCAAGGTTTAATTGAAGTAGATACCGACAAAAGAGTTTCAAGTGATTTTATCGGAAGTACTTATAGTTCTACTTTTGTTCCTGATATGACAAGTGTAGTTGATGGGAAAACTGCAAAAGTACTTGCATGGTATGACAATGAGTGGGGATACAGTTCAAGACTTGTTGATATGGTTAAATTTGTTGGAGAGAGATAATAATGCTACAGTTTGAAGAGAAACAATGTTTATTTACGCAAGCTTATGAGGAATCACTTGCAAACAAAGCTTTTGATATTTTAGAAGGAGAAAAACAAAGTGATTCTATTGGATATTATAAACTTCCTACAAGTTCCTTAGAGATAATTAAAAAACTTAAAACTTATGAAGAAGAAAATTCTTTATTAAAAACAATAGAAAATATTGTAGTTATAGGAATTGGTGGTTCTTCTTTAGGTGCTAAAGCTGTAGATAGTATGCTCAAACATAAAAAAGAAAACAATAAAAAACTTTTTTTCTTTGAAAACTCAGACCCTATTAATATCTCAAATACTTTACAATCTCTCAAAAAAGAAAATTCACTTTTTATTGTGATTTCAAAATCTGGTGGGACAATTGAAACTATCTCTACTTTTAAAACTATTTTAGATTATTTTGATATTGATTTACAAAGTGATGATACAGAAAGGCTTATTGCTATTACAGACAATGGTTCTATCCTTTCACAATTTGCACTTGAATTTAATATCAAAGAGTTTAATCTTCCTTTAAATGTAGGCGGAAGATTTTCAGTATTAAGTTCTGTTGGGATAATTCCTTTATATCTTGCTGGATATGATGTATACTCTCTTCTTGAGGGTGCAAAAGAGTTTGAACAATCTTTTTTCAATAAAGAACAAAAAGAGATATTAGAAAAAGCGTGTTTTCTTTATAAAAACAAAGATAAATATAGTATAAATATTGTATTTGCTTATTCAAATTCACTAGAAGATTTTTCAAAATGGTTCGTACAACTTTGGGGTGAATCTTTAGGTAAAATTGATAAAAACAACACTAAAGTTGGTCTTACACCTATTGGATTAACAGGTTCTGTTGACCAACACTCTTTTTTACAACTCATTATAGAGGGTCCTGAAAATAAAACTGTAACATTTATCAATGTAAAAGATTTTGAAAATGATTTAAAAATACCTCAAATGTCTCTAAAACATTTAGAAAAAACTGACTTTATCAATGGAAAAAGTTATAGTGAACTTATCAATGCCCAATGTGACGCAACACAGCAAAGTATTATAGATACAAAAATACCAACAGATAAAATAACTTTACCACAACTCAATGAATTTCATTGTGGTTCACTTATTATGTATTATGAGATCCTTACTTCTTTAGTTGGTGCAATGATGAATGTCAATACTTATAACCAACCAGGTGTAGAACTTGGTAAAGTAATTTTAGACAAAAAATTCAAGGACTAATTAATGTCAATAGCAATTCTAACTTCGGGTGGTGATTGTGCAGGGATGAACCCTGCTATTAAACAATTTGTTGATTATTGTTTTAATGAAAATATTCAACCGTATATTATTTATGATGGCTTAGAAGGTTTAATCGATGGTAATATAAAAGCAGCAACTCACGGTGATGTAGCTGGTATTATGCACGAAGGTGGAACTATTTTACGCTCATCTCGTTCAAAAAGATTTTTTGATTATGAGTATAGAAAACAAGCTTTTAATAATCTACAATCTCATGGTGTAGATAAGCTTATTATTTTAGGTGGAGATGGTTCATTTAGAGCATTAAATCAATTTTACAAAGATTTTGGGGTAGCTTTTGTAGGAGTACCTTCCACTATTGATAATGATATTTTTGGAACAGATTATTGTCTTGGTGTTGATACTGCTTTAAATATTATCCGTGGAGCAACTGATGCAATAAGAGATACTTCTGCTTCTTTTAAAAGAGGCTGTGTTATTGAAACTATGGGGAGAGATTGTGGTTATTTAGCATTGATTTCAGCACTTACTTGTGGGGCTGAAGTGTGTGTTATTCCTGAACTAAATACAGATTTAGATTCATTAGCAAAAAAACTCAAAAATCAAATGCTCCACGGAAGAAATTATGTTGTTACTGTGGTAGCCGAGGGGACAAAAAAAACTCAAGAGTTAGTAAACTGGCTAGAAAATGATGTAGGAATTGAAACTCGTGCAACTATTTTAGGACATATACAAAGAGGTGGGAATCCAACTGTTCATGATAGACTTATGGCTGTTGAATTTGTAACATATGCTGTAGATAAATTACTTAATGATGATTCAAATGAGGGTCTTGTAGTTGTTTACAAGAATGCAAAATTTGAATTTGTTACTATAGATTATGTAAATAGTAACAAATATACTATCAAAGAAAATTTATTGACTATGGCTGACGATATGACAAAATAAATAGGATACATATTATGCAATCTAAAATAACAGAAAAAACTTACAATCAGTTGTTAGAACTTAAACAAGAACTGTTATCTAGTGTTGATCAAAACAGTACAAGCCAAAGTTTACAAAACTTACAAGCTTATATAAAACTCCGTTCACTTGATATAAGAGAATTACAAAATAATCTTACAAACTTAGGATTATCTTCATTGGGACGAGCACAAAGCTGTGTTGTAAATTCTTTAAATCAAGATATTTTTATCCTATCTCAATTGTTACAAAAAAAATATGAACAAACACAAAATGACAAAGATGCCTTAAATTTTGATGATGCAAAACAAATTATGCTTAAAAATTCTCAAATTTTTGGAAACCACACAAGTGATTTTAAAACAAATGTTATGGTTACACTTCCAAGTGAAGCTTCACACTCTCCTACTCTTATTCGTAATCTCATAGCAAATGGAACTTCTATTTTTAGAATAAATACAGCACATGATAATGCCAATACTTGGAAAACTATGGCTTCTTATATTCAAGAAGAGAACAAAAAACAAAATAAAGATACAAAAATATATGTAGATTTAGCTGGTCCAAAAAATAGAACACAAGCTATACAAAAAATCTATACTCCTTTTAGAATTGGTTCTTGGAGAAATCCAAGACTTGTAGAGATATTATCAAATACCAATGAAAATGCTTTAACAAAAAAAGGGCTCAAAGATCCATCTGGAATGATAAATTCAACACTTGTAGTAAGTGATGAATTTTATAAAATATGCCAAAAAAGTTCAAAATTAAAAATAGATGATTTTGAAAGAGATGCAAAGCAAACTTATGAAATAATTCATGAAAATGAGAGAGTTTTTATAAATGCAAATAAAAAAATAACTATTTTTGAAGATACTACAGTAGAGATAAAAAATGAAAGTCACAAGTTTATAAGTTCTTTATATAACCTAGAAAGATTACCTCAAAATATAAAAGTATTTAAAAATGATAAAATCATTATCACACACCAAAATATTATGGGTTGTGTAAACTACAACCATAACAATCATACTTATGCAGCCATTATTGGTTGTTCAAATAAAGATATTTTTCCTTATGTAGTAATAGGAGATGATATCTATATTGATGATGGAAAAATTGGATGTAAAGTTTGTGAGATAAATGAATTAGGTTTAGTTTGTGATATCTTTTTAGCAAAAGAGAATGGTACTTCATTAAAAGAAGAAAAAGGGATAAATTTTCCAAATACTGATTTAAAAATCAGTGCCATTACCCAAGCAGATGAAAAGAATTTTGAAGATATAATCCAGTTCGCTGACATCATTGGACTCTCTTTTGCTCAAACTGATGAAGATATACAAAAACTACAAAAAATGCTTACTGAAAAAGATAAAAAACATATAGCAATTGCTCCAAAAATTGAAACAAAAACAGCTTTAAGAAATCTTCCATCAATTCTTGCCTCTTTATTAAATTGGGACAACTCTGCTATTATGATAGCAAGAGGTGATTTAGCCATTGAAGTTGGATTTGGGAATCTTCCTTATATTCAAGAAGAGATTTTAGGGATTTGTGAAGCTTCTCATATTCCAGTTATTTATGCTACCCAAATTTTAGAAGGTCAGATGAAGAATAACCTTCCAAGTCGTGCGGAAGTAATAGATGCAGCTTTTGCACAAAGAGCTGATTGTGTTATGTTAAATAAAGGTCCTTATGTGACAGATACTGTCATAATAATTAAAAATATACTAAGACAGATGCATACACTTTTTCAAAAAAATAGGCAGCTTCTTAGTATTTGTCAAGCGTGGAAAGTAGATTAAGTAACTCTTTTGTTTCCAAAAAAGAGTATAATTCTAGATAAATTTTTTTAAAGAGGAGATATCATGAAAGCAATAATACTGGCAGGTGGTTTTGGCACGAGAATTCAACCACTCACAAATTCAATGCCTAAACCTATGTTACCAATATTAAACAGACCAATGATGGAACATATCATTATCAAACTTCGTGATGAACTTAATATAAAAGAGATGGCTGTATTGCTATATTTTAAACCAGAAATTATTAAAGAGTATTTTGGAAATGGAGCTAATTTAGGTGTAAATATCACTTATGTACAACCAGATGATGATTATGGAACAGCAGGTGCTGTCGCTTTTGCAAGAGAGTTTCTTGATGATACTTTTATCATTGCAAGTGGTGATTTAGTGACTGACTTTGATTTTAAAAAAATTAAAAAATTTCATGAAAAGAAAAAATCAAAACTTACCATTACATTAACTTCTGTAGAAAATCCTCTCCAATTTGGTGTTGTTATTGCAAATGAGAATAACAGAATTGAAAAATTTTTAGAAAAACCTAGTTGGGGAGAAGTATTCAGTGATACTATCAACACAGGTATTTATATGATAGAACCTGAAATATTAAACTATATTCCACATGGTGAAAATTTTGATTTTGCAAAAGATTTGTTTCCAACTCTTATGTCAAATGAAATTCCTTTATGGGGATGTAGTATAAATGGATACTGGAGAGATGTAGGAAATCCTCAAAGTTATAGAGAAGTTTATGATGATATTTTTAAAGGACTTATAAAACTACCATATAAAGGGGAAAAAATAGATCATCCTGATGGCTGTGTTTATTTGGAAGATGGAGCAACACTACACGAAAAAATCAGAATAAAAGGGACAGTTGTTGTAGGAAGAAACACGAAAGTAGCAGAAGGGGTGACACTTGAAAATGTTTCTTTAGGTGAAAATGTAAAAATACGAAAACACTCTGAACTCTCACATAGTATTCTTTGGAATAATGTAACTGTGGGACAAAAATCAGTTCTAAAAAATAGTGTTATATGTAATGACAATATTATCAAAGATGAAGTAAAAGCAAATCTTGGTGTTATTATGGCAGAACATTGTGAAATAGGGAAAAAAGTAAGTTTTGAAAAAGATATTACAATGTGGCCTGATAAAATTATTGATGCCAATTCTGTTATTAGTAACAATATAATATGGGGAACAAAATACAAATCTTCAATTTTTGAAGATGGAAAAGTGATAGGAAGAACAAACATAGAGTTATCTTGTGATGTAAGTATTAAACTTGCAGAATCTTTTGGTTCTATTTTAAGTATAGGAAGTAAAATATATATTTCAAGAGATTATCACAAAAGTTCAAGAATGCTAAAAAGGGCATTTTTATCTGGAATTCTTTCAACAGGTATAGATGTAATCGATATTGAGAGTGTACCGTCAAATGTTATGAGACATTGTTTAGCAAATGATGAAAACATAGCAGCAGGTGTACACTTTAGACAATCGGTAGAAGATCCTGCAAATACTGAAATTGTATTATATACAAGGGAGGGATTAGCTATTGATTCAAAACTTGCAAAATCAATTGAAAGAATATTTTTTAGAGAAAATTTTAGAAGAGTAACCTATACTGAAATTGGTGAAATTTACAACAAAAATAATATAACAAATAAATATATAGAAGCAGTAATTGAAAAACTAGATCATACTATCTTTAAAAATAATACCTTAAAAGTTGCCACTGATATTATGTTTGGTTCAACTTCTGATATTTATCCACAAATTATGAATTATCTTGGAATAGAAAATATTTTACTTAATGGGTATAAAGATGATAAAAGCTTATCAAAAATGCCGACTTGTGTAACAAAATCACAAAAAGATATGGGCAATATTGTAAGAGCTATGAATTTAGATTGTGGTTTTTTAATCTATCCAAATGGTCAAAAATTTCAAATTATTGATAATGAGGGTGATTTAGTATATGACTACATGACTTTATTAGCTGTATTATATCTTTTAGATACGACAACAACAAAACCATTAAAAATATTTTTACCTGCTTGGGCTCCTGATTGTATTGAGTATGAAAACCTTAATATCACTAGAGGAAAACTAAACAGTCTCAAAGCAGATGAATTAAGAGAATATGATTTAATAGCAACTACAGATGGACACTTTGCCTTTAGTGAATTTGGTCTAAATCGTGATGCCATTTTTTCTAGTTTTAAAATTCTAGAACTTATCCAAAAATCAGGGAAAAAACTTTCAAAAATTATCGAAAAAATTCCTTATTTTGCCTACAAAGGTGAAAATGTAGCGTGTCCTAGCCAATTTAAAGGAAAGATGATGAGAAAATTCCTTGAAGATGGCAAAGATAAAAAAACAAGTTCTATTGATGGGATAAAAATATGGGTAAGTGATGATGAATGGATTTTAATGGTTCCAGATGAATATAGTGATTTTTTAAATATTTATATTCAAGCTGATGATGAAAAAAAAGCTAGTAAAATATTCTGGAAATATCAAGATAAGATAGAGAACTGGATCAGTGAATAAAACACTAAAACTTGCCTTTTTATGGCATATGCACCAACCATACTATAAAGATGACAAAGATAATCAAACTGTGATGCCATGGGTATTTTTACATTCAATAAAAGATTATTATGATATCCCTTGGTATGGTTCAAAGTTTAAAAATGTCAAAGCAACTTACAACCTTGTACCCTCTCTTATATTTCAAATTGAATCCTATATCCAAGATACGGCAAATGATAAACTTCTCGAAACACTCAAACTTGATATTGGAAATTTGAGCAAAAATGACCTAGAATATCTACAAAGTTATCTTTTTTTAGCAAATGAAAAAAATATGATAAAACCAATAAAGAGGTATTATGAACTTTATTTAAAATATAAAACTCATAAAACAATCTCTGATTTTTCTCATAATGAACTTTTAGATTTAGAAGTGTTATTTTTATTATCATGGTGTGGTAATTATTTACGACAAAATAATAAGTTCGTAAAACTATTATTGGAAAAAGAACAGCACTATACACAAAATGAAAAAACAAATCTAATAAAAGAACTTATCAACTTTATGCCGACTATTTTAGAGTTCTATAAAAATCAAGTTAATGAGGGGAAAATAACTCTGTGTACAACACCTTATTATCACCCTATTACACCCTTACTTTTAGATATGAAAAGTGCTCAACATGCAAAACCAAATGTGACACTACCAAAAGTATCTTCAAATTTTCATGAATATGGAGTAAAAAATACCCAATTCGCTATTGAATATTTTAAAAAGCTATTTGGGAAAAAACCATCAGGATTTTGGCCGGCTGAAGGAAGTGTAAGTTTTCAAACAGCAGAACTATTTGCACAACACGATTTAAAATGGTTTTGTACAGATGAAGAGATACTCTATAAAACACTCAATAACCGTACAAAACTAAATATATACAAAAATTACAATTTATATACTGCAAATGGTAATATTCAAATCAGATTTAGAGATCATTACTTAAGTGATGCTATTGGTTTTGATTTTAGCCAAAAAAGTCCAAAAGATTCAGCAATAGAATTTGTAAAACATCTTAAAAATATCTATGACAACTGTAATTTTTCACCTTTAGTAAATGTAATTTTGGATGGTGAAAATGCTTGGGAATTTTTTCCAAATAATGCTTCAGATTTTTTTCATGAACTTTATACTCTTTTTGAAAAAACACCTTGGCTACAAACTGTTACAATGGATGAGATATCAAATGACAAAGAGATAGAGACTGTCAATATCTCACATCTAGGCACAGGAAGTTGGATACATGGAAACTTTGATATTTGGATAGGAAGCAAACAAAAAAATCAAGCCTGGGAACTTTTAGATATCACAAAAAAAGATTTTGAAAAAGAAAAAAATAATTTAGATATACAAACTATAAATTTAATTGAAAGAGAATTTATGATAGCACTTGGTAGTGATTGGTTTTGGTGGTATGGAGATGATCATTTTACAGTACAAGCTAAAGAATTTGATGAACTTTTTAGAAAACATCTTATAAATATCTATCAGTATTTAAATATAGAAATTCCAAAGAAAATTGTGACACCTATAGTCACTGATGATTTACAAAATAATTTTCATATAAAACCTACAAGTTTTATCTATCCTAAAATTGATGGTGTAAAAAGTGACTATTTTGAATGGTTAAATTCAGGTGTCATAGATATCAAAAAAGAATTTTCTGTAATGGATACTACAAAAAATGTTGTAAAGCATCTACGATATGGATATTGTAAAGAAAAATTTTATCTCTATTTAGATGGAAACTTTAAAAAACTTCAAACAAATTCTATTTTAAAAATTATTATAAATGAGATAGAATTTGATGTGGCTCTTAAAGAGATGACCCAAAGTATCATTAAAAATGACATAACTTTATTTGCTTGTACAGTAAATAATAATATTGAATTAGAAATTTCGCAAAAAGATATTATAATAGGGGGAAAAATAAATTTTAAATTTTTCATAATAGAAAATGATACTATCATTCAATCTTTTCCTTTATATAGTGATTTAACTATAGAAATAGAAGATTTAGATTTAAATAATTGGTATATATAGGGTAATATTAATGTCAGAATTCAGATACAATAAATTAACACAACACTGGATACTTTTTGCACCAAATCGTGCTAAACGACCAACAAATTTAAGTAATACAGATACTTCAATATATCAAGATATTAATAGCTGTCCATTTGAAGTAGGAAACGAATCAAAAACACCAAATGAGGTTTTACGACTTGGTGATGAGAAAAGTTGGAGATGTAGAATTGTACCAAATTTATACAATGCACTTTCTATAGAAACAGATCCTAAATCATATAAAACTGGTAACTTTGAAAATAAACGAGGTTTTGGAGCACATGAAGTTATCATAGAAACGCCTGATCATACAAAACAGATGTTTGAATTTACGATTGATGAATTTTTTGATTATTTTTCTATTATAAACTTACGACTGAAAGATTTAAAAAAAGATATTCGTATAAAATATTTTTCAGTGTTTAAAAATTATGGGCACAATGCTGGTGCAACAATTGAACATTCACATTCACAAATTATAGCAACACCTTTTATTCCAAAAACTACACAAAAAGCATTACAGTTTTATAAACAATATAAAGATGATACAGAAAGAGATTTTTTTGATGATTTAATAGTTGATGAAAAAAACTTTAAGAAAGGAATTTTATTTGAAAACAGCTCTTTTATAGCTTATTGTCCTTATGCTTCAAGATATCCTTTTGAGATAAGTATAGTGGCAACTAAAGAGTTACAATCAATTCTTAATTTTAATGATGTGGATATATACGCATTAAGTGAAGTACTCCATTTTTGTTTTTCAAAACTAAATTTAGCATTAGGAAAACCTGATTTTAATATGATTATTAAAAATGGAGATATCCAATCAGGAATAAATTCAAATCGTTTTCACATAGAAATTTTACCAAGAATTTATAAAACTGCTGGATTTGAAATAGATACAGATATAATGGTAAATACTTTTTTACCAGAAATAGCAGCAAAAATTTTAAAAGAAAACTAACAAAAAGGAGTTCATATGAATATATTATTTTGTACAAGTGAGATGTACCCATACGCAAAAACTGGAGGTCTAGGAGATGTAGCTCAAAGCCTACCAGAAGCTTTAAGAAAAAATGAAAAAGTCTATACTTTACTACCACTTTATCAAACAATAGATAGAGAAAAATTCCATATAAAATATGCAAATCTAACCTTCGAATGTGTTCTTGATGGTGTTGCTCATCAATTTGATGTTTTTGTAAATAAAAAAAACAAATATGAATTATTCATTTATAATCCAATTCTATGTGATAGAGAAGGTTTATATTTTGATGGATATGGTGATTTTGGGGATAATGGTTTAAGATTTGGACTTTTTAATTATGCTTGTATTGAAACAATGTTACAGATGCCATTAGAAATAGATGTAATTCATATCAACGACTGGCAAACTTCATTGATAGCTTTATTGGCGAAAACAACATACAAATTGCCTCAAAAAGTTGTTTTAACTATTCATAATCTAGCATACCAAGGTGTATTTCCTAAAGATATTATGAAAACATTAGAGATTAGCTGGGAAGAATGTTTTAGACCAGAAGCCTTAGAATATCATGATCAAGTAAATTTTTTAAAAGCTGGAATATTTTACAGTGACCATGTAACAACAGTAAGCCCAACTTATGCAGATGAGATACAAACACCACTATTTGGAAATGATTTAGATGATGTTTTAAGAGCGAATAATTATAAACTACAAGGTATTTTAAATGGTGTAAGTTATGATGTTTTCAACTCTAAAAAAGATGATATGATTTACGAAAATTTTGGACTTAAAAGCTACGAGGGAAAAGATATAAATAAACAAAAACTTTTAAAAGAGGTAGGCTTTGTTGAATGTGATAAACCACTTTTTGTATTTATAGGACGATTTACACACCAAAAAGGGATTGACCTTTTAATTGAAAACTTTAACTTTTTTAAAGATTTTGAGGCAAATTTTATAGTTCTTGGAAGTGGAGAAGAACACTACAATACCATTTTTAATAATATCTCTGTAAGTTATCCAAATGTTTATATAAAAGTGGGTTATGATGAAGGTTTTGCACGAAAAATGTATGCAGGAGCAGATTTTTTAATTATGCCTTCATTATTTGAACCTTGTGGATTAAATCAACTAATTTGTATGAAATATGGAACTTTACCAATTGTTGCTAAAACAGGTGGACTAAAAGATAGTGTAACAGACTTTACGGATATAGATTACAACCATTTAAAAGAGTATATGGGTATTGGTATTACTTACGAAGAACATAATATTTTTTGGTTTATGCATGCTATTGCAAAAGCGTTATCTCTTTATGGGAATCATAAGAAATTTACACAAATTTCAAAACACAATATGAAAGTTGATCACTCTTGGAAACAATCTTCTAAAAAATATATGGAACTTTACGAGTCATAAAATGAAGCTCTATATTGATTTTGGTGGCACTCATTTTAGATATCAACTGAATAGTTCTAAAATCAAAACACTCAATAGTGATACTATAGACCTAAAACACTTTTTAGATAAGATGATACAAAAGCATTCAGATATATCATTTATTAGTATCTCTTTCGCAGGAATTGTGCAAAATGGGGAAATTCTTTCCTCCCCAAATACAAATACAAAAAACTTTGCTGTAAAAAAATATATAGAAGAAACATATAATATTCCCTTGGCTATTGATAATGATTTAAATTGTGCAGCATTAGCTGAACATAATAATTTACAGGTGAGTTCATTAGCTGTTTTTTATATAGGAACAGGTTTTGGAAGTGCTTTTATTGATAACAATAGATTAATCAAAGGGGCAAATAATAAAAGTGGAGAGATAGGACATATTCCTTTTAAAAAATCCCCTTTTAATTGTGGCTGCGGGAGAGATGACTGTTTAGAACTCTATGTAAGTGGAAATGGTATTGAAAACTGGTGTGATTATTTTAATATAGAAGCAAAATACAGAAGATTAGATCTATTGGAATCTCTTGATGACTATAAAGCAAAAATCATTATAGAAAATTTTTATCATGGGTTAGAATACGCTTTTCACTCAAGCTTAAACCTCTTTGATTTTAATAACTTAGTTTTAGGTGGCAGTGTTGGAAACAATGAAAATATCAAAAACTTTTTGGAAGAACAATTTAATAAAAGTGCATTCCAAAGAGAAAATCTTACTATCAGCCTTTCTACCTTAGAAGAAGGTTCTCTTCAAGGTACAAAACTTCTCTAGCCAAGTAACTAATAAACTTTTTAAATTCTTAAGAAAATTAGTTGTAAAATAGAGGCATTAAGTTTTTATATAAAAGCTTTCATATAAGTAAAATAAGAGGTAATAAAATTATCAGTTAATTTGTCAAAGTGTAATTAAAATGTAATAGTACTCTCTTATAATACTTCTCCAATATCATTACGAGGATTTTTCTATGAGTAAAGAGTTTAAAACAATCGATGGTAATGAAGCTGTAGCTTTAGTAGCCCATAAAATTAACGAAGTTATAGCAATATATCCTATCACACCATCATCTCCAATGGGAGAGCTAAGTGACCTTTATAGCGCAAAACATGAAAAAAATATCTTTGGAACTATCCCTGAAGTGTATGAGATGCAAAGTGAAGGTGGTGCTAGTGGTGCTGTTCATGGTGCTTTACAAGGTGGAAGTTTAACCACAACTTTTACAGCCTCTCAAGGTTTACTTCTTATGATACCAAATATGTATAAGATTGCAGGAGAACTTACCCCTACAGTTTTTCATGTGGCAGCAAGAAGTTTAGCAGCACAAGGTTTATCTATCTTTGGAGATCATCAAGATGTAATGGGTGTACGGCAAACTGGATTTGCTTTAATCGCATCAAACAGTGTACAAGAAGCACATGATTTTGCTCTTATTGCACAAGCAGCTTCTTTAGAATCAAGAATCCCTTTTTTACATTTTTTTGATGGATTTAGAACCTCTCATGAAGTAAATAAAATAGAAGTTTTACATGAAGATATTTTAAAAGCAATGATTAATACCCAACTTGTAAATGCTCACAGACAAAGAGGTATGACACCTGATAAACCTATTTTAAGAGGTACAAGTCAGAATCCTGATGTATATTTTCAAGGAAGAGAAACTGTCAATAAATACTATGAACAAACTCCTAAAATTCTTCAAGAACAGATGGATAAATTTGCCTCTTTAACAGGAAGAAGTTACAAGCTGTTTGATTATGTTGGTGCAAAGAATGCTACAAAAGTTATAGTTATAATGGGTTCTGGTGCTAGTGCTGTTGATGAAACTATAGAACACCTTACAAAAGATGGAGAAAATGTTGGTATGATAAAAGTCCGACTAGCACTTCCTTTTTGTGTAGAAAGTTTTATAAATGCCTTACCAAAAACAGTGCAAGCTATAGCAGTTCTAGATAGAACAAAAGAATCAGGAAGTACAGGAGAACCATTGTACCACGATGTAGTTACAGCACTTTTTGAATCACAAGAAAAACTATCATTTCCTATGCCAAAAATAATAGGTGGAAGATATGGACTCTCTTCAAAAGAGTTTACTCCAAGTATGATAAAAACTATTTTTGATGAGTTAGAAAAAAGCCTTCCTAAAAATCACTTTACAATAGGTATCAATGATGATGTTACAAATACAAGTTTAGAGTATGATAAAAATCTTATCATTAAAAATAGTGATCAATATGAAGCAGTGTTTTATGGACTTGGAAGTGATGGAACTGTTGGGGCAAATAAAAACTCTATTAAAATTATAGGAACACAAACAGATAATTATGCACAAGGATATTTTGTATATGATTCTAAAAAGTCTGGTTCTATGACCACTTCTCATTTAAGATTTGGTCCAAAAGAGATTAAATCAAGTTATTTAATCCAAAAAGCTGATTTCGTTGGTGTTCATCAAGCAGTCTTTTTAGAAAAACTTGACCTTTTAGAGATTGCAAAAGAAGAAGCAACTTTTCTACTTAATACTCCTTATAAAAAAGAGGAGATTTGGGATAGATTACCAAAAGCAACACAAAAACAAATTATAGAAAAAAAACTCAAATTTTATGCAATAGATGCATATAGTGTAGCCAAAAAAAGCAATATGGGTTCGAGAATAAATACAGTGATGCAAACTTGTTTTTTTGCAATCAGTGGAATACTTCCAAAAGAAGAAGCGATAGAAAAAATCAAAGATTCAATCCATAAAACTTATGGGAAAAAAGGGGAATCTATTGTGAAAATGAACTATGCTGCTGTTGATAGTAGTTTAGAAAACCTTTTTGAAATAAAAGTACCATCACAAATTTCAAGCAATATTGAACTAAAAAGTGTTCTTAAAGGGAAGTTGTCTCCTTTTGTATCAAATGTGATTCAGAAAATAACAGAGTATAAAGGTGATGATGTCCCTGTTTCTGATATGCCTTCCGATGGTACTTGGCCAACAGGAACAACACAATATGAAAAAAGAAATATAGCACAAGAAGTACCTGTATGGGATGCTGATACTTGTATCCAATGTAATAAATGTGTATTAGTGTGTCCACATGCAGTAATTCGTTCAAAAGTATTTGATAAAACTTTAGTAGAAGATGCACCACAAGGATTTAATTACAAAAAAGCTAAAGGAAAAAACTTTGGTGAAAATGATGTTTTTAATATCTCTGTTGCAGTGGAAGATTGTACTGGTTGTGAATTGTGTGTGGAAGTTTGTCCAGCTAAAAATAAATCTCAAACAAATCTCAAAGCAATCAATATGAAACCACAACTTCCTTTAAGAGAAGAAGGGATTAAGCAGTGGGATTATTTTCTTAATTTACCAAATGTACCAAGAGAACAACTAGACCATTCAAATATAAAAGAATCACAGTTTTTAGAACCATTATTTGAGTTTAGTGGTGCTTGTCCTGGATGTGGTGAAACACCTTATGTAAAACTCACTTCACAACTTTTTGGGGATAGAATGATTATAGCAAATGCTACAGGGTGTAGTTCTATTTATGGTGGAAACCTACCAACAACACCATGGAAAAAAGATGCCAGTGGAAGAGGACCTGCTTGGTCAAACTCTTTATTTGAAGATAATGCTGAGTTTGGGTTGGGATTTAGACTTTCAGTTGATAGTCATACTTTAAAAGCAGAAACTTTACTAGAAGAGTTACAAGATAAACTTGATGCAACTTTAGTAAGTGATATTTTAAATGCTGAACAAAAAACAGAAGAGCAAATTAATTTGCAAAGAGCAAGAGTATCAAAACTTCAAGAATCACTCAAAAATATCTCTAACGATGAGAAAGTCAAAGAGCTTGAAACTATTGTAGATTATTTAGTGAAAAAATCTGTATGGATTATGGGTGGAGATGGATGGGCCTATGATATAGGATATGGCGGCTTAGACCATGTGTTAGCAAGCGGTAAAAATGTTAATATTTTAGTTCTTGATACACAAGTATATTCAAATACAGGTGGACAACAATCAAAAGCTACAATGACAGGTGCTGTTGCTAAGTTTGCAGCAGGTGGGAAAGCTGGTTTACCAAAAGATTTAGCTTCTATGGCTATCAATTATCAAAATGTTTATGTGGCAAAAGTTGCTATGGGTGCGAATGATAAAGCAACAGTAAAAGCTTTTATGGAAGCTGAACAATATGATGGTCCATCAATTATTATAGCGTATTCACATTGTGTGGCTCATGGATATGATTTACGATATGGAATGGAACAACAGAAAAAAGCTGTTGAATGTGGATTGTGGCCTATTTTTAGATTTAATCCTGAGCTTCAAGAAAAAGGGGAAAACCCACTTACTTTAGACTATAAAGGACCTAAAATAGGTGTAAAAGATTATATGTATAATGAAACACGATTTAAAATGGTTGAAAAAATAGATAAAAACTCTGCTTTGACATATCTTGATACAGCAACCAAGACAGCCAAAACACTTTATGAAAGATATACTAACTTACAACATCAATTTGAAAACAAAGGAACACAAAATGATTGATTTAACAACAAACTATTTAGGATTTAAATTAAAAAATCCACTTATTGCTTCAGCATCACCTATTACAAATAGTTTAGGTGGTATCAAGCGTTTAGAAGATAATGGTATAGCAGGTATAGTTCTTCACTCATTATTTGAAGAACAAATCAATCATGAACAAAAAACATTAGATCATTTTTTATATAAAGAAAATGACAGTTATGCAGAAGCTTTAGAGTATTTTCCTACAGATATGCAATTTGACAATCTTGATTCAGAACACTATTTAGAATTTGTAAGTGAAGTAAAAAAATCTACATGTGTTCCGATAATTGCAAGTTTAAATGGTGTGAGTGATGCTGGTTGGATTAAATATGGTTCTAAATTACAAGAAGCTGGAGCAGATGCTTTGGAGCTTAATATTACTTATATACCTACTTCTATTCATATGACTAGTGCACATATAGAAGATATGTATATCAATACAGTTAAAAATTTACGACAACATATCTCAATCCCTTTAAATGTAAAAATGAATTCTTACTTTACAAATCCAGCAAATATGGCAAAAAGATTTGTGGAAGCTGGTGCAAATGGATTAACACTTTTTGATAACCCAATTAATGTGAGTATAGATTTAGAGACACTTACAGCAACCCAAAAAGCTCATCTTACATATTCTAAAGATAAAAGTGAATCTTTACGATGGTGTGCTATTTTATTCAACAAAATAGAAGCAGATATGTGTATAAACACAGGTATTAAAAGTGGAAAAGATGTTTTAAGAGCTATGATGAGTGGAGCAAACAGTGTTGCGATAGCATCTGTTTTATTAGATAAGGGGGAGAAATATTTACAAAATATTCTTTATAAAATGGAACAGTGGATGGAAGAAAATGAATATGAATCAATAGAACAAATGAGAGGAAGTATCTCTTTGGAACATACAGATAATCCAGCTGCTTACGAAAGAAATTCATATATGTATGCGTTAAAACATTTTAAAAAATAATTATTATGAAAACACTCATCTTTTTTTCTCTCCTATTAGGAACAACTTTGCTATATGCAAACAAGACTTGTTTAAAATATGGTGTTATTCCCTATGTAAATGTATCTGATATAGAAAGTTATTATGTAAACTGGAAAATATATATTGAAAAAAAGATTAATAGGTGTATCACAATTGACTTTGAGAATAGCTATGGAGAGATTATCAATAAATTTTCAAAGAAGGAACTTGACTTTGCTTTTGTAGGTCCTTTTTCATATGTTCTTACAAAAAAAGTAGCCGATGTTGAGCCTATCGTAACAGGTGTGACTAAAGATGGGTTTGCTACTTATAAATCATTATTTGTAGTGACTCCTGAAGTTGCAAAAGCACTTAATATATCAAAACCTTTAAAGGGTGAATCAGGTATGAATATTTTAAAATTTAAACTTGAAAAATATAAAAAGAGATGGATGTTAGCTTTCACAGATGAAGGTTCTACTTCTGGTTATGCGGTTCCAAGTTATTATATGAAAAAAGTCAATATGATACCAGAAGATTATTTTAAAAAAACAACTTTTGTAGGAACACATGATGCAGCAGAATTAGTTGTTGCTAATAATATTATCCCTATGGCTGTTACTGCTGAGATGTTTTACCATCAACTTCTTGAAGATAAAAAGATATCTAAACAAACAAATATAGTAATATGGGAATCAGATGATATACCAAAATCACCAATAATTATACGAAAAAACCTATCTTCTGACTTAAAGAGTAGACTCCAAGAAGCTCTTGTAAATATGCCACATTCATTCGTACCGAGACTTGGGGAAACGATAATGTATACAAAAACAAACAGTACAAACTATGCCATAATTGAAGATATTCACAAATACATAAAATAATATGATAAGATATTTTATTTTTTCTTTTGTTCTTACATCCTCTTTATTGGGATTATTTTTTTATTCAAACTATCAAAATGCTGTTGAGAGTAGTAGAATAAAACAAAACCATCAAATACTATATGACTATCAACTTGCAACAAAACTATCAAATGAAAAATTAAAAAATATATTTTTAGAATTTTTTAACACTTATACCTTTTCTAAAATACTTTATGAAAGCAACAAAAAGACAAACAAACAACTTGATACTTTATTAAAAAGTTTAGTCTTAACACATTTTTATAATAATAAAATCCTTAATAACATCATATTTTACAATGATAAAGGAGTTCAACTATTTTCAATTAAAAAGATTCCACCAAAAGAGTACCCAATAGAATATTTTAAAAATATAGTAGCAAATGATAAAATTATTTTTGAAATAAATTCAACTAAACAGTACCAATATGCAAAAATATATCCAATATATTTTCAAGGACAAACTGTAGGATATATAAAATTTACTGTATCTTTTGATAAATTTATTCATAGTTTTTTGTCTAAATACCAAGATAATATTAGAATTGTGAAAAAGATACTTCATGCAAAAAATATTTTTACACTTTCTATACTTTCAAGTGAAAACAAATCTTATCTTTTAGAATTTAAGCTTATAAATAGTGAACTAGATGATAAGTTTCAAAAATTTCTATTTAGACTTATATTGAGTATTTTACTTTTATTATTGCTATTTTATACTCTTTATAGCAAAGTTAAAACTGAAAAAAATCTCCGAGATAAGATTAAATGGCAAAAAGAGTTTTTTAGAAAAATTATTTATAAATCTCCAAATCCTATCTTTGTTAAAAATAAAAATTTCGAATATATTATTGCAAATAATGCAACCGCACATCTTTTTGGTCTTGAATCAAAAGAGAATTTGATAGGTAAAACAAATTTAGAATTACCTATAGATAAAAAGCTTGGTGAGATTTTACAAAATGATGAGGAGGAAACTATACGCTTACAAACAACATTTTATAGACAAATTCAAAAAATAAATGATAAGTATTTCAAAATTATTTTAATCCCTATTAATAACTTAGAATATCCCCTAAAAGAACAAATAATTTTAGGATTTGCCACAAATATTACTTCTGAAATTTTAAAGAAAAATGAACTTGCAAACAATAATATAAAATTAAAACTTGATATTATAGAAGAGATACAAAATAAACTCAAACTACAAAAAGAAAAAAAAGGACAACAGATATTATTATCTAATATCTTTAAAAGCGCAAAATCAGGAATAGCAGTAATTGATCAAGATGGAAGATTAGTCAAATACAATAAAAGCTTTTATAAAACTTTAGATTACAACCGGCAAGAGTTTCTAAAAAAAGATTTTTACTCTTTATTTCCAGAGGAAGATATATCCAATATTATAGAAGAAAACAATCAACTATTTACCACTAAAAAAGCCATATCAAATGAATATATTATTCTTACAAAAGCAAATCAACAAAAAAACTGCATAGGTTCATCAACACTTATTAGAGATGAATATGGTAAAAAATTACGACTATTTATCTGTGAAGATATTACAAAACTAAAAGAACTAGAAATAGAACAAACACAAAATAATAAAATTATAGCTCAACAAGCAAAAATGGCCGAAATGGGAGAGATGATTGGTTCTATTGCACACCAATGGAGACAACCACTTAATGCTATAAATGCAGCAGCAATGAAATTAAATTTTTCTAGCCATCTGAATACTCTAAGTAATGAAGAGGTTCAAGAAAAAACAAAATTTATAGAACAGCAAAGTATTAAAATGTCTGAAACAATAACTGACTTTATGAACTTTTTTAAACCCTCTACTAAGAAAGAGTATTTTGACATCGTTACTATTTATAAAAAAATTCTTGAATTTTTAGAACCACAACTTACAACACAAAATATCAAACTTGAGATTATAAATGATAAGAATATCCAAATATATGGTTTCAAAAATGAATTTGAACATATTTTACTAAACCTTATCAATAATGCTAAAGATGCCTTTAAAACTTCTAATTGTGATAATAAGCATATTTCAGTTGTAGTAAAAGAGGAAAAAAAGAATACTATTATCAAAGTAATAGACAGCGCCGGTGGTATTCCAAGTTCAATACTCAATAAAATTTTCAATCCCTATTTTACAACAAAAGAACAAGGGGAAGGTATTGGTATAGGATTATATATGACAAAAATAATTATAGAAAAACATTTCAAGGGTTCAATTAGTGCTACAAATGATGATGATGGAGCAGTGTTTACACTTAATTTTCCAAAGGAAAAGGAATGAATGAGATCAAAGAACTTACCTTTCACACCAAACAATATAATGTATTATATGTAGAAGATGATGAGAAATCAAGAGTAGAACTTAAAGCTCTCCTTGAACTCTTTTTCAAAAAAGTTTTTATAGCAAATAATGGAGAAGATGCTTTAGAAACTTATAGTTCTAACTTAGATGATATAGATATTGTTTTTACAGATATTTATATGCCTGTTTTTTCTGGATTTGAGTTAATTAAAGAGATTCGTTTTATAAATCCACTAGAATATATTATAGTGATTACTGCACATCAAGATATTAATACCTACAAACAATCTTTTGAATTAGGGATAAATGATATACTTATTAAACCTATAATTACAACTAAAATGATTGACATTTTACATAAAGCTGTAGACCATATCAAATATCTAAAAAATATTGAAAGAACTTCGCAGACAGATACTATTCAAATAGCAAATTCAAATAAAAATATATTTATCGACAGATTAACAAATTTAGACAATAAAAATAAATTAGATATCTATTTGCATAGTAGTAACTCTTACCACCTCATCTTAGTCAATATTGATAACTTTGATATGATAAATTATCGCTACGGATACACAATAGGTGATGAAGTTATCATCAAAGTTTCAGAAATTTTAAATAATGTCAATAATGTAAACTCTAAACTATTTCGAGTCATCTCCGATGAATTTGTATTTTTGTTTTCACAAATAACTGAAAATGAACTCAAAACCTTTATTATAAGTATTATTAAAACCATTGAAAATACAAAAATAGGTACAACTATAGATGATTTTAAATTATCTTGCACTGTCGGTGTTGGGTATGGCAGAGGTGATGATATATTAAGAAAAGCACATATTGCAATAAATGAAGCACGACAAATAGGAAAAAATAAATATGGATTTTATTCAAGTAATTCACTTCTTAAAATTAGAAGAGAAGACAACTTAAAATGGCTTAGAAAAATAAAAAAAGTATTAAAAAACGATGCTATCATTCCATATTATCAACCAATCATCAATAATAAAACAGGTAAAATAGAAACTTACGAAGCCCTAGCTAGAATTTTAGAGATAAATAGAGTAAGCAAACCATACTATTACCTTGAAAATGCAAAGTTATTCCAACTTTTACCTGATATAACAAAAGTTATGATTTCAAAAATATTTGAAAGTATCAATACTAAAAATTTTACAATTTCAATTAATATTACACAAGAAGATTTAGCTGATGATAGTTTCATTACTTTTGTATTAAACAGTTCTTCAAAATATGGTATCAAACCATCAAAAATAATTTTTGAAATAGTAGAATCCATCTATATAACAGAAGATATTAATATCCTAAAAAATATATCACTTTTAAATAATTTTGGCTTTAAAATTGCTATAGATAATTTTGGTACAAATCATACAAATATGCAAAAGCTTCATGACCTTACTATTGATTATATAAAAATTGATGGATACTATATAGAAAGTTTACTCCAAAATGAGAAAATAGAGTTGCTGGTAGAATCAATGTTACAATGTGCAAAATCAATGAATGCAAAAGTTATTGCGGAATCTGTAAGTAGTGAAGAAATTTATGAAAAAGTCAAATCTATGGGGATTGAATATTCTCAAGGATATTTTACAGGAAAACCATCAGAATCTATACTCTCTTAATTTCCATTGAATAATAAGATGAACTTTACTCCATCGCTTACATTTTCTACATCTATTGTAGCAGCATTCTTTTTAGCTATAAATCTCGACATATAAAGTCCAATTCCAGTTCCCCCAATCTCCCCTTTTGTAGTAAAATTTGGTTCAAAGATATCTTCTATGATGGCACTTGGTATTCCACCTGCATTATCTTTTATAGTGATTTTTATACTATTCGCATTTTGTTTACATGAGATGCTTATTTTTCTATTTTGTATATTATTTTGATTGAAGGCATCTTTAGAGTTATTAATCAAATTTATAAATATATGCTTTATCTCACTTACATTTACATCAAGTTGGATATCTTCATCACAAAAGATATCAATGGTGATAATATTTTTTATTAAATCATCGTGCATTAAAAGTAAAACTGAATCTAATAAATCTTTTATATTTACTGTTTCAATTGTTTCATTTGGTCTAAAAAACTTTCTAAAATCATCAAGTGTTTTTACAAGATGTTGTACTTGAACACTGACTGTGGAATAACATTTTTGAATATCTTTGGGCTCAATTGGCACTCCATATTCACTATAAAGTTCCCATATAAGAGAAGTATTCATAGAAATAATATTGATTGGCTGTTTCCATTGATGCGCTATCACATCCATCATCTCTCCCATTGTTGCCAGCTTTGTTTGTTGAATAAGTAGTTTATCTTTCTCTCTTAACTCTTGCACTTGTTTTGTAACTTGAGTTTCTAAATTTTCATGGTAATTTTTCATTTGATTTTGTAAGTATAAGTTGTGAAGATTTTTACTAATTTGATAAATAAATTGTTCAGACTCTATTGGTTTTATCAAATATCCATCTACTCCTAGTTTAATTGATTCTAAAAAAAAATCAGTATCACTATGAGCTGAAACTATCATAATAGGTATATATTTATTGTTTTCTCTAATAATTTCAATCAGCTTTAAACCGTTAATATTTGGCATATTTATATCTGTAATAATAAAATCTATTGTTTCTTGATTGTATTTTTCTAATGCTTCTTTCCCATCTACAGCTATAACTATCTTATCAAAAAAAAGTTCTAAAATACTTATAGTTTGTTCTCTTGAATATTTTTCATCTTCCACATAAAGTAAGGTAAGATTTTTAGTAAATTCAACAAGTTTTTCGAGAGATTGATTCATAATATAATACCTCATTTGTTTTGTTAATAGTACAAATAAATTATTACTGCTTAATTACATTTTGTAATTGATATGTTACTTAAGTAGAATATTATACAATATCTTAAAAAAGGGGTTAGTAGATGCAAACATCATTACTTTTCGGTATACATTGTCATCAACCTGTTGATAATTTTGATTGGGTTATTAAAGAAGCAATACAAAAAGCTTATAAACCATTTTTTCAAATATTAAAAGAGTTTCCACAATTTAAATGTTCAGTACATTATAGTGGTTGGTTACTAGAGTTCATAGAAAATAATGATGAAGAACTTTTCTCTTTAATGAAATCTGTTTCAAATCAACTAGAATTCTTTAGTGGAGGATATTATGAACCTGTTTTATCATCAATTCCATCCAAAGATAGAATAGGACAAATACAAAAACTCAATAGGTATATAAAAAAACATTTTAATCAACAGCCAAAAGGATTATGGCTAACAGAACGCGTTTGGGATAATTCTATTATTCATGATTTAAAAAAATGTGGTATTAAATATGTTATTGTAGATGATTACCATTTAACGACAAGTGGGGTCAAAAGTGAAAACTCAAATGGATATTTTCTAACAGAAGATGGAGGTGAAAGTATCGCTTTATTTCCTATCAATCAAGCCTTAAGATATGCAATACCTTTTTATGATTTAGATCAAACAAATGAGATGATTCATTCTTTTAACAATGAAGATGGGAAAAATGCAGCTATCATATTTGATGATGGAGAAAAATTTGGTATTTGGCCTAAAACTTATGAAACTGTTTATGAAAAAGAGTGGTTAAGAGATTTTTTTCAACAAACTTTAGAAGACGATACTATAAAAGTTGAAACATTTAGTGAATTTTACACATCAAATCCCCCTATTGCACTAGCTTATGTACCAATGGTCTCTTATTTTGAAATGGGGGAATGGGCATTAAATGCAGATGATGGGTTGGCTTTAGAAAAACTTTTAGAAAACAATCAAGATGCACATCAATTTATTAGAGGTGGTACTTGGAAAAACTTCTTAACAAAATATCAAGAAAGTAACTGGATTCATAAACGATTTATAGAACTTTCTTCTAAACAAACAAGACAAAATAAATACAAAAAGGCTCTTTATAAAGCACAATGCAATGATGTTTTATGGCATGGAGTATTTGGTGGTATCTATCTTCCAAACTTAAGAGATAATGCTTATAAATATATCATAGAGTGTGAAAAACTTCTTGATAATAATAAAGAAACACTTGATTTAGATTTAGATGGTTATGAAGAGGTAAAATATAAAACAGAAGAACTTTTAACAATCATCTCTACTAAAAATGGTGGTCAAATCTTTGAACTTGATATACTCAAAAAGAATTTTAATCTTCAAAATACACTTACAAGATATGAAGAGGTATACCATAGTAAAATAGAAATTAAAAACATCGATTTAGATACTACTACAGAAATAGAAAAAGATGAAGATACAGCTTCAACAATTCATGAAAACAAACTTACTCTTGATGAAAACATTTTATTAAAATATGATTGGTATTTTAAAAAATCTGCTATTGATCATATTGTTTCAAAAGAGATAAATGCTTCAAGCTTCCAACATAATGTTTTCGATGAATTATCAGATTTTGTAAATCAACCATTTGAAATCATAAAATCTGATGCTAAGAAGCTACATTTAAAAAGAGATGGGGGAATATATATAGATAAAAAATATGAAACTACTTTAGACAAACATTATAAATTTACAAAGCATAAAATACATTTAGATATCTCACTTCATACTCAATATCTTGAAGAGCTGCAATATTTACAAGAATGGAATTTTCACTTCGCATCTTTAAATCAAGTGTCTTTTAATGGTCAATTTTTAGACGAACAGTCTTATTCTCAATGCATTAATCTAAAAACAGATACCCTTACTATACAAGACAGCTATTTAGATAAAACACTAACATTTACTTTTGATAAAGAGATAGAAATATTTATTATACCACTTGAAAGTGTTAGTCAAAGTGAACAAGGTATTGAGCTTACAAATCAGGGTATAACTATAGGATTTTTACATAAATTTACTAAATATATTAAAAATTCTCTTCTTTTAGAAATTCGATAAAAGTCTCACTTTTATCGAATCTTATAGTATAAAACTATGTACTAAATATTTTATAGTCTATAAAATTAAAAATAGAGTTTTTATACTCTAACTCTTCTAATAGTTCAAAATCTATATTATTGCCAATCATATTTTTTAAATTTGTAAAATTAGAAATATGTTCTTTCGTTCTTAAAACACTGTATTCAACTGCTGTTTTTGTTGTCACTAAAAATGCCCAGTCACTACTTTGTGCAAGAAGCAACTCTTTTGACATTTGATTGAGTAGTCTTGTAGTATTAAAATCTGCACCATTGTGATATATATTTGCAAGATTTATGATATCATCTACCATATTATGAAGGTGTCTATATATCCAAGAGTTTGCTTCATTTAACCATACATCATAATATCCCTCATCACCCCAAGAAGAGGCACTAGGATTTACTACTTGATTTTTTGGATACATTGAAAGATATTCAGGAGGTGTTACTGCTTTAAAAACTTTATGTTCATCTATCTCTTTAAATAGATTATACAAAAACTCTGGTCCCTCAAACCACCAATGTCCAAATAACTCAGCATCATAAGGAGATACAACCATAGGAGTTCTATCCACATATTTTCCTAAGTGTTCAAACTGTTGCTCTCTTTTAAAATGAAAATCTTTTGCATGAGATTTTGTTATTTGATTTGCGACTTGAGGATTATAAACCTCTTTATAATCTGAATCTCCAGTAATTTTATGATATTTATATCCAGTAAAGACTCTTGAACCATCTGGGTCAATATAATCTTTGATATACTCAAAATCTAAGTCATACCCAATATCTCTATAAAAATCTCTATAGTTAAAATCTCCAGGATACCCCTCTTTAGAACTCCACACTTGCTTTGCTGAGTGTGGATCTCGTGCAAATGCGGCAACTGCATGTTCTGTAAAAGTTGGTGCATACACACCGTTTAATGCTGTTGGTTTACCATATACTAGTGAGTGAGAATCTACAAAGAAAAATTCAATCCCATTTTCCTTTAAAATTCTATCAAGTCCATCATAATAAGCACACTCAGGCAACCAAATACCTTTTGGTGGTTTTTTAAAATGTTTTTTATGAGATTCAACAGCAACTTCAATTTGAACTTCTACTGCTTTTTCGTTTACACTTAAAAGAGGTAGAAAGCCATGTGTTGCTCCACAAGTAATAATCTCTACTTTTCCTAAGTCATTAAAAAATCTGTATCCATTTAAGATATTTCTATCTAAAAATCCTGTAAAGAACTCTTTTGTTTCTACAAAAACATCACTATAAAAATGTGCGATATTTTCATAAACTACATCTCCTTCAGTTCTATTTTTTTCTTTTTCTCCAAGTTCTATTTGTCTGTTGAGATATCTCTCATATTTTTCCATAAGATGCTTATCATCTAGCATCTCAGCAAGTGGAGGTGTCACAGAAAGTGTAAGTCTGAAATCAATCCCCTCATCATATAACTTTTTTAAGTTTTTTAGAAGTGGAATATAACACTCACTAATAGCTTCAAATAACCAATGTTCTTCTAAGAAGTAGTCATATTGAGGATGTTTTACAAACGGAAGGTGAGAATGAAGTACTGGTACCCAATAGCCTTTTAACATATTATTGTCCCCCTATAGTGCTATGTGAAGATAATGAATCTTTTGACAATTTTGAAAACTCTTGTAACTTCTCTATCTCTTTTACATAAGCTGCTGAGGACATCCCTATAGTAAAAGATTGTAAAGATGAACGAATTATTTCGCTAAATCCTTTCTCTTTTTTAAGATAAACTAATTTATTTTCATCTTTATAATTAATCTCTGTGTTAAAAGCCCCAATTTGATTTGAGTGCATAATTTCTACAAATTCACCTGTTTGATTGTAATATCCTGCTATTACTCTGATGTTTGTACTGTATTTTAAATTGTTTACAAAGTACTCTCCAACTTCTCCTAGACAATCAATATCTTTTAAAGTTTTAGCTTCACTATTTACTACTTTAAATTTAATTTGGCTTGCATAATCTAAATTAAATTTTTGTAATAAATTATCAGTAAACTCCCAATATAGATAAAACTTACTACTATTAATTGGCAATAATACTAATTGATCTTTATAATATCTGTCTGGAATTTGATACTCTTTTGGTACTTCAAGACTACTATCATATGAAATAACTTCAATACTATGTGTTGTACTTGAAAAATCATTTTTTTCTAAACTATCTTGTGTTAACTGATGATTCATAATTATTTCCTTGCCTTAATGGAGCTATTTTATCATAAAATGGTTACAAATTAGTTATAATATTTTCACTATAATATAATTATTTCAGCGAAGTATAAGAAACTAAAAAAACCTATGATATCAACTAATGTAATAACTACTACAGAACTTGCAATTGCCGGATCTAAATGTATCTTTTTTAAAAACATAGGAACACTTGCACCTAATATTCCAGCTGATAAAAAACTAACAAACATTGATGCTGCTATGGCAGTTGATATTAATATCTCACCAAACCACATTTGTGCTACAAGAAAACTCAAAACTGCAAATAGTAAACCATTAATTATTGATATATTTATCTCTTTTTTTAGTATTGGTTTTAAATTATCAAAAGTTATCTCCCCTATCCCCATTTGCCTTACTATAACTGTCATAGTTTGAACAGATGCTGTTCCTGCCATATTTGCAACTATTGGCATTAAAACTGCTAAAGCAACTATAGTTTCTAATGTATGTTCAAAAATACCTATAACAATCGACGCTATTACAGCATTTACAAGATTTATTGTAAGCCACATTGCTCTTGTTTTTGTTGTTTTTGAAAACTCTTCAGAGATATGTTCATCTGCATCAATTTTATTTAAATTGTAGATTTGTTGAGTAGCTTTTTTTTGCATAATATCAACAACATCATCATGGGTAATTCTTCCTATAAGATGTCCTTTTCTATCAACAACTGCTAAAGTAGTTAAATCATATTTTTCAATTGTACTTATAACATTATCAACCAAATCATGTGAAGTAACATAATATGACTCAGGATACTTTGCCAAAATATCATCAAAAGTTTGTTCACTTTTTTCTAATATCAAATCATCAATAGAGATTGACTTTAGAAGTCTTCCAATCTCATCTGTAACAAATACACTTTGTACAGTACCGATACCTTTTTCTTTTAATCTTCCAAGTTTTTCTATAGCGTATGCTATGGTTCTACAACTTGATACCTTTAGTATCTCTGTTTGCATTAAAGAACCAGCTTCATTACTCTCATAACTTATAAGTTTTTCAATAGTTTTTTGTTTTGTATCACTTAAAAGAGAAAAAACATCTTCCTCTTTTTCTTTGTTTGTTTTAGTTATGGCTATAAAAAGATCAGTAGCGTCATCACTATCCAATACTTCTATAATATCGGCAAGACCTTGCGCATCATACTTTAAAATCAAATCAATTTGAAAGGGTGTTGGTAACTCTATAAAAGTTTCAGCACGAATTTTTAACGGTAAAGAGTTTAGATACTCAAAAAACTTATCTTCATCTTTTTGTTTTACATCTTCTAAATAATCAGCTAAATCAGCATCATCTATTTTATGTTCATCTTTTACACCATTTTTAAGCTTCTGAAGATAAAGATCAATAGCTTTTATATTCATTCAGTTTTCTCTAAATTTTCAAAACCTGGAAGTAGTTTTCCTTCAAGAAGTTCTAAACTAGCTCCTCCACCAGTTGAGATAAAACTTATATTTTCTTTCTCCCCTGCTTTTTCAGCAGCACTAGCAGTATCTCCACCACCAACTATACTATAAGCATAAGTATCTGCAATAGCATGAGCAATTCTAAAAGTACCTTTATTAAATCTATCAATTTCAAAGATACCCATAGGTCCATTCCAAATAATTGTGTTTGACAATCCTATTGCTTCTTCAAAAAGTTTTACAGTTGCAGGTCCAATATCTACAGCTTTAAATCCCTCTAACATATCTTGTGCGGGAACTATTTTTGTATCTATTGGATGTTCTATATCATCAGTTATTACAACATCTACAGGAAGATATACATTTACTTTTGCTTCTCTTGCTGTTTGTAAAATCATATTAGCTTCAGGTAAAAACTCATCTTCAACTAATGAAGCTTTTGTATCATATCCTATTGCTTTCAAAAAAGTATTTGACATAGCACCACCAATGATAAGCTTATCTATTTTTGGTATGATATTTTTAAGAAGTGTAATTTTTGAAGAAACTTTTGCACCACCTACTACTAAACAAATAGGTTGTGTTGGTTTAAAAAGTGCTTTAGAAAAAGCATCTATCTCTCTTTTGAGTAAAAACCCAGCTACTTTTACATCTACAAATTTTGTAATCCCTACTGTAGAACTATGAGCTCTATGACTTGTTCCAAAGGCATCATTTACAAATACATCACACAATGAGGCTAACTCTTTTGATAATGTCTCATCATTTGAAGTTTCACCCTCAAAAAATCTGATATTTTCAAGTAAAAATATTTTAGCATCTGAGGCACTGTTTAAAAGTTCTTTTTGTTCCATAAAATGATCAATTAAATCAACTTTTCTATCTAATAATCTTTCCAATCTTTTGACAATATGCTTTAATGAAAACTTCTCTTCAAAGCCGTTTTTTGGCTTTCCAAGATGTGTGACTAAAACTATATTTTTAACCTCATTATCAATACAATAATTTATAGTATGCAAAGCTTCTTTTATACGATTATCATCAGTTATATTATTATGAGAATCTAACGGTACATTAAAATCAACTCTAATTAAAACTCTCTTATCTTTTATCTCTACATCTTTTAAAGATTTTACTTTTTGCATTAATTCAATATTACTTAACATCATCGTATCCTAATATTTATACATTTTTTCATAATACTTATGAGCCATAGAACCTGAATCAAACTCAAACAATACATCACTCATAGAGTTTTTCATAAGCTCCACCCATTTTGTTTGATTTTCATAATAGGTTGGAATAATTTTATTTTCTAAAATATCCATCATTTTTTTATTGTCATTTTTGTCTTGTTCTTCTATACTTAAATTATGATCAGCATCTGGAATTGTAAAACTATTTACCTCTTCTTTACAAAATTCAGGATGCCAACCATCTGCAATTGAGAAATTTATAGCACCATTCATAGCAGCACTCATACCACTTGTACCACTAGCTTCTCTTGTAATTCTTGGAGTATTGAGCCAAATGTCAGCACCTTTTTTAAGTAACCTTGATAACTCTAATTCATATCCAATTAAGACAGCAACACTTTTATAATTTCTTGATATATAAGTAAGTTCATTGAAAATATTAATAGCATTTGTATCGTGTGGATATGGTTTTCCTGCCCAAATAACCTGTATAGGTTCTTTTGAACGAGTGATAAGTTTTTCAAATCTTTCAAAATCATATTTTAATAAACCTGGTCTTTTGTACTCTGCAAATCTTCTAGCCCAAACAATCGTTAATATGTCTGGATCAAACATTTTTCCTGTTTGATCTGCTACTACTCCAAATAAAACTCTTTTAAGATGCTTTTTTCTAGCAATAAGTTCATAATCTTCATGCTCATCTAAAGCTCTAAGCATCGGTTTATCAGCCCAGAATCTTTTATTTTGTGAGTTAGTTATCGCTATGATTTCACAAACACCATCATATTGACTCCACATGTTTGTTGCGACTTTTGCATGCATTTGAGATACACCATTTGCAATCTTTGCAATTCGTAATGCAGCAACAGTTAAACTAAAACTATCATCATAAGTTTGTGTAATTTCTCTCACCTTTTCTAATGGTGTAGAATTAAAAAATCCCATTTTATCTAATAAATTTATATTGTGTATCTCATTCCCAGCAGCCTCTGGAGTATGAGTAGTAAATCGAACCATCTCTTTTAGTTCTTCAATATTTTTTACTTTATGATACAATTCAAAAACCATAGGAAGGGCATGTCCTTCATTCATATGATATATATCAACTTGATGATTTAAAGCTTCAAGTACTTTCACTCCACCAATTCCCAATACAATCTCTTGTGCAATTCTTGTTTCCTCATGCATATCGTAAAGCTTATGTGTAATAGTTCTTGAAAGATAATCATTTTCAGGAATATCAGTTGAGAGTAAAATTAAAGGTGCACTACCAAAAAGTTCAGCAGGAACCATATAGGCTTTTACAACGACAGGTTTACCGTTGATATCCACGATAACACTTACATTTAAATCTTCTAAGAAATGATAATATTTTCTTCTAAATTCAATTTTTAGATTTCTATCTTCATCTCTTGCTTGATCATAATACCCATAACTCCAAAGTATTCCAACACCAACAACATTTTGTTTTAAATCATAAACACTTCTCATATGAGAACCTGCTAAAAAACCAAGACCTCCTGAATATATTTTCAATGCTTGGTGTATTGCAAACTCCATAGAAAAATAAGCGACTGGTTTTTCATAATCTTTACTAAACTTATACTGTTCGATTTGCATATATATCCTTATTTTATAATTACTCTTAATATTATAATATCATAGAATAACATAATGATTACATCTGTTTTTTTAAAATAATTGTACTAGATATAACCATCCTATTACCATAACTGGTCCAATAATAGCTGTTATTATACCCAAAATTAAAAAATCTTTTGATTGTACTTTTTTACTTGAATATACAATAGCATTTGGTGGAGTTGAAACAGCTAAACTCATAGCAAATGAAGCACTTAAAGCAACTGCAACTACAGCTAGATAGCTAGCTTCTTGTGAGATGGTTGCTGCTATTGCTATAATTATTGGAAGCATAATATTTGTAGCAGCTGTATTACTCATAAAATTTGATATCACTACTACTAAATAAGAAAAAATAAACATAATCCATAATATAGACATTCCATCTGTAGATATTAAGTTGGCAAGCCACATATCAAGTCCTGTTTTAGAAACCGCAAGCCCCAAACTTAATCCTCCTATAATAAGGATTATCACATCCCATCGTATTTTACAAATATCATCAGCATCAAGTATTCCAAAAAGAGTGAATCCAATGATTGGTAAAAGTGACACTACTGTTGTAGGGATATGATGTAGTGGTCCTGTAAGCCATAATAAAATTGTCATACTAAAGATTATCACTGTTACATTTTTTTTCCAACTAGGAACAGTTGGTATTTTAGAAAACTGTTTTGTAGAGTCATCAAAATGCTCCACCTCTTTAATAGATTTTAAATCAATAAAAGGTTCACTTGATGGATATACTTTCAATATCACAAATCGTAAAATCAAAACAACTAAAATAGAAGGAGGAAGAGATAGAGCCATCCACCCTATAAAAGAGGGAGCATTTTCTCCTAAAATACCAACAGCGATAGCATTTGGAGGTGTTCCTATAATGGTAGCCATACCACCTAAGTTCGCCCCAATAACAACTGAAAGTAATACTGCTTTTTGAAATGGATTTGATTCTTTTATATGTGTTAAAAGAGGTAAAAGTATCGTCATCATCATAGCAGCAGTTGCTGTATTTGATACAAACATTGACAATACATAAGTAATAGCAATAAGTCCTGAAACTATATTATGTGGTCGCCCACCTACAAAAAATAAAACCTTTTTAGCTAACCAAACATCAAGTTTTGTTTTAGAAGCTGCTGCAGCCATAATAAAACCAGCCAAAAATAAAAATATAAGTGGTGATGACCAAGGTTGTAAATACACTTGCCACTCTTTACTTCCACTAGCAAAATCAAAATTATTAAATCCTAAAAGAACCATCTCTAAAGCAATGACCAATAAAGATACTGCAAATGCAGGTATCGCTTCAGTTACCCAAAGTCCAGCTGCAAAAAGTAAAATAAAAAGAGTATATGTCATATTTTTATCAATCCCATAATCAGGGATAAAAGCAACTAAAAAAGCAACTAAAAAAGAGATTGTAAAACTTGTAAAAACAACTCTTAAAGACATAGTATACGCTTTATCAAAAAATTGTTTGAGATGTCGCCTGGTATCTAACATGAACTGTTTACCTTTAGTAAGAATATTGTTGATTGTAACATTTAAACATAAAATTTATTATTATAAAGAGGATGATTTTTTGAATCTCTAAGAGAGATTATACAGGTTATTAAACCTGTATAATATAAATTGAAAAGTGATTATTTTAAAACAGGGAAAGGTCCAACAACACCAACCCACGATTCTTTATCAGCTTCACTATTAGCCTTATCCTGATCACTCTCACCAAATGGATGTTGAATAACTGTAGTTAAATAACCATTTCCACCAATATTCGAGTACCAAAATGGAGAAGTTGTTTCAGAACCATATGGTGTAGTAAATATTCTAGTTAAATCTTTTTTTACAACATCATATGCCCAAATATAATCTATTTGATGAGCACCTGTATCTTCGCCAATGATTAAAATATCAGAGTCATCTATAAAAGTTAAATTATCAGGTTCTGCTAATCCATCAACTAAACATTTATTCCCCTCAAACTTATCACCTTTTGGATATTTATGCATAGTTCCTAGTATCTCACCTTTGAAATCAACTGTTACATAACTACTATTAATCACATTTCCCGAAGTATCTTTTTGGTTTCCATTTAAAGCTAAACTATATACACCACCACAATCATTTCTTGGAAGCCTAATATCATTGTTTCCACCAATATCATACTTAGGATTTGGTTTCCCTTTTTTCATAAAATCTTCCATACCATATTGGATTCTACTAATTGCTATATATAAAGTATTTCTGGCTTTATCTAAAGTGATACCCTCTTTTTTTCTAAACTCTGTTGTAGCACCTTTGATTGCTGCATATCTTCTACTTTCAAGTCTTGAAGCGTACATATCCATAAAAGGTTTTACTTTTAAACACTCATGTTTCCAACTTGTGTTTATAGATGTATATCCTGATTCACATTTTCCATTCTGCGGCTTTACTTCATCAAACATCTCAAAAAACTTTGGTTTCTTATCTATAAATTTTTTCAGTGTTGCATCATCAGCATGACCTAAATTTATCCAAGAGATATCAAATTTTCCACCATTAGTAGCATCTTTTTGGTGCAATTTAGCGGCATATAATGTTCCACTTGAAAGATCAGCTTTTTTATCAGCTATAAACATAAATAAAGCACCATTTGTTCCATCATCTGTTAAATAAACTGTTTTTTCATCTGGCATAACATATGCTAACTCATGAGCAAATCTTCCAAGAGTATAGTGTTTTGTATATGATGTATCCCCTTTTGAATTTGTAATAGTAACTTCAGGAGTCCACCCATAGTAATATGGGCTATTATTCACTTGACCATCTTGAAAAAATAGTGATGTGTTATTGTAATATCCATCTTCATCTTCTATTTGGTTATCTGCTGTTAATTTTTTCGCATTTGATTCATACTCTTCACTTCCAAGGTGACTTCCCCAAGGTGTTTTCATCCCGGCACAATGTACCCATCCACCATGATAAGCAGCTTGAGATATATGACTAGTTGCTACTGCTTTTAATCCACCTTGAGCTGTTTTTTCCAATTTTGAAATATACATAGCACCTGGTGCACACTCAAATTGTGTTATTGCAAACAAATTTCCATCTTTTTCATGGAGTGTTGTATGATCTGGACCCGATCCATCTTTACTTGTTCTACAAACAAATGGTGTACCATCTTTATGTTTGAGTGGATTTCCCATTTCATCTTTTACCATACCAAATATTTCAGTAGTTTTCCCATCTAAACTAGGTAACTTTTGACCTGTTCTTGCAATAGTGTGAAAACCTATATCATAAGATTTTCCATTGATAGTAACTTTTGATGATGTTAGGATAGATTTTTTCTCCTCAACACTCACGGGTGCTGCTACATTTTCAAATGTTATATTATTATGTTTTGATACCTCATTAGTACATCCAACAACTGTAAAACCAATTAACGCTGTTGATAAACCCTTAACCATAAGACTTTTATACATCTTCTTCCTTTATAAAAAATTTGAAGAAGTGTAAAACAACTAAATTACACTTAGGTTACAAAAGTTATTTTATCGCTTTTAGATATGTAGTTTGATTCTCTTTGAGTTTTTTGTGAATATTTTTTGAAGGTTTTATAGTAGCATCTCGCCCATATATAAAACTCTGTTCCTCAACAATTAGTTTATAAGCTTTATTTAAATTTATAGCTCTTTTCAAAGATGGGATTAAAAGATGTGTAATGTCTTTGTGAAGTTTTTCTATCTCATTTTGTTTTAAATCACCATTTTCATTAAAAAACTTCTCCATAATCTCTTTATTTTCTCGAAACTCATCCCCTGCATGGTTGTTTTTGAGATAATAACTATATTCATATTTGCCGTCAGCTCGTTTAGGTTCTCTCAATCCTTGTAAACTTTTTTGTTTCCAATGATACCAACCTTTTTGAAACTCTTTACTACCAAGTTTTCTTTGAAAAACAAAAGTTGTATCAGTTGTAACTCCTAGATTGTTGTGACAACCTATACAATAGATAAGCTCCTCTTTTGTAGATGGTCGTAAATCCCCATTTTTATCCTCTAGAAAACCTAAATATCTCCACCCTTTTCCATTACTAATACCAATTTCAGGGTCTATTTTAAATACTTCATGAATATCTCCATCATCCTCTTTTTCAATATTAGCTTGAATTGTAGTAGTTGATAAATCCATATAGTTAGGAGCATAAACTTTTTTTGCGTAGCGTAACTCTTTTAATCTCTTAGATAATCCAATACTATTATTTTTTATATCTAAATAACGAACCGTATGTAAAAACTCTGTATTTTTTGGATAAAGCCCTGCTCTTGCAAAGATTTTATTTTTTTCTTGATATCCTTTTGCCATCCCCACATAAAACATATTGATACCTTTTAAAGGTTCCCATTTGTATTTTATAATATCTGATTTGTCAAGTATCCCATTTTTATTTAAATCAACACCATATAGATTTTCATCAACTTCATCTATAGATATATCTTCTCTTTTAATAAGTGCCTCAACAATCGCTAGGTTAATTTTATAAACCTCTAAATTAAAATTTCCATTTTTATCTTCCATAAATATATTATCAAGTCGTATTAAAACATCATCACTACTTCCATTTGTTGGCCAAAAAGTTCCTAAAAAAGGATAATATGCAAAAGCTCTCCAACCAGTATAATTGTTTTTTAGATCTTTATCAAAGCCCTCATTATCAAAATTAAAATAACAATCAGGGATATATCCACTCCATTTATTGTTATTATCATAGTCCCAATTTTTTGGAATATTTTGTAATCTCTTCTTTAAAATAATCTCATTATTTTTATCAAAATAATTACTTTGTCGAATATACTCTAAAATACTTTTATCACTAATGTTTGCTATTTTTTTTGTTCTATCTTTAAATAAGTTTTTATAGGGATTTTCTCTTGCTTGTAAAGGGAAAGAGTAATTTTCTTGCAAATCAAAATCATTTATATAATTTGGTTCTTGAGATTTTTGATGACAACTATAACAAGGATTATGTAAATCACCTTTTGAATCTTTTGTAATTGTATAACATTGTGATGGAATATATGCTGTTGGATTATTAATTACTTCGTTGTGAATATCAAAAGAGTCTTTTCCTATGATAGAAACTTGTAACAATAAAATAAAAACGATTAACTTTTTGAATAATAACATATGAAATGCTATCGTTGAAGAGTAACATAATAGTTACAATTGTAAAAAGAATAGTATAGACAAAAGTCTATACTATAAAATTATGCTGCTTTTTTAGCTGCTTTTTTAGCTATTTTCTTAGCTACTTTTACTTTTTTTGGTGATTTTTTTGCTACTGCTTTTGTTACTACTTTTAATACTTTTTTAGTATTTTTCTTTTTAACACCAGCTTTTGCTACTGCTTTTTTTGCTACTTTTACTACTGCTTTTTTCTTTAACTCTTTTGCCATTTAGGACTCCTAATTTATAAATTTTATTACTATTAGTAATAAATTATAGACATTGTTACATTATTAATATTAAATAAAGCTTAAATATATTGATTTTATTTCATAGGAACTTTTATTGCTAATAGTAATAAAATATGGTATAATTTAAAAAATTAAATTTTATTGGAAAAATATGACTTTTATAGATTTTAAAAAACAACTGTTGGATGCAGATATAAGCTTACCCAAATTTAGCAAGCTTATAAAAGTAAGTGAAAAAAACTTACAATCATACAAGAAAAAAGGTGATGTCCCAAATGCCATTGCAGTTATAGTAACCTGTTTTGCCTCTATGAACAAAGCTGGTGTTGATTATAGAGGTTTAGTGGAAGAATTAAAACTTACAGCAAAAACAAAAGAGGGAGCTGGTTTTTCTAAAAACAAAAAAGATAAAGATAAAGATAAAGAGAACTAAAACTCTTATACATCTCTACTTGTAACTAAATAGCAATTTTGTTATGTTATAATAGCCAAATTATAATAGGTGGAATTACAATTGGAACATATAGTAGTATTGGGTGGTGGATATTCTGGTATCTATGCCTTAAAAGAATTGATTAAAAATAAAAATATCAAAATAACTTTGATAGATAAACACACTTATCACAACCTTCAACCTGAAGTATATGACCTGATTGCAAATAAAGGGACTATTGCAGATGTTACTATAGATTTATCCTCTTTGTGTAGTGGATTTGATCATCCTTTTTTAGAATATAAAAACTTACGAGTAACAGATATAAACTATCAAGATAATATTATTTCAACACAAGAACAAGAATTTGTAAAATTTGATTATTTACTTCTGTGTGTTGGTACACGAACTTTTTTCCCACAAAATATTGAAGGTCTAAACAATACCAATGACTTAAAAAAACTTCACAAAGCTTTATATTTTAAACAAAATTTTGAAAAACAACTTTTCAATAAAATAGAAGATGAAGCAAAAAAATGTGATAAAACACATATTGCTGTTGTAGGTGCTGGACTTTCTGGAGTTGAGATAGCAGCAGAGATGGCTTACTATGCAAAACAGTTTTTTAAACGAGGAAGTTTTCATTGTGATAATTTTAAAATCTCTCTTATAAGCTCACGAAGTACTATTCTCCCTGATTTTGATGATAAAATGGTTCGAATGTCAAGTGAACGATTAAGACAGCTTGATATAAACATCATAACTGATACAAAAATGCAAAGTTGTGATAAAGAGTATCTTTATCTCACTAATGGCACAAAAATACGATACTCTTTTATCATTTTTGCAGGAGGAATTGAAGCTGCAAACCTCATCTTAAAATCAGACTTACCAAAAAATAAAAAAGGTCAAATTATTGTCAATAAACATCTTCAAGTAGATGGATACTCTAATATCTTTGCAGCAGGAGATATTGCCCAAATCAAAGATAGTTCTGAAAAAATAATGCCTGCAAATGTAACAATTGCAAGAGCTAGTGGGATAACAGCTGCAAAAAATATATTAAATGCAGTAACAAATAAAAAACTTATCTCTTGTACTCCAAAACTTGAAGGAACATTGATAGCTTTAGGTGGACGATATGCAGTATGTGATTTGTATGGAATCGTAAAAGTTAAAGGTTTTATAGGACATTGTATCAAGCAATATGTATTTTTAAGATACAAATTTCCACTTCTTCAATATATCAAAAAAGGCTACAATAAACTCAGCATAAAAGACTGATACAACCACTTTTATGTAATCAAGCTGAAACTTAATTATCCTAAAATTTCGCATACAGAGCTTTGCCAAGGATATACTATGTTAAATAAAAAATGGGATTATATAGTTTCAAAACTAGATTATGCATTTCAACCCATCGTCAATGTTAAAAGTGGAAAAACTTATGGAGTGGAAGCTCTTTTAAGAAATTTTCACGAAGCAGGTGGTTTTTACTCTATAATAAACCTTTTTGATGAAGCTTATAATGATGGTCTTTTATATCAATTAGATTTACAACTTAGATATAAAGCTATTGAAAAGTTTTCACGACTAGGTATTGAAAACATACAACTTTTTTACAATATAGACACAAGAATAATGTTTATGCCAGATTTTGTGTCAGGGAATACACAAACTATCTTGGAAAAATTTAATCTTGATAAAAAATCAATTTGTTTTGAATTAAGTGAAAGAAGTACTTTACAAAATCCAAGTTCTATTTCAAATATTATTAATAGATATCAACAAGAAGAATATGATACAGTTATTGATGATTTTGGTACAGGAATAACTGGCTTACAACTTTTATACTATGCAGAATCAAAATTTATAAAACTCGATAGATTCTTTCTACAAAATATACACAATGATGCAAAGAAAAGAACTTTTTGTACACATATTATAAGTATAGCACATGTTATGGGTATCAAGGTTATAGCAGAAGGATTAGAAACAAAAGATGAATATCTTACTTGTAAAGATATTGGTATAGATTTACTTCAAGGATATTTGATACAAAAACCAAAACTAGATATAGGTAAAATCAAACATAAATATACAGAGATAGATGAGCTATACAAAAGTGACCAACGAGCCTACACTTCAAATATAGTGAATAAAAAGAAAATAGAATTTATAAAACCGCTGAAAATTGACAATAACTTAAATGATTTATTTTTGTATTTTAAAGACAATCCAACAAATACTTTTGTTCCTATTATTGATAAACTAGAACAGCTTTATGGGGTAATTTATGAAAAAGATATCAAAAAACTTTCTTATTCTCAATATGGAGCTTCACTTGTAAAGAATAGTAAAACAAATACTAGCTTAAAAAAATTTATTAAAGAAACTGTTTCTTCTGAAATAACTTGGGGAGTTGATAAAATTCTTGAAGTTTATAATATGGATATCAATAGTTCCCACGGTATTTTTATCACAAAAAATAGTAAATACTATGGCTTTATAGATGTAAATAATCTTTTAGCAATGTCTTATGATAGAAATATAGAGATAGCAAAAGATCAAAATCCATTGACAAAGCTTCCGGGGAATAGACAAATAGAACTGTTTATTACAAATGCTTTAGAATGTAAAGATAACAAAACCTATCATATTGTCTATTTTGACTTTAATGACTTTAAACCTTTCAATGATATATATGGATTTAGACAAGGAGATAGAGCTATTATCCTTTTTACACAAATACTTAAAAAAGAGTTAGATAAAGATCAATTTATAGCACATATAGGTGGTGATGATTTTTTTGTTGGATTTGATAAATATACTTATGAAGAGGCTTATAATATTATTAATAATATTCAACATAAGTTTCAAGAACAGATTCGAGATTTATATTCAGATAAAGATAAGAAAAACGGTTTTATAGAAACATCAGATAGATTTGGAACCTCTAGAAAATTTAAACTTTTAGGAGTTTGTAGTGCAATTATAGAGATTACAAATCAAAAAAAACATATAGATTTAGATAAAGTGTTAGGACAAATCAAAAAAGAATCTAAAAAATATGATACACCACTTGGTATATCACTTAATGCTATTGAAATGTAATCAAATCGTAATCAATCGTAACTAATTTGTAATCTATTTTTATTATATTTCCATATTAAAATGGAGTAGTATATGATAAATATTGAAAAAGAGATAATAAATAAATTTCCAACTTTGCGTACAAAAACACCTATGTTACAAAAGTCTTTGTTCAAAATTGCACAAAAGCTTGTACATGAAGATAAGATAAATGAATTTTTAAAAAAACATTCCCATCTTAAAGGATTTGATTTTGTAGAAGCCGTGTTGGATTATTTTAAATTTGACTTTTCACATTCAAGTAAAGATATAGAAAATATCCCCTCAACAGGAAGAGTCGTAATTATCTCAAATCATCCACTTGGAGCTTTAGACGCTTTGTGTTTACTAAAACTTGTAGGAAGTGTGAGAAAAGATGTAAGAATTGTTGCCAATGACTTTTTAGCAGGTATTGATTCTTTAAACTCACTGTTTATAAAAATAGATAATTTTAAAACAAAACAATCAAAAGAGAATATTAAAAAAATATATAAAGCACTTGACAACGAAGAAGCTGTAATAGTTTTTCCAGCAGGTGAAGTGAGTAGAGTTTCTCCTACAGGTATCAAAGATGGAAAATGGCAAAAAGGTTTTCTAAAATTTGCACAAAAGTCAAAAAGCCCTATTCTACCTATTCTTGTTGATGCAAAAAACTCTAAGACTTTTTATACAGTTTCAATTCTCAATAAAACTTTTTCAACAATTCTTTTATCAGATGAGATGTTTAAACAAAGAGATAAAAATGTTACTGTAAAAGTTGGTAAACTCATACCAAATGAAAATATCATGGATAGCAACTCAAACAAACTAAGTATCGTCGAACAATATAAAAAACATCTTTATGGTCTTAAAAAAGGGAAAAAACAATATTTTGAAACTATCAATACTATTGCCCGTGAAGAGAATAGACAAAGTCTCAAAAAAGAGCTGAAAAAATCACAACTAATAGGTGAAACTGCTGATGGAAAAAAAATCTATCTTTATGATTATGTAGAAAATAGTGCTGTGATGAATGAGATAGGAAGACTAAGAGAACTTAGTTTTAGAAAAGTAAATGAAGGTGTCAATAAAAAAAGAGATTTAGACCAATATGATCAATACTATAAACATATTGTTTTATGGGATGATGAAGATTTAGAAATAGTTGGAGCTTATAGAATTGGTGAGGGAAAATCTATCAATGATACTTATGGAAAATATGGTTTTTATTCAAACACTCTTTTTAGATTCAAAAAACCATTTATAAAATACCTTCCTAACTCTATAGAATTAGGAAGAAGCTTTGTACAACCAAAATATTGGGGAACAAGAGCCTTAGACTATCTATGGTATGGAATTGGTGCATATCTAAAGCATAATCCAGAAGTAAAATATATGTTTGGACCAGTAAGCCTAAGTGGGAACTATCCACAATATGCAAAAGAATTAATAGTAGATTTTTATAGTAATTATTTCAAAAGTGATGAGAATCTGGTAGAAGCAAATCTTCCTTTTGAATATGAAACAAAAGATATAGCACTTGATAACCCTTTTAAGTATGATAACTATAAAGAAGACTTCAAACTTCTAAAAAACAAACTAAAAAGTATGGACTTAACTATTCCAACTCTTTATAAACAATACAGTGAGCTTTGTGAAGATGGAGGAATTAAATTTTATGACTTTAACATTGATCCAGATTTTTCTAATTGTATTGATAGTTTTATTGTTGTAGAGATTAATAAAATCAAAAAATCAAAACTTGATAGGTATATGGGTTGATTTTGTAATCATCAAAAATAAAACTATTTCACAGTCTCAAAAGTTCGAAATGAGGGAAAAATTTACTGTTAGTTCTGTATCTTTTATATTTGAATATTTACAGAACTATTTTCTTCTTGTTGTAGTAATAAATCGTTATAATTATTACTCATTCTTTTATACATCTCATAATCTTCTTTATAATCATCATAAGCCATTGTTCCCTCTGATTTTTCCATCCACTCTTTTAAAATATTTTCCATTGTTGAAAAAAATTCACTTGCTTCTTTTTCTGTAAGTTTTGGTGTAAAAGCAGTTTTTCCACTTTCATAATTGTATTGGGCTTCTGGAGAAGCATAAATTCCTATTTTCTCAGGATTTGTTATCCCCGAATCTATAGCTTTAAACCATTCATCATTTATTCTTATAGGAGGATAATCTATCCCTTTAATAAAAGGCTTTAGTCCTCTATCTATTTTCATTGAAAATTTTAGTTGATCATATCCATTTTCTTTTAATTCTGCTTCTTTAAATACAGCTTCATTTGCTAAATCATTATCACTAAAATCATTGGATACTTTTATCATATATTTGATTTTTTCTCTTTCTTCGTTTGTTCTCTCAGAAAAATACTTATCTACTTCATTATTGGTCATACCTTTTGTATTTGCATAAGTTAATACTTCATATTCTCTTGTTTGTGGTTTGTCTACTTTTGAAACACTAGATGTTGTTACTGAAGTAGTAACTTTTTCTTGTTCTTCCTCTAATGCTTTTGCAAAACTTGTTGTAGCTTGTTGAGTTTTTGATGAAGTTGAATAATCGTTATTTATAGCTGTATTTGAGTTGATTTGCATTGTAATATCCTTTTATACTTACATATTTACAGAACTATTCTCTTCTTGTTTTGCTACTATATCATTATAATTATCATTCATTCTACTATATCTTTCGTATGCTTCTTTATAGTCATTAAATACAGCTGTTCCTCTTGATTGATCCATCTTATCTTTTGCTAATTGTGTCATTGTTGATAAAAAATCAGCTGCTTGTTCAGAGGTAAATTTTACATTTCCAAAGCTATTTTGTCCACTTTCATATCTAGCTTTTTCTGCTTCATTCATAAAAATACCATGTTCTTGGGGATTGCTCATTCCTGATTGCATTGCAGCTATCCATTCGTCACTAGCGACTATTACATTATTTAAAGTAGGAACACCTAAAGCAAAATTACTTTTTTCCACAAAAAAGTTTATTCCTTTAAAGGAACCCATTCCTAAATCATTTGGATAATTTTTAAATTCATTAAATACTGCTTCATTTGCAGCATCGTTATCACTAAAGTTATTAGCAGTTTGTACAACAGCTTTTATTTTACCTCGTTCCGCTTCTGTTCGCTCAGAGAAATATATATCTATCTCTTCAGCTGTCATCCCTTTAGTATTTGCATAAGTAAATACTTCATGATATCTTTCTTGTGACTCTTCAACTTTTGAAACACTTGAAGTTGTTCCTACAGTTGTTGTAGTTTCTTCTTGCTCTTTTGTTAAGCTATCTTCAAAACTTGTAGAGGTAGTTGCTTGTTTGTTTTGAAGTGCTGTTAAATATTGTTGAGTGATTCCTGAGTTTGAGTTGATTTGCATTTTATGTCCTTTATCTTTTGGTTATAATAAAATTCTAACAAAAAGATGTCACAACTGTGTCACAAAAAAATTTAACTAACTATCAATATTTATATGTAATCAAATAGTAACCCTATAGTAATCAAATTGAAATCATTTTTTCTTATAATCTTCCAACTTAACAAAAAGGGAAGATTATGAAAATCAATCTAAACAAAATCAAGTCATATTATAGTGCAGAGATATCACAAGCTAAAGCAAATAGTTATGAAGCTGTGATGGTACCTGTTGAGTGTGAGTTGGATATATATTGTTTAAATAATATTGATGATGAAGATTATATTCTTGAGATCGCAGATGATTATGGGTTGGATAAGTTTTTACTTATAGACTTTATCAACAAAACAGAAAAACTAATAGATTTATATGAACTAGAAGCTGCATAAATGTACAAAAATATCAAGGAGAAGATTACAACTCTTCTGGCAAAAGATATACAAAAAGATGAACATGAAGAGATACTTTTAAATATGAAAAAAAAGCTTGAAAAACTTCATGGGAAAGATGATGAAGAATCACAAGAAGAGATTTTTATCATCAAGAAAACTATTCAAAAACTAGAAATAAAAATTGATAATACGCACAAATAAGATTGCTAAAGTATTTTTGCAGTAAAATAAAAACATACAAAATACTATACTAACCAATGAAATAAAAAGGCTTTACTATGGGAAAAAAAATCTATGTAGTTGATACAAATGTTATCTTACAAAACATGCAAAATATTTATAATATAGCAGATAATGGTACAAATATAGTTGTCATACCAGAAACAGTTTTAATAGAATTAGAGGATAAGAAAAAACTTTTTAATGAATTAGGATACCAATCAAGACAATTTGCAAGATTTTTAGCCAAAACAAAAATAAAAGAGATAGACTATAAAAAAGATTTTAAAGTAGTAAAGCTTTATGATGAAGATATAGAACTTCATATTATAGCAAAAGACAAATACGAAAGTGAGATGTTAGAGCATAATATAGCAGAAAGTAATGATAAAAGAATCATAGAGGTGGCTTCCCTTGCAAAAGGATACTACACAGGAGAAAAAGTAGTTTTTTTATCTATTGATATTTATGCAAGAACTTTTGCTTTATTTGCAAATATCAAAACAGAAACGCTTCATGAAGATAAAGCAGATATACCAAAATTTGAATTTGTAAAAGAGATAGAACTTGACTCATCACGATTTAATTCATTGCATCTTACAGATATAAAAGAGATAGACCCGCAGTATCATGTACAAAACTTTTGTTACAAATTTTTATCAAGTGATGGGAACTCAACTTATGGAGTTATTATCAATGAAAAAATTGATATTATCGAGGATTCACTTTTTAACTCACTTGTAATAAGACCTGCAAACTTAAAACAAAAATTCTTCCTAAAAGCGATGCTTTCAAATATGTACAATCTTATGGTTATAGATGCAAAAGCTGGAAGTGGAAAAACACTCATGAGTATAGCAAGTGCTATGAGACTTATTGATTTAGGAGCTTATGAAAAAATAGTATATGTAAGAAACTCTGTAGAATCACTTGATAAAGGTGCAGATGTAGGATACTTAGCTGGAAATGATGAGAAATTTAGAATATACAATATGGCTTTATATGATACTTTAGAATTTATAGCAAAAAAACGGCTTAAAAAAGGTGAGAATAAAGAGAACCAAGAATCTATAAAATCAAAAATAGAGGAACTTATATCAAAATACAATATTGAGATGCTATGGCCTGGGGAAGCTAGAGGTAGAACTCTTAGTGATGCAATAGTTATCATGGATGAGTGGCAAAATAGTAGTGAAAATACTACACAATTACTTTTAAGTAGACTAGATGAAAGCTGTATGGGTGTAGTTATAGGTTCAAATAGACAAATAGATAACTTGTACCTCAATAAATATAACAATGGACTTACAACACTTCTTAAACATACAAGTCATCAACACCCTGAACTTAGTATGTTTGCTATAGAGTTAGATAAAGCAGTAAGAGGAAAATTTGCAGAGTTTACAGAGAGAATTTTTGATAATAAAAAATAGTTAAAAAAATATTTTTTTATATAGAACATATCTCTCAATAAATTTAACATTTTGCAGTTTTATCACGATATTGTCTTAATATATATACATTATGTACTATTATCATCGAAATATCGACATTAAACATACATAAAAATTGTAGTTAAAACTTAAAATTTATTTAAAAAAGAGGTCAAATTGCATTTTTTTTATACTAAATATATGAGAAAATACCTTATCTAAGGTATTTATCGCTGTTTTAATATACGACATATTTTGTGTATGTTATTTGTTGATTTTTAGGCTATGTTGTATATAATGTATGTTCAATAAAGAGTTAGATCAAGGACGAAAAATATGAAAATCAAAATGACAATCATTACTTTGATAATTTTTTTGTTAAGCGGATGTTCCTCTGTATTGGTACCTCAATATGACCCTAGCACAAAAGTTTTAAAAATAGATAATTATAGAATAAAAAATGTAATAAGTTATGAAAGAAAATTAAATAAGAGAGTTGATAAAAACTCAAGAGGATTAATAAAGATATATTCACATGATGTTTATTTTAATAATGAGGTATGTTCAAAAATGGATTATACTCATGCATATGTAGATAATCGACCTGGTAGAAATGGAACTGTAAAAAGCTATATTTTAGATGAAATAACAAAAAATGATAAAATTACAAAAGTTGATAATATTTACTTTATTCACAAACCAAATAATGAAGAAGGAAAACAGTTTTTTATTTTTTCAAAAATTCAAACCAGGAACAGTCAACTATTTTTACTAACAAAAAATGTTTTGAATCTATTAAAAAATATTTTGAAAATAAGAAACAATAAGAATCTAACAAAACATTGGAAATAAAAACAAGGTTATACTTGCGATTATTTAAACTTTTATCTTGTAAAGTTATTAACAAAAAGATTTGAATAACCAAGTGGGATTACCACCTTTTTTTTCAATTCCAACGTTATACAAGGATATAAATGGAAACTAATCAAGATCAAAACTTTGAACTTGCTCCAAGATGGAGTAGATTAATAGCTTTTATTATTGATTTATTAATTATGGTTACGGTTAGTGTTGCACTACTTTATTTTTTTCACTTATTAGAACCAATGCGAACTGCAAAAGTTAATGAACCTATATTACATGGAATAGTCACTTTTGTTGTTACACTTTTTGCATTTGCAATAATAAATCAAAAACTATTACTTGAAAAAGGTCAAACAGTTGGTAAAAAAATAATGAAAATTAAAATTCTTAATGAGAATAATAAAGTTCCAAATAAAACTGATTTCATAAAAAGATATCTTTTTATGTTTGCAATAAATCAAGCACCTGGAATTCTTGCAGATATTGGATTAATAAATTACTTATTTATTTTTAGAAAAGATAGAAAATGTGTACATGATATGTTAGTAAAAACAAAAGTAGTTAAAGAAAATGTATAACAAAAGCTTGGAAGAAAAACAAGGGAATACTTGCGATTATTCTAGCATTTTAGTCTAAAAAAGCTAGAATGAAAATTGAACAATCAAGTGGTATCATACCCTTGTTTTTCAACTCAAACGTTATATGAAAATAAAAAAGGAAGAATAATGAGTGAAGAAATTATTTGTACAGCACAATTTATCGCAAAAGAAGAAAAAAAAGAACAATTAAAACAATCCTTAATAGAACTTTTAGAACCAACAAGAAAGGAAGATGGTTGTATTAGCTATACACTTCATGAGAATATTGAAAACCCAAATACACTTACAATGATTGAAAATTTTAAAAACAAAGAAGCTTTTGATCTTCACGGACAACAACCATATTTAGTTGATTTTAAAAATATCGTTGGAGATTTAGTAAGCTCAGTAGAAGTAACAATGAGTAAAAAAATATAAACATATAACAAGGCGCTCAAGCGGACAAAACACTGCGTGTTTTGCCCCTTAGCTTGATCGTTATATTAAAAAGGGAATATTATGGCACACAATAAAAATACTATAAATGGAATACTTGATAAATATGAACAAGAACGATTAAATGGTGGAGAGGTCGATTATTTTTCACTAGAACATGAACTTAGAGATACATTAAATATTGGTTATCAAGAAGTAAAATTAATTATAAATGATACATTTAATCAAGGTTTATATAGAGAAATTTGTTATGGATATGCTAAATCAAATCAAACAATAGAATTTCATCAATTGATTAAAAGATATGAACTACAAAATAAATAATAATATAACAAGTACTAGGAGAAGTGATATGTTAACTGATGAATTACAAGAGCTTTTAAATTTGTTGGAAAAAGAAATTGAAAAACGTAAAAATTTACCTAATATACAAGAAAAGATTGATGCTATGCATGAACTACTTTTTGAAGCTGCAAAAGAACTTGCACCTATACAAATATCGACACTAAGACATATTGCATCGTTAAAACTTCGTAAAGATGGAGTATGTGATTGTTATGAAGTTACGAATAAACAGATTCGGGATATATTTGAAAAATATGGTCAATCGAATTTACTGCCTAAAGTCAAAAGCGTAAAATAATCGTATGAATATAACAAATCAGTGGAGCCAATAAATTACCCTGCGGGAAATTCATCGGCTCATTTTAAACGTTAGAAGGTAAGGTTAAATTTATGAATATAACATGGATGCTCATCATTATACATTCGATACTTTTAAGTAAGACCAATGAAAAGTATGGAGTAGTTAAATATAAAATTCAATATTTAAACTATCTTGCTTTATTTGTGTTAGTTTTAATTACAGGATACAGTATTAATGCAACTATAATTGCTATTCTAAATTATGAAAATTTAGATACCTTTTTTAAAAACTATTTGTATATGCCTCAATGGTTGAGTATCATAATGTTTATAATTGAACAAATTGCAAGTTTAACATCATTACTGTTGACATTTTTTGTCATGCAAAGAAGCAATAAAGCAAGAATTTATTTATTAAAAATATTACCAATTTTATGTATAGGATTTACTTATGATTTTGTAAGAAGATTATATGAAACCTTATTAACCACAAGTGCCCCTTTGTATATTCAAATTGGAATGATTTTTATTTTAGCTATATTGCCTTTTATTTTAATTTATTATTTCTATTCGAGAAAAGATACAGAAGAAAAAATATTTTTAAATCAATCAATAACTTCTAACAAATCCTAGAAGTGAACGAGGGTATACTTGCGATAATTTAAACTTTAAAGCCTTAAAAAGCTAAAATTTAGTTCAAAAGTCTAAGTGGTCAAATACCCTCATCCACTTAAATTAAGCGTTACCTCTCACAGTTTATATAGATATCATTTAAAAAATTTTAATACAAAAATGGCACGCTTTTAATAAACCACTAGTTTATTAAAAGCTAAGTTTAAAAATATATAATAGACCATTAGTTTAAAAAAGGATTATTATGCCAAAAACTGTCAATAGAGAGGAAAAAATAAATTTTATTTGTGATGAAGCCTATAAAATGTTTGTCGATATTGGAATTGATAATTTCTCATTAAATCAATTTATCATAAATATTAATATGTCAAAAGGGCAGTTTTATCACTATTTTTCTACAAAAAACCAGCTAATTTATCAAGTGATGTCAAAGAAAACATTTGAATTAAATAATCATATTGCAAAAGAATATAAAAATAAAAAAACTTTCATTGAAAAGTTAAATTTATTATTTGCAATATATATTAACGATGAAGATTATTATAGTGACTTTCAAAAATTAATTATAGATACTATGCATTTATATATCAACTCTAATGATCCTGAGATAAGAGAATTTAACAATACTATGTATCAAGCTATTTTTACTATTTTAGAACAGATTTTCGATGAAGAGATAACAAAAGGTAATTTTAATAAAAATTCAAAACTTATAGCTAAATCAATTTGCGCGACAGCTGATGGGATGTTTTTACAATCTCTGATGGTAGAAAATTATGATTTAAAAACAGAATTAACAAACTACTTTTTAGAAATTGAAAAGTTATCAAGAAAATTAAAAGAAATTAAATGAATGTAACAAAAGATAAAATATCATCAGTTTTTTTTCAATATTCAATACCATCAGTATTAGGAATGTTGGCAATTTCATCAGCAAGTATAGTTGATGGATTTTTTATAGGAAATTATGTTGGAGATTCTGGACTTGCTGCAATAAATATAAGTTTTCCTATTTTCTCTTTACTTTTTGGATTTGCTTTAATGTTGGCAATTGGGAGTAGTGTTGTATCAGGAAAACTTATAGGAGAAGGAGATACTAAAAACGCTTCTATTATTTTTAGCAAAACTATGATTTGTATCACTCTTTTTAGTTTTTTAGCTTGCACAGTTCTATTTTTAAATATAGAAACTATCTTACATCTTTTTGGTGCAGATAAAAACTTGACAATTATTGCAATTGAATATCTCTCTATAATGTTAATCTTTATTCCATTTTTAATGATTGGAGTAGTTTTAGATTATTTTGTAAGAGTTGATAATAGACCAAATCTTGCTTTTGTAGCTCTACTTTTAAGTGCAATTATAAATGTGTTATTGGATTGGTTTATGATAGTATATTTACAAAAAGGTATTTTTGGAGCAGCATTAGCTACTGGTATCTCTCAACTAACTTTATTGGTTATTCTTTTACCTCATTTTTTCTCGAAGAAAGCAACGCTCAAATTTGTAAAACCTATTGGAAATTATATACAAATTATCAAAGCTGCTTACAATGGAGTTTCGGAGTTTGTAAATGAAATTTCTGTAGGAATAACGACTTTGATTTTTAACTATGTAATGATAAAAAATTTTAGTATAGAAGGAATTGCAGCATTTACTGTTATTAACTATCTTTTATTGATTGGGATAATGATAAGTTTTGGAATAAGTGATTCTTTACAACCAATTATTAGTAAAAATTTTGGTGCTAGGAAAACAAATAGAATAGAAGGTTTTTTAAAATTAGCTTTTATTTTTACAGCTTTAGTTGGTATTGTCATGACATTATTAATTATATTTATACCAGATACATTAGCAAATATTTTTTTAGAAGATACAAATTATCATACAAAACAAATAGTTTTAGATTTTGCAACATTTATATGGATAGCTTTTCTTTTTAATGGTATTAATCTTGTGATTTCAGCTTATCTAACAGCAATTCATAAACCTTTACCTTCAATGACTATTGCACTATCAAGAAGTTTTATTTTTCCTGTATTTTTTATATTTACATTACCATTTTTATTTGAAACTCAAGGGATATTTTTAGCGATACCAATGGCTGAAGCTATTACTTTTATAATAGCAATAGTTTTATTTAGAAACTTTAGCCCTCATAAAATAGCTTAAGAGGCTATGTACTAATCATCAAGAGCAATCAAAATCTATACACAAAGGATAAATAAACAACTTAAACTTAACTATCAAAAATAGAGTTCAAAATACCAAAATATAGAACTCAAAGAATATAAAAACTCTCACAATAGATTTCTCATACTTGTGAAATTTAGATAAATTAAAATAAATTTTATATGCAACCAAAGTGTAATAAAAAACAGCTATAATATCTTATGTTAAATAGAACAAAACTTATAAATGATACCATCTACAAACATATAGAGTGTAGTGAATTTGAAAGCCTAATATTACAAACCAAGATAGTCAATAGACTTTTTTTCGTCACGCAAAATGCCCTAGCCTATTTTGCCTATCCCTCAATCAATACAAAAAGATATATCCATAGTTTAGGAACAATGCATATGAGTGGGCATATGTTTAAAAATGCCCTTTTGAATGCGAAAGAAAATGTCAAATATAATTTTCTTAAAAATCTCAAAAAATCTATAAAAAATACTATCAAAGAAAATCAACTTGACTTAACTATAAAAGATATAGATAATCTAAGTGATAAAACACTTTATGAGTTTATGATACCACTAAAATCAAATAATGATAAAGATATTTATCTTATAACTTTACAAGCATTACGAATCGTTGGTTTGTTACATGATGTGGGACATTTTCCATTCTCACATCAAGTAGAATATGCTATGGAAAAACTTTATGATATTTTACAAAAAAAAGAAACTTACAATGAAAAAGAAAAAGAGTTTTTAGAATTTTATGAAAAGACTACAAAAAACTCTTCATTAGTACTACATGAAGCTATTGGAGAAAAACTCGTCAAACTACTTTTTGAACATGAGATGCAGCAGTTTGCTACAAATACAAAAGATAAAAACTATATTCAACTTATCTATCTTATAGTAAAAAATATTCTCAATGAAAAAAATGATAGCATTTTTGACTATGGTGTTTTACATAAATTTATAGATGGTACAGTTGATGCTGATAGATTAGATTATATAAATAGAGATATGTTAGCAAGTGGTTATATTGGTGGAAGTATAGATTTTATAAGAATAGCAAAACGAGCAATACTTGTTGAAAGAAAAAAACAGTTTAAAATATCTTTTTTTGATAGTGAACTTATAGATATAGAACATATGATTGAGATGCGATTTAATCTTTATAAAAAAATCATCTACAACCATAAAATATCTGTAATTGATTCATTGTTAGAAAATGTGATACTTTATCTTGCTAAAAAATATCTCAAATCCTCAAATACTGAGAATGAACCAATCAACTCTATCTCTATGTTATGGAAGTTTTTAGATGAGAGTAATAGTGAAAAAAAACTGGATATCATAAGCCAACTAGATGAAAATTGGATTATCACTTTATTTAAAAAAGAATATTTTACTCTTAAATACAAAGAGATTTATAATTTTAAAGATAAAAAGTATCTTTCTAGTTTTGAAGAGATACTATTTGGAAAGAAGTTTTACAATAGTGCGTGGAGAAATCTCAATGATTTATATAATTTATTAAACTTTACAGATATTCAAAGATATAAATTTCGCGAAAGTTTTGGATATGTAAGTAAAAACAACTATAAAAAACTGCAAGAAAAATTAGAAACTTTATGTAAAAAATATGAAGAACTGGAAAATGATGCTTTTTTTACTTATAGAATAGTTTCTTTAAATATTGGGATTGAAAAAGAGTTTTGTCTTTTTGATGGAGATGAACTTGTCAAAATAGATCAAGTTTCAACTTTACGAAAAAGATTAAAAAAATCAATTTTAAATACGGTTCCTTTCTATATATTTTCAAATAAATCAACTCTTAGTAAAGATATGATTCAAGAGATACAAAACATACTCTATGAAGTATTTTTGTAATCTCAAATTTGCATCAATTATAAATAATTATAATATTTAATACTAGTTTAAGTTCAATTTATGTATATTAGTAATATATTATTACTAAAGGATATAAAATGGAAACAAAAGTGCTAAAAAGTCAAGAGTTCCCAGAAATTAAAAAACTAAAGAAAGAGTTCAATATTTTTAGGGTTGTTGACACAAAAGTAAAGAAAAAACTAGATATTGTTGAGTTTATCAACGAAGAGAGAATTTTTAGAGGCTGTGGAAAGTCAACGAAAAAAGCTTTTAAAAGTGCTGCTAAAGAGGTAAAAAAACACTACAGTTCTAAAGCAAAAATCTCTGCATAGAAAATATTATTTTTCTATGCTCTATAAAAAATAATTTTTTTAAAACTCCATAACAATCTTATTTATCAATACACATTACCTTCTTGTAATCATTTCGTAACTATTTAAATATATTATTTCGCTTAAAAAAAGGGAATATATGCTTACATTTAACAGCGTAAAAACAAAACTAAAATCTATCTCTGCTATTACCATAGCTGGATTTGCAATATTAATATCTTTGATTATATTTTATTCTCAAACACAAAAAGAATATACTAAAGTCAAAAACCAATCAAATTTACTACAAACTTCAATCATCAAACTTGATTATATATCAAAACAAAAAGCAAATAAGTCATTTTTTGATGAATATGATGAAGTAACTACTAATCTCCTTAATCTAAAAAACTCAATGGAAAATCTAAATTTAAATACCACTTCTTTAAAAAATCTAGAAAAACAACTTACAATATCAAAAAAATCTTATGCAACTGTTTTTAATACACAAAAACAAATAGATAGTCATCAAAAGCTTATGAATAAATCTAAAAATATGATTAAAAAGATATTCCAAAAAGTATATGATTACAAACTTATTCAATATATGATGCAATTAGAACTCTATGAAAAAACTTTTTTCCTTACAAATACTATCAATCTAAAAGAGTTAGGAAAAGTACATTTTAAAATGCGTCGTTCTGTAAGAGGAAGTGAAAATTTTACTGAAAACAAACCTATGCAAAAAAAAATCAATGAAGAGCTAATTCAATATAAAAATATGTTAGTAAGTGTAGTTAAAGGTCAAAAGAATATCTTAAAATTACAAAAACAATTAAACAATGACTTTCAAAAAACATTAGAGATGCTCCATACAAGTAATAAAGTTGTCAATAAAGATATAGCAAAAAATAGTAACAATTTATTGTATTTAATCATTTTTATCTCTGCTGCTATTGGTTTTATTGAATTTATTATTGCAACGGTTATATCAAGAGATATAGTAAAAAACCTTACTTTAGTACATCATGGATTAAATGATTTCTTTGATGTAATAAACTACAAAAAAGATTTTGCTGATGAAATTATCATAAATACAAAAGATGAGTTTAAAACTATAGCAAATGACATAAATCAAAATATTACAAGTAGTGTAAACCTAATCAATCATAACAAAGAAGTTCTAGAAGAAGCAAATGATATACTTCAAAAAGTATCAAATGGTTTTTATGGATATAAAATCCCTCATCATAACAATGTTTCTCCAGATGTAAAAGATTTGATCATTAATATAAATAAAATGCTTGATGAAACAAAAAATAAATTTACAATATTAAACAGTGCCTTAGAAGCATATGGTCAATATAATTTTGAGCATACTATTCCAAAGAAAAATGAACTAGGACTTTATGGAGACTTTGGTTCACTTGTTGCTAGTACAAAACTTATTGGAAATAATGTTTCTGAATTTTTAGCAATGATTTTAAACACTGGGGATAGACTCAATCACGATACAACTATTCTGAATCAAAGTGCAAACGAACTTTCAGATGCTTCTAATATGCAAGCTGCATCTTTAGAAGAAACTTCAGCCTCTCTAGAAGAAGTTACAAAAAATATTTTAGACAATACAAACAATGCTAAAAAAATGGCTCAATATGCACAAGAGCTTACTCTATCTTCACAAAATGGACAAGAATTAGCGTCTAAAACTTTACATTCTATGGATGAAATAAATGATCAAGTATCCTCAATCAACGAAGCTATTACAATTATTGACCAAATAGCATTCCAAACAAATATACTTTCTTTAAATGCAGCAGTTGAAGCTGCTACTGCTGGTGAAGCTGGTAAAGGTTTTGCTGTTGTTGCACAAGAGGTTAGAAATCTAGCTTCTAGAAGTGCTGATGCTGCAAATGAGATAAAAGCAATAGTTCAAACAGCCATAACTAAAACAAATGAAGGAAAAGAGATATCTAGTCAAATGGGTCTAGGATATGAAGATTTAAATAAAAAAGTTGAATTAACAACACAGATTATTAAAGATGTATCAGATGCTAGTACAAAACAACATGAAAACATCAAACAAATCAATGATTCTATTGCAACTTTAGATAAAAATACACAAATCAATGCACAAAACTCACAATATATAGCACAACTATCCAACTCTATCTCCAATCTTTCAGAAGATTTAATCAATGCTTCATCAAAAGCAACATTCAAAAATGAAATTAGAGAACAAGTATGTGATATAGAATTAGTGTATGAAACAGCTGAACTTAAAAATCAGCATATCTTATTAAAATCAAAAAACTTTGAAAAACTAGGAACATATGAGCATTGGAATGTTGAAGTAGATGAGCATTGTAATATGAACCAATGGTTAGAACATCAAGAAAACACAAACAAAAAATTTACTCAAACACAAGAATGGGATGAATTGAAAACAATACATAAAAATGTTCATACTTCAATACAACAGTATATAAATAGCAATGCAAAACGAGCTTCAAATAAAGAATTAAGAGATATAGCAGCAACCATAGAAACTAATACTCTAATGCTATTTGATAAATTTAATGAAATTAAAATTTTAAACTGCAAAATTTGACAAAATTGAAACCATTATGTAATAATATTAGTGTATAATTCCAAAAATGTAACATAAGGATTTTAAATGAGTTATTTTAGAAAAGTAAAAAAAGATGATAAAGTATTTGGACTGGTATTTGGACTAGGTAGAGTATCAAAAGTATTCGATGATGGACACTATAAATTAATGGTAGAATTTGAGAACGATCATGAAGTACCTTATTCAGAAGAGGGAATTCCAGGTTGGGGTAAATTTAAAGAACAAACACTATTTTATAAAGATGATATAGATTTAACAGAATTTGACTTTTCTCCAATTGATACTATTTTAACACCTAAAAAAATTATTAAATTTAGAGAAAAGAAAAAGTTAGAAGTAAGACTTCCATCAGGTATTTGGCAAAAAGCAAATAAAAAAGTCAAAAAATATGTTGAAGAGCTCCTTGAAGAACAAAAATACCATTTATTTAGAAAAAAAGATTAAATTAGTGTATAATAATTTTAATTTAATTTCAAAGGTATTAGATGTATAAGGGAATACGAAAACTCAAAGATTTTTTTTATAGTAAGTTTTATATTGAACTTATAATTGCGTCTATTTTATTTATTGTTGCAATTGCTACAGATAGTGTCATACAGATAGTTATATCTTTATTATATTTTATGATTATGTTAGAAATTGTACGAGCTGTTATGAGCTTCTTACGAGAACAAAGAGTTAAAATTAGAATTTTAATTGATGCTTTTATTATTTTGACTTTAAGAGAATTTATCGTTAATGTAATCAAAATAAATAAAGAAGATATAGATAGTTTTGAATCTCTACTCAGTAACAGCACAAACTTCCATATCCTTATATTTAGTGGTGTTTTACTATTCTTATTTATGCTAAGATGGATAGCTATTTTTACCTCTCCTGATAAAAATAATAACCAAAAAGAGATACTTTAAAAAAGTATGTAATCAATATGTAACTAAAATATTCTAAAATAATCCCAATTAAATTGTAAAAGGATTATTTTTGGAATCATTTCAACCAAAAAATAAAAGAACTCTCTTAAAAGAAACTATCATTGAATATCTACTGATAGCAGCAGCAATAATATCAATTTTAACGACATTTGGTATTTTATTCTCTATTCTTTTTGAAGCGATAGAGTTTTTTAACTTACGAAGCTTTACCTATTTTATAACAGGTACCCAATGGTCTCCAGGTACGGTAGACAGTAAATTTGGTGCTGCAGCTATTTTTGCAGGAACATTTATGATTACAGCAATTGCTATTGCTGTTGCTTTACCTATTGGTGTATTTAGTGCTATTTATATGAGTGAATATGCTACAGATAATATACGAACAACAGTAAAACCTCTTTTAGAAATATTAGCTGGTATCCCAACAGTTGTTTATGGTTTCTTTGCTGCTATTACTGTCGCACCTGCTATAGTTTCTCTTGCAGATACATTTGGCTTAGATGCCTCTTTTAACAGTGCATTAGCTGCTGGTGTTGTTATGGGGATTATGATTATTCCTGTGATTTCAAGTTTAAGTGATGATGTTATCAATGCAGTACCTGATAGTTTACGAAAAGGAAGTCTAGCTTTAGGTATGACAAAATCTGAAACTATCAAAGACATTGTTCTGCCATCAGCCCTACCGGGTATCATCTCAGCTACACTTCTTGCCATTTCTAAAGCACTTGGTGAAACTATGATTGTTGTTATGGCAGCTGGTATGAATGCAAACAAATTTTCAATCAATCCTTTAGAAGATATGACTACAGTAACCGTTCAAATAGTAACTGCACTTACAGGGGATTTTGAGTTTAATTCACCTGATACATTAAGTGCTTTTGCATTAGGACTTGTCCTTTTTGTTGTAACATTAGTATTAAATATTGTATCTGTTATGATGATTAAAAAATTTAAAGAAAAATATAAAATGAGTAACTTATAATGAAAAATAATGTATTTTATGATCCAACTTTAGTAAAAAGACATAGAAAAGCAAAAATATTTAAAGGTTTTGCTGTTGGTTCTTTAGTATTGTCTTTACTGTTTTTAACTATATTTTTATCAGATATGATAATGAAAGGGAAAAGCGCCTTTCAACAAACATATATACAAATTGAAGTAAGTTATAGCGAAGCAAGTGCAAAAAGTTATAGAAAAGCAATTGAGAGAAAATATTTACATCTAGTAAGTAGATCTGCAATTAGAGAGATTCCAATGAAGATGAAAAGTGATCCATCACTCATGGGAACAAAAGAGTTAGTGTGGATACTTGCGGATGATGAAGTTGATATGTATATGAAAGAAAAATACTATAAACTTAAATCAAAAGATTTAAACACATTAAAATATTTAATTGACAATGATAGAGTAGAAAAAAGATTTAATACTATATTCTTTACACAAGGTGATAGTAAAATTGCTGAAAACTCTGGTCTAGCATCTGCTATTATAGGTTCAATTTTTACACTTATTGTAACGATGGCTGTTGCTTTCCCTGTAGGTGTTGCAACAGCAGTTTATCTAGAAGAGTTTGCAAACCCTGATAGTAAACTCTCAAATATAATAGAGATAAATATTAATAATTTAGCTGCTATTCCTTCTATTTTGTTTGGTTTACTAGGTCTTTCTATATTTATTAATATTTTTGGTCTTCCTAGAAGTTCTCCTTTAGTTGGTGGGCTTACCCTTGCACTGATGACACTTCCTATTATTATAGTAAGTTCAAGAGCTGCTTTAAGAAGTGTACCTGCAAGTATTAGACAAGCTGGTTATGGATTAGGGTTAACAAAAATTCAGGTTGTAAGAGACCATGTACTTCCATTAGCTTTTCCAGGTGTTATGACAGGAAGTATTATTGGTCTTGCTCAAGCTATGGGAGAAACTGCACCTCTTATTATTGTAGGTATGATTGCATTTATTCCAGATAGTCCATCTTCTATAATGGATGCAGCAACAGTTATGCCTGCACAAATATTTACATGGTCGGGTATGCCTGAAAAAGCTTATATTGAAAGAACAGCAGCTGGTATTTTAGTACTTCTTTCTGTACTGATTTCACTTAATGCTTTGGCTGTTTATTTAAGAAAAAAATTCGAAGTTAAGTGGCAATAAGACAGAGGGATTAAAGAACAATCCCTCTTATCATAAAATAAATTAAAGCAGATAAAACAGCTGCTGCTGGTACAGTTATAATCCAAGCTGCAACGATTTTCTTCACTGCGTCTCTTTTTACATATTGTATTTTTTCTGCATTTTTTAATTGTTTTTTTGCATCTTTTAATTTATCTTCCTCTTCATCTACCATTTTATAAAGAGTCACTATTCTTTCATAATCATCTTTTTTCTTATCTTTTCTAGACTCTAAAGTTTTAAGTTCATTATTAAGTGCTTTTAATACTTTTTTCTCATCATCAACATGCTCTTTCTCTTTAGCAATAACATCTTTTTTTGTTGTTTGTTCTAAATATTCTCTTAAAAAACCAACACCAAAAATACCACCAATAGCAATATGAGTTGAAGATACAGGAAGTCCAAGTTGTGAAGCTATAATAACAGTAATAGCTGCAGCCATAGCAACACTAAAAGCTCTCATTTGGTCAAGCTCTGTTATCTCACTTCCAACTGTTCGTATTAGTTTAGGTCCATACAATGCAAGTCCAAGTGCAATACCAATAGCACCAACAGCCATAACCCAAAACGGTATTCCTGCTTTAGATGAAATTCCACCAGTCATGACAGCATCATTAATAGCAGCAAGTGGTCCAATTGCATTTGCAACATCATTTGCACCATGTGCAAAACTTAAAAGTGCTGCTGCAAAAATCAATGGTACTGTAAAAAGTGCATTTACCCCTGCTCTACTATTTTCTATAGAAGATGCTTTTTTATTGACATTTGCACTCACTAATCTATAAACAACTAATGCAACTATTAAACCAAATAAAGCAGCAATTAAAAATGTAGGTTTTTTGGTGTCTGGTAAAAATACAAGAAAATCAACAATAGTAGGCCAAACTTTTTTTAAACCTTTTAAAGTCAAATAAGTTACAAATGCCCATGACATTATTGCTACATATATGGGAACCCATTTCACTGAAGCTGTAATTTTATCTTCTTGATATACCATAGTTCTTTTAATTGTAAATAAAAATATTGCTGCTATGATTCCTCCAAGAACAGGAGATATTATCCAGGATAAAGCTATTTTTCCCATAGTACCCCAAGCAACTATTCCAAATCCAGCTGCTGCAATACCTGCACCCATAACTCCACCAACAATTGAGTGAGTTGTTGATACAGGTGCTTTTAACATTGTAGCAAAATTCAACCATGCTGCTGCTGCTAAAAGTGCTGCCATCATAGCCCAAATAAAAGAATCAGTATTACCTCCAAAAGCAGAAATATCTATAATACCTTTTTTAATAGTTTTAACAACATCACCACCTGCAATTAGAGCTCCAGCTGCTTCAAAAGTAGCAGCTATTACTATAGCACCTCCCATTGTTAAGGCTTTTGAACCAACTGCTGGACCTACATTGTTTGCAACATCATTTGCTCCTATATTCATAGCCATGTAAGCCCCAAAAAGTGCCGCTATTGCTAAAAATACATTATTTGGGATACCTCCTGTACTAATAAAACTATAACTTAACACTACTACTAAAAAAAATAAGGCAAATCCCAATCGCATAAAATCGATTCCACTACTTTTCATTGCCTCTTTTTCCATTTTCTTTACTGTATAGATTTCCATAAATATATGCCTTTTTTATTTGTAACTGTATAGTAACTTTATTTTGATAGGCAGATTTTACTAACCTTACTCTTAAAGATAGCAGGGTAACAAAAGTCTAAAATATAGTATTTTTACCTATTTTATTACTAAAATCTATAATAAAAAAGTAAAGAATTTTAAAATTTATAGAAAAAAGAATCTTTGTAACCATCTTGTAATTAAAAATTTGTAGAATTCGCCATAAAATTTTAATAAAGTAGTGTAAATGGGAAAAAATAAAGTAAAAATCGATGTAAAAGATTTAAACCTGTGGTATGGAGAGAAACATGCTCTTCATAATTTAAATATAGAAATTTATAAAAATCAAATTACAGCATTAATAGGTCCATCAGGATGTGGTAAGTCTACATTTTTACGATGTCTAAATAGAATGAATGACTTAATAAGTTCAGTTAAAGTTGAAGGGCAAGTTATTATTGATGATAAAAATATATATGACCATGATGTTGACGAAGTGAGTGTAAGAAAACGAGTTGGTATGGTTTTTCAACAACCAAATCCTTTTCCAAAATCTATTTATGAAAATGTTGCCTATGCACCACTTAAACATGGTATTGTAAAAAAAGGTATTGAGTGTGATGAATTAGTTGAGCGTTCTTTAATAGGTGCAGGTATTTGGGATGAAGTAAAAGATATACTAAGAGAACCAGGAACAGGTCTTTCAGGGGGTCAACAACAAAGACTTTGTATCGCAAGAACTATTGCTGTACAACCTGATGTTATTTTAATGGATGAACCAACTTCTGCACTTGATCCAATTAGTACAGAAAAAATTGAAGCACTTATGTTAGAGCTGAAAAAAGATTATACAATAGTAACTGTAACGCACAATATGCAACAAGCAGCAAGAGTAGCTGATATGACAGCATTTTTTCATTTAGGTGACTTAATAGAATATGATGAAACAGAAAAAATATTCATAAATCCAAAAGAGAAAAAAACAGAAGATTATATTACTGGAAGATTTGGATAAAAAGGAAACTAAATGTTAGAAAATTATGAAGAAAAATTACATATTATTAAAAATAATATAAAAGAGATTGCCAAAAACCTTGTGCAAGCAAACAATATTATCATTGATGCTTTAAAAGATTGTAAATTAGATAAATTTAATGAAGCAAAATTAGCTATAAAAAATACAAGTAATAAAACTAATGAGATAGATAATGATATTATAACGACCCTAGCACTTCACTCGCCAGAGGCAAAAGATTTACGAGCAATGGTGTCATATCTTAAGATAACAAATGAACTTGTGAGAGCTTGTTCAAATACAAGAAGTTTTATCAAAGGTTTTCAAGATGTGTGTACAAAAGTTGATATAAAAACTATTAATGATTATGCAATACCTATGCAAAAATCTACTGTAGAAGCTTTAGAAAACACTATAAAAATGATTGACATAGATTGTGTTGATGAGATACAAGAATGTTTCAATAAAGTCTTAATAGCGGAAAATAAAACTGATGATTTATATGAGATGATTGAAAATGCTCTTATTAGTCAAGCTGATAAAGCTGATAACTTTTCACGATATCACCAAATGCTATCATCTTTGAGAAAAAGTGAAAAAGTGGCTGATAGAGCTATTAGTATTGCTAGTTTATTGTTGTTTGCAAAAAATGGTGGAGAGATACATCAAGTATAATATTAACTTGCTATAATTGTATAAAGGGAAAGGGTTATCATGCAAGATAATACTATATTAGTAGTAGAAGATGAACAAGATATTTTAGATTTAATAGAATATACTTTAACTAAAGATGGACATGATGTTATATCATGTCTTGATACTAAACTCGTCGAACAACTCTTAGATGAAGAAGAAGTAAAACTCATTATTATGGATAGAAACCTTCCAAATACAGAGGGAAGTATTTTTATAAAAACTATTAGAGAAAAAGGCTACAACCAACCAGTTATATATCTTACAGCTAAAGACAGGGATGAAGATATTATTGAAGGCTTTCAAAGAGGTGCTGATGATTATATCACCAAACCTTTTAATCTTGAAGTTCTAAAAGCAAGAGTAAATGCTGTTATTAAAAGATCAACAAATAATGCAGAAGTGGAAAAAATTAGAGATATTACTTATAAAGCTGCTCAAAAAAAATTTAGCATAGATGGTAAAGATATCAACCTTACTCATTTAGAACATGATTTATTATTCGAATTCTTTAAAAATAAAGATGTGCTTCTAAGTCGTGAAACGCTACTTCAAAATGTGTGGGAAGATTATACTGATGTAAAACCTAAAACAGTAAATGTAGCAATTAAAAGACTTAAAGAAAAGATTGACCCTACAGGGGAAAAAGAATACATAAAGTCAGTTCGTGGAGAAGGATATATTTTTGCTTAGACTTCATGATATATTTTTACGAAAATTTATAGTACTTTTTGGTAGTATTTTTTTAGTTTTAGGTTTAGTTGTTTATATGTGGATAAAAAATATCTATATTGAGCAAACAAAAATCGACTTGCTTCATAATATAAATATTTTGGCTTTAGGTATAAATGACTTAAAAGATATAGATGCAAAAGCACGAGAAATACGAGAGAAAATTAATCTTCGAGTCACATTTATTAATCAAGAAGGTACTGTAATAGGTGAAAGTCATGAAGATAAAAGCTTTATGGACAACCACGCAGGTCGTTCAGAAATCATAAACTCAAAATACCAAGAATATGGTTCTATCATAAGAAAATCAGACACACTTAATAAAAAATTGCTTTATGTTGCAAAAAAATTTTCTATAAATGGTGAAGACTATTATATAAGAATGGCACGAGATATAGAACAAATAAATAAAGAGTTTTTTTACTTATCTATAAAAATTGGTATTTTATTTTTATTTTTTATTTTTCTTGCTTTTTGGGTTGCAACAAATATTAGTAAAAAAGTTGAAGATGAAACAACTGAAATTTTAAACTTTTTAAATAATTTAACAAAATATAATAAAGAAAAAAGAATTGATTCAACTTACTCTTATGAGTTCAATAAAATCACACAACTTATTAGTGAAGTATCAAAATCATTAATCAAAAAAGAGAAACAAAAAGCAAAATATACAGCAAAATTAAAACTCTCAAATAGACAAAAAGATGATATCATCTCTGCAATTTCACATGAATTTAAAAATCCTATTGCTGTGATTAGTGGTTATACACAAACTTTATTGGAAGATAAAGAGATAAATCCAGATATTAGAGAAAAATTTTTGAAAAAGATATCATCAAATTCTAATAAACTCACAACAATGATTGATAGGTTAAGACTAGCTTTAAAACTTGAAGATGGGAAACAAGCCAAAAACTTGCTAAAAGTAAATCTAGTAAAACTTGCAAAAAGCACTATTGATGATTTAAAAATAGCCTATCCACAAAGAGAAATATTCTTAGAAGCAGATGATATAGTTATAGAAGCAGATGAAACTATGCTTAGAATTGCTATAGAAAATCTAATAGAAAATGCCTTGAAATATTCTCAAGATGATGTATATGTTACTATCACAAAAGACCTAATTAGTGTCAAAGACAATGGAATAGGTATCAAACAAAAAGATATTCCAAAAATTACTAATAAGTTTTATAGAGTTTCAAATAACAGTTGGAATAACTCTTTAGGTGTAGGGCTCTCTTTAGTATCAAATATAGTCAAATTTCACAACTTCAAATTAGAGATAGAAAGCCAAGAAAATGAAGGTTCAACTTTTAGTATAAAACTATAGTGAGTTGTTAATAAACTATTAACCTAATTTATATAGAATTTTATTAATTCAAATATACAAAAGGAGAAAGCGATGTTAAATATATTATCAAAAAAATTTAATTCTGTTGTGTTTATGACACTGTTTTTGATTGGTGCAGTTGGTTTAAATGGTGCTGTTTTAAAAGTTGACAAAAGTCATTCAGAAGTTGGTTTCTCCATTAAACATCTAATGATTACAAATGTCAATGGTAACTTTTCAGACTATGATGCAGATATTGTATATAATGTAGAAAGCAAGAAGTTTGAAAAATTTGATGCTTCTGTTATGACAAAAAGTATTAATACCGGTATTGAAAAAAGAGATAACCATTTAAGAAGTGCAGACTTTTTTGAAGTAGAAAAATATCCAAAAATGACTTTTACTATGAACTCTTATACACTTGATGAAGATGAAGGTAAGTTAACTGGTGATTTAACAATCCATGGAATTACTAAAAAAGTCACTTTTGAAGTTGAAAACAATGGTATGATAAAAGACCCATGGGGAAATACAAGAACTGCCTTTACACTTGAAGCAAAGATCAATAGAAAAGATTTTGGACTTAACTGGAATAAAGCTTTAGAAGCTGGTGGTGTACTAGTAGGAGACAAAGTAAAAATTACAGTAGAAATTGAAGCAATAGTTCAATAATATACTCAAGTAAGCAAAGAGATAAAGAATTATCTTCTTTGCTTTAGTCAACATCTATTTACTTAAGTAGTGATATAATATTGTATGTCAAAATACAATGAAACTACTCTACTTAGAAATATGAGTTTAATACCTATTATCATATTCATTTTCTTTTCTATTATCATCACTTCTATTACTATAAATTATCATAAAAAACAACTTGATCTTGAAGCAATACATATCAAAGAAGATTATATTAATTTCAGTAAACAATCGATAAAAAAAGAGGTTAATAAAATACACAAAATAATTGAAATAGAATATTATGAGAATAAAACTTCTTATCAAGTCTCAGAAAATCAAATTAAAAAAGACATTTTAGGATTAATCGAATCTATTCAATATGATAAAAATGGTTATATTTTTATCGTCGATCATAATGGTAATTTTTTGATTAATATCAAACAAAGTTTACTTTCAGAAAATCAACTACACCTTCAAGATAGAAATGGAACTAATGTTACAAAAAAGATAATCCAAACTGCGAAAAATAAAGAAGGATATCTCTCCTATATTGGTATTTCAGGAACACACGCAAGCCAAAGTAAAAAAATCTCTTATATAAAAAACTTTGAACCTTGGGATTGGGCCATAGGATATGGTTTTCATCCAAGTGATATTCAAAAAACTATTGATACTCAAATAGCTAAACTAGAAGAGAAGCATCAAAAGTATTTAATAGAACTTATTACTATTACTGTTGGTATTACCTTTATATTAAGTATAATTATTTTATTACTATCAAAAAGTATTGAAAATATTTTTAAAACCTACAAACAAAAAATAAATATGACAGAAAAAGAAAACAGACAAAAAAATCAAATTATCTATCATCAATCTAAAATGACTGTAATTGGTGAACTCTTAAATATGATATCGCATCAATGGAGACAACCTTTATCTCAAATCAATTCTATCACTTTAAATATGTATTTGGAACAAAGAAATGGCTCTTTAGATGAACAAAAATTAAAACAAAATATTAATGACATAGAAAACACAACTCAATATCTTTCTCAAACGATAAATGATTTTAGCAATTTTTTTGTACCTGAAAGTGAAAGAAAATTATTTCTTGTGAATGAAGCAATAGAACATTGTATTACTATTGTAAACCCTTCACTTAACCATATCAACTTACAATTAAATTTCAATAGTAAAAATCAGCTTCAGGGATATATAACACTTTTTCAACAAATAATTCTATCCCACATCTCAAACTCCTTAGATATTTTCAATACAAATAATATAAGTAATCCAAAAATAACTATTACTACTTACGATCAAGATAAATTTACTTTTGTTGAAATATCTGATAATGGTGGGGGAATTCCAAATAAATATTTACATGAAATTTTTAATCTCTATTTTTCAACCAAAAAGAAAAAGACTCCTAGTGGTCTTGGACTTTACATTGTAAAAAAAATAGTTGAAGAACATTTTAATGGAAATATTTTTGCGACAAATTTCAATGATGGTGTAAAATTTACGATAAGGATTCAAAATTATGATACAGAATAACTTTTCAATTTTATATGTTGAAGATGATTTATTATTACGAGAGAAATATGTGCAATTATTGAAACTGTATTTTAAAAATGTTTATGAAGCAAAGGATGGAGAAGAAGCACTTGAGCAATACGCTCTATATCAACCTGATATTGCTATTTTAGATATTAATATTCCAAAACTAAATGGTCTTAAAGTTGCACAACAAATAAGAAAGGAAAATGAAAATATAATCCTTATCATGTTAACAGCTTATTCAGATACTGAAAAACTTTTAGATGCAATTGAATTAAATCTTTACAAGTACCTTATAAAACCAATAAAAACTTTCGAACTAGAAGAACTTCTTTCAAATCTGATAACAAAAATGAAAAATAAACAAAAAAATGAAAATATCATATCTCTTAATTGTGGATTTCAATGGTATCTTGATACACAACAACTTTATTCTAAAACAGACCAAGAAATTAAGCTTACGAAAAAAGAACGATTACTTATAGAACTTTTTTGTCAGAACAAACAAAAAATTTTTTCTAAAGAAGATATTTTAAACTATATTTGGGAAGACGACGAAGACACCTATAACCCAAATAAATTAAGAATAATTTTTTCAAAGCTAAAAAATAAACTCTCTTGTAACATCTTTGATTCACTTTATAATGTTGGATATAAACTAAAAGGAAACTTTTAAGAAATAATCTTTTCATATAATTTAGCTAAATAAAAGATTTAACAAAAGGAGATGATAAATGTTCAAAAATTTATCTACAAAAAACAAGTTACTAAGTTTTCCAATACTTGTTATTTTAGTTATGATTATATTAGGTATAGTATTTACACATTATAATAATTTAGTAAATTCTAGAGTAGCAGCAGCTTCACAAACAGATGTTTTTATTCAACAAGTTTTAAAAGGAAGAATTTCAGTTTATCAGTTTCTAAGAGTACCAAGTACACAAAAAGCTGATAAAGTAAGAGAAGATTTTAAAATACTTGATAATCAAGTATCTACATTAAAACCACACTTGAGTCTGAAAGAAAATAGGGATGTTTGTGATGAGATTTTATCACTTTCGCAAAAGTATATACAATATTTTGATGAATTTGCACAATTAAGAATTAATGATTTTAATAATGGTATAGAAAAAGAATCAAGTAATATTTCTACTATTATAGGAACTATGGCCAAAACTGGGTTAGTTTTAGAAAAAAAATTAGCATTAATTAATAAGAGTGCTATTGAATTAAAAGATGAAGCACAAGTAGAATTAACAAATGTATTGTTAATTATTTCAATTATTTCATTAATTATATTTATTATAATATCAATTATAATATCAAATATAATAGTAAATTCTTTAAATGAATTCAGCCTTGGATTAAATTCTTTTTTCTCATACTTAAATAGAGAAAGTAAAGATACAAATTTATTAGATGACACTACAACAGATGAATTTGGGAAAATGGCAACAACAGTCAATGAAAATATACTCAAAACACAAAAAGCAATAGAAGAAGATAATGAACTCATTGCTGATGCACAAGTTGTGATGAATAGAGTTAAAAATGGATGGTATTCACAATATATTGAAAAAACAACTTCAAATACTTCATTAGAAGAATTTAAAAATGGTGTTAATGATATGGTGAAATCTACTAAAGAAAGATTTATTGAAGTAGATACAGTTTTACAAGAATATGCAAACTTAAATTATGTAAACAAACTACAAATGAAGCCAACTGATGAGAAAGACGGTGTACTTGAAAAATTAATCGTAGGTATAAACACTCTACAAAATTCAATTACAACAATGCTAGTAGATAACAAATCAAATGGACTAACACTAAATAATAGTTCTAATATCTTACTAAAAAATGTAGATATCTTAAACCAAAACTCAAATGAAGCAGCTGCTGCACTAGAAGAAACAGCTGCTGCTTTAGAAGAGATTACAGGAAATATTTCTAGTAATACAGATAATATTATTCAAATGTCAAATCTAGCATCAAATGTAACAGAGTCAGCTTCAAGAGGTGAAGCACTGGCAAATGAAACAACAAAAGCTATGAATGAGATAGATGAAGAGGTAAATGCTATTAATGAAGCAATTACAGTAATTGATCAAATAGCATTCCAAACAAATATCTTAAGTTTAAATGCAGCAGTTGAAGCTGCTACTGCTGGTGAAGCTGGTAAAGGTTTTGCTGTTGTTGCACAAGAGGTAAGAAATCTAGCTTCTAGAAGTGCTGAAGCTGCTAATGAGATTAAAGCATTGGTACAAAATGCAACTACAAAAGCAAATGGTGGTAAAAAGATATCAGATGAGATGATAAGTGGATATACAGCATTAAATGAAAATATCTCTAAAACAATAGATTTAATTAAAGATGTAGAGATGGCTAGTAAAGAACAACTTACTGGTATTGAGCAAATTAATGATGCTGTTAACTCACTAGATCAACAAACTCAACAAAATGCTATGATTGCTTCTCAAACTCATGATGTTGCTGTTGATACTGATAAGATTGCTAAATTAGTTGTTAATGATGCTGATAGTAAAGAGTTTATAGGAAAAGATAGTGTAAAAGCTAAAACTATGGAGAAAAACTCAACTCCGGCTCCTACAACTAAAATAGAATCTTCTCCTACAAAAGAAGAAACTTCTCATCATGTAAAACCATCTTCACAATCTAAACAATTAGAACCTATTAAAGCTTCTAAAGCTGACGATGACGAGTGGGCAAGTTTTTAATTAAACTTGTCTCCTTTCATACCTTTTTTATCTGCACAAAACATATAAACTTCTTTTAGATACAATACAAAATAAAACAATCACTGAAGGAATATTTTGTCCAATATAATTCTTACCACACTTAATGGTAGATATTCTCACTCTAGTTTAGCTTTACGATATTTATATGCAAACTTACATGAGCTACAAGATACAGCTACTATACAAGAATATGTTATCAATGAAAATATGCAAGATATTGCCGAGAAAATATTAAAACAAAAACCTACAATTATAGGAATTGGCGTCTATATTTGGAATGTTTCTGATGTCTCTGAACTTATACATTACATAAAAAAAGTTAGTCCAAAAACTGTGATTATCTTAGGTGGACCAGAAGTTAGTTATACACCTTTTCGTGTAAACTTAGATGATGCTGATTATATTATACAAGGGGAAGGTGAAATACAATTTTATACTCTTTGTAAAAATATTCTTGAACGAAAAGATATTAAACAAAAAATATTTCCACCAGAACTTTTAGATGTAACTACAATAGAACTCCCATATAAATATTATAACAACCATGATATTCAAAACAGACATATCTATGTAGAGGCTTCAAGAGGTTGTCCTTATAATTGTGAATTTTGTCTATCTTCTATAGATAAAAAGGTACGAGATTTTAATGTAGATGAACTTTTAAAAGAGTTTGAAATATTATGGGAAAAAGGTGCGCGAGGATTTAAATTTATCGATAGAACTTTTAATCTTAATATTGATGTGGCTACACGACATCTTGATTTTTTTCTAGAAAAAAAAGAACCTTTTACCACACACTTTGAAGTGATTCCTGATAATTTTCCTCTACCTTTACGAGAAAAAATAAAGCTCTTTCCAAAGCATAGTTTGCAACTCGAAGTTGGTATCCAAACACTCAAAAAAGATATAGCAAAAAACATCAAAAGAAATCTCAATATTCCAAAAATAAAAGAGAATTTAGAGTTTTTAGAGAAAGAAACAAATGCACATATTCATCTTGACTTAATTATAGGTTTACCTGGAGAAAGTGTAGAGAGTTTTGGTGAAAATCTTGACTATTTATGTAGTATGAGTAAAGCAGAGATTCAAGTAGGAGTACTAAAAAAACTCTCAGGAACAACACTTAATCGTCATGATGAAATCTATGGCATGGTTTATAGTGATATTCCCCCCTATGATATCCTTGCTAATGATTTGATCTCATTTGAAACTATGCAAGAACTTAAAAGATTTGCAAGATTTTGGGATATAGTTTACAACAGTGGAAATTTTATAAAAACTTTTGAACTTCTTGTTACTAATAAAAGTGTTTTTCAAACTTTTTATGCTTTTAGTAATTGGCTCTATTTACAAACATTTTCAACTTGGCAGATATCTCTTGATAGAGTTGCTAAGTTTTTATTTGATTTTATAGTAGAAATTCAAGGAGAAGAAAAACAAAAAGTCGCACATATACTAGTAGAAGATATTTTAAAAGTAAATGGGAGAAAACTTCCTAAATTTTTAAGAGAGTATAGTGAGATAAGAATTCGTTCAAATAATGATACTATGGATATAGAACTTAAAAATAAAAGACAACAAAAAAGGTAAAATATGTGTTTGGTTATTAGTGGAATATTTAGCTATTTAGCATATAGTTTTTATATGGATGGGAATACTATTAATGCTATAATAAATGGAACAATTGCTCTATTTTTTATAGGATTGTTGATAAGAAATATTATAAAAACAAAAAAAGAGAGAAAGTAAACTTTCTCTCTTTCTAATCTCTACATTTTTTATAATGCAAATTTATTTTTTAATTTAAAGAAATATACGATAGTTTTATATTGTATAAACATAAATGGAATCATTAATAGAAAATAAACTATTGAGTATTTTTCCACAACACCATTCATCACTAATCCCATATTTATAAAAAACATTCCAAATACAAAAAATGCATCTCCCGGACAAATAAGAGCAAAAGCTACTGGTGATTTTTTATCCCCATGAATAAACTCTTTAAAATATCCAATTCTTTTCATAACAAAAAATCCAAGCATACCAAAAATCAATTCTAATGCTAACACAAAACTTGTAAGTGTAAATAGTGAAGCATTTGCTAATGGTTGATTAAAATGATGGTCTAGTCCAAAACTTATTCGTATAAATGTAATACCAAGAATTGTTAAAATTGGCAGCATAATCCAAAGTGATGGACTTGCTTCAATTGCTACACCATGTTCAAACATATTTTTAAATCCTAAAATAAGTTTTATTACAATAAGTAAAATAGATATTGAAGCAAAGAAAATTGAACAAAAAATTCCTATTGCATTGATTGTAATGTTATGACTCATAGCACCTGGTGCTGCAAAACCTACAGCAATCATAGCAAATGCAAAAATAGATAACATTTGAGAAAGATTATTATTTTTTGTAAAATCAAAATCACCTGTTATTAATAATCGGCTAAAATACTCCATAAAAATTTTAATCGCATAATATCCACAAATAGCAAATCCAAGCAAAGCACCTGGAAACATATATTCAACAACACTCCAAAGTCCTGGCACAAAAACTGCACCAAGTACAAAACATACATTAATAGTCATTGCAAATGTAAGTGGCATTGTCATCAATGTTACCTCAGCATTACTATTTTTTAAAGTTGTGAATGCCTCAGTTTCTTTAAAAGCTCTATATTGTTTGATATTCCAAAACAATAACTTAAAATGAAAATATGCTAATGCAATAATAAACACTAACGAAAACGCAACAACAAATGAAAGCCAATCACCTTTCATCAATGCAGGTACAACATGATCATATGTAGTCATTGGTGTATCTGTATGCGGTACTAAAAACATCAAGTACATAAAAAATGATACTGATGTCCCCCCTGCTCCTAAAGCAGCTAAAAAATACATAGGTGAGTATTTCTCTTTTAATAACATCTAACTTCCTTTTTTTTTAACTAAAATTTTGTGATTCTATCTAATATAAAATTAAATAAATATTATAAGGTAAAACTATGGGTCAATTTTTTATTCATTATAAGAAAATAAATTTATAATAACAGTTCACTTAATATTTTAACTATATTTGAAACTACAAATTATCAAAATCAACTGTTACTTCATCAATTTGATTCTGATTTAAATTATCTTTTGCATATTTTAAATGAATTTTTTTATCTACAAAGAATTTAATTAAATCTTTATCTAATTCTTCATCTTTTGCCATAAATGATAATATTTTCATAGAGGTATTAAGTGAATTTGCATTTTTATAGGGTCGATCATGTGCTGTTAGTGCCTCAAAAATATCAGCTATTGCTAAAATTCTTGACTCAAAGCTTATCTCATCTCCTTTTAATCCAAAAGGATACCCTCCACCACAAATTTTTTCATGATGCCCGCCTGCAATTTGTGGTACATTTCTTAATTTTTTGGGATAAGGAAGAGAAGCTAACATATCATAACTGACTTTTGCATGATTATTAATAATAAATCTCTCTTCATCCGTTAAGGTTCCTTTTTTAATACAAAGATTTTTCACCTCATCTTTTGTTAAGAGATTTGTTCTTTTCCCTTCTAATGTAATTTGATATTGTGATATGCTAACAATTCTTTCAATTTTATCATCAGACATAAATTCACTACCTGTATTTGATTCTTTTATAAATTCTAAATCATCATTTAGTTTTTCAATCTCTTTTTCAAACTTTTCTTCTAAAGTATCTTTTTCATTTTGATTACAAGATAGTGACTTCTTTAGAAAATCTAACTCTTTTTCCTTTTTTAATAATTCAAACTTTACTTTTACTGTATTAATCCTATCATAAATAGTTTCTAATTTTTTTGATTTATCTACCACATATTCTGGTGTTGTAATTTTCCCTATATCATGCATCCAAGCAGCAACATCTATCTCTCTTAACTGTTCTTGGGTAAAAAATTTATTTTTATATATCCCTTGCGTGTCATTATTAATTTCTTGAGCAATCATTGTTGAAAGTTCTGCTACTCTATTAATATGTCCTGCTGTATATTTTGATTTTTCACCAATTGCAGTCGCAATAGCTCTCATAAATGCATTTAAAAGTTCTTCTAAATCTTGCATCAACTTTGTATTTGTAACAATAACTGCTGCTTGTGAAGACATAGATAAAATGAGCTTTTCATCAGCAGATGTAAACTCACAAAAATTACCATTATCGTCTTGCTTATTAATAAGTTGTAAAACCCCTATAACATCATTTTCATGATTTTTCATTGGTACAACTAACATTGACTTAGTAGTATATCCAGTACTACTATCAAATGCTTTTGCCCCTTCAAAAGTATATTTTTTAGAACTATATACATCAGGGATATTAATAAGTTTATCATTTAATGCACAATGCACTGATATATTTATATCATTTGGTGTTCCATCTTCATAATACAACTTTAAATTTGGCCAAGGAACAGGATCATAAATTCCCCCTAATCTAAAATTTAAAGAGTCTGTTTGTACAGCTGTAAACTGTAATGATTTCTCATCATCACTCATTAAGTAAAAAGTTCCCGCATCTGCATTAGTGAGTTTTTTTGCAGCAGTAAGAATTTTATCCATTAAAATATCTAAATTTTTTTCACTTGTAAGTGCATATCCTATTTGGTTTAACTCTTCTATATATAAATCTTTTTTATATTGTGTTTGATAAATTCTATTTTCTACAATATTAATAATGTCTCCATCTTTTAAAATAAGAACTTTATATTTTTTATCTATCAACGCATCTAATTCTTTTTTAATTTCATCAACAAAAATTGGTTTAAGATGATTAATATAAATTACTACATCATCTCTGTGTAGTTTAGTAGTTATCTCTTCTTTTAAAAGTTTTGGTGTTAGATGTTTACTTTCTTTCGCAAGTTCATTAAGTCTTGAAGGGAAAGAAACATCAATAACTAAAGATTTAATTGAATTATTCTTATTTACTTCATTCCAAATATCTTTACTTATATAAGTATCTGAAGTAAAGAAAATTGAATTTTCATGTTTTGTTACCACATAACCACAACTTGAATGGGTATGATTATTTTTTATAGGTTTGATTGTACAGTCATCTATTTTAATAGTTTGCCCTATTTCAATCTCTTGAAAGACAATTGCTTTTTCTTGTTTTGAAATCAAATCAATTTCATGAAAATCTGGCCAAATATCTTGATTAAAAATATAATTTTTTAAACTTTGTAATGTATCTTTTAAACCATAAATTGTAATCGGGGTTTCTCTAAGTTCAAAAAAAGTATCAATAAGCAATGGTATATCAACTATATGATCAAAATGTGTATGGGTAATAAAAATATGATCTATATATTTTGCATCATCAGCCAATGAAAATAAAATATTTCCAGCATCAATAATTGTACTTTTTGATATCTGATAACAAGTGGTACTTTTAGTTTCAGTCTTACCACCATAAGCTCCTAATACCTTTATAATATCTTTCATACTTATCCTTATTTCTCTTGGCATTATATTAAAAATCTGATATAATCATTACATATTATTCATAAAAGAACAAAATAAAATGAACTTAAATAAAAAATTCAAAAAAATCATCATTTATATTATTAGTGCATTCATTATATCTATATTATCCATAACAACATATGTTTACTTTCCTAAAAAACTAGATTCTTTTGACAATATTTTAAGAGATTATATGTTTACCATAAGAGGTCCTATTCCAAATAGTCAAAATATAGTTATTGTTGATCTTGATGACAAATCGTTGCAAGAGATTGGACAGTGGCCTTGGTCAAGGAATATAGTAGCCAAAATGATTGAAAAGCTCACAAAAAATGGTGCTGGTATTATAGGTTTAGATATTCTATTTGCAGAACAAGATAGAAGCTCTCCCCATACACTCATAGATAAAACCGATTTAGATAAAACCGATTTAATTTTACCAAACTATGATGAGATGTTAGCATCAACAATTGCTAGTTCACCTGTAATTTTAGGCTATCAATTTCAATTTAATGATGAAAATTATTCAACAACTAAATCCCCTCAAATTCCTGCGATTTTTATTGAAAAGAGTAGAAACTTTCAAGATAAAGATTATGTATTAAATGCAAAAGGAACATTATTAAATATTCCTATTATTCAAGACAATGCTTATTCAAGTGGTTTTTTCAACAACATTCCTGATCCTTCAGGAACGATTAGAAGCGTACCTTTAATCATGAGATATGACTTAGAACTTTATCCTTCTTTAGCTTTAGAGGTTTTAAGAACAGCACTTGGAATTAAACAAGTAATCATAGATTACGATGAAATAGGAGTAAAGAATATCACTTTAGGTGATTATACTATTCCTACTGATAGATATGGAAGGTTACTGATTAATTATAGAGGAGGTGAAAAGAATTTTCAATATATCTCTGCTGTTGATATTTTAAATAATAAGTTTGATAAAAAAGATATAGAAAATAAGATAGTTCTTATAGGAACAACAGCTGCTGGATTGCAAGATCTTCGTTCAACTCCTTATGATTCAGTTTTTCCAGGAATTGAGATTCATGCAAATGTGATAGATAATATATTAACAAAAGACTTTTTACATAAACCAGCTTGGGCAGATGGAGCAAATATTGTTCATATTATAGTTATTGCATTTTTTCTTATATTCTTATTGGGTTTTACAAAAGCAAGTCAAATAGCTTTTATAGTTCTTGGTTTTATAGCTAGTGGAAGCTACTTACTTTACTATTTACTTTTTAGTGAAGGTATAGTATTGAATCTATTTTTCCCTTTAGTCGTCACTATAATATCTACTATCACTGCACTTATTATTGATTATTTCTTAGAAACAAAACAAACTGCCCTTATAAAAGAGAAATTTGCAAATAAAGTCTCTTCCAAAGTTATGGAAGATATTCTTAAAAATGAAGAAAATGCACTTCAAGCAACTTCAAAAGAGATAACAATATTTTTTAGTGATATTCGAAGTTTTACAAATATTTCAGAATCAATGCCAAATGCAAAAGTATTAATTGACTATCTTAATCAATATATGAATCCTATGACAGAAATAATCATAAAAAAAGAGGGAACTGTAGATAAATATATAGGTGATGCCATAATGGCTTATTGGAATGCCCCAATAGATGTACAAAATCATCAAGATAAAGCCTTACAAGCAGCTATTGAACAAATACAATATCTAAAGATATTAAATAATAAGTTTCAACAAAAAAACTTACCTGCTATAGATATAGGTATAGGAGTAAACTGTGGTAATGCTATAGTTGGAGAGATGGGTAGTTTAATACGAAATGATTATACTGTTATAGGTGACCCTATAAATCTAGGTTCAAGACTAGAATCACTTTGTAAAACATATGGTGCAAAAATTATAATTTCAGAATATATCAAAGATGCCCTACAAAAAGACTATATCATAAGAGATCTAGATATTGTAAGAGTAAAAGGTAAAAAAGAACCTATAAAAATTTATGAAGTACATACAGATGATTTAAAAGAGATTATAAAAGATGAACTTAAATTTTTTAAAGAGGCTTTAGACTTATATAGAGATTCTAACTTTAATATCGCACTAAAAAACTTTCAGAGATTACAAAAGAAAGAAAATCTAGTAAATGAAAAAGTAGTATTACTTTATATAGAAAGATGTAAAGAGTTTATACAAACTCCACCACAAAACTTTGATGGAGTTTATACTTATACTACTAAATAATGTTAGTTAGAAGTTGCATCAAAGGTTACTTCTATTTTTTCTGTATAACCATCATCCAAATTCAAATCACCACTTATATATTCACCGCCTGGTCCAGAAAATGTACCAGTTCCATTACCTCCCCAAGTACCTGAACCTCCTATTGCACCATTTGGTCCTAATAAATCAAAACCACTTCCATCTGCATTAACAGTACCTGTTATCCCATTAACAGTATCTGTGGCAATACCACCTACATTAGTATTAAAATATTTTGCAGAGAAATCTGCAGTTATATTGTCTGTACCAAAATTTATATCCATATTTAATACATTATCCGCATTGTTTATATAACTTCCAACATTGACATTAGCTGTATAATGAGACCCACTTACTTTTCCAGTATATGTTGCTGTATGTGTTGCATTTATTATGATATCTGGATCAGTTACATTACTAAATCCTTGTTCTACATTGCTTAAAAATAACTCTTCAACCTCTTTTGGAGTTTCATTCCATACACCCCAACCTACACTTTCTGGTGTTTCAACTAGTAAGCCAAGTTTTTCAAGTTTTACCTCTTTTTCTTCATTCATTAAAAATCTTGTATCAATATCAAGAAACTCTATATCTTTTTGCGTAAGCTTTTGTGCTTTTAGTACATCACTATCAGCTGATACATCTACAAATTCTCCAGCTTTTAAGATAATAGTTTTTCCAGATTTTAAATGAGTTATAATAATCTCACCTTCAACACAAACTATTCTATCACCCACAATTGCCATTCTACTTAAGATATGAGTTCCTCGTATTCCTATTGAAGATGTTTTTGATGTCAACTTAAATTTACTTGGTGCAATTTTTCCTATTTTTCCAGTAATTGTTCTAAAAGTTCCTTTTAGTAATCCAAAATTTGCTTCATAGCTTTTACTGTTCTCATCAAAAAGATATTCTTTAACTTTAAAATGGGAATCTTTTCCTATAGTTATCACCGTGTTATCATTAAAAAGTAATTGTAGCTTTGTATTATCTTTTGTTGAAAGTTCATCATTTTTTAATACTAAACTTCCAAGCTTTGCTATTATTTTTTTATCATCTCTTATAATTTGAGCATCACCTTTTATAGCAACTATTTTTCCTACACTTGCCATCATGGGCAAAGTTATCACAAATACTAAAATAAAAATATTTCTTACCATTGGAATTTCCTTATGTAACTTATTGTTGCCACATCTTTATCATAATCATATGCATTTTGGTTAGAACTGTTATAAGTTGTAGAAAAAGCTAAGTTAATTATATTGTTCTTATCAAATATCGTTGATAAACCTATACGAATATTGTGTGTTGTATCTTTTCTATGAGAATCAAAAAAGATATCTTCTTCGTCATATTTACTATTTGTATATTCATACTCTGTATTTAGTAAAAATTTATCATTAAACTTATAGGTATATCCTAGATTTGTCTTCCAAATATCTTTATCAATATCAGTTCTATCTCCACTATTCTTTGCATCAGATGCAAAACTAAACCCAGCATACAATGTGTTATAATATAAATCAAAACCAAACTCTTTTTTATTATAATCTCTATCACTACTTGATTTTTCATCATACAATATTCTTTGATACTTTATATACGAAGCAAGTCTAGCATTTGGAAAAACTTCAAATGAATATTTTGGCTTAATACCATAAGCCATAAACTTATCTTTATTTTTATTTTCTTTTCCAGGTATTACTTTATCTATAGTTACACCTAAAGAATATTGTGTTTTATCTTTTAAACTATAGTTTATCAATGTTGGTTGATAAGAAAAAAATACTAAATCACCATCATCATAATCTTTATAGTTTCTATTGTATCCTATTAAGCGATTTTTTAAAACAAAAGAAGAGTTTTTCTTAAATTTATTTATCAAGTCTAAACTAAGATATTCAATATGTGCTCTATCTGAATCAGGTTTTTCACCACTTACTGTTATATTTGAAAAGCCTGGTAATGTAAATTCAACATCATCTAAACCATTATTAACATTATCCGAATATTGTAATCCCACCATTAAAGTTGCATAAAGATTATAAAGTTTATCATCATTTAATGAAGCCAAATAAATTTGTATATTATCTTTTACATTTTGAGGGACATTTGAGTTTAAAACTTTTGTAAATTCTTCTTTTGCTTGTGATTTTAATCCAGAGATATAAAGAACTTTTGCAAATTCTAACCTTGCTCTGTAAAAATCCGGTTTTGTTATCAAAACTCTCTCTAAAGCAGCAACTGCTTCATCATACTTTTGTAATGATACAGCACTCATAGCTAAATAATAATTCACATAAATATGATTATTGTTTTTTCTAAAAAGCTTTTCAAATAAGTTATAAGCGATATCATAATCACCTGACTTATAATGAGCTTTTGCAGATATATACTCAGCACTTGTAACTATTACATCCCGTTGGGATATTTTAGCATCTCCATTTGCAAATACAAAAAAAAGAAAAAATATAAATACTACTCTTAATATCTTATTCATTTACTATCCTTAAGCTATTTATCAATTTTAGCTTAAATAAAATAAGTAATAACTTATAAACTTATTTAGTAATGGATTATACATAAATCATTAAATAAGAATAGATTAACAAATATTAATTACTATGAAATAGTATAATTTAATATTTTTTTGTTATGATTAATATTCAAAATACAATATAAAGGACACAGATGAAAAAACTTATGCTTTTAATACTAAGTATAGTTTATCTTCAAGCAGCAAATCCTATAGCTGTACTTGAAACTACTCAAGGAACTATAGAGCTAGAGTTACGGCCTGATTTAGCACCAATTGCAGTTGAGAACTTTTCAACTCATATAAAAAATGGATATTATGATGGACTTATTTTTCACAGAATCATAAAAAGATTTATGATACAAGGTGGAGATCCTACAGGAACTGGTCGTGGTGGTGAATCTATCTGGGGAAAATCTTTCAAAGATGAGTTTACACCAAAAGCTATGTTTAATCGTGCAGGAGTACTTGCTATGGCAAATGCAGGACCAAATACAAATGGAAGTCAATTTTTTATAACAACAGTTCAAACTCCTCACTTAAATGGGAGACATACTATTTTTGGCTATGTTAAAGATAAGAAAAGTTTTGATATTGTAAAAAAATTAGAAAATGTACCAACAGGGTATATGGACAAACCAATACAAGAACAAAAAATTATTAAAGCGTATATCAAATAAAAGGATAATAAATGCAAGTATGTAACTGTAATGATGTAGAATATGATGAGATTAAAGAAGCTGTAGCAAAACACGGAAGTGATATAGAGATAATCAAAGAGGAAACAAGTGCTGGTACTGCTTGTGAGTGTTGTTTAGAAGAAGATTGTGATATGGTAGATTTACCATTACCACTTGCTATTAAAAAAGCTGTAGAAGAGTTAGCGTAAAAAATTTCTATAAAAAAAAGGGGTTCAATAAAAATTGAACCCCTTTTTTAATTTGTACTATTCAACACTAAACTAATTTATCAATAACTTTCATTAAAAATTGTGCAGAGTTTTTTGCACTACTTTCTAAAAATTCATCAAAATTAAATCCAGCATCCATATCAGCTGTATCACTAATAGCTCTTAAAATAAGACAAGGAACTTGTAAAGCATCACATACAACAGCAACTGAAGCTCCCTCCATTTCTAAAGCATCAGCTTTAAAAGTAGTCTCAATAAACTCTTTTCTTTTCTCATCTGCAACAAATTGATCACCAGTAGCTATAATACCTTCAATAATTTTTATATCATTTTCTTTGGCAACTTCTAAAGCAATATTTTTTAACTTCTCATCTGTATTTACATACACTTCTCCACCTGGTACATATCCATGAGGATGTCCAAATGCTGTAATATCTAAATCGTGTTGAGAAAGTTTATTTGCAACGATTAAATCCCCTATTGCTAACTTAGGGTTAATCCCACCAGCAACTCCACTAAATAATAGTGTATCACAACCAAATTTTTGTATCATAGTTGAAGCTGTAAGAGTTGAGAATACTTTCCCTATTTTTGAATATGCAATAACTACATCAAGATTCCCAAGCTTACACTCATAGTAAGTATTATTCGCATAGTCATTTTTCTTTATATCAGTAAAGTACTCTAAAAGTGGAGTAATCTCCTCTTCCATTGCACCCATTATTGCTAATTTAGTCATTTAAAAGCCTTGTAAATTTTTGTTTAGATTTTAACATATTTGTTTGTAAAGGTGGCTTTGATTATTAAAAAATACCCATTACTACTTTATGTGTTAAATAATTAATTTTAATAGACATATCTATTATATACTTTTTTTTCCCCAATTGATGTACTTTCAGAATCAAATTTAATCACTACTTCTTTTTAATACTTATTTCTCTAAATTATCTACAATTGAATCTTGCATATAATCCCATAGTTGTATATCTATATTTAAAATTCATTTTATAAGTTCTTTTTTTTTGAAAATGAGATATATCGCTAGTTCTTATCAACTGTAAACATGATAATATCTGAATGTTTAAATATAGAGTCAAGTATTAAACCATTAACTTTTTCCATTAGTATTCCTTTTGACCCATAAAATAGTAATAAACATTCTTTATAAGAATATTTTTCAAGCCTTTCATCGTTAAGGCTTTGATAGTAGCATGTATTTTTTGATAATTTTCCCCAAAGGCAAGAACTACATCGCAATCAAAATGTTTTCCTGAATTTTTTTGTATGATGGTAAAACTTTTTTCAATACCAAAAGCTTCTTTATAAGGTCTTTTGGAAGTTAAAGCATCAAATACATCTGCTACGGCAAATATTCTAGCTTCAATTGGAATAGCATCTTTTTTTAACCCCTCAGGATAACCGCTACCATCTACTTTTTCATGATGATTTTGAATGACTGTTATAGCATCTTCGAGCCACTTTATATCTTTTACTATATCAACTCCATGAGTAACATGCGTTTTCATTATCTCAAACTCTTTAATTGTTAGTTTTGAAGGTTTTAATAAAATAGTATCGGAAATCGCGATTTTACCGATATCGTGTAAAAAAGCACCCTTTATCAAGGATTGCATCTTTTCTTTTGGCAGATTCATACTTTCGGCTATTTTAATACTATAATAGGTTACTCTATAATTATGTTCATTTGTATCACTATCTCTTTTTGCAATGGCATTCCCCAATGATGCCAACATAAATAAGTTAGCATTTAAAATATCATTCTTATTTTTTAATATATGTTGATATTGCCCATAAATAATTGGTAAAATGGTGATAACAATTAATAAGATCGTAAAAATAACTATAAATAATATATGTTTAATATCTTCAGTTATACTATCTATTATTTCTTGATCTAATTGTAAAAAAAGTACTAAATGAAGCTTTTTATCTTCAATATTTATCTGTGACTGAAATAAAATATATACCTTTTTATTAGCTTGCATTATAACTTCGTAAGTTAATTTTTCTTTTGATAAAATAATCTTATCTCTATCTACTAAATTCCTTTTTTGATGAAAATCTATATCTAAAATCTGCTTTTTATTTCCATCATAGAGTTTTGCAAATAAAATATTTAGATTGCTTAACTCCTCTTTCAAAAGTGCAATTTTTTTAGCTTCTAGCTTTAGTACATGATAATTTTTTAAAACATCCATAAATTCTATTTTTTTTCTTTCTATATTTGTTTGTATTTCTTGAATAATTTTATATTCATGATAATAATATATTGCAACTATCCAAATTACAGAACTAATAAGGGTGATACCGATTATCCTTAAAATGAAACTGCTAATTGGGTTTTTACTCATTATTTTTTACTTGTGTTTTTCTAAAAAACAATCCGTATAATACAGGTATAAATACCATTGTAAGTACAGTGGCAACCATAAGACCGAAAATAATAACAACTGCCATAGATGAAAAGAACGGATCAATTACTAAAGGCAACATTCCTAAGGCTGTAGTTAATGCAGCCATTGCAACGGCTCTTAATCTATTCAAACCTGAATTGTAAATAGCCTCTTCAAGTTCCATTTTATTGACTTCATGCTCCAAAGTTATCTCATCAATAAGAACTATCGCATTTTTTATTAACATCCCCGATAAACTAAAAAATCCAAGTAATGACATAAATCCAAACGGTAAGTTCGTACTCAATAACCCTATCACTACCCCTACAAGTGCAAAAGGAACGGCAATCCAGATTATAAGAGTTTTTTTAATAGAATTAAATAATCCTAAAACAATAAGTACCATTAAAATAAAAAACAATGGTAAAGAGTTGATGATAGGTTCTTGAGCATCTTTTGAATCTTTATATTGTCCATGCCACTCAACATAATATCCATCCTCAAAATCGATATTCTCTACTTTTTGTTTTATATCATTGAGTAAATCATTTGGAAGTTTCCCATCAATTGGTTCTGCATGGATAGTGATAGCTCTTTTTCTATTATATTTATAAATAATATCATCTTCAAAAATATTTTCATAGCCTGTAATTATTTGTTTTAAAGGGATCATTTTACTTACTACAGGAGAAAAAATTTGGATATTTTCAATATTTTGTATCTCTCCTCTTTCATATTGAGGTGATCTTGTAATAATAGGTAATAGTTCTGTTCCATCACGATAAATACCAATTGTCCGTCCCTCATAAGTATCTAAGATTGCATTTGCAATATCATCTTTTGTGATACCATTTAAATTTGCTTTTTCATAAGAGATAATAGGCCTTATAACCTTTACACGATTTCTCCAATCACTCTTTACCCCTTTTGAATAGGGTGAATTTGCAATAATATTATAAACTTTTTGTTCATATACTCTCAGCTTATCAATATCCTTACCGAATATTTTTGCTTGAACTTTTCCCCCACTACTTGGTCCTAGTACAAATTTTCTTCCATATACATTTATATCTGGATAGAGCTTTTTTGTTAAAGTTTCAATATCTTTAATTAATTTATCAGAACTATCATAATTAGTTACATTAATCAACATTTGAGCAAAAGCACTATTTGGACGCTCAGGGTCATAAGTTAATAAAAACCTTAAGCTCCCCCTTCCTATAAAAGTTGAAATATGTTGAACCTCTTGCATTTTTAAGATCTCTTTATTTAATCTATCTAAATATTTTTCTGTAGTTTCAATGGATGAACCTTGCGGTAGAAAATAATCAACCATTATTTGTGTTCTAGAAGAGTCTGGGAAAAAGCTGTGTTTTACAAACTGAAAACTAAATAATGATCCGATAAAAATAGTTATAGCTAAGAGTACGATCAATATTTTATGATTAAGAGAAAAACTTAATAATTTACCATAAACTCTATATATAAATGAGTCATAGCGATCTTTTGTATTATTTTTATTGGGTTTTAGAAATTGAACAGCTACTATTGGTGTTAAGAACATTGCAGTGATCCATGAAAGACCTAAAGAAATAGTCATAACATAAAACAGTGATCTTACATATTCCCCTGTTTGATTTTGGGAAAGTCCAATAGCAGCAAAGGCTAAAATAGCTACGATCGTAGCGGCAAGAAGTGGAAAGGCAGTTTGTTTTATCACTTCAGAAGCCGCTTTTTTCCCATCCATTCCACGATTCACCCTTACTAAAATACCATCAACAACAACTATCGCATTATCTACTAGCATTCCAAGTGCAATAATTAAAGCCCCTAAGGAGACCCTATGTAACATCAAATCAAATAAGTGCATAAAAATAAATGTAGTAATAATGGTAACTATTAACACAAAACCTATAATCAATCCACTTCTTAAACCCATAAAAAGTAAAAGTACTGCAATTACGATTGCTACAGCTTCTATAAAATTAAGCATAAAGGCACTAATTGCTTTTTCAACATCTTTTGCTTGATGAGAGATTACTCCTATTTCCATACCAAGTGGTTTTAACTCCTCTAATTCTTGTAGTTTTGTATCTATAAGTTCACCCATTTTTAAAACATTTCCACCTTCAATAGTAGAAATCCCTATAGCTATTGCATTATGACCGTCATATTTTACTATTGCACTAGATGGCTCTTGATAACTCTCTTTTATAGTTGCAATGTCTTTTAAAAAAATCTGAGAAAGACTTTCATGTCCTTTAATAACCAAATTTTCTAACTCTTTTATACTTTTAAAACTATCGCTATTTATCCTTATAAATTCTGAACCTATATGTACCCTACCGAAATCAGAAATTAGATTTTTAAGATAAAGGTCTTGAAAGATTTGTTCTTTATTGATCCCTAACTGTGTTAACTTATTCTTGTCCATTTCAACTAAAACTACTTTTTGTTGTTCACCCAAAGTATCAATTTTTCCTACACCCTCAACTAAAATAAGCTCTTTTTTGAGAAAATCAACATAATCTCTTAGTTCATCATAGCTATATTCATCTCCATAAATTGCGAACAACACACCGTAAACATCGCCAAAATCATCGTTTATATAAGGGAGAGATGCCCTAGGAGGCAGATAGGTTGTATTTATTTTTTTTCGTAGTTCATCCCAAATTTGTTTTAAATCTTTGGACTTATATTTGTCTTTTATCGTAACTATTATATAAGATTCCCCCGCACTATTTCTTGTGATAATCTTTTTTACATAAGGGAGAGTTTGTATAGTTTCTTCAAGTCTATCTGAAATCTCTTGTTCAACTTCTAAAGCAGTGGCTCCGGGATAATTTGTAACAATAATAGCCTCTTTAATGGTAAATTCTGGATCTTGAAGTTTTCCCATCTTATCATAGACAATTAAACCATATCCTATAGATAAAACAGTGAGTACATAAATGATAAGCTTATTTTTAAAGCTAAATTTTGCAAAATCCATTTTATTCACCTAAATGTTTATATTGTTTTACTTCATCATTTTCTTGTAGAAATCTAACTCCTGAAGTTATGATTTTATCCGACTTATTTAAGCCATCAATAACTTCTATAAACTCATTAGAAAGATTTCCTGTTTGAATTTCTTGTTTATGGACTTTATTGGTTTTATCAACAATCCATACAAATGATTTTTTGCTATCATCGGTAAAAATAGCCCCATAAGGGATAGCTATTTTTATATTATTAGATCTTTTAAAATATATTTGTACTTCTGCTGTCATACCCGCTAAGATAGTCATATCTTTTTGTTTTTTCATCCCTAAAGTGATTTCAAAAGTTCTTGTTACTTTTTCTGCAACGGTTGAAATATCTATAAGATTTGCTTTAATTTTATTTTTATTATTTCCACCCACAGTTACATATATATCTATAAATTGTGAAATACTTTCAGGCGTTAAATTACCTTGAGTTCTTAACATATCTGTTTCAGGAACAAAAAATTTAACTTTATATGAAGAGGTATCTTGCAACCTTACAATAGGCTGTTTTACAGGTACTCTTGCAAAATCAGCAACAAGCTTTTTTGCTATAAGACCGTCAAACTCAGCTTCTAATTTCGTCTCTTTAAAATTTTTCTCTGCCACTTCTAAAGCAGCTTTTGATACATTCAAATTTTGTTTATATTTATCAAAAACAGCTTGAGAAACCGATTTTGTTTTTAGAAGCTTTTCATATCTTTTAAAATCTTTTCTAGCTTGTGCATAATTAGCTTTTGCCGAATCAAAATTCGCTTTATATATAACATCATCCAATTGTGCAATAACTTCTCTTTTCTTAACCTTATCACCCTCAGAAAAATAAAACTTTACAATTTTCCCCGGAACCTCAAATGCCATTAAAGTATCCTGAAATGCTTCTATTTGAGCTGGATATTTAAATACCTCTTGGGTTGTTATTGCTTTTTTTAAATCAAATATCTTAACAACTTTTATGCTCTCTTTTTGAACCTTTTCTTCTTCTTTTGCACAAGCATTAAAAAATAATACAAGTAAAATAAAAACTATATTTCGTGAATACATTTTGAACTCCTCATCTCAAGTTAATGCTACTAAAAGTACATCTGCAATATAGTCAGCAACATAATCAAGTGTTTTTTCACTATTATGTTTTAATTCTAGGTCATTACCAATAGGTAAAGGACTCATTTGTATCGTATAAAAAGTGTTTATTGTCCCATGTATAAGACAATAAACCGCATAAACATTCATATCTTTATATTTTCTTTTTAAATTTAATTTATTCATAATCTGAGTTAGATAGTCTAAATTTTTTTCTATATGAGGAACTAAGTTCTCCTCAATATTTGCCCCATAATTGGCAAATTCTCTTAAAACAAAAGAGACTATATATGGACTTTCTTTTATCGTCATAACCAAAGACTTTATATAACCGACTAAAAGTTCTTCTCCTGATTTTTCTTTAAAATTCAACTCTTTTTCAAAATTTGAGTGTAATTTGTCTAGTTCTACTTTAACTATTTCTTGATATAGAGTTCTTTTGTCCTTAAAATGATGATAAAGAGTAGCTTTATTTATATCTACAATTTTAGCTATATTATTCATACTAACAGCGTCAAAACCTCTTTTAGCAAACTCTTCAGCTGCAACTTCTAATATTTTTTCTTTTGATGACATTCATTCCTCCACTAACCAACCACTTGGTTGGTTTTTTAAATTGTATTATTTACAGTCTTAAAAATTTATTAATATTTATAAAGTTCTGAAAGATAAAATTTACTATGTGTTATAATTATTTACATTTTCATAAAAAAAGCCCTATCGTTTGATAGAGCTTTTAAAAACTATATATTCTATAAAAATATTATGCCAAAGTTTCTAAAGTAACCTCTAAAGATTTCATATCAGATACATTCAATGTAGGTACATCTTTACAAATCTTTCTGTTAAGTCCTTTTAAAACGGCTCCATTTCCAAACTCTATAAACATATCCACTTCACTAGCTTTTGAAGCAATAGAATGTTTATATTTTACTGGAGATATTAACTGTTTCCCAAGTAAGTCTATAGCTACCTCTTTTGTATTATAAGCATCAGCTGTAACATTTGAGATAACTGATGTTTCAAAGTTATCTGTTACAAACTCATTAAGGTATGGATTTAACTTCTCTACAGCGCTATTAAGAAGCTCACAGTGACTAGCAACTGACATATCAAGTACTAGTGCTCTTTTTGCTCCTGCTTCTTTATAAGCATCTGCAACAGCTTCTAAATCTGCTTTAATACCAGCTACAACAATTTGACCATCCATATTGTAGTTTGCTGCCCATATTTTTTTACCTTCTGCTCTTTGTGATTCTGTCATAGATTCAACAGTAGCATCATCAAGTCCAACAAGTGCCATCATCCCTGCCCCTGCTCCCGCACAAGCTTCATTCATAAATAATCCTCTTTTATGAACTAACTCAACAGCATCAAGATAATCTATAGCACCACTTGCAACCAGTGCAGAAAACTCACCTAAAGAATGTCCCAATACAAATTCTGGTTTTATATCACATTGTGACTTGAAAACCTCAAGTGCTATACAACTTACCAATAAAATTGCAGGTTGTGTAAACTCTGTTTTTCCTAAATTATCATTCTCTTCAAATAACAACTCTTCGAAACTAAATCCAAGTCTATCACTTGCCTTAGCTATCATCTCTTTTGCAATATCACTATTTTCAAAAAAATCTTTCCCCATACCTACAGATTGACTCCCTTGACCAGGGAAAATAAATGCAACTTTTTTCATATTTACTCCATATACTTTATTATCTTTTTTAAATCTCTATTTAAATGTTAAACGGATTATATTATAATTTTATTGAACATCAGTTTTAAAAGATTTTAGAGAGTGAACTAATTATACTAATGAGTTTTTTAACAAGAAGTACCCTTAACTATTTAAGCATCTCATTAGTTAATAAATACTATTATTCAACAAGTGACTCAGAGTCATTTATTTTTACTATTAAATTAAGGAAGAAATATGTTTGATAAGATTAAAAAAATATTTTTATATATTGTTATTATTGTTGTTACTATTGCCATATATTTTATTTTTAATTATTTGCAACCGACACCTCTGCCAAAAGAATTTGCACAAGGTAATGGACGAATTGAAACAACACAGATAGATATCTCATCAAAACTTTCTGGAAGATTATTAGATATTGGTGTTGAGGAGGGAGATGTTGTTCAAAAAAATCAACTTTTAGCAACCCTTGATACAAAAGAATTAGAAGCAAAGCTTCAAGAGGCTATTGCACATGTAGAACAAGCCAAACAAAATAAAAACTATACGAAAGCTATTGTAACTCAAAGAGAAAGTGAACTTAATTTAGCAACAAAAAATTATAATAGATCAAAAACACTTTATCAAAACAAAAGTATCCCTCTTGTTGAACTTCAAACAGATGAGACGGCATATCAAACAGCTATAGCAGCTCTTACAGCTTCAAAAGCACAAGTTATCAGTGCCAATGCTGCCATTAATGCTGCACTTGCACAAGTCGAAACTATTAAAGTACAAATTAACGAAAGTAAACTATATTCACCAATAAAAGGAAGAGTTCTTTATAAAATAGCACAAAATGGTGAAATAATTTCCAATGGTGGAAGAGTTTTAGTAGTATTAGACTTGATGAATACTTATATGACAATATTTCTTCCTACATCACAAGCAGGATTGGTCAATATAGGTTCTGAAGCTAGAATTGTGTTAGATGCTGTACCAAATATTTCTATTCCTGCTACTGTTACTTTTGTCTCTCCCCAAGCTCAATTCACACCAAAAGAGATAGAAACACAAACAGAACGAGAAAAACTAATGTTTCGTATAAAAGTGAGAATTGATACAAAGTTACTTGAAAAATATTTCAATAGAATTAAGACAGGATTACCAGGTGTTGCCTATATTAAACTCAATCCAAATACACCTTGGCCAGAAAATTTAAATAAACTTCCACAAAGTACACTTGAAAATAGTGTAAAATAAAATGAACTCTATTGCTAAAGTAAAGAACTTATCACATAAATATAGTGATGTAATAGCTTTAGATAATGTTACATTAGAGATTCCTTCTGGTAAAATGATAGGATTTATAGGTCCAGATGGTGTTGGTAAATCTACACTTCTTGCAATAATATCAGGTGTAAAAAAAATTCAAACTGGTGATGTTTCAGTATTAAATGGAGATATAAGTAACACACAATTTAGAAATTCCATATGTCCAAAAATAGCTTATATGCCACAAGGATTGGGAAAAAATCTTTATATGTCACTTTCAGTATACGAAAATGTAGAGTTTTTTGGACGATTATTTGGTCAAGATAAAAAAGAAAGAGATATCCGTATAACTGAACTTTTACAAAGTACTGGTTTACTCCCTTTTAAAGATAGAGCCGCTGGAAAACTCTCTGGTGGTATGAAACAAAAACTTGGACTTTGTTGTGCATTAATACATGACCCAAACCTATTAATACTTGATGAACCAACAACAGGAGTTGATCCCCTTTCACGAAGACAATTTTGGGAACTCATAGATAAAATTCGTAATAGAACTTCTAATATGAGTGTACTTATTGCAACAGCTTATATGGAAGAAGCCCAATCATTTGATCAAATTATTGCAATGGATGATGGTAAAATATTAGCACAAGCTACACCAAAATCATTACTTAGTAAAACAAATACTACAAATATTGATGAGGCATTTATTGAGCTTCTACCAGAACATAAAAGAAAAAATCACACAAAACTTGTCATTCCTCCAAAAGTATATGACAAAACTAATATCTACGCCATTGAAGCTAATAATTTAACAATGCAATTTGGAGATTTTAAAGCTGTAGACAATGTGAATTTTAAAATAGAACAAGGGGAAATATTTGGTTTTTTAGGTTCAAATGGTTGTGGAAAAACTACAACTATGAAAATGCTTACTGGATTATTACAACCAACAAAGGGAAAAGCAAAACTACTTGGAGAGTATGTAGAAGAAAATTCATTGGAGATGAGAAAGAAAGTTGGATATATGACACAATCTTTCTCTTTATATACAGAACTTACTGTACTACAAAATATCACACTTCATGCAAAGTTATTTCATATAGATAAAACTATTATAAATCAACGCATAGAAGAATCACTTCAAAAATTCCATTTGAAACAATATGAGAATACTCTAGCAGAGGAACTTCCACTAGGAATTAAACAGAGGTTATCTCTAGCTGTTGCAGTTATACATAAACCTGAGATGTTAATTTTAGATGAGCCAACATCAGGAGTTGATCCTGTATCAAGAGATAATTTTTGGAAACTTCTTATTGATCTTTCACGAAAAGATAAAGTGACAATATTTGTCTCAACACACTTTATGAATGAGGGAGAAAGATGTGATAGAATCTCGTTAATGCATCAAGGAAAAGTATTAGCAAGTGATACTCCAAAACAACTTATACAATCAAAAAATAAAGAAAATTTAGAAGATGCTTTTATTGAATATTTAGAAGATGCTACAAATGAAAATAAAAATACTACTGCACTACTAGAAGAAAATAAAACTGTCAATATACAAAAAGAACAACCAAATAAACAATTTAGTTTTTTAAGATTATTCGGATATAGCTATCGTGAATCATTAGAATTAGTAAGAGATCCTGTGAGATTAGTTTTTGCACTTTTAGGTACTGTTATTTTGATGTTCATTATGGGATATGGTATTACTATGGATGTTGAAGATTTAAAATTTTCTGTTTTAGATTATGACAAATCTCCTCAAAGTAGAAAATATATAGAAAATATATCTGGCTCAAGATATTTTCTAGAACAGCCTGAACTTAATTCACAAAAACAACTTGATCAAAATATGAAAAGTGGTAGCATAAATTTAGCCTTTGTTGTACCTCCAAATTTTGGTCAAGATTTAACCAAAGGTTACAATACCCAAATTGCTGTATGGATTAATGGTTCAATGCCTTTTCGTGCAGAAACAATCAAAGGTTATGTCGCAGGTATTCATAATACCTATCTAAAGCAACTTCAAAAAGAATCCACAAATTATAAAGACACCAAAAGTATTGTAAATATAGAATCAAGGTTTAGATACAATCAAGATTTTAAAAGTATTTACTCTATGGTTCCAGCCGTTATCCCTATGTTACTTATTTTTATTCCTTCAATTTTAATGGCACTCAGTGTTGTAAGGGAAAAAGAGTTAGGTTCAATAACAAATTTTTATGCAACACCGGTTACAAAATTAGAATTTCTAATAGGGAAACAACTTCCCTATGTAATTGTAGGGATGATTAGTTTCTTTGGATTGATATTATTAGCAATTTTTATTTTCAATGTTCCCTTAAAAGGGAGTATTCTTACTCTCACTTTTGGAACATTATTATATGTAATTGCAACTACTGGTGTTGGGCTACTTATGTCCTCTTTTGCAAAAACACAAATTGCAGCAATTGCTGGAACAGCTATATTAACACTTTTACCAACTATTCAATTTTCAGGATTAAAAGAACCAGTAAGTTCACTAGAAGGTATTGGTTCTGTTATTGGGGATATCTTTCCTGCAAGCTATTATATAAATATCAGTCGTGGTATTTTTAGTAAAGCAGTTGAGTTTTCCGATCTTTATAAAGAGTTTATAATATTAGGAATCTCTATCTTTGTGATTATTATTTTATCAATGTTAGCTCTTAAAAAGCAGGAAGTATAAATGAAAAACAATTTATTAAATATTTATAACCTAAGTATAAAAGAGCTTCGAAGTTTATGGCGTGATAGAGTTATGTTAATCTTAATTGTTTACTCATTTAGTTTAGCTATCTATATAGGTTCATCAGCTACATCAACTGAAATCAAAAACACTTCTATTGCTTTTGTGGATGAAGATAGAACTACCCTTTCAAATCGTATCATCTCCTCTTTCTATAAACCAAGATTTAATACTCCTAAGATTATACCTTTATCTCAAGTTGATTCAAGTATGGATAGTGGATTTTATACTTTTATTATAATTATTCCATCTAATTTTGAAAAAGATATTCTCTCAGGAAATAGTCCAGACATTCAAGTAAATATCGATGCAACAAGAATGACACAAGCTGGTATAGGAAGTGGCTATATTCAACAAATAATTTCACAAGAGCTTCAAAACTATCTTGTAAAAACTCAGGAAAATAGTACTTCAAATGTTGAAATAGTAACGAGATATAAATATAATCCAAATCTTACTAGTAGTTGGTTTGGAGCCATCAATGAAGTTATTGACAATATCATAATGCTCTCAATATTACTCTCTAGTGCTGCTTTAATTAGAGAAAGAGAACATGGAACAATTGAGCACCTTTTAGTAATGCCACTGAATGCTACTGAAATCATGTTCTCAAAAGTACTCTCTGTTACACTTATAATATTAGTCTGCGTTATCTTTTCCCTTTTTATTATGGTTCAAGGGATATTACATGTACCTTTACCTGGATCCATCCCTTTATTTTTATTTTCTACATTTTTAGTATTATTTTCCACTACATCTATAGGAATTTTCATGGGAACCCTTGCAAAAAACATGCCACAATTAGGGATGATTTTTATATTAACGATTCTCCCTTTAATGATGCTTTCTGGGAATATTACACCATTTGAAAGTATGCCAGAAGTTATACAATATATTATGTACTTTATGCCAAGTAGTCATTTTGTTGATATTGCACAAGCAATACTATTTAAAGGTGCTGGATTTGAAATAGTTTGGAAAAGTATAGCAAGTATATTCGCCATTGGTGTGGTGTTTTTTCTCTTTGCACTTTTTATGTTTAGAAGAAGTTTAGAGTCAGAACTCTAAAATATTAAATAAAAAAAATCCTCTTATTAAAAAATAAGAGGATTTATCAACACTAAAATTTATATTAATATTAGCTGTTTTTACAACCTTCACCATCGTGACCACCACAACATTCGTGCTCTTCACCATGTTTTTCACCACCACAACATTCAACTTCTTTTTCTTCAGATCCATGATCATGTGAACCACAAGATCCACCACCACAACATCCACCAGCAGCAGCCATACCACCTACAACACCAGTTTGAAGTTCTTCTTCTGTTGCATCTCTAACATCTAAAATAGAAACACTGAACATTAAAGTTCTACCAGCCATTGGATGATTATAATCAATAGTTACTTCATTATCAGATACTGTTTTTACTGTTACTTGAACTGTTTGTTGATCTTCACCTGTACCATAAAGAGTCATACCTTCAACTAAATCTATTCCAGCAAATTGCTCTTTTGGTAAATTTTGTACTGCTTCATCATTGTACTCACCGTAAGCTTCTGCTGGTTCAACCATAACATCAACTTTTTCACCAGCAGCTAAATTTTCAATCTCTTTTTCTAATCCTGGAATAATTTGACCCATACCACTTATAAACTCTAATGGATTACCACCAACATTTGTATCTAATTGCTCTTTTGAATTTGCATCATTAAGAGTATATTCTATTGCTATTACTTTTGACATTTTATTTATTTCCTTTTGTTTTAATTTAAATTTTATTATTTGATTTTTTTAGAAGCTTCTTTTGCTTCATTTGTATCTGGATAAACATCGATAATTGTATTATAAAAATTTTTCGCATTATCCATATCTCCAGTTTTTTCAAATGATATTGCACTATGGAGTAATAGTTTTGGTAAATATGATGCTTTATCATATAGCATCATACTTGTTTTAAAATAATGTAAAGCATCTTTATAATTATCTCTATAATAATTAATCTCACCCATATAATAATTACATTCTGCTGGTCTGTGCTTCACACTTATGAGGTGTTCTAAAATAGGTATTGCTTTGGTAAAGTAATCTTTTTTAAATAATATTCTCACCTCTTTCATAAGTTCTCTATTTGATTTTTTAGGAACTGTAGAAGATTTTTTTACAGGAGTCGTACTTACAAGTTTTTTATCTAACATTGATAAAAGTTTATTAAACTCATCTTTTGTTACATATTCTTTATTTATTTTATTTACTAATGTTACTATCTTATCAAAAGACTTTTTTAGTAATTCAATATTTTTACTATTTTGTTCTATCTGACTTTTAAGTAAAAGAACATCATCTTGTAAAAGCTCAATTTGCTGATTGTGAGAGTTTGATTTTTCTTTAAGAATATCCAGTTGAGTACTTTGTTTCTTAAAGTCTATAGAAAGTGAATTTAACTTTCTACTTTCTCCCTCATAAATTGATTCTAGTCCTTCAACTTTTTCATAAATTTGACCTATTTTTGAATCAACTTTTTTTATTTTCGTTTCATTTTGTTTTACAATTTTTTTATTTTTAACTATTACCTTTTCAGCAGGTGTAAGTCCATAAGGCGCAGGAGAATTTAAATCACCAGCACCAAAAACAGACTGTTCTGCAAAAGAATAACTAAAAAAAGATACGAATAAAAAAATAAATAGTTTAATCAACAAATGCTCTTATCTCAAATTATGGAAGTAATCTGTAATCTACTCTTCTGTTCATTTTCCAACAAGTTGTATTTTTTTGTGTACAAATTGGATTACTCTCACCAAAACTAACCATTACTATTTTTTCAGAATCCATACCATCTGCTACTAAAGCATCTTTAGCTGTTTTAGCTCTTTTTAATCCTAATGCATAGTTGTACTCATCAGTACCCCACTCATCACAGTTACCTTCTAATTTTACTTTTAAACTAGAATATGCCTGTTGTGTTGTATTTATTTTTGAGTAGTTTGTTGTTGCAACTTCTCTCATCTCATCTGTTAAATTATATTTATCAAATGCAAAATGAACTGATTCTAATAAAACTGTATTTCCATCAATTTCACTTTCTACACTATTTACACCTTCATGTGTTACTGCTTTTAATGTGTCTGTAATTACTTCTGAACCATCAGAGATAGCTTTCTCATCTGAACCTGCTATATTTGAAGCTTTTCCATCAACAGATTGACCATTATTCATAGCAGTAGAACCATCATATTCAACATCTTTTGAACTACATCCTGCTAATAAACCAACCGCACAAACGCTTATTAATGTATTTTTTAAAATTTTTTTCATACTTTACCCCATTTTTTTAATTGTTGTTATTCTACACTATTGATACTTAAACGAATATAACTGATACTTTACCAGTCAATAGATTGTAACTTTCCACTTTTTAAAGGAAATAAAAAGCTTTTATTGTAATTTAATCTTATAATACCTAAATAACTTTTAGTATCATTTTTAATGAATAAAATAGATTCACCATTTGATGAAAATTTTGGAAACTGATTTCTTCCACTCGTAGTTAATCTTCTTACATAATCACTATAAGTTGAAATTAAATAAAGATTAAAAACATTATCTCCAAATTCATTGTCAGTCTCTCTACTTGAATAAACTATATAATCACCAGAAGTTGAACATTGAGAATTGTTTTTCCCATGGTAAATCAATCTTTCAACTCCCCTTTGTCCTATCTTTTTAGCAAAAATATTAGGGTATCTTAATCTATCAGATACAAAAACAATTTTTGTATCATCTTCAACAAAACTACCACCTACATCAATACCGTTGTACTCTGTGATTCGTGTTTTTAGTTTATTTATAGTGTCATAAACATAAATATCAGGCTGAGAATTAGGTGCCATTGTAACAACTAATTTTGTTCCATCACTACTTACATCTGAACATACTATCATTCCATCACTTGATAATATTTTTTCAGATTTTCTAGTAAATAAATTTTGTTTTATTAAAGTTGGTTTCTCATAGTTATAAGTAGTATAATAAAATTCACTTTGCTCTTTATTTGCCCATTTTGGAAAAATATTTAATCCACCTTTTACAACCACTTTTTGATAAGTCAATGTATAATCAGATACAACTATTTCACTTGTCTTTGAATCTATATATCGAGAAAATATTATAAACTTATCCATCCAATCAATAGATGGTGCTTTTAAATAATTATTAACATCAATAGCTATTTTATGAGATAAAAATGGAAATCGAACTTCTGAAGAAGTTGAATATGATTTGCTTAATACTATATTATTTAAGTTTGCATCATACATCTTTACATTTAATAATAATCCATTTTCAATATTTTTTTTCACTTGCAACACAAGGTACAGGTCTAAATTATTTTCTTGTAATAATTTAAAATTTGGTTTATCTTCATAATGATTATCAATAGTTTTCTCGCTATTTTCAAAATGCCCACTTACTAATAAATCTTTCTTTAAAAGTGCTAATATTTTTTTATCTACACCATTTGTTATTTGTGTATCCGTTGATACTGCATAACCTATAGTTGGAAGTGTAGATTTGTTTTTAATAATTTCCATTGTAGCATCAATTGCAAATGAATAATTAATAAAAACCAACCATAATAATAAAATATATCTCTTCATAATTAGCCTTTCGATTGAAATAGTATTTCAATATTTGTTGTTGTATTGTTTGGATTCACTGGATATTTTTTTAAACTTTCACTATTTAAAAAATCTTTCAGTTGCTTATCAAAACCAACATTTTGAGAGTATTGTATAAACTTAAAACTAAAAATACCATTATTTGATATGGTTACTAGTATTTTAGCAGATAGATTATCAGAAAATATTGTTGGATTCCATCGTGAAGAAAGCATTTGATAAATTTTTGAAAAGTAAGGATCTGTCTCGTTTTTTGACTCACTTAACACAACTTTTTTCACATTAGCTGCTGTTTTATTGTCTACTAAGTCTGATAATACAACATCTTTAACTTTTTTTTCTTTTTCAAATTTAGATTTAAATCTGCTAGATATACTACTTTTTTTCACATTAAGAATTTTTTCTTTATTCACTTTTTTAGCAGTTGTTTTTACATTAGCAAATAAAGATTTTAAATCTGATTTTTGTTTAAGACTACTAGAGGTTGTTTTTTTAACTACTTTTTGTGCTATCTCTTTATTTTGTGTTGAACTTTTTATTTTTATTTTTTGCTTATCTTCTACGGTATCATTTAATACAATATCTAATTGCAATACTGTAGTTTTAGATATTGCATCAATTTTCTTAATATTATTTTCTTTTATGTATAACAATAATAATAATATTAAAAAAACATATATAAATAAAGCTAAAAAAGCTGCAATATAAAAATTTTTCTTATCAACCATCTGTTATCAATGCAACTTTAAAAAAACCGGCCTCTTTAACTGTTTTTAAAATATAAACTACATCTTCATATTTTAAACCTTTATCAGCTCTTATATGCACAGGAGTATTTCTATCTCTATCTTTAGAAAATAGCACAAAATTATCAGAAAAGTTTTCAAACTTGTATTGGTTTTTTTTATCTACTTTAATTACTTTGTCTATACTAACTAAAATATCAATTTTATTACTTTGTTGTAGTTTTGCAGATTTACTACCTTTTGGTAGATTTATATTTTCTTCATATTCTAAAACCGGTGCAGTCACCATTAAAATAGCTAATAATACCAACATAACATCAACCAAAGGTGTGATGTTAAGGTCTGGTTTTTTGTCATAATCATACATTATTTTAATTCCTACTAAGAATAATATCTATTTGAGATTTTAAATAAGTATTTAACTCATAAACCTTTCTTGTTAGTATTTGATGAAATGTATAAGCAAAGATTGCTACAAATATACCAGCAGCAGTAGCAACTAAAGCTTCACTAATAGCAGGTGCTATAACTCCAAAACTAACTTTACTAGCAGTAGAAAATTTAGCAAAAGATTCTAATATTCCAACAACTGTACCAAATAATCCAATAAAAGGTGCAGTTGAAGAGATAATAGATAACCAAGAAATACCATTACTAGCATCTCTTACTAATGTTGTTTCACAAACATTTAAATATTCCTTGCTAACTGTTGTTCTACTTAAACATTGTCCTAGTTTTGAAAGTGGATTTATAGTTGATTCTCTAGCTAAAAGTGAATTTAGATTATTAATTTCTGTAGTAATGTCTGATGATAGTTTGAAATATTTATAAATAAATATCCAAAATACAAGGATAAAATAAACTGAAAGTAGTACTAATACCCCTATAGATATAGCACTACTATTCCCAAAATAATTTAATATTGAATCTACCATCTAGTTCTTATGCAAATGAATTGATTTTTGACTCAACTGCTGCCATTGAAACATTTGAATCTTGTACTGAATTCACTAAAGTTTTAGCTTCTTCAAGTTTTGCTGAAATATCTGAATCACTACCCTCAGATAGTGCAACCGCACCATCTACTAGTATATCCACAGAATCTTCAGAAACTTTTACATGTCCCCAGTTAATCGCAACTGCTTCTTTTAAAGCATCTTTTTTCTCTATCTCAATTACACCAACTGTTAAAGAAGATACAAGCGAAGCATGACCAGGCAATACTCCAAACTCTCCCTCTTTTCCAGGGAGAGTTACTGTTTTAACATCGTTGTTAAATATCTCTCCATTTGGTGTAACTATTGATAATTTAATTGTATCCATATTTATACCTTTTTAAGCAATTATGCTTTTGCTTTCATAGCCTCTGCTTTTGCAATAGCTTCATCAATTCCACCAACCATGTAGAACGAATTTTCTGGCATATGGTCATAAGAACCATCTAAAATACCTTTGAATCCTTTGATTGTATCAGCTAATTCAACATATTTACCAGGGCTACCTGTAAATACTTCAGCAACGAAGAATGGTTGAGATAAGAATTTTTCAACTTTTCTTGCTCTATCAACAACAAGTTTGTCAGATTCACTTAACTCATCCATACCAAGAATTGCAATAATATCTTGAAGATCTTTATACTTTTGTAAAAGTGATTGAACACCTCTAGCTGTATTATAATGCTCTGCACCAAGTACATCTGCACTTAAGATTCTTGAAGTAGAATCTAGTGGATCAACCGCTGGATAAATACCTTTTTCAGCAATTTTTCTGTTAAGAACTGTTGTAGCATCAAGGTGAGCAAATACAGAAGCAGGAGCTGGATCTGTTAAGTCATCCGCAGGTACATAAACAGCTTGAACTGAAGTAATAGAACCATTTTTAGTAGTTGTAATTCTTTCTTGTAATGCACCCATCTCTCTAGCAAGTGTTGGTTGGTAACCAACAGCTGAAGGGATTCTTCCAAGAAGTGCTGACATTTCAGAACCTGATTGTGCAAATCTAAAGATATTATCAACGAACATAAGTACATCAAGACCTTTTTCATCTCTAAAATACTCAGCCATAGTAAGACCTGTTAAAGCAATTCTATTTCTTGCTCCTGGAGGCTCACTCATTTGACCATAACATAATGCAACTTTATCAAGTACATTTGATTCTTTCATCTCGTAGTAAAGGTCATTTCCTTCTCTTGTTCTTTCACCAACACCAGCAAATACTGAGTAACCATCGTGTTTGAACGCAACATTATGGATAAGTTCCATAATAATAACTGTTTTACCAACACCAGCACCACCAAATAGTCCAACTTTTCCACCTTTTGCGTAAGGAGCAAGTAAGTCAACTACTTTAATACCTGTTTCAAACATCTCTGTTGAAGTTGATTGCTCTTCAAATTTTGGAGCTTCTCTGTGAATTGACCATTTTGGAGCATCTGCACTTACAGGAGCACCATCATCAACTGGTTCACCAATAACATTAAAGATTCTTCCTAGAACTTCTTCACCAACTGGTACCATAATTGGAGCACCTGTTGCAACAACTTTAGTTCCTCTTGTTAATCCCTCTGTCATATCCATAGCAATAGTTCTAACTCTACTATCACCAATATGAGCAGCTACTTCTAGTACTAATCTCTCTTTAGTACCAGGTACTTCAATTGCATCATTAATTGCAGGTAAGTATCCGTCGAATTCGACATCTACAACTGGACCCATAATTTGAATAATTTTACCTTCCATATATCCTATTCCTTTCTATTTACTTATTTCATCGACTCTACACCAGAAATGATCTCGATCAATTCTGTTGTAATTGCAGCCTGTCTAGCTTTATTAAACTCTACTGTTAAATCATTAACTTTCTCTTTTGCATTATTAGTTGCATTTTCCATAGCTTGCATTCTCGCACTATGTTCTGCTGCTAATGAATCAATCAAAGAGTAATACATATTAAAATCAACATACTTAGATGTAAGTTCATTTAAAATCTCTTCATCATCATCTGGTTCTACATCTAACATAGATGATGATTGTTGCTCTACTGAAACTGAATTAAGCTCTACTGGTAAAATTGTTTTTGTTTTTAGCTCTTGTGTAAGCATATTCAAAAATCCATTATATACCATTATAACTTTATCTGTAGCACCAGTATTAAACTCTTCAAAAGCATCAGCAATAAAGTCAGATGCTTTTTCATAAGTTGGAGCAGAAGTTAAACCAACAATACTATCAGTTAATTCTCTACCTTGAAAATTAAAGTAATCAATACCTTTTCTTCCCGCTGCTCTTAATCTTACTGTAGTACCTTTTGAAGAATACTCTTCTATTAAGTTTCTAACAGCTTTTATAGTAGTCATATTAAAACCACCACAAAGACCTTTATCTGCAGTTACAAAAACAATATCAACTGTTTTTGGACTTTCATTAGGAACAAAAGCTCGACTAATATTTGCTTCATCTTGAACATTTGCTATTCTAGTAGCAATTTCAGATAAAATATCATTAATTTTGAAAGCATAACTTTTTGCTTGTTCTGACAATTGTTGTGTTCTTCTTAACTTTGCAGAAGAAACAAGCTTCATAGCTTTTGTTGTCTTCTGTGTATTCTTAACACTTTTTATTTGTCTTGATATATCTTTTAAGTTAGCCATTAATTATCCTTCTTAGTCTGCTTTAAAGATTGTTTTAAACTCATTTATAGCAGTTTCAAGAACCTCTTTAATATCATCATCAATTTTCTTTTTAGCATTTAAGTCTGTTAATAAACTTGAATATTTTGATTCAATAAATTCATGGAACTCTTTTTCAAATTTAACAACATCTGCAGGCTCAATATCATCAATAAACCCATTAACACCAGCATAAAGGATAGATACTTGTTTTTCTATTACAAGTGGTTTATTAACACCTTGTTTTAGAAGCTCAACCATTCTTTGACCTCTTTCTAGTTGTGCTCTTGTTGAAGCATCAAGATCTGAAGCAAATTGTGCAAAAGATTCTAATTCTCTATATTGAGCAAGATCTAGTTTTAATGTACCAGCAACTTGTTTTGTAGCTTTAACTTGTGCAGCACCACCAACTCTTGATACTGATAAACCAACATTAATAGCTGGTCTAATCCCAGAGTTAAATAAATCTGTTTCTAAGAATATTTGCCCATCAGTAATAGAAATTACATTTGTTGGAATATACGCAGCAACATCTCCAGCTTGAGTTTCAATGATTGGTAAAGCAGTAAGTGATCCACCACCTAAATCATCATTTAACTTAGCAGCTCTTTCAAGTAATCTTGAGTGTAGATAAAAAACATCCCCTGGGTATGCTTCTCGACCTGGAGGTCTTCTTAAAAGAAGTGACATTTCTCTATATGCAACAGCATGTTTTGATAAATCATCATAGATGATTAAACAGTGTTGACCATTATCTCTGAAATACTCACCCATTGTAACACCTGCATATGGTGCAAGAAATTGTAATGCAGATGACTCAGATGCACCAGCAGTAACAACTGTTGTATACTCCATAGCACCAGCTGCTTCTAAAGCACCAACAACATTTGCAACTGAAGATGATTTTTGACCAATAGCAACATAGATACATTTAACATCTTGCCCTTTTTGGTTAATAATAGCATCAATAGCAACTGTAGTTTTACCAGTTTGTCTATCACCAATGATAAGCTCTCTTTGCCCTCTTCCAATTGGAACAAGTGCATCAATAGCTTTAATACCTGTTTCTAATGGTTCATGAACAGATTTTCTAGCCATAATACCAGGTGCTTTTTCCTCTAATAATCTTTTTTCATTAGACTCAATAACACCTTTACCATCAACTGGTTCACCAAGTGCATTAACAACTCTTCCAAGTGCGCTAGGACCAACAGGAATTTCAAGAAGCTCTCCAAGTCTTTTACAAGATGTACCTTCTCTTAAACCTTCACTGCTACCTAAAACAACTATACCAACTGCTGACTCTTCTAAGTTAGATGCAAGACCTCTAGCACCATTTTCAAACTCAACAATCTCACCTGCCATAACATTTTTCAATCCGTAAACTTTTGCAATACCATCTGCAAAAGATATGATTTTTCCTGTTTCGTTGACATCTACATTTAATTCAAAATTATCAATTCTTTCTTTAATTATAGAACTGATTTCATCTGCTTGAATTTTTGTACTCATCCAATTTCTCCTTTATTTTTCTAAACTGCTTTTAAAATATGATCAATCATTTGTGATTTTAATCTCTCTTTAGAGAAAGCAATCTCACACCCTAGTCCATCTATATCAACTTTTATACCATCATAATCACATACATTTTGTGATAATTCTAAATTAACATTAAATTTTTTAGAAAATTGTTCATTTAATTTATCCATATCTGTAGAGTTTAACTCTTTATTTGTATAAACTATTCCTGTATAAGAATTATTTAAAACTGCTAATTCTTTATTTAAACCTTTAACTATCTCTGGGATAATCTCTAATCTTTTCTTTTCACCAAGAAGTTTAACTAGATTCACTACTGATTCACTCGCATTATCAACAAAAGACAACATCAAATCAATTTTTTTATCAACATCTACATCTGTTGAAGATATAATTGAAATAAATTTTTCATCATTAAATGCTGATGCAATTTGAGTTAACTCATTACATACTGAACCTAAACTTGCATTGTCTCTTTGAGACATTAAAGCTTTTACATATCTTTTTGCAACTAATTCAATCATCTTAAGCAACCTTTTTTAATACAATATTTGCTAACTCATCTTGAGTTAAATCTATATTTTCATTACTTAATAGTTGATCAAGTACATTTTGAACCACTTCTCTTTTTACTTTCTTAGTTTCAAGTTCTGTTTTTTCATCAAAACTTTTAGAAAGATTAGCTATCTCTTTTTCCATAGCAACTTCTATTTTTCTTTTTATTGCTTCTACATCATTGTTTGCAGATGACACTAACTCATCAGCAATTTTTTTCGCGTTTTCAATTTCTTGCTTAGCATCAATAACTTTTTTTTCTGATTCTTTAACCATCTCTTGAACTTTATCTAATTCAGATTGAATAGATTTTGTTCTATCAGTAAAAAAAGTTTTTAACTTATCTGCTAATAAATAATATAAAATAGCAACGAAAATAAAGAAGTTAACTGTTCTTTCTAAGATATCAGTTTGTACACTTGAATCATTAGCAAACAATGCTAATGGTGACATAACCAACATCATAAATAAAATTTTCTTCATACTTTCTACCACCTTATATTGAGCTTAGCTTAGCTTTTAAGCCTTCTTTAAATAGAGGCAAGTTAGAAACTAAAGATTTTTCTAAAACATCTTTTTCTTCTGCAAGAGTTGTAATGAATTGGTCATATTTACCATCCATCATAACTTTTGCTTCTGAAAATTTTGTTTCAGCTGCACTTATCGCTTCTGTTTTAGCTTTTTCACGAATTGAAAAAGCTTCTTTTTTTGCTTGAGCTATAATACTATTAGCTTCTTCAAGCATACCATCTACCTCTGCTGCATTGCTTTTAGAGTTTTCCAAATCTGTTTTAATTTGTAAATCTCTATCATCCATATGCTTAAATAAAGGCTTGTAAAGACAGCTATTCAGCCTTGCAAGTACTAATAAAAACACTAAACCTGAACCAAGTAGCAATATTGGACTTATGTCTAACATCTATTTCTCCATACAATTTTTACAGTTTAGTTACACTAAAACTTGCGGGTATTGTATCGAAAGGAAACTATAATTTATATTAAAGCTGGTTATGATTTTTATTGATTTTGAAAATAATTTAATATGTTTTCTATATCTTCTTGTGAGTTTATTTTAATTTTAAAGTAATTTTTATCTACTTTCATTTCTAAATTTTTATTACTAAGCTCTTTTTTTAAGCTATTTAATGCATTATAATTTATATCTTTTTTACTGTATATTTTTTCTACACTTTCTTGTGTATTATTTTCACTACTTTTAATTTTTTTTACTAAATTTTCTGTTTCTCGTACACTTAATTTTTGTCCAATAATAGAATCTACTATGATTTTTTGATCTTCATCACTTAAACCAACAATTAATTTTGCATGTCCTAAAGTGATTTTATCACTTCCTAGCATTTTTTGAGTATAATTACTTAAAGTTAATAATCGTAAAATATTTGATATACTACTTCTACTTTTTGAAACGAGTTTAGATAATTCTTCATGTGTAATATTGTAGTCATTAATTAGCCCAGCATATGAATATGCAATCTCAATAATATTTAAATCATCTCTTTGAATATTTTCAATTAATGCCAGTTCTCTTAATTTTGTATTATCAACATCCAATACTACTGCTTTAATAAGTGTAATACCAGCTAGCTTGGTTGCACGAAGTCTTCTTTCACCTGCAATTAAAAGATATTTCTCTTTATCTCTTGTTACAGTAATAGGTTGCATTAAACCATTTTTAACTATTGAGTCACTTAATTCTTTAAGTTTTTCTTCATTAAATATTTTTCTTGGCTGATAAGGGTTTAAAGATATATCATCAATATTTAATTCTAATATATCACTCTTGCTTATATCATTGCTTCTTTCATAAGCTGTTTCTATTTCACCTAGTAATTCACCTAATCCTCTACCTAATGCCATAAAAAAACCTTTATTTTAAAATAGATTTTGCCAAATTTGTATAAGCTTTTGTCCCATTTGATTTTTCATCATATAACATAATTGGCTTACCAAAACTTGGAGACTCTGCTAACTTAATATTTCTTGGAATAACAACATACGATTCATCATTTAATTTAAATAACTTAGATTCAAAATGTTTTGCCAAATCTGAAAAAACTTGTTTTGACAAGTTATTTTGTGAGCTGTACATTGTTGGTAAAAAACCTTTAATCTCTAACTGTCTATTTATAGTTTGTCGTATTAGTTTAATTGTATTCAATAATTGAGCCAGCCCTTCTAATGCAAAAAACTCACATTGAATTGGTATTAATACAGAAGTTGCAGAACTTAATGTATTTATAGTTAAAGGTCCTAATGCAGGTGGAGAATCAATTATAATATAATCGTAGTCATTTTTAATAGGATCGATTTTTCTTTTTAGTACTAATTCTCTATCTTTAGTATTTTTATAAAATTCTTTTTCAATTCCTACAAGTCCTATATTTGAAGGTGCTACAAACAAATTTTCAATATCTTTAACATCTAATACAATGTCATTTAAATCTTTAGTACCAAGCATCACATGATATAAATTATACTCATATGAATCTCTGTGAAACCCAAGACTTGTTGTTGCATTTGATTGCGGGTCTGCATCAATTAAAAGAACTCTTTTCCCCTCTAGAGCTAAAGCTGCACTTAAATTAACAGCAGTTGTAGTTTTACCTACTCCACCCTTTTGGTTTGCGATTGTTATAACTTCCGTCATCTTAAACTAAATACCTTTTTATTTGCAACACTTATAGACCCATCAGTATGTAATACAGCCTCTTTAAGTGATACTTTTTTATTTTTAATTGTTGTTTTAAACTCTCTACTTTTGTCAAATTCTATCGAAAACTTACTAAATATTTGCTTCCAAGATTTTTTCTCTTCAATAATCATAAAATATTTTATAAGTAGTTCTTGAACATCAATATTAATATCTATAGAACTGTATTCATTATTTGTTTTTAGTAGATTTAATCCTATTCCACAATAAATAAACTCATTTTTCATAGTTGTAATTGTTCCACCTATTTTTTTATCTTCTATATAAAAATCATTAGGCCATTTTAACCAAACTGATGAACCAAATTCTGATAAAAGCTCTTTTAAAATAAAACTAAAATAGATTGAATAAGATTGCATAGGTAAATCTTCTGGTAAAAAAGTTTTATCAACTACAAATGAAAAAAATAAATTTCCTTCATAACCTATCCATTGATTATCTCGGCTACCTATCCCATCTGTTTGATTTTGAGTTACCACTGCAAGTGGTTTTTGATACCCTTTAGTAGAAATATGATTTTGTAAATATTTATGTGTAGAATCTACAGCCTTAAGATATACTATCTCCAACTTCCAACCTTGCACCTCTAATATAATCAACTACATTCATTTGTTTTTTTGATTGTGGTTGTACATCTATTATTTTTATACTTCCTTTTTCACACCCAACTATGATAAAAGATTTTTCTATTTTTAAGATTTCACCATTTTTATTTGTTGAATTTTTTTCAAAAAGTTCACAATTTTTAATTTTCAACCCATTATCTAAATAAATATCTGGCCAACTTTTATAGGCTCTATATTTATTATAAAATTTTCTGGCATCATCAAAGTCAACTAAACCATCTTTTTTAGTCACTTTTTTACAATGAGAAACTAAAGAAATATTTTGTTTTTTAGGTTTTATATCTTCAAGTTTTTCAAGAGTTTCAAGAGTCAGTTCTGCAGCTGCAAGTGATAATTGCTCAAATAGTTCTGAAACCACTGTATTCTTCTCTATTTTGATATATTTAAATCCTAATATATCACCACTATCAAGACCAACATCCATATTCATCGCTGTCACACCTGTAAATTTATCATCATTCAATAAACTTTGTTGTATTGGACTAGCTCCTCGATATTTTGGTAATAAAGATGCATGAAGATTAATACAAGGTGCTATATCCAAAACTTCTTTTGGTAATATTTGTCCATACGCTGCAACTATTATAATATCTGCTTCTAAAGATTTTATTGTTTCTATAGAGGCTATCTCTTTTAAAGAGTTTGGTTGATATATTGGTAAACTTAAACCATTTTCTAGACAAAACTTTTTAATATGAGGTGGTGATAACTCTTGTTTTCTTCCTACAGGTTTATCAGGCTGTGTAAATAATGCAACAATTTCATAATCATTTTCCAAAAGTTTTTCAAAAATTATTGTAGCATAATCAGGTGTTCCCATAAAAATGATTTTTTGTTTTTTATTCATAAATATCCTTATACTAAAGCTTTAAATAAACTACCATTATTATGTGTATTATCTAGTAAATACTCTTTTGCACAATTCAAATCAAATCCACTTGTTAAAAACATCTTTTTTTTGTTTTTTATTAAAAAGTCTGCTGCTTTTAATTTTGTTACGATTCCACCTGTGGCAAATTCACTGTTGGCACTATGCTGTTGTGTTAATAAATTTTCATCAATTTCATGTACCACTTTTTGTAAAATAGCATCTTTATTTTCATGAGGGTTTTTATCATAAAAACCATCAATATCTGTAAGTATTGTCAATAAATCACAATCAAAATGATTTGTAACATAAGCTGCAAGCTGATCATTGTCACCAAATACAAGCTCATCAATAGCTGTCACATCATTTTCATTAATAATTGGTATTACACTATTTTCAAGAAGTTTGTTTATAGCATCTTTAGCATGTTCTAATCTGTTTTTATCATTGAAAATTGTTGCTTCAATTAAAACTTGTGAACAAATAATATCATATTTAGCAAATTCTTTTCTATATGTATGCATCAACAAAGGTTGCCCAATAGAAGCTAAAGCTTGTTTATTGGCTATCTCTTTTTTATCAAGTGCTAAAAGTGTATATCCAGCTGCAACAGCACCTGAACTTACAAGAATGACTTCATATTTTTTCTGTAATTTAGAAATAAACTCAACTAAATTATCCAATCGTCTATGTGCAATTTTTCCATCTTGTGTTAAAACAGCACTTCCGACTTTTAAAACTATTCTTCGCATTTGTCCCTACTTATTAAATCATACAATGCATATTTAATAGGTTCTATATTTTGTTTTGTAGCTGAAGATATTGGTAATACAAAGTATGGTAAGTTTTCATCATATCTATTATATGTTAAATCTTGAATAAAATATTTTTTATCTTTATCAAAAGCAAAACTATTTTCACTTGACTCTTCTAATTCTATATCTTTTATAAAGTTTTCAACTTTTTCATTTAAATCTTCTGCTTGTATAGCATCTATTTTTGTTAATGCTATAGCAAATTTTCTTGAAGCCAACTCTTTTGAAAACTTTGCAACCTCTTCTTTTAAAACTTTATATTGATCTAACATCTCTCTATAGTTTGACACATCAATCATATAAAGTAATGTTTTTGTTCTTTCAATATGTTTTAGAAACTCTATTCCTAGTCCTCTTCCCTCAGCTGCTCCATCGATAATACCAGGTATGTCTGCTGCAACAAAAGAATTATAATCGCCTACTTCAACAACTCCTAGCTTTGGAGTTAGTGTAGTAAACTCATAATTCGCAACTTGAGGTCTTGCATTTGATACTGTTGAGATTAAAGTTGACTTTCCAACATTTGGATATCCAACAAGTCCAACATCTGCAATAAGTTTAAGCTCTAGTCTTACTTGTCTTGTTTCACCCATTAGTCCAGGTTGCGCATAAGATGGTGTTTGGTTTCTTGAGTTTTTAAAGTGAGTATTTCCTAATCCACCTTTTCCACCCTCAAGAAATAAAACTTTTTGTTTATCTTCAGTTAAGTCAAATAAAACCTCTTCAGTTTCTTCATCAATCACTTGTGTTCCAGGTGGTACTTTTAAAACAATTGGTTTTGCTGATTTTCCACTACAGTTTCTTCCCATACCTGGTTGTCCATTATCAGCTTTTACATGGTGACAACCTTTATAGTTAGAAAGTGTATCAGTGTTAGTATCTACTTCAAAGTAAACATCTCCACCTTTTCCACCATCTCCACCATCTGGTCCACCCTTGATAACAAATTTTTCTTTCCTAAAAGAAACACAACCAGCTCCACCTTTTCCAGACTTAACTGAAAAACTAGCACTATCTACAAACATATCTAAACCCCATTCTTAAAGTAAAACTTTAACTTTATATAACTAAAAAAGGGTATCAAGGAAGATTCCCCAATACCCTTTAATTTCAAATTGTAAAAAAGTTTGATTACGAAGCGTAAACAGAAACTTTCTTTCTTTTTTTATCTTTTTGTTCGAATTTAACGACACCGTCAATTAAAGAATAGATTGTATGATCTTTCCCAATCCCAACATTAGCACCTACATGTACTTTTGTTCCTCTTTGTCTTAAAATGATGTTACCAGCAACAACTGATTCACCACCAAACTTTTTAACTCCTAGTCTTCTACCAGCTGAGTCTCTGTTATTATTAGTACTACCTTGACCTTTCTTGTGAGCCATATTATATCCCTTACGCTGCTATTTTAGTAATTTTAACTTTTGTGAAGCTTCTTCTGAAACCTCTTTTAACTTTACTATCTTTTCTTCTTCGTTTTTTGAAGATAACAACTTTCTTGTCTCTTCCTTCAACGATAACTTCTGCTGTTACCTTAGCATTTGCAACTGCTTCACCAGTTGTTAATGCTTTTCCGTCATTTACAGCTATTACTTCTGTAAATTCAACTGTTTCTTTTGGTGCTTTACTTAATAAATCAATATTTAAAATATCACCCTCTGATACTTTGTATTGTTTTCCACCAGTTTTGATAATTGCGTACATTAGCTTATCCTCTTAAAATTTATGAAGCGAATTATACTGAAAATTACTTTAAACTTTCTTTAAGAGAAAATTTGATTAGTGATACTCAGCAACTGTGGCGATTAAATCCATCTCAATCATAGCATTTTTTGGTAATCCTGCTACTTCAATTGTACTTCTTGCTGGCTTATGATGTCCAAAAACCTCAGCCATTATAACATTTACTACACCAAAATCATTCATATCTGTCAAAAATATATTTATTTTTACAACATTTTCAAATGTTGTGTGATTATCTTCTAAGATTGCACCAAGATTAGCAAATATTTGTCTTGTTTGTTTTTTGATATCATTTTCAACCATTTCACCATTTAACTTTAATGCAATTTGACCTGATGTATATAATAAACCATTTACCTTAACAGCCTGTGAATAAGGTCCTATTGCAGCTGGTGCATTATCTGTGTGTAGTAACTCCATAAATTTCCTCTCTCTACTTGTAAATTTTTGCCATTATACACGAAACCTATTAATAATTCTTTTAAACAGCAATAAGTTTTTTAGAATTTAATTCTATTAATTTATGTTTGATTTCTACTGTTTTTCTAGCTTTTAATTTAAAATCTACTGTTTCATCAAATTTTAACTGTTGCAATTTTTTTTTATAATACGGAACTAGTAAAATTTTTAATTGATTTTCTAACTCCTCTTGTGTATAAGAGATTATATGTTCGTTTAACATCAAACCATGTAAATTTGGATCATTAACATCTTGTAATAACATATTATATTCATTTGCATGAATATCAAACATATCACTACTTAACTCTTTTGATACTATATCTAATAGTGCAGGGTTATCTAAAACTGTTTTAATAATACTTAATTCAGAAATATTAATAGAAGAAAGCGTTACATTGTTTACTCTTTGATTATTGAAATGTTGGACTTGTACAAGTTGTGAATTTACATTTAATTTTCTTGCTACTAAACTTTGATATTCTTCTTGTAAAATAGGACTTAAAGTTTTTAAAAAGTCATTTGATTCTTGTAATGCTTGTTGCTTATCTTGAGGATTTTCAAGGTTATATTTTTTTATTATATAATCTATTACAAAAGGGATAAAAGGTTGAGGATTTGAAAACATAGAGTTTAATTCATCTATTTTATTTCCAACAACCATATCAGCAGGATCTTGTCCCTCTTTAAAAATCACAACTCCACCATTAAAATTACTATGACTTAAAAGTAAACTTGCTTTATATGCAGCATTAAGTCCCGCTTTATCTCCATCATAGGCTACAATAACTCGTGGTTCACCTCTTTTTAAAAGTGGTAAATGATCTTGTGTAAGAGCTGTTCCTAATGTAGCGACCGTATTTGCAAATCCTGCTTGATGCAACATCACTACATCTAAATACCCTTCTGTAACTATGATTGTTTTTTGTTTATAGATAGATTCTTTTGCAAGATTATAACCATATAAAAGTCTTGATTTATTGAAAAATTTTGTTTGTGGAGAGTTCACATATTTTGCATTGTGACCCGTAATCGTTCGCCCACCAAAACCTACTATATTTCCATTTATTGTATAAATTGGAAAAGTAATTCTATCTATAAACCTTGCATATAAACCATTTTGCCCTGTATCTATTATCCCGAATTCTTTTGCATCAGCAAGATTTAAAAAGTTGGTTTTGAGATAGTTAATAGTATCTTGAGAACTACTAGCATATCCTATCTCAAATTTTTCTATAGATGAAGATGAAACTCCTCTTTGTTTTAAATAATCCATCGCATTTGGGTGGTACACTAAAAGTTTTTGATAGTGATTATTTATTTTGGTAATAAGAGATAAATCAACTTTTTTTGCATCATTATCATATTGTAATGACACATTCGTCATAGAAGCTAACTTTTCAATGGCTTCTGGGTAAGATAACTTTTCATATTCCATCACAAACTTAATACTATCACCACCAACACCACAACCAAAACAATGATAAATTTGCTTTTGTGGGCTTACTACAAAAGATGGTGTATCTTCTCCATGAAAAGGGCAACATGCTTTAAAGTTTGCTCCACTTTTCTTTAACTCAATAAATTGAGAGATTATATCAACTACATCAAGGTGAGATTTTAAATTTTCAATTGAGTCTTTTGTTATCATGATAGTGATATAATACCATTTCACAACTTCAAATTCTATATCAAACACAAAGGCTTTATAAAAGTGGAAAACTTTTTTTTAATATTTGTAACTATCTTTATTGGTTATTGTTTCAATAAATTCAATATTTTTCCATCTGAATCAGCGGCTATATTAAATAAATTTGTAATTTTTATTTCATTACCAGCTTTAATACTTTTGCAAATACCAAAGCTTACTCTTTCATTTGATGTTCTTATCCCTATAATTATATCTTGGAGTGTAATTATTGCCTCAGCATTGATTATATATTTTGTTTCAAAATTATTAAATTTTTCCAAAGAGATTACAGGTGCTTTAATGTTAGTAGCTGTATTAACAAATAGTTCTTTTTTTGGTATTCCTATTATTGAAGCTTTTTATGGTGAAGATGCATTGCCTTATATTATGGTATATGACCAGTTAGGAACTTTTCTAGCACTTGCAACTTATGGTACTTTTATAGCTGCTTACTATAGTGCAAAAAGTAAAATTACTATCTCTATGATTGCATATAAAATAGTTACTTTTCCACCATTTATAGCATTGATTTTATCTCTATTTCTTATGGGGGTTACATTTCCCTCAACAATCAACTCTATTTTAACATCTTTATCAGCTACGGTTGTTCCCGTTGCATTAATTGCTGTTGGATTACAACTACAATTTAAACTACCAAAAAATGATTTACAACCTTTAAGTATAGCACTTCTTATAAAACTTATCATAGCACCCATTATTGCTCTGTTCATTTGTGCTATTTTTTCTTGGGATAATCTTGCAAGTAAAGTATCTGTACTGGAAGCTGCAATGGCTCCAATGATAACAGCAGGTGCTATGGCAAGTGCAGCTGGACTTGCTCCAAGACTAAGTTCTGCTATTATTGGATATGGAGCAATTATCTCTTTTGTTAGTTCATATATCTTTTATCTTATACTCTAAGTTACATATTATGGACTAAATTTTCTATTGTGTCTTCTATCGTATGAAATTCAAATTCAAATCCAGCATCCATTAACTTTTTAGGCACTGCACTTTGTCCATCTGTTAATACTTTCGAACCTTCACTAAAAATCAAATCAAGAACGAAAGAAGGAACAGGTAAAAAAGTAGGTCTTCGTAAACTTTTACCTAAAGCTTTCGTAAGTCCTAGATTTGTTGTCGGGATTGGTGAGGTCATATTATACACACCCTCAGTATTTTCATTTGTAATTGTAAAAACAAATGCTTTTTTCAAATCTTCTATATGAACAAAAGAGAAAGCCTGTGTCCCATCCCCAATCGTACCACCAAGACCTAATTTGAAAGGAAGTAACATCTTACTTAACGCACCACCTTGCCCCATTACAATCCCAAATCTGAATATAACTGTTCGAATACCCAACTCACTTGCTTTTGAAGCTTCATATTCCCAATCCTTACAAAGATTTGCTAAAAAATCATCACCATATTTATAATTTTCTTCGTCATATTGATCTTGATTACTATATATTCCAACGGCACTTGTTGATATAAACAGTTTTGGTTTCGTATATGTTCTTTTCATAGCTTTTACAAGCTGTCTTGTTGTTCCTATTCTACTACTATAAAGAAGATTTTTATACTCATCACTCCAACGATTAATAATATTTGCCCCTGCGAGATTTATAATAACTTCACAACCATCTAAAATCTTTGTGAGTTTTTCTACATCTTTTAGTTCATCTCTTTTGATAGCTATAACATCATAACCTTCTTGATGAAATATATTTGTTAAGTTTGTACCAACAAATCCACTTGCACCTGTAATTGCTATTTTTGCCATAATATCTTCCTTGCGCTATTTTATAATTTTATTATATCACAGAAAAATGAAAATTGATTTTTTATTCTAAAACAAACGGAATTGATATAGTAAAACAAGCTCCTACATAATGTTTTCCATCATGCTCTAACATAGTGTTTTTCACATCTAACTCTCCACACATATGCTTTGAAACAATTTCAGCAGACATATATAAACCTATACCTGTACCTTGTGCTTGGTGTTTTGTTGTAAAATAAGGCTCAAAAATTTTATTTATTATATCTATTTTAATTCCTCCACCACTGTCTTGTATCGTTATAATTGCATTTTTATCATCTTGATAGGTTTTTATTAAAATATGTCTTTCATTTAACTCTTTTTGTTCTAAAGCATCTTTTGCATTATTAAGTATATTCATAATTACTTGTACTAGTTCATTTTCATACCCAACTACATTAATATCATAAAATTCTCTGATTATATTTATACTTCGGTTTTTAAATTTTGAACTTACTATCTTTAAAGACTTATCTATAACATCATTGATAGAAAATTCTAATTTTTCTTTATCTGGTCTAAAGAAATTTCTGAAATCATCAATAGTGTTTGATAAATGTTGCGTACTAGAAACTATAAGCTCCAAAGATTCATCCATAACTTTTTCATCTAATATATTAAACTCTTTTTGCATTTTCATACCACTTGCCGCTGTTGATATAACTGATAAAGGTTGTCTCCATTGATGGGCAATATTTTCTAACATCTCACCCATTGATGCCATTTTTGATTGTTGAAATAATATTTGTTCTTTATCTTTTAGTAATTTTTCTTGCGTTTTTTGTTTCGTAATATTTGTAAAAACACCAATATAGTTTTTAACTTTTCCATCACTATCCAGGATTCTATTTATAGTAAGTAGTTCCACATATAAACTTCCATTTTTCTGTTTATTGATAATTTCACCATACCAGAAATTATTTTTTTCTATAGATTTCCACATTTTTTTATAAAAATTACCATCATGTCGATTTGATTTTAAAATATTCGGATTTTTCCCTTTTACCTCATCTAATGTATATCCAGTATTTATTGTAAAAGCTTTATTAACATCTAATATTTGTGCATCTTTATTGGTTATAACAATTCCATCATTTGTATTGTCAAAAACTGTATATGCATTTTTAATTCTATCTTCTTTTAATCTATCTTCTGTTGTATCTTTTCCTATAATTACTAGCTCTATATTCCCATTAGATTCAATAGAAGTTATTGTTAAATCTATAAAGTGATTCTTGTTTTCTTTATCTTTTACAACAACTTCACCCTCTATGTATGAATCTTTTCTATATTCTTTTATATTCTCTTCAATCCATTTTTTATTTTCATTTTCCCAACAAGATAAGGTATAGAACTTACTACCAATAATTGTAGAATCATCTTCTTTTAAGAAATTTCTATAAATACTATTCATCTCTATAATAGTCCCATCAATATCTAAAATGGCTGCTAAAAAATTATTTTGTTCAAAGATTATCTTAAATTTTTTTTGATTTTGAATTTGAGATTTTTGATATTCACTTTCTCTGTTTCTAGAAGTTTCATGTTTAATTAATATAATAACCGCAAGTAAAATTGAAATAAAAACTAAAATAGTTAATAACAATAAAATAATAAATTTTCTTTCTTCCCAATCTTTTAAAGTTTTATAATAATCTAACTTAATAGCTATATTTAAAGGATATATCTCTGTTAATTGATATGAAACTAGGTAGAGTTTCTCTTTAATATGCTCAACACCTGATGCCATACCTTTTTCCAAAGACTCTTTATACAACTCTTTTCCTTCCAAAGTTTCACCTAGGTGATAAGTTTTATCAGTAGAAAATAAAAGTTTACCATCGATTCTCACAATGTCAAAATGGTCTAAATTTGCAGAAAAATTATCGGTGTATCTATTCATAAAATTATCAATATTTATAACTAATAAAACTATATAATCTTTCTTTTTTGTTGACACTATCTTAGTTACAGGTAGATAAATCAAATGTGCATCATCTTGAGAAATATCTCTCCCATATTGAGATGTTCCAAAGCGTAAAATATATTTATCAAAAATAGGTTTTGGATAATACTCATTTGTCTCTACATTAAAGCCTATGTTTTGTTTATTGGAACTGTATAAAATTTTTTGATTTTCATCTAAAATATTTATAGAACGAATATAGGGATTTAAAGCAATAATATCTACAAGTCTTTCATCTAAAACTTGCTTATCATGACTTTTTTCTAAAATAAGAGATAAATTATCAACGGTGTGCTCCAAACTATTAAAAGTTTGGGATAATTGTTCTGAAAATGTATTTGCATGAAGCTTAGAAACTTGTAAGTGACTTTTTATTGCTTCCTCTTTTAAAATATTCATTGAAATTATAACCCCTGTTACAATTACAATTACAATGGATAAAGCGATAAATATTATTTTATAGATGCTATTCAAACTTTTATCTACTATTCTTTGATTTTAACAATAGGTTCTAAACCATTGCTTTGTGACAACCGCAACAGTCTACCATCTTTTTTAATATCTATAATAAACTTTTCTACTCTATTATAAAATTTATCATCTCCATAACTTGTAGCCCACGCATACGGTGTCATGTGGTATGTTTTTGAAGGTATAATTAATTTTGCCCAATTTGTTTTCGCTAACATTCTTTTCCCAAAAGGATAATCTGTCATAAAAACATCAGCTCGTCCTGATTTCACTTCTTGTTCTCTTGCATGGTAACTATTTACTACAAGAAGTTTTGCATTTTTTAATTTTTCTTTCATTACAGGTTCATGATAAGTACCTTTAGCTACTGCTACAATAACACCTTTTTTATCTATATCATCCCAACTATTTATTTGTTGATTTGTTTTTGTTGTAATTGCATAAATATCACTTGATAAGTGAGGCGTAGTGAATCTTATTTTTTCTCTTCTTGCAGCTGTATTTCCTATTGCAAACATAGCAATATCACATTTTTCATTGGTAACATCATCTATAAGCCTTGCAAATGAACTTTGAACAAACTCTAATTGAACACCTAAATCTTTTGCAAACTCTTTTGCTAAATCACTATCAATACCAACAATTTTTTGAGTTCTTTTATCAAGATATGAGATACCATAATACTCGGGCCAAATACACACTTTTAATGTATTAGTTTCTATAATTTTATCTAATTTAGATTGCTCTGCAAATAAAAATATTTCAAAAAATACAAATAATATAAGAATTTTTAATAATTTAGCCATCATAAACCCCTTGGTAAATTATAATATTACCTTATATACTATAAATTACCCCTTATGATTTCTGTTTACTTTGTATCAAGTGGAAATCGAATAACAAACTTGGCACCAAGAGTTGTATTTTTAACTATTAAATCCCCATTTAAACTCTCTGATAAAATTTTATGACAAATATAAAGACCCAGACCAGTTCCCATACTTTTATGTTTTGTAGTAAAATATGGCTCAAATATTTTATCAATTATCTCTTCATCAATTCCACCACCATTATCTTCAACAGTAATTTCAATACTATTTCCTATTTTTTTAGCTTCAATTAAAATTACTGGTTTTTCTATATTTCTCTCTTTGAGTACATCTTTTGCATTATTAATCAGATTTGTTATTACTTGCGTAAATTCACCATATGCCATAGTTTTAAAAAGATTATCTTCACTGTTAAAAGTTACTTCAATATAGTTGTTTTTTAAAGATGCTTCCATAATTTTCAATACAGAACCTATGCTCTCTTTTATATCTATTTGGATATATTCTTTACTATTATTATCTTTAATAAAATCTCTAAAAGTATCTATTGTTTCAGAAAGATATTTTGTATTTTCTACAATATGATCCATATTTTGTTCTATCTCTTCATCATTTAATAATCCATATTGGTGCTTCATACTCACACCACTTGCACAAGTAGAGATTATAGATAATGGTTGTCTCCATTGATGTGCAATATTTCCTATCATATTTCCTAAAGATGCCATTTTCTCTGAATATAATAACTGATTTTCAATATTGATTAAATGTGTTATATCGATAAAAGTAACAATATAATTATTGTCAAAAGTAATATTCATCGGGTCAAACTCTATATAAAAAATATGAGGTTGTTTATCTTTATCATAAATTTTCACTTGTCTATCATCATTTTGTTCTAGTTTTAAATACTCAAACCAATTTAACTCGCCCATATATTTTTGTATATATTTCTTCCCTTTTTCTGCAACAAAAAAGTCACATACACAGTCATGTTCTTCTTTAAATTCTTCTAAATTTTCATATCCAAAGAACTCTAAAACCGTATTATTAACTCTTTTGACTTCCATTCCATCTGTAATAACTATAAATGAATTTTGTGAATCAAGTATTTTTTGATTGTTTTGAGACTCTATTTTTGCTTTCATTTTAGATAGAAATTCTCTATATATAAAAAACATAATAAATCCCATCACTATTAAAATAATTACAATTAATTGGTTGAACTCTTGTAGCCTATTTCGGATAAACTTATCACTTTTTGATACATTTAAAGAACCTACAACTTTTCCACTTATCTTATTTACTAGGGGAATAACTACAGTAAGTTCATTGACTTTTGGAAAGTGGATAGAGAAAGGCAAACCTCTTCTTATTTTCTTTGCTATTTCTTTATATTTCTCTTTATCTGCTTTATGTGGAACTACTTTAGAATTATTTGATGATAACTTTTCTAAAACAATTTTATCAAAATAAAATCCCTCAACTGGGCTTTTGATATAATTACTTTGTTGTTCCTTAAATACTTTTGTTTTGACAACTTCTTCATTTATTAAAAAATTCACTCTTGTAGTATCAAAAAACTTCATATAGTTGTCTATAAAACTTTTAATATCAAAGCTTGTTTCTACACTTCCTAAATGTATTCCATTATCATCTATAAGTGGAAATACATATCTAAAACCATTGTAAATTCGTCCCTCTTCAAAACCATAGAAAGGTTTTAATGTTTTATTTACATATTCTACACTTTGTCGAACACCAATTAAACTATCTCCATATTTACTTGGTTTATGCATTCGTAAAAAACTACTTGAATCAGCTAAATGAAAATGTAATTGTCGTAAATTATATTTTTCTGATAACTTGCGATATTTTTCCAATAAAACTTTATAAAGTATATCCCTATCTTTTTGTTTAAATATTGTTTTAATATCATCTCTATCTATCATCTCCAAAAAAATGAACTCTGAGATATCTTTATTTTTTTGTACAATAGAATTATATTCTAACATCGTTTGATTGATAACGCTTTGTTTATAGTTTTCTATGTCACCAATATATTTAATCTGAACAAGTTTATAAATACTAAATGCCAAAGAGAGATAAACTATCAAAATCGTTACAAAAACTTTAAAACTAAAAGATTTTCCATCGATACTTCGAACTTCAATGGTATTAAAAAAGTAAAAAACTAACGCTAAAATAATGACAGAAAATAATAAATAAATATTATGTATATACTTAATATAATCAATTTTACTCATATCAATTTTTTCAACATTTTGAAGTAAAAATATATGCCCTAATGATGAATTATCTATCACATCACTTATTTCATAATAACTTACTATACTATGTAAATCAAAATCAATAACAAACTCTTCTGAAATAAAATGCTTTAAGTATTCATCCACCCCTTTTTGCTTAAAATAATCTATAATCCCTTTTTTAGCTTCTAAATTTGCAACATAATATCCATCAATGAATGTTCCAGATAAAGCTTTCGTCAGTTGTTTTTGATACTTTTTATCAGCAAGTACTAGGGCATCAATCTTTTTCTCTTCTAGTTTTTTAGATATAGAATTAAAATGAGTAATAACCTCCACTACCCCTAAAAATGTTGTATTATCATAATCATAAATAGGAACAATCCCTTTAAATGTCATATCATATTTACCAACACTTATAGTGCTCATAAGTTTTTTGCCACGCAATGCTTTTTGTAAATCTAATCTCGCATTTGAAATTTTATCATTATGATAATCAGTCCAGCTTCTTTGGATAGATATACCCTCTTTAGAGATAAGTTGAAACCAAACATTTTTAAAATCTGTATTTTGCATAAGTCTTTTAGAGTATTCTTTTAGAAGATTTGGATTAATTTTAGAGCTTTTTAATGCATCAATAATATCATTATTTCTAGCTAATCCTAAGCCTATAGTCGCTGTAGCATTCTGTTTTTCTTTTATAAGAGTGTTTAAATATACTTTTGCTTCAAGTACCTTATCTCTGTAAGTTTCCGTCTTATATTTATCTATCTCATTTGTTTCAAGATAATTAATAAGTAAATGTAAACAAAATGAAATTAACAAAAAGACAAATACAACTGCAACTTTATTTTTAAATAATCTTTTATTCAACATCTACCTTTAAATTCTCTACTTAATAGATTATATGACAATAATATTTATATATCAATTAATACTCAGTTCTTTAAAAGATATTATTGCCTGTTCTCTTGACTTTTTAATATCTACTATAGAAGAAGGATAATTTAAAAACAGATTCTCCTGAAGTCCATTCTCTTTATGAAATAATTTTGCATCATAATTTTTAAACTCACTAATAACTTGCTTAATAAAAACTCCATTTGAATCAAATTTTACACTTTGACTATAAGGGTTAAAAACTCTAAAATAAGGAACACTATCAGCACCTGTACTAGCACTCCATTGCCAAGAACCTATATTTGAACTAGCTTCATAATCAAGTAATTTTAAAGCAAAATATTGTTCACCCCATTGCCAAGGTAAAAAAAGATTTTTTGTAAAAAAAGAGGCAACGACCATTCTTAAACGATTATGCATTTTTCCTGTTTGATTAAGATATTGCATCGCAGCATCAATGATTGGAACACCTGTTTTCCCCTCACACCAAGCTTGGAAATTTTCTTTATTTTGCTTCCAAGTTATCTTTTTACCATTAAAATTTTCGGTCTCTGAATCTGGGAAATAGTATAAAATATAGTTGTAAAATTCTCTCCAAAAAAGTTCTCTAATAAAAAACTCACTATTTTTATATAGTTTAACCCTATTAAATATTTGTCTGGGAGATATTAATCCAAAGCGTATATGAACAGAAAGGTTGGATGTGTCATCTTTATAAAAATAATCTCGTCCTTCTTGATATTCACTTAATTTTGGTATAAATTCATCGAGTAATTCAAAAGCTGATTTATATAGAAACTCTGGTAAATCTTGCTCTATAAATCCTAAAGATTCTAAAGTTGGTATTGCACTATAATCAAAATCTATTTTATTTATATTTTGATTGAAACTATATTCTTCAATTTTATCACTATCCCAAAGAGGCTGAAGATTTTTATAAAAAGGTGTAAAAACTTTATAAGCAGTACCATCACTTTTAAGTCCTTCCCATGGTTCTATTAAAAAACTGTCATAAAACCTTTTCATAGGTAAAAGAGCTTCTATCTCTTTATCTCTTTGGAGTGCATAACTATCAAAATCGCAACTACATAACACTTCTGTAAAATTTTTTAACTTCAATTGAGTAAATATCTCATTAGGAGAGCCATAAAATATAGCTAAATCTAAACCTATACTTTGAAGTTCTTTCTTCAATCTAATAACATTATTATAGATAAATATAACTCTTTTATCATCTTGTGGAAGATGCTGCAATATATTTTTATCAAAAATAAAAATTGGAAATACATCACCTCGTGCATTTGCTAATATAGCATTATCCTCTATTCTTAAATCTCTTCTAAACCATAATATTTGCTTCATAAGGTATTATACACAAAAAAAGGGAAAGATGTTAAACTCTCCCTTTTTTACAGATATACCCATATATATATTAACTTAATATCCTAGGTATCAACAGATAACAGCTAATAGCAGTCATAACTTGTATGCTCACTATTGCTATTAAATCTCTACTGTTATTTTTTAAGTTTGTAGCAATAGTATTCATTGTCGAACTCCTTACTTTACTTCTACTTTTTTCCTACTTTTTCCCATTTCAACTTTTGGAAGAACTACTTCTAATACACCATTATCAGAAGTTGCTACTATATTTTCAGTATCAACATCTTCAGGAATAGTAAACATTCTTTGGAATTTACCAAAAGATGTTTCAATTTTATAGTAATCCTCTTTTTTTACTTCTTCTTTTATATTTCTCTCACCACTTATTGTGAGCTTTCCGTTATCTATATCAACATTAATATCTTCTTTCTTTACACCAGGCAAATCTACATCAATATGATATGCAAACTCTCCTTCCCTCGTATTAACTATTGGAGTAAATGCACTTATTGTTGTATCGTCACCCTTTGAAATGATAGGATAAGCATCAAATACTCTTTGCATTTTTGTAAATTCCCCAAATGGATCAAATTTTGTCAATAACATTGTAATCTCCTTCTATTTTTATTATTTAATGTAGTTGAATACTAACCGCTTCGCTTACCAACTACAAAAAAATTATAACACAAATAATTAGCACTTGTCAATATTAAGTGCTAATATTATTGGCATATAAGACAATATAGTGCTAATTTTTAAACTAAATTTAAACTACATTTTTTATAATTTCAATATTCCTTTAATTATACACCCTAAGGAATAATCATATTTTTAAGGAGTATTACAATGAGAAAAAAAATATTACTTTCTAGCTTAGCACTTTGTTTAGGTTCTAGCTTAAATGCTGCATCTTTTTTTACGACAGATTTTGACAATCACTATAAGTCATTTGATGATGAGATAAAATTATTTTTTAATAATGATAGTTTTTTTAGAAATAGTTATCCAAAAATAAATATTTTTGAAAATAAAAAATACTATACCTTTAAATTTGAATTACCAGGTATAGATAAAAAAGATATAAGAGTTTCTATTAGTCATCAAAATATTTTGACTGTAAGTGGCTCAAAAAAAGAACTCTCTAAAAGTGAAAAGAAAGAGATGATAAAACAAGAACATTTTTATGGTTCATTTAGCAGAAGTATCTCTTTACCAGATGATATAAATAGTAAAGATATTAAGGTTACTTATAAAAACGGTATCTTAACTATTACTGTACAAAAAGACTTAAAGAAAAGGGATAACAGAACTAGAATTCTTACTATAGAATAAAATCGAATATGTAAAGAGAAGAGAAAGATTAAGGTACTATTATATCTATCTCTTCATCTGATTTATCTTCTATACCAAAATATTCACCCAGTATATTCGCTCTAACAATACTACTATTAAACTCTAAATTATAAGCTTGTTCAATTTGTGCCAAAGTACTTTTTGAAGAAAGTTTACTTAATAACATAGAAGAAAAATTACCTTGTGCATCTATAATAAAAGTCGATTTAAGCCCACTCCAAATAAAGACTAAATTTAATTTGTATTTATCATCAACTAAATATTGTGAAAACTCATAAGTACCTATATCAATTCTTTTTATAAGACTCATTGTTTTTATATTAGACTTTTCTTTTAAAAAAGTTTCATACATTCCTCTTGAAAGCCCATGCCAAGTACATTTTTGTTTTAATTCTACATTCTCAATAAAAAGATTTCCATAACCTTCAAAATCTTGAGAAATAGTATATGAATTACGAGTACAAAAGTCATTTGTGTACTTTATATTTTTTTTATCTATATTCAATGATGCAATATTTTCATCTGTATCTACAGAATTTAATGATATTTTATTATCTTTAAATACATAAGAACTTTGAGTACACCCAGTGAACAACATAAAAAAAACTAGTAAAACTAAGTTGCTTAACATTTTCATAATACACTCCTTATTTTATTCTAGAATAATATCATAGTGATTTTTACTTTACTAATAAAGTTTATTATTAACTAAAATACTAAAGGAATAATATATGTATTTTATTCTATTTTAATCAATCTCGTATAAAAAATACGATAGTATAATATACAAAATGATAAATCATTAATTGGAATACAATGAATATATATAGTAAATTAGTATTGTTTTTACTTACAATCTCAACTAGCCTTTTCGCCAACAACAGCAACTTAAATACAGAGTTTAATATTTTTGAGTTTATTTTATTTACTATAGCAATTACAGTATTAATTCTTTACTTTTTAAAAAAACAACAAAAACTAGAAAAATCATATCATCAAATTGAAGCGGTTATTGATAGTACAATAGAAGCTATTATAGTATCACAAAACCTTAAATGTATAGATTTCAATCAAGCTGCCTTAGAACTTTTCAAAATAGAAAACAAAGAAGATGCTTTAGGAAAGCATCCCCTAGAATTTATAGCTGCAGAATCAAAAGAACTAGTGAAAAAAAATATCAAACTAGATAATGCAGAGCTTTATGAGGCAACTATTCTTAAAAGTGATGGTACAAAAGCACCTGCTTTACTCAAAGGAACAAATATCGTTTTAGATAATAAAAATGTAAGAATATCATCTATAATTGATGTAAGTGACCTTAAGGATAGAGAATCACGACTCATCTCTCAATCAAAGCTGGCAAGTATGGGAGAGATGATAGGGAATATTGCACACCAATGGAGACAGCCATTATCTGTAATATCAACTAGTGCTTCAGGTATGCAAGTTCAAAAAGAGATGAATATACTCAGTGATGATGAGTTTTATAAATATTGTGAAATTATCAATGAAAATGCTCAATTTTTATCACAAACTATTGATGATTTTAGAAACTTTATAAAAGGAGATTCTAAACCTGTAAGATTTGATCTAAAAAATGATACCGATAGCTTTATTAAACTTGTGGACGCTACAATCAAAAGAAACAATATTACTATTATTTTAGATTTAGAAGAAAATATCAAAATACAAGGCTATCCAAATGAACTTATTCAATGTTTTATGAATATTTTCAATAATGCAAAAGATGCTTTAATCGAACACAATGAGGAAGATGATAGATTTATTTTTATATCACAAATAATTGATGAAGACAATGTTATTATAGAGTTCAAAGACAATGCTGGTGGGATACCAGAGGATATCATAGATAAAGTTTTTGACCCATACTTTACAACAAAACATAAAAGCCAAGGTACAGGTCTTGGACTTCATATGAGTTATAATTTAGTGACAAGTGGAATGAAAGGAACTCTAAAAGTAAAAAATAAAGAGTTTAATTTTAATGAAAAGCACTACAAAGGTGCTTCTTTTAATATTATTATTCCTTTAAATAGTGATATTTCTGGAGAGTAGTTCTTCTAGGTTTTTCTCTTGTAACAATATTTTAAATTCATCTTCATTTTCTATCTCGTGTAAATATTGTTCGTTCAATGCAACAGCTTTTTCCAAGTCTTCAATCGCATTTTCAATAAAGCCAAGAACACTATATACTTTTGCTCTTTGATAATAAGCATCGGCATAAGTCTCATCAATTTGTAATGCCTGATTTGTAAGATTTAAAGCCCAATTAGCTTCACCTAAATCTAAAACTGCATCCGCTTTATATATAATAGCTTCCACATCATCCGGTCTATGTTCTAAGATTTCATTGTAAATATCAACTTTACCATTTAGTGTTGTTTCAGAACTTGCTCTCATCCATAAAGAATGAATTGTATTGGTTTGTTCAATATCTTTTTGATTTTGAATCACTTGTTTACTTCTTTGTTTTAAATCTTCCTCAACAATTTCCATTCTATTTTCATAATCATTGATTACTTTTGATACTTTTTCATCTACCACATTTTTTATTTTTGCGTTCATATCTTTAATAGATGTCCACCCTATAATTACAAGAAGTGAAGTTGCTGCTGCTAAAATATAAAACATATTATTAATAGTTGCTGTTGCATAACTTATTGCATTGTTTGAGATATCTACCTCTTTTTTTGCCATTGTTTCATGTAAATCTATTTTTAAATCTCTATTTTCATCTCTAAGAGTTTTTAATTCATTTAATATATAATTTTCTACAAAAGGATTATATAATGGTTTTTCCAAACTTTGAATCTTATTTTCTATTTTCTCAGAATTCGTTGTAGCAGCTAATAAACTACCAAAGAGTATTGTAATCAGTAAAATAAACTTTACCATTTTAACTTCCTTCTTCTTTTTTTAAAAGGTTATCATAAAGTGTCTGTAATGTAACATCAGCAATATTTTGAGATATCCCTATATGAAAAGATATTTTAGAAGGACTCATATCAAAAAGTTCAAAAGAGATATTATTCTCCTTTAAAGCCCAAATAGCATCAACTATTACAAAACTATTCTCTTTTAATCCAATTCCTACAATAGTAATAATAGATAAGTTGTAAGTAATAGTAATATTATCTGTTTGTAGTCTTTTTTCTATCTGTCTTCTTAAATTATTGATATTCCCTTTTAAACACTCTTGATCCACTAATATAGCTATATCATCTTTATCTGTTGGATAATGATAAGTATTTATACCAAACTCACTAAACACTTTTAAGAGTTCTGCCATAAAACCAATCTCTTCACTTAACATATCTTTTTGTATATGTATTGAAGCCATATTATCAAGTCGAGCAATTCCTACAATATCTTCCATAGGAACTCTTTCACTTAAAATTAAAGTACCCTCATGTTCTGGATTATTTGTATTTCGTATATTTATAGGAATTTTACTTTTTTTACAATTTAACATCGCATCAAAATGAAATACATTGAACCCTTTTGAACTTAAAAGTCGTAACTCTTTAAATGTAAGTCTTGGGATTACATTGGCATCTTTTATAACTCGAGGATCAACTTCATATACACCATTTGTATCTGTCCAATTTTCATAAACATCTGCATCAAGTGCATAAGCTAACTCACCACCCGTTAAGTCACTTCCACCTCTACTCATCACAGCAATTTCATCATTTTGCGTAATACCATAAAAACCTGGAACTAAATAAATAGTATCCTCATCCATCTTAAAATGTTTTTCTATATTTTTATGCGTATCGTCTAAAACTTTTCCATCTGTAAAGTTATCACTTAGAATAAAACCAAACTCTTCTGGTAACATTAACTGAACATTCAAATTTGATTTTCTCATAAATGATTCTATAATTTTTGCATTAAAATGTTCTCCTCTGGATAAACAAAAAGCAATTTTTTTATCTCCCTCAAATGCTATAGTTGTTAAATCTTTTTTCAATGCTTCAAGTATACTATCTCTATCAATTTCTAAATCTATACACAGTTTTTCATATTTATGCATTATCGCTTCAAAACTTTGTTTTTCATCTATCTCTAACTTTTGTTCAAAAAAATATTTTCCATTTGTAGCGAAATTTAAAAGATGGTCGGTAATTTTTTGTTCATATATTTCATCTCTACCAGGTGCTGAAACAACTACCACTTTTCTTAATTCATCATTTTGTAATATTTTAATTACTTTTCTAATTTGTGTAGCATCTTTTACAGAGCTTCCACCAAATTTACATACTTTCATAGTATATTATCCTTTTCAATTTATCTAAATATTTCATAATTAACTCTCAACTTTTATAGCTGTATAATCATTCAAACACAAAAAATCTGCTCTTTTCTTATGAGCAGCAAATGGTTTTTGTTGGTTTATTATGCACACTGTTATAAACAAAAAATGCATTTGTTCTTGGATCAGGAGAGATATTATCTGGGCTTCCATGCATTATATTTCCATCATGGATTACTAATGTCCCAGCTTTTCCAAGAGCAGCAACTACATCTTTTATTGCAAGTTCTTTTATAGCATCAATACTTGGTACTCCATACTCTTGCTTTTTTAAAGAAGATTTATAATTTTCAAAAGGTGTAATTTCTTTGCAGGAAACATAACCCAAGCAATGAGATATCTACATTGTGGCGGTCCATCTTCACAATGACAAGTTTCAAAGTCACTCTGCCAAGGGAACGATTTTCCTACATATGCTGGTTTTATATTGACATGACTATGATGCATATAAATCTTTCATGATGTACCTTCTTCTTTGATTAGTTTTTAAGTTTGTAACCCCTATTTCTTACTGTGTCAATCATATCAACTTGAAATCTTTTTTTTAGTTTACTTCTAATTTGATTGATATTTACCTCTATAACATTTTGGCATACCATTTCAGGGTCATCCCAAAGTGCATAAATCATCTCATCTTTTGATATGGGAGGCCTAAATCTATTTTGATGCAAATAAACCAATATATCATAAGCTTTTCCTCTTATTTCTAACTGGTTTTCATCAAAATCAATTATCTCTTTTTGTTCTTTATCTATACCAAAATAATTTTCGTGATAGATTTTTTTAACAAAATTTTCTCTATGAATTGATTCTAACTTCGCCCATAATAATTCATCATCAAAAGGAGTGTTAATAACACATAATGCACCATTTTTAAAACATTTGAGATGAAACTTTTTCTCTTCTTTATTTGTTAATACGACAAAAGCAGTGTGGGTATTATCTGTAGCTTGTAAAAGTGTCAAACAATTTTTTAAATCATCTTCATAGATTATCACTAAATTATAAAATCGTACCTGTAAATGATACAGTGCATCATCTAATTCACTACTTCTATCTACAATATAATGTTCATCAGATTCAAGTTTTTCAATAATTTCATGGTCTATATTGTAAGCTAATAGTCTCATATATTATAGTTTTACCTTTTTTTGAATATTGTCTTCAAAAGTTAAAACCACTTCCTTTGAGTCTTGAACTATTTGAGATACTAATTTTATTGTAATATTCAATTCATTCTTAAAAAAATTTTCTATAGCTTCTTTAGCAAAATCTAAATCTGATGTTTTATCAAATTCTAAAATAAGAGAATTATCATTTAAAACTATCTTTTGATTTGTCACTCTAAGATTTTGAAATGAACCTAATAAAGAAAGAAACTCTCTTTTTTTCTCTCTAGGAATTATTAGGTAATTTTCTACATAAATAAAGTTCAAATTTAATCCTCTAACGGATATACACCATTTTCATCATGGTTTTCAGTACCCTTAATAGGAGGATTAAAAACACAAATAAGTCTCATATCAACGGTTCCACCATATAAATTATGGTCGTCATGTTTATTTAAAGCATACATAACACCATCATAGATATCATGTACTTTCCCTGTTGCTAAGTCTTCAATTTTTCCATCCCCTGCTACACAATACACAGCTTCAAGATGATTTTGATAATGAATATGTGTTTTAGTACCAGCTTTTATAATTGTCTCATGAAAGGAAAATCCCATCCCATCATCTTTTAACAACATTCTTCTACTAGTCCATTGTCCCTCTTTAGCATGTACCTCTTTGTCACTTCCTATAATATCTTTTATATCTCGTACAATCATTTCTTAAAATTCCTCACTTAATTTTTCTTTTTTATCAGCGAATAATTTATCAACTGCTGTTTCGAATCTCTTTAAACCTTCTCTTAAAGTATCTTCATCAATCACTAACGGTGGTAAAAATTTTACAACTTGATTATCACTACCACAAGTTTCGATAATAAGATTTTCTTTAAATGCATACTCAGATATTTCTCCAGCTATTGTTTTATCATCTTTAATCTCAAAACCATATGCTAAACCTCTTCCTCTAACCTCAATAGTGTAAGTATCTTTATGTTTTTTTGCAATTTGTTCTAAAGTTTCTTTCAATACTTTTTCTTTATAAAATACTGCATTTGATAAATCATCATTTTGCCAATAATTTTCTAAACTTACTGTTGACGCTACAAAAGCTAAGTTGTTCCCTCTAAATGTTCCTGTATGTTCCCCTGGTTTCCATTGGTCAAGATCAGGTTTAAAAAGTAAAAGCGCCATTGGTAATCCACCACCAATAGATTTAGAAAGTGTTACCATATCAGGATTGATTCCGGCAAATTCAAAAGAGAAAAACTCACCCGTTCTACCATTTCCTACTTGAATATCATCTATTATAAGTAAAATATCATATTCTCTACAAATTGACTCTAATTCTTGGAGCCATTTAGCACTAGCTACATTAATACCACCCTCACCTTGAATAGTTTCTACTATAACAGCTGCTGGAATATCAACACCACTACTTCCATCATCTAAGAATTTTCTAAAATATTCTAAAGTATTCCAATCACCAAAATAACCATCAAATGGCATAAATGTCGCATTACATCTACTAATATAACTTTCATCTCTATATTCATTATTTCCTGTAACCGCAAGTGAACCTTGACTTAGTCCATGGTATCCATTTGTAAAAGAGACTACATTACTTCGCCCTTTTACAAGTCTTGCTAACTTTAATGCTGTTTCAACTGCATTTGTCCCTGTAGGTCCTGTAAATTGTAATTTGTATTCTAAATTTCTTGGTTTTAAAATAAGATTTTCAAATGTTTGTAAAAAATCTTTTTTAGCAGTAGTTGCCATATCAAGTCCATGTACAATACCATCGTTTTTTAAATACTCTATTAAAGCTTCACTAATGGCATCATTGTTATGTCCATAGTTGAGTGTTCCAGCCCCAGCAAAAAAATCTATATACTCAACATCTTGTTCATCTGTTAAGATTGCCCCTTTTGCTTTTGTAAATATTGTTGGGAAACTTCTTATGTATCCTCTTACTTCTGACTCTAGGTTTTCAAATATTCTCATTGTATATTTTTCCTTTTATTTTTTTAATTTGATTTTATATAAAACTTCATCTTCATGAGCATTATTAAAATCACCGATTTCAAACATTATCTCTTTTTCAAAAGAAACACCATAGCTACTAGATAATTTCTCAAATACTCTTTGAGATGCATTATTACTTGGACTAATGGTCGTATGTATTGTATTTACATTCTTTGTTGACTCCCTTTGCAAAATATCAAGGATCATCTTCTGTGCAAGACCTTTTCCTCTCGTCGAACTATCAACTGCAACTTGCCAAATAAAAAGAGTGTCTTCTTCATTTGGTATAAGATATGCTGAAGTAAAACCAACAACTTTATCATTTTGTATAGCAACACTACAAAACTCTCTAAAATGAGTTGCTTGTAAAAGATATAAATATTCTGAATTGACATCTAAAACATTTGTATCCTTTACTAGAGTATAGATGCTTGTAGCATCACCTTTAAAAGGTTTTCGAATTGAAACAGACAATAATTCTCCTTAATAATAACATAAGTTATGAAATATATTTACAGTAATTTTGTAAAAAAACTACATATAATATGTATATTTATAACATAATTTAATTAAACTATTCTTAAACTTAACATATTATATGTCAAATTATTACATATATAAAGTAATTTATTATCATTTATTAGTTTAAATAATTAACTAATATTATGTTTATATATTAAAATAAAATGTAAAACAAATACATATAAAAAGATAAATATAGAAAATATTATAAATTATAATAAGAAATATATGGAGAAAATTCATTCAAAAAAAAGTAAATTTTTCACTTTTATTCATAGTTTTATCTTCTATTGTATATAATTACAATAACAAAATTAATTTATAGGATACTAAGATTTGGCACTACTAGATAATGAAAAAGACATTCTTCCATTAAGTTCAATAGCAGAGCTTCTCACAGCGAAGATAAGAACTCTTAAAATGTATGAAGACAAAGGATTACTTCCACAAAAATTGGAGCAAGGAAATAAAAAACTCTATTCAATCAATGATGTAAAACTCATAGCATTTACTCACTATTTAGCAAGTGTAAAAAAAATAAATGCAAATGGAATTAAATATATAAATGAGATGCTAGCCAATAATATGGATGAAAAAAATAAAGCAGAATTTTTAGATTTAGTTGAAGAAAAAATGGAAAAATTATCTGGAATTGATGTAAAGGATGTAGAAATTATATAAAATACTCTTACTTTAAAAGTAAGAGTATTTTAAAGAAGTTTTTCAGATGGTTTAGCAATGTGAAAACCTTGTGCATAGTCAATATCTATTTGTTTTAAAAACTCTAATATCTCTTCATTTTCAACAAATTCAGCAATTGTTTTTACTTCTAACTCTTTAGCTAGAGAGACGATTGATTTCACAAATGCCAGATCTTTTTTATCTTTATGTATATTAACTATAAAATCACCATCAATTTTTATATAATCAATAGGGAATCTTTTTATATAATGAAATGATGAAAAACCACTACCAAAATCATCTATAGCAAAACTAAACCCTTCTATTTTTAAATTTTGCACAAATTTTTCTAAGAGTGAAAAGCTTTTTACTGTTTCTCTTTCTGTTATCTCAAATACTATATTGTCTCTGTTGATATTATATGTAACTGTAAGTTTTACAACTTTTTTTATAAACTCGCCAATCATTAATGCTTTTGGAGAAAGATTAATAAATAATAATCCATTATATCCTGTTTCATTGATTTTTTGAAATGCTTTTTCTATAACAATATAATCCATTTGATGTACAATACCTAAAGACTCTGCTGTTTCTATAAACTTACCAGCACTTATCATTTGTCCATCTAATTCAATTCTCATTAAAAGTTCATTGATTTCAGTCACACCTGTTTGTACATTTATAATCGGTTGGAAGTGTGCTACAATTTTTTCATTTTTAATGGCATCTAAAACTATCATTGAGTTATCTTCAAGTTCTTGATGTATCTCTTCAATATCATCACTATTTGGATATTTTATAGCATTTTTACCTTCGTATTTTGCTTTATACATCATAGAATCAGAGATATTAAATAGCTCTTTTGGATCAACTGAATGTTCAGGGAAAATCGACATACCAATTGATACTGTCATACTAACAGCAGTTCCATCAGGTGCTTCTAACTCAAATTTTTCTACATTTTCTAAAATTCTTTTAGATACAGTGTAAGTTTCGGCATGATCACTTTCTGGTAAGATAATAGTAAACTCATCTCCCCCATATCTTGATAAAATATCTTCATCTCTTTTTGAAGACTCTAAAATATCTGCAAAAGCCTTTAAAAATTCATCTCCAAAACTATGTCCATAAGTATCGTTAATTGGCTTAAAATTATCACAATCAATTACAAGTAATCCAAAATTATAATCATGCCTTCTAGCCCTTTTTACTTCATATCCCAATAGATCTCTAAATACTCTTTGAGAAAATAGTCCGGTTAAAGGATCTCTTGTAGCATAGAACTCTAAATTTTCTGTATATTTATTGATAGCTTTAATAGAACCTACAAGATTTAAAAGTGTTGTTAAAATGGAATCAATAACAATCGAATGTATAGAGTCTTTTTCCATTCTTGACTGAATCCCAAGACCAACAATTCCCCCAATTTTTGGAGCATCTAAAAGTATAGACTTTGCCTCATGTTCAATATCATCTTCCCCCAAAGTTCTTAAACAAAAATTTTCATTGCTTATATTATGATTGAGTGTCATATCTATGATATCTTGATTATGATGATCTTGTATCATCTGTTTTGCTACATCTTCAAGGTGTTTTTGTAATTTTGGGTCAGGTTTCCCAAGCCAAAATATTTCTATCTCATATAACTCATCATCTGTTTTAAAAATGGTTATTAAACAGTGGACTGGTAAAACAATATTTATTTCATGTAATAAATCTTTTATATACTCTTTCCAATCTTTTATAATATCTGAAGTTATTACCATTTTATCAAGAAGTTTTACTTCAAATTCTAAAATATCTTTATCAACTGCTATATTCTTTAGTTTTCCACTTAATAAGTTTAATCCATCCATAATTTTATCAAACTCTTGAAAACTATTTTTTGAATTTGATATATCAATATTTTTAAAGTCTTTCACTGTATTAATATTTTTAATTTTGTTGCCAAATACTTCAATAGATGAATTTACTTTTGTTAAAAAATTAATAGATATCAAATAAGCTATAATAAGCATAATAGGTAAAATAATCAAAGAAAACAAGAGATATTGTCTTTGACTTTCATCAATCATACTATTAAAGTCATATTCCACTTTCACAGCACCTAAAATATCACCTGATTGTACATTTGTATGACATACTATACACTCTTGTTTTGCAATAATAGGTGTAATAATTTTTGTTGTATTATTTATAGATTTAAATAATTTTTCTTTCGTATTAAATGTATGTTGAATATCTTCTGTGATTTCAGACTGATTAATAGTCCCAAAAAGTTTTTCGACATTTTCTCCTCTATATATCTCTACTTTGTAAGAACTATTAGAAAATGAACTTTTTGTTTCTCTTATAAAAGCTTGTAGTTCTTCTCTACTCCATCCTTTTCTCATAACTTGATACATAGAATTGAAAACTTGTTTTGATAAAGACTCTGAGATTTTTTGATTTTCTTTTATTGTTAAATTTGTATGTATATATGATGAGAAAATATAAAATATAAAAAATAAGCTAAAAGTTGTAATTACCATTGAAAGACGAAAATAACTCTTTAATGTTTTAACACCCATTGAGATACCACCTAAAAATTTTATATAATAATAACTAATATTTACTTGTGCAAACATTATTTATAAATGACCACTTAAATGCGATATATCTTCTTTTAATTAATTTTACTATATATTACTAATATGAATATAACAATCAACAAAAGATTTATATAATGGTGAAAGTTCCATATAAAATCAAATTTTTAATTTTGTATGTATTATCAATTACTGTTATAGTTTTTTCTATTTATTATATGTTTGAGCAGTTTAATAAAAGTGATGTTAGTAATATATCAATAGAGAACTTTCAATATAAATATGAAGAGAGAAACAGCTTTTTTAATAATTCTTTTTATAAATATAATACAACAATCAAAGCATTAACAGACAATGTTGAGTTTAATAACTACATTAATAATAAAGAAAATTCAACTAATATAGAATCACTTTTTTTGACAATAAAACAATCTTTACCTTGCATAACAAAAATTCAATATATAGACACAAATGGCATGGAAAAAATAGCAGTTGAAGGAACATCAGAAGCACTTTTTCATGATAAAGCTCTCTCAAGAGTTATACCAATAGATGAATTAAAAAATAGACAAAAAGAAGAATATTTTCAAAAATTTATCCAATTACCACAAGGTGAAATAGGAATTTCACAAATTGGAACACAACAAAACTATTACAATACAAATGAAGCCATTGTTAGATTTGGAATGACTGTTTTTGATAGTAATTCTAAGAAAAAAGGTATTTTAATAATTAATATTTGTCTAAAGACTTTTTTTAAACTTTTAGATAAAAATACTTTATACCATGTTTTTATTATTGATAATAAAGGACAATTTATCAGTCACTACAATCCAATTCATGGAGTAGATACAGAGACATTCTATAATTATACAATATTTGATGAGTTTGGAGAAAAAAATGCCAAAAATATTCTTAAAAACAAAGAATATTTAGGAGAAGGTTTTTATTCAAATCGTTTGAAAAACTTTGATAATGGACAAGACCTAAAACTGCTTTTTAGTCTAAAATTTGAAAATTTAACAAAACAAAGTATTCAAGATTCAAATAATATTATCTATTTTATTATTCTTTTTGGCATAATTTTTTCACCAATAGTATTTTATTTTGGAAATATTCCTGACTTTTTAACTACCAAAATGGAAAAACAAATAAGCATAAATGAAAATACAAATTTGCCAAATAGAATTGCACTTATTAGAGACTTAGAAGAAAAAGAATTTAAAAACTGTGTAATTGTACTTATAAAAATTAAAAATATTACTAAAATTCAAAACCTTTATGGCTATAAATTATCGCAACAATTACTTATAGAGATTGCAAACTATTTGACACAATACAAAAATACAAACATTAAAAAAACATATATTATTAGTCATGGTACTTTTAGTTTTCAATACCAATATAAAACAAAAGAGATTGATTTTAAAATTTTTTTAGAGAAGTTATTAAAAGATATAGAAGCTGAACATTTTTGTATAGCAAATGGTGGTATCGATATTTTAATTGATGTGGCAATCAGTAGCAGTAATCCATCAAAAATCACAAATGATATAAATGAATTAAAAGAAGCAGAAATAGCTCTTGATAATGGTCTTGAAAACAAACAAGACATTTCTCTCTTTAGTTACCAGCATACACAAAAACAACAAAGAAATAAAGACAATATAGAACTAGCAAAGAAAATCAAATACGCAATAGAAAATGACACTATAGAGATGCATTATCAACCTATTTTCAATAATTTTACTGAAAAAATTGAAAAATATGAGTCTCTAATACGACTAAGATATAAAGAGGAACTTATCTATCCAGACCAGTTTTTGCCAATTGCAAAAGAACTCAATAAATATCAACTACTTACTTATATTGTTATAGATAAATCATTTAAATTTTTTCAAGATAAAGATTTTGAATTTTCAATTAATATTAGTATGATAGATATCGAAAATGAGAATTTTATAGATTTTTTATTTGAAAGAATTAAATACTATAAGGTAAGTCATAAACTTGTATTAGAAATTGTTGAATCTGAAAGTATAGAAGATTATAATAATTTTTATAATTTTATTAAAAAAGTAAAAAAACTTGGCTGTAAAATTGCTATTGATGATTTTGGAAGTGGCTATAGTAATTTTGAACATTTATTAAATCTAAGTGATCATATTGATTATCTTAAAATAGATGGTTCTTTAGTTAAAAATATAAGTACTGACAGTAAAATACAAATACTTGTAGGAAGTTTAAAGTTCTTATGTGATAACTTACGACTTCAAACTATCGCAGAGTATGTAGAAGACCCAACTACCTTAGAGTATATAAATTCAATAGGAATAGATTATTCTCAAGGCTATTTAATAGGTAAACCATCAAAAGATTTAGTATGAATGTAGATAAAGGAAAAAGATGATTGATACATTAACAGATGAGCATCTACTCAAACAAATATTTGAACAATCTTTTAATTCTATTTTAATAACTGATGCAAACCTAGATCAACCTGGACCAAACATCTTATATGTAAATCCAGCTTTTTCTAGAGTAACTGGTTATTCATTAGAAGACTTAAAAGGAAAAACACCAAGAATATTTCAAGGTGAGAAAACAAAGAGAAAAACACTAGATGCCCTTAAAAAAGCCTGTAAAAAAGGGGAGTTTTTTTCAGCAGAAGCAGTAAATTATAAAAAAGATGGTAGCTCTTATTATGTAAAATGGAATATCTCTCCAATTAAAAATACAAATGGGGAAATTACAAACTATGTATCAATACAAGAAGATATAACAGAAGCTGTCGAAACAACAAAGTATTTACAAAAATTTATAGACTTACAAAGTAATATTGTAATACTTACCGATGGTACCAATATTCAATATGCAAATAAAAAGTTTTTTGGCTATTTTGGATTTGAAAACCTAGATACCTTTAAAAAAAGTAACAACTGTATTTGTGAAAAATTTATAGAGGATGAAAAATTTTTTAGTCTTAAAGATGTTAAAGAAAATGAAAATTGGATACAAATTATCCAAGCTTTACCACAGTCACAAAGATTAATAGGTTTGTTAAATAATAATTTTGAAATAGATGCTTTCTCTGTATCAATTAGTAATTTTGAAGACAATCTTTATATCATTACATTTACAGATATTAGTCAAACTGTTTTAAATCAAATGGAATTGAGTGATAAAGTTATACACGATAAACTCACAAATGCATTTAATAGAGAATATTTTGAGCAAAATTATAAGCGTCTTATAAATAACTACACAAAAAACAATTATAACTTAGCACTTTCTATTTTAGATATTGATTATTTTAAAAAAATAAATGATAATTATGGTCATGATAAAGGTGATTATGTATTAAAAAACTTAGTTGAACTTATCAATCATTCTACGAGGGAAGATGATATTCTTATTCGTTGGGGTGGAGAAGAGTTTATAATTCTTTTAAAGGTAAGTTCAATTGAGGGAGTAACTAAAGCACTCAATCATATTAGAAAAACAATAGAGGAATACGCTTTTCAAACCGTAGGAAAAATCACAGTAAGTTTTGGTGCTTCTCTATACAAAAAAGATGAAGAGATAGAAAAAACCATTAAAAGAGCTGATGAAGCCCTATATACTGCAAAAAGCAATGGAAGAAATCAAGTTATTGTAATATAGTTTTAGGAAGAGTGATAACTACTTCTGCACCTTTATAAGATTTTTGTTCATAAGTGTATTTAACATTCTGTATACTTATGTTTCCTTGCATTCCCGTTGTTATCATATTATAAGTCATATGTAATCCTAAACCAGTTCCTTGTGATTGATGTTTTGTTGTAAAATATGGTTCAAAAACTTTTTCTAGATTCTTTTTAGATAAACCTTTCCCATTATCTTTAAAACTGATTTTAATTGAGTCTTTATCTTCTTCTTTAATTGTAATAAAAAATAATTTTCGTTCATCACCTAAAGCTTTTAATACATCTTTTGCATTATTAAAAATATTGATAAAACATTGTTTAAGTTCATTTTCATATCCCGTGATAAATAGATTTTGTTCTAAATCTAAAACTACTTCTATATCATTAGATTTGATTGATGCTCCAACTAAGTGGGTAAAACTATCGATAGTTTTAGATAAATCAAATTCTTTTAATATTCTTTCTCCTTTGATAAAATTTCTAAAATCATCAATTGTTTGTGACAAATATTGAGCATTTTCATTAATAATTGCACAAGTTTTTGGAATATCTTTTGAATTAAAAAGTCCAAACTCATATTGCATTTGAAGACCTGTAGCACTTGTAGATATTATAGAAAGTGGCTGTCTCCATTGATGTGCAATATTTCCTATCATCTCGCCCATTGATGCCAACTTTGATTGTTCATACAGTAATGTTTCTTTATTTTTTTGTTCGGTAATATCTAAAATATACCCTATAAAACTTTTAATTTCACCATTTTCATATCGTAAAATAGTTGTATAATCCAATACCCATTTTTCTTTTTTATCTTTAGTTATTATTCTATATGGTTCATGTGCAAAAAAACCATTTTGAAGTTTTGAGCCTTTTTGAACTTCATCAATAACTCTTTGCATATCATCTTGATGAATACAAGATAAATATGTTATTTTTTTATCTATAAACTCTTCTCGTGTATAACCTAAAAGATTTTCAACACTCAATGAAACATAGTCTACACTCCATTGAGTGTCATTATTCCACATAAAAAGAACTGTCGCACCTTTATCAAATAAAGATAATAAGGTCTCTTGCTCTTGGGTTTTTTCAATAAGCATTTTTTCATTTTCTTTGATAAGATGATGTTGTAAGAGTAATCTATTAATAAAATATGCAATAACTAATAAAATAATAAATGACCACACAATATTATAATTTTTTTGCCTCTTTATTTCCTCTAAAAGAGCCACATTTTCATACGCAGCTATCCAAGCAGCAACTTTATTTGTTACATTTTGCTTCACTGGATAAAAGGTAATAACATTTGCATCTTTAGTTGTAGGAATATATAAAACAAACTTCTCATTTTTTTCTAAATTCATTTTAATTTTATCTTGAAACTCTTTTAAATTTTTTCCATTTTTTACTACGCATTGGTCATAGCTATGATTAGGAGTTACATGAAACATCAAGTTTTTATTTTCTGCACTAGGATAGTATTTTAAAATCATATCATCTCGTTCCCAAGCTTTTGAATCAAAAATATATTTATCTATTAAAAAATGAGAATGTAAATTACTTAAATTTATCAAATAATTTTGTAAACTTTCACTTGAAAATGATATTTCAATCGCTCCCAAATATTCATTTTGTTTATTAAATATTGGATATACATTTCTAAAACCATGAGCTGTTCTACCATTTGAAAAGCCTCGTACTATTGTTTTATATTTATTAACATACTCAAAATCTTGTCGTATATTTGATAAGTCATCTCCGTATTTAGATGGCTTATGCATTCTTAAAAATGAAATATTATTTGGAAGAACAAAATGATATTGTAAGATACCATTGGCTTTGATATGAGAATATTTTTTTGCAAGTATTTTATAAAGCTTGTTTCTCAATAAAGAAAGTTTTGCAATATCTTTTTCTTTGGATGCTTGATCTAAGATTTCAACAACATTTTGTATGCTCATAGTATCATCAAAAATATTATCAGTCAATACTTTTTGATTATACATAAAGATTGTATAGTGGGTCTCAAGTTTTGTTAATTTACTTTCTAAAATCAACTCAGCTTTTTGCACATAATTACTTTGATTTATGAAAAATATAATGGCAAAAATTATACAAAAAGCAACTGCTATATAAATTAGTATAATATTTCGCTTCATCTATAATCTGCCCTTCTACTTATTATTAAAATTAATTATATCAAATTTTTCTTTAGTACAAAATCAACTTCTTTATTTAAAAGCTTTTAAATCAGATCTTAACGCCAACTCTTTTGGATATGGATTAAGAAATTTCTGTGTTTTTAAATAGTTTTGTTCAAATCTTAGCACATAAAGATTCAAGATTTTAGTCACTGCAATGAGTGGTATAATTCCTGCTTTAAATTCATCACAAGCTTCTAGAATATGTTGTTTTTCCTCTTTTGTAATAAGCTTTTTAAAATACCCAATTATATGTAACAATACATTATATGTTTTATTAATATTTCCTTTTTCTAAAATAGCTTCTAAAAAAGTTTTTTTATAATCTATTATAACTTCATCTAACTTTTTTTTATCATGATTTGCAACTATTGCCCCTAAAGCTTTATAAAAATTTTGGGACTTTGCATATATCAAGTACTTGTAATCTGTGTGAAATTCCACGAGTTTTTTAAAAGTTGGCTCATTCTTAAGAAAATTATCTAAATCTTTATAGGCAAAAACCTGCATTAAAAAATTTTCTTTAAGCCAAGCATCATTTAATCTTCCATCTTCTTCTATTGGTAAAAAGGGTTGTATATCAATCACCTCTTTAGCAAATAACCCTGTAGCTTTTTTTTCACACATATTACTGTTATTCTGATATAGTTTTACTCTTTCAATACCACAAGAGGGAGATTTGGCTTTAAAGATAAATCCACAAAGATTGTCTTCAAATACTTTTTGTGCCAATGTTTTAGAAATGTCACTTAACTTTTCAGTCACATCTTTTTGTACTTTATTTGAGATAACTCTTATCTCTCCATCAACATCTACTAACCTAATAGATTCTCTAGGTGTTCCAAAAATCATCTCTTCTGGACAATAAGGAATTATCTCAAAATATTTCTTTAATACATCAACTACAAAACTATCTCGACTTCCTGCTCCATCATAACGACACTGATTTCCTAAAAGACAAGATGATACACCTATTTTCATATACTACTCCATATTTATTTTTTATACTAAATACTTAAATGATTCAATAAATCATTTGGTTTATTGAGAATAAACTCTGCTCCGTTATCTCTTAGTTCATAAACTCCTCTAAATCCCCAAGATACACCAACAGCTCTCATATGTGCATTTTTTGCTGTTTTCATATCTGTTGCCGTATCTCCTACAAAATAGATATCTTTTGTGTCTAATTGAAGTTTTTTTGCTATATCCAAAGCAGCAATAGGATTAGGCTTTTTAGGTACTCCATCTTTTTGCCCAACTACATCTATAAAAGATATTTCAGACAATAGTCTTTCAACATAAAGTTTTGTAAATTTATCCGGTTTATTTGATAGAATTGCACAAGGGATATTTAAACTTTTCAACTCTTGTAATAACAGTTGAATTCCATCATAAAGCTTTGTATGGGAATGTAAGTTTTCTTCGTACAGTTCTTTAAAAAGTAATAATCCTTGATCTCTATACTTTTGTGCAATATATTTTGGCATTGCATTTTCTATTAAAACTTTTGCACCATCACCTACAAAGTTTTTATAATTAGCAATAGGATGAGTGGGACAACCAAGCTTCTGAAGTGTTATATTTGCATTTATTGCTATATCTTCTAGAGAATCAATCAAAGTACCATCTAAATCAAATATAACTGCTTTCTTCATCTTTCATCTCCTTTAAGGATAAAACATATTTACAAATATATCACTATATTGATTTGATTTAAATAAATACAGTAAAGTAATAAAACTTAATTATAAAACTTATTTATAAATTTACTTAAAACTATCTTTAGTCTTTTTTTATCAATTGGCTTTGATATATAATCATCCATCCCTATATTTAAAAACTTATCTTTATCTCCAGACAAGGCATTTGCAGTTACTGCTATAATAGGAGTATGTAGTAAATCAAAATTACTTTCAATTTCCCTTATTTGTTTCGCAGCTTCTATACCATTTAGATTTGGCATATTTTCATCCATCAATATACAATCATACTTATTATTTTTAAATGCTTCAATAGCTTCCAATCCATCATTTACAATATCAAATTTTAAACCAAATTGTTTTAATATAATTTTCATAAATATTTGATTTGTTTTATCATCTTCTACTAAAAGAACTGTACCGTTTAATTTATCATTCGTATTGTTATATTCTATATTTTGAGGCACTAAGTTATTTATAACCTTTACTGGTATCCAAAAATAAAATTTGCTTCCAACATCAACAGTACTTTCTACCTTTAATTCTCCACCTAATAGTTTGACTAATTGGCTACAAATAGAAAGCCCTAGTCCACTCCCTCCAAATTTTCTTGTAGTTGAACTATCTTCTTGTGAAAATGCTTCAAAGATATGTTTTAAACTTTTTTGATTGATACCTATTCCTTCATCTGTGACGGATACTTTCAATTTACTATCTTCAAAACCTATATTTACATATATTTTTTTATCATTTGGTGTAAATTTTATAGCATTACTTAAAAGATTTGAAAGGATTTGTTTTATTCTTAATATATCACTATTGATAAAATTTGGTACATTATCTTCAATGTTTTTTTCCAAAATTATATTTTTTTCATTTGCTTTTCCATTAAAAAGCTCTATTGCATTATTTAATTCAAACCTAATATCAAAATCAATATACTCAACTTGTAATTTTCCACTTTCTATCTTACTAAAATCTAATATATCATTTATGATATTTAAAAGATGATGACCAGAATTATGTACAATATCAAGGTATTTTTTATTGTCAATATTCTGTGTATTTTCTTTAATTATATCTATAAACCCTAAAATACCATTTAGAGGTGTTCGTATCTCATGAGACATATTTGCCAAAAATTCCGACTTTGCTTCTAAAGCTCTTAATGCTTTATCTTTTTGAGTATTGGCTTCTTCTGTCGCATTTTTTATAATCTGTTTTTGTGCAAGTGTAAGACTATTTAATTTTACTTTATCAGTTATATCTATACTTACAGCTATATATGAATGAATATTATGTTGTTTATCAAAAATAGGTTCTATAACTATATCTACCCAATAGGCACTTTTATCTTTTTTACAATTTTGTATAGTACCATTCCAAATATTTTTAGATATTATTGTTGACCACATATCTTTAAACTTACTATTTGGCGTATCTGGATGTCTTAATATATTATGAGTATGTCCTATTAACTCATTTTTACTATATCCAGACACTTCACAAAAAGCATGACTTACACTTGTTATCACTCCTTTTAAATCTGTCGTTGAATATATAACATATTTATTAATAAACTTTTGTAATCTTTTTTGTTCTTCTTTATACACTTGTTCTATTCTTAAAAGTTTATATATTAAAAAAATCAAAATACTCAGTATTACTAAAATACTTATTTGTATTGTTGCAGCATACTTCTTTAAATTATGACGCTTTTGAGCAATATTCTCTCGTTTTTTAATATATGATGTATTTAACTGTTCTTCCAAGATATTAAGTTTTTCTATATTTTTTAACATCACTATTGTATTTTCATAAATTCCTAATCCTACAGAGTATAATTGATCTCTATTTTGTGCTTGTTTTCCATTTAATTTTATTTTTTTTAATCTATCTAAAGTATTTTTATATTTATCTAATGTGAGATCTTTCCCCTGCTTAATCTCGTACGAAAGGTCTATCACTTTTCTTGCTAATTTTCTATAAAACTTTAATATGTCATTGTGGTGTACATCTAAGTCTCTAAAAACACTAACAAGATATTTTTTATTATATTGCAATGATTTATTGATAAATGTATTAGATTCTTTAATAGATTCTATGAGTTCTATTTTTTTTAATATAAAACTTTTAATCTTTTCTATCATAATATCATTTGGACACATCAGTTCTAAATTATTTGTATCTATTAAAGAACTAGTATAACTTTGCTCTAATTGTTCATAGTTTGTAATTGCACTTCTATAAATACTATTTAAGGCAACTGTTATATTTTTATTTTCTATAAAGTTTTGCTCTAAAGAAAGCTGTATTTGAGAAAGGCGGGTATCTTCATTCCTTAAATAAACGCCATATAATAAAATACTAAATAAAACTATCGCTAGACAAACAACTATAAACTTTATACTTTTATTATCTATGTTCAGTAACTTCATCTTTTATATTCCATACTTTATTTTAAAAAATTTAATAAAATTAAATTTAATTTTTCTTTATCTACTGGTTTTGTTATATACTCATCCATACCTACACTTAAAAATCTTTCTCTATCATTTTTTAAAGCATTTGCTGTTACTGCTACAATTGGAGTATGAACAAGTTCATGCTCTTTTTCATACTCAATAATGCATTTTGTTGCTTCAACTCCATTCATTTTTGGCATATTTTCATCCATTAAAATACAAGCATACTTTTCTTTTTTGAATTTTTCTATAGCCTCAACTCCATCATTAGCAATGTCAAAGTCTAAGCCTAGTTTTTTCAATAAAATTTCCATAAACATCTGATTTGTTTTATCATCTTCAACTAAGAGTATTTTTTTTAACTTAAATTGATTAGTTTCTAAAATAGGTTTTAAAGTTAAATTATTAGTTTGTGGAATTATGCAACTATTACATTCTTTCAAAGGGATAACAAAATAAAATTTAGAGCCTTTTCCTTTTTGACTCTCTAGTTTCAACTCTCCACCCATTAAATTGATGAGTTTTGAAGAGATTGCCAAACCAAGTCCTGTCCCACCATATTCTCTTGTAGTTGAACTATCCTCTTGAGAAAAAGGTTCAAATACTTTCTTTTGATTTTCCAGTGAGATACCTATTCCATTGTCTTCAATACAGACAAAAATTTCATGATTCTTTTCTCTATATTCTATACTAAATGAAATTATTCCATTTTTTGGGGTAAACTTAATAGCATTTGAAAGTAAATTATTTAAAACTTGTGATGTTCTAAAAATATCTAATTGAATGCATTTTGATAAATGTTGATCTATATTTATATTAAATTGTATGTTTTTATTTTTTGTATTAGCATCAAAAGACTTTGCAATCTGAACAAACTTTTCATAAGGATTAATCTTCTCATAGACTAATTCTATTTTATCATTCTCAACTTTACTAAAATCTAATATATCACTTACCATTGCCAATAAATTTTGACCTGAACTTTCCATAATTTTTAAATAATTCGCACTCTCTTTATCTAAATGTTTTTCCTGTAGTAACTGTAAAAATCCTAAAATAGAATTTAAAGGTGTTCGTATTTCATGACTCATAGATGCTAAAAAATTACTTTTCACTGCTAATGCTTCTTCTGCTTCTTTTGCTTTTATTTCAAGTAAAGTACTATAGCTCTTTTGCTTATCTATAAGAGTTTTGATCTCATAAGCCATATCATTGAAAGATTTTTCTAATTTTCCTATCTCATCATTTGATGTAATGTCTATTTTATAATTAAAGTTATGTTTTGCATATTCTTTTGTCCCAATCAATAATTTTTCAATCTTTTCCGTAATTACATTAGACATCCAAATAGCTATAATAATCACAATAACAATCATAATAAAAGTTATCACTGTCAAATCTTGAATAATATTACTTATATACTTTTCTATACTATTTCTATTCTCATCAATCTCTTTTTTCATATTTTCTATTTGATTTTTCATAACAATATCTATTTTATCTTTTGTTCTAGTTGCAGCAGCATGAAATTCATCGACATTTGCACCCATAGTCACAAATCCAAATCCTCTTTTGGAACTCCCATATTGCCCTGTGTAGTATGGAATTGTGGCAGCTGTAGTAAGCTTCCATACATTACTCCAAAAAAGCACAAAAGAACCATAACCGCCATTTTGTGTAAGCTCCATCCAGCCTTTACACTGAGGTGCAAAGTTCAAATATCTACAATCTAGTCCTATCTGCCCTTTTTTGATTTGTTCAATATTTGGTTTTTTTTGTAATGACTGTTCTTCAAACTGTGGATATGTTTGTAAAAAAGTATTCAAATCTGTTTCTTTTGATTCTTCAAATTTTTTAGCTACATCATTACTCAACCAGCCAGGGACTTTTTCACCTGTATGTTTATCATAACCAACTATAAAATAATCTCTTGCATGGGAGATATTCTTTCCTTTATAATCCCATATAAAAGCATAGTTTCCAGAACTTGCATCTGATATATCTTGTTTTGGTTTATTTTGTAAAGGATTACAACTATCACTAAACTCCATAATATGCCTATGGTCTAAAGCAAAAGCAACATAACCTGTTTTGACTCCATTTTTATATATAGGTGTCACAAATCTTATAATTCCATCAAATCTTTTTCCTACAGGGTTTTCTTTTCCTGCATACCCATACTTTTCAGGTTCAAATTCTATATGTACTTTTTGTGCTTTTTCTTTGGTAAATGTACCTATAATTTTACTGCCAACATATTCACCAATTACTTGAGATACATATATCTCACCTTTTTTAAGCTTTTGAATCTTTGCAAAATAATCTTCTGCTTTACAATATGTTTCCTCTTTATGAGATACATCAATTTTTTTCTTATTGATAGAAGATGCTTTATATTTTTCACGCCCATCTAAACCAATCACTTGTATCTCTTTATATATAGGTATGTTCTTATAAACTATATTCTCTTTTTGATTTATATTAAATTCTTTTTCATTATCTTTTAATGATGCTTTTATTTTAGCTACATCTTTTGTAACAGTATCTTTTAATCTCCAGATATTTTGTGTATCATCATAAATATACTCTCCATGTACTGAGATAGGAGAAGTTTTAATATTATAAAAATTTTCTAATATCTCTTCATTTAATGATAACTGTGATAAAAATAATAAATCTTTATCTCTTTCATACAAAAACGCTGCAATGTTATTTGCAACCTCGTAAGTGAGTCTTTCTAATGAAACCTGTGACTTGCTGTCTAACTCTTTAATACTATCTTCTATGGAACTTTGTGCCGTGTTTTTAATAATATTTTTACTATTAGTAAAAGTACTTTTTGTAGTATTTTCAAAATAATTACTTAATGCCATTGCACCTTCTATTGCAATATACGATAAAATTAGTAAAGGTATAATTTTTATTACTATAAAAAGTAGTAATAACTTTGTTTTTATTTTTAAATTATTCATTCAGTAACCGTAGTTAAAAATCGAGATAAAACCTCTTTCAGTTTTTCTAAATTTATTGGTTTACTTAAATACTCATCCATTCCAGATTCTATAAATCTTTCTCTATCTCCATTGAGTGCATTTGCTGTCAAAGCAATGATTGGAGTATGTGGTAAATTTTTCTCTTGCTCATATTTTAAAATACTTTTTGTTGCTTCTATACCATTCATATTTGGCATATTTTCATCCATCAAAACGATATCAAATTTTTTTTGTTTAAACTTATTGATTGCTACAAGTCCATCATTTGCAATTTCATATTGTAAATTCAATTTTTTTAACAATATCTCCATAAGCATTTGATTTGAAAGATTATCTTCAACAACTAATACTAACTGTGAATGAAAAGTATCCCTTAAAATAGTATCGTTTGTTTGTTTTAATACTTTAGATCCTAGTGTAATTGGTATAGAAAAATAAAATTCACTACCAATCCCAACTTCACTATGAAGTTTCAATTCTCCACCTAATAATTTAACTAATTCATAACTGATTGATAGCCCTAGTCCTGTACCACCATATTTTCTTGTTGTTGAACTATCTTCTTGATTAAATACTTCAAAAATATGCTCTTGTTTATCTTGTGAAACACCTATCCCATTATCTCGTACACTAACAGTTAATTCTTTATCTTCATAACCAATATTAACCCTAATTCTTTCACCATCTGGGGTAAACTTTACAGCATTGCTTACAAGGTTTAACAACACTTGTTTCAATCGAAATAAATCTGTATTGATAATATCAGGAACATTTTTTTCAAATTCTAAGCGAAAGTCTAAATTTTTTTCAAAACATTTTCCTGAAAATATATTTTCAAGAACACTTAATTCATCTTTTACATTAAAATCAATTTTTTCAATCATTAATTTACCACTCTCTATTTTTGAAAAATCCAAAATATCTTCAATAATTTCTAATAATCCCATGGTAGAACTTTTAATAACATCCACAAATTGCTCTGATTTTCGTCCCCTACTTTCCTCTTTTAAGATATCAATAAATCCTATAATTGCATTCAATGGTGTCCGTATCTCATGACTCATATTTGCTAAAAATTCAGCTTTTGCTTTTGACGATGCCATCGCATTATCTCGTTCTTCGTTCGCAATCTCTGTAATTTCTTTTAGCTTTCTTTTTGATTGATGCTGTTTAAATATATAAAAGAAAATCACTATTAATAAAATAACTACCAATACTACTTTCATATAAAATTCATTATACATATCTTGTACACATTCGCAATAGTCATATGAAATAATGTATCCAATATTTTTATCTTGTATATTATTAATAGGCATTAAACTTACAAAATAATATATTTCATCAACTTTTATAAATTTAACAATATTTTTATATTCAAGTAGTTCTTTATTAGTAATCTCTTTTTGTAATTGTTCATTTATTTCGATAAAAGTATTTATCGTAATTCTTTTTTCATTATTTAAAAAACCACTTTTATAGTTTGAAAAAGAATTTATTTCATGATAAAACTGATTACTTATAAGACTTTTATCGTAATTTTTTTTCTCACCACTAAAAACTTTATTTTCAACGACATTCTTATTTAATACCATATATTGAAAAGTATGATAGTTTTTTAATGAAATTTTATTAATAGCATCAAAACCTATGCTAATCTCAACAGAACCTATATGCTCTTTTTTATAAAAAAGTGGATAAACAAGCCTATATCCATTAAAAATTCTTCCCTCTTCAAATCCAAAAACTGGTTTTAAATCACGATTTGCGACTACAATAGAGTATCGTATGTTTGTTAAATCATCTCCATATCTACTTGGTTTGTGAAATCGTAAAAAACTTGTTGCATCAGGAAAATGAAAATGTAATTGTTTCACACCATATTCTTTTAAATGTGAATAAAGATACTTTAATTTTTTGTGCAATGCTTTTCTATAAATATCTTGTTCTTCTTCACTTTTACTTTCTAAAGCTTTTTTTTGTAAAATCAATACCTCATCATCATTAATAATACTGTCAAAAATAAATTTATTTGATGCTTTATATTGATTAATGGCAGAATTAATTTGTCCTTTATGTATCTTTTTTGTTTTAGTTTTAAGGACATCTATTCTTGATTTTGTTTCTAGATATAAAAAGATTGTAACTATAACTGATATTAGTAAAATAACTAAAATATAAACTCTATTTTTCAAAACACTCTCCCTATCTCTTAAACATCAACATATTGATCTCGTATTTCTAAAAACTTATCAAGGTTTTCAAGAAATAAATCTACTAACTGAGGGTCAAAATGTTCTCCTCTTTCAACTTTGAAAAAATCTAATATCTTTTCTAAGTCCCAAGCATTTTTATAACATCTATCACTTCCTAAAGCATCAAAGACATCACAAATAGCTGTAATTCTACCTGCTATATGTATCTCTTCTTTTGCTATTTTCTTTGGATAACCTTGCCCATTCCATCTTTCATGATGTTCATGTGCAATAATTGCAGAAGTTCTTAAGATTTCTCTGTTAGAACCTTTTAACATCTCATATCCTAGTTCAGCATGCTGTTTCATAATCTCAAACTCTTCAAAATCAAGTCTAGCAGGTTTATTTAAAATTGCATCAGGTATTCCTACTTTACCTATATCATGCATAGGAGAAGCCATTTTTATAAGTTCTGCTTGCTCCGTATCAAGTCCAACAAGTTTTGCTAAAAGATAAGAATACTCTGCAACTCTTTTTACATGATTTCCCGTCTCTTTACTTCTTGTTTCACCAATAGCACCCATTGTAAAAACAACCTCTCTTTGAGTATCTTCAATCTCTTTTTGTAATGCTATTAGTTCTGTTACTTCATGCCTAATACTCATATATTCAACAACATCTCCACTTATTTGTACAATAGGGATAATTGCTGTATCCATATACTTTATTTCACCATTTTTAGCTCTATTTTTTATGATACCTTTCCAAACTTTTTTCTCCTTAAGAGTTTTCCACATATTTGTAAAAAACTCTTTTGGTACACTAGGATCTCGTAGTATATTATGACTTTTTCCAATGAGTTCATCTTTTGTATAACCATTAATACTACAAAACTTATTATTTACATAAGTAATTTTTCCATCTAAATTTGTTCTTGAAAAACTGGCACTTTCATCTATTGCTTTTTCATACTCTTTTACTTGATGTACTTTTTCATCAAGTCCTTTTGTAGTAAGGATAAGTTCTTTTCTTAATAACTCTTTATAATCTTCCAAATCTGTTATATTATGTCTTATGGCAATATACTCTATAGTATCTCCATTGACATCTAAAAGCGGCATAACAAGTGCATCAACTATATAGTAAGAGCCATTTTTTGCTCTATTTTTAATTTTTCCTTTCCATATTTGTTTTGACTTGATAGTTTTCCATAAATCTTTAAAAGTTGCTTGCGGCATATCAGGATGTCTTACTATGGAATGAGTTTTTCCAATTAATTCATCAAGTGTGTATCCTGAAACTCTACAAAACTCTTTATTCGCATAAGTTATAAAACCATCTAAATCTGTTTTTGATAAAATTGTACTTTCATCAATAGTCACTCTATATTGTTCTAATAATAAATTTGAAAGTGCTAATTGCTGTCTTTGATAAACTTGAGATAATCCATCACATAAAATAGCAGAAAATTTTTGTGGATTAATGGGCTTTTCTACAAAAAAATTCACTCTTAATTCAATAGCTTTGATGAGATCTTCTTTATTATCCAATCCTGTTACCATCATAATAACTTGATGGGATTCTATTTTTTTGATTTTTTCAATAAGTTCGAAACCATTCATAATTGGCATCATCATATCTGTGATAACTAAATCATATCTATTTTTTTCATATAATGTATAAGCTTCTTGTCCATTGCTGGCATAAGTTACATTTACTATCCCTTTTTGTTTAAATAACACTTTAACAAATGCTATTACGGATATATCATCTTCAACATATAAAATAGTGATTTTACTGTACAAATTTTTCATTTTAGTTATTACTTTCGTTTATATTAGAAGGGGTGCAATAATAGTTTTACTTCAAACACAGCACAGTTATCTTCATTATATGCACAAATATTACCCCTGTGCTGTACTATAATATCTTTTGCTATATTAAGTCCAATACCCATACCTGAACCTACTTTACTACTTTGGAATGCCTCAAAAACTTTTGATAACATATCTTCTTTTATTCCATCTCCCGCATTATCTTTAAACTTAGTAATCACATAATCATTGTCAATAGACATGGTAATATCTAATTTTCTATCATTAAACCCTAAAGTTGAATTTTCAAATTCATCACAAGCATTATTGAGAATAATAATCCATACTTGTTCGATATGCTCTTTAATTATATCAACCATATATTTTTCAAAATCTTGATCTAAATCCAAAGTAAATTCTATATTATTAATATAAATTGGCATAAGATGCTTAGAACGGTTAAATACCATTCTTAAAGCAAAAATCAAAGAATTATACAAATTATGAGTTTCTTTTATTTTTCCACCTTTTTTGGATATTTCTCTAGTTGTATCAATAATACTTCGAAGTCTTGAAATACCATTATTCAAAGTATCAATAGTTGCTAGCATAGATTGTTTGATTTTATAATTATTTTCTAATTCTTCTATGTCAAACTGCAATAGTTCTAAATTTGATTTCATAAAAGAAACAGGTGTATTTAACTCATGTGTCATACCAGCTGCCATTTGCCCTATAGAAGCTAGTTTTATATCTTCTATCCTATTTTCAAGCATCTCTTGTACTTTAAATTCAAGATTAGAATTAATCTCTTCTAGTTCAGATTTTTTTTGATTAAATTGCATATAGAGATGAATAAGAGAGTTCACTCTAATCGTTAATTCAATCGTATCAAAAGGTTTTGATATAAAGTCACTTACTCCAGAATTCAAAGCTTTTACCTTTTCATCTTTAGTATCAAGCGAACTTATCATTAAAATTGGAATATTATTTGTTTTTTCATCAGCTCTCAATTTTTCAATAGCTTCAAAGCCATCCATCACAGGCATAATAGCATCTATTAAAATAATATCAGGTAATATTAGAGGAGCTAATTCAAGAGCTTTCAAGCCATTTTCTGCCTCAAAAAATTCATAGTTTCCAACTTTTTGTAAAGTTAATTTTATAAGAAGTCGTACATCTGGCATATCATCCACAATAAGTATTTTTGGATTTTTCATTAACTATATATTATTTATTAATTTTTCTAAACTATCAAGTTTTTCTTGATAATTTATTGTTAACTTATTTCTTGCACTCGTTTCAAGCTCTTTTGCAATTTCTGAAATATCCATTAAAGTAAGGTTTGCAGCACTTCCTTTAATTGAATGAGAAGCTCTTGCAATGTTTTCATAATCGTTATTTTCTATTGAAGTTTGTAATGAGATTAATAAATCTTTTGTACTTTCTAAAAAAACACCTAGAAGCATTTCCACATCTTCTAAATCAAACTCTAAATTATTCGCTATTTTTTGTGTATCTAAATTATACTTCATATTACTACTTTACTTTAATTAAACTAATACATCTTGACTATATAATCATAATCATTGTTATTAATTGATTATAACTAAAAACTTATTTGGTTAACTTAAAATTGAATATATAAAACATAAGTTTTTAGATGGGGAGAACATTATTTAGAGTTTTAAAAAAGATAAATAAAAAATTTGAATTATGAAGTTTTGAATAATGGTGCAGATGATGAGATTTGAACTCACACGCCGTTAAGCACGAGCCCCTCAAGCCCGCGTGTCTACCATTCCACCACATCTGCATTTTAAGAAACGGATTATACCAAAAAAAGTTTAAACTTTAAACTCCATTTCTACTTCTTTTGCTTTTTCTATTCCAACTATAGTCAAACTATCCTCTGTAATATAATTTAACTCTCGTAATTTCTTCAAATATTTTTTACCTACTTTTTTAGTAAATACCCTACCCTCTTCCATAACACCAAGAACATCACTAAAACTCTCGTCATCTTGTTTTTTATACAAAGCAAGAAGTAAAACTCTTATCTCTATATTATCCATAGTTAAATCTAAACTCATAAAAATACCCTTTTATAATAATATGCTACTGCTATAAATGCCATACCTAATAGCATTGTAATTATATTTAATGATACTAAAGATGCCATTAATCCAATAAAAAATGTTGTAAGAACAGTAGAGAGCATAAAAATCATCTCATTATATGCTAATACTCTGCCTAAATATTTTTTTTCAACCTCTTCTTGTAACATCGTATAAGTATAAGACCAAATAGTTGTTGTAGTAAGTCCAACTAAAAACATTCCAAAAAGCCCTAAATAAAAATCATACTGTAAATATGCCCATAAAATAATAGCACCACCTTGTGCTAAAAACATATAAAACAATCTTTCTTTTGTAATCCAATGACTTATAAAAAATGGTCCAATCATCAAAGCTAAAGCTCGAATACCGTTTGTAAATCCTATAGCTAAAGGAACTGCTATCACATATTTATACTTCTGGTCAGCTAGTAAAGTGACTATTGTATCAAATATAGTAAATCCAACTGTTGAGTGTAAAAACATATAATGAAAAAGATATTTATTGTTTTTAAGATAAGTAAAACCATCTTTTATAGTTTGTAAAATGCTATGAGTGACTTTTTCCATCTCCACATTAAAATCTATTCGTGAAAGTATCAAAATAGCTACAAGAAAAAAAGCCCCATCAATAATAAATGATGCTTTCACACCCAGCATACTCACTACAACTCCACCAAGTGCCATTCCTGCAGTGAAAGTAAAAGACCATATCATAGAGTGTATCTCATTTGCTTTTACAAGTGCTTCACCACTTAATAAATTTGGCAAAAGTGTCATCTCTGTTGTAAAAAATATAGAAGCACTTCCCATTCTTATAAAAAGAAAAAACATCAAAAGCCAAACATCATCAATACTATTGATAAATAAAAATGACAATGTCATAATCATCTCAGTTGCTAAAAGTATCAACATAAGCTTTTTTATCTCTATTCTATCTACAATTGAACCATTAAATGGGGAAAGTATTACCCCTGGTAAAAAATGAAAAGCAGTCACGGTTGCTATGATAAAAGCACTTGCATCAAACTGCACAAGCATTGTATAGATAGCTACATTTGAAAACCATGCTCCAAAATAGGCTATAAACTGTACAGCTGTTAGCTGCCGTACAGCCTTATGGGTTCGCAAAAGTTCAAGATGAGTCAAATTAAGTATTCTAAATTATTTAAATTCTATTTTAATTAACTTTGAAAAAGAAGCAGGCTTAGGAATCATTATCTCACATTTATAAGAAGAGATATGTTTAGTGTCTGCTACATCATAAAGTTTTGCTATCTTTAACTGAGATTCTTTATCATCAATAAAAATAGTTTTTTCTTGAATTTTTTGTGCTTCATCAATAGGGATAAATATTTCTACTTTTCCTTTAGTTAAATCCATTGCTGTGTAAAGTAAAGTACCAGGTGTCACATAATCCCCAACTTCAACAGCTACATCATAGATATAACTATTTTTTTGTGTCAAGTTTTTATTTTTTATTGTATCTTTTAAAGTAGCAATTTTTGTTTCAAGATCATTGATGCTTGATGCCGTGTTTAAGATAACTATTTTTTGGTTGTCTCTGTCAAATTTTGATTTTGAAGAAACTTTTTTAAATCTTTCTAAAGTATCCACTTCTAGGGCATGAATCACTTTTAAATTTTCCAATTTTAATTTTGATTGTTCTAAATCTATTTTATTGACACTATCATCTATTTTAACAACTACTGTTTCATCTTTTATGGTTTTCGATTCTAATGCACTATTTGCAAAAATTACTTTTCCACTCACACTTGATTTTATGTTATAACTGTTTACAGGTTCTACTTTAGCAAAATATGTTGTTGCAAAACTCAAAGAACTTAACACTAACAATCCAAATACTATCTTCTTCATTCTCTATCCTAAAATATTTATATTATAATTTTTTCAAACGAAATATATCATCATTAATCTTTATATTTAGTTTAATTCCATTATTGACCTTGTTTACAAAGACACCTTTATAGTCTTTTGATTTATATCGTATTATTATACCATCATAAATTAACAGATTCTTATCATATTGAAATACAACATTTACAAAGGCATCTGAATATTCATCAAAAAAACTATCTAAATCACTTTTTGAAATTTTAAATAACACTTTTTTAGGTGTAAATATATCTACATTATAAATTTTTTGTGCATATAATAAAACTTCAAATTCACCAGTTGTTTCATTGTATTTTGGTTCTTTTAATTTTGGGTTTCCATATACTACTTTAAAAGCTTTATTGATACTACTTTGTAATATTGGATTTAAATTTTCTGATTTTTTATAAAATTTTTTCAAGTTTTTGATTTTAGAATTATAAAATGCTATTTGCCCCGCATATTTTTCATCTATCTTTTTTTGCTCATCAATTCTACTTTCTCGTATAGCTTTTAATCTCTGGATATAGTTAAAGTATTGTTCATATTTTATAGGGTCTAAAATAGCACCATCATCTTGTAACTCTTCTTTTATTGGTTTTGGTGGTAATTGTTTTTGTATTGCTTCATTTAAAAAGTAATTGACCATCACATTTAATTTACTATTTTCATCTAAATCTTTATAGGGATTTGCCATTATAGAGATACAAAGCAAAGATATAATAAAAAGAACTCGTAAAATCATTTTATATCCCTTATACATCGTACTACTTGCTTTGTATTTTTGTTTGTATAGTTTACTTTTCCTGTTTCAAAATTTACATACCAAAAACTATCTCTTCTTTCTTGATGAGAACTATTGGACCAATAGTTAGATGACTTTGTAAATTCAAACTCTTTTTTTATAGCTACTTTTTGTTGCTCCACATCAATAATAGTTTGCAGTTGTTTTATAGTAGGCATCTGCCAATCATCATACGCATTTAAAATCAAGTCTTCGCAATAAATTCTTGCCATAGTGATATCTTCTATTATATACTGCCCTACTTCAAGAGTATCTTGCCACATAATATTTTGTTCTTTATCTATTACTATATTTTGACTTTTCTCAAAATGTGAACCAAAAAGTAAACTACTTAATAAAATTATAAATATACTTTTCTTCATCAATACTCACCAGCTTTTTTAGATATATCTCTTACACATCTTATTTTATTTCTTACCATTTTTGATTCAAAATTGGTGATACCTTCTTGAAAATCAACATACCAAAACTCTGTTGGTTGTTTTATGTTTTTTGAAAGTGTCCAATATTTTGTTGGTTTTATATATTGTATTGTATCAATAGAAGCAGGATTCACTTTACCATAATCAACTAACTCTAAAAGCTCATCATACAAAGGTACTCTCCAGTCTTTTCTATTCGCCAAAATCAAATCTTGACAATATATTTTAGACTCTAAAATATTTAATTTTTTTGAAACGGTAGCTTCGTTGTCTTGCCACATTAAATTGTTATTAACAAAAGTAACATCAGAATATTTTGCTATTTTTTGCTTTTTGATTTCTTTTAGATGTTGTTTGTAAAGTGCCACTTTTTTGGGATAGTTTTTATCTACATATTCTTTTATAACTTCATCTACTTTATCTTGTGTTATATTTGCAAATACAGCTTCACCCCATTGAAACTGTACTGCAAAACTTTGTGTAAACAGTACTAAAGTTATTAAAATTTTGTATCTAATTTTATACCCTTTTTATCAAATTCGTTTAAAATAGCTATAATCTCTTTTTTCATAATTTTAAATTCAACCATCTCTACACCAACTTCAAGTTTAAATATCATTTTATCTAAATCTTCATCAATATTAATAAAAGCAACCAATACTTTCAAGAGTTCATCTGGTGTTTTTATTTGTTTGACTTGTTTTATAAAAGGGATATCCTCTTTTGTTTTACCTCTATTTTTAAGTACTATCCCTACAACAATAGTGATAATAATTCCCAACACTAAACCTGCAATAAAATAAAATATTTTTTCTTTATTTGATATTTGTACTGTTTGCATATTATCTTTTAATTGAAGTGTACTCTTATCTTCTGAGTTCACTTCTAATTGTGTTGTTTTTTTCTCTTTTTGCTTCACTTCAATATCATAACTTTTTGTTTTGATCTCTTTTACTGTGGTATTTCTTTTATCAAAATATTTTAAAGAGATTGGTGGTATTGTAAAATTTTGCGTAGGAACTATAGAGAAAACTTTTGTATATACTCCACCATAGGTATCATTTTTCATAGTGTATTTTTTTTCTGATGGATTATCATAAATAGTTGTATGAGGAATATCTAATTGTAACTCATCTATATCATCAAGATTTCCTCTCCCTTTAATAGTAACTTTATAAGACACAGCTTCACCTTCGTCTATTTTATTTTTATCAATAGTTGATGATATCTCAAAATCTCCTATGAGTTTTACATTTTTTGGTAACGCTTCCACATCTAGAGTTACTGTATTTGAATAAATTTTTGTCCGTTTGGTTGGTTCTGTTACAAAAAAACTATTTCTATATCTGCTTTGCGAAGTTACTGCTTCTATTTTTAGAGGTCCTACAGTTAGTTTTCCGCTTTTTTGAGGGAACAATATATATTCTAATTTTTGATAAGTGTACTCTGTATCTACAGGTAAATTTTCATTTGCTTTTAACTCTTTCACCCAAAAGTCTTCAAATTTTGGTTTTGCAAATTCTAAACCTATAATATTTAAATCTTTTTTGTATTTAAAAAGAAGCGTAAATTTAACAGCTTCCCCTACATATACTTTCTTTTTATCAACAGCTATATCCAAATTATAATCATCAGAAACTGTTTTTTCTACTTTTTGCATAACAATTTGTTTTGATTGTGTTTTTTCAATATTTCCATTTATCTTTACTTCAAAAGTAGGTATTGTTATACTTTTATTTGGAGTGAAACTATATGTTTTTATATATTTATCAGTTCGTTGTCCATTGATGATATTTGTTTGTGTTGATGTCCCTAAACTTTGTACTAAAAAATCATCTATTTTTTCTATTTTAGGGAGTTGAATATTTTGTCCATTTGCACTTATTGAAAACTCGACACTATCACCTTGATAGAAACTATTGGGTGCATTTAATACCACTTTTGCATATAAAAAATATGGTATTACTATTATTAAACATATTTTACCAAGGTTGAGTTTCATCTACTTTGCTCTCCTTTTTCGTATCTGCTTTTCTTAGCAGTATCGGGGTATTTCCCCCCTCCAAAAGCTTCATCCACTTTTTCTCTTCCATATCTGACATCTCTTCTTTCTTTACATCTGATTGTGTTTGTTGTGATTGTTTACTTTGAGATTGTTCTTTCTTTCCTTGTTTTTTCTCTTTTTTTTCATCTTGATTTTCTTGTTGCTCTTTTTTGCTTTCTTGATTTTGTTTTTCTTTATCTTGTTGATTCTTTTTATTTTGTTGATTTTCTTGTTTATTTTTATCTTGCTTTTCTTGTTCATTTTCTTTTTGTTCTTGATTTTTCTTATTTTGCTTATCTTGATTTTGTTTTTCTTGTTTTTTCTGTTTTTTTAACTCTTTATTGACTATATCTAAATTTTCTCGTGTTTCTTTATCTTCTTTTACTTTCAAAGCTTTTTCATAAAACTCTTTTGCTTTTTCTAAATTGTTAAGTTTTACATAACTATTTCCAATATTATGTAATTTTTTCGCTTCTAGTGTATCTTCATCTGTTACTACTTTAGAATATATATCTAAGGCTTCTTTATATTTTCCATCTTTATAAAGTGCATTTCCCAAGTCATAAAAACTTTGTGGAGTTTTTGAGAGTTTTCTATACTCATCACTCGCTTCTTTGTATTTTTTATCTTTATAAAATTTATTTGCATTTTCTATATTTTTAAATTCAAATATCTCTGCTTTTGTTTGTGTTGGTATAAAATATATAAAACTCAACAATATCGCAGTAGAGACATTTTTCTTAAATATTCTACTTGGAATTGAACTCAATGCTAAAAGCAATACAAACAACCCTAACCCAAGAGGATAATAAAACAACTCAGTATATGTTTTAAACTTTTTAACTGATAATTCCTCTTTTTTAGACTGAGTATTTATCCTTTTTAGGATTGCTTTTACATCACTGTTATCCAAACTAAAATCTATATAGCCACCCTTAGTTTCTAGGCTTAGATTTTTGATGGATTCATTAAGTCTTACTGTTACTATATCTCCATTGTTATTTGTCAAATATCCCTCTTTACTAGGTATAGGAGCACCTTTTGTAGTAGCTAGTCCTATAGAATATATTGCAATATTTTTATCATTTGCATATTCTATCTCTTTTACATAATCTTTGCTGTTACCACCATCACTTAATATTATCATATTTTTTGCCCCAAAATCTTCAAGCATATATGCTGTAGCTTCTAGTGTTGCAAAAATATTTGAACCATTTGGAAAATTGAGTCTTGTATCTATGTTATTTACTATATATTTCAATGAGATAAAATCTTCAGTCACAGGACTTAATACAAAAGAATCTTTTGCAAAAAGTAAAACTCCTATAGTTGTATTTTGCGAAAGTTTAATAATCTCTTTTAATTTTTGAATAGCCAAAGAGATTCTATTTGGATAGATATCTGTTGCCATCATTGATTTTGATACATCGAGTGCTACTACTATCGGGATAAGTTTTTGTTTAATATCTTGTTCTTTTTTATCTACCACAGGTCGTCCAAGAGCTATGATAAATAATATAAGCGTTATAAATAAAAGACCATTTCTAGTGTTTTTATCTAAAACCTTTCCACCTACTGTTAATTTACTCAAAATCTCTTTTGAAAAGTATTTGTCCATATTATTTTTTGATGTTAATACTAAAACTATTAACAATATCAAAGGGATAAGCATCATATAAAATACATCAGGATATAAAAAATTCATCCGTTATTGTATTATATAGATTATAAAATATCCCTTTTTTTTCTAAATTAAGCCTTTAAAATTAGCACTCACATTAGTCTTTTGCCAATTTTGTATTTTTTTACTCCACAATACTTGACATTCATTCACTCATTTGGTATAATTTTGTTAGCACTCAGATATTTGAAGTGCCAAATTAGTAAAAAATGGTTATAAGTAAATGATTGATAAAAAAGAGTTTTTATTGGATTCTATTATACGAGCTTACATAGAGCATCTTGAACCTATAGGTTCTGGACAGTTAAAAAGTATGTATGATATAGCTTACTCACCTGCTACAATTAGAGGTTACTTTAAAAAGTTAGGGGATGAGGGTTATCTTGCTCAAGAACATGCAAGTAGTGGAAGAACGCCTACAACAGAAGCATTAAAAGAGTACTGGGCTGGTAGATTAAATATAAACCTTGAACAAATTGACTATGACAAACTAAATATCTTATCGAAAAAAATAGGATTAACAGTATTTTTAAAAGAGCAACAAACTCAAGTGCTAAATAGAGTTTTAAATATAGAAAACCTTTATTTACTTTTAGAGTTTAGTTCATTTTCTATAACTATTAAGTACAACAACCCTTTGTATAAATTTTTAACTGATATGTGTGGACTTGAAGCAATTAATGTGCTTGAAGTATCAAAGCAAGTTGGTGCAACTGATTTATACACAGAACTAGATAAATATCTTTTTAATAAAGACTTTGAGGTAATAAACATAAAAGAGTTTTTACGACTTTGTGTAGATTATGACCTTGATGAACTGTATATAAATAGATTTTTAAATGGTAATGTGATGGATAGATTAGAAAATGGAATATATTTCCGTGGAGAGGTTGGACTTAATCAAGTTTTACCACATAACTATATGGGTATAGCACATGATACAGTTATAGGAAATAAAAGATATAAGATGTTGGTTATTGGTGAATTATCAAAAGATTACGAGTATTTTTATAAAGGAATTATGTAGATGAGCAAAGAAGAAAATAACAACGAAGAGATTGTTGAAACTGAAGAGATATCTGAGCAGTCACAAACACAACAACAAGAAGAAGTTGTAGTTGATGATAGTGAAAAATTCGCATCACTAGATGAAGAGTTTAAAGCAAAAATGGAAGCAAAAGTTCAAGAAGCAGAAAATAAAGCACAAGAATCTGAAGATAAGTTTTTAAGAACACACGCTGATTTTGAAAATATTAAAAAAAGATTAGAAAAAGAAAAATATCAAGCAATAGATTATGCGAGTGAAAAATTTGCAAAAGATTTACTTTCAACTATGGATACTTTAGAGATGGCTTTACAATCTGCAAATAGTGAAGGAAGTGCTGAAGAATTAATTGAGAAATTAAAAGAAGGAATTGATCTTACTATTAAAAATATGATGACAACTTTTGAAAAACATGATATTAGTGTAGTTGACACAGAAGAGTTTGATCCACAAGTTCACAATGCAGTAATGCAAGTAGATAGTGAAGATAAAGAGAGTGGACAAATTGTACAAGTGATGCAAAAAGGATATATGTATAAAGAAAGACTTTTAAGACCAGCCATGGTTTCAATAGCAAACTAACTCTTTAAAAATAAATAAAGATGACCGTAAAGTCAAAAAACTATCACAAATATAAAATAAAATTTAATAAACAAAATAATAAAAAAGGATGACAATATGGGAGCAACAATAGGAATTGACTTAGGGACAACAAATAGTTGTGTAGCAGTTTACGAAGGTGGAGCAGCAAAAATTATAGCAAATAAAGAAGGTAAAAATACAACTCCTTCAATAGTTGCTTTTACAGATAAAGGTGAAGTTTTAGTTGGTGATCCAGCAAAAAGACAAGCTATCACAAACCCTGAAAAAACAATCTACTCTATAAAAAGAATTATGGGTCTAATGATGGATGAAGAGCATGCAAAAGATGCTATGGATAAAGTTGGATACAAAATAGTAAACAGAAATGGTGCAGCAGCAGTTGAGATTGATGGTAAAGTATATACTCCACAAGAAATTTCTGCAAAAATTCTTGGAAAACTAAAATCAGATGCTGAATCTTACTTAGGTCAAGATGTAACTGATGCTGTTATTACAGTACCTGCATATTTCAATGATGCACAAAGAAAAGCAACTCAAGAAGCAGGAACAATTGCAGGACTAAATGTACTTAGAATCATCAATGAACCAACAGCAGCATCTTTAGCATATGGTTTAGATAAAAAAGGTGAAGAGAAAGTTGTAGTTTACGATTTAGGTGGGGGAACATTTGATGTTACTGTACTTGAAATTGGTGATGGTACATTTGAAGTTCTTTCAACAGATGGTAATGCATTCTTAGGTGGAGATGATTTCGATAATAGAATTATCAAATGGTTAGCAGAAGAATTTAAAGCTGAAAATGGTATAGATTTAACACAAGACAAAATGGCACACCAAAGACTTAAAGATGAAGCTGAAAAAGCGAAAAAAGAATTAAGTGCTACAAATGAAACAGAGATTAACTTACCGTTTATCACAGCAGATGCTACAGGACCAAAACACTTAGTAAAAACATTAAGTAGAGCTAAGTTTGATTCTATGACTGAAGATTTAGTTTCTGAAACATTAGAGCATATTAAAGTAGCTATGAGAGATGCTGGACTAGATAAAGGTGATATCAACGAAGTTATCATGGTTGGTGGTTCTACAAGAATCCCTAAAGCACAACAAATTGTTAAAGAATACTTTGGAAAAGAGTTAAATAACTCTGTAAATCCAGATGAAGTTGTTGCAGCAGGTGCAGCTATCCAAGGTGGAGTTTTAACAGGTGATGTTAAAGATGTACTTTTACTTGATGTTACACCACTATCTTTAGGTATTGAAACTTTAGGTGGAGTTATGACTAAACTTATTGAGAAAGGGACAACTATCCCAGTTAAAAAATCTCAAGTTTTCTCAACAGCTCAAGATAATCAACCAGCTGTTTCAATTATGGTTGGACAAGGGGAGAGAGAATTTGCAAAAGATAACAAAGTTCTTGGAACATTTGAACTTTCAGATATCCCAGCAGCTCCAAGAGGTGTACCTCAAATTGAAGTAACATTTGACATTGATGCGAATGGTGTTTTAAATGTATCTGCTAAAGATAAAGGTACTGGAAAAGAGAACAAAATCACAATCTCTGGTTCGTCTGGATTAAGTGATGATGAGATCGAAAAAATGGTTAATGAAGCAGAAGCAAACAAAGAAGCTGATGCTAAGAAAAAAGAGTTAATTGAAACTAAAAACCAAGCAGAAGCTATGCTTCACTCAACTAAAAAATCTTTAGAAGAAAATAAAGGAGTTGTAAGTGAAGATGAAGAGAAAGCTATCGTAGATGCAGCTGCTGCTTTAGAAGAAACTTTAAAAGATGAAAATGCAACAAAAGAACAAATTGAAGAGAAATTAAAAACATTAACTGAAGTGAGTCATAAACTTGCTGAAGCTATGTACAAAAAAGAAGGTGGTGACGCTGGTGCAGCAGGTGCTGGTGCTGGTCAAGCTGATGCTAAGAAGAAAAAAGACGATGATGATATCATCGATGCAGAAGTTGAATAATATTTAACTTCACAAGCATAGAAAAAGGGAGAGTAATTTTACTCTCCCTTTTTTATTTCTAAATTTTCAAATAAAATGCAACCACCTAAAAAATCAATCTATCCCCTACTTTGATATTATCAAAAGATGAAAATCCTGCTCATCTTAGCTCAGAAGAAGTGGAACGAAAAATAATTTTTTACATCTCAATCATTTTCAATAAAGAAAGCTCTTGATTTTGTACTTTTTTCTCTAAGATGTTTTATTTTCAAATATTCTTCTGAGAAAAAGCAACCTTTTGCTTCTTCCATTGAATTAAAACCTATAATTATAGATCTTTTAGGCTTGTTTCCACTAAATGGTATTATTTTATTGCTTCTAGCTATATATTCACCATTATGTGCCTGAATAATTTTTACAACTTGTTTGATATAGTTCGTATACATTTCTTGGTCATATATATCTTCAATAATGATAACAAAAACTATTTTTTTCAATTTTATACCTTTTATATTTTTTGAATCTTCAGTAAGCTAGGTTTACATTACTTGGTAACTTCATATCAACTTTGTAAAAGTTATTCTATTATTTTTATTTGCTATTTATGCATCAATGTTCATTCAACATACATTATATAAAAGATAGCCTGAAAATCAAAAAATTACATACATCAAAAATCAAAGAAACAATTGTTATAATATATCTGTTATGACAAATAAAAAATTAATCTATGTCACTCTTATTATTTTTATTGGTATTGTTATATATGGTTTTTATGAAAAAAATAGAAGATCGCAACTACTCAAAGATTTTCGAGATAATAAACCTTTGCTATGTGATGATATAGTTGTAAGAAAAAGTGATGGTTGGAGAATCGGTGGCAATCGTGTATTTACAAATGGAAAAATCGCTAAAACTATTATATTTTGTAAAAGTCCTAAAAATAAATAAATATTATTGATTTATAACTCTCGTTTCCAACTCCAATAACTTCTTTTTTGTATAGTAATAGATAAAAAAAGCAGCACTATAAATAATCACTCCTAAAACAATCCATACATAAACAATATCAAGTTTCAAAATATCAACAACAAAATAGAGTATTATTACTGGCATAAAAATCTGTCTATAAAAACTTATATATGGTATCACAAAAGGTTGTTTTATCCCTTGAAGTGTAGAGTTAGATATAAAAATTGTAATATATGCAAAAAATACAAAACTCTCAATAACTACATAGATATATGCAACAGAAATAACTTCACTATCTCTATCAAATACCATAATTATATATTCACCTGCAAGTGCTAAAAACACTACTCCAATACCACTCATAATATATCCGTACAACAGCGATTTTTTGATTACTTCATAAATTCTATCAAAATTTTTTGCGCCATAGTTATTTGCAACTATAGAACTTACTGCAATATTTAAACCCAACATTGGAAGTAATATAATTTGCTCTACTCTATACCCTATCCCAAAAGCAGCAACACTTTTATAGCCATACTGAGAGACAAAGTACATCACTACCATAGTGCCTAATGACATCACAAACATATTGAGGCTTTGAGGAATTGCTTGTATTAAAAGTTTTTTATATACTCTACAATCAGGGAAAAAAAGTTTTGGATTCTCAAAATTAAAAAGCGTCGTTTTATAAAGTTTTACCATAATATATCCAAAAGTTATAAACTGAATAAAAACAGTGGCATATGCTACTCCTTTAAATCCTAAAGCTGGAACAAAACCATATCCATACATAAAAAGTGGGTCTAATAGTAAGTTCATAAAGAATCCAAATACTAAGGTATTCCTATAACTTTTAGTATCTCCTCTTGCTATAAGTACAGCGTTTGCAGCAAGTCCCAAAAGCATGGGTATCACGCCTATGAGTATAATATAAGTATAATCAAGGGATAAAAGTAATGCTTCCTCTTTTGCACCCATTAAAGAAAATATATCTTCTAAAAAAATAAATCCTAAACAACACAAAGCTGTAGCTACAAATGTAACAAAAGTGATACCATTTGAGATAAATATTTTTGCTAAATGAATTTTATGTTTTCCAAGTGAATTACCTACATGTGCAGTGATAGCCGATGATAGTCCAAAACTAATCGAAAGCAACATAAAGTAAACAATAAAACTATAAGAAAGTGCAGTAATAGCAACTGTAGACACTAATCCTACATAAAAAGTATCTACTACATTATACATTGTATTAAAAAACATACCGATACTTGAAGGAATTGCTATTTGTTTGATAAGACTATTGATATCTTTTGTAAGTAGATGGTTTTTATTCATTTGATATTATAGCATAATATATTAATCACTTTTTAGCTATAATCCAAAAAAATCATACAATTTATTTTTATAGAAGGAACTTAGATGTCAAAAACACTTGTGATTACAGGAGCGACAAAAGGTATTGGTAAAGCTTGTGCTTATAGATTTGCTAAAGAGGGTATAAATATAGCTTTTACATATAACTCAAATGAAGAAGTTGCAAAAGAGATTGCAGCTGATTTAGAATCAAAATATAGTATCAAAGCTAGATATTATTCATATAATATTTTAGAACCTGAAACTGCAAAAGAGTTATTTTCCAAAATTGATGAAGACTTTGAAACTATTGATTATTTTATCTCAAATGCGATGATTTATGGTCGTGCTGTTGTTGGTGGATATGGTAAGTATATGAAACTTAAACCAAGAGGTTTAAACAATATTTATACAGCAACAGTTGATGCTTTTGTATGTTGTTCACAACAAGCAGCAAAAAGAATGGAAAAAAATGGTGGTGGAGCTATGGTTAGTCTTAGTTCAACAGGGAACCTTGTTTATATTGAAAACTATGCAGGTCATGGAACAAATAAAGCAGCAGTTGAAGCAATGGTAAGATATGCAGCAACTGAACTTGGGCAATATGGTATTCGAGTAAATGCTGTAAGTGGAGGACCTATTGATACAGATGCTTTAAAAGCATTTACAAACTATGAAGAGGTAGCAGCAAAAACAGCAGAACTTTCACCTCTTGGAAGAATGGGGCAACCTGAGGACTTAGCTAGTGCGTGTTACTTTTTATGTAGTGATGAAGCTAGCTGGATTACAGGAAGTACTTTACTTGTTGATGGTGGGACAACTTTTAAAAAATAATGAATAATTCTAAAAATTTAAACTTACCAAACTTACTAGCTGGACTTAGAATACTTTTAGCACCACTTATGCTTTGGTTTATGATAGATCAAAATAATCCTCTTTTTGAAGGATGGGACCCTAGCTGGTTTGATTATTTTGCTGGATTAATTTTTGTGATTGCTTCTGTTACAGATTTTTTTGATGGTTATATAGCAAGAAGTTGGAATCAGATGACAAAGCTTGGTGGTATTTTAGATCCACTTGCAGATAAGATGTTGGTTCTTGCAGGATTTATAGGACTTATTGTACTTGATAGAGCTAGTGCATTTGCCATTTTTTTGATACTTACAAGAGAATTTTTCATCACTGGACTTCGTGTAGTTGCAGTAGCAGAGGGAAAAGATGTAGCTTCATCAATGGCAGGAAAAATAAAAACTGTTGTTCAGATGATAGCCATAGGTTTTTTAATAATGAATTGGCCATTTGGAGCTGAACTTTTATGGCTTGCAGTTGCGTTAACACTCTACTCTGGCTATGAATATATAAGGGACTATTTTGTATATGAAGTTCCTTCAAAGGTAAAATAATGGGATTTATAACATTTTTAATTGTTTTATCAATTTTAGTTTTTGTCCATGAACTTGGACACTTTACAGTTGCAAGACTTCTTGGTGTAAAAGTACACGTTTTTTCGATAGGTTTTGGTAAAAGATTATTTACAAAAAGATACAAAGGAACTGATTGGTCTATATCACTTATCCCTCTTGGTGGCTATGTAAAGATGAAGGGACAAGAAGATTTAAATCCAACTGTATCAAACCAAGACAGTGATAGCTACAATACAAAAACACCAATGCAAAGAATACTTATACTTTTAGCTGGTCCATTTGCTAATTTTGTATTAGCATTTGTTGTTTTTATAGTTATTGGTCTTTTAGGGAATAATCATATCTCACCAACTATAGGAAAAGTGGTAAAAAACTCTCCTGCTTTTACAGCTGGATTACAAAAAAATGATGAGATAGTACGGATAAATACAACAGATATTAAAACTTGGGATGATTTAAGTAAAATCATCAAAGAATCTCAAGGTTCTTTAAAGTTTTATGTTAAAAGAAATAATGTAATACAAGCTTTGGTAGTTCGTCCACAAGTTAATGATTCAGTAAATATGTTTAAAGAAAAAATTAAAAAGAAGATGATTGGTATTGCCCCTGCTCCCAAACTTATCAAAATACATTATTCTCCACTTGAATCTATAATATTTGCTTATGATAAAACAGCAGAAGCTAGTAAAATGATATTTTTAGGAATACAAAAACTTATTCAAGGAATTGTTCCTAGTAGTGAAATTGGTGGTGTGATAAGTATAGGTACAGTTATAAGTGATGCAAGTCAATCAAGTTTAGTAGCACTTTTAACAATTACAGCACTTATCTCTGTAAACTTGGGAGTATTAAATCTTCTTCCGATTCCTGCACTTGATGGTGGACATATAATGTTTAATCTTTATGAAATTATAGCAAGAAGAAAACCTAGTGAGCAAGCAATATTATACCTTACCGTATCAGGCTGGGTTATACTGTTAGGACTTATGTCATTGGGACTTTATAATGATATCAATAGGTTATTAGGGTAATTTTAGATACAATAGAAAATATAACAATAAATAGAAAAGAAAAAAGGATAATTATTTTATGGTAAAAGTTGTAAATTTAAAGAAATCATTTGGTAACAGAGTTTTATTTCAAGATATAAACTTATCGTTAGACACAGGAAAAAGATATGGTCTAATTGGAGCCAATGGTGCTGGTAAAACAACATTTTTAAAAATGCTAAGTGGTGTTGAAGATATCACAGAGGGTGAAGTACAAGTTCAAAGTGGGAAAAAAGTTGGCGTATTAAGTCAAAATCAATTCGCTTATGAAGACTATACACTTGCTGATGCTGTTCTTTATGGAAATAAAAGACTTTATGATGCAATTAAAGAGAAAGAAAAATTGTATATGGAAGAATATACTGATGCAATTGGAGAGAGACTTGGTGAGTTAGAGATGATTTGTTGTGAAGAAGATCCAACTTACGAATATGATGTAAAAATCACAAAAATTCTTGAATCTCTTGGATTCCCAGCATCTCAACACAATGACCTTATGAGTACAATTACAGGTGGAGATAAATTTAAAGTTTTACTTGCACAAGTATTGTTCCCAAAACCAGATGTATTATTTCTTGATGAGCCTACAAATAACCTTGATATGGAAACTATTGCTTGGCTTGAAAATCAACTACAACATCATGAGGGAACTATGGTTGTTATCTCACATGATAGACACTTTTTAAATGCTGTTTGTACACACATCCTTGATGTAGACTTTAAAAAGATTAGAGAGTTTACAGGAAACTATGATGATTGGTATATAGCTGCAACTGTACTATCAAAACAAGCTGATGCACAAAGAGATAAAAAACTCAAAGAAAAAGAAGAACTTGAGGCATTTGTTAGAAGATTTAGTGCTAATGCTTCTAAAGCAAAACAGGCAACTTCAAGACAAAAACAACTTGACAAACTTGATATAGCAGCAATTGAAGTAAGCTCAAGAAGAGATCCATCAATTGTATTTAAGCAAGAGAAACCTATTTCAAAAGAAGTTTTAGAAGTGAAAGACCTTTGTAAATCTTATGATGGAGAAGTTGTTTTAAAAGATATTAACTTTATGTTAGAAAAAAATGATAAAGTTGCATTAATTGGTCCAAATGGAGCGGGTAAAACAACTTTATGTGAAATTTTAATGGAAAAAATAAAACCTGACAGTGGAGAAGTAAAATGGGGTGCAACAGCAAATATTAGTTATTTTCCTCAAAATACAACAGATATCATAAAAGGTGATATTACACTTTATAATTGGTTAAGAGATTTTGATAGACAAGCTGATATTGGTGAGATTAGAAACTGTTTAGGAAGAATGCTTTTTAATGGTGAAGAGCAAGAAAAATCAGTTATGAACTGTTCAGGTGGAGAAAAGCATAGAATGATGTTAAGTAAAATTATGCTTGAAAAAAGAAATTTTTTACTACTAGATGAACCTACAAACCACCTTGACTTAGAAGCTATTATTGCACTTGGAGAAGCGCTACTTTCTTATGAAGGTACAGTTATTTGTGTATCTCACGATAGAGAGTTACTAGATGCGTTTGCAAATAGAATAATGGAGATACAAGAAGATGGTAGTATTATAGATTTTGATGGAACATATGAGGAATATATAGAGTTTAAATCTCAAAAACAAGGGTAATAGTATGAATGAAATTCTCTTTTTTGGAACTATAGCGATTTTAATTTTCACTTTTTTATCAAGAGATAAAATAGTTGAATATTTATTTGAAAATTTTGATATAGAGATAGGGACTGAAGTAATAGTATACATTGTAAGTATTTTATTTATTATTGTAATTATAATGGGTATGCTTATGGATGACACAAAAGAGAAATATGGACAGATAAGTGAAAACTATGATAAACTAAGACCAAAGGTTGAAAATAAACCTCATAGATATTTTGATATAGACTTTGATTCACTATTTCCAAAGAATTAAAGTCTAGTTTAAGTAGTTTTTAGATAATATTCCAAATAATTTTACACTCAAGGAAATAAAAATGGCAAGAAGATGTATGCTTTCTGGTAAAGGTCCAATGTCTGGAAATAACGTAAGTCACGCGAAAAACAGAACAAGAAGAAGATTTTTACCAAATTTAAGAACTGTTAGAATATCATTAGAAGATGGTACAACTAGAAAAATCAAAATTTCTGCAAAAGAACTTAGAACTCTTAAAAAGAATTCATAAGAAAAAATAAAGATGTTTTTATGCAATACATAAGAAACATCAAAAAAGCTATTGGTTGGGACTATAGAAGTTCCAAACCAGAGTTTAACCTAGACAAAGAGATCTACTCTCAATTTAAACACTTTAGACTTCCTCTAATTTTATTGCAAGTAATCATGATGGTTGGTACCATAGGGTATATGCTTATCGACGATTTTACAATACTTGATGCAATATATCAAACTGGTATAACATTTACTACTGTTGGATTTGGAGAAATTAGTGAAATATCCCCTGCTGGAAGATTATTTACGATTACTCTTATAATATTTGGATTTTTAATATTCACTTTATCTATCACAACATTAATACAAGTGTTAGTTAAAGGTAAATTTTTAGACCTCTATAAGGAGAGAAATATGTTGTATAAAATAGCACGGCTTCGAAATCACTTCGTAATATTTAACCACAATGAATATACAGTGCAACTGGCAGAACAATTTAAACAAAACCATATTCCATTTGTTATTGTTGATCCTACAGATGAGTTAGAAGAGATAGCTGCTAAAAACAATTATCCCTATTATGTAAAAGAAGAAACCTATACAGAAAGAGCTTTTTTAAAGTCACATCTATCTAGTGCAAAAGGGGTAATATCTCTATCAAAAAATATTTCAGATAGTATTACTATTATTGCGTCTGTTCGATTATACGAAAAAGAGTTAGGAAGAAAAAATCCTTTTTTAATTATCTGTAATGCTGAATCAAAAAAAGATATAGAAAGATTAAAGAAACTTGGTGCAAATAAAGTTGTAGCCCCACCTGAACTTATGGCAAAAAGAGTAAGTGCTATGGCCATAAGACCTGATATGGAAAATGTGTTAGAAGAATTTTTATATAAAAAAGACACTCCTATTGATATGGAAGAGATTTATGTAAATGATGATAGCTGGTTTTTAGACCAAGCAATTCAAGATGCACACTTAAGAGATAAAATTAAAGTAAGTATCATAGGGATAACAGAAGTAAATGGAAAATTTATTCAAACACCTAAAGGGAGTACAAAAGTTTCAAAAGGGTGTAAACTTTTAGTTATAGGAGATCAATCTGGTATAGCTAAAGCAAAAAAATTAATAAATAAAAAAGAAAAACCAAAGGAACTAATTAATGTTTAGTATATTTCCTATAAAAGGTACAATAAGTGATATAGATGGATTTTATTGTGATGGTATTAGTGCAGGACTTAAAGCTAATAATAAACTAGATATGGGCTTTATCTATAGTGATAGTTTATGTGAAGTAGAAGCTGTATTTACAAAAAACACTTTTCAAGCAGCACCTTTAAAACACTATTTACAATATGATAATAACTTTAAGACAAACTTTGTACTTATAAACTCAAAAAATGCAAATGCCATGACAGGGAAAGAGGGTATTGAAGATGTAAATGAGATTTTTTCATCTTTGAAAAAAACATTTACAAATATTGAAAATCCTATTATGAGTAGTACAGGGGTAATTGGGGTAAGAATACCAAAAGAAAAAATTATTGCAGGTGCAGTAAAGTTTGATTTCACACAAAAGAATGGAACAAATTTAAGTAATGCAATTATGACAACTGATGCTTATCCAAAAACTTCATTTTATGAAGTAAAACTAACAGATGGAAGTAGTTTTAAAATAGGTGCGGTAGCTAAAGGTGCAGGGATGATAAATCCAAACCTTGCAACAATGCTTTGTTTTATTTGTACAGATGCCTCTGTACCTAAACAAGATATGAAAGAGTTGTTAGTAAAAAATAGTACAACAACTTTCAATGCAATAAGTGTAGATGGTGACACATCGACAAATGATACTGTTTTACTTTTATCAAACAATAAATCAGGTGCTTATGATAAAGATGCTTTTGCAGAAGCTTTACGACTTGTAATGCACGATATGGCTATGCTAATGGTAGCTGATGGTGAGGGTGCAAAAAAGGCTGTAGCATTTGAAGTTAATGGTGCAAAAAATAATGAAGAAGCAGAAGTCATCGCAAAAGCTTTATCAAACTCTCTATTAGTAAAAACAGCTCTTTTTGGAGAAGATCCAAACTGGGGGAGAATCGCTTCTACTGTAGGTGCAAGTGGTATGAAGTGTGATGAAACAAAGCTTACAATTACTTTTGGAGATATCACTGTTTATGATAAAGGAAATATACTTTTTACAACTGAAAAAGAACAAGAAGCAGCAGAAGTTTTAAAAGAAAAGAGCTTTAAAGTTATTTGTGATTTAGGAATTGGCGATGGTTCATTTACAGCTTGGGGATGTGACCTGGGATATGAATATGTTAAAATAAACGCGGATTATCGTACTTAATTTTTATGCAAAAAGAATTTAATGAAAAAACAATTCGTTTACGATATATTAGAGTTCTAGAGAAATTTAATACAAAAACAATTTCTCTTTTAAAATATGATAATTTTGATATAGAACTCTATAAAAAAGCTACACTAAAAGCCTATGAAGATCTTAAGAAAGCTAAAACTTGTGAACTCTATAGTGAGTATCCAGTTGCAGTAAAAAATCTAGCACAAGCTATTCTTGATACTTTACATAATCATTCAGAAGATTTTGAAAAAGAAAAAGCACATATACTCAAACAATCAAATCTCTTAGAAAAACTCAAAAATAATAACCGATATAAAAAAGATAAGCACAAGAAGAAAAAATTTAATGATGGATACTAACGAATCATTTAAGTTATCAGGAACTCTCAAAAAGATACTTTTTTATAATGCTGAAAACAACTACTACATTGCAGTACTAGAAAATGATCAAAAAATATGTGGTCAATACTTTGATACTGATTTAGAAAAACTTGTAGGAAGTGAAGTTCTTATTACAGGGCGTTGGAATACTCATAAAAAATATGGGGTACAGTTTGTATTTACATCACTAGAACTCAAAGAAGCAGAAATATTTTTCTTTTTAACAAAAATTGTAAAAGGAATTTCTAAAAAACTAGCCTTAGAATTAACTCAAAAATATGATGATGAAGAGTTATGCGAAATTCTAGACAATACCCCTGCTAAACTTTTAGAATTTAAGGGAATAAAAGAGAAAAAACTAACCCAAATAGTTACTTCATGGAATAAATTTAAACACCTTAGAGAACTTGGAAGTTTTTTAGCACAATTTGGTGTAAGTAGTAGTTTTATTAATAAAATATATCAACACTTTGAAAATGTAGAAAATCTTATAGAAAAAATAAAAGAAAATCCTTATATGCTAACTTCTATAAAAGGGATAGGATTTAAAAGAGCGGATGAGATAGGGACAAAACTTGGTATTGATAAAGAGAGTTCATTTAGAATTACGGCGTGTATGAACTATACATTAAGAGAGTTTTGTGAAGCTAATGGTAATAGTTCTATAAGTAAAGAGCAACTTTTTTCACTTCTTGATGACGCTTTAAATTTTAAAGATAAAAATACGCTATATGAAAACTCACTTATTAACCTTATAGCAAAAGAAGAGATAAATGAAACAACAAAAGAGAGATACGCTCCAAATATCTATTTTCGATGTGAAACAAATATTTTAAAAATTTTAGAAAATAGAAAAGAACATAATAGAGATAAAAAAATCATCAATGACTTTGAAGATTATATAACTAAAAAACAAAATAGCTTAGGCTTTACACTAAGTAGTGAACAACAAAAAGCAGTAGAACTTATAAATGATGGTGAAAATACCATTTTACTTATAGGATATGCAGGAACTGGTAAATCAACTTCTAGTCGAGCAATTCTAGAACTTCTTGAAGAGATAGTACCTTATGATGATATACATTGTATGGCACTAAGTGGAATTGCAGCACAAAGGATATCTGATACAACTGGATATAAAAGTAGTACCATCCAATCTTCTTTAGTAAAAATAGAAAATAGCGACAAAGATTATTTTGATTATAAAGTGATACTTATTGATGAATCAAGTATGGTAAATAGTGTTACATTTTATAAAATATTATCAAGGATTGATCCCGATACAGTTTTGATTATAGTTGGAGATGATGGACAACTTCCTGCAATTGGTGCCGGAGACATATTAAGAGATGCTATTAAATATGAGCTTGCACCGATTTGTAAACTTACAAAAATCTATAGGCAAAATGAACATCAAGCAATAGCCATTATTGCAAATGAGATACGCTGTGGCAAAGTGCCAGAGTATAAAGAAGAGTATGAAGACTTTAAATTTATTGATGTATCAATAGCAAACTATTATGCACAAAAGGCTGTATTGAGTGATTATGAAATAAATACTTTACGCTATGAAAACAACTATAATATTTTACATACTATTTTAAACACTGCTTCTAACTATATAGAACCTATGTATACATATATTCAAGAGAAACAAATAGATAAATTTTTAACACTTTTTCAAGTAATTACACCTATTAAAAGTGGTCCACTTGGTGTTGAAAATTTAAATATCAACTTACAAAAACTTATCAACAATACTAAAACTACTGGAATTCAGACTAAAACTTATGAATATAAATTAGCAGATAAAGTTATCCATATTAAAAATGAAAATATGAAGTCTCAAACTATGAAAGTCTATAAAAATGGATCAACAGAATTTACTGAAAAAAGAGTATTCAATGGACAACTTGGAATGGTAATAAAAATAGACCATGAAACTAAAAAGCTACTTGTATTATACCCAACAGATGATATGGTGGTATTTTATGACTTTGATACACTTGATAGTTTAATATCTCTTGCTTATTGTCTAACGATTCATAAAACACAAGGTATGGAGTATGAAAATGCACTTATTCCTATGAGTTTTAGTCATTTTATTATGCATAATACAAAACTACTTTATACGGCAATAACTAGAGCTAAGAAAATGTGTTTCGTTGTTGGAGAAGATGAAGCTTTTAAAAGTGCTTGTAAAAAACTGGAGATAACAAATCGCCAAACGGTTATTGATGATTTGTTATCAAGTAAGATATAAGCTACCCTCTTTCGTGAAGCATTTGATCTAATAAAGTAAATACTTCATCACTTGCACCTTCCATCTCTTTAAAAGATTCTAGTAATGCATCATAATCTAAAGTATCTTTCCCAATTTCATCAAAAACATGGTGTGTACCATTGTGTACTTTTGAATGTGGAATATCTAGTTTTGAATAACTTGGTGTACTAGCAAAATATTTTTTTCCTAAACCTTCACTATACCATTTCCCTAATCTACAATTTTTGTGATCAACAAAAGCAAAAGCTGGTTCTTTATTTGCAACAGATAAGTAAGTATTAACTTTCCAAATAACATGATCTAATTTCGCTAAACTCATAAAAACTCTATCTGTAATATGTCCAATTCCTGAAAATGTTTCTTTTGAAGTAACCATTACCTCATTTATATTTGAAGAGTATGTATTTGTGTCATTTGCGATATTATCAATTGATTTTGTCATTACAGCAAATTTTTTATTTGTTTGTTCAACACTTTCTTGAATAGAGTTTACTACATTTGTTATTTCACGAGCAGCTTCTGCACTTCTTGTTGCCAAATTTCGTACCTCTTGTGCAACAACAGCAAAACCTTTTCCTGCCTCACCAGCAGTTGCCGCTTCTACTGCTGCATTTAAAGATAAAATATTTGTTTGAAATGATATTTGATCTATAGTAAGTACCGCATCTGCAATATTTGAAGCTTTTGTATTTAATTCACTTACTACACTATTTATTTCAGTAGCATTAACATTTAAAGAACTTATGTCAGAAACAATAGTATTTAGCTTTGCTTTTGACTCTTCATAAGTATTGTTAATTTTGTAAGATTCATCTAGATTAGTTCTTGCTAACTCTGTAGATTCAGAAATATTTGCTTGAATATCTAAAAGACCTTTTTTTAGATTCTCATTCTCATATTTAAATAGTTGTTTTAAACTATCATCATTATCAACTTCTGTTTTTGTATCTTCTTTAGCTTCTAATTCAGATACTTTTATTTTATACTGTTCGATCTCTAAAACTAAATGATTTTTAGCTTCTTTTTCGTTAGCCAATTCCTCTTTTAAAGAGTTCAATTCTGACTCGATTTTACTCTTTTCGTTAGCTAAGACTTCTAATTGATTTTTAGAAGATTCTAACTCTGATTTTAACCCACTATTAAAAAACATTACTTAATCCTTAAGTTTTAATATTAGGTTAATTGTACAAAAATAATACTAAATATCCAATACTAAAGAGACTTCATCACAAACAGGAAAATGCTTACATTTTATGCAGTCTGCCCATATTTTTGTTTCAGGAATTGTTTCTTTTGGTATTTCAATAAAATTAAAAAACTCAAATAAAGCTTTCTTGTATGTTAATACTAATAACTTTTTTAATTTCAAATATTTTGCTTCATCTATGACTTTTTCTATAAGCCCTTTAGCTAAACCTTGATTTCTGTACTTATCTTTTACTACTAAACTTCTTATCTCTGCTAACTCTACTGTATGAATATGTAAAGCAATAAAACCTACAATCTCTTCATCTATTTTTACAGCTGTATAAGAACGAATTGTTGTAGCCATCTCATTATAATTTCTATCAAGGATGTTACCATTTTCTACATCTGCAGCAACCAATTTTTGCATTTTCTCTATATCTAATACATTTGGTTTAAAAAAAACAAAATCTTCCATATCTAATTTATTCTCCAAATAAATAATCTGCTATCTTTTTTTCTAAAGCATTAATCCCTGTATTTTTTAAATTACTAATAAAAATACCTTCAGGATATTCCCTCTTTAACTTTTGAAGATCAGTTTGCTTTAACTTATCAATTTTTGTAAATGCATTAATAATAATTTGATCTCCTCTTTTAATATGTGTTAAAAACTCATCAACACTTTTATCAATATCCAATGTAGAATGTCTTGAATCTATTAGGTGAACAAAAATCTGTAAAGATGGTCTTTGTTCTAAAAAATCTGTTAAATTTTGGTGCCAATTCTTTTTTAAAGATTTTGATACTTTTGCATATCCAAATCCTGGTAAATCAACAAACCTTGCATAATAGTTTTTTAACTCATTCTGCTCATTATAATCTTTAAATGTAATATCAAAATAATTAATAAGTTGAGTTTTTCCTGGAGTTGATGATGACTTTGCCAGTGTTTTTCTTTTTGTCAAAGAGTTTAAAAGTGAACTTTTCCCAACATTACTTCTTCCTAAAAATGCTATCTCTGCTTTATCAGGTGGAGGGGAATCATCTAGTCGTTGTGCCGAAGTTGCAAAACATGCATCAACTATTTTCAAATTTTTCATTTTGTTTCTTTCTTTTCTTCTATTTTTAATCTAAATTTAACAGGTTTATTCACATCACCATCTATTTTTGTATGTCCTGTTTTTTCATCTATATATATCTTATTTGCTGTAACTTTTTTACCCTCTTTGGTATCTTCTAAGTAGCCATTTCCTATGATTATATATTTTTGCTCATTAGGATAATAAAAAACAGTATCCCCTTTACCTTTTAGAATATTTTTATCAGTATTGATAGTAAAAGATACATTTCCCGTAGCTTTGTAGTCTTTTGGTATTTGCTTTTTTGGATTATTTTTTGATGGTACTGTATTGATAACTAATTTTTTACATAAAAGTAAATCTTTATTTTTTGTCATCTTTACATTCCCTTTAAAAACTAATAATTGTTTTTTTTCATCAGCTTCAAAATATGTTGCATCTATATTTAAATAAGTTTCTTCTGCTTTTATAAAACTTACTATTAAAAAAAATACTATCAATAATTTATTCATTTATAACCTCTATTTTCATTTTTGCATCTGTTGCTTTTATATATTTAGCAGCCATATCTAAATATAAATTTTTTCCATCAAATACATTGTTGTTTTGTGTTGCTGTAAACGGTGAACTATTTGTTGCAACTTTTGTTTTTATATTATACTCTAATTGTTCTGTAGTCACATCAATATCATTTGCTAATTGTAAATTAACATCTCCATCAACATAAACATCATTTTCTATTTTTATAAACTGTTTTCCACTTATAATATTCGCACTATTTTTTGTATCACCTTTAGTAATAATAGTGCCATCAATTAATTCTTCTCTATTTTTATACATATAGGCTTCATTTGATCTTACTACTTTATCCACACCAGCTGTGGTAATTTCATATGCTGTTGAATTATAAAAACTCAACTCTGGTTTCTCTTCCTCTTTCACAATAATTACTTTTTTATCTTTTTCATAAAAAAGAACAAGTATCGCACATATGAGTAAAAAGTATATAAACTTATTTATACCCATAACTCTTTTAGTTCCTTTTGATTGTCAATTTCCAAAATATATTCAATCATTTCCCTAACAGCACCGTTACCACCTGTTTTTTTACAAACTACATTTACTACTGATTTTATATCATCAACAGCATCAGCAACAGCGAAAGAGATACCAACTTTTTTAAGCATTTTATAGTCATTTAAATCATCCCCAATAGCAGCAGTTTGCTCCCAAGTAAGATTTTCTTCTTGTAATATTTGTTCCAAGATTTCATCTTTGTTATCATATCCTTGATACAAATGAGTAATCCCTAACTCTTTCGCTCTTCGTTCTAATAAAACTGATTTTCTTCCTGTAATAATAGCTACTTTTTTACCTAATTTTTTTGCCCATGATGAGACTGCTAATCCATCTTTTACATCAAAATTCTTTAACTCATCACCATTACTTGTATAAATTATTTTACCATCTGTTAATGTTCCATCAACATCAAGAATAATAAGTTCAACCATCGTTATAAAACACCTTTTGTACTAGGAATTCCAAGTTTTTCATTTGTTACCAAAGCTCGTCTTATAGCAACTGCAAATGATTTAAAAGCAGCTTCAAGTATATGGTGTTTATTTCTTCCTCTATCTTGAATGATATGTGCTGTTATTCCACTATTCATAACTAACGCATGAAAAAATTCTTCAACAAGTTCTGTATCAAACTCACCAACTTTTCCAAACACATCAACCTCATATACTAAAAAAGGTCGATTGCTTAAATCTAATGCACATGTTACGCTTGCTTCATCCATAACAACTGTTGCATTTCCATATCTTTCAACATTTTGAATAGGAAAAATTTCTTTTTTTAATAATTGCCCTAAAACAATTCCACAATCTTCTACACTGTGGTGATCATCAACATGTAGATCACCTTTACAAGTAATATTGATATCTATGCCACTATGTTTACTCAAAGCTTCTAACATATGATCAAAAAAACCAATACCCGTACTGATATTAGCTTTCCCTGTACCATTTTTATCTAGGATACATACTATTTCTGTTTCTTTTGTAACTCTTTTTAACTCTTGCATACATCTATCCTTATTGTGCTATTATCATAGCCGTTTTGAGATTATTTGACTCTTTAAAGTCACGAGCTTCATCTTCACTTCTAAATCCACTTATCCAAACTCGTTTTACTTTATCTCCATTAAATAAACTATCTTTTAATACTACTCTATATTTATTTTCATCAAGAATCATCTCGAATTTTCGTTTTGTTATTTCAGCACCTTGAACTCTTCTAAATACTCCAACTTGTACATAATAGTTTCCTACTGTTGCTGTTTCTTGTTTTTCTAAGTTAGTTGTTGCTATTTTACCATTAAATCCAAGAACCGTTAATCGCACCTTTGCAGTACCTTTTTTAACCATATCTACATCATGTGCTGCTTTATTTGACAAATCAATAATTCTTCCTCTAACAAAAGGTCCTCTATCATTAATTCGAACTATGGTGCTTTTTCCATTGTCTAAATTTTCTACTTTTACCATTGTATTCATAGGTAAAGTCTTATGTGCAGCTGTTTGTGCATACATATTATAAACTTCACCATTACTTGTTTTTTTCGCATGAAAATCTGGACCATACCAAGAAGCTATACCTGTAAACTGGTCATTAAAATGAGCTACAGTTGGATAGTATTTTTTTCCAAATACTTCATAAGGTCTCATTGTAGCCCTATGCATAGCTTTACTATTTCTTATTTGTGTATTTGATGAAGCAGTTTTTTGATATTGTGAATTTGAATAGGATGATGAATAATAGCTTTTATCAACATAGCCATATCTACTACTACAACCAGTAAAAAGTATTACTAGTAAAACTAATACGATTTTATCTGAACTTAATAACAAGTTTATCCCCTGTTCTTATCATACTTGTTTTAAGATTATTATCTTTCATCAACTTTTTAAAGTCAATATTGTGTTTTGTTGCAATCTTACTTAAAGTATCACCAATTCGTACTGTATATTGGATAGGTCTTTTATATAAATCAGGATCAATAGGAATTACTAACTCTTGGTTCACACTTAAAAAATTTGATTTTAAATGATTATGTTTTTTAATCGTTCTATAGTTTAAAGAATAATGTCTCCCAATAGAAGCTAGAGTATCACCTCTTTGTACCTTATATACCTCATATTGTGTTGATTTTAAATTGTGTTTATTTGCATTGTATCTTGAAAGTTTTGAATATGGGATGTATAAAGTATAAGTATCTTCATCAAGTGGTAAAATATTTCTTTTTATATGCTGATTTAACTCTTTGAGCTTATCTTTATCTACACCAATTACTTCTGCTACATTTCTAAGTAAAACTCCACCTTTTACTTCTATATTTGCAATTGGATCACTAATTCCTCTATTTAAAAGATGTGTATTTTCATCTTTAATTAAAAAATCACTGTTATTCATCATAGCAAGTGTAATTATTTTTCTAATATATCCACGACTCTCTTCTGGTAAGTATTGTCTATTTACACTTTTTTGTATCACCAAAAGCTTATCAATATCTGGTTTATATTTCCATTTTTTAACTTTTTTATATACTTTGTTTAAGTGATGAAACTTTACCCGTTTCATTTGATAGTTTCTAATTGTTCTTCTGTATTCATTGATTTTAGGATCTTTTCTACATACTTTATATCCTACATCTTCACAATACATATCAATAGTAGCTCTTGTAAGTCCCTCAATAACTCTTCCCTCACCACAGTTGTAAGCAACTGCAGCTAAGTACCACTTTCCAAACATACCGTGAAGTTTTTGAAGATATTTTACTGCTGCTTGTGTTGACTTTACAATATCCATTCGCTCATCAATAAAATCATCTGTTTTCAAACCATAATGATTTGCAGTACCTTCCATAAACTGCCACATTCCTTTAGCACTTTTATGGCTTGAAGCATCTAATATAAAATTTGATTCTGCCATAACTAAATATAAAAATGCTGATGGAATATTGTTTTCTCTTAATACTTTTTTAATTTTTGGTACAAATAAATAAGCGTTGTTAAGTTTTTGAGTATATCGTTTTTGAGTATATTTCAGGCTTTTCTGAAACTGCTGTTGTAATTGATAATCAGTTATATATTCACTACTAATATCTAATTCTTCCAAAACTTTTAAATCATTACTAACAAATGCTGTACTCACTAGTGTTGCATTTGAAACTGACACTAAAACGAACAATAATAACATTTTAAAAAATAATTTCAAACAGATACCTTTAAATTTTTAATATAATTGGTTATATTTTACCTAATTTTATCTATTAAACTCTTTAAATAAGGCTTTTGCATTATTTGTAGTAATTATTTCTATCTCTTTTTTTGATTTTTGTAAGATTTCTGAAATTTTTTCTGCAATATTATTCGTATAAACAGGAGTATTTCTTGTTCCTCTAAATGGATGAGGAGTTAGATAAGGAGAATCTGTTTCTATTAAAAGTTTTTCTTGAGGTATTTTAGGCAATATTTCTACTAATTTCTTAGCATTTTTAAATGTTACAACTCCACCTATTCCAAAATAAAAATTATGTTCACTTAACATTAAAAGGTGTTCACTTGCGTTAAAACAATGCAATACTCCACCTACTGCTTTTGCATCCTCTTCAATTAAAATAGTTCTACTGTCATTTGAAGCATCTCTTATATGAATAATAAGTGGCTTATTTACCTTTTTTGCGAACTCTATTTGTGCTTTGAAAATATCTTTTTGTAACTGAATATTCTGTTGTTTTTCTTGTTCATCTTCTGGTAATCTAAAATAATCTAAACCACACTCCCCTACAGCTATACATTTCGGATGTTTAGAATATCTTTCTAGAACTTCTAAATCAAAACTATCACAATCATAAGGATGGACACCAACTGCAAAAAAAACCTCATCGTATTTTTCACTTAAAGCTACAGATTTTGGTAAGTCTTTTGGGTCTGCACCAGGTATTAGAAAAGCTTCTATACCATTTCTGAGTGCATTTTGTATTACTTCATCCACATCATCTTGATATTGAATATTATCAAGATGACAGTGTGTATCTATTATTGACATACTTTTAATATTTTACTATTAAGCAGCCATTCTACTTTGTACTTCAGTGAGAAGTTCTGGAAGCTTAGAAACATCTTCTCTTTTAATCCATGCAGTTATACCAAAGTTTTTAAAAGCATCATAATCACTTGGATCATCTATGATAGCTATTGATGTAAACTTTTCTTTACATAAATCATGCTTCTTTTCTTCATAGTCAAAAATACTATTTATATCTAATATAACTACATCAGCATCACCATCACAACCACTATGTACAAAACAAATATCGTAACCTTCTGCTTCTACATCTTCAAAACTTGAAATTTTCATAATTTTCTCCAAAGTCAATTGTTGTTTATTTTAACCAAACATATCTTATGTCATTATAAAATATATCTAGCTGTATCTTCATTTTGTGCAATATCTTCTAGCTTTTCATGAACTAACTCTTTTGTAACAGTGATAGTTTCACCTTTATGCTCATCTGCATCAAAACTAATATCTTCTAATACTTTTTCAATCACAGTGTGTAATCTTCTAGCACCTATATCTTCTGCTTTTTCATTTGCACTTACACTAAGTTTTGCAAATGCTCTAATCGCATCATCTTCAAACTCTAATTCTACACCTTCAACATTTAATAACGCCTCATACTGTCTTAAAAGTGAGTTTTTAGTATTAATTAATATTTTGTATAAAGCTTCTTCATCAAGAGGATTTAACTCAACTCGTAATGGAAATCGCCCTTGAAGCTCAGGAAGTAAATCACTAGGTTTACTTACATGAAAAGCCCCTGCAGCTATAAATAAAATATGATCTGTTTTAATTTGACCATATTTTGTATGTACACTACTTCCCTCAACTATTGGTAGTAAATCTCGCTGAACACCCTCTTTACTTGGATCTGAATTTTTACTTGTATTTCCTGTTGCTATTTTATCAATTTCATCAAGAAAAATTATACCGCCATTTTCACATCTATTAACAGCTTCTTGTTTTAAAGTTTCTTTATCTAACAAAGAATCACTAGCTATACTTCGTAAAAGTTTTTTTGCTTCTTTTATAGTGACCTCTTTTTTGATCTTCTCTTTACCCATTTTCCCCATCATATTATTAATACTTTCACTAATAGCACTCATATCCATAGGTAAATTACTATCAACAATTTCAACATGAGTAGTTTTAGGAAGTTCTATTGTGATTTTTTTATCATCCATAGAACCATCTTTTACTTTAGCTTCCATCATATTATATGTTTTTATAAATGATTCTTTCGCATTTTCGCTTGCAGACTCAGGTAAAGGAGGAACAAGAATTTCAACAATTTGTTTGATAACTTCATCATCAATAGAGCTTTTATTTTGTTCTTCATATTCTCTTGTTACAAGGTTAAAAGATTCATGAGCCAAATCTTTTATCATTGATTCAACTTCTCTACCTACATATCCAACTTCAGTGTATTTACTCGCTTCAACTTTTATAAATGGGAGATTCATCATCTTTGCCATTCGTCTTGCAATTTCTGTTTTCCCTACACCTGTACTTCCTATCATAAGGATATTTTTTGGCATTATCTCCTCTTGCATATCAGTATCTAACTGCATTCTTCTATATCTATTTCTTAAAGCTATTGCTATAGTTTTTTTAGCATCTTTTTGACCGATGATATAATCATCAAGATAAGATACTATTTGTTTTGGAGTCATATCCATTATTTATCTTCCTTATCCAATGTTAATGTTTTTATATTTTTATTTGTATAAATACAAAGCTCCCCTGCTGTCATAAGAGATTCTTCAACGAGTTTAACTGGTTCTAAACTTGAGTGTTTTTTCAATGCTCTTGCTGCTGCTATTGCATAGTTTCCACCACTTCCAATTGATGCCAAACATCCATCTTCTGGTTCAACTACATCTCCTGTACCACTTAAAATAAAAATGTGATTTGCATTTAAAACCAACATCATAGCTTCAAGTCGTCTTAATGTTTTATCTTTTCTCCACTCTTTAGAAAAATTCACAACTGATTTTAACAAGTCCCCTTTTGTATTCTCTAAGTGTGCCTCAAACATATCAAAAAGGTTAAAAGCATCAGCTGTACTTCCTGCAAATCCTGCTAATACTTTCCCATTATATAGAGTTCTTATTTTTGTAGCATTATTTTTTAAAACAGTATCACCAAATGTAACTTGTCCATCTCCCCCAATTACAGCAGTTCCATCTTCACTTTTATATGCAAGTATTGTTGTTGCTTCAAACATAAAATAAACTCCTTAAACTTCAGCAATTACATCTATTTTAGCAATTGCGTGAATTCCATTTCCAAGTTTACAATCTGCTTCAAAAATACCTACTGATTTAACTTTCTCTTTTAATGTTATCTGTTTTTTATCAATTCCTATATTTGCTTGCTCATACATTGCTTGTTGTACTTCTTTATTAGTAACACTTCCTATTAAGTGTCCGTTTGCACCAACTTTATGTTTGATTGTAAATTGAAAACTATCTATTTTCTCTTTAATATCTTTTGCCTCAGTTATCTCATCTTCCAATGCTTGTTGAATATTTGCTTGTTCTACTTTCCACTCTGCTAAAACTTCATCAGTCGCATGCTTTGCAAACCCTTTCCCAATTAGAAAGTTTTTACCATAACCGTCTTTTACCTCTTTTACTTCACCTGCTTTTCCTAGCGCTTTTACATCTTTTATTAATAATACTTTCATTTAAAATCCTATTTTTTAATTATTACTTATCTCTTATAAATTCTCAAAATTATAGCATAAACTTCTTTGATGAAATTTTGGGAATATTTCTAGAATATTTTCTTTAACAACATTAAAAGTTTATCACTTTTAATTGGTTTACTTAACCAAGCTTTTGCACCGATACTTTTTCCATATTCAATTAAATCATTATTTATATAATTTATAAGCATAACAATAGGAATTTGATCATATCTTATATTTTGTTTTACTTTTAAAAGCATCTCTTTTATTCCAATATTTGGCGTACTTAAATCACAAATAATCAAATCAATTTCATGATTTTCTATTTTTTTATAACCATCATCACCATTATCTGCAATATAAATATTATATCCATTATCAATAGCTATTTTTTTTATCATATATCTTATAATTGTAGAATCTTCTACAATTAAAATTGTTTTTTTAACCTCTTCAACATTATCAATATTTTGAGCTTCTTGGAGATAATGACTAAACTCTTTTTCAAAATATATCGTTAAACTTTCAACTACTTCATCATCAAAAATACCCATAGAGATATTTTTAACAGATAATGCAATATAATCTTTAAACTCAATAAATAAAGTACAAATCGTATCATCCATTGTAATTTTATTATTTCTTATTTCGTCAAGTAAATCTTCAGCCTTATGAGTAACTCCCACCAAAGAAAACATTCCAAGTAAATCAGATGTACTTTTAATAGTATGAATATCTCTAAATACTTCATTGATAAGTTCACTACTATAATTTCCACTTTTAATATCAATAAGAGCATTTTCTAAACTTACAATTTTATTATTAAACTCATCGAAAAATATATTTTGATCAAATTCCATTTTCATCCAAATTTTAATTTATTATAGTTATTATACCAAATAAGGATTAAAAGATGAAAATGATTACTATTTTAAATAATAGACTTGATGAGATAAAAGAGGAAGTGATGGATTTAGTAAATAATCAAAAAATCAATTTAACTGAAAAAAATGCACTTATGCAACCACTTGTTGAGGAAAAAAAAGTATTAGAACATACACTCGTTTATCTTGAAAAGATAAAAAACACAGATTATAGAGGATTGTGTGGCGGTGGATAAATATTTACTTAAGTTAAAATATATGTAACTTTGAGTAAAATTCGCTTCCATTTGTAAAGTACATTACATTTGAGATTAAATATACCAATCAGGAGGTCCATTATGGCTTTAGATCAGGACGTAAAAAACGAGATTATCTCTAAACACCAAAGAGATGCAAAAGACACAGGTTCAGCAGAAGTACAAATAGCAGTATTAAGTGCACAAATTAGTAGATTAACAGATCACTTAAAAGAAAATCACAAAGATCATCATTCAAGATTAGGTCTATTAAAAATGGTTGGTAAAAGAAAAAGACTTCTTAAATATTTAAGAAGAACAAACTTTGCTACATTTACAAAATTAGTTGCTGATTTAGGTATCAGAGCAAAATAGTTTTTAACAAAACAAATAAAAAGGGGAAGTAGCTTTTGCTATTTCCCCTTTTTTTCTTAAATTAACTTTAACTCAAATAAAACAATTTTTGTCTTAATTAAAACATTACAAGAGTTTATGTAAAATAGCTACATATTAATCAAAAAATAGGAATGATATGTTATTAACAAAAAAAAGTGAATATGCTTTATTATCTTTAGTAAGTATTGCTAAAAGTGATCAACCGAAAAATGTAGATATATTAGCAACTGAACTCAATATATCAAAATCTTTTTTAGCAAAAATTTTACAAAACTTAGCAAAACATAATATTCTCAATTCATATAAAGGGAACAATGGTGGATTTACTTTAAAAAAATCTTGTGAAGAGCTTACAATTTTAGAGATAACTACTATTGCAGAAGAAAAAACTCCTGCTGTATTTGAATGTACTACAAATAATAGTACTTGTAGTGGAAGTATAAATGGAAGCTGCACTGTTTTTCCTCTTTTAGCAAATTTACAAAATAAGATAAATGGTTTTTTAGACAATTTAACATTAAAAGATATTATTTAGTTCAAGTTTACATCAAAAAACAATAAAAGCATCCTATAAATAGTTTTTCTATATAATGGAGCTAATTGTAAATCAATATTAGGATATTTTATAAATGAAATTTTTTCATATTTCCCACACTGACATGGATGGTTACGGCTGTCAACTCATCTCTAAAAAAATTTTTAACGATGGAGTTTTTTTTAATGCTAATTATGGGCTAGAGGTTAAATTATTTATTAGTGAAGTGTTAGAACTAATATCTCAAGCTCCTAAAGAAGAAGATTGCCTTTTTCTTATTACAGATTTAAATCTTACAGTTGATGAATCAAAAAACTTAAATAATAAAATATCAAAACTAATTGAAGATGGATATAAAATCAAACTTCAACTTTTAGACCATCATGGTACTGGTAAAAAAAGTGCACAAAAATATGATTGGTATTTTTTAGATACACAAAGAAGTGCAACAAAAATTACTTATGATTATTTTTGTGAAAATTTTCCAGAGTTTACAAATAGATGTGAACTAAACTTTGAAAAATTGGTACAAGCAATCAATGCAGCTGATATTTGGAAAGAGGAAGATGAACTTTTTGAATTTGGAAAAGTATGTATGAGCATGGTAACAAAATCAAATGAAGTAAATAACCTTCTTTTCCCTATACAAAATAGAGATTACAAACATTTTTTACTCACTAAAGCATTAAATTTTATAGATAAAAAAGATGGGCATATCTTACTAGATGAAAGTATCTATCATTTTAAAAAAGAATTTTTAAATAAAACAGAGAAAAACAATACTTTAGATAATTTAAGTTCAAGTTATCTTGTGAACTCATTAGATACTAAAAAAGATGAATTAACAGTACATTATAAAGAGTTTAAAGGTCTTTTAACTTACTCTTTGGGGAATATCTCAATCTCTGCAAATGCATTTCTAAAAGCAAATCCAGATTTTGATTTTTTTATAGATATAGGAAGAAGAGGCCGTGCAGGATTTAGAGCTGATAATAACATAGATGTTTCGCTTCTTGCACAAAAACTTGCTGGTGGCGGTGGTCATCCAAACGCCAGTGGTGCTGCATTTTCAGATTTTAAAGAAACAGCACTGTATAGTGATGTTAAGAAATATATACAAAATAAATTAGATAATTGTGACTAATATATGAATAAATTTATAGCAAAATCAGAATCTTCAAAAAAGCTATTAAATATAGCGCAAATGTCATCAAGTTTACCTGTAAATATTCTTATTATAGGAGAAAAAGGTGTTGGTAAAAAAATTTTAGCACAAAATATTTTACCAGATGCGTCAATTTTTGATGCAAAAACTTTAGAAGAAACAATTATTAATAAAACTGCAAATGTAGAGCAATATATAGAACTTATCATTATAAATATTGATCAAGTAGTGAATAAAAAAGAGTTTTTAGATAAATTAGAAAATATTAAACTTGTAGCAACAACAACAAATGTTTCACAAGATATTGAATCGAATTTTGCAATAAAACTTGATATTCCTCCACTTAAAGAAAGAAAAGAAGACTTACAAGAGTTGATAAAAATGTATGTTGATGAAGCTGAAAACATCTATGAAATCAATATTGACCCTGAAGATATTGATATTGACTTATCTACAAATGGTGTTTCATTAAAAAAATCTATTTTTAGAAACTCTATCTTAAAATCTTTGAAAGATGATGATATGAGTTATAGTTTAGAAGAGTTCATAACTACTAAGTTAAAAAAAGATTATACTTATAAAGATTTATTAGAATATTTTGAAATACCACTTTTAAAAGCTGCCAAAAAAGAATATAAATCACAACTTCAAATGGCAAATAAACTCAATATAAACAGAATTACACTCAGAAAAAAATTAGATCAATATTCTAATGCATTAAACGACTAGGGAAAATTACAATGAAAGATTTTTATGAACAACTTATAGAAAATGATTTAAATCCTTATTTATTATTTGATTCTAATGGAAAAGTAAAAAGTTACAATAAAGAAGCAGAATTTTTACTCAACTTTGTAAGTATTAAAGAACTATTTCAACTTGCTGTTTCAAATGCAAGTTTAAATTTTGGTTTTAATCATAAATATGTCTCTTTAAAATACAACAAACAATCATATTATGCTATTTTAGTTGGATATGCAAATGATGATGAGATAGCGCTTCGTTTATATAAAGTTGTTTCTAATAATACACATACAATAAAAGATGATAAGCTCAAACTTGTAAATATTTTCAGTCTTATTGATTTATCAAAAAACAGCACATTATTACATTCAAAACTAGAGATAAATGAACTTTATGATATCTCAATTCCAGAGATTAAAATAAATATAAATGACTTTTTATTGTGTCTTAATGAATGTTTTTCAATCTTTAAAAACGAAGATTTCATCTCATTACAAGTTTATATTAAAATTGGTGAATATGAGATCATAAATCAAAAAAAATGTAAAATTGTTTCTTTAGAATTTAAATCTCATGGAAATCTTTCATTTGATAAAAGTTTAGAGAAAACTCTTGAAGCAAAAGCTCACAAATCAAATGCAAATATATTTTTTGACCATAATGCTATAAAGTTAGAACTCCCAATGATACTATAATTGTATATTTTATATACAATTATATACTTTTTTTAAAATCTCATTTTGATATAATTGTATACTTTTTTTTAAGGATTTAAAATGACACCTGAAATATCTTATGTTATTGATACATTTTTTGCACTGTTTGCATTTGTATTAATCATATTTATGGTTCCAGGCTTTGCTATGCTTGAAGCTGGAATTGTACGAACAAAAAATGTAACATCAGTTTTAATGATGAATACAATGATTTATGCTGTAGCTTCTATGGCTTTTTTACTTGTTGGTTACTCTATAGCTTTTGGAAATTTTGGAAGTGATAGTATGAGCACATGGGCTGCTTTTCTTTTTCAAATGGCATTCGTTGGAAAAGTTATTAATATTATGAGTGGTGGAGTAAGTGAAAGAGCAAAAGTAATACCTCTTGGAATTTTTGCTATTGTTATGTCATCAATTATCTATCCGCTTATAGTGAATTGGTCTTGGGGTTCAGATATGTTAGATGGAACTATGTTTGACTTAACAATGTATGATTTAGCTGGAAGTACAGTTATACACTCAACTGGTGGTTGGGCACTTTTAGCAGCTATTTTAATCATTGGTGCAAGACATGGGAGATATCCAAAAGACGGTGGCGTTAGAGTAATCCCAGCTTCAAATATCCCACTTGTAACACTTGGAGCATTTTTGCTCTGGATTGGTTGGTTTGGTTTTAATGGTGGAAGTGTAGGAAGTATCGCTTCTAAAGAGAGTGCAAATGCAGTTGCACTTACTATTTTAAATACAAATACAGCTGGTTTAAGTGGTGCAATTATCTCTGGACTTATTATGTATTTCATCTATAAAAAACTTGATATTACTATGGTACTTAATGGTGCATTAGGTGGATTAGTTGCAATCACAGCGGGGCCAGATTTATATAATATCTATCAACCTATTATCATAGGTGGAATTGGTGGGGCATTAGTTGTTGCAGCTGTTCCTTTTTTTGATAAGTTAAGACTTGATGATCCTGTTGGTGCATTATCAGTACACTTAGTAAACGGTATTTGGGGAACATTAGCTGTTGGTATATTTGCTAGTAATCCAGCAGAAGGGATAACATTTTTTGGACAATTAAAAGGTATAGTTACTGTAGCTATTTTTGCTTTTGTAAGTAGTTATATAGTATTATTCATTATAAATAAAATCATACCTTTAAAAGTGACTCATGATGAAGAACTTGAAGGTCTTGATGTAAATGAATGTGGTGTTGAAGCATACCCAGAATTTAAGAGAGCTTTTTAGTAGCAGAAAATAAATAAATACACAAAGGAATCAAATGAAAAGAATAGAAGCAGTTATAAAACCATTTAAACTAGAAGATGTAAAAGAGGCTTTAACAGAAGCTGGAATTACAGGTATGACAGTAAGTGATGTAAAAGGTTACGGAAGACAACAAGGTCATAGTGAGCTTTATAGAGGTGCTGAATATGTTGTAGATTTTTTACCAAAAATCAAACTTGATTTAATCGTAAATGCAGACGAGGTAGATAATGTTGTAAAAATTATAGCAGCTGCTGCAAAAACAGGGAAAATTGGTGATGGGAAGATATTTGTTTCACCAATAGAAAAAATCATCAGAATTAGAACTGGGGAAGAGGATGAAGAAGCTATTTAATAGCCCTCCTCTTCATTCCACCTTTCCTGAGAGGGAACACATACAGAAGTTAAATTCACAAAAACATCTCAACATCTATTAAACATTTCATATTTTCATAATCTCTAGCACTACTATATCGGTAATATTTAGATATGAAGAATAGCACTTAAATAAACTATTTTTTTAAATATAATACAATTAATTGGTATCCTGTCCCCAGATTTTGTCAAATATTTTAGCTTGAACACTATTTTTTCCTATAAACTCTTTTTCATCTGCATTTGATACTACCAGCTTTGCTATACTATCTGTTTCTACCGCCACATCATGTGTCTGACTTGCTATCATAGCATTTTGTTGAGTTTGTTGATCTAAGGCTGTTACAGCATCATTAATTTGCTCTATCCCTTTGAGTTGTTCTTTACTAGCCATCTCTACATCTTTAATCAAATCTATTGTTTTAGTGATATTTTCATTAAGCACGGTGTATCCACTAATCATTTCATCTGATATCCTCTTTCCATCATTTGCTTTGTTTGTTGCATTTTGTACTAAGGCTTTAATCTCATTAGCTGCGTTTGCACTTCTAGAAGCTAGATTTCTTACCTCTTGTGCAACTACTGCAAAACCTTTACCAGCTTCACCAGCAGTAGCAGCTTCAACAGCAGCATTTAAACTTAAAATATTTGTTTGGAATGCTATTTGGTCTATAACTGTAATAGCTTCATTAATAGCATTTACCTCTTGATCAATCTCATTCATAGCTTTTGTTGTTTGGGAAGCAAGTGATTCTCCTTTTGAAGCTGATTCTGTTACACTTGAGGCAAAATTTGACATTTTTACTACATTTTCTGTATTGTGTGAAATATTACTTGTAATCTCTTCTAGAGATGCTGCTGTTTCTTCTAAAGCTACTGCAGATTCATTTGAATTATGGTTTAAAATATCAACATTTTTAAGTAAGATATCTGAACTATTATCTAGTGTTAGACCATTTGACTTATTTTCTATTAGCATTTGGGTAATTGAATTTTGTACAACATTAATATTTTCAAATAATACTTTAAAATCCCCTTCTGCATTACTTATATCCAAATGATTAAGATAATTATACTCTGTATATTGATGTAAGATATCAATCATCATTGTATTATTCATACTTAACTTATTTACAAGTGTATTAATTGTTTTTGCAATGTAATTTAATACATCATTTGATGTATTAGTATGATAAATCGTATCTCCTATATATCCACGAGAAACTTTTTCTGTAACAAGCATTAGCTCTCCATATACAACTATCTCTTCTTGGGATTTTTGCTGTAATGCTACCACAATATTATTTATTTTTTGTACTAATTGTTCATTTTTACTATTACGAACATCCAGATGTTCGATACTGTTAAGTTCACCTTTAATATAAAGTACAATCTCATCTATTTTTTGCTCAAGCTCTTTTGTATTATTTTGTTTAAAAAACATCTCTAATCCTTTTTTATACTAATGTAGAATAAAGAGCTTTGGCTTTCTCTACCTCATCTTTTGTAGGTTTTACTCTCACCGATATATATCGTGTTTCTCCTGATAAGTTTTTTGATTCATAAACCGTCGCATTTACCCAATAATATTTATTACTGTCTTTTGCTTTATTTTTTACTATTCCATTCCATACTTTACCACTTTTTATTGTCTTCCACAAATCTTGAAATGCAACTTTTGGCATATCTGAATGTCGTAAAATATTATGAGGCTTACCCACAACTTCTTCAAGCTCATACCCTGCAATTTTACAAAAATCAGTATTTGCAAATTTGATAATTCCTTTTGAATCTGTTTCTGATACAATCAACATCTCTTTTGGAAATTCTATTTCATTTTTTGATATAATTTACTCCTAATTTAATAATTTTTATTAATTATTTATTTTACTTGATTTCAATTAAATGCAATAACATTTTAGTTATTTTTTATTATTAGATTAATGAAATCGGAAAGTATTATACCAAAATATTGTCCCATAAAATGTCACATAAATAAAGATATAATTAAGTTTATAATACTTCACTTAAAAGTAATTATATTTTAGTTATTTTTATTATTATATTTGTTTTTAGATAGATTTTAATAAATTATTTTTTAATATATTTATTTTAGATCATCAAAATCACAAATCTTTCAGATAAGAAAAAGACACCTTATCCCAACTTATAACATTAGATATAAAATACTTACTTATTTTATGGTAAAAATTATTCTGTAAATACACTATATAAAAATACGGGGATAAGATATCCATTAATTCAATTCTTCCTCTTCTTTAGGTTGCCTGCTTTTTTATTTATATAATCTTTCTCCTTCCAGCTCTCTAGAGACTCTAAAACAAGTAGCATAACCTCAATTTACTCAAAAAATAAAGCAATTTTCAATAACTTTTTATCAGCAAATTTGCAAAGCTTAGCTATACTTCTAGGCAATATGAAAAATTTAAAACAACTATTAAACAAAATGCTTATTATCGGTTTTGATAAAGAAGAAATTTCTACAAATGATACACTGATCAGTCAGGTACAAAACGGTTTAGGTGGAGTGATACTTTTTGATCACTATATCGATAACAAAACAAAAAATAAAAATATTTCAAGTCCTGAGCAACTGAAAAAACTCACCTCAACACTTCAAAATATTAGTACTAATCCATTGATGATTTGTATTGATCAAGAGGGTGGAAAAGTTGCAAGACTCAAAGAGCAAAAAGGCTTTGGAAAAACACAAACAGCAAAAACCATTGCTTCCCTCTCAACAAGTGAAGCAAAAACAGCATATGACAGTTTGGCGAATGAGTTACAACAACTTGGGATTAATTGTAACTTTGCCCCACTTGTTGATCTAGGGATCAATAAAGATTCCAAGATTATCTATGGACTAGATAGAGCCTATGGAGATGATGCCAATACTGTAGTAAAATATGGTGAGATTTTTATGGATGCATTAAGCCAACACCACATAATCAGTGTCTTAAAACACTTTCCAGGTCATGGAAGTGCTAAAGGGGACTCTCATGAAGGTTTTGTTGATATTTCAAAAACTTGGGATGAGATTGAGCTATCTCCTTATAAACAATTACTACCTAAAACAAATATGATTATGAGTGCTCATGTCTTTAATGCTAAGTTAGATGAACAATACCCATCAACACTCTCTTATGCTACAAATACAAAACTTTTACGAGAACAGTTAGGATATGATGGTGTTCTTATTACAGATGATTTACAGATGTTAGCAATCAAAGAGCATTATTCAAAAGAAAAGGCGATTGAACTAGCTATAAATTCAGGTGCAGATATGTTGATGTATTGTAATCAATTAGGTGATGATGATACTGATGAAACAATTGATATAATGGAACACTTAGTTAAAACTGGGAAAATTTCAGAGCAAAGAATACTAGAAGCAAATAGAAGAATAGATAGACTATTAACTAGGATAAATATTTAGATGCAAACTGGATTTTCATTTATTGACTGGGTAATTTTTATTAGTTACTTGAGTATATTACTTATTACTGCTCGTTACCTTTCAGATAAAAATATTAGCTCTTCAAGGGAGTTTTTTACTGCAAAGAATTCTATGATGGCATTACCAGTAGCACTTTCACTACTAGCTACTGCACAATCAGCGGCTACCTTTTTAGGAGCTCCTGAGTTTTCTTATAGATTTGATTTGACACTTCTTGGATACTCTGTTACATCCTTACTTGCTATTTATGTTGTAGTTACAGTATTAATCCCTAAGCTTTATGCAATGAATGCCGTGAGTGTTTATGAACTACTTCAAGAGCGCTACGGAGGAAATGCTAGGCGTGATGTTGGGGTGATGTTCTTAATAGGAAGACTCTTTGCAAGTGGTGCAAGACTCTATATGGCTGCACTTGCTTTAAGTATGATACTTTTTTATGATATTAGTTTAGGTCATGTTAGTTTTTCAGTTCTATTACTTGTAATTGGAGCTTTGATTTTTACTTATTTTGGAGGAATTAGATCTGTTATTATTAGTGATATATTGCAGATTATTGTTTATTTAGGTGCTGGAATTGCCGTAGCTGTGTATCTATACCTCTCTTTATCTATAGATTTTTCTACACTTTATCAAAGCTTGAATGAAGCAGAAAAACTAAAATATATCGATTTTAATCTCAGTTTTACCAATGAGGGTAAATTTAATATTTTTGCACTTTTAACTGGATATATGCTTTTAAATATTGCTGCTTTTGGACTGGATCAGGATTTAGCTCAAAGAGTATTATCTTGTAAGAACAAAAAAGAAGCAGGCTTTTCACTCTATGGAGCTACACTACTTAGTATCCCTGTATCTATGCTGTTTTTAACAATTGGATTGTTGCTGTTTTTATACTACCAAGAGCACACTATTAGCCAAAAGTTTGAAGGGCAGAGTATCACTATTTTTATGTATTATATTTTAAATGAGATGCCAAATGGATTGAAAGGTTTTGTAACAATTGGTGCAATTGCAGCGGCACTTAGTAGTACAAATTCAGTCTTAGGAGCTATGAGTAGTGTCGCGATTGAAGATGTTTACAGACCTTATAAAAACAAAACTGGTAAAAAAATTGATGAGCAACATTTTGTTAAAGTAGCCAAGAGTATGGTTCTTATTTTTGCTGTTGCATTATCACTTATGGCAATTTTGAGTTTTGTAGTACATAGCAACAGTTCTATTCCACTAATTAGTTTTGCTCTTGGTGTAATGGCATATGCTTATAGTGGGTTGTTAGGTGTATTTGGGAGTGCACTATTTACTAAGCGTGGAAATTCAAAGATGATTCCATATGCTCTAGTTGTTGGGTTTATTAGTGTTTTATCGATGCAAGGTTATACTTTTGGATTAAATATTGGCTTTGCGTGGCAATTAGTGATTGGAACTACTTTATCATTTGGAGTGATGCAACTTGGAAAAAAGTAATCTATTTATAGGGGTAATGAGTGGTACAAGCCTTGATGGTATCGATATTGCCTTATGTGATATTAAAGATAATAAGATTCAAACTCTACAAACAAAAGAATACAATTACGATGAGAACATAAGAGAAGAAGTTTTAAATGCTATTTCAAACCCTATATCACTTGAATTTATTGGTACACTAGACCATAAACTAGCACTTATGTATGCTAAAACATTACAAGAATTTTTATCTGAATTTCACATTAATCCTAAAGATATTATCGCTATAGGACTACATGGTCAAACTATCTGGCACTCACCTAATCCACCCTACCCTTTTTCAATGCAATTAGGTGATGGTGCATTGGTAGCTAAGAGCAACAAAATCGATGTTGTGAATGATTTTAGAAGTTCAGATGTGGCAAATGGTGGACAAGGAGCACCGTTAACTCCAGCATTTCATAAAGCTTTATTTGATGATAAACAAACAGCTGTACTTAATCTTGGGGGTATTGCAAATATTACAATTTTAAGCGATGATTTCATTGGTTATGATATTGGTGTTGCTAATATTTTATGCGATTACTGGATAGGTAAACATCAAAATATCTCTTTTGATAAGGATGGTTCTTGGGCTTCGCAAGGAAAAGTAAATGATGAGCTTTTACACTCACTACTAAGTGACCCATATTTTAAAATGCAAGCCCCAAAAAGTACAGGGCGTGAATATTTCAATGCTTCTTGGTTAGAGAAGAAACTAGGATCATTTACTACTATAGATGCTGTAGATGTACAAAGAACTTTAGTAGAGTTTACCATAGTACCTATTATAGATGCTCTAAAAAACTATAAAATTACTAGATTGATTGTATGTGGCGGTGGTGCACACAATAGTTTTTTAATGGATAAACTTTCACACAAACTTAATGAAATTGAAGTTATTAAAAGTGATGACTTGGGAATTGATAGTACTTTTTTAGAAGCGATAGCTTTTGCATGGTTAGCTTATAAAAGAGTAAATCATGAAAGTATTGACCTTACAACAATTACAGGGGCAAAGCGACCATCTATTTTAGGAGCGATTCATGCAAAAGATTAAAGAATTTTTAGAAGGTACAGCTTATGAGGATTTTACCATTGAAGTTGCTTCAAGTGATGCTAGCTTTAGACGATATTTTAGATTAACTCAAGATGATATTGCCTTGATTATGATGGATTCATCTTTAGAAAAATCATCACTGACACCTTTTATTGAGGTTACTAATCTTTTACAAAGTGTGAATCTTCATGCACCAAAAATTATTCACCAAGATACAGATAAAGGTTTTTTAATCTTAGAAGATCTTGGCGTGAAAAATCTTCTTGATACTCTCAATCAAGAGAATTTTAAATCACTCTATAAACAGTGTATTGATGAGATTATCACTATGCAAAATATTGATGCCACAAACCTGCCTCTTTATGATGAAACATTTTTAAAAACAGAGATGAATCTCATGCCAGAGTGGTTTTTAAAAAAATATCTACAACAAGATTTAAATGACAAAGAGATTGCAATTATAGATAATACTATTGACCTAATTGCAAAAAAAGTGCTTTCCCATCCACAAGAGTGTTTTGTCCATCGTGATTTTCACTCCCGCAATATTATGTATTGTGAACCTCTTGGGATTATTGATTATCAAGATGCTATGAATGGCTCTATTGTTTATGATTTGGTATCACTACTTAAAGACCTTTATATTCAATTTGACCCAAAAGATATGGATGAACTAGCACTCTATTTTAAAGAGAAAAAACAACTGCAAGTAAGTGACGAAGAATTTTTAGAATGGTTTGATTTTATGGGATTACAGCGTCATTTAAAAGTGCTAGGTATTTTTGCACGATTGTTCTTACGAGATAATAAAGATGGATATTTAAAAGATCTTCCATTGACTTTAGAGTATGTATTAGATGTATGTAAAAAATATCCAGAACTTGATGAGCTTCACCAATTACTCTCAAAGGTAACATTACCATGACAGCTATGATATTAGCAGCAGGTCGTGGGGAGAGAATGCGTCCTTTAACCGATACAACTCCAAAACCACTACTACTGGTTCAAGATAAACCACTTATTGTATGGCATATTGAAAAACTTGTAGGTGTAGGATTTACAACTATTATCATTAATATTGCCCATTTAGGGGAACAAATTATTGAGAGTTTAGGTGATGGGGGAAAATGGGGTATTCAAATTATCTATAGTGATGAGAGAGAAAGTGGTGCATTAGAAACTGCTGGTGCTATTATCAAAGTATTGCCAATTTTAAGTGATACCTTTTTGGTGGTAAATGGTGATATATGGTGTGATTATGATTTTGATTCAAATTTTGATTTGAATAACTCATTAGCTCATCTTATCTTAGTGCCAAACCCAGAACATAATCTAAAGGGAGATTTTCTCTACAAAGAAGCATACTATACATTTAGTGGTATTGGGTATTATAGTAAAAGACTTTTTGAAAATCTAAGTTTAGAAAAACGACCTTTAGCACCTATTTTAAAAGAGCTAGTTGAAGAAAACACAATCAGCTTTGAACTCCATAAGGGAGTTTGGAGTGATATTGGAACGCCAGAGCGTTTAGAATTTGTTAATACATATATACTATGAAATATTGCAAAATGACATGTTTTTACAATATAAAAAAAATTTTAGATAAAATATTTTCATATTGATTTAATCAACTTGATTAATATGTTTAGATAGAATTACTAAATTATAACTATGGGATTTACTTTTAATGAATATTAACGACTTAATCAGAAAATATGATGAAAATAAAGATTATTATCAAACACCTAAATACAATGAAACCCAGTTAAGAACAGATTTTTTAGATCCTTTTTTTGAATTACTTGGATGGGATATTCGCAATACTAAAGGTAAACCTACTAATGAACGAGAAGTTTTATTAGAAGAGGGACTAAAAGAAGACACTTATTCTACTACAAAAAAACCTGATTATACATTTAGACTTTTTTCTGAAAGAAAATTTTTTCTAGAAGCTAAAAAACCTAGTGTGAAAATTGAATCTGATGAAAAATCAGCTAAGCAAGTTAGAAGATATGGATTTACTGTAAAACTAAAAATTTCAGTTTTATCAAACTTTGAATATTTAGCAATTTATGATTGTTCACAAAAAGTTGAAGCCACTGATTTAGCTAATAACTCAAGAATTAAACTATATCATTACTCTGAATATGAAGAAAAATTTGAAGAGATAAAACAGCAATTAAGTTATGAAATTGTTTACAATGGTATATTTGATGAAATATGGAAAGATATTGAGGCACAATTAGAACGATTCAGTGTCGATAAACTATTTTTAAAACAGATTAATGATTGGAGAATATTATTAGGCAAAGAAATATACTCACATAAACAAGATTTAACTATTGAAGAACTGAATGATATTGTTCAATCTTATATTAATAGTATTGTTTTTTTAAGAGTTTGTGAAGATAGAGATTTAGAAACTTATAAAACTCTTTTAAACTATGCAGATAAAAATGATTTTAATTCATTAATAAATAAATTCAAAGAATCAGATAAAAAATATAATGCAGGTTTATTTAATCTTGATTTTGTAGATGAAATTATTTCTAATAATAGCTCATCTTTTTGGACAATAATAAAACAGCTTTATTTTCCTGAAAGTACTTATTCTTTTTCTGTATTTGCTTCTGATATACTCGGAAGTATTTATGAAATATTTTTAGCAGAGCAGTTAAATATTATTGACAATGAAGTATTACTAATAAAAAAAGCAGAACATATAGATAGAGATATTGTAACTACTCCAACATTTATTATTCAAGATATTCTTCGCAAAACTGTTATTAAACACTGTGAAGATAAATCAGATGAGGAAATATTAAACTCTAGTTTTGCTGATATTGCATGTGGTTCAGGTGCATTTCTATTGGAGGTTTATCAGTTACTACATGATATTTTAGTTGATTATTATATAAAAAATGATAAAGATAAACTAGTACAAATATCTATAAATACATATAAATTACCGTTTGATATAAAAAAACAAATATTAAAAAACTGTATTTTTGGAGTAGATAAAGATTACAATGCAGTCGAAGCTGCTAAATTTGGATTACTTCTTAAACTTTTAGAAAATGAAAACAACTCTTCTATAACAATACCTGCTTTACCAAGCTTAAAGGAAAATATATACTTTGGAAATAGCTTAATTAGTTCAAATGAAACTGATGATGCAAATATTGATGCAATAAACCCATTTGATTTTTTTGATACTAAATTCGATGTAATTGTAGGAAATCCTCCTTATATGTCAACAGAAGACATTAAAGAGTTTACACCATTAGAAAAACCAATTTTTGAAAAAATTTATCAATCTGCATATAAGCAGTATGATAAATATTTTCTTTTTATAGAACAAGGGATAAACCTTTTAAAAGAAAATGGATACTTTGGGTATATTGTTCCTAGTAAATTTATCAAAGTTACATCTGGAAAAAAATTACGAAAATTTATAAGTGATAATAACCTATTAGATTCATTAATCTCTTTTGGTTCAAATCAAGTTTTTAATAATAAAACAACATACACAAATATTTTGATTTTAAGTAAAAAAAAGAATGAAAAATTTAATTATATAAGTGTTAATAAACTAAATGAATGGAAAGTACAAAAACACATTACCTCTAATCTAGTTTCAAATAAAGTGATTGAAGATGATAATTGGGTATTGATTCCACCACACTTAAAAAATATATACGATAAGATTATGAGTAATAGCATTTTATTAAAAGATTTAGTATTGGAAGATAATATTATTAATGGTATTCAAACTAGTTCAAATTCTTTATACATTCACCTATATTCAAAGTTAAAAAAAGAAGACGCAACTTATTACTATATAGAAAAAGATAAAAAAATATGGAAGATTGAAAAAGAACTTACAAAACCATATTATCAAACAACAAAAAATGATACAAAATTTAATACATTTAGAGATGTTCAGCCAAACTCTTTGGTCATTTATCCATATAAGTTTGACTCTAATGGTAATTTAAAGCTGGTATCGCTAGATGATTTAAAAGCAAACTATAATGGAATATATAGTTATTTTACTTACTATAAAGAGAAACTTGTCAGTAGAGATATTTCACCAGAAATAAATGACTTTGATTGGTATAAATTTGGCAGAAGTCAACATTTGACATCTGCAATTTGTAAATCTAAAATAGTAGTAGGTGTATTATCTAATGGTTATAAATATTCTATTGATTATAATAGTACTTTTGTATCATCTGGAGGCACAGCAGGCTATGCAATGATAAAGATTCCAAATAACTCTGATTATTCAATATATTATATTCAAGCACTGTTATCTTCAAAATACTTAGAATGGTTTGCATATTGGTATGGCGAAATTTTTAGAGGAAATTTTATTGCAAGAGGAACTAAGGTATTAAAAAAACTACCTATTATAAAAATTGATTTTTCAAATACTATTTTAAAAAATTTACATGATGATATATCAAATACCCAAAAAGCTTTAAATGCTCTACAAACTAAAATTGATCAATGTAATGGTGACAAGCGAAAAGAGATACCCCTAGAGCGACAATTTAAAACAAAAAAATTAATGCAAGATGACTTCTTAAAAGATTTATTTGATTTAAAAGATGAAGATAGCTTAATACCTAGTATAGAGGATATTTATGCGATTGATTAATGATGCATCAGAAGAAAAGTTAAGAGGTGGCTTTTATACTCCATCTCCTATAGCATCATTTATTTTAAAATGGGCATTTAATGGAAATAAGAAATTAGATATACTTGAGCCAAGCTGTGGTGATGGAGTATTTTTAGAAGAGATTCAAAAAGGTGGTTATGAATATAATTCAGTTACCGCAATAGAATTTGATGAAGTTGAAGCCAATAAGTCTAAAAATATAAAATTAGATAAATCGACTATTATAAATACAGATTTTCATAAATATTGTATTAATACAAATAAAAGATTTGATTTAGTTATCGGTAATCCTCCTTACATAAGATATCAATATTTTGATAAAGAGCAACAACAATATGCTTCTGATATATTTAATAAAGCAGATATAAAATACTCAAAATTAACAAATGCTTGGGTTTCGTTTGTAATAGGTTCTTCATTACTTTTAAAAGAAACTGGAAAAATAGGCTTTGTTCTTCCTGCAGAAATACTTCAAGTTGGATATGCAAAACCATTAAGAGAGTTTTTGGCACACTATTACAATAAAGTAAATATAGTATCTTTTAAAAAATTAGTATTTCCAAAAATTCAGCAAGAAGTTGTTTTACTACTTTGCGAAAAAAATAATTCAGATACACATTTGATAGAGCATTTAGAGTTAAGAGATGCTGAAGAACTAAAAAAACTTGATGTATTTAAACTAAAAAGTCCTAAAAAGAAAATAGATTTTAAATCTAATAAATGGACATTCTATTTTTTAGACCAAGAAGAGATAAATTTTTTAGAAAAACTTCAAGAAGATAGAATTATCCCGAAACTAAATAATTATGCAAAAGTAGAAGTTGGTATCACAACAGGTTCAAATCCATTTTTTACAGTTCCTTTATCTACTGTAAAAAAATATAATTTAGAAAAATATGCAAAACCGCTAGTTGGTAGAAGTGTGCAAGTACCTAGTGCTATTTTTACAAAAGAAGATTGGGAAAAAAATAGAGAACTAGAGGCTCGAACACATCTATTAGTTTTTCCAGAAAATTCTAAATTAAAAAATGAAAAAGGTGCACTAAAATATATTAAATTTGGAGAAAACGAACATATCCATAAAGGATATAAATGTAGAATTAGGAATGAATGGCAAATAATACCATCGTTAAGGATTTCGGATGCTTTATTTATTAGAAGAAATAATCTATACCCTAAATTTATAATTAATGAAGCTAATGCATATACAACGGATACAATGCATAGAGTTACCATAAAAGAAAATATTAATATCAAAGCACTCACTGCAAGTTATTATAATTCTATCTCTTTAGCATTTTCAGAAATTTGTGGAAGAAGTCATGGTGGAGGAGTTTTAGAGCTTATGCCAAATGAAGTTGAAGAAATTCTTTTACCTTATAATGAAAGTAATGCTGAACTACTCCCTTTTATTGATAAAATGATTAGAAATAAAAAAGATATATCTGAAATATTAAAAATTACAAATCAAAAAATACTAAAGGAAAACTTTGGTTTTTCAGATAGTAAAATAAAATTAGCTGATCAAATTTGGAAAAAACTATCAAGTCGTAGATTAAATCGTGGAAGGAAAATAAAATCTAGTGATGTATAGGATATAACTGTAGATAAATTTAAATACTATTAATTTTATAATTAGTTTGTAAATATTTTGCTACAGCATCTTCATTATTTGTATAATCAGATACAATGGAAGCTAGCTCTTTTACCTCTTTATGGGCATTTGCAACGGCAACTGATGTATTGGCTAGCTTAAACATCCCAACATCATTAAGATTGTCCCCAAAAACTGTAAAGTTTTTATAATCTATCTGTGTTATCTCATGAACCCTTTGTAAGCCATGTGCTTTATCTGCTTCTTTATGCAGAAGCGTTAAAAAATAGCATCCAAGATACGCCTCTGGAGCTAAGATATATTTTATCTCATCTTTAAAAATAGATTGTAGATTATCTTGTAACTCCTCTAATTGATTTTTTTCTCCAAAATAAACTAGTTTAAAATTATCCTCCATCGCTTTTATATGGGAACACTCTTGAAGATTGTCATCTCCTTTATATCTTTTTAAAAGCTCTTTTTGATGGCTATTTGTTTGTGTTGGATATAAAAAAGCCTCATTAAGATGCTTGTCTTTGAGTGCTAAAACAAAAGGATAAATACCAAGCTTTGCTCCACACTCAATAATCTCATCACCCATTTGCCGAGATATTATTTTCATATCCAAAATCTTTTTTTCTGGACTTACGATAAGTGAACCATCAAGTAAAATCATTGGGGTATTAATATGAAGCCCTCTTAAAAATTGTTCACTTTTTTTATATGTTCTTGCAGTTGCAATACCCATAATATTGTTGTTTGCCATACTATTCCAGATTGTTTTACTGTGATCGCTAATGGTAAGGTCATCATGTAAAAAAGTATGATCAAGATCAGTTAAGAAAAGTTTGGACATATAGAAGCCTTTAAAATTAATTTAGTTTTTGTCATATTAGAAGATAAAATCAATAACCCTCAAATCAAAATAGATTAAAAACAAAAACAGTGCCGTACTTAAAAATACAATCGCTGTCACATCATAAGGTTTACAATCATACAATGCTGCAATATTTACATTATTCACAGCAAGTGGTACAAGCAATGAGATTATCAAAATAGCACCAATATCATTTGATAGAGGAGATAAAAACACAACTGCAATACCAACTATTGGTAAAAATATAAGCTTGACAAAACTTGTACTCAAACTTAATTTATAATTGTGTGATGCTATTTTTGTTTTTGCTAAATATACCCCAAATATAATAAGCTGTATCACAATAGTAGCATAGGCTCCCATTTGTAATACTAACTCTAGCTGAGGGTGGATATGAAATCCTCTATAGTTGAAATATAATGCAAAGAGTGCAAACCAAATAATAGGTATTTTTACCATTTGTAAAATTGATTCTTTGAAACTAAAAGAGCTTTTTGCAAAAAAGTATATTCCAACTGTATAGATAAAAAATATATTTGCTATATTGATAATACTAGTATATGGAACACTACTCTCCCCAAACAAAGCAATCCCTAGAGGTATCCCTAAATTTCCTGTATTTCCTATAAGTGATGTTGCTATAAAAATTGATCTATCTTTTGAATCATCAAACAGATACTTTCCAACAAATATTAATAGCACTAAAACAATAGTAACAATAATAAAATATAAAAATGGGGTTAACACAAGATTAAAATCAATTGGTGCCCGTGTAAGTCCCCAAAAAGTCAACATGGGTTGTAAAAAATATAAAGAGATAAGAATCAATGTTTTCTCATCAATATCATCTTGAAATACTTTTTTAGCAATAAAACCTATAAATATAAAAAGATAAATTGATGTTATCGCTAAAAGTGTTGACATAAGAGAATCTTTCTTGTTTAATTTTTAAGATTATACAATAAACTAGTTTACTTCAATGTTATTAAAAAAACTGTAAACTTACACTTATGAGAATAAATAGAAATATACGACAAAACTGGGCAAAAACCTATACAAGTGATGCAAAAGAGATACTCTATCCAAAAACTGAAGAGGAAATAATTCACATTGTAAAATATTGTAATGAACACAATACAAAACTAAAAGTTATAGGTGGAGGGGATAGTTACAATGATATTTACTGTCCAAATAAAAATGGAATACTACTATCTCTTGAAAAATTTTCAAAACTTTTAGATGTAGATAAACAAAATAATACAGCTACTTTCCAAGCAGGTATGATGATGCCAGATTTAATCAAACAACTCAAAAAATACAATCTTGCTATCTCAAACTTAGGTACCAATATCTTTGATTGTGTTGCTGGAAGTTGTAGTACGGGGTATCATGGAAGTGGAATCAACTACAAAATATTCAGCTCTTTTGTAAAAACTTTTGAACTCATCACTCCAACTGGAGAGAAAAAAATAGTACAAAGTAGTGATGAAGAGTTTGACATATATGCTGTAGGTCTTGGAGTTTTGGGAATCATAACAAAAATCACTTTACAATGTGAACCCTCTTTTAATCTTGAAGTAACAGAACAAAAGATGAGTTTAGAAGAGATTGAGAAAAACTTTGATGAACTACTAAAAAATAATGACCATTTTAAATTCATCTGGGTTCCACATACTGATGAATTTATGGTTTGGACTGGAAATAGAACTACAAAAAATGAATCAAGTAATCTAAAAAAATTCAATACTTATTTTCTCTATGGACTACTTATCAATAATTATTTTCATGAGTTTTTGCTCTTTTTTGCCTCATTTAAAAGAACACTTGTCCCAAAAATCAATAAGCTTATGGCAAAAATATTATTACCTAAAAAAAATATCTCGGTATGGAAATCATACTGGGCATTTTTCTTGCCACATCTACTCAAACAAGATGTAGTAGAGTATGCTTTTGATATCAAAGATACTTTTAAAGTTTTTCGTGAAGTTATAGAAACTATCAAAGAAAAAAATATCTATGTAGATACTCCTATTGAAGTACGATTTGTTCAAAAAGATAGCTATTGGTTAAGTCCAACAGGGAATTCAAATAGTTGTTGGATAGGGACAAAGATACATTTTCCTTATGGAAGAAAACCAGAATACTTAAAATACTTTACAACAATAGATGAGATACTTTTAAAATACAATGGAAGACCACATTGGGGAAAACAATTTAGAATCTCTCAAGAAGATTTCAAAAAAGCATATCCCAGATGGGATGATTTTTGGAACTTTGCAGATAAAGAAGACCCAAAGAAAATACTACAAAATGACTTTGTAAGAAGATTAAGAAAATAATATCTTACAAAGTAAAAAGTTAATTTTTTATTTTTTGAAGTTTTTCAAGTAAAAAAAACAAGATAAGTCCAAAAGCACTTACCATAATAATACTAGCACCACTTGTTAAATCATAAGTATAAGATAAAAACAATCCTAGCAGAGTAAAAACAGTAGATAAAACTCCAGAATACAACATCATAGTAGCCAAAGTATTAGATATCTTTTCAGCAATATAAATAGGAATTGTAAGTAATGCAATCACAAGTATAAGTCCTACGACTTTTATAGCAATTACAACAGTTAAAGCTGACAATACTAAAATAAGTGTATAAAAAAACGGTACATTAATAGAGCGTAAATTTGCATACTCACTATCATAAGAAACTGCTAAAACTTCTCTATACCAAAACAACATTATAGTGACAATCACAAACAACAATCCACCCATATAATACAAATCTTCACGACTTACTGCAAGAATTGAACCAAATAAATAGCTCAGCAGATCCACATTATACCCCGGTGTCATATCAATAAGAATAATTCCTATAGCCATCCCAACAGCCCAAATAAGTCCGATAAAGGTATCTATACGATTTCTATTTTTCAAAGTTATAAATGCCATTAAAAGTGCAGCTGCACAAGCAAAAATAGAAGCCCCTAAAAATATAGGAAAACCAAAATACACAGCAAGTCCAATTCCTCCATACGAGGTATGTGCAATTCCTCCTGCTAAAAATACCATTCTATTTACAACTATCAAAGAACCTATGATACCAGAAGCAAAACTTACTAAGATACCAGCTATTATAGCATTTTGTATAAACTCATATTGCAACATATCTAACATGAACAACTCTTTTTTGTAATCTCTTTATTTCCCTCACTTAACATCTGTAATAACTCCACTTCACAAAAATGCTCATCTTTACTATCAAAGTTTGTTTTTGTATTACTTAGGTCATGATATGAGATATTTTTATTGATATGAGCTACTTTTGAGGCATATCCTAAAATTACAGAGATATCATGACTTACAACTATGATTGTGATATTTTTATTTAAAATTTTTAACAAATCATAAATCTGTTTTTGTCCAGCTACATCTATACTTGCTGTTGGTTCATCCAATATTAAAATATCAGGATGTGCACATAAAGCTCTTGCTATCATCACTCTTTGTCGCTGTCCTCCTGAAAGTGAACCTATCTTATTTTGAGCAAATTTTTCCATCCCTACTTGTGCTAAAGCACCCATAGCACAAGATATCTCCTCTTTTCTATATCCAAACAAAGGTCTTTTATGTCCAACATGTCCCATCATAACAACTTCAATAACTTTTATAGGAAAATCAACATTGATATTTGTATTTTGTGGAACATATCCTATTTTTGATAAGTTCTTACAAGGTTCACCATCTAATATCTTTATAGAACCCTCTTTTACAGTTTCAATACCTAAAATAAGTTTTAAAAGTGTTGATTTTCCCCCACCATTTGGTCCAATGATAGCTAAGAAATCATTTCTTTGGACAGTTAAGTTTATATTTTCAAGTACTTTTTGTTTTTGGTATGCGAATGATAAATTTTTTATTTCTATTATAGACATTGTCAATCTTTTTTGAGTGCAACTTAGTTGCATATTATTTATGAAATTGTATAAGGAAAGTGCTTAATTATTACTTATTCTTTTAATTAGTTACGATACAATTTATTCAATGTTATATTACATTTTAGAATAAAGGTAAATCATGGAAGAAAAATTTATAGTATGTCCATATTGTAGACAACATATCTCTATATTATTAGACACAGGTGTTGAAGGTATCTACAATATTATTGATGATTGTGAAGTATGTTGTAGACCTATAGATATAACTTATGGTGTTGAAAACTTAGAGATTATTGCTTTAGATTATAGAGCAGTAGAGGGAAATGAATTTTAGTCAACAAAGAAGAGGAAAATAATGGGATTTTTAAACAAAATATTCAATAAAATAAAAAGTGCTACAAGAGAAAGATTTATCCTCAACAAAGAGACAAACTCGATACAAATACTCCTAGATAGTTCCCACGAAAAATACTTCACACTCACCTTTGATACTATGAATATCAAAACTCCACATGATCCAAATATCTTCAAAAGTACAGTTATAGATGCAAATAATGCAGACCTAGGTGAACTTTATATAGAGGTAATTCAACTAGACCAACAACATGATTGGAATGGAAGTGCTGGAAGTTGTTTTGATACTTTTATCAAACAAGAGTTTTCCTCATCAAAATTTGAGTTTATAAAAAGTTTTGATGATGATTTTGCAAAATTTACAAAATACCAAGTGGACGATAAATATGAGGTGGGGTTAATCTGGTTTTCTTTAAACAAACAAGATGTTTTTATCTTTGATACAAAAGGGAAACTTTTTAATGACCTTCTTAACATATATGATGCAGAACATAATTCCTATTTTATAGAAAATTTTGAAACAAATAACTTCATAGTAAAAAACAGTATTACAAAACTAAATATGATAGAAAACTTTATTGGTCATAAAGAGTAGTGCAGCCAAGTATTTGATTTTTTTGAGATTAATTAATTATCAAAAACAAGTTCCTTCTGTACTAATACTATAGTGTTTAAATCTAATTTTATCTCTCGTGATTTCAAGTAACTTTTTAGCCATAATAATCTCCAATCTTAAATAAATATAAAACATAACATAATGTATTTTTATTACGATTTTTAATCAAATATTTATAAAATTGCTTATTTAAAGGCTTTATAACAATTAAATAAAACTACATTTTTTATGTATATTTATTTTCTTATTTAAGGGTATTTTATATAGTATGTTATACTAATAAATAGGAAATAGAATGACAAAATATGAAAAAATATCTATTTTTTTTTCAACTTGTGCGTTACTAATATCAATATTAGTATATTATAGTTCAAATAAGCAATATCAAGACAGAAAAGAATTTGATAAAAAATTACGTCAATCACAAGTAACTATACAAGGAAATAATATGGGAACAGCTGATGATGGCTTTTCTTACAAATAAAGAAGACATCATAACAAATCAAAGGAGACCAATCAAACGTTATGCAAAAAATAAGAGAAGACCAGCATGGAATTAATAGACGAAGAATCCATTAAGCCCTTTATATCGCTCATGGATGCCTACGATCAAAGCTTCTATATGAGAAATGTTGATGATTTCAGGTCTTTGCATGTTGCTGACAAACGAATTGTATTTTACGACAATCATGCAAATTGCGACTCCACAAATTACACGGAGCATGAGCGTAAAGTAGAGAATTTCTTTAAAACTGGAGAAATTGGAAAAGTCATTCGTGAGAATGTCAGAGTATTCATTGCTGGTGAAATGGCATGTATAACAGCGATTCTTCGCTATTCCAAAATGCCCAAACCAGGGGTTCGGACAACTTATGTGCTTGAACTTGAGAATGGAAACTGGAAAATACGCCACATGCATCATTCATATGATCCAAATGAACTAGAAAATGAGGCATAACAAACGGCTGCAGTGGATGTTCCTCGCAGTTTTGCGGTCTATTGTTGCTCAGCGTTAAATGACTTATTACTGCTTCGATAGTAGTTCAGTGTGGGCCACCACTGAGCCCGGCGTTACATTCTACAACTCAATAACTTTTTTCTTATCCAAACTCTTTCTCCCAGCTTCAAGTATTTTTGTCACATTTAATGTATTTTGAATAGTTGGTAAAGTTTTATTATATTCTTTTAATCTCTTTGTATCTTTTTGAAGCTCTTTTGCACTTTTTATAAATGTAGCGATACTTTTATATCCATATCCATCTTGCCCTACAAATTTCCCATCTTTTGGAGTATACTTCATAAAAAGTGGATTGGAACTTTTAAAACCGTTGGTATCTGTACTTTGGGTATATCCTCTATGAGCTTGGTCGATATTTATCTCCCCTTTTTCACCCATATAGAAAAATCTTTGTTGAGAGTGTACATCTGCTGGTGGTGCTATCCATGAAGCTGTGTGGATACTTGTTCCCAGAGTTTTATCTTTGATATTTTCCCATTGTACTGTTAAGGTTATAGTATCTTCTACCTCTCGTTTTAGTTTTTTGTTTGCAACACCTGTTGAAGCTGTTGCATATACTGAAATTGGTTTTGCTATATCTTCCAATGTCCAACATAAAAAATCTATATGATGAGAGTTAAGATAGTAGCTTATATCACTACTTATCCCAGCCCATGATGCAAAAGTATCAAGTTGTGATTTTGGTTGGGACATATAGCTATTAAAATAGGAAAAGTCACCAAATGTTCTGATATTGTCTCTCGCATCTGCATAGATTGGATCAAATCTTTTATGCACCTCTAACATCAATAAAAGATTGTTTTTTGTAGCTAATTTTTGTAGTTTCTTATGCTCTTTTGTTGTTTTTACTAGTGGTTTTGCTACAAGTGTGTGCATCCCAGATTTTAGTGCATATTGCGCTATCTCAAAGTGTGTATCATCTGGGGTAAAGATAAGCACTGCCGAGCCTTTTTTTAAACTATCTATTGCATCTTTGTAGGCTGTATCACTTTTGGTATTTTTTTGTGGAAAACCTTCAAATGTAATATTTAATGTAGGATAAAAAGCTTTCATATTGGTATCAAAATGTTCTTTAATAGTAGTAAACTTATCACCATCTCTACCAGCTAATTTAATATTTTTTATAAGTCCTTGCTCTTTTAAGTCAAATAAACTCAAAGCAATCACCCCTAAACTTTTATCAGAATTAGCCTTTTTGTCTCCACTTAATCCTGTAACATATTCACCAATACCAACCACACAAACATCTATCATTTTAAATTCACCCCAATTATTAATTTTATTACCACTTCTATAGCTACTTTTTCATATAATACCAAAAATAAATTATATAAAAGTATATTATGAAAAAACTAGAAAAAGATTTACAAGAAGCTTATAAATTGAGATTTGAATTTTTCAATCTTTATGAAAATAAAGAAGAAAGATGGCATAAAAAATACTCAAATCATAAACTCTACACAACAGTAGTAAAAAGTTTTCAATATAATTTTTCACAGATAGGTGTAAAAATGCCTCAACTTATAGAGGAATTTAATCTATCATCATAACCTGTCCAGCTTGAACACCAAGTTTCTCTAGCTGTATTTTTGAACGGGTATTTTTAGAGTTCATCTTCTCTTCATGATACTCTTCCCTTTTGTTTGATTCCCAAGTTGTATTCCAAACGACACTTGATAGGTTTATCACTTTTGCATTCATAGTGTTTGGTTTGAGTTGTTGTAAAAGTGAGATTGTAACAACCTCCTCTATTCCCCCTGGAACATCCTCTATATTTCCACTTGATATACTTAGAAATCCAGTTAAAGAAAGCTTCTCAAGATTCCAAAGTGCTAATGTATTCCACGGACTATTCCAGCCATTTATGATACAAGTTTCATTTTTAGCCCCATGTCTATCGTGAAGTTTTGCACCTACAACTAAAGTATCCTCATCTAAATAACTCTCTAATCTTTGCATATCTTCTAATGAAATTTCCACCTCAATACTTTGAAAAAGCAACTCTTTTGCCCCAATAGAGAGTGCTTTTTCTACCAAAAGATTTAAAGGCTGAGTAAAACTAATCCAAGGCTCTATATGAAAAACCTCAATTCTCTCTTTAAACTCCTCTTTCGCATTTTGTATAGCTTGAAGATACTTTGTATCAACTACCACGATAAGTTTATCACAATAATTTAATACATGAGTACACCACATATAAATTAAAGAGGGGTCTATAAGAACATGTTCATTTGTTGTGTGAAGTCTTGTAGCTACGATTCGCAAATTTATTTTCCTAATATTATTTCACTATTTTTTATTTTATTATACAATATTTGATCCAACTCAAGATATTGACCGTCAATTAATACAAAATGTTTAGCTTTTTGATAGTTTTCAATCCCCTCTTTAGCCATCGCTGTTTTTTGTATTTTTAAGGTTGAAGTGGTTGCATGTTTACTTTTCTCAAATTTTAAAATATATGGTAAAGCATAAGAGGGTAACCTCTCTTGTAATTTTTTTAAAAACATTTCAAGGTTGAGTTGCTCTTTAGTTACAAGTGAAGCCATCCCAATTTTACCATCAATATTAGGTAAACTTACTCCATATACAACAACCTCATCAAACACTTCACACTCATCTATTTTCTCTTCCACATCTACACAAGCTACATTTTCACCTTTAAATCTATAAGTATCCCCAAGTCGTTCTATAAATGTATAAAAGCCATCAGGAGATGAACTCAATAAGTCTCCACTTTTCCACCAAACATCACCAGTTTCAAAAAGATTTCGGTGCAATTTTGTTTCATCTAAACTACTATCCAAATACCCTTTGTAAATTCCACTTGGTACTTTAAAAAGTGCTTGACCATTTTCTCCATAAGTGACTACTTTGTAGTTCTCATCTACTAGCACCATCTCATTGAGTCTTGGATCATCAGCAGGTAAATATCCACAATATCCATGAACATCATACCAATTTGTCAAAGCCCCCGCTGGCATCTCAGTTGAACCAAAATGTTCCACCACATGTGTTATATCAAATTGTTCTACAACTTTATCCCACAAATTTTTTGTTAAACCATTTCCAAATATCACTTTTAAATATTTATTGGGATCTGTGTCATATTTTTTTAGTATATATCTCCAAAGTTCTCCAATATACACCATATAATTACATTTATAACTATTTATATCTTCAAAAAAATGTGTGGTTGAAAATTTTATCCGTATCGTTGCTGTTGCATTTGCATATATAACACTACTAAAGGCAACTGCAAGTGCATTTCCATGATAAAGTGGTAGTGGAATATAGCAGTTATCATCTTCTGTCATACCAGTTCGCAAACTCCAAGCAACTCCTGCCCCAATAGCACGGCGATGGGAAAATAAAGCTCCCTTGCTAGGACCACTTGTCCCACTTGTAAAGATAACAAAAGCTGGGTCATCTAGTTTTGTTGTAAGTATAAAATCATCTTTTAATTGTTGTAAATCTTCATTGAGTATCTTTTGTATATTATAGTGTTGCAAGCCCTCAATAGGATTTCCAAATACTATTTTTGTATTACTATGGTTTGCTAACTCTTCAAGTCTATTCTCTGGCTCTCGGTTGTTAAAAAGTATTGCTAACTTTCCAGCTTTATTGATACCTATAACAGTGGCTAAAAAATCAAAACTATTATGATAGTTTACCCCAATTTGATACTCTTGTGTTGTATTAAGTAAAAAGCTTTTTATTTTGTTTGAGCTAAGTTCTAGCTTTTCATAAGTATAAGAGTTATGTGTATCAACTTCATTGATAACGATTTGTTTTGGAGTCTGTTGTGCTTTGAGAGAAAAAAGCTTTCCCCAATTAGTGATGTTTTGTTGGGCTATCTCATCCCAACATTTTTGCTCCTGAAAAGATAAAGTTTCATATAAAAACTTCATCCCCTCTTTTGTAGTGTTATTTTTTCTTATTGAATTTAAAAATTCAATATTCATAATTTCTCTTAATCTATTTTTTGTTATCTACAAAATGTATAGCATCTTTGATACTATAATCTTCATTTTTTAAAGCATTAATTATTTGACATAAATAGTCTATATTATCAATAGAAACTTCTGCTTTTTCTCCAGTTTTTCTTGCAATTATTTCAACAAATCCATCTTGAAGTTTTTTCCCAACTACAACTGCATAAGGAAAACCAATGAGTTCAAAATCAGCCATTTTAGAACCATAAGTGTCTTTTTTCCCTTTTCTATCATCAAATATTGTATCTACTTTATAGTCTTGCGTTAACTTTTTATATATTAATTCTGCCATATCAAATTCTACTTCTTTTTTCCCATTTGATACAATTACATCTACAAGATAAGGAGCTGTTTCCTTTGTCCAGATACATCCTTTTTCATCGTGGCTTTGTTCAACAACAGCAGCTATTAATCTACTCACCCCTATACCATAAGTTCCCATCTCAAATGGTTTTGACTTTCCATTTGCATCTAAAAAGTGTGCTTCTAAAGCTTTACTATAAGTATCTCCTAGTTGAAAAATATGTCCAGCTTCAATTCCTTTAGTATATCCTAAAGTTCCACCACAACATTTACAGATATTTCCCTCCTGAACTGCAGCTAAATCTGCATAAATATCTTCCTCTTTACAGCAAACATCTACACCACATAAATGGTAGTTTACTTCATTTGCTCCACATACCATATCATGTGTATCTTTAAGTTCATTGTCTATTTTATAAGTGATATTTTCAGGTAAGTCAACAAGACCAACATATCCAGCTACTAAACCAACAGCTTTGATATCATCTTCAGTTGCATCTTCAAGCTCTAAAGCATTTACACTATTACAAGCTTTTGTCTCTTCAAGCTCATCATCCCCTCTTACAAAAAAGACTACTACTTTAGTTTCCTCTTCATAGATAGCTTTTTTGATAACTGCTTTTATTGTTTGCGATGGTTTTACTTTTAAAAATGAACTTACCTCATCAATAGTTGTAAGATTTGGTGTTTCAACTTTTCCACTAAGGTCTAATTTTACTGTATCTATAACTCTTGGTTTTCTAACTGCTGCTTCAATATTTGCTCCATATTCACAGTTATCACACACAACAATTGTATCTTCTCCACTATTTGCTAATATATGAAACTCTTTACTTCCTGTTCCACCTATAGCACCACTATCAGCTTCAACTACTCTAAAATCAAGTCCAAGTCTAGTAAATATTTTTTTATAAGTCTCTTCCATATGTGCAAATTCTCTTTGCATATCTTCAATTGATTCATGGAAAGAATACCCATCTTTCATAAGAAATTCTCTTCCTCTCATAAGTCCAAATCGAGGTCGTGCTTCATCTCTAAATTTTGTATTAATTTGATATAAGTTAAGTGGTAAATCTTTATAGCTAGTAACTCTGTTTTTTACAAGTTCTACCATAGCTTCTTCATTTGTAGGACTTAGTACAAAATCATTGTTTTTTCTATCTTTGATTCTTAACATCTCTAGCCCCATTTTTGAAGCTCGTCCACTTTTTTCCCATAGTTCCATAGGTGTTACAAATCCAAGTTGTACTTCACTACAATCCGCATTGTCTAACTCCTCTTTTACTATTGCTCGTATTTTATCAAGAACAATTTTTCCTAAAGGCATATAGTTATAAAGTCCACTACCTTGTTGGTTGATAAATCCAGCTCTGATTAAAAATTGGTGAGATGGAAGTGTTGCATCATTTGGTGTTTCTTTTGTTGTTGGTATAAAACAGTTTGAAAATTTCATTATTTGTTATTCCTAATATTATTTAAAGTATACATTTTACTATAAAATTTATTTTGTGTTAATTAATCTTTTAGGCAATCTCTTCTTCAAGACGATTAATTTTCAATTTTATAAGCTCTATCTCTTTTAAATCTTGAGTATTTTTTAATTTATTTTGTAAATTATGAATCTCTAATAATACTTTATTAATCTCTTGCTGCTTCAAGTTTTTTTGAATTGATTTATAAATATATAGTGAGAGGAAGATAACACCTACTATAAAAAAATAGATGAAAATCTCTACAACCATACTCACATCTTCATTTAAATGCAAATATGAAAATGCAAGAAATATTATGATTGCAGGGACTATTATAAACATACTGTTTTACACTAAAGCGATAGTTACATTATAAGCTATAAAACTCATTATCCAAGCTACTGTTGTTGTAAATACAAATAAGTATCCAAGATATTTATATCCACCAGCTTCTTTAGCAAAGACCATTGAAGCAGCAAAACAAGGTAAATATATCATAACAAATACTATAAATGCAATCGCTGTTTCCAATGGAATTTGTTTTTTTAACTCAGATAAAAGCCTATCATCATCTTCTGTTACATCTTCACCTACATTATAAAGAATACCAAGCGTTGCTACAACAACCTCTTTTGCTGCAAGTCCAGTTTCAAGTGCAACTGAAAGTTTCCAATCAAATCCAAGTGGTGCAAAAAATGGTTCACTGGCTTTTCCTATTTGACCTAAATAACTATTTTCTAATTGTACTGCTAAATTATCACTTTCAACTTTTGGATAGTTTGAAGCAAACCAGATTAAGATACTTGCTGCTAAAATAAATGTACCTGCTTTTTTTAAGTATGACCAAGCTTTTTGAGACACTATCATATAAATTAATCTCATCGTGGGAAATCTATATTTTGGCATCTCCATTACAAATGGTTCATCTTCCCCTTTGAAAACAAATACTCGTAATGCTTTCGCCATCACAAGTCCTAATAATGCACCTGATATATAGATATAAAATAATATATTTCCAGCTTCCTCTTGACCAAAAAACGCTCCAGCAAACAATACATACACAGGAAGCTTTGCACCACAACTCATAAATCCAATGATAAATAATGTAATCAATCTGTCTTTTTCATTTTTAAGTGTTCTTGTAGCCATATAAGCAGGTACACTACAACCAAATCCAGTTACAAGTGGGATAAAACTTTTTCCATGAAGTCCAAATTTATGAAAAAATCCATCAAGTAAAAAAGCAACCCTACTCATATATCCCGTAGTTTCAAGAAGTGCTATTCCTATATATAAAATTATTATATTTGGCAAAAACAAAACAACAGCACCAACCCCTGCAATAATACCATCAACTATCAAAGAGCGAAGTCCTTCGTGAGCAATAGTACTTCCAACAGCCTCACCAAGCCATGCAAATCCTGCATCAATATAATCCATCGGGATAGCACCAAGTTCAAAAGTAAGTTGAAATAATCCCCACATAAAAAATAAAAATATTGGAACACCAAGATATTTATTTATAAGTATATTATCTATTCTTTTTGTAAATTGTTTTGGAAGTCTTGCATCATCTCTTTTTACTGTTTCAGATTTAATACCATGTGCTATAGAATGAAATTCTGTAGTTTGTATCTCATTTATATCTTCTGTTTCGTAATAAGTATAGATTTTTTCACTGGCTAGTAAAAGAAGTGGTTGTAGCTGGGCAAATATTGGTTTATCGTGAATTTTTGCATAAAATTTTTCATTTTCAAATAAAACTTTGATAGCCATCTCTCTACTTGTATAGTCTTTATATTCAAAGTTTTTTGCTTCGAAAAACTTTGTAATATGGTATAACTCCTCTTCAATAGCATCACTAAAGTTTATATTTGATGGTATTCGTGTTTCATTATCATAATAGTTATGAACAATTTCTAATAAATCATCAATACCCTCTTTTGTATTTGCACTTACTGCAACTGTAGGAATTCCAGTCAATGCTTCAATCTGCTCTACATCAATATGTATCCCCTCTTTTTGAGCCTCATCATACATATTTAAAGCAATAACCATTTTTTTATTTAAATTAAGAAGTTCAAGTGTTAGAAGTAAATTTCTTGTTAAGTGTGTTGCATCTATAACATTGATAATCACATCATAATCTTTATCAAGAAGATAATTTCTTGCAACCTTTTCTTCTGTTGAAAAACCATTTATAGAATAAGTCCCAGGTAAATCTATCATCTCAATAGCATGACAATGATGTTCAAAACATATTTGCGTTTTTTCAACTGTAACACCACTAAAATTTCCAACTTTTAATCGTGAATTTGACATAGCATTTATCAACGACGATTTTCCAACATTTGGCTGACCTGCTAAAACAATTTTCATAGGTGTCATCTATCTATCCTTTTGGAGTAACTTCTATAGTGTTCGCTTCTTCTACTCGTAAAGCTATCGAAGTATCTTCTACATTTATCTCTATTGTATTTCTTGCAAAACTTATATTTTCTACAAATACTGTTGTCCCTTTAAAAATACCAAATGAATAAAATCTTTGTTTTAATTCATCAGTACAATCTATTTTTTCAACTACAGCTTTTTGGTTTATATTCAAATCAGATAATTTCATATTCTATTCCATAATAATATATTTTAGAAATGATAACCATTATCATCTTAAATATTGATTAAGATTTTAACTATTTGATACATAATAGAATTCATTTATAGTAATTTTGATATTATCTTAATAAAATTACAATTTGGAGTTATAAAATGTATGATGTATTAATTGTTGGAGGCGGTGCTGCTGGATATGGCTGTGCGTTAACTTTAGCATCTGTTGAGGATAAGTTTGAATGGGCTGAAAATAAAAAATATCTTATGATAGACAATGAAAACAGCGATATAACAAAAGCGAGTTTTTTTAATCTTGCTGGAGTAGATTTTGGAATAGGTGGAGATACACTTATAAAAAAAATGGAAGTACAACTTTCAAAATTTAAAAGTTGTTCAAAAGTTTGTGATACTGTTACAAAAATAGAAAAAAATAATAACTCTTTTATAGTTACAACACAAAATAGTACTTATGAAACAAAAATTATTGTAGTTGCAACTGGTATGCACAAATTTAATATTGATTGTGATTTAGTAAATGTATTAGAACATACAGATGTTCTAAAACCAAATAAAGTGTGTTTAGAAAATAATAATAACCTTATATCTGAAAATCTTTATGTAGCTGGACTAGCAAGCGGTGCAAAAACGATGTTTGCTATAGCAAATGGTGAGGGGACAAAAGTCGCTTGTGATATTTTTAAATTATGGACAGGAAAACCAGCTGTTGCGCATGATACTTTAAAAGATAAATTATGCTAAATAAAAAAAAGCCACTAAAGTTTTAGTGGCTTTTTTTACATGGAAGTGAAATAGTATTAAACTATAGCACATCCTTTCTCACCTGCTTCAATATGACCGATTACATATCCATCAGTATTTTCTAAAACAGCATCTACATTTGAAGGATTTACAACGAATATCATCCCTACTCCCATGTTAAATGCTCTAAACATTTCAGTTTCTTCTACATGTTGTCCCATAAGTTCAAAGATAGGTAAAACTCTCACCTTTTCTCTTTGAACTACTGCTTTTAAATTATCAGGAAGTACTCTTGGTAAATTTTCTACTATTCCACCACCTGTAATATGTGCTAAAGCATTGATATTTTCTTTGTTTTCTTTAAACTCTTTTACATAAATTCTTGTAGGTTCAAGAAGTGTATCTATAAGTGGTTTTCCATTAAAATCATCTTCAAATTTCATCCCAAGTTTTTCTAATAATAGTTTTCTCACCAAGCTAAATCCATTTGAGTGAACACCAGAGCTTGGAAGTGCTATAAGAACATCACCCTCTTGAACTTTTGAAACTCTATCCATTTCAGATTTTTCAGCAATTCCTACACAAAAACCAGCTAAATCAAAATCACCCTCTTTGTACATTCCTGGCATCTCTGCTGTTTCACCACCAATTAGTGCACATTGGCTTCTTACACAACCCTCAGCTATCCCTTTTACAACAGATGAAGCTTCTTCAACTTCAAGTTTTGCTGTAGCATAATAATCTAAGAAAAATAAAGGCTCTCCAAAATTACAAATTAAATCATTTGAACACATAGCAACTAAATCAATACCAACTGTATCAAATTTTCCACTATCAATAGCCAGTTTAAGTTTTGTACCAACTCCATCAGTTCCAGCTAATATAACAGGTTGTTTATATCCAGTAGGTAATTCAAATGCACCTGCAAATGAACCAATACCACCAAGAACACCTGGAATCATAGTTGACTTAACATAAGGCTTAATATTTTCTACAAAACTATTACCAGCATCAATATCAACTCCCGCATCTTTATATGATATAGTTGCCATTATGCCTCTTTCTCATCTTTAGGTAAATCACATTTTTTAGATATGATACAAATTGGACAAAAATCAGCCAATCCAGCAATAAGAGGAATAATCCCTAAATACCACCAAGGATTGCTAAATAATATAGCTATTGCAATAGCTATTAAACCAACTGTTATTCTAAATTTTCTACAAAAATTTCGTATCTTCTCATATACATTCATAATTTTTACCTTTAATATACCCAAGTTATTTGAGTTTAAAATTTTTTGGGTATTATACCTAAAATTAATTTAAAAGGCTTATACAAAATGGCAAATTGCGGTAATAAAAACTTTGCTTATGATGAGATGATGGTACATGTACCTTTGTGTTCTCATAAAGATATAAAAAAAATATTAGTAGTAGGTGAAGTATCATCTGATTTTAAAAATGAATTAGCAAAACATAAATGTAAAGATGTTACATTTAGTGATAATTTAAACATAGAAGATACTTTTGATATTATTCTTTATAATAAAGAGGAAAATTTTGATGATATGTTTATGGCATCAGTAGATAGATGTTTAGAACAAACAAAAGGTATTTTTGTAACAAAAGCTTCTTTTATATATAAAGACTTGGATGTTTCTAAAAAAGAACTTGAAACTGTAGGGAAAAACTTCTGGATATGTATGCCATATAGTTTTGGACACAATACTTTGATATTTGCTTCAAAAAAATATCATCCACAAGCAGAGATAGTGCTTCATACTTCAGATTTACTAGAAGGTTGTGAATACTACAATACAGAACTACATAATGGATGTTTCGTATATCCAACTTATATCACTAAAGGGATAACTGGTATTGCAAAACGATAGTGACTTTAAATATGCTATAGCATTAACAGGTGGTATTGCAACAGGGAAAAGTACTGTTGCATCACTTTTTAAACTACATGGTTTTTTAACCATAGATGCAGATAAAATAGCACATGAACTTCTTGACATTCACTATAAAGAGATAGAAAAACTTTTTGGTTCACAATATATAGAAGACAAAAAAGTACTTAGAAAAAAACTTGGACATTTAATTTTTAATAATCAAAAAGAGAAAGAAAAACTTGAAAAATTCATTCACCCTCTTATAAAAAATGAGATTGTAAAAGAAGCCAAAGTATTTGAGAAACAACAAAAGCCATATCTTATTGATATTCCTCTTTTCTTTGAAAATAAAAATTACAATATTCAAAAATCAATAGTAGTATACATTCCAAAAGAATTACAAGTTCAAAGGTTGATCAAAAGAGATAAATGTACCCAAGAAGAAGCCTTAGTGCGAATCAACAATCAAATGAATATAGAAGAGAAAAAAAAGCTTGCCACTTATATTATAGACAATAGCAAAAACTTAATACATCTCCAAAATGAAGTTGAGAGAGTCAAAAAAGAGTTAATTAGATAAATTTATCTAATCACAGTCTATTTCTATTTTCTTTTTTCTAGTAAATAATTTTTTCAGAAGAACTGGTCCTCTCAAAATAATATAAAGTATAAATGTAAATACAAATGGGTGTACAGAACCAGGAACTCCAAATGCCCCACCGTGTGGCATGTTCATAAGATGCTCAATAGGATGATCTGTCCATTGTTTAAAATGCATACCTATAGCCAAAAATAAAAATAATCCAACATATATCACAATTTCTTTTTTCATTACTTATCACCTAAAAATTTATTTATGAAATTGTAATACAATATAAATAAAAAAGCCCTAAACCTTAAAGGTTCAGGGCTTCTAATACGCTATAATTCTAATTTAGAATTAAAATTATGCTTTACCAGCTAACATACCGTATTGAGTCATTGGTTTAAGTAAATAAACTTTTAATAACCACCAAATATATCTTTCTTGAGTTGGGTCTAAGAATGATAATAATGCAGCATTTTTACCACTTCCTGTTTTTTTAGAAGCCCAGTTAAACTCAGCTAACATAACAGTACCTATACTTGTAATAAGTGGACAAACTGTATATCCATCATATTTAGCATTTGATGCAGGTATTTCACCTTTTTCCATCATAGAGATAACATTGTTTACTATAACCTTATATTGTTTTCTAGCAGATCCACCTGTTTTTCCCATAGGAACAGCAGCGATATCACCTAATGCGAATACATTGTTATATTTAACATGTTGTAAAGTTTCTTTATTTACTGGAATCCAACCTTTACCTGAACCAACAGAAGAGTTACCAATCTCATCTGGAGCTTTCATTGGTGGTGTAATATGTAAGAAATCATATGCTACTTCAACATTTTCATGTTTAGTAACCATCTCATATTCACCTAAATCTTCATCAAATGCACCTTTTACTTTAGTGTGGTGATCAAATACAGCTGTACCATTTTTAACTTCTGTTAAATTATGGTTATAACTCCATTTCATTCCTCTTTCTTCAAATTGTTTTACAATTGCAGTATGGTAATCTTTGATACCAAACATTGCTCCACCATTTGGATAGAAATGTAAATCAGCATTCGCTCTAGCACCTGCTTCTTCAAGTCTTGCATTTGTTAGGTACATAATCTTTTTAGGAGCACCACCACATTTAATTGGTGTATTTGGATGTGTAAACACACCTTTTACTTTTTTACCAGATTTTGCATCAGCAACAAATTTTTGCATATTTTTCCATGTAGCTTCTGCGCCATCAGCTGTATAAATTGAAGATGCACCTACAGAATCAAGTATTTGAACTAATTTTGAGTTATCACCAGATGCATACGCTTCACCAGCTTCTTCTAAACCTTTAATAGCACCATAGTTAAGTTTAACACCAGCTGCAACGATTAAGAAGTCATAAGTAATTTTAGTACCTTTATCAGTAACAATCGTATTGTTATCAGCATCTACTTCTGTAACTTTTTCTTTTACTATTTTTGTACCTGCAGGAACATAATCATCTCTGTTATAAACTATTTCACTTTTATCCCAAATACCAGCACCAACTAGTGTTTGACCTGGTTGATAACTTGTAGAAAGTTCATTTGGCTCAATTACAGTAATATCAGGATTTGATAAACTATTTGTAAGTCTAGCAGCAGTTGACATACCAGCTAATCCACCACCAATAATAACTATTTTACCTTTAGCATCACTAGCATTTGCAACTGTAGCAGCTTCTGCTTCTGTACCACCTATCATAAGCGCAGATAAACTACCAACTCCCATCATTTTCATTGCATCTCTTCTAGAGATACCTTGTTCTTTTAATATTGCGTCTAATTGCTCTAAGTCTTTTTGAACATTTCTATTCTCAATCATTATAGTTTCCTTTTTGTAAAATTTAATTTATGAGAGAAGAGTAACACAAACAAAATAATACATAACTTAAATTTGATAGAGTTAAGATAATCTTATTTATAAGTTAAAGTTATATCTTATATGATTATTATAACAAAAAGTTTTTTTTATAGCCTACACATAATAAAACAATCAAGTCTATAGTTAAGGAGTTTTAAAGGGGTTATGAGAAGTTTAGAAGAATAAAAATTTCACTTTATTTAGAAAATTATAAATTAAAACTTTAAAGTAATGATTAAAAATAGCACATAAGATATATGCTATTTATTTAATCTATTCGTTTCATTTTTATACATATTATGACTATTAGTCAAAAAATTATAATGATGAGGGATCTGTAATATATCCACTTATTGCACTTGCAGCTGCAACAGCACTATTACTTAAATATACTTTTGAAGTACGACTTCCCATTCTTCCTACAAAGTTCCTATTAGTTGTAGAGATACAAACTTCACCATCACCTAAAATTCCCATATATCCACCTAAACAAGCTCCACAAGTAGGATTTGAAACGACAGCACCTGCATCAACTAAAATATCTATATATCCTAATTTTGTAGCTTCTCTAAGAATTTTTTGAGTTCCAGGTGTAACAATCATTCGGACATGTTGTGCTACTTTTTTCCCATTTAAAATTTCAGAAGCAGCTTTTAAGTCACTTAATCTTCCGTTTGTACAGCTACCTATAAATACTTGATCAACTCTAATATTATCTGCAACTGCTTGAGATATACTGTGACCATTTTCTGGTAAAAATGGATATGCAATAACTGGTTCTAGTGAAGCAACATCTATCTCTAAAACTTGACAATAGTTAGCATCTTCATCACTATAATGAATTTTTGGTTCAGCTCTTAAACCATTATTTGCTTCAGCTCTTTGATCTAAAAACTCTTTTGTAATCTCATCGTAAGCTACAATTCCAGATTTTGCACCAGCTTCTATAGCCATATTACATAAAGCAAATCTATCATCCATTGTTAAGTATTGAATTGTATCACCTGTAAACTCTAATGTTTTATATAAAGCTCCATCGACACCAATCATTCTAATAATTTCAAGAATTAAATCTTTTCCAGTTACGAACTCACTTGGTTTTCCGCTGAATACAACTTTTATAGATTCAGGAACTTTAAACCAGTTTCCACCAGTAACCATAGCAAAAGCTAAGTCTGTACTTCCCATACCTGTAGAAAATGCACCAAGTGCACCATGTGTACATGTATGACTATCTGCACCTATGATAACATCCCCTGGAATCACCAAACCCTTTTCTGGTAAAAGTGCATGCTCTATACCCATATCTTTTTCATCAAAGAAGTTTTTTAAGTTATGTTTTGCAGCAAAGTCTCTACTAATTTTTGCTTGATTTGCTGAAGCAATATCTTTAGCAGGGATAAAGTGGTCTAATACAATACTAAAACCATCAGGGTTTGCTAGTTCTTTAGCACCACTTTCTTCAAATGCTTTTATAGATATAGGAGTAGTTATATCATTTCCTATAACCATATCTATTGGACTTCTTACGATTTCACCAGCAAAAACCTCTTTGCCTACATGTTCGCTAAATATTTTTTCTGTTATTGTTTGACCCATATTTAAATCTCTTTATAATTATATTTTTTGTCATTATATCTAATAGTTCTTTATGAGTTGATTTAATGAACTTGAACTCTTAATTTAGTTTCTAAGCATTTTCAAGATATAATCTCTTATGATTAAAGAGAACATAATATTAATTGGTTTTATGGGTGTAGGTAAAGGCACTATAGCTAGAGCAATAGTTTCCCAGAGTGATTATTTTGCAGTAGATACTGATGACTTGATTGAAAGTTTAGAAAATAAAAAAATAAAAAAAATCTTTCAACAAGAGGGTGAACCATATTTTAGAGCATTGGAAACAAAATGCGCATTATGGTGTGAAAAAAACTTAACCGGTACTATTATATCAACTGGCGGTGGATTTTATAAACAGCCAAATATTAAACAAATAGGGAAAATTGTATATTTACAATCAACTTTTGATAGAATCATTGAAGGTTTACATAATGCTCCAAATTCTAAGAAAAAATTCAAAAAAAGACCTCTTTTACAAGACTTGGAAGTGGCTCGAGGGATTTACAATCAAAGAATCAAGGAATATGAAGAGGTAGCAGATGTAACAATCAATGTTGAAGATTGGGATATCCAAAAAGCTGTTACAAATATTTTAGAAGCAATTAAATAAAGAAGAGAAGATGAAGATAATAAATACACAAGATAATAATTTTAAAAATGAATTTGAAGAGATTTTAGGAAGAGCTAAAGTTGATATTAAAAAAGTTAGCTCTATAGTAAATAATATCATAGACGATATCGTGCAAAATGGAAATAAAGCAGTATGTGAACATATTGCAAAGTTTGACAACTGGACACCTGCCAATGACAGTGAACTTTTTGTAGATGTAAATGATATGAAAAAAGCTTATGAAAATATAGATGATGAGTTAAAAAAATCACTTCACTTAGCATATGATAGAATCAAAAAGTATCACGAAAAACAACTTCCAAAATCTTGGTTAGATTTTGAAGATAATGGAACTATCTTAGGTCAAAAAGTAACTGCTGTTGATAGAGCTGGACTTTATATTCCAGGTGGGAAAGCCGCTTATCCAAGCTCACTTTTAATGAATGCTATTCCGGCTATAGTAGCAGGAGTTGAAGAGATTATAGTATGTACACCAACCCCTGATAATGAGATAAATGAATTAACACTTGCTGCGTGTCACTTGTGTGGAATCAAAACAGTTATGAAAGTTGGAGGAGCTAGTGCAATTGCAGCAATGGCTTATGGGACAGAGTCTTTTAAAAAAGTTGATGTTATTACAGGTCCTGGAAATATTTTTGTTGCAACTGCAAAAAAACTTGTATTTGGTGAAGTAAATATTGATATGATTGCAGGTCCATCTGAGATAGGTATTTTAGCTGATAATAGTGCTAAGCCAAAATATTTAGCTATAGATTTATTAAGTCAAGCAGAACACGATGAGATGGCTAGTTCGATTATGATTACAATAGATGAAGAAATTGCAAATGCTACTAGTATAGAAGTCGACAACTATTTAAAAGTTTTAAGTCGGAATGAAATTGCAAAAAAATCTATAGATGAAAGAGGTTGTATAATAGTAACTGATACTATGGAACATGCAATTGAATTAATGAATGAAATAGCGCCAGAACACTTAGAAGTGATGACTCAAAATCCATTTGAACTATTGCCATCAATTAAACATGCTGGTGCTATATTTTTAGGTGAAAATACTCCTGAACCAATAGGTGACTATGTAGCAGGTCCAAACCATACTCTGCCAACTGGTGGAACAGCAAAATTTTATAGTCCATTAAATGTGGAAAACTTTATGAAAAAAAGTTCTATTATCAGTTTTAGTAAAAAAGCTATCAATGAACTAGGAAATGAATGTGCTCTTTTAGCAGATACAGAAAGTCTTACTGCACATGCTGAGTCTGTAAGAGTAAGATTAGATACAAAATAAAAAAGGAAAAAATATGAGTAAATATGATGCATTATTTGAAGATGAAGAGAATATATTTGGGGGAACTCCAAGATCAAAATTTTGGGATATAGCAAACCAAGCGAGTGATGATTTAGTAAAAGATCAATTTGACCAGTTTATACAAAAATTCACTATTATGGAAAATTTTTTAATTGAACAACATGGTGAAGAGGTATTAGAACAGATGATAAAACAGTATGGACTTGAAAACTCTATGCAACTAGAGGAAGATAAAAAAAGTACTTATATCGCATGGACTGGTGATATTGTTTGTAGATTAGATAGCTAGAAAAGTAAAAATCAAAAGTAAGAGTAAAAATTGGAAGAGTTAGTACAAGTTAAAGAACAGATTAAAGTTTTTGTTGAGCAAATTGGTGATGAAAAAAGTTTAGAACTACTTGATTTATTAGCACAAGGAAAAATGCTTCGAAGTAAGCTTATTTTGAAAATTGCTGGTATATCAAAAGAGAGTATTGAACTTTGTGCTGTTGTTGAGATGATACATGCAGCATCACTTTTACATGACGATGTTATAGATGAATCAAACACAAGAAGGGGAAAACCTTCTATTAATGCTTTATTTGATAATAAAACAGCCATTATGTTTGGAGATATACTTTACTCTAAAGCATTTACTCAGCTTACTACAATGGATACAAAAATTGCTTACAATATCTCTAATGCTGTAACACTTTTAAGTGTAGGAGAGATGATTGATGTTGACTTAACTACAACATTTAATACTTCGTATGACAAGTATCTTGATATGATTTATAAAAAAACAGCTTCGTTAATAGAAGCTAGTGCAAGATGTGCTGCTATATTAAGTAACAAAGATGAAAAGGCTTTTGCCTTATATGGTAAAAACTTAGGACTTGCTTTTCAAATGGTAGATGATCTTTTAGATATTACACAAGATAGTCAGACTTTAGGAAAACCTGCAATGTTAGATTTTGTTGAAGGCAAAGTTACTATTCCATATCTTTTATTACATGAAAGAATCGAAAATAAAAGCAAACTAGAAGCTTTGTATAAAAAAGAATTAACACAAGAACAAACAACTTGGATTAAAACAGAGATGGTGCAAACAAAAGCTTTAGAAGATAGTGTAAAACAAGCACAAAAATTAGGACTTGAAGCTATAGAAGCTATTAAAGCTTATAATAACAAAGATTTAGAAGATATTATGAGTGCTATGATAAATAGAAATTTCTAAATAGAAATTCTACTCACCATTAAAATTATTTTTTTCGTGGATCTTCTTGATATAAATTACACCAACCATTAGGACTAATTGAACCCTCAATAATCCTACATTCATTTGTATCTGGTATAAAATGCATACAATCAATACATTTTTTCCCATCTTTTGGACTCTCTTGATAATTAAATTTATCTTTAGCCCCTTTTGCATACATTGGTGTTGTACTAAAAGATACCAAACCTAAAAAAGCCATATACTTAAAAAATTTTCTTCTTTGAGATAATTTCATAATTTACTCCTTTTAGATTAATTATTTAGATTATTTGATACAAACTCCCAATTTATAAGTCTCCACCAATTGTCCAGATAATCTGGTCGCATATTTCTATAATCAATATAATATGCATGTTCCCAAACATCACAGGTCAATAATGGTTTTAAATGAAACCTTATGGGGGTATCTGCATTTTTTGTTTGTTCAATACTTAACTTATTGTTTTTATCAATACAAAGCCAAACCCAACCAGAACCAAATAAAGAAACAGCCTTTTCAATAAAAGATTTTTTAAAATCTTCCATTGAACCAAACTCTTTGTCAATCATACTTGATAAAGTTTCTGATGGATTTGTTGCTTTTGGAGATAAACTATTCCAAAAAAAGTCATGATTATAAACTTGTGCTGCATTATTAAATATTGGACCATCTGCACTTTTTATAATCTCTTCAAGTGTTTTTGACTCATAAAGAGTTCCTTTTATAAGTCCATTTAATTTGGTAACATACCCTGCGTGATGTTTATCGTGATGATAATGTAAAGTCTCCTCTGACATCATAGGTTCTAATGCATTGTATGCAAAGGGAAGTATTTTTAATTCGTGTACCATTTGTTTATCCTTTCTCTTACTAAAGAAATCTTAAACTGCTCACACTTTTGTAAACAATAATATATTGTGTTTCCACTTACATTAATTTTTTAACAACATATAATCGCAAATGTGTACTTAAATTATAATAAATAATTATATATAACTATTTACTTAAGTTTTTATTCCCCTACTTTTATTACTCCGTTTTGTATCAAAAACATTTTTATTACACTTCCTACTGAACGAAGTTCTTTTTTTGCATATTTTTCTAATTCTTGCTTTTGAGTAGGTGTTAATGCTATTGTTATAGAAGCATTTGCTTGCTCTTTCTTTACACTACTTCCTTTTGGTCGCCCCTGTTTTTTTTGAAGATCTTTATGTGTAATTGAAGTTGTTTCTCCATTTGTTGTTTTAACTAATTTATCAAATTTTGCTTTTGCCATTAGATATATTCCTTAATTTTAGCCATAAGATTTTTCATTATTTTAGAAATTTTTTTATAGGTATGTTTTTTTAAGCCTGAACTATTTGCTAAATCTATTATAGAAATTCCCTCATTCTCAGCTGTTTGTAAAGCTCTCGTATGAGGAATTGAAAAGTAATCAATCTCATCTTGTGTATTTTCAATCAAAAAACTTATTGCATCTTCTACATCATTTTCTTTTATATACGCATTGGGTACAAATAAAACAGGTACTTCTAACTCTTTTACTCTAATATAACTATCAAGAGTTGTTCCTAAAGAATTTATTGTTGGATTAAAAGGTATGATAACCAAATCAGCTTTTTTAGCTAATTTATCAAGTCTTATATCATCAAATCCACCAAAATCATATATCACATCGCCACTTTTTACTTTTGGTATTTTTTCATTTAAATCTACTTTAACAACTCTTTCATCAAGTGTAGATGTCAACATACCGTAAGGATCTAGCTCTATTATTGTTGTGTCAAAATGAAGGGCAATTTGGGTAGCCAGCATAGATTTTCCCACTCCACCTTTTTGATTATATATAATTATTTGCATTTAAATACCTTTATTTATAATTTATTATAGTATTTTATATTTTATTGTCTTTGTTTATAATTAAATAAGATTAATTATCTTGCAATTAATTGTAAATATGTATGATTTAGTGGATAAAAACAGCCAACCATATTGTAGGGTTTGCAGTATATATAACTTTGTGTTTTTGATGTGCTTTTATATAAAGACTTTTCCCTTTAGTTAAATGATACTTTGATTTGTTATTGTATAAAACAGTCGCCTCACCCTCAATAATAAAAACAAACTCATCTTTATTTTGATCATACCAAAAGTCATTTGGAGTAGTTTGTCCATAAGATACTATTCTTTCGATTTTGATATTTTTATTTTCAATTATAGTTTCAAAAAATTCTTTTTTTGAAGATTCTGGGATATCATCTAAAAAATCATAAACTTCATTCATAGCAATTCCCTTTTATTGTATATTTTTACAACACCAACCTAAATCTTCTAATTTTTTCTTAGCTTTAGAACATAGTGGTGAAACAATATATATAATTTTATTATCAAAATTGCTTTGTAAAGAGTTACTAACCAAAATAAATATCTCTTCTATCTTATTTGCATCTTTTTGTAAAAATCTACTTTTTTGTTCTATATATATGATAAAATAACTTTTCTCTGAAAAATCTGTAGAGATAAAAATATCTAACTTTTTCCGTATTTTAAATTCTTTTAAATTAATCTCTCGGATATTTTTAAAATTATAGTCTTTTTGAAAAGGTAAAGTGTCCATAAAAGCTCCCATAGATTTAAATTTTTGAGTATTTATTTATTGTAAGTTAGGTAGTATAACATAGAAAAATAAAGGATAATTTGAATTCATATGATACATATAGATTTTTACTTAAGTTATATTGCATTATATTTTATCAGTATAAATTTATTTACATTTTTTCTGTATTTATTTGATAAAATTCAAGCTTATAAAAATAACAAAAATATCTCTAGAGTATCTGAAAAAAAACTCTTATTTCTTAATTTTATAGGTGGTTCTATTGGATCATTATTCTCTATGGTATTGTTTTCTCACAAAATAAAGAAATTTTCATTTTTATGGAAATTTATAATAATCTGTATTGTACAAACAATAGCAATAATTACTTATATCTTTTATATATAAAAAGAAACTATAAAGCTAGCTTCTCCCTATATAGTTTCAATGTAGTTTTAACTTAAAAAAGCTCTTTTAAAAAAAGATGACACTTCAGATGGATTCCAAGATAATATAAAGACAGGATGTTCTAAATCTCCATATTCATTAATCTCTTTAATAATCTCACTACCACCAAATTTCGTATATAATTTATAATGCTCTTTGATAATTGCAAGAAAAGTTATATCTATATCATTATGATTAAAAAGATGATAAATTCCATTCATTAGATATTTAAATTCTAAACTCAAACCTTTTGTTTCTTTATGAACAATAAGTCTTGATAACTCACCAATAACACTATGTTTTTCTCTATACTTGTTAAAAGAAAATTTATCTTCAATAGGTAGGTTATTCTTCGAATCAAATATAAGTCTAGTTGTACCTGTCACTATTCCATTGTTTTCATAAAATAATATTGCTGCTGTACTATCATATTTATCAAAGTTCAATCCCTCAATAGTATCTGGGAATTCATTTTGATAATTTATTCTAGTATAAACATCACTCCTTAGTCGAAATACTTTAACTAACTTTTCAGCAGTTGTCGTTAAATGCAAATTTTTATTGTCTTTTGGAAATGTCAATTTTTTATTGAAAGATATTGCCTCATCAATTATTTGCTCTAAAAAAATTCTTTTTTTAAAAAGTTCAAGTGCGAATTGCTGCTCTTCATTAAAGCTATCTGGCATATAGTTCAGTCTTGTTTGAATATTTTGTTCTACAATAGTTTGTAGTTCCTTTAACGAATTGTTTTTGATTATATTAATCATCTCTTATCCTTTGTTGTAATTTGGATAATTATTTTACTAAAGTGTATAGAGATGAATTGTCACATGGATTAAGCTTAGATTCAGAATAAGAAAAAAAGTAAAGGGAAATAAAAGAAGAGATAAAGATAGTTTATAAAGTTTTATTTTCTTTTTTAAATATATCATAATATAAATATTTGGTGATGAAATAACATAGAACAGAAACTTGTATGAAAGAAATGGCAACTAAACTTAATAATATTAGTCCCAACGATGTTTGTGAATAAATATCAATTATATCAAGTAAAATCATCAAATAAGAAAACTGTTCCATAATTTATCCTTTCTATAAGAATAGCAGAACATTGTCACATCTAATGTCACATTTTAGAAAATATTTTAAGTTTTATAAGTTAGTTTATAGCCGTTAGAATAAGAAACTTCTATAATTTTACATCCTAATTTTACTTTTAATCTATAAACAAGAGTTCTTAATGAACTTTCAGATGGTGCGTTATCTATCCAAATTTTATACTCCAACTCTTCTGCTGAAAGAGTATTCCCTTGAGCTAAAATAAGTGCTGATAATAATTGCCTTTCTTTTAGCCCAAGCCGTATTTGCTGACTTTTATAATATAACTTTCTGTTTTTTAAGTCAAAGTAATATCCAAAACCAATATAAGTATGGTCTTGATTTATATTTTCATACTCTAGCTTATTGATTTTAAATAAGGCAAGCATAATTGTTGTTTTGAGTTCTTCTCTTTTAAATGGTTTTACAAGATAGCCTACTGGATTTGTATCAAAAGCCTTTTCCATAGTTTCATCATCAGAAAAAGAACTCAAATATAAAATAGGGATATTTTTACTTTTATGTATCTCTTGAGCTATCTGTGTTCCATCTTTCTCATCTCCCAAGTCTATATCCATCATAATGATATCTGGCTCTTCTTTTATAATACTATTAAGTGTATCTTTGAAAGAGTTTGTGATATCTGTTATATCAAAATCAAGTTTTTTTAAAGCACTTTTTATCTCTAATGCTACTATGGGATTGTCTTCTACTATAAGTATTTTAGCTTTAGCCATTATCTTTCCATTTTATTTGAGTTTTTACACCTTTATTTGTATCTATTTGAATAATTCCTTTAAGGTGATTTGTCACTAAATTGTTTACCAAAGTTAAACCAAATGAATGCGAAGAAGTAGTTGGATTATATCCTTTTCCATTATCGCTTATATTGAAATAAAACATATCTTTCTCTTTATATAATTCTATATTGATAATAGCATTATCAGCCTCATCTTCAAATGCATATTTAAAAGAGTTTACTACCAATTCATTTAAAATTAGTCCACACGAGATAGCTTGTTCTACATCTAATTCTACTTGAATATCATAAAATATATCTATTTCATTTTCATAGCTGTTTTGTAATCCATCTATAACTGATGCAAAATACTCATGTGCATTTATATGTGTAATATCAGCTTGTTTATATAATAACTCATGAAGATGACTCATTGCATTAATTCTATTTTGTATAGTGATAAAAATACCCTCTATTTGTTCATCATTTACCTCATCTGCTTGTAATCTCAATAAAGAGATAATAGTTTGCATATTATTTTTAACACGATGATTTAACTCTTTTAAAAGTATTGTTTGTTTATTGAGTGCTTCTTGAAGATCACGGGTTTTATTTTTAACTTCTTGAGTCAACCTTTCTTTTTCACTTTCTTGTTGGGCGATAAATCTTTGGTTAATATTCTCTTTCTCTTTTTGAAGTCTATTAATCTTATCTGCAAGTGCTATGGCAAATAATGTAGCTTCAAGTATAAAAGCAGTTTCAACGATGTATGGATAATGTTTATAAATATTTAAAACACCTGTACTAGATAAATACATCGACATACCACCAATAAGTATAATAACCCATCCTATTAATATAAAATATGCTTGTCTATTCTTTTTCAATGAGGCATAAACAGCAAGAAATACTAAATACAATAATAAAATTACAGTAAATATATTACGATATTTATTTAAAAAGTCTGTTAGGACAAATATAGATACTAAAAATGGGAATATCCATAAAAATATTTCTAAAATCTTATTAAGCTTTGGATACTGCCCTAAAGAGATAAAGGATTTTGTAAAAAATGCTAATGCAAATATAGGTAAAGCAACAATAAAAGAGGAAAAATGAATTATATATTCAATCCAACTTGGCTTCAATAAATATATATATCCAATACCAACATACATTAAATGATGGGATATTACACCAAAAATATATAATACATAAAATAAATAACTTTTATCTTTTGTAAAGAAATATACAAAAAGATTATATACAGCCAAAATAAACATCGCACCAAAAAATAACTCCAAAATAGATTGATGCTTTAATTCTTCCCTATAAAAACTATGAACTTCCCAAAGATTGAGCTTAATAATCATAGTTGTAATATAAGAAGATATTTTTAAATAATAGGTTTTAGACTCGTAAGGTTTCAATCGTAATTCAAAAATGGGATTGACAGTTTTTCTATTTTTATTTATTTGAAATAAACCATCTTTAAAAACTTCATTTGTTTGAGTATCAAAAAGAGTAATATGTGTTGTCATAGAATTTTCATACTCTAAAATCTTGAACAAATCTTTATTTGTTCTGTTTTCTAAAGTAAACTTAATCCATACATTAAAATCAGGGGAATACCCAAAACTAAGTTGTGTTTTATCTATTGATTGAAATTCTATACTATTTGTATCTATCTCTTCTAATGATAATGATTTTGTATGATCTATATAAATCTCTGATTGTGATAGTAATTCATATTGTGATATCTTATTATCTATAGATATTGATTTTCCATATATTATTGTAGTAAAAAAAAATATGAAAAAAAGAAATTTATTTTTTGTCATTTATATTCATCCTGAATAAAATTATATCTTAAAAATATTATCAATATGATTTTATAGTTATATTTTATCCAAATTTATTATGATACCTTTTTAACTTTTACACGATTATTGATATCATATACTTCTAAATAATATATATTGTTTTCTAGCACAACTATAGCTTCTGGCATAAATGCATAGTGATAGTGATATTTAGACTCGTCTTGTTTCCATCTATTACCATCTAAAAATTTAAAAGTTTTGTTTTCATCTTTAAAGCCATTAAAGTCACCTTCAAGTTGCCCTTTTTCTATAATATTCATCTGTTCCTCTTATATTAGTTAAATTGAATAGTATTTTATCAAAAGATTGTCACATCTAATGTCACATGAATAAAGCTAGAATTAATATTAAGCATGATGAATCATTTATAGCTTGGAGTTACAAAAAATAAGTAGTGATACGTATTTAGAAATGGAGCTTCAAATAGGACTTGAACCTACGACCTGCTGATTACAAATCAGCTGCTCTACCAACTGAGCTATTGAAGCAATAAAATATTTAAATAATTGAAAATCAAGATTTGATTTTTTAAGTGGAGCGGGAGACGAGACTCGAACTCGCGACAATCTGCTTGGAAGGCAGAGGCTCTAGCCAACTGAGCTACTCCCGCTTAAAAAAAGTTTCACAAAACCTCAAAAGAATTCAAGGTACAAAGTGGTGGGTTCAGAAGGACTCGAACCTTCGACCACTCGGTTATGAGCCGAGTGCTCTAACCAGCTGAGCTATGAACCCTTTTGCTATTAGCTGTCTTTGTTTGTGGGTGAAATTATAGTGATATCTTTATTAAAATATACTTAAAGTATTATAGATATAATTAAATTAAATTTTTACCACAATTGTACTGTATGGATTATATAAGACATTGGCTTTTGTTTGAATTTTTACATTTCTTCTTTGTGTATAATCCACACTAAAGGTGCCTCCACTATCTAAAGAAAATTTAGCACAAATCTTAGCAGCTTCTTCTATGATCTTTTGGGGAATTGTTTTTTTACTATTTGACACTATGACATGAGAGGAAGCTATTCCTTGTAAATGGAACCAAAAATCACTTGCTTTACTATGTTCAAGCAAATATATATTTTCTCGCTCATCTCTACCCAGCATAATTTTATAACCATCAATAAAAAATGATTGATATGGTGCTAGCTTTTTTGTTTTTATTTGATTTTTCTCTTTTTTTGGAAAATAAAACTCTACTTCATCAATTGTTTTACAACCTTTAACAGTAGATACAAGTCTATTAAAAAAATCTAGTTTTTGAGATAAGTTTTTTTGTTCAATATACTGATTTTTAGCTTTTGCTTTTGCTTTTTTTGAATCTCTAAATAAATCATTTGATTTTTTTATATTTAAATTTTTTTCATAACCACTTTGTTGATATAAATTTCCTACAATTTGTGTTGCTTCTGTATTTAAGGTAATAGCTTTTTTTTCTAACTCTTCTGTATCTTCTAAATTATCCAATATTTTTTTGATTTTTTTGATTTGTTTATTTAGCTGATTGATTTTTTGATTTTTAATATTTGCTAATTCTTTAGAAATTCTTTGTTCATAAACGTCATATAAATATTCTTCAATATTTTCTATATCTCGTATTTCAAAATTAAAATTTGGTTTTGTTAACGCTTCTAATTTATGTCCTACTTTTACTATTCTTGTAGATGTCCACTCATCAATGTGCCGTAATGCTTCAAGGACTATATCATTACTGTCTAAGATAATAATATTAGTGTTTTTACCAGTAAATTCTAACTGCAATATTGTAGTTTGCTCCTTATAAGATGATTTACTTTTACATAGAATATTTAAAACCTTATCATCATCTCTTAAAAATACTTTATCAATTTTTGCATTATTGAATCTTTTTTGCAAGACAATATCAAAAGGAGCATTAAAGATTTTTTTTACAATATCTCTTTCGTGTTTCATAAAAACTGTTGCATTCCCTTTTGTCATGTCAAAATATAATGCTTTTCTGTCATTAAACTCTATTTTTATAGTATTATTTTCAATTCTTTTTATATGATTTATTGTTTTTAGTTCTGAGATATACTCTGTTATTTTTCTTAATATATAATATTTCATTCTTCAATCATAACATATTTTCAAGAAATTTTATATATATTTTATATATATCTGATATACTTATACAAATTAAAATTAGGAGATAAAATGAATAAACTACTTAAGTTAGCATTAGTTGGTGCAATTGCACTAGGTTTAAGTTCAACAGTTGCTTCTGCAAATGTTGCTAAAGGGCAAAAGCTTTACTCTAAAAAGCTTAAAAAAGCTTGTGGATTTACAGGAGCTAAAATGGCTGCAAAACATACACAAGGTGAATGGGAAGCAATTAATGGTAAAGGTGAATTAGCAAACGAGATTAAAACAATTTGTCCAAGTGCAAAAGATTCTGATGTGAAAGAAAAATATATTCCACATTATTATGACTTTTTCTATGAGTACGCAAGTGATTCAGGAAATGTTCCTTCTTGTTAATTAGTTGTTTAATTAATTATAACAAATAAAAAAAAGGTTAGCTTTACAGCTAACCTTTTTTTATATCTATAATAATACTACTCTTAGAATAAAAACAACAATCCTAATGTAAATACAATCTGTATCACAAACACATAACTTGCTATTTTTAAAGCTAACTTTCCATCACTTTTAATACTATTAAAATGTATTTTTAATCCAACTGCACTCATTGCAACAAGAAGTAAAATATGTGATGTAGAAGCAATCAGATGTTTAATATCATCACTTACTAATCCAAATGAACTTACAAGAGAAAAAAGTATAAAAAATATAATAAATCCAGGTACTTTCGCCCCTTTTGTATTTTGTTCATTTGTTTTTCTATGAAACAAATAAATAAGTATCAAAACTAAAGGTGTTAATAATAATATTCGTCCCATTTTTACAGCTGTAGCACTTACCCCTGCTGTATCACTTATACTAAAACCACCTGCTGTTACTTGCCCTACTGCTTGAAGTGTATTCCCTACTAATATACCAGCATCTATATCATTTAAACCAAAACTTAAAGCTATAAAAGGAACTAAAAAGATACCAACTGTTCCCAAAAGATTCACAATAGCAACAGATATACCGATAAAATGTTTATCTGCTTTTATAATTGGTGCAGTTGCACTTATAGCACTACTTCCACAAACTCCATTTCCTATTCCTAATAATAAAGAAAGTTTTAGATCAATCTTATAATATCTTCCTATTAACACTGCACTATAAATAGTCACTATCATACCAAGTACAATAATAAAAAGTGTTTTAAGACCCAAAGATGATAAAATATTAAAATCTAGATTAATACCCATAAGTGCTATAGAATATCCCAGAAGAGTTTTTTCAGCATAAGTTATACCAGTATTATAACTATCATTAAATTTTATAACATTACCAACAATTATCCCTACAATAATCGCTATCGCAACAGAACCTATCAAAATAAATTTTGCTAATAAAAATGCAACAATACTTACACCTATAGCAATACTCAAACCTTTTATATATTTAGTCAAATTTTACCTTATTTTTTAAAGTGTTTATCAAAATCTTCTACAATAGTTTTGTCAATTTTCCCAAGTTTTGCTTCATCTCTTAGTATTTGTATAGCTTCATTATGAGTATATTTTTTTCTATATACTCTTTGCTCAACTAAAGCCTGATAGATTACTAAAATACTTAGAATTCTATCTTTCAAACTTAAATAACTAGCTTCAAGTTCATATGGATATCCACTACCATCTAATTTTTCTGCATAAGTTGAACATAGTTTCGCTATATCATCAAAACCAAAAATTTGTTTTAAAATTGAAGCCGTAAAATAAGGAATACTTTTTATACTGTCATATTCAATATCATTTAATTTAGCATTTTTCAAAAAAACTTCTTTTGAAACAAACAGTTTTCCAAGAGAATGGAAATTTGAAGCTAAAATCATTCTTGAAGTATCTTTATTATCCATACTATATACTTCACAAATACTTTTACACTTTATACCTATTGTATTAGCATTTTGATTATCGGTATAATTATAAACAATTTTATTTATAACTTCACTTAACTCGATAAGCTTTTCATAAGAGATTTCAATAGTAAAATCTTGTAAGAAATTATAAATAAAAAATGGCAATTGACAGTCTTGCATTAAATCTAGCCAAAAAGTCATATCTGTACTTAAATCATCAAAACTTTCTTTTAAAGAATCACTATACAATTTATTCTCAAGAACTATATCTTTAATAAGACTTTTATTCATAATGAAATTATTTTTAACTTCAAGATTTTTTTCTATCTCTATTGCTAATTGGATAATCTCTTCAAAACTCTCATTTGTATATATATTACTATCAATAAAAGGTAGTCTTTCTAAGTCACTTTTATCATGAACAAAAAGATACAGTACAGAGTAAGAGAACATATCACTAAAATGTTCAGGTTCAAAATTCATATAGTTTGTAAGTTTCAAAGCTATATAAGCAACTCTTTTACTCTCATATGAAACATCAAATCTGTTTTTGTCTTCAATGTTATCTAAGGCAGCACTTATCCCCATCAAAAAATTATTAAAATTAAATTTTACATGAGTCATTTTATCCATTGCAGTTCTTTATACATTGAAGATCACTTTTTGTATAGATAATACCTTTACTAAGAACTTTTGCAAAAACACCTCTATCATTTTCTAATAAAGAAGGAACTCGTTCATCTATTTTTGATAAATGATCACAAATAGTACAATTTTGAGTTATTTCTAAAATCACATTATCAATTTGAAGTTGCATACCAACTTTGAAAAGATCTAAATCAAAATCTACTAAAATATTTTCTCCTAATTCACCATGTGTTATCTCTATACCGTTTGTTCTAATTAGCTTATAAGCCTCTGTAGAAGCTATCAAAATTGATCTCACTTTATCTTTTCCATAAAACTTATCAACAAACACACCATCTTCATCAACAGTCAATTCACTTTGACTTATTCTTCCATCATATTTTTCTTTTGATATATACAGTTCAACAACTTTACCAAATGTTTCCATCTCTAACCTTTTTATCACTATAACTTTTAATTATAATATTATATCATAATTATAAAATAATTACAATAGTGATTTGTAATTATTTTGTAATACAATTGTTACTCAAATACACAATAAATTTTAATTATTTTTTTATTTAATATCTACTTATAACATTTATGTTATATAGTTATATTACCTTTAAATAAAGGCTTTTAGAGACAATAAATTAATTTTAAACTTATATAAATATTAAAAGTGAAATAATAACTTATAATAAATATTTGATGCATTGATATCATAATTATTTTTATAGATTTTATAACTTTTTTACTTGACTTTTGCAGTTGTATTTCTATATAATTTGAAGTTTTGGTATGAAATGTGCCTAATCAATACAATTATTTTAAAAAGGAGAATGTTAATGAATAAGATTAAAGATATTTTTAAAAAATCATTAACTACTAAGGATAATAGTACTTTAGAAGAGTCTAGTAGACGTGATTTTTTCAAAAATACTGCTGCATTATCTGTAAGTGCTATCGCTGCTTCTAGTGTGCTTGGTCCAGTTAAAGCTTTAGCTGACGATGAAGCTATCATCGGAGAAGCAGAATGGGGTGTAAAGTTAGGAGATATGGTTACTAAAAACCTATATGGAATCCCTTCACCTTACGAACATAACAATATAAGAAGAACAACTGATTTACTATCATCTGGTGATATGTATGCATCTATTTCAATGTGTCCAATACATGAATCTGAAGGTATTATTACACCAAATGGTTTATTCTTTTGTAGAGATCATGGTGGGACAGCACATGTTGACCCTAATAAATTCAGACTTATGATTCATGGTAAAGTTAAAAAAGAGATTGTTTTAACTTTAGATGAACTAAAAAGATACCCATCTGAAACAAGAACATACTTTATTGAGTGTCCTGCTAATGGAAGTCCAGAATGGAGAGCACCACAATTCAATAACTTACAATTTATGAAAGGTATGATGTCTTGTGCTTCATGGACTGGAGTTATGCTAAAAACAATTTTAGATGACATTGGTTTAGAAGATGATGCTGTATGGATGATGGCTGAAGGTAGTGATAATGCTGGAAATCCAAGAACAATTCCTGTTGAAAAAGCATTAGATGATATTATGGTTGTTTGGGGTCAAAATGGTGAAGCATTAAGACCAGAGCAAGGATATCCTGTAAGACTTGTTGTTCCAGGTTGGGAAGGTAACTTAAACACTAAATGGTTAAAAAGATTGGAATTCTCAGATAAACCTTGGCATTCAAAAGAGGAAACATCTAAATATACAATGCTTCAAAAATCTGGAAAAGCTATCCAATATTTCTGGCCAAATGAAGTAAACTCTGTTATCACAAAACCATGTCCTGAAAAACCATGGACAGACCTTAAAAAAGGTGATTTAGTAGAGATTGAAGGAATTGCTTGGTCAGGTCATGGTACTATTAAACATGTTGATATCTCATTTGATGGTGGAGACAACTGGGTTGAAGCTAACTTAAAAGGTTTAGTATTACCAAAAGCATGGACTAGATTTAGTTATATGTATAGATGGGATGGAAAGCCGATACTATTATCAAGTAGAGCAACTGATGATATTAATAATACACAACCAACAATTGATCAAGAAACATCTGTAGTTGGTGTTGAGTCTGTTTACCATAGAAATGGTTTAGTAACTTGGGAAGTAAATGCAAAAGGTGAGGTTAATAATGTACATATTAGAAAACATAAAGCTTAAAAATACACTACTAGGTCTTAGTTTAGCAACTATAGCACTTGTAACATCTGGTTGTAATAACAGTGATGTAAAAATGTCAGATGCAACAAATGCAAAAACTGAGCAAAGAGCGGTAGATGGTGCTGTAAAATATGAAATAAAAGATGGTAAATATGAAGCTTACCATGTGAATACTCAAAAAGCTGAAAACTTTGGATATGGTAGAACACCAACTGAGAGAGAAATTAAAGCTTGGGATATTGATGTAACTCCTTTTGGAAAAGATGCACCAATGTATGATATGAAACACGGAGAAGTTGTTTTAGATGAAGATGGTCAACCAAAAAAAGCTGAAGGTAGTGTAGAGTTAGGAAATGAACTTTATGATGCTCAATGTGCTATGTGTCATGGTGACTTTGGTGCAGGTGGAAAAGGGTACCCTACTCTTTCTGGTGGAACATTGGCGTCTTTAAAAAACCAACTATTCAATCCTGCTGATGCAAATCCAGGGATGGAACCACCTAAAAGAACTATTGGAAGCTACTGGCCTTATGCTAGTACATTATTTTGGTACATCCAAGATGCTATGCCATTCCCTCATCCAAAAAGTTTAAGTAATAGTGAAACATATGCTCTTACAGCTTACTTATTATATGAAAATGGTATTCAAATCGATGGTGAAGAATTAGATGAAGAATATGTTCTTGATAGAGAAAAATTCTTAAAAATAAAAATGCCAAATGCTGAAGGTTTCTATCCTCAAGTTGATACACCAGAAGATCCAAAACAAGGTGTTAGAAACATGACTGAATTCTTAAGTAATCCTGAGAATTATGGAAAAGGTACAAGATGTATGAAAGATTGTATCAAAGAAGATGTTAGCAAACTTGTTATGAGAATTACTGATGGTGGATTAAGTGACTTTAACCCTCCAGCATCAACTGAAAGAAGTATGCCAGTTGTTGAAGCAACAGGTCCTGTACATCCTGGACAAGCTGGTTATGAAGCTTCTTGTAGTGCTTGTCATGCAAATGAAGCAATCGGAGCTCCAGTTGTTGGGGATAAAGAAGCTTGGGCTTCTGTAATGGAAAAAGGTATTGATGGTGTTTATCACAATGGTATAAATGGTATTAATGCTATGCCACCAAAAGGTGGAAATATGGACTTATCTGATGATGAAGTAAAAGTTATCATAGATTATATGATAGAAGCTAGTAAATAGTTTATAAAATATAATTTACAAAATATTAAAGGTTCAGTTTAAAAGCTGAACCTTTTTTATTTTCTATAAAAGTATAATTATTTATTATATTAATATTAGAGAAACAAATAATTTTTATTCCCAATAGTAATATAATAAAAAGTTATAGTATATTTTTATAAAAATTTAATTTTATTATCAACTTTTTGTTACTTTATATTACAAATTATAATATTTAATATATTAAATAAGAAATTGCTATAATCCCTTATTTAAGGGATTTATAGAGGTTTAGAAAACTTGAAAAATTATAATAAACAAAACTTCAACTTATATATCAAAAAATATTAAATTTTTTAGCAATTTTACTTGACATTAGACAAGAATTTAGATTATAATTCTCTGTTTTAGTATTTTAACATACTAAATATATGTTAATAAAAAATAAATATATTAACTACAATAAAAAAAGGAGACAAGATGAGATTAGCTAAAAGTTTACTAATAGCATCAGCGATAAGTGGTTTGATTTCTACTTCAAGTTTTGCGAATGCAGATCTAGTTGCAAAAGGTGAAAAGATTTTTAAAACAAAAAAACTTGGAAACTGTGTAGCATGTCACGCCGTTAATGGTAAAGCTGATATTGATAAAATGGGTCCAGGAAGTTTTGGTCCAAAACTATCAGGTCTATCATATTGGGATGATAAAACACTTTACGATACAGTATATGATATATATGCTGCAAGAGGTATCAAAATATCTGCAATGCCTGCATTTGGAAGAAATGGTTGGCTTGACGATAAAGAAATTAAAGCAGTTGTTGCTTACTTAAAAACAATTAATTAAAATTAGGAGAAAAATACGATGAATAGAAGAAATTTTTTAGGTTTAGGTTTAGGTGCAGCAGCTGTTGCAATGGTTCCAATGAATTTAAGTGCTATAGACTTTAGAGCTACAAAGCCAGCAGCATGGACTGCAACAAAAGTTGATGCAGCTATGAAAGACCTTTATGGTACAACTGCTACAACAGAAAGTGGTGTTAAGTTAAAAGCTCCAGATATTGCTGAAAATGGTGCAGTTATCCCTGTATCTGTTTCATCTAAATTAGCTGGTAAAACAGTGGCAATATTCCAAGATGCAAATCCAGAAGCTACAGTTGCTGTATTTACAGTACCTGCAAATGGAATTATTGATTACTCAATCAGAATCAAAATGCAAAAAACAGGAACAGTTACAGCTGTTGTTGAAGTTGATGGAAAATTACACTCTGCTTCTAAACTAGTAAAAGTTACAAAAGGTGGATGTGGAGGTTGATTTAATTCACCCACATTAACTACTAATAAATAAAATAAATATAATATTAAAGGAAATATAATAATGGCAAACTTAGGAAAAGCAAGAATTAAAGCAAAAGCAAAAAAAGGTATTGTAACAGTTAAAGCAATGGCAAAACACCCAATGTTAAGTTATCAAGAAGCTAAAAAAGCAAAGAAAAAAGCTGACTTTATTACTCATATAATGGCAACTGTAGATGGTAAGGTAGTATTTGAAGTATCAACTTCACAATTCTTATCTAAAAACCCTTATCTAAAATTCCAATTCGCTGGTGAAAAAGGTGCGAAATTAGAATTATCAATGGCTACACTATTAGGTGAGAAAAAATCTTTCAGTGCAAAAATTAAGTAGTTTATAAAATATACTACTTAATTACTAGTAGTTCTAAATAACAATAAAAGGAGATAACTATGTTATTAAAAATTGTAAAGACTTCTGCACTTGTAGCATTAGCAGCTTGTACTTTAAGTGCAAACTCTTTTAATGCACAAGCTGAAAAAGACAAAGCTGAGCTTGTTAAATATTTTGAAGCTAAATTCGCAGACCCAGAAAAAAATGCAGCTACATTTTTTCCATATTCAACAGAAGATGAGTTAAAAAACAATATCAAAAAAGGTATTAAACATATGGATTTTGGTATTGGTAACTACGCATTTAATAGTGCTGGTGTTGCAACTTATGAAGAGATTAATGAGATGCCACCATATGAAGATGCAATCGACGCAGGTGCTGCACTTTATGAGAAAAAATTTGCAAATGGTAATTCTCTTGCAATTTGTTTTCCAGATCCAACAATCGGTGGGGATTACCCAATGTTTGATTCACAAACAAAATCTGTTGTTTCTTTAACTCAAGCTATTAATGATTGTGTTACATCAAATGGTGAAAAAAAATGGCATGAGAAAAAAGGTGATATGGCTAAAGTTCAAGCTTTCTTTGCAAGTAAAACTAAAGAGGCTGAGAAAAAAGTTAATATCAAAATTGAAAGTGCAGAAGCAGCAGCGGCTTATGAGAGAGGTAAAGAATTTTACTATACTCAAAGAGGTTATTTAAATCTTTCTTGTGCAACATGTCATGTTCAAGGTGCTGGTCAAAGAGTTAGAAATGAGTCTTTATCACAACTTCTAGGGCATACTACACACTTCCCAGTTTATAGATTAAAATGGCAAGGTTTAGGAACACTAGAGAGAAGAATGGAAGGTTGTGTTAAAGATCAAGGTCAAAACCCTCCAAAACCAAGTAGTAAAACTATGAAAGAATTACTATACTTTATGGCATATATGTCAAATGGAATGGCTGTTGACGGTCCAGATATAAGAAAATAGGAGAGAGAAAAATGAAAAAAATATATAGTTTAGCAATAACTTCAATCATAGCATTTTCTTTAGCAGGATGTATGGGTGGTTCAGACAGTCTGACTCCAGCAGCAGCAGTAAAACTTGATCAAAGAGAAGTTTGTAATGTAGACAAACTTGGACTTGAAACAGTTCTTGCACATGCAAAAGCTTATAATGCAGCAGCAATTAAAGAAAAAGTAGAGTTTAGAAGACTTGGTGTAAATAATAGTGATTTAATCATTGCTGTTGAAGAAGGTCTTAAAACTAAGGCTAAAACAGTTACTCCAAAAAACTTCAAAGGGAAAGCAACAAAAGATAAATTTCCAATTGAATATGCAGCTCATAGAGCTTGTACATTTGGATTAAGTGCTTTACAACAAAAACATGAAGGTAAATCTACATGGAGATTGGCTGTACCAGGTGACGGCTACAAATATTAATAACTTTTATTAATGTTACAAATACAAAAAAGCCAAGTATTTTACTTGGCTTTTTTAACATTTAATAACAGAGAATAAGTTAACAAATGATAAAATAATTAAAATTTAAATTAAGGAAAATAAATGAGTAAAATGAGTAGAAGAGAATTCATATACATGTCAGCACTATTAGCTGGTACTGCACCTGTATTTGCCAATTCTCATACAAGACTTGCAAATACTGGAAAAGTTGAAGATTACTACAAACTTGATAACTTTGGAAATGTAAGACTTATGCATATGACAGATAGTCATGCACAACTATTACCAGTATATTTTAGAGAGCCAAATGTAAATTTAGGTTTTTTTGAAAATGAGGGAAAACCACCTCATATTGTTGGAGATAAACTTTTAGAGAGATATGGAATCAAGGGTGATAAGAGATTAGAATATGCATTTTCTTGTGTAAACTTTGAAAAACATGCAAAAGAGATGGGAAAAATAGGAGGATTTGCACAAATTAAAACTGTTGTTGATCATCTTAAAAACTCTTTTGGGAGTGAAAAATGTTTATTACTAGATGGTGGTGATACATGGCAAGGAAGCTGGACTTCTCTTCAAACAAGAGGAAAAGATATGGTTGGTGCTATGAATATTCTTGGTGTAGATGTTGCAGTTGGACACTGGGAATTTACATATAAAGCTGAAGAAGTTTTAGAAAATGTTTCTCATCTAAATGCAGAATTTATCGCACAAAATGTAAAAGTAAAAGAAGATTCATTGTTTGATGGAAAAGCAGAAGCGTATGATGAAGATACAGGTCATGCATTTAAACCATATACTATCAAAGAATTAAATGGTGCAAGAATTGCTATCATTGGTCAAGCTTTCCCTTATACAACTATTGCAAATCCACAAAGAAATATTCCTGATTGGACTTTTGCTATTAGAGAAAATGAAATGCAAGAGATGGTTGATCAAGTAAGAGAAGAGGAAAAACCAGATGCAGTAATCGTTCTTTCACATAACGGATATGACGTTGATAAAAGAATGGCTGAAGTATGTAGTGGAATTGACTTTATTATGGGTGGACATACACATGATGGTGTTCCAGAAGCTTATGAAGTAAAAGATGCAGATGGTGGAAAAACTTATGTATGTAATGCAGGATCAAATGGTAAATTCTTAAATGTACTTGATTTAGATGTACAAAATGGGAAAATCAAAGATTTTAAATTTACACTTCTTCCAATTTTTTCTGATCTTATTCCTGAAGATCCAGATATGAAAAAATATATTGAACTTGTAAGAAGACCTTTCTTAAAAGAGCTTACAAGAGAGATTGCTACAACTGATGTAACATTATTTAGAAGAGGAAACTTTAATGGTTCTTGGGATCAATTAATTTGTGATTCATTAATAGAAGTTGAGGGTGCTGAAGTATCACTTTCTCCAGGATTCAGATGGGGAACATCACTAATGCCAGGTCAAACTGTAACATTTGATGATTTAGCAACACAAACAGCTATGACTTACCCAGAAACATATGTAAGAGAGTTTACAGGTGCAACTATCAAAGATACTCTTGAGGATGTTGCAGATAACTTATTTAACTCTGATCCATTCTTACAATCAGGTGGAGATATGGTTAGAACTGGTGGTATCTCGTATAGAATTGACCCTACTAAAAAAATGGGGAATAGAATCAGTGATATCGTTATGACGAAAACTGGTAAAAAAATGGATCCAAACAAAAAATACAAAGTTGGTGGTTGGTCAACTGTAAATGCTGTTTCTCCAGGAAGACCTATTTGGGAAGTTACAGAAGAGTATATGAGAAATCTTAAACATATAGATAACTCAAACTTAAAAGTAAATGGTGCTAAAATGGATATGCTTGCTGTTAAAGGTAATGTTGGATACGATCCAAGATACGATTATTAATAGTAATTCTTTCTTTTATAAAAAGCTCAGTTTTATACTGAGCTTTTTTTCTTTCTGATTTTTACAATCAATTATAATGATTTATAATACATTAATATTTACTAGTTATAATTATTTCAAATAATTACAAGGAGTTTTTATGAAAACTAAACTAGTTTCTTTCTTCATCTCTACAATTGTCGCAGTCTCTTTACAAGCGAATGTAACACAAGAACAATGTTCAAAAAAAGGTGACAACTTTATTTTTGCTGGTGGTGAATGTATCCAATATGTAAAATATAAAGGGGAAGGTGATGAAAATCTAAATATAATTGTTCATGGAACATGGAAATCAGGAACAAATACTTTAGGAAGATACGCACCATTTGCGGAAACTATCAATATGAATACAGATATTACAACAGTAGCTGTTGCACTGCCTGGATATTCAAACTCTTCTACAAATGTTTTAAAAGATTTAAATCATGATGGAAATTCTGTCTATACAAAAGAGTATATTAATTTTATGGCATCTTTAATTACAGCCTTAAAAGAAAAATTTCATGCAACAAATATAAACTATATAGGACATTCTGCTGGTGCATCACTTGGTGTAAATGTTGTTGCTCTTCATCCTGATTTACTTACAACTGTAACTGCAGCTGGAGGAAGATTTAATCTTGATAAATTTAAAGAAAGTGATAGAAAAGGTCTTATAAGTATCAATGAGCACCTTAACAATGTAAAAGATACAAAACTATTATTAGTCTATGGTACAAAAGATACTATTTCTGAACCACAAGTTACAAAATCTTTTTATGAACTTGCAAAGAAAAAAGGATTAGATGTCAAAATAGTTGAAGTAAAAGGTGCCGAGCATATTGACCTAGATATGACTGACCCTTCTGTAGAAGCTATAACAGAACTTGTAACAGAATAATTACTTAAAAATTAAATAGATAACAAATGTTATCTATTTAACTATATAATTAATCTCTAAATTCTAAATCTGTTAAATACCCTGCAAAATCTGTTTCTAAATAAGCTTTTGTTTGAATATAATCCAATATTAGATTAAATGTACTTGTATCTCTATATCCTTTTAGTGCGTATACAATCTCACTTTTATCATCTATAAAAACAACTGTAGGATAAAAACTAATATTTAAATTCTTTGAAAAATCTTTTTTTGAACCTTGAAACTCTTTATATTTAATAGTATCAGAATCATCTACATTTACATCTACAAAAATATAATCTTTGTGCATTTTTTGTTTTGCGACTTTATCACTAAATGCATTGTCTATCATTCTAATACAATATGGACAATGTGTCATATGAAAAAAAAGCATTACATGCTTCTTTTCTGATTTTGCTTCGTTTGCTATTTGATCAATATCAACAACACCCTCTTTTCCATAAGATAAAATATTTAGTAGTATAATAACAATAAATAGTTTTAAATATCTCAATCTTTACTCCTCTTCATAAAATTCAAGTTCTCGATAAGCATCAAAAATATTTTTTGAATTTAATTCATCATACAGAGGTTTACCTTTAAATTCTTCTAACTTTACCACTGTTGTAACACTCCCTGCACCTACATCATTTTCAACAGCTTCCATAACTCTTTTTTTCAATAAAGTAAAATATTTTACAAACTCATTTGTAGCTGTTTTAGAAGTGTCATAACCATGTCCTGGAACTAAAGTATTCCATTTTTTATTATTAACCATATCTAGTGCTTTCAGTTGTCCAATAACAGAGCCATCTCTATTTGATGTTATTCGTCCATTCATCACTATATCACCAGAAAATAGAACTTTTCTTTTTGACATATAAACAAAAATATCATCTGGACTATGTGCTGTAGTTCCAACAGGTATCAAAGTAAATTCTTCATCACCTACAGTAATAGTCATAACATTTTTCACTACTTCATCTACTGTTACTATTCGTGTTCCTTTTAATGTTTCAGGTGCTAAAAGATGATGCATTCTTGTTTTATCACCTTCTTTATAATTTTTATTTTGTAATCCCACTCCAATAATTTTAGCATTAAAGGTATCTTTATAAAAACTATTTCCTAACCAATGGTCATCATGTTCATGAGTATTTATTACTAAACTTACTGGTAGTTCTTCTATTTTTGACATCTCTTCATAAGCAGTTTTTGCAAATTTAAATGTAGCACCACTATCAATTAAAACATAACTATCTTTTGTTTTGACATAACAATTATTAGACATATTTCCACCATTTGCTTTGGTTGGCATCTCTAACTTACCAAAAAAACACCAAACATTTTCACTAACTTTTTTAGGCTCTAATTTATATTCAAATCCAAAAAGTGATATGACAGATATAAATAATAAAACTATTAATTTATTAATATGGTGTAACACTAATCCATCCTCCTGCAATTCTCTCAATGACTTCAGCAATGCCAGCTTGTACATAGCTAATATCATCAATAAAATCATCATCAGTCCACTTCATAGTTTCCATTGTATTACGACAACCAACAAATTCTACTTCATATTCCATTAAAGAGTTTATTTTTTGCAAAATTTCTGGGTCATAGTCTTTTTTTAATACACGCATACCCTGTGCATAAGCTATAACTGATATTTTTATTGTTTCTGGTGGATACACTTTAAGCACATTGTATATTGAACCTAACATATGATTTACAGTTTCAAGATGTGCACTTCTAAGCTTAATAACCCACTTTCTAGGTTCATCAAAAGTTGGTTTAGGATCAGAAAATTCCATTTGTCCAAATGACAATACTGATAGCATCATTATTAGAAATAATTTTTTCATTTTTTTCCTTCAATTTATAAATTTAAAATAGTATATCTATATGTGACTAAATATTTTATTTAATTATAATACTTGAAAAAATATAGATAAAAAAAATTTCAATATTTCTCAAAAAAAACTTGACAAAAAAATAAAAATTTACTACAATTCTAGCACTCAAAATAATTGAGTGCTAATTAAATTTTTAAACTTAACATATAAGGACTAAATTATGAATTTTAAACCATTAGGTGACAGAGTACTTTTAAAAGTACAAGAAGCAGTTACAAAAACTGCAAGTGGAATCATTATCCCTGATAATGCTTCTAAAGAGAAGCCAACACAAGCAGAAGTTGTTGCAATAGGAAATGATGTAGAGCATGTGGCAGTTGGTGATCAAGTAATTTTTTCACAATATGCAAGAAGCACTACAGTTACATTAGATTCAGGTGAGTATTTAATCATGGAAGTTAGTGAAATACTAGGAACATTAGGAGGAGCAAAATAATGGCAAAAGAGATACATTTTAGTGACGATGCAAGACATAAACTTTTTTCAGGTGTTGAGCAATTAGCAAATGCAGTTAAAGTTACAATGGGACCAAGAGGTAGAAATGTTTTACTACAAAAATCATTTGGAAGCCCTACAATTACAAAAGATGGTGTGTCAGTTGCAAGAGAGATTGAACTTCAAGATCCTATGGAAAATATGGGAGCACAACTAGTAAAAGAAGTTGCTTCAAACACAAATGATGAAGCTGGTGATGGTACTACAACTGCAACTGTTTTAGCACATAGTATTTTTAAAGAAGGTCTTAGAAATGTTACAGCTGGTGCAAATCCTGTACAACTTAAAAGAGGTATGGATAAAGCGAGTGAGCAAATTTTAGAAGAGCTGAAAAAAATCTCTAAAGTTGTTGATACAAAAGAGCAAATTGCTCAAGTAGCTACAATCTCAGCAAATAGTGATACAGCTATTGGAGATATGATTGCAGAAGCTATGGAAAAAGTTGGAAAAGATGGTGTTATCACTGTTGAAGAAGCAAAAGGTATCTATGATGAGCTAGATGTTGTTGAAGGTATGCAATTTGACAGAGGATATTTATCTCCATATTTTGCTACTAATGTGGAAAAAATGATAGCTGATCTTGAAAATCCTTATATTTTATTATGTGAGAAAAAAATCAGTTCATTAAAAGAGATGTTACCAATTTTAGAAGAAGTTAACAGAACACAAAGACCACTTTTAATCATAGCAGAAGATGTAGATGGTGAAGCACTTTCAACACTTGTTGTTAATAGATTAAGAGGAAGTTTAAATATAGCTGCGGTTAAAGCTCCAGGTTTTGGTGATAGAAGAAAAGCAATGCTTGAAGATATCGCTATTTTAACAGGTGGAAAAGTTATCTCAGAAGAGATGGGTATGACACTTGAAGGTGCTACAATGGCAGATCTTGGAACAGCAGCAAAAGTTGTAATAGATAAAGATAATACAACTATCGTAAATGGTGCTGGCGAAAAAGATAAAGTTGAGGCAAGAGTTGCTCAAATCAGAAATGAAATTGAAAATACTACAAGTGACTATGATAGAGAAAAAGCGCAAGAAAGACTTGCAAAAATGTCTGGTGGAGTTGCAGTAATCAAAGTTGGTGCTCCAACAGAAACAGAGATGAAAGAGAAAAAAGATAGAGTTGATGATGCCTTAAGTGCAACAAGAGCTGCTGTTGAAGAAGGTATCGTTATAGGTGGTGGTTCTGCACTTATCAAAGCTGCTGCTAAAGTAACACTTGAACTTGAAGGTGATGAGCAAATTGGTGCAGATATTATTATCAGAGCTATTGCTGCTCCATTAAAACAAATTGCAGCTAATGCTGGATTTGATGCTGGTGTTGTTGCAAATGAAGTTTCAAAATCACAAAACGCAAATGTAGGATTTGATGCATCTACAGGAAACTATGTAGATATGTTTGAAGCAGGTATCGTGGATCCTGCAAAGGTTGAAAGAGTTGCTATGCAAAATGCTGTATCTGTAGCATCACTACTTCTTACAACAGAAGCAACAGTTTCTGATATCCAAGGGGATGATGTAAAAGCTGCTCCAATGCCTGACATGGGTGGTATGGGTGGTATGGGAATGGGGATGTAATCCCTCCTCCCTTATACTTTTTCCTTATAACATTTCTCACAATTTGACAAAAATACGAAAACTATTTAATACTTATTATTTATAAATAATATTTATAATATAATATTTTAATGTTTCAAATTACAAAAATACTTTATACTATTTTATTATCTATTATATTTATTGGTTGTACCAAAGAAAATATTACTAAAAAGATTGTTATATCTAATTGGATTGGGTATGCACCAATTCTTTATGCTTATGAAAAAGGCTACTTAAGTTCATATAATATAGAGATTATAATAACGAACTCACTTCAAACATCAACTAAAATTTTTCAAAAAAATAATTATGATGGTATCTCACTTACTCAGCATGAATTTGATACTTTAAAAAATAAGCAGAATCAAGAACTAATTCCAATTTATCTTTTTGATAAGTCTTATGGTGGTGACGCAATTTTATCAAATATAACACAAAAAGAATTATTTGAACAAAAACACAAAGTAATAAATGTTTATTTAGAACAAAACAGTGTTAATGATATACTTTATAAGGAACTAAAAAATTTAAAAGATTGGAACAATACAACATTTAATTTAAATGATGAAACTCAAGATAAAATATTATCATTACCTTACAATACAAAAAAAACTATACCAGAGATAATAATTACATATGAACCTTATTTATCACAACTATTGTCAAAAGGGTTTAATATAATTGAATCTACTAAAAATAAAGATTTACTCATTCTTGATTTTTTAACAGTTAAAAAAAACTTATTTACAATGAAAGAGATAAAGGAGATTCAAAATATTCTTGATAAATCAACACAAAGAATAAAAAATAATCCAAAAGAGTTTTATAAAACTGTAAAAATGTATTACAATGATATGCGTTATGAAGATTTTTTAAAATCATTAGATAATATACAATTTATCAATAAAAATAATAGAAATGAAATTATAAAAGATATAGAAAATAAAAAAATACTAGAAAATATAAAGTACCTATAATGAAGGATAAATAAAAGAGATGCACAAAATATTTTTTATACTATTATTGTTAACTATTACAATTTTATCTGCTTCTAGTGAAAAAGTTTATAAAGTACTTGCACTAAAGGAATGGAAACCATATTATAGTCTTAATAAAGACAACAAACCAGAGGGTTATGCGATTGATTTATTTGAGACATTGGCAAAAAGAATAAACATACAATATGAATACGTTATTGTTGATAATTGGAACGATGCACATAAACAATTTCGTGACGGCAAAATTGACATTTTTCCCAATATGGGATTAGTAGAGAAGAGGCTAAAAACTTTTGACTTTACACAGCCTACTGATCTTTTTGAGATAGGATTATTTAAAAGAAAAAATGCTAAGTCTTTAAAAAGTACTCTTGATTTAAAAAACAAAACTGTTGGGGTAGTACTTGGAAATATTTGTGAAAAACTTATCACGCTAAATATAACTGATACAAAAGTCACTTTTCAAAATTTTCACAGAGCAGTTGCAGCACTAAATAATAGTGAAATTGAAGTCTTATGTTATCCAAAACCTCTTATGCAAAATACAATTAAAAATTTAAGACTGGATAATATTGAAGGTATGGATATAACTTTAAAAGAGATAAAAAGAGGAATCGGTATCTCAAAAAATGAATCAGAACTTTTAAATTTACTAGATAGAGAAATACTAAGAATAAAACAAAACGGTGAATATGCAAAAATTTATGCAAAATGGTTTTTAAATGAGAGTAAAGATATAGAATTAAACTATGAGGAGATGATTTTTTATATAACAATATTTATCGTTTCACTACTATTTTTACTTCTTATATTTATGAGAAAAAAATGGTTAGTAACAAAAAAACAATTAGAAAAAGAAATTTATGAAACACAAGAACAACTTATTGATTTACAAAAAGAAAAACTAGAAGATCAAAAACTGATTTTAACACAAGCAAAAATAACAGCAGTAGGAGAGATGATTGGAAATATATCTCACCAATGGAGACAACCACTTTCTATTATTACTACTTCAGTAAGCAGCATAAAACTTTCTTTAAATTTAGGAAAAGATATTTCAAATGATAAACTTAAACATTGCATAGAAGTTGTTGAAAAACAATCTCTAGAACTATCAAAAACTATTAATGATTTTAGAGACTTCTTTATGGCAGATTCTAAAAGTACTAAAATTATTAATTTAGCAAATACCATAGAAAAACTTGAAGATTTAATCTCTACTACATTTAAAAATGAACATATTCAAATAATTAGAGATGTAGATGATATTGAGATTAAAATGAATGATAATATTCTTATACAAGCATTTTTAAATTTCTACAATAATTCAAAAGATGCTTTTATAGAACATAATGTAAATGAAGAAAATAGATATTTTTTTATTTCCATTAATAAAAAACAACATACTATAGAGATAACTTTTAAAGATAGTGCTGGTGGAATAGATGAAGATATTATAGATAAAATTTTCGAGCCTTACTTTACAACAAAGCACCAATCAGTTGGTACTGGTATTGGTCTTTATATGACAAATCAAATTATTACAAAACATTTAAAAGGTTCTATTATTGTCGAAAACACAACATACACCTATAATAATAAAACTTTACAAGGTGTACAGTTTATTATATCAATACCTTATGTGTTTAATAACTATCAATAAACAATTTATTTTACATATAAGTTAATATAATATAACTTTAAGTTATAATAAAGCTACTCTGCTTTAGAATATAAATCAAATTTTAAGGAGATAAAATGAAAAAGAGTATCATAGCACTATCAGCTATTGCAGCACTATCTACAGCATCTTTTGCTAGTGATGATGTTAAATTACAATTAGAGTTGTTAAAGAATCAAATCAAACAACTTGAAGCAAAAATGGATGCCAATGAAAAGGCTGTACAAAAAGTTGAAAAAACTGTAGTAAGAAATAAAAAAAATATTACTGCCAATAAAATATTAGCAAATAATGATAATATTAAATGGGATATTGATTTTAGAACAGCAATTGATTCACTTGATTATAAACATGCAAATGGAACAAAATCTAAAAACTCAGCCTTAATGACAAATAGACTTTGGTTAGGTATGGGATATGCACCTGATGCAAATAATCTTTTTAAAGGTAAATTATCTTACTATAAAGCATTTGGAGATACAGCAAATCACAGTCAATCTAATACACAACCAGGTTATGCAGATTTTGATTGGGTTACAAATGAAAATGCAACAGACAATACAGTAAAAGTAAAAGAAGCATATTGGCTTTATATGAATGATACATTTTTTGATACTCAAGTACCTTGGACAATTTCAGTTGGGAGAAGACCTTCAACAGATGGCTTAGGTATCAATATGAGAGAAGGTATGAAAGACAACTCACCTTTATCACATACCGTAAATGTTGAATTTGATGGATTAAGTTCAAAATTTAATCTTGATAAAGTAACAGGAGTTGAGGGTATGTGGTGGAAACTATGTACAGGTAGAGGGTTAACTAATGCTACACAAAGATTCCAAATGGATGGTTCTTCATATGTAGATGATGAAACAAAAAACCCAAATGTTGATATGTATGGGTTTATTTTTGTACCTTGGGATAATGGACAATACTCAGTACATACAAACTGGGCAAGAGCTGTTAATTTAATTGGTTATACAAATACAACACTTGGAGCATACCAAGCAGCTGCTGGTGCTGCTGTAACAGCTACAGACTTTATAAATGCTCAATCTAATTTAGTATTTACAGATGTTGGAGATATTGAATTATTAACTGTTATGTTTAAAGCAGAAGGAATTGGTGATGGAATTAGTGATTTTCTTGATGATACAAGATTTTTTGCATCATGGGCACAATCAAAAACTGATCCAAACCAAACAAATGCTTTAAATGGTGGTATGCTTGGTAGTAGCCAAAGTGAAACTGGTCACTCTGAATGGATAGGATTAAATATGCCTTGTCCACTTACAGATGATGGAAGAATCGGAGTTGAATGGAATAAAGGTAGTAAATACTGGAGAAGTATGACATATGGAGAAGATACTATGTCAGGAAGTAAAATAGCTGCTCGTGGTACTGCTTGGGAAATTTACTATACAAAACCGTTAACAAAAGCATTAACATTTAATGCTAGATATACAGATATTGAATATGATTATACAGGTAGTCAAGCATTTTTTGGTGCTGATGGTACACCATACGATATTGATTCAGCAATGGCAATTGGAATGGGTGCTGTTAAAGAATCATCTGATTTAAGATTCTCTGTTAGTTATAGATACTAATTATTATTAAAAAGAGTAGAGATTAAATTCTCTGCCTCTTTTTTACTCTTTACTTCCCCATTTAATTGCATTTCATATAATCTATCTAAAACTTTTCCAAACGCAACACTTGGTTTATATCCTAAGTTTATCAAATCTTTTCCAAATATATAAGGTTGAGGCATTGATTGTAATATATGATATTTTATACTAATATATTCTGCTTTATTTTTAATCTCTTGAATCTTATATGCATATATTTTAGGTACTTTAAATTCTTTAAGCTTTTTGATATCTTTATAAAGTTTTTTATCATTTGAAATCTCTTCTAAGATATCAAATAAAAAATAAAACATTAATATCATATTATTTTTATGATTTTCAGTTTTATACTTTACTATATCATCTATATTTTGTATTAACTTATCAGATAAATAACATATATTAAATATATTTAATAAATATAATCCCTTAGATGGGACTTCAGATTGTAATAATAGTTTTTTATATTCATCATATACTCTATCTTTTGAGAGTATTTGAAACTCTTTTTCTTTTACCATTTTTATACAAAGTTGTTTTGTATTTTTTTCAATGTTTAAATTAAATCTTGCACAAAGTTGTATAGCTCTATATACTCTAAGTGAATCCTCTATAAAACTTTTTTTATCTATATATCTTAAAATCTTTTTTTTAATATCCTCTCTACCATTAAAGGGATCTAAAAAAATATTATTTTTATAATCATATCCAATAGAATTTATCGTAAAATCTCGTCTTTTAGCTGCATCTGCATAAGATAAATTTGAATCTATGATTATATCAAATGCTGTATGACCAATACCAACTTTATTTTCAATACGAGGAAATGAAAAATCATAAACATCACCATCATAATTTAATTTTAATATACCAAAACTTTTACCTACTTCATTAACTTCACCATAATATTCCAATAATTTCTTACATTGCTCTATACTTTCCAAACCATACACTTCTACATCATAATCAATACAGTTTTTATTAAAAAAGTAATCACGCACACTTCCACCAACTATAATAGGTATAGCTTGATTGTGAACTAAAGTATCCAAGACTTGTCGTAATTTAACTGGTAATTTATTTATCATAATTTATTATAGTGATTTTTGTCTTATTAATATCTATAAAAAAAGGGATGCAATCTCTTGCATCCCTTTTATAGTCTAAATAAGCTTATTTTATATTATAAAGCTGCTTTAGCACTTGCTACTACTGATTGGAATGAAGCATAATCGTTCATTGCCATATCTGCAAGTATTTTTCTATCAAGATTAATTCCTGCTTTATTTAAACCATTCATAAATCTTGAATAGCTGATGTCATTTAATCTACAAGCAGCATTTATTCTAACAATCCAAAGTTTTCTGAAATCTCTTTTTTTCTGTCTTCTATCTCTAAATGCATAAACTAAACTTCTCTCAATTTGCTCTTTCGCTTTTCTAAAGTGTTTTCTTCTACCACTGTAGAACCCTTTAGCCATTTTAAGAATTTTTTTATGTCTTGCTCTTCTTATCGTACCTGTTTTTACTCTTGGCATTTTATTTTCCTTTCTTTACCACAAATATTTCAATATTTTGGTGTCTGTACATATTGTACTGAACTTGTCCGAACTTAATCGGAGGGACTATTTACTTAAATTTTTGTTAAATTCAAATAAGGGATTAGCCTTTATTTAACATCTTTTTAACTCTTGAAGCATCTGCATCAGATACTACTTGTGGACCTCTTAAAGCTACTTTTCTTTTTTGGCTTTTTTTAGTAAGAATGTGGCTTCTAAAAGCACTTCCTCTTTTGATTGAACCATTTTTTTTCACTTTAAATCTTTTTAAAGCTCCACTGTTAGATTTCATCTTTGGCATTGTTAGACTCCTTTACAATTTTTATCAAATTTACAAATTTTTCAAAAAAAAAATCCACAAACTTAAATAAGTTGTGGATTATACAGTTTTTATACTTTAAATTATTTTAAATGATAAATAGCAATAGTAAATTATACTATTTACCACCAGTTTTAAGTGGAGTAACTAACATATTTACATATCTTCCTTCTAGTTTTGGTTCAGCTTCTTTTATAGCTATATCTTCTACCATAGGCCATACACGAGTAAGAACTTCAACACCAGCACTAGGATTCGCCATTTCTCTACCTCGTAAGAAAACTCTAAATTTTACATGATTTCCTTTTTCAAGAAATTCTCTTGCATGTTTCACTTTATAGTCGATATCATTTTGAGCAATTTTTACAGAAAGTTTTATCTCTTTTGTTACTATGATTTTTTGATTTTTTCTAGCTTCTTTTTGTTTTTTCTCTTGTTGATATTTAAATTTACCATAATTCATAATTTTTACAACAGGAGGTGTAGCATTTGGTGCAATACAAACCAAATCAAGACCTGCTTCATCAGCTAATACCATAGCTTCTCTTGAACTCATAATACCAAGACTTGTACCATCTTCGCCATTACATCTAACCTCTTTAAATCTTATATCTTCGTTTAGTAGTGTATCATCTGCTTTTTTATTATTTTTTGTACTCAAATCTTATCCCCTGCTTTTAGTTGTTCTAACATATCAATAAATTGTTCTTTTGACATCTCACTTCTTTCTCTTTTTCTTCTATCTCTTAGTGCAACTTTCTTATTAGCAACTTCATCATCACCTACAACAATAATCATTGGTACTCTCTGTTTTTCTGCAATTCTGATTCGTTTATTTAAACTTTCATTTTGACTAAAAACTTCACTATCAATTTCTATTAATTGTAACTCTTTTTGTAACTCTTTTGCATAATCTAAATGTGCATCTGCAATCGGTACTATAATTACACCTGTTGGGGCAATACTCAATGGAAATTCCCCTGCATAATGTTCAGTTAAAATACCTATAAATCTTTCAAAACTTCCTAAAATAGCTCGGTGAATCATCACAGGTCGTTCTTTAGTATCCTCTTTTGTTGTATAATGTATATCAAATCTTTCAGGAAGATTCATATCTACTTGAATAGTACCACACTGCCATTTTCTTCCAATAGCATCAAGTATTTTTATATCAATTTTAGGACCATAAAATGCACCACCACCTTCATCTATACCATAAGTGTATCCATTTTCATCTAAAGCATCCATTATACCTTTTGTTGTACTTTCCCAAAATGCATCATCACCGATTGCTTTTTTAGGTTTTGTAGATACTTCCATCTCATAAGTAAATTCAAAATGCTTCATTAATGATTCAACAAACTCTAAAACTTCCATAATCACATCTTTAACCTGTGATTGCATACAAAATATATGTGCATCATCTTGAGTAAACTCTCTTACTCTAAAAAGTCCATGCATTGCACCACTTAATTCATGTCTATGAACTACACCATACTCAAAAAATTTCAATGGTAAATCTTTATATGATACTAAGTCATTTTTAAAAACTTCAATATGTCCAACACAGTTCATAGGTTTAATCCCATATTCCTGCCCATCAATCTCAGTAAAATACATATTTTCTTTATAGTTTGCATAGTGTCCTGATTTTACCCAAGCATCTGCTTTAAGTATTTCTGGACCTCTAACTGGTTGATAACCTCTTATTCTATGTGCTTTATATAAAAGTTGTTCTAACTTTCCTCTAAGTCTTGCACCGTTAGGAAGCCATAAAGGTAACCCTGCTCCAATATCATCACTAAAAGAAAAAAGTTTAAGATCAGTACCAAGTCTTCTATGATCTCTTTTTTTTGCCTCTTCAAGCATTGTTACATAATCTTTTAACTGTTGTTTATCAAAAAATGCTATACCATAAATTCTAGTAATCATCTCATTTGCTTCATCGCCACCAAGGTATGCACCAGCTACTCTAATAAGTTTAAAGTTTCTTATTTGTTTTGTATTTGGTAAATGTGGACCACGACATAAATCTTCAAAATCACCTTGAGTGTAAACAGTTAAAACATCATCAGTTATATTTTCTAACACTGCTTGTTTTAATTCATCACTTGCGAATTTTTTAATAATATCTTTTCTTGATACTTCACTTCTTTCAATAAGTAATTTTTTACCAGCAATCTCTTTCATCTTTTTTTCAATGATTGGTAAATCTTCATCATTTAATTGGTGATTTAACTTGAAGTCATAATAAAAACCCTCTTTTACAACAGGTCCAACAAAAAATTTTGCTTCTGGATGTAATTCTTTAATAGCTTGTGCCATTAAATGTGCTGTAGAGTGTCTTAATATCTCTAATGCATCTTCTGAGTTATCTGCATATATTTTCTCATCATCAGTAGCATCTATACCTAAAGCTTCTGCAGTTTGGAGGTCATAAATTTGACCATCCTTCTTTATTCCTATATAATCCAATAAAGTCCTTTATCCCTATTTGTTTTTAATTTTTTCTATTTTATCAAAGTTGAACTTAAAAATATAACTTTTAATTAATTATATACTGATTTCAAATAATCTATTTTTGAATTCATATTTAATAAAAGCATATCTACAATAATTGCGCTCATCATTGATTCACAAACTATACTACCTCTAAGAGCTACACATGGGTCATGTCTCCCTTTTAAGTTATATATTTTATCTTCATTATTTATATCAACAGTTTTTTGTTCACAAAATATTGAAGGTGTTGGTTTAAAGTAAATTTTCGTAATAATTTCATCCCCATTACTTATACCACCTAAAATCCCTCCACTATGATTTGTTGTAAATCCACTTGATGTTATTTGATCATTATTAAGACTACCTTTAGATTTACTAGCCTCTACACCATCACCTATCTCTACAGCTTTAACAGCATTCAGACCCATCATTGCACTTGCTATTTGTCCATCTAACTTATGATACATTGGCTCACCTAAACCAGCAGGAACGCCTGTAACTTTTACTATAGCAACGCCTCCTACAGAATCATGAGAATTTAATGCATTTTTTATAATATCTTTTTGTTCCTGTTCAATATTTTTATCTAGTGCAAATATTTCACTTTGCTTCGCATAATCAAAATCTAAACTCTCTGACTTAAGACCACCAATTTCACAAATACCACTTTCTACAGAAATATGTAACTCTTTTAAAATAAGTTTTGCAATCGCACCAGCTGCTACTCGTGCTGCTGTTTCTCTTGCAGAACTTCGTCCTCCACCTCTATAATCTCTTATTCCATATTTATGAAAGTAAGTAAAATCTGCATGTCCTGGACGAAACAGATCTTTTACATTTGAATAATCTTTACTTTTTTGATTTTCATTGTAAAGAATCATTGCAATAGGTGTTCCTGTACTTTTCCCTTCAAATACTCCACTTAATATCTGGATAGTATCACTCTCTTTTCGTTGAGTTTCATATTTCGTTTTTCCTGGTTTTCGTCTATCCATTTCACTTTGGATAAACTCTTCATCGATTTTTATACCTGCTGGAACACCATCGACTATACATCCAAGTGCAATACCATGAGATTCTCCAAATGTAGTAAATTTAAATCTTTCACCAAAACTATTCATCAATTTGTACCTTTTAATTGATTAAGGACTATTTTTGCTGCTGCTTGTTGTGCTAGTTTTTTACTTTTGCCTTTTGCTGTTGCATAATGTTTGTCATTTATCCATAAAGAAAGCTCAAACTCTTTTTCATGATCTGGACCAACTGCTGCTTCTAATTTATATACAGGAATTGCCCCAAATTTTGCTTGAGTCACTTCTTGTAGTGCTGTTTTATAATCACTGAAAAGTTCATCTAAATTTATTTCGTCATAATTTTCTGTTAAAAGTTTCAATATCATAGGTTTTAAAACAGTAAGTCCAGATTCTACATAAATTGCACCCATTATTGCCTCAAAAGCATCACTTAAAATAGATGCTTTTTTTCTGCCTTGATTTCTCTCTTCAGCTTCAGAGAGAAAAATATAATCCCCAAGATTAATGGCTAAAGCAAGTTTTGTAAAACCTTTTTCATTTACTAAACTTGCTCTTATTTTAGATAATTCACCCTCATTTGATGATGGAAATTTATTGAATAAAAATTCCCCAACAATAAGATTAAGAACAGCATCACCTAAAAATTCCAATCTCTCATTATTAAATACTTTTTTATAACTTTTGTGTGTAAGTGCTTCGATTATCAGATCTTTATTTTCAAACTGATAACCCAAGCACTCTTCAAGTTCCTTATATTCTTTATGCACATATATTCCTTTAATATATAAAATTTACCTTATTTTATCTAAAATTAAATAAAAAATAGTCTAATTCATTATTAAATTAAACAGCAATAAAAAAGACTCCCCAAGGATAAGTTGAGGAGTCTTTAAATATTCTCTATAAGAGAATCTGTACAATTTAGGTTAGAGATATAATCTACTGTTTATTAAACAGCTTCACTTCCCATCTCACCTGTTCTTATTCTTACTACTTCTTCTACAGGCATAACGAAAATTTTTCCATCTCCAATTTTCCCTGTTTTTGCTGCAGTAGAGATTAATTTTACTACATTCTCTACTTCTTCATCATTTACGATAAGTTCTAATTTTGTTTTAGCTAGGAAGTCTACTATATATTCTGCACCTCTATAAAGTTCAGAGTGTCCTTGTTGTCTTCCATATCCTTTTACATCTGTCACTGTCATCCCTGTAATCCCAGCTTCAGTTAATGCATCTTTTACATCTTCTAGTTTAAAAGGTTTTATTATTGCTTCTATTTTTTTCATTGAATATCCTTTCTATTAAGCTTTTTTGAATTCTGGGTAACATTCAAGACCTGTCTCATGAATATCTAAACCATTTATTTCTGTCTCTTCATCTACTCTTAATCCAACTACCATATCTAGTATTTTCCAGATTATGAAAGAAGTGATAAATACGAATGCTCCAATTACTACTACACCTTTAAGTTGTGCCATAAATGTTGCTGATTCTGTGAATAAACCTACTGCTAATGTTCCCCAGATACCTGCTACAAGGTGAACTGAAAGAGCACCAACTGGATCATCTATTCTTAATTTATCAAAGAAAGGAACTGCTAATACTACTATTAAAGCACCTACTGCACCAACACCAAAAGCGTACATCATACCTGCATCTGGAGCTGCTGTTACAGATACTAGACCTGCTAATGCACCGTTTAGCACCATTGTTAAATCAACTTTTTTGTAAAGCATTTGAGTTAAAAGTGCTGCTACTACTGCACCTGTTGCTGCTGCCATATTTGTATTTGCAACTACCATTGCTATACCTGTGATATCATCTTTACTACCTAAAGCTAATTGAGAACCACCATTAAATCCGAACCATCCCATCCATAGAATGAATGTACCTAAAGTTGCAAGAGTTAAGTTAGAACCTGGAATTGGTCTTACTTTTCCATCTGCTGTATATTTACCTTTTCTAGCTCCAATGATAAGAACACCTGCTAAAGCTGCCCATCCACCAACACTATGAACGATTGTTGAACCTGCGAAGTCAGAGAATCCTGCTAATATTCCACCAAGTTCTGATCCACCCCATGTCCAGTGACCTTGTAATGGATAAATTACACCACTTAATATTACTACGAATACTAGGAATGGCCATAGTTTCATTCTTTCTGCTACTGATCCTGATATTACAGAAGCTGCTGTTGCTACGAACATTACTTGGAAGAAGAAATCTGAAGCTACTGGGTATGCTGAATCTGCTGCATTACTCATATCTGCTACACTGATACTTCCCATAAATGCTCCACCATCACCATACATTAGGTCGTAACCTATGAAGTAGTACATCATACAACTGATTGAGAACAATGCTACATTCTTTGTAAGTATTGTTGCATTATTTTTTGATCTTGTAAGACCAGCCTCTAACATCGCAAATCCTGCTGCCATCCACATAACTAATATACCTGAAATAACGAACAAGAACCCATCTAAGATAAACTTTAGATCATTGAAATTTTCCATCTTGGAACTCCTTTTACTTTTTTAACAAAAGAAGTATGACATAAATAGAAAAAAAATTATTTAAGATTTTGTATATTTAATATACACTATTGTAATAAAATAGAGTTTTTATAATCTATTCTGATTTTTATTTCTAAAGTCTTGAGATAAATAAATTTTAATTTTTAAATATTTTTAATAATAACCTATATTGTATATTTTATATACAATATAGGTATTGACAGTTATTATAGTGCTTTAAAATTATTGTCTTGACCATCATAATATTCGATTGAACCATCTTCAATTTTATAATACCAACCATGAATACCTAAAGTGCCTTCTTTTACTCTTTTATATACTTCAGGATAAGTAAGCAAATTTTCAAGTTGATGTTTTATTGATATTTTTTCTGTTAGTCGAAGTTTAGCTTGCTCATCATCTGTTGTAGAAAATTCTTTCAATGTATATTCTTTTGCTTTCCTACCAAGTTCTAACCATTTATTTACATGTATTAAATTTGGTTCATTACTTAAGTCTTCATATAATGCTGCACAAGCACCACAATGACTATGCCCACATACAATTATATCTTTTACATTTAAAACACTCACGGCATACTCTATAGCTGCTGTTGAACCATGAAAGTCATTATCCATTTTATAAGGAGGAACAAAATTACCTATATTTCTAATAATAAACATATCACCAGGTTTAGTATCAACAATTAAATCAGGTACAACTCTACTATCACTACAACCTATAAACAATACATCAGGAGATTGTCCATGTGTCACCAAATTTTCAAATTTACCCTCTAAAGAGGGGAAATGAGTATTTTTAAATTTTTTATTACCTTTAATAAGTTGATTTATAAGCATAGTATTCCTTTAATAAGATAGATGATTATATTGTAAAAAAACTAATAAAAAATAAAAAAAAAGGATTAATCCAAAAATAATTCATCAACAAGGTAAATATAGTAAAAAAATAAAAAGTAAAAGCGGGAAAATAAAAAAAGAAAGATAAAAAAAAAGAGACATCTTAAAAGTTGGCAGCGACCTACGTTTCCACCAGGGGACCCGGCAGTATTATCGGCGATGGAGAGCTTGACTACCAGGTTCGAAATGGGGCTGGGTATTTCCTCTCCTCTATAACCACCAACATTTAAAATGTCTCATTTAAAAGTTGTGTATAAAGTGATACAGTTAAAGTCTTTGTTCTAAAGTAAAAATACATTCTAAATATATCCTATTACATTTAATAAGATAGTAAACTAAAGATAATCTTAAAATAAGCCAAACGGTCTATTAGTAATAGTCAGCTAAATGCATTACTGCACTTACACATCTATCCTATCAACCAGCTAGTCTTGCTGGGACCTTCAGGGAAAGTTTATCTTGGAGTTGGCTTCGTGCTTAGATGCTTTCAGCGCTTATCTCATCCGTACGTAGCTACCCAACGATGCTCTTGGCAGAACAATTGGTACACTAGTGGTACGTTCACCCCGGTCCTCTCGTACTAGGGGCAAATCTCCTCAACTTTCCTACGCCCACGGAAGATAGGGACCGAACTGTCTCACGACGTTCTGAACCCAGCTCGCGTACCGCTTTAAATGGCGAACAGCCATACCCTTGGGACCTGCTTCAGCCCCAGGATGCGATGAGCCGACATCGAGGTGCCAAACCTCCCCGTCGATGTGAGCTCTTGGGGGAGATCAGCCTGTTATCCCCGGCGTACCTTTTATCCTTTGAGCGATGGCCCTTCCACACAGAACCACCGGATCACTATGACCGACTTTCGTCTCTGCTCGAGATGTATCTCTCACAGTCAGGCTGGCTTATGCCATTATACTCAACATCCGATTTCCAACCGGATTGAGCCAACCTTTGTAAGCCTCCGTTACTTTTTAGGAGGCGACCGCCCCAGTCAAACTACCCACCATACATTGTCCTGAACGTGGATAACACGTCCCAGTTAGCTATCAGAATATTCAAGGGTGGTATCTCAAGGACGACTCCACTGAAATTAGCATCCCAGTTTCAAAGTCTCCCACCTATCCTGCACATGAATATCCCAATAGCAGTGTAAAGCTATAGTAAAGGTGCACGGGGTCTTTCCGTCTTTCCGCGGGTAGGAGGAATTTTCACCTCCACTACAATTTCACTGGATCCCTGGTTGAGACAGCTCCCATCTCGTTACGCCATTCATGCAGGTCGGTATTTAACCGACAAGGAATTTCGCTACCTTAGGACCGTTATAGTTACGGCCGCCGTTTACTCGGGCTTCGATCAAATGCTTCGCTTACGCTAACATCATCAATTAACCTTCGAGCACCGGGCAGGCGTCACACCTTATACATCCTCTTACGAGTTAGCAAAGTGCTGTGTTTTTGGTAAACAGTCGGGAGGGACTCTTTGTTGCAACCTCTCTAGCTTTCGGAAGTAAATTCCTAATACCAAAGTAGGCACACCTTCTACCGAAGATACGGTGCTAGTTTGCAGAGTTCCTTAACCAGGGTTCTTCCACGCGCCTTAGAATACTCATCCCACCTACCTGTGTCGGTTTACGGTACGGGTTATAATAGATATGCTTAGTGGCTTTTCTTGGCACGACAGTATCATCGATTCCAAACGCTACTCGAAAGTATTGTTCGGCCTGTAAGATCTCGGTAACGTGTATAGCGGATTTGCCTACTATACTACCTACATCCTTCGACCAGCTATTCCATCAGCCAGCTCGATTAACTCTATGCGTCCCCACATCACGCTCTATTATAAGTATAGGAATATTAACCTATTTGCCATCGTCTACCCCTTTCGGACTCGACTTAGGACCCGACTAACCCTACGATGACGAGCATCGCGTAGGAAACCTTGGGTTTTCGGCGTTAAAGATTCTCACTTTAATTATCGCTACTCATGCCTGCATGCTCACTTCTTGCCGCTCCACTGCTCCTTACCGGTACAGCTTCAACGCTGACAAGAACGCTCTCCTACCACTCAATAAATTGAATCTACAGCTTCGGTGCATACTTTAGCCCCGTTATATTTTCCGCGCAGAATCACTAGACCAGTGAGCTGTTACGCTTTCTTTAAAAGATGGCTGCTTCTAAGCCAACTTCCTGGTTGTCACAGTAACTCCACATCGTTTTCCACTTAAGTATGACTTAGGGACCTTAGCTGGTAGTCTGGGTTGTTCCCCTCTCGACATAGGATTTTATCACCCTACGCCTGACTGCCATGATTCCACATATAGTATTCGAAGTTTGATAGGGTTTGGTACCGCGGTAAGCAGCCCTAGCCCAGTCAGTGCTCTACCCCTATATGCTAATAACATGACGCTATACCTAAATATATTTCGGAGAGAACCAGCTATCACGAAGTTTGATTGGCCTTTCACCCCTATCCACAAGTCATCCCAAGACTTTTCAACGCCTGCGGGTTCGGTCCTCCACTGGCTCTTACACCAGCTTCAACCTGCTCATGGATAGATCACTTCGTTTCGGGTCTGCAGCATCTAACTAAGTCGCGCTATTAACACTCGCTTTCGCTACGGCTCCGCACTTGGCTTAACCTTGCTAGATACCACAACTCGCAGGCTCATTATGCAAAAGGCAGTCCGTCACCCTGTACAAGACATAGGGCTCCGAATGATTGTAAGCTAATGGTTTCAGGTTCTATTTCACTCCCCTCACTGGGGTACTTTTCACCTTTCCCTCACGGTACTTGTGCACTATCGATCTATAAGTAGTATTTAGAGTTGGAGGGTGGTCCCCCCATATTCAGTCAAAATATCACGTGTTCCGACCTACTCGTTCCTAAGTTTAGTACCATATAAAAGATTTCGTATACGAGGCTTTCACTCTCTATGACGTAGCATTCCAACTACTTCTACTATCTAATATATTATCACTTAGCGCTCTAATCCGTTTTCGCTCGCCGCTACTAACAGAATCTCAATTGATTTCTTTTCCTCAAGGTACTGAGATGTTTCACTTCCCTTGGTTCGCCCTACCGTAGTAGTAACATACAATGTATGCTGGGTTGTCCCATTCGGAAATCTACGGATCAAAACTTCTTGACAGTTCCCCGTAGCTTATCGCAGTCTAGTACGTCCTTCATCGCCTCTTATAGTCTAGGCATCCACCATTAGCCCTTAATAGCTTATTTGATAAATTAAAGAAGAATTTGTATTTGATATAAATATCTCATACAGTTCTTTTTTGCTTTGTTATGATTATTCTTTAGCTACTATCTTATTAAATGTAATTTAATAAAATAATATTTAAAATTGTATTTTTATTTTCTTTAGAAAAATAAAGACTTTAACAGTATGTTTTTAAATAACTTATTTGATTCCGAAAAATCAAATATAAATCTTACATTTAAGACTTATATTTAACTTTTTGATAACATGGTGGAGAATAGCGGGATCGAACCGCTGACCTCCTACGTGCAAGGCAGGCGCTCTCCCAGCTGAGCTAATTCCCCATGGTGGGCCTACCAGGACTTGAACCTGGGACCTCACGATTATCAGTCGAGCGCTCTAGCCAGCTGAGCTATAGGCCCATGTATTGAATATGTGTTAACATATTTGTTAATAAATAATTGTTCTTTTAGATTATTCATATAATCTTTATAAACTAGATAACAAGAAGTCTTTTTGAGATAAAAGAACTTTCGTCTCGATGTTGTACTATTTTTACATCTATTTACTATATCTTAATATATAGTGTTTATTCATTGAACTTTTAGAAACGAATCTAAAAGTTATTTCTTTGAAAGGAGGTGATCCAACCGCAGGTTCTCCTACGGTTACCTTGTTACGACTTCACCCTAGTCGCTAATTCCACTGTGGAAGGTAGCTATTTTAGCATCCCCGCTTCGAATGAAATCAACTCCCATGGTGTGACGGGCGGTGAGTACAAGACCCGGGAACGTATTCACCGTAGCATTGCTGATCTACGATTACTAGCGATTCCAACTTCAAGTAGTCGAGTTGCAGACTACTATCCGAACTGGGAGGCATTTTATGAGATTTGCTCCACGTCACCGTATTGCTGCTCTTTGTATGCCCCATTGTAGCACGTGTGTAGCCCTGGCCGTAAGGGCCATGATGACTTGACGTCGTCCTCACCTTCCTCCTCCTTACGGAGGCAGTCTGTCTAGAGTCCTCAGCCGAACTGTTAGTAACTAAACACGAGGGTTGCGCTCGTTGCGGGACTTAACCCAACATCTCACGACACGAGCTGACGACAGCCGTGCAGCACCTGTATGAAAGTTCTAGCAAGCTAGCACCAAACTATCTCTAGTAAGTTCTTTCTATGTCAAGGCCAGGTAAGGTTCTTCGCGTATCGTCGAATTAAACCACATGCTCCACCGCTTGTGCGGGTCCCCGTCTATTCCTTTGAGTTTTAATCTTGCGACCGTACTCCCCAGGCGGCACACTTACTGTGTTAACTGCATTACTGCTATGTCTAGCATAGCAACAACTAGTGTGCATCGTTTAGGGCGTGGACTACCAGGGTATCTAATCCTGTTTGCTCCCCACGCTTTCGCATCTCAGCGTCAATAATGTTCCAGTAGATCGCCTTCGCAATCGGTATTCCTTCTGATCTCTACGGATTTTACCCCTACACCAGAAATTCCATCTACCTCTCCCATATTCTAGACAGACAGTTTTGGAAGCAGTTCTATGGTTAAGCCATAGGATTTCACTTCCAACTTATCTATCAGCCTACATGCTCTTTACGCCCAGTGATTCCGAGTAACGCTTGCACCCCCCGTATTACCGCGGCTGCTGGCACGGAGTTAGCCGGTGCTTATTCATATGATACCGTCATTATCTTCTCATATAAAAGGAGTTTACGCACCGAAATGTGTCATCCTCCACGCGGCGTTGCTGCATCAGAGTTTCCTCCATTGTGCAATATTCCCCACTGCTGCCTCCCGTAGGAGTCTGGACCGTGTCTCAGTTCCAGTGTGACTGATCATCCTCTCAAACCAGTTAGGCGTCATAGTCTTGGTAAGCCATTACCTTACCAACTAACTGATACCGTACAGTCCCATCCCAAAGCCATAAATGTTTCCCTTGCTCACTTATGTGATAAAGGCATATAGAGAGTTACAAGACGTTTCCATCAATTATTCTCTTCTTTGGGGCAGGTTAACTATATATTACTCACCCGTGCGCCACTTAGCTGACAATTTTAGTAAACTAAAATCCGTTCTCGTTCGACTTGCATGTGTTAGGCACGCCGCCAGCGTTCACTCTGAGCCAGGATCAAACTCTCCATAAAAATATATATCTCTATATATTGAATTGTTTAATCTTGACTTTTAAGTTTTTACCTAAAAATCACTGAATCAATAATTTGATTCAATTTTATTAGTTTTTTAGTTTTAAAACTAAAACTCTAAGTTTATAGACGAAGTTTATTAATTATAAATTACTCTATAATTAACTCTTCTTGTATCTAGTTTATAAAGATTACTTCTCAGTAATTTAATATAAACTTGATTTTATTTATTAACATTAATTTTTTTAAAGAACTTTCCACTTTTAAAATCTTCTCTCTTTAACTCTAGCCTCATTTAAACAACCCGTTTAAACTCGTTTGTTAAAGTGTCTTACTTTAATTGGACGCGAATTATAATAAAATTTTTTAACTTTGTCAAGACCTACAGCTTAAGTGCCGCTGAAATTTTTAAATTCTTTAAAAAATAGCCTTTTTAGTAGTATAAATCGTTGTCATTTATATACATAAGTATATAAACTCTCTCTTTTTTATCTATATATTTCTCTGTTCTTATATATTTCACATATTCAAACATCTCTTTTTGAGAGATATCTGCTCTATCTAATTTTTTTTGTAACTCTTTTCTTGCTCTACTTTTTGCTAAGTTTTCTTGATAGTCTTTACCTTTAAAGTGTTTATTCGCTTTTCCAACACCATAATATTTATAATCTGAGCTATGTCCTTTTAGCCAATCTGGAATCTCATTTTTGTCTTTTTCTGGTAAGTTAGCTTCAATTAACCTTTTGATTTTAATATCAGCAAGTGATTCAAATGCTCCATGAGGATATTGTTTTTTGTAAAGTTTTAATAGTTCAATATCACTACTATCTTTTACATCACTCCAAAAGAGTAACTCTTCATCATTTGAAAATAGAGTTGTAGTTAAGACCATTAGTATAAATAAGATTTTTGTTATTGAGATTAAGTTTTGGTTTTCTTTTATCATAGTTTTATAACCTTTGCACCATATCCTCCCTCTTTAGCAGTTGCATCATGATAACTTTTTACACTAGGATGTGTATCTAAGAATTTTGCAACAGCATGGGAGAGTTTTCCTGTACCAATTCCATGATACACTAATACTTCATCAAATCCAGCTATTAAACTATCTGATAAAAATTTATCTAGATTTTCTATAGCTTCCTCTGCTCTTTGTCCATGTAAATCTAACTTTACATGTCCTGATTGTGGTTTTTGTATATCAATCTTAACATTTTTTGGTTTTACTTTTGGTATGTTTCCACTTCTTTTTAAACTTGACAATGGCAATTGCATTTTCATACCATCATTTGTTTCTACCATGGCTTTTTTACCTTTAATTGATAAAATAAAACCTCTAGTGTTATTGTATTTTACTCTATCTCCAACTTTTAAATTAAGTGGTTCTTCAAGCTTTTCAACTTTTATTTGTTGTTTTTTAGTATGTGCTTTATTTAAAACTCTATGTTGTTCTTTTGAATCATTCAGTTTAACAGCTTTTTTTACTTCATCAATTGCTACATTGTATTCTTTTTCTAATTGACTTTTCTTTTGTAGAACTTCTCTATCTAAATTTTCTTTTTGTTCTTTAAGATTTTGTTCTAATCTATTTGTTTTGTCTATTTTTTCATCCAGTTGTGTAATTTTTTCTTTATATTCTCTTTCTAAATCACTACTTCTTTGTATTAAATCATTTAATTTATCTTTATCTTCACCATAAACCTCTTTGGCTTTTTTTACAACTCCACTAGGTATATTATATCTTTGTGCTGTTTCAAAAGCATAACTTCGACCTATTGTTCCATGTAAAAATTCATAAGTTGGTTTTCTATTTGCTTCATCATACAATGCAGCTATCAAATCAACTTGCGGATTTGAAGCTAAAAGTGCAGCTAATCTTTTGTGGTGTGTTGTTACTATTATTTTAATGTTTTTTGTAATAAGTTCTTCAATAATCACTTTAAATAAACTTGCAGCTTCATCACTATCTGTACCTAACTCAATCTCATCAACCCCAACTATTGCATTTTGCTTTGTAAATAACTTGCTAAATTCAACCATACGACCTGCAAATGTTGAGATATCGTTTTTTACATTTTGTGGATCATCAAGTATGGCATTGATATCTTTATAACTTCCTACTACACTTGATTTATCACAACTATAAGGGATAAGATATTTTGACATATACACTGCACTTAAGATTGACTTTAAAAGCATTGTTTTACCACCAGCATTTACACCAGTAATCATTATTACATTTTTTGTAAAATCTACAGTGACACTTTTTGCATTCTCTAAAGCTGGATGTTTAAAATCAACGAGTTTTTGTGCTTTATTTGCTTTATTCGTTGGTAATATAAAATTTAAATTTTTATTTTTTGCAAATTGTATTCTTGCTTGATAGTGGTCATATCTATCAAATTCTTTATTGATAAATCTTAAAAACATAAGATGTTTTGACAATAAAGAACTAAACTCTTGTGTAATTTTATATAAAATTTCATCTTTAAGATTTATCAAATCTGATTGTCTTTGTTTTAATTCACTCACACTATGTGGTAATACATAAAAAAAACCACTTTGACTTCTATCTAGTACTTTACAATTTAAAACATGATTGAATCCAGCTCGTACCATAAGAGTTTGTTCTCCATGGACTAAATGAACTTGATGATCCACTAAATATGGTTGTAAATTTTTACTGTTGATTACACCATAAAGTTTTTGCTTGATAGCATCTCTGTTTGAATAAAGATTATCATTGACTCTATCTAGGTCCTCATTGAAGCCTGAAAGAAGTTCTCCCTTTTCATTAAAAGCCTCTATTATCCTATTTATCTCTGTTGGGATAATAATTTTTTCAATCCAAGACTCCAACTTACCGATAAAATTAAATCTCTTAAGATATTGAAAATAATTAATAATTTTTACAAATTCATAAATTTCATATATTTTAATATTTCCTTGTTTTTGTAAATAATTCAAAGCACTGTCTAAATTTGCAGTTTCTAGTGGAGTTTTTAAATCAAAACTTTCTAAATCTTTTAATATTGCATAATGAAGGTTTATATCTCCTTCTAATATAACACTTTTATCTCGAGCAAAAAGTGCTTGTAAATTTTCTATATGATTTAATATATCAAGTTTTTTTTCTATCATTTTTATTTATTTTTAGGTCTAAATGGTTTTATAATATTCTCATCACATTTTAAAAATGGACCTTCCATTAAATCTATACAATAAGGAATCGCAGGAAAAACTGCATCTAGACACTCTCTTATTGATTTTGGTTTTCCTGGAAGATTTACAACTAAACTGCTCCCTCTTAAGCCTGCTGTTTGTCTTGAAAGAATTGCTGTAGGTACGAATTTTAAAGACTCTGCTCTCATTAATTCACCAAATCCTGGCATCATTCTATCACATACAGCTTCTGTAGCTTCAGGAGTCACATCTCTTTTTGCAGGTCCCGTACCACCTGTAGTTACAACCAAACAACAACCACTATTATCTACCATATCTTTTATAGTATCTTCTATAATATTTTGCTCATCTGGTATAACTTTGTATACTTCTTCCCACGCTGATGTTAAATATTCATTCATAGTATCTATGATAGCTTTTCCACTTATATCATCATACACACCTGCACTTGCTCTGTCACTTACTGTTATAATCCCTATTTTTGCTTTTTCCATTTTAACTCCATTTTAATACCTTGATTATATCAAAGTATATGTCCTTTATTTTTTATATAATACACTTCACCAAATTTCTTAAAAAACTCTAAAGCTTCCTTTGAATCAATAATCTTATCTTCACTTCCCAAATAAATTTCAATTCTAATATTTTTATCAATAAGTTGTTGTAATTTATTTGTATCCCAGATATAATGTAACAACTCATCAAGTTCTTCAAAATTGCCTTCATGAAAGTATTTACTTGCTATATCTTTATGAAATCCACAGTTAGTTAAAAAATTATCACAATATTGAGAAGAGTTTTTTTTAAAAAACATTAACTGCATTCTTTTATATTTTTTATCTTTATCTTGGAAAAAAGCAGGTGAAAAAAGTTGTAATAAGTCTACTCTTTTATCTGTTTTTAGTGTGTATTCAAAAGCTTTTTGGGCTCCATAACTAAAACCTGATACACTGAAATCATTTTCTATTATGTACTCTTTAAAAAGCTCTTTTTCACCCTCTAAAGAAAATCCACTAAAATACAACTTCATCCTTTAAAAGTTTTTCTTTTAAAGCCAAAACAGCTCCAATATTTGTAGATATTTCATCTTTTAAATCATCTTTTGCTTTTTGTATAACACTTTCTTGTGAAGATTTCATTTTATATACTTCTACAAGATTATGAGCTATTTTATATGCTTCTTTAATTTCATCTTCAAATACAATATAAGATTCTCCTTTTATCACTTCTAAGGCAACACTTCCTGAAAGATATTTTTTAATTTGATTTTGAAGTTGAGTAAGTGAGGGATATATCAAATCTTCTTGTACAATACCTGTTTCAAAAAGATTTACTTTCCCTTTTGTAATATAGGCTTTTCCAGCTTGATAAGTAGCTAAAATATCTTTTTGCTCATCGTTTAACAAATGTATCTGCTTTTTACCATGTTGAATTTTTTGTTTTGCTATAGAGATATCTTCTTCTAAAACTGTATTTCCATCTCTTTTAATCATATTAAGTAATGATTCATTAACTAAAGTTGCTAACGCAGCGCTACTAAATCCACTTGTGTCGCTTGAAAGTTTTTCTATATCAAAGTTGTATTTTGTATCTTTTAAGTAAAGATTTAAAATTTTCAGTCTATCCTCTTTTGAAGGAAGCGATAAGAATACCCTTCTGTCAAATCTTCCTGCTCGTAAAAGTGCTTCATCTAATACTTCTATTTTATTTGTCGCAGCTATGACCATAACTCCACTATTTGATTCAAAACCATCCATTTGTGTTAAAAGTTCGTTGAGTGTAGCTTCTCTTTCATCATTGCTTCCAGTTCCCCTACTTTTTCCAACAGCATCTATTTCATCTATAAAAATAATTGAAGGGGCTTTTGCTTTTGCCACAGTAAAAAGGTCTCGTACTCTTTTTGCACCCATCCCCACATAAATATGAACAAAACTTGCTGCACTATGATAGAAAAATGGTACATCAGCCTCTCCTGCAACTGCTTTTGCAATCAATGTTTTTCCAACACCTGGAGGACCTACAAGTAAAACACCTTTAGGAAGTGCAATATTATGTTTTTGATATTTTTTAGGATGATTTAAAAAGTCAACTACTTCTTCTAGTTCCTCTTTAATATCTTCTATTCCTGCTACATCTTTAAAAGTAATATTTGAACTAATAGGGGTAATAGATTTATATTCACTTGATTCTTTTACATTTATATTTTCATCATTTGTAGGATGAGTCTCTTTAGCTTTTTGTAATTCACTTGAAAATCTATTTTTCCCAAGCTTTTCTCTGATTTTATCTTTGTATTTTTGTAAAGCAAATGTTAAAATTAAAAGTATAAATAAAAAACCAACTCCAACATAATAACTAGAACCATGTATTACATTATCAGCTTTTGTTAAAGTATATAAAAACAAAACAATCAATACAACAGCAGAGATACTCATCATTTTTAAGTTTTTATCTATATTTGACTGAGTTTCTTTTTCATCTTTTTTATTAAAATTTAGAAACATTACTATTTTCCTTTACTTCATACTCTTCAACTGCTATCCAATCCCCTACAATATCACTTTTACTTGATACTTCTATTGGATTAAAAAACTGGTCATATCCTGTATAAATACCATCTTTTTGTGATTCAATAAGTATATCCAAACTTTTTTGTCTTTTTCTAAACTCAAAGTTTTTTTGTTTTATCGTCTCATCTAGCTCTTTTAATCTTTGTTTTGCAACTGCACCATTTATTTGTGGTTTCATAGTAGCACTTGGTGTACCATCTCTTTTACTATAAGTAAAACTATGACAATGAGTAAGTGGAAATTTTTCTAAATTTTTCATAGCATCTTTCCAAATCTCATCACTTTCACCTGGATGCCCAACAATAAAGTCAGTTCCTATTGCATAACCTTTTGAAGCTAGAAATTCAAAAAGTTCTAAATCTTTAGTGACTTTATTTCGTCTATTCATAAGTTGTAACATCTCTTTGTTAGTATGTTGAAGTGCTATATGAAGATGCTTCCCCATCCAAGGTTCATCTAGTATCTCTTTAAATTGTTCTGTAATTTGTATAGGTTCGACACTTCCTAAACGAATTCGTCTTACACCTCTTATGTGAGATATTTTTTTCAATAAAATTGCTAAGCCATCTCTCCCCTCAACACCTTTTCCATAAGACCCAAGATTTGTTCCTGTAAGGATGAATTCTCCAAAACCATTTGATGCTAAAGTTGTGATTTGTTCTAATATTTTATTCTCATCATAACTTCTTGAATCTCCTCTAACATAAGGGATAATACAATAACTACATCGAAAATTACATCCCTCTTGTATTTTCACAAAGGCTCTACTTTTTCCAACCATTTTCTCAATGATTGTTTCATCTATATGTTTTAAATCTCCAGCTTGAAAAAATCGTGTTTCATCTTGAAGAAGTGTATTTATTTTCTCTTTTTCACTATGGCCAAAAAGAGCATCAATTTTATTTTCTTTAAAAAGATTTTCACCTTTTGTCCATACTCCACACCCTGTAAATATCACTCGTGGTTTTTTTGGAAGCTTTTGTAAAGAGTTGATATAGTTTCTTGCTGTACTATCTGCACTATTTGTAACCGTACAAGAGTTTATAATAATAGTATCTGCATCATTTTCATTTTGAGTAACTTCAAAATCTTTTAGATTACTCATCATAATTTGTGTATCAAATATATTTGTACGACATCCAAAGGTTTTAAAAAAAACTTTTTTCATCTATTATCCAATTGGACCATCAAAAAGCCCATTTGCACTTCCGCCTGGAAGTAAATTTTCTGCTTCAACTTGTGCATTAGATGATACTCGTAATGTTTGTGTAGGGTAAGCTATGTGTATATCATCTGCTGCTTTAAATGCTTCTAATATCTCCATACTGATAGTGCTTCGTAAAGCTAAAGTAGCATAAGAATTTGTATGATACCAAGAAGATATCACTATACCATATGGCTCTATAAATGAAAATACTCTAGGCTCAGGATTTGCACTTCTCAAGACATATTTTCTTCTCATTTTTTGCAATCTTTTTTTTGTAAGATCAGTATACCCTTTTGAGTGTGTTTGTACGATTGACTTTGCTAATTCAATAGCTCTTTGATGATTTGATTCAAATGTAATATATACATCAATCCCATCCCAAACTGTTCGTAACTCATCAAAAGTATAATTTGCAATCATATCTGTAAAAATATAATTATTTGGTATGAAAAACACTCGTCCTGTTCTTCTATTTTTCATATAAGATGTAAGGGTAATATCCTCTCGTACAGCTATTTTAAAAATAGAAATATCAAGAACATCTCCAACCACTTCTGTCCCATCGCGTGTTACTTTTATCCTATCCCCTACAGAGATAGCACCACTTGTCATGATAGCCATCCAGCCAAATATAGACATAAACCAGTCTTTTAAAGCAATAGCAATCCCCGCAGATGCGAACCCTAGAATTGTTACTAGGTAAGATACATTATCAATATATGAAAAAAGTAATATAAATACAACTAAAAGAATAAAAATAAAATTTATTAACTTATTTGTCGTGTAATGTTTGTCGTCATCATCTACATATTTTTTAAACGCTCTTTTTACTCCAAATGCTATCACAAATAAAACAACGATAATAGAAAGAAGTTTTACTGTGTGCCAAATCTCATCTGTAATAGAGTTTCTTACCTCTTGTCGTGTTTGTAAAACTTTTTTTGTATAAACCTCATCTGTAGTTGAAACAATATCAACCACCATAGTAAAATCTTTTAATTCTGATTTCGTAGTTTCCAATAATGCTTGTATTTTTTCATCTTTGTTTAACTCATAAATACTTTTTAAAATAGTAATTTTTGATTGAAGCTTTAAAAGAACACTTTGTAACTCTTTTTTTATGCTTTTATAACTATCAACACTTTCATCTAATTGTTGAATATAAGTCATTGCTTCTATAATTGCAACAGGATTTGTTACTAATGGTATTTGCCCTATTGTACTTGGAGTGATTTGTTTTCCAATTGGAGAATCTTTATATTCACTAATAAGCTCTAACTCATTTTCTTTAATTTTTATTTTATTGTAGAGTTGATATGAGAGTTCTTTATACTTTTCCCCTTTCCAACCTGCATATTTTTTAGCATCTGTTTTTATTTTAGCTAATTCTTTTTCTAGTTTTCTATATGTCAAATAATTGTTATATCGTGTAATCCAAATATTATTTGACAACTCATCATTTAAGTCTAATAATTCTTTTTCTAAAGTCACAAGCTTTTGAGCAGCTATCTCTTGGGGTGTTTCAAGTTTAGTATCATCAGCAACTACAGAAGATACTAATAAAATAACTAATGATAGAACTTTAAATATATTTTTCAACTAAACTCCTTTAGCACTGTGATTACATCTTCTTTTGAAACTGCATCAGTGATTTTACAATCACCAATACCAACGGCTAGTATAAATTTAATCTTATCATCTAATGATTTTTTATCTAAGAAAAAATGTTCATAAAAATCTTCCACATCTTTTATTTTGTAAGTTGTAGGAATTTCATATCTTTCTAAAATAGATCTTACTCTTGTTGCATCATCTAAACTCATTAGTCCTAATTTAACTGAAACATCATTTGCCATCATCATCCCAATACCTACAGCTTCACCATGTAAGTATGTATCATAATTTGTCTCATTTTCAACCACATGACCAAAGGTATGTCCGTAGTTTAATGCAGCACGAAGTCCTTTTTCTTTCTCATCTTGACTTACTACCCATGCTTTTGTTTCTACGGATTTTTGGATTGCTACTTTTATATTGTCCGTATCATATAAATCATGATTTTCAATCCACTCAAAAAAATCTTTATTAAAACACACTGCCATTTTTATAATCTCTGCAACTCCTGCACCAAATTCTCTTTTTGGGAGTGTTGTTAAAAAATGTGGGTCTATGTGTACTGCAATTGGTTGATGAAATGCCCCTACAAGATTTTTACCAAACTTATTATTAATACCAGTTTTCCCACCAACACTTGCATCTACTTGACTTAAAAGGGTTGTTGGTATTTGAATAAAGTCTATACCTCTTTGATAAATACTTGCAGCAAATCCTGTCATATCACCTATAACACCACCACCAAAAGCTATTAATACTGAACTTCTATTAAGTTTATGAGTAAAACAATGTTCTAAAATATCTTCTATTGTTTTTAAAGTTTTGTATTGTTCCCCATCTGGAATAGTAACTACACTTAAATCTTTTGCCTTAATTTTTGAAAGCAAATAATCTAAATGTAACTTTGAGATAGTTGGATTTGTTACAACCACTACTTTTTTATCTATATCTATTTGTTGTAAGTTATCTATTGTTATGTCGTATGAAGTGTCAGGGAGGGTGATATTTACAATCATTTCATTCCTATTTTAGTTAAAATTATATTGTTTGATTTTATCTAAAATATGCTGAAAATAAATTGCTAATGAAACAGTGAGTTCAATAAATTTTGAATATCTTTCGTCAATCTTTTTACTTTTCCATTATCCACTAGTACTAACAAAACAGTTGAACTAAATAAAAGCTCTTCATCTTTATAAATTTCATGAAATAATTCAAAAGAGGAACCTTTCATTTGTGTAACTTTTGTTGTCACATTTATCACATCACCAAACTTCGCACTAGATATAAAGTCACAACTCATTTTACGAACAACAAAGTGCGCCCCATCAACTATAGGCAACATCTCTTTTCTAAAAAAATATTCACTTCTAGCTCGTTCACAAAAATTCAAATAGTTTGAATGATAAACAATCCCACCAGCATCTGTATCTTCGTAATATACTCGTATCTGCACTTAATAACCCCTTTAAATAAAGTATTTCCATATATCAAAATCTGATATAGTCCCCAAAATAGTCCCCACTTTTAATTTTTATCAATTATGGGTATATCATCAAATGCATAATATAAACTACTTAATTGTTTATTTATAATCATAATAGAAGCTAATCTTCTACTTTCAAGTGATTGGTAATAATTTACTTTTTCATTCTGAATTTCTTCCAATGAGGAAAATGGAACATTTTTTTCTTTTTTTAATATTAATATCTTATTATTTAGTTTTTGCTTCAATTCAATAGGAAATCTTTTTAAATAAAAATAATCTCTATTTTGCTGTACTGTTTGTGTAAGATACTTTTTAAAGAATTTAAATCTTTCATGAGAAATATTAAAATTATCAGAATATTTTACTTCTTTAATTGCTTTAATTAATATTGAGTAAGGATAATTATCCTTTATAACTAATTCTTGCTCCTTTGTATGAGAAACCAAATTTAAATCGAAAGAGGCTTTACTTATTACTCCCAGAACAAATTTTAATGAATTATTATTAGGATCAAAGTTTTTTTCAATAAATGTATTTAAAAATAATTTCCACTCTGTTGAAACTGCCTCTGTTGAAAGTATAGTAAGTCGTTCTTGTAATTTTTTCTTTTCTTCCTTTTTGGTTGTTATTTCTTGATTTAACTTATCAATACTTAATTTAATAATTTTATTTTCATTAACTAATTCATTAATTTCATTTTTTGCTTTATTAATTTTTTTTTCAAGAACTCTCTTATCATATTTTAAATTAAAAACTTGATCTTTTTGATTGTTAATATCAAAAGCTAATTGAGATTTATCATCTTTTAACTTCTCAATTTCTTTTTCTAACTTATGTTTATTAAATACTGGTAAAACCGTATAGTTAAAAGCAAGAATAGCTAACACAACCCCTCCTATAGTAGCAAGCTTTGCGAGAACATCTAAATAAAACTTTACTTGTTCTTTTATCATTTCAATTCCTATTTAGTGATTATTGTTTGAAAAAGTTTACCCATTTGTTCAATTTTCTTAAACCTAGTATCTTCATTTTCTTTTATAAATTTGGTATAAACTTTTAAAGTGATAGAAACATCTTTATGCCCTAACATTTTACTAACCCAAACTATATCAGCACCATTACTTATAAGTTGTGATGCGAATGTATGTCGTAAATTATACAATGTTCTTTGTTCAATATTATTTAACTTCAATAATCTTTTAAAATTCAAATTTATAATATCATGAGAATAAAAGTATTTATTTGAAGAGTTTACAAAAACATAGTCATACTCTTTAGTAAGCTTGTATTGACTTTCTAGTGCTTTTTGTGCCATTGGTAGCATATCAACTTTTCTAACACTTGATTGAGTTTTAGGATTACCTATCTTGTTATTTACAATTGTTTTATATACTGCTATTTGTTTTTTATCAAAATCTATATCTTTCCAATTTAATGCAATAATTTCCCCTGGTCTTATTCCAGATGAATACATAAACAATATGAAATTATGCATATAACCTGTTGTATGTTCTAACAATAACTTTATTTCATCAGTTGTAAATGGTTGTACTTCATCATTACTACTATCCAATAAAAACTCTTTTTGTACTTTAGGAGCTTTCACTTTCGCTAATGGGTTTTTATCTAATATATCATTTAATACTGCCATATCAAAAATTGAGTATAAAATAGATCTAAATTTTTGTACTGTTAAGATCCTATAATTTTCTAATAATTTATATTGCCACTTCTCAAGTTCCATAGGTAAGATACTAGCTAATAACCTATGCCCAAAATATGGTAAAATATGTTTATTAAAATGATTTACATTTCTTTTATATGTATGCTCTCTTACATCTTTTTTATGAATTGTAAAATAATCTTCTGCAAAACTTTTAAGTGTATATTCTTTCTGTTCTTGAATAAGTTGGATATCTCCAGTTAAATATTCAACAACAGAAGGGATAATCTCTTTTTTAACTATGACTAAGTTTTCTTTTGTGTTGGCTAGTTTTGTACTTCGTTTAGATCTCTTTTTTTGATAATAAAAGTCTAACCACCATTTACCATTTTTAACAAAGATAGTAAACTTAAAGTCCATATAGTTATATTTGATATTATCAGCCAACTTTTAAACCTTGAGTTATACTACTTACAGAACTATGATATATCTTTTTAGTTTCATCAATGTTATCTTTTACAATAACTATTTTAGGAGCTTTTTTAAACTCCAATATTGCAAAAGGGATAAACTCAACTCTATCTTTTTCATTGTAAAAATAATGTATATCTTTTTTTAAAGTATTGTTTTTTACATAGTTGTCTATTGTCTTTTCACTCTTATTTAAAAACCTAGCTACCTCTTTTTTAGTAGTTAAAGTTGAGATAGAAAGTTGCAGTAACTCTTGTTGATCTGCTAACTTGTCTAATATTAATTTTAATGTATCTTCTATTGCCATTTTATTTTTCTCCTTATTTCTTCATTACGCTACTTACACTTCTACCCGTTAAATTACCCCACTTAAAGGCTTGTGAAACACCACTCATAGCATCTCCTCCACTTGACATTCCACCTGTAATAGCATTCACATATTCAGGAATGGATTTTACAAATATAATTTGTATAGACCCTGATACTATTAATAAAAATAAATATTCCATATTTGTTTCAATTTCAGAGACCACAGATTGAGAAATCCAATAATTAAATATCATAAAAAAAGCAGCAAAAACAGCAAATAAAAAATATGTTGCAATTGTTCTAAGCCATGCCATAGTTATATGTTGGGTAGAATCAAATGCAAATAAAATTATTGGGAATGGTCCTATCATAAAAAATAAAGAAGTTAAAACAAGTGAAGCTATCATAAAAAAACCTGACCAGATATATAGTATGGCATATATAATTATAACTATTGCTCCAAGTAAAAAATCAAGTGTACTTGTTATAATATTGCCCATTAGCTCATTCTTTACATAAGAAAATAAGTTCATGTAAGTTGTATCAAGCTTTTTAAATGTATTTGCATCATTTGAATTAGAGGCTATTTCAGTCATACTTGCAACTATATAATCTTTTAATATAAGTGTTGGCGTAACTATAAAGTCTAAATAAAATGTATATTTAAATATAAAAGAAATCATTATAGGTAATAGAATAAATACTCTAAAAAAGTTTTTCTTACCTTTTGCGATATCTCCTATCATCCATTTATAACCCATAATCATAAAATACAATGTTACAAATAAAGGTAAGAACCCTTCGATTGTACTTGCACTTACTGTGTAAATATGTTTAAATATATTACTAAGTGCCGTGTCATATAAGTTTGATATCAATTCAATAATACTAGTATTCATTTCAATGGCCTCCAACCTATTCCATATGGATTACTACCTTCCATTATTGATAATTTACTTTTTTTCAGTGACTTGGGTAGTCCTTTTGATGTATTATCTATTTCCTCATATCTTTTTTCAAGCTCTAGTGCCAACTTTGAACCTTCACCATTTTTTAAAAATAATGAAGCCATAGCATTTCTATAGTGTAAAGCACTATTAAAATCTTTTTGTAACAACTGTAACATTTCCATTAAGATCATATTTGTTGTTTTTATTGATTGTTTTACATCTTTAGCATTTTCTATAAATTCGCTAAGTTCTTTTAGCCTTTCTGTTCTTTTTTCGATTGCTTCAAGTTCTTCATCTGTTGATGGGAAAAAAGTCGCTTTCCAATCTTCACTTATCAATTCAGCTGCAACTGCTTGTTTAGCATCTCTATCCATTTTATGAGTCTCATCTACATAATCTTTGATTAAAATATTTTCTTTGATCTTAATTGGGTCTACTAAATCTTTATTATTCATAATAGTAATAAAATCATCAACATTAGTTGTGTCAAGTCCTTGATTCATTTTGTATTGTGTTGACAAGAATTCTTTTGCTTTTTCTTTTCCACCTATCATTTTTATAAGACCATCATCGGCTTTTTTAAAGCTATTAGAAAATACCTTTGCTATATCATCATATGCTATACCAGTTCCACTTGCACTTTTTCGTGCTGCATTCATATCAAATAAGCTTTTAATTTCTGTATTATCAACAGTATCTTTTAAATTATTCCTTGCTTTTTCTAATGAAGCTAAAGAACCAGTAAGTTCAGATTTAGAAGAATTAAGAGCATCTTTTAAATCTTCTACAGAACTACGAATACCACCAAGTGATTGTATTTGTTGGGTAATACCATTAATCATTTGAGTATACTGTTTTATCCCACTTATCAGATATTGATAACTTGTAATATCTGTTACAGGATACATAGCATATATATTAAGATAAACAATAATTAGTATCATGAATTTTTTAATCATTTAGATCCTTTGTTAGATGTTCTATCTATTTTATGTGCATTAAAGTATTCATCAAACTCTTTGAGATATCTCTCTTTGCTCCATTCCCGATTAACAACTGCGTAAGATTTATCACCAACTATTTCACGAGTAATAACTCCTAAGTTTTCAAGTTGTTATTTGATATTTTTAACAGTTTGAATAGCATTTTTTAATTTTTTAATTTTATATTGTTTTTGTTCATCATCATTTAATTTTAAAAATTCTTTTTCTTCTTTTCCTCCTGGTCTAATAGTTCCAAAACCTGTATAAAATGCTATAGTTCTATTTGAAATAAAGGAGTTGTTTTGATGAGCTACTATTGCACTTAATACTTTTAATTGCCCCTCATTCAAATATCTAAAAAACCATGGCTCTATTTCTATAAAGCTAGTTTTAGGTTCTTGCAACAGTACAAACTTTAGTTCATTAAATTTACTTTTAACTTTTTCTAGCTTTTCAGAGATATCTGATAGATCCATTGCATATGTTGAAAATATATCTTTGAGTTCTCGCTCTTCCATTTTTTCTACATCATTATTTAATCTCATAAGTACATGAGCATAGGTGTTGATTTTTGTTAAACATTCATCTAACACAACAGATATATAAATTTGTTGTCCTAAAAATTTACATAGACTTTGTGTGTCCTCAAATTTTAGATTATTGTTAGTTTTCATTTTAGTAGCTCCTGTATATTATCTGTTATCCTGTTGATCTCTTTTTGTAAATCTTCTATCATTAGACTTTTGCCGTAACCATAGTTATCAAGTTCATTTACATCAAACTTTCCCTCACCTTCTATGTTTGATATCTCTTTTAAAAAAGTCAATCGACAATTTATTTTAATTAAATCGTTTATAGCCTCATCTATTACATTTTTTTGTTTCTCATCCATTTGTTTCTCCTTTTTGATTTATTTGATTAAGTGAAAATTTCTTAATTTGCATACACCATCTTTTCCAATTTTCTACAGTTCTATTTGATTCTTCATTGAGTGCTTTAAAACGATTATATTCATATGTAAAATCTTTGCCTTTTACAAGTGCCTGATAAATCTCACCAGCTTTTTCTGCTTTTATATATTTATTATTTATAGTTGTAGTAGTTAATTCTAACTCTAACTCTTTCTCTGTATAACCTTTTGTCACATCATGTAACTTGGGTGTAACATTGTTACATTTTAAAGTATTTTGTTTTTTCCTTTCCCTTGATTTTCTCATTCTTTCAGCTGTCGCTGTTTCACTACCTATTAAACTTTGAACTTCTTTTAAGTCATATTTATTATTTGAGATTTGTTGACATAGTTTGTTCGCTATTAGATAAGCTAGTACCACTTCAATATTTTTAACTTCTTCATCAAGTATCAAAGCTAATTCTTCCTCGATAGTATTTTCAATAGATTCAAATGTGATTACTCCATCTGTATTGATACTCAATAACATCAATTTAAGATAGATGATGACATAAGTATCTCCTCCAGCTATTCGTCGTAATTTTTTGATTCTTGCTTGAATAAAAAAGTCTTTCATAAGCTTGAGCCAATAGTATCTTTTATTATTTGACATAATAACTATGCACTTTCCATAGATTTAACAGTAGAACTATTTAAGTACTCTTCCAGTGCTGCTTTTGTATATACACATTCTCTTCCTAGTTTTTGATAAGTAATCCTTTTTGCATTCCTAATATTGCGTAAAAGTGTTTTTGAGAAAGGTGGTATTACTTGAATACCATCTTCCCATATACCATTTTCCAAGTCTTCTGCTTTGTAATATTTTTTCATTAAATCCTCCTATATAGAAATATTATTTCATTATTAGTAATAAATATACCAAAATAGTAATATTGTTTCTATTAATTTAAACTTAAATATGAAATATTATTTTAAATAATTTATGCTATAGTTATAAATTGAAAATATATTTCATTTACAAGGAAAATTAACTTATGTCACTGACAAATAATAATATTGCTTCTATTCTGGAAATGACTCCACAAGGTGTTGGAAAATGGAAAAGAGAAAATAGACCAATCATTTCATTATTAGATAAATATTTTACAAAAGAAGATTTAGAAGAGTTTTTAGAAACAAATAAAATACAAAAAATGGATATGCTTCAATACTATAATAAACAAATACTTGTTGATTTTTTTGATTTATTACATAATTGTACTATTAATGTATTTGTAGATTTTATTTTATTTATAGATTTTGAACAATTAATAAATGAATTAGATAAAGATGGCGGTTCAATTTCTTATACAATTACTAAATACTATATACAATACTATGATTACACTATGAATAGATATAAAGAAAATAATAATATCGAAGATATTAAATCTGCTTTATTATCATTAAATGGTACTCTTCAAAGCCTTACAACAAATCATATCAATTATTTGGAATTAAACTTCAAGTGTAATTTTAAAAATTATATTGACTTTTTAATCAAAAATAAATTTTATGAGCATGCTACAAAATTTATTTTATATTTTAACTTATCAAAATATGGTGATTTTATGGATGAAAATAATTTATTTTTTAATGTTTTTGTATACTTTTTAAAGAATGATTTAAAAGATAAAAGTAATGAATTTAAATTCATAGAAAACTTTACTAATTTAACAGTAGATAATAGAAAAGAAATAATTAATAATATAAAAAAAATTACTCAAAATAGTACCTACTCCAATATATTAAAATAAAATATCTTCTTTATATCGATTCAACTTATCAAGCATTTCAATAGCTATTTTATCATCAAAAACAAAATGTATTACTTTTGCTTTTACTGATTTATTATATTTTAACTCACAGCTCCACCATTTTAAACTTTCTCCCAATTGCATAGCTTTTTTCTGATGATGATATGATAAAGTTGTTCTACTTTTACACTCATCTACTTTAATATAAAACTCTTTATTTGAAATATTAGTTTGCATATTCTTTTCATATTTATCTAAAATATAAGCATGATATATAGCAAAATGTAAGCCATATTTTTCCATTAATTCATCACTACTACATAATGAATTTTTATTTCTATGAATGATCTTTTGGATTATATTTAATTTTTCTTCTTTATTCATATTTGCTTCTCCACTAAGTATTAAAAGTTTTCTTTATGATATTAAATTTTCAATTAAATTATTAAAATACAAATATTCGATAAATCAAAGCACTTTTTTACGAATTAACACCCCTATACTAAAAATTAACACTATAAAACCAATAATTAACACCTAAAAGCAAAGAATTAACAACAAAAAACCAATAATTAAGAATAAAAAAGGGGAATTAACACAAACATTAAGTAAATTTCTGTTTTAAGTCTAAAAAATTTTATTTTTTAGACTGGCAGGATAGGGAATTTGTATGACAAATCCCCCCCAACCGACTAGATAATTTTTGCTTTTTTAGATACAATTAGTTTCTAGTAAACTAATTGAAAAGTGAGATTAATGTCTATCAATCCTCGTATCACAGCAAGACTTGATGATGATTTAAAAAGTCAAATATCTAAAAAGTTGCAGCTAAAGAAATTTTCACACTATGATGAAAGCAAACTTTTAAGAGCAGCTATTAATAATTTTGTTGATCAAAACTTATTTAACTATATTTCAAATATAGATACGATCATAAAAGTATCTAATGAAATGATTTTAGATATGAATGGACTTACTGCAAATATATCTCAAATAATAGATCATTTAGAAGTTGCAGCAGATGAAGATATAAATATTACAATAGATAATTTTTCCTATTGTAAAAAGTCAAATATAGAATATGTCCAGGAAGTGAAAAGATTAGTTAAACTTTTAAGACCTTTTGAAAAGAACAAAATAAAAAATCATACAATTATTGCTCGAGTAGATCAAACAATATTATTGGATGTTAAGAGAAATATAAATATCTATAAAAATCTAAAATTGGATAAATCAAAACTCATTAGAGCAGCTTTAAAATACTTTTTAGATAAAAGGTACTACATACTATCAGATAATCAAATAAAATATGCTAGAGAGCTTATGAAGTTAAATAATGATGTAGCTAATATTACAAATGATGTTAATAGAATTGCTTTTGAATTGAATTGTAATTATGAAGTTAAGAAAGTTGAAATGATAAAAGTTATAAAAGAGTTAAATATTGTATTACATAATGTTCACCAGATAGTTATAAAACTATATGATGAAAGTAAAAAGTTTAATTGAAGTAGATCAAGGGATATCATGATAAAACTAATATTGTATATTATCTTATTTATTTCTGGTGCTATATATTTTGCATTTTATAATGCAAATGATGAAACATATCAAAGTCTTAAACAAGCTATGGAAAAAGCTAAGCAACAAAAGACTGCAGAAAAAAATATACAAAAATTAGATCAGTAGCATCTCGAGAGAAATTGTGATAAAATTTATTCCTATTTGTTCCTGGTACTTATTGATCTAGGAATATATTTTATTATCTGCTTTCATTAATATTGACATTTAAAAACAATTAATATACAATACGAACGAAACACAATGAGCCTTTTATGATAAGCTGATTACTTATCGTGTAAAGGGAAGTTAAAAAGGTAGGGAGCAATCCTTACCTTTTTTTATTAGTGGGAACTTTTATAGTTAAGCGGTGGAGCTTTTACGAAAGGTTCGTTGTGTTGAGATTAATATTAATCTTCATAGTGGTAGGATTTATCCTTGTAGTACCACTTCACTAAACTACATGAGGGACTTAATCAATCCCTCGCTTCAATAGTCCCTATTTTAGTCCCCACAAATGAGCTTAAAGACTATATGTTGTAAGAAAATTTTTTTTGAAAAGCCTTGATTATTACTATCCTTTTATGAAAATTAGAGAACTATTGTATCTTCGTAATATACTCGTATCTGCATGTTATAATCCTAAACAATCTTTATAATAAAACTAGGATTTTGAGTTTCTTCATCATAGTTTCCACGATATAATCCATTTGGACATATTAAAGAAAAATCATATGCTTGGTCATTTTTATTATATCCACCATAATTTTGTTTTATACTATGCGCTTCTGAGTTTATAATATGATTGTATAGCTTAACTGCGTCTAAATTAATTAAAGATTCTTGTACTTGAAGATGATTCACTAAATTCCTTTTTTATGATTATTGTATAAGTGATATGTGTATAAATGATATTATATGTTAGTCTTAATTAATAAAAGCTTGGAATGGCCACAAGAGAGAGACACTTTTTTATTAGATATTAAAGTAAACATTGTTTTTTTCTTTCCTCTTCTCACATGATAGTTAGTCTGATAAATTGTAGTTGAGATAGACTTTTATCTTACAGAAGTTTTTACCTATAAAATAGATAATTTGGTATAAGAAATTTAAAGGTATAATACACTATTAAATTTATATATTTCAAGGTGTTTTTGTGTCTATTTTTGCTATACAATCTTTAGTTGGTGGATTCCTAGATGAGGATTTAAATCATTTCAATAAAATTTTCGATGATTGGTGTGTTCAATTTGAGAGTTATGATGATGCTATGATTATCTTACAAACTCTTGAAAATCAAAAATCTATAGTTGTTGTTGAAATAACACCGCTAAGTTATCCGAAGTATTTTTTTCCATCTTTACAAGGTACTGTTTATTTAACACGACAGATTAAAGATAAAATTATCTGTACAGTAGAGCCATATATAGGATCTAGTTTTAAAATTGCTATATGTGACCTGAAAACAAAAAGTGTAAGATTTACAAAAACAAACTATAAAAGCATTCCAAGTGTTGAAGCTGCTTTTACTAATTTTAGTGAGTAGTTAAATCCTGATTAAAGACTAAAAATAGTCCCATAATTTGCCTTAGAGTCCTACTTTTAACTTTTAGTCATTCAACATTTAATAAAGTATATTGTACAATAATTTCAAATAAAAATTAGGATTTATAAATTGAAAAAAAAATCAATTATATTACAAACAACTATGCTATTAGTTTTATGTTCTTTGATTATGACAGGTTGTATGGAAGAAAATGAGCATCATGCAAAAGTTACTAAAATTGAAAAAAAGAAGAAAGAAATAAAACAAAATAGTTACTTCTATCCAGTAAAAGATTCTATAACTAAAATAGATAAACGAGAAACAGCTTATGTACCTGTCTATTCTCATGTTTATACTTCTGAGGACAAATATGAACCAGTTGGAATTACTTTAAGTGTAAGAAATACTGATTTTACTCAAAATTTATTAGTGGAAAATATCTCTTACTACAATACAAGTGGAGATCTGATTGAAACTTATATTGAACAACCTTATATATTAAAACCTATGGCTTCAATTGATTTTATTATAGATTTAAGAGATATGAGAGGTGGTTCAGGAGCAAATTTCATTGTCAAATGGGCAGGTTCTAAAGAACTTTCAACTCCCATTATTCAAGCCGTTATGGTAAACAACTCAGTAAATAGAGCTTTTTCTTTTATTACTGATAGTTATACTGTTAAATAAGGTTTAAAAAAGTGAAAAAAACTCTTCTTATATTCTTTATTTTAATCCAATCAGTTTCTGCGGATGGATTAAAAATTATAGATAAAATATCAGACATTCCACGAAATAAAAATATTGTTTTAATCTTTTCAATGCAATATTGTCCTTATTGTGTAAGACAAGAAAAAAGTATTTTAAAAAAGGTACAACCTCAATTTCAAGAGATTGAGTATCTCAAGGTTATGAGAGGTTCAAAAGTGTTTCAAAAGCTAATTGAAACAGGGAACTTTGGAGAAGTTGAGTATTTTCCTACTACATTTATTTTAAAAATAAATAATCAAGATACAATAAATGTAAAATATCCATTTGCAGGATTTCAACGCTCCTCAAATATTATCTCTATCTTAAATGATAAAGAGATAATGGAAGATTAATTTATGGTGGTAATAATATGAAAAATGAACAACAAAATATTTCAATACTTATAGACTGTGACAATGTTAGTCATAAATATGCAGAAGATATTTTTAATGATATTGCAAAATACGGTACAGTGAATATAAGACGAGCATATGGAAATTGGAAAGATAAAAAACTGATTGGTTGGGAAAAGTTATTACAACAATACAATATCCAACCAATCCAACAATTTGCTTATACACAAGGAAAAAATGCTACAGATATAGCTATGATTATAGATATTATGGATCTTCTTTATACAAAAGAGTTAAGTGCTGTTGCACTAGTTACAAGTGATAGTGACTTTACTCCAATTGTTACAAGAATTTTAGCAGATGGCTTAACAGTATATGGCTATGGAGAAGAGAAAACGCCTTCTGCATTTACAAATGCATGTTCACAATTTATATATGTGGAAAAACTATCATCAAAACAAAAACCTTCAAAACTAGATGAAACTGATAATGCAACTACCGAAGAGTATAGTTCAGCAAGTGGATATGTAGGTAAGAATTATGATATCAAAAGAGATAGCAAACTAAAAAAGTTTATCCTTAATGCGGTACATCAAACAGCTGAAGACAATGATTGGAGTGATGTAAAAAATATTGGGTTATACATAAAACAAAACTCTTCATTTTCTCCTATTAATCATGGTTTTAATAAATTAGGTGATCTGATAAAAGCTTTAGAACTCTTTGATGTTGCATACACAAACAATAGACTTACAATGCTCATTAGAGAAAAAGTTGGGAAAATTCCAGAGATAGGAAATTTGAAAGATTTTGAGTTTTAATAAGAGGTACAAAAGAGTTATACTCCTTTTAACCTCTCTTCTATAGAAACTTTTTAAATGCTTTTTTTGTCAAAGATGAAATAGGAGTTGTATCTATTTCATCTAAATCTATCCAAATAATTTCATTATTGAATTTCTCAACTTTATAAAGATGAACACTCAAACGATATTTTGTATAACTGTGTTTAAATTTTCCTATAAAATTCTCTTCTATTGGATCAACAGTAGGTAATTCTAACATCTCTTTATACATTTTTCCTGTTGTTTTTACAAGAGCAATTTTATTATCTTTCTTATATATACCATAAAATAAATCTAACGATTCATACTCTTTTTTCTTTTTTTGTGTATAGAGTTCTGGATTTTTTTTACCTTTACACTCTATAAATAAAGGACACTCTTGACATAGTGGATTTGTAGGAGTACAAACCATTGAACCCAAATCCATTAAAGCTAAGTTGTGAGATCTTGGTTCTTTGATATTTAAAAATTTATCTGCACTTTCCCACACTTGTACATCTGATACATCTAAAAAACCAAAATAGCGTTTTAAAACTCTTGCTATATTTGTATCAACGACACTAACTTCTTGATGATATCCAAAACTGCAAATTGCACTTGCCGTGTATTTTCCAATACCTGGTAATTTTTGAAGTTCGTTCATACTATTTGGTAAGTTTTCTTCACATAGTTGTGCTGTTTTATGAAGGTTTCTTGCTCGTGAATAGTATCCTAGTCCACTCCAACAAGATAACACTTCATCTAAAGGAGATTGAGCTAATACTTGAAGTGTAGGAAATTTTTCTAAAAATTTTGGATAATATTCACTCATCACTCTACTAACTTGAGTTTGTTGCAACATTATCTCACTTAAATAGATATGATATATCTCTTTTGTATTTCGCCATAAAAGATGATGTCGTCCATCTCTTTTATACCATTTTAGTAGTTCACTATGTATCTTCGAAAAATTACTCATCATAACCAATTAACAAAAATCAGCTAACAATCCTGTTTTTAAAGAATTATAAACCTCTTCTCCTTTATATTTTTTTACTATATAAAGTGCTAAACACAGTGCTGTTCCAGGTCCCCTTGAAGTGATAATATTTCCCTCTTCCACTATTTTTTCTTCTGCTTTATATCCTTGAATTCTAATCTCTTGTTCCACTGAAGGATAACAAGTATAATTCTCTGATAATACACCTGCACTATTAAGAGCATAAGGAGCAGCACATATTGCACCTATATCCTTGTTTTTTTGGTTCATCTCTTTTAGTAAATTCTGCACATAATTATCTTGGGCTAAAAGTTTTGTACCTCCCCAGCCACCTGGCAATAAAATCATATCTATATCTTGTGAAGTTATATTTTCTATAATAGTATCAGCTAAAAGAGTTATTTTATTTGCACCTTGCACTTCTAAGTTTTCATTCAGTGAGGCAACTATTACTTTCAATTCAGCTCGTCTAAAAACATCTATTAAACTTACTGCTTCTATCTCTTCAAAACCTTCTGCTACTGGTATTAAGATTGTTTTCATATTGTGCTCCTTAGTTAATTTATTGGAGTTATTCTACTATAATAGAACTAATATATGACTTGAAAAGTTGTAAAAAACATAGAGAAAATTCTCTATATTTTTATAGTTATTTTATATCTAAAACGATAGCAGCTTCAGGAGAAAGAACTCTAAAAGCACAAGTTTGCATAAGAAATAATTCTACAACATCTTTAGTCTCTTTTTCAAATCCTATTGATACATCAAGTCCACTATAAAACTCAAAATCTCCACCCCTTTGTGATATCATTAAAGCTTTATTATCCCCAATATCTTGGTTTATTATTATATTTCCTGCACCTAAAATATCATCTAATTTTGTTTTTACACTAATTCCATCAAAAAATTCTGTGTAAAGTTTTGCCATAGTTCCACTTGATATTACTAATTTAAAACTTCCATCTACAAACTCTTGATTAAAAGTTCCCAATGATTTAGCAACTGCACCTAAGATATCTTTTGTAGATTTAACTTCTATTGATTTTACATCTTTATTTGTTGTTATACCCTCAATATTTGCTTCTTTTAACCCACTTAATATCATATTGTTTTCAACAGATGAAAATTCATTTGCTGCTGTCGCTAACTCTTTATCGTCAAAAGCTTCGATACCTTTTTTAATATCCTCTATAACTGACTTTGATAATTTAAAAATTTTTTTAATCTCTACCATTTTTATAGGTTCTCTTGTAGAGATAGATACACCGTTTTTAGATGATACTTCTGTAGAATATTTTGTCGCTATACTATCTGTTTCATAGGTATAACTTCCATCAAAATCCACAACACTTCGTAAATTTAATCTTTTTGTTAAAAACTCACCTAAAGTTGTATCTATTGTGCCCCAAACACCAGCTCCAAAAGGTGCATTCGCTCTATTTAAAATTTCCATAATATCTCCTCTTTTTACTTTTTTGACTTTTTATTATTACCAATATTTAGACTACTATTTACTACCGTTGAACTATTTTGAATATCTTCTTTCCCTGTAAGCTCATTTTCATTTCCTACAATATCACCCTCTTGAAATAAAAATTCTCGTAACATAGCATCCCATACAGGAGAGTTTTTTCTAAGCCATTCTATACCCATACAAGCATGCTCTATCTCTTCATCTCTGTTATGTTCCATAATTGCTTTTGCTTCAGGGTCACTAGCACATTCAGCTCTCTGATTGTACCAATCTACAGCCTCTAACTCTTCCATTGTACTTTGAATTATTCTATGATAATCTTTCGCAAAACTAGATAGTTCTTGTGGATCTTCGTGAAAACCTTCATGTGCCATATATTACTCCTTGATAAAAATTATTATTTAAAATAGTATCATTATGTTAATTAAGTTTTATATATTTTGGGAGTTGATTATGATTTATAATCTATTTGTAAGTTTAATAAACTATTTTAAGAGTCCACTTCCAATGACATTGTAAGCTATATTTTCTATATCATCTTCTATTTGTACACCGCCAATAGCACCAACAGGATATTTTGATATTTTTGCTAAATAAGAAATTTTATCTCCTAAAATATTTGATACATTCTTGGTTGATGTTGCTCTATACGCTCCTAAGCCAATATAGTCTAAATCTAACTTATTTGCTTCTAAAATTTCTAATTCATTATGCGTTGAAAGCCCAAAAATTTTATTAGGATATTTTTTTCGTAATAATTTTAAAACTAAATCATCACTTTTTATTTTTAACTCTTCATTTTTAACTCGAATAAAGTCTTCTTGTCCTAAATGTAAGCCATCCGCATATTTTAAAAGTTCTAGTTTATCATTAATAATAATTGGAATATTTGTAAGTGATTTAAGTAATAATATATTTTTTTTTTGAATTTCTGAAGAGTTTATTTTGTCACGATATTGGATATAAATAATATCATAATTTTGAAGTTTTTGAAGATATTGAGTTAAAGTTATATTATAACTTTGTAATAACTCAAAATCACAAAGAGCATAAATCTTTTTCAAAATAATATTTGATTCTTAACTCTTAAAATTAAGAGTTAAGCTACTTCATCTTTATAAAAAAGTTTTAAAAGGTCATGTAAAGTATGTTTCATCTCATTTCTTTGAGTTACCATATCTATACTGCCATGTTCAAGTAAAAATTCTGCTTTTTGGAAACCATCTGGTAAATCTTTTCCAATAGTTTGTTTAATAACTCTTGCACCTGCAAAACCTATTAAAGCACCTGGTTCTGCCATAATAATATCACCAAGGAAAGCAAAACTTGCACTAACTCCACCAAATGTTGGATCTGTTAAAATTGAGATAAAAGGTAATCCCTCATTATCAAGCTTTCTAAGTGCTGCACTTGTTTTTGCCATTTGCATTAAAGAAAAAGTTGACTCTTGCATTCTAGCACCACCTGAAGCACTAATAATAATCACACCTTGTCGTTTTTCAATAGCACGATTACATGCACGAACAATTTTTTCACCCTCAACGCTCCCTAAACTTCCACCCATAAATGAAAAGTCAAATACTACAAGCTGTACAGGAACTCCATCAATAGTACACTCACCACTTACAACAGAAGAAGTTTTACCAGTTTTATGTAAAGCTTCTTCTAGTCTTTTTTGGTATGATTTACTATCAACAAAACTTAATGGATCTGTAGGGTGTAACTCACTGTCAAACTCTACAAAACTTCCCTCATCTGATAAAAGTTCAATTCTTTTTTTAGCCCCTATTCTCATATGAAAGTTACATTTAGGACATACATGATTTAAATTTTCAACCTCTTTAAAAAACATTAGAGCTTCACAAGAGGGACATTTTACCCAATGACTTTGATTCTCTATAAATTTAGGGTCATTTTTTTGTTTCTCTTGTTTTTCTAAAACTTCAGTTTTTATTTTGTTAAAAAAACTTTTTAAATTTAAATCCATATAGTTACCTTTTCTATTTTAAGTGTGATATTTTATCTCAAATTTTGAAATTTTTCAAGTTCGTCAAGTTTTTCCCAAGGATAATCAGCTTGTCCAACTTGTCCACGCGCTGCTACATCGGCATAAAGAAAAGTATATGCACTTGGATGATCAAGATCAAATTTTCTTGTAATCCAGTTTGGTGTAAGTGGAAAATTCTCCTCTATAAATGTTGATAATGCATCATCATTTATAGATGTATATGTACCATAAGTATCTACTGCAACAGAAGTTGGTTTAGCAACACCAATTGCATATGAGATTTGAACTACACATTTTGTAGCAAGTCCTGCTGCAACTATATGTTTTGCTAAATATCTAGCTGCATATAATCCACTTCTATCAACTTTTGTATAGTCTTTAGAACTTTGAGCTCCTCCACCTATAGGTGAATATCCACCAAAACTATCTACAATTAGTTTTCTACCTGTTAAACCACTATCATGTAAACTAGAGTGTGATACATATTTTCCTGTTGGGTTAATATGAATAATACACTCATCTTTGTTATATAATTCACTTGGTAATCCAGCATCATCTATAAGCTTTTGAATCAATGTTCTAACTGTAGTGATATCCATAGAAGATACACAAGGTGCTGATACAACTATTGTATCTATTTTTTGAGGTTGTGATTTTTCAAAGTTTTCTTTACAACCATAATCCATTGTAACTTGTGTTTTTATATCTACGCCTAATTCTTCTGGGTGAGCCAATGCATAATCATATACTTTTTGCATTAATACTCTTGCATATGTAATAGCACTTGGCATATAATTTTCAGTTTCACAATCTGCATAACCAAACATAATACCTTGATCTCCAGCACCTATTTCACCATCTTCTTGATCAACACCTTGATTGATATCTGGAGATTGTTTATTTAATAATACTTGCACTTCCACATCTTCTGGATGTAAACACTCTTGTTTTGTAAAATATGGATTTCCATTGTATCCAATTTTTGCTAGTGTATCATGTACAATTTGAATATATTCTTCTGTTGTAAGGTGAGTTGCACTTGTAACTTCTCCACCAATTACTACATGTTTTCCTGCTACAAATACTTCACTTGCAACTCTTGATTTTGGATCACCAATAATAAGTTTATCTACTATACTATCTGCAATAATATCTGCACATTTATCAGGGTGCCCTGGGCTTACTACTTCACTTGTAAATAAGTAATGTTTTTTGCTATGTTGTTTGTTTTCCATTTTTGTTTTCCATTCTTTTGTTTTCCGCAATAGCTTTTTTAAGTTAAAAAAGTCATCGTCTGTTTTCCATTCTTTTGTTGTCCATCTTTGTTTTCCATGAAATCTAATAAGATTTTGAAAAGTAAAAATTTTAAATTAAAGTATGTATTCTACATATTTGTAAAAGTTTTGAATGTTAACAAAACAAAACTGTAAAATAGATTAGTTCGAAAAACTACTATTCTACCGTTACTGACTTTGCTAAATTTCGTGGCATATCTACATCATTTCCCAGTCTTACACTTATCTCCATTGATAAAAGTTGTACTACAACTAACATCTCAAAAAACTCTAGCATATAATGATCAGTTGGTTTTGTTTTTATAAAATCATCAGAAAGTTCAAATTCCAAAGGACTTATAGCACAAATCGTACTATCTCTAGCACTAAGCTCTTCTACATTTGATTTAATTTTATCATAGTGACAATGTTGAGGCATCAAAGCAACTGTAAACAACTCTGGGTCTGCCAAAGCTATTGGTCCATGTTTCATCTCACCTGCTGGATAACCCTCTGCATGAAGATAACTTATCTCTTTAAGTTTTAAAGCACCTTCTAAAGCAAGTGGGTAAAAAACATCTCTTCCTATAAAGAAAAATCCATGACCATGAAGATACCTTTTACTTAATCTCACACATTTTTCATGAAGTTTATCTTCTACGGCTAAAGACTTTGGAACTTCTCTTAACACTTTTAACTGTTCTTCTAATTTTTCTTCTGAAATAGTATTGTTGTTTTTAGCAAAAAACAATGCCATCATCCATAATACTACTGTTTGAGTTGAGAATGCTTTTGTACTAGCAACCCCTTTTTCAATCCCTGCACGAGTTAAAACAGTAGCATCTGCAACTCTTGTCATAGAGCTGTTATCAACATTACACACAGCAATACTTCGTAAACCTGCATTTTTTGCCATCTTTAAAGCTTCAAGTGTATCAGCTGTTTCTCCACTTTGACTTATTACTATAAAAAGTGTATCCTCTTTAAGCAATGGTTCTTTATATCTAAATTCACTTGCAATTTCTACACTACATCTCACTTTTGCCAATCTTTCTATCAAATAAGAAGCTGTGAGTCCTGCATGATAAGAAGTACCACAAGCACAAATTTTAATCTCATTTATCCCTTTAGAAATATCTTCTGATAATTCATCAAAAGATATACCATCATCTTTAATTCTTCCTAGCATACTATCAGTCACTACATCTTGCTGTTCATAAATCTCTTTTTCCATAAAAAATCTAAATCCATCTTTTTGAGCAAATTGTTTTGAACTAGGAAGTGTTGTCCATTTTACCTCTTGATTAAATACTATATGTCCATCTACGGCATATCCATTTACTCCATCTTCAAGATATACAACATCATTTGCCAAACCAATAAGTGGTGCATCTGATGAAGCAAAAAGTATCTCATCATCATTATTTCCACGAGCTATGGCTAAAGGAGAACCATGTTTCATAAAAAAGATTGTATTTGGTTGTGATTTTGTGATAAGGAGTATTGAGTAAGCACCCTCTAGCCTAGATATTGTATCAAGAAAAGATTTTTTTGCATCATTTGTTTTGTTGAAATAGTATTCAAAAAGATGGACAATCACTTCTGTATCTGTTTGTGATACGAACTTGTGATCAGCTTTTGTTAATTCGTCTTTTAACTCTTTGTAGTTTTCAATAATACCATTATGAACCACATAAGAATATTCCCCTAAATGTGGATGTGCATTAAGCTCTGTTGGCTTACCATGTGTTGCCCATCTTGTGTGTCCTATACCAATAGAAAATTCTGATAAGTCTTGTTCATATACTGAAGTTTCAATTTTTGCTTCTAAATTTGCTATTTTACCAACAGCTTTAAAAACATCTAGCTTCTCATTTTCTAGGATTGCAATACCTGCACTATCGTATCCCCTATATTCTAATTCTTTTAATCCATCTATTAATATTTTACTAGTATTTTGTTTTCCTATATACCCGACAATTCCACACATAATTGATAATACCTTTTATAAAAATTTAGATATTATACACAAAATTTACTAAATAGGTAGACAATGAACTGGCAAACCATCATAAAAGAAGAAGAACAAAAAGATTATTATATAAAATTAAAAAAATTTATTGACAAGAGATATAAAGAAACTACCGTATATCCAAAAAAAGAAAATATTTTTAAAGCTTTTGAACTTTGTTCTTATGAAGATTTAAAAGTAGTTATTTTAGGACAAGATCCATATCATCAGCCACAACAAGCACAAGGTCTAGCTTTTTCAACACCAAAAGAGATAAAAAACCCACCTTCAATGGTCAATATATTCAAAGAGATAGTAGCTGACATAGGGACAAGTTCTTGTATGGATGGAGATTTGACACCCTGGGCACGGCAGGGAGTATTACTCATAAATGCAATTTTAACAGTAGAAGATAGTAGCCCTAAATCCCATGAAAAAAAAGGTTGGGAGATTTTTACTGATAATATTATCAAACATATCTCCAAAAATAAAGAAAATATAATCTTCTTACTCTGGGGTGCTCCTGCTATTGCTAAAGCGAAACTCATAGATAAGGACAAACACTATATTCTCACAGCACCTCATCCAAGCCCTCTTTCAGCATATCGTGGTTTTTTTGGTTGTAAACATTTTAGTCAAACAAATAAAATATTAAAAGATTTAGGGAAAGAAGAAATAATTTGGTAGACTCTTACAAACTATAAATCATTTTAATGAGATTGATGTTGTAGAGTATTTTCTTGTTCCATATAACTTTGCAAATTTGTACAACTTGTCATTAACAATATACTTATGATAGAAGCTAAAAATAATATGACTATTTTTTTCATATTTATTCCTTAATTATTTTACCAAAGTATAATAAATAATGATGAATAAAATATGAACTCTTTTTTAGATTCTTATTTGCCTATTTGTATCATCAAAGGTTAAAATCATTTGATTGGCTTTATTTAAAGCTTTTGATACAATATTCACTTTAATATAGTCAAAATCTTTAAAAAAGTCTTTACAAAAGTCACAAACTTTTCCAATATCAGAACCATTTAAAAAACCTAAAATCAAAGATTCTTCACAAAAAATAATTTTTTGGTTTGATACTTTAAAATCTTTACACTTATTGATAGAATTCAAGAAAGTTTTCTTGATATTTTGAGGGATTCTTAGATAATTTTCAATATACACATACTTCATGGTTACTCCTTAAGTTAAGTAATTTTAAGCAACAGCAACATACCTCGTATCTAGAAGTATATTATACTAAAATGAATAATAAATGAAAAGGTATTATTTATATGTAGGTGTTACTGTTGATACAAAAAAGACAATATACACTGATATTATTACCAAAGCATAAATGATGACAAATTTATTCTTTTTCAAATTGGAACTCTCCTTTTGCTATTGGTTTAAATGTATTGTAAATTCTGTGTATTGGTTATATTTACTTTGCACTACTATCTCAAAATTATGTATCAAAGCAATAGATTTAACAATAGAAAGTCCCAATCCATAACCACTTCCACCTCTTGATTCATCTACTCTATAAAATCTATCAAAAATATTCTCTATATCTTCCTCTTTGATTCCTATTCCATAATCTTTGATTTTTAAAATATTATTACTTAAATCTATCTCTATTTTTGAACTTTTTTGAGAATACTTGATTGAGTTTTGTATAATATTTCCAACTAAAATTCTTAATAATAAAGGATGTCCAATACAAACAACATTCTCTAAGTGTTTAAATTCAAATTTGATATTTTTTTCCTCTATAAGTTTTTTATTTTGAGAGATCACATCTGTAATAATATCATCAACTTCTATCTCTATAAATTCTTCTTGTATTTCTTGGTTATTTGATTTTGATAAAAAAAGTAAACTATTTATCAACTCTTGGAGTAGTTTTGTCTCTTCTAAGGTACTACTTAAGATATTTTTATATTCTTCATTTGTTCTTTCTTTTCGTAAACCCAATTCTATCTCACCCCTTAGTACGGTTAATGGTGTTTTTAATTCATGAGAAACATCATTTGAAAATCTTTTAATTTTAGAGAAAGCACTATCTAACTTATCTAGCATAAAATTAAAAGTCGTAATAAGCTCTTCTATCTCATCATTTGAGGTATGAGAAGTGATTCTTTTTTGTAACTTATGAGCCTCAATATCTTTTACCTCATCAATAACCTTTTTTACAGGAATAAGTGAATTTCTAATGATAAAATATCCAGCAATAATTGCAAGTATCAAAAGCATAGGGATTAAAATAATCAAAATATCTTGTAGATGTTCCAATTGTGGTTTAATCTTGTCATCTAATGTAGTTGCAACTTCTATATAAATATTTTCATCTGTTTTATTACTATGAAATCGACCCACTCTAAGATGTTTTGCTGTAGTAAAAAACTGAAATGTATCTTTGAGTAATAAGTCATTATTTTGAATCTCAAAGGCTGTTTTTGTAGCCATTATTTTTTTAAATTTATTATTTTCATATTTATAAATAACTATAGATAAGTTTTTTATCATAAACTCTTCTTTATCAAAAGGGGTATAAAAATGTTTGCTATAGTTTATTTCATTGATTACAGTTGTTAATTGTTCATCAACTGTTTTAATATTTTGTTCATAAAACTGATTTAATAAAATTACTGAAAATACAGCTAATATAATTCCTATAACAAGAGAATACAATGATAAAAGTCGTAATTTTATATTTTTAAAATTCATTGTTTTCACTTATTTTATATCCCATACCTCTTACAGTGTGTATCAATTTTGTATCATAATCTTTATCTATTTTTTTTCTAAGTCTATATACATATACATTTATAATATTACTTGCTGTTTCATCATCCATATTCCAAAGAGCATGATTGATTTTATCTTCTTTTAAAACTTTATTTTTATTTATAAGTAAATATTCTAAAAGCATATACTCTTTAGAACTCAATTTTATCTCTTTTTGATTTCGTGTAACAAGTTTTTTATCTGTATCAACTATTAAATCTGCAATTTGTAAAATATTTGTCAAACTTTTACCATCTCTTAATTGTACTTTTACTCTTGCAATCAGTTCATCAAAAGAAAATGGCTTTGCAATATAATCATTTGCCCCGATATTTAAACCAGTAACTTTATCTTCTATAGAACTTTTTGCACTTAACATAATTATAGGAGTATTATTTCCTATTTCTCTTAACTTTTTGCATAAAGTAACACCATCAATATTTGGAATCATCAAATCTAATATTATTAAGTCATAAATATTTGTTTGTATTAAATAAAAAGCTTCTTCACCGTCAAAACAACTATCAACTGTATAACTTTCCTCTTCTAATCCTTTAGTTAAGAACAAAGAAATTTTGACATCATCTTCAACTATTAGAATTTTCATGGAAGCAACCTAATTTAGGTGATTTATATAAAAGACACTGCGGAGGCTATATTGGTATTTATCAAATGTGTGGTTATTACAGTGTGTATGAGCAGGAGTTAGATGTGGTTTAGTTAAAGTTATTCTCGATAAGTTATCATACATCCAATATAGCCTTTTTCGTGTAGTATATAAATACTAGTGTAATTATAATTGATAAAAATGAACAGAATATGAATAAAAATAAAAATTTATTTTGATGTGATATAATACCATATTATGAAGGAGTTTTGTGATTAACTATTATCTTATTTTAGACATATTGTTTTTTATTTTTGTGATTTTTAGCTGTTATTATAGCTATAAAAAGAAGATATATATAAAAATATTTGAGTATTTTAAAATCTTTTTAGCGATTACACTTTCAGCAAAACTTTCAAGCTCAACTGCTATTTTACTCCAAAAATTGTATATTACAAAAGCAGATACTTACACGACTCTTATCCTTATATCATTTGTAGTTAATCTTGTCATTTTATATTTTAGTTGGAAATATATTTTTAAATTTACACAATATTATATAAATAATGAAAAACTCAAAGTCTTATTTGCAAAAATATTTACAGCAATTGAAGTTTTAATCATCACAACTTTTTCTCTTTATATAGTGATGCAAATATATGTAGTTAAAATACACCTCTACCCTACAATCAAAAAAAGCTATACTTATCCAAAAATAGAAAAGTTTTACAAAAGTTTTTTAAATGATAATTTTATCCATATGGTGATGGGTTCAGATACAGGTACCAACCATAAAGAAGTAATATTTAAAAGTTTTAAAAACAGTTTCTAAACTCTTAATTTTTATCCCTAAAAAACAATTAATTTAAGTTATATTAAATATTCAACTAACAAATAATTAACAGATAGTTATTATAATGACAGCCAACTTTAATTTAAGGAGGCTTTATGGATACAATAGGACAATTTCCATTGTTTTATTTTCCTGAATATGGAAGTGCATGGATGATGGGTATGACAGGTACCATACACATTTTAGCATCACATACTTCAGTTGGTGCCGCAATGCTTTTTGCATTTTTGGCTTACAAAGCATACAAAGAGGATAGAAGTGATTTATACCCGTATATGAAAAAATACGGTATGTTTTTACTCATCTTTTCTTATGTAATAGGTTCTATTACAGGTCCTGGGATTTGGTACACGGCAACGGCTGCTAGTCCACGGGGTATTAGTGCACTGATACATAACTTTGTATGGGTGTGGGCAACAGAATGGGTATTTTTTGTTTATGAAGTTATCGGGGTATTTGTCCTTGTATATTTTATAGATAAGATTGATAAGAAAACTCATCTCAAACTAACCTTCTCATTTGCAATAGCCTCTGTAGGTACTTTGGCACTTATTATAGGAATCATTAGTTTTATGATGTGGCCAGGGACTGAAGCTTATTATGCAACAGGAAGTGCAAGTGATGCATTTTTTGGTACAAACACTTTCCCACATATGTTCTTAAGAATTGGATTTATGATTATGCTTTCTGGTGTTATTGGTCTTGTAATCTCAAGTGCTATGAAAAAAGAGAATCCTGAACTATCAAGAGAACTTACCAAAAAAATGGGTTATGTCAGTTTACTTGGAGGGTTTTTAACACTATTCTTCTTTATGTGGTATATGGGAACTTTACCAGATAATGCTCATGCTGTATTTAATGTAACAAAAGCAGATGTTATTCAAAGTAGAATTATTTTAACAATTGTTTTTTCACTTTATTTCTTAATAGCTATTGTGAAGCCTCAATTTATAAGTACTCCACTAGCAGGTATTATGATTTTTGTAATCTTAATTGCAGGTATTTGGCCTGGTGAAAAACTTCGAGAATCAATGAGAAAACCATATGTTGCTGGTCAATATATCTATTCAAATCAAATTATAAGTCGTGATGTTGAAGGGAAAGGGATCAAAAGTGAGTTACCAATTATTGCCGAAAAAGGTTTATTACAAGTAAATCCATTTGTTCCAGAAAATTTAAAAGTAATTACAGAAGCAAATAAACTTGAAGCTGGAAAACTTTTAACAAGAATGTCATGTTCAAACTGTCACTCTTTAGAAGCAACAGGGAAATATAGACCATTAAAAGATAGATTAAAAGGTATGGATAAAGAGGCAATAAAATCTACACTATACGCTATGGGTGACGGGGCTTTCCCTTATATGCCTAAACTAAAATTACCAGAAGAAGAATACGATGCAATTGCTGAGTATATCGTATCTTTGAAATATTAAGGAGGAATTATGGACGCATCAGTATTATTGGCTCTAAGAGACCCAGCGGGGGTACCATTCTATCCAGTTGTATTTCAAGCATTGTATATCCTTACATGGGCTTTACACGCTGCTTTTGTTTTACTAGCACTGGGATCAATGGGACTTTCTATCATTGGAACATTTAAACAAAAAGATGATCCAATTTGGAGAGTATTAAACCCTCATTTGATTCAAACAGGAAAAATAAGTATCTCAATACTTATTGTTTTAGGTGTTGCACCACTACTATTTACGCAAGTAATTTATGATCCAAATTGGTATGTGGCAAATACCTTATCTGGTATGTGGGTATTTATATTTATATATGCATTAATTGTTGGTTATATTATGTACTATTGGTACTACTATGCAAATAAAAAAACCGAAGGTGGTGGTAAACTAGTAGGTATCCTCTCATTTGCTGTTTTAGTATTTGCAGGAATATTAATGCATAACTTTGCCGTTACTTCAATTATGCCAAATGATTGGATGAATATGTATGCACCAAATGGTGTAGTTGATAACAGCGGTTGGACATTTAATATGGATCTAATTAGACTGGCTTTCATGGTAAGTTTAGCTATTCCTGTTGTTGGAATATTTTTACAAAACTATAGTAAATTTTTAAGTACACGACCTGATTTCAGTGAAGAATTTATACAATACACTGCATCACTTGGAACTAAAATTGGGGTTATTGGATTAATCATAAGTGCAATCACTTTTGCTTTATGGATGTTACAAATAAACTATTTACTACATCCATTATCACTTGCAATTGTGGTAGGTGTTGTTATTTTATTATTGATGGTTCTTCAAAATAAAAATAGCTACATCACTACAGGTGTATTAGTAATTGTTGCATTGTTAATCTCTGGAATGAGAGAACTTATTAGATTTGATATTATGGCAAAACTTGGTTATAGTATCTATGATTATCCTGTAAATTTAGAGATTCCTACTATTACTATGTTTCTTCTTACTTTCTTAGTTTTAGGGGGAGTTGGAGTTGCATGGTTATTAACTATGGCTTGGAAAGTTGGTAAAAACCAAGGTGTTTTTGATGGTTCAAAAGATGTTGCTGTAACTAAGCTTGGTAATTATACACTAGCTATTATGGTTGTATGGATGGTAATATATTTTGGATGGGGTATGACAATCTTATTTATGAATACACTTTAAAATATTTATCAAAACAATTAAATGCCAAAGAGTTATTAAACTCTTTGGCTTTTATAGTTTATACAGAAGGTTGACAATGACTGGCACAAAAATACTTTTTTTAGAAGATGATATACTCTATCAAGAGAGTATCAAAGACCTCTTAGAAGAGGAAGAATTTATCGTCGAAACTTGTAACAATGGATTTGATTTCTTAAATAAAATTTTTGATACAATTTATGACTTATATATCATAGATATAAATGTACCTCAACTCAATGGATTTGAACTATTGAAAATATTAGAAGAGTATAAAGATACTACTATGAAACTTGTTTTAACTTCTAGAAAAAACACTTTAACACAATCTTTTCATAATGGTTGTGATGCATTTCTTAACAAAACTATAGATGCGGATGAGCTACTCTTGCGTATAAAAACTCTTATCAAAAGAGATTATCACTCCTATAGAGAATCTATTCAATTAACACGAGATATTGATTATGATTTGTTTCATAAGAAAATCTATAAAAATCATCAAAATATAGAACTTGAAGTTCGTTCACTTTTAATTTTGGATTATATGATTAAAAAAAGAGGAGAGTTTATCTCAAGTAGTGAACTTGAAAAGAACACTTATCCTTGTAATTGTGACTCAAAATTAGATGTTATACGATACCATATTTGGAATTTACGAAATACACTTGGAAAAGATATCATTGAATCTAAGAAAAGTCTTGGATATAGACTCAAGCCACTAAATAATTAGCGACTTTAAGTGCCAGATTAAAAAGCTTAGGAGGAGATTAATCTAACTTTTTTTGTGGGTAATAGAATCATACCAAACTTATGTTAATCATTTGTTAGTTTATAAACTATGTTTTAGATACTCTCCATTTACTTTCTCAGGCTTAAAAGTATCATATACCCAAGGAACTACAATCTCTAACTCTTCTTGCGATAAAAACCCTTTGAGTGATGGCATTCGTCCAAAGTTTTTCACAACTTGATCTTCACAATTTGTCTTATCTGCTGTTGGGTTATATAAATAATCTTTCAAAAAAGCTATCGATTCTTCTCTTAACTCTTCATCTTTAAAAGGACCTTCCACTGCATCAATAGTAATAACAACACCAGACATAGCAACATCTATAGGAGGTGCTACCATTCTCATTCTTTCCATTTTACTCTCTGGCTTTCCAATAGTGTGACACATTGCACATTTTTTGGCAAAAACTTGATCAGGTGTTCGTGGCTCTTTTGCCAAAGTGATTGTAGATAATAGTGCTACGGTTGTAGCTACACTTAGTAGTTTCATAAATTCTCCTTCTATAAGAGATAATTATAAGGGAATAAGTTTAAAAATAATTTAAATTTATAACCTTAAATTATAGTTTGGTATAAATCTTGCATTTAAATTTTATATAAAATACTAAGGATTTACTATGGAAGAAGATATTTATCAAAAAGCTTATAACTGGGCAACAACACATACTTTTGAAGCAATAGAAATAGAATATGCATCAAAACTTGCACTTAAAATGTTGGATAACTCTTGTAATATGTCCCATGAGATGAGAAAAGTTTTTTTCTTTGTGTATGATGCTCTGACTGACAGAAAAGATATAAAACTTGAGGATGATGTAAATCAGCTTATACAACTCTCACGAAATAGAGAAACTATATTCTCAAAACCAGAATTTGCACCAATTGTCCATGCTTGTAAAATGGAAGTTATGCCAACAATGGAAAAAAAATATATGAAAAGATATAAAAAAATGGTAAGAAAAAATTTAGGGATATTAGAAACTGACGATGAGTAAAAAGCCATCACATTTTGTGATAAGCCGATTTTTTATATCTAATTAGGTGAATTTTACTATATTTTTACTACTTTAGAATTTATTGCATATCCTATTCTCAAATTTTATCATTTTATTAGTAATTTTCTACCTATATAATTAGTTATTGTTTTTCCAATTTATTCTTAAAGTGTGTTTTCATGTTTTCAAAACATTCTTGATTATTTCCAAAGTTAATACCAGTTTTTTCTCCATAACCACCTTTTTTGGCTGTCGATGTAGCCATACTATATTCTTTAGCTTCCTTATTCGTTTTTTCACCATTAGTTATAAAAATTGTATTCTTAATACATATAGCAAAGTTGATATTAGCCACTTTTTCAACTTCACATTTATTATTATAGTATTCTAATATATCATCTAATTCAGAATCATAAAAAAACCAAGTACCCGTTGCTTTGTCAGTAAAAACTGTAAATTTTTTACATTCGCTATCTAGTTTAAAATATTCTCTAGAATATACTACACTATTAAGCGCTTTTGTATCAGGCATTCTAGACTTATTGTTATAATATACTACATTTTTTAATTTTAATGAATCAATCATTACTGATTTGTCTTTTTCATTATATTTTGGTTGAATATTATATGTTGGAGAACATCCAGTTATAAACAATCCAATAGAAATGAAACCTGTTAACTTTAAAATTTTATTTTTCATACTTTTCTCTTTGTATTTTAATCATTGAAGAAAATTATAACAAAAGAATGTCACATATAGTGTCACATTTTTGAGAAATTTTAAAATTATTATAGATTAACTTTAGGGGTATTCTCTTAAAAGAAAGTACTAAAGACAATTGCAACTTTTATCTTTAGAGAGATTAAATTATCTCTATTTTTTTATCATATTCATCTATGATTTCATCAAGTTTTAACTGCTTTTGCTCAAGTAGTTCAAACTTTTCTTCAATCTCTTTTTCATATTTTACTATATTTGAAGAGAGTTCTATTATCTTACTATTGTCTCCACTGTTTGAAGCTTCTATAAGTTCAGATTGTTTATTTTCTACTATCTCTTCAATCTCTATAATACTATTTTCAAGTTTTTCTACCTCTTTTTTCAAAGGAGTTGCTAGCTTATTTTTCTCTTGAATTAAAGATGCTCTTAATTTTTTATTCTCTTTTTTATTTATTTTAGAAGTTTTTTTTACTGTTTGTTCAAACTCTTCATCTTCCCAACCAATTTTTTCTAAAAACTCATCATAAGTTCCATTAAAATAATCAGCTCCATCTTTTGAAAAGACTATTAGTCTATCACAAACTTCTCTTAAAAGCTCTTCACTATGAGTTACAACAATACAAGAACCTTTAAAGTTTTTAATAGCTCTTGTTAAGGAATCAATTGATTGCATATCAAGATGATTTGTAGGCTCATCAAGAAACAACAGGTTCACATCTTTTGCCAAAATTTGCCCAAGCATTACCCTACTTTTTTCTCCCCCTGATAATAATGATATCTTTTTCTTAACATCATCGCCACTAAACATCATAGAACCACAAATACCTCGAACTGTTGATTCCGCTAGTTTAGAATTTGCTACATAAATCTCATCCATAATAGTATTGTTTGGATTTAGGTGTGCAATATTTGTTTGTCCAAAATGCCCAACAGATGTTGAAAGATGGTACTCCACAGTTCCACTTAACTGTTTTAACTCTTTTGCAATAGTATTTAATAAGGTTGATTTTCCTTTACCATTTTTACCAATAATTCCAAGTGTTTCCCCTTTTTGAAGAGTAAAAGAGATATCTTTAAATAAAATATTATCTGATGTATATCCAAAACTTAAATCTTTTACCTCTAACAATACTTTTGCTGGTGTATCTTTATAGTTAAAATTAAACTCTAAATTGTCTTCCTCTACTATAGAGTCCATATCATCCATCTTTTCTAAGAGTTTCACTTTTGATTGTGCTTGGGCTGCTGTTGAAGCTCTGGCTTTATTTTTTGCGATAAACTCTTCTAGTTCTTTTCTCTTTTTGTCTTGTGCAATTTTTTGTTTTTCATGATGCTCATCATCGAAAGCTAGCTGTTCATAAAACTTGTAAGTATTCCCTTGAATAGTAAATAAGTTTTTTCGCACTATTCCCATAGTATGAGTTGAAACAGCATCCATAAAATCTCTATCGTGAGTGATTAAGATAACTTCTCCATCAAAGTTTTTTAAAAAGTTTTTTAACCATCTAAGAGAAAGGATATCAAGATAATTTGTTGGCTCATCTAGAAGTAATAGATTTGGTTCAGTTATAAGCAGTTTTGCAAGATTTATACGAATCTGATAACCACCAGAAAAAGACAACGGATCTTTGTCTAAGTCTTCTTGTGAAAATCCCAAACCAAATAATATCTTCTCAACTTTATAGATACTAAATTTATCATCTTCACTTAAAGCTAATGCTGTTTCATCTCTCAATGTTTTCTCACTAAACTCCAAATGTTGTTTTAGTGCCCCTATTTTATACCCTTTTGGGATAGAAATCTCACCCTCGTCAGGTGTTTCTTCCCCTAGTATGAGTTTAAATAAAGTTGATTTACCTGTACCATTTCTCCCTACAAGCCCTACTCTATCGCCAGAGTTTAATCTAAAATTTAAATTTGAAAAAAGTTCTTTCGTTCCAAAATGTTTTGAAATATTTGTTAGTTGTATCATAATTCTCTTTGCTGTAAGTGATTTTAAAAAGTGATTATAGGATAATCTTTGTTATAAGTTCTTTTAGGCTATTTTTCAAGTAGTGTATCACGAGCCTGAGTAATTTTTATAAACTTCTCATGGCTTCCACCAACATCAGGATGTACTTTCTTGACAATCAATCGATAAGCAGCTTTTATTTGAGATACTTCAAGCACTCCCTCTAATGGAAGTGATAAAAGTTCTCGATATTCTCGCTCACTATGTTGATCTAGTATATTTTGAAACTGTTGTCGTTTTTGATTGTGAAGCTTAATCTCTTCATTGAGTTCTCTTTGTACTTTGCACTGATTCTTATAAGCTTCTTGTTGAAATTCTTTTTTACCCTCTTGCCATCTTTTCTCTGTCATCACAAGACAAGCAGCAAAACTAATCTGTCCAATAGAAAAAAGTTCCTCTAAACAAAATGGACCTACCATCTCATAAGGGTCATCTAACCATGCAGTATTAGTTTTAGAATCTATCTCACCTATGGTTACAAAGTCACGGACACCTAAAGTGCCATTCCATATGATAAAATTTGATTCAAGATATTTTGTACAATCTTGCATATAGTAGCCCCTTTGTATTATATATGCAAAAAGTGTACTACAAAGAGTTCAAGTAGCTAAGTGCTTGCTTTGTTATATTCTCACTATATGTATTTATCTTATAATGGTTTGGACTCCAACCTTTTATAAAGCGTTGAAAATCTGCCCAAGCTATAGAAAACATAGCTCTGTATTCTCTCTCAATCTCACCACTATCAAGATTTGGCTGATAGTAATTGAGTGCTATTTTAAGGGCATCAAAATAAGTATCAAGAACCCAACTTTCCATTTTATTACAATTTTTTGGGTCGATACTACTACTGATAAAATATACTACATCTTTCATCCCACAACCATGCCCAACATATTGGAAGTCAACAGCGGCACAGTTTGTCCCCTCATCATTGAAACAAAAATTTGCCAACTTTGCATCACCATGAACTATAGTCTGGTATTTTGTATTTTTTAACACTTCATCAATACGAACAGCATACTTTTTTAACTCTTCATCTTCTAACACTTCCAATTCATCAGGTCGCGTTTCTAAATGCCAATAAGTCCCACTCTCCCAAATCAAATCACTTCTAGTACCCATGTAACGAGCATGAAAATTTGCCAACCAATTCAAAGCTGATTGAAGATGTTTTTTATTTGCATTATTTGTAGTGTTTCCAAATCCAGCGGTTGCTAAATCTTCCATCACTATAAGCCATTCATTTTCACTTTTTAAACATTTTAAACCTTGAGGAATACGACAATGTTCATCAGAAGGTGTACTAAATTTTTGATACCAATTCACCTCTACTGCATAAGAATGAAGTTTTCTTTTATGTGAAAAGTCACTATTCCATCCTCTTGGATGCATCGAGGGTTTAGGGAGTTTTATATGTTTGACTATGATACTTTTATCTTCAAATTTAAGACGAACTAACTCTCCATAACCACCCCATAAAGTTTGTATCACTTCAATTTTACACAGTGTCCCTAGTTTAAGTTCATCACCAATATCTTGATATAACTGATTTTGCATTTGTATTTTACTTCTTTGTATTTTACTTCACTAAACTTTTTTCTATGAGTGCGAGTTTTTTTAATCTTGTGAATTTTTTAATCTCATATTCACGCTTTGATGCACTGCTTCTATCATGTGATGATTCTTGATATACTAATTTTACAGGTCGTCTTGCTTTTGTGTATTTTGCCCCAGTATCTTTAGAGTTATGTTCATCTAATCTCTTTGCTATATCTTTTGTGATACCAGTATATAAACTTCCATCGCTACACTCCAAAATATAAACAAAATATGACATCATAACTCCACTAATTTTCTTATAAAAGGTTATCGCTTCTTTACTTAATATGCTATAATTACACGATGAATTTAGAAAAATTAAAAGATATAGAATCAGAATTTTTGGAGAGGTACCCAAAAGGTTTTGAGGATGCACACTTTTTCCCTACTATGAAAAAGTTTAAACCAGAAAAACTAGAAGAGTTTGCAAAAGAGGCGTTAAAAAAAGAGAACTTTTCAAATCCAAATCTAGTAGTAGATGGCTTTTTAAAAATCATACAAAAGTCAGTTATGGTTTCACTTTTTGATAAGTTAAAATTAAAAGATGCGATTATGAGTTTAAACTCTTATGAAAAAGATATGCTAAGTATCGAGATATTTGAGCTTTTATATGGGGATAAAAAAGAAGGATTTGAGGGTTTAGTAGAGTTTCTGGCTCAATATAACCTAGCAAAATGGACTCTTCTTAGTGTAGTTCCTTATAGTATAAATAGACAAACTGAATACTTCATCAAACCAACTACGACCAAAAACATCATCAAATATTTTGAACTTGAAAGTTTGATATATAAACCAAAGCCTAGTTTTGAATTTTATGAGAACTATACTAAAGTTTTAGATGAGATGAAATCAAATGTGAGTGACTCACTTACATTTGATAATGCAGCTTTTACTGGATTTTTGAAAATTGGAATTGAGCTTTGTGAAGATTAGTCGTATTCATTCTCTTCAAACTGTCTTATTTTTTCATCTATAAGTGATAAAAGATACTCATTTTGTGGTATTACAGCTTTCATTCTTTGAAGCTCTTTACAATTATATTTTGAAAAATCGTCATATATTAATTCAGAACATTCATCAATTGATTCAATACTTTTTTTGAGATTTTGTAACTCTTGGACAAGATGAGTATCGAAAAGTGTTCTATTTTCTTTGTATAAATTTCTAAGTTTGTTTAGTATAGTTAATCCATCAATAACTACATCATCTATCTCACTAGATGTTATAAGGTCAGATTTTAATGCCTCTATAATGTTATAAATATCTTCTTTTGTTTTCATAGATAGAATTTTATCTGAATTAGAATCAAAAAAAGGTTACTTGTGTGATATGCTTGAAGTTGTAAATTGCGTTTTCAAGATTTGAACTAGTCGCATTTTTCGACTGGTTATGTATAAAAGTTAATTTGGTTTTGTGCAGGTAAACTTTTATCTAGTCTGTTGTCACTACTTGGTTTGCTTTCCATTCTTTTTTCAATGAAAAAAAAGAACCAAAAATTCTTTTTTTAGTTGCTGTCGCCCTCGATTTTCTTTGTTCTTGTTTTGTTTTTTATTGGTATAACAATAATGCCTGATATCTATGTAAGAAATAGGTATCCTGTCACCGGATTTTAATAATTACCGTTTGCTTTAAGAATTTTTATACTGCAAAATTGACATTCATATCCTCTATATTTTTTAATAAGAGTCATTAAATAATTGTTTCTGATTTGTCTTTTTCACAATTTTTTATATTTTCTAATAATTCTGTTGAATCTGTTTTTTTTCTCGTTCCACCTCTCCTGAATATGTCTCCTTTATTCCAATGCAATAATTCTTTGGTATAATGTCTAACTTATATGGAGTATTTATGAACAATATGGAAAACTACTTAATTACTTTTGGAGAAACAATAGGAAAAGAAATTCACTCAATTGTAGAAGCTAGTGTAAAAACTTTTTTTAAATCAAAAGGCGAATTAGCAACTTTTACTATAAATAATTATATGAATGCAAGATTTGATAAAAGACTGGAAGATTTTTCTTATGAAGAAGAACAAATATCAGATCAAGATAAAAAAAACTTTTATGAAAATATAAATTATGAAAAACTAAACTATCTCTTTGAACTACTAAATAAAACTCGAACTAGTACATTTGATCTTCATGCTAAGATATTAGCTAAAATTTATTCTGACTTTCTCAGAGAAAATTTCTTATTCTATTATGATAAAATATTACTATCTAATATTAATAATCTTACTGATCAAGATTTTGAAATTTTCTATAGAATTATAAGTTCAAGAACTGGCATAGGAATACATAAAAAATATGAAATTGAAAACAATATAACAACTTCGCTTGTTGAAGTTTCAGTGATTGAGAAATTCATATATCTAGGATACTTTTTAAGAAATAAATCCGGTAATCGTTTAGGTCAAAATATAGAAATGTCCTCTAATGAAATTACTTTTATACTAACTGATGCTGCTCAAAGACTTTATAATAGACTTGATGATATTTTCTCTGATAAAGAGAAATATAGTATTATAAATAGTAGTATTATATAATTACATTAGATTAAATATCTTCAAAGATTGTTTTTAGGAGTGATATTTCAAAATAAATCAAGGCAGAAAGAATTTCATTCGTAGGAGCATACTAAAGTATGTGACTAGAATGAAATTCTTTCTAACGCAGAGTTATGAAGAAAGATTGCTTTTAAAAACAATCTTAGTGTAAGAAGTGTCTTTTTCCTGAGAAATACAGTGCCATACCGAACTCATTTGCAGCTTCTATAACCTCATCATCTCTCACACTTCCACCTGGTTCAATAACACATTTCACACCAGCTTCAGCCGCTGCATCAATACTATCTCTAAATGGGAAGAATGCTTCAGATGCTAGAACAGAACCTGTTGTATCAAGTCCCATATCTTCTGCTTTTCTTAATGCTGCTTTTGCTGCATCAACTCTTGAAGTCATACCCATACCCACAGCTACCATTGCAGAATTTTTTACATATACTACACAGTTTGATTTTGTAAGAGATGCTACTTTGTAAGCTATCTCCATATCTTTCATCTCTTGCTCACTAGCTGCTCTTGTAGTTTTAAGTTCACTTTTTGCAACTTCATCATCTTCTACTTTATCACTATCTTGGTAAACAAATCCACCATCTACGATTTTGAAGTTAAAACCATCGTTTGCAAGTTCTAGTTTCTTTGTACCTTGTTTAAATAGTTTGATTCTTTTCTTTTTGTTTAATTCCTCTTCTGCTTCTGCTGTAAAGTCAGCTGCAAAAACTACTTCTAGGAAAATCTCATTCATCTTCACTGCTAAGTCTAAATCTACGATTCCATTAACTGCTACAACTCCACCAAAAGCTGAAACTGGGTCACATTTTAGTGCTTCTGTGTAAGACTCTAACAATGTATCTTTGATAGCAAATCCACAAGGATTTCCGTGTTTTACGATACATACTGCATTATCTTCACCAAATGCAGATGCTATTTTAGCAGCTCCTGAGATATCTCCCATATTGTTAAAACTTGCTTCACCTTTTAATGTGATGAACTTTTCTGATAGGTGTTTATCAAACTCGTATAAAGCACCTTTTTGGTGTGGGTTTTCACCGTATCTTGTATCAAATACTTTTTCCCCTACGATAAATTGTTTGTCACCAAATCCACCATTGAATCTTTTGTTCATATAGTTTGCTATCATAGAATCATACGCAGCTGTATGCTCGTATGCTTTTATCATCATATCTCTTCTAAACTCAACTGTGTTTGTGTCATTTTTAAGATTGTTTAATACTGTATCATAATCGCACACATCAGTTACAATGATAACAGAGTCAAAGTTTTTTGCAGCACTTCTAACCATAGCTGGTCCACCGATATCAATGTTTTCAATAATCTCTTCAAAATCATCTGTTTTTTCAATAGTAGCTTTAAATGGATATAAATTTACACACACTAAATCAATACCTTCAACACCTAGCTCTTTTGCTTGGTCAAGGTGTGATTGTTTATCTCTTCTATGTAAGATACCACCATGGATAAATGGATTTAAAGTTTTTACTCTACCTTCAAAACACTCTGGAAATTTTGTCACTTCGTTTGCTTCAATTACTGCAATTCCAGCATTTTGTAACGCTTTGTATGTTCCACCTGTACTTATTATCTCATATCCTAAAGATACTAACTCTTTTGCAAAGTTCTCAACACCACTTTTATCACTAACACTAATTAATGCTCTCAATTTCTTTCCTTTTTCTCAATTTTAAATGATTTATTGAAATGAATTATATTTTTATAACTCATTTCAAAAAATCAACCACCAGTTTCATAAAATGCTCTATCAGATTGATTTTCACTTCCCCATTTATTTTTTTCTGGTTTATCTTTTAGTACTTTTCGTAAAATCTCTTTTGCACTATCTATATCTTTTGCTTTTATAGCATCTGCTATACTTAACGCATCTTCAAAATATAAACAAGGGATTAAATACCCCTCAGCTGTTATTCGTAAACGGTTACAATCACTACAAAAGTCATCTAAATGTGGCTCTATGATACCAAATTTATAACCATCATCTAAACTATAACTTTGTGAAGGGCTATTCCCCTCTCTCTCATTTTTAGTAAAGTTATATTTTGATTTGATTATTTCTTGTATCTCTTGGGAGTTGAGACCTTTTTTTACACTTGCGTGTGAGTTTTCCATAAACTCTATAAATCGTACCTCATACCCTTTTTCTTTACAAAACTCTAATATATCAAGTATTTCACTATCATTTACATCTTTCATAGGAACACAGTTAACTTTTACTTTTAATCCAACTTTTGAAGCTTTTTCAATACCTGCTAATACATTTGACAATACATCTTTTTGTGCTATATGATGTGCAACTTCTGGTTTTAAACTATCAAGCGATACATTGATTCTTTTAAGACCTGCATCTTTTAGTTTTTGAGCAGCATCTTCTAGTAAAAAGGCATTAGTAGTAAGAGACAAATCAAGAGTAGGAGAATAGTCAGCTATCATTTTTACAAAGTTTTCAAGCCCGTGTCTTAATAGTGGCTCTCCACCAGTAAGACGAACTTTTGTCACCCCTTCATCAATAGCAACTTTGATAAATTCAAACATATCTTCATAAGATAAAAGTTTCTCGTGAGGTACCCATGAGAAAGGTTTTTCAGGCATACAGTATTGACATCTAAAATTACACCGCTCCGTTACAGAAACTCGTAAATAATCTACTTTTCTACCGTGTCCATCTATTAACAAATTTTTATTCGCTTCTTATAAATCTTGTTCGATAATCTTTTTAAATGTATTAAAATAGATATCTTTTAATGTTGAAACTTCCATATGTACTGTATTGTTTATAGAAAATTCATCTCCACCAACAACACCAACATTTGCTATAGTGATACCTTTGTCTCTAGCCATTGCTTCAAAAGCATCACAGTTTTGTGGCTCGATTTCAACAATTGCTCTACTTAAACTTTCACTAAACATATCTTTTTGATCTAAAAGTGCTACATCTATATCTACACCTTTACTTCCAACAGCAGCCATTTTAGCTAATGCTATTGCAAATCCACCTACACTAATATCTTTTGATGATGCTATTAAGCTTTCTTTATTTGCTTCTATTACTAAATTCCAAAGATTTAACTCTTTTTGGAAATCAACTTCAGGATGTGCTCCTGCAACTTCTAAATAGAATTTTTTAAGATATAAACTTCCACCAAACTCAGATTTTGTATCACCTAAAATATAGATGATGTTTCCATCTTTTTGTAAACTACTAGGAATTACTTTGTTCATATCATCATTTACACCAACTGTTGCAATAGCAGGTGTTGGGAAAACTCCCTCTCCATTTGTTTCATTGTATAAAGATACATTTCCACCAATAACTGGAGTATTTAACTCTTTACAAGCTTTTTTAATACCTTCACAAGACATCATAAACTGCCACATAACTTCTGGGTTTTGTGGATTTCCAAAGTTTAAACAATCTGTGATAGCTTTTGGAGTAGCTCCACTCATAGCCACATTTCTTCCAGCTTCCATTACTGCAGCACTACTTCCAAGCTCTGGGTCTATATAACAAAATCTAGTATTACAATCAGCACTCATAGCTAACGCTCGTCCTGTTTCTTTTATACGGATAACTGAACCATCAAGTTTTCCAGGTCCTTTTACAGTATTTGTTTGTACCATTGAATCATATTGCTCATATATCCAAGACTTATCTACAACTTCCATATCTGAAATTAATGCTTCAAAAGCATCTTGTACTGGGATATCTCTATCAACATTGATATTTTTAATTGTTTTTAAATATTCTGGTTCTTTTACAGGTCTATCTAAAACAGGTGCTTCCTCTGATAGTGGTTGAATAGGTATATCAGCACATTTTTCACCATGCCAAAATAGTTCCATATTTCCAGTAGCTGTAACTTCACCAATAACAGCAGCATCTAATTCCCACTTATGGAAAATATCAATAACCGCTTGCTCACACCCTTTTTTAGCACAGATAAGCATTCTCTCTTGTGATTCACTTAACATAAAATCATAAGGTGTCATACCCTCTTCTCTTGCAGGTACTTTGTCCAGATGCATAATCATACCAGAACCAGTTCTTCCAGCCATCTCAAAAGAACTAGAAGTAAGTCCAGCAGCACCCATATCTTGGATACCTATGATTAAATCTTTTTGAAATAGTTCCATACAAGCTTCAAGTAAAAGCTTCTCTGTAAATGGATCTCCAACTTGTACAGTTGGTCTTTTTGACTCAGAGTCTTCATCAAAAGCAGCCGAACTCATAACAGCCCCACCAAGACCATCTCGTCCTGTTTTAGACCCTACATACATTACAGGATTTCCAATACCCTCAGCTCTTCCTAAAAATATCTCATCTGATTTACAAATACCAAGATTGAAAGCATTTACAAGGTTGTTTCCAGCATAACACTCTTCAAAACCTGTTTGTCCACCAATAGTTGGAACACCCATACAGTTTCCATATCCACCGATACCCTCAACAACACCTCTTAAAAGATGTCTATGCTTTTTAGCAACTTCACTATCTCCATCTATCCCAGCGAATTGGATAAGATTTAATGAAGCAACAGGACGAGCTCCCATTGTAAAAACATCTCTCATAATACCACCAACACCAGTTGCAGCACCTTGGTATGGTTCTATAAAACTTGGGTGGTTGTGTGATTCCATTTTAAATACTGCTGCATATCCATCACCAATATCAATAACTCCAGCATTTTCCCCTGGCCCTTGGATAACCCATGGAGCTTTTGTTGGAAAGCCATTTAAGTATTTTTTACTTGATTTGTAAGAACAATGCTCAGACCACATAGCAGAGACAACTCCTATCTCAGTATAATTAGGCTCTCGTCCTAAAATCTTCACTGTATTGTGATACTCTTCTTCAGTCATTGAGTGTGCTAATGCTATCTCTAATGGTGTTTGTTGTGACATATTTATTTACCTTAAATATATAAATTTTAGGGATTATAGCTAAAAAGATTTTAGGAGATGGTTAAGTAAGATTTATTAAGAATTTAAGATAGCTTTTATATAATTCAGCAAAATAACAAATAAAGATATATAATGAACTTCAAAGGTTTTATTGTAGGAACATATTCCTTCTTCTCTCTCATAATTGGAATTATATTAATGATTACTTTTAAACATAAAATTCACAGCTTAAGAAAATTTTGGGCGATGAGTATGATTAAAATAATAGGGGTTAAAATAGATCAAACAGGAGATATAGATTTAACTGCTAATCTTATTGTACTTAATCACAACTCAATGCTAGATGTGATAGTATTAGATTATTTATATCCTAAAGAGATTGCATGGATGGCAAAAGCTAAGTTAGCAAAAACTCCGCTTTTTGGATATATATTCAAACTACCAAATTTAATACTAGTTGATAAAAAAAACAAACAATCTGTAATTGACAAACAGATTAAAAAAACTTTACAAAATGAAAAAGTAATAGGTATTTTTCCTGAAGGTACTAGAGGTGAAACGAATAATATCATTAAATTCAAAAAAGGTACAAAACATATATCTGAAAAATTTAATTTAAAAGTACAACCTATTGTATTAATAAACACCCGAAATATTTTAGATACCATCCTTAAATCTAAATTTTTGTTCTAAAATATTTTGAATAGTATTAATATTATGATAATTAGGGTCAATATTTTTATAATCACCCTCTTTAAAATAAAGAGATTCAGTAAGATTAATTCCACCAACAGAAGAACCAATCACAAGTAAAGTATCATCAAAATTTTCAAGATTACTTTTAGATAAAACCTCATCACATTTATCAATTAAATTATCAAAAAAATTTAGATTTAACTGAATTTTACCAATAGCTGCAGGTGTCTCATTGAAGTAAGTTGGATCTGTTTCTATCCCAGAAATACCTTCACAAATATTAGAAAAAAGTTCTAGTTCACTATTCCCAGCACAACAAGACACTGATGTTGTAGTTATATATGCTTTATTTGTTTTATAAATCAAGACTTTTTTGTGTCATTTATATAGTTTAACAAAGACTCCACCGAGGCAAAAATTGTATCATATTTAGTAGAATCACTAATTTTTACGCCATATTCTTTTTCAATAGCCAAAACAAGTTCTATAGAATCAACTGAATCCAACCCTAAACCTTCATCTCCAAAAAGTGGGTCACTGTCGTTAATTTCATTTGTTTCTATATCCTCTAGGTTTAAATATTTTATTAAAACCTCTTTTAAGTTTGTACTATTTATCATTTGTAAAGATACCTTTAATTTAATTTTGTAAATTTTACTACATTATTACTTATCATCTAATATTAGAATACTCTTGATTATGAGTAATGAAATATTTACTAATATTTAAGTATAATCAAATCAAATTTATATAGGATATTTATATGTTTGATATTTTCAAAAATACACGAGTTAAAACTGGATTAGTACTTATGGGTGCATTTTTAGCGGTTGGTTTTATTGATTCTTTTTTTCTCACTTGGCTTTTATTTGGTGCTGCTATGCTGATTGCTCTTAATGAAGCAATGAACCTATTTAAAATCAATGATGATAGTATTTATCTATATGGCGTGATTATATGGTTAATCGCTTATTTTTATCCAAAACCAGAAGATTTAGTTTTTGTTTTAGCTATCATTTTTGCTTCTATTTTAGCTTATACTAAAAATTTTAACAAAGAATTATTTTTACCACTTTTTTATCCTATTGCTTCATTTTTATTTATGTTATCACTTTATAATAGTTACGGAATGGGATCTCTTTTATGGTTAGTATTTGTTGTAGCAGGTACTGATGTTGGGGCATATTTTGTAGGGAAAAGTATTGGTGCTACAAAATTTTGTGAAACTAGTCCAAATAAAACTTTAGAGGGTGTATTTGGTGGTATTGTAACGGCTGCTATTTTAGGGGTTATCTTTAGTTTAAGTTCTATTAGTTTTTGGACTGCCCTTATCATCTCTATTTTAGTAGCTGTTGCTTCAGTATTTGGAGACCTTTTTGAAAGTTATTTAAAAAGAGAAGCTGATGTAAAAGATAGTGGAGATATACTTCCAGGTCATGGTGGAATTTTAGATAGAACTGATGGATATTTGTTTGGTGGAATTGTTATGCTGGTATTATTAAGGCTTGTTAGTTGATAGTTTTAGGTTGTACTGGTTCTATTGGAGTAAATACTCTTGAAATAGCCAAACGATTTGACCTTGATATTGAAATTATGGTTGCTGGTAACAATATAGATTTACTCAATGAACAATTAAAATACTTCAATCCAGAACTAGTCATAGTAGCTTTAGAAGAAAACATCCCTAAAGTAAATCATCCAAATGTAAAAGCAGGTCAATTAGCAATACTAGATGCTATAGATGAATCATCATCAAACCTCGTAGTCAATGCACTTGTAGGTTTTTTTGGATTACAGCCAACCCTTCGGGCTATTCATTGTGGGAAAAGAGTTGCTTTAGCAAATAAAGAATCTCTTGTAGTTGCAGGGCAGTTTATAGATACTTCATACATAACACCTATAGATAGTGAACATTTTGGACTATGGTATCTTTTAGATGAAAAAAAGCCTCTACAAAGTTTGACTATCACTGCAAGTGGAGGAAGCTTTAGAGATTATCCCATAGAAAAACTCTCTACTGTTACCGTTAAAGAAGCTTTAAATCATCCAAACTGGTCTATGGGAAATAAAATTACTATAGATAGTGCAACTATGACAAACAAACTATTTGAACTCATAGAAGCCAGATGGCTTTTTAACACTACAAAATGTGATGCTATTATTGAAACAAAATCTATTATTCACGCACTTGTAAATTATAAAGATGGCAGTACAACAGCACATCTGGCAAATGCAAATATGCAACTTCCTATTGCGTATGCTCTAATGGGTAAAGTTGAGACAAGAATACTCAACCCTGTGAGTTTAATACAATTACAAAATTTAGAATTTAAAGCAATAGAATCTGAACGATATCCTATTTGGGAAATAAAAGCTGAACTTCTCCACAACAAAAACTTAGGAGTTGTTCTCAATGCTTCTAATGAAGTAGCAGTTGAAAAGTTTTTAAAAGGGGAAATTGGATTTTTAGATATTTCAAAACAAACACTCGCAGCAATTAATAAATTTCATAATACAAAGATAGATTCTCTTGATGATATCTTTGAAATCGATAAAGAGGTAAGGAGATATACAAATGGATAGTATGATGATACCTTTTATTATGTTGCTTATTGTTACTATAGCTTTAGTTTTAGAAAGAAAATATCATGAAGATAAAATTGTGGATATTTATGAAGAGAAACTTGAACAATGGAAACAACACTCATCATCAAATAAAGAGGCAAAAAAGTGCAAAGAATTGGTAGGTTTAGTTTTTTTCGAGGATGAAAAACTAAATATTGAGGTTATTGATGATAAAATTTTAGACAGACTTGAAAGAAAAAAATACTCTATCACAAATAAGGGGTGATTTATGAAGATTGTTACTATAATTTTATTTTCTGCATTACTACTTTTTGGGGCAAAACTTACAAAAAGTGGTGAATATATTATAGATGATTCCAATAAACTTATGTGGCAAGATAGCTATGATAATATTAAAATAAGACTCACTCAAGAAGAAGCTGTACGATATTGTGAAGATTTGCACTTTAGTGGATTTTCAGACTGGAGACTTCCAAGTACTGAAGAATATAAAACAATCATAGATAAAACAAGAGTCAAAGAAGAGTTAATGATAAATAAAGCTTTTAAATATATTCTTCCAGAAAGTTATTGGAGTAGTGATAGAACTTGGATACGAAACTTTGGACTCTATGGATATTTTGTTTTTTTTAAAAGTGGTGCAATTTATTATCAAAATAGAACTTACAAAAAATTTGTACGATGTGTAAGGAGTATCAAATAAAACCAAAAAAAGTACTCATACTTCACGGTTGGGGTGGAAGTGATGAACCTCATTGGCAATGGTGGTTAAGTCAACAATTACCAAAATATGGTTACGAAGTATCTTTTCCTATCTTACCAAATCAAGACTTTCCAAACTTAAATAGTTGGCTTAAATTTTTAGAAAAAGAGTTTGAAAGATTTCAACCAGATATTGTGGTTTGTCACTCATTGGCAAATATTTTATGGTTTCATTTTGTAGAAAGATTCAAAATACATCCTATAGAGAAACTTATGCTAGTAGCACCTGTAAGAAAAGATTGTAAAATAGAAGAGTTGCAAACATTTTTTCCATATCCGATTCCAAAAGAGTTAAAAGCAAAAGAGATAATCATGGTAGCAAGTGATAATGATATCTATCTTAATGTAGAAGAAGCTATAAGGTTACAAAGTGAGCTCAATATAGGACTTAAAATACTTGAAAATGCAGGACATATAAATGCAGAGAGTGGATATGGTGAATTACCATGTGCAATAGATTGGATAAAAAGAGAAATAGAATAGATGATATTAAGTATAGAATCAAGTTGTGATGACAGTAGCATCGCAATCACCGAAATCAAAACAAATAAACTGATATTTCATAAAAAAATATCCCAAGAGATACAACATAGTGTTTATGGTGGAGTAGTTCCAGAACTAGCAGCAAGACTACATATTGAAGCACTGCCTAAAATACTTGAGGAGTGTGTCCCTTACTTTAATGAACTGAAAGCAATAGCAGTTACAAATGCACCAGGACTTTCAGTGACACTTACTGAGGGTGTAACTATGGCAAAAGCATTAAGTATAAGTTTAAACTTACCACTCATCGCTGTAAATCACTTAAAAGGTCATATATATTCACTTTTTATAGAAAAAAAAGAGCAATTTCCTTGTACTATTTTACTAGTTTCAGGTGGACATACACAACTTATTGAAGCAACAAATTTTGAGAATATGAAAATAATCGGTGCGACTATTGATGACAGTTTTGGAGAAAGCTTTGATAAAGTTTCAAAGATGCTAGGTTTGGGATATCCAGGTGGTCCAGTAGTGCAAGAAAAAGCACTCCAAGGGGATAATACAACATATGATTTTCCTATTCCATTACGACAAAGTCCAAACATAGAGTTTAGTTATAGTGGTTTAAAAAATGCTGTACGAATGGCAATTGAAAAAGAGGAAAATAACAATAACCTTAATGAACAAACCATCAATAATATTTGTGCAAGTTTTCAAACTACAGCAGTAGCACATATCACTATGAAACTCAAAAAATATTTTAAAACAAATCCACCAACTACTTTTGCAATAGTGGGCGGGGCTAGTGCAAATATTGAACTTAGAACTACTATTGAAAAACTTTGTAGTAAATACGATGCAAAACTTCTATTAGCACCTTTAGAGTTTTGTAGTGACAACTCTGCAATGATTGGACGAGTTGCACTAGAGCAGTATCTAAAAAGTGATTTTGTATCTTTTGATGAGATAGATATAAAAAGCAGAATAAAAGAAAAAAATTTTTAAACACTACGAAAAAGGATTAAACAAATGCTTTTACTTACTTATTTTTGTATAGCGGTTGGTATCTCTTTTTTATGTTCTATTCTTGAAGCAGTTATACTTTCTACTACACCAACTTATATTGAAGTAATTAAAAATTCTAGACCAAAAGTTGGGAAACGACTTGAAAACCAAAAAAAAGATATTGATAAATCTATAGGAGCAATACTTACCCTGAATACTTTTGCACATACTCTAGGTGCAGCTGGAGTTGGTGCTGAAGCTGTTAAAATATTTGGTATAGAATATATGTTTTATATTTCTGCTTTTTTAACTATTTTGATTCTTGTATTTTCTGAAATAATTCCTAAAACTATTGGGGCATACTATTGGAAAGAACTAAGTGCAGTTAGTTCTTTTTTTATAGCATTTTTAGTTTTTATCACTTATCCTTTATTAATTCTTATGAAATTTATTACCAATGCTATAGCAAAAGACCAAAACAGAAATTCTATCACAAAAGATGAACTTGAAGCTACTGTGGCTATGGGAGAAGAAGCAGGAATATTAAAAGAGAAAGAGCTTCATATTATTGAAAATATTTTTGATATAAATGATATAAAAGTTAAAGATATTTTTACTCCTAGAAATGTTTTGTTTGCACTTCAAAAAGATACATTACTCAATAGTCTCACTCTTCATGATAAAACAGAAATTGCATTGGAAAAACTCAAAGAATATTCACGAATTCCAATATATAATAAAGATATTGATGATGTTATTGGTATTATTTTTTCAAAAGAATATTTTTATGAATTTATAGAAGATAAACTAGAAAACAAAAATGATATTATCAAACCCGTATTTAAAGTAAACAAAAATATTCCTATATCAAAACTACTTGATCTCTTTATTTCAAGGCAAGAACATCTTTTTATAGTTGTTGATAATTATGATCAAACAGATGGTATTGTAACACTTGAAAATGCTATTGAAACTCTTCTTGGGCTTGAAATTGTTGATGAGTTTGATAATACTATCAATATGAGAGAACTTGCTAAAAGCTTAAAAGTTTTAAAAAACAGTATCTAAAAATTTCTTGGATTACTTAAAGCATTTTTAACTATATCCAAATATTCATCTCTTGGTATCTCTTTTGCACCAAAAGACGCTAAGTAATCTGTATAAATTTGACTGTCAATCACACTGAAACCATTTTTTTTAAGTCTTTGAACAAGTGCTACAAAAGCTACTTTACTCGCATCATTTTTGAGTGCAAACATAGACTCTCCACAAAAAATATCTCCTATAACTACTCCATATCCACCACCAACAAGTGTCCCCTCAAAATAAGTTTCAAAACTATGTGCAAAGCCTGCTTCATGTAAATTACAATACGCTTCAATCATATTTGTAGTTATCCAAGTTCCCTCTTGGTCTGGTCGTTTTGCTTTTGCACACTCCTGGATAACTTGTTCAAAATTTGTATTAAATCGTACTTCAAAGATATCTTTTTTAATAGTTTTTTGTAAACTTTTTGAGATATGTAAATCTTCTATTTTTAAGATAAATCGAGGATTTGGAGACCACCATAAAATGGGGTCATTTTCATTGAACCAAGGAAATATTCCTTTTGAATATCCTTGCATAATTCGATTCACACTTAAGTCCCCACCATAAGCCAAAATTCCTTCATCACTAGCAAGTGCTGGGTCTGGGAAAATTAAGTTATAAGGACTTAATGGAAAAATATTCATTTTTATATTTTTTGTGGTTTTATCACTTCGTTAGCAAAAACTTTATTTATAGCTTCAGGTACAATAGTTTTTAATTTACCGAAACTTATGGGATGAAAAAATCTTGTATATTCAAAACTTCCCTCTTCATCTCTTACACCATCATATACAAATCCTATCTCTTTATTTTGTTTTTTTGCCCATTGAGCTATATTTGAAGCATATAATGCAGAGTTTGTATGGGACTTTTCAAACTTATGTCCCCAAGCAAAAAAGATGAATTTTCCATTGTAACTTATATTTTTATAGTCATGATAATTGTCTTTTTTTGCAAATACTGTTAATTGATTTGTGTGAAGCTTTTCTAAATCCATCTCAAAAACTTCAATTGCTGAAGTTGGTTGTATATCTTCTTTATTGTAATTAAAAAGATATTTTACCTCGACAAGTTTTCCTTTATATTGCTGTTTTATTGCTTTTGCGATAATTCTCACTTGATCTTCTAACTGTAATGGGTGAAACTTGTCATCAAATTTAAAATCTTGATATGCTAATTTTTCCTCTTTTTTATAACCTATTGGAGCTGTGTATGGATTGTATAAAAACATAGTTCCTGCTACATTTTTATTTTTCTTTTTTAACAATATTTCTAAATCTTCTACGGTTATCTCTTCATCAGTTAAAGGAATATATACATACGCTTTAACTATATACTCTAAATCGTGAACTGTTTTTATTTTTCCAAAAAATTGCATTAATTTAGACTACCTAACTGTTCACCTGCAAGAAGATGAAAATGTACATGTCCTACCTCTTGACCACCATTTTGTCCAATATTTGTAATTAGTCTATAACCATCACTTTTGACTCCAAGAGTTAAAGCAACTTCTTGTATAAATGTTGTCATCTCTGCCATAATATTTGGAGTCATCTCATTAAATGATTGGATATGAACTTTTGGTATTATAAGTACATGAATTTTTGCTTGAGGACTTATATCTTCAAACGCTAAAAAATTATCATTTTCTAATACTGTTTTATTTGGTATTTCACCTTCTATTATTTTACAAAATATACACATCTTTTTCCCTTGTTTTTTTAGGATAATCTACTAGCTAGTTTTAGCTAATATTAAATAGTGGATTATCCTAGCTTGTTTTTTATAAATATAAGTATAACCAAACTATAATAAATGTTTAAGTATAATCCCCCAATTATTAAAGGTCATAAATCAAAAGACCCCCTATGAGGAGATACATTTGCAAGAATGGATAGAGAAAATAAACAATAGTGTTTCTTTAGAAGAATTGGAACAACTAAGAGTGGATATTTTAGGTAAAAAAGGTGTTCTAACACTTGAATTTGCAAAAATGAAAGATATTCCAAATGAAGAGAAAAAACTATTTGCACAAAATTTGAATAATGAAAAAACAACAATTAACACTGCTTTAGAATCACAAAAAACTCTTTTAATGGCAAAAGAGTTAGAGAAACAACTTGAAGCTGAAAAAATAGATGTTACAAAGTTTACACCAAGTTTAAATAATGGTGCATATCACCCTGTCGCTGATACATTAAATCAAATTACAACATATTTTCAAAACTTAAATTTTAGTGTTGAAGAGGGTCCTTTAGTTGAAGATGATTTTCATAACTTTGAAGCTTTAAATCTTCCTGCGTATCATCCAGCAAGAGATATGCAAGATACATTTTACTGCAATGATGGAGCAGTTTTAAGAACACACACTTCTCCTGTACAAATAAGAACTATGATGGAGCAAAAACCACCTATTCGTATGATTGCCCCAGGTACTGTTTTTAGAAAAGATTTTGATATCACACATACTCCAATGTTCCACCAAATTGAGGGACTAGTTGTAGAAAAAGAAGGGGTAGTTTCTTTTGCAAATTTAAAATTTGTAATGGAAGAATTTTTACATCATATGTTTGGTGAAGTTGAAGTTCGATTCAGACCTTCATTTTTCCCATTTACTGAACCATCTGCTGAAGTTGATATTAGCTGTATATTTTGTAAAGATAAAACTACAGGAAAATCATGTGGTTGTAGAGTATGTTCACACACAGGTTGGCTTGAAGTTTTAGGTTGTGGAATAGTAGATGAGAATGTATTTAAAGCAGTTGGCTATGAAAATGTTAGTGGATATGCTTTTGGTTTAGGAATTGAAAGATTTGCTATGCTGATACATAAAATTGGGGATTTACGATCTCTATTTGAAAGCGATATTAGACTATTAGGACAATTTAAATGATTATAACAAGAAGATGGCTACAAGAATATATTGATATAACAAAATTAAGTACACAAACTATCTGTAATGCTTTAAACTCTATTGGATTAGAAGTTGATAGTAGCGAAAGAGTACTTATCCCAAATGGCGTAGTAATAGGGAAGATTTTAGAATGTGAAAAACATCCAGATGCTGATAAATTAAATATTTGTCAAGTTGATATAGGAACTAAAACAGAACAAATAGTGTGTGGTGCTAAAAATGTAGCAAAAGGGCAATATGTTCCTGTAGCAACTGTTGGAGCTGTTTTAGGGGAAGATTTTATTATTAAAAAAGCAAAACTAAGAGGTGTAGATTCTGCTGGTATGATTTGTAGTTCAACTGAAATTGGTTTACCTAAAATCAATGATGGGATACTTGAACTTGATGACTCAATCGGTGAACTTGTTGTTGGAAAAGAGTTAAATGAATATGCACTTATCAATGATGAAATTATAGAGATTGAACTTACAGCAAACAGAGGTGACTGTCTTAGTATCAATGGAGTTGCAAGAGAATTAAGTACATACTTTAATATCTCTATGAAGAATGTAGATCCTATAGTAAATAGTAACAATAAAGGGATTGGACAAGTTTTTGATGTGCATTATGATACAAACTGCCAATCAAGTTTAATCTATAAAGCTGCTGATATAAAAGATTTTACATTACATCTTTTACATAAATTAAGAGCTGCAACTATTGATAAATTGAAACCTACAGATATCGAAACTGCTATTGCTTATGCAACACATAGTTCAGGTGTGATTATTAATGTATATAGTAAAGCGATTGCATTAAAACAAGATAGTGAACTAGCTACTTTAAGTGTAACAAAAGATGAAGATGGTTTTGATAATGTAACAGGTGAAATTTTACTAAGCACAATAGGTATTGAAGCTGGAAAAGTGCAAAACCTTTGTGATGAAGTTTTAATTGAAGCTAGTTATATAGACCCAGATTATTTAGCTCAAACTGTTTTTGATAAAAAGAAAAAAACAGGTGAAGTTTACTATAAAGCTTCAAGAGGAAGTGAGCCAAACTTAGATTTGGGAATTGATACTATCATCTCTTTATTATCTGAAAATGGAGCTACTATATACAATGGAAGTAAAAACTTTATCAATGACATAGTACAAAATACAATTAATATCAATAATAAGCAACTTAATAAAATTATAGGACAAGAGATTCCTCCAAGTAAAGTAAGTCAAATACTTACCTCTTTAGGATTTTTTGTAAAACAAGATGGGCAAGATACTATCAATGTAACAATACCATCTTTTAGACATGATATTAAAAACATTGCAGATATTACAGAAGAGGTTGTAAGAATTATCGGTATTGATCAAATACAATCAAAACCATTGTTAATACAAGAGTTAAATAATATAAACAAAACTTCAAATGATTTAATTATTAAAAATGAATTACGAGCAAAAGCAATCTCAAATGGATTTTTTGAGACTGTAACTTATGTCTTTACAAATAAAGAGTTATTGGAAAAATATAACTTTCCAGTAGTGACACAAAAAAAAGATATTTTAAATCCAATTGTAAATGAACTTAATACATTTAGAACCACACTAAGTTTAAACCTTGTACAAGCAGTAGCACATAATGTTAAATTGGGGTTTAAATCTATAGCATTATTTGAATCAGGTACTGTATTTGATAAAAGTAGAAATGAGATCAAAAAATTAGGTTTTATTTTTAGTGGTGAAGAGGAAAATCCATCTGTAAAAAATGCAGGGAAACCAGCTGAAATGGACTTATTTGGATTTAGTGAAAAAATTTCAAATATTGTTGGAGATTTTGAACTCCAACCAATGAAAAAAATTATCAGTGATTTTGTACATCCATATCAAAATGCAACAATAGTAAAAAATGGTAAAAATTTAGGTATTTTATATAAATTACATCCTACTGTTGCAGATGATTTTGATATCTCTAAAAATAGTTACATTGCGCAATTAAACCTAGATTCAATTAAAAATGACACAATCATTGCTTCAAATATTTCTAAATTTCAAGCTTCAAGAAGAGATTTAAGCGTCATAGCACCAAAAAATTTAGAATACAAAGAGATTAAAAAAGTTATAAAATCTTTAAGAATCAAAGAGATAAAACAATTTAATTTAGTGGATATCTATAGTGATGAAAAACTAGCAGATAATGAAAGTTTAACTATTAGATTTATATTACAATCAGAAACAAAAACATTTGAAGAAAATGATATAAATGCTATTATGGATAGAATATTAGATAAATTAAAAGAAGAGTTAAATATAGGTTTAAGATAATGAATAATCTAAATATATCACCATTAATAAAACCATTTGATATCACTATTGACAATATAGCATCAGATAAATCTATCTCACATAGATGTGCTATGTTTAGTCTTTTAAGTGATAAACCATCAAGAATTAAAAACTATCTTCGTGGTGAAGATACTATGGATTCACTTAAAATTGCACAAAAACTGGGTGCAACTATAGAAGATAATGGTGATACTATTACAATAACTCCACCACAAAAACTCACAGAACCAGATGATATCCTTGATTGTGGAAATGCAGGAACTGGTATGCGACTTTATGCTGGACTTTTATCTGGTATTGAAGGAAGTTTTGTTTTAACAGGTGATAAATATTTACGAAGCCGTCCTATGAAAAGAGTTGCTGAACCATTAAGAGCCATCGGTGCAAAAATTGATGGTAGAGAAAATGGAAATAAAGCACCACTTCATATTAGAGGTGGGAAGCTTGATAGTTTTAAATATCAAAGTCCTATAGACTCTGCACAGGTAAAGTCAGCGCTTATACTAGCAGCACTTCAAAGTAATGGAGTATGTTTTTATAAAGAAGAGTTATTAAGTCGTGACCATACAGAAAGAATGTTAAGTGGTATGGGTGCTTCAATTCAAACAAATCCTGATGGTTATATAGAAATAGAACCTTTAGATAAACCTTTAAAACCTTTAAGCTTAACAGTACCAACTGATCCATCAAGTGCTTTTTTCTTTGCAGTTGCTGCTGCAATTGTTCCAAATGCAAAAGTTACTTTAAAAAATGTAACTCTTAATCCAACAAGAATAGAAGCTTATAAAATTTTGGAGCAAATGGGTGCAAAAGTTACTTATATTCGAACAGAAGATATCTATGAACCAATTGGAGATATAATTGTTGAACATAATACACTCAATGGTATAACTGTTGAAAAAAATATCGCTTGGCTTATTGATGAACTTCCTGCTTTAAGTATAGCCATGGCTATAGCAAATGGGAAAAGTATCGTAAAAAATGCCAGTGAGCTTAGAGTAAAAGAGAGTGATAGAATAGCAACAGTAGTAAATAATCTCAACCTCTGTGGAGTTAACTATACTGAGTTTGAAGACGGCTATGAAATTGAAGGTGGTGCAACCTTACAAAAAGCAACTATAAACTCACATGGTGATCATAGAATTGCTATGAGTTTTGCAATTGCTGGATTGTTATGTGGTATGGATGTTGAAGATACACAATGTATTGAAACATCTTTTCCTAATTTTATAGAAATATTAGAAAATTTGCGAGGATAAAATGGAAGTAAAACTCGCCTCATCTTATGGTTTTTGTTTTGGCGTAAAAAGAGCTATTGATATAGCACAGCAACACAAAAACTCTAATACAATGGGACCACTTATCCACAATCAAAAAGAGATAGATAGACTTAAACTAGATTTTAGTGTAGGTCTTTATGAAAACCTAAATGATGTAAAAAAAGATGACACAGTTATCATACGAACTCATGGTATTCCTAAAGATGACTTAACACAGCTTAAACAAAAGGATGCAAAAATTATCAATGCAACTTGCCCTTTTGTAACAACTCCACAACAAATAGTAAAAAAAATGTCACAAGAAAATTATAGTATTTTAATCTTTGGAGACTCAACACATCCTGAAGTAAAAGGGGTGAAAAGTTATGGGGATGATGTTCATGTTGTACTTGAATCAAGTGAGCTTGATACTATAAATTTCAAATATGATAAAATAGCTTGCGTAGCACAAACAACAAGAAAAAAAGAAAAATATCTAGAGATAGTAAATGCACTTATTTTAAAAAATAAAGAGGTAAGAGTTTTTAATACAATTTGTGATGCTACTTTTGAAAATCAAGATGCTGTAAGAGATTTATCAAAAGATGTTGATATTATGATAATAATTGGTGGAAAAAACTCTTCAAATACAAAACAACTATTACATATTGCAAAAGAAAACTGTGATGAAAGCTATTTAATAGAAGATGAAAATGAACTTGAACTTATCTGGTTTCAAAATAAAAAACTATGTGGTGTAACAGCAGGAGCATCAACCCCCGATTGGATTATTCAAAAAGTTGTAAAAAAAATCGAAAATATATAAATTAAGCTTTCTTTAGCTATAATAGCTCTCATTAAAATAAAAGGGTAGGACGGCTAAATGAAATTTGAAGATTTTGAAATAGAAGGTGAAGACTTCGCAGCATTATTGGAGGAAAGTGAAAAAAGTACAGAAACGAACACAGTAACAGAAGGTGAAATAGTAATTGTAAATGATGATAACTTTGTAGTAAGTATTGCAGGTAAAGAGGGAAGAATTCCTTTAAGTGAAATTACAAATGCAGATGGTACAGTTAAATATAAAGTTGGTGATAAAATTACAGTTATGATTGTAGGAACAAGAGGAGAAAACTTATCTTTATCTTACAAAAAAGTTTTACAAAAAGCTAAATTTGATGAGTTTTTCGCAAAATATGGTGAAGAACCAGAAAATGTAATTGTAGAGGGAACAGTAATCTCTGTAAAACCAAGAGCTGGTTTTGTAGTACAAGATGAAGAAGGTATGGAGTACTTTATGCCAATGGCACAAGGTTTCTTAAAAGCTCAAGGTGCAATTGGTAAAAAAATCAAAGCGCTAGTTCTTAAAGCAAAACCAGAAACATCAAGTATCGTAATTTCAAGAAGAAAACTAATCGAAGAATCACAAAAAAATAAAGAAGAAAAAATAGCACAACTTATGGAAAACAACGAACCAAGAACTGGTATCGTTAAAAAAATCACAAGTTATGGTATGTTTGTTGACTTAGGTGGAATTGATGGTTTAGTAAACTACAATGAAATCAGTTACAAAGGTCCAGTTAATCCATCTGCTTACTTTAAAGAAGGTGACGAGATTACTGCTGTTATGAAATCATACGACAAAGAAAAAGGTCACTTATCATTATCAATTAAAGATGCTTTACCAAATCCTTGGGAAGAGATGAGAGATGCTTTAGATGTAGGTGATACTATTACTGTTACTGTTTCAAACTTTGAATCATATGGTGCATTCGTTGATTTAGGAAATGATATTGAAGGTCTTTTACATATCTCAGAAATCAGTCACAATAAAAATGTAAAAAATCCTAAAGATTACTTAGAAATTGGTCAAGAGATTAATGTTGAAGTTATCGATTTAGATTGTGACAAAAGAAGATTAAGAGTTAGTCTTAAGTCATTACAACCAAAACCATTCCAAACTTTTATTAAAGAAAATAAAGTTGGTGATGTAGTAAAAGGAACTGTTGCTACTTTAACAGACTTTGGTGCATTTATAAATCTTGGAACTGTTGATGGTCTATTACACAATGAAGAAGCAAATTGGGATTCAGCAACAAAATGTAAAGATATCTATAAAAAAGGTGATGAAGTTGAAGTTAAAATCATCAAAATAGATACAGAAAAAGAGAACATCTCTTTAAGTGTAAAAGCATTACAAGATTCACCTGCTCAAAAATTTGAAAAAGAACACAAGAATGGTGATATCATCAAATCTACAATTAAAGATATTAAAGATTTTGGAATCTTTGTTAAACTTGAAGATAACCTTGATGGTCTTATCAGAAAAGAAGATATGATAGCACCTGAAGAGGGAGTTGAAGAGCCTAAAATTGGTGATGAAATTGAAGCAGTTATTGTAAATATTGACAAACAAAAAAATAGAGTTAGATTATCTGTAAAAAGATTAGCTTCACAAAAAGATAGAGATATGTTAGAATCAGTTAATGATGACAGTTCTATGACACTTGGAGACGCATTAGTAGGTAAGTTAAAGTAATTTAACTTTATCTATTAAATTTTGGAGAAAATAATGAATAAACCTACAATAGTAGTATGTGACCATATCCATGAAAGTGGATTAGAAATACTTAAAAATACTAGTGATATAAATTATGTATATGCAGCAGACATTGATAAAACTGCCCTTTTAGATGTTATCAAAGATGCTGATGTATGTATCACTAGAAGTTCAACAGATGTTGATGAAAAATTTTTAAATGCAGCAACAAATTTAAAAGCTGTAGTAAGAGCTGGTGTTGGTGTTGACAATGTTGATATGGATGGTTGTAGTAAAAGAGGTGTAATAGCTATGAATGTTCCTACAGCTAATACTATTGCAGCTACTGAGCTTACTATGACACATTTACTTTCTTGTATGAGAAAAATGCCTTATGCCCACTCACAATTAAAAGATCAAAGAATCTGGAAAAGAGAAGACTGGTATGGTCAAGAATTATATGGTAAGAAAATCGGTATAATTGGATTTGGTAATATTGGACATCGAGTTGCTTTAAGATGTAAAGGTTTTGAGATGGAAGTTGTTACATACGACCCATATATTCCTGCACATAAAGCAACTGACTTAGGAGTAACTTACACTACAAACTTTGATGATATTTTAGCGTGTGATATTATTACAATTCACACACCTAAAAATAGTGAAACTCTTAATATGATAGATGAAAAAGAGATTGCAAAAATGAAAGATGGTGTTATTCTTATAAACTGTGCTAGAGGTGGTTTATATAATGAAGAAGCACTAGTTAAAAATTTAAAATCAAAAAAAATAGCAATGGCAGGGATTGATGTATTCAATAAAGAACCTGCAACGGATCACCCACTATTAGATTTAGATAATGTAACTGTAACAGCTCACCTTGGTGCAAATACAGTTGAATCACAATATAAAATAGCAACTCAAGCTGCAAATAATGCTTTAAAGTCTGCTAGAGGTGTAGGGTATCCACATGCCTTGAACCTTCCAATTGATGAGACTAAAATACCATCATTTGTAAAACCATATCTTGAACTTACTCAAAAAATGGCTTTCTTACTTGCGCAAATGGATAAAAATGCTATTGAATCAATCAAAATTGAAGCCGAGGGTGAAATTGCTGAATATTTAGAAAGTTTAGAAACTTTTGCAATAGTTGGTTCATTGACACACTCGCTTTCAAATGAGAAAATAAACTATGTAAATGCAACATTTGTAGCAAATGAAAGAGGAATCAAAGTTGACTCTTCTGAACATACAAACACAAGCGCATTTAAAAACCAAGTTACTGTTAAAATAACAACAACTCACGGAGTAAATAGTACTAGTGGAACTATTTTTGAAGAAGATGTTCAAAGAATTATCAAAATAAATGATTATTTAATGGATATTGAACCTTCAGGAAAAATGATACTTTTAACAAACTCTGATGTACCAGGTGTTATTGGTGAAGTTGGTCAAGTACTTGGCAATGAATCTATAAATATTTCAGACTTTAGACTAGGTAGAAGTAAAAATGGCGCATTAGCTGTTATACTTGTTGATGAAAATGTTTCATCAGATGTATTAAATAAATTACAAAATATTGAAGCAGCACGATCTGTTTCATATGCACAAATTTAAGGAATAATTATGGCATTAGGGATGGGAGACTTAAAAAAAGGTCTTAAAATAGAAGTTGATGGTATTCCATACAAAATTACAGATTATGCTCATGTTAAACCAGGAAAAGGTGCAGCATTTGTAAGATGTAAAATCAAAAACTATCTAAATGGTAAAACTATTGAAAAAACATTTCATGCAGGTGATAAGTTTGAAACACCTGATTTACAACAAAAAACAATGCAATTTTTGTATGATGATGGTGATATGATGCAATTTATGGATACAAATACTTATGAACAAATTGGATTAACATATGATCAAGTTGGAGAAACAGAAAAATGGATTATTGATGGTATGAATGTTGATATGATGTTTTTTAAAGGTGAAGCAATCACTGTTGAACCACCTGCAACTGTAGAGATGAAAATTGTTGAAACTCCACCAAACTTTAAAGGTGATTCTCAAGGTGGTAAAAAACCTGCTACTTTAGAGTGTGGTGCTGTTGTACAGATACCTTTTCATTTACTTGAAGGTGATATCATCAAATGTGATACGCAAAAAGGCGAGTATCTAGAAAAAGTTAAGTAGTAAGCTTTTCGCCCATTATCGGCGATAAAGCAACTCTTTCATCAGTCGCATACTTTCGTATGCTCCTTCTTCAAAAAAAACTTTTAATTATTCATTGTCATTCTTCTGTTAAATTAGTTTAGGTATAATTCTCATAAAATTCACAGGATTAAAAATGCAACACAAAGAACTTATTATTTTTGATATGGATGGTACACTTATTAATAGTGGGGATGTAATAGCAAACACTATTAACTTCGTACGAAGTGAACTTGGATTAGAAAAGATATCTAAAGAGTTGATGCTTGAACAGCTAAATAATCCAGATATTAACTCTTCCGAGTACTTCTATGGCACAAAAGAATTTACACCACAACAAACTGAACTATTTACACAATACTATAATGAAAACTGTATAAAAGATATAAAATTATATGAAGGTATTGAAGAGTTACTAGGAACATTAAAAAATGACTTTACACTTTCTATAGCAACAAATGCATCAAAAGATTTTGCTGTAAAAATGATAAATCACCTTAAGATTGATAAATATTTTGATACTGTTATTGGAGCTTCTTGTGTAAAAAATCCAAAACCACATCCTGATATGGTATTAAAAACTTTAAATGAATTAAATAAACACCATCACCATTCTGTCGTAGTTGGTGATAGCTTAAAAGATATGAGAGCAGCAGAAGCTGCTAATGTTGATGGTATTTTAGTAAACTGGGGATTTACTAATCATAATGAAAAAGATACTATAAGAAACTCTTACGAACTTCTTACAACCTTATCTAACTTCAAGAAATAAAGCGTATAGAGAGTTACGCTTTTAATTCCTCTTTATGAACAACTGTTTCAACATCCATAATAACAAGCATTTGATTATTTTCTAGTCTTACAAAACCTTTTAAATACTTTGCTGGAATACCAGAACCCATATCTGAAACTGGATACAATGATGAGTTATCTAGTTTTTGTACATCATCTACTTTATCTACAACTAATCCTAACATTCTATTGTCATTTGTAATTACCGCTATTACAGCTGTATTTTCATTGTATTCTACTTTACCAGTATTAAATTTGATTCTAATATCTAAGATAGGTACAACTTCCCCTCTTAAGTTAATAAGACCCTTTACCCAATCTTTTGTATTTGGTAATATCGTGATAAGTTCTGGATATGTTAAAATCTCTCTAATTTTTGGTAACTCAACTGCATATTTCATCTCACCTAAGATAAACGTCATATACTCATCTGAATTCATACTATTAAATTGTTTTTCTGCCATTTTATTTCCCTTATTTTAATTATTAAATTTTACTATTCAGTTGCTTTCCACTGCTTATATAAAGCTTCATGCTCAGCAATCTCTTCACGACTAGGTTTTCTTCTACATGAAAGATAACCTTTCCCTCCATCACAACTCTCAAATGGAAATACTGTTGCGAATACCCAATAGTATCCTCCATCTTTTGTTGCATTCTTTACATATCCTGTCCAGACATTTCCAGATTGTACTGTATCCCAAAGTGATTTAAATGCTGCTTTTGGCATATCTGGATGTCTTACCATATTATGTGGTTTATCTATAAGTTCATCTAAACTATATCCTGCTATTTTACAAAAATCATCATTTGCAAATTTGATTACACCTTTACTATCTGTCTCACTTACTAGGAATGCGTAATCATCTAATACTATTTCACCTGCCATACTAATTCCTTTCTAGTTAAATTTCTTAGCTTGTGCATCTGAAACTAATTCATTTGCCAATTTACTTACATCTTGTGCTATTTGAGCTACGGAATTTGCTTCACTTGCATTCTCTTGGGTTACTCTATCTAGCATTGTTACTGCATCATTTATTTGTTCTATCCCTGTCATCTGTTCTTTACTAGCTCTACTTACATCTTCTATAAGTTCTATTGTTTGATTAAAGTTCTCATTAAGTGATTCATATCCTGTAATCATATTATCACTTACTTTTTTCCCTTGGTTTGCTTTATTTGCTGCTGATTCTACGAGTGCTTTTATCTCATTTGCTGCATCTGCACTTCTTGAAGCCAAGTTTCTCACTTCTTGGGCTACTACTGCGAACCCTTTCCCTGCTTCCCCTGCTGTTGCTGCTTCTACTGCTGCATTTAGTGAAAGTATATTTGTTTGGAATGCTATTTGGTCTATTACTGTTATTGCTTCATTAATAGCTGTTACTTGTTCATTAATTTGATCCATTGAGCTTGATGTTTCATTTGCTAAGTTCATACCATTTGAAACTTCTGTTTTTACTGTACTACCAAGTTCTGACATTTTGACTGCATTATTGGCATTATTTCTAGTAATACTTGTTATCTCTTCTACTGCTGCTGCTGTTTCTTCTAAGGAAGCTGCTTGTTGGTTTGCTTTATTTGCTAAGTTTGTTACACTTTGAGTCATTGTTGATGAGCTATTCTCTAAGTGCTCTCCGTTTGTTAGGTTCATTTTTGCGCTATTTGATAGTGATTCCCCTAGGGTGTTTACGCTTTCTAGTACTATTCTCATATCGGCTTTTAAATTAGAAGCTATAGTTACTTTATTTCTATAATCATCATGTGAATACTGTTCAAGTGTTTCTCTTAATTGAACCATATCTCTAGCTAGTGCATCTATCATTTTATTAATAGTCGTTCCTAATGTTTGAATCATAGGATTTTTTGTTTTAGCATTTACTCTGCAGCCATATATCCCTTGTTCAACTTTATCAGAAACTAAAACAATCTCACCCATTACCTTCATATCATCTTGTAACTGTTTCGTTACTGCAGAAGCAGTCTCATTTAATTGTTGAATCATTAAAGATATTTCATCATTTCCTGTTACTTCTGATTTCACATATCTATTAGTTTTAAATTGAGAAAAATCTAAAAATACTTGAAATTGCTTATTAAACTTTTCTATTCCACCAACAACTATTTTTTTCACAACAATATGTGTAGTTATAATCAAACTAATAATCATAATAACCATGATTCCTATCATTAACTGTACTATACCAGTAGACTTATCTACAAGTTCATCAATTATATGGATACTTTTACCAACAAGATAGATACCAATCTCATTTCCTTTAATATCTTTAATTGGAGTATAAGTATAAAAGTATTTATCATCTGTATACATACCTGTAGACTTTAGAACCTTGAAGTCAATTTTAGATGCTGAATTTTGAAATTTTTTATTTATTACTTTTTGAGATATAAAGTAATTTTGAACTTGTACTTCAGAAGTTAAAGCATCTCCTCTTTTATACTTTCCATCCATCAATACTAATAACTCTTCATCATCTTTTTTAAAATTCTTTACAACAGAGTTAAATCCCATAATGAATTCTAACGAACCTATGTAATTTCCATTGTCCATAATAGGAGAAAGTCCTCTCATAACAAGTCCAACTCTTCCAACTTCTATAGCAGATAAAGGTTTTTTTGTATTTTTCACAGCAACAATAGTTGCTCTGAATGAAGATAAATCGTCACCAAATTTTGTTGGTTTCCAGTTTCTTAAAAAAGAGTGTACATTTTTATCATGAATATGTACTTTGATATTTTTAAAAGGTGTTCCATCTTTCATACTTGATGAGATATCTTTTATAGCACCTATAGCTAAATCTCTATTTTGAGTTGTTAAGGCTTCTTTTAAAACTGTATTTTGCGAAATTGAAACAGCATTTGTAATACCAGCTAATTGTTTTCCAGCAATTCTTTCATCTAACATATTTATTAAGTTATTTTTTGCACTTTTAAAAACATCTGTTTTAATGCCATCAATAATTATATAACCAACAAATACAGCGACTAATAAAAAGGCTATAGCTACACCTATAAGTCTCTGTGCTATACTTTTACTTAACGACTTTTCCACCATTTTAAAACCTTTATAAATATATAAGATATTTTAATTATAGTTTATCTACTTTTCTCTTAATACTCAATAACTTTTTTATCAATTACTTCACAATGTACTACAGTTGTTGAACTTTCTAAAGATATAATATCTTTTGGTTCCAAACTCTTAATATCTGTGAGTATATTATCTTTTGTTAATTGTACAAACCCTTTTTTATCTTTTTTACTTGGATTATTTAAATGAAAACTACTTTCTAACCTCTTAATATCATCTTGTTTTACTTTTAATACTTGATTAAATGTTGTATTGAATTGGTATTTAAGTTGATCAATTGTTGATTTTACAAAATCAAATCTTTTTTCTAAAGAGTGCTGTTCAAAGCTTTTAAAAACATGTATTAATTGTTGTTCTTTATGAAATAAAATAGTTTTAAATTTTTGATTAAAGTCATTATATAAACTATCAAGATAGATTCTTAACTCATTGATATCTGGAGTTGCTATCTCAATGGCATTTGATGGAGTACTAGCTCTTATATCTGCAACAAAATCAGAAATTACAAAGTCACTTTCATGTCCAACAGCACTTACTATGGGTGTTGCTACTTGAAATATTGCATCCGCAACAATCTCTTCATTAAATGCCCAAAGATCTTCTATACTTCCTCCACCTCTTCCAACAATTATTAAATTTTGAATGTTTAATTTTGAATTTTGAGTTGCTAAAGTATCTGCAAATTTGATTGCTCTTACTATATTCTCTTTTGCACCCTCTCCTTGGACTAATGCTGGTATTAAAATCATTTTAGCTATTGGGTAACGATGAGCTAAAACTTTTTTCATATCTTCTATTGCAGCACCTGTATTTGAAGTAACTATATATATTTCATCTGGAAATTTTGGAAGTTGCTTTTTAATTGATTTATCAAAGTAACCTTTGATTTGTAATTTTGTTTTTAATTGCTCATAAGCTAGTGCTAAAGCGCCTACCCCTGATGGTTCAATCTTTTGACACAGAAGTTGATAGTTTCCTCTTGGTGTATAAACTGTTATACTTCCACTTACAACAATTTTAGCACCAACTTCTAATCGAAACTTTAAATATTGAGCATTCCCTCTAAACATCACACAAGAGATAGTTGACTTATTATCTTTTATACTAAAATAGATATGCCCACTATTATGATATGTTAAATTAGATATTTCACCCTCTACATATACAGAACTAAAAGTAGTTTCTAAAATACCTTTAATTTGTTCATTTAATGTAGATACACTAATTGCAGTTTGCATTAAATCTTTCTAGCAATAAAAGTTGTACTCATATCCATAGAATAGCCTTTTACAAAGATAGGTTCTAAACCTGCACTTTTTAATTCTTCACACATCTGTTGTGTTGTAATAAAAGCTTCTATAGATTCTGGTAAATAGGTATAAGCATCTTTATTTTTAGATACTAATCCTCCAATATGAGGCATAAGTTTATTCATATAAAATTTTGTTAATTTTGAAGAAACATTATTCTTATCATTTCGAGTAAATTCCAAAATTACACACAAGCCGTCTTTTTTCAAAACTCTTGCAAATTCACTTAATGCTTCTTTACGTTTAACAACATTTCTAATCCCATATGATATTGATATGATATCTGTACTTTCATCTTCTAAAGGCATTGATTCAGCCCCTGCTTCTATAAAAGTTCTATGTGGTATTTTTGTTTTTCCAACTTCCATCATACCTACACTTGGGTCAATACCAATTATTTCATCAATCTCTATCCCATTTACTTTAGCAATATTTTCCCAGTCAATCATTAAATCACCTGTACCACAAGCTACATCAACTATTCGAGAGAGGTGTTTTTTCCCATAAAGACTAAAAGCTATATTACAAGCTTTTCTTCTCCATATTTTATCAATTCCCATACTTAATATTCTATTTGCTAAATCATAAGTTTTAGCAATATCATTAAACATTTTAACTATATCTTCTTGATTATCTCTATTTTCTTCTGCCAATTTTTTACCTTAATTTATATTAAATATTTTGAAACTAATAAACCTACAATAAATCCTATATTTAAAGCTACAATGATTTTCATAAACTCTAACTTCTTATCCATTTGAGGTATCGCTCGTAATATTTTTTCTTGATGGATAAGAGTTTTATCAAAATTTTCTGTTGCTCTATCAACTCTTTTTAATGTTTGAGTTAATGTTATCTCAGCCATCTCAAACTGTTCTGTTAATTCTTTAGCTTGTTTAAAACTCATATCACTCATATTGATTAACCTTAGTTTACTTTTTTATATCTATCCATCTATCTAGAGTACAAAAAATACCATTGAGATTATTTAAAACATAATCTTTAGCTTCTGTTTGTAGTCTTCTAAAAAAAAGATATTTTCTTGCAGCTTCAACATCTCCTGATTCTTTAGCTTCTACAGCTTTTTGTGCAAAATCTGTATTGTTATGTGCCATTTCCCAAACTGTACTTCCGAGATATCTACTCATTGTTATAACTTTATCATTTTTTACTGCAAAATATTTTGGATCTTTTACAAAATCTGTGATTGTTGAATCACTTCCTAAGTATTTGTGTCCAAAAAAGTTAATAAATTGCTCTTCTAAATAATCTTGCTCTATAGAAATTGCTCTATTTAGTGCAAAAAATAAATTATCTGTAGAATTTCTTTCTATTTTTCGTAGCTTCTTCATAGTAGCAATTGCATTTTTCCCATCAAGTTCACCATCACCCATAGGAACTATCCATTTTACATTATTAAAAGAACCAACTTTTGCAATCTCATCTAATACAAGTGAAGATGTTTTATTTCCTCCAACATCCACTATTACTTGATGATTGTCATCCATAAGTATAAGTTCATCTAGTTGAGTAAGCTTATTTGTACTCAACATTTTTTTATTCACTATTTCAGTTCTTGTAAAACTTTGAGAATCATTATTCTCATCATCTATCTCAATATATGTAATAGGTTTACCATGCTTCTTATATAAATAAGGTGCGATAACTTGCATAGCAACAGTTGATTTACCAACTCCACCTTTTGTTTGAGGAATTATAATCATATTTAGACCTTTTGATTATTGTATTGATTTACTAACAATTTTATCTAATTTTTAATTTACAACAGCTTTTGAAATTATTTCATCTTTATCATCAAATAGTTTCAATTTAAATCCATCTGTTGCCATACCATTTTCATTTATATCTATAAGAACTATCTGCATAATCATTTTACAATTATTTGGTACATCAAAATGTCCCCCAAGTCCAGTTAATGCTTTTTCAATAGGAACTTTACTATCCATCCCTATAACATTGTCTCTGCATCCTGTAAGCCCTACATCAGTTACATAAAATGTCCCATCAGTAACTTCTAAATCATCTGTTCCCACATGTGTATGAGTACCACAAATTGCACTTACTTTTCCTTTTAACATCTGCATTAAAACTCTTTTTTCAGCTGTTACTTCTGCGTGAAAATCTATAAATATATGTTTTATACCTTCATTGTGTAATTGTTCTATAATCTCTACCGCATGTGTAAAAGGATTTAAAACTTGTGGCATTGTATATAATCCCATTAAATTTACAATAGCAAGTTTAGTATCTCCTATATCTATTTTAAGAACACCACTTCCAGCTACATCATCGGGATAATTATCTGGTCTTAAAACAGGTTTTGTTTCAAGTAAAGTTAAAATGTCTTTTTTTTTATCCCAAGAGTGATTGCCACCTGTAATCACATCAATACCACAATTAAAAAGTTCCTGTGCATTTTTAACAGTCAAGCCAAAACCATGACTTGCATTTTCCCCATTTGCTATCACCACATCAATATTATGAGATTCTCTTAATCTTTCTAAATTTTGTTTAATTATCTTTCTTCCTGGTCGTCCAACTATATCACCAATAAACGCTATTCTCAATCTTTACCCTTAACAAGCATGTAATCTTACTTCAAAAACTGCACCATTATCTTCATTATATGCAGTTATTTCACCATTTTGATCTTCAACTATTTTTTTTGCAATATTTAAACCAACCCCAATACCACCATGTTTTTTTAAACCACTAAATGGTTCAAATATTGTATTCAGTATAGATTCATCAATACCACCACCATTATCTTTAAACTTCACAATTATGATATCATTTTCATTTGAAATATCTATCTCTAGTTTTCTTTCTTCATAATTATCCATATGTAATAATTGATCTAAAGCATTTTTAATAATAACTATCCAAACTTGTTCTAAACGCTGTTTTTGAATTTTAGAATTAAAAATAAATTTATTTTTATCCATATTAATTGTAAAAAGTTCTTTATTTAAATATAAATTTGTAATTTGACTTGCACTATTGTAGCTTACAGTTAAAGCTGTAATAATAGTATTATAAATATTTATTACATCTTTTTCTTCACTTGCAACTTGAGAAACTTCTTTCATTGATTCAATAATATTTGCAATTCTATCTATTCCATCAAAAATTTTTATAGCATCACTTTGCATTCTTTGTTTAACTTCACCATCTTCTAAATCATTTATATCATAATTCATCAACTCAAAATTACCTTTTATATAAGTAAGTGGCGTATTTATTTCATGTGTAATACCTGCAGCAATTGCTCCTATTGAACTTAATTTTACACTTTGTAATTGCTCTTTTTGGATTAATTCCATCTGTTTTGTACTTTTTTCAACTTCTTGTGTTATTTTTTTATTTAATGATTTATTTAAATTTTCTAACTTCTTTTTATCTTCAAGAGAGTTAATAACAACAACAAAGCTTTTTTTATCAGGTAAAAGGTTTAAAGACATCTCAATGTTAATTTCATTACCATATTTATCTATACATGACTTATCCAGTTGTGTAATTATACCTGTTTTATTGGCAATTTCTAAAGCTTCTTTTGCTACTTCTTTATAACCTTCAGCTGCCATTTCGATACAGTTTTTACCTATCATTTCATCAGTGGTATAACCAAAAAGTTTCGTATAATAACTATTAACAGTTAAAAAATTACCTTCTAAATCTAATGTTCCCACACCACTATTTGCAAACTTGATAATGGCCTCATTTTGTTCTATTTGAAATTCAAGTCTTTTTTTGTCTGTAATATCTTGCCTAATAGCACTATATCCTATAATTGTGTGAGTATCATCAAAGATTGGCTCAATATATGCTTTCACCCAATAAAAACTGCCATCTTTTTTTCGGTTTTTTACTTCACCAGACCAACTTTTACCAGCTTTTATAGTTTCCCAAAGTTCTTTAAAAACTGATTTTGGCATATCAGGGTCTCTTATAAGAGAATGAGGATTTCCTATTAACTCAGATTCATTGTAACCAGAGATATCACAAAAAGCCTTATTTGCATCAGTAATTATCCCTTTTGTATCAGTAATTGTTCGTATAATATACTTATCTACTAATCCTAAAGATGTTTCAAGTTCAGATGTTTTTTTTTGAAGTTTTGTATCTAGGTTTTCTTTTATTTTTAAATAAGGTATGGATAAAAAATATGATAAAAAAATAGAAACTATAATGGAAGATAAAAAAATTATTACAAATAATTCTAAATATCTATTGGGCCCAAGATTAGATATTAAAGCTATTGTAAAACTTGAAGTTAAAAACCCAAGTATTACAAATAAGCCAAAAAGCTTTATATTAAACTGCAACTTTATCATCTAATTTTGAAATTCAAATATTTAAAAAAAGATTAATCTAATAATACTTCGTTTATTTTTGATTCAATTGCTTGTAATGAATCAAATGGTTTCATTAAATAATGTGTTGCACCGTGCTTATGGGACTTTAACACTTTATCAAGAGTAGAATATGCTGTCATCATAATAACTTTTTGATCAGGGTTATTTTCCATAATTTTTTCTAAAGCATCAAGACCGTTCATTTGAGGCATCATGATATCTAAAAGAACCATATCATAACTTTTATCTATACTTTCAACTGCCGTTATAGGGTTTGAAAATGTTGTAACCTGATATTTTTCACTTCTATTTAAAAATCTCTGAATCATACTTAATATTTCTGTTTCATCATCTACTATAGCTACTTTGTACACATCTTTTTTCATCATCTACTCCTTTTTATTATCAAATAAATCTTTTGCCGCAAGCTTCATTATTTGATCATTTTTTTCTTCTAACATATGATCTAAAGTCTCAAAAACTTGTTGACTCGCAACTTCAATTTTAGAAATCTTATCTTCAATTATTGACTTAGAACATACTACTGAACTTCCTGCACACTCTTGGGCTAATGCATTTGCTTCATCATGTACTGCTTTATGTGGTACATTTAAACTTGTATATGACTTGGTTGTACCAAATTCAGTTTTTCCTAATCCAGAATCATACCACTTACCAAGTCTACACATTGTATGTTCTGTTGGTTTAAAGTTATTACTTTCACCAAATAATAATTGATATAAATTATTTTTATAAATAACATGATCAAGTTTTGCTAAGTTTACAAATATTTTATTACTTATAGCTTCTACTTCAAATACACTTCTTCCTGCATTTTTTTGAAATGAATTCATAAGTTTGATTAAGATATCAACTCTATCTTTTGTCTCAATAACAACTTTTGCTACTATATCAGAGCTATCTTTCATTCTTGCAGTTTCTTCTTGAATAGAGACAACAACATCTTTAATCTCTTTTGCTGCATCCGCACTTCTACTAGCTAGATTTCTTACCTCTTGTGCAACAACAGCAAAACCTTTACCAGCTTCACCAGCAGTAGCAGCTTCAACTGCTGCATTTAAAGAAAGTATATTTGTTTGAAATGAAATTTGGTCAATCACAGTAATAGCTTGTGCAATATCATCACTTTTTTGTACTAAGTTTGTTACAATCTCATTTTCTGTAATTATCTGATTATTCAAGTTTTCTGTATCATTTACAATATTTTTTGTTAACTCTAAACCTTCATTTGAACCTGAAGCTGTTTCTTTTGATTCTTTTGACATACTATCAAGTTCTTCTAGTAATTCTTGATAAACACCTTGAGTATCTGTCAAAGAATGGTTGATGTTTTCATTGTGCTTATGAAGAAGCCCATCATCTGCATTATCATGAATTGATGTTTTTACTAATGATACTATTGTAATATCATCATCATTTTTGTATTCAAGCTTAGCCTCACAATCTTCTATTATAATTCTATCTCCATTTTTAGAAACAATATCTAATAACTGATTATGGTTTTTAATATTCTGATTTGCTTTATCATTTGAAAAAATAATTTTATTGCTTTTATCTATAGCAACAATTGCTTCATTTGTAGAGAATGAAGCAATTTTGTGCAATCTATTTTTTTCAAGTTCTAAACTTGATATTTTATCTTCAAAACTACTAGTTACATTTGCAACTTCATTTTTATTCTTTTGTTCTAATTGCTCTAATTTTTCTTCAAGCTCTTGAACTTTTGACTTTAGTAATTCACATTCTTCCTCTTTAGCTTTATTCGAAAAAAACATTATAACAACCCTTAACTTTTTTTTAATTTCAAAGATTATATCTGATAAGTGATTATATAATAATTAATTATATACATAATATCCACTACTAAATGCCCATTGGAAATTATATCCCCCTAATTCTCCTGTAACATCTAGTACTTCTCCTATAAAATAAAGACCTTTTTGGTACTTACTTTCTAGACTATTTTCTAATTGCGAAGTTAAAACTCCACCTTTTGTCACCTCAGCTTTTGTATAGCCAAAATTTCCTGCTGGTGCCATTTGATAATTATGGATATCAACATCTATATTTTTTATAGCCTGCTTAAAGCGTTTTGGAAGATAGCTTGTTTTATAAGGGGCAAAATCTATGCTAATATTTCCTTTTTTCCAATACAATGATGTACTTAAAACTACAGGACCACTACAGCCTTTATGAGTAAAAAGCATTTTTCCTTCTAAAACTTTATTTTCAACTTTTATTTTTGCATCTATTGATAAGCCACTTAACTCTTTAAACCAAAATTCTGGTTTTTGCACAGTAAAACCCACAAGTGCTGGATCTAATCTGGTTACCGTATGTCCAAATTTTTCTGCTATTTTAAAACCTATATTTGTAGCACCAAGTGTAGCATAAGAAAGTCCACCAGAAGCTACTATAAGTTTTTTTGACTGAATAATACCTCTTGATGTTTGTATAATAAAATTCCCATCTTCATATTCCACATCTTGAACTTCTGTATCAAGGTATAATTTTGATTTTGAGATAAGTTTTCTAAACATCATTATAGGTTCATCACTACTCTTACAAAAATATGTCCCTTTGACTATTTTTTCATTTATTGTTGGATATACACCATTTTGGTTAAGAAATGAGAGTAATTTTTTGTTGTCAAATTTTTTAAAAACTGTTTCTATAAAGTTTTTATCACCAAGATAATAATCACTACTCAAATATTTATTTGTGATGTTACACTTTGCTCCACCACTTATTTTTATTTTTGCACCTATTGTAGGATTTTTATCAATGATACAAGTTTTTTTATCTTGAAATCTACTTGCAGCCATAAGACCACTAGCACCTGCTCCAATTATCGCTATATCATAAAGCATTATTTATAAGCTCTAACTACAAATCCTCTTTTATTTTTTCCTGTTACTGTATAGTTTACTGTATCAACTGAAATATTTTTAGGGATATATTTTTTGATTATCCAAGTTGCTTCAATAACTCTTTGTCTTGAAAGTCCAGTTTGTGAATATTTAGCAAGGTTGCCTAATCTTACTTTTCCATAAACATCTTCTAACTTTTCAATTAATTTAAACTCTTGTTTATCCACTAATCCAATCACTTCAAATCTTTTTGCATCTTTATGTTTTTCTATAAAGTTTTTAAGATCATTTTTACACTTAAGAGTGATATATTCACTTCCACTTTTAAGCGTTTTACAAGTATATGTTTCAAAATGTTCTTTTGCTTCTATTGTTTTTTGGGCTTCAACACCTTGTGTAAAAGAAGGAATTGCTGTATTTATTGCATCTACTTTTGGAACTTCTACTACTTTTTCTACTTCTATGATTTTCTCAACAACTTTTGGTGTTGTAATTGTATCTTCTAGTTTTACTTTGTTAGTAAAATTTGAAATTTCTGCTTCATACTCATTTACTTTGTAATCATATTGTGATTTTAGCACATACTCATTTTGAATATAAGTAGGTAAGTTATCAAATACTACACTCTCTTTTTTAATATATTGTTCATCTAATTTATCTTGAGAAAGAACCACTTTTGTTTTATAAATATATCCTATATAAATCAATAATATAACTATTATTGAGATAAGTGTATATACTAAAATATTGCTACTTTGTTGCGGTTGTTCAGCTTGCGTATTGAGTTGTTCCATTTTATTTTCCTTTTTTTGTCAAATAATTCATAGTAGCATTGATAAGATCATCATCATCTCTACTATTTGCTTTGATTGTTTCTTTTGTTTCATCATTATACACTATTGTTATGTTCATATCATAATTACTTATAGTTTTGATATGTTTTTCCAGTGCATTTATCTTTATAATTATAAGCTCTATAAACTGTTTTGTAGGTAAATCAAGTTTTCCAAATCTATCTTCCATCTCGTGTTGTATCTCAAATACCTCTTTTTTAGACTCTGCACGACTTAGTCGTCTATAGAGTTCAAGTCGTACTCTATCTTCACTAATATAATCACTTGAAATAAAAGCCGTAATACTTAGCTTAATATCAACCTCTTGTGTTTCCTCTTTGATTTCACCACTCAAAGTTGCAATTGCTTCTTCTAACATTTTGAGATAAAGACCATATCCTATTTGTTTGATATGACCACTTTGCGCTTCCCCAATAATATTTCCACCACCTCGTATCTCTAAATCTTGATGTGCTAACGCTGTACCACTTCCTAAATAGGAGTTACTTTCAAGAGCTAGAAGCCTTCGTATTGCATCTTTTGTGATAGTTTTTTTATCCTCAACTAAGAAGTAACAATACCCCTCTTTATCACTTCTTCCAACTCTTCCTCTAAGCTGATGTAAATCTGCAATACCAAATCTATCAGCACCATCGATTATCATACTGTTTGCATTTGGCAAATGAAGACCTGATTCTACTATACTAGTTGCAAGAAGTATATCAATCTCTCCTGCTTCAAAAGCTTCGATAGTCTCTTCACTTTGTTTTGGTGTAATTTTTGAGTGCATCACTGCTATTTTTAAATTTGGTATTATCTCTAGTAAGTCTTGTTTTTTTGTTTCAATCGTTGCAATATTATTATAGATATAAAAAAGCTGTCCACCACGACGCTTCTCTCTTAAGATTATCTCTTTGATAAGTTTTTTATCATACTCTTTTACAAAACTTCGCACCCCAAGTCTTTCACTTGGAGGAGTGAGTAAACTACTCATCCCTTTTACTTTAGATAATGCAAGATTAAGGGTTCTTGGAATTGGTGTAGCACTCATAGAAAAAATATGTACATCGCTTCGTAGCTCTTTTAATTTCTCTTTTTGTTTTACCCCAAATTTATGTTCTTCATCTATTACTACAAGACCAAGATTGTGTGTCTTAACACTTAGAAGTGCATGGGTACCTACAACTATATCTATATGCCCCTCTTCTAAAGATTTTTTTAAACTGTTTCTATCTTTAGTCACGGTTCTTCCATCAAGTTTAGCTACTTTTACACCAAATGGTTCAAGTCTTTTTTTAATCCCCTCAAAATGCTGACTTGCTAGTAGTGTTGTAGGACATACAAACAATGCTTGATATCCATTTAAAACAGTTGCTAACATACCATTTAAAGCAACTTCTGTTTTCCCAAATCCAACATCACCACTTAAGAGTCTATCCATAACTAAACCACTAGAAATATCAGATAAAAATTCTTTGATACTTCTATTTTGATCTTTTGTGTATTCAAATCCAGCTTGGTTTTGTAAAAGCTGTATCTCCTCTTTTGAAGTATCTATATAGATTCCCTTTGTAAGTTCTCGTTTTGCAGCAAGTGCTATAATATCTCCAGCTATCGCAAAAAGTCTCTCTTTTACTTTTGATTTCAGTTTTGCAAAACTTCCCTTACCAAGCTTATCAACTGTAGCTATACTTCCACTATCTGCCAAATACCTATCAATAATCCCTATATTTTCAACAGGGATTAAAAGTCTATCATCTCCAGCATATTGAACTATTACAAAATCCCTCTTTGCACCCATAATAGTAACAGGTTCTATTCCTTTAAACTGCCCTATTCCATGCACTTCATGGACTACAAAATCATCTTTTTGAAGCTCATCAAGAACGATTTTTGGTTTCTTTTTTCGTTTCTTTTTAACCTCTTTATTTAAAGAGATAATAACCTCTTCATCACTTACAAGATTTATTACCTGATAATCTATTTTATAGTTAATACTTTTATCAGAGATATCTAAGTCATGAGAGCGAATTTTTCCTTCAGTAGAAGAGATAATAGTGACTTTTTTTCCACTATGAAACTTTAAAAACTCCTCTATATTAGCTACATCAATTTTTTTATAAGTCTCATCTTCATTTAAAGGGGGAATACTAAGTAGTTTTTCTTTCTCTACCCTTTTCTCTTCAAAGATATATGCCTCTTCTACCTCAACTAACGCTTCTTTGGTAATAACACTTTTTAGTTTTTCTGTATAATAAGTAGCATCATCATCTAAAAACCAAAACCCAAGTGAGTGTATATCTTTTTGAAATACATCTATATTGCTATTTTCTATTTTCTCATTTAAAACTTCTAACTTTTGTTCATCTAAAGCTAAAAAAGAAGCAGAAAGTGTAAAGTTTTCTAGTTCCTCTTTAAACGACTTTTGATTTTCCACATCAAATTTCCGAATACTTTCAATCTCAGTATCAAATAAACTGATTCTATATCCATACTCTTCGTGTGGAGGACAAATATCAACTATATCCCCACGAATAGATACCTCACCTTGTTCTGATACAATATCAACAAAATAGTATCCCCAATTATAAAGCTTCTCTTTTAACTCATCTAAATCAATAGTTTCCCCAAACTCTAATGTTAAGCTATCAAAACAATTTTCATTTGGTAAAGGATACGAAATAGTTCGAATCGGTGAGATAAGAATTTTATCTTGTTTTTTATACTTATGATACTCTTGAAGCGTTGCCGTTAACTCCTTAATCTCATCAGAAAAAGAGAGTAAATCATCTCCAAAATTTGCTCGTAAATCACTTAATACAAAAGGGTTTTTTCCTAAGAAACTTGCACAATCTCGTGCTATATTTGCTTGTTTTTCATCCGCTACTATTAAAAGTTGTGTCTCTTTACTATTTTTTATATGGTTAAATATTTTATTCATAACTCTCTATTTCTTTTGTTTTAATTCTTGTATCTCGTCTTGTAGCTGTGTCACTTTTTCTAAAAGTAAATCTAACTTTTCCTCTTCCCTATCTAATTGCTCATCGGTATGTTCACTATTTATTTTTTGCATCTCATCAATAATAACAGCAACAAATAGATTAAAAAATACAAATGCAGCTATGATAACAAAACTTACAAAATAAGCCCAAGCCCAACTATGTAAAACCATAGCTTCATACATAACATCTGTCCAATCTTCAAAGGTAAGAACTCTAAACAGTGTCAACATAGAGGTTAAGAAATCTTTCCAAAGTCCAGATTCAAGTTCCTCAAAGAAAAAATTTCCAACAATTGCATAGATATAAAAAATAATAAACATCAAAATAACTATGTCAACGATAGCAGGAATAGCTCCTATTAACATATCTATGATTTTTTTGAGTTCTGGTCTTGCATTTAAAAGTCTTAAAACTCTAAAAATCCTCATCAATCTGGCAATTGCTGCAAACGAAGAGTTTTCTAGTGGAATTAAAGTGATAACCACAATAACAAAATCAAATATGTTCCAACCATCTTTAAAAAAGTTTTGCCATCTTTCTTCCGCAGATAGTTTAATAATAATCTCTATTAAAAAATAAACAGTGATAAACATATCTATACTATAAAATAACCACCCAAAAGGCTCAGCAACTTGATCAATAGTTTTAAATCCTAAAGCTGCTGCATAAAATAATATTATCCCAGTAGTAAGATTGGAGAACCATCTCGATTCTCTTATCTCTATAATCTTTTGCTTAAATGTCATTTTCATCTATCCTTATATAACAAATGATCCAAGAAGTCCAATAACTCCACCAAAAACACCACCCCAAACTACAAGCCATCCTAGATGTTCTTTAATAATATGTTGCACTAACTCTTTTACCATTTTTGGATTGAGTTCATCAAGTCTTTGTGTTACAACTGTATCTATTTTACCAGCTATATCCTCTGTAATATTTTGATTTGATAAACTTTTTTGAAGTGTTGTTTGGAAAGTATCTGTATGTACTATCTCATTGATAGCTTTTTTCATCTTGATTTCAAATGGTTCTTTAAGTGGCTCTAGTGCTTTTTCCCCACCAAACATCCCAAGCATTCCACCAAAACTTGATTCCATAACGGCACTTTTTAAACTTTCAAATGCAATGGAAAAATCTGTACTATTAATCAAATTTGTAAAATCAAATTTTTTATCATCTCTGCTTAATTCACTTTGAAAAAACTTATCAAGATTTTCTTTTGTAAAAAACTGCTCCATAATTAAGCTATGAATAGAGGTTTTAAACTCTTTAAATCTATTCTCAACCACACCACTTCCATAAAGAAACGGAACTTTCTCAAATAACATATGCACAGCTAACCAATTTGTAACAGCACCACTTAAAGCAAAAAGCCCAATTGTTAATACTATACTGTTATGTGTTAGAAAACCAACTAACACTATCAAAAATGCAACACCATTTGTCACTAAACTTTTATTCATACTTTACCTCTAATAACTCTATATTCTCTTTTTGTAAATAGACAACATAGCCCTTTACATCTTCACACTTCACAATATCTTTTATAGCCTCTACATATTTTTGTACCTGTTCTATATGAGTATAACTCTGCCCTATTGTTGTCTTATAATCAACAACTACAAAACTATTCTCTTTTTGTACAAGTAAATCTATAATCTTATGTTCATTTTCAAACATCAATGATTGTTCTTTTGTAAAGTTGCTATTGTTTACAATATTTTGAAACCCCTCATTTTCTATAAGAAGTTTAATTCGTGAAAAAATATCATTAAATTGCTCTTTTGTCAATAAATTGATAAACTTATTTTGTGTTAAAAGAATCGCTTTTTCTAAACTTGCCTCATCAAAACTTTTCATCATCTCCAAGCAATAGTGTGTTGCTATCCCAAAATATCTAGCTTTGATATTATCTTTATCTTCTAAAGTTGTTTTCTCTTTCTCTTGATATCCAAAGTTTTGCGGATGATAAGATATTTGTGCTGTTTGTTCTTTATAAATTGCTTTTTGAGGTGCAAGATACAGTGCCCCTAGTATTTGTACTTTAAAATCTCCTAAATAGTCAAAAACACTACTTTTCTCTTTTTTAAGTACTATCATATTATTTTTAGCACGAGTTAATGCCACATATAAGATATTGAGTTCATCTGCAACTACTAGTTGTTTCTCTTTACTTGTGGCTTCTTCATAAAATCTATCAAAATTTTCCCTATTGGCTCTTTTGTAGTAAATTTTTTGGAGCTCTATATTGTTGTATTCAAACAGTAGAGAACTTCTATTTGGTACTTTTCTTGTCACTCTATCACATACTATTACTGTATCAAACTCCAAACCTTTTGATTTGAATATTGTTAAAATAGTTAGACCAGTTTTATTTTGAGATACCATTGCTGTATCATCTTTATCTATATCGTACACAAAGTCTGTGATACTCTCATATCCCTTTGAGAGTTCTATAAGTCGTATAACATTTTCATCTACTATCCCAAAGTGGTAGCTTAGTTTTTTGATGATAGTTACTAAATCTGTAGTTTCTATATCAATGGTGAAATTAAACTTTTCAAAATACTCTCTTCCTACTAAACTATTGAAATTTACTTTATAAATATTTTCTTTGAAATAGAGATATTTCACTGCATTTATTACTGCTTTTACATTATTTTGGTTGATAAGTTTTGAGGTCATCTCAGTAACCACATCTAGTGTTGGCTTTTTTTGTTTTAGATACTCATAGATTGCTAATACATCTGCATTTGTATAGGTCAAAATGGCTATATTGTTTGGTTGCACTCCTGCAATTAAAAGTTCATCAACTTTTTTATACACCTCATCATAAAATTGCTCTTTTTCATCACTAACACTACAAACTTCCACAAAACCATCAATTTTAGAGTTTACTTTTTGTGCATCATATTCATAGTTTGCTAGATTTTGAAAAGTATTATTCACAAAATTTACCACATGATTACTACTTCTATAGTTTGTATCAAGAAGCTCTACTTTTAAAAGTGGATGAAATACAGTTGCCACATAATCAAAAAGCTCTTTTGTTCCACCTCTAAATCTATAGATAGATTGCTTTATATCACCCACATAAAAAAATGTTTTAAAAACTTCTGGATTTCCAGAGATGATCTCATCAATAAGATGAAATAAAATTTTAAACTGTAAAGTAGAAGTATCTTGAAACTCATCTATTAAGATATGATTATATTTTGTATCAAGTCTAAAATATAAAAAATCTTTCTCTATATGGTTTTCAAGAAGTTTATAAACAATATTTGTAATATCACTAAATTCCAAAGAGTTTCGCTGACGATTATATTTATCTCTAAAGCTTTTAAAATCATCAAAGATTTTAAAAAGATTTTCTAGTGTATAACTCTCTTGTATTTGATAATAAAGTGTGATATTTTGCTTCAGACGACTTAAATTTTCATCAAGTTCTACTGGTGGTTTTGCTTTTTTAAAATAGCTAAACTCACTCAAACTCATCTTTGTAAGCCAAGTTTTTCCCTTATCCAAAAGTGTCTCAACACTATTAAAATCAACCGCATTAAATGCTGACTTGGATAAGTCACTTTTATCTACAAACTCTTTGATACTATTTGCATCTTCAAGAATTGCTATTTTTACAGCTTCATAACTTCCTTTTGGATATTTTACTATCTCATTTTTTTCATTTTTTTCTTCAAGGAGTTTGAAAAGTTCTACTATGGAGTTGAGTTTTTTATTTTCTAAATGTGCAAAAGCAATAAGTGATTCAAACTGAGTCTCATCAAGTGAAGTTAAAAACTTATAAAGTAAAAGCTCCTCATCATCAAACTTAATATCAAAATCATCATTTATCCCTATATATCCACTAAACTCTCGCAATATTTTATTGATAAACTTATCTATAGTATAAATTGCTAACTCACTAGAGATAAACTTCTCAACAAGATGTTGTTTTTTCTCTATAATTTGTTGTTTTGATAAACCCGTTTCTTCAATAATAGCACTTAAGATAGCCTCATCATTTCCAAGATTTAAAAGAGTATCATAAATTCTCTGAGCCATTTGGGCTGCAGCTTTATTGGTAAAAGTAAGTGTTAATATCTCGTTTGGATTTCCATCAAGAAGTAGAAGTGAAATATATCGAACAGTCAGAGCGAAAGTTTTTCCACTTCCTGCACTGGCTTTTAGGGCTAAATATGGCTGCATAGATTATTTATCATGAAGTTTTTTAATAAGTATAGAAACTGTTTTAGACACAGAATCTTTCATTATTTCATTTAAAATATCTTCAAAATCACTTGCATCTGACACAGTTAATTTATACGCTGTTTGCTGAATTGATATATTTGAAGTGATAGTTTTCTTCCCTTTTTTTATAAGCAACTCCAAAGTTATCCTTGCCTGCATATTTTTCTTATCTAACTTATCATTATTATATGTTACTTCTATTTTTTTTATATTAACAAGTACAGCAACTGCTGATAAATTATCTTCATACATATCTACATTTTTAAGTTCTCGAATAAAAGCTTCCCTATACCATATTTTTATATTATTACTTACTCCATATTGTTCTTGAACTAGACCATCATCTAAAACCGTAGAAACAACAGTTGTATCTCTTTTATCTTTCACTCCAAGAAAATTAACACGCATATTTTGTTTTTTATTTTGATACATTGTTACATAAGGATCAAGGTTTGTTTCCAATCTCTTTGTACATCCTAGAAATACAACACCTATTAAAATTATAAATAATATATTTTTCATATTCTCCCCTTTCTCCTATTTTGTAAAATTTTTTTATTATAGCAAATTTTTGACCAATTAATCTCTTTGACAAATTGTACTGTAGGTACAAAACTGACAGTTTGAAACTTTGTCAGTGCATTCAAAATTTACAGTCGTAGTTTTTAATCTTTGAAGATGCATATCAAGATATTCTAACTTCTCCTTCAACATCACTTCACTTTTTATAGAACTATCATTAAGGTCATAATACCCAACACTTTTTATCATCTTATCTCTTTGACTTAGGTAGTAAAACTCTAGTTGAAAATCTACAGATTCTTCATAAGTTTTTGGTGTATCTATTTTTAAACTTGAAGATGTTTTATAGTCAAGTATCTCAAAAGTACCATCATTGTGCTTATCAATTCTATCAATTTTTCCTTTGATATTTATACCTTTATAAACGAGATTAAAAGGTTGTTCTACACTTTGAATTTGTATCTCATTTGCCATTCTTATTTTCTCAAACTCTACAAGTTTTTCAAGCTTTTTCTTCCAAAGTTCAAGTTCTAGTACAAGATAAGGATTTGATTTTTGAAATGTCACTAGATAATTATGGATAAATTGATTTGTCAATGTCTCTTTTTTTACAGCCTCTTCTAAGCAATTATGGATAATACTTCCCACTTCAAAATTTTGTGGTTTTATACTTATAGTATGCTCTTTTATTTTTGCTATGTAGTTAAAGTAGTATTGTCTTTTACAAGTAAGATAAGATTTTAGACTTGTAGCTGACCAGCTTTGCTTTGAAAGGTCAATATCTAAAACAATATTACTACTAAAATGTTGCAACTGTTTAGGTGTATAAAGAATAGTTTTGTACTCTTTCTTTACTAAATACTCTTTATAGTTCTCAAAAAGTTGTACGATAAATCTACTCATCACACTCTGCTCATCATCTATAAAACAAATAGCTATTTGTGAAGCTTTATCAAAAACTCTTTTATAATAGTATCTTTGTAAGTTTTCCCTATCAGTAATAGTTGGCAACCCTGAAAGCTCTTTGATTTTTGTCGAGATAAATTTATCTTTGATACTGAGTTTTGGGATTTTATCATCGTTAAAATCACATACTATAACCCCATCAAACTCTACTGCTCTTGTTTCAAGGATTCCTAAAACTGTGATTTTTCCACCACTTACATCATCTATTGTTATATTTGACAACTCATTTGAAAAAAGTTTTATAAACTCTTTTGTTTTGAGATTTAAAGTATTAGTTCCTATATTTGTAAAAAGTAAAATATCTAATGAGATTTTCAAGTGCTCCAGTTTTTCTAAAACCTCTTCATCCTCTTCTAAAGAAAAAAGATAGTTTATAATCTGTTCAAATATCTCTTTAGTGATTTGTCTATTCCAATTATCTCTAAATATAGTTACAAATTCTTCCTCTTTGATACCTAAAAAATTAAACTTTTCTAAATCTTTTGGTTCAAAATCTATTAAAATTTTATTGATAACTCGCAATACCTTTGCAATCTTTCTATCACTTATCCCTCTTCCCATAGCAAAGTTGAAATAATGTTCTTCATCAAAAAGTTCCAAAGATGTTGCAAACTGTTCATTTGGAATAATTACAGCGATTTTTTCTGGGTCAATTCCATTTTGTACCATTTGAGTGATATGATATTTAATAAAAGCTATTTGTTCTAGTTGTGAGGAAAGAGGAGAAATAGTAATATTTTGATTTAAAGATAATTGCTCTTTATCTTTAATAATTTTCATATTTGTTAAATCAATACTATAACTATAACCTGTTTCTAACTCATCTTTTAACTTACCAAATAACTCTTTATTTTTTTGATTGTACTCATTAAAGGTGATATTTATATAGGTCTTACACACTTTTGATATTTCACTTATAATTGTAAATTCAAAAGCAGATAAATACCCCTCAAGATTTATAGTAATAGTCTCAAATTGTTCAATATAATCAAGATTTAATCTATAATTCTTTGGCATAAGAAATGTATCTGTGTAGCCATTTGTTTCTAGAATCTCTCTATAGTTTTTTTGAATATTTTTAAGTATTTCAATATGGTCACTATACAAAGCATAAGTATCAAATTCTAATAATGTATCAAATTCTATATACTCATTTGCTGTTTCTGTAAAAAACCGAAAGATATAATCACTTTGTTTTAAAAAAGTACTAAAATCTCCACTAAATCCCAAAGCTTCTATGTCTATAGAGCTAATAGCTTCTTTTAGATAAAGTATTTTAAGATTTTTATCACAAAAATTTTTATTCTCTTTTTCAAGTGTGACAAGAGAGAAAAACTCCCCAATTGCAATATTTTTATTTAAAAGTTGATTTTGATTTTTTAAAGAGCTAAGGTGATACCTTATTGCTCTTGATGTAGGAAAAACTACAAGGGAATTTTTAAGACTCTTTTTTTGCATTTGTTTTTATATAAAAGAAACCTTTCTCTCCATCTATCTCTATAGTTCCTGTTATATTCCAATACCCTATTGAGTTGATTTTAAACTCTTTTATATCTTCATTTGTGTATTCTAAAATTACATCTTCAGCATGAGTTGTGTTTTTTGTTACTACCATATGAACTTTTTTATTTATTATCTCTTTTCCATCTTTATCTTGTACTAATACAGTAAATTTATTTTCACCAACATTTACCATATTTTTTCGCTCAACTCTTGCTTGAATAGATCTTTGTGCTAAAAATACATCTTCTAAAGAAAGTCCTATTATCTCTTGATTATTAAATAAAAATTTTACATTGTATTTGTTTTCAAAACTATGATTTGATTTGATCATATTATTATAGTTTTTATCAACCTCATGATAAGTAGTTAAAAAAGCATTATCGTCATCTTTCCCTACATCTGATTTCATTGTTGTTGCAACTGTCCAATAAATAAGGGCAATTCCAAGTAAAAACTTGAGAATAAAAAGAGTATATACATACTCTTTTCTCATAAATCTTTTATCTTCTTTAAGCATCATTTTCTTTTGCCTCTTTTTTATATTTTCGCTCACGCATAATAACAATAGCATATAGAATAATTCCACCTAAAACTAATGTATACATAAACATTTTCCATATGGTACTTGCTACTTTTCCTGAGCTTCCTATACTTGATTGAAGTTCTATATTTTGTGAAGCTGCTATACTATCTGCTATTTGTGCAAAACCATTTAAACAAGCTGCACTTGTTTTTGCAAAAAGTGTATTTTTATCTTTTGAAGCAAGAAGTGGTATAACATAACCATCTAAGATATCATCTTTGTCAACTATATTTTTTAAATCATCGGACATTAAAATATTTGTATAAAGTTGATCAACAGAGATAGCTAAAATTGCATATGGTTTTTGTAAATTATTTACCATATTTTGCTCTATCTCTTTCATCTTTTTGATTCGTTCTTCTCTTGGTAATTCTACATTCAATCCATTATTCTCTTTCATATCAACATATAAATTTACATTTAATTTTGATTTTACTTCTGAACCTATTTCAAATATTTTATCTTGTGCTCTTTGATCAATTAAACCATCGTGTGTAAGAATATATGGATTTTGATTTGCACTCAATGTTGTCAAGGTAGTTGTTAAGATAAACGACAATAAAAATAGTAATTTTATTTTCACCTATTTTCCTTTTTTTGTTAATTTTATACTTTGTTTGTATGCTACCATATTGTACTTAAATTATAATGAATAATATATATTATAAGTTTATATTTTAACTAAAAAACAATATCTTCAAAGATAAACTATATAGGACAATTGCCAAGATTTTTTTGATTGTTTTTGAGGATACTTTAAAATGTAAAAGATAGTTTCCTATCATACCACCAATATAAGCACCAATACCTACTACGAAAAGTAAAAGGTAATCTATCTCTATAACTGTTGCATAACTAAAAAAAGCGATGATTGAAGAAAAAGGTATCACAAAAGAGATGGTAATAGCTATTTTTTTAGCATCATACCCGCATAAAATAAGTATAGGAGAAATTATAGAACCTCCACCAACACCTAAAAAGCCTGAGAAAAAACCACCTATTGAACCCGCTATATACAATAATATCTTATTTGATTTTTTATCACTATTTCTTTTTTTTATACCAAAAATCATTATAGTTGCTAAAATAATCAAAGTGATTCCAAAAATATTTTTTACAATATAAACATCAATACTTAATGATACTTTTGCACCTATATATGCTAAAACCATAGAACTTAAAATCAAAGGAACAACAAATTCATTATCAAAAAGTTTTTTCTTAAAATTTAAATAACTAGTTGTTACAGTTGTAATAAAATTCACGAACAAACCACTTGCACGCGAGATGTCAAAAGAAAGTCCTGTAAAATTAAGGGATGGAACTAATGCGATTGCAGAACCAACACCTGCAATCGCAAAAATGCTAGATAAAATAACAGTAAGTAAGAAATATACTAAATATTCTATCAATATACTTAATAACTTAGTATTTTAGTGTTTGAATCAAGTATAGTTGAAGCTATTCTTGGTGGTTTTACCACATTTACACCAGAAAGTAAATCAGCTTTTGTTTTTCCTGCATTTGGTAAATAAGGAGGACAAACCCCTACTGTACCACCATTTGCCATAAAACTTTTTATCAACATTTGAGGAGACATACCTTTTGGTTTTAATTTCACTTCAGGAGAACCTTTTATAACTAAATCAGCTGCTTTCCCACAAAAAAGCATCTCTACATTTGCACCTTGTTTTTTTGATTGATTTGCTAATACTCCTGCCATAAGTTGTGTTACACTATCATCTGTAGTTACAACAACTAACAAATTTTCCACTTTAAATGCAAAACCTAAAGTTGGAGCTATTAATATTCCTGTTAATAATAGTTTTAAGACCGATTTTTTCATGATTTTCTTTCCTTTATTTTAAAAAATTAACTGTAAGTTTAGTAATCTATACTTATAATAAAATTAATATTTTATTATAATTTTCTAGACTTTTCTCGTACAAAGTCCATCCCAATATAAAACTCTTTCATCAAAGATAATGCAATATATTTTCCAAAGAATGTTGTAGTAACTAAATCTTTTTTCAATACTCCAATCCAAAATAACACTCTCAATAAAAATGTATATTTCTCATATTTTTCAAGATTAATATTATTTGAAAAAAGATCTAACATAAGTTGATACTTCATAATATCACTGTTTTTATATTTTTTAAAACGCTCCAACGATAATTTTTTTTCTTTAATATTCTCTTTATATTTTTCCAAAGAGAAGGTATTGATATACAAAGTATCCTCTATAAAACTAAATGAACCTGAGCCTAAACCTATATATTCATTGTATTCAACCACATACTCATCAAAAGTATGAATATCTTTTTTTGCAAAAGTCCAAGCTGAAATTTGATTATATTTTTCCTTTAAACTATCCGCAATTATATTATAAAACTTTGCCTCATTATCTGTGTCTAGTTTACCCAAATTCTTTTCAATTCTTTTTTTTACAGAAGGAGAATACATCAAAGGATAAAAAGATATTTGTTCTGAATTCATTTTTAAAATCCTTTTTAAATCCTTTTTTAAAATCTCTTCTGTTTGACTAGGAAGATTAAAAATAAAATCAAGATTTACAATTGGAAATTGTCCTATTGCTTTAGAGACATTTTCTAATTGCACTTTTGATGATCCAAATTTTTTATATCGTTTTATTTTTTTAAGCATTTCATCATTTGTTGTTTGAATTCCTACAGATAATCTATCCACTTTTTTTGATAAGAGTGCAACTAAGTTTTCATCTATCAAAGGGTCTCCTTCACAAGAAACATCTTTGATACCAAAAAGTTCTTTTGCATAGTCTATTGTTTTTACCAATTCATCAGGCAATATTGTAGTAGTTCCGCCACCTATATACAAGGACACAAAATCATACTCCAAAGATTTAATAATATCCATCTCTTTTCGTAAGTAGTAAAAATATTCCCTTGCTTTCTCTTCTTGAAATTTAAATTTATGAAAAGAACAATAAGGACATAAAGTTTTACAAAAGGGGATATGTAAATACAATAAATAGTTTTTGTTTTTATCTGGCTTTGGTGGAATGATTTTTTGTGTTGTATATTGAAAATCTAAAAACTTTTTAGTTTTACTTTTCATATAAAATGATGCAACTTTTACAATAATTTTTTGAAAAAAACTATACTTAAAAGTTGTATCCTGATCTGAAATTTGAACACTATTACCAAAATAGTGATTTGGGTCTATTTGCTTCATAGAAAAGATTATATACAATAATCATTGTATATAATCTTATTTAGTGACTACTACAAGTTCCAACTGCACCTATTTTTTCCAATTTATTTGCAAGAAAACTATCACAAGAGTCTTGAACTGTTTTAGAATCTTTATCAAAATAGACACTTAATCCAGCATTATTAAAACCTTTTGCAGGAGAACCACCTATTCCACTTACTATAAGAGCATCAGGTTTTAGTGACATAATATTTGATATAGCATCACCACAGCCATTTTGAGCATGTCCTGGATTTTCTACAACTTCAATATCCCTTATCACTTGATTATCTATTGTTACAATTGTATAAAAATTGGCTTTTCCAAAGTGTGCACCTCTTTTTGATAACAATCCATCTGCTTCATTTGTTGGTAGTATTATTCTCATAATTATTCTCCTTTTTTATTAATGATGATGGTGATGGTCATGTGTATGTTCATGATCTCCATGACCTCCGCCATTGTGCATATTGCCTTGTTCTACAAACTGCGACATATTTGTTCCATCTACTTTTGTTAACTGTCCATTTTTTAACTTTTCAAGAGCTTCTGTAAGTAAAATTCTCTCTTCCCCTGCATGATAACACTCTATGTTTCCTTTTTGAAGTAACATAAAAGGGTTCCCACCCATATGAGCAAATATCACTTTATCTATCCCTCTTGCTACAAAACTATCAACAACAGCTCGTCCGCTTTCTGTCTCATTTTTTTCTATGGTAATCGTATCACCATCTACTATTGCAAACCATTTTGCTTTTCCAAAAAGTGTAGTTACTGCTGTATTTTCTTTATTTGTTTTTACAGGTATTGCTATCATTGGTTATCCTTTTCAAATTTTAAAACATTTCTTATACTTAATTTTAAGCTTCCATATATCACAACTGGCCACAATGCCAACCAAGCTAATTCATACATATATTCCATCATCACTCCTTAATAATTATGAGCATCTGGTGCTTCAATCTCTTCTTTTGTTATTTTCACTTTATCCATACTATACCAAGCATATGTAATATATGCCAATACAAAAGGTACCATCAAAGATACATACGACATCACCATAAGAGTATAGTGACTTCCTGAACTATTTACTATAGTTAAGCTACTTTGCAAATCTGTAGTAGAGGGATAATAAGCTGTTCCATTAAATCCAACATTCAGTAATACTGCCATCACAGTAAGAACAATTCCAACTCCGCCTGTTTTGATACAACAAGTTTTTCTAAATGTGATTGCTGTAAACACAGCACCAATAACCATCAAAACTCCTACTAAAAACATTGAAGTAACAATTGGTAATTCAAGGAAATTTATCAAATATTTATAAGGCTGTAAAAAAACCACTCCATTGGCATCATATGCATACCCATCTTTTAGTAATATCCAAGCCATAAATCCTAAGAAAAAAAATAAAAACAACATCATATTATATTTGATAGATTCAACTGCTTTATCTACTATAGGCTTATGATTAATACTACTCATAAAATATAATGCACCACTTATTTTTGCTAAAAAGACTAATGCAAATCCAAGAAGATAATTAAATGGATTTAGAAGTGCCTCTAATCCTCTTAAATCATTTTGCCATAAAACAAAATTATTAGAAGTCAAAATAAACTCACTTCCACTAAAAAATGTACTAATAGCAACCCCTAATAAAAATGTTCCTAAATTTCCATTTATTTTTAAAAATATTTCATAAGTTTTTTTCCCTAAAAAGTTATTTGGTTTCATTCTATATTCATAACTTACAGCTTGAATAATAAAACAAAATAAAATAGCCAACCATACCCAATAAGCACCACCAAAACTAGTAGCATAAAATAATGGAAAAGCAGCAAATAATGCGCCTCCAAAAAGAACCAAAGTAGTAAACCCAAGTTCCCATTTTCTCCCTATACTGTTTATAAGCATAGTTTTTTCAGTTTCGGTTTCACTTAAAGTATCCATCAGTGTTTGTCCACCTTGAACAAACATAATAAACACAAATAATCCACCTAAAAGTGCGATAATTATCCACCAATATTGTTGTAATGTTATCAGTTCTAAAGATTCAAATCCCATTCTAGTGTCCCCCTTCTGGACCAATTTTGATTTGCTTTGTCATAATTTTAATCTCAGCAATCAATAAAATTGTAAATAATGTAGCAAACATAAAGAAACTTATCATTACATTTGTTGTTGCTATTTTTGTTGCAGCAATCCCCACAGGCATCAAATCTTGTATCGCCCAAGGTTGTCTTCCAACTTCTGCAACAACCCATCCTGCTTCACCAGCAACATATCCTAAAGGGATACTCCAAACAGCACTTGTTAAAAGTAATCTGTAGTCACTTATATCTTTTTTAATACTTAGATATAAAACCAACGCAAAAAGAAAAGTAAACCATCCACCAAGTGTTACCATAATATGAAAGGCATAAAATGTAGTTGCAACTGGTGGTACTATATCTTCTGGTGATTGTAAATACCCATATCCGAAATATTTCATATTAGTATCTAATATAATTCTAGCTTCTGTAGCTTTTACCATATCATTTGCTTTTTTAGCTTCTTTATATTCTTCAAGTGCTTTAATAGCCAACTTTCCTTTGTCTATTTTTTCTTGGGCACTTATTATTCCTCTTGTACTATTTCCATAAACTAAATCTTTTAAACCAGGAACATAAGCTGTTGTATCGTGATATCCCAAAAGTGCTAATGCATATGGAATTTCCACTTCAAACTTATAAGTTTCTTCATCATTTGTTAAAGTTTTTTTATCATTGAGTATACCAAGTGCAACTATTCCAGCACTCTCTTTCCCTTCATAAAGTCCCTCCATAGCAGCTAATTTTACAGGCTGTTTCAAGGCAACTTGATGTGCTGATTCATCTCCAGTAAGAATTAAAAATAAACTTGTAATTAGTCCAAAAGTTGCCCCAATAATCATAGACTTTTTAGCAAAAACCACTTCTCTACCTTTGAGTAAATACCAAGCAGATATTCCAACTACAAATAGTGAAGCCATCACATAACCACTTCCTATAGTATGTAAAAATTTACTTACTGCAACTGGACTTAAAATCACATCCCAAAAGTTCATCATCTCATTTCTTACAGTATCAGGATTAAACTCCATCCCTACAGGATATTGCATCCAACCATTAGCCACAAGTATCCAAAGTGCTGAAAGGTTTGAACCAATAGCTACTAACCATGTTGAAAGAAGATGGAATTTTTTTTCAACTTTTTCCCAACCAAAAAACATAACTGCGAAAAATGTACTTTCCATAAAAAAAGCCAAAATACCTTCAATAGCAAGTGGTGCTCCAAAAATATCTCCAACAAACCAACTATAATTTGCCCAGTTTGTACCAAACTCAAACTCCATGATAATTCCAGTAGCTACACCTATTGCAAAATTGATAGCAAATAAGGTCATCCAAAACTTCGTAGTTTTTTTCCAAAACTCGCTATTTGTTTTTACATATATTGTTTCCATAATGGCTACAATAAAACCCAATCCTAATGTCAATGGTACAAAAATCCAATGATACATTGCAGTTAGAGCGAACTGTGCTCTACTCCAATCAACTAAATGCTCTTCCATCTATTTTCCTTTTAAATTTTCATAAACAAAGTTACTCTTTGCTTCATCTGTTTTATATTCACTTTTAATTGATTTATCGTGAATAAATATATTAAGAAATAATAAAATAACTGCAAGTTTTATAATGATTATTTTCCATAAAGCTTTTCCAACTTTCATATTTCTAAAACCATCAATATAAAACTCAAAAATATTTCTCACATTTACCAATTTCAATCCTTTATTATGAACATATGTCAAAACTATACAACTATTTCGCACATATGTCAAGTATAATTAAATAAAATTTAGCTAAAATTTTTATATTAAAGGAATTATGATGGCAAGATTAAAAAATAAAAGAACACTAAACTTCAAACCCTTAGTGAAAAGTTATATACCAGAAGCAAAAGAGTATAGTGGTATTACACATATTTTACATGAAGAGATTGAAGCTATATACTTAATGGATGTTTTAGGTTTATATCAAGAAGATGCTGCAAAAAAAATGGAAGTTTCAAGAACAACATTTACAAGAATTATCAAAAATGCCAGACAAAAATTAGCAAATGGCCTTATAAGTGGACATAAAATAGATATCCAAGATAATAAAGATAATTACATTGTTGCTATTTGTTGTGATAGTGAAAATTTATCAACACATATATCCCCAAATGAAAAACTTATTTTATATTTCAATTGTGAAAATGATAATGTAACTCTTATAAAAGTAGTAGATAACCCTGTAAGCCAAGAGGACAAAAAACCAGCAATTGTCTTACCAAACTTATTTGTAGAAAACAATGTCAACTTTTTTATTAGTTCAAAAATTGGAGAAGGTTTAAAGAACAGTTTAATTTCTAAAGGTATTTGCCCAATAGAAAAAAAACAAGTTACAATCAAAGAGTTAGTAAAGTTGATATAATATTATGTAATTAGTGAAGAGTATATTTAAAATAATTATATTTTAAAAGCATAAAAAAGGGGAAGATAATTAAATCTTCCCCTTTTTAATTTCTAATATTATTTAAATATTAACCTACAAACACTCTTGAAGAATCTAAAAATGATAACATAATAGTCGCAACAGCTGTTATAGCTAATAATATTCCAATTACTTTATCCATCTCTATTCTCCTTTATTTATCCACATTTTATGATTTTCAGGACTATTCATCTTTAAAGCATGTAAGTCTTGATTAATCTCATAAAAGTTTTCTGCATTTGCTTGTTGAGTCACTACTGCAAAGTAACTTAAAACACCAAGAATAGATAATAATAATACAGTAGCTATTAACATACCTGTAATACCATGAACTAAACTAAATAAACCACCTTCTGTTTTTGGGTCAATTTGTGTATTTCCTGCCATACTATTCTCCTATACTTCTTAAGTAACTTGCAACTGCTTTAATTTGAGTATCAGATAATCTTCCCTCAAAACTAGGCATAGCACCAATAATAGATTTTTTACCATTATGTAATACTGTATTCACAAGTTTATCACTATATTCTTTAATATTTGGTGCAACATAGTCCATACCTTTTCCATCTTCTCCATGACAAGAAGAACAAGCAGCCCAAGCCGCTGGAGCAGTACCTTTTAGTCCACCTGCAACATAAGTAGCAATCTCTTCTGCATCAGAACCACTTGCCATACCTGCTGGCATACCACCTGGATAAACTGATTTAAAGTTATTTGCACCATTGTTAATTACGTCTAAAACTGATTCTTTAGCAATTCTTTTTGTTAAATCAGCAGCTTTACCTTGGATACCTTCACCATCAACACCATGACAAGGAGCACATTGTACTAAGAATACAGATTGACCCATACCAGCAAGCTCTGCTTCTGTAATATTTGCCCATTTAGATTCAAATTTAGCTTGATACTCTAATGTCTCTTCATTGTATTGACCAATTTGTGAAAATTGACTTGTTGGATATCCTACAAAGAAATACCATAATTGCCAAACCATTGTAGCAATAAATAATATCCCCCAACCTACAGGAATGTTATTTTTGTATTCACCAATACCATCCCATCTTTCTTCAGCTAACTCACCAGTTGCTGTATCATTTTTAATCTGATTTACATACTTTAAAGCAACAAATACTGTAATACCAATAATTGCAACTCCCCCAAGCATTGTAAGGTCATTGATATAATCTTCACCTAGCGCAAATGAGTCACCTGCCATGAAGTAAGTTCCTGTCATAAGTGCTACGATAAGAATAATCCCACCTATTACCATAGATTTCATATTAGCAATCTCCTTTTAATTTTTTATATTAGTCAAAGACTACGACTCTTTGTCGTCTTCTTTTCCCTCTGTTTTTTTTCTCTTTTCTAAAGGTTTAGATTCTATACTATCATCTAAAACTAGATCTGAATATTTTTCAAAATCTCGGTAATTTTTATCACCTTTTTTGTTTCTTTTGTAGATAGAAAATGCATAACTATAGAATACGATAAAAACAAGTGCAAGTAATGCAAACTTTGCATACCCTTGTATTGTCATAAGTGTTTCGTATTCCATAAGTAACCTTTATTTTAGAGAATTCATATATGCAATTAAAGCTACAATCTCTGGGATCTCACCAGCAGCAACTGCATCTTTTACGCTTTGATTTTTCATATCAGCAGCAATAACTTTTGCATCTTCTAATGCAGCAGCTTTCGCTTCATCCCATGAACCTAATTTTGGCATACCTGGCTTGTCATATGGTACTGCGAATACATTTTTTTGTGTATTTGCATTTGCATATGCTGTAGCTACATCAGCTTTATTTGTAAAGTGATGAGGATATGCTGGCATAATTGAACCTGGAACTACAGACGATGGATTCATCATATGATTTTCATGCCAATCTGTTGTTCTGTAGTTTCCAACTCTTTGTAAATCTGGACCAGTTCTTTTTGATCCCCATAAAAATGGTCTATCATAAGCATATTCACCAGATAATGAATACATACCATATCTATCAGTTTCTGATTTAAATGGTCTAATTAATTGTGAATGACACGCGTTACAACTGTCTTTTATATAAACTTGTCTACCAGCTAATTGTAAAACCGAATATGGTTTTGTATTAACTAATGGTTGAGAAGCTTTAGCAAAATCTGGAATAACCTCAACTAGACCTGCAAACGCAACTGTCAAAAATAAAACTACCGTAAAGAAAAACGGTCTTTGTTCTAACCAATGAAACATAATAACCCCCTTCTCTTAAGCGCCCATAGGCGATGCAGTTGCTGGTTCTTTATCAAGAACTCTACCTGCTGTAGCTGTTTTATACATATTGTATGCAAACATAAAGAATCCAATTAAGTATAATAACCCACCAATTGCTCTAATTGTGTAGTATGGTTGTAATACTGTAACTGTGTCAATAAATGAGTAAAGAAGTGAACCATATTCATCATATGCTCTCCACATCATACCTTGAGTAATACCTGCAATCCACATAGATGTAAAGTATAATACGATACCTGTAGTTTGTAACCAGAATTGTGTTTCCATTAATGATTTTGAGTAAATTTCTCTACCATACATTCTTGGTGCCATATGGAATAATGCTGCCATTATCATAAATACAACCCATCCTAATACACCATCATGTACATGTCCTGGAATCCAGTCAGTAAAGTGTGCAATAGCATTAACAGATTTAATAGCTTGGATTGGACCTTCTATAGTTGATAACATATAGAATGTAGAAGCCATAACCATAAATTTAATTAATGGAGATGATTGTAATTGACCCCACTCACCTTTCATAGTAAGAAGCATATTAATAGCAGATCCCCATGATGGTAAAATAAGTACAACTGACATAACAGAACCCATAGTTTGCATCCAATCAGGAACTGTAGAATAAACTAAGTGATGTCCACCAGCCCATAAGTAAACAAACATTAATCCCCAGAATGCAAGAATAGAAAGTTTATAAGAATAAACATTTTGTCCAGATTCTTTTGGTAAGAAATAATAAATCATCGCAATAATTGGTGTAGTAAATACGAATGCAACAGCATTGTGTCCATACCACCATTGTACTAGAGCATCATTTGTACCTGCATACATAGAGATAGAATGCATAACACTACTTGGTGCACCATTTGCAAATAACATTGTAGGAACTTCCATATTGTTAAATAAATATAACATAGCAACCGCTACGAAACATGCAATAAAGTACCATAAAGAGATATATAATGTTCTTTCTCTTCTAATACCAATTAGTCCGAATAATGAGATACCCCATAGTACCCACCATACAACTACTAGTAAATCTAACGGCCATTCTAACTCAGCATACTCTTTTGATGTAGTAATACCAGAAATTAGAGTAACAACTGCCAAAAGAATTGTAATGAAATATAAAGCAAAATGTAATTTTGCTACACCCATTAAAAATGGTGACTCTTTTAAAGACACCTTTAATACTCTTTGCCCTACATAATACCATGTAGCAAAAATACCACTAAGTGTAAAACCAAAAGCAACACCATTTGTGTGTAAAGGTCTTAATCTACTGAAAGTACCATACTCACCAGCTAAATTGCTTAAAGCTGGAAAAGCAAGTTGAAATGCTAGTATAACACCCACTGTCATACCAATGATACCAAACAGAATTGTTGCAAAAGTAAAAGCTTTCGCTATCGAGTAATCGTACTCAATTGGTTGTGCATTGTCTTGCATCAATCTCCTCCTAAAGTTTAAAATAAAGTCACGAAATCGCCACTTATGACAGCATTTTAACAGATTAAAATTTAAATCAATCTGAATTAGTTAATTGTTTGTTAATTATTTTCAATTAAGTATATTTATTAATTTTACTTTAAGATATAATTTAATCTAGATTTAAGAATTGGTAATGTATAGTTCTTTCATAAGTTTATTTGAAAGGCTAAATTATGACTACTAAAATGAAAAAAAGTTTTGTATGGTTTCTATCTGTACTACTAATTACAACAACTGTGTATGGGGAATCTACAAACGAAGAAAAAAAAGATGTGATAAAAAAAGATCCAATCTTAATGATACCTACTGCACAAACACACACAACTATTGATAAAACTATTCAAGATTTAGCAAATAGATTATTTTCAAGTAATAAATTATCTAAAGAAGGGATAAATGATATATCAATTACATCTTTTGTAGATTTACATCAATTTGACAAAACTACTCATTTTGGAAGAACACTTGCAGAAGGTTTCTTTGATGAGCTTTTCGTAAGAGGTTTTAATGTAAGTGATTTTAGAGGTCAAGGTACACTTTCTATAAATAAACAAGGGGAATATTTCCTTACAAGAGATGTAAAACTATTAAATAAAGATGTTGAAACTAACTATGTATTAGTAGGTACTTATACAGTTTTTGAAAATAAAGTCTTAATCAATGCAAGAATTATGGAAAATACAACAGGAAAAATTTTAGCTTCAGCGAGATCAAACTATGTAACAAACAATTGTAAAGTATTGCAAAACTGTAAAGAACCAAGAAGAATAAATATCGTTTCTACTGATTACAAAAAAAATAAATCAAGAGAAAATATGGCAGTAGTTGCAACTAAACAAATAAATATAAAACAGCATTTTGTTAAAAAACAACCTATTGAACAAACAGAAAAAGAAGAAGATATTGTGGTACAGACTAAAACACAATTTCCACTTGTAAACTTAATCAAATAAAGGATAGAAAATGTTTAAAAGTATCATAAAATTAACATCAATTGCAATCTTATCTTCAACAATAGCAAGTGCAGATAAAGTATCTATATCAAATGATGGGACGGGAGATTTTCTTATATCTCCTTTATATATAGCTAAAGGTGATATTTGTAGTGAAATCAAAGTTTTCAATACAAATGAGACAAGTTCAATACTTGCAAAAATTGTTTTTCGGGAAAAAATAGCTTCACATGAAGTTGATTTACCTATATTTTTATCGCCTGGAGATGTGTGGTCGGGAACTGTTTGTGAAATTGATAACAAAATTATCCTAAAAAGTGATGATGATTCAAATCATCCAGCTGCATTAGATACTCTTGCAAAGGGTAAAGACCTTACAGAACACAGTAAAAATGCTGGTTATAGAAATGTTGATGTGGCAAGAGGTTATGTAGAAATAAATGGTAAATCATTTGAGATAAAAGAACAAGAAAAAGATAACCTTGATTTTTCAAGAGGCTATGTAGAAGTTTATCCTATTGCACAATATTATGAAGGTAGTAGAAAAAAAGTTCCAAAAAACTTTTTAGTTGATAGATGGGATAGATTAATTGATAAAGATAAATCAAATCCAAAATTAAGTAAATTTGGTATTGATAGTTATAGTTTAAGTGGTTTAGTTTCTTTCCAAACTGAAAATCAAGAAACTGCATCAATTCCAATGAAAGCATTTAAAGGAGCTCATGACAAATTAGTACTAGGTGAGCCAATTAACTATAGTAGTCAAGCAAAACCTGAACAATTATTAGGAAAAGATAAAGTTAAAGAGATATTAACACTTTTGCAAAATGAAAGATTTTCATTTACATATGATAACGCAGGTGAATGTCAATATATAAATGTTGTATTCCCTTTCAGTCATAAGGAGAAACAATCAAGAAAATTTAAATTTACAATCAGAGATATGAATGAAAATAAATATACAATGATTTTCTCTCCAAGATCAAACATAGTAAATGAAGTTGGATATATACCTGTAAGTGACTTGATAAACTTAACAAGAGATACAGTAAAATATAAGAAAGGTATGGTACAAATAACTGCTTTAACAAATAATGATGAAGTACAGTTAGGACAAAATAAAACAGCGTCAATTATCCCTACTATTTCAAGAGTAAAACCAATAGGTGGAAAAGATATTATGATAAATGCAAGTTATCTACCAACAAGAAAATAACTTGCTTTAACCTTTCTTAAATAAAAAAACAATATAATCTCAGTAATTTTATACTGAGAGGTTTTTATGAAATATATTCTATCACTTACATTTATGGCCCTATTCTTAAGTGGCTGTATCAAAAATGTTCCATTTAATAATGAACCAAAAACATATAAAGAAAAAGTAATCCAAAAAGTACGAAGTGCTGATTACAATGAACCTTATGCTAAAACAGATAACATCTATCAAGATCTTAACGGGGCTATTGTTTCTATTGGGGATCAACTTTTTACATCGAGTACATTTTCAGATAAAGAATCTCCAAGTATTATTCTCACATCATTTGTAAATTTAAATGAATTAGAGAGAACTAGTACTTTTGGTAGAGTATTAAGTGAAAGTATGTTTAATGAACTTCATATTAGACATTTTAAAGTAACTGATTTTAGAGGTCAAGATGCAGTCTCTGTAAATGCAAATGGAGAATTTCATATAACAAGAGATGTGGATAGACTAAAAGATCATATCAGTGCTACAGAATATATCGTAGTAGGAACTTATGTGAAGTTTGAAAATGATAGTGTTTTATTAAATGCAAGAATATTAGATTCTGAAACAGGTGCTATTATATCAACAGCTAGAGTTATCTATACACCAAATGATTGTAAACTCTATAATCTTTGTAATATTAGAGAAGCTGATATTAGACCTGCTGATTTTGGTATAAATATAGTAAAAGACAAGTGTTCAGGTGACAACTGCCCAGCAACAAAATGTAAAGATGGAATATGCGACAAATCAGCATTATATTAATACTTTCTTTTTTCTTGAGTGGTTGTACTTTAATCAAAGAAAATGAAGATTCTTTTAAATTTAAATATCTTCATCTTACAACAACAACAAACTTTGATTCTTTAACAAAAAAACTATTACAACAGCTTTGTCCATCAATTTCTAAAGTTAATGCAGGAAAAGCTCCAATATATGTAGTAGATTTTGTGAATGTAAGAGATTTACAAAACAATTCTGAATTAGGATTTATGCTTTCAGATGAACTTAAAACACAAGTAACACAACTATGTAATACACCTATTTATGCTATTGAGTATTCAAAATATCTCAAAATTGGTCCAAATGGTACTAAATTTTTATCAAGAGATTTAAATGAATTGAGTAATCAAAAAATAAATAAAAATGCTTATGCTCTTGTAGGCACATATGCTTTTACTCAAAGACAACTGATACTGTATCTAAAATTTATAGATTTAAGTAATGGTGTTATACTAAAATCTGCAACACAAAAAACACTTATTACAGATGAAATCATACATTTAGAACAAAAAAGTAAACAGTCAATGGATGCTAATACAATCTATTCACCAGTAGTGATATAAAAACAATTAAAGAGTAATCAGCTCTTTAACTGCGTCTATGAATGTATCACTATCATTTACACAAGCACATACTTTATATTCTTTGATTCCTAGCTTCTCAGCGATTTCTCTATACTCTATCTCTAATTCAAATACTGTTTCACTATTATCTATAATAAAAGAGATAGGATAGATAATCACTTTCTCCCCTTTAAAATGTTTTAACATATCTTCTAAACTAGGAGTCAACCATTTCATTGGCCCTACTTTTGATTGATATGCTAAATTAATTGATTTTATGTTCGTTGCATAATGAGTAAGCTTTTCTTTCAAAATCTCCACATGTTCTTCAACTTGAGTTTGATATGGGTCGCCATTATTTACAATTTTTTGAGGTAATCCATGTGCTGAAAAAATAATATGAAAATCATTATATTTTCCTTGCACTTTTATAATTTCATCACAAATTGCTTTATTGTATAATTCATTTTTATAAAAAGGTTCAATTATATCAATATTAAAATCTTCATCTTCAATTTTTTCTACAAAATCATCTACACTTGACTTCACTGTTGTAGTTGAATACTGAGGATATAATGGAAGTAAAACAACATCTTTAATATTTTTCTCTTTAATTCTAGCAATTGCTGTTTGAGAAAAAGGAGATGTATATCTCATAGCATCTGTTACGAAATATTCTGGTAACTCATTTTGCAATTTTTCTATCAATTTATCAGTCAGTTCATGAAGAGGTGAAGCCCCTCCAATCTCTTCATAATTTTCCCAAGCTTTATTTAATCTAAAAGTTACAATTAATGAAGCAATCATAGAGCGAATTGTAGAATTCTTAAATGTTAAAATATTCTCATCATTAAACATATTCGTTAAAAATACTTCTAACTCATCTTTATTTCGTGCAGCTCCCATATTTAGTAAAACTAACGCTTTTTTATAAATCAAATTCTTCGAATGTGTCATTTATATCCTATTTTATTTTTCAATATTTATTATTTTATCACTACACCAAGAAGCTAAGGCATCATCATGCGTAATCAAAAGAATACCAAACCTATCTAAAAAAGAGATAAGCATCTTCATTGTTTCTAGTGCTGTAATATTATCCAAAGCACTTGTTGGTTCATCAGCAAGTAAGAGGTCAGGTTTAATAAGAACTGCTCTTAAAATACTACATCTTTGTAATTGTCCACCACTTAATTCATGTGGTTTTTTTTCTAATAAATCATTACTTAACTGTAATTTAACCAATAACTCACTAAATTCAAACTCTGAATATTTTTCTACCACATCATCTATTTGTTGTATTATACTATATGTTGGATGAAATGAACTATATGGATCTTGATATATAGAAGCAATTTTTTGCGTTTTTATAGTACCTTTTTTAGGTGTTAGGTTATTTGTTATAAGTTCAAATAAAGTTGATTTACCACTTCCACTTGCTCCAACTATAGAGACTATTTCACTTTTATTTAGTGATAAAGAGAAGTCCTGATATATAAGTTTATCTTCTTTATATCCAAATGTGATACTTTTAATATTTAATACACAACTATTTTTCATAAATGACATTCTATCTTAATTTTTCTAAGATAAGTTAAAGTAAATTACTTGTATTATTTGTGTAATTAAAATTTAGGAGAATATAATATGAAAAAAATCGTATTAGGAACATTAGTTTGTAGTGTTGCTGCATTTGCTGCAGTTAATTTAGGAGCATGTAAAGGTTGTCATGGTGCAAACTTTGAGAAAGCTGCTTTAGGAAAATCTAAAATTGTTGCAAATATGACAAAACAAGAAGTTTCTGATTCATTAGTTGGATACAAAAATGGTACTTACGGTGGAGCTATGAAAGGTGTTATGAAAGGTCAAGTTGCTAGATATAGTGAAGCTGACTTAAGAGCTACAGGTCTTGGAAAATAATATCTAATCAAAATAAAAATTTTGAAGACCAATCACATTATGTGGTTGGTTTTTTTATGCCTAATTTAAAATAATATAAGTATCCTTAAAGAATTAAATTAGTATTATAATAATATATAATTATTAGGAATAAAAATGAAGCTTTTATTAAGTTTACTTACACTCTCAACAATATCAATTGCACAAGTAGATTTAACTTCTTGTAAAAACTGCCATGGTGCAGATTTTGAAAAAGCTGCACTTGGAAAATCAAAAATTGTTAAAGATATGACAAAAAGTGAAGTATCTGCTGCTTTAATTGGATATAAAAACGGTACTTATGGTGATTCTATGAAAGGTATCATGTACAGCAATGTAAAAATGTATACCAATAAAGAGTTAAGCACTACAGGTATTGGGTCCAATAAAAAAATAGCCAAAACAGGTCTTAAAAGTTCTATAGATTTAACATCCTGTATAGAATGTCACGGTGTTGATTTTGAAAAAGCTGCACTTGGAAAATCAAAAATTGTTAAAGATATGACAAAAAGTGAAGTATCTGCTGCTTTAATTGGATATAAAAATGGTACTTATGGTGATTCTATGAAAGGTATTATGTACAGCAATGTAAAAATGTATACCAATAAGGAACTAAGTACTACAGGTATTGGTATCAATGACAAAATTTATAGTAACAAACCTATTCAAAGTTCTATTGATTTAACATCTTGTAAAGAGTGTCACGGTGTTGACTTTGAGAAAGCTTCTTTAGGATCATCTAAAATTGTAAGAGATATGACAAAAGAAGAGGTATCTACTGCACTTCTTGGATATAAATATGGAACATATGGTGGAAGTATGAAAGGTATTATGATTGATAAAATTTCAAATTATACTGATGAAGAATTAAAAAATACAGGTCTAGGTAGATAATTTTTATTTATCTAGCTCTTTCTTTTCTCTTGCTTTCTTTTCTCTTGCTTTCTTTTCTTTGATTGCTTTTACTTTTTCTTCATTTTTAACAGCATCTTGCAAATCTTCTGTGCTATCATTTAAAAGTCCATTCATCATCTTTTTACCATCATCAAATTGCCCTTGTTTTACACCCCAAATAAATACTCCTAAAAGTGTAAAACTAACGATAATTCCAACAATAAGTTCTAACCATAATATCCCTGTCATCTATTTTCCTTCATATTTTTTATTATTGATTCGTATGCTATTTCCTACAACAAGTAAAGAACTCAAACTCATAGAAAGTGCCGCAACAAGTGGTATAACATAACCTGCCATTGCAATAGGAACTGTGAGTACATTATATACTAAAGATATAGCTAGGTTTTGTTTGATAAATTTAAAAGTTCTTTTTGAAATGTAAACACTTTTTTCTAAACCACTTAAACTATCATTTAAAATAACAACATCACTTACGGCTATAGAGATATCTGCTCCTGTTCCCATAGAGATTGCAATAGAAGCTCTACTTAAGGCTAAAGCATCATTTACACCATCTCCTGCCATTACCACAATTTTACCCTCAGCTCTTAGCTTATTTATATAATCTGCTTTTTCTATTGGTGTCATTTTTGCTTTAAAATTATCTATACCAACTTGTGAAGCTACTTTTGCTACAATATTTTCATTGTCTCCACTACACATAACTATTTCTATATTTTGTGATTTTAAATATTCTATAGTTTTTATAGCATCTTCTTTAATAGTATCCTCTAACTCAAAAGAAGCTATTAAAGTATCTTCAATTGCAAAATGATATATTGTAGAGGTGTATTCTTTTTTTATTGTTATTTGATACTCTTCTAATAATTCACTATTTCCACCCAAAATAGTTTTATTATTATATTTTGCTTTTAAACCTTTTGAGTGTATCTGTTCTATATTTTCTAATTCTATATGTTGTAGATTTTCAAATTTTATCTCTAAATATTTTTTAACAGCCTTACTAATAGGGTGAGTTGAGCTATCAGCCAAGCTATAAAGAATATTTAAAGTATCGCTATCATCTAATAACATCTCACAATTAATAACTTCTAATTTCCCTTTTGTAACTGTTCCTGTTTTGTCTAAAACAATTGTATCTACTTTGGCAAATGTTTCTATAAATTTTGCTTCTTTAAAAAGCAATCCTTCACGAGAAAGCCAGCTAACTCCAATCAAACTTGCAATTGGTGTTGCGAGTGCTAAAGCACAAGGACACGCTATAATAATTACAGAGATTGCTATAATAAGTGCTTTTTCAAAACTTCCATCATAAAAATACCACCCTACAAATGTAGCAAGTGCTAAAGAGAGAATGATAACAGAAAAATATTTTGAAAGTTCGTTTGTCACATCTTCTATTTTTGGTTTTGAATTTAAAGAATCTTCAAGAAGCTCAACAATACTATTTAATGTAGAATTTGCATAATTCTTCACTGCTTTATATCGTATCACTTGATTCATATTGATAGTACCACTAAAAATTTTATCTCCAGCTTTTTTAGATACAGGTAAAGACTCTCCACTGATACTACTCTCATCAAAAGAGGTTTCACCAGTTACTAACTCACCATCAACACTTGCTTTCTCACCATTTTTAACTTCAATAATATCCCCAACTTCTATTTTATCAAGTGGTACAACTTTTTTTCCACCATCAACTATAAGGGTAGCTTCTAGGGGAATAGTTGATTTGATTTTATCCATCGTATCAACAGCACCTTTTTTCCCTATAACTTCAAGATATTTTCCTACAAGTACAAAAGTTATAATCATAGCAGCACTATCAAAATAGCTGTGCCCATCGCCACCAAATAAAACATATAAAGAGTAAATATAAATAAGTGTAGCTCCACTACTAACAAGAAAATCCATATTCAGAATCTTGTTCTTTAAACCATAATAAGCCCCACGAAAAAATATCCATCCACTATAAAAAACAACAGGTGTAGCAAAAATAAATTCCGCCATATGGATAAGTCTCAGCATATCTTCTTCCATACCTGTAAAAAATCCTGTATATTTAGCAACACCTATCATCATAATATTCATCGAAGCAAAAATAGCAACACTCATTCGTAAAAAATAATCTCTCTTATTTCTTGTAGCTTTTTTTTCACTCTCACTTCTATCATATGGATATGCGTTATACCCTATACTTCTAATTTTATCTATGATTTCAGATAATTTAATAATATCTTCATCCCAAACTATTTTTGCTTTATTATTTGTAAAATTTATACTAGCTTCTACGATTCCATCAGTTTGTGCTAATACTTTTTCATTCAGCCAAATACAAGCCGCACAGTGAATCCCCTCAATAATCAAATCAACTCTACTAAAGCCTTCGTTGGTAGTTTTTATATATCTGCTTTTAAAACTTTCCATATCAAAGTTACTACTATCAACACCTACTGCGACAGGTGGGGATAAAGTATTTTTTCCCACTTTGTCATAAAAGTTATCAAGTCCATCATCTTTTAAAAGATGATATACACCTTGACAGCCATTACAACAAAAATTTAATTCTGGATTTTCAGGCTCTTTTATCATCACACTTTCATCAAATTCAAGATGACAATGAGTACATTTTACTAAAGACATTCAAATATACCTAACTTTCTATTTTTTTGTATTTTATCATACTTTTTCACCATTCCATGCATAGATATATAAACATTATTTTTTGTATTTGAAAGTAAATACCCATAACCTAACATTAAATTTGAAGTAGCCTCAACTTTATTGATACTATAAGGAACCATTGCACCTGTTAATACTATCTCTTTATCTTTAATATTATCAGCTAAATATATTGCTGTTTTATCCATAGTATCTGTACCATGAATTAGCAATATTTTTTTATATTGAGATTTTTTAATAAATTTAACCAATAATTCTCTATCTTTATCAGTAATATCTAAACTATCTTTATACAATATACCTTTTATATTTACATTGGTTATTTTTGATTGAATTAAAATATCTTTGATACAATCATTGCTCTTTTTTATAATTAAATTACCATTTAATTCATTGTATTGTTTATTAAAGGTGCCACCTGTATTTATAATCAATATATTTTGCTTATTTTTCATCTCTATTATTCACTATTTATTAAATTTGTTGTATTATATAAAAAGTATTATAAATAAAGAGTGATTATGAACAACGATGTGTCAAGACTAAAAGATATTACAGTTTTATATTGTGAAGATGAACAATATTTAAGAGATGTAACAAAAGGCATTTTAGAAACTTTCACAAAAAAACAATTTATTGCAGAAGATGGTGCAGTAGGTTTAGAAATTTTTAAAAAACATGAAGATGAAATAGATTTAATTATTACAGATGTCAATATGCCAAATATGAATGGTTTGGATATGACAAAAGAGATAAAAGCCATTAATCCAAATATCCCAATTGTTGTTGCAACAGCTTTTTCTAATTCAGAGTATCTTTTAGAAGCTATTGATTTAGGGGTAGATAAATATGTCCTAAAACCTATAAATATAAAAAAATTACTTGATACAATGAATCAATCATTAATGTATCATGAGTTAAGAGATTTATATAAAGATAGACTTACACATATAGCAAATAGAAACGCGCTTATCAAAGATATTTCAAAACAAACAAAATCAACTATAGCACTTATAGATATCGACAAATTTTCTGTATTAAATGACTTATATGGAGAAGAAAATGGAGATAATATTCTTATTCAGTTTACTGAACTTTTAACCCTTCATTTTACAAGTGATAAATTCAAAGTTTATAGAGTTGGTTCTGATAGATTTGTAGTTTTATCAAATGATTTAGATATTGATATTGAAAAATTCAAAAAATATTGTGAACAATTTACTCAAGATATTGATACTCATGGAGTAGATTTAAAAGATACAAACATAGATATTAATATTACTATAGGTCTTGCTCAATCTGAAGATAAACATGCTTTTGAATATGCACAGCGAGCTATCCAAAAAGCAAGAAAAAAATATTTGCAAGTATTAGAGTATGATGAATCTTTATTTGAACAAAAAAAAGATTTTGAAGAGAACCTAAATTGGATAAAAAAAATCAAAAGTGGTATAGTGGATAATAGTTTTCATTCATTTTTACAACCTATAGTTGATGCAAATACTCAAGAAGTATATAAGTATGAAGCACTTATCAGATATATAGGAGAAGATGGCAAAGAAGTTGCACCATTTTACTTTTTACCTATTGCAAAAAAAGCAAAGCTATTTCCTATTATTATAAAGATAATGCTTACAAATGTTATTGCCATTATAAAAGAAAGAGAGATTAGAGTAGCTGTCAATTTATCTTTTGATGATATGGTAAATAAAGAAACATCAGCTTTTATTTTTGACACATTAAAAAATCATCCACAAGAGGCAAAACTTTTAGAATTTGAGATTTTAGAAAGTGAAGAGATTGAAGACTTTGATATTGTAAGAGAATTTATTGCCAAAACTAGAAAATTAGGGTGTAAAATTGGTGTAGATGACTTTGGTGCTGGATACTCTAACTTCAATATGTTAGAAGCACTTAATATTGACTATGTAAAAATTGATGGTTCTTTAATTAAAGAGATAGATCACTTGCCTAAACAAGCTTTAATCGTTGAAACTATTGCGCAATTTTGTAAAAAACTTGGTATTAAGACTGTTGCTGAATTTGTATGTAGTGAAGAGATATACAATACTGCAAAAAAACTTGGTATTGATTATATGCAAGGATATTATTTTGGAAAGCCTGTAGATAAAAATAGTATTTAAATACTGTTTTAGGTTAGGAATTCCAAACTTTAACTAAAGTATCATTATCAAACATTTTAGCTTTGATTAAAGCACTTTTTGCCACAGCTATTAACTTATCAGCTGCTTCATCTAAATCATCATTTATAATCAAATAATCATACTTTTGTGTATACTTTATCTCATCTTGTGCATTTTTGATTCTTTTTTCTATCACATCAGTAGAATCTGTACCTCGAGATGTCAGTCTTTTTTCTAATTCACTTAGCGTAGGTGTTGTGATAAAAACTGTTGTAGTAATATCTTGTAGTTTTGTTATAACTTGTTCAAAGCCTTGAACATCTATATCAAATATTACTAGTTTTCCTAATTCTAAAGCCTTATTAATAGGTTTTAAAGATGTCCCATAATAGTTTCCATGAACTTCTGCCCATTCTAAAAAACCACCCTCTTCTATATCTTGTACAAATTCTTCTTTTGTTACAAAATAATAATCAACACCATCTTTCTCTCCAACTCTTGGAAGCCGTGTTGTTGTTGAGATAGAAAAATAATAATTATCTATAACTTGATAAAGTTTTTTCAAAAGTGAACTTTTTCCACAACCACTTGGACCTGAAAGTAAAAGAATTGCTCCTTTATTAAAAATATTATTAAGCAATTTGATTATCCAACTTTAATAGTAAACTCACCTCATTACCATCCGCCAAAGAGTCAATGATCTCTTGGTCTAACATACTTAAAAGAGGTTTTAGTTCTTCTAAATCATAATTATTTAATAATAATTTAATAGGGTTGTTATCTTCTTTATCATAAATATGTTCAACAGTATTCACTTCATCTATAGCTTGATCTATAATAGACGATAAATCAACCCATTCTGTTTCTTTTTCATCTTCAATATCAACAAAATTATCCGTATCAAAATCAGATTCACTACCTATAATATTTTCAAGCATAGAAAGTTCACTTCTATCTAATACTCCACCTTGTTTTATAGAAGAAACAGATACAACACTATCATCAACTTCTTCTTTAATATCATCTGCTATATCATCTGCTAAGCTTTCTAAATAATCAACAGATACTTGAGGATCATCTTTTTGTATAGTATCAGTTATAAATTCATCTTCATATTCGTCATCTTCCACTTCAATATTCGATACATAAGTTTTTGAATTTATTCTTTTATTTAAGATATCAATTTGCTGTTCTAAAATATCTTGTAATGAAGAGGGTAAAAATGGCATAGGAACTATAAAGTCATTGGCAAATTCAAAAGGTAATTCTTCCTTAGATACTGCCCCTATAATTTTAGCATATGTTTTAATAATATTAAATCGCTCATTGATAAATTCATTATCCATAACGATAATATCAACTTTATGATCTATTTGAGCATCATGTAAAACTTCAAGAGAAATATTAAGTTTTTTACAAACTAATGTAAATATTTGAATAACAATAGGCTTTTTTGAAATTAATACTAAATTTTTATTCATCTAGTGCTCTTTTCAATCTCATTTTAATTGCTCCAATTTATAATCATTTAACTTGTAAACCTTATCACATTTAAATGCTATCTCTTCTTCATGTGTAACGATTATCAAACCTGCACTATTTGTATCAATGTAATCAAACAAAACATTTATCACATCATTTGCAGTTTCATGGTCTAAATTACCAGTTGGCTCATCTGCAAATATAATTTCTGGCTTTTTGGTAAGAACTCTAGCACAAGATAACCTTTGCTGTTGTCCGCCACTTAATTCACCAATACCTTGTTTCATTACATGATCTATTTTAAGAGATTTCAATAGCTCTTGATTTATAGTCTCTCCACTTAAAAACTCTGAAATTTGTAAATTTTCATTTGCACTAAAACCACGGAATAAGTAATGCGCTTGAAAAATAATTCCAAAATCATTTCGTCTTATTTTTAATAGTTCATTTTTAGATAATTTAAAAATATTTTTATTATTGTAGTATACTTCACCTTTATTTGGAATCAATAAAGAGGAAAAAATATTTAATAGAGTTGATTTTCCACTTCCACTAACACCAATAATAGCAATAGTTTCTTTTTTATCAAGTGTTAAATTTATATTTTCAAAAAGGGGATAGTCAAAATTATGAGAGAGATCCCTTACTTCAAGTAAGGGATGAGTTTCAGTGTTATTAGTATTTTGCATCGCTATTAACACTAGGGTTGTAACCTAAGTTACTATTTACCCATTTGTGCCGCAACTTCAGCTGCGAAATCTTCTTCTTTTTTCTCGATTCCTGCACCAAGCTCAAATCTTACATACTCAACGATTTCAATTGATGCATCACAAGCTTTAATAGCTTCTTCAACTGTTTTAGAATCATCCATAACATATGTTTGACTTAATAATGCATGAGTTTTGTCTAATTGAGTATTATCTTCAATCCATCGAGCAATTTTACCTTTTAAGATGTTATCAATAATTTTTTCAGGTTTCCCCTCAGCTATTAACTCTTCTTTCATTTTAGCTTTTGCTGCTTCAATTGCTTCTTCTGTTAATTGAACTTTTGAAACAAACTCAGGAATATTTTTTAATGGTTTTCCAAGTCTTACAAGCTCTTCATTTAATTTTTCAATATCAGCTATAATTGCTTTGTTTTCAGATTCAATAAAATCAGCATCTAAGTCTTTATAAGAGATTACTGTTGGTTTCATAGAAGCTGCATGCATAGCAACTTTCTTTAATAAATCAGCAGTTTTTTCTTTTGCTTCTGGAGCACAAGTTGCTGAAAGTAAAACACCAACTTTTCCTAAGTGTACATAACCATTTACAACACCTGTGTCAGTTGAAAGAGTTACCATTCTTCTAGCAACAAGGTTTTCACCAATAGTAGCAATATTTGAGTTTAAATACTCTTCAAAATTTGTACCGTTGATAGTTGTTTTATTTAACTCTTCAGTTGATGATACACCTGTAGCTTGTACATGTGCTGTAATCTCATCTTTAAGTGCTAAAAAGTTTGCATTTTTAGCAACAAAGTCTGTTTGAGAGTTAATCTCTGTCATAGTAGCTTTTGTAAAATCATCATTTACTAAAATAGATACTAAACCTTCTGCTGCAACATTTGAAGATTTTTTAGCCGCTTTAGAAAGTCCAGCTTCTCTTAAAAACTTTATAGCTTCTTCGATATTACCTTCACATTCATTTAATGCATTTTTACAATCAAGCATCCCTGCACCAGATTTTTCTCTAAGTTCTTTAATTAATTTTGGAGTTGCTCCTGCCATAATTATTTTTCCTCTTTTGTTACTTCTTCTGTAGATTCTTCAGCTTCTGCTGCAACTTCTTCTTTTACTTCTGTCATCTCTTCTTCTGTTACTGGAGCTTCTTCACCATTTGCTTCTGCAAATGCTGCTTTACCTTCGTTCATAGCTGCTGCGAACTCTGTACAAAATAATTGAATTGATCTTATAGCATCATCATTTCCAGGGATTGGAAAATCTACTAAATCAGGATCACAGTTTGTATCTAATGGTGCATAAACTTTAATTCCAAGTCTTCTAGCTTCAAGAATAGCAATTTTTTCTTTAACAGCATCAATAACAAACATCATATCTGGTAATGCTTTCATATCTTTGATACCACCAAGGTAATCTTCAAGTTTTTTCTCTTTTCTAGTAAGCATTAAAGCTTCTTTTTTTGTAAGTAAGTCTAATTGACCTTCTTCTCTCATTTTTTTGATAATTTCAAGTTTTCTAATTGATTTTTTCATTGTTGGGTAGTTTGTTAACATTCCACCTAACCATCTGTGATTAACATAAGGCATACCACAAGAGATAGCAGCATCTTTAACAGCTTGACTAGCTTGTTTTTTAGTACCTACGAAAATCATTGTTTCACCATTAGCAGCAGCATCTCTTACTAATGTATATGTGTATCTAAAGTATCTTAATGTTTTTTGTAAGTCAATAATATAAATATTTTTTCTTACACCGAAAATGAATTTTTTCATTTTTGGATTCCATCTTCTTGTTTGGTGACCGAAATGTACACCACACTCTAATAAGTCTTTCATTGTAACCATAATTGTTCCTTCTTTTTGAGCTTTTTGCTCAGATTATTTTAGGGGTTTTGTTTTGATGTATATCACAATTAACATACAACAAGCCTCTGTAGTCATTCACATCAATATTTTGATGCAACCCTTTTTAAGAATTACTACATGTGAGATTTCACAGAAATTCAAACTGAATTTGAATTAAAGGATTGCGATTTTATCTAAATTAACTTTAAATTGTTCTTTACTTCTATATATTTTCAGACAAATTACTCAATACCCTAGTATCATATGATTCAAAACTTTCAAATTCTAATTTTTCATCTCTATATTTAATCATTAAATCCCGCACTATATATTTTGCTTTTTCAAGAGGTACAAACTTTGCTAAAACTCTGGCTTCTTTTGCTTCTAATGTAGCTTTCCCACCTAAAAAGATATGAACACCATAGCAGCTATTTCCATCTTCATCTTTTGCTTTACAACCTTCAAATCCAATATCTGCAACTCCATGTATTCCGCACCCTTTTACACATCCACTCCAATACATTCGTACCTTACCATTTTTTATAGGTACCTCTTTTTGTAAATAATTTGCCATCTCTATCGCATCTGGTTTATTTGGAATAACTCCAAATGCACAAGTTGCAGTTCCAGCACATGCAATTTGATGATTAAAGTAAGTATTGTTATATTGTTTATACTCTTGAAATAAATTACTATTTTGAATCAATGATATATTTGTCTCTTCTGTAATTAGATATAAGCTTTGTTCAACAGAAAATCTAATTTGTGAGTTTGTACCACGAGCAAGAAGTCCAACACTTGTTAAATCAGTTCCACTAAATATTCCAGATGGTACTGAAAAATGAATTGCAGTTGATTTTTCATCAAGTTTAAATACTCCTGTCTCATCTAGGATATACTCATCACGAGCTAGAATTTCACCACTACTTTGATATGTAAGTCCGCTTGTAGTTTTAATAGCTTTTATAAACTCATCCATCCCTACAGCTTCTAGTAAAAAGTGAAGTCTATTTTTATTTCTATTATCTCGAAATCCATATTGTTTAAATAGTTCCACAACAGCTTTAAAAGTCACTATAACTTCATCTATAGCTACAAACAGTCCAGAATCCTCAGCCTGTACACCAACTTTACCACCAAGATATAGATTAAATCCAAGTGTATTATCTTTTTTTGCAACTACAAAACAACAATCATGTCCATAAATATTACAATCATTGACACTAGTTCCTAAAATTGCTGTATTAAATTTTCTAGGTAATGTTGCAATCCATTCCTCTTTTTTAAAAAATATTGCTTGCAACTCATCGATGATTGGCTTACATTTAATAATATCTTTTGTTCCTAAGCCATCAAATGAACTAGTCACAATATTTCTAAAGTTATCAACACCTGTTTGAAAAGTACTAATATCAACACCATCTAGCTCTTTTAAAATAATTGCTAGATTTTCTAACTCTAAAAATCTAAATTCCAATTGTTGTCTAGTAGTGATATCAATGTAGTCTTCACCATAAATTTTAGAAAGTTCTCCTAGTTTTATAGCTTGCTCGGGTGTGATTTGACCTGCAGGTATACGAATACGAAGCATAAACTTCCCGTCTTTCTTTTTAAAAAGCCCGAAACATTTTAGGAAATAACTAGCATCTTCATCACTTAGATTATCTAATCCACCTGCACAAATTTCCTCTAATCTTTCATAAACACTTAATGGAGTTTTTAACTCCTTTATCTTTTCTATCTTATTTTGTTTTTTATTTCTAAGCTGGTATGCTTCTTCTAATACTTTCATACTATTTCCTTATTAAAAATTGAATTAAATTTTACTACATCACCAAAAACCAAAATAGCAGGTCGTTCCACATCTTGTGAATCAGTTATCAGGTTTTCTAAAGTTGTTGTTACTACTTTTTGATTTATTCTACTTGCATTTGAAACTATCGCACAAATTTTATCTTGTGGTATACCTAATCTTAACGATTCTTCTACTATCTCTTTTGCACGACTAAGTCCCATTAAAACTACTACTGTGTGATTCTCTTTTTTTAGAAGTTCTACCCAATCAAGGTTTACACTATTTCCCTTTAAGTGTGCAGAAACTACTGTAAATCCTGCTGCATAACCTCTCGCTGTTATAGGAATTCCAGCAGTTGAACAGCCACTAATACTTGAACTAATCCCTGGTATTACCTCTGTTGGTATTTGTTCACTTATCAAGTCTTGCAACTCTTCAGCACCACGACCAAATACAAAAGGATCACCACTTTTAAGTCTTGCTACAGTTAAACCTTTTTTTGCATATTTGATTAAAGTAGCATTTATCTCCTCTTGTGTTTTTGAGTGAAAATCTTTTTTCTTTCCTACAAATACTTTTTTTGTAGATTGTGGCACTATACTCATGATTTCATCACTTATAAGATAATCATATAAAACCACATCAACACTTTTGATAATATTATAAGCTTTGATTGTCAAAAGTTCCACATCTCCTAAACCACACCCCACAAGATAGACTTGCGTTTTTAAGGAGTTTAACTCTTTTTGAGTTTGTTGCACATCTATAATTCCAGTATCTCTTTGTTTTTGTTTTTGTTCAAGATATTTTTTTATATCTTTAGGTATGAGTTTTGCACACTCATCCCTAAAAAACTTAGCAGCAGTTGGAGATGCACCATTGCTTGAAACTCCTATTTGTAAAGGTTTATTAGGTGTCAATGCCATAAAATAAAAATCACAAAGCTCTGGTACATCAACTACATTGAGTAAAATATTGTGAGTTTTTTTATAGTTTACAAGTTTTTTAGCTACTTTTGGATTTCCCGTTGCATCTATAATAATATAGAAATTTTTTATATCTTTGAGTGTAAACTTTTTTTTGATCTGTTTTCGTTTTATTTTTTGTATCTCTTGATTAAGCTCTTGAGATATTATTATAAAATCAATATTATTTTCGCTTAACACTTGTGCTTTTTGTAAAGCTACATTTCCACCACCAATAAGTAATATCTTTTGCTTTTTTAGTAAAATCGGTAAAGTGGAGTTTGTTTTCATATTCAATCTCACTTTTAATTTAGTTTCTCTATTTTTATTGCACTATGGTTGTAATCTGGTTCAAAAGACTCTTTGTCTAATAAATTATTTGTAAGATAATTAACCTCTCTATTACTTATTGGTATAAATATAATCTTCTGTTTAATAGTATCCGTTATCAAAGCTTTTGTTTCTAATGACCCTCTTCTTGACCTTACAATTATGGTATCACCATCTTTGATATTTAATTCTTCAGCATCAAGTGGATTAATCTCACAAAAATTTAGTTCTTTAAATTTTAACAATGTTGTGGGTAGATTTGTTTTTGTACCAGTATGCCACTGATCTCTTGTTCTACCTGTTAGTAGAATAAATGGATATTCTAAATTTGTTTTTTCACTCAATAATTTATTTTCTACAAAAAATAGGTTTCCTTTTTTATCAGGTGTTAAAAATGTATCAATATTTTTACCCCAGATAAAAGGTTCTTTTGAAAGATTTTCATAGGATGCTTCATGAATATTCATATAAGAATTTAGTTTAGTCATTGATTGGAACTCCTCAAATATCTCTTGTGGATTTGTATAATTAAAATGTTTTTTATATCCAAGTTTTTGAGCAATAAGTTGAAATATCTCCCAATCAGGCTTACAATCTATAGATATGCGTGTAAGCTTCTCTTGTTTTGTAATAGTTCTATCAAGATTTGTTTGAGTTCCCTCTTTTTCTCCCCAAGGTGCTGCTGGAAGTCTTATATGAGAATAAGGTGCTGTTTCACTGTTTTCATAAGCATTTATCTCCACAACAAATGGAATCTTTTTTAATAACTCCTCAGTCTCTTTTCTATTTGGTAAATGGTATACAGGATCTGTATGACATATAATTAAAACATCTAGATTTGCATCAAGCATTTTTGTAGCAGGAAGACCTGGTTTATTATCAATTTTATCTGTATCCCAAAATGCGGATACTTTTTTTATAGATTCATCATCAAATCCAAGATGAACTGCAAGCATAGTGGATAGTCCACCAACTTCTCTACCACCCATTGCATTTGGCTGTCCCGTTAAAGATAAAGGTCCATTACCTCTCTTAAATATTTTACCAGTTAAAAGATGGGTATTTATAAGAGCTAAATTTTTATCAACTCCCTGAACAGATTGATTAAGTCCCATTGTCCAAGCAGTAATAATATTTTCACTTTCTTTATATAAAGCCCAAAACTCTTCAAACTGTTCTATAGTTAATCCAGTTCTTTTTAACATCTTAGTAACTGGTACTCTTTTAAATTTATTTTTTAGTAATTCGAAATTATTTATATTACTCTTTACATATTCTTTATTATATAAATCTTCATCAATTAATCTTTTGGATATAAGATTAAATAAATCTATATCACTTCCTGGTTTAATTGGTAAGTAAATATCAGCAATTTTTGCTGTATCTGTAAACCTAGGATCAATAACAACAACTTTTAAGCCCTGTTTTTTTGCTTTTTTGATTTGATTATGAAATACTACATGAGCTTCTGCTGTATTTGCACCTGCTAGGATAAGAAGATTTGTATGGTTAATATCATCCATTCTAAGTGGTACAAAATCAGCACCTAAAGATTTTTTATATGCTACAACAGCGCTTGCCATACATGTTCTACTATTAGTATCTACATTATTAGTACCTATAAAACCTTTTCCTAGTTTATTCGCTATATAGTAATCTTCTGTTAGTAATTGCCCTGAAAGGTAAAATCCTATTTTATCTTTGGATGTTGATTTTATTTTATTTGCTATTAAAGATACAGATTCTTCCCAAGTTGCTACTTTCAAACTATCATTAATATTTTCTCTTATATGAGGTCGCAAAAGTCGTGTAGGAGTTTGTATACTTATAAGTTCTGAGACACCTTTGCTACAAACTTTTCCCTCATTTGTAGGATATGTTATATCTCCTATTAAAGTTTTTTCATCATATTCTAATCCACATCCAACACCACAATAACCACAAACAGAACGAATCATATTTTTCTCCAAATTAAATTTACAAAAGCAGTATAACAAATTTTTTATGTAATTTTAAGAATTAATTGTATATTAATTATACAATATTATGAATTATTTCTATTTATTTTCTTGTATACTTCCTCTATCAAAACATTTATAATGTAAAATTAAGGAGAAAAGATGTTTAAAAATGTTCTTAAAATAGGACTTGGGTTATCTGTTGTAGCTTCCACTTTAATGGCAGCTCCTGAAAAAACAAAGTTAAAAATAGGGTTTATTGCACTAACAGACTGTGCCCCACTAGTAATTGCAAAAGAGAAAGGTTTCTTCAAAGCAGAAGGTTTAGATGTACATGTAGCAAAAGAGGGTGGCGGATGGCCAGGTATTCAGCAAAAAGTGATAAGTGGAGAATATGATTTTTCACATGCCTTAGCTGGTATGCCAATTGCTGCAACATTAGGTATTAATGGAAATGCTAACTTACAAGCATTATTATCTTTAGACTTTAATGGAAATGCAATTACTTATGGAAATAATATCATTAGTAAGATGGAAAAATATGGTTTAGATAAGACTCAAAGACCTGTAAGTGCAGATAGCCTAAAAAAATATATTGATGCTAAACATGCAAAAGAGGGAACTAAATATCAACCATTATCGTTTGGTATGGTACACCCCGTTTCTACTCATAACTATGAGTTAAGATATTGGATGGCTGGTTCGGGAATTAAACCAGATGAAGATTGTACAATCAAACCATTTCCACCTCCTACAATGCCATCAAACTTAATTGCTGGAAATATTGAAGGATACTGTGTTGGGGAACCTTGGAATTCAAGAATTGTTTTAAAAGGTAAAGGGAGTGCACTTGTAACTAACTACGATATTTGGAATAACAATCCAGAAAAAGTACTTCAAGCAAGAGCTGACTTTGTTAAAAAATACCCTGAAACAACTAAAGCAGTTATGAGAGCTGTAATAAAAGCTCAAATGTGGCTTGATGCATCTTGGGAGAATAGAGAAGAAGCTATTGGTTACTTAGCAAAGAAAAATTATGTTAAAGCACCTAAATCAGTTTTAAGAAAATCTATGTCTGGAACTTTTTTATATAACAAAGGTGTAGATTCTGAAAACCCTATGTTTAATACATTTGCTAACTACTATGCATCATATCCATTTTACTCTCACGGTATGTGGTTTGTAACACAAATGTATAGATGGGGACAAATTGATAAACCAGTTGATATGAAAAAACTTATAGAATCAGTTTATAGACCTGATTTATTTGAAGAGGTTGCAAAAAGTGTTGGTTACACACTTCCACCATCAGCTTGGAAAAAAGATGGAGTTGATGAGTACAATAAATTTATTGATGGAAAAGTATGGGATCCAAATAAAGCTGTTGATTATATTTTTGATTTTGAGGTAACTAATTCAAAAGTTTCTAAAGAGGAGTTAATGAAAGCTAATAAATGGTCTATTGAAACTAAACAACCAAAATATGTATGTCCATATGGACCAGCTGGATGTGCTAATCCAAAATTTGTTATCAAAAACTAAAGGGGATTACCCCTCTAGTTTTATATGTGTTTAAAATCATTAGATATATATAAAACTAGAATTCACATAAAAGGAAAAAAATGAATAAAGAAACATTAAAAAAAATATTTTTACCACTTATTGTATTAGTCGTTATAATACAAATATGGTCAGGTATAGCAAATATCGTTGAGGACTTTCCAACGCCATCCACAACATATACTGCAGCATTCGGTGGAATAAATGCAGATGGAGATGAAGTAATAGGAGTATTATCTGATCCATTTTATATAGAGAACCAAGATGATATGGGTATCTTTTGGCAAATTTTAGAGTCACTAAAAAGAGTATTTGGTGGTTTTGCACTAGCTATTATTGTAGGAGTTCCCGTTGGATTAATGATAGGTATGTCTAAAAACTTTCAATATGCACTTGATCCATATATTCAAATATTTAAACCAGTGTCACCACTTGCTTGGTTACCACTATTATTATTTATTTTTCAAGATATTACCCTTACAGCTATATCTACAATTTTTATAACATCAATTTGGCCAATTATTATCAATACATCTCTTGGTGTTAAAAGTGTAAGTGAAGATTATATGAATGTTGCAAAGGTGCTAAGGTTTACACCTATGGAAAAAGTTATAAAAATTATATTACCAGTTGCTATTCCATATATATTTACAGGAATGAGATTAAGTCTTGGTATCGCATGGCTTGTAATTGTAGCAGCTGAGATGCTAACAGGTGGTATTGGTATTGGATTTTGGATATGGGATGAGTATAACAATCTTGCATATGCAAATATTATCATTGGTATTATCATAGTTGGTTTAGTTGGTTTTATGTTAGATGTTATTATGGGTAAAATTGCAGATTATTTTGATTATAGAAAAAAAGGTAGAGTGTAATGAATAAAGTATTTTTAAAATTAGAAGCTATTGAGAAAAGATTTCCAATTCCTGGTAAAGATGACTATATAGCTGTAACAGATGTTGATTTAGATATAAAAAAAGATGAAATCATATCTATCATTGGTCATAGTGGATGTGGTAAATCTACACTATTAAATATGATATCAGGACTTGATATGCAAACTGAAGGTAATATTTTTTTAGAAAATAAAGAGATAAAAGGTCCTGGACCAGAAAGAGCTGTAGTTTTTCAAAATCACTCACTTCTCCCTTGGCTTACAGTATATCAAAATATTGAATTAGCAGTAAAAAAGGTTATGCCAGAACTCACAAAAGATGAACTTGAGCAAAGAGTTATAAAGTTTGTAAATATGGTTAATCTAGACCATGCAACAGATAAGCTTCCAAGTGAAATAAGTGGAGGGATGAAACAAAGAGTTGGTATTGCACGAGCACTCTCAATCAAACCAAAAGTATTGCTTATGGATGAACCATTTGGAGCACTAGATAGTTTAACACGAGCAAATCTTCAAGAACATCTTATGAGAATACAACAAAAAGTAAAAAATACAGTTATAATTATTACTCATGATGTTGATGAAGCGGTACTATTAAGCGATAGAGTCATTATGATGACAAATGGTCCAGAAGCTACAATAGGTGAAATTTTAGAGGTGAATTTAGAGCGACCTAGAAACAGAGTTGAACTTCAAACTGACCCTGAGTATATTAGATGTAGAGAAGCAATTTTAAGTTTCCTATACGAAAAATTTGCCAAAGATGACGACTAAGATATTATAAAACTATCATCAATTTTAAATTGATGGTTAGTTTAATCTACAAAACTTTAAAAGCTTCTTCTAAATCTAAAGTTCCCTCATAAAATGCTTTTCCAACTATACAACCAGCTATATTCCCATTTTCTTTACAATTTGTAATATCATTGATATCTTTTACACCACCAGATGCAATAGTATCAACCCCACTTGCTAATGCAATAGATTCTGTAAATTCAACATTTACCCCACAAAGCATCCCATCTTTAGATATATCTGTACAGATAATAGCTTCAACACCTGCATTTGCAAACTCTTGTGCCAAATCTGTAGCTTTCATAGTTGAAACCTCTGCCCAACCTTCAACTGCAACCATCCCATTCATAGCATCAATTCCAACCGCAATTGGATACTTAGCAGCCATATCTTTTACAAACTGTGGATTTTTTACAGCGATTGAACCTAAGATAAGTCTATCAACACCAAGTTCTATGTACATCTTAATAGTCTCTTCATCACGAATACCCCCACCAAGTTCTATTTTTAGATTACAGTTTTCTCGTATCTTTTTAATCTGCTCTAAATTTGCTGGTTCCCCTGCAAATGCACCATTTAAATCAACTATATGAAGCCACTTACTTCCCAACTCTTCAAATCGTTTAGCAACTTGCCAAGGCTCATCACTATAAATCTTTGCACTCTCCATAAGACCTTTAGAAAGTCTTACAGCTTTTCCATCTTTTAAATCTATCGCTGGTAATATATCCATCTTTTCCTCTTCTATTTCTAAATTATAACTTCATAAAATTTCGTAATATCTGTATCCCATTATCATGAGATTTTTCTGGGTGTGGTTGAAATCCATAGATATTATCTTTTTGTACAGCACTTACAAAATCATATCCATAGTGCGTTGTACCTATTGTATACTTATCATCACAAACAGCATGAAACGAGTGTACAAAATACAAATATGGATTTTCTAATCCATCAAATAATTTATTTGGTTTATTGAATATTTTATTCCAACCCACATGTGGTACTTTATGGTCATCCATATCCATTCTTGATTTATCAAATGGTACAACTTTTCCAGGAATCAGTCCTAAACCTTCAGTATCTCCAAACTCTTCACTACTTTCAAATAGCAGTTGCATACCTAAACAGATACCAATAATTGGTTTTCCACTTGATGCAAACTCTCTTACTGCATCATACATCCCTGTTGATTTCAAATGTTCCATTGCATCTCCAAACGCACCAACACCTGGAAGTATCACTCTATTAAAATTTTTCAACATACTTGGGTCTTTTACTATTGTAGCATCTGCATCTATCAATTTACAAGCGTTATATACACTTGCTAAATTTCCCATATTATAATCAACTATTGCAACCAATATATTTACCTTCTATTTTAATGAAGAGATTATACTGTAAAAAACCATTTTCTTTGGTTAAATAGATTTTCAATAAAATGCATAAATATCTTTAATACTTTCTTATAAATAGATTAAACCAAGCTTAACTTGAAAAAAAATAAGATATTTTGTATAATTACTTAATAAGATATTTCAAAGGAGGATATTATGACTATAAATTTAACTCCAGCAATACAAAATCAGATTTATATGGATAAAAAAGATGGTTACCTCATCAATATGGTTGATAAGTTAACTCCTGAAATAGAATATAAACCTGAAGACAAGAAGACTCAAAACGAAAAAGATGATTCAACTCAAAATGAGAAGAAAGAACCATTTTTTAAAGATAGTACTTATGGATACAATAGTTATGTTCATAAACAAAATTTAAATAATAGTATCTCAACAGAGGGATTTTTTAATACACTCTCATCTACATATGGAAGCGTAAAAAGAGCCAGTTAGATTTGTATTATAAAATTTTTGCATCACTTAGTGTCAACGCAAACAGTACTTCACAACCATTTTTTTCTAAACATTCCCGAGCTTCAAGTAGTGTAAGTCCTGTTGTAACTAAATCATCTACTAAAATAACTTGGCAGTTTTGTTCTCCACTATAAACAAATTTTCTTTTATTTTTTTTTCTAAATTCTAAATCTTTTCCTGCATATTTCACTTTATTTGTAGCTTGTAAAGTATTATATAATGGTTTTATATAAGATGATTGTAAAGCTTTAGTAAGAATAGCTGTTTGTGAAAACTGATGTCTTGTATGATCATCTACTGCTACTGCATAGATGGTATCAGAATAGGTAAAATTTAGACTAAATTTTTTAAAAGCCAATGAAGCAAGTATTGAAAATACCCTATCTCCATAAAATTGATATTTTGTATTAAGAAGCTCTTTTAGCTCATCAAATTTATAAAAACTATAAACAAAAAAATCTTTTTCTAACTCTCTTTTATAAAAAGATGATTCTAAAAAGTTTTCTTGACAATCTTTACATATAATATTCAATGATAAAGATTGGCAAGTTAAACATCTCATATACTAAATAGCTTTTGAATTATCCATCAAAACAGGAATAAATATTAAAGAAACGATAACTGCTGCAACAGTTCCTGAAATAAGTGCTACACCAAGACCACCAAATACAGGATCAGAAGCTAACAATGCAGAACCTAAAATAATAGCAATTGCTGTTAGTAAAATAGGTTTTGCTCTTGTGGCACTTGCTATGGCTATGGCTCTTTTTTTCTCCATATTTTTTTCAACAATAAGTGCTTTAGCAAAATCTATTAAAAGCAATGAGTTTCTTGAACTAATTCCCATTAACGCAATAAACCCTATCAAGGAAGTTGCTGTAAGAAAGAATGTCTCAGTGGTAACTAAATCTGCTACAAAATGTCCTACAATAACACCAATAATAGACAAAAAACTTCCACCAAGAATAATACCACTAATAGCAAATGATTTATAATATACAACAAGAAGTAAAAATATCAAAATAAGTGCCGCAATAAATGCAGCCCCTAAATCCCTAAAAGTATCAAGAGTAACTTTCATCTCTCCGTCCCATCTTAATAGGTATTGTTCTCCTGTTTGTTTATCTTTTAATTTCAAATCAAACATATATGTACTCATTCCTGATATTTTAGAAACTTCATAGTTTTGACTAAAGTACTCTATCATCTTCTCTCTTGCTTCAAGTAATGGATATACTTGACTTACCATTTTTGTTTCAGCTAAAACATTTACCATTGTTTTTAAATTTTTGTGAAAAATTGTTGGATTTGAAAATGTATCTTCAATTTTCACAAGTTCAGTCAATGGTATCATAGAACCTTTTTGATTCATAAGATTCAATGAGCCTAGTTTAGTTTGTAAATACTCCTTAGAACTTTTTTCTATTCTTTGTGTTTCCTCACTTAAAACTACAAAAATACCTATTTGATCATTTTTTTCAATTGTATTTTTCACACCTGTTACCATACCCTCAAAAGCTAAATAAAGTATTTTATTTACTTGATCTACACTCAAACCTGCTCTTGTGATTTTATCTGTTAATGGTACAAGCTCATATTTTTTATAAATCTCATCACTCATAACATCCACATCAACCAAACCATCAGTTTGACTCAATATTTGTGCAACTTCTTTTGATAAATTTACAACTTTTGTATTATCTCCACCAAATACTTCTACAACAATTGATGCTAATGTTGGTGGACCTGCTGGCATCTCTATAAGTTTTATATTTGTTTGAGGAACTATAGAGCTACACTCTTTTTGTAAAATAGGTCGTAATCGTTTTACCATATTAAATGATTTTTCATCTCTATTATGTTTATCAGTAAGATTTACAACTATTTCACTGTACTCTTCACCCATTTTCATACCACTTCCCTTTACTAGTCCAGCATAATCAAGAGGCGATCCTTGTGCAAAAAACAGTTCCATATCAGTTATCTCTTTTTCTTGTTGCAATATATTTGTAACACATTGAGATACTTGTTTTGTTTGTTCTATTGAACTCCCTGTAGGGGTATCAATATATATTGTGAATGTATTTGTACTTTTACCTGGTAGCATTTTTGCTAATACAAGTTTGGTTGGTAACATTAAAATAGAAGCTACTAAAGCAGCTAAAACTATAAGGACTACTGTTATTTTTCGTACCCTGTTTATTAAAATATTATGAATAAACTCTTCAAACTTTGTTGTTACATGTGTATTGTGCTTATCCATTTTTATTACCTTTATCCAAATGGTGATGTGCCCCATCATCATTTTTTTTAATTAGTTTTTTACTCAAATATGGTGTAAAAATATAAGCAATAGCTAATGAAGCTAACAATGCCACAGGTACATTATAAGGAATAGGTTTCATAAACTCACCCATCATACCACCAACAAAAGCCATAGGAACCATTGTCAATATAATTGCCAATGTTGCTACATTTGTAGGAGCACCTATCTCATCAGTAGCTTTAATTAGTAATTCGTCCATATCTTTAAATTCACTATTATGGTCATGTAAGTGTCTATGAATATTTTCTATAACAATAATTGCAGCATCTACAAGTAATCCTAATGAGAGTAAAAATGCAAACAGTGTAATTCTATTGATAGTTTGGTCCGTAAGATACGCTATAAAAAGTGTAACAGCTAAAATAGCAGGGACTGTAAAAGTAACAATCAATGATTCTTTCCAACCAAGAAAAAATATCAACATTATAGCAATAATTAAAATAGTAATCACAAGATGATGCACAAGCTCATTTACAGCTTCATTTGCTCTTTTCCCATAATTTCTAGTAATTGTATACCCTATTCCTTTTAGATGTAACTGTTCTTTATACTCTTCTAAAAGCTTTGTAACACCTTGCGCAACAAATACAGCATTTGTTCCCCCTAGTTTGGCGACAGTTAAAGTAACTTGTTCATAGGTTTGCAAAGTGTCATTTTCTTTTAGAATAAGAGTTGCACTTTGCTTATTTTGATTGTCAAAACCATCTTGTACATTTGCAATATCTTTTAAATATATTGGGCTTCCCATATATTGGGCTACAATAACATTTTTTACATCTTCTACACTATCAATAGCATTTTTAATACCAAAAACTACTAATTCATTATTAGGTGTTTGTGATTTTACATCAGGTACATTTATTGTAATTGATTTTATAGCTTCAACAATTTGTCCCAGTGAAAGATGATACGCTTTTAGTTTTCCTAAATCTACATTGACATTGTATTGTTCTTTTTTTACCCCTTTTAATTGTGTTTTTGATACATTGTCTAAAGCACTAATTTGTTGTTTTAAATCTTGAATTACTTTTACAAAACTATTATAGTCTATAGTAGGCTCTTTTTGATAAAAAGCAACATTTACTATAGGGATATCTATATCTATATCAAAAGGTTTTACCAAAGGCTGCATCACCTCTTTTGGAAGTTGGTCCATATTTTGCATCACTTTATCATACAATTTTAGATTTGATACTTCCCTATTTTCTCCAATATAATACATCACATTTACTATAGCTACATTATTTGCACTCATAGAATAAATATGTTCTACACCTTTTATCTCTCTAAGTCTTTGCTCAAGAGGTTCAACAATAACTTTTTCAATTTGTTTTGGTTTTAATCCAGGGGCTGGAATAATAATACTTCCACCACTTATTGCGATTTGGGGATCCTCTTCCCTTGGCATAATTTCTAGAGACAAATATCCAATAGAGAGTAGAAATATAGCTAAAACTGCTGTTAGGGGACTATATAAAAATGTTTTAGCTAACTTCCCTGCATAATCTTTTACACTAATATGAGATAAGTTTTTATCTTCCATCACTTAGCCTCTATAAAAACTTTTGCATACATACCGGGATAAATTTTTTCACTTATTTTAAAGGATACTTTTATCATAAAAGTATGTGTCATTGGGTTCGAGCTGGGTATGATAGATTCAACTATTCCTGTTGTTTCATAATTTAGTGAAGGGATAACTACTTTTACTTTATCTTGCAATTTCACTTTAAATAGATCACTTTCAGAAATTTCTGCTTTAATTTTCAAACTACTTAAATCAGTCAACACCATTGCAGGCATTCCAGGTATCGCCATCTCCCCAGCTTTGATGTTCTTTCTTATCACAACACCATCATTTGGTGCCTTGATTGTAAGGTATTTATATTGGTTTTCTACCTCTTTTACTCGTGCTTTACTAATAGTCACCATATCTTCAAGATTTTTTGTTCCCAATTCCAACTGCTCAACTTCAAATTTTGAAACTAATCCTTTTTCAAGTAGTCTTGTAAATCTTTCATAGTTTCTTTTCATAGTTTGATATTGATTTTCATACATCTGAACACTTAACTGTGCTTGTCTTTTTTGACTGTCAATCTCTGTTGAATCTATAGCATAAAGAACTTCTCCTTTTTTTACTATATCTCCTTCACTTACATTTACACTTTTTATAAACCCCATAAATCTACTTGTAATAAATTTTTCATTATCTGAGATAACTGTTGAACTTAGCTCTATTGTTTGTCCAAAAGATATATTTACTAAAATAAATAATGCAATTAAAAATTTTTGTATCATTTTAAACTCTCCCCTAAAGATATTTTTAATTTAGCTGCTGCTAAAGATTTTTCATATTTTGCCATGATTGTTTGGGCACTTGCTTTTTGCTGATTTGCTTGTTGCATAAGTAAATTACTCATATTTATAAGATGATTCTTGTACATCTCAGATGATTGTTCTAAAACTTCATCAGATAAACTTTGTGCTTTTATTTTTTGGTCAAGTACTTTCTCTTTGGTTTTTAAAGTTAAAAAATTTTTTTCTATCTCTAACTTTATGCCATCTTTCATATATTCAAAATTATTTACTATTTGATTATATGCTATTTTTGATTGTTGTGCTTTTTTACTTGTTACTCCACCATCAAATATTTTATATGACACACCTATTGCTCCTAGATAATAGTCTTTATCTTCAAAATTATCAAAATTAAATTCATCATTATTGTGTCCATATTCAACTTGTGCTCCAATAGTAGGATAGTTATCTGAACTATCAAAATCTATTTTTGATTTTAATGTTTGTGTATTATATTTCATCCAATGTAAATCATCTCTCTTTTCTAAGGCACTTGTATGAAGTTTCTCTAAAGGTGCTATTTCATTTTCTATTGTTTTAAAATCACTCACATCAGTTATTTTATAATCAGATGTTAAAAATTTCAAATAGGAAAGTGCTAACTCATATCTATTTTGAGCTTCTATCATCTTACTATCAACATCCATATCATATACTGTAGCTTGTTTTACATCAATTGAAGTAACCAATCCCTCTTTATATAATTCATTAGCAAACTCTAGAAAAGAACTTGTTGCTTCCTTTGCTTTTTGTGTAGCTTTAATAAATTCTTTTGAAGCAACTGCTCCATTATAAGCTTTTAGAACTTCTAATCCAAGTGTTTTTTCATCATAGGTATATTTTGCTGCTTGTGCCAATGTTTGTAACTTTGCCATTGTTTTAGCGCTGTCTAATTTAAATCCTGTAAATATAGGTACTTGATAAGTAACTTTTGTTTCATAATTTGTTCTTGCATCTGGATAATTTAAATCATTTGGCTCAATCGCTAATGTAGCTTCATTTGCACCAGGTACACCACCCATCAATGCTGGCATTTGTGCTAAAAATTCGTTAAAACCAAAAGCAGCAAAGCTAGCTTCTCTAGAAGAAAGCTTCATTCCAAATACATATCCGGCATGATTTGTTCTGACAATATTTTCGTTAAAAACTAATGCTCCATAATCATAACCTTTAGCTTCTTCTAAAGCTAATTTTGACTTTTCAACTTCTAGTTTTTTGGCTTTTAATCCCTTATTATTTTCTAAAGTTTTACTCAATGCGCTTTCAAAATTAATCGTATATGAATATAAAAACAATGGAAAACTTAAAAGTAATATAAACTTTTTCATCATTTACCTTTCTTCATTTTTTAATATTTCAAATAAACTTTCTATATATTCCAATATTGGAGTAGGATCATCACTTACAATAAAAAAACCTTCCATCGTAGCAAATATACTAGGTACTAGATTTATAGACTCTTTTTTTAACTCTTTTTTATTTATTGCATCTTGAAAAATATCTAATAAGATTACCGTATATTTATCTTTTGTAGTTTTTTGATATTTTGTTATCTCTTCGCTTGGATTATTTAAAGAAACTGCTATAAACTCTTTATATATCTTTTTTTGAATTTGCACTTGAGGATTATCACTTATAAATAGATCAAATAGATCAATTAATTTTTCTTTTGCTGTACTGCTATTTTGTAACTTTTCTTGCAATTTTGGATCATAATCTTCTTGTAAACAACTCATCAATTCAAATATAATATCTTCTTTATTTGTAAAATATTCGTAAATAGTACCTTTACCTATTCCTGCAACTTCTGCTATCTTACTTATCGATACATTTACAAAACCTTTTTCAATAAATAAATTACATGTTGATTTTGCTATTTGTTTTCTTTTTTCTTGTTTTTTTAATAACTTTAACACATTACACCTTTTTTGACCAATAGTCAATTTTTATACTATTATAATATTTCTTAATAATTCATAAATATAATATACCATTTTAAACTTCATTTATAAAATATTTCTCATATAGTATAATTTCTTATTTTAAAGTAAGGAAAATTTCTAAAGAATTAATATAAAAAAGAAGGGAGTTAACTTGTTTTGAAAGTAATAGGAGAGTAAGAGTTCTTTATTTTTCTTTTTTGAAAATCAATAAACTTAAATATGCTAATAAAGCAAATAATGCAGAATATAAGAAAAGGTATTTTCCATAAAACCACCCAGCTGTTAATGCACCAAGAAAACCACCTAATCCGTAAGCAAATCCCAGCATAAATTGTTGTGCTAACTTTTTATTTGTATAAAGAGTATAAAGATAAAGTATCACTGCACTATGATACAACCCAAAACTAAAAGCATGAATACTTTGTGTAAAATAAGATATAGTTAAACTATCAGGAAATAAATAGAGTAAAAACCATCTAACAACTGTGATTAAAATAGAAAATTTTATGATATTTAGAAGATTAAATTTTAAAATTGGTGCTTGGTAATAAAACATAACAATCTCACAAATAACACCAAAAGCCCAAAGGTAACTTGTTACTTCTAAGCTTATCCCATGTGCCGTTTCATAAATAGTAAAAAAGTTATAAAAACCACCAAAACTCACCTGCATTAAAAATAAACTCAACCAAAAAGGCCAATATTTCACTAAAGAGAATTTTTCATCTTCAACAATACCTGATTCATGTGTAGATGTATCATACTTCAATAAACTATATGCTACTACTGAAGTAAAAAATATTGTCCCTAAATAAAAATGTAAAACAATATCCGCATCTGTTAAAACTCTTGCAACTATTATACTTATAAGCATAAAACCTATAGAACCATAAAGCCTTGATTTCCCATATCTGTTTCCTAACTCTTTGATAGAGATAACTTCCATATATGGCAATAATATACTTATACACACACCTAAAAAAGCATTATTTATCATAAAAGCATAAAAATTTTCTATTGTAAAATAGAACATAAATGTATTTAAAGTTGAAAATACAAGGGTAAATTTAAAAACAGATTGATTTAAAGAGATATGTTTTAAAAATAAAAAAGGGGTAAGAAATTTCATCAAAGGAGCAAGAGCTAAAACTATACCAATTTGAGCAGGAGTATATCCTATATCAAGTAATGTTTTTGGTAAAAATATTACATAAACACCAACTGCAGCATAATAGAAAAAATAAAAACTAGAAAGTTTAAAAAATAGCATCTACGGAAGAGTTTTTTCTTCAATCTTTACGACTGAAGTTTGCATCACTAAATCTTGAAATGTTTTTTTATCTTTTCTAAAAAATACTATTACAAAACCTATGATACTTACAGCACTCACAACAAACATTATATATCGTAAAATTGCTTTTCCTATACTCAAAGTTTGTTTTGTTTTATCATCAATTAGTTTTAAATCATATGCTTTAAAACCAGGAGTTTGACCTTTTTTTACCCACAAAATCACCACTATGAAACCATAGAGTATCATAGTAGCCCATCTTGCTATTTCACTTCCTTGAAAAGATTCTTTTCCATCTAAAATAACATATGTAGTAATATACATTATAGGCATCATTATCATAAACATATCAGTGATAAATGCCTTAATTCTATCTAGGGGAGAAGCACAAAGTCCAGAAATAATAGTTTCATCTTTTTTTATGTCAGTTGAACTATTTTTACCTTTCTTTGTATCTCTCCATCGTGCCATTTGTGCTTAGTTTCCTCTGCTTCCTGGCTTATATGCAACACTTCCTTCTTTACATAAAGGGCACTCTTCAGGTGAGTACATCTCAAATGTAAAATCTTCAAGTGCAAATAATGGTAAATTTGTTGGTAATTTACAATTCACTTTTGATTCAGTACTACATCCATTTCTTGAACAAAATCCTCTATTAGCAAGTGCAGCGTATCCAGCGATAACTCCACCATCTGCTTCAACTTGATTTGCTGCTTCTAAAGCACTTCCACCTGTAGTGATAATATCTTCACAGATGATATATCTCTCACCTTCTTGTACTTCAAAACCTCTTCTTATTGTCATCTCTCCATCAACTCTTTCTGCAAAAATAAATCTTACATCAAGAGCAGTTGCAAGTGCAAATCCTGCGATAAGTCCACCTAAAGCTGGAGAACAAACAGCATCTACTTTAATACCACTTGCTTTTATTTGAGCAGCTAATGCTTCTGCTAATAATTTTGCTGTTTTAGGATCTTCTAGTACTTTTGCACTTTGAAGATAATATTTTGAGTGATTTCCACTACTTAATTTAAAATGCCCTTCTAAAAGTGCTGAAGAGTCTTTGTATATTTGTTCTACATTCATATTTAATTAACTACCTATATTTTCATAATTTCAGCATCTTTTGCTTTAAACATATCATCTGCTTTTACTACATAACCATCTGTTATTTTTTGTACTTCGTCTTGAGCTTTTTTGCTTTCATCTTCTGTAATTTCTTTATCTTTAAGAAGTTTTTTGATTTTATCATTTGAATGTTTTCTTACATTTCTTATAGCAACTTTAGCATTATCAGTCATAGTCTTTGCACCTTTAACACTCTCTTTTCTTTGTTCTTGTGTCATTGGTGGGAAAAATAATTGTACTGATTCACCATTATTATTTGGGTTTACACCTATATTTGCTTCTTGAATAGCTTTTTCAATATCCCCAACAAGATTCTTTTCCCAAGGTGTAATATTAATTGTTGTACCATCTGGTGCTAATACTGTAGCAACCTGATTCAAAATTGTTGGTGTACCATAATAGTCTATAGTAATATTGTCTAAAATACTTGTTTGTACTTTACCTGTTCTAAGTGTTGTATAATCTCTTTTTAAAGCCTCTAAAGACTTTTCCATATGTTCTTTTGTTTCTTCATATATTTCATTTATCATTGTATTTCTCCTTAGTTTTAGTTTGTATTTTATTGATAATATTGTTTGATATTGTAAATACATCTGGTCCAAGCATCACTCTTGTTCTTGCTTTCTTAAGATAAATATTTAATGGAATATCAACAATACCATCTTTTACTACAACATCACGCCATCCCTCTTTTGTGATATAAAGTTTCAATGTTTTATATTTTTTATCAACTTTAGCATATACTCGTTTAAGTATACCATCTTGTGGAAACTCTTTTGGTTCATACCACTTTACATCAAAAGTTTTATATCGCAATTTATGTTCAATATTTACTTCACCAACAAGTGCTATTCTTGGTATATCAAATTTATCTGTTTGAGAGTTAACAGAACCTGTATTTTGATTTAAGATTGCACTAAAATTAAAGTTTTCTTTTAAAATTTTAGTGACTTTTTCATTATATTCACCATAAGGATATGCATAAAACAAAGGTTTTATATCTAACTTTTTTACAAAAATATCATATGCTTTTTGTGTATCTTTTACCATAGTATCTTGAGTTAAGTTTTGTAAGCGTGGATGAGCATACGAATGTAACCCAATAGTACCATACTTTGAAGTTTCTTTAATTTCATCCCAACTCATATAATCGCCATAATGTTTGTTTGTAGCTTCAACATAAACATATAAGCTAAATGGATAATTATATTTTTTAAATATCTCTAGTCCATTATCATAAAAACTTTTATAAGCATCATCAATGGTCAATGCTATCCAATTATCTGGTATTTTTTCTTTTTTATCAATTTTTTGAACGATTTTTTCTAAAGGAACAACTTCATAGTTATTCTTTTTAAAATATTCAAAGTGTTTTATAAGTTCTTCTTTGGAAGTATTTGCACTACCATATCTTTCGTCAGCAAATCTATGATAAACAAAGATATGTGCATTTGCAAAAATGTACGAAAATGAGAATATTAAAAAGAATATATATCTCATTTTTATACTATCAAACTATTTTGAAGGTGCAGCAGGAGCACTTTGTGGTAAAGTTGTAGTTGGAGATGATGGTACAAGTGTATTTATTTGCACTTCATCTACAACACTTTTTGAGTTTTCTTGATTGTAAAGATATCCTAAATACAATGTATTTAAAACAATCACAAGACCTAAAATAAATGTTAATTTTGTTAAAAAATTTGCAGGACCTTTTGCTCCAAACATTGATTCATTGCTTCCACTATAAGCTCCAAGACCCATACTTGAACTTTTTTGAAGTAAAATCACGATTGTAAGTAATACTGCTAAGATGAACTGTACTATTAATAATGTTGATGTCATATTAACCCTTAATCTAAAATGAACGCAATTGTATCTCAAACTTAATTAAAAATAAGTTAAACAATAAAATATCCTTTTAGAGAACTTAATTAATATATGTTACAATAAAATAAATTTCAAAATAGGTGATAAAAAATGACTGCAAATATATTTTTTGGAAATGAAGAAGTTTCAAGAGAAAAGCTTGAAAATATCATCAATCCATATACAAATGAAATAGTTTCTCAATATCCTTTATGTACAAAAGAAGATACACAAAAAGCTTTAAATATAGCACTAAGTGCTAGTGTAGATACAAAAAAATCAAAAATATCACAACGAATCTCTTGGCTTGAAGATGTTGCTAATAAACTTGAAACTAATATTGAAGATATAGCAAAAACTCTTACTGATGAAGTTGGAAAACCCATAACTTTTGCAAGAGTTGAAGTACAAAGATGTATTGAAACAATCAAGCTAAGTTGTCATGCTATGATAAATTTATCAGGACATACTATAAATACAGATGCAATGCCAAGTGGTATGAAAACAACTGCTTATTACCAAAGAGTTCCTGTGGGTGTTGTTGCTTGTATTACCCCTTTTAACTTTCCTTTAAATCTTGTAGCACATAAGATTGCTCCCGCATTGGTTTCTGGAAATGCGGTAGTATTAAAGCCAACTCCAGAAGCTCCCCTTACTGCATATAAGTTTGCAAAACTATTTATAGAATCAGAATTTGCAATTAAAGATGCATTAAGTGTTGTTTATGGAGATGTGGAGGTTGGGAGTACTTTAGTGGAGTCTTCAATACCAAGAGTACTAAGTTTCACAGGAAGTGTTCCTGTTGGTAACATCATAACAAAAACCGCAGGAATTAAAAAAGTAGCCCTCGAGCTTGGAGGAAATGCTGCAACTTATATAGATAGTAGTGCTGATATTCAAAAAGCAGCTACTCGTTGTAGTTTTGGTGCATTTATTAATAGTGGGCAAGTATGTATAAGTCTTCAAAGAATTTATGTAAACGAAACTATTTATGATGAATTTGCAAATATGATGAAAAATGAAACAGAAAAATTAATTGTAGGAAGTCCTTATGATAATGATACCTTTGTGGGTCCATTAATCAATGAAGAATCTCTCACTCGTGCTCAATCTTGGATAAAAAGTGCTATTACAGAAGGTGCCATTTGTCTAACTGGAAACAAAAATAATGGTCTTAACTTTTATCCAACAGTTATGACAAATGTAACAGATGAGATGAAAATTATATGTGAAGAGGTTTTTGCACCAATTGTAAGTCTTGTAAAAGTAAAAAACTATGAAGAAGCAATTTTAAAAATGAATAATTCTCCTTACGGATTACAATTTAGCATATTTACTAATAATCTTCAACAAACACAAAAATTTATTGAAGAATCTGACTGTGGAGGAGTAGTGATAAATGATATTCCAACACTAAGATTTGATATACAACCTTATGGAGGAACAAAACTAAGTGGTATAGGCAAAGAAGGTCCAAGTTTTGCTATTGAAGAGTTTACGGAGATAAAGTCTGTAGTGATATGTAATTAAATCATAAAAGTTTTGACCATTAGTCAACTAACTTTTATTTTTTAAGTTTTTTGTAAGTCTTAAATGCTACTATTTTACTTATTATATAACTTTTACTTATAGTCAATAGTTTTAAATTATTTGTATCATTTGTTCAAGTTATAAATAAATTTCAAATATAAAGTTACGAGGAGAAAGAAGATATGTTAAAAAAATTAACAGTAGCAGTTACAGCAACAACTATATTAGGTGCTTCACTATATGGAGCGAATGTTGAAGGAATTAACTTTTATAAAACAGTTAAAAGTTATAAAAAAGCAGAGTTAGCAAAAGCTCATAGAAATGCTAGTGTAGCCGAAGCTTTAAACGCAGTAAAGTCTGGAAATGCTTTAATTTTAGATTTTAGATCAGAAGATGAAAAAAATGCTGGTAAAATTCCAGGTTCACACGAAGTAAGAGCAGATCACTTCACAAAAGAACTTGATGGAATTATTAAGAAAAATAAAATTAAAAACCTTGATACTATTTATTTAGTATGTAGAACAGGTTCAAGAGCAGCATACCAAACTATGGGATGGGATAGCTTAATGGATTATATTAGAAAAACTACTAATAATCCTAAGTTTAATATCGAAGCAAAAACTTTAAGTTTAAAAGCATATGCAGAAGCTTGTAAAGGTTTAGAAAGTTTAGATGATAATACAAAAGCAACACATTTAGAAGCTAAAAAAGTTTTCTTAAAGCCTGCAACAGATGGACTTTATTACTCTGATAAATGTACTAATGTAAAATTCAAATAGATAATATTTATTTAGATTGATATTGTAAAAGCCTTGCTTATAAAGCAAGGCTTTTTTTATTTATTTTTAGACTGGAAAATAAAACTACTTTTTCAATTTTAATTTAATTTTAAGAAATTTAGATATAATCAGTAAGCTAAATAAAATTAAAAAGGGTAGTTATGGATATTATTACTGACAACTATGAAAATGTGTCAATAAATCAACTTTACTCCAAACTATCAGCAAAATATGCTCAACTTGAAAAAATAGAACAAAAAGATGCTATCAACAATGTATCAAGAAAAGACTATATAGAGCAATCAACACAAACAGAAAACTATGATAAAGAAGATTTCGCAAGAGTATTAAAAAAATTCAAACAAACTGATCAACAAGTAAGAACACATGAACAAATTCATGCTAGTATCGGGCATACAACAACCCCTATATCATATAACTACCAAAAAGGTCCCGATGGGAAAATGTATGCAATAGGAGGAAGTGTTAGGTTAGATACATCAATTCCGGATGATCCAAAAGCTGCTGCTTTTAAACTTGACCAAATACAAAAAGCAGCTTCTGGAGTTTCAGATGCGAGTGGTGCTGATAATACTATTGCTTCACAAACCAATTTAAACAAAATATTACTTCAACTAAAAGGTGAAGAAAATGCAAGTCAATAATAATATAAACTCAATGATTCAACTTGAAAAAAAATTAGAGCAAAGTGCTAGTGCACTTTCTAAACTTAATCTTGATAATGAACAAACAGAGAAAAAAAATCAAAAAGACCTAAATGGAAACTTATCAAATCAACCTGAAAAACAAATGGAAACAGATATAGCCAAAGAGATGGTACAACAAATAGAGATACCAATAGCCTATACTGCAAATGCTGAAGTAATATCTACCCAAAGTTCTGTACATAAAACATTGATTGATATTAAAGCATAAGATACGACGATTTACCAATGAAAATTTTTAATACTGTTGATACTCTTAAGGCTGAACTAAAACTTATTTACCCAGATAAAAAAATTGGGTTAGTTCCAACCATGGGAGCTTTACATAAAGGCCATTTAAGTCTTATTTCCCATGCAAGAGAAGAAAATGATATTCTAGTTGTCTCTATCTTTGTAAATCCAACCCAGTTTTTAAAAGGGGAAGATTTAGATAAATACCCTAAAAAAGAACAAGCCGATGCGAAACTTTGTGAAATAGCAAAAGTTGACTATCTTTTTATACCCGATATTAATACAATGTATGAAAATGATGAAGTTTTAATAAAAGCACCAAAGAAAAATGGATTTATTTTAGAGGGAGAAAGAAGACCTGGTCATTTTGATGGAATGTTACAAGTTGTTTTAAAACTATTCAATATAGTAAACCCTACAAATGCCTATTTTGGTAAAAAAGATGCGCAACAATTAGCACTTATTCAACAAATGGTAAAAAATTTATATCTTGACATTAATATTGTACCATGTGAAATAATAAGAGAAGAAGATGGTTTAGCTTTAAGTAGTAGAAATGTTTATTTAAGTAAGGAACAAAGAGAGAAAGCTTTACTTATTTCAAAGTCTTTAAAACTTGCTGCAAAATCTGTAGGTATGGGTGAATTTCAAACTGCAATACTAAAAGATAATATTAAAGAGATTCTTAGTGAATCTATTAATATAGAGATAGATTACATTGAAATAGTTGATAGAAGATTTAATCAGCTTCATACTATTGAACTAAAAAACAGTATAATATTAGTTGCTGTTAAAATTGGAGACACTAGACTAATTGATAATATTTGGATTTAATATATCTATTATCACTAAATAGCTAAAATAAGAATTATTTATAAAGGAACTTGAGATGAGAACTAAATACTTTCTACCATTGATTTTATGTTTTTGTTTTTTTCAGTTTGCGCATGCAAATGAAAACAATGTAGATTGCTTGATACTTGAAGATGAAAACTCTATTGTATGTAAGTACAGTCTCATACGAGTAGATCATGAGAAAAATATTTTAATCCAATGGATTGAACCAGATAATACAGTTACAAGAGAAAGAGAAATGATAATTCCTGCAAACCATGGTTCAGTTTATGACTATAGATATATTGAAGGACGAACAAAAGGTGTATGGACTTTTAAAGTTATAGATGAAGATAAAGAGTACATCACAAATTTCACAATTGAATAAAAGCAAAAATATACAAAAATATAACATAGCAATAATAGGTGCAGGAGCTTCTGGACTTATTACTTCTATTTTTTTAGCCAAAAGCAATCACAAAGTAACTATTTATGAAAAAAATAATAAAGTTGGGAAAAAGCTTTTAGCAACAGGCAATGGTAGATGTAATGTTACTAATGAAAATATCAATATAAATAATTTTTATTCCCATTCCAATATCAATCAAATCAAATCAATATTAGAAAACTTTAACTATAAAAAATGTAAAAACTTTTTTAATAACATAGGGGTAGAATTTGTTAATAATGAGATAGGAAGAGTCTATCCCATGTCACAAAATGCTTCAAGTATTGTAGATAGTCTTGAATATGAAGCACTTAATAATGGTGTATCAATACATTTAAACAGTACAATTGAAAATATAAATTATGATGGAAGATATTATATTTTAAATGGAAACCAAAAATATGACAAACTAATAATTGCAACAGGAAGTATTGCTATGCCAAAACTTGGTGGAGATAGTAGTGGCTACTCTTTTGCAAAACAATTTAAACACAATATTGTTGAACCTTTTGCATCATTAGTACAACTTGTAAGCGATAATAAAAACCTAGATATGATTACAGGTGTGAAAATAGATGGTGTTGTAGAAAACAAACAAGGAGATATACTCTTTACAAAATATGGTCTTTCAGGTTCTGCTATTTTAGATATAAGTAGAGAGATATCATATAAACTACAACATCAAAAAAGTGTAAAAGTATCTATAGATATTCTTCCTACATTTTCAAAAAACAAGCTAGTGGATATGCTTCTTCAAAGAGCAAAAACTTTAGCAAATAAAGATATCTATCAATGGCTTGATGGTATTGTCAACAAAAAATTAAGTCGCTACATTATTACCGTATCAAATATTCCAAATAACATACAATCAGCAAAATTCTTAAATAGAAAAGATATCCTAAAAATAGTACATACTCTTAAAAACTTAGAATTTAATATTGTTGATACAAAAGGTTTTGAAACTTGTGAAGTGTGTGCAGGTGGTGTTACTATTGATGATATTAATTTACATACAATGGAATCAAAACTACAAAAAAATCTTTATTTTGTGGGAGAAGTTTTAGATATTGATGGAGATTGTGGGGGTTATAATCTTCATTTTGCTTGGGCTAGTGGATATACTTTAGCCAATAACATCTAAGAGAGTATCGAACTCATATTCCAAATTGGCAGCATAATTGCCATAATAAGCCACATAACTATTAATGATATTATCATTATAATAACAGGCTCAATAAAAGAGGAAAACAGTTTCAAGCTCATCTGAAATCTTTGCTTATAATAAAGAGTAATATCTTGTAAAACATTCTCATATTGTGTAGTTTGTTCTGCTGTTAAAAGTAACCTAATCGTTAAATCATCAAACAGTTTTGTTTTTTCAAAAGCATTTGATATAGATACTCCACTTTTGATATTTTGAATAATATCTTCAATACTATTTTTTATATATAAATTAGGTATTAGGAGTTTACTATTTTCTATTGCTATTTGAAATTGATATTTTGATTTTACAATTACAGAGATAAGTAAAAAAAGCCTGTAGAAATAATAATCTTTTAAGACTCTACTTATAATGGGTATATTTAGAATAATCATCTTATCAAAAAATAAATTAAATTTTTTATAAAGAAAATAAAAAGAAACAAACACTCCAACAACTATACTAAATACAATATAATAATAATTTGTAACTAGACTATTAAAAAATAATAACACACTTGTAGAAAAAGGAATCTCCCCTCCTATAGATTTAAAAATATGTTCAAAATTGGGTACAACATAAGTAAATACCATCCCCATAGATATAAACAAAGAGAGTATTAAAAGCTTAGGATATCTTGTAGTATTATTTAACTGTAATTTAGTTTCTTTATTCTCTTGCAAAATTTGTACTAAGGAAGACAATGATTGTTTGAGGTTTCCATTTTCTATCCCTAACTTTAAAAATAATAAAGAGATATTCCCAATGTCACTTTTATATTTTTCCAATGCTTTATCTATGGGTATTCCATTCGTAATAGAATTCTTTATACTATGTAGTATTTCCATTATTGTATCATTTTGTCTATTTGTCAATAATAACTCAATAGACTCATTTAATGTTAAATTTGCATTTAACATTATTTGTAACTGTTTAAACATTTCAAAAATATCACTTTGATTATTTTGTTTCAATTTTATTTGTGTAAAATGAAATATTTTTTCTATTTTTAGAATATTATTAGGAAGATTTTCTAAAGTGTCTAAAGTTATATATTTGCACTTGCCATTTTCTTGATAAGTTATTTTATATTTCATAAATTACAACTTACTGTGATATTCACTATATGATGTTTTAGCTTCAACTACTAATTTTTTACCATTAACTGCTAAAGATTGAAAGTCCTTCTTTTTAAGATATTCTTCAATATTAGAAATTTCTCTAGAATTAGTTATAATTTTTGCAATCTCACTATTGATTTTTAACACTTCAGAAACAACTTGCCGTCCATTATATCCAGTAAAGTTACACTCTTTACAACCAAGACTCTTATAAGTTAAATCTGATTCTTTTTCTTTACAACTATCACATAAAACTCGTAATAATCTTTGAGATATAACCATTTTTAGTGTCGCTGCTATTAAATATGGTTTTGTATTTAAATCAAGTAATCTTGTGATAGTTTCTATAGCATTATTGGTATGCAATGTAGCTATTACAAGATGTCCAGTTAAGGCAGCCTGTATAGCAATTTGGAGTGACTCTTGATCTCGTATCTCTCCTATCATAATACAGTCAGGATCTTGTCTTAATATGTTTTTTAATACTGTAGAGTAATCTAAATTTATATCAGTATTTACATTTATTTGAACTATTCCATCCAATTTGTATTCTACTGGGTCTTCTATCGTTATAATCTTTTTTTCTGTTGTATTTATTTTATTTAACATTGAATACAATGTCGTTGTTTTTCCACTTCCAGTAGGACCTGTGACTAAAACTAAACCTTGTGTAAGAGTAAGTATATTTTCAATTGCATTGAGCGTTTGATTTTCAAAACCTATCTCTTGTAAGTTTTTTTCGATATTTCCATTATCGAGTATTCTTAGAACGATAGATTCCCCATGAATTGAGGGCATAGTTGAGATACGGATATCAAAACTTTTACCTTCAATAACTCTTGAAAATCGTGCATTCAAAGGAAGCCTTTTTTGAGATAAATCTAAATTTCCTAAATATTTTATACTTGAACTAATAACTGTATATAACGAAATATCAAAACGAAAAAATTGATTTAAAACACCATCTATTCGTAATCGTAAAACAACACTTTTTTCAAAACATTCATAATGAATATCACTTACATTGTTTTCAATACTAAATCGTAACACCTCATCAATAAACTCTATAATGTAAGAATTTTTACTTTCATTTTCTATTGTATCTAAAGCTTTACTAGCCAATAAAAAAAGCTTCTTTTTAAATTGTAAATTTTTCCATTCAAATTGTAACTCTTGATGCAATACATGAACAAATTTTATTGGTTGGTTAAATATGTTTACTATTTTGTCTATGTTTAAGTTCGTTTTAGAAGTGGCTACTATGACAAATAACTGTTCTTTATAAAGTGGCATCATATCAAATTCAAACAATAAATTATTATCAATATTTTCTAAAAGACTATAGTCTATATTAAACTCTTTTAAACTTTTACATTGCATCTTTTTCCAACCTTACAGTTTTTATTTTATCTCCTATAATATCTTGTACTTTTATAAAATCCAACCCTATCTCTAAAATCTTATAATCGTTGATGATATCTCCAATTTTATACCAATATTTCTCCAAAAAAACATTTTTACCTACGATAGCTTCTATCTTTAAATTTCTCATTGTTTCAGGATGTGTCTCTTTATTATCTTTTGTTAATATCTCTCTTGTGTCTTCATATTTAAATGGATTTACTTCACTATTACTTTTTTTAACTATAGTATCTTTATTTAAAAAATATTTATTAGAAACAGAGATATTACTTGTAATAGTATTCATTATGTTCTCTTTTTTTTGATTAATTGTAAACTCTCTAATTATAAGATGAAGTTGAAATTGTTTTAATATATTTATAATATTTCTATATTCACCATCTATGCTCAAATCTATATGTTTGTTTGATAGATGAATAGCATTTAAAGAGCTATTGTGTTCTCTTAAAACTTCTTCTATAAAATAAATGATTTGTTGGTCACTTTTTATGATTATTTTGTTTATAGTTGAATTACTACTGTTTTTTGAAAGTTGAATATTATTTGCTATTTTAGTTCCAACATAGATATCTTTAAAAGATATAAAGATAATAAGATAAATGATGATAAATATTATATATAATTCTATTTTTTTTATAAGTGACAATTTTCCAAAACTATGTTTAAAGAACAATTGATATATCCATCTTATAGCTATTTTTATTTAAGACTATTGATATTATTTGTATTTTTTTCTTATACATTGTTACCATATCTAAAAGCTGTTGTCTATTTTTATGAACTAAAACCATCTCTAACTTATCATTTTTATAGCTTACTTTTTCTACAACAATTTTTTGTAATTTTATCTCTTCAAACAAATCAATGATTGTATCTACTGGCTTTTTATTATTTGTTTCATAAATTCTTAGTAAGTTATCATATTTATTTTGAACTATTTGTGTAGTTGTAGAAGTACTAGTAGTTTTCTTTTGAATTTGAGTGTATAATGCTCCTATTAAAATTACTATAGAAATAACTAAAAATAATCCAAAAAAATAATATGAATTATCTTTTTGTACGGGATAAAACTTTAGTTTCACTTTTTTTAACTTCTTCAGATAATTATCTTGTAAACTTTTTAGCTTTTCTTCACTTATTTGTATGGTTTTATCTATTTTAATTTTATAAAGTTGTTCAATATATATTTGAATATCTTCTTGTAAAATATTTTCTATTTTTTTATAAAATAAAAGTTTTTTAGAGTCAAATAAACAGAAATATTGCTCTGTTATAAACAAATTGATATTACCAATAGTACTTTCAGCTTCAAAGGTAAAAGGCTCAGGAATAGAAGGAACAGTTTCACAGTTAAAAATTAAAATCTCATAAGATAATGAGGAAGGAATAAAACTATAGTAAAACTTAGTTTTTGAAGAGATGCTAAATTCACTATTTTTTATATTTGTTCGTAAAAAATTGAAAATATTTTTATCTTCAATTTTTTCCGTAACTTTTATACTAAGGCTCGATAATTCCTTACTATTTATAAGGTTAACTGAGTTCTTGGACGACATTATATTTAATCAAAATTATACCCCATCTCTTTGAGTGAAGTTTTATTTTTCGTCCAACCTTTTTTTACAGATACAAACAACTCTAAATAGACTTTCTTTCCAGATAGCTTTTCAATCTTTTTTCGTGCATTTAACCCTATTCTTTTTATAGCTGAAGCACCTTTTCCTATAATCATCCCTTTTTGAGTAGATTTCTCTACTACTATAGTGGCTTTAATCACATCTACTTTTGGCTTTTCTTCTACTCTATCAATAATAACATCAGTCTCGTAAGGGATCTCATCACTAATATTTTCAAACACAGATTCTCGTATAAACTCTTTATAAATCTCTCTTAAATGAGATGTTGTCATAATCTCTGTATCAAAAAGAGGAGGTGATACGGGAAGATATTTTACAATCTCATCCAATAACTCTTTTTGTTTTCTCCCTTTTTTAATAGATACAGTCATTAAAGATTCGTATTTGTCTTCAAATTGTTTATACTCATCCATTTTTGCGAAAACTTCACTTTGAGATACGAAATCTGTTTTTGTAAGAAGCAAAATATGTTTTGTATTTTTTGTATTTTTTTCTAAAAATTTTTCATAATGTTCTATTTTATCAGTTATAGGGGCAAGGTATAGTATTAAGTCACAATCACCAATAGCTTTTAAAGCTTCTTCTAGCATAAATTGATTGATAAGTTTTTCTGTTTCATGGATACCTGGAGTATCTATAAATACAATTTGATCATCTTCATTCATCACTATCACATTTGAGCGTTTTCTTGTAGCATTGGCTTTATGAGAAACCATTGTGATTTTTTCACCCACTAACCAATTTAGTAATGAACTTTTTCCAGCATTTGGTCTTCCTACTGTAGCTACAAAGCCACATTTTGTTTCTATCAAATTATATCCCTTTATATGTAAACTTTAAATAGTTTAAAACTATTTTTATTATACAATACTTTTAATGAAAGATAATATATTTGAAAAACCTATAACAAAGCAATTTGAGTTTGATGAGAATGTTGCATCAGTTTTTGATGATATGCTTAGTCGCTCTGTCCCATTTTATAATGAGATGCTTAATCTTACGACTTCATTTGCTTTAAAATATACGAAAGAAAATAGCTCTATATATGATTTAGGTTGTTCAACTGCTTCAACACTTATCAATATAGCCAATCATTCAAAAGATAAATTAAATCTCACAGGTATAGATACTTCAAGTGCTATGCTTGACAGAGCTTCTCATAAGGCTAAAGGTTATGGACATGAAATAGAGTTTATTCAAGATGATATTTTTAATGTTGAACTTAAAAGTGCTGATGTAATTATCTCGAACTATACTTTACAATTTATACGACCACTACAAAGAGAAAAACTCATTTCAAAAATATATAATGCTTTAAATGAGGGGCAAGTATTTATATTTAGTGAAAAAGTAATCTGTGAAGATAAAGTTTTAAATAAGCAATTTATCGATGAATATTACAACTTTAAAAAAGAGCAAGGATACAGTGAATTTGAAATAGCCCAAAAAAGGGAAGCCTTAGAAAATGTACTTATTCCATATACTTATGATGAAAATCAAAAGATGATAAAAGATGCAGGATTTAAACATATTGAGTGCATATTCAAATGGGTAAATTTTGCAACTTTTATAGCAATCAAATAAAAATTTAAATTAAAAAAGAAGGATAATAAATGTTAGAAATAGGAACAAAAGCACCAGAGTTTTGTAATCAAAATCAAGATGAAGTTGAAATATGTCTTCGAGATTTAAAAGGAAAATGGATAGTACTTTATTTTTATCCAAAAGATAATACTCCAGGGTGTACAAATGAAGCTTGTGATTTTACTTCAAGTGAAGCCGAGTTCGACGACTTAGATGCAGTGATACTAGGAGTTAGCCCAGATAGTCCTAAAAAACACAGAAACTTTATAGAGAAACAAAATTTAGGTATTACACTTCTTGCTGATGAAGAGAAATCATTATGTGAAGCTTATGGTGTATGGCAAGAAAAGATGAACTATGGAAGAAAATATATGGGTGTTGTTCGTTCAACTTTTATCATAAATCCACAAGGAGAGATTGCAGCTGCTTGGGAAAATGTAAAGGTGAGACAAAAGAAAAAAGTAAATGGTGAACCTGTTGAGATAAAACACGCCAATGTTGTCAAAGAGACTCTAGAAGAGTTGCAAAAATAATATAACTATATACAGTGTTAATAAACACTGTATGTTCTTTTTACATGTATAAACTTTAATGGATTGTTAGACTCTTTACATATCTTTTTACCATCAACCATTACACAATTATTATATCCACTGATTATCTCTTTTGTTATTGTTTCATATCTAGGTACTACATCTTGTATTACTCTATTCTCATAACAAGTATTATAACTATTTATTCTCATCTGATTTGCCATATACCCACCACCAAGTCCTCCAAGAACTTTAGCAGCTTCTCTCCCATGTCCTTTTCCAACTCTACTACCTATAGCTAATCCTATACCTGCACCAATAATAGTATCTAACCCTATAGAATTTGTATTAATATTACGATTACAAGGAACGGCTCTTTTTACAACTTTATCTCTTATCTCTTCTCGTACTTTTACTTTTTGAGTAATTGTTTGGGTAATTGGAGTTGATGAGATGACTTTATATTTTTCAAATCTTTCTTTTTTCCCATAAGAACCATAACTATCATATCCACTTACACTACTCACTAAAAGTACTGTTCCTATAATCAATTTATTTAAATTATTTGTTTTCATTGTAACTCCTAATTATTTTTATACCGTATCATAAAAAGAAATTGTGTAATGATTGTGAACTTCGTGTAGAAATGAGAAGATTTTTAGATTATATTTTACTACTTATTGTGTTGTTTTTTTGAATCTAGGTAGCTAATGATAAGTATTAATACTACTGCTATATCAATAAGTACATCTGCTAAATTAAATATTGCAAAGTCAAATCCACAGTGCCAATAAACATAATCAACAACACCTCCATGAATAAATCTATCATAGATATTACTTACACCCCCTGCAAGTAAAAGTGAAGCTGGTATGTAATATTTATAAAATATCTCTTTATTCCATAAGATATAAGTTACACCTATTACCATTATAGCTATTTGAATATATTTAAGATTGTCTGCTAGAAATGCAAACATAGAAAATGCAACACCATAGTTATAGGCTAAAACTAAAGAGATACATTCTCCTTTGAGTTCAAAGCCATCTACAAAAAGATGTTTAATATACTGGTCTATACAAAATAATACCACAAAAAGTATTATTGATATAGCAAGCTTTTTTAACATAGCTTGCTTTTAATAAATGTTTGTAGTTCATCCATACACTTATTTACTACTTTACTATCTTTACCCTCAAGTAAAAGTCGTATTTTATTTTCAGTTCCAGAATATCTTATTAAATCTCTTAAACCTTTTTCTCTAAATGATTCTAGTAACTCTTCAAGCCCAGCAATCTCTTCAAGTGGTTTTTTTTCTTCAACAATAAGATTCTTTAAAATTTGAGGATACAATTCAAATGGATTTAAAGCTTTACTTGCTTTTTGTTTTGTAGTAATAAGTAATGCTAGTACTTGTAATGCTGAAGCTAATCCATCACCTGTTTTTGCAACATCTGAAAATATAATATGTCCGCTTTGTTCACCACCAAAATTGATATTTTGTTTTTTCATTACTTCTAAAACATATTTATCACCAACATTTGATCTATATAACTCTATATCATTGTTATGTAAGTAGTCTTCCAAAGCTTTATTACTCATAACAGTTGCTACGCAACCATTTTTAAGTTTTTGTGTGTTTTTAAGATATACGGCAAGTGCACCGATGAGCTTATCACCATCTATAACTTGCCCTTTTTCATCCACGATAACTAATCTATCTGCATCACCATCAAGTGCTATCCCTATATCAGCTCTATACTGTACTACAAGTTTTCCTAGTTCAAAAGGGTGAAGTGCTCCACAGTTTTCATTGATATTATATCCGTTTGGTGTATTATTCACTGTTATAACATCTGCATCTAGTTCTTCTAATATAGTAGGTCCTACCTTATATCCAGCACCATTCGCACAATCAAGAACAATTCTCATACCACTTAAACTTAAATCTGTTGGAAACGAACTTTTTATAGAAACAATATATCGACCTATGACATCATTGATTCTTTTTGCACGCCCTATATCTCCATGAGTACATTGAGCATTTTTCAGTAATTCATCATTAAAAAAGATATCTTCAATCTCTTCCTCTATCTCAACAGAAAGTTTATCTCCATGACAATCAAAAAACTTCACACCATTATCTTCGAAAGAGTTATGAGAAGCACTTAGCATAATACCAGCATCACATCTCATAGTTTCTGTTAAATATGCAATAGCAGGTGTTGGCATAGGTCCTATTTGAATTACATCATATCCTACAGAAGTAAGTCCACTTACCAAAGCATTTTCTATCATGTAGCCACTTTTTCTAGTATCTTTTCCTAAAAGTATTTTTTTTGTACGAGAATGTTTTTTAAAATATATTCCAATAGCTTGTGCTAATTTTAACGCAGTTATAGCATCTAAAAAAGTTCCCGCTTGTCCTCGTACTCCATCTGTACCAAATAATTTACCCATAATTATCTATACCATACCTTGTTCAAATTGTGATCTAATTCTATCTTTCTCTTTTTGTCTTTTTTCTTTTTGGGCTTCTGCATTTCTATAGTTTTCTATAGAAAAATTCAGTTGTACTAAAAATGAAGCTGCAATAAATATAGAACTGTATGTTCCTACAATAATACCAACAAGTAATGTAAAGCTAAATCCATTAATAATCTCTCCACCAAAAAGGTATAAAGTCAACACAACAAAAAATGTTGTTAAAGATGTTAGTGTAGTTCTACTCAATGTTTTTGAAACTGATTCATTTACTACAATATCAAGATGATTCTCTTTTGATGTTTTTACACCTTCTCTAATTCTATCAAATACAATAATTGTATCATTTAAAGAGTATCCTAAAATTGTAAGAATTGCTGCTAAAATATCTAGGTTTACATCTATATTAAATAATACAATTGCACCTAAAGCTATAGAAACATCATGGATAAGAGCTAAGATAGAAGCAATAGCAAATCGCCATTCAAATCGAAATGACACATAAATCAAAATCATCACAAGAGCTAAGCTTAATGCCATTAAACCTTTTTCTTGTAAAGCATTTCCAACTTTAGGTCCTACCATATCAACTCTTCGTATCTCATACTGACCTGTTGGTTTTAAAATTTCTCGTACCTCATCACCAATATCTTTTCCTAAACTAGTACTTGAAGTTGGTATTTTGATAATAATCTCTTCATCACTTCCAAATTTTGTCACTACACCTTTTTCAAAAGCACTGTTTTTTGATAATATATCTCTTATATCATTTATTGGTGCAGGTTTCGTGTATTGTACTTGTATAAGTGTACCACCTGAAAAGTCTATACCAAGATTCAAACCTTTTGTAAAAAGTAAAACAAAAGAAGCGATAACTAAAATAGCAGAAAATCCCAAAAATGGTAATCTTCTTCCCATAAAATCATAAGTTTTATCTGATTTAAAAATTTCCATTATTTCACTCCAAACCATTTTTTTAAGTTTTTATCTCTCATGATTTTTGGCATAAGAGCTTCATAAATTCCATGTGTACCTAAAATAGCTGTAATCATAGAAGCTAATATACCAATACTTATAGTGATAGCAAAACCTTTTATAGGTCCTGTTCCATATGCATATAATATCACAGCCACTAAAAGTGTTGTAATATTTGCATCAAGTATGGCACTCATAGCATTTTTATATCCATCTTCTATCGCTTTGTGGATAGATTTTCCCTCTTTTAAAAGCTCTCTTATTCTTTCACTGATAATTACATTCGCATCAACAGCCATACCCACAGTAAGTACAATACCTGCCATACCAGGAAGTGTCAAGGTAGCTCCAAACATAGCCATTATGGCAATAATGATAAATATATTTGTAATAAGTGCAATATTTGCAACTATTCCAGCAATACCATAATAAACTATCATAAAAACAACAACTAATACAAATCCAGCAATAAGTGCTATCATTGAAGCTTTTATACTATCAGCACCTAAACTAGGTCCGACACTTCTTTTTTCAAGCATAACAATAGGTGCTGGTAATGCCCCTGATCTTAGTGCAATAGCTACATTTCCTGCTTCGTTTACTGTAAAGTTTCCACTTATTTGTCCACTTCCACCACCAATTCGCTCTCGAATTGAAGGTGCTGAAAACACTTTACCATCAAGTACAACTGCAAGTCGTTTTCCAACACTTTTTGCTGTAAAATCTCCAAATACTTTTGCTCCAAATGAACTCAATGTAAAATTAATAATAGGCTGATTTGTTTGTTGATCAAAAGCAACTTTTGCATCAACAACTTCACTTCCTGTTAAAATTGGTATCTGTTTTACAAGATATTTTACTTGAGGATTTCCTGTTTCTTCAAGAATAATATCTCCTAACTCTTTTGCTTCTTCATTCGTAAGAGTATATACTTGGTCAGACTTTAACTCATCAACCTCCATTAACTCTAGGTTTGCTGGTTTTGCGATAAGCTCTCTTGCATGTTGTTCCTCTTGTGGTGTTTTAATTCCAGGAAGTTCTACAACGATATCTGTTTTACCTTGTCTCGTAACTGAAGGTTCAGCCAAACCAAACTGATCAAGTCTATTTCTAATAGTTTCAACAGCCTGTCCAACTGCCATATCTTTTACAATATCTATCTCAACAGGAGTTAATTTAATTGTATAAATCAAATCTGCACTTTTGTTGATATCTAGTCCTTTGATTTCTGCTAGCATATCATCGATTTTTACGACTTCATCACTATCCAAAAGTATAAAACTCATATAGTCTTTTTCAATTTTGATATCTTCTATAAGGATAGATTCTTTATCTGAAAAATATTTTACTGTTGCTGCTATTGATTTAATTTTTCCCTCAACTGCTTTTTGTGTTTTAACACCTAAAAGCATATGAAGTCCACCTTGTAAATCGAGTCCTAAAGAGATTTTTTTGCCATCGTCAGTTTGGAGAAAAGATGGTATAGAAAATACTATACCGAATATTGTTACTAGTGAAAAAATCACTAGTCTGTAGTTAAAAAAATGCAAGAATTATATCCTTTTTTTTAATGATTGTTATTGATTAGTCTTCCCATTTGCTAGAAATAAAATTCTTTGCAACTCTTAATTCACTACCATCAATACTTTTAGTAGCTAAAAAATTTTCTTCCACTTTTGTAATCTCAACAATAAGTCCACCATTTGTCACAACTTTATCACCCTTTGCAAGTGCTTCTAACATCTCTTTGTGTTCTCTTTGTTGTTTTTGTTGTGGTCTAATAATTAGAAAATAAAATATCGCAAATAATACGACAAGTGGTAGTAAAGATCCGATTAAATCTCCATTCATTGTTTATCCTTTTAGTTTAAAATTTTAGTATTTTATCTAAAGGATACTTAAAACTCTAAAGTCCCCTCAATAGTAAATTCTGCTTTTGCATCAAGTTCAGCATGACTTAGTACAGCTATAGATAAACCAAACTTTTCAAATATTTCTGCAATTCTTCTTCTTAAACTAGGGTCAACAATAATAGACACAGGTGCGATACCTTTTTCTTCAATTTTTGCAACTAAATCTCTAGTTTTTGTTACAAGATTATTGATTTCTCCAATACTTAATAATAGTTGGCTTACCCCATGCTGTTCTTGTAGTTTACCTATAAAATTTTGTTCAAGTTCAGATTTAATTGTCACAATATGTATAGCACCATCAGCTGCTGTATACTTATTTGTAATGAGTCTAAATAATTTTGATCGTACATGTTCAAGTAATATATCTGGTGATTTTGTAAGTTCTGCAATATCAGAAACTGCCTCAAGAATTGTAATCATATCAACAAGAGGAATATTTTCATGTAAAAGATCTTTACATACTTTTAACAGTGAACCATACGTTGTAACTTTCATTGCTTCTTCTACAATAATTGGATAATCAGCTTTTAATCTCTCAATAATATCAACTAAATCTTGTCTTGTAATAATATCTTCAGCATGTCTTTTAATCAATTCTGAAAGATGTGTTGAAATAATTGTAGGCGCATCAACAACAGTGAATCCTCTATTTAATGCTTCATCTTTATCATCAGCACTTATCCATGTTGCATCAAGTCCAAACACTGGTTCTTTTACTTTTTTCCCTTTAACTTTAGCCCCAGCAATTCCACCCATTGCTAATAATTGATTAAGTTCAACATTCCCTGTTGCTATTGGTATCCTTTTTAAATTAAAAGAGTAACCATTCATAGGTAACGAGGTATCATCACTGATTCGTATCTGAGGAATAACGAATCCTAGTTCTGCAGCTATTTTATTTCTAATACCTTTAATTTTATCCAGAAGTTCACTATCTCCTTGAACAAGTTTTAACAACTGAGCACCTAATTTTAACTCTAAAACTTCAAGTTTCATAGTTTTATCAATAGTTTGTTCTTCTGTCATAGCAGAAGTTTGTTGTTTTTTGTTTTTTTCTTGTTCTTGTTTCTCTAACTCTTGTTTAGAACTTTTTGCTTTTTCATCACCTTTTACAAATCTTGTAAAGGCATTATCTTGATCAGCCTCAACCATATATACAATATATCCAATTCCTCCAAGTAAAGCACCCATAACAAATAATATACCACTTGGGAATCCTGGTACTAAAGCAAATAACATTAAAGCTACACCAGTAATAACTAAAGTTTTACTGTCATTAACAAGTTGAGAGATTGTTCCACTTGCAAATTTTTCTTCATCAGTATTTGAACGAGTTATTATAATTGCTGTAGCTGTTGATATAATCAATGCAGGTATTTGTGCAACTAATCCATCACCAATAGTTAAAATTGTATATATTTGAGAACTCTCAGATGCAGTTAAATCATGTTGAAAGATTCCTATCATTAAACCACCAACAAGATTTACAATAGTAATAATAATACCAGCAACGGCATCACCTTTTACAAATTTTGCAGAACCATCCATAGTACCATAAAAACTTACTTCACTAGCAAGCTCTTCTCTTCGTTTTTTTGCCTGAATATCATCTATAAATCCAGCATTTAGATCAGCATCAATTGCCATTTGCTTACCAGGAAGAGAATCAAGAGAGAATCTTGCTTGGACCTCAGCAACCCTACCCGCACCTTTGGTAACAACCATAAAGTTAATAAGTACAAGGATAATAAATATAATAACACCAATTACCATATTCCCACCAACAACAAACTCACCAAAAGCAGAAATTATGGAACTTACAGCTTCTGGACCATTGTGTCCTTCACTTAAAATAGACCTTGTGGTTGCTATATTGAGAGATAGCCTAAAAAGTACTAAAATAAGTAAAAGAGTTGGAAATGTTGATAAGTCAGTCGGTTTTTGTATAAAAAGAGATATTAATAATATTAAAATTGCAGATGTTAGAGATAGTATTAAGAAAAAATCCAACATCCCTTTTGGTAAAGGGACGATAATAATTGCCAACATTGCAAAAATAAATGCAATAAGAACATACTCTTTCCTAAAAAACAAATCCCTGATGTTCATTATATATTGTAACTAACCTAGTTTATATAATTAACTAAAGACATTGAATTCATCTTAGATATAGTTGAATATAATGCTGAATATGTTAATTCTAAAGCTTGTGACTCCATAGCAAGTTTTGCAGTATCTGCACCACCTGTCTCTTGAAGTAAAATATCATAATGTGTATATTGTGCAGCTAACTTTTCAGCAGCAACTTCAAATACCTTATTTCTTCCACCAAGTTCCCCATGCCCAACATTTGAAGCATCAAACTGTCTTGTTGTAAGTTCTAAGCCATTACTTAATGTAGTTCGTACATCTTCATCAGATAGTACCGCTCCTTTTTGACCATCTGGTGCAGTTGCATATCCTTCTAATGCATTAATTATAACATTCAAATCATCAAAATAATTATGTTTTGCTTCAAAAACTCTTCCTGCAGATGCCGCAGGAACATTAACAGAATATGTTGCTTTTGTTTCTTGTCCATCAGCATTTGGATATACTTGCGCTGTAGTAGCTGTAATTTGTAAATCTACTGGTGGATGATATATCACTCCATTATGATCATATTGTTGTATATAATCATTCCCATCTCCATATGGATCTACAGCTAATTTCCATTCATTGCCATTTTCATCAATTATTCTTTCTCCTTGCGAAAATGTAAACACTTCTCCTGCATTAGCACTGGTTGCTGTATAAAAAGAAACATCATAAGCAGTAACACCTCTATCTCTATAGCTACCAGGTTGTACTGCTACTTTTCTTAAAAATCCATCACCACCAAATTCTACTTTCCCATTTAGTTCAAAATCAGTATCTTTTACAATTGTTTGTTCTGTTGTATTTGAACCTGCAAAGACATATTCCCCATCAACTCTTACATTAACCATGTCAAGCATATTTTCTCTAATACCCCGAAGATTTGTAGCAAGTGCTAACTTATCGTTTCTATCCATCCCTGAATTTAAACCTTTTAATAAATCAGTTTGAATGCTATTTACTCCTGTACCTAGAACATTTTTAAGCTCTTTTAAACTTGAATCTGCTACTTCATTCATAACATTAGATTTAGTTATTTGAAGTCGTAATCCTTCAGTAACTCTTATTTTATCTTCAATATTAATAAGTTTGGCATGTAGTATTGAATCTTCACTACCTTTTTCCTGATTCTTTCCACTTGCCGTTTGATAACTTATTCTTGCATTTTCAGCATTTAAATTCCCTAAGTAATATAACATACTTCTACTTGTATCAATCATTTGTGACCTCCATTAGCCCTTTGACAGTTGACTCATAAGAATACAGCTCATCTATACCTTGGGTTAAGAATTTTTTGATTCTTTCTTTTCTAAGAAGCGCATCATCAAGTTCTTTATCCATACCTTTTTTGTAAGCACCAATTCTTAAAAGTACCTCATTTTCGTTTATTAGTGATAATATCCTTTTTAACTTTAAAAAACGATTATATTGTTCAACTGATATAACTTTATCAATTACCCTAGATGCACTTTGCAATAAATCAATTGGTGGATAAAATCCTTGCTCTGTTAATTTTCTTGTTAAAACTATATGACCATCAAGTATTGATCGGCTTTGATCTGCAATTGGATCACTTAAATCATCACCATCAACAAGAACTGTAAAAAAAGCTGTAATAGTTCCTAATTTATTGGAACCAGCACGCTCCATAAGTTGAGGAAGTAGTGCGAAAACCGATGGAGGATATCCTCTTTGTGTTGGAGGTTCTCCTGTACTTAAGCCTATCTCTCTTTGGGCCATTGCAAACCTTGTTACACTATCCATCATAAGTAAAACATCATGTCCTTTATCTCTAAAAAACTCTGCAATTGCCATAGCTGTAAATGCAGCATATTTTCTCATTAAAGAAGATTCATCACTTGTTGCTGTTACTATAACTGTATTTTCAAGATTATTTCCAAGATTATAGTGTATAAATTCAGGAATTTCTCTTCCTCTTTCCCCCACAAGTGCTATAACTTTTATTTGAGCTTCACACCCTTTTACAATCATCCCCATCAAAGTAGATTTCCCTACACCAGAACCAGCAAAAATACCTACCTTTTGTCCTTTTCCACAAGTTAACATTGAATCTATTGCTTTTACACCTGTAGAGAACCTTTGATCAATAATACCTCTATCAAGGGGGGAAATGGTATTTTTATTTATAGGAGAACTTCCCTCAATATTTCTTATTTTCCCTGCATCATCAATTGGCTCACCCAAAGCATTAATTACTCTACCCAGTAAACCATAGCCACATTTAACACTTAATCCCTCTTTTTGTAAATAGACTTTATCATCTATTTTAAAACCATCAATAAAAGAAAAGGGTACAATAGTAAATTGGTCAGCATCAATTGAAGCAACCATACCTAAAACTGTATAAAGATGTTTTACTGATTCTATTTTTACTATATCTCCAATTGCCACATCTAAACCAACAGCAACTATACTTGAAGTATTGATGTTAACAATTCTTCCAAATGGAATAAATAAATTCTTTGAGTTAATATGATCTAAAATATCATCCAAGTTATTTATACTACTCATCACATTTTATCACACATTTTTTTATAAAAGCTATCAACATCTTTCAATCTTTGACACTTTTTTATCGTATCTTTATATCGGTTTTTCTTCCCTTGAAACTCATAAATTTTTGCAATTTCATAATAAATACGAGCTAAATCTTCATCTTTTATTTTTCTATCTAAGCTTTTCCCATCTTTAAATCTTTTTATGTTTAATCCGTACTGTAAATATTCTAAAGCTTTATCATAATCATCATCAAGCTTTGCAAATCGAGCTAGTTCGATTTCAACAAAAGGGGAATAAATTCTAGCTTTCATCTCATTTTGTGTATTATATAAAGAATTTAAAATGGATACTGCTTCTGTTTCCTCATTCTCTTTCAATAAATATAAATAATATTGATAATAGAAATCTATAATAACTGGATTATTTTGATTATTTACAATAAATTCAGGATTTTGCCGTGCATATGCAAAAAAGTTTTGCAATGCTTTTGAATTATCTTCATTTACATAAATTAAAAATCTATATAAAAATTCTTTTGATAAAATATCTGCACCACTAAACAGATCTAACTTTTGAGAAAAAGCTTTTGCATCATCATATTTTTTCAATAAAATAGCTACTTGTTCTAAGTACAAATAAATTCTATTGTTTTTTGCTTTTGAATATACATTTTTTGCAATTGTATAAGTTCTTTCATCTGGAACTTCAATCATACAGCCAAATAACTTATCAATTGTTTTTTTATCTTCTATTAGCAATAATAATACATCATCTGAGATATCTTTTATAACACTGTTCAACTGTTTACATTGATTTGTTTGTAAATAATACTGTATCATTTTAGAATTTACTATATTATATATTTGATCAATACTATCATATCCAAATCTTTTCACAATTGAAGGAAAAATACCTTGATATATTTTTTTCATTCTTATGATTTGTTCAAACTTCTCATCTTCTATTGAATTTAAAAGTTCTTGCATCATAGCCTTATATTGCATTGTCTCAGAGTCACTATATTTTGCTGCCATCATAGCAGGTTCAAATTTACCCTCACGCATAATAATCTCATCTAAATACATTTTAGCTCTTTTTCTATATGGATTATTTTGTTTGATTTGGATTAGTTCCTCGTAAATTTCTTTTGCCTTTGGTAGGTATTGTTTTTGAAATCCTGCTATTTTCATATATGTATTTGCTAGTTTAAATTTAAAATTATCAATACTATCCGCTTGTATTGAATTTTCAATAAGTTTTTTTAAAATTTCTATCGCAAATTTTGACATATCAGCATCTACAAGTTTATCAACTTTTTTTAATGCCTTATAACTATCATTTGCATAATAATCAATATTTCTATTCAATACTTTTTCAACTAACTCGTATGCTTCTTCTTGTTGGTTGTTTAATATATATGCATCATATAATTCATCAGCAATAATAGTAGCAACTTCTAAACTTGTTGTATTAATGAGTTCTTGCCGTAATATTTTTATAGCTTTTCTATAATCTCTTCTTTTGACATGAATTTGAGACAAGGCAACTTTTCCATATACTTTAGACAAAGGATCATCAAAACTATTTTCTATAACTTTTGCATAATACTCAGCTTCTTCTGTTTTATTTATAGCTAATTTAATCAATACTAATAATCGATAGGCTTCCAAAAGGTCGTCTTGTTTTATTTCTGAATTATTAATAGCCGTTTCTAATAACTCATTTGCATCTGAGGCTTTTACCACAGTATTTAACTTATATAAAATCTCACTTTGTAATAAAACTGCTTTTGAATCTAGCATCTCTATTTTATTGTTATTTCTAAACATAATAATATGTTTTAAAGCAACATCTAACTGACCTTCTTTAATATATCGCCGAATCTCTTTTAGTTTATCACTTGCTCCCACTATTTTTCTTTTTTCAAGTTGTGAGATTTGTGTTAAATCTGGATTAATAAAATTATAATAAAAATCTTTCTTTCCATAAAGCGTTGAAACCAATAACAATACTAAAAATATTTTTATATTATACATCTTATTAATCACCCTTTATTTATTTAAATTATACACAAAAGTAAAAATTTCTGCAATAGCTTTATAAAAGCTTTCAGGTATTTTTTCTTCAACTTCAACTTGGTCATACAATGCACGAGCAAGTGCTGGATCTTCAATAATTGGAACCTTACTTTCTAAAGCTATCTCTTTTATTTTTAATGCTAAAAAATTTATCCCTTTTGCAACAACAACTGGTGCATCTGAGTTTTCAGCATCATACTTCAAAGCTACTGCATATTGCGTGGGATTTGTTATAACCACATCAGCATCAGGGACATCAGCCATCATCCTTTGTCGAGACATTTTCATTTGTATTTGTCTAATTCGACTTTTTACAATTGGGTCCCCTTCCATTTGCTTATGCTCATCTTTAATCTCTTGTTTTGACATTCTTAATTGTTTCATATAATAATATCTTGTAAAAAAGAAATCTATTATAGCAAAAAGGATTATAATAAATAGAATCGTTAATAAAAAATATACGGTAAGTGTAATTATTGAGTCAAGTGCAGCACGAATACTTTTATCCATCATAGCAAGTACAGAATCCCATATGATAGCAAAAATGATAACCATAACAATAAAAATAATAGTAAGCTTAGCTGTTAACTTTAAAGCTTCTATCGCTTTTTTCATACTAAAAACATTCTTAAATCCACTCACCGGATCTATTTTTTGTAATTCTATTTTTAAAGGAGTAATAATAAAACCAAATTGTATTACATTAAATACCACTGCAAGAAATATTATTAAGATAAATAAAGGTAACAATGCATATATCATTGTTGTCATAATGGTAGAAGCTATTACATAATAACTTCTACCATCCATCTCTTGTCCAATAAATGAATATATAAAATACATCATTTTTTGAATTTCTAAAAAGACAGGATCACCAAAAAACAATAAATATACAGAACTAAAAAACAAAATTGCGGCACCAGAAACTTCTGCTGACTTAGAGACATTTCCCTCTTTTTTGGCATCTTCTATTTTTTTGGAAGTGGGTTCTTCGGTTTTTTCTTGTTCATCAGCCATATTTTCTTATCACCTATTCAAATTTATTTGTAAAATACGCAGTAAAACTATCTACAAATATTTCCATACCAAACATCATAAATATTAAAATCAAAGCAAATTTTATCTGAAAAGTTACAACAAATGGTGAAAATGCAGGCATCGATTTTGTTCCATACCCATAATATACATCCAGAATAAATCCAATAAAAAACAGAGGAAATGCAAATGAAAATGCAAAAGCAAACATTCTATTTATCTCTTGAGATGCGTACATAATTCCATCATAACTAAACAAGTCAAATGTTCCTAAAGAGATATGTCCAAAGCTTGTTGCTAACATATAAATAGTTATTTCATACATTCCTGATTCTAAATATATCACTAAAATAATCATATATAAAAATCTACTAATAATCCCTTGTTGTGTACCAGTTGCTGGATCAAACATATTTGCCATAGATAATGCTGTTGCATACCCAATTAAATCACCTATGATCTGCACAGCTGAAAATATAATTTGTACTAAAAATGAGGCAACAAGCCCTAAAGTTACTTCACTAATAAGTGCTAAAAGAAATGTTTCTTGCGTTATCATACTTTTATCATAATCAATCAGAGGAAATAAAAAAATTGTAAAATAAAATGAGATAGCAATTCTAACTGTAGGATTTACCGTTTTGTGCCCAACTATTGGCATAAAAGCCATAAATGCTAAGATTCTACCCAAAAGAAGTAAAAAAGCTAAAACTGTTGGTTGATCTATTAGAGAGATTAGCTGTTGCAAGCTTCAATCCCTACATATAATCTAATTCTTCTGTATTCTCTTCCTCAATTATATTATTTGCAGATTCTTCAGAAGTATTATTTGAACTATTTTGTCCATTTGAGTTATTTTGATTTGATTGTTCAAATTGACTACTAGAGTCTCCATTTTGCATATTAAAATTTAATGTTACATTAGAGCCATCACCTAGCTGTCTTTGAAGAGCTGTTTGTAAAGCTGCTTTATTGTCAGCAAAAACTTCCATTGTTGATGAATTATTCATATTCAAGCTTACGCTTACACTATTATCAGTTTTATTAGCCCTCATCACAATAGCTACACTTCCTAAGTTTGCAGGGTTTAAATTCACTCTAAATGATGTAAATGGTGGTTTATAATTTAAATACATATTTCTAGCAACTTCACTCATAAAACTACCTACTTTTTGCTGTGCACCAATAATTTTACTTTGTATTGTTTCTACAACATTTGGGGGAACATTTATCGTTACATTTTTTTCTTTTGCCATTGTAGTTTCAGTATTGACTTTTTCTAATTTTTCTTTATTTTCTATAACTTCAGCTTGTGTATCATTAGTAAAATTTTCTTTATCAATAATTAGTTTATTTAAAGATCTATTTTGAAATAATGATGCCTGAGAGTCTTTATTGTTTTTATCTAATAAAACAGCTTTAGCATTTATATTTTTCTCTTCACTTTTTTCAACTTCAATTTTTTCTGGATCTAAATCTAACATTTTTGCACTATCTTTTACAGACTGTAATGTTTTATTCTCTTCAATATTTTTCTTTGCATTAAGAACTTGTCCTAAAGAAACTGTTTCTTTATTTTTTTGTTGAGAATTTAAAAAACCATTCGCTAATAATGTATTTTTATTTTCAATATCTGTTTCCAATGCTCCATTAGAATAAAAACTTTTCGACTCTAAACCATAGTGTGATTTTTGAGATACTATTTTTGTATTTTGATTGAATTCTGTAGTTTCAAATTTAGACTTATTTGTATAAATATTCATTATATCTTCAGTATTTAAACCTATTTTAGATATATCCTCTTTAATACCTTCTACAGCCTCTTTGATTGTTGCAACTTTTACTGCTACTTTCTCTTTTATCTCTGTATTCTTATCTGTTTGCTCTGTTTCTGTACTTTTATTTACTATATCTGTTTTTGATACTACTTCACTTTTCTTATCGTCTACTGCTTCTTTTGTATCTTTCTTTATTTGAGATACTTCTTCTTTAATACCTTCTACAGCCTCTTTGATTGTTGCAACTTTTACTGCTACTTTCTCTTTTATCTCTGTATTCTTATCTGTTTGCTCTGTTTCTGTACTTTTATTTACTATATCTGTTTTTGATACTACTTCACTTTTCTTATCGTCTACTGCTTCTTTTGTATCTTTCTTTATTTGAGATACTTCTTCTTTAATACCTTCTACAGCCTCTTTGATTGTTGCAACTTTTACTGCTACTTTCTCTTTTATCTCTGTATTCTTATCTGTTTGCTCTGTTTCTGTACTTTTATTTACTATATCTGTTTTTGATACTACTTCACTTTTCTTATCGTCTACTGCTTCTTTTGTATCTTTCTTTATTTGAGATACTTCTTCTTTAATACCTTCTACAGCCTCTTTGATTGTTGCAACTTTTACTGCTACTTTCTCTTTTATCTCTGTATTCTTATCTGTTTGCTCTGTTTCTGTACTTTTATTTACTATATCTGTTTTTGATACTACTTCACTTTTCTTATCATCTACTGATTTTTTTGATTTATCCGCATTACTTACAACTAAATCAACTAATCCATCAGAGACTTTTTTTGTAGAACTATTTTTTTCTGTTGTATCTTGTGATTTATTTTCTGAGGTTGTTACTTTAGATTTTAATTGACTGCTATCTGTTTGTTTGTTTAAAGTTTTTGTGCTTGATGAAATTTCTTCTTTATCTTTTGTGATATCATTCATCAATGAATCAAATAAAGAAGAACCTTCCTTTTTAGGAGATGAATCTACTTTAACCTCAGATGATGCTTTTTTTGAAACAACTTCTTTACCTACATTTGATAAGATATCTAAAGACATATTCTATCCTACATTTTAATTATATCGAGTGTTTTTGTATCCAAATCTTTTTGTGTTTTAAAAGCAGATACATTAGCCTCATAAGATCTCATAGCCTCAATTAAATCAACCATTTCGATTACAGGATTAATATTTGGATATGCTACATAGCCATCTTTATTTGCATCAGGATGTGTAGGTTCATATTTTAATATAGGCTCCTCTTTTGATTCTATAATCTCTCTAACTCCAACACCTTTTAAAGATAATGCATTTTCATCTTCTTGTGCTTTATTACTTTTATTTAATTTATTATTTGTTTCAAGTAAAACCTCTTCAAAAACAACATTTTGTTTTTTATATGGCCCACCATCTTTAGAATGTGTTGTTTGAGAATTTGCAATATTTGAACTTACTATATTTATTCTTTCTCTTTGAGCACTCATCCCTGATGTTGCTACATTATATCCATCAAAAAATCCCATAATAAATCCTTCCTATAATTTTAATAATTAAATTTGCATTGCCATAACTTGTTTATATGCACTTAAAGCTTTGTTTTTAACTTCTAGTCCAAGCTTTAAACTAAGTTCTGCTTCTTCAATCTTTTGTACAGCTTCTTGCAAATTTTCAACTTTACCAGTTGCTATATCATTCATAGCTTCATAAGCTCTTACTTGAGAATTATTAACCTCATTAACAGATTGTTTTAAAACTTCTGAAAATGATTCCCCATTTGTATTTGATTGTTGGTTTTTAGACATATCTGTATTTAAACCAATTGAACTTAATAAAGAACTTTTATCAATACCGCTTAATGAATTTGTAACTTCTGTTAATTTCATTTTTTATCCTTTAACTATTATTTATAGTTTTGTGACTTTGAGTTGAGGCTTCTTGTATAGCCAAGTCATTAATTAAAGATTCTAATTTTGTAGACGATTTTTCAAAATCTAATTTATCTTGTTCATTTGATAAATTGAACAAAGATATAGTCATAGATATCATTAAATTAGCCAATCCTTTAAAAAATACTGTTATAAATACTATTCCAAATATCATCTCGATAGGTGTATAAAAAGATGCATTTAAAACAAAAAATATAACTGTAGCAAAAAAAACTGCAGCGACATATGTATCAAACACTCGACTTTGTAATAATCTTTGTGAAAATTCTTCCGTCTTCATAATTATTTCACCCTATCTGCTTAACTAAATTATCAACTACTGTCCGCAACTCTAAAGATGCTAGCTCTTGCCTTAACTCTTTTGTAAATAGTTTTCTTAATCTACCTGTTATAGCAATACTTTTCATCTCACTTATATTTCCCATATATTGTACCATAAATTTTCTATTAAGTTTATTTTTTAGTGCTAAATTTGTTATAGATTTGGTTATTGTCTCACCAATTTCATATTTTGAGGTATAATTAAAACAGAGCATTAGTTTCTCTTTTTTTAAACTAACCATTTTTAAAAGTGCATAAACATCAGTTAATGCACTAGGATCAGTAGTTGTTACAGCCAGTATATTATCTGTAAGATTCAAGAACTCTTGAACATGTTCATTGATTCCAGCTCCTGTGTCAATAAGTAATATATCATATTTATTCAAATGTAATATATCATCAACAACTCTTGAAAACATCATACTATTATTTAGTTTTCCATATTGATAGCCACTTTTACCCGCAATTAAAGTTACATTAGAATAACTTGTTTCTAAAAATATATTTTCTAAATCACAGTCTCCATTTAGATAGTCAAAAAATGTTTTTTCTGGTTTGACATCAAATAAAACTTGTTGATTTGCCAGTCCTATATCAGCGTCAAGTACAGCTACTTTCTTCCCTCTTTGCCCTAAAAGATATGCAATATTCGCAGTAAGTGTTGATTTACCAACACCTCCCTTACCAGAAGTAACTACGAGAACTTTTGTTTTTGTATAAGAATTATGTCGTCTTGTTATAGAAACAAGCTTATTTGCCTGTTCAGATATTTTGTCAAACAAAATATATTACCTTTTATGCATTATGTTTTTTATTCATAAAACAATCTATAAGATATTCACTACTTGCTTCATGTAAGTCATCAGGTACATTTTGTCCTACAGATAAATAGCAAATAGACTTTTTTGTTTTATGTGCAAATGAGATTAGATTTCCATAACTTATTGTTTCATCTAATTTTGTAAAAATCAAGTTATGAATATGTAATGTTGAATAACTATTATATATCTCATACAAATCAGTTGTTTTTACATTTGCAGGCATTACTAACATTTTTTCAATTGGGGTCTCTGTTGTATGTTGTTGATATTGGTTTATCAACTCTATTTTATCCATATCATACTGACTACCACCAGCTGTATCTATCAAAATATAATGACAATCTTTCAATCTCATTATCGCTTCGCTTAACTCTTCTGGTTTTTTCACCACTTCTAAAGGCAATCGCATAATATTAGTATACGCTCTTAATTGCTCAACTGCACCTACTCTAAAAGAATCCAAAGTGATAATTCCAACTTTGTAATTAATTCCTAGTTTGTATGCATATCTTGCAGCTAGTTTAGAAATAGTTGTAGTTTTTCCTACACCAGTTGGTCCAACAAACATCATAACTTTTCTTTGATGTACCCTTAAAGGTACTTCATGTTTAATCGCAATTACTCTTCGTAAGATAAGTTTAAAAAAGTTTTTTATTTTTTCAGGATTTGACTTCATTGCAACTGGTAATTGCTCTATAGTTTTTTTCATAATACTGTATGTCATCTCTGGATCAAATTCATTATCTTCAAATAAAGTATAAATATCTATAAATTCAGGTGGTATAACTAAATCATACAGTTGACTTTTAGGTTCCCAAAGAGTTTTTTGAACTCGTGATAAAGACTCCTGCATAGTTTCAATTTCTGCTCTAAAATCATAAAATTGAGCATCTATATTTTGAGTTTTATTTTTTGATTGAGTATTTACAATTTTTTGTTTTGGCATTTTTTTATTATTATCATATTCTTCTTCTAATGCAACTGTAATCTCATACATATTCACACTATCTTTACCATTTGATGATATTTTTTTAGTTGATATTACTACAGCATCAGGTCCACACTCTTTTTGTGCATTCTGTAAAGCTTTTGTAGGTGATTCACCTAAAAATGAGAGCATCTTCATCTAATTTCTTCCATCTTTATATATCTTATCTATTGTACCATCAAAATTCTTAATTTTTATGTATTGGTCAGTTTCTTTAATGATAGTACCCTCTCTCTCTATTTCTAAATTTCCAAATTTAAATCTAATAGTATTAGATTGAGGTATAAAAACATCTTCTTCACAGATTGCTCTATTTTTAGCAATATAATGTTTTGCAAAATATTTATTTTGCTTAAGTGTTAAAACATTTACATATTTTTTACATTTATATTTTTTATTTTCTTGTACTAATCGCACATCATATGAGTATATTTTTGATTTATAATTAATATTTTTATTAGCAATAGGCACGACATTTACATTTTGTGCAAATAATCCTACTGGTAAAGAAAGTAATAATAATTTAAAATAAAAAAACTTATTCACTATGCCATAACCTCAACTAAAGAACCACCATTTTGAGCTGTTATTTCTTCAATTATCTCTTTATACATCTCTTTTACAGGAAGAACTATCGCTGCTAATTTTCCATTAGCTTTATACAATTCTCCCAACTGTTCTTCTAATTCATCTATTGATTTTTTATAAATGGTAATATCTACACCATTGTTATATTCACTAGCTAACTCATCATTTAATTTTTGCTTCAAAGTTGATAAATCGTCCATTAAATTCAATTTTTCATCATTTCTTTTCACTAAACTTTCATGCTGTGCTTTTTTTACATCTTCTATATCTAATAATATTGAGTTGTGTAATTTAGTAGTAATCTCTTTTAATCTATTCACTGTATTTTCTATCATGATTTTTTCTCGCTTAAAAATTTATATAACATATCACTGATACCTAAACTACCTGCTGATTTTTGAGACAAGGCATCTGTATATAAACCTTTAATAATTTCAGAACCCGTACCTTCTCCGGCAATTTTACTTGATTTTAAAGATGTTTCAAGTATTTGATTCATAAAAAAAGCTTCAAAATTATTACATACATCTCTTAATGAATTATCTTCATTAAGAGATGTATTTTGTATATTATCATACGATTTTGGTTTTATAGTATTTATATCTAAAAATTGATTATTAATATCCATATTATCTCCTTTACTCTTCTATTCTATCAAAAAAGTTTTCTTCTTGGGCCATACGACTATTGTTTTGACTTGTAGAAATAAATCTTAATTCTACTCTTCTATTTTCAAAAGCATCATTACTTTTAGGTCTATATGAACCAAAAGCACTCACTTTTAAAGTTGCGGGATCCATTTGATTTTTAATTAACTCTTTTACTACAGAAATTGATCTTAATGCAGACAAATCCCAAGAGTCTCTTGGTATCCCATCACTTCTTAAATAATTAGAAGCTGTATGTCCAGCAACTTCGATATCGAATTGTTGTGTCATTGTTTTCAAAACTCTTGTTAGTTTTGAAATAAATCTTTTGGCATTAGGGTTATCTAATGCATACTCACCCTCAGAAAACATTAAAGAAGATGGTATATCAAGAGTAAACTCATTGTTGCCTTTTAATGTCATTTGAACTTTTCTATTTTCATCTTCACTGATATCATTGAACTCTTGAGTAATCTCTTCTACTTTTTGAGATATGTCCGCTGCTTCAGTATTCTGTCCATTGTCATCTCCACTTCCAGAATCACTTTTATCCGCATGGAAAGCAGATAGTGACTCATCTTCCGCTTCTGCTGTATCAGTTGAACCTTGTAAGAAACCCATACTTCTTCTCATTATCTCAAAATACTCTTCAACTTTTTTCTTATCCATTGTAGCCATAGATAAAAGTAAAATAAAAAAACATAATAAAAGTGACATTAAATCACCAAACTGTACCAACCAACCTGGTAAACATTTTGGACATTCAGGACACTTATTTTTAGCCATCTATATTCTCGTTTTTATGCTTCACTATTGTCAGGCATAATAGCCCCTAGTTTCATTTTGACATTACCAATTGATTCTTCAGAAGCAATCATATGTGCTCCTTGAATTATAATTTGACAACTAATTAACTCTTTTTTATGTTTTTGCGAAAGTTTATTTTCCATAACTCCCGCAAAACCAGTACCAATTAAAGCCCCATACATTGTAGTTAAAAGAGCAACAGCCATGGCAGGACCAACAGCTGATGGGTCAGAAAGGTTAGCCAACATAGCAACAAGTCCTACAAGAGTACCTGTCATACCCATAGAACCCGCAGTTCCACCAATACTACTAAACATACTAATCATTGTACTATGCCTATTTTCCATATGTTCTAATTTTATCTCTAATAAGTTTTCTAAAACATCTGGTTTTGTATTATCAACGAGAAGGTTAAATGCTTCTTTAAAAAAAGGATTTGTTTCTTCTTGAATTTTAGCTTCAACAGACATAACACCATTTTTTTTAATATCTGTAGCGTAAATTATGATTTTTTCAATAAGTTCATCTATTGGTTCTACTTTTACTTCATTCATAGCAATTCCAACAGATTTACCAAATCTACCTAAGTCACTACCTTCATATTGTGCAACAGTAACTGAAACAGTACCACCAAAAACGATAATAACTGACGGGATATCAACATAAGCTCCAAACCCAGCACCACCAAGGACAATTGCTAAAGCAACAAGTCCCCAAACTCCTGCTAATCCACCTGCGGTCGTTTTATCCATTTTTACTCATTTTAATTAACTTTCTTTACACCAATTGATTTTATTTTCACGCCAAACTTACCATCAACAATTACGGCTTCACCCTTACCGATAACAACACCATTTACGAGTATATCTAATGGCTCATTAGTCATTTGACTAAGTTCAATTATTTCACCAATATCCCAACTTATTACATCTCTTAATAAGCAAATTTTTGTACCTAATCGAACACTTAATTTCATTTTTATATCGAAAAGTAATCTTAAATTATCTACAGATTCTTCCCCTAATAATGAATTAAGCAAAGAGCCTGCACCACTCTCTTTTACAGCTGTTTGTGTTGCTTCTGTAGTATCAGGACTAGACTGTTTTGCACCTGTTAACATAGATACAAAACTTTCCATAACACTATCAAATTCTATTATAAGTTCAAATTTATCATCATTAAGATTAAAAATAAATTTATAGGCTTTTGTTTTATCTTGGATTTCACCACAAGTAGTAACACTGCTTTCACCTAAATTAAATTTTAGATTACTAATGTCATCAAATCCTTGGGCATTTACACTTGTAACGATACTACCAGATATTGTTGAAATAATCTCTTTAACAGCATCTGTTATTTCATCATCAATACTAGTTTTTAAATCAGTAACTCCACCTAACATTTGATACTCAAATTGTGTGGCAGCCGCTGTTGGAATATAAAAATTCCAAACAGAATTTTTACTTCCAAAATCAAAACTTGCAGCTACTTTAATGCACTGTTCATCACTTAATTCATTTTCACTTAAAAGTGAAACACTTTCAACACTGCTACTAAGAGATAATAAACTCTCTAGCGTTGTTGAAATTTCACTTTTTATAATACTTGATATATCTGATGCCAATTATTAACCCTAATCTATAATTCTTGTGAACTTCTATACGCGTCCATTAAACTTTGTTTTAACTTCATCATATCTTCTGTTGGGTACTGAAATTCAGCATCACCTTTTTTTATTCTAACAAAGAAATCATTTGTATCTGAGTTATATCCAAACTTCACATTGTCTAAGATAACCTCATTGTCCGGTGCTTCAACTTTAGCAGAAGCATTTTTATACTTTTCATCAGGATCTATTTTAGCTTTTTGATCTGTTTCTTGAATTTTAGAGATTTTAGATACATAATCAACTTGTGCCTGATCCATTACTTCAAGTCTTCCTAATTGCATACTGTCCTCCTTAAGATTTAATATGCAATTATTATATCATAAAAATTATTACAATTGTACTTTTTGTATAATTTTTTATAAAGATTCTAAGAAATCGTCAAAATTATCAAGACGAAAATCTATAAGTTTACCTTTTAGTTTGTACTGAAAATGTTGCGACGCCGAACCAAGTTTTAAGTCCTGAATAAGTCTTATTCCACTTAAAAACCTTGCATCTCTATCATTATAAATTAATTCTATTTCACTTAATGTTGTATATGCAAACTGTTTTTTATTTGAAGACAACTGTGCTGCAGCCAAAATATAATAGCTATCTACACTTTGTAAATTATACTTTTTTTGTAAATGCTCAATTATTTCTCTACTTTTCTTTGGATTGTTTTCATATAAATTTACTATAGCTTGCGTTCTTAGATAGCTAGGTTCATTATGATTTGGTATATCAAAATCTGTTCTTTCAAAAAGTCCTAATGCTCTTAATGTATCTAAATAAAAATCTGCAATAACTAAGCTACCTTTTAAGAATGTATTATTATAAACTTTTGGTAATTCGTCTTGAATTCTTGATATATAGAGATATTCATTTTCATCTTTTTGCTTTGCTACTAAGCTTAATAGATATACCAATGGATCTTTAGAAAATTCAACTAAAAGAGGTTCTGTTTTTAATATTCCATTTTTTTCAATATTATCTAAAAAGTATAATGCTCTAAAAAAGATAGATTTTTTTTGCTTATAACTCAAAGTTTTTTCATCTAAAACTATTTCTGGATTTTGAAATATTTTATAAATATATTTAGCTAAATAGTTAAAAGAGCCTTTATCTGACAATATATTATTTAAAAGTATCTCATCAAACACTTTATCTGTTACTATATTTAATTTCTTTGAGGTTAAAAAAGTCATTATAGAATAAAGCTTATTCCCATGGTCTAAACTATATGCTTTTCTAAAATATTTATAGGCATTATTGTAATCATAAATTTGAGCATAAGTTAAACCTAAATTATAATATTCATATGCTTTTGTATCATATTTTTGATCTATCATTAATTGTAATTTTTGAGTTCTCTCAATTGGATCTAATTTAACAACATCTAAAAAATCTGAATTATATTTAATCATCATATTAAGTTCTGAAATACTATCTTGATTTTTAATAATAAAACCTCTTGCTTCATTAATTCCTAAACTATCATAATCTTCAAAAATAAAAGGTGCAAAATAATATACAAAATCAAATTTTCTATCATTTGATAAATTTACAATTTGATCAAAATATTCTTTTGGTGTATATTTATCTTTATTAAAAAACAATTCCAATTTTAAATCATCTTGATTCACTTTAAATATTCTTTTTCTATCCTCAATTTTACTTAAAGTATCATTTATATTAATTATATCATTAGCTTTTAAACTATTAAAAAGTATAAACCATAATACTTGATTTTTAGATTTATCACCTTTTGCTTCATTATACGCTTGGTCTAAATAAAACTTAGCATTAGTATAATCTCTTAATTTGATATTTAATAAAGCTAGCTTTAAATTAGATATAGTTTTAATCTCTTTTGCCATATCTAAGGCATATTTATATTTTTTTTGTAATATAAGAGTATCTACAACAAGTAGTTTTTCATGATCACTTAGCCATTTTGCTTTGGCACTTATATTCGTAATTTCATTGATATATTTTTTATCTTTTGTTATTTTATATAAGTAATATGCTGCACTAAAATAGGAATACTTATCTTTAAATTGTAACTCTTTAAAATCGTATATTTTCTTTAAATACAAATAGGCATTATTTATTGAATTTAATTTATAATATGCTATCCCTATATTTAAATAAGATGGTATTTTAAGAAGTTGTGATGATTGTTTAAATAATTTTATTGCATGAATATATTCTTCTTGCTCAAGATATAAGACAGCTGTATTAAATTTTATTAACAACTCTCTTTTATTTTGTGCTTCTTTAAGGTTTTTATGCTCAAATAGTATTTGAGGTTGAGATTCAACTGTTTTTTTATCTTCTGCATATAAAACAATATTAGATAAAAAGAGTATTGAAATATACAAAAAAATTATATTAGACTTTTTCATATACTAATTTATATTTCCTACAGAAGCATAAAGTTCATTTATCCTCTCTTGAAGAAGTTTATTTCTATGCTCTAACTCTGTATATTGTAATTTCAACTCTTGATAATCTTCCCTTGTAGATTTAAGACTCTCTTGAGAGTCATTAATCGTTTCAAGGGAATATTGAACTTGATGTTCAAACTTTTCTTTCAATTTTTCCAAATTTTTAACTTTATCTTTTTCCATCTCTTTCTCTTCAGATATTTTTCTGTACAGAGACTTATATACATTCATACTACTGTAAAAATATATCATCAATACACCAAGAATTGATACAAGTAAAAAATCCTCCATTTAAACCTATCTTTTTAACTGAATTAATGTAGTTAATATAGAGTCAGCTGTTGTAATAGATTTAGCATTTGCTTCAAAGGCTCTTTGAAATACCATTAAATTTACTAAAGACTCACTTAAATCTGCTGTTGAAAGTTCTAATGTAGAACCTTGAATTTCAGCCATTTTGTCATTGTTGATATTAAATAGTGCAGCACCACTTCTTGTAGTCTCCATTAATAAGTTATCACCAACTGGATCAAGTCCTCTATTATCTGTAAATCTAGCTATTGCAACTTGTCCAATGGCAAATCTTGCACCATCTTGTGTCATAGTAATAAGACCAGAACTATCTACTTCAAACTCTCCAAATGCACTATCTGTTAAACCCAAAGTATCAAGTCTTAATTGAATATCACTTTTTGATGCTGTTTGATTTATCATAGTATTTATCTGTAAAAACTCAGCTCCAGCACCTTCCCTTCCACTATAATTAGGGTCTCTTGCAATTACACCTAATAATGCACCTTGTGTAACCTCAACTGCAGCTGAAATATCAACCCCGTTTGATGTTGCTGCTGCTGCTTCTGCAACATCACCAGCAGTTGATAAATAATTAACTGTTAATGTATCTGTAGTTGGGTCATAAGTAACAGATTCTACAGTAGCAGTAGGTACAACACCTGCAAAATGCGCTACTATTGCTGCCCCAACTTCATCTGTTGTTTCTGTCCCTGCTAATGCAATTGACTCCCCTGCAAATGCAACATTACCCGCTGTTGGAGTTGTATTTGCAATTGTAAAGTTTTGAATCTCTTTTATTGGACCAGTCATTGTTCCAGTGAACTCAACATCATAATTTGAATCTAATGTTTTAATAACTAAACTACCATTAATGTTATATGCTTTTACATAATCAGCTAATTCATCAGTTGCTGCTGTATCAGCATTTATTGCCGCAACAAACGCATCAACATCTGCTGGTGCTAAGATATCTAATGGTACTGTAGGTATTGTTACAGTTCGATCTGTATTTTTATCATAAATTTCAATTTGGTATGCAAAATCATTTACCCCATCAACTGCTGATAGAATAGATGATGTATATACATCCATCTGTTTTCCACTTACAGCCTCTGAAAGTGCATCTTTTACAGAATTGATATGTCCCATACCTGTACCTAATACTGATGGTTGAACATTTGTAACTGTACCTTTTGAAGCTAGATTACTATTACTAGCATCAGTCCAACCAAGTTCTGTAACTCTATATTGTTGCCCAGGAACAATTCCTTCAATTACAATATAACCTTCTCCAGGTGCCGTTTGAGTATCTACATTAAAAGGAGAAGCGATATCATCTGTCACATATGCTTTAAATCCTGGAGTATCAGAAAGCTTGTCAGCAAATTTTTTCATTGTTGTTGCATTGTCTGTATCAAAACTTTGTGAATATTTTACACCATCAATATAGATATAAACTTCATCTCCCTCAGCAAGTGTTTTACCAGCTAGATCGTAATTTAAAAGATCTTTTTGAGATGATGAAGATGAAGCTGTTGGTTTAGGATCAGCTTCTGAATATATTGCTAATGATGAATTATACTCGGTTATTAAAGCTTCAACATCTGCAATCTTTGTTGATGCTGATTTATATCCTGCACCTGTAAAAATTACTGCATTATCAGTTGTTGCAGTTTGAGTATAATCAGTAGCTTTTGCAACAATTGTCTCAATAGTAGTTGTATCTCTAATAACTCTATTTCCTAATAGTTTTGTAAAGTCACTTGTAAAATAAGTTGCATTAGGATCTGTTGAAGTAATAGCATCAGCTGTTACAGGTTGAATAGCCCACCCTTGAACAGTATTTTGACCTACATCTTCAAGTTTTCCACCTTCACCCATTCTAAAGTTTCCAGCTCTTGTATAGTAAGTTTCATTACCATTTTTTACTTGAAAAAATCCATCTCCTGAAAGTGCCATATCATATGAAACTCCAGTAATTTTAAGGTTTCCTTGAGTATACATCTTTTCAACATCAAATGAGGTAACCCCTTTACCTATTTTATCTTGATACATTTGATCTGCAAAAGATACTCTTGATGATTTATACCCAATAGTATTAACATTTGCTATATTATTTGACTCATTGTCTAGCCCTATTTGTGAACCTCCAAGTCCTGAGATTCCTGTCCAAAGTGCTCCAACCATAATGATTCCTTTATATAATAATTACGAACATTGCTAAATGTCCAAATTTAAATAGTTTTGCAGAAACTCTACAAACTACTTAAATCTGGCCACTTTAACTATTCTTTAAGGCCAGTGCTGTTTTCATTAACTCATCCGATGTAGTAATTGATTTTGAATTTGCTTCAAATGCTTTTTGAAAGGTTAAGAGCTGTACTAACTGGTCTGATAAATCCACATTACTAGCTTCTAAATAACCATTTACAACTTCATTTACTCCTTCTAAATACACAGGGTTTCCTGAAGCGTCACTTTTTGAGTACAAGTTATTTCCTTCAGGTTGTAAACCACTATTATCTGGAAAAATAACTGGTGTAAGTTGTCCTACCAAAAATCTTGCATCACCTTGTGTTAAATATAAGTTCCCATCATCATTTTCTAATTCACCATACCACTCATCACTCATACCTAATTGGTCTAAATCTAATATAATAGGTTGCTGGTTAACAAGCGTTCCACTTGTTGCTTTTGTAATTTCACTTCTTGTAGTTGCAATTTGTCCACCATTAACTTCAATTAGTGCTTTTAATTTATCATATATAGCATCAACTAAGTTTTGACCTGTCCCAGATTCTTGATTAGTTGTATCTATAAGAACATTTTCTTCGTTTAATTTTGCTTGAGATACTGTAATTTTTTGACCTGGAACTATTGACTCAATAGTCATCACTCCAGTTGCTGTATCTACAGACGATGTAATGCCTGTATATTCATTAATACTGTCAGATAATAAACTTAAAGTATTTTCCATACTTGTATCAAAATCTTGTTGAAATTTAATTCCATCAATAACTAACTCTACTGTGTAAGCATCCCCTGTACCTAAAATTTTTGGGAAGGTAACAGTGTCTATATGAGTAGAAGCAATTTCACCAATTTTAGGATCTATAGAATACGCTGTTAGTGCGGTTTGATATGCTGTTGCTAATGCATCTATATCATTAATATTTGCATTTGCTGTTTTATAATTTTGTCCTGTTGTTCCTGTAGAAATAGCTGTTTTTGTATAATCTGTACTAAATGTATTAGTTGATACAACTGTAGTTCCATCTTCTGCAATTGAAGTAGCTAGTCTTGTTTCGTATTCACTTGTTATTTTGTCACCACTTATAGTTGGGAGTACTCCTAGTACCAGCATCCCGTTTTCATCAACCATATTATTATTTACATCACTACTAAAGTGTCCTGCTCTTGTATAATACAATACACTTGGGTCTTGTGGTGCTGCAACAGTAAAGAATCCATCTCCCTTAAGAGAAAAGTCATATTCATTATTTGTAGGTTGTAACTGTCCTTGACTAAAATTTTTTGTTGGAGAGTTCATACTTGTACCCATACCAACTTGTCTATCATACATCATATCAGAAAAAGACACGCTATCTGACTTAAAACCCATTGTACCTGTATTTGCAGCATTATTAGATTCAACATCTAACGCTTTTTGAAATGCTGTTAATGCACTAACTCCATTTGACATTGAAGTAATCATAATATATCCTTAATTTACAACTAAAACTGAACTTAATGGCATCACTGTATATTCTTCAGCATAAACTGCAGATGAACCATAATAAGCATATCTTGCAAGAACAGCTTCATCTGTTACTACTTCATTATCTGAATTTACAATTTTTAATGTATTATCGTCATTATATGTAAATCGACCATCATTATCTAATACTAATCTATATTCAGTCTTCTCTCCGTCTTCATAAATATACCCATCAGCATCATATAAAGTTAAAGCTTCGGTTTCTGTATTATATAAACCATCAGCAACTCCTATAATCTCTTTTGCATTTAAGTAAAGTTCACCATCTTTATTTTCAACAGTTTCTACCACATAAGACTTCACTTCACCTTTATCATTTGTTGAACCATCTTCTATAACATGTCCTATTATATTTGCTGCCGTTGCAAGCGCAGAAGCTGAATAAGATGCTTGTAAAGATTGCATTGATTCAGTTAATGCAAGATTTGATTCTATAGTTGACATTTTTAACTGGCTATCCATTAAAGCAGAACTATCCATCGGATCTGTTGGATCTTGCATTTTCATCTCTTCAAGCATTAAGGTTAAAAAGTCTTCAGTTGTTAATTGATCATTACTTACAGCCGTTGTATATGAGTTTCCGTCTACACCTGTTGAACTATTCGTTACTACGTTATCTACTGCCATTTTATACTCCTAAACTGATTTTTCATCAAAGAAAAAATTAACAACTTTTTCAGGACTCATTGCATCCTGTACTCTTATTGCTAACTTTTCATCTATAACAATTATGTCACCTGTACCAATGACTCTTTCATTTACAAAAATATCTCCACCCTCACCTGCTAGTTTATTTAAAGATATAACATCACCTTCACAAAAATCTAAAAAATCTTTGACTGTTATATTAGTGTGACCTAGCACCACATCTACTTTCGCTTCTGTGTCAACAAGAACTTCATAATCATTTGTTGTAATTTCCATGAACCATCTTTCTTATCATTTTAAGGTTATTGTACCATAAAAAATATAATTTTGTATAATATTTAAATAAGATTAAGTATATTTTTTGAGTTTTATTTAATTTTGTAGATTTATATTACAGCGTCTAGAGACTCTAACATACTTTGTATTTTTGATTCTACACTGCCATCAAAGTTACCAAGGTCACTTGCAATAACAACTCCACCTGCAGTTACATTAGGATCTTCTTGTAAACTAACGAATGAATCAAAACTTAATTGTTCTTTTAAAACTAAATAGTCTTTAGGGTTAAGATGTATTGTCACTTTAGATGCTGTTTTCACTTTTTCCATCATTCCTGTTATAGTTTCTTTTGCTATTTGAGATGATGATTCTCCAACTTCTATACCTATAATTTTTTTTGCTATTGATAAAGAAGTTTTTAATAGTTTTGTTTCCATTTGAAATGTAGCTTGCTCAAAAAAAGTTGAATAATGTTTTAAATCTTTAAGAGCCTCAATAAGTTGTTTATCTAAGTCTCTTCCTTTAACGCCATCACTTTCAATTAAAGTTACTTTGTCTTGAATTGCTAAAATAGATTGTTGTAGTTTTTGTATCTCTTGTAAAACAGGGTCTACATTTCCATTTATTGTTTTATCATTTAATACTGCCACATCTCTCATTTTTTCATTTTGATTTTGATTACTTGAGATAAAATTACCAAGCTCGTATGGCTGTGACTCTTGATGCGACTTAATTATACTAGATGTTGTATTGACATTATTATTAGTTGACATGATTATTCCTCATCTGCTCTCTCAATTTCTCCACTTTCAAGTAATCTCATAGCCACTTCAAGTATTTTTCTTTGTGCTTCTTCAATATCTTTAATCTTAACTTTTCCAAGCATTTCGAACTCTTCATTAAATCTATCTTTTGCTCTTTGTGACATTGCAGCTTGAATAGTTGCCATCTCATCTTCTGTCGCATTTTTAAGAGCAATTGTAAGATCTTCAGTTTCTACATTTCCTAAAACTTTCATAATATCATTTGTTTCTAATGCAAGTAAATCTTCAAATACAAACATCTTTTCTTTTATTTTAGCAGCTAATTCTGCATCTAATCCATTAATATTTGCTAAAATTTCGTTTGCTTTTGGTCCCATTTTATTTAACATATCTGCTACTGTTTTTACACCACCAACTGTAACAATAGATGCTAGTAATGACTCTAGTTTTTTTTCTAGTACATTCGACATAGACCGTACAATTGTTGGAGATACATCTTTTATGGTTGCCATTTGCATTGAAACTTTTACTCTAAGAGTATCATCGAGTTTTGCTAATACAACTGATGAATCTTCAGGTTCCATATGTGCTAATACAACAGCAATTGTTTGTGGAGATTCATCTTTGATAAAGTCTGCTAATTGTTTAGGGTCAATATTATCAAGGTATGCAAATGACTGTTTTGCTTCTTGCATTCTTGCAAGTTTTGCAAGTACTTTATCTGCTTCTGCTTTCCCTAATGATTTATATAAAATATCTTTTGCATAATCAAAGCCACCAGAACTTATATAAGAACTTGATTTAATAAATAGATGAAATTCTTCTAGTATTGCTAAAGAAACAGCTTTATCTATTGATCTTATTTGAGATATTTGAACAGATAAATCTTCTACAATCTCTTTTGGTAAACTTTGAAAAATTTTAACAGTAGCTTCTTCTCCAATAAGCACACAAAAATGTGCTATTTTCTCAATCATAGGCATACCTGTCAAAAGTTCATAATTAGCTTGTGTAGTTGACATTTAAATTACCCTTTCGATTTAAACTTGACATCGCCCTCTTGAAGTAGCATTTTTATCATTTGTGCTATATCTTCAGGGCTATCAGAAACTGCTTTATCTATTTGCTCTATTAAAACTTCATACTTTGCAGCTTCTTCTTCATCTAATCCATCTAAATTATTTAATATTTGACTTTTTACTTTTGCTTTTAATTTACTTCTTTCACTTGCACCATCAAATTCATTAAAGTCAAGAGAATCTTCTTCTGTTGTGCCAGAGGTAGCAACATTTTCTCCCATAAGAGCAATTTCATTATTTGCAATGAATTTTTTATAAAAAACAAATAATAAAATCATTGCTATTAAATACTGAAAATATTGTTCATACTCTTTAAAGATATTTGATACTCCACTCACTCCTAAAGAAGAAGTTTCTTCTTGCTGATTTACGGCAGTCTCATCAACTTCTAGGTATCTAAAAGCTCTTACTGTAACTCTATCACCTCTTTTTTCTTTATACCCTATAGCTTCTTGTACAATTGAATTTAAACCAGCTAAAAACTCTTCTTTATTTTCTATTTTTTCTAAAATTTTAGAGTCAAATGTAACGGCTGCTGTAATATTTGCAATACTAGCATAAGCATTATTTTTTTGATTTATTATTTTTTTAGAAATTTCATAGTTTGTAACATTTTTAGCTTCTTCTGATGATGCTTTTGTAGTTTTTACTCCATTTTCTAAATCTGGATTTTCTATATTACTTTGTACTCCTGGTACTCCTCCTGGCTGTGGCTCTTTTGCATCTGATTGTGATGCTATTTCTGTAGTTTGTTGACTTCTTATTGTACCCTCAGGATCATAAATCTCTTGACTAATTTCTTGTTTTGTAAAGTCAAGTTCAATTGATACTTTTGCTGACATTCTATTGCCACCAAGAACATTTGCCAATAAATCGTTGATTTTATTTTCATAATCTTTTTCAAGCTTTGTTTTATATTTTTCATGTTGTATATATTTCAAACTTTCAATATCTTCTTCACTATTTTCTAATAATGACCCATTTTGATTGATTAATTTTATATTTTCTGGGAGAAGTTTTGGTATTGCTGATGCAATAAAATTTTTAATACCAGCAATTTGTCTTTGAGATAAAGATGTTCCCTCTCTTAAATTCAAAACAGCTGATGCAGTTGGTGGAATTTTTCTTTGAGTAAAAACAGACTCTTTAGGAATAGCAATTTTAACAGAAGCAGATAAAATACCTGATATAGATTCTAAAGAACGACCAAGTTCTCCTTCTAGTGCTCTTAAATACTTAACTTTATTTTCAAAATTTGTAGTACCTAATGAACTTTTATCAAAAATTTCCCAACCTGTATGTTTTGCAGTTGCTGCGTCACTTGTTACTAATTTTATTTTTGCGACATTAATATTATCTTTATTTGTTTTTAGTGTTAAACTATTTCCACTTCCCACAACCAAATAAGGTATTGATGCACCATCAAGTTCATTACTTGCTAACATAACTTGATTCTTTGTTAAATTAGTAGCAATAGTATAGTTTAACTGTTCATCTTTAGACTTTATATTTGAATAAATTAACAATCCCAGTAAAAATAAAAAAAGAATAGAAAAACCACCTATAATTACAGCTCGTTGTCCTGAGTTAAGATTATTAATAAATTTAAAAATTTGATCCATTGTACCTATATCCTATTAGTTTTTACTTGAAGAGTCAATGACTGTTTTAAACCATGCTGAGTCTTTTTTAATAGAATTTTGAATAGCATTAAACATAATTGAGTTTTTTGACATATTACTCATTTGTGTATCTAAGTTTACATTATTTCCATCATTTTGTTCTTCAAGTCCTTGCACTTCATATAATTCCATACTACTACGATTTGCATTATCCATCAGTGCTAAATGGCTTTTATGTGTTTTTGTTAATTGAAGTTGTGAACCACTATTTAATCTATCTAAATGATTTTGAAATTTTAAATCTTTTGTCTTATAATCCGGTGTATCAATATTTGCAATGTTAGTGGAAATAACTTTTTGTTTTTCACCTCTATAATTTAACTGTTGAAATAATATATCTGTTACGCTACTTGGTTGCATTATTATTACCTATTATTCCCAATAGCATCAATAACTTTTTCATTTATCGAATCTATTCCGTTGATTGCTTTTTGTGTTTGTTCAAATTTTCTTTGTGCTTCTATAAGTGAAACCATTGAGTTTATTGTATTTACATTACTTTGTTCTATTGCACCTTGAAGTATATTTTCACCATTGTTTACTACTGTAGATACTTCCTCTTGATTATTTATTTTATAATTATTGTTACCAATTTTATCAAGATTATTAAATCCTGTTGATACTACAGCAATATTTCCAACGAATTCATCAGTATTTCCTACTATTATTGGCTGATTAGCATCGTTTAATACATTATTCCCATTTTGTGTAACTAACCTACCTTCAAGTAATTTAAAACTACCATCTCTTGTTAATTCAACATCTCCATTTGCATTTTGAATTTTGAAAAACATATTTTCTTGATTTAAAGCAAAATCCAATCTATTTCCAGTTTCAGTTATAGAACCCATCGCTTGACTTGTATAATCACCATCAATCTTTGGAATAGTATTCATAACTTCACTTAATTTCAAGGTATCTTCACCCTTTTCTTTAGCTTTGTCTAAATAGTGATTAAAAGAACCCTCTACTAAGTTATCTTCTTTAAATCCTTTTGTATTTGCGTTTGCAAGATTATTAGATATAACATCAACTCTGTTAAGTTGGTTAACCATATTTGCTGCTAATGGGTGTAGTCCTTGTGTCATTATTTATCCTTCGTTAGAAAACTCTGCAATTAATGAATCAATATCATCTGCGCCAACTATATCATTAGAATCTCCAGATATATGTTTCGCAATCTGAACTTGTGGCTTCTCATTATCATCTTCAAAGATACCATTTAAATAACTATTTAATTTTCTGATAACTGCCATAACTCTCTCTATCTTTTGACGATTAATATCATGATACTGCATCAATTCCATCGCTTCAAAAACTTTATTATTTTCACCATCTACTTTAGCAGATAAATTTTGTGATGCTTCTAATAATGACTTTCCTGTTTCAAGATTTGTAGCAAATACATCAATATTTGGAAACTTTTTAGAAAGAGCTTCTAGTAAAAGAACTTGTGAATCTATAAACTCACCCATACTTTTATTGTAATTTTGTATCTCATTATTTTCATCAAGAATAAAACTTAATACATCAAAAATTTGTGAAGCTTTTTCTTCACTATCGTCTGCAACTTCATTAAGTTGGTTTACAACTTTATTTTCATTTTTAACAGGTAAAGGGTACTGATTTGAATCTATTAATTCTTCAATAGAAGGCTCAGATTTATTGTCACTGCTAGAAGATGTTTCAGAAGGAAGAGATTCCTCTATCTTAGAATCCAACTCATCATCAACTATACCATCTATTCCCGCTAAAATATCATCTAAATTTTCTTCTGTTGCTTCATCTGTAGAATTCTCTTCAGAAGAATCATCCGGAGCAGTTTCTACTACTTCTTCAGATTCTTTTTCATCTCCAGACTCATCTTCAATAACCTCAGCACCATTCATTAATGCTTCAATCTCTTCTTGACTCATACTCATGGGTTATCCCTTAACTAGTCCATCTAGTTTTTCTTTTAATATATCCGCACTAAAAGGCTTCACAATATAATTATTTACTCCAGCTTTTAAAGCAGTAATAACTTCACCTTTTCCACCTTCAGTTGTAATCATTACAATTGGTACAGTTTTATTAGCTGTTCTTATATGCTTAACTAATTCTAGTCCATTCATATTTGGCATATTCCAATCTGTCAATACTACATCATAATTATTTTTTTCTTGAAAAAGCTTCCATGCTACTACACCATCTTCAGCCTCATCAAAGTCTTCTTTTGCAACACCAAGCTGCTGAACAACATTTCCAATTATTCTTCTCATAGTTGAACTGTCATCTACAATTAATATTCGCATATCATCCCTTTTTCATATTAAATATCTCATCAGATTATACTTAAACTTCTTTAAATATAATCTTAATTTAAATTTTATTTACATTTAATAATTATTTCAGTAAAATAACTAAACTTAATTTCATAAGGATATGTAATGATTAGAGGACTTCACACAGCTGCAGCTGGTATGGCTGCACAACAGAAAGATATTGATGTTATCTCAAACAACATAGCGAATGTTAATACAACTGGGTTTAAGAAGGATAGGACAGAGTTTCAAGACTTGATGTACCAATCATTAAACTATACAGCAGGAGCAACAAGTGCTGATACCAATAATCCCACAGGTATCGATACAGGACTAGGGGTAAGAGTTGCTGGTATTCAAAAGAATTTTACACAAGGTAGCTTGTTAGAAACTGGAGGTACTTATGATATGGCAATTCAAGGAAATGGTTTTTTCCAAATAACTACTCCTGCAGGTGAAACTGCATATACTAGAAATGGTTCTTTTAAACTAGATAGTGAAGGAACTTTAGTAAATGGCTTAGGATACGCAGTTGAACCAGAGATTGTAATACCTCAAGATTTAATCAACATATCAATAGCACAAGATGGAACTGTATCTGCTGTTGAACCAGCAACAGGGGCAGTACAAACACTAGGACAATTAACTTTAGTAAACTTTATAAATCCAGCAGGTTTATCTCCTCAAGGAGATAGTTTATACTTGGCAACAGATGTTTCAGGTGATCCAATTGATGGAACACCAGGAATTGATGGAATTGGTACTATTAGACAAGGGATGCTTGAAGGTTCAAATGTACAACTTGTTACTGAGATGGTAAACTTAATTACAGCACAAAGAGGATACGAAGCAAACTCGAAATCAATTACAACAACAGATACAATGCTTCAAACGGTAAACCAGTTAAAACGATAAGCTAAAGAGTTAAGTAACTAAATGGATTTAGCAGAATTAAAAAAGATTAGAGAAGAAAAGCTACTAGAACATAAAAGAAAAAAAAGAGCTTACTATCTCAAATCTAAAATGCAAAAGAAACAAGTAGCTACTAAAAAAGTTAGCTCAATAGATTATGAAGTTGAACTTTTTAGTGGTAACTTTGCAGATAAATTAAAAGAGATTGCAAAAAAACAAAAACTTCATGTTCAATCTAGAGAAGAAATTATTAAAAATAAAATTGAAGAATATAAAAATAAAAAACAAAAATACTACTCTCAGAACAAAGAAATAAGACTAGAATATGACAAAGAATATAGAGATAAAAAGAAAGAAAAATTAAGAGAATATAGAAAAGAATATTACAAAAAAAATAGAGACAAAATTCTACAACAGCAAAAAGAAAATAGGCTTAAAAAGAAAATGGAAAATAACTAATGGCGTCAGATCTATCACAAATCATACCAAATAACTTAGCTAGTACATTGAATGCACTATTAGGCAAAGAAACTTCTTTAAAACAATGTACAAAAGTCGATATACGCGATTTTGATAGTACCCAAGTCTTAAGAGTCGATACTGAATTTGTATTTGAGAAATTGACTACTATCTTCTCATACTATATTCCAGCTAACAGTGCTTCTGAAATATTTAATATGATGATGGGAGCATCTGACCATGATATAGCTACAATAATAGATGATGATACATCAGATGCTATGACTGAATTTATATCAAATACTTGTGGTGGATTAGTTACAACTATAAATGCCGAAGAATTTGAAGACTTAGGAAAATCTAAATTTAATATTAAGCATAAAGAGATTGTTGATACTACAACAATAACTTCAGTAGACAATATTTATAAATTTGTTATAGATGTTGAAGACAAAGAAGTAATACTATTTACAGAATTTCAAGAAAACTTTTTAGACTTCATATTAGAATTATCAAATAGCCCTGTTTCATTTTATCCTGAAGTTGAAGAAAAACAAGAAGAAGAACAAGAAGAACAAGATGAAGATGCTCCTATAGAAAACGAAGAAAATGACAATTCAGAAGAAGAGGTTGAAGAAGAGAATAATGGAGAAGATTCTAAATCTAAAAAATTGAAACTTGTTATAATTATTTTAGCATCTTTAATTTCTACAATACTTATTGCAACTATTATTATGTACTTCAGTGGTACTTTTGATTCTGAACCAGTACAAGAAGAGATGAAAACGGATACTAATAATACAAAAGAGATCAAAAATAATGTTGATATAGTAAACTACCCAGAGGTGAAAAAAATTGATTTTAAAACGACAGATATTAATATTCCAAGACTCAATAAAAGATTAGAACTTTTAACAAAATATCAAGTTCTTAATCAAGTGCAATTAGAAGCACAAGTATTGGAAGAAAAAGAAAGACTTATTAGACTTAAAAAAGAGCAAGAACTTATAAAGTTTGCAAAAGAGAATAAAGAAGAACCTTTAATTATCAAAAAAGAATTACCAAAAAAAGAAGAGATACCTACAAAAACTATACCTGACACTAAAGAAATTACAAAAGAGATTATAACTCAAGAAAAAATAGAAGAAGTTACTAAGGCAACTCCAAATACAGAGATAAAGCCGATTGATGAAAACTTAAAATTTGTTCTTGCAAGTAGTTTAAAATATAAACTCTTTAAAAGCTTGGTAAAAGAGACAAATAGTACACAAGCAAGAATCTCTATATGTAGTAATGAAGATGGAAAAACAAATATTTACATAGGTCCATTTGAAAATGAGGAACTGCAACTTAAGATGAATGCTCTCATCCAAAATGCAGATCAAACAATTGAAACTACAATTTCAAATATAACTTTAGACCAATTTAATACTAGATGTAACTTTTAAGTACCTCTAGTATTTCTTTCATTGCACTATCAATATCATCATATTCAATAGTACATCCAGCAGCGTTTTGATGCCCTCCTCCATTAAATTTAGAAGCAACCAAAGATAAATCAATATCACTGTGCTTCCCCCTTAATGAAACTCTAATCTTATTATTTTGTTCTCGTAAATATAGAGCAACTTTTACTACTGCTATTTTTAATATATCATTTACAACTTCATCACACTCATTAAATGATGCACCTGTACTTTCCAACCACTCTTCTTTTTGATATATTGTTGCTACTTGTGCAGATAAATGTAATTGTAGAGTAGAAAGTACTTTAGGTAACATTCTGTATTTGGCCAAGCTATCTTTCATAATAAATGACTCAGCTACAAAAGAGGGATCTATTCCTGCAGTAACGAGATGATTTACTACTTCAAATGTTTGTGCATTTGTTCTTGGTGTAGTAAAAGCTATTGTATCATCATAAATACCTACATATAAACAAGTTGCTATATCTTTTGTTATTTTGATGCTGTTTGTTTCAAAAAAACCATATAAAACTTCAGCAGTACTTCCTTTTGTAGAATCAACTATATTAATATCTCCATAATTATTATTTGATTGATGGTGATCGATATTTATTATCTTGCAGTTATCATCTAACTTAACAGCTCCTCTTTCTTGATCACCACAATCTACATAAATAACTAAATCATATTTTGGAGGAAATTGATTTACTATTTTATGAAACTTTGGTAAAAAGCTTAAGTGTAAAGGTAAATTCTTTGATAGGTTATATACCTTATGATTAATCTTATTATTACTAAAATAATTGCTCAATGCCAAAGCAGAAGATAAGGTATCTGGATCTGGATTTATATGGGTGACCACTACAATATAGTGGCTACTTTGTATTAACTGTAATGCTTCTTTATAGTCTTTTTTAAAACTATTCATTAATATATCCTAGTTCAATTAATTTATTATATATTTTTCCAACCATTGGACCAGCAGCACTTCCTCCATGTCCTCCATGTTCTACAAGTATTGTAATAACATACTCTGGATTTTTATATGGTGCATAAGTTGTTAACCATGCTTGAGATCTTTGAAAGTACTCTAACTCATGTTCTTTCATCCTTTTCTTCTCTGACTGAGGAATTCCAACAACTTGTGCAGTTCCTGTTTTTGCAGCAACTGTTGTCTTAGACTTTATATAGTGAACTGCTGTACCAAAAGGCTTATTAGCAACCTCATACATACCTCTTTGTACAATTTTTAAATCCCTTTTTGAGATATTAGTATCTACTGTTTCGATTAAACTATCATCTTTTAAAAGATGTGGTCTTTGTAATTTGTTAGTAGCCATTGCACCTGTATATCGAGCAATTTGCATTGGCGTCACATTGATAAACCCTTGACCAATAGAGGCTACTACTGTTTCTCCCATATACCAAGGAAGATTCTGTGTTGCTTTTTTCCATTTTTTATCTGGATTTATACCTTTAAACTCAGAGGGTAAATCAACACCAGTTTTTTTCCCAATACCAAACCTGTCTAATGTTTGATGAATACTATTGATTCCAACTTTTAAACTTCCTTTATAAAAAAAGTCATCACAACTCTCTCTGATAGCTTTCACAAAACCTGTTCTATGATGACCCTTATCATTCCAACATCTAAATTTTCTCTGTCCTAACTGCATCTCACCATCACAGTAAACATGAAAATTTGGAGAGATATCATGTTCTAAAAAGGCAAGTGCAACACCCATTTTCATAACAGAACCTGGAGGATATAATCCATTGATTAATTTATTTGTAAAAGGATGATTAAAATCCTCTCTAATCTTTTTCCAATCTTTATGACTAATTCCATTCACAAATAAATTGTTATCAAATTCGGGGAAACTTCCAGCTGCTAATAATTCACCATTATTAACATTCATAACAACAACTGCACCAGCTTTTTTCCCAAATAACTCATGAACATATTGTTGTAAATCTATATCTATTGTTAATTGTATATCTCTTTTTTGTGATTTTACTTCATCAAGGACTTTTAACTTTTCATATAAAGAGTTTACCTGAACATCTTGATACCCAAGTTCACCTCTTAAAACATGATCATAGTATTTCTCTATACCACTTCGTCCTGTTTGTTCAAAATATTTACTTTTTTCATCTTTTTCAATATCTTTTCTTGTTGTTTTTCCCATATAACCCAAAATATGTGCTGCAACATCTTTATAAAGATATTTTCTAAGTGTAGCTAACTCAATCTCTACATTTTCGTTTGAATTAAAAAGTGTGTAGTATTTAAAGAAATCATCATAAGGAATATAATCAACTAGCTTAATAAGGCTATGCCGATAGGGAGAATCTGATTGTTTATATTTTTTTAATAAATCTTCATAGTCAAAGTCTGGAAAATATTTCACTATAAGCTTAGCAACCTCTTCCACATCTTTAAACTTTTCATCACTTCTTAAATGTGGTTTTACCTTAATACTAAAACCAACTTTATTAATCGCTAAATACTTCCCATTTCTATCTATGATTGAGCCTCTGGATGTTGTAGTATAAAACCGTTTTATATAATTCTTTTTTGATAGCTTTTCATAATAATCATTAGATTGTACACTTAAATAGTATACTCTTCCAAGTAATAATAAAACAATAACAAATATAAATCCCATTACTAACTTTAATCTCATATAAGTAATCCTACAAGTATAATATCAATGATAAAATTATAAACCAAAATCCATACTATCTCAATTTTAAATACTGAATAAAATAATATACTCACAAATAAGCAGACATAAAATAAAAAAATAAAAATAAACTCAGATATTATAGAAGAAGAAAAAGTATGCTTAATTCTAGGAATTATAAAATAATATAAAAACAATGAAATTATTGTCAATGAAAATGGTTTAAATCCTTGAACAACCTCTATAACTAAAAAAGTAAGTATAGAAAAAGCAAGTATATAGTAATGCTCTTTTTTAAAAGAAACTAAAAAGATTTTAAATACAACACCTGCTAAAAATAAAGATATAAAATATGTACTAAAAATAATATTAACAAATGCAATTAATAATAAAATCCCACTATAAGGTGGGTTATAATTATGTTTCAATTCATATACCTTTTAATTCACATTCTCTTTCAAGTTCTTTAGAGAGTAATTCAAATTGTTTTTGTGAAGCTTCTAAAATTAGAGTTACATTATTTTCAAAAATCTTTTTCTGTATCATAATATCATATTTAACTAATAAATACTCAACTTTGGATAGAAAGCTATATTCAAAACTCAAACTTTTTTTCGTAAGCTTTTTATAGTCTAGTAACTCTGCTACATTTAAAACATCATTAACAGCCTCACCATATGCTCTTACAAGTCCACCTGTTCCCAATTTAACTCCACCAAAATAGCGTACTATTATTACTCCAGTATTAATAATACTCATCCCAGCTAAAACTGCTAAAGATGGTCTCCCACTTGTTCCTTTAGGTTCTCCATCATCACTACTGTTTTCTACAACTTGATCAAATTCATTTAAATATCTATATGCATACACAAAATGTCGTGCTTTAGGATGTTCTTTTTTTAACCTTTCTAAAACATATTCAAAATCTTTGTAAGGAAATAGATGTGCTATAAACTTAGATTTTTTTATCTCTACAGTTACACTATATTCTTTATCAACGAATTTCATACGATTTAAGTCATTAAGATATTAAACTATTATAAATATCTTTTACACTCTCTCCTGTAAGTTTTGATAATAATTTTGCTTTTTGTTTTGGAGGTAAAGAAAGTTCATCAATATCATTATATGTTAAAACACCCTTGTTTTCTGATATTTTTGGTTCAATTATAACAACCCATTCACCTCTTATAGTCTCATTTTTAAGTTGTTCAAAAATATCTTCTGCTGTATCTTTGAATCTGGTTTGATATTTTTTTGTCAGTTCTTTGGTAAGAAATATTACTCTTTTAGAATCATAATCTTTTATCTCTTCTAGTACCTTCAATAATCTATGTGGTGACTCATATAAAATAGCCAGCTCTTGAGCATTCATCACTTTATCCAACATATCACTTCGAGAAGTACCTTTATGTGGTAAAAATCCAAAAAAAGTAAATGTTGTATTTGAAAAACCACTACTTGCATAAGCAGTCAAAATAGCATTTGCACCAGGTAATACATCATATTCAATGTCATTGTCTAAACAAAAGTCAACTAAAAAACTACCAGGATCACTTACACAAGGCATACCAGCATCACTTACATAGATACAATTCTTAGTTTTTAAAAGTTCTTTATTTTGTAAAGTTAAAAATGCTTTTTCATTATGAGAATGTAGACTAAGAAAATCAAATTTTGGAAAAGTTACTTTGCAGCGTTCTTGAATAAGTTGGAAAAGTTTTTTTGTTATTCTTGTGTCTTCACACAAAATAAGTTCCGCATCTTTTAAAACATCAAGTGTTCTAAAAGATATATCTCCTAAGTTTCCTATAGGAGTAGGAACAAATGTCAGCATTATTTCATTGCGTATCTAGCTTTGAATTTCTCAACTCTACCAGCAGCATCAACTATTTTTTGCTCACCAGTAAAAAATGGATGACAAGCAGCACAAACATCAATTCTTAAAGTTTCAGTGTTTGATTTAGTTTCAAATGAATTACCACAAGCACAACTTACTTGACATACTTTGTAATCTGGGTGAATATCTTTTTTCATCTTTATTCCTTTTTTTGTTATAATAAAAGGGTCGCGTCTTTGTCGCCCTTTATAAAAGTTGCGAATTATACACAATTTAAGCTAAAATTAAAATAAATCTATACTACTTTCTTCCTCTTTTGTATAAAAAGCATATTTTGAACGACCTTTGTTTTTTGCTTCATTCAAAAAAATATCAGCATTTTTAAGCACTTGTGTAATTTCTGTAGAATCTTGTGGGAGTATTGATACTCCAATACAAATTGTCTTTTTAAGAACTTGATTTGTTTCTGGATTTACGACAACTTCAACTTCTGCAAAATCTTTCACAATTTTTTGCACCGTTTGTTCCACAAAATTTGTAGAGATTGGATTTACTAAAGCTACTAAAAACTCATCTCCTGTAAGACGAGCTACGATATCAAAATCTTTAATGTTACTATGGATAACTTTAGCTAACTCAACTAAAACTTTATCACCAATATCATAATCAAACTCTTCGATAACAGCTTTAAATCTATCAATACCAATCATTAAAAAAGCTATAGTTTTTTCACTATTATTTGACAAAGTTATCACTTTTTCAATATGTTTTATTAGATACTTTCTATTATGAACATTCGTAACGCTATCTATGGAAGAAGCTTCTACATGATGTTTTTTCATAATTCCATTTTGTAAAATAGGAGATATTTGAAAAAAAGCAGCTTCTATAAAAGGATAGTCACTATTTATCTCATCATAATGTTCTTGGTCATTTGCACAAAAAGAGACTATTGCATTCATATCAGTATGTGTGTTTATTATAAAATAAAATGAGTATTCACCATCAAGATAAAACTCATCTCCTTTTTTTATAATATCAGTAGAAAGATTTGTATTAAGATCAAATAATGAAAATTTTACATTATTAACCTTATACTTTTCATTTAACCAATCACATAAAATAGTAGCCATTTCACTTATATTTTCACTATATTGTAACTGATCATACAGAGAGTATATATATTCTAATGACTTTAATTTTTCTTTATCTTCAATAGCTAATTGAATTAAATTTAACATTTCACTCTTCATGCTATGATTTTACTACTTTAAACTTAAGTTTAGAATAAATCTCATATTTTTTCTCATCAAAATCAAACTTCAAAAAGTTTGCATGAAGTCTTAATCTTTCATCTTTGATATAAAGCATTCGATCTTCTTTTGATAATTGTTTTAAAAGATATTTATCAGCAATATCTTCATCCACTCCATATATAGGATCTCCTACAATTTTATGTCCTATAGACTCTAAATGTACTCGTATTTGGTGTTGTCTTCCTGTGATAGGCATTGCTTCAACTAGCGTTTGGTTTTTAGCCACATTGTATTCTAGTGGTTGTATATGTGTTATAGATTCTTTGCCGTCACTAGCAGTAGTCATTTTCACACCTATTTTACTATTTGTTGCCTTTTTTATACCACTATCTATTGTAATATTCTTACTTATTTTTCCCTCAACAATAGCCAAATATTTTTTTTCATATAGCTTATTTTCAAACATATCTTTGAGTAACATATCACTGTATTTATTTTTTGTTACCAAAACCAATCCCGATGTTTCTTGATCAATTCTATGAGCTAAATTTGCAAAATCTCCAAAATGATATCGTATCTCATCCAATAAAGAGTATTCAGTATTCCTAGATGTTGGATGAACAATAACTCCTGATGGTTTGTCAAAAACTGCGAAATCTTTTGTGTTGAAAATAGGTTTTAAACCTCTTGTTTGTCCTTCAAACATAGCAACCTTTATAAAGTCACCTTTTAATTTTTCACCATTTTGTAACACTTTGTCATTTTGATCAAAAACTCTACATTTTGCCAGTAATTTTTGGGAACTAGAGAGAGTTAATCCAACATCGTCTATTAAAAACTGTTGAATTTTTTTACCTTTTATTACGGGAAATTCTTTTAATACAAATGGCAAGAGAAACCTTTTTCTTTAATTTATTGGGAATTTTATCTTAACTTTTACTAATAACATATTAAGTGAAAAATATGTATAATCCGTAACTTTTTTACACATAATATTAAGAAGAGGGAATTTTGGAAGAAACAACTTTAGTAGTACTATCAGCAGGAAACTCATCTAGGTTTGAGTTAAAGTCTAAAAAACAATGGTTAAGAATAGGTGATGAACCATTGTGGTTATATGTAACAAAAAGACTCTCTTCTTTTAATAAATTCAATCAAATCCTTGTTGTCGCACATAAAAATGAATTGAATTATATGAAAAACTTTACAGATGATTTTCAATTTGTGTCAGGTGGTAGCACAAGACAACAATCTATCAAAAATGCTTTGCAAAAAGTAACATCAAAATATGTAATGATTACGGATGTTGCAAGATGTTGTGTACCTAAAGAGGTCATTGAAAACCTCATAAACAATCAAACAAAAGCTTCTTGTATTGTACCTGCACTCAATGTTGTTGATACAGTAGTTTACAATGAAGAAACTATAAATAGAGATGATGTAAAACTTATACAAACTCCTCAGTTATCTAATACTCAAATATTAAAAAAAGCATTAGCCACAACTGTAGAGTTTACAGATGAAAGTACTGCAATAAAACATATCAATGAAACAGTTCATTATATCAAAGGAAGTGAAGAGTCTACAAAACTTACTTTTAGTAATCAAGTTTCAGGAATAACCTGCCTAAAAAAACCATCGCAAGACTTTTTTACAGGTACAGGAATAGATATACATCAGTTTGAACAAAATAAACCTATGGTATTGGGTGGAGTAACTATTGATAGTGATATTGGATTTAAAGCACATAGTGATGGAGATGTTGCTATTCATAGCATCATAGATGCTTTATTGGGAGCAATTGGTGCCGGAGATATTGGAGAATTTTTTCCAGATAATGACCCTAAATACAAAAATGCAGACTCAAAAGAACTTCTAAGAGAGATTGTATCTTTTGTTTATAATGTGGGGTATGAAATTGTAAATATAGATATCACTATCCTTGCAGAAAAACCAAAAATAAATCCCTATAAAAATGAGATTAAAAGTACCCTAGCATCTTTACTTAATATACCAAAACAAAAGGTCAATATAAAAGCAACTACTGGTGAAAAAATGGGCTTTATTGGAAGAGAAGAAGGTATTGCTGTATTAAGCAATGCAAATTTAAAATACTATAATTGGATGAAAATATGAATATACTAATATTAGATGAAGAGGTTTATTTAGCACAGAAAGTTGCTATTAGATTACATGAAGAGGGAAACTATTGTACACATGTTTCAAATATAAAAGAGATCAAGTTTGATGAATCTTATGATGTAATTTTATTATCAACAAACATAAGTACTAATGATGTACATAAAATTATTAGTAAATTTAAAGATAGTATTATCATCTTACTTGTATCGTACATCAATGATACAACAGTAACTAAGCCTTTAAAAGATGGAGCTGTTGATTATATTGTAAAACCTTTTATTATGGATGAGTTAGTAAGAAAAATATACCATTATGATGAATTTAAAAAATTAAAAAAATTAAAAAAGAACCTTACAAACTATATTGACTTTGCTTTTTATAATATAGAACATGATGTAGATATACCAGATACCCTGCCTTTTGCTATAGAAACAAATGACCAAAGAGTAGCGGATAAAATAGTTTTAGAAGTAGCACAAAAGCTAGATAAAACTATTAAATTTATCTCTTTAGAGAATAATACAAAAATTGAACCAAATGATTTTAAAGATGACTTACTTTATATTTATGACTTTCATTTTGTAAAAAAAGCCTCTAAAGAACTCATACTCAAAACAATTGAAAACTTTGATGTGATTATCTGTTCTTTAGAAGATATTGGAGATATTCCTTATCCTAAAATAGAATTAAAAACTACAAATAAATTATCAACCGTAGATTCTATTTTAACTATTAATGACTATGTAAAATTAATGGTTACCAACTTTCAAGATAAGTATCCAGATACAGAGCTTAGTAGAAGATTAGGAATTAGTAGAAAATCATTATGGGAAAAAAGAAAAAAATTTGGTATAGAAAAATCTAAAGGTGATAAATAATGTTAAATAAATTTTTTTTAACAGTAGGATTTAGTGGACTAAGCCCTAAAGCACCTGGAACAGTAGGAAGTTTTATCTCTTTAATTATTGCAATGGGATTGTTACATTTTATAAGTATCACCACTCTTTTTTTACTTTCAATTCTTATCTCTGTTGTTGCTGTGAAGCAAATTGATATTTATGAAAAAGAAGTAGGTGTACATGATGGTAAAGAGATTGTTATTGATGAATTAGCTGGTATGTGGATAGCTATGAGTGTTGCTGGAGTAAGTACAGAAAATTGGACTATGGGAATTATCGCATTTATATTTTTTAGAATATTTGATATTTGGAAACCATCAATAATAGGTAAAATAGATAGAGATGTAAAAGGTGGTTGGGGAGTTATGGGTGATGATATTGTCGCTGGTATTTTTGCAGGATTATCTACAAGTTTAGTCTATTTTCTTATTTTTTAATTTTCGTCTATATCAATATCTAAAGGGAGTATTATCTTAAATAATGCTCCGTTTTGAGTATTTGAAGCTTGTACTTTTCCACCTAAACTTTCAGTGATAATTTTATAACTCATATGAAGGCCCAAACCTGTTCCTTGACTTTTATGTTTTGTTGTGAAATAAGGATCAAATATTTTAGGTAGAATATCAGTAGGAATTCCTCCCGCATTATCCTCAATATTGATTGTTACAAATTTTTTATCACTTTGTATATCTATTTTAATCCAAGGATTTTCTATTTTTCTCTCTACAAGAATATCTTTTGCATTGTTAATAATATTTATAATAACCTGAGATAGTTCTCCAACAACAACTACTAACTTTATAGGTTTGGTATAATCAATATTATTGATAAGTTTAATATGGTTCGATGCCAAAGTTGAGGCAACTATTTTTAAAGAAGTATCTATTCTATCTTGTATAAGGACTACGGACTTTTCTTTTTTCTCTCTAATAAAATTTCGAAAAATATCTATTGTTTCTGATAAATATTCGCTATTTTCAACAATTGAATTACAATAGTAATAAAATTTATCATCTTCTAACATATTATATTCTTTTTGTAGCTTCATACCACTTGCTGCTGTACTAATAACACTTAATGGCTGTCTCCATTGATGAGCAATATTTCCTATCATCTCTCCCATTTGTATCATTTTTGAAGACTCTAAAATATGTAACTCTTTTTCCATATTTTTCACTATCTCTTCTTCCACTTTCTTCTGTAAATTTTTATTTAATTTTTGTAAAGCAAGTGTTTTTTCTTTTACTTTGTCTTCAAGATTATGATTTAGAGCTTGTAAAGAATTTTCTCTCCTTTCTATCTCTTTTTGCATTAGTAAAAAACTCTCAATAAGTCTTTTTAATTCTATATAGTTATTTTTATAAACTTCATTAGTATATTCACCTTGTGCTATACTTTCCATCTTTAAACTCACCTCATCTAAAGGTCTTAAAATAGATTTAGATAGTTGTACTGCAACTAAAGCAGAGAGTATTATCAACAGCACTATAAACATAATTAAAAAATACATAATGTTAAAGTATGTTTCAAAAACATACTCATATCTCTCTTTTACTATTACATACCAATGAAGTTTTTGAGTAACTCCATATACTCCAATATTACTTCTTGATTTATTTGCAGCATTTTGAAAAATAAATTGCTTGTACTTATAATCATTGGCTATAAATTTTTTATATAACCCTAAATTTAAAATGCTCTTTCGCTGTAAAACGAACTCTCTTTTATCTGGATTTGCTAAAAATATTCCATGGTTATCTATAATTCGTACCATAGTTGAATTATCACCACTTCTAAATTTCTGTGCAAAACTATTTAAAATATTTAAATCAAGAACAACGATAGCAATATTGTCCTCATCTATCTTTACACTATAAGAGATAACTGGTTTATTTATTGTATTTGATAAATAAACTTCTGACCAGTAATAATTTTTTCCTTTTTTAATCTCTTGATATTGCTTGCTATTAGATAAGTCATATCCTACAAAAAGTTTTGATTTAAAAGTTGTTTGAAAATCTTTGATTATTCCATTTTTATCTAAAATAAAAATTTCACCTATGTTTTTTTCGACTTGGATAAGACCGCTGAGAATTCTTTTTTTTCTCTCTCCATAGTTTTTTTGTAAATAAATACCTATATCTTCAATATCTTCAATTATTCCATCAATATCACTTTCAATTTGTTTTAAAAGCTGTATATGACTATTGTATAGTGCTTCTTTTTTTGATTCATATGCGTTATATAAAGTAATGGAAGAAGCTATAATAAGTGGTATAGTAGTAAATAAAATAAGATATATAACAATATTTTGTTTTATACTATTTATTTTGAACATTAAGCTTCTCAAAAGAATGATTTTTAACTAACATTGCTTAAAAATCTAAAAATACTCATTTTCATAAGAGAAATTTTTTAATCAAACTTCATAGAAAAATCTAACCAAGTAGCTTGATGAATAATACTTCCACTACTCACAGCATCAATACCACTGTTAAGATAGTTTCCAATTGTTTTTTCTGTTATATTTCCACTTGCTTCTAATAAAATATGTGGATAATTTTCATCTCTAAAATCTGCTACTTTTCTTATCTGTTCTGGTGTCATATTATCACACATAATAATATCTGCCCCTGCATCCATAGCTTCTTGTACTTGTTCAAAAGTTTCACACTCAATCTCAATTTTAGTAACCCAAGAGATTCTTTTTCTTGCTATTTTCACAAATTCTTTTAAATCAGGAATTGTTTTAAGATGTGTATCTTTTAACATCAAACAATCATCTAGCCCCAATCTATGATTGATAGCACCCCCAACTCTTGAAGCATATTTTTCAAAGTCTCTTAACTGAGGTCTAGTTTTTCTTGTATCTAATAATACAACATTACTTCCCTCTAAAATTTTCGCATATATATTTGCATTTGTTGCTATTCCAGAAGCGTGTTGTAATAGATTTAAAAATGTTCTTTCACTACTTAGTAATACAGATGCTTTCCCTTCTAACTCTGCTATCACATCACCTTTTTTTACTTCATCACCATCTCTTAATAAAAACTTGCAATCAAATTTTTCAGTTCTTGCTAACACTTTGGCATATTTAACACCGGCAATAATTCCATCATCTTTTGCAACAACTCGTGCTGTAAATCTCCCTTTTGGAGCAATATCAAAAAATAAATCTCCTCTACCATTATCTTCTGTTATTGCATTTTTAACAAACTTTCTTATATTTATCGCCATATAGTTTAAACCTCAAACATTCTATTTAGTGCTATTTTTGCATATTTTTCTACATCTTTATCTACAAGGATCTCATTTTCATAAGTTTTATTTTTGATTGATAATAATGTATTATATAAATCTTCTAATGTCGTTTCATTCATTGTTGGACACTCTGGTTTTGTAGAACTTAAAACAAAAGTATTTTTTTCTCTTAAACGATTTACCATATTAAATTCTGTTCCTACTACTACTTTTTGTTCAATAGGAATATCTTCTGTAATATACTTTATAAGCTGTGAAGTACTTCCTACGAAATCAGCCTTTTCTACAACAGCAGGGTCACACTCAGGATGAACTGCTACCAAAATATCTGGATATTTTTCTTTATAAAAATCAACATCTTCAGGTGTAAAAAGTTGATGTACAGAACAAAATCCATTAAAACAAATAATATCTGCATTTTTTACATCTTCTATATCATCTATTCCAACAACTGCAGATTTTAATCCTATTTGTTTTGCAAAGTTCTGTCCTAAACATCTATCTGGTACAAAAAAGATTTTTTTACCACTTTCAAGACCCTTATTGATAATTTTATAAGCATTAGAACTTGTACAAACATATCCACCCATTTTTCCAACTTCAGCTTTTACTTCTGCACTTGAGTTTATATAAGTTATTGGTAAAATATCTTCATTTGAAATACCAGCTTCGTTTAGTGTTTTTAAATTCATATTATAATAATCTACATCAATCATCTTTGCCATAGCACAACACGCTATTTTAGGCATAAGAACTCTTTTATGAGGAGCCAAAACTTTTACACTTTGTCCCATAAATCCAACTCCGCAAAATATGATATTTTCACTCTCACATGCCATTGCTTTTTTTGCAAGTTCTAAACTGTCACCTACAATATCACCCAATTCAAAAACCTCATCTTTTTGATAAAAATGAGCTACTATAGTTACATCAAGTTCATCTTTGAGTTTTAAAATCTCTTGTTTTAAATCCATTATATTTATTATCCTAAATTGTATTTCTATTTATATTTTATAATATAACAAATTTTCATTTAGTGCATACTGAATCGTAATCAATGTAAGATATATATTGTTTAAAGGAGAGTTTGGTGTTTAGATTGGTAAAAGAACAAACCAAATATAGAATATTTGGTTTGTTCTAAATAAAAAGTTACTACTTTTTATTCGATAAGAATAGTGCTACTTGTTGGTGTTTTTTACCTTTGATTTTTCCACAAATTCCACTTGTTGTTAAAAATGATTTTGCATCTGCAACTGATGTAAATCTTTTGTCTGTTTTTTTACACATTTTATTGTAAATTTTTTCACCCATTGCAGCTGCTTTTGATTGTCTCATAGCAGTAGCTTTCATATCTTTTTCTAAAGAATCTTCAACCATTTTATATAACTCTTCAAAGTTCATGATTTTTCCACCATTTTGTGTAGCAAACTTTTGCGCGGCTGTTTTTGTACCAAAAGCATATTTACTTACAACACTCATAGTTCCAGGTTTCTTACTTCCAACTACAAAAAATGCTTTTTTTGAATCTATGAATTTTAAAGTTGTATTGTCAACTACTTTATAATTTGTTAGTTTTTTCCCGTTTTTAACTGAGTCTTCCACTGCACATACTATTGAACAATATTGATGTGTATGTCCATTTTCGCTTGCAGCATGATTTGTTTTATAAAACATTGGTAGTGTCATACCACATACTGGACAATACATTTTATTTTTACCATCTTGAATAATTTCTGCATTACTTGCAGGAACAGCTCTATAGTTCCCCATAGCTTTTGCTTTTTTCATACCTTGTCCATCACTATTTGCAGCTAAAGCTCCCATTGTAAATATAGTACAACCTATTAATAATCCAACTAAAATTTTTTTCATTGTAACCCTTTTTATTTTTTTCTATTATACATCAAATCTGTTAAGTGTTTGTTAAGTACACTTTTTTATCACTCATTCTCATCTAATTTATATACTTGGTACTCTTCTATATCTTTAAATTCAATTATTTTTTTACCAAAATGATCTTTTTTAAATACTTTTGCATCTTCTAAACTTTCAAAGGGAATAAACTCGTGTCCCATAGGACCATACACATCACTCCGTATCACATAATACGCTTTTGTACCGTCTATCCCTTTTTGTGAATAATAATCTGTTACAAGAATTTTTGTTATATTTTCTTGTTTTGCTATTTTATAATCACCCCATCGTAATGGATCAAAATAAAACTTCATTAAATCTTTTACTCCATCAAAAGACCAATGCTTTTTCACTCCATTCTCTTCATAAAAAATTTGAGCTGCCCATCGTGGGTACTTATAAGTAAACATACCACATACAGGACATTTTTCATCCTCTTGTACTTCTACTTTCCCCTCTATACTTCCTAAATCTCCAAATCTTTTTACTTCCCAAACATACAATGCAACTGCTTGTAAGTCTTTTTCTTTCAATGGTTTACAAAGTTTTTTATCTACAATATTTTGTTTTAACTCATTAATCTCTATATAATTTGTTGGGTCTATAAGTTCTTGTTGACAAACTTTTTCAAATATTCTTTTTCCTCTAGGGTAAGTTTTTTTTATTTTCTTTTTAAGCGTCATGCTATCATCTTTTTTGAGTGAGTCTTTCCCCATTTTTAATGCTACATCAAATGATACTATTTTCCCTTTATATTTTTTGGTAAACTCTTGAGCATCTTTTTTAGTTTTAAAAGCAAGTTTACTTGATTTTGACATAGTACCTGCAACTTTACTATCTACTACAAAGTAAGCATTTTTTGCTTGAATATATTCTTGGGTTTTTACATCCAATACTTTAATGCTTTTTTCATCAATTCCATACTCTTGCATATCAACAACTAAACATCTCATACTACAATATTGTCTTATACTTCCATTCATTTGTAGCTTTGCAATATATGATGTTTTATAGTAGTCCTCTATTTTCATACCACATACAGGGCACCATTGTTTTCCAACTTCTGCCTGAACTAAGAGAGGTTCTACTGTAGCATTCTTTGAGAAGCTTACCCCATATACAACTGTACCTACTATTAGCATCAGCAATCCAAGAAAAAATTTCTTTTTTAACATAATATTTCCTTTTAACTTTTATAACTTAATATTAACAAATTATAGTTAATTAAATGTTAATTTACATTCAAAGCAGATTTAGCTAAAATACGCAATTATTAAACAAAGGAATTTTATGGAGTTTTTCTCAAATCCAAATGTAATATTTTATATAGCAGCATATCTTATAGGTTCTGTACCATTCGGTCTTATTTTGGCAAAAAAATTTGCAGGTGTAAATATCAAAGACTCCGGAAGTAAAAGTATAGGGGCAACAAATGTCTTACGAGTTGTAAAAGAAACAAATCCTAGCTTAGCAAAAAAACTAGGAATAGCAACTGTTATCTTAGATGCACTTAAAGGGACACTTGTAATATTAATTGCAATGTTTATGGGAATGGGAATTGAAACATTATGGGCTATTGCTGTTTTAGCTGTACTAGGACATTGCTATAGTGTATATTTAAATTTTGAGGGAGGAAAAGGAGTTGCAACTGGACTAGGTGTATTTTTAATCCTTATTCCAATACCAACAATTATTGGTGCTATAGTATGGGGATTTTGTGCAAAAGTACTAAAAATATCTTCTTTATCATCACTTTTAGGACTTATTGGAGTTGTAATCTCTGCAATAATCTTAAACAATGGTCTTGGTGTAGATTCAAATGCTCCTATGTATATCATCGCTTTTATAATTATCTATAAACATATTCCAAATATTGTAAGACTTATAAAAGGTCAAGAGACAAAAGTTGCCTAATCAACCAAAAAAGATGAAAATTTCTATTGAGGAATTTTCATTTAAAACAATTATAGGGATACTCCCTTTTGAAAGAATAACTCCACAAAAGGTAATCCTAAATATCTACTTTGAATACACTTTTTCTCAAGATATAAAAGATTTTTGTGATTATAGTGAAATTAGTAACCTAGTAAAAAAAACTATGAAGAAAAAGAAATTTGAGCTTATAGAAGATGCGATAATTTCTCTAGAACATCTACTTGCAAAAAAATACAATATCTCAAATCTCAATATAAAAATAACAAAACCTACTATATTAAAAAATTGTAAAGTTTCAGTAGAGAATATTTAGACTAAATCTAAAAAATCATTTTTAAAAATCAAAACCTCTTTTGTATCTTTTTTATAGATAAATCGTTTATCCCCGTTTTTCACTCTATTTAGTACTATTGCTTTTATTTGATTATCTGTTTTGTTGTATCCACGCATTAAAACAAAAAACTCCTTTAAGTCCATAAAAGGCAACCCTATTTGATGTGAGTCTTTTTCTTGTGCTTTTTTCTCTTGATGTTCTATTTGATAAATAGCTTTCATCTCTTGAAAAGCACTTTTGAGAAGATCTACTTCACTTTGAAATACATTAAGAACTTTTTGTTGGTTTTTATCAAGTCTTTCTATCTCTGAACTATATTGTCTTCGCATAAATTTAATGGTTTTTTTTAAAATCATAATCTGTTCATCTTTTGACTTTAAAGCTATTTCACTGAAATTCTGAGTATCGTTATTTGTATTATTTTGATTTTTTGTGTTTGTTTCTTGAGACTGTTTTGGTTTTATTATAGAACTATCAATATATACATAAGTTTTTCCATCTTGCTTCACAGCTTCAAGTTGCCCTTTTTTTATACGATAATGGATACCTTGTAAAGACAACCCTAATATTTGTGCTGCTTCATTACTAGATACTAACTGTTTCAAAACTATAAAATCCTATTTATTATCTTCACTATCTATAGTGATAACTGTATGAACATTTCCTCGTGGTTTAAAATCAGCTACCAATTTCATTTTTCTTGGCTTTAAATTTTTATAAAGTGTATCATAAATTTCATTCGCACCATTTTCATGAGAAATCTCTCTATACATAAAAGTATTGATATATATTTTTAGTGCTTTTAATTCTATCACTTTTTTGTTTGGGACATATTGTAGTTTTAAAGTAGCAAAATCAGGATAACCACTTCTTGGACATTTTGCCATAAATTCTGGAAGTTCAATCTCTATAAGGTAATTTTTTTTATGCTGATTAGGCCAATAGTTTTCTCTCTTATTTATATCAAATTCTACTATCTCTTTTTCACCATATTTCATCACAACTGCCTTTAAATTCATTATTTAAGTTCATTATACAAAAAATTATGTTAAATTCAAATATTATAAATAATAAGAGGCGCAAATGAATATATTGACAATGATAGTGTTTACACTATTTTTATCATTGATTTTAAATTTAATCTTAAAAAAGATTAATATATCACCAATCGTTGGATATATTTTTACAGGTGTTGTGATAGTTTCATTTACTAATTTAGTAGATATAGATGGTCAATATGTAAATCATATTGCTGAATATGGTATCGTTTTTTTAATGTTTACAATAGGATTAGAGTTTTCAGTAAATCACTTAAAACAGATGAAAAAAGAGGTATTTGTATTTGGAAGTTTACAGGTTATTGTTACAACTCTTATTTTTACATTTATCTCAAATCAGTTTTTTTCACTTGATATGAAAACATCTATTGTTATAGGTTCTGCACTTGCCTTATCATCAACAGCAATAGTTTTAAAAGTTTTAAATGAAAATGGTGATATCCATAGACCGTATGGGAGAAACAGTGTTGGAATATTAATATTTCAAGATTTAGCAGTTATCCCTATATTACTTATGATAACTATACTTTCAGATGCAGATAAATCTGTGGGAGATATGGTACTCAATACTTTAATATCTGCTATCATAGTTGGAGTAATTCTTTTCATAGTAGGTTTTTATGTTTTAGAGAAGTTTTTAGCATATGTTGTAGATACACATACTGAAGAATTATTTATCATAGCAATTTTACTTATTGTACTTTCATCTGCGTGGCTTGCACACAGTTTTGGATTTTCACATTCACTTGGAGCTTTTCTTGCGGGAATGCTTATTGCAGAGACAAAATATAAGTATCAAATAGAAGCAGACTTAGTACCTTTTAGAGATATCTTACTTGGTATATTTTTTATATCAGTTGGTATGCAAGTAAATTTAGTTACGATTTTTGAAAATTTCTTTTTAATTATAGGATTGGCAATAGCAATTCTTGCACTAAAAGTTATCATTATCTTTTTGATAGTTAGGTTATTTACATTTACAAAAAGAGCTATTAAAACAGCTCTTGCATTAGCACAAGTTGGAGAATTCTCATTTGCTGTTTTAGCCCTTGCTAGTACAAATAATCTTATAGATAGTGAACTTAATCAAATAATGATTTCTGTAGTAATACTATCTTTAATATTTACTTCACTGGCATTAAGACATGTAAGAGCATTTACAAATCTTTTTTACGCACAAAGGACAGAAATACTTGAGGAACCAATGATAAGTGCCGATATACAAAATCATATCATTGTATGTGGATATTCAATATTGGGACAAAAAATAGTAAAAAAACTGAAAAATTCTAATTTGCCTTATGTAGCTATTGAACATGATAGACAGCATGTGAAAGAAGGACACGATAAAGGTGATATCGTTTTTTTTGGAAATGCAGCTTCTAAAACTATGTTAAATTCTTTATTTATAAAAAATGCAACAGCTGTTATAATTGCTATAGACAATGATGAAAAAATAAGACTTATTTGTGAAACTATAAAAAGCATTGATTCTACTATATCAATCGTAGTAAAAGTTTCACATCAAGCACAAATAGAAGATTTTAAAGATTTAAAAATAGATAGTTTTATCAATGAAAATGAATTAGTTGCAGAACAATTAGTTCAAAATGCAACACAATGTAAAATATAAAAGGGTAAAAATTGGCAAGTTATGAATACAAATTAGATGATGAATTAGATTTAGAAGAACCAAAAAAGTATAAAGTACTTTTACTAAATGATGATTTTTCTACAATGGAATTTGTTATAGAAGTTCTAACAAAAGTATTTAGAAAGACATTGAGTGAAGCAGAAGCAATTATGTTAAGTGTTCATAATAATGGAAAAGCTGTATGTGGAGTTTATACAAAAGAGATAGCTTACACAAAAGTAGCACAAGTAAAAACAATGGCTAGAAAAGCAAGTTTTCCATTAAAAGCTGTAGCACAAGAGGAATAAAAATGATAATAAGTAAAAAATTACAAAAAGTATTTTCAGATGCTGTTAACTACGCACGAGCAAATAGACATGAATATATTACAATAGAACATATTTTTGTTTATCTTTTAAAGGACTCATCTATTAACTCTATTTTAGAGCAATTACAAATAGATGTAGAAGAGATTCAAGGAAAGTTAAAAAACTATATTCTTAAAAATACTCCACAATATCCAGAAGAGTTTAAAAATGAAGATCCAATTGAAACTGTAACACTTACATCAACAATTGAACAAATGGTATCACACTCTCAACTATCAGGAAAAGGTGAATCTACTGTTGAAGATATGTTTGTCTATATTCTAAAAGACGAAAAAGCATATTGTACTTTTTTGTTAAAAGAATATGGTCTAGAAAGAATTGATATTTTAGAAGAGATAAGTCACGGAGATTCAGCCCAAGAGAATGAAGATAATGAAAATGACTTAGAGCTTAATAAAGTAAAAGACTATAAAAAGAAAACCCAAGAAACACCTTTGCAACAAAATAGTGTTGAGTTAGTTGCTCTTGCTTTGGATGGACAAATTGATCCAGTAATAGGAAGAGATAAAGAGATTAAAAGAGTTGTAGAGATACTTGCAAGAAGAAAAAAGAACAACCCTATTTTACTAGGGGAAACAGGTGTTGGTAAAACTGCTATTGCAGAAGGATTAGCTTTAGAAATAGCAAATCAAAATGTACCTGATTTTTTAAGTGATGCAAAAATATATTCTTTAGATATGGGTTCTATGATTGCAGGAACAAAATACAGAGGAGATTTTGAAAAAAAACTCAAAGCTGTTTTACAAGAAGTTGCAAAAAAGAAAAATGCGATTCTTTTTATTGATGAGATTCATACTGTAGTTGGAGCAGGTAGTGTTGGCAATAGCGCTATGGATGCTTCAAATATATTAAAACCTATGTTAAGTAGCGGAAAACTAAGAGTAATAGGTGCTACAACCTACGAAGAGTATAGAAATGATTTTGGAAAAGATAAAGCTTTTAGTAGAAGATTTGCAAAAGTGGAAGTTAAAGAACCATCAATAGAAGATTGTATTTTAATTTTAGAGGGATTAAAATCAAAATATGAAGAGTATCATCATGTAAAATATACACCTGAGAGTTTAAAACTTGCCGTTGAATTAAGTAAAAAGTTTATTAATGATAGATTTTTACCTGATAGTGCTATTGATGTGATAGATGAAGTTGCAGCAACAGTTAAACTTACAAAAAAAAGTAAAACAATCAAAATTACCCCAAAAGATGTAGAAAGTACTATATCTAATATCGCACAAATTCCACCAAAAACTGCCACAAAATCTGATTTAAGTTTACTTAAAAACTTAGAACAAAATCTTCAAAAAAGAGTTTTTGGACAAGATGAAGCAATAGCTACAATAGTAAAATCTATTAAAATAAATCGTTCAGGAATGGGCATTGAAAATAAACCTGTTGGAAGTTTCTTATTTACAGGAAGTACAGGTGTGGGGAAAACAGAAGTCGCAAGAGAGTTAGCAAATGTTATGGGGGTACATTTTGAAAGATTTGATATGTCTGAATATGGTGAAGCTCATACTGTAAGTAGACTTATTGGTGCACCTGCAGGATATGTGGGATATGAAAAAGGTGGTCTTTTAACTGAGTCAATCAAAAAACACCCACATACAGTATTATTACTCGATGAGATAGAAAAAGCACATCCTGACCTTATGTCTTTACTTTTACAAGTGATGGATAATGCAACATTAACAGATAACAATGGTACAGTAGCAAACTTTCAGAATGTTATCCTTATTATGACATCAAACTTAGGCGCAACTCAAGCTAGTATTATGGGATTTGCAAAAGATGATAATGTTAATGAAGATAAAGCTGTAAAAAAATTCTTTGCACCTGAATTTAGAAATAGGCTGGATGCAGTTGTCAAATTTGAACAATTAACTCAACCTATTTTATTAAAAATTGTTACAAAATTTATTAAAGACCTAGAAAGTAGTTTAGCTGACAAAAATATAAAAATAACTCTTACTACAAAAGCTAAAAAAGAATTAGCACGAAAAGGCTATGATAAACTAATGGGAGCAAGACCTTTACAAAGAGTTATAACACAGTACATTAAAACACCTTTAACGGATGAAATACTCTTTGGGGCATTAAAAGATGGTGGAAAAGTAACTATTGACTTTAAAGAGGAAGAGTTTAGTTTTAATTATAATTAAAAACTAAACTTTCCACCTTCCCAATAATTATTTGATAGATGAATTTTGTTATCTTTCGCTTTTTGTCCTGTTGAATTTATGTAAGTTGATTGCCATTTTTTAATAACATATTTTTCTTCACTACTTTTTGTTACACTATCCATATTGACAACTATCATAACACTTAATACTGTTATAATTGCTATTATTGAAGTTATTTTCTTATTCATACTCTACTCCTAATTATAAATTAAAAGCCAAACTTACCACTAGTCCAATAATCATCTGATAGTTCAATTTTTTTATCTTCTACCTCTTTACCTGTTCTATTGATATAAGAAGCCTTATATCCAGACTCACCACCGGCAGATTTTATTTTATATGTTTCAGACAAAGAATCTTTTGTCTGATACCAATATAAAGCACCTGCTATAATGATAAGTAAAAGTATCAATATCATCTTGAAATTTATTACGCTGCTTTTTTGATTATTTTTCATATCTACACCTTATAAATTTTAAAATGATTTTGATGAAAATTGAGAGTTGTATTCACCTTAAGTTGCAACTCGGCCATCTTTCAATCAAGATCCGTAGCTTTCCGTCCTTGCCTCACGACAAGTTTGGCTATTTTGACTATTATATCAATAATAAATTTAAGGAGAACTTAATATTACCCATTAAATTTTATTATAGCTGAACCCCAAGTTAATCCACCACCAAAAGCATCTAAAAGCATCGTTTTCCCTTTTGTTAAACGACCATCTTCAAAACATTCATTAATTGCCATTGGAATTGAAGCAGAAGAAGTGTTTCCATATTTTTCAACAGTAAGTACTTTTTGATTTTCTTCAAATTTTAATGCATCACCAACTGCTTTAATAATTCTATAATTAGCTTGGTGAGGTATAAATAAGTCTATATCTGCATTTGTATAGTTATTTTTTTTCATGATTTTATGAACATCACTTGTTAAAGTTCTTACTGCAACTTTGAAAGTTTCATTCCCTTTCATTTGCATAAAAGAAGCTTCACTACTTTGTACACTTGGAGTTAAAAGTAAGTCTTTTTGACTTCCATCTGCACTACATTGAATATCAACTATAGCTTCATCTTTATTTTCTGTTGCACTTATAACAGCAGCTCCCGCACCATCTCCAAAAAGCATACAAGTTGTTCTATCTGTATAGTCAACAATATTACTTAACTTTTCTGCACCAATGATTAAAACATTTTGTTTCATTCCTGATTCAATAAAAGCTTTTGCTACACTTAATGCATAAATAAATCCAGTACAAGCAGCACTAATATCAAGTGCCATTACATCACTTATACCTAATTTTTCAGCTATTATACAAGCTGTTGAAGGCATACACATATAATCAGGACTAATTGTAGCACATACAACTAAATCAATATCTTTATTTTTTAATCCTGCTCTATCTATAGCAAGTTGTGCAGCTTTAGCACCCAAGTCACTTGTTTCTTCTTCACTTGAAGCTATTCTTCTTGTTTTGATACCTGTTCTTTTAGTGATCCACTCATCACTTGTATCCATCCTGTCAATAAACCATTGGTTTGAACGAATTTCTGTTGGGATATAAGCACCAATAGATTTAAATGAAGCATACATAAGCATCAGTCCTTAAATTGTTTTAATTTCTCTTCTATATCATTATTTAGATTTGAATCTGCAGCAGAAATTGCTTGAAATATAGCATTCTTAATAGCTTTGGCATTTGATTTACCATGAGCTATAATAACAGGTGCTTGTACTCCAATCAAAGGAGCTCCACCATATTCAGCATAATCAACTTTAAGCTTTAAGTTTTTAAATACTTTTCTCATCAATACAGCACCAGTTATAGAAACTAACGATCTTCGTAAATTATCTTTAATGATTTTCCCTATAGTATCTGCAACACCTTCAGCTGTTTTAAGTAATATGTTTCCTATAAAACCATCACATACAACAACATCTACTGTACCATTAAAGATATCATTACCTTCTACATTTCCAACAAAGTTTGGAACTTTCTCTAAAAGTTTAAAAGCTGTTTTTGTTACTTCATTACCTTTAGATTCTTCTTCGCCATTACTTAAAAGTCCCATCAAAGGATTATCTATACCTAAAACATCTTCAGCATAAACTCTACCCATAATACCAAATTCTTTAAGATTATTAGCATCACAATCTACATTCGCACCAACATCTAATACAAGTGTATTTCCATTTACTGTTGGCATAAGTGTAGCTATAGCTGGTCTACTTACACCTTTAATTCTTCCTATTCTTAAAGTTGCTAAACTCATACTAGCGCCACTGTGTCCAGCACTTACATAAGCATCAGCTTCTCCACTCTTTACAAGTTCAATTGCTTTATATGCACTACTTTCTTTTCGTTTAAGTGCATCTGTAGCATGGTCTGTCATACTAATAACATCTGAAGCTTCATATATATCTATACGATTATTGAATTTTTGAGGAATTAAAGGTAAAAGTTCTTCTTTTTTTCCAACTAATATAGCGTTAAAATGTCTATCTTTTTTTAGTGCTAATATTAATCCGTCTATGATAGGTGAAGGACCGTTGTCCCCACCCATTGCATCTATTGCTATTTTTAGCATTAGTTTTTATATTCACCTGTAGTTGGGTTTACATTATGAGGCATTTTCCATGTCCCATCAGTATCTTTTACTGGTCTTTTTAAAGTAATTTTATAATGTGTTCTTCTTTTTGCACTTCTTGAGTGACTCACTCTTCTCTTTGGTACTGCCATTTTTTATCCTTAATATTCTATTTCGACATAGTCGTTATTTTCTTTACAGTTATCACATACATGATACTCTGATTTTAGTGACTCTAGTTCACTTTGTAATATTTGTTCAAAATCTAAAATATGATTATCAACTTCTACTACTATAAAATCTTCATCATTTTCAGATGAATATATTCCATCACTCACTACAAAATTTACATTTTCATTTAAACTTATTTGAAAAGATTGACCACATTTACAGCAATCAACATCATACATTCCACTTAAATTTCCATCAATTTTTGCAAGTTTTGATGATATTTTACTAAAAGAACCTGAAAACTTTACTGAATTTGAATTTAATTCAAATTCAGTAGGTTGTAAAGGTACCTTTCGAAACTCGATTTTCATATAATATACTAATGTTTATATATTAACAAATATCTTTTGTAGCAAAAAAGAAATTAATCTCAATTGCAGCATTTTCTAATGAATCTGAACCATGTACTGCATTCGCATCAATTGATTCAGCAAAGTCAGCTCTAATTGTTCCAGCTTCTGCTTCTTTAGGATTAGTAGCACCCATAAGGTCTCTATTTTTTGTCATTGCATTTTCACCTTCTAAAACAGATACAACTACAGGACCAGAAATCATAAATTCTACTAATTCACCAAAAAAAGGTCTTTCGCTATGTACTGCATAAAAAGCTTCTGCATCTGCACGGCTTAATTGAATTTTTTTAGTAGCGGCTATTCTTAAACCTGCTGTTTCAAATCTATCTAGGATTTTTCCTACAACATTCTTAGCTACTGCGTCTGGCTTGATGATTGATAATGTTTGTTCCATTATATTCTCCTGTATATTAATTAAAGTTGCGGATTATAGCTAAAAAAATAAAAAAAGGCAAGAGAATTGAATCTCTTGCCTTTTTTTTTACTTAAAATAATCTTATTTAGATTATTCTTCTATACAAGGTTCACCTGCAACCGCACCTTCAGTTGTTGGGTTTTCACCCCATACAATACAACCTTCAGTAGGACAAGCTTCAGCACATGCTGGTGTATCATGATCACCCGCACACTCTGTACAAGTTTCAGGGTTTACATAATAAATGTCCTCACCTGTTGGGTTTTCATCGTTATCAACAATTGACTCAGTTGGACACTCATCTAAACAAGCATCACACGATATACATGTATCTGTAATAACTACTGCCATATTAATTCTCCTGTGTTTAATTTGGGTAACTTTATCATAGATAAAATAAAATTATCTTTAAATTTTTAATAAAAATTGTTTTATTTATTATGAACTACCGAATTTGCCCATCTCCATATATCTTGTATTTATAAGTTGTAAGTTCATTAATTCCCATTGGTCCTCGAGCATGCAGTTTATTTGTACTAATACCAACCTCAGCACCAAAACCAAATTCTCCACCATCTGTAAACTGTGTACTCGCATTTAAGTATACACAAGCAGAGTCAACACTATTTAAAAACTTCTCTGCTGTAGAATAATTTTGAGTAATAATTGCATCTGAATGACCTGAACCATACAATGCTATATGAGATATTGCTTCATTAACTCCATTTACAATTTTTATTGATAAAATATTATCTAAATATTCTGTATTAAAATCTTCTTCAGAAGCTTTTGCTATATCAATGATTTGTTGTGTTTTACTACATCCTTTTAATAAAGTTTTATGTTTTTCAAACTCTACATATATTAAAGGCAATATCTGCTGAGCAATATTTTCATCTACAAGCATAGTTTCCATTGCACCGCAAATTCCAACTCTTCTACATTTTGCATTAAGACTCACTTGAATTGCTTTTTGAATCTCTGCATCTTTATCTATATATGTGTGACATAACCCTTTGTCATGTTTTACAACAGGTACTGTAGCATTTGTACTTACAAACTTTATAAGTGCTTCTCCACCTCTTGGTATTATTAAATCTACATACTTGTCTTGTTTAATTAAATTAGCAACACCTTCTCTACTACTATCTGGTAATAAAGATATCACCTCTTTTGGTAAATTATTCTTTTCTAAAACATTTTGTAATATCTTGGCAATAGCTTTATTTGAATTTTCTGCTTCTTTTCCACCTTTTAATATACATACATTTCCACTTTTAAAACATAAAGCTGCTGTGTCACTCGTCACATTTGGACGACTTTCATAGATAATACCAATTACACCTATAGGAACAGAAACTTTTTGTATATTCATACCATTTTCAACTATCCAACCCTCATGAGTTTTTCCTACGGGATTTTTTAGTGTTGCAATTTCAGTAATTGCTGTTGCCATTCCTTCTATTCTTTCTTCATTTAATAATAATCTATCCATTAATGCTAAACTTAAATTATTTTCTTTCCCAGCAATCATATCTTTATTATTCTCTTCAATAATAAAATTTTTATTTTCTCTCAATGCAGTAGACATATTAGATAAAACTTTATTTTTTATATCACCACCTAATATTGACATTACATTTGTAGCTTCTTTTGCTTTTTTTAAAAAACTTTCCATCATTCCCTCTACTTTTGTGTAATTTTAAATGCAGACTCAACTGCGTTAATAAAACTATATCGTACATTACCCTCTTCTAAACTACTATATGCAGCTGCTGTTGTCCCACCAGGACTCATAACTCCATCTTTTATATTTGAAGCATGTTTTGTAGCTACTAAATCGCCAAATCCTTTAAATAATCCATTTGTAACTTTTATAGCATCTGCTCTTTTCATCCCTTGCTTCACAGCACCATCACATAAAGCTTCGTGAACTAAAGCTAAATATGCAGGTCCACTTCCAGCAACAGCTGTTGCTATATCCAACTCTTTTTCACTGTTCAACCATAGTGTTTGTCCTATAGCTTCAAATAATTTAGAAGATTTTTGTTTTAAACTTGTATCTCCTGTAAGTGTCGTCATTGAACCACCTACACTTGCAGCTAAATTAGGCATAACTCGAACAGTTGCTTCTGATTTGATATTTTCTTTTAACATAGTAAGTGTTGTACCTGCTAAAACTGAATATAACTCTTTACAAATACCAGTAAGTTTTACACCTACCTCTTGTATATTTGTAGGTTTCACACATAAAACTACAATTTTATTTGTGATATCAAAATCACCTAGCAGGTGCTTTTCAATCTTTACACCTAGTTTTGTTTCAAAATTTTCTATACTTTCTCTATTTCTCCCAACCACTTCAATATTAAATATCTCTTTTAACCCAAGGGCTATTGATAAAGCCATATTTCCATTTCCAATAAATGTGATAGTTTCTTTATTCATGCTATTCCTTTGTTTATATTATTTATCTATAAAAAAAGGACAACTTAAAAGCTGTCCTTTAGTAAACTATTGTATAGAGTCGGCAAACTCTTTAAATACATATTTACTTTCATGGGGACCGGGACTTGCCTCTGGGTGATGTTGTACCGAAAATATAGGTTTATTTTTATAACTTACACCTTCTATAGTGTTATCAAATAGATTAAGATGTGTAACATCAGCAATATCTTCTATGCTCTTTGGTACATTATAGTTATGGTTTTGTGCTGTAATCTCTACAACTTTTGTACTATTTTGTACAGGGTGATTTCCACCATGTTGTCCAAAAGATAATTTAAATGTATCATGACCATGTGCTATACTTAACATTTGATGTCCTAAACAAATACCAAACATTGGAATATTTTCACAAATAAGTTTTTGTACCTGCTCTTTTTCTTTTGTTAATGTCAGAGGATCACCTGGTCCATTACTTAAGAAAACCCCGCCAATCTCGCCATCTTGAAATCTTTTTATTAAACCTTCTGCTTTAAAATCACTCGGTACTACTTCAACTTCTAATCCTGACTCTACAAGTTCATTTAAAATATTTCGTTTTACACCAAAATCTATTACAACAACTTTTTTATCACTCATAACTGCTTTATTATATGACATTGTATCCATATTCCAAGCTCCATACTTATGAATATATGATTCTTTTGTAGTTACTTCTTCTATATAGTTTATATCTTCTATTCGTGGAGATTTTTCTAATTGTTGTTTTAGTTCATCTTTATTTGAAATCTCTGTTGATGCTATCATCATCATAGCACCCTCATCTCTTAACATTTTTGTTAAGTATCGTGTATCAATTTCACAAATTCCTAAAGTATTATTCTCTTTTAACAATTGAGCTAGAGTAGTCTCTGCTCTAAAATTTGAATACTGTTCATTGTAATTTCGTACAAAAACACCTTTGCAGTGCGCTTTTTTACTTTCATTGTCATTCTCATTTACCCCTACATTTCCAATCTCTGGAGCTGTAAAAGTTACAAATTGTCCCGCATAACTAGGATCTGTAATAATCTCTTGATAACCTGTCATAGAAGTATTGAAAACTATCTCTCCAACAGCTGTACCCTGTGCACCAAAAGATTTTCCTGTTAAAAATGTACCATTTTCTAAATATATATAAATATTTTGCATATCCATCCTTTTATATTAGTCCTTTTTTTATAAGCTCTTCTTCATATAATCTATTAAATACTATATCATAATCTTCTGTACCAGGTATCAGTTTTCTTTTATATGTCTTTATTTTTTCATATGCAGCAGTATCTGCTTCATCATACCCTTTTATAAAGTTATTTATTGAAGTTGCTATCAAGTTTTTTACCTGATTATCATTTACTGTAAAGTGTATAAAATCTTCTTCATATAAATAATCCATAATATTGTGTGCAATATTAGAAAATCTATCTTCAAAATTTAAATTTACACCAAATTCATTAGCCATTCTTTTTTTAGTCATCCAAAAAAGTTGTCTATAATCAGCTTTATAAAATTCGATTTCCTCTTCTTGGTTTTCTAAAATTTCATTTACTGCTTCATCAAGTGCTATCTCTTTTTCAATATCTTCATTTAAAATTCTTTCACACTCTTGGGTTATACTATCTTTATCTTTTCTTACTTCAATAAAATCCGAATTTACTATATCTTTTGTAATTTTTCTTGATATATAAGGAGTATGTTGCTTTTTTAATTTCATATTATTGTCCTATCTTATTATTGTGTCTTCTCGTTCAGGGCTAGTTGAGATGATACCTACTTTAGTATTTGTTAATTGTTCTATTCTTTGAATATATTCTTTAGCTGTTGCAGGTAGTTTATCAAATTCTCTACAACCAACAACACTGTCCCAGCCAGCTATATCTTCATATATTGGTTTTACATTATCCATATTTGATGGTACATAGTCTATAACTTCTCCATCTATTTCATATGCTGTACATATCTTAATTGTTTCAAAACCATCTAAAACATCAAGCTTCATAAGTGAAAGTTGGTCACATCCATTTAATCTACTCGCATGTTTAACTGCGACAGCATCAAACCAACCACATCTTCTTTTTCTTCCTGTTGTTGTTCCAAATTCTTTTCCAACATCAGCCATAGTATCACCATCTTTCCCAAAGTCTTCTGTAGGGAATGGCCCGTTACCAACTCTTGTACAGTATGCTTTTACAATACCTGTAACTACACCTATATCTTTTGGGTTTAATCCAAGTCCAGTACAAGCACCTGCACTTACTGTTGAACTTGATGTTACAAATGGATATGTTCCATGGTCAATATCTAGCATTGTTCCTTGAGCACCCTCTAGTAATACTCTTTTATCCTCATCTAAAGCTGTCCATACCATATTTGTGGTATTTGTAATAAATTTAGATAGTTTTTCACTATAATCATTTAGTTCTTTTAACAGATCATCTTTATTTGGTGTTTGTACATCTATTGCATCAAATATCACTTTATTTTCTTCAAAATAATTCATAATATCTTCACATAGTTGATTTGGATTTAATAATGCTGATGCTCTTTGTCCTATTCTATTTATCTTGTCAGAATATGCTGGTCCAATACCTTTTCCTGTGGTTCCAATAGCATTTTTACCTTTTAATTTTTCTCTTGCTTGATCTATCAAACTGTGATATGGAAGATTTAAATGTGCACAATCAGAGATAAATAATCTCCCCTCAAGATTTGAGAACTGCTCCATCTCTTTTATAATTGATTCAGGGTTTACAACAACACCATTCCCTATCACATTTACTGCTTTAGGATTTAATATTCCAGAGGGAACAAGGTGTAAAGCATATTTTACACCATCAACCCAAATTGTATGTCCAGCATTATGTCCACCTTGACTTCTACATACCATATCATACTCTTGGGCAAGTTTATCTACTATCTTTCCTTTACCCTCATCACCCCACTGGATTCCAACGATTACATCTGCTTTACTCAAAATTTTATCCTTCCATAACTTTTAATAGATTGTCTGTGTATAGTGCAAAACCTAAAGATTTTATACCATCACTTTTATAACCCCCGCCTTTTGCAAGTGTTAAATTTCCTTCAATAACTCTATAATATATATTGTCATAGTATTTCATAGCACTATAATATATTGGAGATATTTTTACTTTTTTATATGATATATTTTTTGTTATATCAATTAATTTTATACATTCTTTTTTCAAAGCAGAAGGTATCATATCTATAATCTCTTCTAGCTGTTCTGTGGTTTGAACACTTATTAACTTTGATAACCATGAGATATCTAAATCAAAGAGTGCACCAATTTCACCATTTTTAAAAATCTCTATATCAACATTATATTCTTTTGAGATTATCAAAGGTATATTTATATTCGCAATTTGAACAATCGGTTCTAAAGAAAGTTCTTCTAGTAAATTGCAATTTAAATTAATAATATCACTCATATTATCATATCCAATCCACTCTGCACCTATTTGATAAGTCTCATTTGCAGGATATGTAAATACAGGTTGGATATAAAACCATTTTTTATGTTCTGTTGTTCGTCCTAATCTTTTAGAGATAATTCTCACAACATCTAGTGTACTATCAGCTCTTAAAGCAAGACTATTATTTGACTCATCACTTAAAGTGATCAAATCTTTATCTTCATCTATACTTTGATGACCTGTATATGAGAAATTTGGTGTAAGAATCTCTTCAAAACCAGCATCTTGTAGAAATAGACTTGCTTTATTTTCCAATTCTCTTTTTGCTTTGGCTCTTTTGCCAAAATACAATCTACTTCCAGTTGGTATTTCATGTTCAAAAATCATAGTTTAAGAGTTTATCTCCATAAATATTTTATTAGCAGTACCATCAAATTTTCTTACATTTAATTTATCTAAAGCTTTTTCAATAGCATTTACTGCCCAAACTGCTTCATAATCTGCAACTAGTCCCATATGATTTATTCTAAATATTTTTCCTTTAAGATGGTCTTGTCCACCTGCAATATTTAAATCAAATTCCTCTTTCAAAATTTTTCTCACTTCATTAGACTGCTCACAATAAATAGTTGTCATAGCATTTGCTGGCATTGCAGGATATACCTTAAGGCCAATTGACTCTAAAGCTTCTCTTGTAGCTTTTGCTCTTAAAGCTGTTTTAGCATATAAATTTTCAAAACCATCATTTTTTAATTTTTCTAATATTGCTTTAAGACCTATAATCAAAGTTGTAGCAGCTGTCCAAGCAGTTGTGTTTGTTCTTTGTTTTTTTATCTCAGTTGAGAGATTAAAATAATATCCATAACTGTTAGCTTCTATTTTTTTAACTGCTTCTTCACTAAATCCAATCATTGCAAGACCAGGAGGTAACATAAGTGCTTTTTGACTTCCTGTTATAACTGCATCTAAATTTGTTGTATCAATTTTCTCAACACCAACAGCTGTAATTCCATCAGCAACAACCATTATATCTTTATTGATTGCTTTAACAGCTTTTGCAATCTCTTCAACTGGATGTCTTAATCCTCCAGCACTTTCACAAACTTGAATAAACACAGCATCTATCTGTGTATCATTTTTTAGAGTATTTACAACATCTTCCACACTAGCTGGTGTATTCCATTCATATTTTAACTCAGTAGATGAAATATTATGTGCTTCACAAATTTTTCCAAATCTTTCACCAAACTTTCCACTATTTATTGTTAAAGCTTTTTTCGCCGTAAGATTTGTTACACAAGCTTCCATAGCACCTGTTCCAGAAGAAGCTAATATCACAGCTTCAGGCATATCAAAAATTTCTAACAATAATTCTCTTGTTTCTTTGAATATATTTTCAAACTCTGGTGTTCTATGGTGGAGTGTTTCTCCAGACATTGCAGTTCTAACAAATTCCGGTACGGCTGTTGGGCCAGGAGTTAAAAGCATAATTATCCTTTAAATTATTCATTATTAATGGGTGATTATACTGAATTTTTTATAAAAATCTAATAAATTATCTTTATATTACCTATCTAAAAGGTATCTCTTGTTTCTATAAGTTTTGCTATAGCTTCATTCGCTTTTCTTGTTCGCTCTAACCTCTCGTCGTTAAGAGATTTTAAAGAGCGTAGCGTTTCCATTTTTTCATGGTCTATATTCGATTGAATTTGTATCGCTTTTCTATTACTTGATGATCCTGATATCGCTGACCATTTTTCTTTATTATTGATATATACTTTTGAAGAAGAACTATTTGCATTTTTACTAAATACAATTATATCTTCCTCTTTTAAATTTAATAAATCTTTTACAGATAATTCAGTTTCTGCTAATATAGCATCTATTGTCATTTTAGAACCAGACATCAATGCATTAATATCTCTTTGTTTACTTACTTTTCTATTTTTTGCTTCCGCAAATATTTTCTCTACAATTACATTTAATAATGATTCAATATATGATATAGGATAACAAATTGATAAAAATCCTGATTCATCATCAATGGTTATCTCAAAAACAACTAAAAGAACAATCTCGTGATCTGAAATAATTTGGATAGCATTTGCATTTGTATCCATGCTTTCTGTTTTAAAATTAATAGTAGCTACATCTTCCCAAGCTTTTTTCAAATGCTTTGTTATTAGTTGATAAAAGTGATTAAAAACTTCTAATTCTATCTCTGTCAATTCTTTTTCTGTTGAATCAGTTAAAGAACTATCCCCATTTCCTAATAAATGAGCAATAATTTTATGACTAATAGCAGGGTTACACTCCATAACTATTCTACCCTCTAAAGGTTTAATTGAAAGTGTATTTAAACTTGTAATTTGAGGAATAGATAAAATAAATTCTCCATAAGTCATTTGCTCGATACTATAAAGTTTTACATCAACTATCTTTCTAAGCATTGCTGAAAGGTCACTAATTGTAGCTCTTAACATCTTGTCATGTAAAGCATTAAAAGCTTTCATCTGATCAGAAGATATTCTATTTGGTTTTTTAAAGTCATATATTGCATAACTTTTATCTTTGGAAGTGGGAATTGAATCTTCAGGTATCTCTTCTAAACCACCATCTTCATCCGCAATATCTAATAGTGCATCAATCTCATCTTGACTTAAAAATTCTGCCATCTTATTTCACCATCTCTACATCTGCATTAATACCACCAAGATCATCTATCATTTTTATTGTTTCAATAATCTCAGCAATTCCTAACTTCATCGTTTTCATAGCTTTCATCAAGTCTGATACTGTTGGTTGATTTTTAGTATTTATTAAAGCATTATCTATATCAATTTCTTGAACTCCATCAATTTTTTGTACTTTTGCATCATCACCAATATCTGTTCCTGCATTTACAGCTGGATCTGCCCAAGCCTTATCATCTAAAGTTGATTTTTTAATCCGTAATGTGAAGTTTTCTCTCGAAACGGTAACTGGATTTATTGTTATATCAGCACCAGCTACTATTATCTCTTTTATAGGATCGATAATAACTTTTTTCTTCATCATACTATCTATTTCTATATTTTCAATTTCTGAAATAAATCGTATTATTGACATATCATTAGGTTTTGATATCTCAATAGTTCTTGTATCGTATGCTGTTGCTATTTTTTTCCCAAATTTTGCATTAATCTTTTCCTCACAAAGTGCAGCTATTCTCGCATCTTGTTCTAATAAACTCAAAGTAATGTAGCGTTCATCTCTAAGTGAGTAATCAACTTCATTTTCTACAATAGCGCCTTCGTAGATGTATCCAGTAGTTTTCATCTCACCATTAGATACAATACTTCCTTGCCCTAATGCATATACTTTTCCATCTACACCTTTTAATTGAGTTAATAAAAGTTGTCCACCATCTATAGATTTTGCATCACCAATAGAAGAAACTTTTAATTTTAACTTATCACCTTGTCTTGCAAATGCTGGTAGTGTAGATGTAACCATAACAGTAGCAATATTTTTTGAACTAATCGACGAAGCTGGTATTTTAATATAAGAATTTCTTAATAAGTTTTGTAAAGATTGCATAGTAAATTCACTTTTATCACCAGTTCCGGGAAGTCCTACAACTAGTCCATGACCAATAAGTTGATTTTCTCTTATACCTACTATATTTGATATATCTTTAATCGTTTGACCATAAATAGTTAACGATATAAAAAAAGTCAATAAAATATTTCTCAAAATTAAACATCCTATACTATTTTTGTAATTGAAAACATTTTATCTAAACTTTAATAAAATATAGATATAATAATTCAAAATAATTTAATAAGGTTTATTTTGAATATATATATTTATGGTGAACTATCTTTTAAAATAGAGATTCATAAAATTTTAGATCATGGTAATATTCGGTTTAAAATTGGTGAGGGAGAGGTTGTTGATGTTGAATACCTCTATGCACTAGAAGAACTTATTGAAGAAGATCCTACTCAGATATTTTTAATTGATCAAAATAAAATTATAGAGGATAATGTAGTCAATAAACTCTTCAAGTTTCTTGTTCCCAAAGATGGTATACATAAAAGATATTTAGACCATCATGGTATAGGAGATGTTAGTATAAGAGACTACAAAGACTTAATTATACATATAGAAAAAAGATTGGAATCTATAGAAAATAAAAAACCTAAAGCACATGAGATAACCTCAATTGATGAAATGCTTGAAGATGATACTATGGAAGCTATTAGTACTTCTCTTGAAAATAAGGAATAATAAAATGAGCAATGAGCTATCACAACTTGATGAACTAATTGAATCTGATATACTAGAAGCTTTAGGTAAAAATAATGAAGGTGAAGAAGTAACTACTACTAATAATCTAGATAACTCAGATGAAATTCTTATTGAAGACTTTACTGAAGATACAGATACTATAGAAGAATTAGAGAATAATGAAACAGTTGATGAAGAAACTCAAGATTTCAATGAACCTGTAATAGAAGATTTAATAGAAGAAACAGCACCTGAAAATTTAGAAACATCAGAAAATTCAAGCTCTATTACTTTAGACAAAGGGATAAACTCAACAAGTCTTGCAAAATTATTAAGTGACTTATTAAACAATAAAACTATAGAGATAACTATAAAAATAAAAGATTAATATGGATCTAATAGCAATATCACAAAGTACGGTAAAAATAATATTATTACTTGGTTTACCATCTTTAATTGTGAGTATGGTTATTGGTTTAATAATTAGTATTTTTCAAGCCGTTACACAAATTAGTGATGCTTCTTTGGCTTTTGTTCCTAAAATGATTATTGTATCTATTTTCATAGTTGCGACTCTTCCTTGGGTTGGAGATCATATTGAACAGTATACTTTAGATTTATGGGATATTATCATCACATTTGGGAAAACACAATGATAGAGAAAATATATAAATTAAAACAGCAACAAATAAATCAACAGGTATTATTAAAACAACAAGTGATAGCAAAAGTAGAAGATATCAATAAAGAACTTTCGTCTACAAATAAATCACTTAATTCAGCAACTGTAAATGTTATGGGAGCTGTTTCAGATTTTCGAGTATTAGAAATTCATAAAAATACTATGAAAGAACATATGATTCAACTTGGTCAAAAAAAACTACACTATCTTCAACAAATTGAACATTATAATAATATAATTGTTGAATTAAATAAAGAGAGTGAACAATTTAACTATATTTTACAAGAACAAAAGAAAGAAAAACTAAAAGATATTTTAAAACAAGAAGAGATTACCTCTTCAGAATATATGCAGGTAAAATATATTAAAAATAAAAAGGTTATGAATGTTTCTTAAATCAGTTTTTTTCATTTTATTTTTTGTTAGTCAACTTTTTTCTATAAATGTACAACAAGGTGACTTATATAAAGAGAAACAGGAACTTCTTAATATAAAAGATGAATTAAATGAATTCTATGAAAAAAAAGAATTAGAATACCAAAAGCACAAATCTCAATTAGAAAAGATACAAAAAGAGATACGAGCGAATGAAGCAAATATAAAAAAATTAAAAGAAGAAAATAAAAAAATATTAGATGAAATAAATAGAACAATTACATCAAAAGCTATGACAATGTATGACAAGATGAAACTAGGTGTTGTCATTAATATATTTAATGAAATGATAAATAACGGTAAAATTGATGAAGTATTTGATATAATGATACGAATGAAGGAAAAAAGGGTAATGAAGATAATGAAAAAATTAGATACAAAAACTTCAACACTTTTAATGAAAAAAATGAGAATCATAAAAGACCAAACCAATGAAGAGGAGAAGTAAATATGGCTGAAGAAGAAGCAGTTGCAGAAAAGAAAAGTGGAGGAAACCCAATGATGTTGGTTCTAATAATACTTATAGTTGTATTATTAGCTGCTGTAGGGGGGATAGGATATTTTCTTTATTCTAAAGGGATGTTTGAAGATAAAGCTGTTCAATCTGCTCCACAAACTGAACAAGTTGTAAAAAATAAGAAAGAAGATATAGGCGAAACATATAAAGCCAATATTGACAGTCTTGTTTTAAATATTACGGATGCAAAAGGGCGAGCAAAACTTATGAAACTCTCTTTTACTATGAAGACAACTGAACCAACTATTGAAGCTGTTTTAGAAGATACTAAAGCTGAAATTATTGATTCTGTTATTAGACAAGTAAGTGCAAGAAGTAGTGAAGAACTTTTAACTGTTGGAGGGAAAGCCATGTTAAAAGAAGAGATGATTGATGAAATCAATAATATATTAAACGATTCAATTCCTGAGGGGAATGATGATCGAGTAAGAAATGCGATAGTAGATATCTACTTCACATCATTTGTTATAAAATAATTTTTACAAAGAGGCTTATATGATAATTATAGTTAAAAATCAAAATAAAAAAAGAATATTGATAAAAAGTATATCTGTTATTTCTTTATTAGCAATGTTTTGGCTATATTATCAACATATGAGTTCAAAATTTCAAGAACAAAATGCACTTTTGACAACTGAACTTGAAATTAAAAAAGAGATAGAAAAACAAACAACTTCTAAATCAGTAAAACTTGAAAAAACAATATACAAAGAAGCTGTAGTCGTAGTCAATCTTATTGGACAAAAATATGTCCGATCGGTCAAAATAGTAAAAGACAAACTTTTAATTGTTTGTGATTTTGGTACAAATATAGAACCTGTTTTAATACGGTATGGGGCAAATGCAATGTTAAAAAGTACTGATACTGATATTAAGTTAGCACTTGATTTAAAAACAATAGTGGAGAGTAAATATGAAAGCTAATTTGATACTTATTATCTTTATATCATTTTTTATAGTAGGTTGTACTCAAAAACAAGAAGTTATAATGGATACAAAACCACAATTACAAGTGGTAAAAAAAGTTGAACCAATACAAAAGAAAAAAGGGACACTCTACTCGAGAAAAGGTGCTTCTTTATTTGCAGATAAAAAAGATTTGCAAGTTGGAGATATCATTCAAGTATTGGTTGAAGAAACACTTACAAATGATTCTGAAATAGAAAAAACAACATCAAAGTCGAATACTACAGGAATCAATGGTGGTTTATTTTCTCCAGCACCAACAACAACTTCAGGAACTACAAGTAAACTTAATAGATTAAATGGTTTATTAGGAATAGGATTTAATGCATCTTCAGGAAATAACTTTACTGGAAGTGCAGAATCTACTGTTGATGAAGAATTTACCACAACAGTCTCAGCAATCATTGAACAAACATATCAAAACGGTAACTATTTTATACGAGGTACAAAAGAGATGTTAATTAATGGACAAAAGCAAACGATGAAAATAAGTGGAGTAATTAGACCTTATGATATAAGCCCTGATAATACTATTTACTCATACCAACTAGCAAATCTTAAAATTTTATATAGTAGAAATGGTGATGAAATGGATGCTTTAGAAAAACCTTGGGGAAGCAAAGTTTTAGAATCTATATCACCTTTTTAATCTAATTTTAAGAATTGCTGTATTAAAATGCAACAAGGAAATAGGAGTATAATATGTTGAATATACTAAATGTAGCGCAAACTGGACTAAGAACAGCACAAACTCAAGTTGAGAATGTGATGAATAATATTGCAAATGAAAATACTTCTGGATATAAAAAAAGAGTTGTAGATGTATCTGAATTAACTCATATAGACTCAAGAATTACTGGGCGTGGAGTATATGTAGAAGATGTTTCTAGAGTTACAAATATCTATGTATATCAAAACTTAATTAGAGAACAAGCAAAACTAAGTGACATGCAGGAATTAAATTCAATGTTAGAAGATATTGAGTCTATTTTTTATGAAACAGATGATGCTGGTCTTTCTGCAGATTTAAATCGATATTTTCAATCTGTTGAAAACTTGAGAACTGGTCCTCAAAATGAAATTTATAAAAATGATATTATTAACAATGCTAACAGTTTAGTATTAGATTTACAAACATTATATGCGGATATAGAAAATAAAGAAACTTCAACTTTAGCTAATGCAAATGAATTAGTAGATGAGATTAATGGGATATTAGTAAATATAGGTGAAATCAGTAAACAAATTCAAGATAGTACTGGTTCAGCAAATGACTTACTAGATAAAAGAGATGAGTTAGAAAAAGAGTTAGCACAATATATTGATGTTGAAATATATAGAGAAGAAAGTTATCAACTTAAAATTGGTGGTGCAACTGCAGTTAGATTTGATACAAATGTACATCAACTTAACCTAATAGAAAATTATATACCACAAAAAGATGTATATGCATTACAAGATTCTACGGGTGTTACTATAGTTGATCCTATAACAAATGATTTTCAAAGTACCATAAAAAATAACTTTACCTCTTTTGATGCACCAGTATCAGAAGAACAAACAATGAATCTTTCAGGAACGGCTACAGAACCTGTCGTATTTTTAGGAACAACCGTTGCTGGTTCTCTTGCTGGTGATGATGCTGCGACAACCGTGACAAACATAGTTGCAGATAAAGTTAACATAATAAACACTTGGAATGCATCTCATCCAGATCAAGAGATTAAAGATATAGCAGATAATGGTAGTGGTCAACTACTTATAACTTATGAAGATTTTGAAGGTGATGTTCCTTCAATTGGAAACACAGAGAGCAATGGAATAGTTTTTACAGGTAGTTTAGAGTCTGTAAAAGGATTACGAGATAGTATCACTTATACACTAGATAATACTTCATCTGTAACCGTTACTGTGGGTGAAACAATTTATGAAGCTGATGGTGTTACACCTGCTGATATTGACGGATTAGGGAATAGTGTTGTTACATCTGATAACCTTATTCAAGCTCTAGTTTATCAAATAAACCAAAATAAAGATATTGGTGGAAAAATTACAGCATATAATGGAAATTATGAAGTTGATGAAAGTGGGAATAAGATACTTACAGATAATCCTCTGCATTCAAAATATGTAGCGGCTGCACCAGGATATGTAGATAGATATCTAGTTATAGAAGCAAATATTGATGGAGAAGCTGGTTCATTTGTTGGAGAAGTAACAATTAATGATAGTAACACTCTATCTCTTGATAATACAAGAACAGCTATTTCAAATAATGAAAATGTAAGTACAATTGCTATAGATGATATACATTTAGAGATTTTTGATAAAGAGGTTGCCTTATCAGGAGGTTCACTTAAACCTATGATTGATAATATTAAAACAGATTCTGGAAATAATTTGTTTAATGACTATAAGAAAAAACTTGATGACTTTGCAAAAGCGTTATCTGATTTAACAGATTCATATATAGAAAATGATGATGGGAGTTATATTTTTGGGACAGACACTGCAAACTTAAATGCAGATGCTGACAAAAAAGTAAATATCAATTTATTTTCTGGTGCTAGTGTAAAAACACTTACTTTTCATGAAGAAGCATTAAATAACCTTACTCAAGAAAAATTAGATTATTTAGCGGAGTTACAATGGAAAGAAGATGTTGATTTTGACGGAACAGGAGAAAATTCAAACTCTTTTTCACAATATTATCAGACATTAAGAGTAGTAATAGCTGATGATAGAGAAACTGTTATTTTTAATGAAGAAGCACAAGCTGCAGTAAGTGAATCACTTCAAACAACATACGATACACTTACAAAAGTTGACAAAGATGAAGAGATGGTTGAACTTATAAAATTTCAATCAGCGTATGAAGCAAATGCAAAAGTTATAACAGTAATTGATGAGATGTTACAAACGCTGTTAGGATTAAAACGTTAATTAAATTCCAAATAAGGAGGATATTATGGCAGATTATGATTATAGTACAATAGGAGCATTCAATACGGGAAATGCTGCATCATTAAATGGTGATGTGATTACAAAAATAAGAGAAGCAGAAGAGAAAGCAGTACTTGACCCAATCGATGTAAGTTTAGAAGATTTAGATATTGAGAAAGAAGTTTTTGCTGAAATTAAAACTAAGGTAAATGAATTATTAGAAACAGTAAAAGTTTTTGATCTTTTTTCATCAAGTAGTAATGCTTTTGAACAAGTAACTGCAAGTACCTCGGGAACATCTGCTGTATTTGATGCTGCTGATGTTTCTTCATTGCAAGAAGGAACATATCTAATTGATATAACACAACTAGCCCAAAAAGATGTTTGGCAATCTAATACACAAACATTGGCACAAACAGAAACAGCAATGGCTGCAGAGACATTAGATATAAATGGCGAAAGTTTTGATACGACGGGATTAACACTTCAAGAATTAGCTGATAAAATAAACTTATCTTCTGTAGCAACAGCATCAGTAGAGCAAGTTGGGGATGACTCATATAGACTTGTATTAAAAAGTGCTGAACCGGGAACAGCAAATGCTCTAGTTATTAGTGGAACAGCTGCAACAACATTAGGATATGATGATGCTACAGATACAGATGGAGATGGAACACCTGACAATCATACGTTAACAGCTCAAAATTTACAAGCAACAGTAGATGGTGTATCTTATGATGTATCATCAAATAGTATAGAAGTAGATGGTAACTTAAAAGTTACAGCTACGGATATAGGAACCTCAACATTGACTATTCAACAGGATGATAGTTATGTATTACCAGCAGTTCAAGAGATTGTAGATGCATATAATAATCTTACAGCACTAATAACAGAAGAATTATATAATACAGAAACGAGTGTAGAGAACCTAGATTCATTAAGAACACTACAAGATGGTCTAAAAAATTTATTTTTTGGATCGTATGGAGTAAATGATGAGAATGCAGTAAATCTAGGTTTTGAATTTGATAGATATGGGGCGTTAACATTAAATACTGAAACTTTTGGAGAAGCTTTAACTAATGATTTTGATGGAGTAAAAGATTTTTTCTTAGGTGTTGCAGAAGATAAAGGTTTTGGTACAACATTTAAAGAGTATGTTGATGACTTAAATGCCTATAATGGATTACTTTCAGTCTATGAAGATGATATGGCTGAACGAAAAACTAAATTAGAAGAAGAAAGAGAAGAGACTGTTGAAAAACTTGATACAAAATATGCGACAATGGCGAGTCAATTTACTGCATATGCTGCAATTATAGCGCAAATGGAAGCATCGTTTAGTGGATTAGAAATGATGATTAAACAATCTACATCAAGTAATTAATTGTTATATACTTAATATAGTTTAAGTATTAATATAATATAATCTTCAAATATAATTATTTGGAGATTTTAATGGGATTAGATGTATATAACCAACAAGCGGCAACAACTGAAGATCCGTATATGTTGATACTAAAGCTTTATGAAGGCTTATTAAAATATCTTGCATTTGTTGAAAAAGCAATTGAAGAAAATAATGTTGAAAATAAATTTGAGTATATTAATCGTTCGATTGCAATCTTTGATGAATTAAGAAATATTCTTGATTTTGATGGTGGAGATGTTGCTTATTACCTTGATGGTTTGTATCTTTACCAAATAGAAACATTGTTTAGTGCTGGCGTTGATAATAACTTAAATGCTATAGGTCAAGTAAAAAAAGTTGTTACAGGATTAATTGAAGCATGGAAAGAAGAAACTGGTCTTTAAAGGCTCTAAAGAGCTTACAGTATATTGACTCTCTTGAAGATGAGCAAAGAGCTAGCTCATTACAAAAGTGGGTGGAAGATTATTTAATTGATAGTCAAATTCAAGATTTTGACTTAGTATTAGTTGACTTAGAAAGGTTATCTGAACTTTTCTATAAAAATATTGCTTTTTTAAAACAACATAGAGAATCTATGAAACTACAAATTGATGAACAGAAAAAAATACGAGAATTTTTAGTATAATCTTGTATTTTTATTAACTACTTTACCACCATACTACAGCTATTGCAGTTGTTAGTAACACTCCTAATATATTGAAAATAATTCCATAACTTGCCATATATTTAATACTTAATACTTTACTACTCATAGCTATTGCATTTGGCGGCGTTGCAATAGGAAGCATAAATGCATAACTAGCACAAATTGTAGCTACCATAAGAATTATATTTGTATCTATATTAGAAGCTATTCCTAAAGAATATATAATGGGTAAAGCTATTGAGATTAATGCTGTATTACTTGTAACTTCTGTAGTAAAAGTTATCATACTAGCTACAATTAGTATTAATATAATTGGATTAAGTTGCGTTAATCCTAAAAGTAACTCCGAAATAGCCTGAGCTAATCCTGTTCCACTAAATGCAGAAGCAATACTAAATCCAGCTCCAAATAAAAACATAATATTAAAAGGTATGTTTTTACTATCTTCCCATTCTAAAAAACCAATTTTAGGAAGCATCATGGAGAGTCCAAAACTTAACAAAATACCTGCTTCACTAAATTTAAAAAATGAATTTACAAATAAAACTAGGATTAAAAGCCCTAAAATTTTTAAAAGTTTTTCTTGATTTTTATCTAATTTTCGATTTTCGTCAATTTGTTTCTCTATCACAACATCAGATAATCCAATTGATAAAATAAATGGCACAACAACTAACATAACACAAGCTAATGGAATAGTTTTAAACATCCAAGCTATAAAAGTTAATGTTTCAAGATTATTATCTTGTAAAAAACCCATTAATATTAAATTTGGTGGTGTACCTATAGGAGTTATAATTCCTCCTATACTTGCACCATAAGCAATTGCTAAAACAAGTCTAATTTTTAATTTTACGATATCTGTTAAAAATAATGCTATTGGCATAAGTAATAAAGCAGTAGTGGTATTAGATAACAAAGAACTTAAAAAAGCAGAGGTAATAGCTAATGCATAGATAATCCCTCTTGGATTTGGAGGAAAAATATTTAAAAGTTTATGTGCTATTACTTTATGTAAACCTATTTTCTCAACAGCTATTGCTAGTAAAAAACCACCTAAAAATAAAAATATTATTGATTTAGAATAATTTGCCGTAGTATGTGCTGTAGATAAAATATCAAAAGCTGGAAACAATATAATAGGAAGTAAAGAAACAACACCCAAAGGTAACGCTTCATTAGTCCACAAAGCAACTAAAAAAACAACTATTCCTATCAATCGGGATTGTGTTTCTTCAAAAACAAATCCTGCACTAAAATATCCAATAGATGCAAGTATTAATGAAATAAGAATATTTTTATAATTATTATCCAACTTATTTATCATATCTTAATAGTTTAAACCTACAGCATCTCTTATAACTTTTAATTTTTCTTGTGCCACTTGTCTAGCTTTTGTAGCACCATGATGTAATATCTCTTTAACCTCATTTGGATTATTTAAAAGGTGTTCTCTCCTATCCATATAAGGGGCAAAATGTTCATTTATTTTATCTAATAAGGCCAATTTAAAGTGACCATATCCCTCACCAGGAGTTGCGTATCTTTTTTGCATACTTTGTAACTCTTCTTCATTCATAAAAAGTTCGCATAATTTATATACATTACATGTTGCATATTCTTTTACTTCGTGAAGTTCTTTACTATCTGTAACTATTTTCATAACTTGTTTTTTAATAGTTTTTGCATTGCCAAACATATCTATAGTATTTCCATAGCTTTTTGACATTTTTGCTCCATCAGTTCCAGGAACTGTTGCTACAACTTCATCTACTTTTGCTTCTGGCATTACTAAAATATCTCCATAAGCATTATTAAATGTATTTGCAATATCTCTTGTGATCTCAACATGTTGAATTTGATCTTTTCCAACAGGTACGATATTTGAATCAAACAGTAAAATATCAGCAGCCATCAATACAGGATAAGATAATAGACCATGGTTTGAAGCAATTCCTCTGGCAGTCTTGTCTTTATAACTATGTGCTCGCTCTAACAATCCCATAGGTGTATGATTAGATAATATCCAATATAGTTCTAATACTTCAGGAACATCACTTTGTACCCAAAATGTAGATTTTTCAGGATCCATCCCTAAACTTAAAAAATTCACAGCAGCTTCAAATATATTTTTTTGTAAAACTTCTTTATCTGAAACTGATGTTAACGCATGATATGAAGCTATAAAAGCAAATAGTTCTCCATTATTTTGAGACTCTATCATCTTTTTAATCATACCAAAGTAATTACCTATATGTATTGTACCACTTGGTTGTATTCCACTTAATATTCGCAAAAATTAATCCTTAGTAAATTTTTGATATAATACCGTAAATTTATGGAGAGTAAGATGAAGCAATTTTTTAGGTACCTATTTGTAGGTGCATTGGCATTGATACCTTTATTTGTTGTAATTCAGCTTGTATTTTGGGTAAAGTCATTAACTTTACAAGTATTTGATTTTGTTTCTTCTTATACAAATAGTGGACTTTATACATTTGCCTTATTTATTATTATTATTACTTTATTAGTATTTATTGGAGCTTCAATAGAAAAAGCTGGTAAATCTTTTTTTATATCTACAATTGATAGATTATTTGAAAGAGTACCTGCTATTGGTACTATATATTCTATTTTAAAAAAGATTACTGAGCTTTTTAAACCGAATAATAAAGATATAAAAAAAGAGGTTGTTCTTGTAGAATATCCAAAAAAAGATTTATGGGTACCATCTTATGTATTGAGTAAAAATGATGATATTTATGTATTGTTTGTACCAACAAGTCCAAATCCAACAAGTGGATATACCGTAATTGTAGATAAAAGTAAAGTGAAAGCTACAACACTTACTGTTGCACAAGCTAGCCAATTTATCGTTAGTATGGGTGCTGATTTTATAAAAAAAGAGGAAATATCACAAATTATTAAAGATGATATGAAAGAAAAGGAAAAATTAACAAATGATAGATAAAAAATTGCTAGAAAAAGAGTTTGAAAAAGTAAGCTTAGCTTTAGAAAAAAAAGGGGTATCAAAAGAGGTTTTATCTGATTTAAAAGAGAAAGCACTTACTACAAAAGCTATAAGACAAGAGATGGAAAATCTTCAAGCTCAACAAAAGCAACTCTCAAATCAATTTGGTTCATATAAAAAAGAGGGCAAAGATATAGCACCTTTAAAACAACAAATTGATAATTTAAAAGATGAGAAACAAAAACTAGAAGATACTGTAAAATCAAATGAAGATTTAATAGATTCAATTATAATGGGAATTCCAAATTTACCTGATGATTCAGTGCCTATAGGAGCTGATGAAAATGAAAATGTAGTTTTAGAAACTATAGGTGAAAAACCTTCTTTTAACTTTGAGCCAAAGGAACATTGGGAACTTGGTGAAAACAACGGAATGATTGATTTTACAAGAGGTGTAAAATTAGCAAAAAGTAGATTTGCTGCACTTAAAGGTATTGGGGCACGACTTGAAAGAGCTTTGATCAACTATTTCCTTGATTTTAACCGCCAAAGAGGATTTGAAGAGTGGTATGTTCCTTTCATGGCAAATACAAATACTCTTGAGGGAACTGGTCAGTTACCAAAATTTGAGGATGATTTATTTAAAATTGAAGGGGAAGATTTATATTTAATCCCAACTGCAGAAGTACAACTTACAAACCTTTACAATGATGAAATCATCTCTAGTGAAGAGTTACCATTACTTCTTACATCATATACTCCTTGTTTTAGAAAAGAAGCAGGAAGTGCTGGAAGAGATACAAGAGGAATGATAAGACAACACCAATTTGACAAAGTTGAAATGGTAGCCATTACAACACAAGAACAATCAGAAGAGATATTCGAAAAAATGGTTGAAACAGCAAGTGACTTGCTTGCGTCTTTAGGGTTAGCACATCAAAAAGTTCAGTTATGTACAGGTGATTTAGGCTTTAGTGCTTCAACAACAATTGACTTAGAAGTATGGTTACCAGGTCAAAATACATATAGAGAAATAAGTTCTATTTCAAATACAAGAGAATTCCAATCAAGACGAGCAAAAATACGATATAAAGATGGAAAGAAAAATATTTTATGCCATACTTTAAATGGTTCAAGTTTAGCAGTAGGAAGAACTTTAGTTGCAATTATGGAAAATTACCAACAAGAAGATGGCAGTATAAAAATACCAACTGTTTTAGAAAAGTATATGTAACAAAAGCAAGGTGATTTCACCTTGACTTTTACTACTCTTTAGATTCAAATATCTCTATTTTTTCTATAGTATCACTTTGTTTGATACTATCAAGCACATCAAAACTTTCTTTATCATTCGCTTCAATTCCACCAAAAACTGTATGACCTCTATCTAAATGTGGACAAGGAACAAAACAGATAAAGAATTGACTACCACCCGTATTTGGACCAGCATGGGCCATTGAAAGACTCCCTTTTTTATGCACCTGACCTTCACCTTGTGTTTCACACTCTATAGCCCAATCAGGACCTCCTGTACCTGTTCCTGTAGGACAACCTCCCTGTGCCATAAATCCATCTATTACTCTATGAAAATTTAAACCATCATAAAAACCATCATTTGCCAAATGTGCAAAATTAGCTACTGTATTTGGTGTAAACTCTGGAGTTAACTTTACCCAAATTACCCCTTTTGAAGTAGTAAACTTAGCATATTGTAATTTATCTAACTCTTCTTGTGATAAATCATACTCTTTTAATTCTTTTTGAAATCCAAACATTTTTTTCCTTTTAATTTTAATTTATATCATGAAGCTCTTTAAATAAATACGCTTCAACTATGTCATCTACTGATTTTTGCAATGGTGCAACAAGTACAGAAATACCCTCATCCATAAAAGGCCACACATATTCTTGTTGACTATTCACTATCACCACATCAACCCAATCACTTATCTCTTCTCTTGTCTGATAAAATTCAGACTTTATAACTTTTCCTTCTGTTAATTCAAGTAACAGCCAATATGACACATCATCTATTGAAACAATTTGTGCCTCATCTATGTCACTATCATCTACAGGTATTAATATATTCATAAATTTATATCCTTTACAAAAGTTGAATTATATGTAATATTTATAAAATACTCCTTAGAGAACTTATTTAAGCTCTTCATCAAGAACTTTAATACCTTCATCTACTAAAGAATCAATTGAGATAAAGATATCACTTGAATCGCTTAACAATAAATCAAACTCTTTTACATCTTCAGATAGTACATTAAAAGAACTTACTGTTTTTAGTGCTACTATAAGATTATTTCCTTTTGTAATAGATTCATCTAGTTTATCTATGTTTTGTTCAATTTTGATAATATTTTTAGCCATTTTTAAAGCTTTTTCTTTACTATACTCTTTCATCCGAGTTTTTAATGTATCATCATTTTTAATTTGATCTAAATTCTCATCTAGCTTATCTATAAAATTTTCTGTTTGATCTTTATAGACTTCAAATTTTTCTTTCAATGTTACAACTTCATTTTCTGCTGTTTCCCATTTTCTTATAAACTCTTTTGTTGATTCATTTTTAAAAACATATTTTATCTTTTTTGCTTCCTCTTTAGCTTCAATTGCTTCTTGATATGTTTTTTTTACTGTATCTTTTTGTTCTGAAAAATCTTTAATTGCTTCTTTAAACTCTACTAGATATTTTGGGGTATCTTTATATAAATAGTTATCTTCTATATATCCCCACACATAATAACCCACGATAAGTAAAATTATTATTTGAAAAGTAGAGATACCTTTTTTGAAGTTTTTTGGTAAATTATTTTTCATCAACTACAACTTTGTCCATGTGTATATCCATTTGAGGATAAGGGATAGAGATATTTTTTTCATCAAATGTTAATTTCACTTTTTCTATCGTGTCAAACTTCACACCCCAATAATCTTCACTTTTCACCCAAGCACGAGTTACAAAATTCACACTGCTATCTGCTAATTCAGACACTGCAACAAAAGGCACTGGATCTTTTAAAACTCTTTCATCATTATTTAAAATCTCTATCAATGTTTCTTTGGCAAGCTTTAAGTCATCATCATAGCCTATACCAAATACAGTATCTACTCTTCGTGTATCTTTTCTTGAATAATTTGTAATATTCCCACCTATTACTCTTGAGTTAGCTACTATGATAATTTTATTATCTCCTGTTTTTAAAACTGTATTAAAAATATTTATCTCTTCAACAACCCCCGAAGTTCCACCAGCTTCTACAAATTCACCTACTTTTATAGGTTTAAAAATAATTATCATAACACCTGCACTGATATTAGACAGTGTACTTTGAAATGCCAAACCAACAGCTAAACCAACAGCTCCTAGTATTGCTATAAATGATGTTGTTTCAACACCTAACTGTCCAAGAGCAGAAAGGGTAACCACTACAAGTAATATTCCATAAATTACGCTTGATAGAAACTTTTCCAAAGTAATGTCTATTTGTCCTGTTTTATTTAAACTTTTTAAAGTTATATCTGTAATCCATCTTGCTAATTTTTTTCCTATAAAAAATATTGCTATTGCAATTGCTATTTTTATTGTAAATTCCATAATCATTATTTATTTTTCCTTTTATTTTATAATTGTTGCTTCTACGCGTCTATTTTGCTCTCTACCCTCTTTAGTATCATTTGTACTTAGAGGTTGAGTTTCTCCATAACCTTTATATGTTAATCTCGCTCTATCAAGACCTATCTCGATAAGTTTTTGCATGACAGCTTGTGCTCTTTTTTCTGATAATGTTTGGTTATATTGTTCACTTCCTATTGAATCTGTATGACCATTTATCTCAGCTTTATAATGAGGCATCATATTCATAAATTCAACAAATTTATATAGTCTATCATTGTATTGATCTTTTATGATATATTTATCTGTATCGAAGTTCACTCCTAAATTATAATCTAGTGGACAACCATAAGTATCTACACTAAAACCTTTTAATGTATTTGGGCATTTATCATCTTTATCATATACACCATCTCCATCACTATCTAATAATACAATTTTTTCTTTCTCTACTTCTTTTTTTATAACTTTTTCAACAATTGGTTTTTCTTCTACTATAGGTTCTTTCACAGATGATTCGCCAAAGGCAAATCCTAAACCAACTGTATAAATTAACTCATGTTCTACACTATGTTCTAAATTGATTTGATCTCTTACTTCAGCTCGTAAAGATACTACATCATTTAATAGAAACTTCAAACCTACACCTAAATTTGCAGTTACAGAATCATTTACTTTTAAATACTCTTTACTAAAATCTTCATATCCCAAACCTATCATACCATAAGGAATAATATTTTTAAAATGATTATAATTATGTAACATATTTATAGAATATCTATTTATATTAGTCTCTAAAGTAGTATTTTCATAATCTACATCATTACTTCGTTCATAGATAAATTCAATTTTATCAAACATATTTTCTAAAATTAAATTATTGTCCATTCCAAATCTTATACCATAATTTTTATGGTCATCAAGTTTTAAATCACTTTGGGGCTTTGTTCCGCCAATAGTTAAACCTACTTCATACGGTTGCTGTGCACTTAATAATAAACTTACGGCAGATATTGTCATCAATACTATTTTTTTCATATCATATCCTTTTACTCTATATCCTAATTGTAGCAAGATTTTAATAAATAAATTAATAACAAAAGATTTTATATTGTAATCTTTTCACTACTTAACATGCCGTTAAAGATCATTGGGATAAAATATATTAAACTTAAAAGGATTTATAAATGAAAAAAGTATTATTACCATTAGCTAGTTTATTTGTTCTCATTGCATTAACTGGCTGTGGAGAAGAAACAGCAGGAGATAAGCTTGATAAAGCTATGGATTCTACTAAAGAAGCAACAAGTAGTGCATTAGACAGTATAAAAAAAGCTGTAGATAACTAAAAACTCATATTTGGCGGTAGATTATTTCTACTGTTATATGCTTGATTCTAGTTTATTCATTTTATTATTTTAAATTAATTGTGATTTATTTTATATAAGAAAAGTACTCCTCCCAGATACCTAAACACACCAAAGATAAAGGTTCCTTGCTGTATTCCTACCCTGGGGAATTGCCTTTAAAATTAATTGTAAAGGTCTAAGAGAAGCAGTCAAAATACTATTGTATTCTCAATGCTTACCTTATATGAAGAGATGGAATTGTAATTAAATTTCTATTAAGATAAGTTTAAATAGAGCTAGTAATCTCCTAACTCTATTTATTTTATACTATTAGAATCCACTCATTTGAACATAAGTAGATATCATATCTAATAATGGATCAATATATATTATAGATGTCACTGTAATAATTGCAGATACTCCTATAACAGTTTTTAAAGGATTATTTGCATTTCCCATAAACTCTATTCTGTCATCATCTCTTGGTTCTTTTAAGAACATATATACTATTAGCTTTAAGTAGTAATACGCAGCTATAGCAGAGTTTAGCGCCATAATAAGTGCTAGAATAATATATCCACCATTTACAGCAGCACCAATTAAGTACATTTTACCCCAAAATAAACTAAATGGAGGAACTCCTGCTAAACTTAATAAAAATAATCCCATTATAGAAGCAGAAACTGGAGAAAATTTAATCATTCCAGCAAATTTTTCAAAAGGATGATCACTTTGAAATCCATGAGCATTCTTAGTTCTATTTACCCATAACATTGCGAATGCACCAAGGTTCGTAAATGTAAATAAAATCCAGTATAAAAATAAACCTTCAGTAGCCTGTGTAGTACCAACTAAAATTGCACCCATTACAAATCCTGCATGAGAGATTGAAGAGTATGCTAACATTCTTTTTACATCTGTTTGAACAAGAGCTACCATATTTGGTAAAGTCATAGTAGTTATAACAATGATATATAGTACCATCTCAACCCATGCATTATCAACACTTACAAATATTTCAAAAAACCTTAATGCTACGATAAATGCTGCAATTTTTGGTACGATAGACATATACCCAGCCATAGCTGAACTACTTCCCTCATAAACATCAGGTGCCCAAGTGTGAAATGGAACTAATGATAATTTAAATCCAAGACCACCAATAATAAATACAACCCCTAATAATACAATAGGATAGTTTGCAAAATCTGATGCAACTAATGATGCTGATATTTGTCCAAGTTCTACACTTCCTGTAAGTCCATAAAATATCATAGAACCAAAAGCAAAGAATCCTGCTGCTAATGCACCCATTGTAAAGTATTTTATTGCAGCTTCTGTTGATTTATCTCTATTATGCATAGCTATTAATGTATATAATGCCATAGATGCTGTTTCAAGTCCAACAAAAATTAAAATCAGATTATCTGAAGCTACCATAAATTGGAAACCAGCTATCATAAACAAGAATAGTGCAAAATACTCTGGATATCTATATTCATGAAATCGTTGTTGAGATAATGCAAGTATAATAAATAAACCAGACGCTACTAATATAATTATTTGTGCTAAGATAGATATACCATCCATTAACATTACATCAAAGAACCCTCTTGTAGCACCACTATAACCAATTAAAGCACCTAAATCTATAAGTATAATTAAAATACTTAACATAACATATAATGATTTATGTAAATTTTTAGTAACTAAGTCTATACATAATATTAATAATGCCCCAACAATTACTATAAGCATTGGTACTAATGATGGTAGATTTAATGCTTGAAGATCTACTGAAATTGGCTCAATCATTATTTTGTCTCCCCTATTGTATTAACTGAAGCTATTGTTGCTTTAGCTTCTGGTGTAACTGATTTTAAATACATCACTTGTACAAGTTGTTTTACAGAATTATCAACAGGTTCTAGTATAGGTTTTGGATATACACCTAAATATACAACTAGCATAACTAAAGGAACCAACGCAGCTATCTCTCTACCTTTGATATCTTGTAATTTTTCATTGATTGGATTTGTTATTGGACCAAAAAATGTTTTTTTGTAAAGAACTAACATATATACTGCACCTAAAATAATTGTTGTACCCGCAAGTCCTGTTAATACAGGAGATACAGCAAAGAATCCAAGTAAACTTAAAAACTCACCAACAAAACCTATAGTAAGAGGAAGTCCAACTGATGCCATAAGCATAATTCCAAACACTGTTGCATACATTGGCATCACTTTTGCTAAACCACCAAACTCACTCATCATTTTAGTATGTCTTCTATCATAAATAACTCCAACAAGCATGAACAGAGCACCAGAAACGATACCGTGTGAAATCATAAGAAATAATGACCCACCAATACCCTCAACATTTAATGCAAAAATCCCAAGAATAATCACACCCATATGAGAAACTGAAGAGTATGCTATAACTTGTTTTATATCTTCTTGTGCATAAGCTACTAATGCTGTATAAATTATCGCAATAATTGCTAATATAGCCATAGGTATCATTAAAGCAACACTTGCATCTGGAAAAAGTGGAAGTGAAAACCTAATAAATCCATAAGTACCCATTTTTAATAAAACAGCCGCAAGAATTACAGAACCAATTGTAGGTGCTTGACCATGTGCGTATGGAAGCCATGTATGAAATGGTACCATTGGTACTTTGATAGCAAAACCTAAGAAGAATGCTACAAATAACCACATTTGCATATCAATAGGAAGCATCATCATATTCCAATCTAAAAGACTAAAACTCCAGTTTCCTGTTGTTTGAAAATATACATATCCTAAATACAGCATACCAACAAGCATCACTAATGAACCTGTAAATGTATATAAGAAGAATTTGATTGACGCGTAAATTCTAAGCTTACCACCCCAAGCACCAATAATATATAACATAGGCACAAGTGATAATTCCCAAAATACATAGAATATAATTGCATCTAAAGCAACAAATACTCCAACCATTGTCATCTCTAAAAACAACACTGTCAAAATAAGATTTTTTAAATCTCTTTTTTCAGTTAGTCCAATGATAGAGATCATAGTCATAAATGTTGTCATTATTATTAAAAATAAAGAAATACCATCTACTCCTAAATTATATGCTATACCATATTGAGATATTATAGGGATAAATTCACTAAACTGCATACCTGCATAATCAGTGTCAAAACTAACCCATAAAAGACAAGAAAGAAGAAACTCAATTGCCGTTACTGTAATCCCATATGCTCTAATTGCATTCTTATCTACCATAAATCCTATGATAGCCGCAAATGCTGGGAAAAATATTAAAATTGATAAAATATGTTCCATTTACCTTCCTTCCTTACTTCAAGTTGCCAAAAGCAACAACTAATATAACAAGAATAAGAATACCTATTCCCATCCATTTTAAAGATTTTGATAAGTTTCCTGATTGCATTGCTGTACCAGCTTCTCCACCACCATAGATACCTTTTGCAATACCATCTACTATTGCATCTACTAATCTTAAATCTAATTCTTTCCAACTAAAGCTTGATAATTTACCATATGGTTTTGAAACTACTGCTTCCCAAAAATGAGGTATATAATATTGATTTGCTAATATTTTATAACATAATCTATTTTTCATTTTTTCACTGTAGTATGTTCCATCTTTCTTGAACTTTAATACTGCAAACGCTATACCACCAAGTGCAATAGCTGTTGTTACTGCAATTAATGTATAGAAAGTTCCACTACTTACATGAATATCAAGAGGAGGTAAAACTTTTGTTACCATTTCAACAAACTGATGTTCAAACCAACCTGCAATTATTGCAAGTATTGCAAGTGGAGTCATAGCAGCAATTACAAATGGATATGTTTCATGTGGATGTACTTTTTCATGATCAAAATTCTCTTTTCCATAAAATACATACATAACAAGTCTAAATGAATAAAATGCTGTTAATCCAGCTGTGATCCATAAAACTGCCCATAAAATATATGCATGACTTCCAAAAGCAACTTCAAGAATTAAATCTTTTGAGAAGAAACCTGCTAGTGGGAAAATACCAGCTAATGCTACTGAAGCAATAGTCATAATCAATGCAGTTTGAGGCATATGTTTTGCCAATCCCCCCATTTTTTTAATATTTATCTCATCATTTGTTGCATGCATAACATTACCTGCACCTAAGAATAATACAGATTTAAAGAAAGCATGAGTTGCTAGATGGAAAAGTGCTACCCAATATGCACCAAGACCAGCTGCAACAAACATATATCCAAGTTGTGATAATGTAGAAAATGCAATAATCTTTTTCATATTAGTAGCCACTAATGCCATAGAAGCAGCTCCCATAGCTACAAAAGCACCAAGACAAGCGATAAAATAACCAACTTCAGGAACAACTGTAAAAATCTCATTTGCTCTAATTACTAAATAAACCCCTGCTGTTACCATTGTAGCTGCGTGAATAAGTGCAGATACAGGAGTTGGACCCTCCATCGCATTTGCAAGCCAAGTATTAAAAGGGAATTGTGCTGATTTACCCATAGCACCTATGAAAAGAAAAGCGGCTATTGCTATAATCAGTCCATGGTCTAAAGTTCCAATTTTTGCAAATACTGCATCATATTGTAAAGAACCAATATTCCAAAATATTAGGAACATACCAATTAACATCCCTAAGTCAGCAACTCTATTCATTATAAAAGCTTCATTTGCTGCCCAAGATGGAGATGGAGAAGAGTATGGTGAAAGTGTTGAAAAAGGTGATTCTTCAAGATTTTTACTTCTTTTAATATCTTCTTTATGATACCAAAATCCAATTAGTCCCCAAGAACAAAGACCAACACCTTCCCATCCTATAAATAACCCAGCAAAGTTATCAGACATAACAAGAATCATCATCGAAAATACAAATGCAGATAACCACGCAAAAAATCTATTAAAACTTTTATCATGATCCATATATCCAATTGAGTGAATATGTACCATTGTTGAAACGATTGTTACAACAACCATCATCACAACACTCACTTGATCAACTACAAATCCAAAAGGAATATCCACATTACCTATAACAATCCAATCTAACATTCTAACATGAACAATTGTTTCTGTTAAATAAACATGCATCAATAAATTCAATGATGCTATTAACGATACGGCAAGTAGCGCAGATGTAACTACACCAACAAACAGTTTCTTTGGACTATTACCAAATAGTGTTGCAAATAATGACCCAACTAGTGGAGCAAAAAGTGCAATATATAAATAACTCTCCATACCTCTATCCCTTCATACTTTGTAATGAGTCTAAGTTAATATTATTGTTTCTTTTAAACCATAATACTAAAAGTCCTAGACCTATTGCTACTTCACTTGCTGCAATTGCAATAATAAAGAATGCAAACATTTGACCTGTTAAATCTCCATGAAATTTAGAGATAGCAGCCATACCAATATTTACTGCATTTAACATAATCTCTGTAGAGAAAAATAACATAAGTAAATTTTTTCTTCTTAATGCACCATACATACCTATCATAAAGATAAGAGTACTTAGAATTAAATAATCATTTAATGTTACACTCATTTAATATCCTTTTCAATCTCTGTATCAGTTTTGTGATTATCAATCTCATGCTCACTTAATTGAGTGATTGATATATCCATTTTTTTACCAGCAAGTATAATTCCACCAATCATAGCCACAAGTAACATAACTGCAGCTACTTCAAATGGTACAAGGTATTTAGTAAATAATACTAATCCAATATCTTGTGTATTTCCATATGCTTCATGGATTGGATAATGTGCTGTTGCATTCGCACCTATTATAGGAGCTACAAATATAGCAACTACTAGTAATGCAACAATACCTGTTAACATAAATGTCAATCTAGGATTTGCTACTGATTCTTGAACATCATTAATTGAATCAAAAAACATCATACCAAACGCATATAGAGCCATAACAGCTCCTGTATATACTACAATTTGTACAGCACCTAAAAACTCCGCTCCCAAAAGGAAGAAAAATGCTGATATAAATATCATACCAGCTGCTAGAGAACTCAATGCATACAGTGCATTTTTTGTTATCACTGTTACAGTAAACATTGCTATTGTTAAAAAAGCAAACAGATAAAAAGCTACTACTTCAAACATATCTTAATCCTTCAATAAGCCAATGGCGTTTTTTTAATTTTTTTATCAGCATCTGGAGATATTGCACCAAATCCTTGATATTCAAGTTGACTTTGAAGTTCTGCAAATGGTGTCAATAGATCATCTTTTAATACAAAATGTTCTCTTTGTTCACTAGCATTTTCATATCTATCACCATGTACAATAGCAAGCTCAGGACAAACTTCTGCACAATAACCACAAAAGATACATCTTCCTAAGTTAATAGTATATTCCATGACTTCTTTTCTTGAATTTTCATCAATTTTTGTATCCATTCTTATACATTTCGAAATACAAATTTTTTCACAAAGTCCACAACCAATACATCTGTTATTTCCACTTTCTAATAGTCCTAAAAGCTTGTGTACTGCTCTATATCTTGGACTAATTGGAAGTTTTTCTATTGGATATTGTGTATTATGTGATTGTCCATTGAACAACACATCTTTCATTATTTTAAAAGTTATCCCTAACCCTTTAAATAATTCAACACTAAATCCTCTATCCATAATTTGTTTGAACTTATCCCAACCAGATGTTGGATAATCTTCAATATCCATCATCACATAGTTTTGACTTCCTACATTTCTTTCTTTTAATTCTTTAAAACTCATAACTAAAACCCTTACTTATATAATTACAATAGCAGTAACTAAAATATTTAATAATGCTAATGGCATTAATATTTTCCAACATAACCACATAAGTTGATCAGGTCTTACATGTGGCCAAGATGCTCTTGTCCATAAAAATAGGAAAATTAAAAACATAACTTTTAAGATAATTGCAATGGCACCTGGAATAAACCATAAATCATTAAATCCACCTAAAAACATTAGAGATACTAAAAATGATATTGTAAATAGATTTGCATATTCCCCAATAAAGAACATACCCCATCTCATCCCTGAATACTCTGTTGCATATCCAGCAACAACTTCAGCTTCATGCTCAAGAAGATCAAATGGTGTTCTATTTGTTTCAGCATATCCCGCAATTAAAAATAAGAAAAATGCAACTGGTTGTGTCCAAATTAACCAATTTGAAATACCACCAGCTTGATAGTTGTTGATATCAATTAATGATAAACTTCCAACTAACATCAAAGGTGCTAAGATAGATAATCCTGTTACAACTTCATAAGATAAAAGTTGAATTGCAGTTCTCGCTCCACCCAAAAGTCCCCATTTGTTTGCTTGTGACATACCACCAAGAAGTGGTCCATAAAGTCCAGTAGCCATAACACCAAGTACAAATAACACACCAACATTTATATCAGATACAATCACACCTGGTACAAAAGGAACAGCAGTCATAGCAATAAATGCAGTAGCTGCAGTTATAACTGGTGCAATCATAAAGATTAATCTATTTGCATTTTGTGGTATAAAATCCTCTTTTGTAAAAAGTTTTGCACCATCTGCTAATATTTGAAGTAATCCATAAGGTCCTACATGTAGTGGTCCCGGTCGACGCTGCATAAATGCTAAAATCTTTCTTTCAATATAAGTTGTAAACCCTGCTAATGCAGAAAATACAGCCAAAATAACTACTACTTTGACAATCGTCATTATAATATCATTATCCATCTTTTACACCCTTCTTAAATTTGCTTTACTGTATCTACAGTTATCAAATAAATTTTTTGTATCAATATTTTTATCAAATGTTGGAACATAAGAGATATCTCCTTCAAGGTCACTATCAACTCTGATTTCCAGAGTTATTGTAGTTCCACTTGATGTGATTTCAACTTTGCTATCATCTTCTAATTGTAATTTTTCTTTTAAACTTTGCGATAAATATAAAGCAACTATATCATCTTTTAGTTGATTTGATACTGCTGTAAACTCATTAAATTGATTTATTGGATTACCACTGTAAATAATATACTCATTTTCTTCACATTTTAATGTTTTGAATTCAGATTTTACAGTTTCATCTAAAGAACTTATTTCTTTAGATTCTAATACATATCCTCTATGTTCAGCCATATCATTTGTATAATGATTGTCTAAATAGTCAAATGGAATTTTATTTAATATCATACTTGTATAGTCAATTGTATCACTTACTTTTTGATCTAGAATTTCATTTGCTATATCGTTTAATGTATATCCATCATAAGCAATAGCTGCATTTGTTGGGACAACTGTTTTATTAAAGTTTACAAAAGTTCCCTCTTGCTGTGACATCACAGGCATATCAATTTCACCATCACCTAAAGCACTTAATTGGAAGTCAGCTTTTACATTGTATCCAACTGTTTTACCAGTTGCTATAACATCCAAGTCACATAATAAACTTACTCCTAAAGTATTTGTTTGTGTAGGTACAACCAATACTTTGAACTGTGTATATTTTTCTACCATTCCTGCAAGTTTTGCAATATTTTCAGAATTTGGATGATTGATACAATCTTCACCAATAATTAAACTAAATGTATCTTTTTTCTCTAAATACTTCTCTAAAGTTTCTAATAATGACTCATCAGTACCTATAACATCAAGTAATTTTGTATATACATACTCAACTTCAGTTGAAACTTTTTTAGGTACCATTTTTGTAACTTCTTTAGTTTCCCCTGTTTCTTCATCTGTTACTGTTTCTACTACTTTTTCTTTAATAGTTTCAGTTACAGTTTTTGTTCTTGTTTCATTTTGAGAAGCTAAAAATTCTACTACGGAAGCCGGTAAATCTTTTCCAAATTTATCTAGTACAAAATAAAGTACAGCTTCTTCACTTAAAACATTTGAACTTATTGTTTCTATATTTTTACTAAATCCCTTGATATGAGCATCTCCCATAGGATGGAAGTATAAACCTGCACCTTTGTTCATAGTAAGAGCATTATTAAAAGCATATTTTACAGCTGGTGCGTCAGATTTTAAAAATGAACCTACAGATATAAGAAAGTTACTATTATGAACATCATTTACTGTTCCATTATAAAAAGTTTTTCCAGTTACAGAAGAGTAGTTTTCTAAAAAGTTTTTATATTTTAATGCATCAATATTGATAAGTTTTGCACCTGTTTTTTCTTTGATATTTTGAAGTATTTTTGCTTCTTCATTTGTAATAAATGAGTTAAATACTATAGAGTCTGCATTTTTTAAGGACTCAACTGCACTAGCAAATGCTTTTTCATCTTTTGAGGCTTTATTTACATAATCAAAACCAAATCTTGCTGCACCACTTAAACTTACATAATGAGCATCATTTGTCACTCTATAGATTCTTTTTTCAGTATTCTTTTCAATTGTATTGTGTTTTACATCATAATACATCAAAGCACAATCAGATGAGTAAGGGTTTGATGCAGGTATTTTGGTTAATTCCCAAGCATTTGATTTGTATTGAAAATCTGTACTTACTAATGCTCCTACAGGACAAACAGCTATACACTCTCCACAATCAATACATTTTTCTTCTTCAAACCCAATAAGGTTTTTATTAAGCTTATTCCACATAGCATATGCATCTTTTGGCATATTTGCTTTATACTCTTTATCAAGTGCTTCCGCACCTCTTTTAACTGTACCTAGAGCATTTGAACCTATCATATCTTTACATACAGTTACACATTTTTCACAAACGATACAAAGTCCTGGGTCATATTTCATTACTCCCCAATTTGATGCTGGTCTATCTACATCTTGTACTGCATAATTTTGTGCATCAACTTTCATATATAAAGAATAGTTTTGGAGTTCACACTCTCCACTTTGATCACAGACACCACATTGTAATGGATGGTTTACATCATAAACTTCCATTATAGCTCGTCTTTCTTTCTCAATATTTGGAGTATTAACTGTTACTTCCATCCCCTCTTTAACTTTTGCATTACAAGAGTATACTTGCTTACCATCTACTTCAACTAAACATAATCTACAAGCTAAAGTTGGTGAACATTTTGTTTGATAACAAATAGCGGGAACAAAAATATCATTTGCTCTTGCCACATTTAATATAAATTCACCCTCTTTTGCTTGACATTGTTTACCATCAATAGTTATATTTATCATATTATCCATTACTGTTCAACCTTTTGAATTTGTACTTGCTTAAATCTATACCCTTGTGGTATTAAGTCACTATTGAGTCCATCGTTATATGTAGGATAAAGTGCTATGGTACCCTTGATTGTAGTATCAATTTTAAACTTTTTAGTTGTAATACTATTATTATATACTATATTAACTGTATCTCCATCTTTTATTTTTGCAGCTGTTGCAAAAGATGCACTTCCTCTTAGACTATCATTTGATTGTAGTTGTAAAGATTTTGCTGTACTAGTATTAAACTGATGCAGTGGTTCACATCTATAAACTACTGTTCCATTATAAGTATTTATATCTGAAACCTCTTCTAAACAGCACTCTTGTTCATCACATTTATTATTTTCTAAATAATACCCTCGTAAATCTTTACCATATTTATCATAACCATTTGCAAGTTCGTCAAAACTAATATTTTTAAATCCATTTTTTACTGGAAGTTCTGAAGTGTAGTCTATACTATTTTCTCTTTTTTCATTTAATAATTCATTTGCTACATCATTTAAACAATACCCATCAAATGATAGTGCTACATTTGTATTCACAACTTTTTGATTTAAATCAACAAATGTACCCTCTTGTTGATTTAATGCAGGAACTTGAAAATCTCCATCACCGTTACTACTTATTGTAAAGTCACCAAATACATTATAACCTACAACTTTTCCACTAGATTCTATATTTTCATCTAAATCACAAATCAAACTTACCCCAAGAGTATTTGTTTGAGATGGAACTAACATAACATTAAAATCAGTATATTTATCAATGAGTCCAATTAGCTTTGCAATATTTGAGCCATTGCTGTGTCCATAAAGGTCTTCACCTACGATAAGTGTTTTGTTTTTTCTTCTTGTAAGTTTTTTTACAATATTGTCTAACTCTTCTTCCCCAACACTTGTTTCTCCACTTAAATACCCAATGTCTAAATCATCAAAAAATTCTTTGTGTGATTCAGGTATATTTTTCATTAAATAAGAAGCTAATAAAGCAATAACACCCTCTTCACTTCCTGCCTCATATTTAATAAATTGTGTATATTTATTTTGTAATGCAATATCATCAATAGGATGCATATAAACAAACTCTGCTCTTTGCTTTTTTGTTGCAATATTTGCAGCATATTTAATTCCAGGATTATCTCTACTAATTCTAGAGCCTATCATTATAATAGCATCACTAGCTTCTATATCTTTTGAGTCTGCTGTATAAAGTAAGTTACCACTTGCTTTTGTATAGTTTTCTAAAAAGTTTTTATAGTTATATGCATCTTCATTATTAAGTTTTATACCAGTATTTTCTTTTATAGTTTGAAGAATCTTAGCCTCTTCATTTGTAATATAAGAGTTGAATTTGATTACGTCACCATTTTTTATAGCCTCAACTGCTTTTTGTAACTCTAAAGGATTTTTACCTTCTCCTTTGTTTTCAAACTCAAAACCAAATCTTCCAGCACCACATAAATAATTAAAATCAAAATCATTTGTTACTCTTGTGATTTTTTTATTGTAGGGATCTGCTATTTCTGAATTTTTAACATTATAATATAAGGCACAGCCACTACTACAATGAGCACAAGTTGCAGGAACTTTTTGTGATTCCCAGGCATTTGCTGTATATTTAAATTCATTTGATACTAAAGCCCCAACAGGACATACAGAGATACAATCCCCACATTGTTCACATCTTGAAAACTTCATATCAATGATTGATTTATATCCACCTGGTTTTACATAAAGAGCTGCACTTCCTATAACTTCATTACAAGTATGTACACATTTTTCACACATGATACAAAGACTTGGGTCATATCCTAAAATACCCCATTTCTTTTTCTTACGAGCTGGTTCTTTTACTGTAAACTCTTGTGAATCTACACTAAACTCTAAAGTTTTATTTTGTAAATCACACTCACCACTTTTATCACAAACTCCACATTGTAAAGGATGATTTACATCATACATTTTCATAATATTTTGTCTATGTCTAAAAAGCTCTTCATTATTTGTATTTACAACAGCACCATCTACTGCTTTTTCTTGACAAGATAAAACTGTACCCTCAACACCTTCTACATCAACCACACACATTCTACATGCAGTAATTGGTGATACTTTTGTTAAGTAACACATTGTAGGGATATAAATATCATTTGCTCTTGCTATTTCAAGTATTGTTTGACCATAAAAACCTTCACAACTTTTACCATCAATAGTTATAGTGATAAGTTTTCCTCTATGTTGTACTCTTTCACTCATACTGACACCATCCCTAAATAATAACAACGCATACATCGCTCAGCCTCAGCTTGAGCTTCTTGGGCCGTAAATCCTAAATTTACTTCTTGGTTGTTATCTTTTCTTATTTGCGTTTCTAATTTTTCACTCACTTCTCGAGGAAGTCCAGGCATCCAACCTTTAATTTTTTCATTTTTATTATAAACTTTTAGTTTATTCATATGATCTTCCATAATCTCTTCATCTAAAAGAGATACTTTTTCATCATAGATATATCTGCTTATAACAGAAGCAGCTCTTTTTGCTTGTCCAACTGCATTTACAATTGTCATAGGACCATATTCACAGTCTCCAGCAGCAAAAAGACCAGGTCTACTAGTCATATAATCTTTACCATTTGTTTGTAAAGTTCCCCAAGAAGTCATCTCTAACTCCCACTCTTTTGGTAAAATTTGAAGATCACAAGCTTGAGAAACAGCAGGAATTACATAATCACACTCTATTTCCATATCTGCACCTTCAATTTTTACTAACTGAGGTCGTCCACCATCTGGGTCTGGCACTAATTCATATTTATTTACAATCATACTTACTAGCTGATTATCTTTATCAATTAACTTTTCAATAGCACTATGAAAAATAAATTCTACTCCCTCTTCAACAGCTTCTGTATACTCTTCAAGTGTTGTATTTCTGATAATTGTTTTTTCATCTCGTCTATAAAGCATAATTACTTTTTTAGCACCCTCTCGAATACTACATCTAACAACATCCATAGAAGTAAATCCACCACCAACACAAACGACAGTTTTACCTTTTAAGTCTTCACTAGCTGGACTCCCGATATTATACTTATGCCATAAATTTACTTTATCAAGCATAGATATAGCACCCCAGTAACCATCCATCTCTTCTCGTTCATTTTCACATCTGATGGCTTTTGATAATCTTGCTCCAAAACCTAATAATGTTGCATCAAACTCTTCATCAATCTCTTTTAATCTATCAGCTGTAACTCTATGATTTGTGATAATTTCTACTGTTGGTAAATCTGCAACTAGTTGAATATCTTTATTGTACTTATCTATTGGCATTCTATACTCGGGAACACCAACTGCAACTTCACCACCAAGAACAGGTAACTCTTCAAAAATAGTTACAGCAATCCCTTCTAGTCCAAGATAATAAGCAGCTGTTAATCCAGCAGGTCCAGCACCAATAATAGCCACTTTTTTCCCATCATTTCTCGGCTTTTTAGGTTTCGCAGGATGGAACCAATCTTGGTCATGGTCAGTTTCGTAATCTGCTCCAACTCTTTTTAATTCCATAATAGAAACAGGCTCATCTAAGTTCCCTCTTCTACACGCATCTTCACATGGATGAGGACATACTCTTCCACAAGTGTGAGCTAAAGGCATTGTTTGTCTTGTAGCTTTTAAAGAGTTCTCAAAATCTAATTCTCTTACACCCTCAATATAACCTGGAATATCTACATGTGATGGACACATATCTGTACATGGAGCTGTGACATTTGCTATGTATCGTTCACTGTTTTCATCATACCAAGGAGACTTTTTTTTCTCTTTTATTAACTCGAGAAATTGCTCTTCAAAATATTCTATCATACCTAAAATAGGAACGGGTACAGTTTTTCCTATTTCACATTTTGAAGTGGTAGTCATAGTAGAGCTTACCTCTTTTATATGAGCTAAATCACTAAGTTCACCTTCACCTCGAGCTATTTTATCAATCATATCATAGAGTATTTGACCACCCCATCTTCCAGGTGTACATCTACCACAGGCTTCACTATACTCTTGATACTGTCGTGCATAGTTTAATGCAAGTTTTACAACATCAACATCGCTTTTAAAGAGTGCAAAACCATCCCATCCAACAAAAGCTTTTGTTTCAGATTCCTTATCATAATTAACAGGAAATTTTGCAGATACTTCAGCCCAGTTTTCAGGCTCAACACCCCTATTATCTACTATCTCACCTTGCCAATTAGAAAAATATACTTTACTCAAAATTTCAATCCTTTAAAGAGTAGGAAACCTACTCTTCAACCTCTGCAGTTTCTTCTACTACTGGTGGTTTTTCTTTTTTGATTACAACTGTCCAATCTACTTCATTAAATTTTAATGAATTCATTAATGTCCAATTATTCTCTTTTACACAATCAGCTGAAGCTTGTACTGTTGAGAAATCTCCAATTTCAAATAAAAATATTCCATTTTCACCTTCAGATATCTCACTATTCATCAACTCTACCATTCTAGGGATGAAGTTCTCTTTATGGTTTCTTAAATCATATCGTTTCATTATCTATCAATCTCCCCAAATACTATATTCAAGTTACCAATAATAGTAACCACATCGGCTAATTGATGCCCAGGTAATAGATCTTGTAAAATACCTGTATGCCAAAAACTTGGTGCTCTACATTTTAGTTTATAAGGATATGGACTTCCATCAGATACTACATAAAACCCTAATTCACCTTTTGGTGATTCAGTAGCTACATACACTTCTCCAACAGGTGGTCTCATACCTTGAGTTACAAGAACAAAATGTTGCATCAAAGAATAGTTTTGAGTCATCATCTCCTCTTTTGTAGATGATAAATATTGTGGTGCATGTGCCATAAGTTGAATATCAGACTCTTCATACATAGGTATAAGTTGTTTTAATATTTTCATAGACTCATACATTTCAGCCATATAACACTTATATCTTCCATACGAATCACATTTATCAGAGATAGGTATATCAAAATCTAATTCAGGATATAGTCCATAAGGCATCTCTTTTCTTAAATCCCATTTTACTCCACTACCTCTTAGTGCAATACCAGAAACACCCCAAGATTTTGCCATTTCAACAGGGATAATACCCACATCTTCAAGTCTCATTTTCCAAATTCTATTTTCTGTTAATAATCCCTCATATATAGGAATTTGAGAACTCAAAGTTTCCATGAATTTTTCAAGATTTGCTATCCAATCACTTGGTAGGTCTAAAGGAACTCCACCAATTCTAACAGCACTATGAGTCAATCTAGCGCCACAGTAATCTTCCATCAAATCCATTGCAAATTCTCTTTCTCTAAATGCATAAAGAAAAATAGACATAGCACCAACGTCAAGTGCATGAGTTGCAAGCCAAAATAGATGAGAAATAATTCTATTTAATTCAAGTAACATAGTTCTAATAACTTCAGCTCGTCTTGGTGCTTCTACACCAATAAGCTTTTCAATAGCTAAAGCGTATCCGTAGTTATTTGAAGTTGAAGCGATATAATCCATTCTGTCTGTTGTAGGTAAGAATTCGTTATAAATCATATTCTCACCCATTTTTTCAATACCTCTATGTAGGTATCCAACATCTGGATGTGCTTTTACTACCTCTTCCCCTTGTAGTTCTAACATAAGTCTAAGTTGACCGTGAGCAGAAGGATGTTGTGGACCGAAGTTCACAACCATTGTGTTATCTTCTCTTTCGAAAGTTATATTTTCAAAAAAAGGTTTTAATCTATTTGAAACTTGCATCTACTTTCTCTCTTTCAGTTGTATTTTTTCTTTTTTATCAAATGGAGTTACAAGTGTTGCACCAAATAGTTTCACTCCACCCTCTTCTTGATATCTAATAGGAGTATCAGGTTCATTACCCTCACTAATCTCAACACCTTTTGGAACTTCATGTCCAAGTCTTGCAAAACGCTCTGTATCATATCTATCTACACAAGCAGCATCTCTAAGCTCAGGTCCAACGATATCTCTAGCTTCTTTTCCAAAAATTTTATCTACTTCATACCAACTAGCTTCTTCATCACCTTGTAGTGGGTATGTTTTAAGAAGTGGATGACCATGCCAGTCATAAGGCATAAGAATTCTTTTTAAGAATGAGTGATTATTTACATAAATACCATACATATCGTACATCTCTCTCTCACTCCAGTTTGCCATTCTAAAAATTGACTCTACTGATTCAATTGCTTGCCCCTCTTTGATAAAAGTTTTTACTCTTATTCTTTTATGTTTAAAAGTTGATAACATCTCATAAACAATTTCAAAACCACCCTCTGAAGCTATATAATCAACAGCTGTTAATTCCATCATAAAATCATAAACTAAAACCTCTTTTAGGTATTTAATAGTTTTAATATTATCCTCAGGAGCAATATATATTACTAAATGTTCTGCTTGAATATAAGCATCTTTTACTTCAACAATATTTTTTAAACTTAATAAGTCTGAACTAAAAGCTCCATCACTATAAACTGAATCTTTTTGTAATGTAGGTGTTACAAAAAATCTATCATTATAATAAGATTTTCTTTGTACATCATCTTTTGGTGTATATGCTCTCATACTATATTAACCTTTTTGCTCTTTGAGCCATACCAGCTGGCTCTCTTCTTATTTTTTGTTGTAACATCATCAATGCAAACTGTAATGTTTCAGGTCTTGGGGCACAACCTGGTAAATAAATATCAACAGGAATAACTCTGTCAACACCTTGTACTGTTGCATAAGTATTAAACATACCACCTGTATTTGCACATGAACCCATTGAAATAACCCATTTTGGATCAGGCATTTGGTCATATAGTCTTCTCATAAACTCAGCATGTTTTTTTGTAAGTGTTCCTGCAACAACTATAACATCTGATTGTCTAGGAGAGGCTCTAAAAATAGTACCAAATCTATCGAAGTCAAATCTTGAACCACCTGCAGCCATCATCTCAATAGCACAACAAGCAAGACCATAAGTCATAGGCCAAAGGGAATTACTTCGTCCAAAATTAACTATCTTATCTACTGTAGTTAATTTTATTGGTGCTCCACCATCTTTTAAATAATTTACTTTATGCTGTGCCATTCAAGCGCTCCTTTTTTCCATGCGTAGATAAATCCAATTGTTAATAAAACAATAAAAAGAATCATCTCAATAAATCCAAACCATCCTAATACTTTAAAATCCACAGCCCATGGAAACATAAATATAATCTCTACATCAAAAAGTATAAATAATAAAGCCATTAAATAAAACTGTACAGAGATAGTATTTGGTTGTTTCGTAACCTCAGGTCCACACTCATAAAGTGTACACTTTAACTTTTCAGTATTTTTTCTTGCAAGTTTTCCACCTACTAATCTTGACAACATTGTTGTCGCTATAAATGCACCAAATGTTATTACAAACATTATAAATGCACCGAAATAAGGATGTGCAAAATCCATATGTTCCATCTTTTCCCCTTTGCGTCATACATATAATTATAAATAGTTGACAGTAATTGGACAAATAATATCTAATTATGTTTAAATATAAACTTACAAATAGCCTATAACTTCAAGAAAGTGGGTGTTTGGATGTAACAAAAGGGAACAGTTCGAAATTACAAAAATTAAGAATAAAACTCATTTTTAATAATATTTTCTAGTTCTTCCAAAGGAGCTTTAACTACATTTTTAAATTGTGACTTGTTAAAAGTTCGTTGTCTCTTTGCTAGTTGTGCTGTATGTATAGAGATTAATTCAGCTAAGTTATTCATATCAATTTTTCCATCTAAATAGTCTAAAACTTCTGCTATTCCTATTGATTTCATACAATTTGGCAATCGTGTGTATTTTTGTTCTAAAAAAACAACTTCATCTATGATTCCCGATCCTAGCATTTTTTCTGTTCGTAAAGATATTCTTTTTCGTAAAACCTCTACATCTGTTTTTATTTCATATATTTTAAGATTTTCTATAATTGGTTCAGGTTGATTTTCTGCGAAGAACTTACTTGGTATTAACTTTGTTTCAAAGTATATTTCTAATGCTTTTTCTATTCTGTATTTGTCATTTGGTTTAATTTTACTCATATAGTTCTTATCAATACTTTTTAAATACTCATAACTTTTAGTTATATCAGACAACTCTTTTCTTACTTTATCTTTTGTTTCTTTTGATATCTTTGGAACTTTTGATAAACCTTCACACAAAGCTTTCAGATAAAAACCTGTACCACCTACAATAATAAGGTTTTTATCATGTTCTTCACAATATTTTTTTGCACTTTTATATTCTTCTATAAACTCTATAACATCAAATTTTTCATCAGGAGATACTTTATCAACGCCAAAATGTATAATTCCATCTCTCTCTTTCTTTGTTGGTTTTGCAGAAGCTATATCTATCTCTTTATAAACTGACAGACTATCTAAAGATAAAATAACGGCATTAAGATTTTTAGCTAACTTTATAGACAATGCTGTTTTTCCTGATGCAGTTGGGGCTATGATGGCAAGTTCTTTATACAAAACTATCCTTTTGGTATATATAATCAACATTATAGTAAAATCCCCCTTATGGAAAAAATACTTAAAAAAATAAATGACTTCAACGAACTAGTAATGTTCAAACACTCCATCTTTTCATTACCTTTTATATTTATAGCGATGGTAGTTGCTGCAAACGGTTGGTTTGGTTGGGAACTATTAGTATTTGGAGTACTAGCTGCACTCACTGCTAGAAACTTTGCCATGGGATTTAACAGATATATGGATAGAGATATTGATGCACTAAATCCTCGAACTGTCAATCGTCCTAGTGTAGATGGCAGAATCGCACCAAATCAAGTATTGACTTTTACCCTTTTAAATGGTTTAGGATTTATTATCGTAGCATGGTTTGTAAATGATTTAGCATTATATTTATCAGTACCAATTTTACTTATCATCGGTAGCTACTCTTATTTTAAAAGATTCTCATTTTTGGCACATATTATTCTTGGTGTTTCTTTAGGACTCGCACCTATTGCTGGTGTTGTTGCTGTGAGTGAAACTATACCTTTGTGGTCTATTTATCTCTCTATTGGTGTATTGTTTTGGGTAGCTGGATTTGATTTACTCTACTCACTACAAGATATTGAAGTAGATAAAGAATTAGGGTTACATTCTATTCCCTCAAAATTTGGTGCAAAAAACACAATGTTATTTTCTAAAATTATGCATTTATTTACTGTAATTTTTTGGCTTTTATTTGTTATGGAAGCTAATTTAGGACTATTTGGATATTTCGCAGTTTTAATTAGTGTTGTTATGTTAACAACTGAACATATTATAGTTCATAAAGATTTTACAAAAATAGATAAGGCTTTTTTTACTATAAATGGTTACTTAGGGATTGTATTTTTTATATTAATTGTGATTGATAGTATTTTATAAAATCACTTTTCATTAAGCTATAGTTTGTAAAGTACTCAAAATATCAAACTCTCTTTGGATAATATACTGTTCAAGTAGTTTTTTTCCCTCACCAGCTAAATCAAGGACAAATACTATCTTTACACTGCCATCTACCCGCTTATCTATTTTATATACTAAAGATTTTGATCGTATTTTTACAGGCTTTAATAGCTTTTCACTATGAGAGGCTTTATAGTGTTTTGAATACCCAACTTGAAAACTTAAAACTAAATCTGTGTGAGAATTATCACTAAAACTTTTATCAAGGGATGAAGTCTTTACTGAAATTGAATTAATTGATAATGAAAGTACCTCATAACTGAAGGTTTCACTTTTATAATATCTTGTAAGAGTAAAATCCTTATCAGGTATAACTCGTGAAACCTTTCTATCTTTGGGTGTTCTATTTAGAGTTTCAAATTTTTTTAAAACTAATTGTTGTTTTTCTTTATCAACATATTGTAAATTTGCTCTAACAGATATATCATCAATAACAATTATTGTTCTTTTTTCCCCTTTAATCAAATGATACTGAGTATCTGTTGTCTCTATAGTAATTGTCTTCTTATTGAGATCTTTTATATACCCCTCTTGAATTATTGTTAAGCCTTTGTAGGAGTTGATAAGTTCAACTGTTTTTTTAGTATCTTTTAGTGCCAAAAGTGTTTCATAAATTGTATTATCAAGATTGTATGTTATATTAGAGTTCTTAATAATTGTTTGAATATTTTCAATACAAACTAAAAGAGCATCTACAAGCTTTAAGTTATCTATAGGCTTTTGTAGAAAATCTACAATACCAAATTTATTAAAAGTACGAAGATTTTCATCATTTCCATAAGCAGAAGTAACAATAATTTGAACATTTGAGTCAATTTCTGTAAGCTTTTGTATAAAACTAGTACCATCCATTTTAGGCATATTAATATCAGTTACAACGATATCATATCTTTTATTATTAAATTTAATTAACCCATCATAACCATTTTCTGCACTATCTATTTCAAAGAAGAATTTACTAAGGTATTCTATAAGTTTGATATTGACATGTTTGCAATCTTCAACAACTAATATATTATAATCACATCCAATCTTTTTTAACGAAACAATATTTTTCAAACTATCCCTCTTCAAATTTTAAAGTAATTTCAAAGCATGCACCTTGATTTTTATTGAAAGCTTTTATGGTACCTTTTAAATGTTTTTCAACTATTACTTTTGAAATATAAAGTCCAAGTCCAGTACCATTTTTTTCATCTTTTGTAGTAAAATAAGGCTCAAATATTCTATGAATATTTTCTTGCTGAATTCCCCCTGCATTATCACATATTTGTAAAATAACATTATTATTCTTAATATATTCATTGATAAATATTATTTTTGTATCATTATTTTTTTCTTCTAATATCTCTTGAGCATTTTTAATGAGATTTATTAAAACCTGAACTAACTCTTTTTTGTATGTTTTTATCTTTTTATTGAAACGATAATACTCTTGAAGTTCAATATTTTGATTATGCAATGTTGCCTTCATCATATTTTTTACCTCATCTATCACCTCTTGTATTGTAACTATAGACTTTTGCTTATTTGGTTTAAAAAAGTTTCTAAAATCATCTATTGTTTGTGAAAGGTATTTTGTTTGATCAATTATATCCTGTGAATTTCTGGTAAGAGAGTCTAAATCAATCTCATCTAAAACTATATCCGTTAAAATATTATTAGCACATAATGAAATAACTGTAGTAGGCTGTCTCCATTGATGTGCTATCATACTTATCATCTCACCCATTGCTGCATGTCTTGATTGGAAAATCATAAGTTCTTCTTGATGCTTTAACTTTTGCTGCATATACAGCTTACTTGTTATCTCTTCTTTTATTGCTATATATTTGATTATTTTATCTGTTTCAAGTGAAAAAATAGGTGAGATAAGTGCCATTTCCCAAAACTCTTCTCCATTTTTTTTAATATTTTTAAATGTCCCACTCCAGTTATTTCCTAAAGTTATTGTTTCCCAAAGATTTTCATATTCTGCTTGATTAGTATATTCTGATTTTAATATTCTAGGACTTTTTCCAATAACCTCTAAAAGTGTATATCCTGTCACATTTGTAAATGTAGGATTAACATATTCAATATTTGCTTTTTCATCTGTAATAACTATTGAGATTGGTGCTTGATTAACAGCTTGTTCCAAGATTGAAAGCTTATCTCTTAACGATATAAACCTTGTAATATCCTGTACAGTTCCAATAGAAACTATTGGATTTTCTTTCTTATTATCTTTTATATGAGTAATGTGACAATTTACATACCGCTTTTTTTGATCAAGCTGATGTATTATTCTAAATTCAATTTGTATATCATTAGCAGTTTTAAGAGAGTTTTTAAAAGATTTTAACAGCTTTAATTTATCTTCAAAATGGACAACCTTATTTAGAATAAACTTCAAATCAATTTTTTGTGATTCATCTAACCCAATAACTTCAAGCATATTTTTTGAAAAACTTATCTCAAAAGTTCTATTATCGATTCTCCAATGTCCTAATCCTGCCATTTTTTCAGCTTTTTCTAAATTTCTTTGACTTCGCAAAAGCTCAAGATGTTTTGCTCTTGATCCCTTTCTAAATAGTAAAATTAAGAAGCCAATCAAAATAAGAAAAAATATATTTAATACCACATAAATATATTTTGATCTATGCATATCTTTATAAATTTTCAAATATTCATCCGTTGGAATTGATATTTTTACTACCCCTGCAACATCTCCCACTTGGTACTTTTGATGACATTCAATACAACTCTTTTTCACATTTAATAACTCATAATAATAAAAATACTTTTGCTCATAATCAAGATAGTAATATTTATTTTTACTTCTGCTTTTAATTGTCTTAATTAACTGTGTTTCTTCTGCTAAAAGTTCAAACTTTACATTAATAGGAGCATTTGCAATCGTACGATGAGGATCAAGTTTTTGTGCTTTTTTCAGCATTATATTCTCAAAATATATCTCTGCTTCATTAGCGAGCATCTCTTCATATACAGTTTGATAATTTTTTTCACTATTTATATAATATACTATTTGAAATATAACCAAAGATATCAATATAGATATGATAAAAATATTATTTTTATTATACATATAAGTTAAAAAACACTACTTTAATAAAGTACTTAAGTTTATTATTTTGCATAAATCTGCCTTTATTCTGATAGGTCTATCTGAATCTTTGTTGCAAGTTGTTCTGGTAGTATCCCTAAATCTTCTTCCAGAAGTTTCGTATCTCCATGCTGTACAAATCTATCATCATATTCAAATGATTTTACTTTTATATCTAAATCATTTTCACTAATAAACTCTAACAATGCACTACCAACTCCGCCTTGCTTCTGAGAATCGCTAAATATATACCATTTTTTAGTAGTTTTTGCCAAATCTAATAAAAGTTCTTTATCTAAAGGTTTTACAAATCGTAAATCTACTATTGTGAACTCTTCATCGAGAAGTCTTTCTGCTGCAATTGCTCGACTAACTCCAGCACCATACCCAATAAATGCAATCTCATTTTGAGTTTGTTTTAAAACTTCACCTTTTCCCAATACAAATTCAGTAGGCTTATACTCTAACTCTTCAAAAGCACCTCTTGGATACCTTATAGCACAAGGACTATTGAAGTCTTTTGCAAATCCTAAACTATACTCTAAAGTTTTACTATCTCTAGGTGCGCATAGTGTCATATTTGGTAAAAATCGTAAAAAACTTATATCAAATTGCCCTTGATGAGTTTCCCCATCAGCCCCTACAATTCCAGCTCTGTCTATACAAAAAGTAACAGGTAAACTCATCAAACAAACATCATGAATAATCTGATCAAATCCTCTTTGTAAAAATGTAGAGTATATTGTAACAAATGGTTTAAATCCATCTTTTGCCATAGCAGCCATAGAAGTTACCGCGTGTTGTTCTGCAATTGCTACATCCCAAAATCTATTTGGAAATTCTTTTATAAGTTTATCTATCCCTGTACCACTTGGCATAGCGGCCGTTACACCTACAACTTTTTCATCTTCAACTGCAAGGTTATACAAAGCATCACTGAAAACAGCCGTTGCACTTTTTGCTCCAGATTTTTTTTGAAACTCTCCAGTTTCTTTATCAAAAGGACCTACCCCATGCCAGTGTTCAAAATGTCCTTCTGCTATAGAATAGCCTTTCCCTTTGATTGTTCTAGCATGAACAATTACTGGTTTCCCAAAATTCTTTGCCAATTCCAAAGTATCGATAACTTCTGATATATCATGACCATCAATTGGTCCAATATAGTCTATACCCATCTCTTCAAAAATAATTCCAGGAGTGATAAGTTTTAAACTTTCTTCCATTCGTTTTGCTATATATGTAGCACCTTCTGGCATATTATTTTTTATAAACTTATCAACTCTATCTTTGAATTTTTGATACCCTTTTCCTGCTAGTACTTTACTCAAATGTTTTGAGATAGCCCCTATTGGTTTTGCAATACTCATCTCATTATCATTAAGTATAATAACAACAGGAAGTTTGATATCTCCTAGTTCATTCAGTGCCTCATACACCATACCAGCACTCATACTTCCATCACCTATCATAACTACAGGAATTTTCCCATTTTGTTCTAACATTGCTGCTTTTGCTGCACCAACTGCTAAAGATATAGAAGTAGAACTATGTCCAGCTACAAAATAGTCTGCTTTTGATTCTTTTGGTTTTGTAAATCCACTTATCCCTTTAAATTGTCGTAATGTTTCAAACTCTTCCCATCTTCCAGTTATTAGTTTATGTGGATAACATTGATGAGATACATCAAATATAAAAGGATCATATTCACAATCAAATACTTTATGCATCCCAATTGTTAATTCAACCGCACCTAAAGTTGAACTAAAATGTCCTCCATTTCTTGAAACAACATCTATAATTCTCTCTCTAATATCTTGTGCTATTTGTTCTAACTCTTTTATATTTTTATTTTTTATATCCATATTATCTCTTTTCAAGTAAATCAACTTCCCAAAAAAACTCTATCCAATTTTTTGCTTCTTTTACACTAAAGTCAGGTTGCATCAAAGCAGTTGTTTTATAAAATATGGTTGCAACCTTAAATTCACAATGAGGATATTTTTCTTCTAAAATTTTCAATATTTCAACCATGCTTTCACCACTATCTACTATATCATCTATTAAAATAATTTTACGTTTTCTACTTAAATCAGGGATATTAAATATTTCAAAAGTATCTAGTTTTTTTGTCCCATCATAATGTATAGAATTTAAACTGTAAATTTCTCTCGTTTCTAAAGCTTCACTCAATAAGTGCCCAAGTAACAATCCACCACGAGCTATAGCTATTAAAGCATCCGGTTGGTACTCTTTTAACTTCGGGATAAGAACTTTACAATCTTTTAAACACTCTTCATAACTATAATAAACTTTTTCCAATATTTTTCCTCTAATGTAATATAAAAACCAATAATGATATCAGTGTAATTGTAATAAGTCCTAAATTTATATCTTTAAACTCACCTTTTAATAGTTTTAAAACTGTATATACAATAAATCCTGCAGCAAAACCATTTGTAATAGAATATGTTAGCGGCATTAAAATAACTATAAGAAAAGAAGCACTTACAATAGCTAAATCATTTTGTTTAAAATCAATATTTCCAAGTTCAGTAAACATCAAAACACCAACCACAACTAATACAGGATAAATAGCATTTGGAGGGATTGACTTAAATAAAGGGAGCATAAAAAGTGTAAGAATAAAAAACAATCCTGTAAAAACAGAAGTAAGTCCAGTTCTTCCACCCTCTTCAACACCACTTGCACTTTCTATAAATGAAGTTGTGGTAGAAACACCTATTAAACTTCCACCAACTGTAGCAATAGCATCTGCTTCAAGTGTTTTTTCTAAAGCTTTATCATTTTTTTCAGTTGTTTGAAAAAGATTTGCACGAGTTCCAACTCCAGTTAAAGTACCAAGAGTATCAAACATATCAGTTACTAAAAATGTAATAATCACAGGTAATAATGCTAAAGATAAAGCACTCATAATATCAAGTTGCATAAAGATAGGAGATATAGAATCAGGCATACCAATAACAGCTGATGGTAACTCTCCTATACCAAATATCCATCCAACTATAGAAGTAATTAAAATTCCTACTATAAAAGTACCTCTAACCTTATAAGTATATAAAGCCAAAGTGATAAACAATCCAAATAAACCAAGTAATATAGGAGTACTACTTAAGTCACCTAAAGCAACCAATGTTGCTTTATTTTCTACAATAATTCCCATCTGTTTTAAACCAATAAATGCAATAAAAGCACCAATACCAGCACTAATTGCTCTTCGTAAATCAACAGGAATTGAAGTCATAAGCCATATTCTAAACTGTGTAAAAGAGAGTATTACAAAGATAATACCACTTAAAAAGACTATCCCTAAAGCAGTTTGCCAAGCTATCCCCATACCTAAAACTAATCCATAAGAAAAATAAGCATTCAATCCCATACCAACACTCATAGCTATTGGTGTATTTGACCAAATACCATTAAATATGGTAGCTAAAATAGTGATAAGTGCCGTTGCTGTAATAACAGCACCCATAGGAAGACCAGCATCACTTAGAATAAACCCATTTACAGGGACTATATACATCATTGTTAAAAATGTTGTAAACCCTGCTAAAAATTCTGTTTTAACTGTAGTATTATTCTCTTTGAGTTTAAAATATGAACTCATAATCTTTCCTTTTATGATTCTAAAATTGTGTCTAAAACCTTAAATACTTTTGTATTTTGTTCATTTGTTCCTATTGTAATTCTAATAGCATTAAACCCATATCCTGTCATATCTCTTACAATAATACCTTTTTCAAGTAATTTTTGTGCTATCTGCTTTGAAACATAACCATCAAGATATATTGTGATAAAGTTTGTATAAGAAGGGATATATTTAAAGCCTTTACTTTGAGCATACTCTTCATATCTTTTCATTTCTGAAAAGTTTTTTTCTATACAGCTTGTTACAAACTTTTCATGTTTTAAGGCTTGTATTGCACCCTCTAAAGATAAAGTAGTGATATTAAATGGTGGTCTTAGTTTATGTAAAGTTGTTATAATCTCTGGTGTTGCTATACCATACCCAACTCTCATTCCTCCAAGAGCATATGCTTTAGAAAATGTTCCAAGATAAATAACATTTGGATATTTTTCTATAACCTCTTTTGGTACTATCTCTTTTGCACCATCTTTATATCTTGCATATTCTTGATAAGCGCCATCAAGTATTACAAGTGTATTCTTATCCACCTCATCTAAAAACTTATACACTTCTGCTGCATCTAAACATTCCCCTAAAGGATTATTTGGAACACAAAGAAAAATTATATCTGCACCCTCTTTTTTATAAATCTCTCTAAACTCATCTAAGTTATGCTCATCTGATGGTGTTTTTAAAATTGCTGCACCTGTTTGTTTTGAATATATCTCATACATAGCAAAAGTAGTTTTAGCCATAAGGACTTTTGAATTTTTATCACATTTTCCATGTACGCAAAACTCTATAACTTGATCACTTCCTGCACCTATAATAATATTTTTATCAGTTACACCAAACTTCTTTGCCAATGCATCTTTTAATTCATACATACTGTCATCTGGATAGACATAAGAGCTACAGGCTTTTCTAGCTATTGCATCCACAACTGTTTGACAAGTTCCATATGGATTTTCATTCGATGCTAATTTTATAATATCATTTTCATCTACACCATATTCTCTTACAACCAACTCTATTGGCTTTCCTGCTTCATAGATATCAACATTATCTAATACTGTATTAAATGTCATCTGCTTCCTTTACATAACTTCCCAAGAACTTTATACTCTCTTTGTGTTTGTTAAATATTTTTTGTGTTTTTTCATCATCTTTATGTCCATCAAAATCTATAAAAAATGTTGAAATCCCCTCAACTATATGTGATTTTATTTTTGTCAGATTAATATCTTCCTTATCAAAATCATTTAAAAATCTTACTAATGAACCATGTTCATTTGGAAGTTGTACAAGTATTGAAGTTTTATCATCTCCACTTTTTCCATTTTCAAAATCTGATACAATTATAAATCTTGTACGATTATTCCCTTTATCCTCTATATTTTCAAAAAGAACTGGAAGATTATACATCTTTGCTCCAACATGTGAACATATAGCTGCACAGTTTTCCTCTTTTGTTGCTAGCTTAGCTGCTTTGGCCGTACTTTCAACAGGGATTAGTTCTATCTCATCAAGACCTAAATCACCTAAAAATTTATGACACTGTTCAAAAGCTATATCTTTTGAATATATTCTTTTTATCTGTTTTACATTGTCACAAGTTGTAGCTAAACAATGATGAATATCAACCATAACTTCAGCAATAATTTTCAAATCATATTCATTCAAACAAGTAATAGTATCACTTACAATTCCATTACTACTATTTTCGATAGGTATTACACCAAATTTCGCTTTCTTATTAGCAACTTCTCTAAATACACCTGCAATAGAACCAATAGGTAAATAAGCACTCATAGCACCAAATCTACTTTCAGCTGCTTGATGGGTAAAACTTCCCTCAGGTCCTAAAAATGCTATATTTTCTGGTAACTCAAGATTTCTACTAATAGCAAAGATCTCTAAAAACAAGGCTTCAATAGCCGCTCTATTTAAACTACCATTTGAATCTACAGATTGTTTATAGAGTCTATCGATAATAGACTTTTCTCTCTCTGGTCTATAAATAGCTCCACCACTTACAGCTTTTACTTCACCCACTTTATGAATAGTTTCCATTCTTTTGTTTAAAAGTTTTAAAAGCTCGTCATCAATACTATCTAATGTATCTCGTAACTTTTTTAATTCTACTGCTTCATTCATATATTTTCCTTGTAAAATATCTATTTAAGATATTCCTCTTCTAAAGCGATTAAATCTTCAAAAGTTTCTCTTCTTCTTATAAGTCTATCTTCACCATTTTCAATTGCAATCTCTGCTACTTTACCTCTTGTATTATAGTTACTTGACATTGTAAAACCGTAGGCACCTGCACTGTATATAGCCATTAAATCATTATGCTCAGTTTGTGGAAGTTCGATATTTTTCGCAAAAAAGTCACCACTTTCACATACTGGACCCACCACATTACAATCACTTACCTTTTCACTTTTTTCTAACACTTCAATTTTATGATAGGCATCATATAAACTAGGTCGTAATAAATCATTCATAGCACCATCTACGATTACAAATCTTTTACTACCATTTACTTTTTCATATAATACTTTAGTTACAAATACACCACTATTTCCAACAATAAATCTTCCTGGTTCACATACTACAGTGATATCAAGTCCAAAAAGTGCATCTAAAATAGTTTGTGCATATTCATAAGTATCTATAAGCTTTTCATCATCATAAACAATACCAAGTCCACCACCAACATCAAAAAACTTTAACTCAATTTTTAGTGCTGATTTTATATTTCGTACTAAGTCTGCTACGATATTTACAGCTTCTTTGATAGGTGCTAACTCTGTCAGTTGACTCCCTATGTGACAGTGGATACCTAGAGGGTCTAAGTTTTCACTTTGTTTAGCAAAGATATACATTCTTTTTGCAGTATTGATATCTACACCAAATTTATTTTCATGTAACCCTGTTGAGATATAAGGATGAGTTTTTGGATCAACATTTGGATTTACTCGTATAGATATTCTAGCTTCTACATCTAACTCTTTTGCTATGATATCTACTCTTTTTAGTTCTGCTTCACTCTCAACATTTATCATTAAAATATCAAGTTTTAGAGCTTCTCGTATCTCATCATCAATCTTTCCAACACCTGAAAATATAATCTTATATTTTGGTATTCCAGCTTTTAATGCTCTTTTAACTTCACCAATACTCACACAATCTGCACCACTACCTTGATCTCCAAGATGTTTTACAACACTTAAATTTGAATTTGCTTTTACAGCATACGATATCAAAGATTTTCTAGCTTTAAAAGCTCCCTTTAACTCCTGATACTGTTTTGTAATATAGTCAAAATCGTACACATAGTATGGTGTTTGATATTTGTTTGCAAGTTCTTTAAAATTTATTCCCATTATCTTCTCTTATTTTTTAAAATTTAAGATATATAATAGCTAAATATTTGTAATTAATGACTTAATGGGAGATTAGGTGTCTTTTTTCTTTTTCAACTCTTATAGTTTTTCTTCTATTATGTTAATTACATTGTTAATTTTGTTAGAATACTCTTTGGAACGGTTAAATTAAAAAAAAAGGAAAGAATTCACTTGATTATTCAATTCTACTTTTTAACTTATTTTACAAAACTTACTTATATTCAGGAAACTCAATACCACTTATAAAACTATCTGCTTTCTCATTAAAATTAGAGTCAATAGTTTTTCCTCTGTACGAATACCCAATCATAAATCCTCTTTTTTTTGTTTTTGGGTCTTTACAATATAATGATTTAATCTTCATTTTTAATGAATCAGTTGAAAAGCTAGAAGTTTTGGCTTTTTTGTCATTAAGTAAAGCTTTTACTTGAACACATGGATATTTTCTTTGATTAAATAATTGAAAATCAGATTCAATTATATTAAATCTATCTTTATTAGTATTTTTATGAAACTCTTCTTCAATTAAAGATAAAAATTCATTTTCACTTTTAGTATCTTGTGGTAGTGGGAAAAAAAGAACTTGAGCAATTTGGCTATCACTTTTTTCTTTACCTTTTTTTCCAAAAACAATTCCTTGTGTTGATTTTCCCATTAAAGACCAATCTTCTTCATTTGGAGAATGAATATCAATGTAACTACCTTCGTAATAATAATTAGCAGGTAATGTTGGAGGTAGACTTCTTGTACAACCTGACAATAAAAGCATTGCGATTAAAAATATTAATATTTTAAATATAAGTTTCATGTTATTCCTTGTATAACTATTTATTAAATATGCATTATATACAAGCTAGCCTAAAAATCAATAAATAACATATATCAGAAATGTTATTTATTAAAACAACGATAACAACCTTAAATAAACCATTTATGATTATTTTACTATAAAAAAAGTATTAGTGATATTTCCTCACTATCTCATTATACAGCGATGTATATTGCAAAGGATCAACTGTAGTATTATAAAGTCGTACTGCATAGTGAAGATGAGGGCCTGTGATTCTTCCTGTTTTTCCACTTTTGGCTATGATTTGCCTTTTTTTGATTTTATCTCCCTCTTTGACTAAGATTTTACTCAAATGAGAATAGTATGTATAAGCTCCTCTTCCGTGGTCAATATAGATAACTTTTCCTAGATAAAATCTATTCATAGTAAGGACTACTTTTCCATCATTTGAAGCTCTTACCTCATCTCCAACTTTTGCTCGAAAATCAGTCCCTGTATGATAGCTTTTTGCTACACCATTATATACTCTAGCATTTCCAAAGGCGCTTGTGATTTTGCTATCCATAGGAAGTTCAAAAGTTGAGTTATTTGTTAAGTCATATAAGGTAACCACTGAGTAAACATTTTTAAAAACTGTATTGTACTCTTTAGCTGTTTTTTCTTTGTTTTTTGAAGAGAGTGTCACTTTTCCTTTAGCTACTTTTATAATCTCATTTTGTCTATATTTACCATCAACAATATTTATAGAGATATTTTTCTTTACTAACTGTTCACCTTCTAAATACCGTACTTGTACATTTTCTTCTTGTTTAAGATTGTGATAATCTACAGGAATAAAAACTTCATAGTTTTGAATACTTCCATTAATAGTAAACATCTGATAAGTTTTATCTTTAAAAATTACATTGGGAGCTTGTGATAAGTTTTTATCACTTTGTAATATTACAGCAAACGATGTACCGTGTTTTATATTTGTATGAGAAAGGTTAATATCTACTTTTGCAAAAATAGATATAGATAAGAGTAAAAAGAGAAAAAAATATTTCATAAGCAATAAACTGTCAGTTACGGTGATTTGGGTGCAAAGACGAAATTAAAAATTTCTTTTACACAACCAAATCTCGTGAAAGTCTAAAAGAGTGAAACTGTTCACTCTTTTTTAACGACTTTCACCATTCCAGGCAATTGTCGGCTTCCCTTCTTCGTTGAATTCAACAGCAGGCATTCCCATAATATTAAATCCACAATCCACATAATGAATCTCACCAGTAACTGCACTACTTAAATCAGAAAGTAGATACATACCACTGTTTCCAACCTCATCAGTTGTTACATTTTTCTTTAATGGAGAATGTGCTTCATTCCATTTTAACATAAATCTAAAATCACTAATTCCAGCAGCTGCTAAAGTTTTAATAGGACCAGCACTAATAGCATTTACTCTAATACCATCTTTTCCTAAATCTTCTGCAAGATATTTTGTAGTCATTTCAAGTGCTGCTTTTGCTACACCCATAAGGTTATAATTTGGAATATATTTTACTCCACCATAATAAGAAAGTGTTAAAATAGAACAATTATCACTCATAAGTGGTTTTAACTCTCTTGTAACCTCAATAAGAGAATATACAGAAATATCCATAGCTACATCAAAAGCATTTTTAGTGATATCATAAAATCTACCGCTTAATCCCTCTTTTGGTGCAAAGGCAATTGAATGTACGATGAAATCAATTTGTCCCATATCTTTTTCTAAAGACTCTTTTAATGCTTTTATCTCTTCTGGATTACTCACATCACAAGGATATACTAGGTCACCACTTCCAAACTCTTCAGCAATTGGAACAACTCTTTTTTTCAATGAGTCATTTAAATATGTAAATGCTATTTGTGCACCTTGCGCTGCACATTGCTTCGCTATCCCATACGCTATAGATTTATTATTCGCAACACCTAATATAATACCTTTTTTACCATTCATCAACATTTTCATTCCTCTCTTATTGTTTTTCACTTGTAATTTTTATCATTTTTTTAAAATCTTCCACATCCCAAGAACCACTACCAATTAATGTACCATCTACATTTGGTATATCTAATATTTCACTTATATTTGATACTTTTACACTTCCTCCATATAATAAGGGTTGAGTCACTTTTTTCTTTATTTTTTTGTGTATTAGTGTTATATCTTCAGCCGATGGAACTTTTCCTGTCCCAATAGCCCATACAGGCTCATACGCAATAATTAAATTATCATAAGATAAATCTATTCCATCAAATTGTTCCCAAATATATCCCAATGTTTCAGTTATCCCTGTCTCATTTACTTCTAAAGGTTCCCCTACACAATATATTATTTTATACCCTAAGGCTTTATAATAATTATATTTTAAGGCAATCTCTTTTTGAGTTTCCCCTAAAATATGTCTTCTTTCACTATGTCCAATAAGTATTGTTTTTATATCAAATTCGTCTAATTGTTCTGTACCAATTTCTCCAGTAAAAGAACCATTTTTTGTATAGTATGCATTTTGAACACCTATACTTAAATTAGGTTTTATATTGAATTTATCTATTGAGGTTGCTGTAGGGAATACTAAAACTTCGTTTTCTATATTATTACTAACAAGAAACTCATCTATAGCATTTATGAATTTTTTTGTACTATTTCTAGTATGATTGGTTTTAAAATTACTTGCTATAATCTTCATGATGGAAACCCTTTATAAAATATTTTTTAAAAGTAGTATTCTATCATAAAGTTATAAAAAGTATTATATAATTATTACTCTTTTAAGTTATAAAGTATCGTTTCCATTTTTGCTTGTGCTTCAAGAAGTTCTTTAATTGCTTCTTTATCTCCAATTGTTAACGATGCTATCCAATTATAAACATTTGGATACTCTACATACATAGTGTTATTTCCTTTTTTCTTATACATTGAGATACTACAAGGAGCAAATGCACCAGCTTCTGGTCTTGTTTTTGCAACAGCATAAATTACAGGAAGTTTACAAATAGATTCAGATACAAACATATCGTACATATCATCTCCAGATGCTTTGAAATCATAATTGATATCTGTAAATCCAGCTTGTACAAAACCTCGCATCTCTAACTGAGCTTCAAAATCTTCAATAAATCCCTCGCTATCATCTTCCCAAGTTTCTGGGTCAAACTCTATATGCATTTTTGTAATAAGTTCTTTTTGTGTTGCAGAAACTTTATATGGTATAGTTTCAAATTTTCCATTTGGTATTGATTTAGCTAGAATCTCTTTTACTAATTTTCCAATTCTTTGTAAATCAGGATTTGAGGCAGGTATTCCTGATATTTTTGACATTGCATCAACTGTTAAAGATGACACATGAATAGTATCCTCACTTTTTTTTGTATAAATAGACATACTCATTGGTGTAAAAAGTCCAATCCGAGGATACTTTTGTGCAAGATTATGAACAGATTCAATATGATACAAAGTAAATAAGTTATACACTTTAAAATCAGTATTATTAAACTGTTTCATAAACGGACCATTCATATCACGATTATCATTGATATAAAAGCCATTCTTTTTAAACTCAGCTTCTATTGTTTTTGGAGTTATCTTTCCATCTTTGTTATCTACACTAAATATTTGTACATCATTTGCCAATACAAATCCAAATGTAATTAAAAGTAGTAAAGCTATTCTTTTCATTTTCCCATCCTTTTTCTTATATATTTAACTATAGAACACTATAACTTTTATTCAACTTAATAAGAAAAAATTATAAGTAATAATAATTAAAAGTAATATTAATAGATACCCTAATTTTACATAAAAACTATTTATGACTTTTTCGTGACAATTTTTATCATATTTATTTAACAATCATTCCTATAAACTACGATTGTTTAGATTATGAAGCTAAATTAAACAAGGGGCAAAATATGGTTGAAAATATTTTAAAAAGAGATGGTAGTTTTGAAGAGTTTGCATCTTATAAAATTGAAGATGCGATTAAAAAAGCTTTTAAAAGTGAACACACAACTTATAATAATACTATCTTTTTTAATGTTTTAGAAAAATTAAAAAATAAAAGAATCATCGCCGTTGAAGATATACAAGATTTAATAGAACAAGAACTTTATAAGAGTAGATATTTTGATGTTATGCGATCTTTTATTTTATATAGACATATGCACAAAATGCAAAGAGATAGATTTTTAGAAGAAGATACAACCTACATAAACTCAACCCAAACCATAGAAGAATATATCAATGGAAACGACTGGAGAATAAAGGCTAATTCAAATACAGGATATTCAAATGCTGGTTTAGTGAATAACTCAGCAGGAAAAGTTATCGCAAACTATTGGCTAGATAAAATTTACAGTAAAGAGGAAGGCTATGCACATCGAAATGGCGACTATCATATTCACGACTTAGATTGTTTGACTGGGTATTGTGCTGGTTGGAGTTTACGAGCATTACTTGATGAGGGATTTAATGGCGTTAGGGGAAGAGTTGAAAGTGATGCTCCAAAACATTTTAGGGAAGCATTAGGTCAAATGGCAAATTTCCTTGGAATTTTACAAAGTGAATGGGCAGGAGCGCAAGCTTTTTCCTCTTTTGATACTTATCTAGCACCTTATATATTTAAAGATAAACTTGAATATAAAGAGATTAAAAAAGCTGTAAGAAGTTTTATCTATAATCTCAATGTTCCAGCAAGATGGGGACAATCTCCTTTTACAAATATCACTATAGATTGGACTGTACCAGAAGATTTAAAAGGACAAATCCCAACACGAAAACAAACGCATCTGTTAAGAGATATGCAAGATAAAGAGTTACTCGAAGAAATTAAAAAAAGAGGGTGTAATAGTTTTGAAGAGATGACTTATGCAAAATTTCAAAAAGAGATGAACCTTATAAATAGAGCCTATTATGAGATAATGACCCAAGGTGATAAAGATGGACAGCCTTTTACTTTCCCAATCCCTACAGTAAATATAACTGAAGATTTTGATTGGTATGGAGAAAATACAGATTTACTGTTTGAAAATACAGCCAAAGTAGGTTCCTCTTATTTCCAAAACTTTATAGGTAGCCAGTATAAAAGAGATGAAAATGGAAAGTTAATCCAAAATGAAGAAGCCTATAAACCAGGTCATGTAAGAAGTATGTGTTGTAGATTACAACTTGATTTACGAGAACTCTTAAAAAGAGGTGGTGGTCTTTTTGGCTCGGCTGAGATGACAGGAAGTATTGGTGTTGTTACTATAAATATGGCAAGACTTGGCTTTTTACACAAAGGTGATAAAGAGGCTTTATTTCTAAGACTCAATCAGCTTATGGACTATGCATCATCAACACTAGAAAAGAAAAGGGTTTTTATACAAGAGATGTTTGAAAGAGGATTATACCCTTATACAAAAAGATATTTACCTGGTTTTAACAACCATTTTTCAACTATCGGAGTAAATGGAATCAATGAGATGATAAGAAACTTTACAAGTGATAGTTATGATATAAGTAGTTCCCAAGGAGAAGAGTTTGCCATAGAAGTCTTAAATCATATGAGAGAAAGAATGGTGCAGTATCAAGAAAAAACTGGAAATCTTTACAATTTAGAAGCAACGCCAGCTGAGGGTACTACTTATAGGTTTGCAAAAGAGGATAAGAAAAGATATCAAGATTCTATTATACAAGCGGGGATAGATGAGAATATTTATTATACAAACTCTTCTCAAATTCCTGTTGATTTAACAAACGATCCATTTTTTGCACTTGATTTACAAGATGAATTACAGTGTAAATATACAGGAGGTACCGTACTTCATCTGTATATGAAAGAGCAAATAAGTTCAACAGAAGCTTGTAGAAAACTAGTAAAAAATGTTATCTCTAATTATAGGTTGCCATATATTACAGTTACTCCACTTTTTTCAGTTTGTCCAAAACATGGATATATTGCAGGAGAGCATGAATATTGCCCAAAATGTGATGAAGAGCTTTTAGAAAATATAGCCTTAGCATCATAAATAACTATTTAAAAAGGATACAAAATGGATAAAACACAACAACTAGAAAAAGTCAATCATAAAAGACAAAAGTGCATTGTATATACAAGAGTTATGGGCTATCATCGTCCAGTTGAAAGTTTTAATGTAGGAAAAATAGGTGAGCATAAACAAAGAAAACAATTTATTGAATCAAAAAATTGTTTATGATTTAACACCATTTACACACCTTGATTTTCCAAATCATTTATCGTGTATAGTTTGGATGAGTAGATGCAATATGCGGTGTGATTATTGTTACAACAAAGATATTGTTTTTAATAAAAAAGGAAAATACTCTTTTGAGGATATTTTAAATTTTTTAAAAACAAGAGTTGGACTACTTGATGGTGTTGTTTTATCAGGTGGAGAAGCAACCCAAAATAACCTAGTCCCATTTTGTCAAGCCCTAAAAAAACTTAGATTTAAAATCAAACTTGACACAAATGGGACGAACCATTTATTATTACAACAACTATTGGAACTTAATCTTCTTGATTATGTTGCACTAGATTATAAAGCACCAAAAAAAAAGTTTCAATCCATCACTCACTCAAATTTTTATGAAAATTTTTCAAAAAGTTTAGACCTGCTTATTACAAGTACTATTGAATTTGAAGTAAGAACAACCATACATAGTGATTTATTAAATGAAGATGATATTAATGTAATCATTAATGACCTATATAATAGAGGCTATAAAAAGACTTATTACTTACAAAAGTTTTTACCAACAACTCAAAATATTGGGAATATCTCTGAACCTATAAACAGTTTTAATAAGGTATTATTAGTAGATAAAATTCCTATAGTTTGGCGATAAATTATGGTAAAACTATTTGGTACCCTTCCCCTTTAATATTATTGATTAAATCTTTTGAAGTTTTTATCCGTAATCTTTTAATAAAACTTCTTAATGTAATGTCTGTACCACTTCCATCACTCCAAAGTGTAGCTTTGATTGTTTCAGAATCTGTTATCTCTGTAATATTTTTGAGTAATAGTTCTATAAAAACTACTTCTCTTTTTGATAAAGGAACATACTTTCCATCTTTATATAAACTTCTTTTTGTTTTATTAAAAGTAAATCCATCATTAAAAACAAATGGTTCACTTTGAATACTTTTACTTAAAGTATTTAAATACTCTAAAAGTTCATCAGGGTCAAATGGTTTTATAAAATATTTTACAACACCAACATCAATCGCATTGAGTAATTTTTCTTTTTCACTAAAAGCACTTAAGATAATAATAGGCACATTTGGATTTATCTTTTTTATCTTTTCTGCCATCTGTAAACCATCTAATTTCGGCATCATAATGTCAGAGATAACTATATCTGGTAAAACTTTTTTAAATTTATCTACTCCATCTTTCCCATCACAAGCTATTGAAAAACTATAAAAATACTCCCCTATACTACTTTTTAACAAAGTTGCTAAGTTTTCTTCATCTTCAACTAATAAAACTTTTAAATCTTTTAAAGAATTATAATTCACATTATCCCTCCAAAGGTATTTTTATAGTAATAAGTATTCCATCGTTATTATTTATAAGATTTATTGTACCATTAAAACCTTGTTCACAAATCATTTTTGACATAAAAAGTCCAAGTCCAGTTCCACTGCTTGAATGTTTTGTAGTAAAATAGGGTTCAAATACTTTATCGATGATTTCTTCTGAAATTCCACCTGCATTATCTTGAATCTCTATAATTGCAAATTGTTCAACTTTTTTTGTAGTTATAGTGATCTTTTTTTTTGTAATATTGTTATCTTTAAATGCATCTTTGGCGTTTTGTATTAGATTGATTATTACTTGTGACAGTTCATTTGGAATACCTAAAAGAGTTATCTCGTGGAAATCTAACTCTATAGATATTTGCTCTTTAATTATGCTTTGTTCTAAAATTCCTTTTACTTCTTGAATACTTTCTTCTAAATTAAAGTATTTTTTCTCTTTATTTGGCTTAAAAAAGTTTGTAAAATCATCTATAGTCGTTGACATATTTTGAATAACATTTTTACTCTCATTATAAAAATGTATCACCTCATCTTTTTCATCTTTTAAAGAAGCATTTTTCAGATTAAAAATATTAAGATTTAGCTGTGTGAGTGGTTGTCTCCATTGATGAGCCACATTTGCAAGCATCTGTCCAAGGCTTGCAAGTCTTGATTGCCAAAACATAATTTTTTGTTTCTCTTCATTTTTAGCTATCTCTTCTTGAACTCGTAACTCTAATGTTTGATTTAGTTCCAATAATTGTGAAGTTTGTGTTTGAACTTTTTTTTCTAAAGTTTTATTTAATTGTTTAAGTTCAAGTTCTTTTTTTTCTAACTCTTTTTTTAAAAGAACCTCTTTTGTTACATCATAGCGTATGGCAATAAACTCTTCAATATCTCCATTTTTATCAAGTATAGGGATTACTGTTGTATTTACATAAAAAACTGTGCCATCTTTTTTTCGATTTTTAACTGTGCTTTTATATGTTTTTTTAGCTTTTATAGTATCCCAAAGAAGTTTGAAGTTTGAAGCTGGGACACTTGGGTCTCTTACTATATTGTGATTTTTTCCAAGAAGTTCTTCTCTTGTATAGCCAGAAATTTTACAAAATTCATCATTTACAAAAGTGATAATTCCATTAATATCTGTTTTTGAGACTATATTACTTTTTTCAATAGCCTCTTTATATTGCTGTATCACAAGCCAAACTTTTGATAATATCTACTACTTTAGAAGCATACCCCCACTCATTGTCATACCATAAAACAAATTTTAACATTTGATTTTTTTTCACTTGTGTAAATCTATGGTCAATAATTGAAGTATATTCTTGTTGAGCAAAATCACTTGAAACCAATGGTTCAAAATTATTCAGTACTATTTTTGCAGTTTGTGTATTTTGGTATTGTCCTAAAATTTCTAGTAGTTTCTCTTTTGTTATCTCTCTTTGTAGTTTTAAAACTACATTAATTGCACCCACAGTTGCAGTTGGAACTCTAAAAGAACTAGAGGAGATACTTTCTTCATTAATATGAGGTAAAATATAAGAACAAGCATCTATAGTTGTAGTACGACTTGGTATGATATTTTGCGTTGCACTTCTACCAAACTCAAAATTACAAGCAACATCTCTATCACTACTTCCTATACATCCACTATCTAAAGTTTTTTGATGGTTTAACAATGGATGAATAGTAGTTACATCTCCATACTCTATAGAAAAATGTTCATCAATAATTTTTAATACAGGTAAAAGTGCTGTTGCGTTGCAAGAACTTGTTGAGATAATTTTGTGAGATTGATTTTGAAGTTCTTTTTCATTCACTCCAGCTATTATATTGATATCTGCATTTTTATTAGGGTGAGTTAAAATGATTTTTTGCAAAGGGAGTTTTTTAAGTTCTTCAATATCTACTTTACTTCCACTTGCATCTACTACTACATCAATTTTATACTTTTTAAAATCTATTTGTGTAAGTTTTGAATAATTTAATATCTCAATATTATTTTTTGAGTTTTTTATAGTTCTTTCATAAACACTATATTTATCTTCAAATCGCCCATAAGTAGAATCATAGTTTATACTATATGCTATATTATCAATATTTGAATTAAGTTCATTTATTGCTACAATATTGATATTTTCATTAGAGTTGGCAATTCTTATTATAGATTTTCCAACTCTTCCAACACCATTTAACAATATATTCATAAAATAAAACTATTCTTCAATAATAAGTGCTTTTACACCAGGTAACACTTTACCCTCAATTAGTTCTAAAGAAGCACCACCACCAGTAGAGATAAATGTCATCTCCTCTTCATCTCCTGTTCTTCTTACTAAATCTGCTGTATCACCACCACCAACTACTGTTGTAGCATATGAAGAAGCAACTGCATGAGATAGTTTTGTACTTCCTTTTGCAAATTTATCCATCTCATATACACCCATTGGTCCATTCCAAAGAATAGTATGTGCATCTTCTAAAGCTTGAGAAAATAAAAGTGCCGATGCAGGTCCTATATCTAATCCCATCCATCCTTTTGGTATCTCTTGTGCCGTTACTGCTTTTGCAAAAGACTCACTATCAAAAGCTTCTGCTGCAATAACATCAACAGGTAGATAAAGTTTCACCCCTAGTGTTTTTGCCTCTTCCATTATTTTTAAAGCTTCAGGTATTAAATCATCTTCAACTAAAGAGTTCCCAACTTCATGTCCAAGTGCTTTAAGAAAAGTAAATGCCATACCACCACCTATGATGATTTTATCAACTTTTGGTACAAGATTATAAAGCGCTTCAAGTTTTCCACTTACTTTACTTCCCCCTACAATACTTACAAATGGTCGTTTAGGTTCTTCAATAATATGATAAAAAAACTTTATCTCTTTTGCTAGTAAAAATCCAGCTGCTTTATGATTAATATCAAAATGTTGTGCAATCCCTTCAACAGATGCATGCGCTCTATGAGATACACCAAAAGCATCATTGATATAAACATCTGCCATAGATGCTAGTTTTTTAGATAATTCTGGATCATTTTTAGTTTCACCTGCTTCAAATCGCATATTTTCTAAAAACATTATTTCACCATTTTTTAACTCATTAGCCATTCTTAATGTCTCTTCACAAACAATACTAGGAGCTAATTTTATCTCTTCCATTTGTAACAATGTTTTTAATCTTTGCTTTACAGGTTTTAAACTATATTTTTCCTCAAAACCATTTTTTGGTCTTCCAAAATGACTTGCGATAATAATGGCACAATCATTATCTATACAGTATCTTATAGTACTTAAAGCACTTCTAATTCTTCTATCATCTGTAATATTTTGGTACTCATCAACTGGTACATTAAAGTCACATCTTATAAATACTTTTTTACCAGTTATATCTATATTTTTTATCTCTTGAAGCTTCATTTTTTCCCTTAAATTTTATAAATTAGTTTGTAGCAACATGTACACCCATATCTACAAGTCTACACGAATATCCCCACTCATTGTCATACCAAGATAGTACTTTTACCATATTATCCCCAACTACTTGAATTGTATCAAGAGGAACTACAGTTGAGTTTTCTTCTCCATTAAAATCACTACTTACTCGTCCTTCTGTATCTGTTGCTAGGATACCTTTTAATGCTCCATTTTCAGCTTGTATAAATGCATTGCAAACTTCTTCTACTGTTACATTTTTATTTAAAGTTACTGTTAAATCCACCATTGAAACATTTGGTGTTGGTACTCTTATAGCTTGTCCATTTAATTTTCCATTTAAATGAGGCATAACTTTTCCGATAGCTTTTGCAGCACCTGTTGTACTTGGTACTAAATTTGTAGCACCAGCTCTGGCTTTTCTTGGGTCATTTTTATGTTTTGCATCAAGGATAGGTTGGCTTCCTGTATACGAGTGGATAGTTGTCATTAGTCCACACTCAATTCCAAACGCATCATCAAGTACTTTAGCAACTGGTGCTAATCCATTTGTAGTACAAGATGCATTTGATACTATTGATTGTCCTGAGTAAGTTTTTTCATTTACACCCATCACAAATGTATCTGTATCATCTTTTGCAGGTGCAGAGAATACAACTTTTTTTATTCCATTATCTAAATATGGTTGTACTGATTCTTTTGTTAAAAATGCACCTGTACATTCTAAAACAACATCTACACCATAACTTGCATAATCCAATTTGGCAGGATCTCTTTCATTTAAAAGTTTTGCTTTTTCATTTCCAATATAAATATATCCATCTTCAACTTTTATATCATCTCTTTTTCCGTGTACTGAATCATATTTTAAATTATATTGTATCATCTCTTCAGAACCACTAGCATTTGCAGCAACTAACTCTACATCATCTCTATTAGCACAAATTCTTGCAACACATCTTCCGATTCTTCCCAAACCGTTGATAGCAACTTTTACAGCCATAATCATCCTTTTGCTTTACATAATTTTGGATATTTTATCTAATTTTTTATATAAAAATGGTTAAGAAATTAGAAGAAAATATATAGCAAAAAAATAGCTCCATTTATAGTAAAAAAATCAGTCAACTTTAAATAAAAAGATAGGTCAATTTTAAGTAACTTTAGATAGAATAAATCTTTAAAAATACGAAATTATAGTAGCAAATTTTTATTATAGGCAAAGTTTATTACTATAGTTTTCGAATACATTTAATGGAGTTTTTAATGGCAATAATGATACAAAAAAGAAATGGTCGTCAAGAAGTTTTAGATATAACCAAAATTCAAAAACATACAATTTCAGCTACAAAAGATTTAGCAGGTGTAAGCCAAAGTGAATTAGAGATTGACGCACAAATTAAATTTATAGATGGGATGAGTTCAAGTGATATTCAAGATGCTCTTATCAAAACAGCTGTTGAAAAAATAGATATAGATGTTCCAAACTGGACTTTTGTAGCTGCAAGATTATTTCTTTTTGACCTTTATCATAAAGTTGGGAAAGCAACACATGGAATTAAAGGGAATGCATACTGTCATTTAAAAGATTATATAAGATATGGACAAGAAGCTGGAAGAATTATTCCTGAACTTGAAACTGGTTATGACTTAGATGATTTAAGCAATTATCTTGATCCTAAAAGAGATTATCTTTTTAATTATCTTGGGATGAAAACTCTTTATGATAGATATTTACTAAAAAACAATGATAAACAACCAATAGAATTACCACAACAAATGTTTATGGGTATTGCTATGTTCTTAGCACAAAATGAAGAAAACAAACAAGAAAAAGCAAAAGAATTTTATGATGTAATTTCTAAATTTGAAGTGATGCTTGCTACTCCAACACTTTCAAATGCAAGAACAAATAGACATCAACTTTCATCTTGTTATATAGGTTCAAGCCCTGATAATATTGAAGGTATTTTTGATGGATACAAAGAGATGGCACTATTATCTAAATTTGGTGGTGGTATTGGCTGGGATTGGAACTCTATACGAAGTCTTGGTGGAGTTATCGATGGTCACAAAAGTGCAGCTGGAGGAACAATTCCATTTTTGAAAATTACAAATGATATTGCTATTGCAGTTGATCAACTAGGTACAAGAAAAGGTGCTATTGCTGTTTATCTAGAGCCTTGGCATATGGATATTGAAGACTTTATTGACCTAAAGAAAAACTCAGGAGAAGAGAGAAGAAGAGCACACGACTTATTCCCAGCACTTTGGATAAATGACTTATTTATGAAAAGAGTTATAGCAGATGAGCACTGGACACTCTTTGACCCTTATGAAGTGAAAGATTTATCAGGTCTTAACGGTGAAGCCTTTGAAAAAAGATATGAAGAGTATGAAAATGATGACTCTATCACAAAAGAACAAATGAAAGCAAAAAGCTTATGGAAAAAAGTTCTTACTTCATACTTTGAATCAGGAAGTCCATTTTTATGTTTCAAAGACAATGCAAACAGAGCAAATCCAAATGACCATACAGGATTTATAAGAAGTAGTAACCTTTGTACAGAAATTTTCCAAAATACAAACCCAAATCATTACTTAGTGAAAATTGAACTTGAAGATGGGGAAATTCTTACTTTTGAAGAGGAAGAAAAAGTAACTGTAGATAGTGGTATGGTAAAAAAAGCAAACAAAATCACAGCACTTGACAGCCTAAATGGAAAGAAAATATTTATTGTTGAAAAAGAAAAAATAGACGGTGATACAGCTGTTTGTAATCTAGCTTCTGTAAACCTTAGTAAAATAAATACAAATGAAGATATCAAAAGAGTACTTCCGACAGCAATACGAATGCTTGATAATGTTATAGATTTAAACTTTTATCCACTTAGAAAAGTAAAAGCTACGAACCTAAAGACAAGAGCAATAGGTCTTGGAGTAATGGGTGAGTCTCAAATGGTTGCAGAATCACAACTTGTATGGGGAAGTGATGACCATCTTAAAAAGATAGATTCGATTATGGAAGCTATTAGTTACAATGCTATCAGTGCATCTTCTGATTTAGCAAAAGAAAAAGGTATTTACCCTACATTTGAAGGTTCTAAATGGTCAAAAGGTATTATGCCAATGGATCATGCAACTCCAGCAGTAAATGCACTTATTCAAAGAGACCTATTTGATACAGGATGTGACTGGGAAGCTTTACGAGAAAAAGTGAAGACTCAAGGTATAAGAAATGGTTACCTTATGGCTATAGCACCAACATCATCTATCTCAATTTTAGTAGGTACAACACAAGCAATTGAACCTGTGTATAAAAGAAAATGGTTTGAAGAAAACTTAAGTGGTCAAATCCCAGTAGTAGTACCAAACCTAAGTCCTGATACTTGGAATTTCTATACACCAGCGTATGAAGTAGAGCAAACAGATATCATAAAAGCTGCTGCTATTAGACAAAAGTGGATTGACCAAGGACAAAGTACAAACATCTTTATGTCTTTAGATAAAGCAAGTGGTAAATATCTACATGAGATATATACATTAGCTTGGCAACTAGGATTAAAGTCAACTTACTACCTAAGAAGTCAATCACCTGAAGCTGTTGCAGATGTTGCAGATAGAAGTCAAGAGTGTGTAGGTTGTCAATAAGATAACCTGCCATTAAAGAACTACAAAATATACTATGAAAATTATATACTAAAAATAAAAGAGTAAACAATGGATAGAAAAACGATATACAACCCGCAATCAACTGAAAATCTAAATGACAGAAGAACATTTGGTGGAAATCCAGATGGTATGATAAACTTTACAAGATGTAAATATGAATGGGCATCTAGACTTTGGGATCAAATGGAAGGGAATACTTGGTTTCCAAGAGAAGTACAAATGACACAAGATGCGAAAGATTATAAATATCTTACACCTCCTGAAAAAAGAATGTACGATTTAGTTTTATCACAACTTATTTTTATGGATTCTTTACAAACAAATAACTTGATGGATAACATCAATCCATATATAACAGCACCAGAAATCAATGCTTGTCTTTCAAGACAATCATACGAAGAAGCAAATCACAGTAAATCTTATGCAGTTATGGTAGAGTCAATCTCTGATAATACAGACTTAATATATGATATGTGGAAAACTGATGCAAAACTTCAAGAGAAAAATAACTTCATCGCTGGTACTTATGAAAACTTAAGTGGTGAAATAACTGATGAAAAAATAGTTTTAGCAATGTTTGCAAATCAAATACTTGAAGGTCTATACTTTTATGCTGGATTCGCAGCTATGTATGCACTTGGAAAATCTGGAAAAATGTTAGGTTCTTCACAAATGATTAAGTTCATCCAAAGAGATGAAGTAACACATCTATTGTTATTCCAAAATATGATTAATAGTACAAAAAAAGAGAGACCTGAACTTTTCACACCTGAACTTGAAGAACAAGTGAGAGTTATGTTTAGAAAAGCAGTTGATTTAGAAGCTAGCTGGGGAGATTATATCACTCAAGGACAAATCCTAGGATTTACAAAAGATATTATTAGACAATATATTGAATACCTTGCGGATAGAAGACTTGAAGCAGTTGGATATGAAGTAGAGTATGGTGTAAAACATCCAATTCCTTGGGTAGATGGTTACAGTTCATTCAATGACCAAAGAACAAACTTCTTTGAAGGGAATGTTGTAAACTACTCTAAAGGAAGCATCGATTTTGATGACTTCTAATAAAAACTAATTATGGCAAGTAAAAATAGTCAAATACTTCTTATTGAGAATGTTCTTTCAAATATAAGTGATAATTTGGATGAAAAAGAACAGAGTATAAAAAACTTTGAAGAGGAAGTATTAAATCTAAAGAATACAATAGGTACTTTAAAGCACGAATGTAAAACTGCTTTTAATGAACAAGAAAGACTAGAAGATACTATCTCAGAGATAAAAAATAAAAATATGTTTTTATCAGAAGAGTTAAAAATGAAAGAGGAACAACTCAATATAAAAAATAAAGAGTTCGATTCTATAAAACTCCAACATGAACAATTTATGGACAATATAGAGAAGAGAATTGAAGATTTTAAACAACAACTTGAAAACAAAAATTCAATCATCAATGAGTTAGAAAAAATAAACAAAGAGCTCAACAAACAAATCCACAACACAGAAAAAGACAGAACTATAAGTATCTCTAAATTGGAGAGAAAACTTGAAAAAGAGGAGTTTAAAAACTTTGTCAATACAGATAATGATTATGCATTTTCCTCTTCAACTGATACTCCTAAAAAAAACACCCCTTCTCAATCAAGGGTTAATAAAAAAATTCAATTAGATAAATTAGAAGACAAGCTAAACAATCTTAATAAAATAAAAGAAGATTTTGCTAATTCTAGTAAATCTTCATCAACAGAAGAGGAAGAGATTAAAAAAAGATTAGGATTTTAATAGATGAACTTAATAGCACTACAACTCAAAACTTCAGACAATTTTGAAAAAAACTTACAGCGATTAGCAAAACAGATAAAAAACTCTCCAAATAACTCTTTCATACTAGCCCCAGAGTTGTATCTTACTGGTTATGCTTATGAGAGGATAGATGAAGCTGTGGCTTTTAGTTCTCGTGCCATAGAAGTTTTAAAAATACTCTCAGAAACTAAAACTATAGCACTCACATTCACTACAAAAAAAAATAAAAACTATTTTAATACTTTACATATTTTTCACAAAGGGAAAATCGTACATACCCAATCAAAAGCAAAACTTTTTGTACTCAATGATGAAAGAGTATATTTTAGTGCTGGAGATGAAAAAGATATCAAAATCATAAATATAGATGGGTTAAAAGTGGCTACTCTTATCTGTTTTGAGTTACGATATATTGAACTATGGAAAAAAGTACAAGGTGCAGATGTGGTTCTTGTACCTGCTATGTGGGGATTACGAAGAAAACAAAACTTTGAAATACTTACCCGTGCACTAGCTGTTGCAAATCAATGTTTTGTAATTGCCTCAGATAGTGCAAATGATGATATGGCAAAAAGTAGTGCTATCATCTCCCCTTTTGGTGATGTGATAAAAGATGATGAAAAGAAACTTATCTTATGCGATGCAAACTTCAAAGAGATTAAAAAGATGAGAAGGTATCTAAATATTGGAATCAAATAAACAAATATCAAGTATCCTTTTTGTATGTCTTGGCAATATTTGCCGCTCTCCACTTGCCCAAGCGATAGCCCAAGATATTGTTACAAAAAATAATTTAAATATTATAATAGATAGTGCAGGAACAGGAAGTTGGCATATAGATGAAGCACCTTGTGAAAATTCACAAAAAGTTGCCTTACAAAACTCTTTAAATATCTCAAACTATAAAGGAAGGCAAGTTACAAAAAAAGACTTTAAAACCTTTGATTTAATTATAGGACTAGATAATAGTAATATCTCAAATCTCAAAAAAATAGGATGTCAGAATCCTCTCTTACTAGGAGATTTTGGTTGTAATGGAGAGGATGTACCTGACCCTTATTTTTTCGATGGCTTTGAAGGATTTACTACTGTATATTCTATGATAGAAAGTTGTGTGAATACTCTGTTTCAAGAATATAATCTTATAAAATAATTACTTCTTTTTTATAGCAAATTTTTGTGGTCTAATAGTCATATCTGTTACCACACCTTTTGTATTTAAAATATTTATCACTGTTTGTGCAATTGTTTGTGGTAAAAGAGAAGTGTCATCTTCTTTTACAGGCTCAAACTGTAACTCATCAAAAAAATTAGTTGTTGTTAAATCTGGATTTATATTTGTTACTGATACCCCACTTTTACGCAATTCTTCAAATAAACTCAGTCCAAAATCTCTAAGTCCTGATTTTGTAGCAGTATAAAGTGCTGAAAACTTAGAATGTTTTGTAGCTTCTATTGAACTTATATTGATGATTTTTCCTTCTTGCTTTTTCAAACTTCGTAACACAAGATTTGTCAAAATAATCGGTGCTGTCAAATTTATATCAATCACCTCTTTTATTTTAGCAATACTTATCTCTTCATGAGGTACAAAAACACCAATACCTGCACAATTAACTAGTAAATCAATCTCTTGATTTTTTAAAATATCTCTTACCTCTTTTTCCAAAGATGCTATATCCTCAAGTCTTGATGTTAATTTTATGATAGTGTATCCATGAAGTTCCAACTCTTCACAGATTGCTTTTCCTATACCTGAACTATATCCTGTAACTATTGCATTCATTTTGTAATCTCTTTCTTCATTTTTAATCGTATATAAAATAATATTCCTATAAATAGTAAAGCCAATATAGAGATAATAATAATTTGTAAATACTCATCTATCAATGTTTGATTTGCCCCTATAAAGTATCCCAAAAGGGTAAGAATTATAACCCAAATACTTGCCCCTAAACTCGTATAAAGTGAAAACTTCCACAGGTTCATCCGTGCAAGTCCTGCTGGAAGTGATATATATTGTCTCACAGCAGGAATAAGTCTCCCACTAAAAGTAGAAATATGCCCATGCTTATCAAAAAAATCTTCCATCTTTTGTAATGTTTCCTCTTTTACTAAAACATACTTTCCATATTTTGATAAAAAAGCTCTTCCATATCGTACAGCTAAAAAATAATTAAAAACAGCCCCAACTAAACTTCCTAAAATTCCTGCAACAATAGCAACATAAATATTCATCTCACCTTTTGAGGCAAGGTAACCAGCAGGTATCATTACCACTTCACTTGGAAATGGGAAAAATGAACTTTCTAAAAACATCATTATAAATATTCCAATATACCCAAAATCACTTACTGTATTTACTATAAAATCAACTATTGTATGTAACACTAACTTTCACCTTCTTTATACTCAACTATCATATTTCTACCATTCTCTTTTGCTCTATACAATGCAATATCTGATTTTTCCAATAATTCATCTATTGATGATTCATAACTTAACTCAACAATTCCAATACTTACAGAAAAGTCAATTATATCCTCTTTGTACTCAATAGAACTACTTTCAGCTTTTTTTCTTATCTTTTCACATACAAGTATAGCATCTTTGATTGAAGTATTTTGCATAATTGAGACAAACTCTTCACCACCAATACGACCAAAAATATCACTTTTCCTCATAAAATGATTTACTATATTAGTAAACTCAATCAACACTTTGTCTCCAGCTTGATGACCATAAGTATCATTAATATTTTTAAATTTATCAAGATCAAATGAAACAACACATAATTCACTTTTATTTCGTTTAGCAATCTCAAGATACTGTTTTGCTATGTTAAAAAAATGTCTCCTATTAAAAACACCCGTTAATGTATCTATGGTAGCTAGCTGTTCTACCTTGGCATATGCTTCTTGTAAATCTTTTGTACGAATATCTAATTCATGTATTAAAACATCTTCAGTCATCAACCATTTTTTTCTAATACTATAAAAAACTGTTAAAGAGAAAAGTCCTCCAAGTCCAAGTAGCATAATAATTGTCATATATACCATTTGCTCATAGGAGAGTTCTATAAGCTTTTCTTTTCCAAACCATTTTTTATATATTTTATCATAAATTCCATTTTTTTTGAGTTTTTCAAAAGATTCATTTATTTTTTCTAATAACTCTTTATGAATAGGAGCAACTCCTATTGCTCGTTTTATTTCATATATATTTTCATCTAAGGATTCAACTTTATCTTGAAGATTTAATTTTTTTAAAGTATATTCTATAAGAGGTTTAGGATAACAAAAACCATCTACTTTTCCAGCGAGCAATGCATAAAAAGCATCAAAACGATTTTCATATACTTTTAGAATAACCTTTGGATATTTATCTCTTAAATTTATTCCAACATTATTCCCAACTACTGCAATAATTTTATCTTCAAAATCTTTTATTGATTTAAGATGTTTTGAGTAAACTCGCTTGTAAATTTTTATCTCAAAAGTATTTGAGGGCTGAGAATACAGTACAAACTTTTTTCTTTTGTCTGTTATCCCGATATCTGGAATAATATCAATTTTGCCTTCATGAAATAATCTCCAAAACTGATGCCAATTAGAAACTTCTACATAACGATATTTTATATCAATATCTTTTGCTATCTCTTCAAATAAATCTATAGCAAAACCACTAGTATTACCACTACTATCTATAGTATAATAAGGTAACCAACTTTTAGGTACTACTACATTATAAATCTTATCTTTTTCTTGTATATCAGCATATAATAAGTTGAAAAATAATAATACTAATAACATGGCTCTAATTAAAATATCCATATTAAATCCTTTATTCTTCTAGAGGGTAAAATAATTTACAAAAAAGTTATACTTATAATAATATCTTATATTTTTATACTATCTATGATAAATCATATCATCTTAAAGTAAAGTAATATAAATAATGTAATTACTTATAATTATACAAAAAAACTTGTCGTCTATTTATATTGAAAATATAATTCTTTACTTTAAATAAAAACAAGTCTCTTTTCATTTTTTTAAATTTAATAACTATTTAAAATGTTAATTTAACTATTATTTATGATATAATATATCTTCTCTTTATCTTTAATAATAAAAAGTCATAAAGCAAAAAATAAACTAATCAAAAGGACTTAATTTGTTAAAAAAACTGTTTTCAAAAAAGCAGTCACCTTATGAGCAATTTGAATTAGAACTTTTAAAAAAAGATCCCAACACTCAAATACTTGATAAAATTATTAGTAGTGGCGATATAAATATTAATCATAAAAATAACGATTCACAATCATTTTTACACATAACATTAAAAGCCAAAAAACTCAAAAGTGCACAATGGCTTATTTCAAAGAAAATAAAAGCAGATACAGAAGATAATAATAGTAAAAGACCTATAGAGATTGCCATTGATAATCAAAATTATAAAATCATACAATCTATGCTACAAAACTGCAATATTAATATTAATAAGAAAGATCAATTTGAAAGAACACTATTACAAAATAGTGTAATACTTGGTGATCTTAAAACGATTAAAATTTTATTGGAATATAAGGCTGATATAAATTCTACAGATAGAAAGAAACGAAATGTTATGTACGATGCTTTATCCTATGGAAATAAAGAGGTTATCAATTACCTACTAACATTTAAAGAGCTTGAATTAAATCACCTTGACACTGACAATAACTCTATTTTTCAACATAAATATATAAAAATGAATAATGAGATTGGAATGATGCTAATTGAAAATGGTGCCAATCCAACTATAATTAATAACAATGGTAGCTCTTTTTTATATGATTGTGCAATCAAGGGGATGGAAAACTATAATATACTTATTTGTGCTATTGAACAAGGTTTTGATATTAATGCAAAAATAGCAAATAAGAACTCTATAACTATTGGAATTGTAAATGAGTTAATAAAAGCAAAAGAAGAACTTAATAGAGATAGAAGACACGACTTATTACCTATGCTTAGAAAACTTTCTGAGAAAGGTTTAGATATAAGTGCATTTGATGAGAATAACGAAACTGCATTATTTAAAGCTGTACGATTTAAAGATATGGAGCTTATTGAACTTCTTCTTGAACTAAGAATAAATACCAATATTCAAAATAAAAAAAAGCAAACTGCATTAGCCATAGCTGTTTATGATGGTATAGAAAATTTTAATATTATTGTTAATCTATTAAAATACAAAGCAGATCCTACAATACTAAATGAACAAAATAAAACGCTGTATGAAGAGATTAATGATATTGTACTTCAAGCATCAGAAGAAAATATAACAAAAGAAGATAATAAAAAATTACATCTTGATCAAAAAAACAATCATTTTAATAGAATTTTAAAAGAGTTATTAAGATATAACAAAAAAGATCTTAACTTTTTAGACTCAACAGGAAATCCCCTTTTTTATAAACCCTTAATGTACAATAATATAATGCTCTTCAAAACATATTCTAGTGCAGGACTTGATATATATAAATTAAATAAAATTGGGCACAATATTTTTTTCGAATATGTTCTTAAGGTATTTAAAGACAATAATGAAAAAATTGATTTTAAAAGTGTTTTAATTATGTTAGTGAGTGCAAAAGTGAATCATAATATACAAGATAATACAGGTTGGACTGTTATATGTAAATTACTTTTTGAAACACCTTGTAATATTAATCTTTTTAAAACACTTGTACAAGTAGTAAAATTTGATTATACGATTGCTGATCAATTAGGGAGAACTGCCATTCATACTGCTGTTTGGAAAGGAAATACAAACATAATAAGAATTATTAATCATATAGATATAAGGATTAAAAATATACCAGATAATTATGGAATATTACCAATAGTATATGCAGCTCTCTTAGGAAACCAAGAGTTAGTCTTGATGTTTATTGATATAAAAGCAAAGCCAACACTTGATAAATGGATTGCAAAATCTGCAATAGAAAAATTCAAGCCTATGCTTGCTAATTTAGATAAATTAACTCATGGGCTAAAAGATACAGGAAGTCTTATTCAAATAAATAATGTGGTTAATCAAATTAGAAAAGATTTTGAAGATAGAAATGACTTAGATTGACAAATTTAAGAGTGATGATTCCTAATTTTATCCATATATGCCATTTTCATCATATCTTCCATTTGATTATTTGTAGCATATTCATATCCAAAAACATCTTTCCATAAGTCATGAGCTTCCATACACATATAAAAATATACTTTTCCATGCCAAGGTTTAAAGCTATTATAAAGGTGTGAAAACATCTCTTTTTTAGTTTCTATACTATAAGACTGTTTTCCATTGATTGTTTCAAAAGGCATTTGTAATATTTTTGTTTTCATTTCCCTTGCACGAAGTTGTTTAATCACAGGTTTTATAAATGTAAGTGTCCCCATAGAGATAAGAACTACTTCATTTGGTTGAAAAGTTTCAACTAAAGTGTCATATATCTTTTTATAATCATCCAAATAATTTTTATAAACAACAATTGGATGAAAATGAAATCCTACAAGAACTCCTTTATTGGCTAAAGCTCTTGCACTATTGATTCTTTCATCTAATGAAGCTGTAAGATGCTCCTCATTTTTTATAATCGTTGGTGTATTTAAAGACCAAGTGACAATAATATTTCTTGGAACTTCATTTTCTAAAAAATATTTAATATTATTTGACTTTGTTTTAAACTCTAAAATAACATTAGGATTATTTCTAGCAAAATCAAAAAGTGCATCAAGAATTCCCTCCCGATTTCCCCACATCAAACTATCACTACTTTGACCAGTTCCTATATGATAAATCTCATTTGGATTAAGTTCTAAATTTAAAAGTTTTGCTTTAAAATCTTTGTCAAATCCTATCTTATTTTGATTGTAAAAACTTTGAATAGAACAATAACTACAATCAAACCCACAAGACTCAACCGCATCAAGTGTTAAAAGATTACAACACCTAGTCCCTTCACTAGCCACGGGGCAAGCTCCAAGTCCTATACCTTTTTTCTCGATTTGTTGAAAGTCAAACTTTCGTACATCATATTTAATATCATCAAACTGTTGATAATCATTTGGTTTTTCTTGAAGTTCTTTATGTCTTTTAATATAGTATTCAAATATCTTTTTTGATAATTGTTTACCACTATATTTTTCTTCATACTCTAGAGGGAATATATCTTCAAAAGAATTTTCATTCCACATAAAAAAGTCTTTTTTTATATCTTCTAAAATCTTTTTTTGTGAAACTGTAAAATTATATTTTTCTAAATCCATTTATTAATTATTTTCTATTTTTTTAATAGCTTTTTTCATTAACTCAATATGGTAATCTTCTTGATACATAATACAAGTTAAAAACTTACTTATCTCTTTATCTTTAATTGCAGCTGCTAAATTAGCACACTCCTCTTTTGCTTTTATCTCCTCATCTACGCCATCAATTAAAAATTGTTTGATATCTTTATCTATATAAAGTTGTTCTATAACTGTTCTTGGAATTGCAAGTATTCCCATCTTTGCCATCATATTTCCAAAGCTTTTTAGATGAAATTGAGACTCATCTATCATATCTTGGTAAATATTGTATTGAAGTATATCTTGCGTATAGTTTTGAAAATAAGAATATAAAAGAATAAGTTCATATTCTTTATAACTCTCTTCAAATAAAAAGATTGTTAAAGCATCTCTAGATGTACAGTCTAAATCTTTATCTCCATAGGTTCTACTTTTATCAAAAGCTGTTATATCTGCATTATTTTTTGTATCTGATAAAAGTCTTTCTAATACACTGATAAAATAGAACTCATCAGATATCATTCTTGCACATAATGGTTCTTCTGGATTATAAGCTTTTACACAAAGTTTTATCTCATTGATTAAATATTCAAAGTATTCAAAATTTGTTTGCTTTTCTATATCTATTGCATATTTCTCATAGTTATATGAAATTTCATTCTCTTTTAGATGGTTTGATAACCATTTTAAATGTCGAAACTCAATCATTGCAAATTCATAAATTATGTTTTTTATTTTTTCATCATTAATAGCAAATGAACTAAATAAGACTTTTATCCATAACTCATGCTTTAATTGATACAACTTAGTGAGATTCATTGATATTAATCCCCTCACAAGATTCTTTCATATCTATAGTAAACATCTCCTCATCCATTCCATTAGCTTTATTATCTCTATGAATAATTGCAGCTCTAAATGCTGTTAATACCATATTTGAACAAGCTTGTTGTCTTTTTGGTGCTGTCAGTATTTTTTCACTCATTAATTTTAAAGCGTTCACTGCATTTTCTAGAGTATCACCTTTAACCATCTCGGTAAATAACGATCCAGCTACAACAGTGTCTTGACAAGCATTACATCCAAAAGTAATATCTGAAAGTATCTCATCATCCACTTTTATATATACCATTGCAAATTCGCCAGTTTTTTTATCAACTCCCATTCCAATGCCATCAGCATTTTCCATCTTCCCATAATTCTTTGGATTCATCATATGTTCCAATACTTCAGCTGATATTTTTGCTATTTCAGGATCCTGTTCCAATTGTTCTTTTGTTAGTTCATTTTTCATAAATAGATTCTACCAAATAAAAGTAAAAAGTAAAAGTAAAAGTAACAAAAATGTAATAAATTTGAATATAAATAGTAAATAAAAATAAAAAGTAAAAGCGGGAAAATAAAAAAAGAAAGACAAAAAAAAAGAGACATCTTAAAAGTTGGCAGCGACCTACGTTTCCACCAGGGGACCCGGCAGTATTATCGGCGATGGAGAGCTTGACTACCAGGTTCGAAATGGGGCTGGGTATTTCCTCTCCTCTATAACCACCAACATTTAAAATGTCTCATTTAAAAGTTGTGTATAAAGTGATACAGTTAAAGTCTTTGTTCTAAAGTAAAAATACATTCTAAATATATCCTATTACATTTAATAAGATAGTAAACTAAAGATAATCTTAAAATAAGCCAAACAGTCTATTAGTAATAGTCAGCTAAATGCATTACTGCACTTACACATCTATCCTATCAACCAGCTAGTCTTGCTGGGACCTTCAGGGAAAGTTTATCTTGGAGTTGGCTTCGTGCTTAGATGCTTTCAGCGCTTATCTCATCCGTACGTAGCTACCCAACGATGCTCTTGGCAGAACAATTGGTACACTAGTGGTACGTTCACCCCGGTCCTCTCGTACTAGGGGCAAATCTCCTCAACTTTCCTACGCCCACGGAAGATAGGGACCGAACTGTCTCACGACGTTCTGAACCCAGCTCGCGTACCGCTTTAAATGGCGAACAGCCATACCCTTGGGACCTGCTTCAGCCCCAGGATGCGATGAGCCGACATCGAGGTGCCAAACCTCCCCGTCGATGTGAGCTCTTGGGGGAGATCAGCCTGTTATCCCCGGCGTACCTTTTATCCTTTGAGCGATGGCCCTTCCACACAGAACCACCGGATCACTATGACCGACTTTCGTCTCTGCTCGAGATGTATCTCTCACAGTCAGGCTGGCTTATGCCATTATACTCAACATCCGATTTCCAACCGGATTGAGCCAACCTTTGTAAGCCTCCGTTACTTTTTAGGAGGCGACCGCCCCAGTCAAACTACCCACCATACATTGTCCTGAACGTGGATAACACGTCCCAGTTAGCTATCAGAATATTCAAGGGTGGTATCTCAAGGACGACTCCACTGAAATTAGCATCCCAGTTTCAAAGTCTCCCACCTATCCTGCACATGAATATCCCAATAGCAGTGTAAAGCTATAGTAAAGGTGCACGGGGTCTTTCCGTCTTTCCGCGGGTAGGAGGAATTTTCACCTCCACTACAATTTCACTGGATCCCTGGTTGAGACAGCTCCCATCTCGTTACGCCATTCATGCAGGTCGGTATTTAACCGACAAGGAATTTCGCTACCTTAGGACCGTTATAGTTACGGCCGCCGTTTACTCGGGCTTCGATCAAATGCTTCGCTTACGCTAACATCATCAATTAACCTTCGAGCACCGGGCAGGCGTCACACCTTATACATCCTCTTACGAGTTAGCAAAGTGCTGTGTTTTTGGTAAACAGTCGGGAGGGACTCTTTGTTGCAACCTCTCTAGCTTTCGGAAGTAAATTCCTAATACCAAAGTAGGCACACCTTCTACCGAAGATACGGTGCTAGTTTGCAGAGTTCCTTAACCAGGGTTCTTCCACGCGCCTTAGAATACTCATCCCACCTACCTGTGTCGGTTTACGGTACGGGTTATAATAGATATGCTTAGTGGCTTTTCTTGGCACGACAGTATCATCGATTCCAAACGCTACTCGAAAGTATTGTTCGGCCTGTAAGATCTCGGTAACGTGTATAGCGGATTTGCCTACTATACTACCTACATCCTTCGACCAGCTATTCCATCAGCCAGCTCGATTAACTCTATGCGTCCCCACATCACGCTCTATTATAAGTATAGGAATATTAACCTATTTGCCATCGTCTACCCCTTTCGGACTCGACTTAGGACCCGACTAACCCTACGATGACGAGCATCGCGTAGGAAACCTTGGGTTTTCGGCGTTAAAGATTCTCACTTTAATTATCGCTACTCATGCCTGCATGCTCACTTCTTGCCGCTCCACTGCTCCTTACCGGTACAGCTTCAACGCTGACAAGAACGCTCTCCTACCACTCAATAAATTGAATCTACAGCTTCGGTGCATACTTTAGCCCCGTTATATTTTCCGCGCAGAATCACTAGACCAGTGAGCTGTTACGCTTTCTTTAAAAGATGGCTGCTTCTAAGCCAACTTCCTGGTTGTCACAGTAACTCCACATCGTTTTCCACTTAAGTATGACTTAGGGACCTTAGCTGGTAGTCTGGGTTGTTCCCCTCTCGACATAGGATTTTATCACCCTACGCCTGACTGCCATGATTCCACATATAGTATTCGAAGTTTGATAGGGTTTGGTACCGCGGTAAGCAGCCCTAGCCCAGTCAGTGCTCTACCCCTATATGCTAATAACATGACGCTATACCTAAATATATTTCGGAGAGAACCAGCTATCACGAAGTTTGATTGGCCTTTCACCCCTATCCACAAGTCATCCCAAGACTTTTCAACGCCTGCGGGTTCGGTCCTCCACTGGCTCTTACACCAGCTTCAACCTGCTCATGGATAGATCACTTCGTTTCGGGTCTGCAGCATCTAACTAAGTCGCGCTATTAACACTCGCTTTCGCTACGGCTCCGCACTTGGCTTAACCTTGCTAGATACCACAACTCGCAGGCTCATTATGCAAAAGGCAGTCCGTCACCCTGTACAAGACATAGGGCTCCGAATGATTGTAAGCTAATGGTTTCAGGTTCTATTTCACTCCCCTCACTGGGGTACTTTTCACCTTTCCCTCACGGTACTTGTGCACTATCGATCTATAAGTAGTATTTAGAGTTGGAGGGTGGTCCCCCCATATTCAGTCAAAATATCACGTGTTCCGACCTACTCGTTCCTAAGTTTAGTACCATATAAAAGATTTCGTATACGAGGCTTTCACTCTCTATGACGTAGCATTCCAACTACTTCTACTATCTAATATATTATCACTTAGCGCTCTAATCCGTTTTCGCTCGCCGCTACTAACAGAATCTCAATTGATTTCTTTTCCTCAAGGTACTGAGATGTTTCACTTCCCTTGGTTCGCCCTACCGTAGTAGTAACATACAATGTATGCTGGGTTGTCCCATTCGGAAATCTACGGATCAAAACTTCTTGACAGTTCCCCGTAGCTTATCGCAGTCTAGTACGTCCTTCATCGCCTCTTATAGTCTAGGCATCCACCATTAGCCCTTAATAGCTTATTTGATAAATTAAAGAAGAATTTGTATTTGATATAAATATCTCATACAGTTCTTTTTTGCTTTGTTATGATTATTCTTTAGCTACTATCTTATTAAATGTAATTTAATAAAATAATATTTAAAATTGTATTTTTATTTTCTTTAGAAAAATAAAGACTTTAACAGTATGTTTTTAAATAACTTATTTGATTCCGAAAAATCAAATATAAATCTTACATTTAAGACTTATATTTAACTTTTTGATAACATGGTGGAGAATAGCGGGATCGAACCGCTGACCTCCTACGTGCAAGGCAGGCGCTCTCCCAGCTGAGCTAATTCCCCATGGTGGGCCTACCAGGACTTGAACCTGGGACCTCACGATTATCAGTCGAGCGCTCTAGCCAGCTGAGCTATAGGCCCATGTATTGAATATGTGTTAACATATTTGTTAATAAATAATTGTTCTTTTAGATTATTCATATAATCTTTATAAACTAGATAACAAGAAGTCTTTTTGAGATAAAAGAACTTTCGTCTCGATGTTGTACTATTTTTACATCTATTTACTATATCTTAATATATAGTGTTTATTCATTGAACTTTTAGAAACGAATCTAAAAGTTATTTCTTTGAAAGGAGGTGATCCAACCGCAGGTTCTCCTACGGTTACCTTGTTACGACTTCACCCTAGTCGCTAATTCCACTGTGGAAGGTAGCTATTTTAGCATCCCCGCTTCGAATGAAATCAACTCCCATGGTGTGACGGGCGGTGAGTACAAGACCCGGGAACGTATTCACCGTAGCATTGCTGATCTACGATTACTAGCGATTCCAACTTCAAGTAGTCGAGTTGCAGACTACTATCCGAACTGGGAGGCATTTTATGAGATTTGCTCCACGTCACCGTATTGCTGCTCTTTGTATGCCCCATTGTAGCACGTGTGTAGCCCTGGCCGTAAGGGCCATGATGACTTGACGTCGTCCTCACCTTCCTCCTCCTTACGGAGGCAGTCTGTCTAGAGTCCTCAGCCGAACTGTTAGTAACTAAACACGAGGGTTGCGCTCGTTGCGGGACTTAACCCAACATCTCACGACACGAGCTGACGACAGCCGTGCAGCACCTGTATGAAAGTTCTAGCAAGCTAGCACCAAACTATCTCTAGTAAGTTCTTTCTATGTCAAGGCCAGGTAAGGTTCTTCGCGTATCGTCGAATTAAACCACATGCTCCACCGCTTGTGCGGGTCCCCGTCTATTCCTTTGAGTTTTAATCTTGCGACCGTACTCCCCAGGCGGCACACTTACTGTGTTAACTGCATTACTGCTATGTCTAGCATAGCAACAACTAGTGTGCATCGTTTAGGGCGTGGACTACCAGGGTATCTAATCCTGTTTGCTCCCCACGCTTTCGCATCTCAGCGTCAATAATGTTCCAGTAGATCGCCTTCGCAATCGGTATTCCTTCTGATCTCTACGGATTTTACCCCTACACCAGAAATTCCATCTACCTCTCCCATATTCTAGACAGACAGTTTTGGAAGCAGTTCTATGGTTAAGCCATAGGATTTCACTTCCAACTTATCTATCAGCCTACATGCTCTTTACGCCCAGTGATTCCGAGTAACGCTTGCACCCCCCGTATTACCGCGGCTGCTGGCACGGAGTTAGCCGGTGCTTATTCATATGATACCGTCATTATCTTCTCATATAAAAGGAGTTTACGCACCGAAATGTGTCATCCTCCACGCGGCGTTGCTGCATCAGAGTTTCCTCCATTGTGCAATATTCCCCACTGCTGCCTCCCGTAGGAGTCTGGACCGTGTCTCAGTTCCAGTGTGACTGATCATCCTCTCAAACCAGTTAGGCGTCATAGTCTTGGTAAGCCATTACCTTACCAACTAACTGATACCGTACAGTCCCATCCCAAAGCCATAAATGTTTCCCTTGCTCACTTATGTGATAAAGGCATATAGAGAGTTACAAGACGTTTCCATCAATTATTCTCTTCTTTGGGGCAGGTTAACTATATATTACTCACCCGTGCGCCACTTAGCTGACAATTTTAGTAAACTAAAATCCGTTCTCGTTCGACTTGCATGTGTTAGGCACGCCGCCAGCGTTCACTCTGAGCCAGGATCAAACTCTCCATAAAAATATATATCTCTATATATTGAATTGTTTAATCTTGACTTTTAAGTTTTTACCTAAAAATCACTGAATCAATAATTTGATTCAATTTTATTAGTTTTTTAGTTTTAAAACTAAAACTCTAAGTTTATAGACGAAGTTTATTAATTATAAATTACTCTATAATTAACTCTTCTTGTATCTAGTTTATAAAGATTACTTCTCAGTAATTTAATATAAACTTGATTTTATTTATTAACATTAATTTTTTTAAAGAACTTTCCACTTTTAAAATCTTCTCTCTTTAACTCTAGCCTCATTTAAACAACCCGTTTAAACTCGTTTGTTAAAGTGTCTTACTTTAATTGGACGCGAATTATAATAAAATTTTTTAACTTTGTCAAGACCTACAGCTTAAGTGCCGCTGAAATTTTTAAATTCTTTTTTTCATAAAAAAAGGCAAGGTAAAAACCTTGCCTTTTTAACTATATTATATAAGTCGTTAAAATTATTTATTTAACATTCCATTTTTTACAAAATCAAATATAATAGGATTTGGTGTTTGTAAACTACTTGTAAATTCTGGATGAAATTGAACTCCCACGAACCAAGGGTGACTTGGTATTTCTACAACTTCTATAAGTCCATGTGATTCACCTGTGATAATCATCCCATTTTTTTCTAGTACTTCTTTATAAGCTGGGTTTGCTTCATATCTATGTCTATGTCTCTCATTAGATATACCAGTTCCGTATGCAGCTTCTAGATGACTTCCTTTTTTTGTTTCAAAAGGATATTCCCCTAGTCTTAGTGTTCCTCCCATTGGTGATTGGTGTGTTCTAAGTTGTGTATCACCTGTAGTATCTAAAAATTGTTCTATTAGATAAATTGCTGGTTCTTTAGCATCTTTATCAAACTCTACACTTGTAGCTTCTTTTATACCAACTACATTTCTAAGGTACTCTATAATAGAAAGTTGCATTCCTAAACAGATACCTAAATATGGGAGTTTATTTTCTCTTGCATATTGGATAGCTTGAATTTTACCCTCAACTCCTCGCTCTCCAAATCCACCTGCAACAAGAACACAACTACTATCACCAATAATTTTTTCTGCACCCTCTTGTTCTATTTTTTCACTGTCACACCAGTTTATGTTTATTTTTGCATTTAGATGTGCTCCACTATGAGTCAATGCTTCTATTAATGACTTATATGATTCTTTTAATTCTAGGTATTTTCCTACAAATGCAATATTTATCTCATCTTTTGGCGCAATGATATGTTTTACTAGACTATCCCATTTTTCCATATCTGGTTTTAGTTCGGCTAGTTCAAAATGTTTTGCTATAGGTTTTAAGATATCTTCTTTTAAGAAGTTCATAGGTACTTGATAAATAGTTTTTGCATCACCTGCTTCGACAACTGCATCTTCATCAACATCACAACTATATGCTAACTTTCTTTTTAAATCAAGAGGAAGTTTCTGCTCTGTTCTACATACAAGCATATGTGGCATGATACCAATTCTTCTTAACTCTTGAACTGAGTGTTGTGTTGGTTTTGTTTTTAATTCACCTGCTGCTGCTATATATGGTACAAGTGTTACATGGATATTCATCGTTGTAGTTTTTGGATTTTCATGTCTTACTTCTCGAACAGCTTCCATAAATGGTAAGCCTTCAATATCGCCAACTGTTCCACCAAGCTCTACTATAAGAAAATCATGCCCTTTTCCTGCAGCATAAATTCTTCTTTTAATCTCATCTACAATATGTGGAATAACTTGAATAGTTTGACCTAAATATCCACCTTCTCTCTCTTTTTGGATAACGCTACTATATACTTGCCCTGTAGTAAAGTTGTTCATCTTTCCTAAAGTTTTATCGATAAATCTTTCATAATGTCCAAGGTCAAGGTCAGTTTCTGCACCATCAGCTGTTACAAATACTTCTCCATGTTCTAAAGGACTCATTGTACCTGGGTCAACATTTAAGTATGGATCAATCTTCAACATACTTACATCAAATCCACTTTGTTTTAAAAGTGCAGCAATACTTGCACTTGTAATTCCTTTACCTAAACTACTTAAAACTCCACCTGTTACAAATATGTATTTTGTCATCATCTACCTTAATCAAAATCTGTTGTTTATAAATCGGATTATATAAAAACTATACTAAAGATAGGCTTTTATGCTGAATAGTAAACAAATAGTAATATTTAATTACTATTTGTTTACAAACCCATTAGAAATAAATAAATTTGATAAAAGGCTTAACACTATATAATCATTATACAAATTATTAAAGTTTCCTTAATGTAATTGTATTGTAACTATATTTATTATTCTTTAAGTAAACTTTAAGTGTAGTAAAGTAAAATTGCTTCATAACATTGTGATAGGACTATATTCTCATATATGCCACGCAATTGTTAAATTTCGAAATTTAAGACAAAAAAGGAAAAAAATGAAAAACACAATTAAAATGAGTCTTGCAGCTGCTGTAGCAGTTTCAGCTTTCAGTACATCTGCATTCGCAGGTAATTTAGAAGAGATGATTAAAGGTGTTACTGCATCTGGTAAGATTAATGTAGAATATCAAAATGATGCTGCAAGTGCAAATGCAACAGTTGCTGTACCTGGTTTAGGTGTAGCTGCGGGTGCTGCAGAAAGTACAACTAACCAAACTGAGTACGATATCGATATGACTTTCAAAATTCCAGTTAACGATATGGTTACTGCTACTATCGGTTTCCAAGCTGACCACGATACTTCAATCAACACTACTGCAACTTCAAGAACTGGTGTTGCTGATGATGTTGATGTTACTCAAGTTAACTTCACTTACGCAAACGGTCCTGTTACAGCTATCGTTGGTAAGCAAAATGTAGGTACTCCATTCTTATACGATCAAAAAGGTGACGGTATCGTTGCACTTTACAATGCTGGTCCTGTAACATTAGCTGCAGCTCATTTTGTAAACTCAAATGCAGATATTTTAACTGGGAATGCCTTAAGACAAGGTGCTGAGACTATTAATGCAGTTGCTGCAATCGGTTCAGTTGCCGGGATCAATCTTTCTGCTTGGTATGTAACTACTACATTAGCATCTGGAGATGCTGTTGCTGATAATACACTTGGTACTGGTGTTGCTGGTTTAAAAGGTGCTCTTGATGGTGCTGCTGCGTACACTCTTAATGCAAATGGTAAAATCGGACCAGTTGGTTTTGATGTAAGACATTCATCTGCTGAGATTGATGGTGCTGCTGGTAATAACTTTGATGCAGAAGAGTTAACTAAACTAACATTAACTGCTGATGTTGATATGTTCTCATTTGCTGCTGCTTATGCAACAACTAATGATACATTCGTAAGAAACGGTGGAAGATTACATGGTGTATCTTGGGATGATGATGATACTACTGAGACAGGATTCAACGGTGAGCAAGCTTATTTAGATACATTAAATGATGCAGATGCGTTCTTATTAGGTGTTTCTTCTTCATTTGACAAATTTGCAGTTGGTGTTACTTACATTGATGGTGAAGCTGACAGTAACTTAGTTGCAAATGATAACATTGAATTTTCTGAGTTAATCTTAAGTGCATCTTACGCTATGAGTAAAAACTTTAAAGTTTCTTCTTACTACTCAATGTATGATGTAGATTACTCTACTACTGGTGTAAGCGCAGAAGTTGAGAATGATGAATTTTCTTTAGCATTAACTTACAAATTCTAATATTTGATTTAAGTTAACACTAAACTTAAAGGTTGGGTTTTATCCCAGCCTTTTTTTATGCCAAATTTATTTTTCTTTTTATGCATAAAAAAAGGTTGAAGTAATCATCTTCAACCTTTTTTTACTTTTTATAGTTCTTGAGTATACACTTTTACTTTATGCTTTTCAGGTATGCAGATATATTTTGTAATCGATTTTCAGTAATTAATCCTATATACTGTTTCATTACAAAAGCATTTGATCCTGATCTATTACCAAATTCGTATTCCCAAATCGAGTTGGACATATTTTCATAACTTAAAGTTTTTAAAGGTCTAGAAGTACCATATGCATTTAATTCACCCTTTTTACCATGGCACTTAGCACATTTTGATTCATAGAAAACTTTACCACTTTCTATATTTCCAGCTTGAATTTTCTCTTTCTCTTCAGCTTTTTCTTCTTCTCTTAACTCTTGCATCTTAGCTCGTAAATCTTCTTTAGAGAGTATCATTTTCCCATCCGTAGTAACAGTTGAAAGAGGCTCACCTTTTTTAAAGATATAGATATAATCTAATCCTGTTTCACCACTTGATATCTTGATATCTGATACGCTGTATCCATCTCTTTGCATATCTTCAACAGTAAGTTTACCACCACAAGCACCTCCATCAAGTACAACTGTTTCTATAGTACTTGGGTCTAAATGATTCTTTTTAAAACACATAGTAGTAGCTCCACTTAAAAGTGCTACAGAAGATGCTAATAATAATGTTTGTTTCAACATATTTATCCCTTTTTTTATTTATAAAATATTTTGGTTATTTTAACATAATGTTCGTTAATAGTTATAACTTCACTATCATTAAAATTGTAATTAATATACTTACAACATAATTATGCTAAAATAACCTAAAATAATTTTTAGGTTGAAACAATGTTTAATGGGAAAAATATACTTATTACAGGTGGAACAGGAAGTTTTGGTAAAAAATATACAGAAATTTTACTTCAAAAATATAAACCAAATAAAATTATCATCTATAGTAGAGATGAACTCAAACAATATGAGATGGCTCAAGAGTATACAAACCCTTGCATGCGATACTTTATAGGGGATGTAAGAGATGCTGATAGATTAAAAAAAGCAACTAAGAATGTGAACTTTATCATCCATGCCGCAGCTTTAAAGCATGTTCCAATAGCAGAATATAACCCTATGGAATGTATTAAAACAAATATCAATGGTGCACAAAATGTTATAGATGCTGCACTAGAAAATCATGTAGAAAAAGTAATAGCACTCTCAACAGATAAAGCTGCAAATCCAGTGAACTTGTATGGTGCAACAAAACTTGCATCAGATAAACTCTTTGTAGCAGCAAATAATCTTGTAGGTGAACAAAACACCTCTTTTGCTGTTGTACGGTATGGAAATGTTGTAGGAAGTCGTGGAAGTGTTGTACCATTTTTTAGAAAACTTATCAAAGAGGGTGTTGAAAAACTTCCTATTACAGATGAGAAAATGACACGATTTTTTATAACTCTTGAAGATGGTGTGAATTTTGTACTGAAGAATTTTCATAGAATGCAAGGTGGTGAGATATTTATCCCTAAGATAGCCTCTATGAAAATAGTAGATATGGCTAAAGCGTTAGCACCTAATCTTCCTCATGAAACTATAGGAATACGACCAGGAGAAAAGCTTCATGAGATAATGTGTCCTGCTGATGATAGCCACCTTACTTTAGAATTTGATAATCACTTTGTAATAAAACCAACTATTACTTTTACTCAAAAGTTTGATTATGCACAAAACAAGTTAGGGGAAATAGGGAAACCAGTAAGTCAAGGTTTTGAATATAATTCAGGGAACAATACACAGTGGCTTACAAATGAAGAATTATTAGAGATGGCAAAGGATTACTAAAAATGAATTTCATACCGTATGGTAAACAATTCATAAATGAAGAAGATATCAAAAGTGTTGTTAAAACTTTACAATCTGATTTTTTAACAACTGGACCTAAAATTCAAGAATTTGAAAATGCTATTGCTTCTTATAGTGATGTAAAATACTGTATTGCTGTGGCAAATGGAACAGCTGCTTTACACTTAGCATCTCTTGTTTTATTAAATTCAAATGATAAAGTAATTACTACTCCAAATTCATTTTTAGCAACATCAAATAGTATTCTTTATGCAAATGCAAAACCTATTTTTGTAGATATAACGCCTGATGGAAATATAGATTTAGATTTATGCGAAAAAGAACTTCAAAAAGACTCTACAATTAAAGCTATTTATGGTGTTTCTTTTTCTGGGAATATGCTTGATCAAGAAAAACTACATTATCTTAAAAAAACTTATAATATAAAAATCTTGGAAGATAATGCCCATGCAATTGGAGCAACTTATGGTGGTATAAAAGCTGGAAGTTGTACCAATAGTGATATAGGAATATTTTCTTTTCACCCAGTAAAACACATTACCACTGGGGAAGGTGGTGCTATCACAACAAATGATGAAAATCTTTATAATAAACTTTTAACTTTAAGAGCTCATGGAATGGTAAAAACTTCAGATATGAAACCATGGGAATACGAGATGAGAGAATTAGGATTTAATTATCGTATCACTGATATTCAATGTGCGTTAGGATTATCTCAACTAAAAAGACTTGATGAATTTATCACACGAAGAATTGCAATAGCTCAAAAATATGACAGTGCATTTAAAAATACTATTGTGAAGCCTATATATATATGTAATCAACGAAAATCTTCTTATCATCTGTATGTAGTGCAAGTTGATTTCACAAAGTTATCTATTACAAAAGAAGAAGTGTTTTTAAAAATGCGCGATAAAGATATAGGACTGCAACTACACTATATGCCCATAAACAAACAACCATATTATCAATCACTAGGATATGGAAATGAGATAACTCCTATTATGGATACTTATTATGAAGAATGTTTCTCTCTTCCAATGTATCCACTCTTAAGTGATGAAGAACAAGCATATGTAATCTCCACATTATTGGATGTTTTAAATGCCTAAATGTGTAGCAATTATACCAGCAAGAGGTGGGAGTAAAAGAATTCCAAGAAAAAATATAAAAGATTTTTTTGGAAAACCTTTAATAGCATATTCTATTCAAGTAGCTTTAGACTCGCAACTATTTGATAAAGTCATTGTCTCTACTGATGATAAAGAGATTGCTGACATCGCAAAACAATATGGAGCAGAAGTTCCATTTTTAAGACCTGAAAAATTAAGTGATGATTTTACTGGAACAAGTGATGTTATAAATCATACACTAAAATATTTAAATGAAAGAAATGAAAAATATGACTACTGTTGTACTATCTATGCAACAGCACCTTTACTACAAACAAAATATTTAATAGAAGGATTCAACAGGATACAAAAAAGTGATGCAATAAATGCTTTTAGTGCTACAAGTATGCCATTTCCAATTCAAAGAACTTTTAAGATAGATGAAAATGGACGATGTGAAATGTTTTATCCAGAATTTTATTATACAAGAAGTCAAGACTTAGAAGAAGCATATCAAGATGCTGGGCAGTTTTATTGGACAAAACTCACTTCGCAATCAGATGAAATAATGTTTAGTAAAGATAGTATTCCTATTATCCTTCCCAGACATCTTGTACAAGATTTAGATACTTTTGAAGACTGGACAAGATTAGAATATTTATATAAAGCATTACAAGAGACTAATGAGATAGAATGAATATTTTAATACGAGCTGATTCCTCTTCAACTATTGGTACAGGTCACATTATGAGAGATTTAGTTTTAGCGAAACAATATAAAAAAAATAAAATATTTTTTGCAACTCAAAATTTATCAGGAAATAGTAATGATAAAATTCAGGAAGCTGGTTATCCAATAAAAATACTCCAATCAAATAGTATTCAAGAACTTAATATAGTTATAAAAAAACTCTCAATCAATATGCTTATAATTGACCATTATGGTATAGACTATAAATATGAAAAACAACTCAAAAAACATAATCCAAAACTTAAGATTTTATCTTTTGACGATACTTATGAAAAACACTATTGTGATATATTACTAAATCATAATATTTATGCAAATAGTAAAAACTACAAACATCTCGTACCTAAAAAATGTGAATTGAGATGTGGAAGTCAGTATACACTTTTAAGAGATGAATTTATTCAAGAAAAAAAGAAAGGGAAGCAACAATTACAAAGTAACTCTTTTGTCATCAATATTTTCATAGCTATGGGTGGAGCAGATACAGCTCAATTAAATATTCCTATTTTAAAAATATTGAGTAAGTTTAATCATATTAAAGTAAATTTAGTAACCACCTCATCAAATAAAAATTTGCATTTATTAAAAAATTATTGTAAAAATAAAAAATGGATAAATTTGCAAATAGATTCAAATAAAATTGCAAAACTTATGAGAAAAAGTGATTTTGGGATTATTACCCCAAGCGTCACTGCAAATGAACTTTATTTTATGAAAGTTCCTTTTTTAGCTATCAAAACAGCAGACAACCAAAAAGAGATGGTTAGATTTTTGAAAAATAAAAAATATCTTACAATGAATAAGTTTAATAAAAACAAATTAGTCCAATATATACGAAAGTTATTGTCATGAAAGATATCTCTCTTATAAATTTTACAGAATTAACTATGAAAGAAAAACAACTTATTTTGTCATGGAGAAATAATCCTCATATAAAAAAATGGATGTATAATACACAAACAATACCTCTAAAAGAACATTTAGAATTTATTGACACTCTAAAAAATAGTAAAGAGAAACAATATTTTGTCGTTAAAAATCAAGAAAACTATTTGGGAGTTATAGACTTTTGTAATATTACAAAAGAGAGTCTAGAGATGGGGCTTTATAAAAATCCAAATACTCACAATGTGGGAAAAGTATTATTAACTACTATATTAAATTATTCATTTGAAGTTTTAAAAGTAAATACTGTTCTATCAGAAGTATTTGAATCCAATAAAAAAGCATATGACCTTTATATATCAATAGGATTTAAACCATTTAGTAGTAAGATAATCAATAATAAAAAAGTGATATGTATGGAGTTAAAAAATGAAAATCGGTAATTTTGATTTAGAAAGAGATGGTACTTTTATCATAGCAGAACTGAGTGCTAACCATGGAGGAAAAATTGAAATTGCAAAAGAGACAATAACAGCTGCAAAAGAGATAGGGGCAAATGCTATCAAACTCCAAACATATACAGCAGATACTCTTACCCTAAATTGTGATAATGAAGATTTTATCATTAAAGGGGGGACTCTTTGGGATGATAAAAAACTTTATGATTTATATAAAGAAGCTTACTTACCTTGGGAGTGGCATGAGGAACTTTTTGTATACGCAAGAGAGATAGGAATAGATATTTTTTCTTCACCTTTTGATAAAACTGCTGTAGATTTTTTAGAGCAATTTAATCCATCTGCATACAAAATAGCCTCATTTGAAATAACAGACTATGAACTCATTCGATATACTGCATCAAAAGGAAAACCTATAATTATAAGTACTGGTATTGCCACAATTGATGAGATACAAGATGCTGTTAATATTTGTAGAAAAGTTGGCAATGAAAATATCATTTTACTCAAATGTACAAGTAGTTATCCAGCACCTCTTGAAGATGCGAACCTACTTACTATTCCAAACTTAGCGCAAACTTTTAGTGTAACAAGTGGTTTCTCAGACCACACACTAGGGAATACTGCCCCAATAGTTGCAGTAACACTCGGAGCCAAGGTAGTTGAAAAACATTTTATTCTTGATAAATCAATAGGTGGTGCAGATGCTGATTTTTCACTAGATAAAGAAGAGTTTTCTACTATGATACAAGCTATTAGAGATACTGAGAAACTTCTTGGTTGTGTTGATTACAGTATGAATGAAAAAAAGAAACGCTCTAGACAATTTGCAAGAAGTCTTTATATATCAAAAGATATTAAAAAAGGGGAAATTTTCACAGAAGAAAATATAAAAAGTGTAAGACCAAGCTATGGCTTACATCCCAAATATTTTCACGAAGTATTAGGTAAACCGGCACAAAAAGATTATAAACTGGGAGATAGATTAAACTAATATTAAGAAAAGTTTAATATAATTGTAAATATTTACAAAGGTGGTAATATGCAAATCACTCATCAAAGAAAAACATGGGAAGAGCAATTTGGAGAAGGATATTTAGAAAGAAATGTCTATGGTCCAAAAGAGTTAAATGAGTTTTACAACGGAAGATTTGGTAAAACAAAAGATCAACTCAATGATATATTTTTAAAGAATATTCCAAAGGATGCAAAGATACTTGAAGTTGGTACAAATATAGGAAATCAACTATTACACTTGCAATCACAAGGTTTCACAAATCTTTATGGAATAGAGATACAAGATAGAGCTATAAACTATGCAAAGCATAGAACCGACAATCTCAATATCATCAAAGGTGATGCCCTTGATATTCCATTTAAAGATAATTTTTTTGATCTTGTTTTCACCCATGGAGTGCTTATCCATATATCTCCAGAAAATATTGAAAAAGCTATAAACGAAATATATAGAGTATCAAATAAATATATTTGGGGACTAGAATATTATGCGCCTACATATACAGACTTAGAATATCATGGTCAAAAAAATATTATGTGGAAAACTGATTTTTGTAAATTATACCTTGATAAGCACAAAGATCTTCAACTAGAAAAAGAACAAAAACTTCCTTATCTTAATCAAGAGGAACTTGTTGATCAAATGTATCTTCTAAAAAAGTAATCCTATGAAAACAAATGTATCTATTGAAGCTAGAATGACATCCTCTAGACTTCCAGGCAAAGTTTTAAAGCCTATCAATGGAGTAAAAAATTTAGAACTAATGATACACAGAGTAAAACAAGCACAAACAATAGACGATATTATTGTAGCAACAACTATCAATAAGGAAGATGAGCCTATTGTAAACTGGTGTCAAGAACATAATATTAACTTCTTTAGAGGAAGTGAAGACAATGTTTATGAAAGAGTTTTACAAACACATGAACAATTCCAAAGTGATATTATTGTAGAACTTACAGGAGATTGTCCATTAATTGATCCTATACTTATTGATAATGCTGTGAAGTTTTATCAAGAGCACAATTATGATTATGTTTCAAATTGTTTAAAAGAAGGTTATCCTTTAGGAATGGCTGTACAAGTTTATTCTTTAAATACTTTACAAAGTGTATCTTTTCATAGAGAGCTTGAATATCAGGATAAAGAACATGTGACTCCCTACCTTTATACTAGTGGAAAATATAATATTTTTACGATAGAAGCATCGGACAAACACTTTATGCCAACTTTATCAGTCACATTAGATACACAAGAAGATTTTAAAGTGATAGAAAATGTAGTAAAAAACTTTGATAATTTAGACTTTTCACTCATTGACATTATAGATTTCGCGAAAAAAAATCCAAAATTAGTTAGTATGAATCAAAATACCCATAGAAAAGGATTAAACTAAATGTTTAATGTAGCACTTATAGGGATAGGAAATATTGGATTATTATATGATGATGACATTATAGATAATTCAAAAGCACTATCACATATAAAAGCTTTGTATTTACACAAAAAATATTTTAACCTTAAATATGTTATTGATATTGATAATACACATTTAAAAAATGTTCAAAGATTTTTTCCAAAAGTAGAGTTCAATAAAGATTATAAAACTCTATTAAATAAAAAAGATATTGATGTAGTAGTAATAGCAACGCCTACAAATACACACTTTGATATATTAAATAGTTTTTCTATAAACGATACTATCAAATTATTTTTTATAGAAAAACCACTTTTTACACAAAAAAATGAATATCAAAATATACCTATAAATCTTCAAGAAAAAATAGTTGTAAATTATCTTCGAAGATTTGATAAAAATATTACAAAGCTCAAAAAGCAAATTAGTAAAAATACTTTTGGTTTTGTACAAAAGATTGTTATTAACTATTGTAAAGGGCTTAAAAACAATGGCTCACATATGATTGATATGATAAACTTTTTATTTGAAAATCCTACTATAATTTCATCAAAAATTTTATCCCAAACAACTGGATTTGATAGAAGTGATCTTACTTATGATATATTTATCAAAATACAATACAAAAAACAAATCATCCCTTTATACTTTTTAGGACTTGACCATACACTTTATAATACTATTGAACAGAATATTTATTTTGAAAAGAAAATTGTCAAATATATCAATTCAAAAAGTGCTATTGAATACTACGACATCGTACCAGATGAAAATTTTAATCAATACAAAATAAGTGCACATACCCCTACAATAAAAAAAGTTAAAACAAAACTTCTTATGTTAGAAGGATATCAAAAGATTTTTAATATACTCTCTAAAAATAAAAAGAATATCTCATCATACAAAGATGAATTAGCAAATCAAACTTTTTTTGAAACTATTCTAAAGGATAACTAGATGGCAATTTTAGCAATCAATGGAGGAACAAAAGTACGAACAAAGTTATTCCCACGGTACAATACTATGGATACACAAGAGATAGATGCAGTTACTAAAGTATTACAAGAGGGAACTTTATCTAAATTTTTAGGTGCTTGGTGTGATGATTTTTACGGAGGAGAAAAGATTCAAGAATTTGAACAAAAATGGAGTGAAAAATTTCAAGTCAAACACTCTATATCTGTTAACTCAAACACATCAGGGCTTATTACAGCCTTAGGTGCATGTGGAGTTGGACTTGGAGATGAAGTGATTGTATCACCTTACTCTATGTCTATATCTGCAACTGCACCATTATTTTACAATGCTACTCCTGTATTTTGTGATTTAGAAAAAAATAGTTATGGATTTGATATCGAGTATTTAAAAAAATCTATTACAAAAGATACCAAAGCAATAATTGTGGTACATATATTTGGTTGTCCCTCAAATTTACAAGAGATTATGGATATAGCAAAAGAACATAATATCTATGTGATAGAAGATGCTGCACAATGTCCTAGTGCTATGTACAATAACAATTATGCAGGAACAATAGCAGATATAGGTGTATTTAGTTTAAATTACCATAAACATATCCACACTGGTGAAGGTGGGATGATATGTACAAATAATGATACTCTTGCTAATAAAATGCAACTAATTCGAAATCATGCTGAATCTATTGTAGATAAAAAAGGGGAAACTGATTTAGTAAATATGCTAGGCTTTAATTTTAGACTTACTGAAATACAAGCGGCCATAGGTATAGAACAGTTAAAAAAACTAGATGATGAGATTAGAGTACGACAATCCTATGCAAAACTTTATGATGAAGCTCTTACTAAATTTGATTTCATAAAAACTACTACTTTAAATAATAGAACTCACTCATATTATATTCAAGCTTTTAGATTTGATGAAAAAAAAGCTGGTATATCTAGAGATAGATTTATAGAAGCTGTTAAAGCAGAACTTATGCCTGTAGAAAAGAGAGAAGATGAAGGTGTTCCTATAGGATGTGGTTATGTAAAACCTTTGTATCTATTATCAATATTTCAAAAAAAGCTTGCTTATAATAAGATAGGATTTGGCTTTAAGGATAAAATATCTTACGATAAAGGGTTGTGTCCTAATGTTGAAGAACTTCACTATAAAGAATTATTTTCCCACGATTTTACAAGAAGTCCTTTAACAATGACTGATATTAATGATGTAATTAAAGCTTATGTAAAAGTAGCAAATAATATAGAAGAATTAAAATAATAAAAAGGATATTTTTGAAGAGATGTAAAACCTGTGTAGAAACAAATAGTAGACCTACTTCATCATTTGATGATGACGGTATATGTTTACCTTGTAAATCTGTTTCAGCTAGTTCAAAAGTAACAATTGATTGGAATAAAAGGAAAGGACAACTTAAAAAAGTTGTTCAATGGGGGAAAGATAACTCTGACTCTACATATGATTGTGTTATTGGAGTAAGTGGAGGGAAAGATAGTACCAGACAAGCAATTTTTGCAAGAGAAAATGGATTAAATCCATTACTTGTTTGTTGTTCCTATCCACCCGAGCAAGTAACCGCTATAGGACAAGAAAATTTAGCCAATTTAATAAATCTAGGTTTTGATGTAATAAATGTTACTCCAGCACCACTAACCTCTAAAGAGTTAATGAAAAATTGTTTAAAAAACTATGGAAATCTTTTTAATGCAACAGAATTAGCTCTTTATTCAACACTTCCTATTATTGCTATTTCATATAATATTCCATTAATTTTATTAGGAGAAAACCCTGCCTTAGCATTTGGAACAGATGTTGGTTCAGATGATTATAATGGAAATAATATGAGACATATGAATACCTTAAAAGGTGGTGACCCAGCAAAATTTAAAACGAAGAATATTTCTGATAAAGAGCTCTACTGGTATCGTTATCCGAGTGAAGAGAATATGGAAAAGGCAAATATAAGAATTGTTTACTTAGGATATTTTATAAGTGATTTTAATGATCATACAAATTTTAAAATAGCAACAGAACATGGATTAAAAACAAGAGTTGGAGAAGATGCTAAACCAGAGAATATAGGTGGAATTACATCTTATACTGCCCTTGATGATGATTTCGTTTTTGTTAATCAAATGATAAAGTTTATGAAATTTGGCTTTGGTAAAGCAACTCAAGAAGTTGGGGTAGCTGTTAGAGATAATCTCATGACAAGAGAAGAAGGTCTAGCTTTAGTTAAAAAATATGATGGAAAGTGTAATAAAAAATATATTGAAAGGCTCGCTAAATATTTAAATATATCTGTTGAAGAGTTTTGGGAAATTGTTGAAGAGTATAGAAACAAAGATATATTTTTTAAAAATGAAAATGGAGAATGGCAACTAAAGGATGAATTTTATGTCTAAAAAAATTGTAATTATTGATTATGATATGGGGAATACTCTCTCTATATCAAATGCATTACAAAAACTAGGATATGATTGTATTGTATCCTCAGATAAAAATGATATCGATGACGCAGATGCTCTAATTTTACCTGGAGTAGGAGCTTTTAAGCATGCAATGCAAAATATAAGTAAAAAAAATCTCATCCCTATTTTATCACAAAATGTACTTGAATATAAAAAACCTATTCTAGGTATATGTCTAGGTATGCAAATAATGGCAAAAAGTGGTGAAGAGATGGGTTTTAGTGAAGGACTAGGATGGATTGATGCTAAAGTGAAAAAAATCACAATTCCTAAAGTAAGAGTTCCTCATGTTGGTTGGAATTCAATTGCAGTTAATATTGAATCACCTTTATTTATTGATATTAAATCTGATACACATTTTTACTTTGACCACTCTTTCCATTTTATCTGTGATGATAAGTTTGTAAGTTCTTACACTTTATATGAAGAACCAATCATAGCTTCTATTCAAAAAGATAATATTTTTGCAACACAGTTTCATCCAGAAAAAAGTCAGAATATGGGATTAAAATTATTAAAAAACTTCTTAACTTATTTAGAGGAACATCCAGCATGCTAAAACAAAGAATAGTAGCAACAGTAATTATAAAAAATGGTATTGTTGTTCAAAGTATCGGTTTTAAAAAGTATCTACCTGTTGGTGATATTAATATCACTATAGAAGCTTTAAATGAATGGGGTATAGATGAAATCATTGTGCTTGATATAGATGCTACAAAAGAAAATAGAATTATTAATCCCTCTATTGTAAAAAGTTTATCAAAATATGCAATGGTACCCATAAGTATAGGTGGTGGAATATCTAAAAGTAGTGATATTAACCAACTTTTGCATTCTGGTGCAGATAAAGTGTGTATAAATCAATCATTTTTAAAAAATCCATCTCTTATTGAAGAGGCTGTTGATATATTTGGCTCTCAGTGTATTATTGTTTCATTAGATATTATTAAAAAAAACAATGAATATTTTGTTTATGATTATATAAAAAGAGAATCTAAAGAAAAAATGACTACTGTGATTAAGAAGGCTCAAGAATTAGGAGCAGGAGAGATATTTATTAACTCTGTAGATAATGATGGCATGAAATGTGGTTTTAATTTAGAGATGATAAATTATGCATGTGAAGTATCCACAGTACCTATTATTGCACAAGGAGGAGCAGAAAATGCTTCTAACTTTGAAGATGCTATAAAAATAAAAAATATTTCAGCACTAGCTGCTTCAAATTTATTTCATTTTACAGAACATAGTGTTACACTAGTAAAAAGCTTTTTAAAAAAAGATATACAATATCCCGTCAGATTAGAGTCGCATATAAAATATGCAAGAAATAAATTTGATACATATGGTAGACTTTGTAAGAAAACAGATGAAGAATTAGAATCTCTTATGATAAATACAAAAAAAAAGGGACAACATGATATATTGTAAAAGATGTTTATATCCTCAAAATCATCCATTAAATATCATTATAGACGATGAGGGTATTTGCAGTGGTTGTAGAGTTCATGAAGAAAAATTTACAATAGATTGGAAAGAAAAAGAGGAAAAACTAAGCGAAATACTCTCTTCTTATAAGAATCAAAATGGAAAAAGTTATGACTGTATAATCCCTATAAGTGGAGGAAGAGACTCCTACTTTATCGTTGATACTATTAAAAACAAATATAAAATGAACCCTTTGCTTGTAACATATAATAAACATTACAATACTCATATAGGGAATAGAAATCTTGCATATCTTAAAACTATTTTTAATTGTGACACCATTGAATGTACCGTACAACCACAAAAAGTTAAAAAAATCACTAAAGTAACATTAAAAAAAATGGGTAGTATATATTGGCATGTTTTGGCAGGTCAGACAGTTTTTCCAGTTAATATTGCTGTTAAATTAAGAATTCCTTTAATTATTTGGGGTGCACATCAAGGACTTGATCAAGTTGGGATGTTTAGTCACCATGATGAAGTAGAGATGACTAGAAAATACAGAAAAGACCATGATCTTATGGGCTATGAGGCAGAAGATTTAATTGGTGTAGATGGATTAACAAAAGATGATTTGTCTCAATTTTTCTATCCAACAAATGAAGAATTAGAACAAGTTGGAGTAAGAGGTGTTTATCTTGGTAACTATATACCATGGGATACAAAAAAACAACATGAACTTATGATAAAAAAATATGGATTTGAAACTTTACCACAACAACGAACATTTGATACTTACAATAATACAGACTGTGTACACTATAGTGGTTTACATGATTATATTAAGTTTCTTAAATATGGTTATGGAAAAGTCACAGATCATGCTACAAGAGAACTTAGATGGGGACGATTAAACAAAGATGAAGCGATACAATTTGTAAGAAAATACCAAAATATTATCCCAAAAGATACTCAACTATTTTTAGACTGGTTGAATATCACAGAAGATGAACTTTTTAATACTATCAATAAATTTAGAGATAAAAGAATTTGGGAATGCACTAACAATAAATGGATTTTAAAAGATACAATCTTAAATTATTTTCATGAAAATACAGCTGATCAACATATACAATCAATACATAATTCATCAGAATTTGTATTCAAAGTAACTAAACTAAAAAGTGATGTAAAAGAAGATTGTTATACTCTCATAGAAAAAGGATATATAGAATGATAAATAAATTTTTAGAATCTAACAACATTATTTTAGAACCACTAGAGGAAAAACATATAACGCAAGAATACTGTTCATGGTTAAATGATACAGAAATCGTCCAGTTTAATTCTCATGGAGTATTCCCAAATACACTTAAATTAACGAAAGAATATGTAGAGCATTCTCAAAGTAAAAGTCAAATTACTTTAGCAATTATTGATATAAAAACTAATCTTCATATTGGAAATCTATCAATTTATAAAATTGATTTCATAAATTCAAATGCAGATATTTCAATACTTATTGGAAATAGAGATTTTTGGGGCAAAGGGTATGGCTATGAAGCATTTATATTAGCCATAAAACATTGTTTTAATACCCTTAATCTACATAGGGTAACTGCTGGTACTACTGCAGATAATATTGCAATGCAAAAAATTATTAAAAAACTCAATATGTCTAAAGAAGCTACATTAAGAGAAGCAGTTCAAAGAGATAATAAATATATAGATATTTACTTATATTCAATTTTAAAAAGGGAATTTATTGAACAATAGGCTTTTACTATTTGCAAATGATGCAGCTAGTGCAAATGTTACTGTAGCATATGCATATTTTAATAAAAATAACTTTGATGAAATTATCGCTTATCCTATTGGTGTAGCCAAAGAAATTTATCAAAAATATATTAAAGAATATATTGTTCAAGAAAAACCATTGTTTTATTCTAAAGATACAGTGGTTACTGGAACATCAGGATTAAACTCTGATTATGAAATGGGAATTATTAAACAGGCCAAAGAAAAAAATGTAAAATATACTATTACTATTATTGATAATATTACAAATTTTGACATGAGATTTATTTTAGATAATAAAATAATAAGTTCTGAATTTTTAGCAGATGAAATTTGGGTATTTCAAAAGAATTTTAAAACAAATATCTTAGAAATTCAAAAAAGAATAGTCTACAAAGAGGATGTATATATTAAATTTTTACAAGATATTTATACTCAAAATATACCTTTAGCAAACCATAAAATAATACAAAAGTATAAAAACAATTATATTGTAATACTAACAGAATATCTTTATGAACTTTATGGTTTAGAGTTTGGCTTTACAGAGTACGATATGTTAGAAAATATTTTACAATCTATAGAAAAGCTCCATCTTAATATACCAATTTTACTCAAACTACACCCCAGAGAAAATAGTAATAAATTTAATATCATATTACGAAAATATAGTTCTCTCAATATTTTCAAAGATAACTATAATACTCATGAGCTAATTTATTATAGTAAATTAATTTTTGGTATAAACTCCTCTGTATTTAAAGAATCAACAATACTAAATAAACCAACCTATAGTATCCAAATAAATTCAAAAAAGAATATGCTCATGACAAGTTTACAAAATGAAAATATTATCTATAATAAAAATCAGTTAACTTCAATTATCAAAAAATACTTTACTTAATTTTTATAATATCTTTCATCTCTTTAAAGATTGTAATAGCTCCTACAGCCCATATATTACTAATTTTATTTAATGATTCTTTAGTAAAAATATTTTTTTGTTTAATATTTAAAATAAAATTTATATAAATATCAGATAATTCATTATACTTCATAAATATTGTCACAAAAATATTATATTTTTCATCCTGTAATTGTTCATATATCCATGCGGTTAGTTCTAATTTTGCACCTAATAGTTCATTTTTATTTTTAAATTTATTTTTTTGATATTTTTTAATTTTTGTCATTATTGTATTTATTAAACTAATGCTATCAACAAAATCTATTTCATTAGCTAACTGTGATATTTCATTAAATTCATTAAGTATGCTAATATCTATCTGTTCAAACTCTTGAACATCATTTTGCATATTCTCATAAGTAATCGGTTCCATACCATCTATATATGCGCCATCAGACATATTATATATTTTACAATCAAACTCTCTTTTTAATAAGTATATCTTAGTTTCATATTCTATTTTAAATGTTAATAAACGGTTTGTTGTCTTAACTCTCTCTCTTAAATTTCCCTTTACTTCGATAACATCTGTATAAGAAATCGCATTATTATCTGTTTTTATATTTAAATTATCTTGTGCTACATTAGAACTATCATTTGCATATCGCATACCTGTCTCTTGATTAAATGCGGCATCATTCCCTATTAAATAAAGACTTTTAGCACCTAAAAGTACCGCCATTTGTAGAGAATAAGTACCTACATTTGTACTTGACCCAAAAGTACCTAATTCTGGAACAACATTTAAAAATTGACTAAAATAACAATGTTTCCCTTTTACTGCATCAAGAACTTCTTGTGGTTGTTGTGAATGAAAAACTATAGCACTTTTATTTAAAAAACTTGGATTCTCTGTTGTTAAATAATCGGCACATCGTTCAGAAGGATCAATTGAAATTACAATTTGTGGTATAATGTTATGTTTTTCAAGTTTTTTTACAATCACATCAACGCAAATGATTAAAAATTCATTTTGATATTTTTCTATCCAATCTATATAATTATCTAAGGATGGTCCTGCACTTATAATTAAAACTTTATAATTATTTAATATCTTTCTTTCTCTCGCTTTATAAAAAGATAAAAACTTTTCACCTTTTTTCATAATTGAAACGGTCCTAAAAAAATTCTGTAATAAATATCTATACGAAAAACCTATAACAGTATAAGCAGAAAAATATTCATTTATTTCATCTTTTATATACTCGTTAGATTTGACTATATTATAATACTTTATATTATAATTCATATACTCATGATGTGACTCAAATAACTCTAAAACAAAATTTCTTTTTCCTTTATCTTCTCCAACAGATAAAAATAGTTTTCTATTTCCCTCATCAAATACACTATAATCAGTTATAAATAAAGATAATCGAAATATCTCTAATTCAGGCTCTATAATAAGTGTTGTGTAAGGCTTTAGCTTTTTATCTATCTCTTGTATATGGATACCAAGTCCTGTTCCTATAAAAATAAATTTATATATCTTTTCAAACTTCACATTATCCATATCTACATTGTCATTTATAAAGTTTATAATTGGTGTTATCTCTTTGTAGGAAACTCCTGTTATAAGCTTATTACTACCAGGTATTTTTCTTAAAAGGTCAAGAGAACTAGATTGAGAGAAGTCAACAAATTCTCTTCTTTTATCAGCATCTTCATAACTATTTGTAAAATAGTACATACCATTATTCTCATGGTTTAATATATCAAAATAGCCATCTACATATTCTAAGCTATATTTTTCTTGAATCTCTTGATTTTCTAATTTCTTAGAAAAATTATCAACCTCTTTATAAATTTCAGGAAAACTCTCTTGTAAAAATATCAAATTCTTTTGGTATATATTTATGAGTGTACTACTTAAATCATTTAATTCTTGTTCCATCTATCTATTCCTCAATTGCTTGTTTCATATTTTCAAATACTACAATAGTACCTTTTGCCCACATATTGCTAACTTTATTAATAAAATCTTTTTGTGATAAATTTTCTTGTTGTAGATTCAATATAAAATTAACATAAATATCCACTAACGCAATATATTTTAAGAATATTGTTGCAAATATACCATTTTGTTCATTATTCATTTCTTTAATTATCCAAGCCATTAAGTCTAGTTTTGTAGATAAAAACTCTTGTTTTGTTTCGAATTCTTTTTTTTGATATATTTCAACCTCTTTAATTATCTCATCAAAGAGATTAATACTTTCACAATAATCAATATCTTCAATCACTTTAGAAATTTTTTCAACTAGTTTTATTATATCTGTTGAATCCTCTGGTATTATTTTCAATACTTTATTCATCTCATCTAATGTAATTGGAGTCATACCTTCCATATAAACACCATTTGACATATTGAAAATTTTCAAATCTAATATTTTGCGTAGTGTTATAATTTCATTTTCAAAATCTTTCCTAAATGATAGTAATTGATTATTTGTTTTTACTTTCTCTTTTAGATTCCCTTTAACAACAACAACATCTTCAATTGAAAACACATTACTATTTTTTTCTTCATTTGTACTGTCTATTAAAGTGTACGAACTATCATTTGCATATCTTGTACCCGTCTCTTGATTAAATGCTGCATCATTTCCTATAATGTAAATATTTTCGGCACCCAAAAAACCTGCTATTTTTAAAGCAAAAGTACCCACATTAGGAGTAGAACCTAAAAAGCCTAACTCTTGAATAATATACAGAGTTTGTAAGAAATAGTAGTTTTTTCCTTTTACTGCATCAAGAACTTCTGGTGCCTGTTGTGATTTAAATATAATTGCACTATTATTTAAAAAATCAGGATTCTCTGTTGTTAAATAATCAGCACATAATTCAGAAGGGTCAATAGAAACTACAATTTCTGGTACAATATTGTGTTTCTCAAGTTTTCTTACAATAACATCAACACATATAATCAAAAACTTATCTTGGTGTTCTGTTATCCAATCAATATAATTATCTAAAGATGGTCCTGCACTTATAATTAATACATTTTTATCTTGTAAAATTCTATGTTTTTGAAGTAAATTTACTGATATAAACTTCTCCTTATCTCTGAGAAATTTCATAGTTCTATCTAAATTTTGGATAATCATTCTATATGGAAAACCTACAGGATCAATTCCTCCAAAATAATTAACTATTTCATCTTTTATATACTCGTGAGACTTATCAATACTATAATGCTTAACATTATAATTCATATATTCATGATGATGAGCAAATTGAGCTATTATACTATTTCTTTCTCTTTTGTTCGCACCAATAGATAAAAACAATGTTCTATTTCCCTCATCAAATACACTATAATCAGTTATAAATAAAGACAATCGAAATATCTCTAATTCAGGCTCTATAATAAGTGTTGTGTAAGGCTTTAGCTTTTTATCTATCTCTTGTATATGAATACCAAGTCCTGTTCCTATAAAAATAAATTTATATATCTTTTCAAACTTCACATTATCCATATCTACACTGTCATTTATAAATTGAATGATTGGCATTACATCCTGATAAAGTTCACTAAACATAAGCTTATTACTACCAGGTATTTTTCTTAAAAGGTCAAGAGAACTAGATTGAGAGAAGTCAACAAATTCTCTTCTTTTATCAGCATCTTCATAACTATTTGTAAAATAGTACATACCATTATTCTCATGGTTTAATATATCAAAATAGCCATCTACATATTCTAAGCTATATTTTTCTTGAATCTCTTGATTTTCTAATTTCTTAGAAAAATTATCAATCTCTTTATAAATTTCAGGAAAACTCTCTTGTAAAAATATCAAATTCTTTTGGTATATATTTATTAAAGTTTTACTCAAACTTTCTATTTCATTATCCATTCTTTATCCTTATAACATAGATTATAGCATAAAAAAAACCCAAGCTTAATTAAGCTTGGGTTTCTTATATTTTTAATGACTTATACTATTGTAAAAGTCTTAAAACATTTTGACTAGCTGAGTTTGCTTGACTTATTGCATAAGTACCAGCTTGCGCTATTATATTTTGTTTATTAAAGTTTGCTGACTCTTGTGCATAATCAACATCTCTAATTACTGACTCCGCTGCTTTTGTATTTGTAACTTGAGTCATAATATTTCTTATACTAGATTCTAATTGATTTTGAGTAGAACCTATATCTGCTCTCCATCCATTTAATGTAGTTAATGCTGTATCTATAGTTGCCATATGAGCTCTTGCCGCATCTTGTGCAGATGCAGCACCTGCCCAAGCAGCACCATTTGCTGAAAGATATAAATCTGATAATTTTAATCCTGACATACTTGCATTAATACCAGCTTTAAGTGAAATTGTATCTGCAGTTTTTGTACCCATTTGAAACTTTTGCTCTAATGTAGCTCCACCAACGGCACTACTCTCTTGTAGTAATAATACACCATTATATGTTGTTGTATCAACAATATTATCAATTTGTTCAATAAGTTTACTGATATCTTTTGCTATCGCTTTTGCACCATCTAAAGAAGTTGTTGCTGTAGACTGTTGAATTAATTTTTGTTTTAAAACATCAAGAATATTTGAATCTTCTGCCATAGCTTTATCTGCAATTTGTGTTAATGCTACTGCACTATTTCCATTTGATACTGCTTGATTAAGACCATTTGCTTGTGTTCTTAGTTTATCTGCAATTGCTAAACCTGACGCATCATCACTTGCTTTATTAATTCTAAGCCCAGAAGAAAGTTTCTCCAATGAACTTGAAATTCTATTACTTGTATTTGCATTTGCTTCTTGAGCTATTAATGAACTCACATTTGTATTGATTCTCATAATTTATCCTTTAGATTTATGACACATTGTGATTAGTTATCTACTTACCACTACCTTGAAACATTCTTGTCAAGTAGAACCATACAAGCATAGGGACTCACACCCTTTGGAATCAATCGACACCTATTTATAATTACATTATGACAAAACAATTCTTAATATTAGATTATTTTTAATTATTAAATAAAAAACCCAAGCTTAATTAAGCTTGGGTTTCTTATATTTTTAATGACTTATACTATTGTAAAAGTCTTAAAACATTTTGACTAGCTGAGTTTGCTTGACTTATTGCATAAGTACCAGCTTGCGCTATTATATTTTGTTTATTAAAGTTTGCTGACTCTTGTGCATAATCAACATCTCTAATTACTGACTCCGCTGCTTTTGTATTTGTAACTTGAGTCATAATATTTCTTATACTAGATTCTAATTGATTTTGAGTAGAACCTACATCTGCTCTCCATCCATTTAGTTTAGTTAATGCTGTATCTATTGTTGCAAGGAATGATCTAGCTGAACTTTGTGCAGATGCAGCACCTGTCCAACCAGCACCATTTGCAGAGATATATAAATCAGATAAACCTAATCCTGACATACTTGCATTAATACCAGCTTTAAGTGAAATTGTATCTGCAGTTTTTGTACCCATTTGAAACTTTTGCTCTAATGATGCTCCACCAACGGCACTACTCTCTTGAAGTAATAATACACCATTATATGTTGTTGTATCAACAATATTATCAATTTGTTCAATAAGTTTACTGATATCTTTTGCTATCGCTTTTGCACCATCTACAGAAGTTGTTGCAGTACCTTGTTGAATTAATTTTTGTTTTAAAACATCAAGAATATTTGAATCTTCTGCCATAGCTTTATCTGCAATTTGTGTTAATGCTACTGCACTATTTCCATTTGATACTGCTTGATTAAGACCATTTGCTTGTGTTCTTAGTTTATCTGCAATTGCTAAACCTGACGCATCATCACTTGCTTTATTAATTCTAAGTCCAGAAGAAAGTTTCTCCAATGAACTTGAAATTCTATTACTTGTATTTGTATTTGCTTCTTGAGCTATTAATGAACTCACATTTGTATTGATTCTCATAATTTATCCTTTAGATTTATGACACATTGTGATTACTTATCACGACGAAGTCTATTCTTGTCAAGCATTACTACTATTCAAGCATAGGGAATTACACCCTTCGGTATCAATCGATACCTAAACATAATGAAATTTTGACACATCAATTCTTAAAATTAGATTAATATTAACTATTTTCTAACCTATTAATTGCTTCAATTGTTTTAATATTACTATTTACTCTATTCTTCATTGCATACCTTTTTACATGTTTTGAAAGAATTTTTTTGTATTTTTTGTAATTTCGTGAATCAATTTCAAATTCACACAATTTTTTTTGAATTTTTAAAATATCTCTAGGGATAGAGCCTTGCTTTTCCATCTCTTCCTCCTATATGATAAAATTATTACATAACAATTCTTAAAATTAGATTAAATTTAAGATGCTTATAAAAAAACCTAAGCTTTTACACTTAGGTTTTTTTATAGTTGTACTAGTTAAAATTATTGTAATAATCTTAATACATTTTGTTGTACATTATTTGCTTGACTTATTGCATATGTCCCAGCTTGTGATATAATATTTTGTTTATTGAAGTTTGCAGATTCTGCTGCATAATCAACATCTCTAATTACTGACTCCGCTGCTTTTGTATTTGTAACTTGAGTCATAATATTTCTTATACTAGACTCTACTTGGTTTTGAGTAGAACCTATATCTGCTCTCCATCCATTTAATGTAGTTAATGCAGCATTAATTGTTGCAATATGTCCTCTTGCTGCACTATTAGCTGATACTGATGTTGTCCAAGCTGCTGTACTTGCAGAAAGATATAAATCAGATAAACCTAATCCTGACATACTTGCATTAATACCAGCTTTAAGTGAAATTGTATCTGCTGCTTGTGTACCCATTTGAAACTTTTGCTCTAATGATGCTCCACCAACAGTACTACTCTCTTGAAGTAATAATACACCATTATATGTTGTTGTATCAACAATATTATCAATTTGTTCAATAAGTTTACTGATATCTTTTGCTATCGCTTTTGCACCATCTAAAGAAGTTGTTGCAGTACCTTGTTGAATTAATTTTTGTAATAACACATCTAAGATATTTGAGTCTTCTGCCATAGCTTTATCTGCAATTTGAAGTAATGAAACTGCACTATTTCCATTTGCTACTGCTTGATTAAGACCATTTGCTTGTGTTCTTAGTTTATCTGCAATAGATAATCCAGATGCATCATCACTTGCTTTATTAATTCTAAGTCCAGAAGAAAGTTTCTCCAAAGATAATGCTAAAGTACTATTATTCTTCGAGTTTGCTTCCATCGCCGTAAGTGAAGAAACATTTGTATTGATTCTCATAATTTTTCCTTTTTCCAATAGGTTGTATATGTTTTATAGGCACATTATAATTGAACAAATCTTAAATTAAGCTTATTTGTATATGTTTTAAAGCTCTTTATTGCCTTTATTTATGGGATTTATAGAACATTTCTTAACTTAAGTTTAATGATAATCTTAAATTAAGAATTGGAAAGTAATGATTACTATCTCTTATATTTAATCTTCAATTCTTATCATAATAGGAGTACTTTTTACAACTCCAGAATCTTCTATTTTTTGTAATGCAGTTTTAATATCTGATTCTTTACATACATGAGTTGATAAAAGTAAACTTGCACTTTGATCATTTTGCTCTTTTTGAACCATTGTTTTTATAGAGATATCTTGTTCCCCTAGAATTGTAGCTACTTTTGCCAATACGCCACTTTTATCTTCTACTTTTAATCTAATGTAATACTTTGTTTGTATATTATCAGAAGATGAAAGTTTTAAACCGCCTGTCTCTAATGGTTTTGTAAACCCTAGCATTGGAGAACCTTTTCCTCTTCTTGCTATATCTACAAGATTTGCTATAACGGCACTAGCTGTTGCATCACCGCCAGCACCTGGTCCATAATACATAGTTTCACCTACTTTATCTCCTATTACAGAAACACCATTCATAACACCATCTACTTTTGCAATCATTTCACTTTTTGGAATAAGTACGGGATGTACTCTTAATTCTACCTCTTCACCATTTTTCTTTGCAATTGCTAAAAGTTTTAGAGAGTAGTTGTATTCTTTTGCAAACTCTATATCTTCACTTGTAATATTTTGAATACCTTCTATTAAGATATCTTCTGGTTTTGCATCAATACCATAAGCAATACTTGCTAAAATAAGAAGTTTATGCGCAGCATCAAAACCACCTACATCAAAAGTAGGATCTGCCTCTGCATATCCTAATTCTTGTGATTCTTTCAGTATAGTCTCATAGTCAATACCTTCACTAATCATTTTAGTTAACATATAGTTACAAGTACCATTCATAATTCCACGGATAGACTCTATATGATTTGCACTCAAACCATCTCTTAGTGCGTTTATTATAGGAATTCCGCCAGCAACTGCCGCTTCAAACTCGAATGGTGTATCACCAGCACACTCTTGTAAATCATACCTATGGTATGCAAGAAGAGCTTTATTCGCAGTTACTACTGCCTTCCCTTTTTCAAGTGCTTTTTTTACAACGGCATAAGGTTTTTCAACTCCGCCCATAAGTTCAACAACTATATCTATAGAATCATCATCTAAAATATCATCAGGATTATCAGTTATTGTAATAGATACATCTCTTTTTTTAGAAAGATTGTTTACAACTCCTGCAACGGGAACTATCTCAACTCCCGCTCGTGCAGTTATAATATCTTTATTCTCTTCTAAAATTTGGCAGACACTAGTTCCAACTGTTCCTACTCCAATGATACCTACTTTTAACATCTATTTTTCCTCATTCTCTTTCTCTGAATCTTCAATTCCACACTCTTCATATTGTTTTAGGAATTTTTTAATATTTCTTGCTGCTTGTCGTATTCTTTTATCATTTTCAATTAAAGCAATTCTTACATAACCTTCACCATAGTCACCAAATCCAATACCTGGTGCTACTGCTACATCTGCTTCAACTAAAAGTTTTTTAGAAAACTCTAAACTCCCAAGATGCTCTACACATTTAGGTATTTTTGCCCATACAAACATACTTGCTTTATTTCTTCTAAGTGGCCATCCTGCATTTTCAAAAGCTTCAAGTAATACATCTTGTCTATGGTCATATTTATCAACAATATCTTTAACACACTGTTGATCACCATTTAAAGCAACTGTAGCTGCTACTTGGATAGGTGTAAACATACCATAATCAAGCCATGATTTAATTTTTTGTAAAGCTCCAATAAGTTTTGTATTTCCTACAAAAAACCCTACTCTCCATCCTGCCATATTATATGATTTACTCAAAGTAAAAGATTCAACAGCTACATCTGTTGCCCCCGGTACTTCCATAACTGATGGTGTTTTATATCCATCAAATGTGATATCACCATACGCAATATCAGAGATAATATAAAATCTCTCTTTTTTAGCCATAGCTACAAGTTTTACATAAAACTCTGGTGTTACAGTTGCAGTACTTGGATTATGTGGAAAATTCACAACTACATACTTTGGTTTTGGACTAGCTTCTTTAAATACTCTTTCTAAATCTTTAAAAAATTGATCTTCATCAATATTATAATCTTCATCAAATACTAAACCAAATTTATGAACATTTCCACCTGCAAGTATAAATGCATAAGAGTGAATAGGATAAGTTGGATCTGGAACAACTGCTACATCACCTGGATTTGTAATAGCATATGCCAAATGAGCATATCCCTCTTTACTTCCCATTGTAGCTACACATTGTGTTTGTGGGTCAAGAATTACATTATATTTTCTTTTATACCAATCTGCAATTGCTTGTAAAAGTTTAGGGATACCTTTTGAAGATGAGTACCCATGTGTTTTTGTTTTTTGGGCTGATTCTACAAGTTTTTCTCTAATATGTTCAGGTGTATCACCATCAGGATTTCCCATTGAAAAGTCAATCACATCATAACCAGCTCTTCTTTGAGCCATTTTCAAATCATTCACTTCTGCAAATACATACTTTGGTAATCTTTGAATTCTATCAAACTTTATCTCATCAAACATTGTTTTCTCCTTATCTTACTATGATAGTAAGTCCCCTTTTTATATTAATTAAATTATAAAGGTCAGTTATTTTTATATATCTTGTACCTTCTGGTGCTTTGGTTTTTAAACCTTTATATTCTCTATCTTTTTTAATGACACTCAAAACTTTTAACTCTCTATCAAAAAAGACAATATGTGGATACCAGTTATTTAGATTTCTACTTATAACTTGTAATTGTTTTATATCATCTACTTTTAAAAAAAATGCCTGTAATGGTTTTTGAAACCTTACTTTCTCATTTTTTTCTATTTTTATAGCTTTACTTAATCGTGCATCATTAAAGTCTATTTCGTAGTACCAGTAATTATCACCCTTGACTATAAGATCATTTACTTTACAATTATTGAGTTTTAACTCTTTTATAAAGATAACTGGATCTAGCATATACTCGGCTTTAAATACAATACTCCAAACTAATTCATTGTTACTATTTACTTCCATACTGTCTGTAAAAAAGTACCGATATCCTAAAGATTGTAAAGTATCATTTAAAATTTTGTAAGCTTTCATATTATTACTTAACATTTTAAATTCTAGCTTTATATCTGTTGGTTTATTAAGCCTTAGATTTAAAAGTCCATTTTGTTGTAATACATCAAAAAGTTTATAATATTGTATTTTTTCATTAAATACAAATTGCTTTTCATCTTTTAATAAAAGCTCAATAAGTCCTTTATGTGTTTGGAAACTTTTATTCCCAATAATACTTTGAACTTTATCTTCTAATACTGTCCCATTTAATGCTACTGATAATATAAAAAAATATACTAATATTTTAAACATATGCTACTTTAACTCATATATTAATATACCAGCTGCAACTGATACATTTAAACTATCAAAATTATTTTCCATACTTATTGAAACTTTCAAATCAAGTTTTTTCTTTAGTTTTGTAGATAAACCTTCTGATTCATTTCCTAAAAACAATGCTGTTTTTTGTCCACTTTCTCTAGTTATAGACTTCACTTCATAGCCATCCATATCTGCACCAACTAAACTAAAACCTACTTGTTTTAACTCATTTGCTAGATCATAACTATTTTGTGTAGTTGCTATTGACATATCTAACATTGCACCACTACTTGTACGCACAACTGGAGCTGGATTAAAGTTTTTTAAACCACATACAACTATACTATCTACTCCTAAAGCGTAGCAAGTTCGTACTATGGCACCTATATTTCCAACATCACTTAAGCCGTCAAGAACAACTATAAACTCATCATTTTTGATATCTTTTATTGAACTAAATTCAAACTCTTCAATATCCAGTAAAAACCCTTGGTGATTTCCACCACGAGCTAAGCTTTGAGCTTTCATATTGTCTGGTCTTATTATCTTTACGCCAATATCCATAAACTTTTTAAAAAGTTTTTTATCTATCTCTTTTGTTAAATAAATTTGCTTTATAAGCTTTGGATGATTTTCTAAGATATAAAATACTATTTGTTTTCCGTATACTATCATCTTGGGATTTTATCAAAAAACAACTTAATTGTTGTATCTTATTTTAGTTTGTTTTCGATTGACATTTTTTACAAGTACCTGATAAGACAATATCACTATCTAACACATCAAAATCATATTTTTTAGATACTTCTTTTAACATATTTTGTGTATCAATTGTAATATCAATAACTTCCCCACACTCACTGCACATTAAATGCGAATGCTCGTCTTTGACTATTTCATATACTGATTTCTCATTTGGAATTTTCACTTCTAACAAAAGCTTATTTTCCGTCATTGCATTTATATTTTTATATATTGTAGCCAATGAAATTGAATTAAATTTTTGTTTAACCTCATCATATAGTTTATCAATATTTATATGACCATATAAAAATACGCAATCCAATATTGCCAACCTTTGTGGTGTAGCCTTTAAATTGTGTTCTCTTAATATATTTGTAAAATCTTTCATAATGTAATTATACTGTAACTTTTGTAATTTAATATTTTTATATAATAATAATTATTCTTTATTCTTTATTCTTTATATTTCTATAAGAATTATTGTCATAAAATAATAATGGAAAAAGATTATCCATTAAGAAAGGTAAAATATGAAAAAATATGAAACTTACAAATGTCCAAAATGTGGAAATGAGGTAGAAGTACAAGTTGTTGGTGGTGGTACACTAGTATGCTGTGGTGTAAATATGGAATGTATTACAGAAAATTTGACAGCTGTAAATTTAATGAAGGCATTTGCTGGTGAATCTCAAGCGAGAAATAAATATGAATTTTTTGCAGATATTGCATTTGAAGAAGGGTATCATAGAATTTCAAGATTTTTACAAGAAGCTGCTGACAATGAAAAATACCATGCTATGGCAGAATACACAGCTTACAATAAACTGATTAATGATTTTGAATTTGACTCTACAGCTAAAAACCTTGTATATGCAGCTGAGGGTGAGAAATATGAACATGAAATTATGTATCCAGAATTTGAAGAGATTGCAAAAGAAGAAGGATTAAAAGAGATTGCTAGAATGTTCAAAGCAATAGGGAAAGTTGAAGTTGAGCACGAAAAAGAGTATAGAGAACTACTTGAAGAGTTAGAAAAAGAAGGCTTCTTTGAAAGTTCAGATGACGAAGAATGGGTTTGTGAAGTATGTGGTCATGTACACAAAGGGAAAAAACCTCCTGGTGCCTGTCCATTGTGTAAAGTAGATAAAGAATACTTTAAAAAACGCTCAAAAGATGTAACTATCGGTTAGTATCTTTACTATAGGTTAAAGTGCTATAAATGGAAGATTTAACACTCAACAATTATCTTATAGCATTTTTACTAACTTTATTTGCAGGTCTTAGCACTAGTATTGGTGCTATGCTTGCATTCTTTTCAAAAGAAAAAAACTATACTATTTTATCTATTGGAATGGGATTTTCAGCTGGTGTTATGATATATGTCTCTTTTATAGAGATATTAAAAAAATCGCAAGATGCCTTTACTACAATACTTCAAAATGAAATTACAGGTGAAACTATAGCACTTGTTTGTTTTTTTATTGGAATTGCATTGAGTGCTTTTATAGATAAACTGATTCCAGATGATGTAAATCCTCATGAAACAAAAAGTTATAATGAACTTCAAGAATTAAAACCAAATAATAAAAACTCTGTACTTAAAAACAGTTCTCTTAAAAGAACAGGTATATTTACAGCACTTGCAATAGGAATACATAATTTCCCAGAAGGTTTTGCAACTTTTATATCAGCTTTAGATAACATTACTTTAGGAGTAACTATTGCTCTTGCCATTGCCATACACAATATACCCGAAGGGATGGCTGTCTCATTACCTATTTACCATGCAACAGGCAATAAAAAAAAAGCTTTTTGGTATGCAACACTTTCAGGCTTCGCTGAACCAGTTGGTGCATTGTTAGGATTTTTTTTATTATTACCTATTATGGGAGAAGCAACTCTTGGTATCACTTTTGGAATTGTTGCAGGTATTATGATATATATCTCTTTTGATGAACTTCTACCAGCAGCAAGAGTTTATGGAAATGATCATACTACAATCTTAGGCTTGGTTCTAGGAATGTTGATTATGGCAAGCAGCTTAATACTCTTCAAATTTATTTAAAACTCACATATAAAAATATTATAAAATAAATCTTAAAGGAAAAAACTTATTACTTAGATAATTTATAACTTAATCTTTTTATGATAAAATTGTGCCACTTAAAACTTAAAAGGAATATATAATGTTAGTAACAACAAAAGCTCCAGATTTTACAGCAACAGCTGTACTTGCAGATGGTCAAATCGTAGAAGATTTTAATTTAATGGATAACCTAGGTGAAAAAGGTGCGGTATTATTTTTCTACCCACTAGACTTTACTTTTGTATGTCCATCAGAAATTATTGCATTTTCTCATAGAATTGAAGATTTTAAATCAAGAGGTATCAATGTAATTGGTGTATCTGTTGATAGTCAATTTTCTCACTTTGCATGGAGAGAAACACCAGTTGAAAAAGGTGGTATTGGAAGAGTTAAATATCCATTAGTTGCTGACTTAAGTAAACAAATTTCTAGAGATTATGATGTATTATTTGGTGATTCTGTGGCATTAAGAGGTTCTTTCTTAATCGATGCAGATGGTACAATTAGACACGCCGTAATCAATGACTTACCACTAGGAAGAAACATCGATGAGATGATCAGAATGGTTGATACTATGTTATTTACAAATGAACATGGTGAAGTTTGTCCTGCTGGTTGGACAAAAGGTGATGAAGGTATGGATGCTTCAACTGAAGGTGTTGCTAAATACTTAGAGAAAAATGCTGAAAAATTATAATAATTAATTTTGTTTTCACACAAGGTAGATGTTTATTCATCTACCTTTTTTTACAGACTTTTTTCAGGTTCAATAAGAATACTAGTAATCTCAGAAGTAGCACCTAATCTCATAGGTGGTCCCCAAAAACCTGTCCCTTTATTCACATATATTTGTAAATTTTCTCTATGTCTATGAAGTCCACTTATATATGGCTGTACAATTTGTACTAAAAATTTAAATGGATATAATTGTCCTCCATGAGTATGTCCGCTTAATACTAAATCAACACCCTCCTTTACTTCTTCTATATATCTAGGTTGATGTGCTAAAAGAATTGTGGGGGAACCTATCTCTTTGTTTTTTAAAGCTTTTTTTAAATCAGGTTTATACTTATCAACTCTATATCCAAAAACATCATAAACTCCAGCTAATGTGAAACCCTCATTTTGTTTCCCAATATAAACATTTTCATTTTCCAAAACAGTAATCCCTAAAGATTTAACTGTAGAGATAATCCCTTCTATATTATGAAAATATTCATGATTTCCTACTATAAAATATGTACCGTATGTTGATTTTAAATCTTTTAATTTTTCAAGAGAATCTAAAGCTGATGATAATTTAATATCTATTAAGTCCCCTGTAATAACTACTACATCAGGTCGTAAGCTATTTACTTTATTTACAATATCTCCTATAAACTTTGCATCTATTAATCCACCAATATGAATATCACTTAGTTGTACTATTTTATAACTTTTTTTTAAGTTCTTTAAAGCTATCTTTACTTGTTCAATTTGGACAAATCTAGCTTCATAAAGAGATCTTGCAGTCAGTGCTGTAGCTGTAAATAAAGCAAAAATATCTAATGATTTTTTAAAAAATTTTCTTCTTTGTTTTGTTAAAGGACTTTTTTCTATGGTAACTCTGGATATATCATATATAATAGCTGTACAAAAAAATAGAAATATCACTCCAATCGGTACAGAAAAGAAAAAATACAAACTATTTGGCATATCCACATAGTATCTTCCAACTAGATATCCAATAATTCCAATAAAATTTATAATTAAAAATATATTAATATATCTCTTTATTCTCTTACTCAAATCTAGTTTTTTTACAAATCTCTTTGATATATAAAAACTAACCAACGCAAATACTGTTAAAAAAATTGTCATAAATATTGTCATTCTCATAATAAAAGTATATCTAAATATGTTATAATCCACTTTATGGAAAATAATATAAAAATAGAACTCAATTCACATATCGTACAAGACCTTCAAACTTTTTCTGAAATTTTAGAAAAGACTCCAAGTGAAATTATAAACGCAGCATTAAAAGATTATTTTGAGAAAGAACAAGAGAAATTAGATGCAAATACTTTAGATATGGATGGTGGAATGACAAAAATGGATTTTGACGAATTTTGGGATGGTGTAGATATTTAACACGAATTTTTTACTTGTTTTTATTAAATAAACCATATAAGAAAAAGTAAATAAAAGTTAGATATAATCAAAATTAAAATCAAATAGGGGTATTTTTATCCTAAATAAATAGTATAAGGTAAATATATAATGAGAGATTGGTTAGATAATCATAAAGATGATACAGTAAGAACACAGATGTATTATGCAAAGCAAGGTATAATCACTCCAGATATGGAATATGTGGCACAAGTTGAAAATCTTGATCCTGAGCTTATTAGAAGTGAAGTTGCAAGAGGAAGAATGATAATTCCAGCAAATATAAACCATAGACACTTACAACCTATGGCTATAGGTATCGCTTCAAAATGTAAAATAAATGCAAATATAGGAAGCTCTGCTTTAGCTAGTGATATAGAGGGTGAGATAGAAAAAGTTGATGCAAGTTTAAAATATGGTGCTGATACAATTATGGATTTAAGTACAGGTGGAGATTTAGATTCTATTAGAGAAGCAGTAATCAAACATTCAACAGTACCAATAGGAACTGTTCCTATTTATCAAATCATTCATGATTGTGATGATGATATTAACAATCTTACAATAGAAGCTATGCTTTCAACTTTAGAAAAACAAGCAAAACAAGGGGTAAGTTACTTTACTATTCATGCTGGATTTTTACTAGAAAATATGCCACTTATTGCTCAAAGAAAAATGGGAATAGTTTCAAGAGGTGGGAGTTTAATGGCTTCTTGGATGATGCATTATCATAAGGAAAATCCATTTTATGAAGCATTTGATGATATTTTAGATATCTGTGCTAAATATGATGTTTCATTATCACTTGGTGATAGTTTAAGACCTGGTTGTTTAGCTGATGCTTCAGATCCAGCTCAATTAAATGAACTAAAAGTTTTAGGTGAATTAACATTGAAAGCCTGGGAAAAAGATGTTCAAGTTATGATTGAAGGTCCTGGACATGTTCCTTTAAATGAGATTGAAAGAAATATGAAACTTGAGAGAGAATATTGTCATGAAGCTCCATTTTATATCTTAGGACCGCTTGTATCTGATATTGGTGCTGGATATGACCATATTACTTCAGCTATTGGTGCTGCTGTTGGTGGATGGCATGGTTGTAGTATGCTTTGTTATGTTACACCAAAAGAACATCTTGGACTACCAAATGCTCAAGATGTAAGAGATGGTATCATTGCATATAAAATAGCAGCACACGCAGCTGATATAGCACGAGGAAGACCAAATGCACAAGATGTAGATGATGAGATGTCTGATGCTAGATATAATTTTGACTGGAATAGACAATTTGAATTAGCACTTGATCCTGATAAAGCAAAAGAATTCCACGATGAAACACTTCCTCAAGATGTATTTAAAGATGCAGAATTCTGTAGTATGTGTGGACCAAAATTTTGTTCATATAAAATCACAAGACAAATAGTTGAAGATAATCCAACTTTAAAAGATCAATAAAAAACTATAGATTTTAAAATCTATAGTTGAATAGTTGTTCACTTTTAGTTTTTTTAATTAAGAGTTTTTTTATCTTATTTAGATATCATAAGAAAATATAATACTTAATTAAGGATTTAATTGTGATAACAGAAGAGATAATCTTTGCTCTTATTAGTTTATCTATAGGGATAGCCTATGGAATCATTGCCCAAAGAGAACAGTTTTGTTTTAGTGGTGGCATAAAAGATTTAATACTTTTCAAACACACAAGAAGAACTGCTTCTCTTATTATAGCCATAACAACTGCTATTGTTTTTACTCAATTATTCTCTGTAATTTATAATGTTGATTTAACACAAACAAGATACTATTTAAATGTAAATTATCTATTTATTGTTTTAGGTGGTGCAATGTTTGGTTTTGGAATGATGATTAGTGATGGTTGTAGTTCAAGACATTTAATAAAATTTGCTCAAGGAGATATTGATTCACTACACATTCTTATCTCTCTTGGAATATTCTCTTTTCTAACTTATACTGTTTTAGGATATTTTTCAACAGATATTTACTCTAATACAATTATTTCTTTAGCACAGATACAAAAATCTATAGAGATACCTATTTATGTTATGGGAGCTATTTTATTATTTTTACTTTATAAAAGTCTTAAAAAATGTAGAAATATTTTTCAAACTTGGGATGGTTTTTTAATAGGACTACTTATTACTGCTGGATGGTATACTACTAGTATCGTGGCTGATAACTATTTTTTAACACAATCAAAACAAAGTTTATCTTTTGTATATCCTTTAGGAAAAGTAGTTGAATATGTTTTAAGTGGCTTTAGTACAAATATAATACTATTTTCAGTTCTTGCTATGGTAGGAGTTGTTATTGGTGCATTTATATCTTCAAAATTCAACAAAAAATATTCATCAAAATTAATGTGTAATAATTCTCAGCAAAATCCACCTAAACTTTTTGAAAAAATTGTTGGTGGTGCATTTATGGGAATTGGTGGTATTTTAGCTATAGGTTGTACAGTAGGTCAAGGATTGAGTGGACTTTCTACTTTATCTTTTGCTTCACTTCTTGCAATTGGCTCTATTTACATCTCTGCATATCTTACGGCTATTTATATGAAAAAGAAAAATGCTTTAATTGCTTGTTTCGTTTTTGATTTTGAAGAGAAAAAATAAGATAATCGTATTAAGACTATATTTATCTTAATTGGTTAGAATTTGAAAAATTTAAATAAGGATTAAAAATATGGCAAATATAGATGATATAAAAGAAAAATTAAAATCTGTTGCATATCCTGGATTCACAAAATCTATCGTTGATTTTGGTTTTGTCAAAGATATAGAACTTAATGGAAATGATGTAATAATTGATTTAGAAATTACTTCAAGTGCTCAAGAGGTTGAAGATACTTTAAAAACGGATATTACAAAAGAATTAAAAGTTTTAGGACTACAAAATATTCAAATCATAGTGAAGAAACCAGCTGCACCAAAACAACAAAGTAACTCTCAAAGTGGGAAAAATATAGCACCTCAAGTAAAAAACTTTGTTATGGTTAGTTCAGGAAAAGGTGGTGTTGGAAAATCAACTACATCTGTAAATCTAGCAATTGCTTTAGCAATGCAAGGAAAAAAAGTAGGACTACTTGATGCAGATATTTATGGTCCAAATATTCCACGAATGGTTGGATTTGAAGGTCAAGAGCCTGAGATAGTTGGAAATAAAGTGATTCCTTTTAAAGCATATGGAATTGAGATGATGTCTATGGGAAGTTTAATAGACCAAGGGCAAGCTTTAATGTGGAGAGGTGCTATGGTTATGAAAGCTATCACACAACTTCTACAAGATATCGCTTGGGGTGAATTAGATGTACTTGTTATAGATATGCCACCAGGAACTGGTGATGCTCAATTAACACTTGCTCAAAGTGTACCAGTTGCAGCTGGAGTTAATGTAACAACACCACAACATGTGGCACTTGATGATTCTAAAAGAAGTTTAGATATGTTTAAAAAACTCCATATTCCAGTTGCTGGAATTGTTGAAAATATGTCTGGATTTGTTTGTCCAAAATGTGGTGAAGAATCAGATATATTTGGAGCAGGAACTTGTGAAGAGTTAGCAAAACAATATGATACAAAAGTGATAGCAAATATACCAATCGAACCAAGTATTAGAGTTGGTGGTGATGAGGGGAAACCTATAGTATATTTTTACCCAGATAGTGCAAGTGGAAAAAGATACTTAAAAGCTGCAGAAGCTTTATGGGAAAATATTCAAGAATCACACAAAGAGGGTAAGATAAGTAATGAAGCTATTCAACCAACAATGCCAGCAGGTGTAAGTGCATGTAGTACAGAAGGTCAAGCACATAAAGCACAACAAGAAGCTTCAAAAAGCGGAGGTTGTGGAACACACAATGGTGATGGACAAGGTGGATGTGGTTGTCACTAAAAAAGTAACCATTTAAAAACTTTTAAAAGCTTGTAAGTTACTCTTACAAGCTTTTTTTATATAATGTTAAAATTAAATCCTAAAGGAAAAAAATGAAAGTAGATTTATTACAACATAGCAGTTTAGAAATTTGTGCTCATGCTATTAGAACTTGTTGGCAAAGTTTTGATAAAAGTGATGATGGCGGTGAGAAAGATAAAGAACTTATCAATAGAGTTGGAAATAAATTTAAACATGCTTCAACACTGGAACATCTTTCATATACTTTTTATATAAGTGAAGTAAGTCGTGCCCTACTTCAAGAACTAGCTCGACATAGAATGGCAAGTCCAAGTGTAAAGTCTACAAGATATACACTCAAAGAATTAAAAGATGAAACATCATTTACAGATGGTGCAAGTATGAGTGAACTAAAAGCTAAATATACAAATCCGACTGAAGTTTATGCAGATGCACATATGATGAGAGCTGGTAAATATCTAGTTTGGACAGGCATTTTAGGTGTTGATTTTGCTTCAGTTGTAGCTTTAGAAAATTTACGATTAATGTTACTTGATGGTGTTGCAAATGATAAAGCAAAATATTGTCTGCCTGAAAGTTATAAGACAGAACTTACATGGAGTATAAATGCAAGAAGTTTACAAAACTTTATCTCTTTAAGAAGTAGTAAAAGTGCTTTATGGGAAATAAGAGACTTAGCAAAATTACTATTTGAATCTCTACCAGAAGATCATAGATATCTCTTTAATGAGTGTATCTTAAGTGAAAATTAATAGATTCCTTTAAGCTTACTGTAGTTATAATATTGCAGATTTAAGAAGGTATTTAATGAATATAGAATTAATAAAAACTTTAAAAGTATTATATGTAGAAGATGAAATTGTATTAAGAGATACTACATGTAATTCTCTAAACTCTATACTAAAAGAGGTTGTAGTAGCTGATAATGGTAAAGAAGGTTTAGAAAAATTTAAAGATGATAAATTTGATTTAATTATAACAGACTTATCAATGCCGGTTATGTCAGGAACTGATATGATTATGGCCATTAGAGAAATAGATAAAGAGATTCCTATCATAATAACTACAGCATATGGAAGTCAAAATTTAGAAGTCAAAACTCTATCAGAAATAGGTATGACAGATTATGTTATGAAACCTGTTGATGTTATGAAACTTGTTGAAACTATAGATAAAGCTGTATCTACAAAGAACTAAGACCTAAACTTTACTCTTTGAGCATGTGTTAAAGCTACAGCTATAGCATCTGTTATATCAAGAGGTTTTATCTCTTGTTTTATCCCTAAAAGTCTTTTAACCATAAATGCAACTTGCTCTTTTGCAGCTTTACCATTACCTACAACTGCTTTTTTTACTTGTAAAGGTGTATATTCACTAAAATTACCTAACTCTTGAAGTATTTTTAAACTCAACGCTCCTCTAAACTGAGCTAGTTTTATAACAGATTTTGGATTATAAGCAAAAAACATATCTTCTATAGCAACTTCATCAATTGTATTATTTTTTAATATTATATCTATACCTTCAATCAATTCTACAATTTGTTCTTGCAAAACTCTACTTTTAATTTTGATTAATCCTGCTTCAACTAATTTTGGTTTATTCACTTTTTCACTTAACTCTAAAACCGCATAACCACAGTTAATAGTTCCAGGATCTATCCCTAATATTTTCAACTTTTCACACCTTTTCACTCTCTTTTCAATAACAATTCACATATTTTGGTATTATATCCATATATTCTTACTATTTATTTTTTACTTTTTACTTTTTTTAGATATAATAAAACAATTAACATTAAAATAAATATATTATTTAGGATTATATAATTTGACTACAAAAGAGATTTTATCACAATTACAAAATGAAGTATCAAAAAACGATTTTGAAAGATACTTAAAACAGCTTATATATAAAAAATCAAGCTCAAGTGATGAAATAGCTGTTTTTGAAGTAAACAATAAATTTATAGCAAATTATATTAAAACAAAATTTACTTCTGCAATTCAAGATATATTTGAAAAAAATAAACAAACAAAACCATCAATAGAGATAAAAATTGCAGGAGAGAGAAGACGAACTACTAAAGAGATTTTGAATCAAAAGATTACAAATGGTACTAGTGAAAGTACTATACTAAATCAATCTTATACATTTGAATCATTTGTTGTTGGTAATTCAAATAAAATGGCTTACACTGCAAGTAAAGCAGTCGCAGATAAACCAGGTGTACAATATAACCCACTATTTTTATATGGTGGTACAGGACTTGGAAAAACACATCTACTTCAAGCTATAGGAAATGATGCTATTGAAAAAGATAGAAATGTTATTTATGTAACTGTTGAACAATTTATGAATGACTTTTTATTTAGTATGAAAAATAAAAATTTAGAACATTTTAAATCAAAATACAGACAATGTGATCTGCTACTTATAGATGATGTACAATTTTTAAGTGGAAAAGAGACAACTCAAGAGGAGTTTTTTCACACTTTTAATGAACTTCATAATGCAAATAAACAAATAGTTTTAACTTCTGATAAACTGCCATCACAAATAGCAGGACTAGAAGAGAGATTAAAAAGTAGATTTGAACATGGATTAAAATCACATATTCAACTTCCTGAACTTGAAACAAAAATAGCAATTATTGAGAAAAAAAGTGAACTTAATGGAATTCATCTTACAAAAGATATAGTTCAATATATTGCAACAAACTTAGGAAACTCTATACGAGAAATAGAAGGTGTTCTTATTCAAATAAATGCTAATGCAAATCTAATTGGTGGAGATATCAATATAGATTTAGTAAAAAGAGTTTTAAAAGATCAAATAAAAGAGACAAAAGAAAATATAAAACTTATTGATATTATCAATGTAGTATCAAATGAACTCAATATAAAACCAAGTGATCTTAAATCATCAAAAAGAACAAAGAATGTAGTTGATGCAAGAAGAACTGTTATATATCTAGCAAGGGAGCTTACACATAACTCTATGCCTGATATTGCTAAGTTTTTAGGTATGAAAGATCACTCATCAGTATCAAAAAATATTTCTAAAGCAAATGAGCTTATTGAAACAGATGAAAACTTTAGATTAAAGCTTGAAAATTTAAAAAATAAAATTATAAATAAGGATTATTAAAATATGTAAATGTGAATAGATGTGAACAAAAAAACAAAATTTAAAACAAAAAATTTGCTTTAAATAAAAGGTTTTTGACTTGTTTTCATCTATTCACACCTACTACTGCTAATACTACTTATTTAATAATAAAATAAAAGGGGAAAAAATGAAATTTACCATATCAAAAAATATCATTGAGAATATCATATCTTCAATGCAACCATTTTTAAACAAAAAAGATTCTAGTTCTATTACTTCACATATATATTTAGAAATATTGAATGCAAATCTAATAATTAAATCTACAGATTATGAGATGGGTTGTGAAGCAAAGGTATCTGATATAAAAGATATCATTGATGGAAAAGCTACAGTTAATGGTGGTAATTTTTTAAATATTATTAGAAGATTAAAAGATGAAGATATAGATTTTGAAGTATCTGCTAACAATTTAAATATTAAACAAAAAAGATCAAACTTTAAATTACCAATGTATGATCCAAATGAATATCCATCTTTTCCTAAATTAGAAAATTTACATTCATTAGAGATTAATACAATAAACTTAATAAACAGTATTAAAAAAATCACACCATCAATAGATAACAATAATCCAAAATTTGAATTAAATGGTGCATTAATAGATATTAAATCACAAAAAATTAATTTTGTAGCTACAGATACAAGAAGATTAGCTATCTCTAATTTAGAAAATATTTCTAATAAAGAATCTCAAATAATCATACCAAAAAAAGCTATTATTGAGATACAAAAGCTTTTCTTAGATGAAGCAAGTATAAAATATGATGATACAAACTTAGTAGTATCAAATGAAAACTATACTTTTTTTACAAAATTAATTAATGGTAAATTTCCAGATTATGAAAGAATTATCCCTAATAGTTTAAAATATAAATTTAAACTTTCAAAATCATTACTAATTGAATCTATTAAATTAGTAACATCAATAGAATCGAAAATTAAAATAACATTTAATCCTGATAGCATTGTATTTGAAAGTTTAGATGATGATAGTGAATCAAAAACACAACTAGATATTAATGTTGGTATATCTGATAGTTTTTATATAGCAGTAAATAGTAAATATATTTTAGATTTCCTAAGTGGTACAAACAGTGAAGAGATTAGTGTTGGTTTTAATGAATCAAATTTACCATTTTATTTAGAAGATGGAAATTTTATAACAATAGTTATGCCAATAGTATTAGATAAATAAGGATTATAAATATGAGTGAAGAGATTAAAAAAGAATACGGAGCTAGTAATATTAAAGTCCTAAAAGGACTTGAAGCAGTAAGAAAAAGACCAGGTATGTATATCGGTGATACAAACTTAAATGGTCTTCATCATATGGTTTATGAAGTTGTTGATAATTCAATTGATGAAGCAATGGCTGGTTTTTGTGATACTATAAGTGTAACTATCACAAAAGAAAATGGTGTTATAGTTTCTGATAATGCGAGAGGTATTCCTACAGATATCCATGAGGGTGAAAAAATAAGTGCTGCAACAGTTGCACTTACAGTTCTTCATGCTGGTGGTAAATTTGATAAAGATACTTACCAAGTATCTGGTGGTCTTCATGGAGTTGGTGTATCTGTTGTAAATGCACTTTCTTCTAGTCTTAAAATGACAATTCATAGAGCTGGAGAGATTCACTATCAAGAATTTGCTAAAGGTAAGTTTGATAAACCATTAGAGGTAATAGGAACTACAAAAAAAACTGGAACAACAATTGAGTTTCAACCAGATGATTCAATATTTGAAGTTACAGAATATTCTTTTGAAATATTATCAAAAAGATTTAGAGAAGTTGCCTATTTAAATCCATTTATTACTATTATTTTAGAAGATAAAAGATCAGGGAAAAAAGAAACATATCATTTTGAAGGTGGTATTAGACAATTTGTTGAAGATTCAAATAAATCAAAACCAATTACTGATGCAATCTCTTTTAGTGCAAAAGAAGATGGTGTAGAAGTTGATATTGCTTTAATGTATAATGACACATATGTAGGGTTTACTAAATCATTTGTTAATAATATTAATACAATGGATGGTGGTACACACGAAGCTGGTTTTAAAGATGGTCTTACAAGAAGTATTAGAAAGTATTTAAAAGAGAATGCAAATGCAAGAGATAAAGATGCAAAACTTGATGGAAATGATGTAAGAGAAGGTTTAGTATCAGTTGTAAGCGTTAGAGTTCCTGAACCACAGTTTGAGGGACAAACAAAAGGAAAGCTTGGAAGTAGTTATGTAAAACCTATTTGTCAAAAACTTACTTATGAAGCATTAAATAAATATTTTGAAGAAAATCCAGCACAAGCAAAACTTGTAATGGAAAAATCTTTAATGGCAGCGCGAGGTAGAGAAGCAGCTAAAAAAGCTAGAGAGCTTACAAGAAAAACAGATACTATGTCTGTAGGAACACTGCCAGGTAAATTAGCAAATTGTCAAACAAAAGATCCAGAAATAGCAGAATTATACCTAGTGGAGGGAGATTCTGCGGGTGGTTCTGCTAAACAAGGTAGAGATAGAGTATATCAAGCAATTTTACCACTTAAAGGTAAGATATTAAATGTTGAAAAATCAAGGTTAGATAAAATTTTAAAATCTGAAGAGATTAAAAATATGATTACAGCTATGGGTTGTGGTATTGGTGAAGATTTTAATGAAGAAAAAATCAGATATCACAAAGTTATTATTATGACAGATGCCGATGTTGATGGTAGCCATATCCAAACATTACTTTTAACATTTTTCTTTAGATTTTTACGACCTATTATAGACAAAGGGTTTTTATATATTGCACAGCCACCGTTATATCTTTATAGAAAAGGGAAAAATGAAACATATTTAAAAGATGATGCTGCATTAAGTATCTTCTTGATAGAAAATGGTTTAGAAAACTTTGAATTCCAAGGGATGGGATATAATGATTTATTAGATATGTTTAAAATTGTTTCAGCGTATAGAGCAATGTTAGTAAATCTTGAAAAAAGATATTCACTTGTAGAGGTGATTAAACATATAATTGAGAATGATAAATTAGTAGGTTTAGAGAATGAAAAACTCTATCCAGAAATTGAAAAATTTCTTCTATCAAATGGATATAATATATTAAATAAAACAGTAAGTGAAGAGTCAATTCATATGTTTGTACAGACAAAAGAAGGTTTAGAAGAACTTATTATAGATGATGAATTATTTGCTAGTCCATATTTTGCAGAAGCTACATTTTTATTCAAAAAAATAAATGAAAGAGATATGAGTTTATTTGAAGGTAGAGATATTATTGATGTATTAGAAGATATTGAAGCAAGTGCTAAAAAAGGTGCTTATATTCAAAGATATAAAGGTCTAGGTGAGATGAATCCTGAACAACTTTGGGAAACAACAATGACACCAGAAGCCAGAAGACTTTTAAAAGTTACTGTAGATGATGCTGAAGTTGCGAGTGAAACATTTACATTATTTATGGGTGATGAAGTTGAACCTAGAAGAAAATATATAGAAGATCATGCAAAAGATGTTGAACATTTAGATGTTTAATATTTCGTATTAAAAAAACAATAAAAAAAGGTTACCAAAGTGGTAACCTTTTTTATTAAACTAAATAAATAATTTTAAACTATTTATTTGCTTCTTTCAATGTATCAGCAATCATAAATGCTAACTCTAAAGATTGATCAGCATTTAATCTTGGATCACATTGTGTATGGTATCTATCAGATAATCCATCAATAGTAATAGCACTACTAGAACTTCCTGTACATTCTGTTACATCTTGCCCTGTCATCTCTAAGTGTATCCCACCTGCAATACTTCCTTGTGCTTTATGAATTTGGAAAAATTGTTTTACTTCACTTAAGATATTTGCAAAATCTCTTGTTTTGTATCCATTTGATGTTTTTTCAACGTTTCCATGCATTGGATCACAACTCCAAACAACTTTTTTCCCTTCAGACTCAACTTTTTTAAGTAAATTTGGGAAATGGTCTGCAATTTTACTTGCTCCCATTCTTACAATAAGATTTAATCTACCAGCTTCATTTTCAGGATTTAGTTTATCTATTAATTGGATTAGTTCATCTTCTTGCATAGAAGGACCAACTTTACAACCTATAGGATTTTTAATACCTCTGAAGAATTCTACATGTGCTTCATCTAATGCTCTAGTTCTATCACCAATCCATAGCATATGAGCACTACAATCATACCAATCACCAGTGAGACTATCTTTTCTTGTTAATGCTTCTTCATAGTTCAATAAAAGTGCTTCATGTGAAGTAAACAAAGTAGTTTGAGAAAGTTGTGCTGTATTTTGTGCTGTAATACCACAAGATTCCATAAACTTTAAAGACTCTGATATTTTAGAAGCTAAATCTTCGTATTTTTCACCTAGAGTATGATCCTTCATATAGTTTAAATTCCAGCTATGTACTTTATGTAAATCAGCCATACCACCTCTTGCAAATGCTCTTAAAAGGTTTAGTGTAGCTGCACTTTGGTAGTAAGCTTTTAATAATTTTTTAGGATTAGGAGTTCTAGCTTTTAAATCAGTTTCAATATCATTTACAATATCACCTCTATAACTTGGGTACTCAACACCATCTATAATTTCAGTATCACTTGATCTAGGTTTAGCAAATTGTCCAGCAATTCTCCCTACTTTTACAACAGGTTTTTCTCCACTAAATGTCATAACAACAGCCATTTGCATCATAACTTGAAATAAAGATTTTATATTTTGTGCATTAAAAGCATTGAAACTTTCAGCACAATCTCCACCTTGTAGTAAAAATGCTTTACCATTTGCTACATCACCAAGTTGTTTTTTTAAACTTCTAGCTTCTTCTGCAAAAATAAGTGGAGGATATGTAGCTAACTCTTTTTCAATCTTCTTTACTTTTTTTGCATCTTCATATATTGGTTGTTGTTTAATTGGAAAGTCTCTCCAACTATTTGGTGTCCAAATATTGCTCATCTTTTTATCCTCTTATTGTTTTACTTTATTTAATAATTCTTGAAATGATACCTTAAAGGCACTCAATCCATCTTGAAGTAGTTCACTATATACTTTTTCGATATCAATTTGATGACTTTTTAAAATTTCAAAATATTTTATACAATCATCTTTTGGAATGATTTTTGATTTTGATTTTGTACCCTCTTCTAACCAAGCAGCTATTGTATTTAAAGGTGCTGTGTTAATAGAATTTGGAAATATAAGTTCATCTATATAATAACTAGGGCTTAAATCATCACCTTTAACACCTGTACTTGCAAAAAGTGTTCTTATATTTTTGTTTCCAATATTTTCTATCTCATGATAACAAAGTGTTGCATTTAGAATTCCTGTTTTTGAGGGTTCTAATTCTAATTTTCTTAACTTATTATCTAGTGTTCTATCAAATCTACTTACAAAAATAGAAACTACACCTTTTGTATCTTTTCCACTTTTTTTAATACCATTGTTTAATGCAGTTGCAGATTGCAGCGCTTGCTCGGGAGAAAAAATAAGTGTTGCATTTACATTTATACCCATAGAGGTAAGATGATCCATAGCACCATAACCTGCATCTGTAGCAGGTATTTTTATCATAACATTATCATATCCAATTTGATTATATAATCTTGTACCCTCTTCAATAGTACCCATCATATCATCACATAATGAAGGGTCAACTTCTATAGAGATAAATCCATCATTGGCATTTTGATCATAAAGTGGTTTTAAAAGTTCAGCAGCTCTTTTTATATCAGTTATTGCTAATTCTTCATATATTTTTTTACTTTCATTAGCTTGCAACATATTTATTTGTTGTGTATATGCTGTTGAAGTTGTTATAGATTGTTGAAATATTGCTGGGTTACTCGTAGCACCATATATTGTATTGTTATTTATTAGTTCTTGAAATTCATTTTCTAAGAAACTTCTTTCTACAAAATCACACCATATTGAGTAATTTATTTTTTCTTTTAAATTCATATTTTTCCTATAATTTATTGACTTATCTTTTTACAAATCAAATCTTTTTCTACATTTCTTTTAAAATCTTTTAAAACAAAACCTTTACATGTTTCATTTGTATCTAAGTTTGTAAAGCTTATTGTGTATTTAAAACCTTTAACATTGATATCTTCTCTTAAAAATTGATGATTTGCATATACTCTTACATCTGATACATTTTTATATCCAAGTGTATTTAATATTTTTGTTACTTTAACAGATTGCCCATAAGCAACAGAAATAAACCAAACCAATCCTAGTATTCCCAAAATGACTATTATTACAATAGTTTTTTTAGGAAGTTTTCTTACTTCATTTTCCATTTGAATCCTTAAATGGCGCTATTTTACCATAAATTATATAATACTTGCTATAATAGCATTTATGAAAAATGTACTTGTAATATTAGATGGAAAAATAGCAAAATATTTAGTGAAAAAAATGGTTGATTTAAATAATAATTTAAATCAGTATGATATTGTATACACTGATGATTCTATTTTATGTAAAGAGGTTCCATCAAACTTCACTTTTTATAAATTTGATCCAACTAGCTTTTCAAAATTAAAATTTATTTTAAATAAATCTTTATATCAAGATGCTTTGATAGCATTAGATACAAAAGAAGACACACTAGCAGTTGTTCATAATATAAGAGTAAAATATAAAGATCTTAACTTTACGGTTTATGACCAATGGGGATTAGACCTTAAAGATAAAAATATCAAATATTACCGTGGAAATGATATTATCTCAAATGGTTTGATTGAACAATTACCAAATATACCAGTTTTTGCCCAAAATATAGGTCTTAGACAAGGTGAGATAATGGAAATTAGAGTTCCATTTGGAAGTACATATGCTTATAGATATATAGGAAGTATAGGTCAAAAAGATTGGAAAATAGTTACTTTATATAGAAACAATAAACTTGTAAATATCAAACCTTCTTTAATTCTCAAACCAAATGATGTTATTATAATTATTGGTAAACCTGATGTTTTAATACAAGTTTATAATGCTATAACAAAATCAAGTACGCAATTTCCAATGCCATTTGGTAAAAATATATATTTATATATCGATATGTTTATTCAAGAAGAGGAAGAGATTTTAAGTGCTATTGAAGATGTGAAAATTTTACATCAAAGAATGAAAAATAGTTTATTGGTTATAAAAATTACTAGACCTACAACAATTGTTTCTTTAAATAAAATTCGATTCAATATTAGTAAAATACCTGATATGAAACTAGAGATTGATTATTTTAATTTAGGGATACATACTATTTTAAAAGAGGACAAAGTACGATTTGATATAGGTCTTATTGTATTGACAAAAAATATTTTAAAATACAAAGAAGCGATAAAAAATATCATTTTATTAAAATTACCAATTTTTAAAGTAGGTGAAGAAAATATTTCATCATTGAAACATATATTAGTTTTATTGAATGATGATAAATTATATGAGCAAATTTCTCCTACACTTTTTGATATCTCTACACAGTTAAAAATTAAATTAAAAGTTTTAGATATTGATCCTATAGGGGATAAAAAACGGATAGAACTTATTGCACACTTAAATAATTTATCAAAAATATTTGTACAAAATATACATCTGATACAAGAAGAAGCTAATCCTATAAAAAGATTAAATAAAGAACATAATATATTACAAGTTTTACCATTAAAAGAAGAGATGTTTAAAAAAAGAGTTATAAAATTTTTAACAACAGACAGTGATTTATTATCTTATGATAACAATAAATTTAATCAAATTTTAATGCCAGTAATTGAGGATATAGAGTCAACAAAATCTAATTGATACTTTAATAAGACTTTTTAATTGTATAATTATGATAATTAAGAGGTGTTATTGTGTTAGATGATAAATATACAATTTTAGTAGTTGATGATACGGTTACAAACATAGATATTCTTTTAGACTTACTTAAAGAATATGATTTAGTCGTTGCAATGGATGGTAAATCTGCTGTAGATATTTTAGAAAATGATGACAATATAGATTTAATACTATTAGATATTATGATGCCAAATATGAATGGCTTTGAAGTATGTAAAACTATAAAACAAAATGAAAATACAAAAGATATTCCGGTTATATTTTTAACTGCTAAATCAGATGATGATTCTATAAAAAATGCTTTTGAGGTTGGGGGTATTGATTATATTACAAAACCTTTTAGACCTATTGAGTTAACATCTAAAATCAAAACACATTTAGAACTTGTAACACACCAAAAAAAGCTTATCGAAAATAATAGACATATGGTTTTAGAAGAGCTTATCAATAATATTGCTCATCAATGGAGACAACCTTTATCTGTGATATCTACTCAGGCAAGCAGCATAATGCTCCAAAAAGATTTAGGAATGATTAGTGATAAAGAGTTAGCTATATCTTGTAATTCAATTTTAAATAGTACAGAATATTTATCCGAAACAATTAATAATTTTCGAAAAATATTGATAAAAGAAGAGGAAGGTAATATTTTTAATTTAAAAGATGTTATTGATGAAAATATGGCATTATTTACTTATTCTAATGATGACAATAAAAATCACTTATTTATAAATATCTCAAATGACATTGAAATATATGGATTAAAAAATGAACTTATACAAGTTCTACTTCATATTATAGATAATGCTAAAAGCGTTGAAACAAATATTGAAAATAGAATTATATTTTTAAATGCTATTAAAAAGAACAATGTTCTTGTAATTAATGTGAAAGATAATTGTGGTGGTATTGATAAAAAAATTATTGATAAAATATTCGATCCTTACTTTACAACAAAACATAAATATATAGGCACAGGATTAGGTTTATATATCGTTTATAATATAGTGAAAAACTCTTTTAATGGAACAATAAAAGTAACAAATACAGAATATGTGTATGATGAAATAATGCAAAAAGGCGCTGATTTTGAGATACAGATTCCATTTACTTAAACTTCTTCTTTTATTTTTTTTTACAATCTCTTTATACTCTGATAATAATCTTAAAAAAATATCAGTTCAACTAGAATGGAAACATCAATTTGAATTTGCTGGTTTTTATGCTGCAGTTGAAAAGGGATATTATAAAGATATTGGGCTTGAAGTAGAACTTAAAGAGTTCCAAGATGATATTAAAATTTTAGATAATGTATTAGATGAAACTTCTACATTTGGGATATCTTCATCATCATTGATTTTAGAAAGACTAAAAGATAAACCAGTTGTTCTTTTGAGTTCATTTTTTAAACAAAATGCATTAGCAATCATATCTCAAAAAGATATAAAAACTGTGGAACAATTAAAAGGCAAAAAGCTGATGGCTTTAGACTGGGAGATTGAACACACTAGTGTTGGACTAATGTTAAAAGATAAAAATTTAAATAAAAATAATTTTGAATTAATTGAACATGATTATAAAATAGATAAGTTTATAAACGGTGAAATTGATGCGATGACTGTTTTTTTAACATCACAACCTTATGAATTAGATAAACAAAATATTCAATATAATATATTAAATCCTTCCAGCTATGGTATTTTTTCATATGATGTAGAATTATTTAGTAGTAAAAAGTTTATTGAAAAGAACCCTATTTTAGTAAGAGAATTTATTGAAGCTACAAATAAAGGATGGAGATATGCTTTCGAAAATAAAAATGAAATTGTTGATTTAATTTATGAAAAATATACACAAAGAAAAACAAAAGAGTCTTTAAAGTTTGAAGCAGGGGAAACAGAAAAGTTTTTTAAGACAAATATTTTTAAAATAGGTTCTTTAGTACCTGAGTTAGTGAAGCTGAATATAGATATGTATGTAAAATTAGGACTAGCTAACCCTAATTATAATTTGGAAAAGTTATTTAATGATTATTTATATAATTACGAAAAATATACCAATAAAAACCTTCATTTAACTGCGGAGGAGCTATCTTTTTTAAAAAACCATCCAATAGTGACAATTGCAATGTCAAATAACTTTAAACCATTTTCATTTGTATATGATGGTTCACATCAGGGACTGAGCAATGATATACTTCAAAAAATATCTAAAATAAGTGGATTAAAATTTGAGAAAATAATTGATACTTGGTCTTCTAGTTTAAAAAGATTTAAAAATAAAGAAGTAGATATGATAAGTGGTATCACTCATACAAAAAAAAGAGAAGAGTTTAGCTTATTTACAAAACCATATTTTGAAATACCTACTTATGTATTTGGATTAAAAGGTGATAACTCTTATAAAAACATAATGAGTTTAAAGGGAAAAAAAGTAGCAATAAGTAAAGATATCTTTTATAAAGAAACTTTAGAAAAACTAGGTGTTGATGTTGTTGAACTTAAAAGCAGCAATGAAAAAGTTGATGCTTTAGTTTTCAATCAAGTAGATTATTTTTTATCTTCTTATACTTCTGGTCAAAAAGCTATTAACTCTAAAGCCATAACGAGAGTTATACCAATAGCAGAACTAATAGATATAAAAAAAGAAGATTTACGATTTGGAATTAATAAAGATAAAAAAATATTGTATAGTATTATAAACAAATCAATGGCTAAAATTAATGAGATGGAATACTCAAGAATTGTAAACAAATGGATGATGAATCTTTATAAAACAGATAGTTTAAATGAAAAGAGAATTTATTTAACTCAAGAGGAACAAAACTATTTAAACAAAAAGAAAGAGATAAGATATTGTGCAGATCCAATGTGGATGCCTTTAGAAGCGATAAAAAATGGAGAGATAAATGGAATATCCTCAGATTATGTAAAAATATTTAGTGAAGCTATTGATATACCATTTAAGCTAGTAGAAACAGATTCTTGGACTCAAAGTATAGAATATGCAAAAGAGAAAAAATGTGATATCTTGTCCTTTTTAGCTATGGAAACAAAAAATAGAAAAAAGTATTTAAATTTTACAACACCGTATATGCAAATTCCACTTGTTATTGCAACTAAATATGATGTAACATTTGTTACTGACTTTAATAGTCTAGGGAGAAAAAAAATAGGTATTCCAAAAGGATATGCTTTCTATGATGTGTTAAAAGAAAAATATCCTAAAATGAATTTAGTAGAAGTTGAGAATAATATAGAGGGCCTTACAAAAGTTAAAAATGGGGAGTTTTTTGGATTTGTTGGGACTCTTGCTAGTGTTGGTTATCTTTTTCAAACACAATTTGTGGGTGAATTAAAAATAGCAGGTAAATTTGATGAAAATTGGGAATTTGCAGTTGCACTTAGAAATGATGATCAAATATTATTAAATATTATGCAAAAAACTTTAGAATCAATAGATGAAGAAACTCGTAAAAATATTTTTAATAAATGGATAGCAATTAAATATGAGAGTAAAGTTGATTATGAATTTTTATGGGAAACTATATTTGTAGCATTACTGATTTTTCTTGTTTTTATCTACTGGAATAGACGCTTAAGAATACTTAACAGTCAGTTAGAATATCAAAAAAATCAAGCACAAAATGCTTTGGCAATAAAATCAAATTTTTTAGCAAATATTACACATGAGATAAGAACTCCTATGAATGTTATACTTGGTATGACTTATTTAGTACAAAAATCTATTGTTGATGAAAAGCAAAAAGGACAATTAAAAAATATAGAAAAGGCGACAAAATCATTATTAAGACTTATTAATGATATTTTAGACAGTTCAAAAATAGAAGTTGGAAAGTTAGAGGTTATTCACTCTAATTTTAGTTTACTGACTATTTTAGATAATATAAGTCTAATGGCTCAGTCCAATATTGAAGATAAAGATATTGAGTTTAAAATTTCATATGATGATGAAATACCACTTAATTTATATGGAGACAACCTTAGAATCGAACAAGTTTTAACTAATTTAGTGTCAAATGCTATTAAATTTACTCAAAAAGGTTCTGTAGAAGTTAGTATAAAGAATATAAAACACAATAAATATAGATTTTGTGTCAAAGATACAGGAATAGGTATCTCAAAAGAACAGATTGAAAATGTATTTGAAGCTTTTACACAAGCTGATGATAGTATCACAAGAAAATATGGTGGTACAGGTCTTGGTTTATCTATAAGTAAACAACTTGTTGAGTTGATGGGTGGAGAGATATATATTACAAGTAAAGAAGGTGTAGGTACTAAGTTGTTTTTTGAGATTGAATTAGAAAAAGCAAAAAATGATATTGATGCTCAGGAGCTGCTATCTACTTCTCAGTCGAAGCTCTCAACACTTTCTTTTTTTAATAAAAGAAAAAAAATGGATAAAGATCAAGAGTGGGAACTTATAGAGTCGTTAAAAGAGTCTGTATATAGAAAAAGACCTAAACTAGCTATTCCTATTATTGAAGAATTTGATAAACATATTTTAGGTATTATGGATACTACTGATTTTAAAAATGTTAAAATATATATTAAAAAATATATGTTTAAAGAAGCGAGTGAAATATTAGATAAATATGGAAGATAAAAATAGCCCTACTATATTAATTGTTGATGACAATGAAGTCAATATACATATACTCTTTGGTGCGTTAAGTGATTATGATTTAATACCAGCATTAGATGGACAAACTGCTTTAAATATTATAGAAGAAGAAAAAATTGATTTAATACTACTAGATATTATGATGCCAAATATGAATGGATTTGAAGTTTGTGGAATCATAAAAAACAATCCAAAGTATGCAAATATTCCAATTATATTTTTAACAGCAAAAACAGATTCTGATGATATCAAAAAAGGCTTTGAAATTGGTGCAATTGATTATATAACGAAACCATTTAATCCCTCAGAACTTAATATTCGTATCAATACACACATTGAACTTATTAGTTATAAAAATAATCTTGAAAAAAGAGTAGCACAAGAGATTGAAGAAAATAAAATAAATCAACAGATACTCTTCCAACAATCTAAACAAGCAGAAATAGGGGAGCTTATGATGCATATAGCGCATCAATGGAAACAACCTTTGAGCGAGTTAGGGAGTATAAATACTTTTCAAGTAGGAAAACTAGAGCATAACAAAACAATCAATCTAGAAGAATATAAAGATTACTTGATGAAAAATGCAACTATTATCTCATTTATGTCAGAAACAATTGAAACCTTTCAAAATTTTTATCAACCAAATCAGGCAAAAAATAATTTTAATATTGAAGATGCTTTAGTAAATGCAATTAATATTGTAAATGCAACACTTGATTATAATAATATAAATTTAGAGATAATAAAAGATAAAACATACAATATTTTTGGTAATATTAATGAATATTCACAAATTATTTTAGCAATATTAAATAATGCTAAAAATATATTTATAAAAAGAGAAGTAATGCACCCTAATATCATCATTAAAATAGATGAAGATAAAGAAGATGTAGTGGTTACCATTATAGATAATGGTGGTGGTATTAATTTAGAGAATGGTGAAGATATTTTTTCCCCATTTGTTAGTTATAGTAATAGTACCGGTATTGGTCTTTATATGGTAAAAGCTATATGTGAAAAAAATGGTTGGGGAATTTCCACACAAAACTATGAAGATGGTGCAAAATTTATTATTAGAAGTAGGAGAATAGTTGAAAATGAATAACTTAAAACATTTAAAAGTTTTATTTATTGAAGATAATTTAACTTTTGCAGAACATACAATTTATTTTTTAGAATTATATTTAAAAGAAGTTATTCATTGTACAAATATGAAAGATGCATTGCAGATATTTGAAAGTGAAAACTTAGATTTTATTATTAGTGATTTAAAAGTAGAAGATGGACTTTCTTTAACTTTTATAGAAACTGTTCGCTCTTTCAATAAGAATATACCTATAGTTGTACTTAGTGCGCACAAAGATGAAGAGTTTTTATTGAAGGCTATCCCTTTAGGACTTATTGCTTACGAGGTTAAACCTATTAATTTTACTGACTTTAAAGTAGTATTAAATAAGTGTGCTGAAGCTTTAAATGTAGATAGTCTAGTTTTTATAAAAAATGATGTTTTTTATGATCAAAATAAAAAATCAATTTTTAAAAACAATGAAGAAATTATATTAAGTAAAAAAGAATCATCATTTGTAGAACTACTTATAAAAAATAAAAATAGCGTGGTTACTAAAGATGATATAAATACTTATATATGGGAAAATGAATATATGAGTGAATCAGCATTAAAAAACTTTTTGTTGCGAGTAAGAAAAAAAGTGGGAAAAGAATTTTTTTACACTATACAAAATATAGGGTATAGGTTATAAAACTATTGGAGACTAATAAATAATATTAAATGATGTTAACTCTTTAAATCCTATCATTGCATTCATAAGTGCTAACTTTTTTGATTTTTTTAAATCTGTTACACTTAACTTTCCTTCGTAAATTAACTCATTTTCTAATAATTTATCTCTCATAGTTCCTTCTAATAAAGGTTTTGATGGTGTTATCCATCTATTATCTTTTAGAATAGCAATGTTTGCTATTGAAGTATCCGTGATGTAACCATTTTTAATAATGATAATCTCATCAGCAATCCCCTTTTTTTCATATAAAGAGTTGAGTGTATCTCTATTAAGATATTTATATTTATACTCGCAACTATCAGCTTCTATTATTTTTAAAGTTTTAATTTCTCGTGGAGTATATTTATCATATAGGATTTTTTTAATACCATTTGAAGAATATATAACTTTACATTTTAGTAGATGATCTGTTGGTGGATAGATATATTCTTGTAAATTTATATTAAGGCCAATTGTTTTACTAATTCTTTTGTTATGGTATTGTAAGTTAAATACTTCAAAATCATCACATTTTATCGTTTCAAAATAATATATCATGGAATATACACCTTATCTAACATCTCATTATATTCTTTTTTGGAATCACTATCACCGGTTATTCCACCACCACTTTTATACACATACCCTTTTTTTTGTTTTTCTATAAATCGTATCATCACTGCACTATCTAAACATTCTCCATCAAATACTCCAAATATTCCTGTAAAATAGTCTCTGTCATATTGCTCTACATTTTTAATAATATCTATAGTTTTCTTTTTAGGCGTTCCTGTAATACTTCCTGCTGGTAAAATAGAAGTTAGAATATCTCCAATGCGAGCTTGCCAATTTTCTCCTAAATCACCTGAGATTTTTGAACTTACTTGTAAAAGCTCTTTCTCCCCAGCTTGTATCTTTTCACAAAACCTGAATTTCTCAACTTGTACATTTTTTGATACAATTGACAAGTCATTTCTTAATAAATCAACTACCATAGTATGCTCTGCTAACTCTTTTTTATCGTTTAGTATAATCCTTTTAGCATCGAGAATATTTGCATCAATAGTACCTTTCATAGGATAGGTATAGATTTTATTATCTCTTATTGTACAGAATGTTTCAGGAGAAAAGCATACAAATTTTTGTTTGTATAAAAGTTTGTACTTAGCATTAGCAAAATTATAGATATCTTTGAGTTGTAAATCTGTATGTACTGTAGTTTGTGTTGTAAGGTTAATAAGATAGGTATTTCCTTTTGCTATCTCTTCTTGAATTGTATTGAATTTCTCTTGATATTTTTCAAATGATATAGGACTTTTTTGTAAAGTTTGTGGATCCATTTTTTGTGATATATTAGGATTGATTTTAAACTCTATATCTTTTGGAAGATTTTTTAGAGGGATAATTTCATACTTTTTTTTATCATAACTAATCATAAAAAAAAATGGCTCTTTTAAAGAGCCATAATGATTGAGTAAATTTTTTAATTCCACTTTATATTTTTTAAAAGGATTATTGGTTTAGAATTAGTTTTTTTAGACAAGCCATTCTTATGGCAACACCATTGTGTACTTGTTCTAAAACTTTTGATCTTTTGTCAGTTAACATCTCATCACTGATATCTATATTTCTATTAACAGGACCTGGATGCATTAATAAAATATCTCTATCGCCCATCATCTTTTTAGTGATACAGTATTTTTTTCTATATTTTTCTGTAGTTTCGTGCAGTTCTTCATCAGATAAAGTAAAAGTATGTCTTTCATGCTGTACTCTTAAACTCATAATAATATCTAAGTCATCAATAACTCGTTTGATATTTTTTACTGTTTGATATTTTGAAATTACATGAAACTCTTTTGGTGCAACAAGAATTGGATTCAATCCAAATCTAGGGAGTAACTCAAGGTTTGAAGAAGCAACTCTCGAATTGTATATATCTCCTACAATTGCGATGTTTTTTCCTTCTACATCATAATCAAAATGTTCCATTATTGTAAAAAGATCTAATAAAGCTTGAGTAGGGTGTGCATTTTTACCATCACCAGCATTCAATATTGGACAGTCTACATAGCTTTTAAGGCTATCTGGTAGTCCACATTCACTATGTCTAATAATAATTGCATCAGGCTTCATAGCATTCAAGTTTGAAACAGTATCTTCAACAGTTTCACCTTTTTTAGTAGAACTTGTTTGTACTTCTAAGTTTACTACATCTGCACCAAGTCTTTTAGCAGCTACTTCAAAACTACTTCTTGTACGAGTTGAGTTTTCAAAAAAGAGAGTTACTATAAGTTTTCCCTCCAAAAGTTTATTCGAACTAAGGTCCAAAAAAAGTTTCGCATCCTTAAATAGCTTTAAAATTTCATTATTTGAGAAGTCACTTGTTGTTATTAAATGTTTCATATATTGTCCTAAAATTTATTTTGAATTATATCATATTTTTAATTTTAGAATACCATTCATTCAGTGTTTTTTCAAATCCAATCTCTTTTGTTTCATAAAATTTTAGATTCTTTTTTAAATATTCTTGCGAAACATATCCACCAAAATCATGTGGATATTTATATCCAATATGACTATCTTGAAGATGTATTGGTATCTCTAATACTTCATTATTATGCAGATAGGTTAGGGCGTTGTTTATTGCATTGTAAGAACTATTTGATTTTGGAGAAGATGCCAAATATACTACACATTGTGCAAGAATTATTCTTGATTCTGGATAGCCTATTTTAGATGTAGATTGCATTGTAGATGTGGCTAAGTTTAAAGCATGTGGGTTTGCATTTCCAATATCTTCACTTGCAAGTATCACAAGTCGTCTTGAAATATATTCTACACTTTCTCCGCCATCAATTAGTCTTGCTAGGTAATACAGTGCTGCATCTATATCACTTCCTCTAATAGATTTTATCATGGCACTAGTGATATCATAATGACTTTGACTACTGCTAACACCATCTCCCATAGTTGTTGCTCGTAACTCTTTTAATAGTTCAATGTTTATAGTAGTATTGACTTTAGATGCAAAATCAATCAAGTTTAATAAGGCTCTACCATCTCCACTACTTGATACTATTAGGTATTCAGAAGCTTCTTTATCTATAGTTATATCAAGTTTCGATATAGCTTTTTGTGTTAATATTTCTAATTCTTGATAACTTAGTGGTTTGAATTCATATAAAAAAGCTCGTGATCGTATTCCATTTGTAAGACTAAAAAAAGGGTTTTCTGTACTTGCACCTATGATAATAGCATCATAATTTTCCATAATAGGTAAAAGAACCTCTTGTTGTGTTTTAGTAAGTCTATGTACTTCATCTATAAAAATTAAAGGTTTTAAAAGAGTATTATCATATCGTTTAAATATAGTTCTTAATTCTTCTATTTTTAAACTAGTTGCATTTAAATTATAAAAATCATAGCCACTATTTTTTGCAATAATTTTTGCTAAGGTAGTTTTCCCTGTACCTGGTTTTCCATAAAAAAAGAGATGAGGGATCTCTTTTTTATCTATAAGTTTATAGAGTGCTTTGCTTTTTGCTATAATGTGAGATTGTCCGACAAACTCTTCTAAATTATTTGGTCGTAATAGATTTGCTAGATTAGTACTCATCTTCGTAAAAATCTTCGTTAGTGTTTTTTCTGTTAAGTTTTGTTTGTTCTTTCATAAAATGTCGTAAGTTCTCATACTCTTCACTTTCAAGATATCTTACTTTTCCTGAAGGTAAATTATTAAGATTTATTCCCCCAAAACTTACTCTTTTTAAATCTACTACTTTTGATCCAAAGTGTGCAAAGAATCTTCTTAACTCTCTATTCTTCCCCTCAGAAATAGCAACTTTTAATTTTGAAAACTTTGGAGTATTTGTCTGAATTTGGTACCCTAAAAATGGTGAAAATTCCATACTGATAGTTTTTGTTTTATCCCAAGCACCAGCAGTTGCATCATCAAGAGTAATCCCATTTTCCATGGCACTTATCATTGCAGGAGTTACTTCCCCTTCAATTTTAAGTTTATATACTCTTTCTAGGTTTGAGTTCATTAAAGCTGTCGCGATTTTTGGATCATCTGTTAAAAGAAGCATACCCTCACTAGCAAAATCTAGTCTTCCTATTGGTATAAAATGATCAAATTTTTTAGGAATAGTATCATAAATTATTTTACGACCTTGTGGATCTTTTTTAGATACTATTTCCCCTTTTAATTTATTGTAAACGATAACAGTAGAAGCTCTTTTATAGTCAACTTTTACTGTTCGTCCATTTACTTTGACAATAGTTTTATCATTTACTTTTGTTGATAAGTCACTAATTACTTTTCCATCTATTGAAACTTTTCCAGACTTTATAAGCTCATCAGCTTCTCTTCTACTAAATCTACTATTGTGTGATATAAATTTATTAAGTCTCGTTTTGTGTTCATTATTGTCATTATTTCCCATGATTATTTCCTTATGTTTTATGTTAGTATTATAGCTAAATTTATTTGATATTGGTTGTTTTTAGTTTTGATATTTTGAAGTTTAAATAAAAAAAGAGTGAATCACTTTACTCTTTTTTATATAGTTCCATGTGGAACAATTTAGAAATTATTGAACAAAAATAGTTGGAACTATCATTGGATATTTTCTATATCTTCTTATACAGTGCTTTCTTACTACTTTTCTAAGTTCTTCTTCTACAGCTCTTGTATTTTGTAAAATACCCTCTTTAATATGCTCTAAAAAGTTTTCTAAGATATCTTCTATCTCTTTTGCAAAATGTTTCTCTTGCTTTGAATCAACCATACCAAATGAGCTTACTCTTGCAGGACCTACAACTTTTCTATCATTTTCATTGATTTGTGCTACTATCATAATAACACCTTCATTTGCCATAGTTTGTCTATCTATAACAACATCATCACCAATTTTTCTATTTCTTTGGTTATCAATGTAAGTTTTTCCTGTTTTTACTGTTTTTACTTTTTTAAGATATTTTGGAGATATTTCTACTTGTTCTCCATCACTTAATACATAAGTATTTCTCTCTAGTACACCACAGTCAACTCCAGTTTGAATATGTCTTACAACATGGTTATATTCACCATGTATTGGTAAAAAGAATTTTGGTTTAACAAGTCTTAGCATTAGTTTTTGTTCTTCTTGTCCTGCATGACCAGATACATGAATATCTGTGTAGTTTTGATATGCTACATGTGCACCAGCTTTTTGTAATTGATTGATAATTTCTGATACACTTGCTTCATTTCCAGGGATTGCTTTAGCTGATAGAACTACTGTATCTTCAGGTTTAATTTTTATATGTCTATGCTCATGAATTGACATTCTAAAGAGTGCACTCATAGGCTCACCTTGACTTCCTGTTGTTATTATTAAAACTTCTTTATCTAGATGTTTATTTACCTCATGTGCATCTATAAACTTATCTTTAGGAAACTTTAAATACCCAAGGCTAAGAGCGATTTCAAGATTCTTTTCCATACTTCTACCAATTACACAGACTTTTCTTCCATGGTCAAGTCCACATTGAATCGCTTGTGCTACACGGTGAAGATTTGATGAGAAAGTAGACATAATAATTCTACCTTTTGCTTTTGAAAAAATTCTCTCAAATGTTGGACCTACAGTTTTTTCTGTTTTTGTAAAACCTGGAGAGTGAGAGTTTGTACTGTCACTTAAAAGTGCCATTACCCCTTTTTCTCCATAGTAAGCAAGTCTATGTAAATCAGCAGGATATCCATCTACAGGTGTATGATCTATTTTAAAATCTCCAGTATGGATAATAGTTCCAGCTTCTGTTGTAATAGCTAATGATGAACTATCTATAATAGAGTGAGTCATGTGCATCCATTCAACCTCAAACTCTCCTATTCTGATAGGTTTTCTTTTTTGAATAGCTCTAAAGTAACTTCTATGTTGCTTCATTTTATGTTCATCAAATTTTGAACCAATAGATTCTAAAGGCAGTGATGTCCCGTAAATAGGAACTTGAAGTTCTTTAAAAATATAAGGCATTGCACCTATATGATCTTCATGTGAATGTGTGATACAAATAGCAGAAATTTTACTTCTTATTTGTCTTATATATGTAAAGTCTGGTATAAGAATATCAACACCATGCATTGAGTCATCTGGAAAACTCATCCCAACATCAATAATAATAGCACTTTTATCAGTTTCTATTACCATCATATTTCCACCAATCTCACCTAATCCACCAAGTGGAGTAACTTTGATACTAGCTTCAGTTTTTAGATTAAGTTTATTATGTGGATTTAATCTTTCTTTTTGAATTCTCTCATTGTGTTCAAAAGCTTTTTTTAAATCATTTGTCCAACCATTACCATTTGTTGGTGGTTTTTTCTTTTGAGGAACTGTTTTCCCTTTTTGATTTGGTTTTTGTTCCGTATTTTGTTGTTTTGGCTCTTGTTTTGGTACGCTATTATTGTCTTGTGGAGTATTATTAATAGCTGTTTGTAATGTCTCAGTTTGTTTTGTAACTTTCGTTTCGTCCATTTTGTTTTACCTTTGTATAAATATGGCTATACAAAGATGCATCAACTTCATGAGGTCTTGCAGACTCTTTTATATTAAGTTCATTAAAAATAGAGCTAATAATATCTTTGCTGTATGCAGTAGATAAGTTTTTAGTCAATTTTTTTCTTGGCTGGGAAAAACACACTTTTAAAAATTTATTAAAGTCAAAATCAAGTTCTTTATCCATATTTTTTTGGATATAGATGACACTAGAATCCACTTTTGGTGGAGGGTCAAAACTTTCAGGAGGAACTACTATAAGTGTTCTTGCCTGCTTTGAAATTAATTGTGTTATTACGCTTAGCGCAGAGTATTCTTTCTCTCCACACTGTGCTGTAAATTTATCCGCAACTTCTTTTTGTATCATAACGATAATATGCTCACAATTTTTATCGTTAAATGAATTTAATATAATGTTTGTCGCTATATAATAAGGTAGGTTTGCTATTAAGTCATATCTACTATTATAAAGCGAAGAGTTTTCATTCCATTTTTCTAAAACATCACCTAAAATGATATTTAATTTATGGGTTTCTAACTCTTTAGAAAACTCGGTTTGCAATATAGAGTATAAATCTCTATCAACCTCATAGGCTGTTACATCTTTGCACTTGACAAGTTTTTTTGTCAAATCACCTAATCCAGGCCCAATTTCTACAATATGATTGTCGTTATGGGGCATCGATTGGATGATTTTAATTAGAACTGACTCATCTTTTAAAAAATTTTGTCCAAATTTTTTCTTTGCTTTAATGTTTTTCATAATATTGTTAAGAGTTTATCAAATTTATACTTACAAAAAGGTAATAAAATTATTTATAATTCTTATTTTTGTAACTACTTGAAGTTTTGTTATATCTATATGTTTGTATTGATTTGATATAATGCAAAATAAATAAGAAAACATAGGAAAAGAGATGAGTTATTTTGCAAAAAGAATTATACCTTGTTTGGATGTTGACAATGGTAGAGTTGTAAAAGGTATAAACTTTGTAGGCTTGCGAGATGCTGGTGATCCAGTTGAAGTTGCCAAAAGATATAATCAAGAGGGTGCAGATGAGATAACTTTTCTTGATATTGGAGCTAGTCACGAAGGAAGAGATACAATAGTTGATGTTGTAAAAAAAGTTGCACAAGAGGTTTTTATACCACTTACAGTTGGCGGAGGTATTCGAAAACTAGAAGATATTTACAATCTTTTAAATGTAGGGTGTGATAAAGTAAGCATCAACAGTAGTGCTGTTTCAAATCCAGACTTTATTAATCAAGGAGCAAAAAGATTTGGAAGTCAATGTATTGTTGTAGCAATAGATGTTAAAAGGGTTGATGATGGTAGTTACCATGTTTTTGTTAAAGGTGGTAGAGAAGATACTGGACTAGATGCTGTTGAGTGGGCAAAAGAGGTTTATAATAGAGGTGCTGGAGAGATATTGCTAACTTCTATGGATGCAGATGGAACAAAAGCTGGATTTGAAACTAATATTACTTCACAAATTAGCCGTGCTGTAGAGATACCTGTGATTGCATCTGGTGGTGCTGGGACTATGGAACATATTAAAGAAGCATTTTTGTGTGGAGCTGAAGCTGCACTTGCTGCATCAATTTTTCATTTTAAAGAGATTGACATAATGGATTTAAAAAGATATTTAGCAGCAAATAATATACCAGTGAGGTTATAAAATTGATAGTATGTGCTGGAAATAATGAAACATTTCCTTTTGCAATACCTGTGGGAGTAGGGCTTATTGAAAGTGCAATAAACTTAACAAGACTGTGTTTATTTGACAAGCCTGAATACATACTTTTTATAGGAAGCGCAGGAAGCTATGGAGAGTATAATATCTTTGACATAGTTGAAAGTTCAAATGCTTCAAATATTGAGCTGTCATTTTTTCAAGGTAATTCTTATACTCCTATTGATAATATTGTTAAATGTGAAGATACTAACTTTCCTAGTCAAACAATAGTAAATTCATCTAATTATATCTCCACAAATAGCGAAATATCAAAAGAGTTTTTACAGTATGAGATAGGTCTAGAAAATATGGAGTTTTACTCTGTAGTTAAGATTGCTAAAGAATTTGATATAGATGTTAAAGGAATATTTATTGTAACAAATTATACTAATGAAGATGCACATAAAGACTTTATATCAAATCACAATCAAGCAATGGATAAGCTAGTCCATTATCTTGAAGAAAAAAATATTATCATAAAAAAATAGAATTGTTCCACATGGAACAATTTTTAAATAAAGGAAAAATTATAAAAACAATATATGATTATTCACTAAAAGAACTACAAGAGAAAATTAAACCATCATTTCGTGCAAAGCAAATTTATAATTGGATTTATAAAAATTATGCAACAACATATGACGAAATGAAAAATATTCCAAATAATTTAAAAGAGGAATTAAAAGAAAATTATCCAATTGATATTGCAAAAATTGTAAGAGTTGAAGAAAGTTCAGATGGAACAAAAAAATATCTGTTTGAATTCAAAGATGGTAAAACGGCAGAAGCAGTATTGCTTTTAATGAAAGAAAAACAAAAAGATGAGTCAGGAAATATTATTAAAAGTGAGAAATATACTTTTTGTATCTCAAGTCAAGTAGGATGTAAAGTAGGGTGTAGTTTTTGTCTTACTGCCCGTGGTGGTTTTGTCAGAGATTTAAGTGCTGGTGAGATAGTCGCACAAATAGTGTATCTAAAAAAAGAGAATAATATAGCTCAAAATAAAGCTGTAAATATTGTATATATGGGTATGGGTGAACCACTTGATAATTTTGAAAATTTAACAAATGCAATTAAAATAATATCTGATTTAGATGGATTAGCAATAAGTACTAGACGACAAACAATCTCTACAAGTGGAATAAGTACAAAAATAGAAAAACTAGGGGAGATGGATTTAGGTGTACAACTTGCTATCTCATTACATGCGGTTGATGATGATTTAAGAACAGAACTTATTCCTATGAATAAAGCATATAATATAAACTCAATTATAGAAGCTGTAAAAAAATTTCCAATAGATACTAGAAAAAAAGTGATGTTTGAGTATCTTGTAATTAAAGATAAAAATGATGATATAAAATCTGCAGATAAATTAGTGAAGCTTTTAAGTGGGATTGATGCAAAAGTAAATCTTATATTTTTTAATCCTTTTGAGGGTACCAAATACGAAAGACCTTCTAAAAATGCAATGATAAAGTTTCAAGAGTATCTATTATCAAAAGGATTACTTTGTACTATTCGTGAATCAAAAGGGATTGATATTAGTGCCGCATGTGGACAACTTAAAGAAAAGGAACAAAATGGGAACACTTGATTTATTAATGGTTGTTTTTTTAGCAGTAGTGCTAATTGGTGGTTTGGTAGGATTTTTTATTTATAATAATAAAGAGGAATAGATATTAAAATGGTAAAGCAAAAATATTATGAGAATAAAATTATAGTGATTATTATTCAAGTTTTATCTATTGGATTTATATCATTTAGTAAATTGGATTTAATATTAAAGCTTATGCTTTTATTTGGTTATGTGATGCTTTTTAGACAAAAAAGATGGCATAAACACCTTGTAATAATGTTTGTAATGATAAGCATATTATTTACCTCTACATATATCTATATGTGAAGTAAAAATATGGTATTATAGATGATTAAAATTGAGATATGGGTAATAAAATGGATATTAATAATATAGCAAAAGATGTATTTAGAATAGAAGCAAAAGAGATAGCAAATTTAACAAATCATTTAACAGAAGATTTTACAAATGCTATACAAGCAGTTTTAGATACAAGTGGAAAATTTATTATTTCAGGTATGGGAAAGTCTGGAATTATAGGAAAAAAAATAGCTGCAACTTTAGCAAGTACAGGAACTCCAAGTTTTTTCTTACATCCGGGAGAAGCTTATCATGGGGATCTTGGAATGATAGAAAAAGATGATATTGTTTTACTAATATCAAATTCTGGTGAAACAGATGAAGTATTAAAACTAATACCATTTTTAAAAACACAAGGAAATATTACAATTTCTATAAGTGGGAATCCCTCTTCGACACTAGCACAAAATACAAATTTTCATTTAAATGTGGCCGTTGAGCATGAAGCTTGTCCATTACAGTTAGCACCTACAAGTTCTACAACTGCAACACTGGTTATGGGAGATGCTATTGCTGTTGCATTGATGAAACTAAGAGATTTTAAAGATGAAAATTTTGCAAAATTTCACCCAGGTGGAAGTTTGGGAAGAAGATTATTAACTAAAATTGAAAATGTTATGAAGAAAGATAACTTACCAATAATTCATGAAAACTCAAATGTAAAAGAGATTATTCATACCGTTACAGATGGTAAATGTGGATTAGTAGTGATTTTAAAAGATGATAATATTTTTGGAATTATAACAGATGGAGATATAAGAAGAGTGATGGAAGAACAAGAAGAAAACTTCTTTAATCTTACAGCAAAAGATATCATGAGTAAGAATCCAAAACAGATACATAAAGATGAAAAACTTGTAGTTGCAAGTGAGATAATGAGTGATAATAAAATTAACTCACTATTAGTAATAGATGATAATAAAAGTTTTGTAGGAATTGTACAAATGTATGATTTAGGACTATAGGAGAAAAGAAAATATGGTTTTAATGATTGATAACTATGACAGCTTTACTTATAATATAGTGCAATATTGTTTAGAATTGGGTGCTGATTTAAAAGTTATAAGAAATGACGAGCTTTCAATAGAAGAAATAAAAGCTTTAAATCCAGAGAAAATTATACTCTCACCTGGACCTGCTACTCCTGATGATGCCGGTATTACATTAGATGTGATTAAAGAGTTTTGCGATACTACACCTATTTTAGGAATATGTTTAGGACATCAAAGTATTGCTCAATCTTTTGGAGGTGAAGTAATAAAAGCTCCAAATATGATGCATGGGAAAACATCAAAAATAAAAATATTAGAAGATGATATTATTTTTAAAGATTTGCCAAGAGAGATAACAGAAACAAGATATCATTCTTTAACAGTAAATAAAAATAATTTACCATCAAATATTATAGTAACTTCAAAATCTCTTGATGATGATGAGATAATGTCTTTAAAGATTAAAGATAAAGATATCTATGGTGTGCAGTTTCATCCTGAGTCTGTTATGAGTGAATATGGACATGAGATGCTGGGTAATTTTCTTAAACTATAGAGTATGATATGGCTCATTTAAATAGATATACGACATTTTTTTTGCTACTGTTAGTATTTCATACTTCAGTACTTTTATATCTAGCAAATGATTTTAGTATATCTTATAAAGAAGCTGTAATTTATTTTTATGGGGATATCTCTCTTTTAACTATTATTACAAACATATCTACATATATTTTTGGACAAAATGACTTTGCTTTACGAATCCCTTTTATAGCATTTTATATTGGTAGTGCAATACTACTTTATCTTTTAACGAAAGATTTTTTTAAAACAGAGATACAAAGAGTAATATCTATTGGAATATTTATGATGCTACCAGGTGTTAATAGTGCTGCTTTATTAGTAAATGAATCTATCATTGTTGTATTCTTAACACTCCTTTATTTATATATTTATAAATTCCAAAATAGGCATTGCTACTTTCTTCTAATTATTGCTTTATTTGTGGATAACTCGTTTGCTATCTTATATTTAGGATTGTTTTTTTATTCTTTAATGAAAAAAAACAATATATTACTTGTAGTCTCACTAATATTATTTGGTATATCTATGAGCTATTTTGGATTAAATATTAGTGGAAAACCTAAAAGCTATCTTCTTGATACTTTTGGTATTTATGCCTCAATATTTTCTCCGATGCTTTTTTTATACTTTTTTTATGCAATATATAGAATAGGAATAAAAAAAGAAAAAGATATTATTTGGTATATATCAGCAACTGCATTAGGGTTGTCTTTGATATTTTCTTTACGACAAAATATTCGTATAGAAGATTTTGCCCCTTTTGTCGTGATTGCTATACCTTTAATGGTAAAATTATTTAGTCAAAGTTTACGAATAAGATTAAAAGAGTTTCGTAAAAATCATTATCAGATGCTCAAACTAACTCTGGCCATTTTAATATTGAGTTATGTAACTTTAGTATTTAATAAATATCTTTATCTATTATTAGATAATCCACAGAAACATTTTGCATATAAGTATCATATAGCTAAAGATTTAGCTTCTCAATTAAAAGATAATAATATAGATGGGATCATGACTATTGATAAATCACTTGCATTACGATTAAAATATTATGGAATTAAACAATTAAATGAAAACTATTTAACAACACATAAAGTAGCTAACTATGATAAACAAATAGATATAATTTATGCAAATAAAGTTATAAAGAAGTATTATATATATCATTAATCTTTGTTAAAATGATTCAAATAGTGTTACAAATGTAAACAAAGTGTTGATTATATGAAATATAAGTGTTACTTTTTGCAAACTTTTATAGTTTGCAGGTTAAGATTATACTATTAAAATTCTTATAAGGGGAAAGTATGGCACAAAAAGCAATACGAGAATATGATGGAAAAGCATTGTTTTCTAAACAATGGGAAAATTATTTTAGTGGATTTCATTATGGTTTCAAATCTGTATTAGTAACTAGCGGAGCAGAATTACTTGAAATTTCAAAGCAACATGGATTTGAGTGGTTAAAACAAGAGCCACTTGTAGCAAAACCAGATATGTTATTTGGTAAAAGAGGGAAAAATGACCTAGTATTATTTAAAACAAATAAGCCAGGTGATGTAACTTTAGAAGAAGCTGCAAAGTGGATTGATACGAAAATGGCACATAATACAACACTTCTTTCTGGTCAAAGTGGTGTTCTTACACATTTTGTTGTTGAGCCATTTACACCTCATACTCAAGAACAAGAGTATTATATCTCTGCAACTACTGTTGGTGAAGATGATGTATTATATATGTCAGCTGAAGGTGGTATGGAAGTTGAAGAGGGATGGGATGAAAAAGTTAATGAAGTAGCTATTCCTATTACAATGAGTGATGCAGATATGGAACATGCAGTAAAAGCAAATATTCCAGCTGATATCCCTGAAAAAGATAAAGGTAAATTTGCTTCATTTGCAATTCAATTTTTCAAATTTTATAGAGATATGAATTTTGCATACCTTGAAATCAATCCTATTGTTATGTTAGATAATAATGAAATGGCTATTCTTGACCTTGTTGCAAGACTTGATGATACAGCTGGATTTATGATGAAAGATACTTGGGGAGATATTGAATACCCTACAGCATTTGGTATGGAAGATCAATCACCAGAAGAAAAAGCAATTGCTGATGCAGATAGTAAATCAGGAGCATCACTAAAATTAACAGTTCTTAATCCAATGGGAAGAATCTGGACAATGGTAGCAGGTGGTGGAGCATCAGTTGTATACGCAGATACAATCGCTGACTTTGCAGAAGCAAATGGTGGTTCTGTATCAGATTTAGCAAACTATGGTGAGTATTCTGGTGGTCCAACTACAGGTGAAACTAAATTTTATGCAGATACAGTTATTGATTTAATGACTAGACATAAAGACCCAAAAGGGCAAGATAAAATTTTAATCATCGGTGGTGCGATTGCAAACTTTACAGATGTAGCAAAAACATTTACAGGTATTATTCAATCATTTGAAACTAATGCAGAAAAAATGAAAGCGCATAATACAAAGATTTATGTAAGAAGAGGTGGACCAAACTATGAAAAAGGTCTTAAAGATATCAAAGAAGCAGCAGATAGATTAGGGTTATACATAGAAGTATATGGACCTGAAACACATGTTACAGATATTGTTAGAATGGCATTAGAGAAGTAGGGAGTTACAATGGCACAATTATATACTAAAGATACACAAGCAATTTTTTGGAATAATAATAAATCAGCAATTCAAAGAATGTTGGATTATGACTATACAATTAAAAGAGAAACACCATCAGTTGCTGCTATCGTAGCACCAACAAGTTCTGGAAAGTTTGATAAATTTTTCTATGGACCAGATGAAATTATGATTCCATTATATAAAAACACTAAAGATGCTAAAGAGGCACAACCTCAAGCAGATGTACTTTTAAACTTTGCATCATTTAGAACAGCATATGATGTAACTATGGAAGCTTTAGAACTTGGTGGATTTAGTTCAATTATGGTTACAGCTGAGGGTATTCCTGAAAGATTAGCTAGAAAGATGAACCAAGAAGCAAGAGATAAAGATGTAATCGTTATTGGACCTGCAACTGTTGGTGGAATAAGCCCAGGTGCATTTAAAATTGCAAATGTTGGTGGAACAATAGAAAATATTGTTAATTCTAAACTTCATAGATGTGGTTCTTGTGGATTAGTTACAAGATCAGGTGGACTATTTAACGAGCTTTCAAATATCATAGCTATTAATGCAGATGGTATTGCAGAGGGTGTTGCTATTGGTGGAGATAGATTTGTTGGATCTGTTTTTATTGATAATATGCTTAGAATGGAAAAGAATCCAGATGTAAAATATATGGTACTTTTAGGTGAAGTTGGTGGAACTGAAGAGTATAAAATTATAGAAGCTGTTAAAAATGGTCAAATTACAAAGCCAGTTATTGCATGGTGTATAGGTACTATTGCTAAGCACTTCTCAACAGGTGTACAATTTGGTCATGCAGGTGCTTCAGCAAATGCAGATGCAGAAACAGCAGCAGCTAAAAATAAAGCTATGGCTGAAGCTGGTATCTTTGTTCCAAATTCATTTAATGATTTACCAAATAAAATTGCTGAGGTTTATAATGACCTTAAAGCAAAAGGTATTATTGGTGAGATTGCTGAACCTGAGATGAATGTATGTCCAAAGGTAAGAAAAGCAAAAGAGTTTATTTGTACTATTTCTGATGATAGAGGTGAAGAAGCTCACTATTGTGGATATCCTATCTCTTCAGTTGCAACTCCAGATACTGGATTTACAGTTGGTGATGTTATGTCAATTCTTTGGTTCAAAAAAAGATATCCAAGATGGGCTGTTGATTTCTTAGAAACAGTACTTAAAACAGTTGCAGACCACGGTCCAGCAGTTTCAGGTGCACATAATGCTAAAGTAACAGCAAGAGCAGGTAAAGATGTAATATCTTCACTAATCGCTGGTTTATTAACAATTGGTCCAAGATTTGGTGGAGCTATTGATGGTGCTGCAAAATACTTTAAATATGCAGGAGACAATGAACTTTCTCCAGCAGAATTTTTAGGATATATGAAAAGCCAAGGTGTTCCAATCCCTGGTATTGGACACAGAATCAAATCTCTTAAGAACCCAGATTTAAGAGTTGAAGGTCTTAAAAAATTTGCTAAAGAAAATTTCCCAAGTACGCCGCTACTTGATTATGCATTAACAGTTGAGCAATTAACAACATCTAAAAAAGAGAATTTAATTCTTAATGTTGATGGTACAATTGGTATTTTAATGGTTGATATGTGGAGAGCATTAGGGTATGAAGATGATGAGATTGATGTATTTATTGAAGCTGGTGCTTTAAATGCATTCTTTATCCTTGGAAGAAGTATAGGGTTTATTGGTCATATTCTTGATGAAAAACGACTTGCAATGCCTATGTATAGACATCCAATGACAGACATCTTATATGATGTAAAAAAAGCTCCAGAGCTTTAGTATTCAATACTATTTAAAACAAAAAGCCACCTTTATTGTAAAGGTGGCTTTTTTTATATGAAAAAATCATTTTCTCTTTTTGAAATAATTGTTGTTATCTCTTTAATTGCAATTATTACAGTACTTACAATTCCTAAAATAGAAGTATCAAAATTAAATCAAGCAACAGAGAAAGTGATACTGTATCTTCATTATACTAGATATATAGCTTTATTAGATAATAAATATGATGTCAACAATTTAGAATGGGAGAAAAAAAGATGGACGATGAAGTTTCAACAATGTTCAAAGGATGAAGATGGTTTATATTTTGTAGTCTATAGTGATATGAGTGGTGGAACGGCACATTTTAAAAAAGAGGAAACAATGTTAGACCCATTAAACAATAAACATCTCTATTCAGGATATGATTGTGTTCCAAATGCTGATGAAAGCAGTGATATTTTATTGACAAAAGAATATGGAATAAAAGATATTATAATAAGCTGTAATACTACATCAACTATAGGTCAAATAAGCTTTGGGCATGATGGGAAAATATATTCTCAATTAGGGATAAATATCAAAGAGATAGAAGAGACTTGTAGTATTAAGCTTATAGATAAATTAGGGAATTCTAATACAATTTTACTAGAGCCAAAAACGGGTTATATCCATAAGCTATAATTTGTTATAATCGCGTATTAAAGATGAAAAAGGTGTGTCAAAATATGCAATTTGAACAATACCCTTTTGAGAAATTAGCAAATTTATTAAAAGACTCAAAAGGTAATGATAACTATGAAATGAGTAGCCTCACAATAGGGGAACCTCAGTTTAATACTCCACAATTTATACAAGATGAATTCAAAAATAGTGCAGAACTTTTAAATAAGTATCCAAAAAGCTCAGGAGAAGAGTATTTAAAACAAGCACAAAGAAACTTCCTTTTAAAAAGGTTTCAAGTAGAATTAACAGATGATGAGATAATTCCTACTTTTGGTACAAGAGAGGTATTATTTAACTTTCCTCAATTCGCATTATTTGATAAGCAAAAGCCATCTATAGCATTTCCAAATCCATTTTATCAGATTTATGAAGGTGCTGCTATTGCAAGTAGAGCTGAAATTATACATATGGATATGACAAAAGAGAATAATTTTCTAGTAGACTTGAGTAAAGAAGAATTAGAAAAAGTGAATTTAGTTATATTAAATTATCCAAGTAATCCAACAAGTGCAACAATATCAAAAGAGGAACTTGAAAAGTGGGTTAAAAGAGCTTTAGAGTATGATTTTATTTTAATTAATGATGAATGTTATAGTGAATTGTATTTTGACGAAAATAAAAAACCAATATCTTTACTTGAAGCATGTAAAAGTGCAGGAAATGAAAGTTTTAAAAACTGTTTAGTATTAAACTCTATCTCAAAAAGAAGTAGTGCCCCAGGACTTAGAAGTGGATTTATAGCTGGTGATAAAGAGATATTAAAAGAGTACCTAAAGTATAGAACTTATGTAGGTTGTGCATTACCATTGCCTTTACAAAAAACAGCAGCAACTGCTTGGAATGATGAAAAACATGTTCAAGAGTTTAGAGATATTTATAAAGAAAATTTTTTAATAGCAAGTGAAATTCTAGGTATAGAAATACCTGAGGCTACTTTTTATATTTGGCTTGAAGTAGAAGATGAATTAAAATTTACTAAAGAGTTATTTGAATCTAAAAATATCAAAGTTTTACCAGGTAGTTTTTTAGGTAGAAATGGAATAGGAAAAGATTTTGTAAGAATCGCATTAGTAGAATCACCAGAAAAAACAAAAGAAGTTTTAACAAGATTAAAAGAGTTTATCTCTTCATATAAAGCATAATAAAGAGAGTAAGATATATGAATCAACAAGAATTACAAGAAGCACGAACAAATCCAGAGTTTTTGAACTATTTAAAAGAAAAAGAAGAGGAGATGATGGCATCAAAAAGTATATCAGGACTTTACGAAGTCCTTGATACACTTCTTGTTCTTGACCTTGATGAGACAAGAATAAACAAAGTTTATGAAGAGATTTTAAAGACTTCATTTGAACAAATAGAGGAAAGACTTAAAGAAGATAAAAAATTAAGCTTGGAGAATGATGATATCTATTTTATCCGAAGTTTTTATGAACACGCGATTGAAAAATGGAGTATGTTAAATTTTGATGGTGCAAAAGAGTTATTTTTTATTTTGACACAAATCGTAGAGGATGAAAAACTTACAGATGCTATTGCGGTGCATTTAATAGCTTGTGCAAATAAAGTTGATATGGATAGTTTTTATGATAATGATGTGGTTCATTTAGATAGTGTTGAAGAGGAAAAATATGGGTATTTTATTCATGAGTTTAAATTTGATGTGAAAGAGTATTTAAGTAGTAATGCTAAACTACTTGAAGAACAATATAACCAACTAAAACATCTGCTGAACTAATGAAAGTACATTTTATAGGAATAGGTGGTATTGGATTATCAGCACTTGCACGGTTTTTACAATACAGAGGCTATGAAGTAAGTGGTTCTGATATCAAATCAACCCCTATTACACAAGAGCTGGAAAAAGAGGGTATAAAAGTAACTATACCACAATCTTCAACTGCTATTGATGGTCAAGATTTAGTTATATATAGTGCAGCAGTACAAAATGACAATGTAGAGATACAGGAAGCTAAAAAACAAGAATTATTACTTCTTCCAAGAAAAGAAGCATTAAGTGTAATTATGCAAAAAACTACTAATTATTGTGTCTGTGCAGCTCATGGAAAGTCAACAACTACAGCAATCTTAAGTGCAATTCTCCAAAGTTCAGCAATTATAGGGGCAATTAGTAAAGAGTTTAATTCAAATTTTCGATATATTGATGATGTTTTAGCTTTTGAAGCAGATGAGAGTGATGAAAGCTTTATATTGTCACACCCTTATTGTTCTATTGTTTTAAATACAGAGCCTGAACATATGGAGTATTATAATTATGATGAAAAAAGATTTTATGCTGCTTATGAGAAGTTTATAGATTTAGCAAAATTACGAGTTATCAATGCAGAAGATCCTTTTTTACAAAATTATAAAGGCTATGCAATCAAATTGTATCCATCAAAGGATATAAATCATATAGAGTTTATTTTAAAAGATGATGAACCTTATACAAAGTTTTCTTTAAAAGACTATGGTTTTTTTGAGGTTTGGGGATTTGGAGTACATATAGCTGTAGATGCTTCTTGTGCAATACTTGCTGCTGCTGCAACTATGAGTATAGAAGAGATTAAAGAAAATCTAGCTAAATACAAAGGTATTAAAAAAAGATTTGATATTGTACAAAAAAGTGAAAACTTTGTAGTAATAGATGATTATGCCCATCATCCAACAGAGATACTTGCTACTTTAGAATCCGTACAAGTATATAAAAAACAAAAAGTTATAGACAATACTATAGTGATATGGCAGCCACATAAATATAGTAGAACTATGGACAATTTAGAGTATTTTAAAACTTGCTTTACGGGTTGCGATAAACTTGTGATTTTACCTGTTTGGACTGTAGCTGAAGAGATTAAAGATATTGACTTTGAGAAAGAGTTTGCACATTATAATACAGTTTTAGTAGATAAAATTGTAACAACTAATGGTAAAATAGAACTTATAAAAGAGGATAAAGTATTTGAAACTTTAGATTCAGGTATTGTTATTGGAGTTGGTGCTGGTGACATCACTTATCAATTGAGATTTAAATAAGGAAATACTACTATGAAATATGATAATTATTATGTGATAGATACAAATATAATTTTACAAGATGCAACAAATTTATTTAAGCTATCAGATAATAATTCAAATCTTATTATTATTCCAGAAACTGTTTTAGATGAAATTGATAGTAAAAAAAGTGGTTTTGATGAGATAAATTTTCAGGCAAGAGAATTTGCAAGAGTTTTAGAAACAGCAATTATCAAAGAAAAAAAACATTTAGATAATCATACAATAGTTACAGTTGAAATCGAGGGTATAAAAACAGCACATATTCAGATAATATCAAAAGAAAATTATGAAGCAAATAGTAAAAATGTACAATTAAATATTTATAATGATAGAAAAATTCTAGAAATAGCTTCTTTTGCAAAAGATTATTATCAGAGTACAAAATTTTTATCACTTGATATTATGGCAAGAACTAGAGCGGTATCTTTAGATATAGATGTAGATTCTTTAAAAGGTGATAATGATACTTTTAACTATGAATTTGTAAAAACTGTTGATATCCCTTTTGAAAAACTTGATACTTTAAGTCAAGGAGATATTACTGATTTTGATACAAATTACAATACATATAATTATTCGTATTGTTTTAAAGTAATAGACTCTGATCAGGTTATATTAGCTAATGTTATCCATGGTAAAGTATCTATACTAGATGAGTCAGAAGTTAGAGATCAAATCATAACACCATTAAACAAAGAACAACTATTTTTTAGTAATGCGATTAACAGTGCGTATTATAATGTGATTATAATAGATGCAAAAGCAGGAAGCGGAAAAACACTTTTAGCTTTAAGTGGAGCTATAAAAAAAGTAAGAAAAAAACAATATCAAAAAATTATTTATATAAGAAACTCAATCGAATCACTTGATAAAGGTGAGGATGTTGGATATCTTCCAGGATATGAAGAAAAGTTTGCAATTTATAATCATCCTTTAGTAGATAGTTTAAATTATATGGTAAGAAGTGAACATAAAAAAAAGTCACAAAATAAACAAAAAGTTGTAGAAGAGTTAGATGAGCAAGAGGTACTTCAAAGAGTTCAAAATATGATGGATAGTTACAGTATCCAAACTATGTGGGTAGGAGAAATGAGAGGAAGAACCTTATCTAATGCTTTTATCATCATAGATGAAGCACAAAATATGTCAAATAAAACTATGCAGATGGTTTTAAGTAGAATTGATAGTAGCTGTAAAGTGGTTATTTTAGGAAGTAACAATCAAATAGATAACTTCTATGTAAATAAATACACAAATTCGTTAACATCACTTTTAAAATCAACGAAAAATGATACGAATCTCGTAAATACTTTTGCAATTAATCTAGAAAAAGTACTTAGAGGTCCTATTACTCAGTGGGCTGAAGATATCTTTACAAAGAAGTAGGTAGAACCTACTCACTTTTTTTACTAAGATAAATAAATAATCCTAAAGAGATGATTAAAAAAGAAACACCACCTATAAGATACACAGCATTTACCATTTGCGAATAATCATCAAGTGCAATTTTAAATACTACCATTAAAGATTCAATTAGTAATGCAATAATAATTGTAATTGAAAATTTAGTGAGAACTTTATATTCTGCCTTACTATTTTTTGAATAACTTTTAAAAAACACCTCTTGTTCTAGTACAGTTTTAGCAAGATCAAATATAGCAAGTCCTAAAGTAACTGCAACAATTGGTTTAAAAATAGCTTCTATTGAAAAATGCGCTTTTATAATAACCGCATTGATAAATTCAAAAAATGAATATCCAAGTGTAAAAATAGATAAAAGTATCATCACCATAGAGATAAGGAAATAAAATCCTTTATTAACCATATTAAATTGCTCATGAATCTCAACTAAACCTAATCTTTGTAGTAATGAAGTCATCTTGAAATCTAAAAAGTAAATTTTGTCTTGTTCTAGTTTTGCTACAGTGACACAAGTGATTCCAGAAGCACTACTAATATATGGTGAAGATACTGAAATCCCATTCTCATTGAAATGAATTTTATTCATAAGGTATTTTCTATTGACACCATTTTGAGAATCACTTATTTTATCTTTATAAATATTTGGTGAGCATTGGTTTAGTGTCTCTTTGTCACAAATATATATAAGTTCCAATGAAGGAAAAGTATTAAATAGTTTTTCATATTTATTGTGCTCTTGTAGTTTTAGGTGTCCTAAATTTCTCACAGTTTCTATTAAAAAGTTTTCAATATCTACACTATTTTTCGTATATGTTTCTATAAATTCTTGCATAGTAACTCCCGTTAATAATCTAATAACCCTATTTTACTCCAATTTGAAAAAATAATCTTTACAAAATTGTATATTTAGTATTCAAAATTAACACTATCGTGTATTCTTTAGTTTTCTAATAGCAGACTATATTCTCAAGATAATAAAAATGTTTAAAAGTAAAATTTAGATAAAATACAAAAAATATTTATAGAGGATTAGTAGATGGTAGAAAGATACGCAAGACCAGAGATGACAAAACACTGGACACAACATGCAAGATATGCTGCATGGCTTGAAGTTGAAAAAGCAGCGGTAAAAGCATGGAATAAACTTGGGCTAATTCCAGATGAAGATTGTAAAAAAATTGTTAAAAATGCAACATTTTCAGTAGAAAGAATAGAAGAGATAGAAGCTGTTACAAAACATGATTTAATCGCTTTTAACACAAGCGTAAGTGAATCACTTGGAGATGAGTCAAGATGGTTTCATTATGGTATGACAAGCTCAGATGCAGTTGATACAGGTGTTGCTATTCAAATGAGAGATTCATTAGAAATTATCATAAAAGATGTAAAAATGTTAATGAAGTCAATTAAAAAAAGAGCTAAAGAGCATAAATATACACTTATGGTAGGAAGAAGCCATGGTATTCATGGAGAACCTATCACATTTGGTCTTACACTAGCTGTTTGGTATGATGAGATGGCAAGACATTTAAAAAATTTAAAAGAAACTAAAAAAGTTATCTCTGTAGGTCAAATTTCTGGGGCTATGGGTAATTTTGCACATGCACCACTAGAACTTGAAGAGTATGCAATGAAAGAGTTAGGATTAAAACCTGAGCCTTGTTCAAACCAAGTAGTTCATAGAGATAGATATGCTAGACTAGCAACAGCTTTAGCACTTATGGCTTCTACAATTGAAAAATTTGCAGTACAAGTACGACATTTACAAAGAACAGAAGTTTATGAAGCTGAGGAGTATTTTTCAAAAGGGCAAAAAGGGTCTTCTGCTATGCCACATAAAAGAAATCCTATTTTAACTGAAAATATCACAGGATTAGCTAGAACTATTAGAGCATTTGCAGCACCTGCTATGGAGAATGTAGCACTATGGCACGAAAGAGATATCTCTCACTCTTCAAATGAAAGATTTTGGCTTCCTGATGCTTTTATTACAACAGATTTTATGCTTCATAGAATGAACAGTGTTATTGCAAATCTTACAGTAATGCCTGAAAATATGATGAGAAATCTTAACCTAACTGGTGGACTTGTTTTTTCTCAAAGAGTTTTATTAGAACTTCCAAAAGCAGGAGTTTCTAGAGAAGATGCTTATAAAATCGTTCAAAGAAATGCTATGAAAGTTTGGGAAGAGATTCAACAAGGAAAACCAACTACAAATAAAAAGGGAGAGTCACTTTATCTTGGACATCTTTTAGCTGATGAAGATTTAAGAGCGAAGTTAAGTGAAGAACAAATAAGAGAATGTTTCAATTTCGAGTATTACACAAAGAATGTTGGTAATATTTTTAAGCGTGTTTTCAAAAAATAAATTTTAATGAAAACTTTTTTAGATACTAAAGGTAAGTCTTTTACCTTTAGTTCTTGCGATGGTTGCCCTGCGCGCTGTTGTGATGGAAGAGAGGGAAGTATATTTTCTCAGCTTTTGTTAGAAGATTTTACCATTGTTTCAAAAAATTTCCCTATTCTTTTTACTTTTGGTGATTTAGGATATCTCAAAGCTAATGTTTTGCTTTCAAATGGAAAAGACTTTTGTCCTTATATTATAAATCACCAATGTACAATCTATGAGAATCGTCCAAATGTTTGTAGAAATTATCCATTAAGTGGAAATCTCGATAATCAAATCTATATTGATGATAGTTGTCCTGCAATTCATAGTGAATTTGGACAAAATATTGTTCTAGATGGAATAGTGCAAAAAGAGTTTGATAATGACTCACTTCATAACTATCAAAATAAATTTATAGAGACACATTTATATCTAGAACAATTCAACAATAAAGAAAACTTTGATAAAGTAATAACAATCAATAATATAGAATTTTATAAGTATATAAAGTCCTCAAGTGATCACTATATAAATCTACATATAAAGTCACTTGATAATATTAATAAAGTAATAAAGGAAAAATAATGATACTCAATACACATCTAAAATTGGATAATACTATCAATGGAAAAGTTGTAGAATTAAGTGATGGCTATGCAAAAATAGAGCAAATCACGAAAGATTTTATGATAGCTGATGAGGTTGGTCTTATTCATGGAGGTTTTACATTTTGTGCAGCTGATTTTTGCGCAATGGCTGTTGTAAATGATCCTAATGTAGTGTTAGCAAAAAGTGAAACAAAATTTTTAGCGCCTATAAAATTAGGGGATATTGTAATTTTAGAGGGTAAACTTATAGAAACAGTGGGTAAAAAATCAACTATAGAAGTTATAGCTACAGTAGATGAAACTACTGTATTTAAAGGGACTTTTTACACAGTTACTTTGGATAAACATATTTTGGGATAATGAAGGCTTACATTATTGGACAATATGTCCAACAAATTTAGAGGTATTATCTAGTATTTTTCCGCCTTTTCTAAAACCTAAGCCACAAGCTTCATAAGAGTGAAATACTCCCGCTTGATAATAGTTTCCTTCACTATCTTTTGGAAACTCTACATACTCTTGGTATATTGGCTTAAAGTTTTCATATTCTCCGTCTGTTTTAAGTTCAAGTGAGTTATTTTCATTGACGATAGCTACATTTGCACCTTCCCGTCCAAAACACATTTTTTCTACTTGTTTTTTATTTTGAAGTGGTTCAAATGATGTCTCTAGTAAAAGTGGATGATTTGGAAAGAGATCCCAAAGTATTTTCATCATCCCTTTACTTTGAAATAATAAAGTATATGCAGGGTTTAATATAATTGCTTTTTTGTTTTCAATAAGTTCAGTTAAAATAACAGCAAGTTCTCCCTCTTGTATTCCAATCTCTTCCCAAGGAACAAGCTTGAACCAAAATTCATAAAGATTGTCATCTATTGAGATACCTTCATCACTAAACTCTACATCTTCTACATAAGCAAACTCTGTTTTGAAACCTACTTCACTTGCAATATGTTGTAATAGTTTTGTGGTATATTCTTCTTCTAAACTTCCCGCAATACTTGAAAATAAAATTTTCCAATTGAGTTGTTCATAATGTTTAGAAAAATATTCTATATCACTATCAAGTGTAATAAGTCTTTTAAAATTATCCGCAATAGCTTCGTATAAAGAGTTAAACTGTTTTGTTTCATCATAGTCGTTAAATTTTAATATAGCCCATTGGATTATTGCTGTTTCAAAAAGAGCTGTAGGAGTATCTGCGTTAAACTCAATAAGTTTGATAGGCTGTCCTTCAATGCCACCTGCTAAATCAAATCTTCCATAAAGATGCCAATGTACATTATCGGCCCAAGACTTTTTGATAATTTCAATAAGGTTAAAAGGTATATTAAGTTCATGAAATAGATTGTTATCTATAACATATTGTACGGCATTACAATACATCTTATAAAGTTCATTTGTAGCATCATAATACGCTTCAGCTTCTGTTTCATTAAGCACAATAAATTCATTTGAGATATAAGCCGTATTATCTAAATCTGTATGCCAACCAAAGCCTATAGACTCTAAATATTGATTTGTTAGTGGTTTTAGTCTTTTAAGTTTCAAATGATTACCTTATATCCAGTTGCATATACATTTGTGATTGTATCTTTTGGAAGTTTTCTTCGTATATTTTTCATCATAGTTTTGAGTGTATCTATACTATAATTTTCAAAATCATCCCATACTTCAATAAATAAAGTATCGTAAGTGATTGTACTATTAATATTTGAAAATAATATATGAAGTATTTTTCTCTCTTTTGGTGTGAGATTAATCTCATTTGCATTATCTAAAAGTATTTGTGCTTCTTCATCCCAAGTAAAGTTATTTTTGAGATGAATATTTTTTTTATTAGTGACTTTAAAATTGAGACTTTCTTCTAAAGCTAAATTCAATGAATTAAAAAGTTCTTCTGTTGAAAAAGGCTTTACAAGGTATTTTGTTAGTTTTAATTCTGCTGCACTGAGAAGGTTCTTTGTATCTGAATAAGCTGTAATCATAATAATTCTCGTTGAATGATCAGTTTGTCTCACTTTGTTTGCAAACTGCAGACCATTACAATTTGGCATATTAATATCGAGAAGCATAATATCTGGTTTTTTATTTTTATATATTTCGTATGCTTCATCTCCATCTTTGGCTATATATAGTTCCTTTACTTCATCTCCTAAGATACTTTTCATAAGTTCTCTTATCTCTAGTTCATCATCTGCATATAATACTTTTATATTTTCTAATTGCATTTTATACCCTTGGTAAAGTTATGATACATTGAGTACCTTCTTTATAATTTTTAAGTATGAGGCTACCTTTTAACGATTCTTCAATAATTATTTTACACATATATAGACCTATCCCTGTACCTTGATTTTTAAATTTAGTAGTATAGTATGGTTCAAAAATTCTATCTACAATTTCAGAAGGGATACCTCCTCCGTTGTCTTCTATATAAATAATATAAATATCATCATCTTCTTTTATTCTAATAGATACTATGCCATTTTTAATAGAATTATTTACAATAGCATCTTTTGAATTGTTAAGTATATTTAAAATAACTTGTAATAATTCATTTTTATATCCTAAATATGTATATTCATTTTTAGGTTCAAAATTGATTTTTATTTGTTTTTTAATAAATAAATCTTTTACTAAATATTGTGCTTCTTCAATAAGGCTATTGAGTTCAAATTCTACTTTTGGTTTATTTGGTTTAAAAAATTCACTAAAGTCTTTTATCGTTTGATCCATATTTTTTATAGTTTTATTTACTTTTACTATATAGTTTTCAAGAAACTCTTTATCTGCTTTATCTCTTTTTAGCTTTAATTCTAAGTTTGTTGTATTTAATGAAAGGATAGATAATGGCTGTCTCCATTGATGTGCTATATCTGCTATCATATCTCCCATTGAAGCCATTTTTGACTTTTGTTTTAAAATAGTTTCTTGCTCTTTTTTGAGTTTATTTAATTCTAAAATTTCTTCTTCTCTTTTCTCAATTTTTTGTAATATAAAATAAAGTCCAATACTTAAAAGAAATATTAAAAATATAAAAATAGATATAACTACTAAAGCTCGTTGTTTGTAGATTATGTGTTCAGTTTGTTTATTTTTGTCACTTATTCTAAGTATCATATAGAGCTGATTTGCCAATGGTAAATTAAGTTTTTTTAAAATAAATTCTTCATTTTTATAAAAAACTGCATTTGTTTTTAAAGACTTCATATATTGAGGTTCTATTTTAAAAGGTTTTTCAGCGAATCTACTCCAATTTTTGTCATTTTGATGATGATAAACAATGTATCCATCTGAATCTATAATCATAGAATCATATAAAGGAGCATTAAAAAGTTTTTGTAAAAATTCTCCAGCAAAATAATTGATTATAAGCATACCATAGAAGTTATTTTGATATTTTATTGGTAGTATAACTCTATAAGTGGGATTAAAAGGAATTTCTATTTTTCCATGTTCAATATTTAAATCTAAACTAGAAAAAATTACTGATTCTAAATTGTTTTTGTTATTTTGAAAATAATCGTGAGATGACTTGTCTTGATGGTATTGTGTATGTAAGATGTTGTTTTTATTATTTTTATCTCTGTCAATCCTAATCTGTTCTAGACCATTTTTATCTATGAACCTAATTTGCATAATTTGTTTATCAGATTTGATGGTATTTTCAAAAAGGTAAGTAAGGTTCTCTTTAGCATTATCATGATTATTTAAATACTGTTTAAAAAGTTTATTTGTTCTAATTGCCATAATAGTATCTTTTGCAAAAGAAAGTGTATCTAAAAAGTAATCTTCTCTTTCGTATATCTTTTTTAATCCATTGTTGATAGTTATTTGAGATATTTGTCTTTTGAATATAGAGTGGTCAATAGTTGTATATAAAATAATAAATAATGTTCCAATTATAAATGTTATTAAAGAAACTTTTATTTTCAAATTATTTTTAATGGACATTATATTCTTCTTCTTTATTTTATATTATTATATAGTAAAATTTTAAATCTCCACTAAATCTTCACCAAATCTTCACTATTACATCTTATAATAATATCATAAAAAGAAAAAAAGGATTGATTATGATAAATACAAAAAATGAAATGTTTAAACCGACAAATAAAATGGAAAACTTATTAATCGCTATGCCAAAAAAATGTAGCTGTCACTTATGTGAAACAACTAAAGGTATGGCAAAAAGTACACTTGGTGAAAAAAAATATAAAGAAATTTGTAATGTAATTGGAATAGTTGCTTAAGAAGAAAGATAAGAGAGGTTAAAACTTAACCCCCAAAGATACTTCTAGAGCTACTTTTTTTACTTCCACTAAAAAAACCACTTTTTTTACTACTTGTAGTTTTCGAAGAAGATGTGGTTTTTGCTTTATTAAAACTATCAACACTCTTTGAGTAAGTTTGAGGAGATTTATAGGTTGTTCGTCTTTGGTTTTGATAGTTTTGATTATTAAAAAGTTTACTTCCTATATAACTTCCTATAATAGCACCAGCGGCACTCGCAAGTAATGTTTCACCTAAACTCATACCACCCATTCCTGTAGGGTTTGTAAGATTTGAAGTCCCATTATCTATTTTGGCAGACTCTTGTGCTACAAGAGTGTCAACTTCTGCTTTAGAGAGAATTCTTTCTTTCCCATTTTCTCTTAATACAATCGTTGTATTTGTACTTGGAAATTCATCTACAATTTGGTAACCACCTTGTAAGTTTTTTTCAATTATTACAAAGGCACCTTGTTTTTGACTAGCTTCACTCAATGTTTCACTTTTAGAGTTTTGTCCATTTGAATTTTTATCTTCACATCCCGTAAAGCTTGTTAGTAAAATGGCACCAAGCCCTCCAACTATAGTATAGTTGGATATATTTTTTAAAAAATATTTTTTAGACATATTTTTATTTTGCCAAAAATGTTATAACTTTTTCTATGGGTCTTCCTATAACTGCTTTATCATCTTTGATAACAATAGGTCGCTCTATTATTTTTGGAAATTCAACCATAGCTTTGATAAGTTCATCATCTGTTTTGTTCTCATTATCTAAGTCTAGATTTTTATATTCAACTTCTTTAGGTCTCATCATTTCCCTAATATTTGATATGCCAAGTTTTTTGATTAAATCTTTTATCATCTCTTTGGTTATTGGTTGTTTTAAATATTCAAATATCTCATAATCACACATTTTTTCATCTAAAAGATTCTTTGAATCCCTACTTTTCCCACATCTTGAGTTATGCCATATTTTTATCATCTATTCTGTTCTTCCAAAGTTTGCTTTTATTGCATTATTTATCCTATTTATTGTTTCAGAAATACCTAAAATAGCTACAATATCATATACAGATGGTGCATTTGTGCCACCTGTTAAAGAGATTCTGATAGGTTGGAAAAGTTGAGGAAACTTTAATTCATTTGTTTCAATAAATGGTTTTGTAATAGCTTCAATATCAACAGGTGTATGAAGTTCTTTATTCTCTTTAAGTAGCTTACAATAAGCATTTAACATAGCTACAGTATCTTCTTTGATAAACTTTTTTACCCCTTTATTTTCGTAAGAAATTGGAATATCAAGTATATTTGATATAGCATCTTTTAACTCTACAAGTGTATTGGCTCTTTCTTTACAAAGGTCAAGTATCATCTCTTTTTTATCATGACCATGGATTTCACATTCATGAAATTTTAAATCATTTGCTAATCTTTCATTTGTCACATTTTTTATATAATGAGCATTAAGCCATAGAAGTTTCTCTTCATTGTATGCTGAAGCTGATTTATTGATATTGTTTGGATCAAAAAGTTCAAGCATCTCATCCATACTAAATATCTCTTGATCTCCATTTGACCAACCAAGTCTTACAAGAAAGTTTAAAAGTGCTTCAGGAAGAAATCCTAATCTTTTATACTCCATAACATCCATTGCTCCATCTCTTTTTGAGAGTTTTTTCCCAGATGGATTATTTATCATAGGGATATGGAAAAATTTTGGTATATCAAATCCAAGAGCATTATAAATAACAATTTGTTTTGGTGTATTTGAAAGATGGTCATCACCTCTTAATACATCTGTCATACTCATTAACGCATCATCAATAGCAACAACAAAGTTATATGTAGGTGCACCATTTGATCTTGCAATAACAAAATCATCAACTTGATTTGCCTCAAATTTCATATCACCTTTTACACCATCAACAAACTCGATAGTTCCAGTTTGTGGTGCTTTAATTCTAATAACAGGTTCAATCCCCTCTGGTATATCTGGTAAAGTTTTACCTTCCTCTGGTCTCCAAGTTCCATCATATCTAGGAGTCTCTTTTGCTGCTTCTTGTTTTGCCCGTAAAGCATCTAACTCTTCACGACTCATATAGCACTTATATGCTTTACCATTGTCTAAAAGCTCATCAATATATTTTTTATAAATATCAAATCTTTTTGATTGATACTCTATTTCACAGTCACTAGGCATTCCTACCCATTCAAATGCCTCTAATATAGCTCGTACTGCATCTTCATTATTTCTTGCATTATCTGTATCTTCAATTCTAAGTTTAAATTCACCTTGAGTCTTTTTAGCCCATAAATAACTATATAGTGCTGTTCGTAAACCCCCAATATGTAGATATCCCGTTGGACTAGGAGCAAATCTTGTAATAGCCATTGTTACCCTTTTGTTATAAATATTGCGTATTCTACCATACTAAATAGATTACTTACTTTAAACACTAGTTTAATATTGAAAAACAATTTTATATGATATAATTTTTTAAGTCTAAATAAATAGGATTTACTGCATGGAACTTTTAAAAAACTTTACAGTTCTTTATATAGAAAATGAGAATAAATTAGTGTCAAAAGCAAAACAAATCTTAGAGAATAAAGTCAAAAAACTATATCTTGAAAATGAGATAGAAAATGGTTCTAAAGTTTATAAAGAGTTTAAACCAGATATTTTAGTAATAGATATAGATATCTCCAACGGAGATGCAATAAAATTTTGTGAAGAGATATATTCCGTGGATGAAGAACAGTCAATTATAGTCATAACTGCTCAAAAAAACATCTCAACAGTAGAAAAGATTATCAACTTAGGTATCTCTAAAATTATATTTAAACCTTTAGTGAAATTTGACAGATTATTTCAAGAAATTATCTCTTCCTCAAAAAATATTCAAAATAAAATAGATGCAAATAATTTAAAACTTTTAAAAATAAAAGAGGAAAGAGAAGAGTTTTTATTAGGAGTTATTAAACAGATATCTCATCATTGGAAACAACCGTTAAATATCATATCTACTTTATCAAGTACTTGTAGTTATAAAAAAGAGATGGGTATTGAAACTTCAGCAGATGAAGATATTGAATCTGCAAACCTTATTACCAGAAAAACACTAGAATTGGCAAATATATTAGATGTTATTGATAAAATTGATTACAAAAATATAACAATAGAAGAGATAGAAGAACTTATTAAAGTAAGTAATCCTATCTATCCAAGAGCAAGTTAAAAAAAGCTGTTAAAAGCCATTTGGATTAAATCCAAAATCTAAACCAGTATCAAATCCTCCATCAAAACTTGCCATATTTGGATCACTAAAGCCAGCTTGCGCTGACTTATTTCGTAACATCATAATATCATTTTTAATATCTATATGTTCAGGGCAGACCATATTACAGTTTCCACATAAAGTACAATCCCAAATACCATTTGTCTGCACTGTCTCTATTTTTGTTTGAGTATTTTTTTCTTTTTTATCATTAATATATCTATAAGTTCTTGTGAGTGCAAATGGACCGATAAATTCAGGATTTACTTCATAAACAGGACAAGAACTATAACAACTATTACATAAAATACAATTACTTTGTAAATCAATATTCTTTTCATCAATTGGAGTGATAATAGCATCAGCTTTTTCTTCAAGTTGCGCTTTTGCAGTTTGCAAACATTTTTGTTGTGTTGATAAATCAACTATTAAATCTTTGATTACGATGGAGTTTTTTAAAGGCTCTATAACATCACCATCTTGAAGAACTGTTTTACAAGCAAGTTTTTCAACTCCATTTACTCGCAATGCACAACTTCCACACACACCACTTCTACAACCACTTCTATAAGATAAACTTTGATTTTGTGTAGTTTTGATTAGATGTAAAAATTTGAGTAAATTATTTTCATTTTCTAAACGATATTCTTTATTACAGATAGTTACTTTTATCATCATCTTAACTCCACTTTAAACTCATTTTGATTGTTGTAAATAATTGTCTCTTTTTCAAAATCACTATTTTGGCTGAGATAGTCTATTCTGTAATGTGCTCCACGGCTTTCTTTTCTTTGTAAAGCTGAAAGAACAATAGCTTTTGAAAGATACAACATATTTGAAAACTCTAGAAACTCTTTGAGATTGGTATTATAAGTTTTTTCTTTATCTGTTATTCCCAGTTTTGAAAAATCATTTTCCCAAATAGTGATTTGATGTAACACTTCAAGTAATCTTTTCTCTTCCCTGAAAAGACCAACATTTTTATAAAAAAGTTCACCCATCTCTTTTTTGAAACTGTAAAAATTCATTTGATTTGGAAGATTAAATATCTCATCAATATATTGTATATCTTGATTGAGTGTATCTAAAGATGAATTCTTTTGAATCGTTTCGACAGCTTTTTTACTAGCATTTTCCCCAACTAATTTTCCAAAAGTGATAATTTCAAGTAAAGAATTTCCTCCTAGTCTATTTGCCCCATGAACACCATTTGATGAACATTCTCCCACTGCATATAGATTTTGTATATTTGTTTCCCCATTAAGATTTGTTTTTATTCCACCCATTGTGTAGTGAGCAGATGGCTGTATTGAGATTAAGTCTGTATCAAGTTTCAAGCCTGAAAACTCTAAAGCAAGATTATACTCTTGAGGCATAACCTCTTTTATTTTTTCAAGTCCTAAGTGTCGTAAGTCTAAATATACCTCTTCTCCATGTTGTATTTTTTCATCTATAGCACGGGCAACTACATCTCTTGGTGCTAATTCATCTACAAATCGTTTTTCATCTTTTGTTACGAGGTAACCACCTTCTCCTCTTGCACTTTCACTCAATAAAATGGAGTTCTTTTTTAAAGTTGTAGGGTGAAACTGTACATATTCCATATTTGAAACTTCACAGCCTACTTTTAAAGCAGCAGCTATGGCATCTCCTGTTGTTGCATTTGAATTTGTTGTAAAGCCATCATAAATTGCTCCATAACCTCCACTTGCCACAATAACTGTTTTGGCTAGAAGTTGTTTCACTTGTGCTGTTTGGATATCTAAATAAGTTATCCCTTTTATTGTTTTATTTTCAACAATGAAACTAAGTAACATTTTTTCATGTAAGAACTCTATATTTTCTTTAAGAGAAGTATCATAAAGTGTATGCAATATTTTTAATCCAGTATAATCACTACTATAACATGCTCTATTATTGGATGCTCCACCTAATTTTCTTTGTGCAATATTGTTGTTTGTATCTCTACTAAAAGGAACACCAATATCATCAAGCCATTTTATAGTGTTATGTGCATTTTTACACATATATTCGATAGTATTAATATCCCCTAATTTATGAGCCGATTTTAAAGTGTCATTTATGTGGTATTCTACCTTATCTGTATTATTTTCTTTTTTTAAAACAGCATTTATACCACCTTGTGCCTGAGCTGTTTGTGATTGGGTAGGATAAGTTTTTGATAGAACTAAAACTTCACTTCCCTTTTGTTTTGCCATTAATGCAGCACTAAGTCCAGCACCTCCGCTACCAATTATAAGTACATCAATCATATTTTAATCCCAAAATTCTTTTAATTCTCTCTCTTTTTTTACTTTTTCTTCTTCAATTTGAAGTCTAAGTTGTTGCTCTTGCTCTTCTTCTTTTTGCATTTCCTGTTCCTGTGAGGCTAAAAGCTCAGCTCTTTCTCTTCTTGCTTGTAAAATCTTTGTTCGAATTTTATCTTGTGCCTCTTTTTTCATTTCATCATCGAAGTTCATATTTTCAATACTTTGAAAAGCATTGTTAATCTCTTCCTCTTCACTTAGCTCTTCAATCTCTTTTTCAGGTTCACTTTCTACCATAGGTTCTTTTTGTGGTTGATTTATATTTTCTATTAATTGTTCAGGTTCAGTTTTTTCTATACTAGGTGTTCGGGAAATAATCTTGTCTTCAACTTCTTTATTTTTTTTCTTTTCTTTTACTTTTATTTTTTTAGGTTGTTTCTCTTTTTGTGTTGCTACAAACTCTTTGAGTTCTTCAAATTCTGCCATGATTTTTTCATATTTTTCAAATTCCATTAGTAAAAAACTAGGTTTTCCATCTCGAAGAATAATAGCTTTTTCTATCTCCTTATTAAGTACCTTATCAAAGATAGTCTTACTCTTTCTTATAAGCTCTGTAGCTGAAAACATCTCGTTTGATTTATAAAGTAATAGTCCCATGTGCAAATTCCTATATGTAAAGTTATGTGTATTATAGCACAACAAATTTTATGTTTTATAGAACAAATTATAATTAGGGTTTATTTTATGGTATATTTGGGAAGAAAGAGAAAAGAATTTTAGTTTAAAAATTCTCTTATGTTTTTTTCTATCCCATCTAAAAGTCTAGCTCTTGCTTCTTTTGAAGCCCATGCTATATGTGGAGTTATAAGGATTCTTTTTTTATTGTTTATTTTTAAAAGTGGAGAATCTGCATCTATAGGTTCTACTGTAGCTACATCTGTTGCAAAGAATATATCTTGTTCATTATTTATAGCATCACTTATATCTTGTTCATTTACTAAACCACCACGCCCTAAATTTAAAAGAATAGTACCATTTTTAAAAGATGGAATATTTGTTTTGTTGATAAGGTTATTTGTTTTTTCATTCATTGCACAATGCAAAGATACAATATCAGAAGTTTTAATTAGTTCTTCTAGAGATACTTGGTTATATTTTGTATTATTGTTTTTTCCACTAGTTGAATAGTATTGTATGTTACATCCTATAGTAGAAGCGATATCTGCAATCTTTTCTCCAATGCTCCCAAGCCCTATAACTCCCCATTTTTTGCCATCAAGTTCATAAAATGGTTTATCATGATTTGTAAATATATCACTGTTTTGCCATCCACCTGATTTTACATAGTTGTCATAATAGTTGATTTTTTGTACAAACTGTAGTACGTATGATAATGTGAGTTGTGCTACGCTTGATGTTGAGTATCCTACTACATTTTTTACTATAATCCCTTTTTGTTTTGCGTATTCTAAGTCAACATTATTCATCCCTGTTGCCGCTATACAAATAAGTTTTATATCACTATTGTCCATAATGTTTTTATCAATAACTACTTTATTTGTTACAACAATATCAGCACCCTGTACTCTTTCTAAAGTTTTTGTTTTTGTAACATCATAGCTTACGACTTTACCTAAACTTTTAAATTGATCTAGTGTTATATCATCACCTAGTGTTTTTCTATCTAAAAATACAATTTTATGTGTTTTATTATGTATGTTCATTATCTTTCCTCTCTATTTTCATAAGAATATCAAAAAATATATTAAGAATAGGAGTAAATTTTATTGCAAAAAGAGAGCTATCTTTTTTAATTATGATAGCCGTTTAGAAAAAACTATAAAAATAAGGTTCTTTTTTTAAACTTATTTTTTTGGTTGCATTATTTTATACATGACAAACGCAAAGAAAAGTGTTATTCCTATAGAAAAGATAAGTGGTATAGACTTCATTATGACAAAAGTTACAATTAGTATTGCCAAAACTGTAGGTACTTCATTGTATGCTCTAAAAAACTTACCACTTCTAATACAAGTATCATTTTCTAGTTGTTTTCTATAATATCCTAAACTCAATGAATAGATAATAAGTAAAATCACAAGTGCAAGTTTTGCGTGAAACCAACCATTTTGAAACAATTCTGGATTTGCAATTATCATAAAGATACCACTAATAATAGTTGTCCACATGGCAGGGAGACCTATATATTTGTAGAGTTTTAATTCTTGTACTTTTACTATCTCTAGAAACTCTTTTTTATCACTGTTTTCTTGATGATAAACAAAAAGTCGTGGTAAATAAAAAAGCATAGCCATCCAAGAAAGGACACTGATAACATGAAAAGCAAGTATTGGTAGATAATATTCTGACACTGTAATTCCTTGATAAAAAGTAAATGATTTTAACATAAGTTGTAATAAAAGCTTATTTGGTACAATCTCATAAATAAAAATTTTAAGGTATTTGATGAAAAAGTATATACTTTTTGATAATGATGGAGTTTTAGTTGAAACAGAAAAGTGGTATTATGAAGCGAGTAAAAAAAGTTTAAAAGAGTTTTTTGATATTAATTTACAGTTTGATGAATATATGGATATTATGGCTCATGGGAAAACTGCTTGGGAACCAGCAATAAAAAGAGGATTTAGTGACGAAAAGATTGCAATAGCCAGAGATAAAAGAAACAGCTATTATCAACGCTATCTACAAACAGAAGATATAGCTATAAAAGATGTAAAAGATATTTTAGAACAACTGTCACTAAAGTTTAAAATGGGAATAGTAACCACTTCAAGAAGAGTTGATTTTGAAATTATTCATAAAAACAGAGGAATAATAGATTTTATGGATTTTGTATTGTGTGAAGAAGACTATGCAAATGCTAAGCCACATCCAGAACCATACTTAAAAGGATTAAAACTGTTTGATGGTTTAAAAAATGAGGCTATAGTCGTAGAAGACTCTCAAAGAGGATTGACTTCAGCTCACAGTGCGGGGATAGAATGTGTTGTTGTACACAATGAGTTTACAAAAACACATGATTTTTCAAAAGCTACTTATAAGATAGAAAAATTATCTGATCTTTTAAACCTTCTAAAATTTCCAACTGACAGTTAACCCACCCCATTGTTTATTTGCACTTGTAAATAGATGGTCATTGAGATACACAGACTTAATTGTAAAAGAGTATTGTATCTCATCATAATAAACATTGTAACTTACCTGTTCCCCTGAGATATAATCTAACTCTTCTAAATTGTAGCCTAAGTCTCTTGCTTCATCAATAATATAATAGTTGAAAATTTCATTGGCAAATAAACCAAATGATATAGACCAATTAAAATTTTTCGGATATTTTTTATTGAGAAGGTGGTTTTCATCAGTAACAGTAAAGTTTCCTGTAGTTGCAAAATCATCATAAGAGACACTTCCTATTCTGATCGTACTTGAAGCTAAAACTCCACTATAATAATTCCCAGCTTCTACTCTGACATTATTTGTCCAATCTACTTTAAAGTCACCTAAATCAAAACTATCTGTTTTATAAGCAAACTGATATGACACACCTGAAGTAAATTGATTTTTTAGCTGTGTATCCCATCCTTTTGCTTCTTTTTGTCCTATAAGACTATGAAAAGTTGATTGAAACTCTTCAGCTAAAGTAGAAGGACCCACTAAACCTATATTTATACCAAATTCATGAAAGTAATTTTTTGAAGATTTGTATAATAAAAAATTTAACTTAGCATATCCAGCATATGGTATATCATTTATTTGGGCTGTTGTTTGTTGTTTATATTCTGGTGTAAACATAAGATGTGTAAAAGATATAGCACTATTGGTTTCTAAATCTTCCATAAAATTTATATATGAAGGGTGTTCCATCGTATCCATGTAAGTATAAAACAATCCATTGGTATAATAACCATCTTCATGACTTGCTAAAGCATCATTTTCTATTGTAAAAGAACTTGTAGCACCAAATAAAAATGAACTAGATAATAGTCCTATAACGATTGATTTTTTAACTATTGTACGTATCATAAAAACTCCTAAGAGAAATATATCAGAGTTTTGCTTAAGGTCATAAATAGATTAAAATTATAATTATGCTAAAATTTTATATGAAAATATTACTAGCACCAGCAGAAACAAAAAGAGAAGGTGGGGAGTTTTCTCCATATTGTATAAATAATTTTTATTTTAAAGAGATTGCACAAACTCGAGATGAGGTTGTTTCTAAATATGAGGATTTTTTAGAAAAAAGTTCTTTAGAAGAACTGTCATCTTGGTTTGGTTTGAAAAATTTAAAAGAGTGTGAAAAGTATTCCCAGTCAATAAAAGAAAAACCAACAATGAAAGCAATACAACGATACACGGGTGTCGCTTTTGATGCAATAGATTATGATAATTTATCAAAAGAGGCACAGCACTATTGTGAGAATCAGGTGATTCTTTTTTCAAATTTATTTGGACCTTTAAAAGCTGATGATAAAATTCCCGATTATAAATTTAAACAAGGAGCGATACTTCCCTCTTGTGATGTGATAAAGTTATATAAAGAGAATATCAAGAATATACTTGATGAATATTTAGGTGATGAAGTGATCGATTTACGAGCAGGTTTTTATGATAAGTTTTACAAGCCAAGTGCCTCTACTATTACTTTTAAGTTCTTAAAAGATGGTAAAGTAGTAAGCCATTGGGCGAAGCATTATCGAGGGCAAATTGTCAAAGAATTAGCTATAAACAATATAAAGAATTTCGATGAATTGATGAAGTTGGAAGTTGAGGGATTATCTTTATTAGAGATACAAGAAAAAAAGAATCTTAAAACTATCATTATGGAAATAAAATAATGAATATAGCAATGTTTGGTGGAAGCTTTGATCCTCCTCATATCGCACATGAAGAGATAGTAAAGCAAGTTATCAAAAATATGGATATTGATAGATTATTTGTAGTACCTACATATTTGAGTCCTTTTAAAGATAAGTATCATTTAGAACCACATGAGAGATTTGAACTTCTAAAAGAGTTATTTAGTGATGAGAAAAAAGTTATCGTAAGTGATTTTGAAATAAATCAAAATAGGGCAGTTCCTACTATAGAAACAGCCAAATACATAAATGAACAATATAAGCCTCAAAAAATATATCTCATAATAGGTTCAGATAATTTAGAATCTCTTCATTTGTGGAATAGTTTTGAGGAACTACAATCTCTTGTAAATTTTATAGTAATATCACGAGAGGGATATGAAGTAAAAAATGATATAATACAATTTAAAGTTATAAATATGGATATTGATATTAGTTCTACCACAATCAGAGAGGACTTCAATTCAAAATATATCCCAACGAAAATAAAACAAAAGGTAAATAATATATGGAAGAAAGAATAAAAAGAATAGTAGATATACTTGATTCTAAAAAAGCTGAAGATATTGAGGTATTTGATCTTACAGATAAAGGATATATCACTAATCAAGTGGTAATAGCAACAGCATTAAACAATAAACACTCAATTGCTCTTTTAAGTAATTTAAAAGATGAACTTAAACCAGCTGGTGAAGAGTTTGTTAGAACTGAGGAAGATGGAGATTGGACTATTGTTGATCTTGGAGATATTTTAATACATCTTATGACAAAAGAGTATAGAGAAAAATATACTTTAGAAAATTTCTTGGAAAATTTTTCTATAAAAGATGGAGAACTTTATTAGTTCTTTAGTGTAAGTCACTATATAGATTAATCATCTTTAGAATTTATATTCTAAAGATGGTTGAATCATCTCAAATTTTTTAATAGTTTCTTCTATTTGATTTTTTATTTGAGATATATCAAATTTTTCAATTTGATTTGTTTTTGGATAGTTTGTTTTTATCTGTTCAAAATTCTGCATCAATTCATCCATCGTATTTCCACTTACGGTAGGTATATTATATTTTTTCAGTAAATCTAAATTATAAGGTACTTTATCTCCTCTTTGAAAGAATACAGGACAATTCCCACTAGCAAGAGATTCTAAACAAGTATGAACAGAAGCTGTTAAAAGGTATTTTGTAGATTTTACTGTATCTATATAACCATCTTCTTCAATTACTTCACTAAAATATGAAGCAATTTTATCTTCATTTTTAAAGAAAAAATAGTGTCCCCAAACTAGTGGAAAATTTTGTTTTTCTCCTGTTTGAATAAACTTAAAAAACCATTCGTTATAGTCATCATCTGCAAAAAAAACTGCTTGTTCATTTTTGGTATCAATATGTTCAAAAAAAGTCTCATCAACAATGTCAAAAGGGATATCAACTCCTACTTTATATAAATGTGTACAAAACTCTTTCATATGTGTTTGCATTGTAGAACTAGCCTCATCGCTATCATCATAGATAAGCATATCTCCTCTTTCCATAACATTTGGCATATTTCCTATTACATCGACACCAACACCTTTCTTTACTCCAAGTTCTGCTTTTGCAAATGTAGCCGCTCTATAATCTGCACTACAAAGAATAGGATCACTATTTTGAAGCATATTGTGTAAAGCACTTGCTCGTCTAATATTTTCTAACCCAAAATTATGACCACTTTTTGCATATATATATAATTGCATCGTATAAAATCCTTATCTAATAAAATAGGATACTAACTTGTATCCCAATCCAGCTGCTAATATTGTACCTACAACATTTAAAACAATATTCAAAATCCCATACCATATATGATTATTAAGTAAAATATAACTTTCAATAGCAAAAGTTGAATATGTAGTAAGTGCTCCTAGTATCCCTGTAATTAAAAAACCTTTTACAATATCTGATGGTGTAAATATAAGAAAGAAAGCTACTAGTAATCCTATAAAAAAACTTCCAACAACATTTACTGTTAAAGTTGCTATTGGTACTTCGTGTGGAAAATATTTAACAATTTGTACTCCCACATAAAATCTTGTCACTGCACCGATAAATCCACCAATTCCAACAGCTAGTATTGTACTTGAATTAAATGTCATTTCGTAGCTCTTTTTTAAGTGTTTGGGACATTAAATTTTCACTCTCTTCATACCAAGGTGTTTTTTTCTGTGACTGAATTGCAGGTAAAAAAACAATTTTTACTTTTCCACTTTTTTGTGAAAAGTTTTGAGAATCAAAAATGTCTCTTGTTCCCACAATAACTACTGGTTGTACTAAAAGATGATTTTTGTCTGCAATCATTTTAGCACCAGCTTTAAATTTTCTCAATTTTTTCCCATCTGTTCTTGTTCCCTCTGGAAAAATTGCAATAGGTCTTTTATGTTCTAATCTATCTTTTGTATCTCTTAGAAGCTTTATTAAACTTGTTTTGCTTTCTCGTTCAACTATTATCATTTTCGGAGCTTTTAAAATACGACCAAACCAAGGTATTTTGGCAATCTCTTGTTTTGCTATCCACGCTAAATTTTTTGGATATAAAGATTCCATCACAACAATATCTAAAATTGATTGATGGTTCATCATAATCATTTGGGCATTTGGATCAAGTTCCCCTTTTATGATAACTTCTACACCCATAAGCTTCATTTGCATTTTTGCCCATATTCTTCTAAAAACATGATTTGTTTCTCTAAATATGTACATTAAAATTATAACTACAGAAACAGTAATTGAAAATTGAATAACTGTAAATATTGCTCTGATTTTATTCAATATCATTCTCCTTAATCCATCCTATATTTTGATTTTCAAAAAGTACTTTTACAAAGTTGTCTTTTTCATTTATCGTTTCAACAATATGTTTTCTTTCTAAAATTTTATATACTGTAGAGTTACTTGTAGGAAGTATATATACTTTTGTGTTTTCGTGTAATAATATTTTTTTATTTGGTATAAATAAATATGCCAAGATAGCTATCATGATAGTTATTAGTATTAAATATCTGTTATGTTTTGTAAAAATATACATTACGATAAATAGTAGAAGAAAAGCTCCACTAAGAATTTGCTTATAAATAAGAATACTACTATTGTATGGGTTTAACTCTGTTTGCGTACTGACAAGCTCTTTATCTAAAATAATAGGTATTTGAACAGTTACAAATTCTTTATAATTTGTATTATAGTAGGTAAAGTTTATTTGTTTTGTATGGCTTGGTACCATCACATAAAAGTATAAACTTTGGTTTGGATGTTTTTGGGTTAAGCTATTTATCCCTTGTTCTTCATAGGAATCTAAATGTATATCTTCAAGGTTACTATTTGTCCCTTCAATATGTAAAGTTGTATGTAAAATATTATTTGTATATTGTTTTGTTTTTACAGTATGTACTTTTAAATCTGTTGCTATAATATTTGAAAAAAGTTTTTGATTTATTGCTATTTTTTCATATTCAATTTTAGGAGAATCAATAGATACAAAATCTACAATTTCTCCATTTTTTAAAAGTGCAAGAGTGATTTTTGGTAATATAAACTCTTTATCATGAACTTTATATGTTATTGTTGTAGTATATCTATTCTCTTTTTGTAGAATCCATTGGATATCTTTTGTAAGTATATCTATTCCATCTTCTTCTACAAATGTTGTTAAAATTTTATCATATTGAGTTTTTTCTTTTAAGATTATTGATTTGAGTTCAACATCAAACTTTTGTCCCGTAAAAACTCTTTTTGGATATTTTTCGTAAGAGAGATAAATCTCTTTTGATTTTGTCTCTTCACCAAAAAGTGAAGAGTAAAATAGTATAAAAAAAAGTAGAAGTAGTTTAGATATATGTTTCACTATTTTCTACTTCATTGTATTTATTTGAAAAAGCCTTGAAGCATTTTAACACCATCATCACACCCTAAAAGTACTTCCATAGCTCTTTCTGGATGAGGCATAAGTCCAAAAACATTTTTCTCTTTGTTACATACTCCGGCAATTTGACTTACACTACCATTGAGTACTTTATTTGAACCATTTTTATCACAATATTGAAGTAATATTTGCCCATTGTCTTTAAGCTCTTGAAGAGAATCTTGATCTATAAAATAGTTACCATCATGTGCAACAGGAATATTTACCACCTCACCTACTTCTAACTCTTGTAAAAAAGTATTTTCATTATTTACCACTTTTAAGTGATGATGTTTTGAGATAAAATGTAAGTTGTCATTTCTTTTTAAAGCACCAGGTAATAATCCTGTTTCAACTAAAATTTGAAAACCATTACAAATACCTAAAACTTTTCCACCATTTGCAGCATATTCTTTAACTGCATTCATAATTGGGGCAAATTTTGCTAAAGCACCACTTCTTAAATAGTCTCCATAAGAAAAGCCACCTGGGGCTACAACTAAATCAGTACCTTGTGGTAATTGTGTCTCTTCATGCCATATAATTTGTACTTGTGCACCTAGTTTTTCAAAAGCATACTTGGTATCATACTCACAGTTTGTACCTGGAAATTGCAATACTGTTACTAACATATTTACGCTTCTATTGTAATATCGTAATCTTCAATTACTGTATTTGCTAGAAGTTGTTCACACATAGAAGCTGCTTCTTTTTTTGCAGTTTCAACATCAGTACAGTTCAGTTCCATAATGATTTGTTTCCCAACTCTTACATCTTTTACAATATCAGCAAATCCAACTCTATCTAAAGTATGATGAGTTGCTTTACCTGCTGAGTCAAGTACACCTTTTTTAAGTCCGATATTTATAATTGCTTTCATTTATTACCCTCAATTTATATTTTTGCGATTATATCTAAAACTGCCTTACAGCAGTTTACTTGATAAAATTATTTACTTAATCTATTTTGGATAATATTATATCCATTTAAAATTTCATTTTTGATAGAGTCTGGAACTTCTACATCTAATTTGTGACCTGATTGTAAATCTTTTGCTTTCTCTTTCCAATGATTTTCTTTTGCAAAGTTACGAAGGATCTGCTTATCCATTGAGATATAGTTCCCTGCATCGAAATTCTCTTTTGAGATAAATCTTGAACTCTCTGGAGTTAAAATTTCATCACCTAAAATCCATTCACCTTTTTCATTTACAAATACTTCAAGTTTTGTATCAACTACAATGATTCCATGTTCTTGGGCAAATGTTGTGAAGTCTTTGAAAACTTTTTCTAAACTAGAAATAATTTCTGGAAAAACTTCTCTTACTTTTTGTGAATTTAATGGAATATCTTTAACTCCTTTTGTAGTTGGAGTAAAAATTGGTGTATCAAACTTATGCCACTCTTTTAAGTTTGATGGTAAATTTAAACCATATGGATCATTTCCATTTTGTGATGCTTCAAATAAAGAACCAGTTAAATAGTTTCTAAAAATAAATTCAAATTGAACAACCTCTCCATCGATTTCGGCTTCTAAAGGTTTACATAGTTCCATAAGCTGGCATCTAGGAGCTACACTTAATCTTTGGTCAACAGTTTCATCTAAAATAGCTGTTTTGATACCTGCTTTTTGAGCAAACTTTGCACCACTGTTTGAGATAGTAGTTTGAGAAACACCTTTCCCTTCAATCTCAAGATTTAATGGAATATCAAATACTGAACAACGATCACTTCTTACTAGTAGCACTTTTCTCTCATCACCAGGACAAGTATAAAGATCCGCATTTTTACCAATATAAAATAGATTATATCCTAACTCTTCTAATTCAGGAATACCTTTTTGAGTTGTAGTTTTCTTTGACTCTGGCCAAAGACCAAGTGCTACAATTTCGCTTATTTTCATTTTTGTTCTATCCTTTTATAATAATTAATGATTTTAAGATATCTGAAGCAGATTTTAGTTGATTATCTTGCATAACTTTTTCTTGTGTTATAATTTTATCTTCATCTTTTTTTGTTTTCTTACTTTTCTCTTTTGCATCTTTATCAACTTTAGTCAACTCACTTTCTAAGTGGTTTCTCATATTAGCTTCTTTGATTTTAAATTCTGACTCTTCTTTCGTTAGAACTTCTCCTTCAGCTACAACTACATCAGGTACGATACCTTTTGCTTGAATAGTTCTCCCACTTGGTAAATAGTATTTTGCAATAGTAAGTTTAATAGCTTCACTACCATCATTTGTAATAGGTATAATTCTTTGAACACTTCCTTTACCAAAAGTTTCTTTTCCTACAATAACGGCTCTTTTTAAATCTTGTAAACCACCACTAACAATTTCACTAGCACTAGCACTTCCTCCATTTACAAGAACAACCATTGGTACATCTGTTACAGTTTTAGAAGATGATGCTGTAAATTCTTCATCATCTCTTTTATCTCTTCCTTTTTGAGAAACGATAATCCCCTTATCCACAAATAAATCAACGGTATCTATAGCTTGACCCAATTGTCCACCTGGATTGTTTCTAAGATCTAAGATGATACCTTTTGTTGTTGCTTTATGTTCTAAAATATGCTTTTTTAATTCACTGGCAATATTCATAGGCATAAAAGAAGCAACTCTTAAATATAAGATATCATTATTTATTGTTTTTGCATATACTGATTGTATTTTAATAATATCTCGAATAATATCTATTTTGATAGGTTTTTGCTCACTTTTTCTAACAACTGTGATACTAATAGGAGTTCCAACTTTTCCTCTCATAATATCAACTGCATCTTGTAATGTCATATTGATAGTTGATTCATCATTTATCTTTAAGATAATATCTCCTGACTTTACTCCTGCTTTATATGCTGGAGTATCATCTATTGGTGATATGATTGTTAAAGCACCTTCTCTTTGCCCGATAACTATACCTAGCCCACCAAACTCACCTTTAGTTTCAACTTGCATATCTTTATATGATTCTTTATTTAGCATTGATGAATGAGCATCAAGTTCATGAAGTAATCCAGAGATAGATTTATCAACAATTTTACTTAAATTCATATCTTCTACATAAAGCATTTCAACTGCAGCAAGTACTTTTTGAAGTTTTGTGTATGATTCTAACCTTGTAGGTTCAACTTGCGTTTCTTCTGCTGCATTTCCAAAAAGAGAAACAGTAAGAATAGCACTTAAAGTTAATAGTAAAAATTTTTTCATATAATTAAATCCCGTGTATGTTATTTTATTAGATTATATCTAATAAATGATATAATAAGACTTTAATATTTTATTCTAATTAAAATTTTTATATTTCATAGGAGATTCCGAATGGAAAAAGAGATACAGAGTGTACAAAAGTTTTATAGTATTATCATAGAGTTTTTTGTAAATTACAGTTTCCAAATAGTTGGTGCCATTATAATTCTTATTATTGGTTTTATGGTAGCTAAAAAAGTTGCAGCATTTGTTGAAAAGTTATTATTAACGAAAGATATGGATGTAACTCTTACAAAGTTTATAGCAACGACTTTAAAAGTTATAATTATTGTTGGTGTTACTATTATTGCTTTAGGAAAAATCGGTATTACTATTACCCCTTTTGTAGCAGCTATTGGTGCGATGTCTTTAGGTGCTGGTTTAGCACTTCAAGGATTATTATCCAATTTTGGAGCAGGAATATCTATCATTGCCACAAGACCTTTTGTAGTTGGAAATACTATTAAAATTCAAGGATGTACAGGCGTAGTTAAAGAGATAAAATTGGCCTATACAGTTCTTGAAACAGAAGATAAAGAACTTATAACAATACCAAATAAACATATTGTTGGGGAGATACTTACAAACTCTTTTGAGTATACAATAGTAGAGATGATGGTTGGGATTGATTATAGTAGTGATCCAAAAGTTGCTATTCAAGTTATAAGTGAAGTCTTAGAAAAATATGAAGAGATAGCAAAAGAGGTAAAAGCACAAGTTGGTATCAAAGAGTTTGCAGATGCTTCAATTAATATTGAGCTTCGATATTGGGCTTTAACCCAACAATACAATGAAATTCAATATAAAGTAAATATGGATATATTTGATGCCTTAGCTTCTAATAATATTCAAATCCCATATCCAACAGTTAATATCATTCAAAAATAAATAGACAAACGGAGAATTATGCAGTTTACAGTAGATGCTACGAGTGGAAATGCACGAGCCACCACTTTAAAAATGGCTCATGGAGAAGTACAAACACCAGTTTTTATGCCAGTAGGGACACAAGCGAGTGTCAAAGCACTAGATCACAATGATATGTTAAATCTCGGGGCTCAAATAATTTTGGGAAATACTTATCATTTGTATTTACGACCCGGAAGTAAAACTATCAAAAAGTTAGGAGGACTTCATGGTTTTTCAAAGTTCCCAAATAATTTTTTGACAGATAGTGGTGGATTTCAAGCTTTTAGTTTAGGGAAACTTGATAGCAAAAATACTATACAAGATGAAAAAGGGATTATGTTTAAATCTCATATAGATGGAAGTAAACACTACTTTACACCACAAAGTGTACTTGATACGCAGTATGATTTAGGTAGTGATATTATGATGATACTGGATGATTTAGTTGCGTTGCCAAATACAAAAGAGAGAATTAAACTTTCGATTGAGCGAACAACACAATGGGCAAAAGATGCTATAGAATATCATATGTCTCAAAAAGAGAAAGGGATAGGAGTAGATCAAAATATTTTTGCTATTATTCAAGGTGGAATAGATAAAGAGTTTCGAAAGATGTCGGCCGAACAACTATGTGCATTAAGTGATTATGATGGTTTTGCAATAGGTGGTTTGAGTGTTGGTGAGTTGAACAATGAGATGTACGATACTATTGAGTGGACTACTCAATTTATGCCAAAAGAGAAACCTAGATATCTTATGGGAGTTGGTACTCCTGAAGATTTAATAGAAGGTATTGATCGAGGTGTTGATATGTTTGATTGTGTTATGCCTACAAGAAATGCAAGAAATGGTACTCTTTTTACTAGCTTTGGAAGACTAAACATTCGAAATGCAAAGTTCAAAGAGGATGAAAAACCAGTAGATGAGGAGTGTTGTTGTTATACTTGCCAAAATTATTCTAGAGCTTACTTAAATCATTTGTATAGAAGTGGTGAGATGACTTACTTTAGATTAGCTTCTTTGCATAATTTACACTACTATTTAAATCTTATGAGAGAAGCTAGAGTTGCTATTCTTGAAAACAGATGGAAAGAATTTAAAGCAGAATTTTATAATAAAAGAGAAGTGAAATAACCTTACTCTTTTATTATAAGTTTTGCGTTTCTTTTTACATCATCAGTAAGTTCTAGTCCTATTTTCTTAGCGGTGTTTTCATTGATAACTAAATAAGAATTTCCAAATTTGACAGGTAAGTCTGTTACTTTGACCCCTTTTAAAATTTTATCAGCTATTTTTGCAGCATTTTTCCCTAATTCTTGATGGATAAATCCAAAAGTAAATAAGGCACCTTTTTGAACTTGCTGATAACTTGGAGCACTTAATGGTAATTTATGCGTAATTGCATATTGAGCAAATTTTTCTATTTGAGACTCAATTAAAGAATCTCTTGGTAAAATAATTGCATCAATATTAGAAGGGATAGCATCAATAAAGTCATCAATTACATTTTTATTCGCTAATGGTTTTGTTATCACTTTAAGATTTAACTGTTTAGCGACAGTTTTAATATCTTTAATAGTTAATTCAGAAGCGTTGTCGTTTGGAGTGTAGGGAACAAATATAGTCTTAGTTGTTGGTACTAATTTATAGAGCCACTCAGTTCTTTTTATATCTCCTAACGGTAATCTTACTCCTGTGATATTTCCTTCTGGTTTTTGTGTGTTTGTAACAATATTAGAATTGACAGGGTCACTTACAGGACAAAATACAACAGGAATGTTAGTATGAGCTGTTTGTTTTTTTACCTCTTGGGTTGCAGGAGTACTTGACACAAGTATAAGATCAGGCTTTTTAGCAATGACTGTTTTTACAATATTAGGAATATTAGTAAAACTTTGAGCAGCTCCTGGTATAATATATTGAACATTTGTATTTTCTTCCCAGCCTAGGTTTTGCATTTGAATTTTAAATCCATTGAAAGTTCTGTCATCAACCTGTGATAAAGAGATGAAAGCAATAGTTTTGATATTTTTATGGGTATCAGTACAACCTATAAATAGCAATAAAACACTAAAAAAAAATAAAAATCGTCTCATGATAAATTCCTTTAATAAAGATAATAATAGTATAATAAAGAATATAACAATTTGATTAAGGTTTTTATTTGCGGTTATCATTAAAAATAAGTTTATTAGCTTCTTTCGTGGGGGCGGTATTTATACTTTTAGTTTTTAGTAATATTTATAAACAAATAGTTATAAGTGAAGAAGCACTTATAATTAAACAATACCAGAGTGACTTAAAAGATTTAACAGACTCGTTTGATTTAATACTGAATAAAGCAACAGAAGCAATCTCTTTATCAACAATTATTAGAAAAAAAGTGATAGAAACAAATCCTTCTGTCCTTCATAAAAGATTTGAAATTTATATGAAAACTATCCCTCAGATTAATAAAATGACTTTTATTACAAAAAAAGGGAAAGAACTTGTTATCGCATCTCGAGACAGATTATTTGAAAAGTTAAGCTCACACTCTTTTCTAAAAGAAGATATTTTTACTATTGCAATGAAAAATAAAATATACTACAGTGATATTTATTTTGAAAAGAGATCAAATGAGATGATGATAGATATCTCAAAGGCAGTAAAAGATTTAGTAACTCAGAAAATAGTAGGTGTTATTACAATTCAAGTTTCAATGGGTGCAATTCAAGAATTGATTAGTAATAAACTTATTAATGGAAATGGTATAGCTTTATTAAATTTAAATAATAATCAATACCTTTACAAAAGTAGTACAATAGATAAAGTTAGTGACAGTTTAGATGATTTTATACAAAAACCAAAAATATCTCATAATGTTATTGTAAAAGATGATAATTATATAGTTTTAGAAAAAGAGTATGATTTTAATAGATTGAAAATGAAAATTATAATAGCAAATAGTAGTGAAAATGTTTTTTTTGATATCAATGAAACATTTATAAAAAATATACAATTACTTTTAATTATTATAGTTTTTCTTGCAATTGTAATGTTCTTATTTATCAACTATTTATTAAAACCATTAAAGCATTTACAAAAAAAGATTCAACAATTATCAAAAAAAATAAGTCCTGAAGAAAACTTGGAAGAGAATAAAAACCTTAATGAGCTTGAGAGCATCAAACAACATTTTTATTTTTTTATAAAACTTATTAATCTTGAACGAAATAAACTAGAAGAATATAATAAAAACTTACAACAAAGAGTTGAAGAAGAGGTAAGAAAAAATAAAGAAAAAGAGGAGTTGTTAGCTCATCAGTCAAAAATGGCAAGTATGGGTGAAATGCTTGAAAATATTGCACATCAATGGAGACAGCCTTTATCTGTAATTAGCACCGCTGCTAGTGGCTTAATGCTTCAAAAACAACTTAAAAATATCTCTGATGAAGAGGAGATAGAACGATTAAATAAAATTATGAAAACAACACAATATTTATCTGAAACCATTACAAGTTTTAGTAATTTTTTTAGACAAGATAAAACTAAAACAAATTGTAACTTGAAAGATATTTGTTTTCATGCATTAAATATAATAGAATCAAAATTTAAAAATAAAAATGTAGAGATAATTACCAATATTAATGACCTGAATCTTTATACATATGATGGAGAATTGACACAAGTTATTATGAATATTTTAACTAATGCACATGATATTCTAAAAAAAAGCTCTTATAAAAAATTTATTTTTATAGATATTTATCAAGAAAATAAGAATGCAATAATAACCATTAAAGATAATGGTGGTGGAATAGCAGATGATATAATAGATAAAATATTTGAACCTTACTTCACAACAAAATTTAAATCAAGTGGTACCGGGATAGGACTTTATATGAGTCAAGAGATTATTACAAAAAATATTGGTGGAACATTAGGAGTGAAAAATGAAACATTTAGTTATGAAAACAATGACTATAAAGGTGCTTCTTTTACAATAACTATACCAATTGTACCATAAGCATTTTTATATTATAATCGCAATAATTAAATATACTAGGGAAAATTGATGACAATAGATAATACAACAATTGATAAATTAGCAAAGCTTTCATCACTTACTATTGATGAAGATAAAAAAGAAAAAATAGCCAAAGAGTTAGGTGATATTGTAGCTTTTGTAGAAAATTTAAATGAAATAGATGTAAGTCATGTTGATGCTACTTTTACTACTGTTTGTGGTGGGCAACCATTAAGAGAAGATGTGGCTATAAAAGTTGAAGCAGAAGCAGAAGCTATTATGAAAAATGCTCCTAAAAGTGAAAATAATTATTTCGTAGTACCAGCTATTATAGAGTAAGTCAAAAAATGATAAATATTTATGGTATTAAAACTTGTAGTACAGTAAGAAAAGCTATTAAATTTTGTAAAGATAATAATTTAGAATATTCATTTATAGATTTTAGGGCTACTCCATTAGAGTGTGAAAAAGTTAAATATTTTGCAACAAAAGTTGATATAAATATACTTTTTAATAATAGAGGGACTAAATATAAAGACTTAGGTTTAAAAGAGTTAAATCTAGATGATGAAGGAAAACTTGATTGGTTATGTAAAGAGAATATGCTTTTAAAAAGACCAGTTGTGGAATATATGCATCAAGGAGAAGATAAAGTTCTTGTATCTTTTAATCAAGAACTCTATGAAAAAGAATTATTGAACTAAAAAGTAAAATATTACTTTTTAGTTATTTTTGACCTGTCATAATACTATGATAGTTTCCAGTAGCATCTTTTGCACCACCTCTATAGCCTGTGGCAATTGCGATAACTAATACTACTACGAAAGCTATAGCAATCCATTTAATCGCTTTATCCATATTACATCACCTCTTTTGCTGTTATTCCTAATACTTTGAGACCTGTTCTTATAGATAATGCTACCATACTTAAAACTTTTAAATACTGATTTTGATTATCTAATCCAATAATTTTATGTTCATTATAGAATTTGTGAACCATCGCACTTAAGCTATGTAAATAGTCTGTGATTTTTTGCATATCTCTTTTATCAAAAGCTTCATTTAAAACGGTACTTAAAAGAAGTGCTTCATATACTAAATCTTTCGCATCTTGGTTGATATCTTCTATAGTAGCATTTTTTACATCTTCTACTGTAAGTTCTGCTTTTTTAAAGAGTTGGTTTATTCTAGCATGTGCATAGTTGATATAAAAAACTGGGTTTGATGAATCATTGTTTTTCAATAAATCTATATCAAACTCTAGATGTGTATCACTTTTTTTTGTTAAAAACACAAATCGTAAACTATCTGCACCAATCTCTTCAACAATATCACTCATCAAAATAACAGTACCAGCTCTTTTACTCATCTTATATGGTTGCCCACCTTGCAATAGTGCTACCATTTGAGAAAGTATTATCTCTAGCTTACTTGAGTCATTTCCAAGAAATTCTATAGCTGCTTTAACTCTTTTGATATATCCATGGTGGTCTGCACCCCAAATATTGATGTATTTATCATAGTTTCTGTCATATTTATGTTTATGATAGATAATATCTCCTGCAAGATAAGTTGGCACACCATTTTCTCGCACTACAACTCTGTCACTATCATCACCATGATCAGTTGAACGGATGAAATCTTTTCCCTCTTTATTGTAGATACTACCAGTTGATTCTAAAACAGATTTTGTTTCATCCCACTTATCATAAAGTGACTTCTCACTGATAAAAGTATCAAACTCTACACCTAAATCAGATAAATCACTTTTAATAAGTGCTAGAACTTCGTCTTTTGCAAATTGAGCAAGCTCTTGTTCTTTTGATACATCTTCAAAAACTTCAGCACCATACTTTTCTTCACATAGTCTAGCGATATCTACAAGATAATCACCTCTATAGTATTTTTCAGGATACTCTACATCTTTTTTTAAGATATTTTCTCTCCCCGCTAAATACAATGAAAGTGCAAGTAGATCCATCTGAGCACCCGCATCATTTACATAATACTCTGCAGTTATATCATATCCTAAGTATCTACCAACTTTTAAAAGAGCATCCCCAAATACTGCTCCTCTAGCATGACCTATATGTAGAGGACCTGTAGGATTTGCACTTACAAATTCCAGTAAGATTTTCTCATTTTTAGCTTCTGATGCAGCAAATTCTTCTTTGAGTTCTAAAGCATTGTTTATTTGCGAAGTTAAAAAGTCATTTGATAGTTTAAAGTTTACAAACCCTTTTACAGCACTTACATTTTCAAATATTTCACTATTTTCAAACTTTTTTGCTAATTCATCAGCTATCATCATAGGATTTTTTCGCAAACTTTTTGCAAGAGAAAAGGCTACTGGTGTAGCAAAATGACCCAAAGAGATATCTTTGGGCTTTTCTAGAACAATTTGTTGTTCTAATATATCTTCAATATGTTTTTTAACAATATTTTGCACTTAAATTGATCCTTTAAGTTTACGCAGTAGTTTTTGTGTCAGTAGTTTTAGACTCTTCTTTAGTAGCTTCTGTATTTGTAGTAGCTACTTTTTCATCTTCTATTTTTTTCTCGTTTGTAGTCATAGTTTCAGGTTCATCTTCTTTGATTGCACCTTTAAAGTCTTTGATACCTTTTCCAAGACCTTTTGCAAGTTCAGGAATTTTCTTTCCTCCAAATAACAGTACAACAACTGCAACGATAATAAATAGTTCAATTCCGCTAGGCATACCCATAGTAATTTCCTTCTATAATAATTTTTGATGATTATACTAAATAAAGTCTTAACCATTGATATAATAAAATACGACTATTAAAAATCAAGGAAAAATTTAATGAAATTTACTGCACCATTAAAATCAAATAGTATCAAAATCATGTTATTAGGAAGTGGAGAATTAGGGAAAGAAGTTGTTATAGAAGCTCAAAGACTGGGTATTGAAACAGTTGCTGTGGATTCTTATGCAAATGCACCTGCACATCTTGTAGCAAATAATGCTTATGTTATCAATATGAAAAACGAAAATGAAGTGATGGATATCATAAGAAGAGAGAAGCCAGATTTTATTTTACCAGAGGTTGAAGCTATTAGTATCTCAGCACTATTTAAAGCAGAGCAAGAGGGTTTTCATGTAATACCAAATGCAGAAGCTGTAAATAAAACAATGAATAGAAAAAATATTAGAGTATTTGCTTGTGAAGAATTACAACTTTCAGCTTCTGGTTATGAGTTTGTTACTACATTTGAAGGACTTCAAAAAGCAGCTTCAAACATAGGTTTTCCTTGTGTAATCAAACCCGTGATGAGTAGTAGTGGACATGGTCAAAGTATCGCTAGAAGTGAAGCAGACTTAGGAAACTCTTGGGAGTTAGCAAAAGAAGCTAGAGGGGATGCAAGTGAATTAATTGTTGAAGAGTTTATCTCATTTGACTATGAAATTACACTTTTAACAGTAAGAAATGAAACAGGAACAACATTTTGTGAGCCTATTGGACATATCCAAAAAGATGGTGACTATATCTTCTCATGGCAACCAATGGAGATGTCAGAAACAGCAAAAGCTAAAGCTATCGAAATAGCACAAAAAATCACTGATGGACTGGGAGGAAGAGGACTCTTTGGTGTAGAGCTTTTTGTAAAAGGCGATGAGGTATATTTTAGTGAAGTAAGCCCCAGACCACATGATACAGGGATGGTTACCTTAATAACACAATCTCAAAGTGAATTTGCATTACATCTTCGTGCTGTATTAGGACTTCCTTTAGATTTTATCACTTATGGTGCAGGTGCAAGTGCTGCATACAAAAGTACAACAGATACTTTTACTCCAGAGTTACAAATAGATCCAAGTATCTTTACAACAAACTCATTTGTAAGAGTATTTGGAAAGCCTCAATCCCATATAGGGAGAAGAATGGCAGTAGCTTTAACTTTTGATAAAGATAGTAGTTCTAAGGCACTAGAAGAGGCTAAAGAGTTGATTGGAAAAATTTCTGAATAAGTAAAATCAATAATGGTATTTATGATATAATTAAATTAAGTATTGAGGGTAGGATTTATTGTTTTAATAGTTTTTGAAGCAATAAATTTGGTTTATAAATCATATTTTCTTAATGAGGAGGTATATGATGAAAAAGTTAGCTTTAACATTACTTTTGACAAGTAGTACTATGTGGGCAAATGGGGAACAATTAGCTCAATCAAATGGTTGTATGGATTGTCATAATATTATGGGTAAAAAACTTGCACCTGCATTTATGGGAATTGCAAGAAAAAATACAAATTGGTTTGGCAATGAAGCAAAAGCTAAAATTATAGAAAGTATTAAAAATGGAAGTAAAGGTAAATATAGAAAATTTACTAATACTGAGATGCCAGCTTATGGTTACTTGACAAATGATGAGTTGGATATAATTTCTAATTGGATTTTGGAAGAATATAGTAAAAATAGAAAAGCTATGAAAAGATAGCTTTTTTAGTTATTTCTCTATCTCTTCCCAAGTTCCATACATATTATCAACATCTTTGATTACTTCATTTTTGATGTTGTGATATCGTAAAAATGATACAATATTTTGATAATGGTCTTTATCAAATGTCATGGTGATGTTATTCTCATCCCCATATACTCTAGCTACTGCTAGTTTGTAAAGATTTCGTATTTTTAATCCACCAACTTCTAGATTTGTTTTATAGTAAGCTATAATCTCTCTTTCATCTTTAAGTGTTCCTACTAAACCTTGTGCTGTAAGGATTTTAAGAGAGCGTAGTCGCTCTAGATTTCTAATATCAAATCTTTGATTTGCTAAGGGTTTCCCATCTTCATCTGTTTGTAGTTCTATTTTGATAGTTTGATTCTCTTTATCACCATCTCCTTGCAAGTTCAGTGTGTATTCTTTTGCAAATAAAGAACCAATAAATAGTAAAACTATAATAATCTTTTTCATCTTTAACTCCTTTTGTTGTGGACTCAAATCCTCTTTAGTCGATATATGATATAATCATATCATAATGTAAATAAAGGCAAAAAATGCTTACTGATAAAAATTTTATAAATATTGCTAAAGAGATAGCAGGTGCGAGTAAATGTGTCTCAAAACAAGTCGGGGCTGTGATAGTAAAAGATGGTAGAATTTTAAGCACGGGATACAATGGTACTCCAGCTGGATATACTAATTGTTGTACACATTGGAATGATGAATATACAAAAGATCATCACGATTGGTCAAAAACTTATGAAATACACGCTGAGATGAATGCAATCATTTGGGCAGCACGAAAAGGAATCAGTATAGAAGGTGCTACTATTTATGTGACTTTGGAACCTTGTAGTGAATGTAGTAAAAATCTCATTGCTAGTGGTATTGTAAGAATAGTTTATGAAAAAGCTTATGAACATACAAATTCAGATATTGTTTCAAAGTTTTTAAAAGACAACAATGTAATTATAGAGCAAATTGAAAATATTATCAAATAAAAAGTTTTATGAAAAATCTCTAAAAGAGTATGGTGTATCAGCTCAAGGGGTGCATTGGAATAGTAAATATACTCAGTACAAGAGATTTGAAGTTTTAACAAAATGTATTAAAAAAGATATTAAAAACTCTTCTTTAGTTGATGTTGGCTGTGGATTTGGGGAATATTTTAATTATCTTTTGAACAATCATAAAACACCTACAAATTATATAGGGATTGATTGTGAAGAAAAGATGATTGAAATATCTCAAATACGATTTCCGAATTTAGAGTTTGTAGTACAAAATGTCCTTTGTGATACTCTTATAAGTGCTGATTATTATGTTTGTAGTGGGGCTATGAATATTTTGACTTATGATGAGGTTGAGATATTTATCCAAAAGTGTTTTGAAGTTTCACAAAAAGGTTTTGTCTTTAATTATCTCAAAAATATTACATTTAATGAGATTAAACAACACGAGATAGAGGCAATTTGTAAACGATATACACAAAATATTAAAACCAAAGAGGGTTATTTAGATAATGATTTTACTATCTTTATGTTAAAATAACTTTTTTTAAAAGGAAACTAAACAAAATGAGAAAATATATACTAAGTTTAATACTTGCAGTAAGTTTTGCAAACGCTGGATTGATAAATGCCATCGGAATAATTGTAAATGATGATCCAATAACACTTTATGAGATAGATAAAACGATGGAAGAGAAAGGATTTACTAAACCTGAGGCTGTAAAATTTTTGATTGATGAAAAGATATACAAGCAAGAGATACGTAAAAACAATGTTTCTGTAGATATTTTTGATATAGATAATTATATGGAAAGATTAGCAGCACAAAATAAGATGAGTCTTCTTGATTTTAAATCTTTAGTACGACAACAACAAGACTATGATAAGTTTGAAGCAAAAATAAAAGAGCAGCTTCTTCATCAAAAACTTATCAAAAAAATAGCAGCTGGAAATATAAAAATAGCAACAGATGATGATATAAAAATATATTATGAAAATAATCAAGAGCAATTTAAACTAGCAGATACTATAGAAGTAGTAGCGTATGTTTCAAAAAATAAAAATTTATTAAATCAGTTGAAACGAAGTCCAATGATGACAGATAGTAATATTATGAGTCAAGCTTTGACTTTAAAGCAGGAAGAATTATCTCCTCAAGTAAAATATATACTTAATACAACTGAAGTAAATCAATTTAGTGCTATTTTTGCTCAAAATCAACAATACAATATGTTTTTTATAAAAGAGAAAAAAGATGTAAAAACATTATCAATAAATTCAGTAAAAGAGCAAATTTTTCAAAAAATTATGGAACAAAGAGAGCAGAATTTTTTAAAAGAATATTTTGAAACTTTAAAAATTACATCAACTATTAAAGTTCTTAGATAAATAACAAATAGAGAAAAGAAAAGGAAATACAATATATGTTTGAAACAATAATAGGTTTAGAAGTTCATGCACAATTAAATACAAATAGTAAATTATGGTGTAGTTGTGCTACAAGTTTTGGAGAAGAACCAAATACAAATGTATGTCCAACTTGTTTAGGACTTCCAGGAGCATTACCAGTTTTAAATAAAGAAGCAGTACATAAAGCAATTCAATTGGGAACTGCAATTGAAGCTGTGATTAACAAAAAATCTATCTTTAATAGAAAAAATTACTTTTACCCAGATTTACCTACAGGATATCAAATCTCACAATTTGAAGTACCCGTTGTAGGTATGGGAAAAGTTGAGATAGATTTTGAAGATGGTTCAAGTAAAGTTATTGGTGTAACTAGAGCACATCTTGAAAATGATGCTGGAAAAAGTAGCCATACAGGTGACTACTCAAGAGTTGATTTAAATAGAGCTGGAACACCACTTCTTGAAATTGTATCTGAACCAGATATGAGAAGTGCAGAAGAAGCACTATTGTATTTGAAAAAACTTCACTCAATTGTAAGATATATTGGTATTAGTGATGCAAATATGCAAGAGGGAAGTTTTAGAGCAGATGTAAATGTTTCTATTCGTCCAAAAGGTGATGATAAACTTTATACAAGATGTGAAATCAAAAATATGAATAGTTTTAAATTTATTGAAAAAGCTATCAAATACGAAGTACAAAGACAAACAGAGGCTTGGGAAGATGGTGTTTATGAGAGGGAAGTTGTTCAAGAAACTAGACTTTTTGATGTAAATACAGGTGAAACTAGAAGTATGAGAGGGAAAGAAGATGCTGCTGATTACAGATATTTCCCAGACCCAGACTTACTTCCACTTATTATAACAGATGAGATGATTGAAAAATATTCTGATATTCCAGAACTTCCAGATGCAAAAAAAGAAAGATTTGTAAAAGAGTATGGACTAAAAGCTTATGATGCGGGTGTAATATGTGCTACAAAAGAGATGGCACATTATTTTGAAGATATGATGGCTTGTGGTATTAGTGGAAAGATGGCTACTACTTGGCTAACTGTTGAACTTCAAGGAAGATTTACTGAAGGACAGAGTATCACAAATTCTCCTGTTAGTGCTAAGAAACTAGGAGAGCTTATAAAAGCTATTGAAGATGGTACTATTTCTGGAAAAGCTGGGAAAGAAGTTCTTGATTATTTAATGGAAAATGATGCTGAGATTGAAACAATTATAGAAAAGCTAGGACTAAAACAAGTTAGTGATGATGGTGCACTTCTATCAATGATTGATGAGATACTTTCTAATAATGAAGATAAAGTAGCTGAGTACAAAGGTGGAAAAGAAAAAATGTTTGCTTTCTTTGTAGGGCAAACAATGAAAGCTTCAAAAGGAACTGCTAACCCACAAAAAGTTAGTGAACTTTTAAAAGAAAGATTAGCATAAAATATGAGTTCTATTTGTGTAATTGGTGCAGGAAAATGGGGTCAAGCTTTACATTTTGCATTGAATCAAAAACAAAAATGTTTGATTACAAGTAGAACAAAAAGAGATATAGAAAATTTTGTAGAGTTAGAAGATGCTTTAGAGTGCGAGTTTTTACTTATCGCAATCCCTGCACAAAATATAAGAGCATGGCTAAAAGAACATTTTATTTATAAAAATCAAAAAATATTAGTTGCTTCAAAAGGTATAGAAGCAGATTCTGGTGCATTCTTACAAGAGATATATGAAGAGTATGTCCCTGCATCAAACTTAGGTTTTATTTCAGGTCCTTCATTTGCTAGTGAAGTTATAAAAGGACTTCCAACAGCACTTGTTCTTAATACAACTTCAAAAGAGTTTTATGATTTATTTGAACCTTTTTTTCCAAAGTTTATTAAAACTTATTATAGTGATGATGTTATTGGTGCAGAGATAGCTGGGGCATATAAAAATGTTTTAGCCATAGCTAGTGGTATTTGTGATGGTTTACAATTAGGGCAAAATGCTAGGGCATCACTTATCTCAAGAGGTTTAGTAGAGATGCATCGATTTGGAAAATATTATGGAGCAAAAGAGGAAACATTTATAGGATTAAGTGGTGCTGGCGATCTTTTTTTAACAGCATCTAGTACTCTTAGTAGAAACTTTAGAGTAGGACTTGGGTTAGCTTCAGGAAAAACACTAGATACTATTTTAGAAGAGTTAGGGGAAGTTGCTGAGGGTGTAAAAACAAGCGAAGCTATCTATAAACTCTCTTCAAGAAATAATATCTATACACCTATAGCAAATGAAGTGAAGTTTATTATTGATGGAAAAAACCCTAAAGATAGTTTAAGAGATTTACTCTCTAGTTAACTATTAAAATAAGTTTTTATTTTTACTATTCTTCTTAAAAGCATTTAAAGAACGGCTTTCTTGATTTTCTAGAATAGGTTCTTTTTCTTTATTTTTTGAAAAGTATTTTGTAACTGTTGCTGTAGGGTTTAAGAATAAAATAGACTCATCTATAACAATTTGGAAGATTGCATAAAGTGGTAAGGTAACCACTGAACCAAAATTTTCAGCTCCAAATCCAGTTTCAAAGCTAATATCGGTTTCTGTAAGTTGAATAGTTGTATAGGTATAATTAGCGAGTGTAAAAAGTGTAAAATGTGGAAAAGATTCTGCTATAGATTCTGGTACTTCTGGATTGAAGTTTACACCATTGATATTAGCAGTAATTGAGAACTCTTCCCCTTTTTCAAGTAAAAACTCTATAACTTCAAAAATTTGGCTCTCTAACATCTCTTTGTATTCAACATCTTCAATAATATTAAAAATCATTTTGTACCCTTTTTACATATAAATATCTGTTTATCAGAATCTTCTAAACTATGAAGATTAAAGTCAATAATCTTTTCAATACTGAATCCTATCTCTTGTAGAGTCTGAGACAGGTCCTCTTTATCGTGATAAAATTGTTCTATAGTACCATATTGTTTTTTATACAAAGATTTATCTTTTGTAAATAAAGTAATATCAGTAAATAAACAATTATCCTCAAAATTTGCATCAATCGCTATAAATTTATCTTCTAGGTCAATGGTCAAAGTTCCTTGTGCAACCTCTTGGAATCCATAATAACTATTTACATCAAAGATAAAATAACCATTTTGATTGAGTAAGTTATAAGTATGTGTTAAAAATTGTTTTAAATGATTTTTAGGAATATAGTTAATAACATCAAAAACAGCAGTTGCACAGTCATAGTTATTTTTAATATCTTTGATATCTATACATTTTGCATTGATACCTTTTGTTTGTGCTATTTGAATCTGTTTTTCACTTAAATCTACACCTAAGGTATCTACATTATTATGGACAATTATATTACAAAAATCACCTTGTCCACACCCAATATCAATAAGTGTTTTTGGTTCTTTTTCTAAAGCAAGTTCAGCAATAGTTTCATAAAGGTGAGTAACCTCTTCATTAAAGTCAAGATACTCTTCTATAGTTGCATATAAATCAAGTGGCTGCAAGCTTTTCTCGTAAGTCTAAAATTTGCTCTTTTTTACTGTAGTAAGAGTTTTTGTTTGAGATAAGATAGACGCTACTTTGCATAATAGTATCTCCCACTTCAAGGCCATTTTGTTTCATTGTTTCACCAGTTTCTACTATATCAACGATACAATCACTAAGACCCACAAGTGGTGCTAGTTCAATAGAACCATAAAGCTTTACAATATTTACAGCCATAGCTTTTTGTTCAAAAAATCTTTTTGCTATTTTTTCATGTTTTGTGGCAACTGTGATTTCTGATCTTGTCCAATCTATTTTATCACCAGCTTTTAAACCAATAGCAACCTTACATTGTCCAATTTTTAAATCAAGAAGTTTTATAATATCATATTCTTTTTCTTCAAGCACATCAAGACCAACTACACCTAAATCAGCAGCACCATGCATAACATAAGTAGGTACATCTTGATTTCTTACATTTAAAAATGTAAAACCTGCTTTTTGTAGGATAAGTTTTCTATCTTCAAAAACAAACTTTTCTCCAAAAACTTTTTCAAATTTTTCTAAAGTTTGTTCAGCAATTCTACCTTTTGGCAGAGCAATTGTTAACATATATTTTCCTTTATAATCTTCTTCATACTTTTAAATATCAAATTTTTTCTATATTTGTGTGGTATTGTATCAAAATATGATAGTAGTAATTTACTATCTCCACCTGTGAAATAAATTGGCAATTTATATTTTTTGTATATATTTTTTATTGGTGCAATTATTGAATGTAATATTGAATAATTTATCGCATCATTTGTTATAAGTGGAATTTTATCTAAATTTATATCAGTATCAAATTTAAAGGATAGTTTTTTTGAAATATTTGGATAAATTTTTTTATATGCACCAATTCCTGGAAGTATAAATCCCCCTTGATGTTCCTCTTTTTTCATAATATCTACAGTTATAGCACTTCCAATATCTACAATAATTCCATCGTGTATATATTTACAAACTATTTGTCTATCAATTCCCATACCTTTATAGTTAGTTTTAAAATTTATATACTTTTCCATATTTATAGCATCTGGAAATTGTTTTAAAAGTTTTTTTGTGGCTTTTTCATTGACACTGATAAAATATATTTGTTGTTTGAGTTTTTTTATTTGAGTCAATGGTTCTTTCACACCAATTTTAAACTCTTTTTTTGTTGTTTTAAAATGAAAAGTTGTATTTCCTATATCACATAATATCATGATAAGCCTTTTTATTAAGTGGATGATATTCTTTTATTGTTTCATTTAAATGTTGTTGTTGTATATGTGTATAGATTTGAGTTGTTTCTATATTAGAGTGTCCTAGAAGTTCACTAACCACCATTAAATCTGCACCTCCTAAAATCAAACTTGTAGCATAAGAGTGTCTGAATACATGAGGAGAAACATTGAAATATTTTTTTGTTATTTTATATATTGAGATACGACTTAGTTTATCACCTTTATAATTTATAAAGAGATAGCTGCTTTTTTTGTTTCTGTTATTAAGGTATTGATATAGTGCATCAAGAGCAACTTTTGCAATAGGAACGATTCGTTGTTTTGAACCTTTTGCATATAAAACTCGAATAAGACTCTCTTCAATATCATTTTTTTTAATCTCAATAAGTTCACTTACTCTCACCCCTGTTGCATATAAAAAAAGTATGATAGCATAGTCTCTTAAGCCTAACTCTTTTGATCTGTCAATAAGTTGTAAGTTTGCCATTATTTTTTCATTTGTTAAATATTTTGGTAGGTTTTTTGGTATTTTTGCAAAAGAAGCTTTTGGTTTTTCTATATCATTAAAAGAGTCAAAACAAAAGTTATAAAAGCTATTGATACTACTTAAATGACGATTTTGTGTCCGTGGATTTTTGATTGTTTTAAGATAACTTATAAGCTCAACACTTGTTGAGTTTATAAGAGTAATATTGTGTTGTGTTAAAAAGCTTTCATACTCTTGTATATCACTTATATAAGCTTCAATGCTATGCTTTGATAAAGATTTTATTATAGTTAAATGCTCTTTGAAAGCAACTATAATATCATTCATTATTTTAAGATGATATAGCTATCTTCAAAATAAATTGTGCTATCAACTGAGATAACTTTTTCAGTTTCATCAAATGAAAATTCAATCACTTCACTATTTTGAAAATCTTTATCTATTTTTATAAGATAGCCTTGGGATTCTAAAATATATAAAGCATCTGTATATACCATAGAATGGAATTTTGCAAATTTAAATTTTTTACTATCAAGTTTAGTAAGTTTTTCATCATATTTGATTACATTACCGTCTAAAGTTGCAACATAGATATTTTTTGCACTTACTGCAACATTTTTTACATCTAGTTGAATGATTTTCACTCTACCATTTACAAAACTAAATACTTTATTTGGTGTCGCTGCTATAAGTGTATCACCCATTGCTTTCATGTAAATAATATTGTTTATATCATTTTTGGGATCCATATTAATAGTTTTATAAATTGTTTTTTTATTTTTATCTACAATTACAATTTTTCCATCAAGAGTTGGGAAAAGTATTAAGCTTGTAAGAAAGATAGGATTTGTTATTTTGATATCATTTAATACTGATAAATTTAAATATTCTTTAAATACAGTTTTTTTCTCAATAGTATCATATAAGACAATAGAATTATCTATAAATCCCATAGCAATTAAATTTTCTTCAATTGTCGCAGAAACAATATTTTTATCAAATTTAATTTTTTCTACATGATTATTTTTTGTGATTGAGAGTGTTCCCTCATCATTAGTAGATAAAAGAGTATTATGATTTTTATTTAAAAATGTATAACCTTCTTCTAAAGTATCAGTAGATAATCCATCTTTTGATACATAATGCCCATTTTCTAAAGTAGCTCCATCACTATTAATATCAGTGATTTTAGAACCTAAGTCATAAACAGTGAAATAATTATTATAAGTTTCTTCTGGTTCATAATATTTTTTAGTACTACATCCTTGAAATAGTAAAACAAAAAAAGATATTAATAAGATTGATTTTTTCATGATTTCCCTTTTATTTAGTTAGTAAAAAATGCTCTAACATTTTTGCTAATACTTTAATATTTGAATTTTCAGGTATAAGTTTAATAGTTTCTTTTGCTTCTTTGTACTCTTTATTTTGAGCTAAAATAAGTGCTTTATTAAATAAAGCAAAATCTTTTAATAAAAAATCTTGATTTTGTGTTACTTCAGATATTTTACTAATGTTCTCTTCATTTATTGCTTGAGCGTATAAGCTAAGTTCTTTTAAGAATTCAACTTCATTTGTAGCAGTGTTATTTTGCATAAATAAAGCGACAGAATAAAGCTTTTGATTTTTCTCTTTAAGTGTATTAAGTGCTTCTTGATCATTTGGCGAAGCTAATAAAACATTAAAAGCTTTGTTAGCTTCGATTTTATTTTGATTTGAAATATAGTTAGATATGTAATACCCAATAGTTGCTACAATAATGATAGAAATAGCAATAATAATTACAGATTTGTATTTTTTATAAAATTTTTCTACTTTAAAAAAATTTTCCATAAAACTTTCTTCCGCAGAAATTTCTTGTTTTACATAATTGATGTTATCTTTTAAACTCACAGTATGAACCTTACTTTTGATATAATGACTGTGATTGTACCTAAACTTTATTTAATAGTAAATCAAATTGAATATTTAGTGAATAGTTTTGAAATAACCACCGTTGTTTTAAACAAACGAGTGGTTTTCCTGAGATTAGTATTCTCTTCTTGGTCTTTCTTCTCTAGGCTTTGCTTCATTAATTCTTAAAGATCTTCCTTCGAATTCTTTTTCGTTTAATGCTTCAATAGCTTCTTTAGCAGCACTATCATCATTCATAGTTACAAAACCAAATCCTTTAGCTCTTCCTGTTTCTCTATCACTAATCAGTTTTACTGATTCTACTTCTCCATATTGGCTAAATAGTTTGTTGATATCCTCTTCTGTAGTTCTGTAATTCATATTTCCAACATAAATTTGCATTTTTTTCCTTTTCTAATTAAGTATCAACAGTTTACAATAAGTTTCATAAAAATACCCCACTGATATAGAACCATTTATTATTTTCTTTTATAAATCTGCTTTTTTCTGTGAAGCTACAATCTTCTTTGTTACAAAATATTGTTGCTTTAAATGTTACAAATGCTTCGTTTTCAAGAGATGTAAACTCTATAACTTCTAAATTTTTAAACTCACAAGAAGTAACAAAACTTTGTATATCTTGTAACCATTTTGTTGTATCAATTGTATAATCCGGATTATTTGTATGGGTAGTGTCAATGATATATTTGCCATTTGAAAGAGCAAAGGCACTATATCGAGATTTCATTAGTTCTAAAGCTGTTTTGGGAAGTTTCCCTTTATGGAAAGGTTGACAACATTTTTTATATTTGTTGCCACTTCCACAAGGGCATAAAGAGTTTATGGAAAACTTTATATTATAAACCTTTTTTTGCTTTTTCTGCTCTTCTTCTTTTTGAAGGGTCAAGTTCTCTTTTTCTTACTCTTACAGTTACTGGTGTAACTTCAACAAGCTCATCATCTTCAATCCACTCTAAAGCATGCTCTAAAGACATATCTTTTGATGGGATAATTTTAATTGCTTCATCTGCTCCACTTGATCGTACATTTGATTGTTGTTTCGCTTTTACAGGGTTTACATCAAGGTCATTTGCTCTTGAATGCTCACCAATAACCATACCACCATATACTTTATCTTGAGGATCTATAAACATAATTCCTCTATCTTGAAGATTAAAGATTGAGTATGCTACTGCTTCCCCTTGCTCTGTTGATACTAAAGCACCATTCATTCTACTTGTAACAGTTCCTGAATATGGTCTAAACTCTAGGAATGAATGATTCATTACACCCTCACCTTTTGTATCAGTTAAGAATTGACCTCTGTATCCAATAAGACCTCGTGCTGGAATCTCAAACTCTAATCTTGTTTGACCATCACCCATAGGTAACATATTTGACATTACAGCTTTTCTTTTTCCAAGAGTTTCGATAACTGTTCCTGTAAACTCATCAGGTACATCACATACTAGATGTTCAAATGGCTCCATTTTTACACCATCTTCTATTTTTACAATAACTTCTGGTCTAGAGATAGAAAATTCAAAACCTTCTCTTCTCATGTTTTCAGCTAAGATAGTGATTTGTAACTCACCTCTTCCTCTCACCTCAAATGCTGCTTCACCTTTAGCTTCATATTGCATTGCAATATTTGTATTCATCTCAGCATCAAGTCTCTCTTGAATTTTATTTGAAGTTACAAATTTACCTTCAGTACCAGCTAATGGAGAGTTATTAACTGCAAATGTTACAGATAATGTAGGCTCTTCAATATGTAATGGGTCAAGAGGCATAGGATTTTTAGGATCACATAAAGAATCACCAACATCGACAGTTTCAAAACCAGCAATAGCAACAATATCACCATGACCAGCTTTATCTATATCCATTTTTTCTAGACCTTTAAAACCAATAAGTTTTGTAATTCTACCATTTGTTTTTTCACCGTCTGCTTTTACTAAAGTTACAGTTTCACCCATAGAAATAGTACCATTAAAGATTCTAGCAATACCAATTTTACCTATAAAGTTATCATACCCTAGAGTAAATACTTGTAGTTGAAGACCATTCTCATCACTTCCAGTTGGAGCAGGAACTTCTTCTAAAATCATATCAAGTAGTGGAATCATATTATCATTGTCACTATCTAATGTTAATCTTGAGATACCATTTTTAGCTGCGGCATACATAACTGGGAATTCAAGTTGCTCTTCCGTTGCACCCATTTGATCAAACAGGTCAAATACTTCATCTACAACTCTATCTGGCTCTGCCGCATCTTTATCAATTTTGTTAACTACAACAATTGGTCTATGTCCAATTTCAAGTGCTTTTTTTACAACAAACTTAGTTTGAGGCATAACACCTTCTTGTGCATCAACAAGTAATAAAACAGAATCAACCATTTTTAAAACACGCTCAACTTCACCACCAAAATCGGCATGGCCCGGAGTGTCAATGATGTTGATTCTTACATCTTTATAATCAATAGCTGTGTTTTTAGCAAGGATTGTGATACCTCTTTCTTTTTCGATATCATTACTATCCATCATTCTATCTTCTAATTCATCTCTTTCACTAAAAGTTCCAGATTGTTTTAAAAGCTCATCTACAAGTGTAGTTTTACCGTGGTCAACGTGTGCTATAACCGCGATGTTTCTTATTTCTCTCATTTTTGTCTTCTTTATAAATAAATTTTCGCGATTATATCTAAAAAATTATATGAAACATATTAAATCAATCTTAAATGAGCTATAAAAAAAGGGTGATTTCAATGAAGAAATCACCCTTTTGAAAGTTAATTATATAAACTAATTATCTTTTTGAGTAAGCAGACTCTGTTAAATCATTAGTATTTACAATATATGGTACAAGTGCCATGTGTCTTGCTCTTTTAATAGCATTTTCAACTTGCTCTTGGTATCTTTTAGATGTACCTGTAAGTCTTCTAGGCATAATTTTACCTCTTTCTGACATAGATATTTTTAAAAGATCTGCATCTTTATAATCAATAAAATCTAATTTCATTGCACTGTATTTACAATATTTTTTTGCGAATTTTCTTCTTTCAGCCATAGTATTTCCTTCTATTTCTTTTATAGTCTAAAACGGTATTTCGTCGTTGTCTATATCAATTGTTGGGATGTTTTGCTCATAAGAGTTTTGCATACCACCTTGTTGTTGCTGGTTATTATAGTTTTGTTGCGCAGGTTGGCTATATTGCTGTTGCGGTTGTTGCATTTGTTGTTGTGGCTGTTGCATTTGTGGTGCATTATAGTTATTTCCACTACCCTGTGAGTCATTTTTTGAATCTAAAAATTTAAATTCCTCAACTCTTAAAGTGTGTCTATTTCTATTTGTACCATCTTGTGCTTGCCATTGTTCAAATACTAATCTACCCTCAAGCATAACTTTTGAGCCTTTTCGTACATATTGATTAAGAATCTCTCCACCTTTACCAAATACAGTAAAATCAAGAAAACATACTTCTTCTTTTTGTTCACCATTTTGCATTTTGTATTTGTGGCTAGTTGCTAACGCACCTTTAGCTATAGCACTTCCACTTGGAAGATATTTTAATTCGATATCTCGAGTTAAATTTCCTATCATAATCACTTTATTGTACATATTGGACCCCTTTGCAATTAGTCTTTAATTATTTTGCAACTTTCTTTGCAGCTTCACTTGACATCTTTGTCCAGTGTTGAATTTCTGTTTTACTTTCTGATTTTATAAAGATAAATCTAATGATATTTTCATTAACTCTATAATTTCTTTCTAACTCTTTAATAGCTTCTGTTGGAGCTTTAAAGTATACTACATAGTAGTAACCTCTTTTTTGTTTTTCAATTTCATAAGCCAAGTTTCTTGTACCCATGTCATCAACTGCAACAATCTCACCACCGTTTTTTTCAATATTTTCTTTAACAGTAGCAATTTGTGCTTGAGTTTCTTCCTCAGTTAGTGTTGCCTTAACTATAAACATAGTTTCGTAATGTCTAATTCTAGCCATTTAGTTTTCTCCTTTTGGTATTAACCGAACAATATAATTGTTCAGTAAGGTTAAGGATTTTACCTTTTTTGAAAGTAAAAACCCTTTTGGAGGGCGATTTTACCTTAAACTTGCTGAAAATTTTCTAAAACTAGCTTGAGTATAACTATTTGTATCTAAATAAGTTTTTGTTTTGAGCTCTAATTCTAGTTGTAAAAAGAATTCCAAAAATTCTAAAAATTGTTCTTGTTTGTATTTCATAGCAATAGAAGCTCTAGTATTTGCAATATTAGAAGGCAGTTTATATCCCCAAATTTCTAAGATATCAAGTTGCCCATAAAGTTTAAGATAACTATTGATATTAAAAAGTTGTTGAATAAATGAAGTTGTTTGGTTAATAAGGTATATCTCATTCATACCCTCTTCAAGAAGCATATAGAGATCTCTATTGATGTTCCCACCATTGAAGAGTTTATTAAAAAAATCATCAACAACTACTGCACCCATCCCAAAGCATTGAGCATTAATAATGTTGACACTTATTGGTTTATCCAGAATTGCTAATTTGTTTAAGTCATTTACACATAGAGATAAGTTTTTTTGGTGCATATTATAAAGGTATTGTAACTCTCCAAATCCACATTGTAGATTTTTTTTCTGTACTTGTTCATTTAAAATATGTAGTGCTTCTTTATCAGTAGGTATAAAAAATCGCACCTCTACACTTGCATTCTTTTTTGTAAAGCTTTTTGCCATATTTTTAAAATCTGTTTCTCCAATACAACAAAATATCACTTTACTATCACTATTTGTACCACAAATTTGGAGTAAAGAATCTACCTCTTTTTTAGGAATTGTTTTGACTGTTTTTATAAGTAAAATATTATTAGCACTAAAGAGAGATGATTGTGATAAAAAATTACTACACTCTTTAAAGTCATATTCATCAAAATATACTTTTTGAATCTCTTCCCCATTTGCTAATATTAATCCAATATTATTTGAATATTGTTCTACTAAGTAGTCAGATTGACCATGAAACATATACCCATTGTAAGTAATACCTGCTGCTAATTCTTTATCGAAAACATTTTTATACATGAATTATTATATCCATTTTTTGTTTAAGTTGTTATTTTTCATTAATCTCCAAGGAATATAATTTAAGTCACTATTTAATAAAAAGTATTATAATTTTATTTTATAGTATAAGATAAAAGGAGTCCATTATGGTGGGGAAAATAGTTAAAGTTGGTTTAGTAGGATTAATGTTTATTGGAACAGTATCTTTTGGTAAAGGTTCAGTATTAAAAGGTGATGGAATAAGTTTGAATTATATGGATGAATATGGTTCTTCACAAACGACCATTATTAAAAGAAATCATAACAAAATTTGTAATGACAAAGCCCATGTAAATGGTTCAGATCCTGATGTGATTTGGGGTGGTAATTATGCCGCTAGTAGTGTTCCAGATGTATGTAAAAAAACATTTGTAACAACAGTTGGTAAAATTTCACCAGTAAAAATGGAAGGGATTGAAACATATGGTGAATTAGAGGTAATTGATTATATGAAAAGAGCCCAAACAGATAAAAATTTACTTTTGGTTGATGCAAGAATGGCCCATTGGTATGCACAAGGGACAATCCCAACTTCAATGAATATCCCATTTAAAAGCTTTGACCCAACACATCAAGATTTTGAACTTGTTATGGATGCTGCAAATGTAGAATACAATGAAGGTATATATGATTTTACAAATGCAAAAACACTCTTACTTTTTTGTAATGGAATATGGTGTCCACAATCAACATGGGCAATCGAAAATTTATTAAAAATTGGTTATCCAAAAGAGAAACTTATTTGGTACAGAGGGGGAATGTATAGTTGGACATCTGTAAATTTAACTACTATCATTCCAACACATTAAGGAGATAAAATGTTTAAACAACTGATAGTAACAATCTTATTTATAGGAGTTTGTGCCGTACACTTAAGTGCTAAAGGCTTAAATGCAACGCAATTACTTCAAGAAGCTCAAAAAACAGTTACAAGTATAGATACAAAAAAATTACAAGATTTATTAAAAAAAGATCCAAACCTTCAGATTATTGATGTACGAACTAAAGGAGATATTCTTAAACAAGGTGGCTATATAAAAGCAAATAGGGTGACTAATATTTCTAGAGATAAACTAGAGTTTACGATAGCTGATATAGTTAAAGCAGATCAACCTTTTGTAGTACACTGTTACACTGGAAATATTAGCTTATTAGCAGCAAAACAACTATTAGAGATGGGATATAAAAATGTTATCCATTATAAAGATAGCTATGAAGGTTGGGAAAAAGCTGGCTTAAAAACAAGCTCTTTAGATAAATACCCAGAATCTATGCTTTATTCAAAAGTTGAAAAAGTAGCGAAAGGTGTTTATACTTCTATAGGACAAACAAGTCCAGGAAGCTATGAAAACTCGGGACATAATAATAATCTTGGATTTGTAATTGGAGATAAAGATGTATTAGTATGGAATGCAAGTTCAAGTTATCTTTTAGCAAAAAGTTTTCATGAAGAGATTAAAAAGATTACAGATAAACCAGTAAAATATGTAATTTTAGAAAACTCTCAAGGACATGCAATGCTTGGAAGTAATTATTGGAAAGAACAAGGCGCTGTATTAGTAGCACAAGAGATAGCAAAAAAAGAGATTATTGAAAAAGGTGAAGGGATATTAAAAAGATACCAGAAAACACAAAGAGATAAAATCTTAAGTACAAAAGTTGTTTTACCAGATCTTACTTTTAAAGATAAAAAAGTATTTGATTTAGGTGGAAGAGTTGTAGAAGCATTATATTTTGGATATGCACATGAACATAGTGATATTTGTATTTGGCTACCAAAAGAAAAAATTGTTTTTGCAGGAGATTTAGCATTTAATCAAAGACTTTTACCAATATTTACAATTACAGAAACACAAAAATGGCTTGAAGCTTGGGATAAATTTGCAGCACTAAATGCAAAAATTGTAATACCAGGTCATGGAGATGTAACAGATATGGCTACAGTTACTAAATATACAAAAGGGTATTTAGAATACATGAGAGAAAAAATTATGGAAGTAATTGATAATGATGGTGGACTTAATGAAGCATACAATATAGATATGAGTGAGTATCAGCATCTTGATACTTTTAAAGAGTTGGGGAAACAAAATATAGCTATATTATTCAAACAGATGGAATTTGAATAAAATTTTAGTAATTATTTAATATTGAAGCCAATTAGCTTTTGCTAATTGGCTTTTTTTATAACTAAATAAGTTTTTTAGTTATAAAAAAGCAAAATTTAAATGAAAAGAAAATATAATTCCAAATTATATTAATAATAGCTAAAAATTATTATGTAAGATTATGTTCAAAAAGGGAAAAGATGTTTCAAAATATCAGTATTAAAAATAAGCTAATTGCTTTAGTCGCTATTTTTTTAGTTACATTTATAGGTATTAATGTATTTATAAATGTAAGTTTAAATATGCAAAAAGAGAAATTTCAACAGATGCAAACAGTTGTAACAATAAGAGGTACCGTTGTTGGTTCATTGACAAGTGGATTACAAATTACTTCAGCATTAAGAGGGGTTTATATAAATCCTAATGATACCAAAACACTTAAAAATCTTGAGGGTGCGATAGTATCTATGTCACAACAAATAAATAAGTTGAATTCTCCAAAGTTTAAAAAATTAAGTAAAGGTATGGAAAAGTTTGGTGTATTACCTTTATTTGAAGCTTATGAAAAAGATATCAAGAGACTTATTGTACATGCAAAAAATAAAACTTTGACTGATCAAGAGATTATTACTCATATTGTAAATGTATGGAGACCACTAAAAGGAAAATTAAAACAGTGGAAAAAGAAAAGTCAGGAAAAAGATATTCAATTTGTAAACTCTTATGAGGATTCCAATAATAGTATTTTAAATATAATGGTAATACTTTCTGCAATTGGCTTTTTATTTATAGCTTTATTATCATTCTTTACTATTAAATCAATTATCAATTCACTTGCAAAAGTACAAACTGGAATATCTGGCTTTTTTGCTTTTTTAAATAGAGAAACTACAAGTGCTGCTAAAATAGGACTTGAAAGTAATGATGAATTTGGTCAAATGGCAAAAGATATTGATGCAAATATAGCTATAGTTGAAAAAACAATGCAAGAAGATAATTTATTTATTCAAAATACTCAAGAAGTTATGAATAGAGTACAAAATGGATGGCTATCTCAGCATATAGAAGCAAATTCATCAAATCCAAATTTAATGGAATTGAAAAATACCATAAATCAAGCATTAATAGAGTTAAAAGAGAGATTTATTCAAATTAATTCTATACTGGAAAGTTATGTAAACCTTGACTATAGAAAAGAGTTAAAAATAGAAGGAATAGAATCTAATGGAGTATTTGATACACTATTAAACAATGTAAATTATCTAAGAGATACTATTACAAAGATGTTAATAGATAATAAAGAAAATGGATTGACTTTAGATAGTAGTAGTGATATTCTTTTAGAAAATGTAAGCATATTAAGTAAAAACTCAAATGAGGCAGCAGCGGCACTAGAAGAAACAGCTGCTGCAATAGAAGAGGTTACTAGTAATATATCTTCAAATGCACAGACTGTAGTGGAAATGGGAAGTTTAGCATCAAAAGTAACAAACTCTGCAGCAGAAGGTGAAAAACTAGCAAAACAAACGACAACTGCAATGAATGAGATAGATGAAGAGGTAAATGCTATCAATGAAGCAATTACAGTAATTGATCAAATAGCATTCCAAACAAATATCTTAAGTTTAAATGCAGCAGTTGAAGCTGCTACAGCTGGTGAAGCGGGTAAAGGTTTTGCTGTTGTTGCACAAGAGGTAAGAAATCTAGCTTCTAGAAGTGCTGAAGCTGCTAATGAGATTAAAGCCTTAGTACAAAATGCAACAAATAAAGCAAATAGTGGTAAAGCAATATCAGATAAAATGATAGATGGATATACACATCTTAATGATAATATTTCAAAAACCATTGAACTTATTCATAATGTGGAAACAGCTTCTAAAGAGCAGAAAAGTGGTATTATGCAAATTAATGATGCTATTAATTCTCTTGATAGACAAACACAAGAAAATGCAAGTATTGCTTCTGATACACATTCAATTGCAGTTCAAACAGATACTATTGCAAAACTTGTAGTATCAAGTGCAAATGAGAAGGATTTTGTAGGAAAAGATAGTGTAAAAGCAAAAACTATTTCAAACAAGAGTTCAGATTCTACACCATCATCACAACCTCAAAAAACTGTAATGACTTCAGATACTAAAACCACAGTATCAAGTAAAATTACTCCCATAGTTTCTAAATCAGAAGATGATGAATGGGCAAGCTTCTAAAAAGGTTTAAAGATGTTTAGAGATAAACATCTTTAAGTTTTGCTCATCTAGTGCACCAGAAACTCTTTCAACTTCTTTTCCATTTTTAAATATTACTAGTGTTGGAATACTTCGTATATTGAATTTTGCTCCAAGTATTTGTTCCTCTTGGGTATCTACTTTTGTAAATAATACTTTTAGAGGATAGTTTTTAGCTGTATTTTCAAAAGTGGGAGCCATCATTTTACAAGGACCACACCATGGCGCCCAAAAATCTACAATTACAGGTATATCACTGTTAACTAAAACTTCATCAAATGTTGAAGCTGTTAGGTTTAAAGGTTTTGTTTCAAGAAGTGAGTTTTTACATTTTCCACAATTAGCTTTTGAGTAAGTTTCTTTTTTGGGAACATTATTTACACTTAAGCAGTGGGGACAAATAATACGCATATTAAATCCTTTATAAAATTAAATACCATATTATATATTATTCAAAAGAAAAACTCAATTTATCTTTGGATAGTTCCAATAATTTTTTTAGAAATAATATCACTGCTGATAATTTTAATAGCTACTTTTGAAAATAGTTTTTCCCCTGCATAATTATCAATATGTACTCTTGCTCCTTTTACCTCTTCATCAAGTTTTACGATACTATATTCAGTATCTACTAAAGTAGCTTGGAAAGTTTTATGTAAGTGGTTACTTAAATATCGAGCATATTTTCTATCTTCATAATCCCAAACGAGTGTTGCAATTTCTCTTTCTTTTGTACTGATATATTCACAAATCTCTTCAATATTATCAGGTATTTTATTTGTTTTTAGGATTCTATGAAGGACTAAGTCAGCATATCTTCGTATAGGAGAAGTAAAGTGTGAATAGTCTTTAAATCCTAACCCAAAATGCTCTTTTTTTATACTACTGTAAGAAGCTTGCTGTTGAGATTGAATAATAAGTTCATCAATCTCGTTTTCTAAGCCTACATTGGCTGCTTTTTGCTGAATGCTTATGATTGTAGAATGAATATCATCTTTGAGTTGAGCTTTTATCCCTAAAGCATTTACATCATCAAGTAGTTTTTTAATTTTACTAGATGAAGGCTCATCATGGACTCTAAAGATTCCTAAAAGTTGTAGTTTTTTAGCTGCTTCTTGATTGGCTAAAAGCATACACTCTTCTACTAAACTATGAGATGGTGATGAGGTTTCTACTGTATAATCTATTAAGTTTTCATTTTCATCTAAAATAAGTTTTATCTCATCATTTCTAAAGTCGTACCCATTTCTTAATCTTTTTTCTCTAAAGTTTTTTGTAATATTATGAAGTTTTACTTGAGGATTATCAGCATCATTTTGTTCTAAAACTTCATCTATATATTCATAGCTGTATCTGTTTTTTGATTCTATGAGTGCTTCAAAAACACTACTGTCTAGTACTCTTTTATTTTTGAGGTCTAATTTCATTTTAAAGACATAGGCTGGTCTGATTTCATTAGGAACTAAAGAACAAAGGTCTGTACTTAGCTCAAAGGGAAGCATAGGAAGCATTTTGTTTGGAAGATAGATAGAAAAAGATTTTTTGTATGCTTCTTGGTCAAGTTCACTTCCCTCTTTTACATAAGCACTCACATCAGCAATTGCTACATAAAGTTCTTGGTTTTCTTGATCATAATATATAGCATCATCAAAATCTTTTGCACTTACGGGGTCTATTGTACAAAAATCCAAATGGGTCAAATCAGTTCTATTTGAAGTATCCAGTTTTTCAAATTCTAAAGCTTCTTGTGGTTCTATTCTATAAAATTCATTGTACAGATATAAAGATATTTTCTCATCTATTGTAGCATCTGCAATATTTCCAAATATTTTTATGATTTTTCCCTTTTCAAATAATACTATATCCCCATCTCTATTATTTACTGATTCACAGTCTATAAAAGCATTCTCTTTTACTGTATAAAGATTATAATCTTTTACATAACAAAGAATACTATGATTTGATCGTTCCAATATTTGGATAACCTTTGCTTTGGTTCGTCCTTTTGGGTTGAAAATAATTTGTACTAAAACTATGTCGTAATTATAAGCACCATTAAGGTTTTTATTGTCTATGTATATTTTTTGAGAGCTATTGTTTTCAAGGTTTAGTATGGCATCATTATTTATAAGAATAATGGTTCCTAGTTTATATTTACTATTTAAAATATATTCATTATCTATGAGTTTTACTATTGGTTTCGTTTGTTCTTCATATATTTTTTTTAGATAGTTCAAATGGGTTCCTTAACTCTTTATTTTTAGAATGATACCTAAATTATACTAATCTTTCAGCTAGTTCAATATATTGTTTGGATATAATCGCGAAATCAATATAACAAAAGGAATTAAAATGGCATTAAATGTTTATTATGACAAAGATTGTAATATCGACTTAATCAAATCAAAAAAAGTAGCAATGATAGGTTTTGGATCACAAGGTCACGCACACGCTGAAAACTTAAGAGATAGTGGAGTTGAAGTATGTGTAGGTTTAAGAAAGGGTGGATCTTCTTGGGCAAAAGCTGAAGCTAAAGGTTTTGAAACTTTAACAGTTGCAGAAGCTTCAGCAGCTGCAGATGTAGTTATGATTTTATTACCAGATGAAAATCAATCTGAAATCTATGCAAACGAAATTGAGCCAAACTTAAAACAAGGTGCAACAATTGCATTCGGACATGGTTTTAACATCCACTATGGAAGAATCATCCCAAGAGCTGATATCAATGTAACAATGATAGCACCAAAAGCACCAGGTCACACAGTAAGAAGTGAATTTGTAAGAGGTGGAGGTATTCCTGACCTTATCGCTGTTGGTCAAAACCCAAGTGGTACTACAAAAGAGTTAGCACTTTCTTACGCATCAGCTATTGGTGGTGGAAGAACTGCGATTATTGAAACAACTTTCAAAGATGAAACAGAAACTGACCTTTTTGGTGAGCAAGCAGTACTTTGTGGTGGAGCTACAGCATTAGTTCAAGCTGGTTTTGAAACATTAACAGAAGCTGGATATGATCCACAAATGGCATACTTTGAGTGTCTTCACGAGTTAAAATTAATCGTTGATTTAATGTTTGAAGGTGGTATTGCAGATATGAGATATTCTATTTCAAATACAGCTGAATATGGAGATTATGTATCTGGTAAAAGAGTTATCAATGCAGAATCTAAACAAGCTATGAAAGATATCTTAACTGAGATTCAAGATGGTAGATTTGCAAAAGACTTTATCCTTGAAGGTCAATCTGGATACCCAAGAATGAACGCTGAAAGAAATAATCAAAAAGAAACACTAATTGAGAAAACAGGTGTTGAATTAAGAACTATGATGCCTTGGATTGCAGCTAATAAAATAGTAAATCAAGACAAAAACTAGATTTTAAAACTATAGGGAAACCTATAGTTTTAAGTATATTTTATGAAAAAAAGAATACATAAAAAACCTCCTCGAAGATTAAAATCTAAGAAAAAATCTTATCAAAAACTTGTCACAATTATTGCAACGATTGCTGTAACAATTATGTTGGCAACTGTAGTTGGTGCATACTTTTTTATAGATAAAAAAGAGATAACAGTAGATATACAACAAGAACAACAAAAAAACAGAGATGATCAAAAGAAAAAATTAATAACATTTGAAGAAAAAACAAAAGCTTTAGAGATTGAATATAGTAATAATATAGATAATAGCACATATATAGAAGATAAAGAGAAAAAAACACAAACACCAAAATTTCATTATGAAGAACCTGATTATGGAAAAGTAGATGATATTATTGAACCACAAAAAGAACAACTTGAACAAAAAAAAGATACTGTTCAAATTTATAAACCAACACAAGAAGATACTTCTATTCTAACAGAAAAAAAAGTATATAAACCAAAATTAGCAATTATTATAGATGATGTAACAACTTTAAGACAAATAGAAAAAATATTAAATCTTGGATATACAGTAAATATGGCATTTTTACCACCTACAAGTGGGCATAAAAATTCAGCAAAAATTACTCGAAAACTTGATAACTATATGATTCATTTACCACTTCAAGCAAGTAGTTTTAAATATGAAGAAGAGCATACTTTATATATTACAGATTCTTTAGATACTATTGAAAATAGAATAGTATCTTTAATAAAACTTTATCCAAAAGCAAAATTTTTGAATAATCATACAGGAAGTAAGTTTACAGCAAATCAAGAAGCGATGGATAAATTATTTCAAGTATTAAAAAAGTATGATTTTACATTTGTGGATAGTAGAACAACTTCAAAATCAGTAGCTGCAAAATCTGCAAAAAAATATGGTGTACGAATGTTAAGTAGAAATATCTTTCTAGATAATAATAAGAATAAAAAATATATACAAGGACAACTGAAAAAAGCTATAAAAACTGCTATCAAAAATGGGAGTGCTATTGCAATAGGACATCCATATAGTATTACATTTGAAGCATTAAGAGATTCGAAACATCTTTTGAAAGACTTAGATTTAGTTTATATTCATCAATTATAATCTCGCATAAAAAAGATTGCAATATGAAATCTTTTTTATGCGATAAAAAAATTTGTGTTACACTTCTCTTATGAACACAATACAAACATTAACACAAACGATACCAGAACTCAAAAGTATGAAAAAATATCCCAAAGAGATATTTTATATAGGGAACCAAGAACTTCTAAAAAGAAAAAAAGTTTCAATTGTTGGAAGTAGAAAACCTACCCAATATTCTAGGCAAAATACCAGTTATTTAGCAAAAAAGCTTTCATTAAATGGAATAGTTGTAGTAAGTGGTGCTGCAATGGGCATTGATAGTATAGCTCATAGTTCAGCAGGAGCACAAAATACTATAGCAGTAGCTGGAAATGGACTTGATATAAGATATCCAACAATTAATAATAAACTTATTCAAAGTATAGAACAACAAGGTTTAATGTTAAGCCAATTTAAACCAGGAACACCGTCTATTTATTATAATTTTCCTATTAGAAATGAATGCGTAGTTGCACTTGGAGATATACTGATTGTCACACATGCAGATGTAGATAGTGGTACTATGAGAAGTGTTGAGTATGCTTTAAAGATGGGGAAAGAGATTTTTGTATTGCCTCATAGGGTAGGGGAGAGTGAAGGGACAAATAAACTTCTTGAAAAGAATCAAGCAAAAGCTATTTATAATATAGATGAGTTTATAAATAGTATTAGTTTGTGTACTAATGATTGTGGAGTTGAAGATGATTTTTTATTGTATTGTAAATCAAATCCAACTTATGATGAAGCGATAGAAAAATATCCAAGTGAAGTTTTTGAATATGAGTTAAGTGGAAGAATAAAGATTGAAAATGGGTTGGTAAGTGTGGTATAGAAATTATAAAACTAAAATACGCTATTATTAAAACAATAAATTTAAAAGAGTAATATATGTCAGATTATATATGTAGTGTATGTGGTGAAAAATTTAAATATAATGGTTTATTTGATAAAGAACAAAATAAATGTTTTTTACACTGTGATAAATTAAATGAAAAAGATTATTCAGAGTTTTATATATTGTTACAATACTTTATACGTGATAAAAGGATAAATACATTAGAAATAAATAAATCTATAGATGATTTAGATAATTATTTTAAACAAGGATATTTAGTATTTAAGAATGTAGTTTTTCCAAGTAATAATAGATATTTTAAATTTTTTGAAACTTATGATGAAAGAAAAATATTATTTGAAAAATGTACTTTTTTAGATAGTGGTTTTCACAAATTAAATTTAGAAAAATTAAAATTTAATGATTGTTTATTTTATAGCAAAAAATATCCACAAAAAATTATTTTAACAGCTAATAAAATATTCTTTTCCTCTCTTGAGTGTAAGAATTTTGATTTTTCAACATCTAATACAGAATCTGCAAATATAATTATTCGAGATTCAAATTTTGAAGAATTGAATTTGGTAGATTCATCATTGGAATTCGATAATGTAAAGGTAAAAAATAAAATATCTTTATATAGTTTTTCTAATAAAAATCAAAAAATAATTATAAATAATAATTCTTTTATCAATAAAATAATTGGTTTATCTATTAATTTTGATTTATTAAGTATCATTGATTCATTTATTTGTGATATAGTTTTTTTCTCTCCTAGTCCTAAAATTAATAATTTAAATATTCAAAATAGTACATTAGAAAATGGAATAGATTTAAATAATTCAATAATAAAAGATAGACTTAGTCTGATTAATAGTAAGATAAAAAATAAAAAACTTGATTTATCAAATACAAGCTTACCTAGCAATATGAATTTTTTGAATGCCAAATTAGAAGTTGAGAATAGAGAAACTGCACGAATAATAAAAGACTCTTTTGATAGACAAAATAATTTTATAGAAGCAAACAAATATTATGCTATTGAAATGAAACATTATGCTGATGAATTAAAGTGGACTAAAGATAATCTAAAAGAAAAGTTGATTTTCAAATTTCATGATTGGTCAAGTGAACATTCACAAAACTGGGTTTTACCTTTATTTTGGATATTATTGTTTAGTATGGTATATGGAATTCTTGAATATTTATTTTTTGGTGGAAATAAATTAGTTGATGAATCGTTATCTGCAAAAATCTTAGGTATTTTATTTATAGATTTATCTATTCCTTTTATAATTTATAATATATTAAAAAATAAAGGCTTTAAAAAATATTTTTCTTCATTTATTTTTTTGACTACAGGGGTTTATTTGTATATTACCAATGATTTATTATTGGAGTTACCAGCAAAGGCTATCAACCCTTTTTCAATTATGTATGATGGTGATAGTATAAATGGAATAGAACTTATTTTTAAAATCATTATTACATATTTGATTTATCAATTAATAATTTCAATACGACAAAATACGAGAAGAAAATAGGTTTGAAAGTGTAGTTTAGTGAACTTCTACTACACTTACTTCTAATGATTTAAATAAAGCTGTTTTTGTATTCACATCACTCTCATCTCCAAAGATATAATTCATATGAGACTTAGCATGATGAAAACTACAAAAGAGTGTTTGTGGTTTGATTGTTTTTACAAACTTTATACTAAGAGGTTTTGTTTCTCCATGTATCGTTTTTAAGATTACTTTTTCTGAGTTTATTTTATCTTTATCTTCAATGCTTGCCAAAATAGTATCTTCACTATGTTTTTCATAGAGTTTTGGAGTCTCTTTTGTTTGGGCTGCATTGTTATAGTGGATAAGGTTTCTACCTGTTGTAAGATAAAAAGTATCAAACTTTTCACCTTGAATCAACTTTTTCACTTGACCTCGAAGTTGGTAACCATTGTATTTAAATGTTCCAAGACCATCAGGTGTATTGAACTTTTCAAGATGCAGTATAGGTGTATCATCTTTTGCAACTGGCCATTGCATCCCTTTACTTCTATGTTTCATCAATTTATGATAACTAGCTCCTCCATATCTATAAGGCGCTTCAACTCTTACTTGTTCCCATACATCTTCACTTGATTTAAAGAGAAATTCCCCTTTGATTTTGTTTTCAATATCTCTTAAAACTTGCCAATCATCTGGTAAGTTGTTCTCAACTAATGGTTGAGAGAGGTGGAGTCTTCTCATAGCATTTACATACACACCTGTTTTTTCATAAGCTGATTTTACACCAAAAACTATATCTGATTTTTTGGCTATCTCATTCATAAATAGATCTTGAGTGATAAGAAGTTCTAAGTTTTCTAATGCTTTATTGATTTTATTGAGATTTGGATGGATATGAGCTGTATCTTCACCCATAACTAGCATAGCTTTAATTTTATTATCAAGCATTGCATCCATTAAATCAGGAGTTTTAAGACCTTCCTCTTTTGGCTTTTGATAATCAGGAGCATAATAAGGAAGACAACCCATATCACAGGTTCCTTGAACATTGTTTTGACCCCTTAATGGCATAAGTCCAGCACCTGTTTTCCCAATATTTCCAGTCATAAGTGCAAGATTTACCATAGCCATAACAGCATAACTTCCATCAAGATTTTCAGTGATACCTAATCCCCAAAAAATCATTGATTTAGAAGTTGCATATTTTCTAGCTATTTGGGGTATTTGATCTGCTAACTCTTCATATCCTTTTATATTTCTAAAATACTCTGGATTTGCTTTGTCATCATTTAATATAGAGTTTTTATATGTTTCAAACTCTTTTGTTCGAGTGTCTATAAATTCTTGATTGTAAAGTTTTTCATTTAAAATTACATAGGCAATAGCATTTAAAAATAGAAGATTTGATTCGTAAGGCAGGACTACAGTATCTGTTGCAAATTTGCTAAGTTGAATTTTTCTTACATCACATACTACAAGTTCACTTGTTTTTGCTCGTGCAGCTTCTATCATACGGTTTGCAACTATTGGATGAGCTTCTGTTGTATTTGAACCAATCACTAGCATAAACTCTGTTTTAAAGATATCATCATAAGGATTTGTAGCAGCACCTTCACCTATAGTAGCAGCCATTCCATTTAAGCTTGGTGCATGACATACTCTAGCACAGTTGTCTATATGTGGAGACTCCATAGTTTCTCTTGTAAATTTTTGAAGTAAAAATCCACTTTCACATGAAGTTCTAGCTCCACCTGTTGCACAAAAAGAGTGTCGACCGTATTTCTCTTTTATTTGGCTTAGTTTCCAAGCAGCTATTGATGTTGCTAGTTCATAGTTTGATTCGTACCATTGCTCATCAAGAGAAGAAAGAGTATGAGTCCTAGCTTTTAGCTCTTGTGGGAAATCTTCAAGGTTTTTTTCTATAAATGACTTTTTAATTCTCGTATTTCGTATTCTGTTGTCTGAAGCAACAAAATCAAAACCATATTTCCCTTTAATACAAAGCTTTCCTCGACTTACATATCCATCACTTTGTGCATATATTTTTAATATTTTATTATCTTGAACTTGTGCTGTTATATCACAACCAACACCACAATAAGTACAAACACTTCCTATATCATGAACCATATCAACCACCACCTACAAATTGTAACAATTCTAACTTATCGTCTTCTTTGGGAATAAAATTTGCCCAATTTTCTTTTTTTATTATTTCCATATTTACAGCACACGCCATAACTTTATCTTTAATCTTTAGTTTTTCTATAATTTGATCTAGTGTAAAACCATCATCAAAAGTGTGATTTTCACCATTTACTACTATATTCATACTTCACCTTTTCTAAAACTTGCCATTTTAAATCTATCTCCCATACCTATAGGATTTAGGAGTGTTTTTACCTTATTTGATTCACTTAAATACTTATCTTCATCAACATTTTTATGTAGTATTTCAAGAAGCTCAATAATACCAAAATGTACAAGTGCTTTTAACTGAGTCTCATAACTTAAGTTTGTTGCACCAGCTTTTTGAAAGCTATCAATAACATGACTAAAATTCACATCAAAAGTGATATCACTATTTTTATATAAATCTTTTAAGTGTATCTTTTCATCGAATATTGGATAAACATTATGTTTTTCGTATACTCTACAAGAAAAATCATTTCGCGGGTACTTCTCACCATAATCAAAAGTAACAAATTCAAACTTTGCTATATTTGTACACATAGCTTTTGCAAACTCTTCATATCCTCTTGCTACTTCCCCTTTTGTTACTTTGTATCTATTACAATATTGTTTTAAAAACTTATCTTCATTATCTACAAATTTGATGGTATCATTTTCTACAATAGCAGATTGTAATGTATTTTGATCATTTGTATAGACCAAGTCACAAGGAAATGCATCAAAGATTTCATTTGCAACAATAAATGCTTCTTTCTCTTGAACTTCACTTATATCATTATAATGAATAAGTTCTATCTCATCTCCAAAACATTGTTTGAAATACTCTTGTTGTCTAATTCTTAAATGCTCATATCTCTCAACTATGGCAAACTTTAGTGTTTTAATAAGTTCTGGATTTAAAGTAAATATAAATTGTACCATATCTGAAAGTAAGTAACCATGATGTGCACCTATTTCTATAATAGTAGTCTCTTTACTTAAAAATCCCTCTGCAATAATATCCACAACTCTTTTCCCAATAGTCCCACCAAAAAAAGAACTTGTACTTACAGCCGTATAAAAATCACCCTCTTTCCCTATAGTTTTATAGTTTGAGTAATATCCATCTTTAGAGTAAAGCCAATCATTAAAATATTGGCTAAATGTAATATCTTTAGCCATATTAACTTTGTATTCTTGAATATATATCTAAAAGTTCTATTTGTATATCTATATTTAAACTTTTTACATCTAAAGCTTTTATTCTTTTTGAGTTTTCCATAGTTTGAACATCAGAAATAGTTTTCATACCTACACTTAACTGTTCTTCTAATTGTACTAAAAGTGAATCATAAAGTTCTACATTACTTTTCGCTATATCTATTTTTTTATTTAAACTAGATATTTTTGAAATAGAGTTTTTATAGAGTGATATCTCTTCTTTTCTTTTATCTTCAAGTGCTAATTTTTTTTGTAAATAGGCTATTTTATTACTTTGTATATCATATGAAAATCTTATATCTAGTGGTATAGTGATATTAAATCCCACATTCGTTGTTCCATCTTCACTTAATGATGGGTTATTATCTGTTTCGTGATATTTTGTATAATCAGCTGTTAAATTTACAGTTGGAAGATAAGAAGAAGTAACCATATTTTTTAACCAATATGAAGTGTCAACATCTTCAGTTGCTTTTTTAATATATATATTATTTTCTAAAAACTTATCATTTGTAATCATTGTAAATAAAGGAAGATCAAGTTCTTCATAGCTCTTGTCAGATATATTTGATAAACTATTTATAAGTTCTGTTCGTTGATACTCTAAATCTATTAAAGTATTTTCATTAGTATTTGCCTCTATAATGGCATTGTCTAAAAAAGATGTATCAAGTATCCCATTTAATACTTGTTCTTTTTTTCTTTGTACATCAATTTTAGCATTTTGTATTAATAGTTTTTGTTTATCTATTGAAATATCCATTTTTTTAATTTGATATAACAAATTTATAACTTCTTTAATTAACTCTTTTTTTTGTGTATCAATATCTGTAGTTGAATATTTTTCTACACTAGAAGCATATTTTATAGCAGAATAAATTCCACCACTTTTAAAAATAGGTTGTGATACATTAATTGTTGATTTTGTAGTATTATATGTTTCACCGTCATTATAAATATATTTATATGTGATTGGATTAATCCAATCTTGTTTTAGTTTACTACCATCTTCAATAGCTTTTTCATAAGAATAATTTAGAGTGTCTCTTTTAGTCTGAGATAAAAACTCGTCACTTCCCATAAGTGTTGAACTGTAAAATATACTAGAAATAACAAATAAATTAAAGAGTTTCAATAGCTTTCTCCAATCTTACAAAACCTTCAGCAATTTCTGCTTTTGAAATAGTTAAAGGAGGTAAAAATCTTAGTGTATTTTTTCCTGCTTTTAATACAAGAACACCACAATTAAATGCTTCTTTAATTATATTTGCTAATGTATCATTGTCTTTAACTCTTAATCCTCTCATAAGTCCAAGTCCAACCATACCTGTAAATAGATCTGTGTGAGATTCATAAAATAATTTTAATTGCTCTTCAAAATATATCATTGTCTCATCTAAACTACCGTTATTCTTTAACTCATCAAGAATATTACAAGCTTCAAGTGCCGAAGTCGTACTTAAATAGTTTCCACCAAAAGTACTTCCATGATCACCTGGAGAAAAGATATCTTTATGTGTTGTCATAACGACACCAATAGGTACACCACTTCCAACACCTTTAGCCATAGTAATGATATCCGGTTTTATATCATATAGGTTTGATGCTAAAAATTCACCAGTTCTAAATGCCCCTGTTTGTACTTCATCTATAATAAGTAGTATATTGTTTTCTTTTAAATAAGTTGCAAGCTTTTGTACCTCTTCTTTTGGCAATGGTTGCACACCACCTTCTCCTTGCACAAGCTCTATCATTACAGCAATTGTTTCATCATCAATTGAGTTGTATACATCATTGATGCTACTATTATATGAAAAACCATCTGGATATGGTGTGAAGTTTTCAGTATGCATATTACTTTGACCTGTTGCTTTAACTGTAGTTATTGTTCTTCCGTGAAATGAATGTTCTAAAGTGATAACTTTATATTTTTTATTATCAAATTTTGTTTTACCATATTTTCTAGCTATTTTTATAGCACCTTCATTTGCTTCCGCACCACTGTTTGCAAAAAACATAGCTACATCATATCCACTAAGTTGTGCAATTTTTTTGGCAAGTTTTGCTTGAGGTTCTATTGCATAAAGGTTTGAAATATGAGTTATATTTTTTACTTGGTTACAAATGGCATTGGCAATTCTCTCATTTCCATGTCCACAAGATACAACACCTATTCCACTTGTAAAGTCAATATAATCTTTTCCTTCATCACTATAAAGTGTTGAGTTAACACCCTTTGTGAAATTAACATAGTTTCTAGCATAAGTATTTAATACATACTCTTTATCAATAGTTTCTAAATTCATTAAAAAATCCTCTTCATATATATAGATGTAATTATAGCAAAAATTTCTGTATATTACTAAATCAATATTAATGAGAAATAACCCCAAAAAAAAGAATTTAAAAATTTCAGCGGCACTTAAGCTGTAGGTCTTGACAAAGTTAAAAAATTTTATTATAATTCGCGTCCAATTAAAGTAAGACACTTTAACAAACGAGTTTAAACGGGTTGTTTAAATGAGGCTAGAGTTAAAGAGAGAAGATTTTAAAAGTGGAAAGTTCTTTAAAAAAATTAATGTTAATAAATAAAATCAAGTTTATATTAAATTACTGAGAAGTAATCTTTATAAACTAGATACAAGAAGAGTTAATTATAGAGTAATTTATAATTAATAAACTTCGTCTATAAACTTAGAGTTTTAGTTTTAAAACTAAAAAACTAATAAAATTGAATCAAATTATTGATTCAGTGATTTTTAGGTAAAAACTTAAAAGTCAAGATTAAACAATTCAATATATAGAGATATATATTTTTATGGAGAGTTTGATCCTGGCTCAGAGTGAACGCTGGCGGCGTGCCTAACACATGCAAGTCGAACGAGAACGGATTTTAGTTTACTAAAATTGTCAGCTAAGTGGCGCACGGGTGAGTAATATATAGTTAACCTGCCCCAAAGAAGAGAATAATTGATGGAAACGTCTTGTAACTCTCTATATGCCTTTATCACATAAGTGAGCAAGGGAAACATTTATGGCTTTGGGATGGGACTGTACGGTATCAGTTAGTTGGTAAGGTAATGGCTTACCAAGACTATGACGCCTAACTGGTTTGAGAGGATGATCAGTCACACTGGAACTGAGACACGGTCCAGACTCCTACGGGAGGCAGCAGTGGGGAATATTGCACAATGGAGGAAACTCTGATGCAGCAACGCCGCGTGGAGGATGACACATTTCGGTGCGTAAACTCCTTTTATATGAGAAGATAATGACGGTATCATATGAATAAGCACCGGCTAACTCCGTGCCAGCAGCCGCGGTAATACGGGGGGTGCAAGCGTTACTCGGAATCACTGGGCGTAAAGAGCATGTAGGCTGATAGATAAGTTGGAAGTGAAATCCTATGGCTTAACCATAGAACTGCTTCCAAAACTGTCTGTCTAGAATATGGGAGAGGTAGATGGAATTTCTGGTGTAGGGGTAAAATCCGTAGAGATCAGAAGGAATACCGATTGCGAAGGCGATCTACTGGAACATTATTGACGCTGAGATGCGAAAGCGTGGGGAGCAAACAGGATTAGATACCCTGGTAGTCCACGCCCTAAACGATGCACACTAGTTGTTGCTATGCTAGACATAGCAGTAATGCAGTTAACACAGTAAGTGTGCCGCCTGGGGAGTACGGTCGCAAGATTAAAACTCAAAGGAATAGACGGGGACCCGCACAAGCGGTGGAGCATGTGGTTTAATTCGACGATACGCGAAGAACCTTACCTGGCCTTGACATAGAAAGAACTTACTAGAGATAGTTTGGTGCTAGCTTGCTAGAACTTTCATACAGGTGCTGCACGGCTGTCGTCAGCTCGTGTCGTGAGATGTTGGGTTAAGTCCCGCAACGAGCGCAACCCTCGTGTTTAGTTACTAACAGTTCGGCTGAGGACTCTAGACAGACTGCCTCCGTAAGGAGGAGGAAGGTGAGGACGACGTCAAGTCATCATGGCCCTTACGGCCAGGGCTACACACGTGCTACAATGGGGCATACAAAGAGCAGCAATACGGTGACGTGGAGCAAATCTCATAAAATGCCTCCCAGTTCGGATAGTAGTCTGCAACTCGACTACTTGAAGTTGGAATCGCTAGTAATCGTAGATCAGCAATGCTACGGTGAATACGTTCCCGGGTCTTGTACTCACCGCCCGTCACACCATGGGAGTTGATTTCATTCGAAGCGGGGATGCTAAAATAGCTACCTTCCACAGTGGAATTAGCGACTAGGGTGAAGTCGTAACAAGGTAACCGTAGGAGAACCTGCGGTTGGATCACCTCCTTTCAAAGAAATAACTTTTAGATTCGTTTCTAAAAGTTCAATGAATAAACACTATATATTAAGATATAGTAAATAGATGTAAAAATAGTACAACATCGAGACGAAAGTTCTTTTATCTCAAAAAGACTTCTTGTTATCTAGTTTATAAAGATTATATGAATAATCTAAAAGAACAATTATTTATTAACAAATATGTTAACACATATTCAATACATGGGCCTATAGCTCAGCTGGCTAGAGCGCTCGACTGATAATCGTGAGGTCCCAGGTTCAAGTCCTGGTAGGCCCACCATGGGGAATTAGCTCAGCTGGGAGAGCGCCTGCCTTGCACGTAGGAGGTCAGCGGTTCGATCCCGCTATTCTCCACCATGTTATCAAAAAGTTAAATATAAGTCTTAAATGTAAGATTTATATTTGATTTTTCGGAATCAAATAAGTTATTTAAAAACATACTGTTAAAGTCTTTATTTTTCTAAAGAAAATAAAAATACAATTTTAAATATTATTTTATTAAATTACATTTAATAAGATAGTAGCTAAAGAATAATCATAACAAAGCAAAAAAGAACTGTATGAGATATTTATATCAAATACAAATTCTTCTTTAATTTATCAAATAAGCTATTAAGGGCTAATGGTGGATGCCTAGACTATAAGAGGCGATGAAGGACGTACTAGACTGCGATAAGCTACGGGGAACTGTCAAGAAGTTTTGATCCGTAGATTTCCGAATGGGACAACCCAGCATACATTGTATGTTACTACTACGGTAGGGCGAACCAAGGGAAGTGAAACATCTCAGTACCTTGAGGAAAAGAAATCAATTGAGATTCTGTTAGTAGCGGCGAGCGAAAACGGATTAGAGCGCTAAGTGATAATATATTAGATAGTAGAAGTAGTTGGAATGCTACGTCATAGAGAGTGAAAGCCTCGTATACGAAATCTTTTATATGGTACTAAACTTAGGAACGAGTAGGTCGGAACACGTGATATTTTGACTGAATATGGGGGGACCACCCTCCAACTCTAAATACTACTTATAGATCGATAGTGCACAAGTACCGTGAGGGAAAGGTGAAAAGTACCCCAGTGAGGGGAGTGAAATAGAACCTGAAACCATTAGCTTACAATCATTCGGAGCCCTATGTCTTGTACAGGGTGACGGACTGCCTTTTGCATAATGAGCCTGCGAGTTGTGGTATCTAGCAAGGTTAAGCCAAGTGCGGAGCCGTAGCGAAAGCGAGTGTTAATAGCGCGACTTAGTTAGATGCTGCAGACCCGAAACGAAGTGATCTATCCATGAGCAGGTTGAAGCTGGTGTAAGAGCCAGTGGAGGACCGAACCCGCAGGCGTTGAAAAGTCTTGGGATGACTTGTGGATAGGGGTGAAAGGCCAATCAAACTTCGTGATAGCTGGTTCTCTCCGAAATATATTTAGGTATAGCGTCATGTTATTAGCATATAGGGGTAGAGCACTGACTGGGCTAGGGCTGCTTACCGCGGTACCAAACCCTATCAAACTTCGAATACTATATGTGGAATCATGGCAGTCAGGCGTAGGGTGATAAAATCCTATGTCGAGAGGGGAACAACCCAGACTACCAGCTAAGGTCCCTAAGTCATACTTAAGTGGAAAACGATGTGGAGTTACTGTGACAACCAGGAAGTTGGCTTAGAAGCAGCCATCTTTTAAAGAAAGCGTAACAGCTCACTGGTCTAGTGATTCTGCGCGGAAAATATAACGGGGCTAAAGTATGCACCGAAGCTGTAGATTCAATTTATTGAGTGGTAGGAGAGCGTTCTTGTCAGCGTTGAAGCTGTACCGGTAAGGAGCAGTGGAGCGGCAAGAAGTGAGCATGCAGGCATGAGTAGCGATAATTAAAGTGAGAATCTTTAACGCCGAAAACCCAAGGTTTCCTACGCGATGCTCGTCATCGTAGGGTTAGTCGGGTCCTAAGTCGAGTCCGAAAGGGGTAGACGATGGCAAATAGGTTAATATTCCTATACTTATAATAGAGCGTGATGTGGGGACGCATAGAGTTAATCGAGCTGGCTGATGGAATAGCTGGTCGAAGGATGTAGGTAGTATAGTAGGCAAATCCGCTATACACGTTACCGAGATCTTACAGGCCGAACAATACTTTCGAGTAGCGTTTGGAATCGATGATACTGTCGTGCCAAGAAAAGCCACTAAGCATATCTATTATAACCCGTACCGTAAACCGACACAGGTAGGTGGGATGAGTATTCTAAGGCGCGTGGAAGAACCCTGGTTAAGGAACTCTGCAAACTAGCACCGTATCTTCGGTAGAAGGTGTGCCTACTTTGGTATTAGGAATTTACTTCCGAAAGCTAGAGAGGTTGCAACAAAGAGTCCCTCCCGACTGTTTACCAAAAACACAGCACTTTGCTAACTCGTAAGAGGATGTATAAGGTGTGACGCCTGCCCGGTGCTCGAAGGTTAATTGATGATGTTAGCGTAAGCGAAGCATTTGATCGAAGCCCGAGTAAACGGCGGCCGTAACTATAACGGTCCTAAGGTAGCGAAATTCCTTGTCGGTTAAATACCGACCTGCATGAATGGCGTAACGAGATGGGAGCTGTCTCAACCAGGGATCCAGTGAAATTGTAGTGGAGGTGAAAATTCCTCCTACCCGCGGAAAGACGGAAAGACCCCGTGCACCTTTACTATAGCTTTACACTGCTATTGGGATATTCATGTGCAGGATAGGTGGGAGACTTTGAAACTGGGATGCTAATTTCAGTGGAGTCGTCCTTGAGATACCACCCTTGAATATTCTGATAGCTAACTGGGACGTGTTATCCACGTTCAGGACAATGTATGGTGGGTAGTTTGACTGGGGCGGTCGCCTCCTAAAAAGTAACGGAGGCTTACAAAGGTTGGCTCAATCCGGTTGGAAATCGGATGTTGAGTATAATGGCATAAGCCAGCCTGACTGTGAGAGATACATCTCGAGCAGAGACGAAAGTCGGTCATAGTGATCCGGTGGTTCTGTGTGGAAGGGCCATCGCTCAAAGGATAAAAGGTACGCCGGGGATAACAGGCTGATCTCCCCCAAGAGCTCACATCGACGGGGAGGTTTGGCACCTCGATGTCGGCTCATCGCATCCTGGGGCTGAAGCAGGTCCCAAGGGTATGGCTGTTCGCCATTTAAAGCGGTACGCGAGCTGGGTTCAGAACGTCGTGAGACAGTTCGGTCCCTATCTTCCGTGGGCGTAGGAAAGTTGAGGAGATTTGCCCCTAGTACGAGAGGACCGGGGTGAACGTACCACTAGTGTACCAATTGTTCTGCCAAGAGCATCGTTGGGTAGCTACGTACGGATGAGATAAGCGCTGAAAGCATCTAAGCACGAAGCCAACTCCAAGATAAACTTTCCCTGAAGGTCCCAGCAAGACTAGCTGGTTGATAGGATAGATGTGTAAGTGCAGTAATGCATTTAGCTGACTATTACTAATAGACCGTTTGGCTTATTTTAAGATTATCTTTAGTTTACTATCTTATTAAATGTAATAGGATATATTTAGAATGTATTTTTACTTTAGAACAAAGACTTTAACTGTATCACTTTATACACAACTTTTAAATGAGACATTTTAAATGTTGGTGGTTATAGAGGAGAGGAAATACCCAGCCCCATTTCGAACCTGGTAGTCAAGCTCTCCATCGCCGATAATACTGCCGGGTCCCCTGGTGGAAACGTAGGTCGCTGCCAACTTTTAAGATGTCTCTTTTTTTTGTCTTTCTTACTCCTTCTTTTTCTTTCTGATTTATTACTAATTTCTTCTGAAATAAGATATAATTACATAATTATTTTATACAGATATGGAGAACTTATGATTTATGAATTTTGGAAAGACTATGAAGAGCTACTCTCTTTTGAACAAGCTTCACTTCTTGATTATCGTTTAGACAATATAGTGATTAAATTAAATCATTTTTTTCAAAGATTGATTATAGGTAATATCAAAAAAAAAGATATTAAATGTTACCTGGCAGGTTCTTGTCTAAAGTCTGATAATTTTGCTGATTTAGATCTTTTTTTCCCATCAAATGAGGATAGAAACTTAATCAATGATGTAATGAATAAAGATTTTTTTGAGTACGAGAATAACTCTTATACTTATAGATATAAAAATGATTTGTATCAACTTGTATATAGGGAAAGATTTAAAGATGCTACTTTAAAAGAACTTGTAGATGGTTTTGACTTTGATTCTACAAAAATAGCTTTTGAATGTAATTATAATACAAGAAAAAGGCTCTTTACAATAGTTAAGATGGATATTCGAATGGAGTTTGTAAACTATATTAATACAAGAACAAACAATTTATCAAAAGTAAGTTTAAATCCTTTTGTATCCCTGCAAAGAGCAATTTATTTTTTAAAAAGAGGGGATGATGTTCCTTATAATGTATTTTTACAAGTATGTTCTAAAATAGCAGATTTAAAAATAGAAAAGAATGAAGAGTTATCACATCATTTTAATAATCTACAGGGAAATCCAAACAAGCTAACTAATATTAAAGATGCTATTACTCATTATATTGAAGATCATAAAGACGAGAACTAAATATTAAAATATTTAGCCTCTTTATTTGGTACAACGATTGCTACAGTACTTTGTTCTGGATGAATTTGATAGGTTTCACTTAATTCTACTCCAAACTCTTCTGGTTTTAGTAAATCAAAAATAGTTCTATTCATAGCTAGATCAGGACATGCAGCATATCCAGGAGAGTATCTACACCCTTGATATCCTTTCATCACTACATCTTTGAGTGTTGGTTTTTCATTATTTGCGATATTTAAATCTAGTCTTATTTGCTTGTGTACCACTTCTGCTAATGCTTCAGCAAGCTCAACGCCAAGACCGTGTACATTATAGTATTTTGAAAACTCACCTTTATCATAAATATCTTTTTCATAATCTGTTATATTAAGACCAGAACTTACAAAGGTAAATCCTACAGTATCAAACTTATCACTTGTAAAATAATCAGCTAAACATCTATGGGGAGATTTTCCTTGTCTTGGGAAATTAAAAGTAGCTATAATATTTTCTTTTTCATTATCATAAATATCCAATTTTGTATCATTTGCCTTACAAGGGAAGTATCCATATAGTACAATAGGGTCAAATACACCTTTGTCTAAAAATTCATCTTTTAAATTCTCATAGAGAGGTTTTACCACATTATTTTCGTGTGTTATAAATTCTTCAGGTGTCATTTTCCCTTTTTTATATCCCCATCTTTGTCTAAAAAGTACTCGGTGATTTATCCACTCAAAAGCTAATGAGGGATCAAAATCTTTTGACATATCTCTTCTTCCCCAAAATGGCGGAGTAAAGCTATGTTTATTTTCTAAAAGTATCGGAGTGTGAATATCATCATTAAACTCCACTTTTTCCTCTTTTTGTAATGATTCATCTACAACTACTAAATCAGCAGCCATATTTGTGTCAAGTTCGAGACCAGTTTCAAGTTGCTTTTCAATTCTTTGCATCGCTACAACACCGTCAAATGCATCTCTTGCATAAAAAATCGCTCCATCATAAATCGGTCTACAAAAATCATCAACAAATGATTTTGTAAGTGCAGCACCACCAAGAATAACTGGAACTTTGATATTTTGACTTTGTAACTCTTCTAGATTTGCTTTCATTTCATTTGTTGATTTTACAAGAAGTCCACTCATACCTATTGCATGAGCATTGTGTTTTTTACTCTCTTCTATAAAGCTTTCTATATTTGCTTTAATACCAATGTTGATTACCTTAAATCCATTGTTTGATAATATTATATCAACTAAGTTTTTCCCAACATCGTGAACATCCCCTTTTACAGTTCCAAGGACTAGTGTTGTTTCTGATTCTTTTTCAATTTTTGGTAAAAATGGATTGAGCTGATCTACACAAGCTTTCATTGTTTCTGCACTTTGGAGTACAAATGGAAGTTGCATAATACCCTCTCCAAAAAGTTCTCCAATCTCTTTCATCCCTTCAATTAACCACTCATTTACAATAAGTTCAGGAGGTACTTCATCTTTGAGTTTTAATGAAAGAGGAATAAGTCTCTCTTTATCTCCATCTTTTAAAAGTTGGATAACTTTCTCTTTGTCATTTAACTTTTCATACTCTTCATCTGTTTGTTGCTCAACAGCACCAACATCGCTAAAGTGTTCAATAAAAGCAAAAAGAGGGTCACCGTTTTCACGACGATTGAAAAGCAAATCTTCACAAGCTTTTATATCCTCATTACTCATTTTATTCATAGGCAGCAGATGTTTTACATTTACAATAGCACTACTTAATCCAGCTTCAACACAATAGTGTAAAAATACACTGTTTAAATAGACTCGTGCATGAGTATTTAGTCCAAAAGAAATATTTGATAGTCCTAGGGTAGTACTCACCTCTGGATGCATAGTAGTAAATTCTCTTATGGCTTCTATAGTTTCAATTCCAGCTGTATGATACTCTTCATCTCCACTACCAATAGTAAATACAAGCATATCAAAAACTAAATCTTTTGGATTTAATCCATGAAGATTTACTGCTCTTTGGTAGATTCGTTCAGCTATCTCTACTTTTTTCTCTTTTGTTTTTGCCATGGCAACTTCATCAATAACAAGACAAACTAAACTTGTACCAAACTTTTTTGCCATTTGACATATTTCATCAAATCTCTCAATACCATCTTCAAGATTTACAGAGTTTAATATAGGTTTTCCACCGATAAGTTTCAGTGCTTTTTCTAGTGCTGGTATTTGTGTAGAGTCAGGCATAAGTGGAAGCTGTATTTTTTGTGTATATCTTGAAACTACTTCGTCCATATCTTTTGTTTCATCACGACCTGCAAAACCAACACTTACATCAATCACATGGGCACCAGCTCGTACTTGTTGTTGCCCTACTGTTAAAGTACCTTCAAAATCTTCTGCTTTTAGAAGCTCTCTAAAGGCTTTACTTCCTGTTGCATTACTTCTCTCACCTATTAGAAGTGGAGCAGGGTTTTGTTTGAGTTCTACAGTTTGAAATAAACTTGCTAAACTCATTGGGTGACCACCTGTAGGTGTTTTTGGTTGGATATCTTTTGTCGCATCTGCTAAAGCTTTGATATGTTGGGGTGTAGTTCCACAACAACCACCTAGAAAACTTACCCCATCAAAATTTAAAAATGTTTTTTGAATAGTAGCAAACTCATCTGGTCCCATTGGATAAAAAGTATATCCACCTTTATTTTGAGGAAGTCCTGCATTTGCATGAATTGAAAGGAATTTATCACTATGTTCACTTAAAACTTCAAGATGTTTTTTAACTTGCTCTGGTCCAGTTCCACAGTTAAAACCAAGTGAAAGAATATCAAATGGCTCTAAAATTGTGGCAATAGTTTGTGCATCTGTCCCTATAAGCATACTACCACTTAATTCAATGGTAACAGATACCATAACTGGAATTTGTGGAGCTATGTCTTGTAAAGCATGAAGCGCAGCTTTTATTTGAAGTGGATCTTGGCAAGTTTCAAGTAAAAATATATCTGCTCCACCATCAACAAGACCTCTTGCCATCTCTTTATATCCATCATACATAGTATCATAGTCAATATGTCCAAGACTTGGCAACTTTGTTCCTGGTCCTATGGAAGCCAATACAAATCGTGGTTTTTCTGGTGTTGAGTATTTATCACATATTTTTTTTACATGTTCACAACCAAGGCGTGAGAGTTCATAAGCTCTATGACCCATATCATATTCATCAAGTACCCAAGGCATAGTTCCAAAAGTATTTGTTTTTATTAAATCAGCATCTGCAAGGGCATAAGCATTGTGTACTTTTTCTAAAATTTCAGGAGCGGTGGCATTAAGAAGTTCATTACACCCCTCTTGATCTACACCTTTATCATCAATCCAAGCTTCTTGTGGTACTTTATATGTTTGAAGCTGTGTTCCCATTGCTCCATCAATAATTAACGGTTTTTTCTTTATTAGTTCTAGTATTTTTTCTTTTATCATAATCCTAACTTGTAAACTTCACAAGTATCATACCTGCAAATTTGTTTTGTGTATAAAATTCTACTCTATAAGTAGAACCTGTTTTATCTATTGAAAACTTTTTCATCATTTTGTTTTTATTTATTGAAATATTTGTTTCTATATTTGTGTCATTTGTATATCCAATAACATTTACCCGATAATCTTTTATAGGATGAATTTTGAAAGTATCTTTAACATTAATTATTGAACCAAAATCTATATCTTTATCTTGAGAATCTATGTTGAGTCGCACAGACTTATCCTCTTTTAATAATGGAATATAGTCAGCTCTAAGTTTTGTTAATCTTCTGTTTCCATAATACAAAATATACTCATTGTTTTTTTGTACAATACTCATCAAGGGATTACTAGGAGTAAAATCTATTTTTCCATCTAAATCTACTGGAAAATAATTTATACTATCTCTAATTTGAGATAATGGGAGCTTAATCTTATCATCATATAAAGATATTTCTATATCATTATCAATAATATGTTTTAGCACTTTATCTGTTAAGTCAAATTTTCTTTCATACTCAATTCCCATAACATCCATATATTTTTCAAGTGCTAGAAGGTGATAATAGGTTCTTTGATGAGTTGGTAAAGATTTACTTGCTTCATTTCCAAAGGCAGCTTTCCCATTATTTATTGCATAAAATGTAAGAGTTTTTTCCATCTCTTTGTCACCTTGGGCTGTTCTTGTATTATGTAAATAGTATTTGTGTTCATTTTTAAGAAGATTAGTATTCACATGACTTACGACACTTTTTGAAATATCAATAAGATTATTGTATTGTGTAGTATTAATATTTTCTTGATCTATTATAGAACATTGTCCCCATTTATGTGGCGAGTGAAGTTTATCTTCATAGGTAGGTCTATAAAATCCGCTTCCATCATGAAGATTGACAATAAGTTTTACATTTTCATTAGTAATATATTTTTTGATTCTTTGTACAGTATTATATTCAGGGTCTTTAGTGTCTAATTTTGCAAATTTTCTATTCATATCTCCATATGGTCCACGATTTCTTTTGATAATACTGTAAAAATTTAAATTTGGAACAATCCATACAGAACCTTTTGTTATAGTGTAATGTGTTGCTATAAGAGAGGCTGCCATAAAACCACCTGGTTCATCACCTTGAATACCGCCAACAATTAAAAGTGTATTATCATCTTTAAAACCTTTTTTTATAATATTAAAATCAAAATTTTCTATAGGATTTTTACTGATAATTGTACTAGTTCTTTTTATAGATTTTTCAGGATAAGATTCCACTTTTGGAGTTTCTTGTATCTGTAGTTGTTGAGTCTTTTGGGTTGGTACAATACTTTGTATTTGAGTAACTTTAATCTTTTTAGTTTCACTAGAAATTTCTTTTTTTTCTAAGTTTGTATTGTCACTACATCCTAATAATATGAAAAAAGCTATTGATAAAATAGCTAAATATATAAGTTTATTCAATTAAATAACCTCTATATGCCAAGGTTCAAATCGTACACCATCTTTATTATTTAGTGTGTATCTTATCCCTATATATTTTAATTGTCTCATCTTTGCAAACTCTTCAGTTCTTGCGAATTCTGCTGTGAAGTTTTTATTTCCCCAACCTCTTTTTCCTATGTCAAAATCGCTAATTGCGTGGTATGTATATGCAGGAGGTGCAATGATATTAGAGGCTTTTGTCAAGTTTCCATCTAAAGATTTTATTTTAGATATATAGAGACTTAATTGTTTGACTACATTTCTAATACCTGAAGTGAGTACTACATTTTCTCCTACATCATTTTTGATTCGATTATAGTCGTCTATAGGTTTGCCTTTATATAAGTAGTGTCCTGAGTAAGGTATTTTTACGATCTCATTTTGAGATATTTTTTGAGATAAGTTTTTAACAGTTTGTTTTCCGTAAAAACCAAATTTTGATGGTTCTATATAAAAAAGTTTTTCTATCAATGCTATCTCGTTATTTGTAAACTTCCCTATTGCAGAGTAGTTTCTTGCGTAATATAAAGCCTCATCAAATGAGATGATATTGAAATTTGCATAGCCTACAAATCTTCTAAGCTTTTTTAATCTATTATCCAGAGTATATAAAACTCTCAAATCATTGATATCTAAATTTATATCATTATTAATCTCTAAATAATCTTTTGCGAAAGCTGGTGCTAGTGTTGATAATAATAAAAAGTTTCTTCTATTCATAGGTTGATTATATCTTAATTTAGCTTCAAAATTAAATTTTTCAAAAAAAGATCTATAGCTTTTAGAGTAAGCTTGGAGTCTCTTTGTTTTTGACCCCAAGTTGGTTCAGGGAAATAGCTATCTTTTTTAAATCTAGCTTGTATATGGAAATGAACATGAGGAACATAGTTTCCAAATGAAGCTATGTTTATTTTATCAGGTTGAAAATATTTTAACATCTCTTTTTCGCAAATATCTAATGCTCTAAATATTTCTAATTTTGTTTTTTCATCACATTGACTAAACTCTTTAATAGGTTTTTGTGTAAATATTTTAAGCCAAGGTATCTCAAAAGGTTCAACCTCTATCCTTATAAGATTATTTTCATAGATAATATTTTCCATTGTTTATACTACCATCTTGATTCGTTCATGTTTTCCTAATTGTTGATATATTCCTGTTCTATCTTCATCACTGTGAACCGTAAGTTTTAGTGAAAAACTTTCAAATTTTCCTTTACTACTTGTTTTGGATGGAGCTATTTTATGCTCTCTATCTTCTAAAACTTCTTTAATTATAGGATTAATATTGTGCTCACTTTTTATAACTATTTTATATTCCCAACTACATGGATAATCAAGTTCTACTTTGTGTTGATTTAAATCTATCATCTATTTATTCTCCTTATCTTCTCTTTGAAAATCTCCAGTTTTACCACCACTTTTATGTTCTAGTTGAACATTTGAGATAATCATACCTTTATCTATAGCTTTTACCATATCGTAAATTGTAAGAAGTCCCACAGATACACCTGTAAGTGCTTCCATCTCCACACCTGTTTGACCTTTGAGTTTTGTTGTTACTTTAAGTTTAAATCCTGGTAGTTTTGGAAGTTCTTCTACATCACAGTTTATTCCACTTAAAAGAAGTGGATGACACATTGGTATAAGTTCTGGTGTTTTTTTTGTTCCCATTATTGCTGCAATTACTGCTGTTTGTACCACGGGACCTTTTTTATTATTATTTGATATTACATTATCATAAGCTTCCTGACTCATAGTGATCATACCACTTGCTACTGCTACTCTTGTGGTATCTTCCTTTGCTGAAACATCAACCATTTTTGGTCTGTTATTTTCATCTAAATGTGTTAAATTCATAGTTCATTCCATATTTTATATTTATTCTTATATTATACTTAAAGTTTTATTAAGATAAATTTATATATAATTCGCTCCTCAAAATTTAATTGTGATATAAACATACCAAATATATGACAAATCTATTAATGAAAGTGGGTGATGATACAATGCCAGGTATAAAAGTAAAAGATAACGAGTCGTTTGACGAAGCTTATAGAAGATTTAAAAAACAATGTGATAGAAGCTTAATCGTTACAGAAACAAGAGCAAGAAGATACTTCGAATCTAACCCAGAAAAGAAGAAAAAGCAAAAAATTAATGCTAGAAAGAAAATGCTTAAAAAGCTTTATATGTTAAGAAGATACGAGTCTAGACTGTAATCTTCCAAACATTAAAAAGATAAAAGAGTTTTCTTTTATCTTTTTTTATCTATAATTAGAAAACATAAATGCGTCTGTGGCTTAACTGGATATAGCACTGGGTTTCGGCCCCGGTGGTTGCGGGTTCGAATCCTGCCAGGCGTACCATTTAAAAAACCTCGATAAGATTCACTTTTAAAGTGATTTTATCGAGGTTTTTTTATTTTATAATAGTTGCTAGTAATTTATCTCCACTAAGTTCAGTCATACGCGCAGTATAAACTTTCCCAAATTGTATCTCTTCTTCTATCTCTTTATCATTGACATAAATTTCACCATCTACTTCTGGTGCCCAAGATAGTTTTCTTGCACTTAAAAGATATTCATGTTCACTACTTTCTCCATCAACAACTATTTCAAACTCTTTCCCAACTTCTTCTTGAAGTTTCTCTATAGTTGTTTGGGTGATAATATCGCCTAGAATTTCAGCTCTTTTATCAATAACTTCTTGTGGAACTTTATCTTCAAGTGTATAAGCAGTTGTTCCATCTTCATCACTGTAACTAAAAACATTTACTCTATCAAATTTATATTCTTTTACATAATTACATAACTCTTCAAAGTCTTCTTGTGTCTCACCTGGGTGTCCTACAATAAAAGTACTTCTTACAAAATTATTCGGCATCTCTTTCATATGATGCATCAACTCTTTTAGTTGTTCACTTCCTTTTCCTCTTTTCATGATTTTTAGTACATTTTGAGAAATATGTTGTAATGGCATATCATAGTATGTATGAAAAGTTTTTGAGTTTGAAATTTTTTCTATTAAAGTATTGGTTGTAGTTGATGGATAAAGATATAAAATTCTTGCACTTTTTACACCTTCAATTTGTTCTACTTTTTCTATAAGTTGTTCCAGTCCGTCATTGATATTAAAATCTCTTAAATACGAACTGCTATCTTGAGATACAAATGAAAAGTCATAATATCCTTGAGATACGAGATTTTTTACTTCTGCTTCAATTGAACCTAACGGTCTACTATTTAGTTTTCCTTTAAAAGCTGGAATTGCACAGAATGAACACTTTTGATTACACCCTTCGCTTAGTTTTATATAAGCATGGTAACTTGAACCAGTAACCACTCTATCATTACTTTCATCAGCTAAAAATACTTTTTGTGAGAATTGATCTCTTTTCTCTTCAACAAGTTTATCAATAATATCATAATCTCCAACACCCGTAAAAATATCTACTTCGTTTTCAAGTCCCTCTTTTAATTCTTCTTGATAGCGTTCACTTAAACAACCAGCCATAACGAGAACAGATTCTTTTTTTCTTGTGCTGTCAAGGTCAAATATTGTATTTAAACTTTCTTGTTTTGCACTTTCAATAAATCCACATGTATTGACAATAATTAAATCAGCCTGTGTACTATCATCTGTCATCTCATACGATTTTAATTTCCCAAGCATCACTTCACTATCGATTAAATTTTTTGTACAACCTAGACTTACTAAGTGGAGTTTTTTTGTTGACATTTATCATAAACCTTTGTATTAAATAAGAAGATATTATATAAAAAAATGGCTTCAACAAATATTTATAGCAAAAAAGGTATAATCCACCATTATTACAAATTAAGGAAAGTTATAAAATGGATATTTTATTAGCAAGAGAAGAACTTACATTAAAACCAAAAAAAGTAAAATTTGAAAAACTATTAGAAAGTTTAGTAAAAAATGAAGAAGAGATTTTCTATTTTGATAGAGAAAATTCTCATAAAGATATGATGGCTATAGTTGATAAATTTGAAGAAGCTGGATATACAGTACATTTCAGAGAAGTAAAATATGGTTTATCTGATGATGAATATATGTACGAAATTCATTCATTATAAAAACTACTAAAAACTAAAAAAAGAGAAATCGTTTTGTCTAAAAAACTTTTTATAGAAACTTTAGGGTGTGCTATGAATGTTCGAGATACTGAACATATCATAGCAGAACTCAACAAACATCAATCATACTCACAAACACAAACTTTAGAAGATGCTGATCTTATTATTATCAATACTTGTTCAGTAAGAGAAAAACCAGTTGCAAAACTTTTTTCAGAACTGGGTGTTTTTAATAAGAAGAAAAAAGAGGGTGCAAAAATAGGTGTTTGTGGATGTACAGCTAGTCACTTAGGCGATGAGATTATTAAAAAAGCACCATATGTGGATTTTGTAGTTGGGGCACGAAATGTTTCAAAAATCTCTGATGCCGTTTTAAAAAAAGGGACTGTTGAGATAGATATAAACAATGATGAAACAAATTATGATTTTGCTGATTATAGAAATTCATTGTATAGAGCTAGTATCAATATCTCTTTAGGCTGTGACAAAAGTTGTACTTTTTGTATCGTTCCTGCAACAAGAGGAGATGAGATAAGTATCCCTAGTGAACTTATTTTAAAAGAGATAGAAAAGTCAGTTGCTTCAGGAGCAAAAGAGGTATTTCTTTTAGGACAAAATGTCAATAATTATGGAAAACACTTTAGTGATAAAACAGAAAAAACTAATTTTACACAACTTTTACAAATGATTAGTAAGATTGAAGGGGTAGAAAGAATTCGGTTTACCTCTCCACATCCTTTACATATGGATGATGAGTTTATAGAAGAGTTTGCTTCAAATCCTAAAATATGTAAACAAATCCATGTCCCTCTTCAAGCTGGGAACACTAGAGTTTTAAAAGATATGAAACGAGGCTATACAAAAGAGTGGTTTTTAAATCGTTGTGAAAAGATACGAACATTAGTTCCTAATGTACGAATCTCTACAGATATTATTGTAGGATTTCCTGGTGAAACTGATGAAGAGTTCTTAGATACTTTGGATGTGATGGAAAAAGTAAAATTTGATGCCGTATTTAATTTTAAATATTCACCTCGTCCATTAACTCCAGCACAAAATATGCCAAATCAAGTGGAAGATGCCGTTTCTACAAAAAGATTACAAAGAGTTATTGAACTACACAAAGAACATCAAGATGAACATATGGCAAAGATGACTGGACAAACGCTTGAAGTATTATTTGAAGAGCTAAAACCAAATGGAGAAGTATTTGGTTTTAGTGATAATTATGTGCAAGTATTTGTTGAAGGAAGTGAAGAGTTACTTGGTAAAATTGCAAAAGTAAAAGTTACAAGTGCAAGTAGAACTTCTTTAAAAGGTGTTGTAGTCTAAAGGCTTCATATAGTATGAAAAAAAAGATTACACACTATTTACAGTTTCAGATTCTCCCTTTTTTTCTACAACTCTTTGTACGGTTTGTATACTTTACAAATAAAAAAATCTATCACTATCCAACACAAAATTTGGAGAATACAAACCTTATAGTAGCCATGTGGCATGGTGACCTTTTAATGCAACCCTTAAACTATCGAAACTTTAAAAAAGAGGGTACTATAAAAGTTATAGTAAGTGAACATAAAGATGGTGAAATTATACGAAAAGTTGTAGAGCATTTAGGTGTAGGGGCCTTGAGTGGGTCCTCATCAAAAGGTGGAGCAAAAGCTTTAATTGGTGCAATTAAGGCACTTAAAAATGGTATTGATGTAGCTATCACTCCTGATGGTCCAAGAGGTCCTATTTATAGTATAGCTGATGGAATTGTTGTATTATCTCAAAAAACAAAAACTGATATAGTTGCCCTTAGTTGTATCCCTACAAAATATTGGCAAATGAGATCTTGGGATAAGTTTATTGTCCCTAAGCCATTTGGTACTATTGATTTTTATATTAGTGAACCTTTTAATGTGGATGATTTGGATATGGATGCTGCAAAAGAAGTAATACATAATAAACTGATGGAAAATCAACTAGAAAAATAGTCATGAAAGAAAAATTTTATAAATATTTAGAAGAGTTTTGTGAATATTTGTTAAATTTAAAAAACTACTCTAGTCTTACCGTTAAAACATATCAATCACCTATAAAAGAAGCTATAAAAACCAGTGAAATATATGAAGAAAATAAAAAAATAATTTTCAATATCACCAAATACAGAATTCAAATTGCAACTCAAAATCCAAAAACAATCAATAAAAAAATATCAAGTATTAACAGCTTTGTAGAGTATTTAGAATCTCAAAACATAGAGATAAAATTAAGTGGAAACAATACTATAAAGTCACCACAAACTTTACCAAAACCCATACAAACAAAAAATATTTTTGAAAGTTTAGAAGATGCAACTTTAGAAGAAAAATTAATTATAGTATTTATCTATTCTTTTGGTGTTCGAATATCAGAGTTGGCTTCTTTAAAGTTAGAAAATATAGGTAAAGATTGTATAAAAGTAACAGGAAAAGGGAATAAACAAAGAGAGATACCATCAAATGAATTTGTTAATATTTTATTAAAAGAGTATATTCATCTCATCGCTCCAAAAGTATATCTTTTTGAAGAGAACTCTATACCGCTTACAAAAAGACAATTACAATATCGTTTGGAAAAAGCATTTAAGCGAATTGGAATAAAAGCATCTCCTCATCAACTAAGACACTCTTTTGCAACAGACTTACTAAATGATGGAGCAAGAATCAATGATATTAGTGAGCTTCTAGGGCATAGTAGTTTAAAAGCAACAGGAATTTATACTAAATTAACCACAAATACAAAGTTAAAACAGTATAATATGTCACATCCGTTAAATAAATAATTAGAGGTATTAAAGTGTTTAGTAGTAATAAAAAGCAATATGTTAATATTTTAAAGCAAAATAAACAGTTAAACTTAGACTATGTAATATTACAAGATAAAAAAATCTTGAAGCAAGAACAATCATCTTTTTTAGTTATTGATAACAATATGCCTCAAGATGCTTTATTTAAACTAGATACTTTACAAAAAAATATACCTAATACTTATCTATCATCTTTATTTGAAGGAAATAGACAAAAAGTTATACCTACAAAAGATGTTGATGTTATAGGGTATGAAGCTGTTAGATTAGATAGTAAATACAGTATAGTTGCCCCAAAAAATGAGATAACATCAGCTGCTCGTTATTTTGCCAATAGTGGGATAGATTATATTGTATCACCATTTAGTATTTTATATGAATATATTCAAGATAAAAGTGTAAAAAATTCTCTTAATGTTCTTATTTATAATAATATATTGTATGTAATGATTTTAAATGATTTAAAACAAATAGTATCATGTGAAGTAAAAGAGTTAACACCATTTGAACAAGTCTCTGATAAAAGTTTTTCAGATGATGAGATAGTTGATCAAAAACTCTATGAAGAAGTACATTTTTTAGAGATACAACAATTTTTAAATGATATGGTACAGCAATATTACAGTGAATATGATGATGTTGAATTTTTAGAACAAGTAAAGATTTTATATACTTTAAAACCATTATCAGATGAACAAATTAATTCTATCTATGAAACAATTATGGTGGATGTTAGTTATGAATCAATTGAGATAGGAAATTATTTATCACTAATAACTCAAAAAGACGACGCAAACAAGTATTCATTTATAGACCCAAGAATTAAAAAACAAAATAAAAATACAATGATTTGGGTGATATTGGCTTTAGTAAGTATTTTGGCAGTTGGTGCTGTTGTGTATAATACAATTTTAAATAAGCCCGAAATTATTGAAGAAAAAGTGCAAAAGAAAGAGATTCAAAAAAAGGCAAAAGAGATTGTAAAAAAAGAGATTATTGTGGAAAAAGAGGTGGAGTTTCCAAATCATATTTTCTTAAATAATCGTGTTTTACAAGATATCTATATGCTATTTGATATTGTTCCTTATGATGCTATTTTAAAAGATTTAGAGATAAACAAAGCAAATTCTACTTATGTATGTATATTTACACCTGATAGTAAATCACTTGAAGATATGCAAGTAAAACTTTTAAATGTTTATAAAGAATCAAAAGTTTTATTAAAACATCAAAATAAAACAATGCTCAATACAATTATAGAAAATGAACAAGTATTGGAAGCAGACAAGCCTATTCATTATTCAAAATATGATAAGTTCGAATTTTTATCTATTGGAAAAGCTACAGAGTATTTAAATAAGTTATTATTAAATGATTCAATAATTAAATTTATAGAAAAAGAATCAAAAGAATATTTAGTATATAAATTTTCTGTAAAATCTGTTGTAAAAACACCAAAAGAGTTTTTTGATTTTATTGAAAAAGTAAATAATCAAAATATTTCTATATTGTTAGATTATCCAATTGTATTTAGTAAATTAAACAATGGTATAGAGATAAAGTATAATTTATTATTAAATCAAAATCATAAAAAAACTGTAGAGCTTAAAAAGTAAAATTTTTCACAGTAGATAAATAACTTCTTATATTTTTAGGAATCTTATTTATTCTACATTTTTCTTTAAAACTTTTATCCATATTTATATCGACATAAGGTGCTATAAAAATTTTATCTTGTGTGATAGCTACAGAAAATTTATGAGAAACAACAATCTCTTTTTTTTCTACTATCTCATCTCTTGTAGCTTTTGAGATGATAATTCCTCTTTTTTTTAAATCTTTATCAATTATTCTTATAGCTATGTTTAAATCATTATCAAAAGAGTATATAGTCAACTCTTCTATAAATTGTTTTTGAACTTTATTAAAATTAAATAATGAGTTATAGTCACTTTGTAGATATTTAAAACTATTTAAAATACCTTTTTCATATTTGTTTAAAAGTTGATTTGTAAAATTATGACGAAAATAATTTCTTTTATATTGTTCATCATTATTTGATTCATCTTCAAAGAATTTAATCTTATTTGAAATAAGATAGTTTTTTAATGTTTCTTTTGAGTAATCTAGAAGTGGCTTTAAAACAGTATAGTTTTCTTTATAACTAATTTTTTCCATACCTAAAAGTTCACTAAGTCCAGCACCTTTAGTAAATTGCATCAAAAACCACTCGCATTTATCATTTAATTGATGTGCTGTAATGAGTGTTTCATAAGCATTCTCTTTGATAATGGCATAAAAAAATTCATGTCTAAAATCCCTTGCATCTTTTTCTGAAAATTTAGATTCTTTGGGATATTGGGATATAAAACATTTTTTGTTGTATTTATGTGCTAGTTGAGTTGCATATATAACTTCATCTTTTGATTGTTCTCTTTGTCCATAGTCAACTATTGAAATATCAAAAGGGATATTATTATCTAAAAGTATAAAAAAAAGTGCAGTTGAATCAACTCCTGCACTAAATGCTAAAAGGTTCTTTTTTGTTTCAATATTTAAAATAAATGTATTCATAAATTGATTATATTAAGATTATAGTTATATAATACTTATTAAATGAAACAATCAAAAATTATTATAATAGTTTATGGTAAATATAAGTTAATATAATATATAATTTTGAAGAAATTTTCCAAAAGGATCTAATATGGGTGAAAAAGTTCAAAAAACCTCTTATCGAATACAACGATATTGGGCATATGTTGCAGCTACGATAGTTGCTATAGTAACTCCATTTATACAAATAAATGGGAATCAAATATTTTTATTATCATTTGACAAAAAACAGTTACATTTAATGGGTGTCGCTTTTGATATGCAAGAACTGTATATGATGCCATTTTTACTAATGTTAATGTTCCTTGGTATATTTGCTGCTACAGCAATAGGTGGTCGAGCTTGGTGTGGATGGGCTTGTCCTCAAACTGTATTTAGAGTTATTTATAGAGATTTAATTGAGGGAAAACTTTTAGGTTTACGAAGAATTAAAAATAAACAAAAAGAACCAGATTGGAAAGATCCTAAAAATGCTTCTAAAAGAATAGTTGCAATTTTAATTTGGGCGTCACTTGCATTATTAGCTGCTGCAGACTTTATGTGGTATTTTGTTCCTCCAGCAGACTTTTTTGAATATATGAAAAATCCTATGGAGCATACAGTTTTACTTGGATTTATTCTAGGTGTTGCAGGTTTCTTAGTATATGATGTAGTATTTTTACAAGAAAATTTTTGTGTATATGTTTGTCCTTATTCAAGAGTACAATCAGTACTTTATGATGATGATACAATTCAAGCAATTTACAGTACAAAAAGAGGTGGGGATATTTATAATGAAAACAAAGAGAAAATTGTTTTCAAAGCAAAAGATTTAGCAAATGAAACTGATGAGTGTACAGCATGTCAAAGTTGTGTGACGGTTTGTCCTACACATATTGATATTAGAAAAGGTGCACAACTAGAGTGTATAAATTGTCTTGAGTGTGTAGATGCATGTACAACAGTTATGGGTAAACTTGGAAAAGAAAGTTTAGTACAGTGGACAAGTACAAACCAAATAGAAAAAGATACAAAAACAAAACTAATCAGAAGTAAAACTATTATGTATGCAGCTGCTTTAGTTGTGATTATTGGTATGTTATTTGTAATGGGTGGTAAGAAAGAATATATGCTGCTAAATATTAATAAAACAACTGAGTTGTATAAAATAAGAGATAATGGTGAAATTGCAAATAACTTTGTATTATTATTTCAAAATACACAAAGAGAAGACTATACTTATAACTTAGAAGTGATAGGGGAATATGCAGGGAAAGTTCAAATTAAGAGATTTACACCATTTAAATTAAGTCATAATAAAATGGCAAAAAAAGTTATACAACTTACAACAATGGAAAAATTAGCTGATAGTAATGAAAAAGATACTCCAATAACTGTTACATTAAAATCTTATGCTATTGAAAATCCAGCAGAAATAAGTGTCATAAGACAAGCGGTATTCATCTACCCAAGAGCAGATAAGCTTAAATAATATATCTCTTCTTAAAGGAAAAATCTAAAAACCTAAGTCTATCTAAGACTTAGGTTTTTTTATGTTATAATCCAAAAAATTTATACAAGGAAAAAGTATGCCATTATTAGATAGTTTTAAAGTTGACCATACAAAAATGACTGCACCAGCAGTAAGAATTGCAAAAACAATGAAGTCAAAAAAAGGTGATGTGATAAGTGTATTTGATATAAGAATTCACAAACCAAACAAAGATAAAATGACAGGAAGAGGTATCCATACATTAGAGCACCTTTTTGCAGGTTTTATAAGAGAACATTTAAATAGTAAAAATGTTGAGATTATTGATTGTAGTCCAATGGGATGTAGAACAGGGTTTTATATGAGTTGTTTAGGAAAGCCTACGGAAAAACAAGTTGCAAATGCAACATATAAAGCTATGAAAGATGTACTAAAGGTTAAAAGTGAAGCAGATATTCCTGAATTGAATCTTTATCAATGTGGAACATATAAAATGCATAGTTTAAAATCAGCACAAAAAACAGCAGCATATGTTGTGAGAAAAGGTGTTGGAGTTATGGATAATGAAAAATTACTTTTAACTAAAAAACAACTAAAAGAGATAGAAAAGAAGTAGTATTGTTATGACTAAAGAGTTAGATCTTTTTAGGTCACTTTTTGATAACTCACCTAATCTTGCGATATTAAATATCAATAATAGCTGTGATGAGGTGAGAGATGAATTAGAAAAAATAACTTCTTTTTCTTCTGGAGAATTTACACTCAAAGAGTTCTCTGATATAGACTTAAAAACTTTTAGATGTAAAGATAGAAACTTTGAATATGCTGTTTTAAGTGATTGCTTAGAACATATTGAAAATAAAGATAGATTTATCAGTAGTATCTATCATAGTTTGGAAAACTCTGCTTTTATAATTCTTTTGCAAACAAAAGAAAGTATGCGTATAGAAGCAATGAAAGAGTTATTAGATAAGAATAATTTTCGTGCTATCAACGATATTGATATATTTTCAAAATATCATTTAGTTATGGGAAAAAAACTTCATATGTGGGGAGCAGGACAATAAAATTTGTAGCTACACAAGATGGAACAAATACTCTTTTTAGTGAAGAGTTTAATCAGCATTATCATAGTGTAAAAGAGGGTGCGCTTAATGAGTCTCTTTCAAAACATATTATTCCTGCAATCTCTTATCAAGTAGTAAAAAAAGAATTAACTATTTTAGATATCTGTTTTGGTATTGGTTACAATAGTTTAGCTACTTTGTATTATATACAAAAATCTAATTTAAATATAAAAGTCAATATCTATTCCCCTGAATTTGATTTAGAATTACTTCATAGTATAGAACACTTTACTTTTCCAAAAGAGTTTGATTCATTAAAAAATATTATTGTTACATTATCTCAAGAACTTTTTTATGAAGATGAAAAGTGTAGAATTGAAATCTATCATGGAGATGCTAGAGAGTATTTGGATATTTTATATAATCAAAATATACTCTTTGATATAGTTTATCAAGATGCTTTTAGTAGTGATGTGAATAAACTATTATGGACACAGGAATATTTTGCACAGATAAAAAATATTTTAAAGGACGATGCAATTGTTACTACTTATTCTATTGCAACACCGATACGATTATCGATTTATAACAATGGATTCAATATTTATGAATATAAACCAAATAACTCCAATAGAATTACACTTGCATTAAATAAAAAAGAGATAGATGTAAACCATAAATATATCGATATGGAATTAAAAAAACAAAGAAATACAGAAGCAATAGCTTTATATGATAAGGATGAATATGTTTGAAGAACAAAGAGAAGTAAAAGTTTTTAGAGTTACAGTAAAAAAAGTAATCCAAAGATTATTAGAGGTAAAAGAGTGTGAATACACTAGTTTTAAAGAGATAGTTATAGAACAATTTGAGGGATATGATTATGAAGGAGAAGAGGAGTTAATTGGACATGATTCTTGGGATGACATTTCTATAAATGGAGAATATGAACTGCCTATAAAAATAGATCATGAACATGCATATGAGTTCACAATATATGCTAGAACAGAGGATGGAAAAGTTACAATATATAATGTTCTATAAGTAAAACTAAACTTATGATATAATTAAAACTTATTTCTTTTTAAGCAAAATTTAAAAATATATCTATTACAATTACTTATGTCTGACTAATAGTCAAGTAATTAAATTTAAATTTAAGGAAAAGGGGTAAATATGGCAAGATTAATTGTACTTGGGGGAGGTGTTTCAGGACATACTGCAGCAACTTTTGCAGCTAAATGGCTTGGAAGTGAGCATGAGGTAGTTGTTGTAACACCTAATTCTAAATGGAATTGGATACCATCAAATATATGGGTTGGTGTAGGACAAATGACACCAGAAGATGTAACATTTGATCTGGCTCCTGTATATAAAAAAGCTGGTATTACTTACAAGCAAGCAAAAGCTGTATCTATCCATCCCAATGGTAAAGAGGGAAGTGACAAAGAGTTTGTAACTATTGAGTTTACAAGTCCTGATAAACAAGGGCAAACAGAAGAGTTAGAATATGATTATCTTATCAATGCAACTGGACCTAAACTTAACTTTGGTGCAACACCTGGATTAGGTGAGGGAAGTGAGTTAGGTGAGCATACAGTATCTGTATGTACAGCTGACCACGCACATCATGCAAGCCATGAATTAGAAAAATGTATCAAAAAAATGAAAGAGGGTCAAAGACAAAAGTTCTTAATAGGAACAGGACACGGTATGTGTACTTGTCAAGGTGCCGCTTTTGAGTATATTTTTAATATTGAGCATGAGTTAAGTAAAGCTGGTGTAAGAGATATGGCAGATATCAAATGGATATCAAATGAATCTTTCTTAGGTGACTTTGGTGTTGGTGGACTGCATATGAAAACTATGGGATATGCTGTAAGTTCTAAAATATTTGCAGAATCATTATTCACTGAAAGAGGTGTTGATTGGATTATTGGAGCACATGTAAATAAAGTTGAACCAGGGAAAGTACACTATGAACTTCTCGATGGGAGTATGGGTGAGGAAGAGTTTGACTTTTCTATGTTAATCCCTCCTTTTGCAGGTGTTGGTATAAAAGCTATTGATAAAGATGGAAGTGATATTACTGATACCCTTTTTGCTCCAAATGGTTTCTTAAAAGTTGATGCAAACTATGCAGCTGGGGCTTATGAAAATTGGAAAGCTTCAGATTGGCCAAAAACATATCAAAACCCAACTTATGAAAATATCTTTGCTTGTGGTATTGCATTTGCTCCACCACACCCAATTTCAAAACCGATGAGTTCTCCAAATGGAACTGCAATTAACCCAACACCTCCAAGAACTGGTATGCCATCAGGTATAATGGGAAAAACTGTTGCACATAGTATTTGTGACAAAATCTTAAAAGGGAAAGATGCTCCACTTCATGAAGCAAGTATGGCAGAGATGGGTGCAGCTTGTGTAGCTAGTGCCGGTAAAGGTATTTTTGATGGAACTGCTGCTGCTATGACTATTTATCCAGTTGTTCCAGATTTTGAAAAATATCCAGGAACTGGTAGAGATACTGATTACACTTTTGGTGAAATCGGTCTTGCTGGACATTGGATTAAACATATATTACATCACTTATTCCTATGGAAAGCGAAGCTAAAAACAGGTTGGACACTAATCCCAGAATAATGATAAATCTTTTATCCTCTTTCTTCGTTAGAGACTTACTCATTTACATTCGTAAACTTCGTAAGTCTCTGCCTTGAAATAGAATGAAATCTTCATCATTATTAGTTAAATTTATAAAATATAATAAAAAGGAAAATAGCATGGCAAAAGTTAAAGAAGAAGAAAAAAATATTAAAGCATATAGTCAAAACTATACAACAATGACTCCGGGTCCATTTGCGAAAAGAATGAGAACTTGTGTAATTTGGCAGTTTATTAGATTTATCATTATTAATTTAAAGATGATAATTGTTGTTGGTAAAAGTCACTAACATTGGTTAAAGAAATTATTACATACCCAACACCTCCTAGTGTTGAGTATGCAACAGATGTAAGAGTCTTTGATGATGATTTATTTACTTTAATTGATGATTTAAAAGATACAATTAAAGCAAATAAATTGGATGGACTTGCAGCCTACCAAATAGGGAATTATTTTAATGTTGTAGTTATACAACAAGATAATGGTGATTATTTAGAATTAATAAATCCAAGGGTGATAAATCCACAAGGAAAGGTAACTACCCAAGAGACTACCTCTTATTTCCCAGATCTTAGTGCTAATGTACAACGGTATGAAACAATTAGTGTTATTTATCAAGACAGGGAAGCAAAGCAACACTCACTGAAAGCAGATGGAAATTTATCAATTTTATCACAACGAAAAATTGATTATACTTTTGGTTCTACATTTTTAAATAAGTTATCAAAAGAGGAGAAAAAAAGATTTGAAAAGAAACTTCAGTTTGGTTCAAATGTAGCCATACCTGAAAGTTGTCCAGTTGTATCATATAAAGATTATCTTCATAAACTTTCAAATATTTTTTTAGTGATTATTGCAGTTTTATTAGTAAGCTCATTTTTTATAAGTGAAGAAACTACTTTAGAAATGATTTGGGATTATCAACTTTATATCTCATATACAGCAGTAATAAATGGTTTTATATATTTAATATATGGTTACTATGAAGGGAAAAAATATAGCTCTTGTACAAGTTGTCAAATTGGTAATCTTGTGGGAACTTTAGTAATAAGTTTTATTAAATTGAGCGTATTAATGATACTTTCTTATTTTTTAGTTTACTAAAATAATTAAGAGGTATTATTAGTTATTTGGATGAAGATAATCTAGCTTAATAAGTATCTTTACAATCTCTTTAAAAACTGGAACTGCTGAGTTTGAAGCATAGTAGTAGTACCATTTTTTACCTCTGTTTATAGGGTCATTTACAGTTACACCTATAGTATATCTTTGGTTTTTATCATTCACAAAACCAAAAAAACTACTCATATATTTTCTTTGATATTTCCCTTTTTCCACCACATTTGCTGTACCTGTTTTTCCACCAATCTCTAAACCATCAATTTGTGTTTTTCTCCCTGTTCCTTTTTCTACAGTTTTAATAAGCATTCTTTTCATATAGTTAGCAGTATTTGATGATATAACTTTTGGTTCAGGGATATTGGGATCTTTTTTTACTATGTATGGAGTAACTATTTTCCCATCATTATTAAAAACAGAATAAGCTTTTAATACTTGCATAAAAGTAGCTGTAATACCTTGTCCATAGGAATCTGTTGCTTTAAAAACATTGTCTTCCCCTTTATCTTCACCTGCTCTGTATTGATAGAGTTTATGAATGATTCCTTTTGATTCAAAAGGTAAATCTATCCCCGTTTTGTGTGAAAGTCCAAAGTTTAGGTACCCATTATAAAACTGTTCAGCGCTTAATCTATTGGCTATAGTAAGTGTTCCTATATTACTTGAATAGATGATGATATCTTCTAAAGTAAGATAATTTTTTTTAAATTGATGATCATCTTTAATGGTAAATCGTCCAATTTTGTATTTTCCTCGTGGGAATTCCCCTTTTTTATTTTTTTTACCAGTATTGTGTGCAAAAAACAATTCATCTCTTTTGACTTTATTGTTGTCAAGTGCTAATGAGATGGCAAGTGGTTTGATAACAGAACCTGGTTCAAAATTATATTCAATAGCATTTATTTTTAAATGTTCAATCTCATTTTGTTTGATATCAGAAGGATTATATCTATTTGAACTAGCAAGAGATAAAATTTTACCAGTTTGGCTATCCATTACAGAGATGAGAATCTCTTGTGCTTCAAATTTTTCTTTGTATCTATCAAGCATTAGTTCGATATTTTTTTGAAGTTTGAGTGGGATTGTGATTTGTATATCATCCCCATCTTTTCTTTTTATAATTTTGGAGTCTTTATTGAAAATGATATATGAGAGGATATCTTTTTCCCCTTTTAATATACCATCTTGAAAGTTGTTGAGTCTATCGTTGAATTCTCGCTCTAACCCATTGATACCATTAACTCGTTGTTTCCCTTGTTTTGAGTTAAGTTCCCTAATATAGCCTAAAACAGGAGTAAGAGTATCTTTATATGGATAAATTCTTTCTTCACCAGTTTCATAGATATCTAATCCATGAAGATAAGTATTCCCATTGGATTTAATAGCTTGAAAAACATCAAGCATTCGGAGTTTATACGCTAGAGATTTTAACTCTTTTGCTGTTTTTTGATTTATTGTACGAGAGAGAATTGTATAGCCATTTTTTTGTGATAGTTTTTCTCGTACCTCTTTTTTTGGAATATCACTATATATTGAGAAAAGTGTTATAAATAACTCTTTTTTATTTTTATCTATAGAGCGGGTATCAACTGAAGCAGAATATATTTTTCTTGAACTTCCTATTTTAAATCCATCATTACTATAAATATTACCTCTTACAGCTAAGTCTTTTTTTACAGAGGTAAGAGAGGGAAGGTCCCTATCACTTCCTATTGTACTTATAACTGAATATATCAATACAGAAAAAAACATAAATATTAATATCACTAATATTAAAATCTTTTTCATTACTGGTAATTGTTGTTTTTTTAGAGACATTCCTCATCCATAGTGTGAAAAGTTTTGGTTTTAATTGGTATAATTCCCGAATGAATTCTATCAAAAATATGATTAAATCCTTAAGCGATGAGAAACAGCCTGACTATGTGTTGTTTTTTTTAAGTTCAACACTTATAATTATCAGTATCTTATTTTCTTATTCATTATCTATATATACTGTTGTTTATTGGGATTATGAACAGTTCCATTTTTTTCTTAGACAACTTTTTACAGGTGTTTTATCTATTCTTATTATGTGGAGTTTATCTCAAATAAAACCAGATGTTTTGATACCAAAAGTTGGTTGGTTTTTATTTTTATTTTTTTTATTTTTGATGATAATTATGCAGTTTTTACCAGCTTCTTTGGTGACAGAATCAGGTGGTGCTAAAAGATGGATACGATTACCAGGGGTTTCTATATCTCCTGTAGAGTTTTTTAAAATTGGTTTTATCTATTATCTTGCTTGGTCATTTCATAGAAAACTTTTAGATTTGGATAAACTCTCTTTTAAAGAAGAGTTAAAAGTACTTGCTCCATATGCTTTAGTGTTTGGTTTTTCTGTATTTTTAATAGCTGTTTTACAAAAAGATTTAGGACAAGTTGTATTGCTTGCAGCTATTTTATTTATTATGTTGATTTTTGCTAATAGAAGTTGGAAAATATTTGCTTCCCTTATAGGAATAGCATTTTTGGGATTGGCTAGTTTAATTTTACTGTTTCCACATAGAATTACTAGAATTAAAAGTTGGTGGAGTATGGTACAAGATGGTGTATTGTCTTTTATGCCAGAGAGTATTGCAACTTCTTTGAGAATCGAAGAGTTCCCTGAGCCATATCAAGTAGGACATTCTCTTAATGCTATACATAACGGTGGATATTTTGGAGAGGGACTTGGAAATGGTTCCTTAAAGCTTGGTTTTTTAAGTGAAGTTCATACAGATTTTGTTTTAGCAGGGATTACAGAAGAGGTGGGTTTTGTAGGTTTTTTTCTTATTGTAGTTACTTTGTTTATGATAATTTTTAGAGTTTTTAGAACAAGTAGAAGAGTCGCCAATGCAAAATATCATCTTTTTACACTTGGGATTGGATTGATGATAAGTATTGCTTTTTTAATTAACTCGTATGGTATTTCAGGAATGATACCTATTAAAGGTATCGCAGTACCTTTTTTAAGCTACGGGGGAAGTTCTATGTTGGGGATTTCCATAGCTATTGGTATGGTGCTTTCAATTAGTAGAAATATCCCTAAAGTAAAAAAGCAAAAAGTAAAAAAAGAAGAAACTATAAAGTAATATTCTCTAAATATTCTATCTCTTCTCCTGCAAAAATAATAGCATCTATGCAATAAGCTACATCAAGTTTTTTCTCTTTCAGATAATAATCAATTGCACGATAGAGTTTATACAGTTTTTGAGGAGTGATATTGTAAACAGCTTCAAAACTTTCACCACTTTTTACCTCTACAAAATGATATACACTATCTTTTTGTACGATAATATCTATCTCACCTAGTTTTTTTGCGTGATAGTTTTGTTCTATGATTTCAAAGCCATTTGATTGAAGATAATCAACAGCTTTGTTTTCAAAGTATTTTCCCTTGGTTGTGGTATTCGTAGTTTTAGTATCCATTTGATAAAATACTATCTTAATTTATGTTATAAGGATATTTATGGAATTTGCTTTTGTCTTGAAAAAAATTATAAGTGCTTTTATTATGCCTTTAAGCCTTGGATTGGTTTTGGCAATAATAGGACTTATATTTTTATATAAAAATAGATTTAAAAGTGCCAAAGTATTTTTAACTATAAGTATTGTATGGATAGCTTTGATAAGTTATGTTCCATTTTCTAATTTTTTAATCAAACCACTTGAAGCCACTTATCAAAAATTAGAAGAGATACCATCTGAAGTAAAATATATTTTACTTTTAGGTGGAGATATGGAGAATAGAGCTTGGGAAGTTTTAAGATTATATCATCAAATTCCAAATGCAAAAATAATCACTTCAGGATATGCTGGTCGTGGAGAAATTCCTGAAGCTGTTTTAACTGCAAATGTCTTTTCTGAAATAGGTGTAAAACAAGAAGATATCATAATACACAGGCAACCAAAAGATACAAAAGAGGAAGCTATAAAAATTAAAGAGTTGTTGGGGCAAGAAAAGTTTATATTGGTAACTTCATCATATCATATGCCACGGGCTATGGCACTTTTTCGAAAAGAGGGACTATCTCCTATTGCTGCACCAACAGATTATAAAATTAAAGGTAGCAATGAAGCTTTATCAGCTCCTAGCGGTGGGAATTTACAAAAAACAGAGATAGCTTGGCATGAATATATTGGTACTTTATGGAGTAAGTTACGAGGACAAATATAATATGAGTAAAGTACAAAAAGAGTTTTCTAAACATGCAAATGAATACAATCATTATAATATTATACAACAAATAGTTTCTAAAGCATTAGTAAGAGAACTTCCCTTTAAACCTAAAAGGATTCTTGAACTTGGCTGTGGTTCAGGACAAATTTTCAAAAATATAGATTTTGATTTTGAATATTATAAAGCGATAGACTTTTCAGAAAATATGTGTGATATCCATCCCAAAAAAGAAAATTTAGATATAGTATGTTTAGATTTTGATAGTGAAGAGTTTTATGATAATATAAAAGAAGATAGCTATGATATGGTGTTGTCCTCATCTGCTTTACAGTGGTCACAAAATTTATTTAAAATTGTAAAATCTCTACAGAGTATTTCACCAAATATAAATATGGTTTTATTTACTTCACAAACTTTTAAAACAATTTTTGAACTCACTGGGAAAAAATCTCCAATATTAGATATTGATTCGATAAAAAAAGCATTTGATGAGTATTACAGTTGTGAGTATGAAATATTGAATTATAAGTTGGAATTTGATGACAAAAAAAAACTATTTGATTATATCAAAAACTCAGGGGTCAGTGGCGGAAGTAAGCTTATCTATAAAGAAGCAAAACATTTATATAAGAATTATTCTTTAGAATATTTAGAATTTGAAGTAGTTTTTATAAAAGGAAAACGATGTTAGTACATATTTGTTGTAGTGTTGATAGTCACTACTTTTTACAAAGGTTACAAGAAGAGTATCCAAAAGAGAAACTTGTAGGGTTTTTTTATGATCCAAATATTCATCCATATAGTGAATATAGATTAAGACTACAAGATGTACAGTATAGTTGTGACAAACTGGATATTGAACTTCTTGAGGGAGAATATGATTTAGAGAACTGGCTACTTCTTACAAAAGGGTTGGAAAATGAACCTGAAAAAGGAGATCGTTGTACCGTTTGTTTTGATAATAGATTAGAGGTAAGTGTTCAAAAAGCTTTGGAATTGTGTCATAATAAATTTACAACAACACTTTTAATAAGTCCAAAAAAATCACAAGATAAATTAGAAAAAATTGGAAATAAATTAGCCCAAAAATATAATTGTGAATTTATTTTTAAAGACTATAGAAGTGGTAATGGTGTGGAACTTCAGGGAAAAGAGGTAAAACAAAATAACCTTTATCGACAAAACTATTGTGGATGTTTATATGGATTAAATGCACAAAGAGAACATCAAGAAAAACTAGCAGATGAATTGATGCAACCAATAGGAAAGCAGATACAGCCTGAATCTATTGAGGAAAGGTTAGCCTTATATGAACAAAGAGATAGTATAGAAAACTATGAGATAATTAAACAAAGATTTTTAAACTATAGACTTTTGAGTGGAAAAATAAGTATTGACAAAAAAACTCTTCCATCTTATTTTTTATGTTATTCAACTTTAAAAAATGCTAAAACAACTGGAAGAGTTGAAAAAGTAATCAATAATATTCATTATCTTAACCGTGATGAGGTAAAACTAATCTCTTTAGAAACATTTAATTATCTTGCAAATAGTGATTATACTTCTGTTTATGAACTTATATATAACCCTTTGAAATTTGAAGAGGAATTAAATCTACGAAATAGTATCACAAAAAACCAATATGATTTATCTACGATTATTGTTTTAGATAAAGTAATAGCGGGAAAAGTTGAAATATTTTGTAATGCAAAAGTATTTGAAGATGTAAAAGAGGTTCTTGTAACTTATTAGTTACTAAAGCTTTCTTTAAGAACATCTTAAGTATTATTCCAAACTAAATTTTTTATAACAAGGGATAACAGCTATGGCAAACCATAAATCAGCTGCAAAAAGAGCAAAACAAACTATCGTAAAAACTGAAAGAAACAAATTCTTCAAAGCAAGAATCAAAAACGTTACTAAAGCAGTTTTAAGTGCAGTAGAAGCAAATGATAAAGAAGCTGCAACAACAGCAATGAAAGATGCGAACAAATATCTTCACCACTGTGTAAGCAAAAATATTCTTAAAAAAGCTACTGCTGCAAGAAAAGTAAGTAGATTACAAACTAAAGTTAACGCTTTATAAGACTAATTTTAATTTTAAACTATCATATACTTTAGGTATATAATAGTTTACTTTTCTTTATTTTACAACAAATCCACACTTAGGTATTTTTATGTTACAAGACAAACTACAACATTTTATTGATAGATATGAAGAGATAAATAAACTTTTAGTATCTGATACAATTTTAAATGATATTAAAAAGATGACAGAACTATCAAAAGAGCAATCTAGTATAGCAAAAGTTGTTGAAGCGGCTCGTGAATATAATACTATTATTTCAGATATAGAAGATAATAAAATGCTTTTAGGGGATGAAGAGTTGGGGGAACTAGCAAAAGAAGAACTTAAAGAGTTAGAGGCTAGAAAACCTGAGCTTGAAGAGGAGATAAAACTCCTTCTTTTACCAAAAGACCCAAACGATGATAAAAATATCTATATAGAACTAAGAGCTGGAACAGGTGGAGATGAAGCTGCACTCTTTGTTGCAGATTTATTTAGAACTTATATACGATTTGCTGAGAATCAAGGTTGGAAAACTGAGATTATGAATAGTAGTGAATCTGAATCAGGTGGATATAAAGAGATGGTTTTTCTTGTAAAAGGGGAATCAGTTTATAGTAAAATGAAATTTGAATCAGGTGTTCACAGAGTTCAAAGAGTACCAGCAACAGAATCACAAGGTAGAGTTCATACAAGTGCTATTACAGTTGCAGTTATTCCTGAAGTTGATGATATTGAGATACATATAGATCCTAATGATCTTAAAATTGATGTTATGAGAAGTAGTGGTTGTGGTGGACAGTCTGTAAATACAACAGATTCAGCTGTACGAATCACTCACATACCATCAGGACTCGTTGTAACAAACCAAGATCAAAAGTCACAGCATAAAAATAAAGACAAAGCGATGAAAGTTTTAAAAGCTCGTCTTTATGATATGCAAGAACAAGAGCGAATGGAAGCTGCTGGTGCAGATAGAAAAGCTCAAGTTGGAACAGGGGATAGAAGTGGAAGAATTAGAACTTACAACTATCCTCAAGGTCGTATCAGTGACCATAGAATAAATTTAACACTTTATAGACTTGATGCTATTATGAATGATGGATTATTAGAAGAGATTATAGATCCACTTATTGCAGATCATCAAGCAAAACTTATGGAAGCTAGTGGGGTTTAATAACCTTACTTCTCCAAAACACTCTCAAATTTCAACAAAGTTTAATTAAAGAAAACTTAAGTTAAAATAACACTCTACAAAGCAAAAAAATCATAAAAGACATTGCATTGTTAAAAAAGTAAAAAGACAGGGAAAAATTATGGAAAAAATTATAGATATTATAGATTCAATTGCTTATGAAAAAGGTTTAAAAATAAGTGATGTTGAAAATGCATTGAAAGAATCACTTATAAAAACAGCACAAAAAATGCAAGATGATAGCTTAGTATATGAAGCTGATATTGATAGAGCTAATAAAACTTTAAAACTTTCACAAAAAATAGAAGTAGTATCTAATGATGATAAAAGACTTTCAGGAGAAGAAAGAGAAAAACAAAACGATTGGGAAAAAGAAAATGGAGTTGAGGGAAAACTTATAAATCCAGAAAACTTTTTATCAATTGATGAAGCAAAAGAGATAGACCCTGACCTTGAAATTGGTGACTTTTTGAATTATGATTTAGAATTTGAATCTATGGGAAGAAATGCAGCTACAATTCTTTTTAGTAACTTAGAATATAAGCTACAAAGATTTATAGAAGATAATTTATATAATAAATACAACGATCAAGTAGGAGATACAATCACAAGTGTTGTAACACGAGTTGATCAAAATGACAATACTTTTATTGAGATAGGTGAAGTAAAAGGTATTTTACCTAGAAAAAATAGAATTAAAGGGGAAACTTTCAAAGTTGGAGACTCTTTAAAAGCAGTTGTAAGAAGTGTAAATATTGACAAACAACATGGTCTTGTAGTTGAAGTTTCAAGAACAAGTCCAAAGTTTTTAGAAAGTTTATTAACTCTTGAAGTACCAGAACTTAAAGATAAAAAAATCACTATTGAAAATACAGCAAGAATTCCAGGAAGCCGTGCAAAAATAGCTTTATCAACAAATGAAGCAAACGTTGACCCAATTGGTGCTATTGTTGGTGTAAAAGGTGTGAGAATAAATGCTGTAAGTGAACAACTTAATGGTGAAAATATAGATTGTATAGAATATACACCAATAAAAGAGATGTTTGTAAGTAGAGCTCTTAGTCCAGCAGTTGTTAAAAGTGTAAAAATAGAAGAGGGTGCTGGAGAAAAAGGGAAAGATAAAGCGATAGTTACAATTGCTGAAGATCAAAAAAGTAGAGCTATCGGAAAAGTTGGTTTAAATATTAGACTAGCTTCTATGTTAACAAAATGTGAAATTGAATTAAATGTATTAGAGGGTGATACAAAAGCAACAGCAGCAGATGGTGTTGATACAACAGAAGAAAAAACAAAAGATACATCTAGTTTAGAGGCATTATTTAACTAATGGCAAAAATATCAGATATATATCTTTTTGATAGTGCACAAAAACAAAAAGTATTGTTTGAGCCACAAGAAGAGGGTAAAGTTACTATTTATGTATGTGGACCAACTGTGTATGATGATGCACACTTAGGACATGCTAGAAGTGCTATTGTATTTGATGTGTTACATAGAGTTTTTAAAGTGAATGGTTATGAAGTAACTATCGCTAAAAACTTTACTGATATAGATGATAAGATTATTAGAAAAATTAAGGAAAGTGGACAATCTCTTGAAGAGGTTACACAGTATTATATAAATAGTTATAAAAAAGATATGGATAGCTTAAATATTTTACCAAATACACTTGAACCAAAAGCAACACAAAATATTGTTGCTATGGAAGATATGTGTACAAAACTTTTAGATACAAAAAAAGCATATATCTTAGAAGATGGTGTTTATTTAGATACTTCAAAAGACGAATCATATGGTTCAATTTCTCATAGAATTAGTGATGAAAATTCACAAGCGCGAGTAGAATCAAATAGTCATAAAAAAGATCAAAAAGATTTTGCACTATGGAAGTTTTTTGATTCAAATGAGATAGGATATAAGACAAATTTTGGCTTTGGAAGACCTGGATGGCACTTAGAGTGTAGTGCTATGATAGATAAGTATCTTGCAAATCATAACTTACCTTATGCTATAGATATTCATGGAGGAGGAGCTGATTTACTTTTTCCTCACCATGAAAATGAAGCAAGTCAGACACGATGTTGTACTTCTCAAGAGTTAGCAAAATATTGGATGCATAATGGTTTTGTGAATATTAATGGTGAAAAAATGTCAAAATCACTTGGAAATAGCTTTTTTCTCAAAGATGCTTTAAAAAACTATGATGGTGAAGTTATTCGGTTTTATATGATGAGTACACATTATAAAGCTGACTTGAGTTTTAATGAAGAAGACTTACTTTCTAGTAAAAAAAGACTTGATAAACTCTATAGACTGAAAAAAAGAGTTTATGGAACAACTTCAAGTAATCCTAATAAAGAATTAAAAAAACAGTTAATAGAATCTTTAAATGATGATATGAACACTTCAAAGGCGTTGGCTTTTATTGATGAATATATATCTAATATAAATGATAAGCTAGATAATAATCCTAAAGATAAAGCTTTAAAAAAGGAACTTGTAGCTACCTTGGATTTTGTAGCAGAACTTTTAGGAGTTGGATCTAAAGATAGTTTTGAATATTTTCAATTTGGTATTAGTGATGATGAAAAAAATAGAATTGAAGAACTTATCAATAAAAGAACAATGGCAAAACAAAATAAAAACTTTGAAGAATCAGATAAGATAAGGGAAGTACTGATAGCCAAAGGTATATCTATAATGGATACACCAAATGGCACTTTATGGGAGAAGATTTAGTTACTCAGCAGCTTTCCACTGCTTATATAAAGCTTCATGCTCAGCAATCTCTTCACGACTAGGTTTTCTTCTACATGAAAGATAACCTTTCCCTCCATCACAACTCTCAAATGGAAATACTGTTGCGAATACCCAATAGTATCCTCCATCTTTTGTTGCATTCTTTACATATCCTGTCCAGACATTTCCAGATTGTACTGTATCCCAAAGTGATTTAAATGCTGCTTTTGGCATATCTGGATGTCTTACCATATTATGTGGTTTATCTATAAGTTCATCTAAACTATATCCTGCTATTTTACAAAAATCATCATTTGCAAATTTGATTACACCTTTACTATCTGTCTCACTTACTAGGAATGCGTAATCATCTAATACTATTTCACCTGCCATACTAATTCCTTTCTAGTTAAATTTCTTAGCTTGTGCATCTGAAACTAATTCATTTGCCAATTTACTTACATCTTGTGCTATTTGAGCTACGGAATTTGCTTCACTTGCATTCTCTTGGGTTACTCTATCTAGCATTGTTACTGCATCATTTATTTGTTCTATCCCTGTCATCTGTTCTTTACTAGCTCTACTTACATCTTCTATAAGTTCTATTGTTTGATTAAAGTTCTCATTAAGTGATTCATATCCTGTAATCATATTATCACTTACTTTTTTCCCTTGGTTTGCTTTATTTGCTGCTGATTCTACGAGTGCTTTTATCTCATTTGCTGCATCTGCACTTCTTGAAGCCAAGTTTCTCACTTCTTGGGCTACTACTGCGAACCCTTTCCCTGCTTCCCCTGCTGTTGCTGCTTCTACTGCTGCATTTAGTGAAAGTATATTTGTTTGGAATGCTATTTGGTCTATTACTGTTATTGCTTCATTAATAGCTGTTACTTGTTCATTAATTTGATCCATTGAGCTTGATGTTTCATTTGCTAAGTTCATACCATTTGAAACTTCTGTTTTTACTGTACTACCAAGTTCTGACATTTTGACTGCATTATTGGCATTATTTCTAGTAATACTTGTTATCTCTTCTACTGCTGCTGCTGTTTCTTCTAAGGAAGCTGCTTGTTGGTTTGCTTTATTTGCTAAGTTTGTTACACTTTGAGTCATTGTTGATGAGCTATTCTCTAAGTGCTCTCCGTTTGTTAGGTTCATTTTTGCGCTATTTGATAGTGATTCCCCTAGGGTGTTTACGCTTTCTAGTACTATTCTCATATCGGCTTTTACTTGCTCGGGAATATTTACTTTGCTTCTATAATCATCTTTTGAATAAGAGGTGAGTACTCCTGAAAGATCAGACATCATCCCTTCAATCTCATCTAGCATCTTGTTTACATTAACAATTAAGGTCGATAACATAGGATTTCTAGATGATGATTTAGCTCTACATTTAAATATTCCTTGTTCAACTTTATCAGTAATTAAAACAATTTCACCCATTACTTTCATATCTGTTTGTAAGTTTGATTGAAATTGATCAACAGCGTCATTTATTTTTGATAAGATTTTACCCATATCATCATTTTGTATATTTGTTGCTTTTTCTATTTTATTTTGTTTTAATGCAATAAAATTTAAAAATTCATCAAAATATGTTTCAAATTTTTTAAAACCATTAGTTGCATCTTTTGTAATTATATAACTATACGCTGCTATAATAAATCCAAAGATTATTATTAAAGTAATTGAAACAGTTGTTTTTCCAAGATACCCACTAATACCAACAGCACATAAGCCTATTAGTGATGTAATCATATTTAAGAAAATTTTCTGTTTTGTCGACATGTTCCCCATAATTAGTTCCCTTATTTTTTTGAAAAACATTGTACACTACACAAGCTAAAATAATTATTGTACTTATAAAAATATAATTTTTTAACTTACAAAACCAACTGTTTTATCTTTATCAAACATACTTTTTTCTTCTTTTATAATCTCTTCAAGAAAGTCTTCAACTTTAAATATTGCATTATCTTCAATAGCTAGTTTATAAGCTGTATTTTTGATAATCATCTCAATTTGCCCACCTGTTAGATGAGATTTTGCGAGTTTTTCTATATTAAAATCATCTGAAAGAGGGAGCTCTTCTGGAATTAATTTTTCCCATAGTATTTTTCTTTGTTCAATATCAGGTTTTAAAAATTCAATTTTATAATTAAATCTTCGTGAAAATGCTTTATCAATGCTATCTAGTAAATTAGTAGTTGCAATTAATATTCCCTCAAATTTTTCAATTTGCTCTAAAAATATATTTTGCATTTGATTATGCATTTTGTCACTACCACTTATTTGTCCACTAACACGATTACTTAAAAATTGGTCTGCTTCATTGAGGAGTAAAACAGGTTCAGTTTTTGTTTTTATACATAACTCTTTGTATTCATCAAAGATTTTTCGTACATTTTTTTCACTTTCCCCTACATACATAGATAAAATTTTACTACAATCAAAACTTATTACTTGTTTTTTTAAAGATTTTGCAAGTGCAAGTGCAGTGATAGTTTTTCCCGTACCAGCTGCACCATAAAAAATAATTCGTGCATCAATCCCTTTTTTCTTATCCTTGATTCCCCATTTTTTGAGTCTGTCTACTACATTCTTATCAACTTGTTTAAGTAGTAAATCAAGAGTATTTTTAGTTTTTTTATTTAATACAACATCTTCAAGAGATTTTTTTGGTTCTATTAGTTCAAACATCTCTTGCTCTTGTATAAGCATATCTAATTTTATTTTTTGTTGTCTTTTCTCTTTTTTTACAGGATGTGATATTTTATATAGAATTGACTCTGGGATATAAAAATTTCTGTTTATTCCTCCAAAAGGTGTAAGCATCTCATCATAATCTATGAGTCCATTTGAAATAAGATTTCCACTCTCTTCTAATAAACTTCTATGTTTGATTTTTTCATAGTCATCATCTGAAATAAGTGCTATTAAAGAATTCATATCTCTTATAGACTCATCACTTCCTCCATACTCCTCTTTTAAAAGTGCTAAAAATATCATTTGCTCTTTTTCAGCTAAATCATGTTTTTTAAAAAAGTCTTCTAACATAATAGTATTTTTTGTTGTTTCAACTCTTTCTTTAATCCTATTTTCAAGTAAAGACAACTTACTTCTTAGACGATTTGCATTTGGTGAGTTTTCATCAAAATTATGTTTTACGATATTGAGTTTTTGAGCTAAATCAATTTTGAAAAACTGATCTTGCAGATACTCAAGATGATCACTATATTCTTTGATTGCTGGCAAAGTTAATTCTAAAGAACCAACTTCAAGTAGTTTTAAAAATGAACTACTTAAACTTACTGCTGTATTTATAAGTTCTAGTTGGGATAATTCACTTATTTTTGTTGTGATAAAATTACTTTGCGTTACCCAACCTAATTCTAATAAATTTTTAATAAGATAGATTTTTTCAATATGTTCAAGTTTTTTTATATCATAAAATTCACCTAAAATATCTACAACAAGAATATTGTCATTTCCTATTATATATTGTTTTGTTAAGTATTGTAATATCTTAACCTCTTGTTCATTACATTTTAAATGGGCATAAATATCCAATTTACTTATATCTTGTGATTCCACAAATAATTTAACATTTTTCACTATTTTCTCTCTTTTTAAACCAATTTTTTGTTTCTTCTATATCTTGAAGTATTTGTTTTTTTAAATCGTCATAAACTTCATATCTTTTGTTGTCTCTCAATTTTTCATAAAACTCTAACTCTAGAACTTTAGGTATTTCTATATCAAGAGTTTCATCTAGGAGGTGTGTCTCAACTGCAAATTTACCATCAGTTGTAAGACGATGTCCTATAAAAGAAACAGAATTGAAACTTTTATTGTGTAATACTGTTTTTGTGATATAAATCCCTTCTTTGGGAATTAAAAAATCTTTTACATCAATATTAATTGTTGCTACAAATTGTTTTGCACCAATACCTTGTCCTTTGATATGATTCCCTTTAAGGTTGTAATTGTATCCCAAAAGTTGATTTGCTGTTTTGATATCTCCATCTCTTAGATAATCTCTAATGACTCTTGAATGTACAGCTATATTTGCAACTTTATATTCTTCAACAATAACAACTTCACCATTAAAAAGTTGTTTCAAGTTATTTATATCATACTTTGCTTGATACCCAAAGTGAAAATCATAACCAACAACTATTTTTTCTAATTTTGGAAACTCTTCATACAGTAAATTTATAAACTCTTCACCACTCAAATGTTTTATATCTTCAAGAGGATAATAAAATAGTGGATAAGAGGTATATTTTGTTCTATTGACACTAGGAGATAAATTTGCATAACTTGTAGAGATAACTACTATAGCACCATCTTTACCAAGTTGTGAAAAAAGCTGTTGATGTGCTAAATGCATACCATCAAAACCACCTATTGCAATACTTTTTATTGTATTTTTTATATAAATTCCTTTTTTTTTATAATTTGGTATAATATCCAAAAATCATTAAGGAAACTATTATTAACTGCAAAATAAATATTTATCAAATAGTAAAAAAATCAAATGATAATTTTGAACCAATTATTAAAGAGTTTATCAAAATGTCAAGTAGATGGGCAAATGTTGAAGTGCATAGTTTGTTCAATAAAGAGATATCAAAAGCCCAAACTATAGGGGAGTCAGAGTCTCAAAAAGCATATAATGATTTATATATACCTAAGTTAAGTACAGGTTATAATGTAGCATTAGATGTTTTAGGAAAAAAAGTAGATAGCTTTAAATTCAGCACTTTACTTGAAAATAAACTTAATATTAATTTTTTTATAGGTGGAGCGTATGGTTTTGATAGGGAATTTTTAACAAAATGTGACCAAATAATCTCTTTAAGTGACTTAACAATGGCACATAAAGTAGCCAATTTAGTATTGTGTGAACAGATCTTTCGCTCATTGTGTATATTAAATAATCACCCTTATCATAAATAATTCAGTAAATATTTAGTATAATCGCACAACATTATAAAATAGGATAAGAAAGTGGCTTCGAATAAACAGATAGAAGAGTTAAAGGAGATGTTACTTGAAAGAAAAAACATCATTCAAAGTAATATAGAAGATAGTATAGATAATATATCTAAACTTAACGATTGTGATTGTAAAGATGATTTAGATTTTGCTGAAGCTAGCAGTGATAGTTTCACATCAGGTGTTATAATTAACCAACAAAAACAAGAATTAAAAGAGATTGATGAAGCTCTTAAAAACATTGAAAACAATACTTATGGTATTTGTGAGATGTGTGATGAGATGATTGCAATAGGACGGCTAAAGGCGAAACCTTTTGCTAAGTTTTGTACAGATTGTAGAGAGATTCACGAAAACAACAATTAATAATATTTAAAAGGGTAACACAATGGGATTAAAAAAATATATATTAGGTTCAATTATTTTAGTATTGGCAGTATTTGCCTATACATTCAGCCTTGAGTCAGGTGACTATAGAATTGAGATATTTGATTATGTTTTGATACTCCCAATTGCTGCTTGGATTGTATTTCCTACAATTATACTTTTTCTAGCAACAATTTTACATATACTTTTCTATGGTGTAAAAAATTACTTTACTATTAAAGCTGTAACAAAAGATTCTGATGCTATAAGAGCTTTAATAAATAAAAAACTATTAAATGAAACATCAAAGTTAAGTTTCCAAAATAAAAACTTAAAAGAGATAGGTTCTATTTTAGAACAACTTGATATTGATATAACAAATAGTAATTTTAGTTGTGAAAATAAAGATATAAATAAAACAATAGATCAAATTTTTACAATAAGATCTGGAAAGTATATCTCAACAAAAGATTTAAAATTAGACAATAATAATCCTTTGATGATAGAGAATTTTAAAAATAGAATAGATCAAGATGTTGAATTTGCTATGGAAGTTTTACAAAAAAGTAGTAACTATCCACAAGTAATATTAAAAACAGCATTTCATAAAGTATTAGACAATAAGTCAATGACTACAATCAAAAAATTATTAGACGCTATTAGTTTTGACGAAGAGATGGTTGTTTCTCTTCTAAAAAAAGATGGTGAACAAGAAGATCAATTTGCGATGACAAATGAGCAAGTGTTAAATATTATTAAAAAAGTAACATTAACAAATGAACAACTTATAGAGATAGCTAAAAATTATAAATCTCTTATGTCTCCTGATCAAATTATTAAATTATATGAAGATTTAACAGTAGAAAATGAAGAATATACATTTGCATATCTTTATGTATTAGCAGAGTATGAAATGGTTGATAAAATGAGAGATATTTTAGATAATAGTGCTCCGAATGAATATACACCATTTAAAGCTTTAGTTGATTTAAAAGATAGTGGTAAAAATACATACTCTTTAGACTCTATTTGTTATAAATAATTTCCATAGAAAAAAATGGCTAATACTTTAATAGACTTCTCAAAACCAGTTATAGCATTAGCTCCTCTTGCTGGTTATACTGATTTACCTTTTAGGTCAGTAGTGAAAAATTTTGGTGTTGATTATACTGTTAGTGAAATGATAAGTTCAAATGCACTTGCATATAACAGTGAAAAAACATTGAAAATGATAACTAAATCACCTAATGAAAATCCATATTTTGTACAACTTGCAGGTAGTAAAAAAGATATTATGCAACTTGCAGTTGAAAAACTGAATGAGATTGAGGGTATTGCTGGGATCGATTTAAATTGTGGCTGTCCAGCACCAAAAGTATTTAATCATGGAAGTGGTTCAAATCTTTTAGGAGATTTACCAAGACTACAAGAGATACTTAAAACTATTAAAAAATATTCTAATAAACAATACACAACGGCAAAAGTAAGAATAGGTGTAGATGAAAAAATACCTATCGATATTGCTAAAGCTGTTGAAGATTGTGGTGTTGATTTTATAGCAGTTCATGGAAGAACAAAAAAAGGTGCTTATAAAGCTCCTGTTGATTATGATGCAATAGCAGCTATTAAAGAAGCTGTGAGTATTCCTGTGATTGCAAATGGAGATATTACAGATTTGGCAAAGGCAAAATATGTATTAAACCATACAAATGCAGATGGGATTATGATAGGAAGAGGTGCTGTTGGAAAACCTTGGATATTTCATCAAATAGCTTCAAACGATGAACAATTAACAAATGAATTAAAAAAAGAGATTATTATTGAGCATTTTCAAAAAATGATAGAACATTATCATGAGTATGGTGTAGTGATGTTTCGAAAACATCTTCATACTTATTCAAAAGGATATGATGGTGCAAATAATTTTAGAGAAAGAGTTAATAAGATAACTTCTTCTGATGAGATGTTGGAAGCTATAAAAGAGTTTTTTTAGTTATTTTCGATGTGTTTGATAATTGCTTCAAGAATCTCTTGAACATCGAGTGGTTTTAAGATATATCTATAAACACCAAGTTCATCAGCCTTTAAAAAAGACTCATACTCTCCATCTGCTGTTATAAGAATAGTTGGGATGTTTTGTTTGATTTTTTGAATCTCTTCAATCATCTTAAGTCCATTCATTTTAGACATTTTTATATCAGTAATAATAAAATCTATATCTTTGTTTTTTTTGAAAAGATCAAGTCCATCTTTTCCATTTTTAGCCATAAATATATTTTGGAATACTTTTTTTAGCACAGGTTCTATTGAGTTAATTATTAACTCATCATCTTCTACAAATAGTATTTTTTTATCTTTTAATATATCTAAATTCAATAATTTTACCTAAAAAAAAAGCTAAGTGGTTTTAGCCACTTAGCTTTTAATAAATCATATACTATGATTACCCTAAAAATGGGTTAGCATATAAAGCAATTAAAGCAATTACAAGTGTATAAATAACTTGTGCTTCGATCATCGCTAAAGCAATGAACATAGTTGTCATAAGTTTTCCACCCATACCTGGATTTCTAGCTGTACCAGCAATTGTTGCAGCAGCAGTATTACCCATACCAACAGCACCACCAAGAGCAGCAAGACCAAGACCAACACCAGCAGCAAGTACTGAGTAAGCTTTTAAAGTTTCGTTAGCAACATTTGCATCAGAAGCAAAAGCAGCAGTTGCAATAGCAACCATTAAGAATAGAATTTTTTTCATCTATTTTCCTTTGTATAATATTTTAATTTATCAAAAGTCTGTTCGGATAGCGTAAACAACTAAAATAGTTGCCAACAAGGATATAAATACCACCTGTTTCCCTACTAAATACCTTTAATTGGCGTAATTATATAGAAATAATCATTAAAAGTCAAAATTATCTTTAATAATTGTATTTAGTTCTTCTATATAAGTATTAAAAGTGATATTTTTCACTACTAGATAGTTTTCTTTTTGTATTTTTTTTAACTCTTCTTTATTCCCTAAAAGGGCATCTATTTTAAATGAAATAGTTTGATCGTTTTGCCCAATAATTAAAGAAAATGCATCTATGATTTCTGCAGCTGCATTATCTCTATTTACAAAAATAGCATTTTTGTAGTACATAGCTTTTAAAACATTTGGTGCAAAAAGTTTTTGTTTTGTTGGGAGTATAAAAATATCAGCTGCGATAAAAAGTTTATCTTTTTCAGCATAATTTTCAAGAATAAGTACTTTATCATTAATCTTTAATTTTACTAGTTTATCTTTAAGTGTATGAGCTTGCAGAGTATCTGTATCAATAAGAAGTACAAAGTTTTTTTTCTCTAATTGACTTATTATCTCTAAAACTTTATCAAGACCTCCTAGAGCTAAATCTTTTGCTGTAAAATATATAATTCTATCTTCTTTTGAAATGTTATGTGTTTTCCTGAACTCTTTTTTGATTTTTTTATCATAGTTTATTGTTGCATTGATATAGGGATAAAGAATAAAAATTTTATTTTCGTTAAGATAACTTCTTTTTTCTAAGATAGTTTCTTTTATACTATTTGAATTTACTATCGTGAGTTTAGAATTTTCTACCATATCCAAAGCAGTGGTATTTAAACTTCCTTGGTGAAAATATATATCAGGATATTTTTTATCTTTTAGAAGAAGTTTTTCTAAAAGTGTTTGTTGTTTGTAGTATTCTACATTGTAGATTGTTTCAAGGTATTTAATAACTTTAGTTTTGGTATTTATTGCAATATTTAAGTTTTTCATTATGCAAGTATACCAAAACTATTGAAAATTTAAATTATACTTTTAGTGCTTTTGCCCAATTCTCCATAACACTATGTAATTCTTCTTTTGGAGCTTCTAAGAACTCTATAATAAATTTATCTTCAAATTCACAGATTCCGATACTTCTTGGTCTTGCTGCTAATATTTTTGTATTTGGTATTGCTGCGCCAAAACAAAATACCACATTATAAGCATCACATAATCCATCCATAATCTCTCCACCTAAATTCTTTGTATGTGTATAGTGGTCAAATATTGCTATAAACTTAGCTATAGGATGTGCTTCAATCTTTTCTTTAAAATAGTTTACTACCTCTTGCGTAGTTTTTAGTGACATTTCACTTTTGTGTAATTCTAGACTATATACTGGGTACTTGTCCATAAATATTGTTTTTTTCATATATTATTTTCCTTTGTTAAATGTTAAAAATGATTCTAGGGCACATTCTAAAGTATTTGGAATATCTTTTCCCTTTTGATCCATAAAATCAATCTGTATTTGATAAACTACTTTGTTGTTTTGGTTTATAAATTTCATCACAACATAACCACGAAAGAGTTTACAGTTGTCTGATTTTTTCTTAGGGTCTTCTTTGTCATTTTCATAAACTTTATAATTTACTCTTATGGCTTCATCTTTAATATTTTCTTTTTTGATAATTCTTTTTTGTAGGACTTCATTGAGATACTTATCAAGTTTACTCATATCTACAAAATTAAATAAAGTTGATTCCATATATGTTGACTTATCAACTCCTGAGATAATCTGATAGTTCCCATTTAAGAGTGCTTTTTGAGCTTTTTGAATATCTTCATCTCCATAGCCTCTTTCAAAAGCTGTAGTTTTTTTATGACATTCTAATCTTTTTGCTTTTCCAGGTACTTTGTCTTTTGTAGTTTGTTCATATATCGCACTACCAACTAAACCTAAAAGAAGAAGTGCTATAAAAGCGAGAATATATTTTTTCATTTCACTACTCCTGAATACAAATTTCTTTTTTTGTCATATGTTTGATTGTTTGGTATATAACTATTGAGATAATAACTGTTGTAACAGCAATCATCACATACGATAATATTAACAACATTGGATCATTTACGACATGATACATAAGCATAGAACTAATAGCCATAGCAGCAACGGGAAATACAAATGCCCACCAAGAGATAAAAAATTGTATTTTTAAAAAGCTTTTATACATAAAAGCAACTAAAAAAGTAAAAAACAATGCTAAGTTAAATAACATAATAGCAAATATATCAATTACACCATAAAGTTTAAAATATGCTATAAACCCAACAGCAGGTGGTGCAATAAGTATAAACATAGTAGGCATAAATTTTACAGCTAATTGATGATGAAAGATAATTCTATTTAAAATAAGTGAAAATAGTATAATCCAGAAGAAAATACCTACACTAAAAAAATACATTAATACACCTGTACTAGCAAAGCCGATTCCACCTACAGGGATAAGTACATTTCCTACAATTGGGATAAACCAAGCAGGATTTGAATGTGATAATTCTTGATTGTCTTTTATCCAAAAGGCTATTGTATGCATAGTAAGATAAAAATGCAACGCAGTACCAGGATACCAAAATATAGCACTAAGTGTTTGGTATTCTTCTTTGAAAATAATCGCTAACATTAACATAGAGATAGACACAGCAGCAAAAAAGTTGATTCTTACTGGATGGCTAAACTCTTTTTGAACAGCAGCTTTATAAGTAAAAAATTTCATAAGATATGTAATAGTTACAACTATAAAAATAAGTGTAGTTATATACATAAGTGTAGTTCCTATAATATGAGGAAAGTCAAGCCAAAGTGCAGCTTTTTGATAGGTAATTGTAAGACCACTCATCCCCATAACAATGGCATACATCATTATAGGAAAAAATTTAAGTCTATTTTTTTCTTGTTGTAAAGTTTCCAAAAAAATCCTTTATATAACTTATATTTATAATATTTATAAGGTATAATTTTTGCGGAATTCTAACATTTTTATGAACAAATGTCAACTAAAAATTTTTTGTTGTATTGATTCCTGGTTTTTCTGGTGTTCCAACATAGTCTTCATTTGTACTATAATTGTATTTGAATGCAGCTAAAATTGCACCAACAATTAAACAAATTGCAATTACTATTTTGATAGTGTTTCTTTTTTGTGGTGATTCTTGATTGTTATAATCTTCAATATCTTGTAAGTTTGGTTCATTTGACATAGTGTAATCCTTACTAATTTTCATAAATAAAAAAAGCTAGAAGTGTGTTGCTTCTAGCTTTCAACTTTATCCAAGTTATGCTTTGGACTTTAAAAGGAGAGTGTATGAACACTTTGAAAGTATAATAAATTAGATTTAAATGACTCTTAAAATATATTTGTAACTTATGTTTATTATAATATTTAGTTTAAATTTTAACTTAAATAATTTTTGTAATACCACTTACTAAAGAACCATAAAGCATAGAAGTGTTGTTTAAATTTGTTGTTACTAGCTTGTGCATAGATATATTTTACATAAGTTTCATTAAATAAATCACTATGTTTATTTACTAATAAAATATCTTCTAACAATCTATCTTTATATTCAGCAAATAACCACTCATTAAAAGGGCTATTAAATCCTTTCTTTTGTCTTTGTATTATCTCTTTTGGGATATATTTAGAAGCGATTTTTTTTAGAAGATATTTATTGGTATCTCCAGTTTTAAGGCTATTGTCACAAGAAAAAACAGTATCTACAAGTCTAAAATCTAAAAATGGATTTCTAGTTTCGACAGAGTTTGCCATACTCATTTTATCTACTTTACTTAACAAAGCTTCCCCTAACCATATCTTCATATCAATATAACTCATCCAATCTATGGGGTCTTTTTTAGGAGTTTCTGTTTTAAAAGTACTTACTTTTGTAAGAAGTTTTTTTCTTTGAGCTTGGGTGTAAATTTCTCCAAAACTATTATAAAGATTTTCTTTTTTGATAACTCGTCTTAAATATTCTGATTCTTTTGTGTCTGATGACAAAGAGCTTATAATATCATTCATAAAGCTATATTGTTGTGTTGAAAGAGTATTACTAAACTGATAGTATTTTAAAAATTTTGCATAATTATCATAGCCTAAAAATAGCTCATCACTTCCTTCTCCACTTAAAACAGTTTTGATACCTTGATTATGTATTCTTTTTGTAAGATGCCACAGAGGAATACTTGCCGGGTCTGCATGAGGTTCTTCAAGATTTTCAAAAACCTCTTCAAGACTTTCACAAAAATCTTTTTGGTCTATTTCAAGTGCAGTGTGGTTACTCTTGATATTTTTTGCTACGGTTGAAGCATAGGGAAGTTCGCTATACTTTTTATGCGTTTTATATCCTACACTAAAAGTATTTATTTGGTGATTTGTATGTTGTGCATAAATAGTTGAGATTAGAGAGCTGTCAATACCACCACTTAACAAAGTACCCACTTCAACATCACTTTTCAATCTTTGTTTCACACTATCTACTAAAAGTTCTTCAATAGTTTCTAAAGCAGTTTTCTCATTTTTTATAGCTTTATAGGTTTTGATTTTGTAGTATTTTTTTATCTCTAGTTTTCCATTTTGATGGAGTAAATAACTTGCTTTGTCAAGCTTATAAATATCTTGATAAAAGGTATGTGGAGCTAATGGGGTAAAATATTGAAGGTACTGTGAAAGTGCTATTTTATTGAGTTTTGGAGTAAAGCCTAAAAGTTTTATAATAGGTTTTATCATACTAGAGAAAATAAACTTTCCATCTTTTTGAAAATAATAAAATGGCTTTTTCCCATATCTGTCTCTTGCACAAAAAAACTTCTCTTTTTTAATATCATAGATACAAAAACTAAAAGCACCATTCAAAAGGTTTAAAAAGTTAGTATCATATTTTTGATAGAGTCTTATAAGAACTTCTGTGTCACTAGCTGTTGTACACTCTAAATCTTCACTTTGTTTTAACTCATCATAATTATAGATTTCACCATTGAAAACTATTAAAATATCATCAAAAATCATAGGTTGATTTGCTTCAGTGTCAAGGTCTATGATGCTAAGTCGTGTATGTCCAAAAAAGTTATCGTTTATTTGTTTTATAGCACTATTATCTGGACCTCTGTTTTTCATAAGATTTGTTACTTCTAGAAAATCCACATTAAAGTTATAATTTGTACCAATAATTCCACACATCTTTATACCTTTAGTTTATATACTTTTGCAAGTGGAGTTAAGATGATTGGTTCAAAGAGGTTTTCATCATAGTTTTCCAATACAAAAAGTTGAAAATAAGTTGAGTTATAGACACCATTATCTACTACTAAAAACTGTCCATATTCAGACATATAGATAACATTTAAAGGCGATTGTGTATCTATAGTTTGTATTTGCTTTTGTAAATTACCATTATTATCATAAAATGTTTTTACAAAATTATTGATAGAAATTTTTTGATTGTTGAGCTTTATTTGTCCTGTTTGTTTATTGATTATAAAATTGTTTTGTAAATCAATGATATTTTGATTATCTTGAAATGAGGTCGTTCGATAAAAAAATGGTGAGTTTTTATGTTTCCCACTCATTAAGTCTATATTTGAAAAAAGCTGTACAGTAGGATATATATTCAACATTTTGTTTGGTAAATAAAGATAAATATCTCTTGTTTTATTTGGAAGTTTTATCGTGTCTTGCAAAGATATTAAGAAGTCATTTGTATCTTTAAAGCCATAATCAAGAGTCATGTTTGAGATATTTGTTCTATTTCTATCTTTATCAAATTTATTTGCATTCACTGTCTTTTCTGTATATTCTACATCAAGTCTTAAAATATTTGCGGCTTCTTTTTGTGGATTTGTTAAAGCAAAACTAATAGGAAAGTTTACTGCACCACTATGTTTTCCTCCATCACTTAAAGTTTTTGTATCACTATAGTATCGTATTGGGTAACCATAGTCCCACCAACTAACTACATAGTCATCTCTTGAAGCTATATTTTTTAATTTATCTAATACCATTACTTCATCTTTAGTAAAAACAGTTGGTATCCTATATTTTATAATATGTTGTATATTTGGTGCTAAAACGGCAATTGTAGTAAGTGATAAAAAAATATGTCGTAAAGAAAGGTTTTTCATATATTGGCTTAGTTCATAGAGAAGAAAAGCAATCCCAAATGCCATAACAGGAACAGCATATATAGTAAATCGCAAACCACTGCTATAAGCTAAGAAACCAAGTCCAAGCATAGGAAGAGTCAAAAGCATAACAGGATGCCGTAAGATAAGCCAAACATATCCAATAATTGAAAAAATAAAAGTGATGGTATGCCCACTTATTCTGTTTGCTAAAGTTTCAAAAGGTATTTTGCTGGCTTCTCTAATGGTTTGCATCACAGTATAGTAGTGAAGTTGTAAATCTTCTCCTACTGTAGAGATAGTATCTTTAAAAACATATCCTTTGAGTTGTCCCCAAATAGGATCAAATCCACCTGTAGCCATAAAAAGTATAAGAGACAAAACAAATAAGAAGTAAATATTTTTTTGAAATATATTATTTTTAAATTTCAGTAATAGAAACAACCCTATAACAATACTCAATCTAAAGTATCCATCAAGTCCCATCATAGCAAACATCATAAAAGTTAGAAGAACAAGATTAAATTGATAAGATTCTTTTTTGATATATTGATATACTACAAAGCCAAGTATCAGTCCAAAAAAAGCGAACTCCAAACTATAACTTTGTGGATACCACCATCTATATGCTAAGATATCAAGAGCAGTAATCAAAAGATATTTTTCCTTTTGAGTTCTTATAGCCCATATAAGCGACCAAAGTAATACAGTAGGAAATACAATATTTAAAAAATCAGTATCATAATATCCAACCATGGTACGATTATAATAACTCCATGCAATACTAGCAAGTAGTGCTGCTATAAATCCAACTTCAAGTTTATCGATACTTCGTCCTATTAGGATAATAGGGATTACAATGAGAGAAGCAAAAAAAGCAGGTATATAAAATATAATAGATTCAAAACTAAAAGGAAGTATTTTGGCTATCAAAGCTGTAAGCTGTGAAGTTGCTGTGTGTATTGGTGAGTTTTTATTGATATTTTGATCGCCACTTAAAATATCCCTAGCACCCTCTGCCCAATAGTAACCATCATTTGTATTTATCATAAATTCATTGTTGAATTTAAATTGTTCATAGTCATTAAATTGATACACCCAAATAAGGCGTAAAGAGAAACTAAATAGAAAGGCTATGAGTATAAATAATAATGTTTGCTTGTTGGTTGAAAGTGCCATTATCTATTTTACAATTATCTCCACTATATTTTTTATAGCATCTTGATGGATAGTATTTAAAAGCTGAGTACTTTTAGTTTCTATATCACTTTTTATAGCTTGAAAGAAGTAATCTTCATCTAACTCATCTTGTGTTTGTAAAAAACATAATTCATTTTCTAGTAAATATTTTGCATTATAGTATTGATGATTTGCAGCTGCGTGAGGATAAGGGATAAAAAATGTTGGGATACCAAGTGCTACAAGTTCCCAAAGTGTAGATGCACCTGCACGACTTACTGCAAAATCTGCTTTATCCATCTTCTCTAAAAGTTGTGTTGAAAAGTCAAAAACATCAGCTTTGATATTGAGTTTATTATACTCTTTTTTGATTCTAGTAAAATCATTTTTTCCTGTTTGATGTATAATATTTATATCTAGTTTTTGTAGTTTTGGAGCAACTTTCAGGGCAAAGTTATTGATCGCTGTTGCTCCTTGACTACCTCCTAAAAATATAATAGTTTTTACTTCTGTTCTTACTCTTTGATGTTCAAAAAACTTTTGTGCTATAGGGTAGTCTTTAATTTTTGAAGAGGGAAGATAAGAACTAAAAATTTCTTTTGCAAACTTTGATGTGAGTTGATTGAGTTTTCCCATCACTGAATTTTGTTCATGGATATAAAAATCAGTTTTTGTCGCCACAGCAGCAAAACTAGCAGCAGCGGCACTAAAACCACCAACACTAACTACTTTTGATACTTTGTATTTTCTAATGATTTGGATAGATTTGATAACCGCTTTAAGTATCATAAAAAGTGAGATAACTTTTCCAAAAATATTTTGATTTACTACACCTTGAGTATCAAGGAAAAAAGTTTTGTGAAGTTTTTGTTCATGTTCAAACCATTGTTTATCTTGACCTTTTGTAGAACCTATAAAGATAATTTGATAATCTCTTTTATAAAATTCTTCTACAAAAGAACGAGCAACACTTAAGTGTCCACCTGTGCCACCGCCTGTTATTATGATTGTTTTTGACATTTTTTTCCCTAAAGCTTGATAAAGGGATTTTACTAATATTCCACTTAAGTATCGGTTTGAGATATTATGAGTATTTGATGCAAAAATGTAATTGTATATTTTTTATACTACAAAAGTGTTGTAGAGAATTTTATAGTTTGTTATAATTATTCAAAGAGTTAAACAATGTTATTTACTAGTGCTAATCTCAATCATTAAGCAGTCTCCTAAACTAAACTTAAAACACGAAAAGACATTGTTTTTCTCATTTTACTTCTAAATTTCCCTTTTTTTTAATACCAATTTCTCTATAATAGTTTATGATGATTAATACAAAAGACTATAAAATAATTTCCTTTTATAAATTTGCTCAATCTATTGGTGCTATTGACCTAAAAAATCCTGAAAATATAACTGTTGAAGAGCTTCTTTTGCAATCATTTTTATTTTTGATAAAAGATACTATAGTAACAAAAAAACAAAAACAAGAATATCTTATTTTTAAAGATAGATATAATAGGTTTTTAGAATATTGTATTGAAAATAATCTAGTAAAAAAAGATCAGTTTGTAGAAGTGAAAACTCTTTTTGTACAAACTCTCCCTGATATGTCACATATTAAGATACCCGATATAAAAATAGAGTTAGAAGAGATGGATTTTAATTTGGATAAAATAAGTGAAATATTTTCTAGATTAAAATAAAAGGGTATTTGTGTCACATAAAATATATGCTATAACTCATGATATTATTTTAAATAGTGATCTTTTAGAAAATTTTATTTATAAAAATATGGAGTTAAACTATTATTATAGTGAAGATTTCTCACCGCAGTTTTATATTGACTTGGCACTTGCTGGATTTATCTCTATTTGGTACAAAGAAAACGAGTGTGAGTATCTACTCCCTGAGATACAGTTTGAGTATGCTGTATTAAATTTTGATGATTTACATATCTCTAAAAAAGTACAAAAACTTTTAAAACAACCTTCAGAATACCATTTTTTTAGAGATGAGTATTTTGAAGAGATTATGGATATATTAAGTTCTTATCATAATAATTCTTGGATACAAGGAAAATACTGTGAACTTTTAAAACAGCTAAAGCTCATAGATTATAAAAAGGATGATTTTGAGATAGTTTGTTTTGGTATTGTAGATTGTGAAACTAAAAAGATAATTGCAGCAGAGATAGGGTATATCACAAAAAGTAAAATTTATACAAGTTTAAGTGGATTTAGTTCAAAAGAAAAAAAGTACAATAACTATGGAAATTTACAGCTAGTATTATTAGCCAAATATCTTGAAAAACACCATTTTAGTTTTTGGAATTTAGGGCATCCCTATATGGAGTATAAACTCAAACTTGGAGCAAAGGTTTTAACTAGGGAAGAGTTTTTAAAGAAATTTCTTATATGAACTAAAGTAAAAGAGTGTACAATAAAATATGAAACTTTACATAGACGGTGATGCATTACCAAATATTCTAAAACCAATTCTCTTACGAGCTATAGATAAAAGAGTTATAGATACTTTCGTAGTATCAAACAAAAAAATATCAATAGGCACTTCAAAAAATATTCACTACATCATAGTAGAAGCAGGGGCAGATGAAGCAGACAATAAAATCATAGAGATGATAGACACATCAGATTTAGTCATAACAGCAGATATCCCTCTTGCAGATAGAACAATCAGTAAAAATGCTCACGCTATAGACCATAGAGGAGAACTTTATACAACAGAAAATATCAAACAGTATCTTGCTGTACGAGATTTGATGCAAAGTATTAGAGATAGTGGTGAGATAACAAAAGGTCCACCACCTTTTACTCAAAAAGATGCACAAAAGTTTGCAAATCAATTAAATAAATTTTTTCAGGCTTATTTATAATATTTTCTAATGCAATTTCATTTTCATTTCATTTTCGTTTTTTATAATTGTATTACAAGTTGAAGTTGTTCATTTACTTCCTCTTTACTTAAAATTCGAAATTTATAAAGAAGCTCTACTTTTTAGTAGGGCTTTTTTAGTTTTTATTTATATTCTTCATATTCCGTATAGTCTGAAGGAACTTCATCAAACTCTAAAACTTCATCATATATAAGATAATCTTTCTCAACTTCATCATAATGGTTTATAAAGTGACAAAAATTTATATCTTCCACTTCTACTATTTGACATTCATACATTTTAAACTCCTTATCTTTTGTAATAATTGAATTACAAGTTGTATATATGAATAATTGCATAAGGTATACCATAGGTTTATAATCAAAAAACAATAGAAATATGCCTTATTTAAGGTATTTAATAAGCTTCTTAAAGGAGGTAAGGAAAAAATAAATAGAATAAGATAATGTTACAATTTTGTATATATAAAACTTTATACAACATAAATGTAAATAATTTATATAAAAGTTTGATAATTATAGCTTTTAAAAAAAATAAATATAAATAATGATGTTGTTTTGTGAAAATATCTGTAAAGATAGTAAGTATATGGTGTCAGGAGGGAGACTTTTTTTTAATGTTTCTATGACCTTCCTTAAATAACTGATAAACACCTATAAAAGCCTTTAAAATAAGCATTTGTTTAATATTTTATTCAACTTTAATATTGTAAAGTTTTACAATGTTTTATAAAAAGTTGCTCACTTTTTGCTCACTTTTTTTAATTTCATTAAAATAGCTATAACTTATAATTATCAATTTCTGTAAAATGGAATAAATTGGAAGATTATATCATTTAACTAGTTAATAGTTTATATATACTATAATATAGGTAATAAAAACTATTCAATAGAAAAGGAGCTATTATGATGCTCGAACCAATATTTGGAAGTAAATGCCGAGAACAGGTTTTACAATTTATATTAGCAAATGATAGTGGCTATGCTAGTGAAATTGCAAAGTTTTATAAACTTACTGTTGATCCAGTTCAAAAGCAACTTGATAGATTAGAGTTAGGCGGAATATTAATAAGTCAAAATTTTGGTAAGACAGTAGTATATAGTTTTAATCCAAGATATGCTTTTTTAGATGAATTAAAAGCAATATTGAATAAAGCAAAAGAATTTTACAAACCTGAATTAAAAGATAGCTTATCAAATGTTAGAAAAAGACCAAGAAGAAAAGGAAAGCCATTATGATTAGAGATATGAATATGACCGAGTTATCTGCATATATTTGCTCTGAACTTGAAAAAAATAATATAGAAGTAGTTTTATCTGGTGGTTCTTGTGTTGAAATCTACAGTCGTGGAGACTATACTTCTTATGATCTTGATTTAATCAACAGATATAATGAAACATTTTTTAAAATAAAAGATGTAATGTTGAATCTTGGATTTAAAGAAGAGGGTAAATATTTTATTCATGAGGATACAAAGTATTTTATTGAATTTCCTTCTGGTCCATTAGGAGTAGGAGATGAACCAGTGAATAAAATTGATAAAATAGATACTAAATATGGAACTCTTAAACTTCTTACCCCAACGGATTGTGTGAAAGATAGACTTGCAGCTTATTTTCATTGGGATGATGAACAAAGTTTAACTCAGGCAGTTTGGGTCGCTTCAAAAAATGATATTGATATAGACAATATAAAAAAATGGTCTATAAAGGAACAATCACTTGAAAAATTTAATAAATTTATAAATACACTAGGGAAGTAGGTAATTATGGCAAAAATAAAAAGTAAAAAATACCAAGGTGTTTATTACACTGATCTAAAAAATGGTGACCGCTCATTCTATATCACATACAGAGATCATGAGGGGAAACAAAAAACAGTAAGTATCGGTAAAAAAAGTGGCGGTATTACTGAGAAGTTTGCATTCAATGAAAGACTCAAAATTCAAAATCAAATACAGTTTGGAGATGACCCAAATATAAAAGTAAGAAACAAGCGTAAATTAAAAAATGTAATCTCTTTTGATATGCTGGCTACTAAATACTTTGAAAATAAAGCATTAGATATTGAACCAAGATCCTTAGTTGATATTAAATCTAAATATAAAAATCATATAGCACCTTATATTGCCGACATGGATATTGAGACAATTGAGAAATCTCATATTGAACAGATTAAGAGAGATAAGAGAAAAGAGAGTGCATCTGACCCTAAAAAAGTATTAGCACCAAAAACTCTTAATATGGTAATCTATTTGATCACCTCTATATATAATTTTGCTATTGCAGAAAAACTATATAAAGGTGAGAACATTGGAAGTAAAATCAAGAATTTAAAAGTTGATAATGAAAGAGATAGATACTTAACACTCGAGGAGATAGATCTACTTTTAAATGAAGTAAAGCATAATTATACACTTTACACTTTTTGTATTCTATCTTTAATAACAGGTGGTAGGGTTTCAACTATTGTAAATATTAGAAAAAGAGATATTGACTTTAAAGGTAGAAAAATAAAGTTAAAAGATATTAAAAATAATTCTACTTATTATGGATTTATTAAAGAGAAATATTTTAAATACTTAGATAATACATATAATAAAAGTTCAATAGATGGTAGCCATTATTTAGTAGATATTGTAGGGGATAGTGACCTATATAGAATTAAAAATATTCAAAGACAGTTAAAACCTATATTTGATAGGTTGTTTAATCAAGGTTTAGACTCAAACGATCTTAAAAATAGAGTGGTAACGCATACGCTGCGTCATACATTTGCATCACAACTTGCTATTCATAATACGCCAATATTTACAATACAAAAACTAATGAATCATAAAGATATAAAACAAACTCTAAGATATGCAAAATTACAGCATGATAGTGGGCTAGAGTTTTTAAATAAAATTGATTTTTAATATTTTGTACTTTAAAAGCCTCAAATAAAAAGGGCTTTTAAAGTACATTATAAGATGAAAGTAATCTCTTTTATCATTCTGGTAGTTTTATCAAACAATTAGTAACTTTTTATAGCTTCTAAAAAATCTTTTAACTTTTGCTTGATTTGAGTCTTTGTATATTTTTGCCATCTATCATCTATCACTATTTCATGAATATAACAGTTTCTTTTTAGATCATCTGGAGCAAAGTCCTCATATAAACTAAATCTGACTATATCATTTAAATCTTCAGTAACTACAACTCTATTATATTGATTTTTAAATATTATATTTTCTAACCTATATAAACTTATTTTTTTCATTATTAATCCTTTATCTTGTTATTTTTTAACATAAAATTAAATTAACAGCACATCTATCATCTTCACAACCTCTACAGCCATCACAGCTTTGGCAGTCACTGCAAGATTCGCAGTAGCTACAAGAATAGCAGTTACTACATACAAAGCAACCATCACAGTTAAAGCACTTTTCTGAATATTGACAGCTTTTACAATGGTTTGAATTATGACAGTCAATACAATCAATGCATTCATGACAATTTATACAGTGCTCACAATTAATACAGTTACTACACTCTTTTAAAGAATCCAGCATATCTATTGCAGTTTGGGTATCATATTTATTAAGATCTATTCTATTATCAGAATTATCTACCAAAAAATTATCTTTTATATTATATTTCATTTTTTATCCTTTATATTTTTAAATGTAAGACCATTATGCCGTGCAATAAGACTAAGTGTAAAAAATAGGGGAAATAAGCCCTATTTTTATGCAACATGTTTTAATTCTTCAATATTATTTGAAGATATGAGTGGAGTTTTATTTAGAATTTGAGTGTTGATATCAGAAAAAATATCCTCTAACACTTCAACAACGATTGAGTTGCCAATTAATTTATAGACATTGGTTTTGCACATATGACCTTCAATCTTTGTAAAATCACTTTTATCAAATCCCATTAATTTGAACCCTTCTTTTTGGGTAAAGTGTCTTATCTTGTTACCATCATAAATTTTATGATTGTTGTTTGTTAATAAGGTTGGACATTTACCATCAATAGCATACACTTTATTGTAATGATCTATAGCAGAATAACCATCTAACTTCATGTATTTCATTCCTGATATTCTCATTATATAATCTTCAATGATATGAGTATTTTCAACTTTTTTATTAGGCTCATAAGAATTATCAACATTTGTATCTAAAATATCTTTGATGGTTTTATTGTTTTTAATAATAGTATCATTGAATTTAAAACCTGTATCAATTTGTTTTAATACAGACACCCCAAAAACTCTTTCCCTTGCTTGGATAGAGCCTTTATCTTTTGCATTTATAACTTTATCATAAGTGTTGTACCCTAATAGCTCTAATTCATCTTTGATCATATTCCAATCCTCGATAAACTTTTTAGATACTAAATTCTTGACATTCTCCATTAAAAGAACATTTGGAAGTTTATTAAGTTGTTTCATTTCAGTTAAAACTCTTATTACTTCCCAAACCAAAGATGAAGCAGTATTTGAACCTTTTGATAAACCATTTAAAAGACCACTAACCGATACATTAGTACAAGGAAACGAGTAAGTGAAGATATCTATATCACTTGGAAGATCTTCCCCTTTAATATCAACAATTGAACCAACATTTTTTGTTCTTTTTAGTGCTGTGTAGAGTTTTCTTAGTTTTTCATCTTTCCATTTATCAAGGGTCTCTTTTTTATATGGTTTTTTACTATCTTTTGAAAGAGTGAAAGTTTTGATAAAAGATAGCATATCCTCCCTAGATACGTTCTCATATCCTTTTTGTTCCCCATTATGGATAAGATCATAAGCAATAATCGCATCTATAAACCATTCACTAGTTCCAACTACTTCAAACTCTACATTATTAAGATTTGATAGTGCTTTATGTTGAGCACCCATTCCAGCAAAGCTTTCAAACAATTTTATATTTTTTGGCGTATATGGTTTAGATACAAAGATATTACTATCCATTGATATCTTTGTAGGTTCAACATTATTAGATGGATTACTAGGTACTTCTTTAAATCTAGTTTTATGAAGAACAGAAGTGTTTGAATCATCTTTTGAATTGATCTGAATCCCTAAAATTTCTAATTTTGATTTTTTAGATTTTTTAGTCGATACAGAGTGTTTTCGTGAAAAATTGATATGGTGATCAAAATATTCAATAAACCTATCATCATGGTTATTTGAGTACATCACATACTTATATTTAGAACATGTATCAATCATTTTAAAGTGATTTTCAATCAAGTTAAAAGAATCCTCTTTTTTTCTTCTTTTTACATATTGAATACCTGTATTTATATAGGGTCCATCTAAATATATAAATGTATCGTGATTATTATATTTAGAGATTAGAGAATCTATATCAAGAGTTTCAAAGACAACGATATTATTTGAAAAAAATCTATGAAGATCAAAGATAGAACTTTGTACTACCTCTCTTTTAACTTGTTGAGTATTCCAGTTAAAAGAGGCGTTAAATTCATTTTTTTTGTTTTCACTATACATACCATTAAAGTTATGGTGTAAAATAAATAACATACAAGCAGCATGGGTAAGATCAAGATTATCTTGATTCTCATTTACAAATATTCTGATATATTTATAAAAATCTTCTGCTTTTGAAATATCTTTTCTATCCTCTATTGGATAGATTCTAACTTTTATGGTATCTTCACCCACTAATTGTTCAAATTTATCTTCAATCATACAATACGATTCCCAAAGTACTTGAGGATTATTTTGGATATGGATATAAATATTGATAAGTTTAGAGTTTAGGTCATTGATAATATATCTAGAGGCTGTAATATTTTTAGTATTGTGAACTAAAGCTGCAAGTGAACCAGCAAATCCTTCAATATAATCTTCAACAACTATTTTTTTACCTTCATATATTGATGAATCAATATATGAATGGATCTCATTAAATTGATCACCAAATTTCTTTTTAGACCCAGCATATGAAAATATTTTTAGATTTTTATTAAGTTCAACACTTGTTTCAGGTATGAATTTTTTATTTTTAACAGATTTATTTGACATTGGTGTTTCTCCTTTCTTTGTTGAAACCGTAGAGTTATTGTTTATAGAACCAGTAGACGTAATGTTTGTATTAATAGAAATATTTTTCATATTATTTGTCCCTCCTATTAGGACTTTTTGATCTAATATCAATGGGAAAGATGCTTGGGTGAAGTGTCTATTTGACTTGAACTGTTGCAACATCACAATAACTGCAGTCATAAATGACCCAATCGATAATTTGAATATTAAAATTATCTGTTGGATCATCTACGCAACCTTTATGGTATTTGATAGATAATCAACTACATTGACAACAGGGAAAAGAACAGTTCCGTTTTTTCCTGTACCTACTTTGATATATTCAGGGATACCTTCTTTGTCCCCTATGTACTTGTTAATAGTTGAAACACTTACACCTAATTCTTTTGACAATTCTTTTTTTGTAAGAGTTGATTTGTTGTATTTTTTCATCATTTCTTCGTGGATTAATTTTGAGTAATATTTTTGATTCATATTGTTTCCTTTTGTGTTTTTCTTTAACAAATTATAATTAATAAAATTTATGCTAAAATGACTTTATCTACTCATTGAGGGTTTAACAATTAGAAATAAATACTTTAAATAAAGTATAAATATGAATATCTTATTAATAATAAATATAATTATTTAGGAAAAAAATGAAAACACCAAGATACTCAAAAGATATATATGTCAGGCATCACAAAAATTTAACAAGAACCTTAGATACCTATTCTCAATATGAAAATGTTAATGAGATATATGTTTCATTTGACAAATCAAAGAATCAATACAAACTTGATTTGATTTTAGATAATAAAGTGCATGACTTTAAATTTGAGTATGAACTACAAATGGTATTTGAACGATATGAATTTGATCAGAAGATCACCAATGAAAAAGAGATTATGGCTGTAATTGATAGTGAACTTTCTAGTAAGAAACAAACAAGACATATATTGAATGAGTTTAAAAAGATTGTACTAGATTTTAATGGGTTAAATAATGATGGGAAAAAAATAAATACCTTTTTTATTGAAGATAAACAAATAGTTCTTAATAAGATAGATAAAATATTTGAAGGAACTGATCTAAAAAAACATTATATATCTAAAAAAGACAAGTCTAAAAAAAGAATTAATACTAATTTATCAAAAAAGCTCTATAACCTCATTTATCATCAACTAAAATACAATAATCTTCGAGACATTAATAGACTTGAAAAAGCTAGAAAAGACTATAAGGGCAATATAGTAAAGTTTGTAGCTCAAAGGATGGAGAAGTTTAAAAAAGTAATAGAGTATGTTCATACTACAGATTATAGTGATGATACTCAGTTAAATACACAAAAAGAGATGTTGGTATATGCAATAGATAACTACTACAATAAAGAGGGGAAAACATTTGGTTTTTATGATCCACATAGCTACTCAATAGAGTATTTACAAAATGAACTTGAAGAGTTGAATTATAAAATTGATAGATATAAAGAGCAATATGGGCATACTGATAAAAGAGAGTTATTTAAAAAGCAATTACACGCATTAGAAGTAGAAAATATTTTTATAAAAAATAAGCTAGAAAAATATTTAACCGATTATGAAAAATTAACTAAGTATCTTATTGAAAATGATAAAAACTTTACAGGTAATTCCTTGTCTAGGTTTTTATCATTTTTAGAGACTCAATTTAATAAAGCAAATAGATCTAGTTCAGGGATTAAAAAAAAGATGATCCAAAATTTAAAGGAGAAATATTTTGATACTAGAAAATTTACTGAACAGGACAAGTATTTATTTATTGTAAAAATGAAGGCAATACATAACTTTATTTTGAAATACAAAGATACAAATACATTGATTGCTCAATACTATATCTTTGAACTTACAATAAATAATGAACATTGGAAATATGCTTTTAACTCAAGAAAGGATTATGTTGAACATTTAAAATTAATTGATAAAGCAGAGCAGGAATCGTTAGAATTATATCAGAGTCATGTATCCAATACACACCCTATAGAGACTGAAGAGTTTCAGGAGATATATTCTGAAAAAGAGATGTATCAATGGCTTAATACTTCTTTTGAAGAGATAAAAAGTGAAGAAAACATTAGCTCTTTAGAGGATTTTGTGTATTTTTTGGAATCTTTTAAAACATTAAAAAATGATTATGATCACTTATCATTTCATAAAAAGCTAATGAGATATAAAGGTTTGTTTGAGACAATAGAAGTTTATGGTTATGAGAAAACATTATCATTAATTGAAAAAAAATTGTTTGAAAACAAATGTCAAGAAAAAGAATCACAATACGACATCATTCAATCCAATCTAAATGAAGAGTATTTTCAGGAGTTTTATCAAAAGCTTATCCAGTATATGGAAGAACTATCTTACTTTAATCCTGAAAAAGAGATGGAATTTGAGGACTATGAATATTTTATAGATACTCTTAAAATGGAGATTGAATACGATAGTGATAAATCAAAAGAATATAAAGATATTCTACAAGAGATTTTTGATAAGTTGGAAATCTATGAATAGATTGAAATTATAGATAGTATCCCATTTCCCACATAAAATTTTTGCTACACAACACAAGAACAAACTAAACTATACTTTTTAAATACCTTACCAATTCATTAGTATCAGACTTTTTAGTCGTACCACTATAATATATTCTATCCTTACCCTAAAATGAAATTTGTATCCAAATTTACAGTTTATCCTAAGAATAAATCTATCTCCATTCACTTCTGAAAAAAGCCCAAAGAACTAACGAAAGAGGCAAAGCCTTAAAAAAAGGATTAGTTTTTTATCTTCTTAAAATTTCATTTGAAAAATGGGAAGAGAAAAACCCTCAGAATCTTCAAAAAAAGCAAAACATTTATCTAAAGTTTCACATTATCATATAAACTACTCACATTTTGACATTTAAAACTACTTAGGATTTGATAATTTTGAAAGATCTTGAAAAGTTTGAACATAGTTGTATCTAAAAAATATAGGTGTATGATAAACCAAACCATCTATCATAATCCCTTTTTTGTAAGGTTATATTCATCTGGTCAAAATTTAAAGAATAGATAGAATCACCTCTATAAAGGTTAAATTTGATCCCACTACCATATAATGTTTTATCTCTATTAATATTATATTCTTCTTCATATTCATCAGTTATATAAAAATAGTCCATATAATCGTAATAAAGATTTAGAGAAATATCCCATCCATTTGTTTTTGTTAAGTTAATTTGAGGATTGATAAAATTATTAGGATGATTTTCTCCATATCTCAAAGAAAATATAGTTAAGATATTTCTTTGTGCCGTACTTAGCTCTGTATGAAAGTTATAGGAAAAATCGACCTTACCCACATCAAATTCTTTTTTATAAAGCCTATGCCCAAAATCGTATGAAAGTCCGTAAACACCTTTGCTTCCAATTTGATTATCCCATCCTTTGGGATCATTTCCATTAAAGACATTATGGAATGTTTTTTGAAGTTCTTTAGCATAAGCTTTTTCTCCAATATAACCTACAATAAATCCTAATGAATGATAGTAGTCATTGGTAAACTTATAGAAGTTATATTCCGTTTTTATATAGCCTGCATAAGGCATATCATAATCTGCAGTATTTTTACTTTTTATATCATCTGGAGTATAAATATCATGATTAATTAAAAAGTTAAAACTATCAAAATAGTCACTTTGTATATTTTCAAACATCCATGAAAATTGCATACTATTGGTTAGATGCCTATCTGTATTATTTATAAAGTCATTCTCTAAATGAAAAAAGAATGAATCCGCAAAACTTAGATTGATCCCTATTACTAATAAAAAATATTTTTTCACTTTTTCTTTCCTTTTTTTATCTTTATATTCATAGTATTATCTTTTAAAAAAACAAATAACCTTGCCCTCGAACCGCTTTAATATAAGTATCACTTTTATATGAATTCAGTCTATCTTTAAGTCTTTTTACCGCAACATTTACAGCTGTAAATGAGATATCAAAATGTTCAGACCAAACAGTTTCAATAAGTAAGTCTCTACTTAAAATTTTATTACTGTTTTTAAAGAATTCTAAAAGTAGTTCTTTTTCTTGTTTAGTAAGTTCTACCAAAGTATTTTTTATATAAAAATTATTAGTATTGGAATTAAAAGTTATATCTTTATATTTGATCACATCAAAATTTTTATAATATCTTTTAATAAGGTTTTTGATCTTTGATAAAAAAAGCTTATTACTACAGGAATACGATATATAATCATCAACTCCATTATTGAGAGCTTTTATAATGAGATCTTCATTATAATCTTTATAGAGTAATACTATAGGTAAGTTATAACCTGCTTCTCTCACATCAAAAACATGATCTAAAAACTTATCTTCAAGTATGATCAATTTTATCTCTTCCTCTTGTATAAGAGCGTTGAGTATATGAAATGAACTAGAAGTTATAACATCAAAATCTGTATTGATAAGTGTAGACTCTATAGAGTCTATAGACTTATTATCATCTCCTATAATCAAAATACTATCTTTCATCAGTATTCCTTTTTTTAATAAGTATTTCTCTAAAAGAGATATAAATATCAAAAGACTTTTCATAAGGCTTTAGTTTATTCGATAGATTTGTAAGTTCTTCACTTAAATATACACTACAAATTTTATGTGCTTTATTGGATATAGTGATGGAATCATCTTTTATAGCTATATGTTTAAAATATATATTTTTGTCTATATTTAAAACTTCAATTAAATCCATAAGCTTCAAGTTTTTATTCATATTGTTTTCCTGTTTTATGAGTGACTGTAGAGTCAATTAATAAAGTAAACCAATAATATTCTTTAGTATTTTTAGATAATAAATTTATTGTTAATGTCAATGGAACGGCGAGAAACATACCTAAAAAACCAAATATCCATCCCCAAATAACCATAGAACTAAAAACAATAAAAGTCGATAAACTTAATTGTTTACCCATAATCTTTGGTTCTAATAAATTACCTACTACTATATTTATGAATAAATACCCCATAGTAATAAATATTGTATCTAATATAGTAAGTTGTAATAATGAGATAAAAATAGCAAGAAGAGCGGCTATTAATGATCCAATACTTGGAATATAATTTAATATAAAAGCAACTAATGCGAGAAATAAAGCATAAGTAAGTCCAAAATAAGACAATAAAATCCAAATCAGAATGCCAGTAAGTAAAGAGGTAAATGTTTTAAGTAAAAAATATCTACTAATACTATTAAAAAATATATCTATTGTATTTTTATTTGTTATCTTATCTAATTTAAAAAAATAGTGAATTTTGTCTAAAATAATATTGGTTTCTAACAATAAAAACATTACTAAAAATAAAGTTAATAGAATGTCTAAAATGATATTACCAATATTACCAAAAAGGCTTGAAATATATTTAATTAAATTGCTAGGCTCTATTATTGTAATTAATGTATCCCATTCCAAGGATATATTAAAATATTCAAAAAAAGAGATAATTCTTGGACTTATTTCCTGAAATTTATTTTGATAAAAGTCAAGATTGTTCATGATATTTTCATTTACAGATATAAAGTACGAAATAAATACAAAGAAAATAAAAACTATAATACTGAGTATAATAGATGCAGTAATTACATTAGGTACAGAGTATTTATTAAATATTTTAACAATTGGTAGAAATATTATAAATAAAAAAAACGCTCCTAAAAATGGTAAAATTACATCACTAGCTAGATTTAGCCCCGCAACTATTATAATTATGTATGCAAACTTGGAAATCAATAGATTATATTCATTTTTCATATTAAGTCTTTTGTATTCTGATAAAGTTAAACCAATACAAACATAAAGAGATTAAAGCTCCTATAGTATCTGCTAACATATCTTTTTGTGCATCCCACATATCCCCTTGTGAGCCTAAAAACTCAATACCTGTATTTCCACCCTCAATAACAGCATATGCCCATTCTATTATTTCATAACTTGCGGCAATGCTCATAATAAAAAATAGAGCAAAGAAAGAAGCAATTATTTTATTCGTATATTCTTTCTTTAATAAAAACTCTACCATTGGATAAGCATAAAACCCAACTACAATATGTCCTATCCGATCAAAATGATTTCTCTCAAAATTAAATAGATTAGTTATAAAATCAAAAGGAACATTTGCAAAAGTATAATGCCCTCCTATAGTGTGCCAAAAGAGCCAAATTGACATCAAGGTATAAGAAATATTGGAAAATTGAAATTTTTTATATGTAAATAGTAATAATAAATAGACTCCAAAAACAGGAATAACCTCTACTATCCATACATTTCTATCTACTGGATTTAATCCTAAAAGAACAAAAAATATAAAAAATATAACTGCTAAAATATGAGGGTAGTATTTCACTTTAGAACCTCATTTGCAACAAGTTTACCAATTTCAATCATTTGGTATGCTTTTGTAAACTCATAAAAAGAACAGCTTTCTCGCGAAATTTCAATTAATATATCTACTTGATTATTTTGTATATAATATTTTGAAAGAATAGTTTGTGCAGTATCTAATGTCATTCGTAAAATAGAAGATATGTCATGTTTTGGAGAATGATGTATTTCTTCTGTTTTTTCATTCCTCCAATTCAAACGATATTTATCGGCAACATCTAATAATTCTTTCGGTAATAGAGTTTCAGCTCGATTCAATAACTTGTTAAATTCACTATATAAAAGTTCTTCTCTTGTTAATTGTTCTTTTGGAATCTCAATAATGTATTTATTTTTAATATTTGCATCTAAATTTACTGCAATTTTTAAATCAGTTTGATCTTTTGATGTTAAGTTAATTGGTAATGGATTTAAAACACCACCATCTACTAAAATGTGATTATCTTTATATACGGGAACAAAAATAGTAGGAACTGCTATTGAAGCTCTTATTGCATCTATTAATTTTCCTTTTTCAAAAATTATGGGTTCTTGTGTATTTAGATCTGTCGCTACAGCTTTATATTGTATAGGTAAATCTTCAATGTTCACATCTCCGATAAAGTTTTTAATTTTATCAAATACTTTTTCTGCATCAACCAATCCACCATCAACTAAAGAAATACTTAGTAGTTGATATATATCATAATAATTTAAATTTAGCACCCACTGTTTATATTCTTCCAGTTTTCCTACAGCATAAAGTCCTCCAATCAAAGCTCCCATGGAAGAGCCTGCGATGGATTTTATTTCGTATCCTTTTTTTTCAATAGCTTCAATTACACCGATATGAGCATATCCTCTTGCTCCTCCACTACCTAAAACTAATGATATTGTTTTTATATGATTTATTTCCATAGATTTATCCTTTATAGATATGTTATTACTATAACAACTACTAACAAAAAACAATATGTAAATTATTTTTTGTAACAATTAGAGTTTACCACCTTTATAAATAGAGTAAGCCAAAACAAGCCCCATAACTACAGCTGTGCTAAAACCGACAATACCAAATAAAGGTATATCATAAATCAAAGGTGGAGTTTTAGCTAATAAAAGTAAAGATGAACCTATAAGTGTAGAAGCAATAATGATAGATACGGTTAAGCGATTAAAAGATTTTTCAATAGATTCTTCCATCTTTTGTAAACCAATATGCTCTAATTCTACTTTAAATTTTCCTTCTCTCATCATCTGAAATATAATTTTGAGATCTTTTGGTGAATAATCTAAAAATTCAATTATATCTTTTGGAAACTCTTTTATTTTACTTAATAAGTTTTTAATTGAAAATTGATTTTGATAAAATCTTGAAACAATCGGTTTCATATTTTCTACGGCATTAAATTCAGGGTCTAAAACTCTTCCAACACCCTCTATTGTAGATATTGATCTAAAAAAAAGATAATAACTTGTTTTAAAAGATATATTATATTTAGAAATCACTATTGTGATATCATGAAATAGTTCTTTTATATTGATATCTTTTAAATCACTATACATATATCCATTTATAATAATACTCATATCTTTTACAAAGTCATTTATTTCTATATCATTAGGATAGGTTGTCATATTTAAAATAGATAAAGATACTTTTTCTGTTTCTTTTTGTGATATATTACTGATAAGTTCTATGAGGACTCTTTGCTCTTCCTTTGTAATAGTACCCATCATCCCAAAATCTATAAATGAGATTTTATTATCATATGTTACAAATATATTCCCAGGATGTGGATCTGCATGAAAAAATTTATTTTCAAATATTTGTTCACAGAGAAGAATAAATCCATTTTTAGCTACATGAGTTATTTCAATATTGTGTTGTTTAAGTTGATCAACTTTTGAAACTTTTATCCCTTTTATAAACTCCATAGTAATTATTTTATGACTTGAATACTCTTTATAAACTTTTGGTACTTTTATTCGTTCATCATTTTTGAATAATTCTCCAAATCTAATTATATTCATAGTTTCAAGTTTAAAATTTAATTCATTTTTTATACTTTTTTCAAATTCTTGAATAATATTATAAATAGAACTAATTCCATACTCTTTAAAATACTCATCAAACAAAAAAGCTAATTGCTTTAAAATTTCTAGATCATCATGAATTATTATTTGAATATTTGGTTTTAAAACTTTAACTACAACCTCATTACCATTTAAAAGTTTTCCTTTGTAAACTTGTCCTATGGAAGCTGTAGCTAAAAGTTCCAATGGCTCGGAAAAAATCTCTTCAAGTTCTTTTCCGAACTCTTCTTGAAATATAGGGATAATATCTTTTATATCTATAGGAGTAACCTTGTCTTGAAGCTTTTCAAACTCTTCTACTAAGTCTAAAGATATAAGATCTGGTCTTGTTGATAACATTTGAGCTAATTTTATATATGTTGATCCTAGTTCTTCAATAGTTAATCTTATTCTTTGACTTTTACTTAAATGAATATTATTATTTAATTTAGTAACAGGAAGTTGTATTCCTCCCTGTTTTTCTAATTTTTTTAAAATATCATCAAAACCATTTTTTGACAAAATTTTAAGAATTTGTGTAAATCTTTTTGTATTCTTTATAGCTTGAGATATTTTAATCATTATGTATTCCTATTTTTTATTATCTAAAGCCTCTTTAGCACCTTTTATGGCTCCATCAACTGCTTTTTTTAAAATATCAAAAGACAATTCACTAACTTCTTTTACATTATCAATAGCATCAGACATATCTTGTTTTACTTCATGAGATAAAGCCTTATAAACTTCTTCCATTTTTTGACTTTTATCATCGTATTGTTCTTTTAAACTCTCTTTTACACCATCAATTACAGCTTCACTACTTGCTTTTATATTTTCTTTTGTATCTTCTCCTAACTCTTTCAGAGTTGTCGTAGTTGTTTTCATTACATCATTTACCAAATCAATTGACATATCTTTGTTAAATTCTAGTTCTTGGACAATTTTTGATGTAGCATCTTTTACAATAAGCCCAATATTACTCAAAGTTAAATCATCGATCTCTTTTGCTGTTGCTAAATCTTTTTTTAATTCATCTAATATTTTTTTTGACATTTCGTATCCTTTAAAATTTAATTATGTTAGTCGTAATTCGACACCTAAACTAATTTATGTTTTATACAATGAATTTGACACCTCCTCTTATAGATTTATTAATACTCTGGTGTACATACCTGGATATATATTTTTTACCTTATCTAAAGATATTTTTATAGTAAAAGTATGTGTCATAGGATTTGAACTTGGGATAATTGCAGATATTTTTCCAGTAGTTTGAAAATCCAAAGAATCAATATTCAAATTAACTTTTTGATCTATAGATATATTTTTAAGATCACTTTCACTAATATCAACTTTTATTTTTAAATTATTCAAGTCTGATAAAACTAAAGCAGTCATTCCAGGGATTGACATCTCTCCTGATTTGATATTTTTTTTAATTATAACTCCATCATTGGGAGCTAATATTTTGAGATATTTATATTGATTTTGTATTTCATCTATTTGAGCTTGACTTATTTTAATCATATCTTTTAGATTGTTACTTGATAATTCTAACTGTTCAACTTCATATTTCGATACAAGACCTTTTGAGAAAAGTCTTAAATATCTTTGATAGTTTCTATTTACTGTTTCAAATTGATTTTGATATATTTGCATTGAAAGCTTTGCTTGTTGCTTTTTACTGTCAATATCTATAGAATCGATCTCATATAACAAATCACCTTTTTTTACCATATCACCTTCACTTACTGTTACATTCTTAATAAAACCCATAAATCGACTAGTGATATATTTTTCATTATCAGAAATAACTGTTCCTGATAGTTCTATTGATTTTGCATTTAAATTGATTAATAAAAATACTAAAAGCCATAAATACTTCATTTATTATCCTTTTTTAATGATTCTCCAATGGAAAGTTTTAGTTTTGCAGCTGAAAAGTTTTTTTCATATCTTGCAAAAATTGTTTCAGCTCTTGCTTTTTGCTCATTTGCTTGTTGTATTAATAAGTCATTCATACTCATAAGCTGATTTTGATACATTTGTGTTGATTTATTTAAAATATCTTCTGCAAGATTTTCTGCTTTAATTTTTTGATTAAGAATTTTTTCTTTTGCATTAAGTTCCAAAAGATTATTTTTGACTTCTAGTTGTATGCCACTTTTCATATGCTCTAATAAAAAAGAGTTTTTTTTGTATTCTATTTTTGCTTTTTGTCTTTTTATATTTGTAATATCTGCATCAAAAAGCGTGTAGCTAATTCCAATTACTCCAAGATAATAGTCTTGTTCATTATCAAACTCTAATTTATCATTATTGTAGCCATACTCAAAATAAGCACCAATTGTAGGATAGTTATCTGCATTTTCATAATCTATTTTATTTTTCAAGGTATCTACATTATATTTCATATATTGCAAATCTTCTCTTGAAACCAATGCATCTTTTTGTAAAAAACTAAGATTATCAATATAAAAATTTATATTTTCAAACTCTTTAACATCACTTATACTTCCATCTTCAGTTAAAAACTTTAAATAAGATATAGCAAGTTCATATCTATTTTGTGCCTCTATTAACTTAGCATCTACATTCAAATCATATACTGATGCTTGCTTCACATCTATATCGGTAACAAGACCTTCATTGAATAACTCATTGGCTAGATTTACAAAAGAACTTGTAGATTCTTTTGCTTTTTTTGTAGCTTTAATAAATTCTTTTGCAGTTACCGCCCCATTATAGGCTTTAAGCACTTCTAATCCTAATAGCTTTTCATCATAACTAAATTTAACCTTTGAAGCTAAAGTTTGCAGTTTTGCCATTTTTTTGCCATTTTCCAATTTAAAACCTGTAAAGAGAGGTAACTCATAACTGATTTTTGTTTCAAAATTGGTTCTAGATTCTGGATTGTTTAATTTATCTGGTTGATGATTTAATAATTGTTGTGTAGTAGCACTTCCCATATTATCTAAAAAATATTTGAAACCAAAATCATCAAAAGAGGCTTCTCTACTTGCAGTTTTCATACCAAATACATGACCAGCATGATTGGTATTGGTAATATTCTCATTAAAGATTAATTTACCGTAATCATAACCTTGTGCTTCTTCTAAAGATAAACTTGCTTTGTTTATATCAAGTTTTTTTGCTTTTAATTCCTTATTATTTTGAATTGTTTTTTCTAATGCTGTTTGAAAATCAATTGTATTTGCATAAAGCACACAGGGTAAGATTAAGATTAGATTTTTAATTTTCATTATATTCATCCTTAAAAAATTCTGCATGATTTGGATACATTTTCTTTAAAGGTGAAAATATAAAGATAGGCACTACAAAAAGAGAAACTAAATAAGATATCAAAGTTCCTCCGATTAATGCGGCTCCAAGACCACTAAATACAGGATCTAAAACCAATAAAGAACTTGCAAATACTATTGCTAAGACTGTTAATAAGATAGGCTTTGCTCTTGTTTGAACAGATACAGCTATAGCCCTATCGACAGTAAAGTTTTTTTCTTCTATGAGTTGTTTTGCAAAATCTATTATTAATAATGAATTTCTTGAATTTATACCAATAAGCCCGATAAACCCTATCAAAGAAGTTCCTGTAATGAAGAATGTTGTCGGTGTAAAAAGATCAATAATAAAATGAACATAAACAACTCCTGCTATTGAAATAAAACTTGCTAGTATTATCCCTGTTGAAAGGGTAAAACTATGATAATAAATGACCATAAGCAGGAAAATCAAAATTATAGAAACTAAAAGAGCAAATCCTAAGTCCCTAAATGTTTCAAATGTCAGTTTTTGTTCCCCATCCCAATGTATATAAAAAACTTCATTTGTAGATTGATTTGTCAGTTTTAAATCTAAAAACTTTGTCTTTTCGATTTTATATTTATTGGATAATTGATTTATGATTGCATCTCTTGCATCAAGCAACGGGTATATTTGACTTTCCATATCTGCTTCGGCAATAACACTCATAAGAGGCATAAGGTTTTTAGATACGATTTTTTTATTATTGGTAGTTTCTTTTATTTTTACCAATTCACTAAGTGGTACCATCATTCCTAAACTATTAAGGAGTTTTAAACTTTTTAATTTATTTTGAAGAGCTAGACTAGAATCATCATGTAATATCTTAGTATTTAAACTTAATACAAGATGTATAGGAATTTGATTATTTGCATATTTATCATCTATAAAAGCAATATTTAAACCCTCAAAAGCACTATAAAGTATCTTTTTTACTTGTTCACTACTTAGCTGAGATTTAAATATTTTCTCATCATCTAAGACAATCTCATATTTTTTATATGACTGATCTTTTTCTATATCTATATCAACAAGGGTTTTAGTATTTTGAAATATCTCATATACTTCATTAGCTAAAATTTCAAGATTATTTACATAATAGTTTTGACTTGTAATTTCAGCTACTAAAGAAGCAAATACAGGAGGACCCGCAGGATCTTCTATAAACTTTAAATTAGCACCATATTGACTACAACTATTTTGAACAATAGGTCTTAGTCTACTTACCATCACAAGAGAATTTTCATCTCTAGTTTCTTTTTTTGTTAAATTAACTAAAATATTTGCCGTATTCTCATTAGATTTAACGACTCTCCATTTAAGAATTGCAGAAAAGTCTACAGGTAAACTTTCTCCTAAAAAAATTGATATATCAGTTATCTCTTTTTCATTTTTTAATACATTTGTAATACATTGTGTCACTTCTTTTGTTTCTTCAATAGATTTCCCCGATGGTAGATCAACATAAATAGTAAAATAATTAGCTGTAGGCTTCGGAAGTAACTTTGCTTTTACCATAATTGTAGGAAACATCATAACAGATATGCCAAGGAGTATTAAGGTAACTAAAATTACCCCTAGCTGTTTTGATTTATTATGGAGAATTTTTATTACTATTGATTCTATTATTTTTCTTTTATGCATAGTTTAATCTTTCTTAGTCATGATTTTATTAACAAAATAAGGGGTAAACATATAGGCAACTATCAATGAAGCAAAAAGAGCAATAGGAGTAAATATAGCTAGGGGTCTTATATATTGACCTATTGTACCTCCAACTAAAAAGATACTTAAAAATGTGATCATAATAGCCACGGTCGCTAAGTTAGTAGGGTTTCCTACTTCATTAGTAGCAGCAATTGCAATTTGTGCTACTGTTTTATCTTGTGCATCATGATCATGGAAGTGTCTATGAATATTTTCAATTACAATTATTGCTGCATCAACTAAGATACCAAGACTAAGAAGCAAAGCAAAAAGAGAGATTTTATTTATTGATAGTCCTAGCATATAACCGCTAAGAAGAGTAAGAGAAATGATCATTGGTACAGTTAATGTTACAATGAAGGCTTCTTTAAATCCAAGTTGTAAAATGAGTAAGACACCTATGATAATCACTGAAATAATAATATGTACAACAAGTTCATTCACTGAATGATTTGCAGTATATCCATCATCTCTTGTAATAATATAACCTATTCCATCTTTTTCAAGTTCAGATTTCAACTCTTCTAATAGCTCAGTGATTTGATTATTGATTTCAACAACATTTGCCCCTTTTGCTTTTGATACTGTTAAGGTTATTTGATCTATCTGATTTTCTAAGCCTGTATCTTTTACTCCAATTGAAGAAGATTTAAAGTTTTGTATATCAAAGCTTTTTTCAACTTGTGCAATATCTTTTATAAAAATAGGAGTATTTGAATATGATGCAATTTGAATATTTTGTATATCTTTAACACTATCTAGAGCTTTATTGACTCCAAACATAATAATTTTATTATCACCATATTTCCCCTTTATATCTGGAACTCTTAAGGCTAGTCCTTCTACTGCTTTTATGATTTGTCCTAGTGATATATTATACCCGCTTAGTTTATGTAGATCTACAAGAATATTGTATTGTTCTTTTCGTTCTCCAATAAAGTCCGTGAGTGCTACATTTTCAATTGCATTGATTTGATGTTGTATGGGGATAATTTTTTTATGTAGATCGATGAGATTTAGTTCTTTATTTTTACTATAAAATGCTATGGATGATATTACAATATCCGAATCTATATCAAATGTTTTCACAATTGGTTGCATAATTCCTTTAGGTAAGATATCGATATTTCTCATAACACTATTGTATAGATTAAAATCTGCTTCACTTGAATCCGTTCCAAGATAAAACTGTATATTTAATATCGCTAGATTATCTTGTGCAATAGCATAAATATTTTCTACATCTGGTATCTCTTTTAATCTTCTTGAAAGAGGTTTAATAATCATATTTTGTATCTCATCAGAACTTCTTCCAGGGTATGGAACAATTACTGTTCCTCCAGCAACTACTATTTGAGGATTTGCCTCTCTTGCTGAAAACTCTAAAGAGATATAGCCCATAGCTAAAATAAAAACACTTAACATTAGGGTTAAGGGATGTTTAATAAAACGTTTGGCTAGAGTACCTGCTATATTTTCATTATCTAATTTGTAATCCATAAATCTACTACCTAATTGATTTTATAAAATTCTAGTAACTATATACTTAAATAGTAATTAAGTTACTATTTAAGAAAATAAAAAGATTTATGGTAGCTTTACAAAGCAAAAAATTTATTTTAATTGATTGATTTAATTATAGAAAGAAAGCTTGTACAAACTTCTTCAGTTGATTGTAGTAAATCTATATTTTGTTTTTCCATCCAAAGAGTAATATATCCATCACTATAACCATTGAAAGAGTATGCTAGTTTGATTGCCTTGTCGTTTGAAATTGTAGAATCGTATTCACAAAAAACATCAGCAAGAAATTTATATACTTCTTCAAAAGGATTTGTATAATCATGATAAAGTGTATTGAAAAATAAAGGGTTGTTTTTTATATTAGGTTCAATTGCTTTTTCTTTTTTCATATAATATTCAAATTTTAAAGCAGTAAACTTATATAGTTTTTCTATACTTGTACAATTTATTGTTAATGGTATCAATTCTTCTAAAAAGTTTTTAATTTGTAATCGAATATATTCTATATAAAGTCCATCTTTACTTTCGAACATTGAATATATAGTACTTTGTGATACACCAACATTTTTGGCTAAAACGGAAATTTTCATATTTTCATAACCGCTTACTTCAAATATTTGTGATGCTTCTTGTAAAATCAGCTCTTTTTTCATCTCGTGAATTTTATGAATGATTTTTTTTGCCAAAACCTTTAACCTTCAATTTATTTATATATAAGTGTAGTAGTTTATCATTTAAATAGTGATAAAAGTTTATAATATTACTTAAAAGCTTCATCCTGCTATCCATTCCAATAAATTAAAATTTATTCCATTTCTATCAGGGCTATCCTACGGAGTTAAGTGCAAGGTTGCACGATATTAGATTATTGTGTCACTTAAAAGTGATGTTATATGACTCTTCTTTTACGATTTTTAAATCCATCTTTTTGAGTATCAACAGAAGAAAAACTTTGGAGCTTTGTTCTTTTTAAAGTTTTCCGTTACTTCCATTAGTTCAGGCTTTTTAGTCGTACCATTATGCCATATTATTTTCTTATCCTAAAATGAAATTTTCTAAATTTACAGTTTATCCCAAGAAAAAATCTGTCTCCATTCCCTTTGAAAAAAGCCCGAAGAACTAACGAAAGAGGAAAAATCCTTGAAAAAGAAAAAGAGCTAAGTTTTTGATCTTCTTAAAAGATTGATTTAAAAATCTAAAGAAGAGAGAAAAACCCTCGGAATCTTCAAAAAAGGAAAAACTCAAACATTTATTAAAGGAGATTAAGATGATTGATTATATTGGAGAAAACAAAGTGAACTATAGAAGCAATAAAACAAAGATTGCAAGTGCTGAGGATGTTTATAAAGAGTTACAAGAGATAGGAACAAAAAAACAAGAACATTTTACTGTTTGTTATCTTGATGGATCTAATCATGTTATTGAAAATAGAGTGATCACAATAGGTACATTAAATCAAAGCTTAGTACACCCTAGAGAAGTCTTTGCCCCTGCTATTGAATTACGATCCGCAAGTATTATCATAGCTCATAATCACCCAAGCGGTATTTTAGAGCCAAGCTATGAAGACTTAGAAGTCACCAAAAGATTAGAAGAAGCAGGGAAACTATTAGGTATTGAGCTACTAGATCATTTAATTATTACCAATGATGGATTTATAAGTATTACAAAAGAGGAGTTTTAAAATGTTTGATTATAAAAATATTACTAAAGAGCAAATCATAAAAGAGTTTGAAAATGTTAATGGGATAAATGAAGCAAAAGTTATCTTTAAAAAACTAGCTAAAAAACTTCATCCTGATGTAGGTGGATCTAATGATGCGTTTAAATTATTAAACTCAGTGTATAACGATATATTACAAAATAAGATCTATTTCTCAAATGAATCAAAATTTGATATAGAACTAGAAAAGATTATCTCTCAAATCTTACACTATGAAGATATCACAATTGAAGTAGTAGGATCATGGATCTGGCTTAGTGGAAATACAAGAGCTATTAAAGAGAGATTAAAAGAACTTGGCTTTAACTGGGCAAGTAAAAAAAAGATGTGGTACTATGGAGAGATGAAAGCAAAAAATCCACATCCTAAATCAATGGATGAGATCAAATCTAAATATGGATGTGAGACTGTGAAGAGTAGAGGGAAAGAGAAAATAGCTAGTTAGTTCTAGCTGTTTTTACGAATTAAAAATTTTATAAACTATCGTTTGCATAGGTTCTTTTTTGTGCTAAAACTGTGCTATGAAACGAGTATGATTCGATGGTTTAACACTTTATACTTTAGTTAGAATAACAATCATTGTCTATGTATTATTAACTATACATATAAAAAGTACATACTCCAAAAACCACAAATCCCCATAAACCTTTTAATATTTATTTTTTCAAACACTTTTCCAAAAACTATGTTTTTTAGTGTTTCCACCAAATCCTCATCTTATGACTCCTACTATTATACTTAAAAATCTACCATCTAACAACAATTACTAAAACAACTCCCATCAATTAGTTTAAGCTCAGTATCTATCAGTAAAAAACGCATAGTAGTGGTTATTTGAAAAATAATACCCCAAAAAAAAGGGTAAAAATTAAAAAAGAGAAATTATCTATATAAAATTAATTTAATCCCTTTAAATAAGGGAGAAATAAATATTAAGGAACTATAGATGTTTTATAAAAATAATACACAAACTAAAGATACTATCTTCTCATTACTAGAAGATAAAAAAGTAGAAGATTACTTCTATGAAGATAAAGGACAACTAAGATTTGCAGATGCTAAATTTAAAAATGATATTCAAGTAAATACCACTTACTTACAGAAGTTTAAAAATGATTATATGGTATTTAGCCAAGGGAAGTGGGAACAGATAACAAGTGAATCTGTTTTAAAGATGTTAAAAAAGTATATATTAGAAGCGAATAAAAAACTATTATATAGTGATAGCCAGTTTAAAAGAGTGTTAGATGTAATTGAAGCTAGTGTATATGAATTTGCAAGTGCTAATGAAATTCATAGTATTCAAACAACTTACAGCCATAAAGTGATCTCACAAGATCATTTATACCATATCATTAAAAATAAAGATAATAATATCACTATCTCAAAAGAATCAAACAAAGGTCAATACTATAACTTTGTATCTTTACCACCACTTGATATAGATACAAATACAATAGTAAGTAATATAGATCAATATTTAACTTCTAACTCAATTATAGATAAATTTTTACAAGATATTACATTAAATGATAATTCAATGATAAAATACCTGCAGGAATTAGTAGGCTATTCAATGCTGTTTGGAAACCTAGAACCTAGAATCTATATAGGTTTAGGAAGTGGATCTAATGGAAAGAGTGTATTTGCTTCAATGTTAAAATATATTCTAGGGGTTGATAATGTATCAAGCTTGGAATTTTCAGATATAAATGCACAAACATCCCCTATAATGGAGAGAAGCTTTTTAAATCTACCTACAGAACTTTCAGCCAACAAACTACTACCTGAGAATATCTTAAAAGCTATTTCAGATGGAGAATCTATAATGGCTAATGAAAAATATATGGCTCCAAGGGATATTATGTGTAAAGCCAAATTATTTGCGCTGTGTAATACACTACCAGTTATCTCCGATGCAACCGATGGGTTCTGGAGAAGAGCCACTGTTGTGCCGTTTGATTTAAAGATAGATAAGAGCACAAAAGCCAAACAAGATAAGAACCATTTTAATGTTGTATTTAAAGAAAATATCCAACTACTTAGAGAATGGGGATTTATAGGATTATTAAGACTTATAAAAAATAATGGTAACCATACTGAATGTAAAAGAATTCACTCTGCATCAAGACTATATATGATAAACAACAATAATGCCTTGATGTTTTTAGAAGAGTTTATAAATACCCATATAATAAATAGATTTAATGAGGACAAAATCTACCAAAAGGAAACTTTGGAGATTGGAGACAACAGCTACAATACACTTAAATACTATATCTCTGGAAGTGGGGAACACTCAATCTCTTTAAAACAATTATTTACTCTATATAAAACATGGACTAGTGAAAATGGATATAAAACCTTATCAATTAAGAATTTTAGACACAAACTTGAAGAGAAACAAGACTCAAACACTTTTGAGTTCTCTTATGATATTAGAAGAACCAATGAATATAAGATATTCTTTGATGAGAATGATTTTATAGCTATCAATAAAAAAGCTAATACTTTACATGAAGCTAAACCAATAAAAGCCCCTGCATATATTCCAGGACTTGATGATTAAAAATAAGAAGTAAGAAAGAAGAGTATAGACTTTTCTTTCTTACTACACAAAAAAACAGATCTTTCCCTCCATTTTAAAAAATAAAATCCACTTTTTAAATTACGTTCATAATTAGTTATTACAAAAGGACTCCATTAGGAGCTTTTAGCCCACTAAAATAACCTAAAAGATTATATTGTGGCCAAAGTGGATAAATCCCCTTTTGATACCCCTAGAAAGAGAGCAATATTATGAAAAACTACATATGCGTAAATGCAAAATATTACAAGAGTACAAGAGCTTCAAAGATTGAAGCACACAATAAAAGACTAAGTTCTATTGACTATCTTTTAAAAAAATCAGATTATAAGAATATAACTGATACCAACTTGATTGAAAAGTTTAATGAATACTACAATAAACAAAAATCAATACAAGCAAAAAGAAAATGCTACACCAGAAAAAATGGAAATAGTATAATTGAAATGGTGGTAGCATTATCTGAACATCAAGCCTTGCACTATTTGAACCAAGCAAATGGTGAAAAACTTATTTTTAAAGGACTTCAACAGTTCCAAAGAGACCTTGAAAAAACCTATGGATTTAAAGGCTTACAAATATCTCTTCATACAGATGAAGGATATGTGGATGTTGAAAACAAGACTAAATACAATATCCATGCACATTTAACTTTCCTAAACTTCGACTTTGAAAATGAAAAAACAGTATTAGGATATCTAAAAATAAAAGATTGGCAAGATATGCAAGACCTGGCAGCTAAGTCCTTTCAATCTGTTGGATTAGATTTTATAAGAGGGAAGAAAAAAGAGGTTGCTACAAAAGATCATCTTGAAAGAAATGAATACATACTAAAAAAACAACATTTACAACTAAAAGAGCTAAATACCCAACTTGATTCAATAACTAGTGAAATAACCCTAAAAAACACCAAATTAGAAACTTTAAAACAAGGGGTTAAAGATTTAAAAGTAAAAAGGGAAGAGACTAAATCTCTTGATATTGCTATTGAAGATAAAAAGAAAATATACTCTTCAATATCATCTGAACAAAGTGAGCTAAGAGAACAACAAAAAGTTTTAAGAGATGAAATTAAAGAGCTAGAATCTAAAAAGAAAGAACACTCTACAACAATTACAAATATCTCTAAACAGATAATATCTGATACAAATAAGATTATCAATTATTCAACAGATAGTGGAATATTTAGTGACTCAATAGATAGTAATAAATTAGCTCCTGCTATACAAAAAACCCTTAAAAAATATTCTAACTATACTTTTATTGCTAAAACTGAAAAAGAAAATCTTGAACTTAAACAACAACTAAATACTACTATCAAACAAAAAGATGAAGTGATTGCTAATAAAGATACCACAATAGAAAATTTACAACAAGAAAATCAATCCTTCTTTTCACAAATCAAATCTTTTGGGTTCTATAAAACAAAGATAAAAGAAGCAGTAGATGATCTTAAAACAAAACTAATTCAATACAAAAATAAAATCAAGGAACAAACTAAACTTATTGCTAACTATGAAACAATATTTCAAAAGCACAATATTGATATAGATACAGAGCTAAAATCATTAAAAAAACAAAAAAGCAAAGAATTTAGTCCTGATTTTTAAAAAGTTCAGAAATATATCTATAATTAATATAGATAGAAAAAAGTAAAGGAACAGTATGGAATATTCAATAAAGCAAGGGAAGTATCAATATTTTATCGTTGATAGTAACAATACAATTCACTATGTAGCTTATGATAAAAAGTTTGCTAGAGGTTTATTATCTTATATACAGTCACAAAGTAAAGGATCTATTCAATGTTAATGCCATTAGTAGATATATTAGGATTTAAAAATATAGATAAACAGAGTGATAATCTAAAAGAGCTACTTATAGCAAAGTTAAAATCTTTGTGTGTAGGTGGTAAATCTATATCTTGTGATGTTTATTCCTTATCAGCAGAAGAGATTAAAACTTTGATTGATCTATTGGAAAAAGAGCAAAGGGCTCAGATTATAGAGTTTTTTATTGATAAACATATTGGATTTGTTAAAGAGTTTGCTATTTTAAAAGAAAAAGAATACCAAGCTCAAACTTTAAATAGATAGAAAAAAATGTTAGGTTGATAAAGTTTTATAAAACACTGCTCACTTTTTGCTCACTTTTTAATAAATTAAATTTTCTTAAATTGTTTATAATGTCAGTATTTAAAAGGTTTGTTGGGATTTATTATATGATATGGTGTCAGGAGGGAGACTTGAACTCCCGACCTCCGGCTTATGAGACCAGCGCTCTAGCCAGCTGAGCTACCCTGACATGGATATTATTATTTGGCTAATTTTTTGATTAGTGGCAGAGAGTGGGGGATTCGAACCCCCGGAGGTGTGACCCTCGCCGGTTTTCAAAACCGGTCCATTCGACCAACTCTGGCAACTCTCTACATTAATGAAATCATTACAAAAAAAAAGATACCTTCAAGTATCATTTTTAAAGTTATGGTGCGAATGATCGGAATTGAACCGATACTCCGAAACCGGAATTGGATTTTAAGTCCAACGCGTCTACCTATTCCGCCACACTCGCATCTGTGTTTTTGATATTGCTATCAAAGGTATATTGTCCCTAAATTAAAAGCTTTACTCTTAAATTGGACTGGAATTATAGCGCTTTCTTTTTTATAAGTCAAGGGTTTTTAGAATAAATTTAAAAATTTGTACTTTTTTTGATATTAATCAAAATTCAACTATAATTACAAAAATAAAAATATATAAATTTTAAGAGGATATATTATGAGAAGTGATGAAGTAAAAAAAGGGCACAGTCGTGCACCACATAGAAGTTTGTTTAGAGCTACTGGATTAAAAGATGAAGATTTTGACAAACCATTTATTGGTGTTGCTAACTCTTTTATTGAAGTTATACCAGGGCACTTTTTTCTTGACAAAGTAAGTGCTATTATTAAAGAAGAGATCCGAGCAAATGGATGTGTACCTTTTGAATTCAATACTATAGGTGTTGATGATGGTATTGCTATGGGACATGATGGGATGCTTTTTTCACTTCCAAGTAGAGAGATTATCGCAAATAGTATAGAAACAGTTATGAATGCACATAAACTAGATGCAATGATAGCTATACCAAATTGTGATAAAATCGTTCCAGGTATGATTATGGGAAGTTTACGGGTAAATGTACCTACAGTATTTGTATCTGGTGGACCTATGGCAAAAGGATATACACAAGATGGTACTCCTATAGATTTGGCTACTGCATTTGAAGCTGTTGGAAAATATGAAAATGGTGATATAACAGCAGATGAGTTAAAAGATATTGAGTGTAATGCCTGTCCAAGTGGTGGGTCATGTTCAGGGATGTTTACAGCAAACTCTATGAACACACTTATGGAAGCTATGGGGATTGCATTACCTGGAAATGGTACTATTTTAGCATTAACTAAAGAGAGAGAAGAACTTTATAGAAAAGCAGCCAGAAGAATCTGTGAGTTAGCAAAACTTGATATGAAAGAGAAAGAAAAATACAATGTAAGAAATATCTTAAATGAAAATGCAGTTAGAAATGCTTTTGCAGTTGATATGGCTATGGGTGGGAGTTCTAATACAGTTCTTCATATGTTAGCTATTGCAAAAGAAGCAGGAGTAAATTTTGAATTAGAAGATATTAATACGATCTCTAAGAGAGTTTCACATATAGCAAAAATTAGTCCTAGTTTAAGTACAGTACATATGCAAGATATAGATAAAGCAGGTGGAGTTAGTGCTGTTATGGCTGAGATGAGTAAAAGAGGTGATAATATTTTACTAGATAATTTAACTGTAACAGGTGAAACTATCAAAGAAAGAATCAAAGATGCTCATATAACAGATACAAACATTATTCATACTATTGACAATCCATATAGTGAAGTTGGTGGACTAGCAATATTGTATGGTAACTTAGCAGAAGAAGGTGCTGTTATTAAAACTGCTGGTATTACAGGAGATAGAGTATTTACTGGAACGGCTGTTTGTTTTAATTCACAAGATGAAGCTATAGAGGGTATTATAAGTCACAAAGTAAAAGCAGGTGATGTTGTAGTTATAAGATATGAGGGTCCAAAAGGTGGTCCTGGTATGCAAGAGATGCTAGCACCTACAAGTTTGATTATGGGAATGGGTCTTGGAGATAAAGTTGCTTTAATAACAGATGGTAGATTTAGTGGAGCTACAAGAGGTGCTTCAATAGGTCATGTTAGTCCAGAAGCCGCAGAAGGTGGTGTTATTGGTCTTCTTCAAGATGGTGATAGTATTCATATTGATGTTGATAACTATATTTTAAGTGTTGATTTAACATTTGAAGAGATTGCTACAAGAAGAGATAATTTTACTCCTATGAAAAAAGAGCTAAATTCAAGTTGGCTAAAACAATATAGAGCATTAGTTACAAACGCAAGTAATGGAGCAATTTTAAATACAGAGCTATTCTAAAGTTGCAGTAACTCTGGTACATTAAAATCAATTTGGATTTGATGTATCAGAGTATCTATTTTTTCTAAAAGTAGAGGTTCTTTTACATTATTTTTGAGTTTTGGCAGATTTTTTAACATAGGGTTAAATTTTTTTGCTGCATTTGGAGGTATTTTATATCCACCTTTTATCTCTGCTTTTAAGCCTATAAATAACAATACCAATTCTTGAGAACCTAAAAGTGCTGCATATTTTATAGGAAGTAAACCATAAATATCTTCTTTATTTATGATTGCGTAATCTAGTTTATTTATCGCTTTTATCATTTTTTGATTGTTATTCCAAACAGCATTGTGCACAGCTGTTCTTCCAAGTTTATCTGTGATTTTAAAGTCAAATTTCACTATTTTACTCAAGATGTCAAAGAGTTTTTCGTTACACTTAGTTGACATGATTTTATGTAAAACTGTCCATCCTAAAACATCTTGAAAATTATGGTCAATTTTTTTACTGATAAGTCTACTTAAGTTATCTTGGAAATCTATTTTTGTATTATTATCTTCAAATACTTTTAAAACATATTCATAAAACAAGTTATGACCTGCTTTATTTAACATATGAAGATTAAAATTATGATAATTAAGATAGAGTCTAAAAAGTTGACCATCATCATACAGTAAAGGTTCAAAAAATATTGGATTTCCTGTCGTTCCTAAAAAATTTAAATCAGTTTGATTTTGTTTTAATAGCTCTTTTAAAAGAACCATATATTGCCCCTCATCATCAATTTGTTTCACTACACTTTCATCTTCTAAGTATTTTTTATGATGTGTATGTAAAATAATATCATTGAGAATTTCAAAAGCTGTTTGTCCTTTTAAATTTTTGATAATAGGGTCAGCACCATATTCTAACATCACCAATAAAATATCCATGCTTTCTACCCCTTGATATATTACTTCAAGTAAAGCAGTTTTCCCATATTTATTGATAATATTTGGATTGACACCAATTTTTAATAAATAAGAGATAAGTTCAAAATCTTTTGCACGGATTGCTTGAAAGAGAGCAGTTTCATGGTCTGAGTTCACAGCATCTATATCTCCACCATAATTTATAATTAGTTTTGCCATCTCTAATAGGTTGCGTCTTCTGTCAACTTCATTTGGTGAAAGTTGGGCAAATGTTTTCATCAACTCTATAAAAATAGTATTATCATTACCAGCTTTTGAATTGACATCAGCACCTTTAGAGAGTGCTAACTCTACAAGTTTTTTAGCTTTTTCACCTTGTAAAGCTGCATTACATAAAAATGTTTCACCTTTTGCATTTTTGATTGTTACATCTGCACCTGCATCGATAAGTTTTTCTGCAATAGTCTCGTTGTTTATTACCTCACTATGATGCATAATAGTATTTAAGTTATCATCAATATTATTTAAGTCTATTTTGGGTTCATCTAGTGTTAGTAAATAGACTATAAAGCTTTCATCCCCATATGACAATGCATCAAAGATAACATTTCTATGGTGTTTATCTTTTGAGTTTATATCTGCACCATATTTGATTAAGAGTTTTGCTAATTCGGTTTTTCCATCAACAACTAAATCTTGAAGTATAATTCTTCCAAATTTATCTTTTTCATTTATATTTATTGTATCTTGTTGAAGTATTTTAGATAAGACTTTTTTTTCTTCATTTTCAATAGCTAGCTGAAATGAAGAAAGATATTTATTATTTTCTATCGCTACATCAATACCTTGTTCTATAAGCCAAAGTGCTACTTCTGGTTTTGAGTCTAAAATAGCATTATTCAAAAAGCTATTTCCTTTAGAGTCTTTAAAGTCTAAATTTACTTTTTTATTTAAAATAGCATTTTGTAAAGTTTTCTTATCAAAATTTTCTTTATATAATTCATCCAAAAAAGTATTGTTGTTAATGACAGTTATATTATTTTTTAAAAACTTTTTTAACAAATTAAATAATCTCTAATGAGTACTGAAATCTCTTTTAACCTGATCTATAACAATATTTAATTTTTGTAATAAAGAAGGATCTTTTACATCGAGTGTGAGTTTTTCAAGATTTTTAAGCATTGGGGAGAATTTTTTAATAGCTTGTGGTGCAATAGATTTTGAAGCACTCACATTTGACTCTAAATCTAAAAATAAAAGTACTAAATCTTTGTTTCCTAATAATGCTGCATAAGTTATTGGTAAAACATTGTAAGCATCTGCTATATTGATAGTATCTTTAGAGATAAGAGCTATTTTTTTAATAATATTTTTTTTATTTCCCCAAACAGCATTGTGAATTACACTTCTTCCCAAGTTATCTGTTAAACTATAGTCAAATAAAACAACCTTAGTAAGGATATCAAAAAGTTTTTCATTACAGTTTGTTCCAACTATTTTATGTAAAACTGTCCAACCAAGAGCATCTTGATAGTTTTTTTCAACTTTACTGCTAAGAAGACTACTTAGATTGTGTTGAAAGTTTTCACAAGTTTTACTATCGGTTATATCATCTTCAAAAACTTTTAATACATATTCAAAAAAGATACTATGATTTGCTTTATTTTTAGCGTGTATATTCAGACCATATTTTATATAGAGTTTAAATAATGAAAAGTGGTCATACAATAATGGTTTAAAAAATAATGGATCACCGGTGGAGTCAAGAAAGTTTAAATCTTCTTCATTTTCATTTCTTTCTAAAAGTTCATTTAATATTGTAATGTATTGACCTTTTGGATTTATCTTTTGAATAAGAGTTTCATCTTTAATGATTTTTGTGCCATGAAGATGTAAAATAATATCATTTAAAAGTTCATATATTGTTTTACCATGTTTATTTTTAATACAAGGATTTGCTTCATATGCAATAAGTAAAAGTATAAAGTCTAAATTTTCTACACCATCGTAGATTAAAATCTCAAGAGCAGTTTCTCCATGGTCATTTTGGATATTTGGATCAATTCCACCTGATAAAAGAAATGAAGTAAGTTCAAAGTCTTTCATTCGAATTGCATTGAAAAGTCCTGTTTCATTATTCTCTTCAAGAGCATTAATATCACCATTGTATTCAAGCATTTTTTTTGAAGTTCTTAAAAGACTTTCTCTTAATGTTTCATTTGCTGCTGCTGTGGAGATAAGCTCCATCATAATTGTTTTATCTTTATGGGTTTTTGAGTTTACATTTGCACCATGGACAAGTGCAATGTCTATGATATCTTCTGCTTCTTCACCTCTTAAAGCTGTTTTCAAAAGATATGAATCACCATTTTTTGTTTGTATTGTAGGATCAATTCCAGCTATAAGTAAATCTTTTGCAATGGAGTCGTTTTTAAGTACTTCAGGGTGTTGCATAAGTGTATTTCCTGCTTCATCAACATAATTTAGTTCTATATTGTCTAAAGCGAGTAAATATCTTATAAATTGTTGATCCCCGTATGATAATGCATCATAGAGTACATTTCGTCCATGGTTATCTATATTATTTACATCTGCACCACAATTAATAAGAAGTTTTGCCATTTTGTTATTTCCCCAAACAACTACATTTTGTAACAAACTTCTTCCATTGATATCTTTTTGATTTACATCTATTTTCCCTAAATCAAGTAACTCTTTTACAATAGCTAAATTGTTTTTTTCAATAGCTATATTGATGGCTGTTTTCCCCTCATTATTTTTAATAGTGATATCAGCACCATTATGAATAAGCCATTGGGCAGCTTGAAATTTGGATGTTTTTAAACACTTTATTAAAAAAGTATTCCCTTCTAAATCTTGATGGTTTATATCAATAAAATCTGATTTTAAGCCATCTTTTAGCCATTTCTCATCAAGTTCTTTTTTTGATAGTTCTTGAAAAAAAGTTGTATTTGAATGCTCTTTTTTAAAAAGCTTTTTTATCATTCAATACTCCATTTTATTTTTTTTCCAGCGTACATTGGAACTACTTTTACATTATTTTCTTCATATACTTCTGGTACGGTATACTCTTTTTGTACAAGTGTTATAGTTTTTGTTGAAGGTTTTAAATTATAGATATTTACAGCATTATCACTTATAAAAGCTTGTAAATTTTCTAAAGAGCTATGTTGTTCAAAGAGTTCAGTTAAAACCTGTAGTGCTATTGGTGCTGTAAATACACCGGCTGCGCATCCACAGTTTTCTTTTGCATGTTGTGGATGAGGTGCACTGTCACTTCCAAACATCACTTTAGGGTGACCACTTAAGGCTACTTTTAATAAGGCTTCTCTATCAATAGGTGTTTTTGCTATAGGTTTACAAAATAAGTGTGGTTGTAACATTCCACCAGCTACATCATCAAGTGTAATCAAAAGATGATGTAAAGTAATAGTAGCATATAAATTATCATATTTTTCTAGTAAATCCACAGCATCTTTTGTTGTAATATGTTCCATAATGATTTTTAACTTAGGAAAAGCTACTGCTAAAGATTCATAAACACTCATAAACTCTTTTTCTCTATCCATTACAAAACCGTTTGTCTCTCCATGAACACACAGAGGAATATTAAGTTCTGCCATTGCATTAAATGTAGGGGCTAGGGCAATAGTATCTATAGATTCAACTCCACCTTCGCTATTTGTAGTGATACCAGCTGGATAAAGTTTGATCGCTGATATTTCATCTTTGACTGTTTCTAAAAAATCTTTTGTATAAGGCTTAAAAAATAATGTCATAAAAGGAGTAAAGTTATCTTCTTTTTTGATTGCTGATAATATTCTATTTTTATATGCTATTACAGCTTCTTTTGTATCAATAGGTGGTACGAGATTTGGCATTACAATTGCACCTGCAAAACTTTGTGAAGTTAAAGGAGCTACAAGGTTTAACATCTCATTATCTCTTAGATGTAAATGCATATCATATGGACTATTGATAACAAATCTTTTCATATTTTAAAATTCCTATTTGATTATTATATGACTTATTATATCTAAAATTATATTATAGTATGGATATTTGAAAGTTATAAACTTATTAAGGTATCAAAATAGTATCAGAGTTTTAACTATTCTCTAAGATTAAATAGCTATTTTGGGTAAATATCTGTTTATTTTCTATATCAACTTTTACTATATATTCATCTGTATAAGGTATTAAAAATTGATTTGGAAGTTTTTTATCCACTAATTCTTTTGAAGTATCAATAAGAAGATAGTCCGACAATGGCATTCTTTGAATATCAGTTACCGTACCGAGTATTTTATCATTTTCACTAATAACACAGTTCATCACATCAAACCAAAAAAATTCTTTTTCTTTTAATTGACATAGTTTTTTTGTATCTTCAAGTGAGCTAAAAAGTTGTCTATTTGTGAGTTTTTTTGCATCTTCTATACTATCAATACCAACAAATTTTATAGTGTCATTATTTTTATTATATGATTCTACTATTAGTTCTTGATTTTTATCAGTGATAAATTTTGCATTTTTTTTGAATTGTTCAGGAAAGTCTGAATCAATATGAAGCTTTTGTTGCCCTTTTAAGCCAACTGTTTTGCCAAGTTTTGCTACATAAATTTTTTTCATAAATAGCCTTTAATTTAAAGTTGTATCAAAGTAAAGTAAATCTACTTTTACTTTGATGTAACTTGGATTTTATAAGAGATACCATCTTTTGCTTTACAACCATTTACAATAGTTTTCATAGCATTGATCATATTTCCATTTTTTCCGATAAGTTTCCCTATATCAGCGCTGTTAGCGATTATAGTTATCTCATAAAAAGATTCATTAATCTCTTTAGATTCAACAGTTATCTCTTCAGGATAACTTACAATCATTTTAGCATAAGTAGAAACAAATTCAGTTATCATAAGAATTATTTTTTAGCTGTTAACTTAGCTACTCTTTCAGATGGTTGAGCACCAACACTTAGCCAATAATCAAGTCTTTCTTGATCAAATTTTAATACTTTTGGCTCTGCTACTGGGTTGTAGTAACCAATTGATTCAATCCAACCTGAATCTCTTCTTTTTCTGCTATCTGTTACAACGATTCTGTAAAATGGCTTTTTGTTTCTTCCCATTCTTGTAAGTCTAATTACTGTCATTTTCTTTTCCTTTTGTTTGTTTTATTTTTAACTTTTGTGTTAAGTGCTAAAATGAAGACTTCATCTTAGCACTTAACACAGAGTATTTACCTTATCTAGGTAAGTTTGGCATTCCACCTTGTCCCATTTGAGACATCATTTTCTGCATATCTTTCATGCCACCTTTACCTGACATTTTTTTTGCCATTTTTGCAGCATTTTTAAACTGTTTAAGTATTTTATTGACTTGTACTTCTGAAAGTCCAGCACCACGAGATAACCTTTTCTTTCTTGAAGGATTAATAATACTTGGTGTTTCTCTCTCTTTTGGTGTCATAGAAGAGATTAACGCTTTTATTCTTACAATCTCTCCTGAACTTTCTAAGTCCATATCTTTGAGTTGATTTGCCATACCTGACATCCCTGGAATCATCCCTAAAATAGATTTCATTGATCCTAATTTTTTCATCATATCAAGTTGTTCTAAAAAGTCATTAAAATTAAATTCACCTTTTTTAATCTTTTTAGTAACTTCTTTAGCTTTTTTCTCATCAATTACTGCTGCTGCTTTTTCACTTAAACCTTCAACATCTCCAGCACCCATAAGTCTTGATACAATTCTATCTGGAATAAATGGTTCAATATCTGGCATTTTTTCACCAATACCAACAAATCTTAATGGAACTTCAACTTGATGTGCAATAGATATTGCAACCCCACCTTTAGTATCACCATCGTATTTTGATAAAATTACACCATCGATTCCTATTTTTTCTTTAAAGGTAGTTGCTGTTTTAGTAGCATCATGACCTGTTAATGAATCTGCAACATAAAATATCTCATCAGGTTCTACAGCATTTTTAACATCTTTTAGTTCATCCATTAAAGCATCATCAATTGCCAGTCGCCCAGCTGTATCTATAAAAAGCACATCATATAAACCTTCAGCTGCTTTTTTCTTTGCATTTTGAGCAATTTTTACAGGGTTTGTTTCTCCCTCTTCAAAATACACATCAACTTCTATTTGGGAACCTATTTGTTTTAGTTGTTCAACCGCTGCTAATCTTTGTAAATCGGCAGCTGCAACTAAAACTTTTTTGTTTCTTGTTTTAAGATAGTTTGCTAGTTTCCCTGTTGTAGTTGTTTTACCACTTCCTTGAAGACCTGTCATAAGGATAGTTGTAAGTGGTGATTTGCTACTATAAACAAATCCTTGATTTCCAGTCGTTGTAAGGATATCTGTAAGGGCATTTCGTAAAGCTTTTAAAAATGAATCTTGTCCAATTCCACTTGCTTTTGTATCGAGTTCTATTTTTGTTAGGAGTTCTTTTGTCGTTTTGTGGTGTACATCTGCTTTTAATAGTGATTTTTTAAGTTCTGTTAATGCTCTTTTTAGTGCAGAAGCATCATCTTTGTATCGAATTTTTCCAACAACAGATTTAAATGAACTTGTCAAAGTATCAAACACGGCACGACTCCTCTTTATTTTTAAAGTTTGGGATTATAGTGGATATAAACTTTAGAAAAGCTTAAGTGAAAACATAGAAAACCCCTTAAATAAAGGATTCTCTATATATTAATTATGTATAAATTTAGGTTTATTTAAGTTTAAAACATTGTTGTTATTTTTTCTTTTTTCTCAAAATAGATACAACTGTTATAACCAACCTCTTTTGCAAGAGCAATAGCATCATTGTATTTAAAACCAATATGCTCTACACTATGCGCATCACTTGAAAAAGTTATTGGTATATCAAGTTCAAAACAAAGTTCTAAAATATCTTTTGAAGGATATTGCTCTTGTATAGGTTTTCTAAAACCTGAGCTATTTATCTCTACTACTAAACCAGCTTTTTTGATGGCTTTTAAACTTTTTTGAGCAATAAGTTTTATATCTTTTTGTGGTAAAAAATTAAAAATTTTGATTAAATCAATATGACCAACGATATCAAAAAGATTTGTTTTTGCCATCGCTTCAACAGCATCAAAATACTCTTCCCAAATTATATCTATGTTTTTATTTTTATAAACACCTATAAATTCAGGATTATCAAATCCCCACTTATCAAGATAGTGAACACTTCCTATGAAGTAATCTACTTGGGCATTTTTTATCTCATTAAGGATATAGTCACCACCCATAAAATCAACTTCATATCCTAAAATTATTTTGATTTGATCTTGATATTTTTTTTGTAGTTCTAAAACACTTTGTTCATAAAAGTCTTTTTTTTCTAAAACAAGTCTATATCCATCTTCAAAATTTTTCATAGGAGCATGTTCACTAAAACCATAAACATCAATGCCTAGTTCTATTGCTCTTTGAATATACTCCTCCATTGAACCTTCTGCGTGGTTACATAAAGTGGTATGATTATGTATATCTACTCTCAACTTAATAATCCAGCACCAGAAATTTTAGTACTTCTATCTTGGGCATATTCTCTTTGTCCATCTATTATATCATATTTCCAAATAGGGGCAGAAGCTTTAAAGTCTTCTACAAACTCATCTATAAGTTCTAAAGCAACTCTTCTTTTTGGACTACAAACAGCAGCTATATATGAGCTTGTGTGATTAAGAACATCACCTTTTGAATGTGCCATAAGTACTATTGCATTTTTTTCTTTTGCTTTTTGTTGCCATGATTCAAACCAAGAGTTTAAAATAGGTTCATAGATATCAAAACTTAAGCCCTCAATTCCATCTTCATCTCGTACAACTCCCACAAAAGTGATAATAGCTCCAAAGTTTGAGAGTCTAAAATCATTGTACCAACTATTTGTGATTTTTTCTACTTCTAAGCTACCCTCATATAATTCTAGATATTGCATATCATCCACCACACACAGGAGGAAGTAAAGATACTTTATCTCCATCTTTTAAAGCTATATTTTTCTCTTTTATTAAAGTGTCATTTACTGCAACGGCACTGTTTTCTAACCAATTTTGTAAGCTTTCATCCGCTTTTAAAATCTCACTTAACTGATTTAAGTTTCCTATCTCTAATTGCATCGGTTTTTTATTTATCGGTCCTAAAAATTCTATTGTTACCATACTCTATCCTATAAAATAATCATATTCTTACCATAAGTTAGATATTATATCCTATTAAAAATAAGGATTTTATTTAGTTATGATATTCGCAAAAATAGATTTTATAAATCTTTTACCATTACATATTTTCATCAAAAAAAACTTATCATCTCAAATGAAACAAATCATTGAATATAAGAAATCATATCCTAGTGCCATCAACAAAAAATTTAAAAAACGAAAAGTTGATGCAGCTGTTATTAGTTCTATTGCCTCAAAACGATGTAAGAAGTGTTTAAATTTAGGAATAGTTGCCAATGGAATAGTTGATTCTGTTTTAGTGATACCAGGAAGTTATAAAAAAGATTTTCAGTCAGATACTTCAAATGCACTAGCAAAAGTTTTGAAAGTAGATGGGGAAGTAGTTATAGGGGATAAAGCTTTATATAAATTTCATAATAGTGATGAAGAGTTTATAGACTTAGCAACAAAATGGAAGGAGAAATATAATCTTCCTTTTGTATTTGCAAGACTTTGTGTGAATAAAGATGAAAAATATCTTGAAAAGTTAGCCAATAGCTTTGTTAATACAAAAGTATATATTCCTCAATATATTTTAGAAAGATATGCCAAAAGAAGTGGTGTTTCTAAACAGCAAATACTTAATTACCTAACAAAAATTCATTATAAAATAGGGCACAAAGAGAAAAAAAGTTTAAAACTTTTTTTACGACTATCAAAGGAAATATAACTTGGGAATATTTGAATCGATTATTTTAGGAATAATAGAGGGGTTTACAGAATTTTTACCTATTAGTTCAACTGGACATTTAATAGTTGCCAGTGAAGCTTTGGGTATTGACCAAACTCATGTGACAAAAGCTTATGAAGTGATTATTCAGTTTGCGGCGATACTTGCTGTTTTATTAACTTATAGTGATAAGTTTCAACCAAGTAAATTAGAGCTTTGGAAAAAACTTATTTTGGCATTTATCCCTATTGGGGCAGTTGGTTTTGTATTTTCACATCAAATTAAAGCGATGTTTGATATAAAAATTGTAGCCATTATGTTTATCGTTGGTGGGATTATATTTTTAATTGTTGAAAAGTTTTATACAGAAAAAGAGCATTATATTGATGATGTAGAAAAAGTATCTTATAAACAAGCTTTGTTGATAGGTATTGCACAAATTTTTGCTTTAATTCCTGGGACTAGTCGAGCTGGAAGTACAATTATAGGTGCAATGCTTGTTGGGCTTAATAGAAAAGCATCAGCTGAGTTCAGTTTTCTTTTGGCATTTCCTGTAATGTGTGCAACAACGGGATATGATTTATTAAAACATTACAAAGATTTTAGTGATGCAAATTTAGTTGTGTTGGGTGTTGGGTTTATTACAGCTTTTATTGTGGCATATGGAACGATAAAATTGTTTTTAAAGTTTTTGGAAAACTTTACTTTTGTTGCCTTTGGTATCTATAGGATAATTTTTGGTACAATATTACTTATATGGTTTGTTTAAAATAAAAAGGAAATAGGGTATGTTGAATAAATTTATTATAGTAGTAACAGTTTGTTTGAGTTTATTACACAGTGCAGATGTAAATGCAACAAAACCAATTGATCTTTTAAAACCAGCGTTTGTAAATATTGTTTCAAATGTACCAGATACAACTATTTATCTTAATGGAGATTTTATTGGGAAAACACCAATTTTGCGATATAAAGTTACTCCAAATCAAGATTATTTTGCATATGCAATAGCAAATAAAAAGTTTTTTAAAGAAGATGTTTTTAAAACTATTAATATTAGAACAACAACAATTCCAACAGTTTCTTTTGATTTTGAAAGAGCCAAAGGGAAAGTATTTTTAGTTGGAGAAGAGGGTGACCTTTATATAAATGATAAATTTGATAAAGTATTACACGCTAGAAATAGAGTCTTTGATATAGATGCAAATACCCAAATAAAATTTAAAATTAGACACGGATATAAAGAGGTAACTTTTGTAAAAGATATTTATGCGGATAGTTTTAATGAGATTCATTATAAATTGATAAATATACCACTTGATGTAAGACTTTATACAGAATCTATAGGGAATGAGATGTGGGAAGATACAAAAGAAGCTGCAAATACTCCAATAACTTGGGAGAAGGCACAAGAATATTGTAAAACACTTAGCATAGGTGGGTATGATGATTGGTATCTTCCTACTCCTACTCAGTTAACTAACTTATATAAAAATAACAAAGATAAAATTTATAATGGTTATGGTGGTACTTTTTACTGGTCAGCAAATAACTTTTCAGGAAAAAACAATATTTGGCAATATTCCAAAGTAGTAAACTTTGAAGATGGAAAAGTTGCAAGTTCTATCTTAGAATTTGAAGATGGAAGAGTACGGTGTGTACGGGATATTAACAAAGATATAAAAATGGCGGAAGCCAATAAAATTACAAAAGAAAATAATACAACAATGGAAGCTGAAGATTTAAATATTACAAAAAATCTTGAACAGTATTCATTAAAATAGGAAAAATATATATGAAAAAAGTAGAATTATTATCTCCTGCGGGAAATTTAGAAAAATTAAAAATAGCGTTTGCTTATGGTGCTGATGCAGTATATGGGGGAGTGAGTCATTTTAGTTTACGAATAAGAAGTGGAAAAGAGTTTACTATGGAAACTTTTAAAGAGGGAATTGATTACGCTCACTCACTGGGAAAAAAAGTGTATGTAACTATCAATGGTTTTCCATTTAATTCTCAGATAGATTTATTAAAAACTCATATTCAAAATATAGCAGCATTACAACCAGATGCTTTAATAGTCGCAACTCCTGGAGTGGTACAACTTTGTAATGAATTAGCACCTAATATACCAATACACCTTTCTACTCAAGCAAATGTGATGAACTATCTTGATGCAAAAGTGTACTATGATATGGGAGTTCGTCGAATAATTGCAGCACGAGAGATAAGTTTAAAGGATGTACAAGAGATAAAAAAAATGCTTCCAGATTTAGAGATAGAAGTATTTGTACATGGAAGTATGTGTTTTGCATATAGCGGACGATGTTTAGTAAGTGCAGTTCAAATGGGACGAGTTCCAAACCGTGGTAGTTGTGCAAATGACTGTAGATTTGAATATACATTATATGCTGGAAATGATGATCATGGGACACTATTTCGTCTTGAAGAGCAACCAGATGTAGGAACTTATATTTTTAATGCAAAAGATATGAATTTAGCTTCTCATGTAAAAGAGATAGTTGATAGTGGGGCGGTTGATAGTATCAAAATAGAAGGGCGCACAAAGTCACCTTATTATTGCGCAGTGACAGCAAATGCATACCGTATGGCTTTAGAAGACTGTTATAACGATAAGTTTGAAGCACAAAAATATCAAGATGAATTAAATACTACAAAAAACCGTGGGTTTACAGATGCCTATCTTATCCATAAGCCATTTGAAAAAAATGATACACAAAATCATGATTATGCGCTTAGTGCTGGAAGTTATGAAGTAAGTGGATTAGTTTTAGAAAATGAAGAGTATTTTTTATGTAAATATAAAACATACCCTAATGATGAGGTAGAGATATTTGCACCATTATATAGTGATATTATAGAAATTGATAATGAGATAGGAACTATTTATAAAAAAGATGATGGAAAGTATTATGTTAAATTCAAAAAAATTATTACAGAGTCTGACAAAGAGTTAGAATCAGTTCATAGTGGAAATACAAATCCCATAAAATTACCAGGAAAGTTACCTTATATGACAATGCTTAGAGTGAAAACTGAATTTGAAAATGAAATTGAGTTAGGGTAGCTATAAAATGAAATACCTGTTAATATTGATATTATTAATATTCACAGGATGTAATAATGTTCAAGAAAAAATTAAAAACACTATCCAAACAGAAAATGCAAAACATATAAGAAATAATTACAAAGCAGTAGCTGAATTACTTTTAGAATATAAAGTCAAATTAGATAAAAGAAATCCAAAATCTTTTAATAATCAATTCAATACTTTATTGAAGAAAAATATTTATGATAATACTGACGATATTACACTGTATATAAATGGGGAAAAACCTTTAGTTACTTATGTAGATTATTTGAATTATGCTTTTGATAAAAATACAGTAGTTGAGTACCGAAATGATTATCTTGCTATTGGTATCTATAAAATGCTTTACCATTCGTATGATATGAATTCAAAATATAAAATGACTGCTTTAAGTTATGATGTAAATAAATTACAAAAAGCATATAAAAATCTGCAAATCATACAATGGAAAATTAAAACAAATAAAGACTTTAATAATAAATATTTGTTTTTAACATGGCAAAATAATTGGCAAATAGAGTTAGAAAAGCAATTATTATTAAAAAACATAGATGATATTAAATTAAGTGATTTAAACTATATAAAGACAAAACAAGAATCACTTCTAGACTCATCAAATAATAGTTTTGAAGTAATTACTTCAAAAATGTTATTATATGTAGCAAATTCTATAAAATTATTAGATGCTGAACCAGAAGAATTAGGTCTAGAAGCTATAATGAGTATTTTATTTATTCTATAAGAATTTATGATATAATTTTTATAAAAGAAAAAGAAGGGGATAATACTATGAAAATTTTAAAATATATTTTAGCAGTTGGTTTAGCTACATCATTTGCAAGTGCAGAGATGGTTAAAGTAACAGAAACTACAGTAATCACAAAACCTTTTACTGAGAAGATAAAAGTTGGTGAGCAATGTTATGAAGATACAGTTGAGGTATATGTAAAATGTGGAAGTGCAGATACAAACTCAATAGGTATTGATACTTTAGTTGGTACAGTAATAGGTGTAGCTATTGGGAATCAAATAGGTAGTGGAAGTGGAAAAGATGTAGCAAAAATTGTAGGTGGACTTGGTGGTGCATATACTGCAAATACAATGAGAGAAGACAAAAAATGTAAATCATATGAAACTGTTACAAGATGTGTTCCAAAATATGAGTATAGAACAGTAGAAAAAACAGTTGGATACAATAATTGTGCCTATGTAGATGGTGTAAAGTATTGTAAACAAACTAAAGAACCAATCGAATATCTTAATATTAAAAAAACAGTAACTGTTTACTAATATAACAATAAAAGAGCTATTTTTTAATAGTTCTTTTTATTGTTTCACTTTCTTAAGTATTTCACATACTTTTAAAATATCTTTTTTAGATATATCTAATTTTATTATCATTCGTATTATGGCTTTTGGTACAGTTGGTTGTCTAATAGCGCCTACAATATAGCCAAAATTTAATAACTCTTGTTGAATTTCTAAAACTTTTTTATTATCGTTGATTATTATGGGTACTATAAGAGATGAAGTTTCTATTTGAAGTTGCTTTTTGATGATTTGTTGTTGTTTGGTAATTTTTTTATGAAAACTTTTTTTATTTTTTTGAATAAGTTTGAGGTTTTCATGTGCTAAAGCTATATCAAATAATGATGGTGCAGTACTATAGATAATAGGTTTTGCACGATTTTCTAAAAAAGATATAATTTCATTTGAAGCTAAAATATATGCACCATAACTTCCATATGCTTTCCCCAGTGTTCCCATTTTTATATGGTTTGGTTTTGGTTGGAGATGATGATAGTCAAACCAACCCAATAAACTTTCCCCAATCACTCCTGAACTATGTGCTTCATCTACTATTAATAGAGTATTATACTGATTAGCTATAGTATAAAACTCTTTAGGTGCCACATCTCCATTCATAGAATACACACCTTCAATGGCTACTAAAATTCTATTATAATTTGTAAGAGATTTTATTTTAGTTTCTAAATCGTTAAAATCATTGTGTTTAAAGAATATCACTTCACCCTGTGTAAGTTTAGAAGCAAGAATACCACTTGCATGATAATCTTCATCTATAAAAACAACATCCTTTTTTCTAGCCATACTCTCAATAAGTGATATATTTGCTAAAAAACCACTTCCTACAACAATGCCATTTTCAAAATGATTTATATTTGCAAGTTTTTTTTCAAATTTTTTGTGTATTTTTGAGTAGCCATTCACTATAATAGATGCTTTTGGAGCTGAATTCGTTTCTTCTAAAAGTTTTTGATAGGCTTTTCGTAATGTTTTTTTATTTGAACCTAATCCTAGATAATCATTTGAGGCTAAGTCTTTGACTCTAGAATTATATAGTTTTCGAGTTCTAAATCTATTAGATTTTTTAATTGCATCTAATTCTCTTTGGTAATAAGTCATATTTATTGTGAATAGATAGGTTTTTTTTGAGCTTCAAGTTTTGAAATTTTTGATTGAAGTTCAATAATTTTTGTTTGTAAGATATGCACATCTTTATTTGCAGATTTCTTTTGCTTTGTTTCTTTTGTTTTTTGTCCAATTGTATCGTGTACTAAATGTTCTTTTTGTTCTAATAAAGTTTTGATTTCTCTTTCGTAGTGTTCAATTTGATTATTGAGTCTAGCAACTTTTTCTTTTTCTTTATTTAATTTTTCTGCAATAATTTTTATATCAGTGTTACTTATAGAGTGAAGTTTCAATCTTTCTATCTCTTTTTCTAATTCTTTAATTTGATTTGTTAAAAGTGATTCTTTGGATCTTTGTTCAACAATATTTTTTCTAACTCTTTGCATAGTTTTTTGTTTTTCTAACTCTTCATTTGTTTGATCAATACCTATCCAGATATAGCCTATTAGTTCTGAAGTAGTATCATCATAATTTGGCATCACTGTAGAGTTGAGATAAAAAGGAACATTCTCTTTTGTTTTGAATTTAACTTTTCCTTTATAAGTGTTTTTATTGTTTATTGTTTGTTCAATATCTTTATAAGTAGTTTGTAAAGTATCATTATGAAGAAGTTCTTTTATATTAATTTGTAATAATTCTTCATGGCAATATTGTGAAACTTCAGCTAAAAACTCATTAGCTTCCATAATATTACCAGCTAAATCAACTTTAAATATTGATGAGAGATGATTTATAATATCTATATAATGAGAAATCTCTTTTGTTTTTTTCTCTACAAGTTTCTTATTATGTTCTATCATACAAAATTTAGAAATATTTTTGATAAGTTCTGTAGTATCTATAGGTTTCATAGCATAGTAGTCTACTTTAAGTTTAATAGACTCCATAAGATAATTAGCTTCACCATGTGCTGTTGTAAATATAACAGGAATATCTGAATGTGTTTTTCTAATCTCTTTAACCATATCAATACCGCTTAAATTTGGCATTTTAATATCACTAACTATTGCATCTATTTTATTAGGGTTTTCTTTTGTGTATTGTTTAAATTTTTCTAAACCTTCATCACCGTCACTAGATACAATTACTTCTTTAAATACTTTAGAAAATATTGCATTAAGAGACTTTTGTATATCTAAGTCATCTTCAACATATAATATAGTTAAGTTTTTTAGAAATTCTTTATTAAACATAAGGTATTATAATCAATCCAAACTGAATTGTAAATTACAAACTATAATTGTATAATTTTAAAAACAAAACTTATAAAAACCTTATTTTAAGTCTCCTTTAAGCATTATTTCCCTATTATTCCGAACTTATTTTCAAGAAAGGATATATTTCAGATGAAATTTACACAAAGTATACATCAAGTTGATGTTAAAAAAGACTGGATTGTAATTGATGCTACAGATAGAATTTTCGGTAGACTAATTACAGAAGTTGCAACAATTTTAAGAGGGAAAAATAAACCATCTTTCACACCTAATATTGATTGTGGAGATAATGTTATTATTATCAATGCTGGTAAAGTTAAATTTACTGGTGCTAAATTAGCAGATAAAAACTATTTCACACACTCTGGTTATTTTGGTAGTACAAAAACTCACAAAATGTCAGATATGTTAGAAAACAACCCTGAGAAGTTATTTAGATTAGCTACTAGAGGTATGTTACCAAAAACAAAATTAGGTGCAAAAATACTTAAAAACTTAAAAGTTTACGAAGGTGCAGAACACCCACATACAGCACAGGTACAAGGATAATATAGATGGCAAAAGTATACGCAACAGGAAGAAGAAAAACTGCAATCGCAAAAGTGTGGTTAGAAGTTGGAAAAGGTGAGATCACTGTAAATGGTGTAGCTTTAAATGTTTGGCTTGGTGGACACGAAGCTCTTAAAAAAAGAGTTAGACAACCACTTGAAGTATCTAAACAATTAGAATCAGTAAACATAGTAGCAAAAACTTTAGGTGGTGGTTACTCTGCACAAGCTGATGCTTTAAGACATGGTATCTCAAGAGCATTAGTTGCTTATGATGAGCAATTCAGAACAATTCTTAAACCTTACGGACTTTTAACTAGAGATTCAAGATCAGTTGAAAGAAAGAAGCCAGGAAGAAGAAAAGCGAGAAGAAGTCCTCAGTTCTCAAAAAGATAATCGGTATTTATTATTCTTTGGAAAAGCCAAAAAGAATTTTCTTTTTGGCTTTTTTTATGTACAATTAATTATGAAAAATATTCTATATATACTCCTTTTACACACTTTTTTATTTTCATCTACACTCAATTTAAGTATCTCATCGAACCCAAGTAGAATTAATCCTATATTAGCAACAGATAGTGCAAGTAGTGAGATAGCAGGTTGGATTTTTAATGGACTTTTTAAATATGACAAGGATGGTAATATAGTAGAAGACTTAGCATCCAGTTATAAATTTGTAACAAAAACTAAATTGATTGTAAAATTAAAACAAAATATTCTATGGCATGATGGAAAAAAATTTACAGCGTATGATGTATTATTTACTTACAATACAATTAATAGTCCAAAAATATATACACCAAGAAGTGAAAGTTTTAAAAAAGTACAGCAAGTAAAAGTTTTAGATGATTTTACTCTAGAAATTATTTATAAAGAACCTTACTTTAAAGCTTTGGAAATTTGGATGATTGGAATGTTGCCAAAACATTTGCTAGAAAATGAAAAAGACCTTATGACTAGTAGCTTTAATAAAAATCCTATAGGTACAGGTTCTTATAAATTAGAAGAGTTAAAAATATCTCAAGATATAGTTTTAGAAGTGAATGAAAATTTTTTTGAAAAAGTACCCAATATAAAGAAAATAATATATAAATTTGTTCCTGATCCGAATACTTCATTTTATATGCTGAAGCAACAGCAATTAGATATAGGTGGTTTAACACCAATTCAAGTTGATAGACAAATTAATAATGAATTTAAAGAAAAATTCAATATTTTTGAAAGGGAAAGTTTTAGTTATACCTATATGGGCTTTAATCTTAAAAGTGAAAAGTTCAAAGATAAAAAAGTAAGAGAAGCTATCAGTTTAGCAGTGAATAAAGATGAACTTATAGATATACTATTTTTTGGACACGCTTCTATATGCAATGGACCTTTTTTGCCAGGAACATTCGCTTTTAATACAAAAGTAAAAACACAACAGCAAAATATTGTAAAAGCAAAAGCTATTTTAAAATCATTGGGATATGATGAAAATAATAGATTTGAATTTACTTTAATAACCAATGCAAATAATAGTACAAGAGTAAATGCAGCACAAATACTACAACATCAGTTATCATTTGCTAATATTGATATGAAAATAAGAGTTGTAGAGTGGCAAGCTTTTTTAAATACAGTTGTACACCCTAGAAAATTTGATGCAATTATTTTGGGTTGGGGTTTGGCTTTGATGCCAGATGCTAGGTCTATTTGGCATAGTCAAAGTGATACAAAAGGTGGATTTAATTTAGTTGGATATGATAATAAAGAAGTTGATACACTTATTGAAAAAGGTGAGGTGACTATTGATAAAAAAGATTTGAGTAATATATATCAAAACTTATTTAAAAAAATTAGTGATGATATCCCATACTTATTTTTATATATACCAAATAGTATAACAGTAGTTGATAAAAGTATCAAAAATGTAAAACCTGCACTAGTAGGTATTATGCACAATCAAGAGGAGTGGATAAAAGAGTGAAAAAAACAACAATTTTGTTTGATTTAGATGGAACGTTAATTGATAGTACAGAAGCAATTTTAGAATCATTTTATTATGCTTTTGAAAAACAGCAATTTGATTTTGTTGGAGATGATGCAGCAATAAAAAGTCATATTGGCTACCCTTTGGATGTAATGTTTCACAATTTAGGTGTTGATAAAGACAAAGTTTGGGATTTTGTAGATAGTTATAAAGAAAATTATCAAAAAATATCAGAAGAAAAAACAAAACTTATTGAAGGTGCAAAAGAATCAGTTGCATTGGCAACCACATTTTCAAGAGTTGGAGTGGTTACTACAAAAACTACTGAATTTAGTATAAAGTTATTAAAAACTTTAGGAATTTGGGAGAATATTGAGGTAATAATTGGTAGACAAGAGGTAGAAAATCCAAAACCAAGCCCTGAGCCTGTAGAAAAAGCATTAAAAATGATGCATATATTGCCATCAAAAGATGTTTTTATGATAGGTGATACAAAATTAGATTTGATAGCTGCAAATAAGGCTGGAGTAAGTAGTTGTGGGGTTTTAAGCGGATACGGTTATAAGGATGAGTTATCATCTTATACCCCTTTGGTGGTGACTAATGCTTTAGAAGCAATAAAATTGATAAAAAGCACCGTTTCTAAAGCATAATGTAAGTTGTAATTGCTTAAAATTGAGCCAAGTAATTATAGTTTAGTTAATAATAAAAAAATAAACAAAGTATAGGAGTCAAAATGCTAGAAATTAGATGGCACAGTCGTGCTGGACAAGGAGCTGTAACAGGGGCTAAAGGTTTAGCATCTGTTCTAGCTGCAACAGGAAAACAAGTGCAAGCATTTTCATTTTATGGTTCTGCAAAAAGAGGTGCTGCAATGACAGCTTACAACAGAGTAGATGATAATCTATTGTTAAATCATGAAAGATATATGTGTCCAAATTATGTATTTGTTATAGATCCAGGTTTAGCATTTTCAGATAATATAACTGAAGATTGTGATGAAAATACAGAATTTATTATTACATCACATCTACCAAAAGCAGACTTAATCTCTTTAATACCTGCATTAAAAGGTCGAGAAGATAAAGTATTTGTTGTTGATTGTTTAAAAATAGCACAAGAAACTATTGGAAGACCTATTCCTAACACACCAGTTCTTGGTGCTTTTATGAAAATAAGTGGAATGTTTGAAATTGAAGAATTTAAAGGTGCTATGAGAAAAGTACTTGGTAAATTACCAGAGAAAATTATTGATGCAAATATGCTAGCAATTCAGCGTGCATATGATGAAGTAAAATAGGAGTAAGTAATGGCACAACAAAAAGATTTTGTAAATAATTTATATAAAAGTAAAGATCAATTCGAAAATTCAATCTGGGATATGGGTTGGGATGAGCTTGTACCTGGTGCTGCCTGTTTTTCATTTGAAGGAGAAATAGATTATACAGTTGTAAATGTACAACCAGAAGATAGAAATACTGCTGAAACAAATTCAATAAACAAATATGTAGGGGATTGGAGAGTTGCAAAACCAGTATGGAATGTTGACCTTTGTATAGATTGTCAAAACTGTTGGTTATATTGTCCAGATTCTTCAATTATCTCAAGAGATAAAGAGATGGTTGGTATTGATTATGACCACTGTAAAGGATGTGGGATATGTTCGGAAGTTTGTCCTACAAATCCAAAATCATTAGTGATGTTTGACGAAAATACTAAAAATGAAGATGCTCTGACACAATGGCCAGAGAAAAAAAAGAAAGGTGAATAAAACTATGTATAGAAATAAAAGAAGTATGGATTTAAATACTGTTGAAGTTTGGGATGGAAATGTTGCAAACTCACATGCTTTAAGACAAGCAAGTGTTGATGTTGTTTCTGCATACCCTATTACACCATCAACTGGTACTGTTGAAGCGTATGCTTCACATAATGCAAATGGTTATGTCGATGGTGAGATGATTATGACTGAGTCTGAGCATGCAGCTATGTCTGGATGTATAGGGGCAAGTGCAGCGGGAGCAAGAGCAGCGACAGCTACATCTTCTCAAGGTTTAGCACTTATGGTTGAGACTTTATATCAAGCATCTGGTATGAGATTACCAATCGTTTTATGTATGATTAATAGAGCATTAGCAGCACCATTAAATGTAAATGGTGACCATTCTGATATGTACCTTGCAAATCAATCTGGTTGGATATCTCTTGATGCATGTACACCAGAAGAGTCTTATGACTTAGTTTTATGTGCATTTAGAATTGGTGAACATTTGGATGTTAGACTTCCTGTTATTGTAAATCAAGATGGATTTTTAACATCACACAAAGCACAAAATGTAAGACCTCTTTCAGATAAAGATGCTTATGACTTTGTTGGAGATTACAAAGAAGTAAATTCTATGTTAAACTTTGATAAGCCTGTAACGCATGGTGTACAAACAGAATCAGATTGGCATTTTGAACATAAAGCAAAACAAAATAAAGCGATGATGGATTCAGTAACTGTTATTGAAGAAGTATTTGAAGAGTATGCAAAAATCAGTGGTAGAAAATACAATATGATTGAGTCATATAAAGCAGATGATGCTGATGTAATTGTTGTATGTATGGGTACTACTTATCAAACAGCACAAGTAGCAGCTGATAAAATGAGAGAAGAGGGGATAAAAGCTGGTGTTGTAATGCCAAGAGTTTTTAGACCAACACAAATGGATAAATTAGTAGAAGTACTGAAAAGTGCTAAAGCAGTTGTATGTATGGATAGAAGTGCTCCAGGTGGTCAAACAGGATTATTATACAATGATGTGACAGCTGCATTATTTAATACGCCATATAGACCATTAGTAAGTAATAAAATCTATGGATTAGGTGGTAGAGATATTAATATTGGACATTTAAGTACAATATTTAAAGATGCTCAAGCAGAGATAGAAGCTGGTAAACTAGATAGCGCAATTCAAAAATGGATTGGGGTAAGAGGACCAGAATTAAAATATTATAGTGTAGAAGGATAAAAAATGAGTAGTTTATTAGGAAAACCACAAGGTAATAAAGAGATTAAAAACTTAAAATCTTTCTCTACTGCAGCAGAGAGATTTGAGGGTGCTCATGTTTTATGTCCAGGATGTGCTCACTCTATTATTGTAAGAGAGATTTTAAATGCAACAAATGATAACTTAGTAGTTAGTGCTTCAACAGGTTGTCTAGAAGTTTGTACAGCAATTTATCCTCATACTTCATGGGATTGTTCATGGATTCATATTGGATTTGAAAACTCTTCAACTGCCATTGCAGGAGCTGAGAGAGCAAACATGGCATTGAGAAGAAAAGGAAGAATTGACCCTAATACGCCAGAGCCTAAATTTATTGCTTTTGGTGGAGATGGTGCTACTTATGATATTGGATTCCAATGGATCTCTGGATGTTTTGAAAGAGGACATAATATGATGTATGTTTGTTTAGACAATGAAGTTTATGCAAACACAGGAGGACAAAGAAGTTCTTCTACTCCTATTGGTGCAAGTGCTACAACTACACCAGCGGGAAGTCATTCATATGGTGAAAAACAACATAAAAAAGATATGATGCAAATTATGGCGGCACATGGTGCTCCTTATGTTGCTCAAGTTGCTCCAAATAAATGGAAAGATATGGTGAAAAAAATCCAAAAAGGATTTGATGCAAATGGACCTGTATATATCAATGCAATGTCAGCTTGTACAACTGAGTGGAAGTTCCCAATTCACCAAACAATTGAAGTGTCTGATATGGCTACTGATTCATTAGTATTTCCATTATATGAAATTATTGATGGTAGAGAGTTAAATATTACATATAGACCAAAAAATATTGTACCAGTAAGAGATTATTTAGGAGTTCAGCCTAGATTTAAACACTTATTTAAACCAGAGTATGAATATTTAATTGATGAGTGGCAAAAAAGAGTAGATAAAGACTGGGAGTATCTACAAAGAAGAGAGGAATCAAGAGTTTAATTTTGTCGCAAATATTGCGATAAAACCTCTTATTACTTTATTCATTTACTGAGAGTAAACTCCTTTCGTAAGAAAGATGTTTCTCTTTCGGTTTACAACAAAATTTCAAACTAAAAGTAAAAATTAAAGCTCCTATATATAGGGGCTTTTTTTATTTACTAACTTCACCTATTATTTTTTCTACTGACTTTATTTTTGACTGCATCCTATCTTTTGAATTTGCTCTTATATCAAATTTAAGTACAGAATAGATTCTATTACACTTTTTCGCTTCAAGTATCTCATAACATTCTTTTACAAGATTTAATGCTTCACTCATACTTGGAAATTCAACAATAGTAGCCATTGGTGTTAACTGATAGTCATAACCACTTTCTCTTACACATTTTACCACAGCAGAAACATATTCACTTTTACTTTCACCTATATCTGTAGGGAACATTGAAAATTCTAATAAAATACTTTGCATACAATAACTCCTAAATCATTTATTAGAATTTTATCAAACAAAAATAAAATATGGGTAATTGTATAAAAGTAATTAATTTAAAGGATAATATATTTTTATCAAATAATTAAATCATTATATGATACAATTGACTTAGTAAGAGTTTTGTACTAATAAATAATAAAGGATCTCTGATGAAAATACTATTTGTAGATAGTGATAGGAGTTTACGAGAATTATTTAATCATTTAAATAAAATTGATGGTATTAATGTTGATTTTTGTGAAGATTGTGATGTAAGTAAAGATTTTTATGAAGACAATAAATATGATATTATTGTTGTAAATTTTTCTTTAGATTATGGAAAAACAATTTTAGATTATATTTTAGGAAAAAACCCAAAACAAAAAATAATTACAGTGAGTGAAAGTTTAGAGTGTAGTGAAATTAAAGGTGGTGATTTTTGCCAAAGAAATTTTAATAAAGTAAGACTTTTAAAACCTGTTAATTTGTCAGAACTTATAAGGTGTATAAAAAACTTTGATGAGTATGTATGTGAATATAAAGACAAGTTTGAATGTAAACAAGGTCTATTATTAATCATGAATGAAGTACTAAAAAGATTTTACGGTGTAACTTATGATAAGGAGACAAAGGTAATCACTACAACAAGTACAAGCAGTTTGGTAGATGTTATAACATTATTAGAAGATAAAAAGATTCAATATCAGTCAATAGCTAACAATAAAATAGAAATAATAGATTAAATCATTACTATTACTATGATATAATGTCATGATAAAGTTGAATAGTGGAGAGTAATAGTATACAATGATAAATTTTATAGATAAGCGTGTATTAAATGTATTGGTTATAATTTCACTCACAATTGTAACTTTTGGTTGGACTTTTTTTATTTTTCACTTATCTTTTGATATTCCATTTGTTATCTCTATAATTCTCTTAAGAGTAGCAGCTTCTTTTTTTATATTTAAAGACTATAGTTTAAGTTGGTCAAAAGTGACACAAAAAACTTTTTTAATCAAAAGTTTTGTTTATATTGTTCCTTTTTTATTATATGCGCCCTATTATCATGGTGAGTTTAGATTTGCATTTTTAGCCAGTGAGCTTTTTTTATATATCTTTTCAATTAATTTTGCTATGTATGCATATTATTTTATAGTAAATCGAAATAGAACTACAAAAACAAAACAAGTAGTTATTTACGGTGCTGGAAAAGCAGGAATTAAATTAGAACAAGAATTTATAAATAGTGAATATAAAATAGCATATTTTTGTGATGATGATAAAATCGTACAGAATAGAAGTATAGATGGAATTAATATAGTATCTCTAGATACTTTAAAAGAGAAAATAAAAAGTAAAAAATATGACTTATTAGTTATAGCAATGCCAAGTAGTACAAAGCAAAGAATCAACGAAATATACGAAGAATTAAATGGGTATTTTAAAAATATACAGATACTACCATCACTTGATGAAATTCTTCGAGATAAAGACTTTACTACGCAACTTAAAAATATTTCAGTAGAAGATTTATTAGCAAGGCATCCACAAGACTTGGATAAAGATAAAATATCAAGTTTTATAAAAGATAAAAAAGTGTTAGTAACAGGTGCTGGTGGAAGTATTGGAAGTGAGATTGTAAGACAATGTGTATTATATGGTGCAAAAGAGTTAATACTAGTTGATCATAGTGAATATAATCTTTATAAAATAGACCAAGAGATAGACCAAGATATTATCATTCCAATTATGCAATCTGTAGTAAACAAAGATGATTTAGAAAAAACTTTTGAAAAATACCAACCTGATATTGTGATTCATGCAGCAGCTTATAAACATGTTCCTTTAGTAGAAAACAATATTAGTGAAGGGATTGTAAATAATATCATAGGGACAAAAAATACTATTGATTGTGCTATAAAATATGGGGTAAAGAAATTTATTTTAATCTCAACAGATAAAGCTGTACGACCAACAAATGTAATGGGTACCACAAAAAGAATTTGTGAACTATATGCCCAAAATAGTAATGGTAATAGTAATGGTACAGATATAGTTGCAGTAAGATTTGGAAATGTTCTAGGAAGTAGTGGAAGTGTGATACCTAAATTTAAATCTCAAATTGAAAAAGGTGAAGATATCACAGTAACACATAAAGATATTACAAGATACTTCATGTTGATTCCTGAAGCTTGTGAGTTAGTTCTGCAAGCAGGGGCAATAGGTACCGGTGGTGAAATATTTATCCTTGATATGGGAGAGCCTATTAAAATTGTTGATTTAGCTTCAAAAATGATAGAATTAAGTGGTAGGGATAATATAAATATTACATTTACAGGACTAAGACCTGGGGAAAAACTTTATGAAGAGTTGTTGATAGATGATAGTGATTGTACTACAGAGTATGAGTCAATAACTGTTGCAAAACCTACACACTATGATATAAAAGAGTTAAATAAAGATATAGTAGAACTTTTAAATTCAGAAGATAAAGTGGGACAATTACAAAAGATTGTTCCAGAGTTTAATCATCAGTTAAATTAAGCTTTGAACAATCCAGTTATCTAAATCTATTACAAATTTATTTGTAATAGTATTGAAACTTTTTACAGCACCAAGGGCATTGTTCTCTTCACATTTTTGTGTATATTGAAAACTTTTGTAGAAAGTGTTTGTTTTATTTTTAAGATAAACTCTTATTGAAAACTCTACAAATGATTTGTCTTCTATAAAGTATTGCTGAAAGCTATCTATCTCACTTAGTAAATCATAATCAGTTTTGACATGAATATTGGCACTATTGATATAATTATAGTGGTGTGTATTTGAAAGATATTTTATGATTTGACTTTGAATCATTTTTGATGGTCTATCACTCCATTTACTTAAAGCATAAGTTTCACTTTTGAAACTTTTTGTTGAGTATGAGATAAATTTTGAATTTACACTGCTTAAAGCTTTTGGTTCTTTTATTTCAAGTTTTATATTGAGTCTTTTTTGTGTATTTATTGTATTGTCAATATTTGTATGAAGAGTATATGTTGAATAAGCAGGTATCTCTTTTGTAATATTAATACACCCTGTAAAAATGAGTATTATTGTTAATAAAAGTAAATTTTTAATTTTCATTTCGTATCTCCTGTGGACCATATTTTATATTTCTAGTTTTAAAAATAATATCGCCACCATTTTCATTGATATTGTCTAAAGTTGTATCAACTTTTTCAATAGTATTTTGTATATTAGAAAAAATCTCTTCTAAATTTGCTGTACTATCCATAGTAGAATTTGCTTTAGATAGTAGTGTTTTTATATCTTTTGATAATAAATCTTTAATCTCAATAGAAAGGCTAGTCCACTCTTTTGTTAACGTATCAATATTTGAGAGTGTATTTGGAGCATTTGTGTCTAAAATTGTATTTAGTTTTTCTATAGTATTGTTAAAAGATTTTGAATTGTTTTCTAAACTCGTAAGAGTATTTTCAATATTTTGAATATTTTTATTGCTGAGTAGTTTATTTATTTGAAGTAAAGTGAGATTAATATTTTGTGTCATATCTTGAGCACTGGCTGTTAGATTATCAAAAAATGATTGTTGCAGTGGGATAATTTTATAAGAATCTTCTTGGGGTATTACAGCTTCTGCATTGATTGTTCCACCGTCTATTTCTATATTCTTATTTCCTGTAATTCCTTGTGATTGAATTGTTGCATAACTGTCTTCTTTGATAATAGTTGGATGGGTTATGTTAAGTATTATCTCTATTTGTTCTTGATTTTGAGGATCAATTCTTATTTTTTTTACAGTTCCTATAGATAACCCTTTGTACTCGACAAAGGAATCAACATTTAATCCAGCAATTGAAGTTTTTGTATAAACTCTGTATTGATAGTTTTGTTCAGCCTTAAAGCTGTATTTTGCCTGCCACAATATAAATAGAATTAGCGAACTTAAAAAAACAATTATAAATAGACCAACTAAAGTGTATCTAGCTTTATTTTCCAAAATATTACCCTTTTTTGTTTTGGTTCAAAAATTTATTTATTGTACCATTATTTTCTTTTAATGCTTCGTCGTAAGTTCCTGTAAACACAAGATTTGCTTCGGAGATAATAGTAAATCTATCTAAAACATTTTCTATTGTATCTAGTTCATGGGTGATAATAACAACAGTTAAACCTAACATACTTCTAAGTTCTAAAATAAGTTCATCAAAGGCTTTTGCACTATATGGATCAAGTCCAGAAGTTGGTTCATCAAGAAAAAGTATTTTAGGGTCTAAAGCTAAACTTCTGGCAATAGCAACTCTTTTTTTCATACCACCACTAAGTTCCTCTGGATAAAGTTTTCCGACATCAGCATCAAGTCCAACCATTTTAAGTTTTGTATAGGCAATATCATTGATGATATCTTGGGGAAGTTTTGTATTCTCTTTAAGCATAATACCAATATTCTCAATCACATTCATAGATGAGAACAATGCTCCAAACTGAAATAATACACCCCAGTTTTTTTTGATATATTCTCTTTGTGCAGATTTTAACTTTTTAATCTCATATCCAAAAATCTCTATTGAACCTTGTTGTATCTCATCAAGCATTATCATTTGTCTTAAAAGAGTAGTTTTCCCACTCCCACTTCCCCCAAGTATTCCGAATATTTCTCCCTCTTGGATATTTAAAGAGATATTTTTATGTACAAATTTTCCATAAAAAGATGTTGAGAGGTTTTTTACTTTTATCATATTAAAATCCTAACTGAATAGACAATAAAGAGATAAGTGCATTTACAATTATTAACCAAAATATTGCATCTACAACAGACTTTGTTGTATATCGTCCTATATCAGTACCTTTTTGAACTTGTAAACCTCTGTAGCAACCAATAATAGCTATTAGTATTCCAAACAGTGGTGCTTTACAAAGTCCAAGAAGAATATGTCGTATCTCTACATATTCATATATTCTCTCAATAAACTGTGTATAAGGGATATTGAGATGATATTTTACAATCACCATTTCCCCTGCCATCGCTGCCATATCCGCAAAAAAAACAATTAAAGGCATCACAATAATTAAAGCAACTATTCTAGGAATTATCAAAAATCTATCTATATCCAACCCCATAGTTTTCATAGCACTTATCTCTTCTGTTATTTTCATAGTTCCTATTTGTGCTGTATAAGAAGAAGCACTTCTTCCTGCAACAACAACCGCTGCTAAAAATGGAGCAATTTCTCTAAACATAGACATAGTTGACATCTCAACAACTATAATAGAAGCTCCAAATTTTCCTAACTGATCAGCTCCTTGATATGCAGTTACAAATCCAACTAAAAATAAAGAAAGACCAATAATAGGCACAATATATATGGCTGCTATATCAATTTGATTGATAGTTGCTTTAAATCGTATTTGGGAAGGGTGTCTTAGTGTTATTAGAAACATAACAAGAATTCTTCCTATAAAATATAAAAAGTTTTTAAAACTTTGAAAGGAAGAAGCAGCTGATGTTCCAACATCTTCAAATAAATTTGTTTTTGCAGGTGTTGGAAGATGGTCTTTATGTGTATAGTTAGTTTGATAAAGCTCTAACATATTTTTATGTTTTTCTGAAAGGTTTTCTAGTTGGGGATTTATATGTTTTGTTTTAAAAAGATTGATATATCTAATAATTACAATCATTCCTGAAGAATCTATCTTATTTAATTTCTTAAAGTCAAAAATAACATTATCTGTAGGATTTTCTTGGTAAAATTTATCCATAAGTTTAATATGGTTTTCTATACTGTCATATTGCCAATCACCATAAATTTCGAGTCTATTTTTCACTGTTATTTTAACCTATATTATTATTTTATTTGGTATAATACCTGATAATAGCAAAATAAAAAATATCAAGGTATATGATGACAAAATATGATCTAATAGTAGTTGGTGGTGGACATGCAGGTATTGAAGCCAGTTTAGCAGGTGCAAGAATGGGTAAAAAAACTTTACTTATTACTATGCTTGTAGAACAAATAGGCGCTGCAAGTTGTAATCCAGCTATTGGAGGTCTTGCCAAAGGACATTTAGTAAGAGAGATAGATGCCCTTGGTGGAGAGATGGGATTATGTACTGATGCAACAGGTATTCAGTTTAGAATACTAAATGCAAGTAAAGGTGCAGCAGTTCAAGGAAGTAGAGCACAAATTGATATGGATGCCTATAGAGAATATATGCGAAATGTCACTTTAAATACACCAAATTTAGATGTGTATCAAGATGAGGTGAGTGCTTTAAAAGTGGATGCACAAGAAGATTATCTTGAAGTATTTGGAGTTGAAACAAAACTCGGAGAATCTTTTGAAGCTAAAAAAGTTATTCTAACAACTGGTACTTTTATGAAAGGACTTATTCATATAGGTGAAAACCAATATCCGGCAGGTCGTGCTTGGGAACTTCCATCAACTACACTTTCTGATCAATTAAAAATATTGGGATTAAATGTAGGAAGACTAAAAACAGGAACACCAGCAAGAATAAATGTGAACTCAATAGATTTTTCAAAAATGGAAGCACATGGTGGAGATGAAGAACCACATCCATTTAGTTTTAGAACAAATAAAGAGGAGTTTCATCCTACACAACTTCCTTGTTATATTACATATACAAATGTAGATACACATGATATTATACGAACAAACTTTGATAGAGCACCACTTTTTACAGGGCAAATTGAGGGAACAGGTCCACGATATTGTCCAAGTATTGAGGATAAAGTAAATAGATTTGCAGAGCGTGAAAGACATCAACTGTTTTTAGAACCCCAAACTATAAGAGCTGAAGAATATTATATTAATGGTCTTAGTTCAAGTTTACCAATAGATGTACAAAAACAAAAAATCCACTCTATTGAAGGGCTAGAAAATGCAAAAGTGGTACGATATGCGTATGCTATAGAGTATGACTACATAGACCCAACAGAGTTACACCATACACTTGAAACAAAAAAGATAAAAAATCTTTATCTAGCAGGACAAATCAATGCAACAACAGGATATGAAGAAGCAGCAGCACAAGGCTTGATGGCAGGGATAAATGCAAGTTTGGCTATTGATGGGAAAGAGCCTTTTGTATTAAGAAGAGATGAGAGTTATATAGGTGTTCTCATAGATGACCTTGTGACAAAAGGGACAAATGAACCATACAGAATGTTTACAAGTCGAGCTGAATACAGACTTCTTTTAAGGGAAGAGAGTGCAGATATGAGACTTATGGGTTATGGACATGATTTTGGACTTATTGATGATGATATATACAATACAATGATTCATAAAAAACAAACTATCAAAGAGGCCATTGAGTTTATGGAAAATGAGTGGTTCACATCAAAAAAAGAAAATCTAGCACTTCTTGAAAAGTTAGGGGAAGATAAAATATCAGATAGAATTTTACTTGTAGATTTAGTGGGAAGAAATACAATCACAAAAGAAAAATTTGATGTTCTTGTTCCAAGTTATGCCCATCTTGATGATTACTTAAAAGAACAAGTGATAGTAGAAGCAAAATATTATAGATATGTAGTTAAACAACAAAAACAGATAGAGAAAATGAAAAAGATGCTAAACCTAAAAATACCAGAAGATTTTATCTACGATGACTTACCGGGACTTTCATCAGAAGTAATTGAGAAGCTGAAAAAGTTCAATCCACCAACACTTTTTAATGCTTCACAAATTTCGGGTGTTACACCTTCAGCTGTGGATATTATTCATTTACATATTGATATGAAGAGTAGGAAGAAGTAGAGAAGTTTGAAGAATAAATGAAAAAAGAAGTTTCAATGGATAGAGTTGAACAAGTCAAACAAAATATAAAATTTGTTAGAGAAAATATTACATTAATTTCTCTGCTTATATTATCAGTATTATTACTTTTAGATTATTTTATTTTTAAAGATGTATTTAATCTCAGTCAAGCACACTTTTTTAACAATTTGCTTACCATTGTAGCTACAGAACAACCATTATTTATAATTTTTATATTCTTTCCTCTATTACTTATTTTTTCCATTATTGTATTTATCTATAAATTTCAATACGATTATCTAATTAAAACTTATGATAAATACTATAAAAGTGCCTATAGAAATGCCCAATCTATTAATAATATAGTATTGAAAAGTATATTTTTTATCATCATATTGTCATTTATAGTTTATGGAGATTTACTTGTCTATTTTCTAATTAATTCAATTTATGAGCTTTTAGAAGCTATATCAATCAAAATGTCACCAATGGCTGTTGGATTTACACTATACTTTTTTTATGTAGTATATAATGTTATTGTTTTTTATTTTTTATTAGTTATAGCATCTTTCTTTATTATTAAGTTTAAAAATAAACTTATGTTAGTTCAAATAATAGGCTTTATATTTGGTTTGAAAATTGGATTATTTCCATTGTATAAAATTATACCGATATTGAAAGATTTTGAGTTAAAGAGTTTTGCACTATTTATTGCCCTAAATTATTTATTCTTTTTATTCATGTCTATATATGTTGTTCAGAAAAAAATAGTCGAAGAAAAGAAAGCTGAGGAAGAAAAAATAAAAGAAAATCAAGAGCAATCTACTAATCAAGAAAAAAATGGGAAAAACAATTATAATTTTATATTTAGTGTTATATTCATAATTGTCTTCATTAATGTTTATTTTTATGTCCTAGAGCGTTTATATACTGAGCCTTATATAAAAATAACTTTTTGGGACAAATTACCTACAAATGATTTACCTATAAAAAGCCCATCACTTTTATTAAATCCTGCAAAATTTGTTAGAAGTGAAAAGATTGAAATTGATTTAAAGGACTTAGAAAAAAAAGCAAATAAAAAGTTAAATTTAAAATATAAAGACAAAAAAATTGCACTTAAAGATGATATTGAGTATTTTTACATACCATTTAAAAATGATCGTTTATTATTTATAAAAGATAAAAATAGTAAATTTATATTAACTGCTTATACAACTTTTAAAGATGACAAATTGAATAAAGTTTTAGATGTTGGATTTATTGAGTTAAAATAATTTTTTTATTAAAGCCAATAGTACTCTAAATGTAATAATAAAATTTAAATTCAAGTCATAAGATAAATATGCAGAAAATAGCAAAATAAAAAATAGGAATCAGGTGATAACGATAACATCAAATAGAAAATTTATGAACAGTATATACAAGTATTGTTTTTCATAATTTTCAAATAATATCAAACTTTATTGTATCTCACATGAAAAGTAAGAAAAAGTAATTTCAACTACTTTTCTTCTCTTGAATTTTTCTCCTCAATCCCACTAAGTCCAAATCTTCTAGCAATCTCTTGCTTGATTCTATCTGGACTTATATTTTGACTTGCAAGTGCTACTAAACAGTGATACAATAAATCAGCACCTTCATAGATAATCTCCTCAGTGTCATTGTCTTTTACAGCAAAGGTAAACTCTCCAGCTTCCTCTACTATTTTTTTAAGCATAGAATTTTGCTTCCCATTAAGTAGTTTTGCTGTGTATGATTTTGTTGGGTCATCATTTTTTCTCTCAAGAATTGTGTGGTATAGAGTATCAACTACACCATAAGCGGCTGTTGTATCGACTTCAACCTCACTCGTAGTTTTTCCTGTTTTTAAGTCTGTAAAAAAACAAGACTTTCGTCCTGTATGACAAGCAACACCATTTTGATTTACTTTTAAAAGGATTGTGTCATTATCACAATCTAAACTTATAGATACAATCTCTTGAGTATGATTTGAACTTTCCCCTTTTTTCCAAATTCGTTGTTTACTTCTACTAAAATAGTGTGCATAGTTGGTACTAAGAGTTAATTCTAATGCCTCTTTATCCATATACGCAAGCATTAGCACTTCATTTGTTTGGTTATCTTGTGTGATAACTGGGATAAGTCCATCTTGTTTTTCAAAGTCTATTGTATCAATTATGTTTGTCATTTATGTCCTCTTAACGGTTAAGTATTCTGTCGAAAATTGATTTTTCTTCAGTTTCAAAGATTTGTGTATCTGTTGTATTATTTATATCATTTGAGATATTGTTATCTAATGTTATAGTAGTATTTGTATCTTTATTTTTACATTTTGATAATTCTAACTCTTCTTCAAGTAAAAATATTTTTTCTTTGAAAATAAAAATACTGTTTTTAAGTTCTTCATTTTCATTTTCTAAATTAGATATTTTTTCTTGGAGATTATTGATTTTTTCACTTGAAGATGAGTTGTGTTGTAAAAGTGAGTTTGAAATTTTGTTATAGTCATCTAGTTGAATATATACAAATATCAAAGCTAAGGTTAGTATAAAAATTACGATATATTTTATTTTTTGCATTGTTCTTTCTAAGAGAGAACAAGTCTCTCTATAAAGAGTTATCTACTAACAGCAGTAGCTCTTTGTGTATCTTTAGTATCTACCCAAATATTTGGAGTAGAACCACCAGGTGTTAAGAAAATTTTCGCATCTTTGTTTTCTCTAAGTGCGTCATTAAATCTTCCTTGTACTTCAATTTGTTGCATATGAAGAAGTTTTGGAGTTAAAGACTCTGCAACTAGTTTATTTGCTTTTGATTGTGCACTTGCTTCTATAGTTACAGCATCAGCTCTACCTTGTGCTTCAATTCTATTTTTATCAGCTTCCCCTTTTGCTAGGGCTGCTTTTTTCTCAGCTTCTTGTTTTGCTCTTAAAACTTCGTATTTTACTCGCTCTGATTCTTGATTTGCTATTTGTACTCTCTCAATTTGCTCTTTGATTTTTACAGGAAGTCCTATCTCTCTTAATTGAACAGATTCAATTGATACAGGTTTTCCCTCTAAAGCCTCAATTTGAGCCCTAATACCATTTTCAATTAATACAGCTATTTCATTTCTCTTTGTTGGAAGTTGTTCAGCATTGAATTCCCCTACAACATTTCTTACGATATTTCTAACAACTGGATTTACGATTTTATCTTCCCAAGACAGACCCCAAGTTGCTATTGTAGATGGAGCACCAGATGGTAAAAGTTTGTATTGAACAGTAAGTTCAATTGAAACTGGTAACCCTCTCGCATCAAGAATATTAATAGCTGGATTTACTTTGATTCCACTATCAAAACCACTCATTTGCTCAACTGTCATGTAGTTGATAAGTCTTACTTTTGTATCAACTGTGATAACTTTTTGAATCACAGGAATATACAGATGAAAACCTGGTTGTAATGGTTCAGTCTCATACTTACCTGTTGTTACTTTAATACCAACTTCACCTGAGTTGATAATAACAAATGGTTTTGTAAGAAATAATAATACAGCAAGTATTATTATTCCATAGATGATACCAGATTGTTTATTGAAGTTTTTAAACAAATCAGGTGCTTGAAATGGTGGTTCATAACCACCTCCACCATTTCCACCGCCATTGTTATTGTTTCTATCATTGTTGCTACTGTTAGTAGAACCACTTTGTTGTTTTTGTCTATTTTTAAAATAGTCATTATCTATTGGCATTATTTAGTTTCCTCTTTTTTCATAAATGAATTGTTATAATATAAAAATCCACTTTATATTCACTTAATTATATTAGTTAATGTATGTTAAGTATTTTAAATACTTCTCGTTTTTTCCTGCAACTACATCAAAATATGCTGTTTGAAGCTTTTCTGTAATAGGACCACGACTACCACACCCTATAGTTCTAGCATCTACATCTCTTACAGGTGTAACTTCTGCTGCAGTTCCTGTTAAGAAACATTCGTCACAAATATATATCTCTTCTCTTGTGATTCTTCGTCTTTCAACTTTTATACCTAAATCCGTAGCTAAATCTATAATTGTAGATTGTGTTATTGATTTCAAGGCATTATCACTTGGAGGTGTTACTAAAACTCCATTCTCAACCATAAAAAATGCAGCACCACTAGCTTCTGCAATATACCCTTGGTCATCTCTTAAAAGTGCTTCATCATATCCAGCTTCTACTGCTTCATATTTTGCCATTTGTGAGTTTAGGTAGTTTGCAACAGCTTTTGCCTTTCCCATACTTGAAGTATTTGGAGTTCTTGTCATAGAAGCAATTTTCAGTCTAATCCCTTTTTTTAAACCTTCATCACCAAGATAAGCTCCCCATTCCCATGCACTAATAGATACATTTACAGGAGCATCTTTATGATAAAGTCCCATTACACCATATCCTAAATATACAAGAGGTCTTATATAAGCACCTTCAAAAAGTTCATTTTCTTGTAATAATTTTACTTGTGCATCATTCAGTTCTTCTACACTATATGGTACATCCATAAGTGTCATTTTTGAAGAGTTTATAAGTCTTTGTGTATGTTCATTTAGTTTAAAAATTGCACATCTGCCATCAACCGTTTTATACGCTTTTGTTCCCTCAATAGCACCGTTTCCATAGTGTAGTGTATGGGTGAGTACATGTACTTTTGCATCATCCCAAGGAGTGAGCTTTCCATCCATCCATATATATTTTGCTTTATCCATCATAAATCCTAAATTCAATTAATTAAATAGCAATTATTTTATCTAAAAATAGTTTAAAAACGATATAATAAAAAAATGAATAGATTAACAATAAATGATATAGAACAAATTTTACACTCTAGAGTAAAAGAGGATACTTATAAAACCCTCAAAAGTATTCCCACTCCTGATACTTTTAAAGATATGCAAAAAGCTACACAAAGAATTATAAAAGCAATTCAAAATGATGAAGCTATTAATGTTGTAGGAGATTATGATGTAGATGGTGTCACTTCAACAGCTTTGATGGTAAATTTTTTTACGGCTATTGGCGTTGAAATAAATTATATCATACCAAATAGATTTGAACATGGATACGGATTAAGTCCAATTATTTTAGAAGAGATTTATGATGGGATTATTATCACTGTTGACAATGGTATTAGTGCTATAGAAGCAGCCAAAATATGTAAAGATCGAGGATTGGATTTAATTATTACTGATCATCATACAGTTGGAGTTCAACTTCCAGAAGCTTATGCTATAGTTAATCCAAAACAAAGTGATTGTCCATTTCCTTTTAAGGATATTTGTGGTGCACAAGTTGCATGGTATTTATGTGCAAGTATTAAAAATACTCTTAAAATTCAATATAATCTTATGGAGCTTTTTGATCTATTAGCTTTAGCAATAGTTGCAGATATTATGCCTATGAAGAGTTTAAATCAAACGATGGTAAAAGCAGGACTCAAAGCTATACAACAAAGTCAAAGACCATGTATGATAGCTTTAAGACAAAGATATGGACTTGATGTGATTACAGAAGAAGATATAGGATTTAAAATTGCCCCATTGATTAACTGTGCAGGAAGAATGTCAGACCCTTCTATTGCTTTAGAATTTTTACTCTCTTTTGATGAATTTGAAGCAAATATGCAACTAGACTATCTTTTAGAGTTAAATGAGGCAAGAAAGCAAGAGCAACTTCAAATATTTAATGAAGCAAAAGCCCAAGTTGATGAAAATGATAAAGTAATTGTTGTATCAAGTCAAAAGTGGAACGAGGGGATTATAGGTATTGTTGCTTCAAAGTTATGTGAAAAATATAAAAAGCCGTCGATAGTTTTTAGTATGGAGGAAAAAAAAGCAAAAGCGAGTGCAAGAAGTACAGCAGAAGTAAACTTATATGAGTTAATAGCAAGTTGTAGTGAACTCTTAGATGGTTTTGGTGGACATAAACAAGCAGCAGGTTTGAGTTTGCATCCTCAAAAAATACAAGAATTTAAAGAGATGTTAAATATGAATATAGAGCAACAGGTACAATTAGAAGATGATTGTGAGAATAACTCTTTGGGTGGTTTTTGTATAAGTGAAGTAGGAGAAACTGTTTATAATTTAATAGAATCCTATAGACCATATGGTATTACAAATCCCTATCCAATATTTACTTTTTCTAGTTTAGAAGTATTAAATGTAACAAAAATGGGGAAAAATAAAGAATATACAAAATTAGTAGTTTCAAATGGTAAAGATACTATTGAAGTAGTTATTTTTACTGATTTTGAAGATGTTACTATTGGACAAAAGATAAATTTTACAGCAAATATCTCTAAAAATGAATTTAGAGGTGAAGTAAAATTTAATTTGATGTTTAAAGAATTATTATAATTTAAACCAGCTATAACCAAGTTTTGACTATAATCTTGGATTATTTAAGATTTGTAATTTAGGAGTATTATATGGATTGGGGTAAGGTAATTTATATTTTCTTTTCATTGATGAGTTTGACAACAACGGCTGGTTTTTTATATGACCATAATGCAGTGGCACTATTTATAGCAGCTGGTGTAAATGTAATATCAACAATATTAAAAATTGGTGTAAGAAATTTACTAGCAGCTGAATTACTTGCAAGTTCACTAGTAGCAGACCTACATCTTATTCCAGCATTTATAGTTTATACTTTTACAGATAATGTAGAGTTAGCAATAGCATTAGCAATTGGTGCTGTTGTAGCAAATCTATTTGCAGTAGCATTGGCGTTAATTGAAAGCGCAAGAAGTACAGAGAAGGAAGATTATTAATGGATTATAATCCACAGAATATTGAGAAAAAATGGCAAAACTATTGGAATGAAAACAATAGCTTTGAGCCTTTAGATGAGAGTTGCGGTAAAGAGAAAAAATATATTTTAAGTATGTTTCCATATCCAAGTGGAAGAATCCATATGGGACATGTGAGAAACTATTGTTTAGGTGATGCATTTGCAAGACATTTTAGAAAAAATGGTTTTAATGTATTACATCCAATTGGTTGGGATAGTTTTGGTATGCCAGCAGAAAATGCAGCGATAAAACATAAACTTCATCCAAAAAAATGGACTTATGAAAATATTGATTATATGAGAAAAGAGCTTGAAGGTTTAGGGCTTAGTTTCTCAAAAACAAGAGAGTTTGCAACAAGTGATGAACTTTATACAAAATGGGAACAAGAGTTTATTATAAAAATGTATGAAGAGGGCCTTTTATACCAAAAGTCTTCAGTAGTAAACTGGTGTCCACATGATTTAACTGTTTTAGCAAATGAACAGTTAGAAGAGGGTTGTTGTTGGAGATGTGGTACTCCTGTTGAACAAAAAGAGATGCCAGGGTATTATGTAGCGATTACAAAATATGCACAAACACTTTTATATGACTTAAAAACTTTAGAGGGGAAATGGCCATCACAAGTTTTAACTATGCAAGAAAACTGGATAGGAAGAAGTACTGGTTTAGAGTTTGAATTTACTCTAAGTGATAGTTCAAAACAAAAACTAAACAATAATTTTGAAAAATATGAAGTGTTTACAACACGACCAGATACTATTTATGGGGTAACATATACAGCTTTAGCACCTGAACACAAAATAGTAAAATATATTGTTGAAAACAAACTTGTAAGTGATGAAAAAATAGCACAAATTGAAGCTATGCAAAAAGTTACTGAACGAGATAGAGCAACACAAGAAAAAGAAGGTTTAGATTTAGAGATAACAGTAGTACATCCACTAACTGGAAAAGAGATACCTGTGTGGGTTGCAAACTTTGTTCTAGCTTCATATGGTGGAGGGGCTGTTATGGCAGTGCCAGCTCACGACCAAAGAGATTTTGAGTTTGCTAGTAAATATAAACTTGATATAAAGATAGTTATAGACACTAAAATGGGTATTATCAACCTTGAAGAAGCATTTACTGATGAGGGTGTTTTAGTAGATAGTGATGAATTTACAGATATGCCGAATGTTAGTGCTAAAAAAGCGATTATTGAGCATTTTGAAAAAAACAACTTAGGATCTGAAAAAGTAAATTTCAAACTTCGAGATTGGGGAGTTTCAAGACAAAGATATTGGGGAGCACCAATTCCATTTGTACATTGTGAAGATTGTGGAATTGTTCCTGAAAAAATTGAAAACTTGCCTATAGCACTTCCAGAAGATGTAGAAATTACAGGTGAGGGAAACCCACTTGATACTCATCCTACTTGGAAAAACTGTTCTTGTCCAAAATGTGGGAAACCAGCACGAAGAGAGACAGATACATTAGATACTTTTGTACAATCATCATGGTACTTTTTACGATATGCAACAAATCCAGCTAAATGGAATGAAGTTGGAATTGATAAAGAAAATTCAAATTATTGGATGGATGTTGATCAATATATTGGTGGGATTGAACATGCTATTTTACACCTTTTATATGCAAGATTTTTTACAAAAGCTTTAAATCAATTAGGATATACAAATAGTATAGAGCCATTTAAAAATTTACTAACTCAAGGTATGGTTTTAAAAGATGGTGCAAAGATGTCAAAATCAAAAGGAAATGTAGTAGATCCAGATGCTATAGTGTCAAAATATGGTGCAGATACAGCAAGACTTTTTATGATGTTTGCTGCACCTCCTACAAAAGAGTTAGAGTGGAATGATAGTGCAGTTGAGGGTGCATTTAGATTTATACGAAGATTTTATGAATCTGTAGGTAAATGTGAAGGTTCAAACGCTTCAAAAATAGAAAGAATTGAACATAATAGTTTAACAAAAGATGAAAAAGAAGCAAGAAAGAAAATCTATGAAGCTTTACAAAAAGCTGATGAGGTTATGAATAAATCGTATGCTTTTAATACTTTAATAGCTTCTGCGATGGAAGCTTTAAATGCTTTAAATAAACAAGAAAACTCTACTATTTGGTTAGAGGGGTATTATATATTAACAAATATCTTAGAGCCAATTATCCCACACACATGTTGGGAATTAAGTGATATGTTATTTGCTAGAAGTAATTTTGATAAAACTATTGAAGTAAAACAAGAAGTTTTTGTACAAGATAGTATAACTTTAGCAATTACTGTAAATGGTAAAAAAAGAGGTGAAATAGAAGTGTCACCTGAGGCTTCAAAAGAGGAAGTTTTAGCATTAGCAAAAGAGAATGAAAATACTAAAAAATGGATTGATGGTAAAGAGATAATTAAAGAGATAGTTGTTCCTAAAAAGTTAGTAAATTTAGTAGTAAAAGGATAATTGTGAATTTCAAATCTATTATCATAGGATTCTTGATTCTTAATTGTTCATTTTTCATTCTAAATGGTTGTGGATATAAACCATCATCTTATTATGCAAAAAATGAAATAAGTGGAAAAGTATATGTCGACTTAAGTATAGATATAAATAACTCACAAAATTCTATTTTAATTAAAGATGCAATGAATGAGATGGTTCTTAATAGATTTGAAGCACAACTTACACAAAATAAAGAACTAGCAGATACTTATGTACTAGTAAAATTAGGAAGTGTATCGCATAGTGTATTAGCATCAGACAATGAGGGATATGCAAAAACATATAGAGCAGATGTAACTATTGCTGTTCAATATCAAAAACGAGGTGAGGTAAAAAAGAATATTTCAGTTTCAAATTATTATGATTATAATGTTGAAAGTGATGCTCTAGTATCAGATCAACAAAAACAAGAGGCTGTTAAAAATGCAGCGACTAAAGCATTAAGTGACCTTTTTTCAAAGATTGCAGTAAATAGTTTTAAGGAGTAGTCATAGCAAATAGTTTAGTAGAGTTTTTAGACAATAAAACTCTTTATTATGACAAAATTGATTATAATATTATAGAAAAATCTTGGAATATAGTAAAAGAATATATAACTTTACCATATGTAATACATATAATAGGTACAAATGGTAAAGGCTCAACGGGAAGATTTCTTGCTTCTTTTTTACAGCAACAAAATAAGACTGTATTACATTATAGCTCTCCACATATTACAGAATTTAATGAAAGAATTTGGATCAATGGAACTAATAGCAGTGATATGCAACTTAACGAAGCTCATCAGAAACTCCAAGAAATATTATCTGAAGAGTTAATCAAACAACTTACATATTTTGAATATACAACACTTATTGCACTTTATCTTAGTTCTACTATGGACTATTTAGTCTTAGAAGCTGGGCTTGGTGGGGAGTTTGATGCCACAAATGTTGTGACAAATAATTTATCAATAATTACAACTATTGATATTGACCATCAAGAGTTTTTGGGAAATACTATAGAAAAAATAGCTACAACAAAGATGAGGAGTTGTGATAATGCTTTTATCTTATCATCTCAGATAAATACTGAAGTTGTAGAGGTAAAAAATAAAATATTAAAAGATAAAAAGGAGATCTATTTAAAAGAATATTCATTAAATGATGAGGCAAAACTATTACCAACTTATTTACAAAGAAACTTACAAGTAGCACTTACAGTTTTAGAATATTTAAAAGTTGATTATAAGAATTATAAAATTCCTAAACTTTTTGGAAGATTTGAATATATTCAAGAGAATATAATTGTAGATGTGGGGCATAATCCATTAGCAGCAAAGGCACTTTATGCAGAGCTAATGAAAAACAATAAAAAAGTTATTTTAATATACAATAGTTATAAAGATAAAGATTATCCTGAAGTATTAAAAATATTAAAACCAGTAATAGAAGAGATACAAATTATTGACTGTGATGATAATCGAATGGTAAATAAGTCTGACTTAGAGTTTGTTATTGATAGTTTAGGGTTAAATATAAAAAAGTTTGATATAATGAATATAAGCAGTCAAAATTATTATTTAGTGTTTGGTTCGTTTTTAGTGGTAGAAAATTTTTTAAAAGGTTATAAAAATATATGAAAGATAGATTAGTCATAACAGTTTCTGATGTTAATAGTTCAAAATCGTATAATGTAAATAAAATTATAAAGAAAATTATTTTATGGGGAGTTCTTATTACACTTTTTGTCGTAAGTGTGAGTTTTTTTACGATATCAAGACTAGCAACCAGTGTTAATTCTTTATCAAAAGAGAGAGATTTATTAACAAAAGAAAATAGTTTATATAGTGAACAAATTGAAGCTAAAGTGACACAAATAAAAGAGTTAGGTGATGAGTTAGAAAAAATAGAAGATATTATAGGTATTAATGTAGATGATACAACAGATTTAATTCAAAGAGCAACTTTAGCAAAGCTAACATCAGCAGAAAAAAGTTATATGTTACAAACTATACCAAATAACTGTCCATTAAAAGAGTGTACTACAACTTCAAAGTTTGGATGGAGAACAAATCCTGTTACAAATCAAAAACAATACCATAAAGGGATTGATTTACGAGCTGCTAGAAGAACACCGGTTGCTTCTACTGCAGATGGAGTTGTACGTTATGTTGAAGACAAAAATAAAGGAACTTTTGGTAGAGTGATAATAATATCACATAATTTTGGATTTGAAACTGTTTATGGACATCTTCGATTTACTGATGTAAAAGTGGGAGATGTTGTAAAAAAAGGGCAAGTGATAGGGAGAAGTGGAAATAGTGGAAGAAGTAATGGACCACATTTACATTATGAAGTTATACATGCCAGTAAAGTATTAAATCCTCGTCATTTTATAGATTGGGATATGAAAAACTATGAAGGTATATTTGAAAAACAAAGGAGAGTAAATTGGGAATCTTTAGTAAAACTAGTAAGCGACCAGAGCCACAAGATGGCACAACAGTAATAAATAGTGGTACCACATTTAAGGGGATGATTGATACAAAAGGCTCAATTTTTATCGATGGTAGATTTGAGGGTATTATTATAGCAACAAAAGATGTAACCATTGGAAAAAATGGCGAAGTTTTAGGAGAAATACGATCAAAAGTTTTAACTGTAAATGGTTTAATTGATGGACTTTTTGATGTTGAACAAGTAAATATACTTGGTTTTGGAAAAGTTATTGGAAAAGTACAATATGATGAACTTCTAATAGAACAAAATGGTGTATTTGAAGGGGAAGGTAAAAAAAGAAACTCAACCTTAACAAGTAAATACAATAAACTGGAGATAAACGAACATCGCATTACTCAATAAATGGAAGATATTGAAAAGCAACTAAAAACTCTATATGAACAAAAAAATGTAATAGAAAAAGAGATAGAGTTATTAGAACAAAAGAGACAGAATAGTTGTAAAAGCTATATAGTACTCAAAGACGCTATTTATATTAACATCTCTTTTTTATCAAAAAAGCTTATTGAATCTTTAGAACAATTAGCAACTTTTGAAAACCCACAAATAAAAACTTTACAAGCTTTAAGAAAGCCAATTTACAACACACCTAGACAAATTAAAAGTTATGAAAATGGGAATGGTAGATTAATCCTTCCTAGAGGATTGATGAGGTCAGTTATAGAACTTTTCCAAGAATATAATTTAAATACCACTTTTATAGATAAAAGATATTCAAAATCAGCTCCTTTCCCAAAAATTACATTTAAATTAAGAGCTGAACAACAAAAAGCTATTGAACAGATATCAAAAAAAGATTTTTCTTTATGTGTAGCTCCTCCTGGATTTGGTAAAACACTTATCGGTGCTAAAATGATTGAATTAAGAGGTGTAAGTACACTCATTATTGTAAATAAGAATATGCTATTGGATCAGTGGATTGAAAGATTTGAAAATTATTTTGGCTATTCAAAAAAAGATATAGGATATCTTGGTAAAAGTAAAAATAAATTAAATAATACCCTTGATATTGCGACAATGCAAAGTCTAAAAAACAATTTAGATATTATCAAAAAATACTCCTTTGTAATTGTTGATGAGTGTCATCATATTCCAGCACTTACATTTGAAAAAATCATCAAACAGTTTACAGGAAAATATATTTTAGGATTAAGTGCTACACCAAATAGAAAAGATGGTATGGAACCACTTATTTATCAACAATTAGGTTCTATTGCTTATGAAGTTAAAAGTAAAAAAGTTTTTACAAATAAGTTAAAAGTTATAGAAACAGATTTTGTTAGTAATGTGGATAATTTTGCAGATTTGATAAATGAGATGGTTAATGATGATAAGAGAAACAATCTAATCATAGAGCAAATACTACAGTATAAAAATAGAAAAATATTAGTTTTAACTGATAGAATTGAACACATTGATAATTTAGAATTAATTTTAAAATCAAAACAGATAGAATATGTTGCAATACATGGAAGTTTAAATAAAAATGACCAAAAAGAAAATATGGAGAAAGTTAATAACTCCTCTTTAGTACTAGCTACAACCTCTTATTTTGGAGAAGGGATTGATTTCCCTCATTTAGATACTATTATCTTTGTTACTCCTATATCTTATTATGGAAGGTTGGTTCAATACCTTGGACGAATAGGACGTGGAGGAAGTGATTGTTTAGCTATAGATATTTTAGATATACAAAATCCTTTTGCATTAAGTAGCTATAAAAAACGAAAAGAGGGATATAAACAATTACACTATATAAAGTCTAAATGAAAATTATGATAAAATGAAATAAATATTATAAATTATGAAGGAAAAGAATTGAAATTTAAAGAGAAAAAGAGAAGTCCAATAGGTATTATATTTGGTTTATTATTTATTATTTTAGCAGTGGGTGGGGGATATATTTATCTTTCTCCTGCTTTTGAACAAAACAAACCTCAAATTATAGCTCCAAATAGTATTTATTGGAATTTAAAATCAACAATAAAAATAGATTTAAAAGATGAAAGTGGCATTAAGTATTATAAAATTACCTTTAGAGATGGACAAAAAAATATAGTATTAAATCAAGAAGTTTTAACAGATGTGAAAAAGGATGTATCTATAGAAGTTACACCACCAAAACTAGATATGTTTTATAAAGGTGTTGATACAAGTTTAGAGATTGAAGTTGTTGATAATAGCAAATGGAATTTATTAGAAGGGAATAAAGCTGTAAGAAGTATTGATGTTAAAATTGATACGAAAAAACCAATAGCAAATGTTTTAGATAACTCAAGGTATATTCAAAGAGGTGGAAGTGCAGTTGTTGTAGCAAAGATTAAAGATGCAAATTTAAAAGAAGCATATATCTCATTCAATGATGAAAAAAAATTTAAATTAATACCATATTACAAAGAAGATTACTATGTTGCTTTAATAGCTTGGCCTATTGCTTTTGAAGAGTTTAATAGAGTTAATTTAATTGCTATTGATAAAGCAGATAATAAAACTATTACAAAAGTTCCACTTTATATCCAGAAGAAAAGAATAAAAATAGACAATATAAATTTAAGTGAAAGTTTTATTAAAAATATTAGTGCAAGTGTATTAGAACAAAGTTTTGAACAAATTCCAGAAGATCCAAAAGATATATTTTTATATTCAAATCAAGACTTAAGGGCAAAAAACATTCAAACAATTGAAAAAGCAGTTGAAAAACATTTAGACAATCAATTTATAGAAAAATTTAAAATAAATTCTTTTGATAGATTAAGAGGTTCAAAGACAGTTGCAGGATATGGAGAACGAAGACATTATTATCTTAATGGTGAAAAAATAAATGAAGCATGGCATTTAGGAATAGACTGGGCAAGTATCAAAAAAGCACCAGTAAGAGTTTCAAATGATGGAGTAGTTATTTTTAATAGTTATTTAGGATTATATGGGAATACTTTAATAGTAGACCATGGAATGGGACTTGCTTCTTTATATGCACATACAAGTTCACAAAGTGTTAAAATTGGTGATCAAGTTAGTACTAATCAAAAGATTGCAAATACAGGTGCCACAGGTGCTGTATTTGGTGACCATTTACACTTTGGAATATTAGTACAAGGTGTAGAAGTAAATCCAATAGAATGGATGGATAAACACTGGATAAAAGTAAGAATTACAGATGTATTAAATAATGCAAAAAAATCAATAGATGGTAAATAATGAAACAAAGAACAATAAATAAAGAGGTTGAGATAGTAGGTATTGGACTTCATAAAGGTGTACCTGTAAAGATGAGACTTGAGCCTCTGGATGATGATATGGGGATAGTTTTTTATCGTTCAGATGAGGCTGTATCAATAGAACTAAAACCAGAAAATGTGATAGATACTAAAATGGCAACTGTAATAGGGAAAGATGGAGTGGTTATCTCAACTATTGAACATCTTTTGTCTGCAATATATGCTTATGGAATTGATAATTTACGAGTAGTTTTAGACAATGATGAAATACCTATTCTTGATGGAAGCAGTAGTGGTTTTTGTATGCTTTTAGATGAAGTTGGCATCAAAGAGCAAACTAAAAGTAAAAAAGCAATTCGAGTAAAAAAAGAGATTGAAGTAAATATCGATAATAAGTTTGTAAAGCTAAAACCTTCAAATCATATTGTGTATGATTTTTCTATAAGTTTTGAACATCCTGCAATTGGAGAACAAAATTTTAATTTTGATTATTCTGTTGAAGAGTATAAAGAAAATATTAGTCGTGCAAGAACATTTGGATTTTTACATGAAGTTCAATACTTACGAAGTATTGGTTTAGCACAAGGTGGAAGTTTAGATAATGCAATTGTATTAGATGATCAAAAAATTATTAACCCTGAGGGGTTACGATATGATGATGAGTTTGTAAGACATAAAATACTTGATGCTATAGGGGATATGTCATTATTAGGATATACAATGATTGGTGAATATAATGCACATGCAGGAAGTCATCACTTAAATCATCTTTTAACAAAAAAACTTTTAGAATCACCAGAAAATTATGAAGTTATTGATTTAGAAGAAGTAAAAGATGAAGTTGTAGCTATTCAAAAAGCGTATGCAACAGTAAATTAGAGTTTTTTATGTGTAATAAATCTAAAGTTTCTGTACTTGTAATATCAATTGCAAATCCAATTTTGATAGGTATTTATCAAAATGATTTACTAATTGATACTATAAAATCAGAAGGGAAAACAAGTGATATTTTACCAGAAATATTTCATACACTAGTAAATAAATATCAAATAGACAAAGCATATTATGTAAATGGACCTGGAAGTTATATGGCTATAAAAATAGCATATGTTTTTCTCAAAACATTTGCAATTGTACAAAATATACCTTTTGAAGCAACAGATGGATTTAAATTTAATCATAATACACCAATAAAAGCATTAGGAAAAAAATATTTTTTTAATGGACAAGATGATAAAATAACTGTAGATTTTATACAAAACTTAGATGATTTAAAAGATTTTGAATTACCACAGAAACTGATGCAAAATATATTTAGTGAAAAAACATTACCAAATTATCATCTACCTGCAGTATAAATAAGATTTAAGGAATAAAATGAAAATAAGTGTACCAGCTACAAGTGCCAATCTTGGTCCAGGTTTTGATACTTTAGGATTAGCATTGGATATTAGAAATGAGGTTGTTATAAAGCCAGCTAAATTTCACAGTGTATCATTAAAAGGGGAGGGTGCAAATAACCCTAAATTAAAAGATAACAATATGTTTATCTCTACTTTTAATGACTTTCATCAAAATTTATCAAATAATAAACAACAATTTCGTTTTGAATTTCAAAATGCCGTACCATTATCAAGAGGACTTGGAAGTAGTAGTGCTGTGATTATTAGTGCTATTGCATCAGCGTATGCCATAGAAGGTATAGAACTACCAGATAAAAAGTTATTGAATCTTGCATTGAGTTATGAGTCTCATCCTGATAATATAACACCTGCAGTTATGGGTGGTTTTACTGTAGCAACAATACATGAAAATGAGGTATATTTTATTAAAAAGAATATACCAAAAACACTAAAAGCTGTTGTTGTAATACCTAATAGACCTATTTCTACAAATTTATCTCGAAAAACTTTACCATATAAATATAGTAAAGAGGATGCTATTTTTAATATTTCTCATAGTTCACTTTTAACAGCAGCATTTATGAGTGAAGATTGGAGAATGTTAAAAAAAGCTTCAAAAGATAGGTTTCATCAATATTATAGAATGAAACAGATGCCTGAATTATTTGCTGTACAAAAAGTGGCATTACGAAATGGGGCACTAATGAGTACACTTTCTGGAAGTGGATCAACATTTTTTAATATGGCTTATGCAAAAGATGCACCAAGATTAATGAAAAAGTTAGAAGAAAATTTTCCACATTTTAAGATTTTGTCATGTGATTTTGATAATAACGGCATCATTGTAGAAGATTAAGGGCAATTTAGATAAAATGTTGAAAATATCGATAAGAACTTGTGTAGTTTGTAGATTAAAATTTTCACAAAAATTATTGAACAGATTACAATGCATTGATAAAAAACTAATTCCTTATTCAGGTATGGGAAGAAGTTTTTATATATGTGATGATTGTCTCAAAGATGAGAAAAAGACAGAAAAATCATTGTATAGGGCTTGTAAAAATAAAGATAATTATATCGTACAATTAAGGGAGATATTCGCGAATGGATGACAAAGTTAGGGTTTTTGAAATAGCAGAAGAAGCTGGTTCTACAAGTGCAGAAGTAATAAAAAAAGCAGCAGATTTAGCAATAGTTTTAAAATCACCACAAAGTTCTGTTTCTTTTGAAGAAGCAGAAGAGATAGCAGGGTATATTATGACTGGTAAAAGTAAGTTATTAAAACCTAAAAAAGAGACAGCTAAAAAGAAAAAAGTAGAAATAAAAGAAGAAGAATCTGAAGAAGTAACTGTAAAAAGTGAACCTCAAGAAGAGAAAAAAGTAGAAATAAAAGAAGAAAAGAAAGTTTCTAAAGCTAAAGAATTACCAAAAAGAAAAGAATTAAAAATAGTTCAAAAGAAAAGTACAGAAATTGAAGCTGAAAAAAAACCTGAAGTAAAAGTTGAAGAAGTGAAAGAGACAGTAGCAGAAGTAGCTGTTCTAGAGAAAGAAGAAAAAGTTGTACCTGAACAAAAAGAGAATAAAGAGATTAAACCAGTTGAAGAAGCTCCTCAAGCTACTCCAAATACTGATAAAGTAGTTCTTAAAAAAAGAGGTTTAACTATTGTTAAAAAGAAAAAACCTGTAATATCTCATGCACCTGCTGAACCTCAGTCTAAAAAACAAAAAATGGCTTCAATGAGTGAATTATTTGGTGCAGGACCTGATTTAAAAGAGGAATATTCTTCAAGATCAAAAAAAGTAAAACCAAAGACAGCTGCAAAAGCTCATGAACATGGTAAAAAACTACTTGTAGAAACAGAAAGAGAGAATTTTAAAGAGCCAGATGAATCTCTAATGGGTGAAGAGGTTGTTTTACTTGATATGGGACTTATGGAAACTTCTAAGTTTTTACAAGAGACACCAAAGCCTAAAAATATAAGAACAACAAAACCTAGTGCATTTGGAAATCAACCTCGAGGTCTTAAAAGAGGAAAGAAAAAGAAAAAATATAAACAAAAAGCTGAAGAGATAGAGATAACAGAAGTAACTATTCCAGAAGAGTGTAGAGTTTACGAATTTGCTGAAAAAATTGGTAAAACTGCTGGTGATGTAATAGGTAAACTTTTTATGCTTGGTATGATGGTTACAAAAAATGATTTCTTAGGAAATGATGAGATAGAAATTCTTGGTGAAGAGTATGGAGTTGATATCACAATTAAAGATGAACTTGAAGATGTTAATTATGTTGAAGATTATCATGAAGAAGAAGTTGATAAATCTAATTTTGTGACAAGACCTCCTGTTGTTACAATTATGGGACATGTTGATCATGGTAAAACTTCATTATTAGATAAAATAAGAAGTAGTAGAGTTGCAGCGGGTGAAGCTGGTGGTATTACACAACATATTAGTGCTTACACTATAAATAAAAATGGACAAGATATCACTTTTGTAGATACTCCTGGACATGAAGCTTTTAGTGCTATGAGAAGAAGAGGGGCTAGTGTAACTGATGTTATTATTTTAGTTGTTGCAGCTGATGATGGTGTAAAACCACAAACAATAGAGTCTATCAAAGCAGCTAAAGAATCAGGTGCTCCAATTATTGTAGCTGTAAATAAAATGGATAAAGAAACAGCAAATATGGATATGGTAAAAGCTGGTATGGCAGAACATGAGATGACGCCTGCTGATTGGGGTGGAGAATATGAATTTATTCCTGTTTCTGCACATACAGGACAAGGGATTGAAGATTTATTAGAAAATATTTTAATACAATCTGAACTTCTTGAACTTGAAGCAGATCCTGAAGCTTTAGCAAAAGCAATAGTTATAGAATCTTTACAAGTAAAAGGTAGAGGTCCTGTTGCAACTGTTATTGTACAAAGTGGTACACTTAAAGTTGGTGATAATATTGTTGCTGATACTACATTTGGTAGAGTAAAAGCATTACTTGATGATCAAGGTAAACCTGTAAAAGAGTTAGGTTTAAGTAGAACGGGTCAAGTTGTTGGATTAAACGATGTTCCTCCAACAGGTTCACATCTTGTTGCACAAAACAGTGCAGTAGAAGCTAAAGAGATTGCAACAACTAGAGCTGAACATGCAAGAGCAAAAGAGTTAAGTGCTTCAACGAAAGTTTCTTTAGATGAGATGGCAGCATTGATTGCTGAGGGTAAAATTAAAGCTTTACCTGTTATTTTAAAAGCAGATGCTGGTGGAAGTTTAGAAGCTATTAAAGCAAGTTTAGAATCTATTAAAAATGAAGAGGTAAAAGTAAAAATAATCTCTTCAGGTGTTGGTGGTATTACAGAAGCTGATGTTGCAATGGCAAGTGCTAGTGAAGATTGTATTATCCTTGGATTTAATGTAAGACCTACAGGAAGTGTAAAAACAAAAGCAAAAGCTGAAGGTGTTGAGATAAAAACATATAGTATTATCTATGCACTTTTAGATGATATTAAAGCAACACTTTCTGGTATGATGAGTAGTATTGTTATTGAAGAAAATACAGGTCAAGCAAATGTTCTTGATACATTTGTTGTACCAAAAGTTGGAACTGTTGCTGGATGTAAAGTAACTGACGGTAAAGTTATAAGAGGTGGATTAGCAAGAATTATTAGAGATGGTGTAGTTGTTTACACTGGCGCTATTAAATCTCTTAAACGATTTAAAGATGATGTTAAAGAAGTTTCTAATGGTTATGAGTGTGGTATTATTTTTGAAAACTATAATGATATCAGAGTAAATGATTATATCGAAACATTTATAGAGCATAAAGAAGAACAAACAATAGACTAAAAGAAAAAGCTTTATAGCGTGCAATCTTTCACAAAACTCTGTGTTTGAGGTACTATCCGTACATCTTCACAAAGAGTTTTGCAAAATCTCACACACTCTAAAGCTTTTTAGATATTCTAGATTAGAGGTTAGAATGAAAGAAAAAAGTATAAACTTACAACGAACTCAATCACTTTTGATGGAGCTTATCCCTGAAGCACTTAGTAGCCTTAATGATCCATATGTTAAATCTTTAGCTATTACTGATGTTGATTGTAAAAATGGTAAATATGATGCAAAAGTCTATTTTGATGGAAGTGATTTTGATGACGCTGAACTTAAAGTTATTCGTGCTACTTTGAGAAAAGTAAATGGTAGATTAAAAGCATATATACTTAATGCAACAGGTTGGTATAAATGTCCTAACTTTGAATTTATTAAAGATGAAGATATTGAAAGAAGTCAAAGATTAGAAGATTTATTTGCTCAAATTGCTACAAAAGAAGAAACAAAAGATTCAAAGGATGAAAACTAGATTATGGAACAAGAATTAGAAGAATCTATAAAATTAGCAGTAGAGGGTTGTGGTGTTGATCTTTATGATATTGTTAATACTAAAGAACATAAAACAAATATATTAAGAGTATATATTACATCAAAAGATGGTGTAAATCTTGATCAATGTGCTCATGTAAGTAGAATGATATCTCCTCTTTTAGATATACATGAACCAATGAATGGTAAATATAACCTAGAAGTAAGTAGTCCTGGAATTGAAAGAAAACTAAAAACTTTGCACCATTTCCAATGTTCAATTGGAAGTGATGTAAAGATAAAAAAATACTCAAAAGAGATATATCAAGGTAAATTGTTAGAAGTTTCTGATGATGGCTTAATTATTATCAAAGATAATGATGACAATAAAGTTGAAATAAACTTTGATGACATTTTGTCTGCTTCAACATACTATGATTGGAACAAGTAACTAAATAATAAAATAAATATTCTATAGTTTATTTTCACTGGAGTAAAAATGAAAATTTTGATAGTTGAAGATGATGAAAACATTCTTTCTTTTTTAAAACGAGGTTTTGAAGAAGAGGGCTATATTATTGATAGCTCTAGTGATGGAGAAGAAGCAGAATATTTAATAACTACATACCAATATGATATTATTATCTTGGATTGGATGCTACCAAACTTAAGTGGCATAGAGATACTTCAAAAAATTAGAGAAAAAAATATTTTAACACCTGTTATTATGTTAACTGCAAAAGATGAAGTTGATGATAGGGTTTTAGGACTCACTTATGGTGCTGATGATTATATGTGTAAACCTTTTAGTTTTAAAGAGTTACAAGCAAGAGCTATAGCACTTTATAGAAGATCAATATCTTCAACTAGTAATACAATTACAATTAAAGATTTAACAATAGATTTAGATTCTAAAACTGTAAAAAAAGCTGATGAAGAGTTATCTTTAACACAAAAAGAATATGAATTATTGTTGTTTTTAGTAAAAAATAAAAATAAAACAGTTTCAAATTCAATGATAGAAGAACAACTCTGGGGTAATGAAGAGTATATTAATAGTAATGTAATACAAGTAACAATTTACAATTTACGAAAAAAGATATCAAAAGACTTGATAAAAAGCTCGCGTGGTTTAGGCTATAAAATTGAAGTTTAGAAGTTTAAAAACAAAAGTATTATTTTGGTTTGGTACGGCAACTACCATAGTCTTGATTCTTTTCAATGTTGCAATTTATCATTTTTTAGAAGAGAATACAAAATTGAGTATTCAAAATACATTATATAATAAAGCTGTATTTATCAATGATAATATTAAAGCAAATAAATCTGTTAAAGAGTTATTAGAACATAAAGAGTTAGAATCTTTTGATGTAGCAATTATTAAAGAAGGTAAAATTATCTTTAAAAAAGGTAAAATAGATTTTAGACAGTTTTTAGCATTTCTAAAAGATAAAAAATCTTTTTTTGTTTTTAAACAAGGTGAAGTTTTAAATGGATTATATATTTTTAAAATAACACAACCTTTTGATGGAGCAATCTTCTTTTTAAAACGAAATATTAATGCAGAAATAGATAATGATGCACAAAAAGTTAAAGAAATTTTAATGGTTTTAGAACCAATATTATTATTTATGTTAATTTTTATGGCAAGTAAATTAATAGATAAAATTTTAAAATCGATTAAAAATATTACACAAACAGCAAATAAAATTTATGTAACAGATTTAGCACAAGAGATACCACAGCCAAAATATGATGATGAAATTAAGGATTTGGTTGATTCATTTAATGAGATGATAAAAAGACTTAAAAGTGGAGTAGATGTATTAGAACAGTTTAATAGTGATGTTTCCCACGAACTAAAAACCCCATTAACAGTTATAAAAGGGGAGATCGAGATTACATTAAATAAATTACGAGAACCCCAATATTATCAAAAAAGCTTACAAACGATTGAAAATGAGGCAAATCAGATTCAAGTAATTGTGGATAATCTTTTAATGCTGACAAAATATACAAAGGTAAACATTGAGCAAACTTTTAAAAGTTGCAGCTTAGATTCTCTTCTTTTAGAAACGATAAATAAATATAATAAACAATTAAAAGAAAAAAACATAAAATTACATTTAAAGAAGTTTGAATCTGTTGTGATGGATGCAAATCCATTATTAATAGCTACTATTTTTTCAAACTTAATAGATAATGCTATTAAATACAGCCCCAATGATAAAAATATTTTTATATCATTATATGAAAAAAAACAGATATATTTTATAGTTGAAGATGAGGGTATTGGAATACCTAAAGAACAGTTATCACAAGTTTTAAATAGATTTTATAGAGTAGAAGAGTCACGGAATAAAAGAATTAAGGGATTTGGACTGGGACTAAGTATTGTAAAAAATGGAGTAGAGTTACACAATGCAAATATAAATATTGATTCAAAAGAGAATAAAGGAACAAAAGTGGAGATAATTTTTTAAAATAGTAAGAAGTATATTCTATATTTCATTTTCATTTCATTTTCATTCATTACAATTAGGTACGAAATTTAACAATATATAGTCAAAAAGAGTTGTTTTCCTTTTCAACTCTTTTATAATTCTAGATGCATTTTAACTAAAAATGTGATACACTTAACTTACTAAATCAAAAAGAAAACAATCTATGAAAAATAAATTTATGCAGCAAGCTATTGACAAAGCATGGAAATATCAATTATTAACATATCCAAATCCAGCTGTAGGTGCTACTGTTGTTAAAGATGGAAAAGTTTTATCTGTTGAAGCACATAAACAAGCAGGTATGCCACATGCAGAGGTATTAGCATTAAAAGAAGCTTATTTAACATTTTATCCAAATTCTTTATTACAAAGTATAGAAGACTCAGCTCAAATACATGACTTTTTAATAAAGAATCATAATAATTTTTTCCAAGAGTGTGAGATATATGTGACTCTCGAACCTTGTAATCATGCAGGAAAAACACCTGCTTGTGCGCAGTTATTAGAAAAAGTTAGGATTAAAAAAGTTTACATAGGAACACTTGATCCAAATCCAAAAGCAAGTGGTGGTTTACAAAGGCTAAGAGATGCTGGAATTGAAGTTTGTACACAAATTTGTCAAGACCAAACAGATAAATTACTCTATCCTTTTTTTAAATGGCAAACAGATAAGTTTGTATTTTTTAAATTAGCTATGCGTAAAGATGGTTCAATAGATGGTGGATATATAACAACAAAAGACTCTTTGACACATGTTCATAATATACGAAATAATTTAGACCTTTTAGTTATAGGTGGAGAAACTGTTAGAGTTGATAGACCAACATTGAATTGTAGATATGCTTCACAGAACAATCCTCCTGATATATTAATATACTCTAATCAAAATAATTTTGATACAACAATACCTTTATTTAGTATAAAACATAGAGAAGTAAGTATCTCAAATAGTTTAGAGATACTTAAATCTAATAAGTTTGTTATGATTGAGGGTGGGTATAATTTACTGAATTCTCTTAAAAGTAGTATTGATTATTTAGTAATATATATGTCAAATAATACAAATAGTAAAGATACAATAGATATCAATCAATTTGGATTTGAAGAAGTTTATAGATTTGATATAAATGAAAATGACACAATAATATTTTTAGAAAAATCATAATAATTATGCAATAAGTTTAAAAATAAAATTTAAACTATTTTAAACATCCTTTTAGATAAAATAGTTCCTATTTATTAAAATTACATAAGGTATATATTTGTGGAAAAATATTATTATGAGCTGTTAATACAGCCAAGTTTATATTACGAACTATTTTTAGACTTAGCATCAAGTTTAACACATGATGCTATAGAAGAGTCTGATGAAACTATTATTATAAGAAGTGAAGAAACATTAGATGATGTTGAAGCTGGAATACAAGCTTTTGCAAAAGAATTAAGTATCGCTTTTGATACTCAAATTGAGTGTAAAACAACACTTTTAAAAAAAGAGAATAAAGACTGGATTAAAATATATCAAGATAGTGTACAACCAATTGAGGTTGGAAATTTTTATATTCATCCAAGTTGGCATGAGGGAAGAGAAGACAAAGTTGATATTATTATAGATCCAACTTTAGCTTTTGGTTCAGGACATCATGAAACTACCAATAGATGTTTAAAAGCTATTGAAAACTATGTTTCAAAAGAGATGACAGTATGTGATGTTGGAAGTGGAAGTGGTATATTAGGAATTGCTGCTGCGAAATTGGGTTCTATTGTAGATATTTGTGATACAGATAAAATAGCTGTAGAAGATGCAATTAAAAATTTTGAACAAAACCAAGTAAGTGTAAATAATTATTGGGAAGGTTCAGCAGGAATGGCATCAACAACTTATGATGTAGTTATTGCAAATATTGTTGCAGATGTCTTAGTTATGATAGCAAAAGAATTGATAAAGATAACAAAAAACAATGGTATTATCATACTCTCTGGTATAATGGAACAACATAAACAAAAAGTTATAAATAAATTTACCAAACAATGTGAAGTTGTGGAAGAATTACAAGAAAACGAGTGGGTAACACTTGTTGTAAAAAAGTTAGAAAATTAAAGGAAAAAAATGAGTAATAAACAAAACAAAAATGATAATAATAACCCAAATGGATTTTTTGATAAAAATCCAATAATAGTGTTTGTAATATTTTCAGTTGTGACAATAATGGCTTTTAAAAGCTTTTTCCCATCAGATGATATGAGCATGACAACTGGACAACCTGTATATGGACAAAGTGTAACAAAAAATGTTGCATATTCAGAAATCAAAAAACTTATCAATAAAGATCAAATAGAATATGTGGGAATTGGTGATACAAATATAAAAGCTATTTCTAAACCATCAGGCGGAATAGTAACTACATATAGAGCTAGAAAAGTTGGTAATGATGATACTTTGATTCCAGTATTAGAACAAAAAGGTATCAATTATGGTGGAGTTAATGAGCAAAACTTACTTGCAGATATGTTATTTGGTTGGGTTTTACCATTATTCTTCTTTTTTGCAATTTGGATGTTTTTAGCGAGAAGAATGTCAAAATCACTTGGTGGCGGTGGAGCTGGTGGAATTTTAGGTATGGGTGGCGCTAAAAAAATGATAAATAGTGAAAAACCCAATGTAAAATTCGAAGATATGGCTGGAAATAAAGAAGCAAAAGAGGAAGTTACTGAGATAGTAGAGTTTTTACGAAATCCAGATAGATATGTAAATCTAGGAGCTCAAATACCAAAAGGTGTTCTTCTTGTAGGACCTCCAGGTACTGGTAAAACACTTTTAGCAAAAGCAGTTGCTGGTGAAGCAGATGTTGAGTTTTTAAGTGTAACTGGTTCATCATTTATTGAAATGTTTGTGGGTGTAGGTGCTTCAAGAGTGAGAGATCTATTTGAACAAGCAAAAAAAGTAGCACCTGCAATTATATTTATAGATGAAATTGACGCTATTGGTAAAAGTCGTGCTAGTGCTGGAAGTATGGGTGGAAATGATGAGAGAGAGCAAACATTAAATCAACTTTTAGCAGAGATGGATGGATTTAGTAGTGCAGCAGCTCCTGTTATTATTTTAGCAGCAACAAATAGACCAGAAGTATTAGACCCAGCACTTCTAAGACCAGGAAGATTTGATAGACAAGTTTTAGTTGATAAGCCAGATTTAGAAGGTAGAATTGAAATTTTAAATGTACATATTAAAGATGTAAAAATAGCTAAAGATGTTGATTTAAGAGAAGTCGCTGTAATGACAGCAGGTTTAGCAGGGGCAGATTTAGCAAATGTTATAAATGAAGCTGCGTTATTAGCAGGTCGTGCCCAAGATAGTGAAGTAAGACCAGAACACTTTAAAGAGGCAGTTGAAAGACAAATTGCAGGTTTAGAGAAAAAAAGTAGAAGAATCTCTCCAAAAGAGAGACAAATTGTTGCTTATCATGAATCAGGTCATGCAATCATTGCTGAGATTACAAAAGGTGCAAAAAAAGTAAATAAAGTTTCTATAGTGCCAAGAGGATTAGCAGCTTTAGGATATACTTTAAATACACCAGAAGAAAATAAGTATTTAATGCAAAAACATGAGTTAATAGCTGAGGTTGATACGTTATTAGGTGGGCGTGCTGCTGAGGAAGTGTTTATAGGAGAAATTAGTACAGGTGCTGGTAATGACTTAGATAGAGCTACTGATATTATAAAATCTATGGCTACAATTTATGGAATGAGTGATATTGATATAGCGGGTCTTATGGTACTACATAAACAACAAAACCAATTTTTAGGTGGTGGTCAATCAAGTAAAGACTATAGTGATGAGATGGCACATAAACTTGATGATTATATCAAAAAAACATTAGAAGCTAGATATCAAGCTGTAATACAATCTTTAAGAGATAATAGTAAAGCTATGGAAGAGATGACAGCAGAGCTTTTAGATAAAGAGGTAATTTCAGGAAAACGAGTTCAAGAGATTATTATAGAAAATGGTGGTGAAGTGTATAAAGGTGAAGAGCTACATGATGATGAAGATTTAAAGCATAATGAAGCAGATGAAAAGAGCGATGAAAATATAGATAAAAATGAGAAAAAAGACGATGAATAATATAGGATTTATATCGAAAAAAGGGTTAAAACCTTTATTATTCTTAATCGGTCTTGCTCTTGTATTAACTTTTTTTATTTCAGACTTTTTAGGAAATGTTGCAATTGTATTAGTACTTGTTACAGTTTATATTTTTAGAGATACGAAAAGATATATCTTTGAAAATAGTACAAGTGTTCTAGCTCCTGTTGATGGAAAAATTTTAGCTATAGACACAGTAGATGATAAGTATAAAATTTATTGTAAAGTGGGACTTTTTGATAATCATTTTGTAAGAGCACCTTTTGATAGTGAGTTAAAAGTGAAAAAATACCAAAAAGGTTTAAATCTAAACCCTAATACAGTAAAAGCGAAAGCCTTAAATGAACAAACTACTTATAAATTTACATCTGAGGAAGACCAAACAGTATTAAAGTTAAAGCTTATTAGTGGTCTTTGTAATATAGGTATAGATGAAGTAGAGAACAAAAATGTATCACAAGGGGAAGAACTAGTATATTTTTTAGATGGTATAGCTATTATTACTGTTAAAAAAGAAAATAAACTTTTAGTTAGTCTTGGAGAAAAATTACTTTGTGGGCAAACTATTTTATATAAAAAATAAAGTAAAGAGATTTAAAAAAAAGTGGCGCGGTTGACGAGATTCGAACTCGCGGCCCCCTGCGTGACAGGCAGGTATTCTAACCAGCTGAACTACAACCGCACACTATAATCATGAAAAGTAAATTATACTCATGGTGGTCGATATAAGACTCGAACTTATGACATCTACCTTGTAAGGGTAGCGCTCTACCAACTGAGCTAATCGACCTAAAATTGTTGGTGACCCCTAGGAGACTTGAACTCCTGTAACATGGATGAAAACCATGGATCCTAACCACTAGACGAAGGGGCCAACAATTGTAAAAAAAATTTGAATGTTTAATTTTGAATTAAAATAATCCACAATTAAAAATTAGTAATTAAACATTTCGAATGGTGACCCGTGATGGATTCGAACCATCGGCCACCTCCTTAAAAGGGAGATGCTCTACCGGCTGAGCTAACGGGTCATTTGTAAATTATTTAAAGTGGCGCGGTTGACGAGATTCGAACTCGCGGCCCCCTGCGTGACAGGCAGGTATTCTAACCAGCTGAACTACAACCGCACTTTTAATAATGTAAACATTTTAAATGTTGGTGACCCCTAGGAGACTTGAACTCCTGTAACATGGATGAAAACCATGGATCCTAACCACTAGACGAAGGGGCCAACATTAAAACTTTTATGGTGGTCGATATAAGACTCGAACTTATGACATCTACCTTGTAAGGGTAGCGCTCTACCAACTGAGCTAATCGACCAAATAACATTTATGGTGACCCGTGATGGATTCGAACCATCGGCCACCTCCTTAAAAGGGAGATGCTCTACCGGCTGAGCTAACGGGTCATATTTGTTAAATGGAGTGGAATTATAGTCAAATATATTTTATTTGTCAAGAGTTTTTTGATAAAATTTTAAAAATTGTATTTAATGCTGTTTTTGCAGCTTGAGTTTGGATATCTTTTCTATCCCCTTGGAAGTGATATATTTGTATATCTTGATACTTTTTGTTGTTCATAATTCCTATAACAACTGTACCAACGGGCTTGGCTTTTGTACCACCTGTTGGCCCTGCAACACCACTTATTGCTATAGCGTAATCTGCATCAAATTTTTTAAGTACACCTTGACACATTTGTTCCACAACTTCACAACTTACAACACCAAACTTTATCATAGTTTCTTTTTTTACATGGAGTTCTTGTTCTTTTACCTCATTGCAATAGGTTACAATGGAACCTTTAAAAACAGATGATGAACCAGAAATCTCTGTTATAAGTGATGCAACTAACCCTCCAGTACAACTTTCAGCACAAGTAATAGTTTCTTTCTTTTTTATTAAAATCTCTTGTAGTTTTATCATATCGTCTGTATTAAATATCTCATTAAACATTTAAACACCTTTTAAATCTTATTTTGGTACACTTTAGCTTATTTTAAATTACAGGATTATTAAAAAATATGTCACAAGATACACAATCAGTAGATTATAAAAACACTTTACAATTACCGAGTACAAGCTTCCCAATGCGAGGAAGTTTGCCACATAATGAGCCAAAACAATATAAACTTTGGGATGAGATAAAAGTTTATGAAGATATGAAGAAAAATAGAGAAGGATGTGAAAGCTTTACTCTTCATGATGGACCACCATATGCGAATGGGAATACACATATAGGACATGCACTCAATAAAGTTTTAAAAGATATTATTGTGAAATATCACTATTTTGATGGTAAGTCTGTAAGACTTACTCCAGGTTGGGATTGTCATGGATTACCTATTGAGCAAAAAGTAGAAGAAAAAATTGGTGGAAAAAAGAAAAAAGAGCTACCCAAATCAAAACTTCGAGAACTTTGTAGAAATCATGCAACTAAGTTTATAGATATTCAAAGAGATGAATTTAAGCAACTAGGTGTGATAGCTGATTGGGAAAATCCATATTTAACAATGGATTTTAAATTTGAAGCAAATATCTATAGAGAATTGATTGCTATTGCAAAACAAGGTCTTTTAATTCAAAGAAGCAAACCTGTATATTGGTCTTGGGCAGCACAAACTGCGTTAGCAGAAGCAGAAGTTGAATATGAAGATAAAGTATCTCCATCTATTTATGTTGCTTTTAAATTAAAAGATCAAGATGAATCTGTAATTATCTGGACAACAACACCATGGACACTTCCTGCAAATACAGGAATTGCTTTAAATGGTGAAGAGACATATGTAAAAACAACTGATGGTTTTATCGTTGCTAAAAAATTATATAACTTTTGTATCGAAAATGAGATTGTAAAAGGGGATATAGTAGAAGATGTTGATCCAAAAACTTTAGAAAACAGTTTTGCTATCAATCCTTTAAATCAAAGAGAATCTAAAATAGTTTTAGGTGATCATGTAATGATGGACTCAGGAACTGGAGCTGTTCATACAGCACCTGGACATGGTGAAGATGACTATAAAGTTGGTTTAAAATACGGACTAGATGTTATTATGCCAGTTGGTGCAAATGGTGCTTATGATAATACAGTAGTACGAGAAAAGTTACTTCCAAATGCAGAAGAGTTTTTAAATATGAATGTATTTAAAGCAAATGAACCAATTTTAGAACTTTTAGGAGAATCACTTATAAAAAGAGTTGATATTACACACTCTTATCCTCATTGTTGGAGAACACATAAGCCAGTTATCTTTAGAGCGACAAAACAGTGGTTTATATCAATGGATGAACCATATGGAAAAAAAGGAAAAACATTAAGAGAAAATGCTTTAGAAGCTATTGAAGATGTGACTTTTTATCCAGCACATGGTAAAAATAGACTGAAAACTATGATTGAGGGACGACCTGATTGGTGTATTTCAAGACAAAGAGACTGGGGTGTGCCAATTGCATTTTTTAGAAATAAATTAACAGATGAAATTATTTATGATGAGCAGGTGTTAAACTATGTGGCTATGATATTTGAACAAAAAGGTGCAGATGCTTGGTATGACTTAGAGATTAAAGATTTATTATACCCTGGAAGTGGTTTAAATCCAGATGATTTAGAAAAAACTATGGATATTTTAGATGTTTGGTTTGACTCTGGTTCAACACAAAATGCTGTTTTAAGAAGTAGAAACTATGATGCTGGTACTTATCCAGCTGATATGTATCTTGAGGGAAGTGACCAACATAGAGGTTGGTTTCAATCATCACTTTTAACTTCTTTGGCTTCAAGGGAAGTTGCACCGTATAAATCTATACTTACGCATGGATTTACAGTAGATGCTAAGGGTGAAAAGATGTCAAAATCTAAAGGGAATGTTGTAGCTCCTGATAAGGTTTTAAAAGAATATGGTTCAGAGATATTAAGAATGTGGGTTGCGATGTCTGATTATCAGTCAGATTTAAAAATATCTGATGGCATCTTAAAACAGATGGCAGAACAATATAGAAAGATAAGAAATACGGGAAAAATTTTACTTGGAAATGTAAATGATTTAGAGAAAATTGCATCTTTAGATACTATGAGTATCATTGATTTATGGATTTTAGATAAAGCACAAAGAGTATTTCAAGAGGTTGATGAGAGTTTTAAATCTTACGACTACAGTAGAGGGTTAAATAAATTAAACCACTTCTTAGTAGCTGAGTTATCAAATATCTATATTGATGTATGTAAAGATAAAATGTACTGTGATGGCAAAGACTCTGTTACTAGAGTAGCAAGCGTAAGTGCTATGGCTATGATTGCAAAAGCTTTTATCACAACACTAGCACCAGTTCTTACATATACAATGGATGAACTTGTAAAACATGCACCAAAAGTTATTACAGATGGGAAAACATCAATTTTTGATATGGAAAAATATTTCATCCCTGAAGTTGAAATAAATCTTAATGAAACACATTTATTAGATGCAAAAAGTAAATTTGCAGAAATAAAAGATAAACTTAACAAAGAGAAAGTTATAAAATCAACTTTAGAGTTAGTAATTTATACAAATAGTGAAGAGATATTAAATTTAGATAGTACGATAGCTGAAGATTGGTTTGTCGTAAGTAAAATAATAGAAAAACAAGAAAATGATAAATTAGCAAGTTTTGAAGTTGATGGAAAAACTTTTGAAGTGTATAAAGCACTAGAACACAAATGTCCAAGATGTTGGAAGTATAGAAGCGTTGAGGAAGAAAGTTTATGTGAAAGATGTGATGAGGTTGTTAACTCAAAATGAGTGAACCTGTTACATTAAGCTTTATATTCCAAACAATAGGTGTGATTTTAGCAGTTACAGCTATTGGTATAGTATTAGTAAAATATAAAAGAAATAAAATTAAAAAATAAAATAAAAGGATTTTTCATGAATATGCCATTTACAGATGAAGATTTACAATTACCTGTAAGTAATATTATTGAAAATAAGATAGCTCCAATGTTAGCAAAAGATGGTGGAGCAATAGCATTACTGAAGATCAAGAATGGTAGAGTATATGTACAGTTACAAGGAGCATGTGTAGGATGTGCTGCTAGTGGAAGTACTTTAAAGTTTATCGTTGAAAAAGAGTTAAAAGAGGCTATACATCCAGATTTAGAGATAATAAATGTGCCGCAAGGTATGGAAAATGAGGTGATAGATGATTAATAAAGAACAATTATTAAAACAAGCTCATTCTTATTTTAGTGGAAAAGAATATGACAAGGCTTTGTTTTTATATTCTCAAGTTCTGTCAACAGAGCCTAAAAATTTTGAGTATCAAATATATTGTTTATTAAGTGATTTAGGGTATGAAGATGACTCAAAAGCACAAAACTTGTTTGATTATTTCATCGTATCAAAAGATGATAATTTATTAGAAGCGGTAAAATATGTTCAAGATGTTATTACAGCTTATGATGGTGACCAAGAGAAAATGATGGATTTATTGCAAGATGTATCACAAAATAGTGTAGAATCATTAAACGCAATAGAATATAAAGATTTTATGAATTTAGTGAGTAACCGTGGTTCTTTTAGAGAAGCATACCAAGATATTATGTTTAGTACAAAAGTTGCCATAACATCAAAAGAAGATTTAGTAGATTTTATAGATCAACTAATAGAAAACAATTTTAACACAACAGCATATACATATTTAGATGGGTTTAATGAATTTTTCTCTTATGATGAAGAGCTTACAGCATTATATAAAAAGTTAGAGAGAAAAAATATTGAAAAAAACCATTAATGGTAGGGTATTTACAGATAATTCAAAAGAGGCAATATCTGGAACAACATTTATAGTTTCTTCTCAAAATAAAGATTTTGTTACAAGCGCTGAAGAAAATGGCTGTGTAGATTTTGTCAATAGTAAAGATTTAAAAAAACATTTTGATTTTTCATCTATAAAAATTGTAGGTATTACAGGTACAAATGGTAAGACTACAACAGCAGCTGCTATATATTCTATTTTTTTAGACTTAGGATATAAAGTAGCTTTACAAGGTACTCGAGGTTTTTTTATAAATGATAAAAGACTTGAAGAGTATAGTTTAACTACACCGGTACAACTTTCAAATTTCGCACATATTCAACAAGCAATTGATGAAGGGTGTGAGTATTTTGTGATGGAAGTAAGCTCTCATGCAATAGAACAAAATAGAATAGAGGGTTTAGAGTTTGCTTTAAAAGTACATACTAATATTACACAAGATCATCTTGATTATCATAAAACAATTCAAGAATATATAGATGTTAAAAATAGTTTTTTCAACGATGAGAGTATGAAACTTATCAATAAAGATGATAAAAATATAAAATTTAATATGAAAAATACTTATGCTTATGGTGCAGATAATCCTGCAACTTATAAAGTAGCTGCATATAGTTTAAAAAATGGCTTACATGTTGCTTTACAACATTTTGCTAATATGACCCATTTTAGTTCTCCTATGATGGGATTGTTTAATGTTTATAATCTTACTGCCGCTGTTGCTTCTGTGAACTTATTAACAAAAAAACCACTTCAAGAAATTTGTAATGTTGTGGAAGATTTTGGTGGTGTTTCTGGAAGAATGGAAGTTGTATCTCAAAAACCATTGATAGTTGTGGATTTTGCACATACTCATGATGGTATGAAAGAAGTATTTAACAGTTTTGGTGATTATGAAATTATAGCTATTTTTGGTGCAGGTGGGGATAGAGATAGAGCAAAACGACCTTTGATGGGTAAAGTTGCTGAACAGTTTTGTAAAGAGATAATAATAACAGCTGATAATCCAAGATTTGAAGATCCCGATACAATATGTGAAGATATATTAAAAGGAATTAGTGATAGAACAAATGTAACAGTAGAGTTAAATAGAAAAGAAGCCATTAAATTAGGAATAAAGAAATCAAAAGAGTATCAAAATCCTATTATTTTAGTACTAGGAAAAGGTGATGAAGAGTATCAAATAATCTATGATAAAAAATTACCACTTAATGATAAAAATATTATAAAAGAGTTAATAGGGTAATGAGTACAAATAAAAAAGTTTTAACAATTGTTATTAGTATGTTACTAGCTGTTTCTTTAGTAAGTATTTTAGTATTTATATACAATTTTAAAGCTTTTAGTATTAAAAATACTACAGATAAAGCTATAAGCATAGCTCAAAATGTGAGAGATGGATTAACAGCTCACATGGTAAATGGGACTATGGATAAGAGAGCTTTTTTTTTAAATAATATTGCAACAAACCAAAAAATAGATAATTTTCATCTATTAAGAGCACCTTCTGTTGTTCAGCAGTATGGAGAAGGTTTTTATAATGAAACACGAAGAACTAAACTTGAACAAAAAGTAATCGAAACATCAAAGTTACAAACAGAGCTTATAGAAACAGTTGATAATGTAATTTTAAAAGTGAGTATTCCTTATATTGCAAAGTCTGATACACAGCCAAATTGTATGAATTGTCACACTTCAAAAGAGGGTGATGTATTAGGTGTAATTAGTATGGATTTAGAGGTAAGTTCAACAAGATTAGAAGGGATTTTAATAGCTTCTAAAATTTTATTAATAGTATTAATTATAGTTGTTATATCTATTTTTGTAGCAAATTATTTTATACGACCTTATATAAAACTTTTTGATGATTTGGAAAATGGCATTTTACAAGCTTATAGAGGTGACTTCTCATATAAGGTTGATACAAACTTGAAAAATGAAGCAGGAAAAGTAGCCGATAGGCTAAATGAACTTTCTGAGATATATAGATTTAAAAAAACGATAGAATTAGATGAAAATAAAAGTGTCATATATAATAGAATTATTCATATACTTCAAACAAAGTTTGGGATCAATAGATTTATATTTTTTGAAATTAATAATAAAAATAAAATAAGAGAAGTTGTTTTTGATTCGGCTGATTTACATGAAGTAGTTTTAGATGAAAATGCAACACTATGTAGAGCATTTAGAACTTCAAATCATGTGTATTCAAGTGATTTTGATGATTTATGTTTAAATTGTAAACAAAAATCAAGTGAATATTTATGTTTACATTATGATGTAGATGATGACTATTCATTGGTTTTACATATACAATCTTCAGATAAAAATGAAATTAAAAATATAAAAGAGCATATCCCTGTAATTAGTAATTATTTTGAGATGGCTAAACCTGTTATTGAGAGTAAAATTTTGATGTCTATTTTGAAAGAAACTACATTAATAGACCCTTTAACTACTTTATATAATAGAAGGTTTTTAAATGAGTTATTAGATTCAAATATACCAAATAGGACTACTGCAGATAATATACATTCTGCACTAATGATAGATATAGATTTTTTCAAAAAAGTAAATGACAGTTATGGACATGATGTTGGGGATGATGTGATAAAAAGATTAGCTAAGATTATGAAAGAAACTATCAGGAATTCAGATATGGCAGTGAGATATGGAGGAGAAGAATTCTTAATATTGTTACTAAATACCACAAGAGAAAAAAGTTTAGAAATTGCAAATATAATCAATAAAAAATTTGCTGCAGATGTTTTTAGTACTACTACTGAAACATTTACAAAAACATTAAGTGTAGGTATCGCCCACTATCCAAAAGACGCGGATAGCCTATGGAAAACGATAAAATATGCAGATGAAGCATTATACAATGCAAAGAATACAGGAAGAGATAAAGTAGTAGAATTTGAAGAATATATGCACACAGCAGGAGAGGATTATTAAAAATATCATTTTATATAGTTTTAAGTAATCTCGGATAAAATTCGCAAATAAAATAAAGATTAATAAAAAATAAAGGAAACTAAAAATGGAAATGCCACAAATACCGCAACCAACATTTTATATATTTAAATGTGAACAAAGTGCACCAGCAGGGATGCCAAAGCCATCATGTGTAACAGATCAAACAAGAGACTTATTTAATCATCTAGCACAAAGCATGATGCAAAAAGGTTTAATGGGACCAGTACAACCTATAAGAACTAGTTGTTTAGGAAGATGTCAAATGGGACCAGTTATGTTAGTAGAACCAGGTCATCACATGTATGTACAATTAACTAAAGAAAAATTAGATAAAATTATAGATGAACATTTAATTGGTGGAAATCCAGTAGAAGAGTATATAATCCCAGAGCAATTTTGGGGTGAGCCTCTATCTTTAGCTAAATAAGGATAAAAATGACATTTGATATGTTATATAGTAAAATTCATAGAGCTACAGTAACAGATGCAAATCTAAATTATGTAGGTTCTATCACTATTGATGAAGAGTTACTTGATGCTGCAGCTTTAAGAGTTGGGCAAAAAGTAGAGATAGTAAATGTAAATAATGGTGAGAGATTTTCAACTTATGTAATCAAAGGGAAAAGAGGTTCTAAAGATATGTGTCTTAATGGAGCCGCTGCTAGAAAAGTTGAGATAGGTGATAAAATTATTGTTATTGCCTATGGTTCTTATCATAGTGATGAACTTGAAACTTATAAGCCTATTGTTGTTCATGTAGATGAAACAAATGATATCACAGAGATAACAAATGAACTTATTGGGAGTGACCACTAATGTTTGAGGGTATTGATTTAAGTAAAATAAATCTTGGTGATATGATGGGTCAAGTAGAAGAGATGACAAAAAAAGCCAAAGAAGAAGGTTCTAAACAAACTTTTACTTCTAAAGTAGGTGGTGGAATGATAGAACTTTCTATCAATGGAAACTCAGAGGTTACTGATTTACAAATTGATGATTCTTTACTTGAAGATAAAGATTCTCTACAAATACTTTTAATTAGTGCTATGAATGATGTGATAAAACAAAGTGACGAAGCTAAAAAGTCACAAGCACTCAATATGATGGGTGGAATAAACCCTTTTAAACAATAATCTTAGCAGATGTGTGATAAAGAGTTATTAACAAAATTTGAAAATTATTTAAATAATAATTTACCGTCTTCAAAAACATTTCATCCTATTTTTGAAGACGCTTTACAAGATATGTTAAAAGCAGGCGGAAAAAGATTTCGTCCTATGCTTCTTCTTTCAATTGTACAAGCAATAGAACCACTTTTATTAAAAAATAGTTTCCCAATAGCTTTAGCAGTTGAATTTTTACATACTTACTCTTTAATACATGATGACTTACCAAGTATGGATGATGCTGATTTACGAAGAGGACATCCAACACTTCATAAAAGATATGATGAAGTTACTGCAATTCTTGTTGGGGATGCTTTAAATACTCATAGCTTCTATCTTCTTGCAAATGCACCATTGAGTAGTGATGCTAAAATAGAACTTATCAAAACACTTAGCAGTGATGGTGGAATTGATGGAATGATTATCGGTCAGGCTATAGATTGTTATTTTGAAAAACAACAAATAGAACTTGATAAATTAGAGTTTTTACATATACACAAAACAGCAAAACTTATTGCAGGAAGTTTAAAAATGGGTGCAATTATAGTAAATCTTGATGATACAACTCAAGAAAAACTTTATAATTTTGGAATAGATATAGGATTACTGTTTCAAATTCAAGACGATATTATAGATGAAACTGCAACTCAAGAGGAAGCAGGAAAAACTACAGCAAATGATGGAGACAAAAACTCTTTTGTAAACCTTTTAGGACTAGAAGGTGCGATTCAAAGTGCAGATATATTAGCAAAAAAATGTGAAGATACTCTTCACGAATTTGATGCAAAAATAGAGCAAAACTTAGAAGAGCTATTGTCTCACTACCTTAAGAGACATAAAATATAATAATTTCATAGCATTATAAACAACTTTTGTATATAATCGCTTTTATGATTAACATAGAAAATATTCAACAAGCAAAACAACGACTAGATAGTATAATAAGAATTACACCTATAGCTTATGCACCAATATTAAGTGCAAATAGCGGTGGAGATATTTATTTAAAAAAAGAAAATTTACAACTTACTGGAAGTTTTAAACTTCGTGGTGCTTTTAATAAAATAGCAAAATTAAACCAAGATGAACGAGCAAAAGGTGTAGTTGCAGCAAGTGCTGGAAATCATGCGCAAGGTGTAGCATTTAGTTCAAAACATTTTGGATGTGAAGCAACTATTGTGATGCCTGAAGCAACACCGCTTTTAAAAGTAAGTGGTGTAAAGTCTCATGGTGCAAATGTGGTTTTGCATGGTGCTAACTATGATGAAGCATATAAATATGCTACAGACTTTGCTAAAGAAAATAATAAAACATTTGTTCATCCCTTTGCAGATGATGATGTGATTGCAGGGCAAGGGACTATAGGACTTGAACTTCTAGAAGAATTAGATGATATTGATATGATAATAATTCCAATAGGTGGCGGTGGACTTATTTCTGGAATTGCTAGTGCAGCTAAACAACTTAAACCATCTATTAAAATTGTAGGTGTAGTTGCAACAGGTGCTAGAGCTATGAAAGAATCTTTTGAAGCCAAAACACCTATTGATTCTGTCTCTGTTAAAACTATTGCAGATGGAATTGCTGTTAGAGATATAACTCCTAAAATGTTAGATTATGTTTTAGAACTTGTTGATGAAGTTATTGAAGTTGAAGATAATGAGATAGCTTCAGCAATTCTTTTTTTACTAGAACAACATAAACTTGTGGTTGAAGGTGCAGGGGCTACTGGAACTGCAGCTATTATGCATAATAAGATAGATGTAAAAGGGAAAAAAGTTGTATTACCTTTAAGTGGTGGAAATATTGATGTAACAATGCTTGCACAAATTATTGAAAAAGGTTTAGTAAAATCTTCAAGAAAAATGAATCTTGTAGTAACTCTTATTGATAAACCTGGAAGTTTAAAAATGCTTACGCAAATCTTTGAAGATTTAAGTGCAAATATCGTTCAAATAGATTATGATAGGAACTCTGTATCACTTGATTTTGGTGATGCAAATGTGACCATTTCACTAGAAACAAAGGGAAAAGAACACCAACAATCAATTCGTGATAATCTTAAAGAAACAGGGTATAGATTTCAAGAGCTATGAAAGAAGAAATTCAAGGGATACTAGAAGATAAATCGATTCTTTTAACACAGCAGTATTTTAAACTCCAACAGTTATTTGAAACGAAGTATGGAAAAGATACTGTTGTATTGATGGAGGTTGGTACTTTTTTTGAAACTTATGAAGTGAATAATGATGAGGAAAAAATAGGGAAGGCTAAAGAGATAGCGGAACTATTAAACATCCAACTTACAAGAAAAAACAAATCAATCCTTGAAAACTCACAAACAAATCCACTGATGGCAGGAGTCCCAGCTGTCTCTTTTGAGAAACATATCAACCGTATCATTCAAGAACAAAAATACACAATAGCTATTATCAAACAAGTTGGAACTCCACCAAATGTTAGAAGAGTATTGGATGCTATAATATCTCCTGGGACAAATTTTGATTTTGCTGTTTCAAGTGATGAGAATAATATCACTTCTATTACTGTTGATATGGTTAGAGGAAATTATCTTATAGGGTATAGTGCTATAGATGTTACTACTGGAAAATGTTTTTTCAATGAGATGTTTGGAACTAGTGAAGATCCAAGTTTTGCACTTGATGAAGTGTTTAACTATATGAATATGCACAAAACTAGTGAAGTTGTTATAACCTTTTTGGATAAGAACATCAATCAAAAAGAGGTATGTGAATATCTTGAATTATCCCAAAAAACTTTTCATATCTCAACTATGCGACCAAAGATAGCGTATCAAAATGAGCTTTTTAGAAATGTATTTGATATCCAATCTCTTCTTACTCCAATAGAGCATCTAAATATGGAAAGATATGCACTCTCATCAGAGAGTTTAGCGATACTTATAGATTTTGTAATAGGGCATGATAGTAAGATTATAGAGAAACTTTCTTATCCTATAAAGCTAGATGTGAGCCGTTATATTTATCTTGGGAACAATGCCTTAGAGCAGTTAAATATATTAGAGATGCCCCATCAGCCAAATCTTTTAAAACTTATCAATAATACCTCTACAGCAATGGGAAAAAGACTTTTAAAAGAGCGATTAACGCATCCTATAAAAGATGAAAAAGAGTTAAATAGGCGATATAAGTTAAGTAGTGATTTGTATGATTATCATGCCCCTATAGAAAATAGTTTGAGTAATATTTATGATATAGAGAGACTGACACGAAGAATAAAACTCAATCGTCTCCATCCTTTTGAGTTAAACTATTTGTATGATTCTCTTGGAAGTATCAAAGAGATAGTAAAGTTTATGGAAAATTATAACTTTGTTAAACCACCTTGTAGTAGTGAAGATATTGAAATTTTTATCAAAACTATTGATGAGACTTTTGATTTGTCTTGTAGTGGGAAGTTTATGTTAAAAGATATTGATTCTAATATGATAGCACGTGGGATTGATAGTAAAGTTGATGAGCTGATTAAACAAAATGAGCTTTTAGAGGAGAAGCTTGATATTTTTGTGGAGCATATTTTAAAGTTTTTAAAAAGTGATGATAAAAATCTTATCTCTGTAACAAGACTAGGGAAAGAGGGATTTTTTATTGGGCTAACTAAAAATCGTTACTCTTCAATCAAAAAAGAGCTTTTGGAATCTCATCTAATTATTGATGATGAGTTGCATCTCTTTAAAGATTTTTCTATAAAGGTACAAACCTCGAGTGTTAAGATAACCAATAAGCTAACCGCTACAATTTCAGATCAATATGTCCACAATTTACAAAAAATAATCGCACTCAATAAAGTGATATTTAAAGAGAAGATAGAATATTATGAGAAAAAGTTTGCCTCTATGCTTTTGGATTTGGTTTCTTTTATAGCTGAGGTTGATTTGACTGTATCAAATATAAAAACAGCAAAAAAATATAACTTTGTACAACCAAAAATCATAAAACAAGATGAGGTGAAAACAAACTTTTTAGAACTTATAGATTTACGACACCCTATCATTGAGTCAAGTGAAGAAAATGGAATCTATGTACCAAATGATATAGTTTTAGGGGATTTAACAAAAGTATCAAAAGAGCATCAAGATAACTTAATAGTAAAAAACGCGAGACCAGATAATATGTTAGATAATAAGATGCATGGTATTTTACTCTATGGTATAAATAGTAGTGGAAAAAGTTCTTTGATGAAATCAATAGGAATAGCTGTTATTATGGCACAAGCTGGATTTTATGTCCCTTGTAAATCTATGCGATTTTGTCTCTTTGATGAGGTATTTACAAGAATCTCTGGAAGTGATAATATTGCAAAAGGGTTATCATCATTTGCTGTGGAGATGTTGGAGTTAAAAAATATTTTCAATCGTGCAACTGCAAACTCACTAATACTAGGAGATGAGATAAGTCATAGTACAGAGACTATGAGTGGAGTAAGTATTGTAGCCTCTGCTATACTAAAACTTGCCTCTTTAAAGTCTCAGTTTGTATTTGCTACACACTTACATCAACTTCCAGAGATAGAGGAGATAGAGAAGTTAAAAAATATCATCTGTTTACATTTAAGTGTATTGTACAACGAAGAGGATGATAAGCTGGTTTTTAATAGAAAGTTATCCTATGGAAGCGGAAGTAGTATGTATGGTTTGGAGTTTGCAAAATCACTTCATATGGATAGGGAGTTTTTAAGTGTTGCAAATAGTATACGAAAACGACTCACCGATGATTATGATACTCTTGAGAGATTATCTCAAAAGAAAACAAGCACCTACAACAAAGATTTATATATAGCTTCTTGTGCTATATGTGGAGCAGCAGTTGATGATGTTCACCATATCAAAGAACAGCAAAAAGCAGATGATAAAGGATTCATTGGACATATAAATCAAAATCATAAGTTCAATCTTATTCCACTATGTAAAAAGCATCATAAACTAGTGCATGAGGGGAAGATAAATATCAATGGGTTTGTGACCACTTCAAAAGGGCTTGAACTGCACTATAGTAGTGTTGAATAGTTATGATAAATATAATGGTAAATGTAAAATAATTAATATTAGTTTATGGTTTCTATGATAAAATTTGTATAAGATGAATGGTGGTTAGTAACCATTCACTTTAATACAAGGAGTATACTATGAATACAAGTATAGTAGGAAGACATGTTACCTTAACAGACGATTTAAAATTACACATTGAAAGTACAATAGATACATTTAAAAAATATAATTTAGATATGATATCTGTAAATGCAATTGTTTCACAAGAGCAAAAACATGGTAAAAATGTAATCACATTTGAATATGTACTAAATATAGCAAATATTGATACAGTTGTTGTTAAACAAAAAGATAAAGATTTACATAGTGCAATTGATATAGCAACAGATAGAGTTTGTAAAATATTAAGAAGACACGCTGATAAAATAAAAGCACACGATGCTACAAAATTAACAGATTTAGAGATAGCAGAGCAAGAAGATAATGTAGCAAAAGAGCTTGAAAAATTAGATACAGAGATTGTACCTATGAAACTAGAATCATACAAGCCTGTAGAGATAGAGGAAGCATTGGCCGAGTTAAAAGGTAGTGATGCTTTATTTAAAGTTTTCTATGACATGGATGATAATTTTAGAGTATTATATAAAATGAAAGATGGAAAAAGTTTCGGTTTATATTAATAGTTTATTTGAAATTTCAAAGGGTTGAGTTTTTACTCAACCCTTTTTTTATGGCACAAGACTTTTAAAAGACTTTAATATGCTACTATTTTATTTTAATATTGTATAAAAATAAACTGAGGAATCCTATGGAAAGTTGTTCAAATATTGGATGGAAAGATGTATATAGTATAGGTCACGAAAAAGTAGATAGTGAACATAAAAAACTATTTGAATTAGCAAACAATGTTGCGAATTGTAATGATGATAAAAATGAAATAATGAAGAGTGTAAAAGAGTTAGTAAAATATACTAAGTTTCATTTCGCAAATGAAGAGCAATATATGAAATCAATAAATTTTACATATTTGGAAGATCATAAGAAGTTACATAAAGATATAGTGAATAATCTCAATATAATTCTAGAAAATGTAAATAAAATGGATTTTAATGAAATTGCGGAAGTTTTATCATCTTTTATTAAAAATAATGTAATTTCACATATTTTAACTGTAGATAAAAGAGTACATCACTTTAGAAGAGACAAAGAAGAGTTGAGAAAAATTTTTCAGTGGAAAGCTGTATATGAAATCAATAATGAACAAATAGATAAAGAGCATAAAAAATTATTTGATATTGCTTTAAAAACTTTAGAATATAAAGAAGGTACAAATATCAAAGAACATATACGAAATGTTCTTATAGAATTATATGACTATATGAAAATACACTTTACAAATGAAGAAAATCATATGAGAGAACTTCAATATGAAGCTATCGATGAACATATAAAAATTCACGAAAAGATTATAATCCAATTAAATGAGTTTATTAAAAAACTGCCTACACTTAGTATTGAAAAATTTGAGAGACTTTTAATAGAATATATGGATGTTTGGTTAATCAATCATATTATTATAGAAGATCAAAAAATAATTTGTAAGGAGAACTTTATAGGCTATAATAGTAGCAAAAAATAATTTTATTTTAGAATCTTTTGGAAAGTTTAAATAACTTAAAGTAAATATGTACTATAATTATTATTTAATCTTATAATTAAGTATAAGTTATTAGTATAATAAGGAAATAATATGCAAAAACTTCTAGGACAACTCTCTTTAAAAACAAAACTTCAAATTTTAACATTTATACCAATGGCTGGATTACTTTACTTTATTGTAACGACAGTAATTCATTCGTATAATCAAACACAAAATATGCAAAGATTAGTGCCTCTTGTTCATGTTACAAATAATATAGCTCAAATATTAAATGAACAACAAATAGAACGAGCTTATACAGCAGGATTTATTAGTAGTCATGGTGAAAACTTTGAAAATGAACTTATGACGCAAAGAAAAAAAGTAGATAAACTTTATAGTGATACAAAAAATTATATTATCACGATGGAAGTAAAAACAGAAATTAAAGATTTGTTGGATAAACAGACATCAGCTGTGTATAAACGACTTGGTGGAGTAAGAGCGGAGATTAGAAAAAATAATGTTCAAAATACTCGTGCAACAAATGCATTAAACTTTTATACTTCAATGAATAATAGTTTACTTGAAACATTATTGTTGTTAACGCATTATAGTGATAATGCAAAGATTACATCACAAATAATTGCATATTATAATATTTTAGCAACTAAAGATGACACGGAGTTGATTCGGTCTTATGGGCTTAATACGATTAATGAACTTGATAATATTACAGATGAAGATGATAATAGTAAAAATATATTATATGGACAAATAAAGTTAAAATCTGTTCTTTCATCAGAAGCTTTAAAATTAACTGTATTTTTAAAAGTTGCAAACAAAGAAACATTAAATTTTTATAATAATCAAATGAAAACAGCCAAATTAGATAACTATAATGAATTTGTAAGGTCTTTAGCAAATGATGAAGATTTAGAACTATATGAAGGGGAAGGTGAAAACTTTTTTAAATTAGCAACTCAAAAAGTTACAATATTTCAAAAAATAGAGAAACATGTAGCAAACAATATTCAAAACTATATTAAAAAGTTAAAAAAAGATGCACAAGGAGTATTTATTAGTAATGCTGTGTTGGGTATTATTGTTTTAGGTCTTACTCTTATGGTAGGATTATTAATCTATAGAAGAATTGATTCAGATATGAAATTACTTAAAACAAATTTATTAGGTTTTTTCGATTTTATATCAAAAAAACAAGATGATATGGATATAAAAGATGTTGATGGGAGTGATGAGTTTGCAATTTTAATTAATACTATTAATAAAGAAGCTTTAAAAACAAAAGATGTAGCAAATAAAGATAATCTTGTATTACAAGAGATTGATGAAACAATAAGTAGAGTAGAGAATGGATTCTTTACTTATAATATTAAATCAGATGCTGGAAGTGAAGGTGTAAAGCTTTTAAAAGACAATGTAAATAATATGATCAACACAACGAAAGAGAAGTTAGATACATTGAATTTAATATTAGAGTCTTATGGACAATATAAATATGACTTTAAACTCAATGAAACACAAAGAAAAGGGATGGCAGGAGATATTGGTACACTGAGTACTTCTTTACTTGCTTTAGGTGAAGATATCTCTATTTTTATGGCTACATTTAGTAATGTTGTAGAAAAATTAAATGATAATACAAATATACTTTTAACAACTTCATCATCTCTTTCTAACTCATCAAATCAGCAAGCAGCTAGCTTAGAAGAAACGGCTGCATCAATAGATGAGATAACATCTACTATAAAGTCAAGTGCATCAAATATCTCTCATATGTCTTCAATTTCAGATGAATTGCAAGAGAAAGCCAACAGAGGAAATACTTTAGCAAATAATACCTCAAAAGCTATGGAAGAGATTAATGAAAAAATAAACCAAATTAATGAATCTATAACAGTAATAGACCAAATAGCATTCCAAACAAATATACTTTCTTTAAATGCAGCAGTAGAAGCAGCAACAGCAGGAGAGGCTGGAAAAGGGTTCGCAGTAGTTGCTCAAGAGGTAAGAAATCTTGCTTCAAGAAGTGCCGAAGCTGCAAATGAGATAAAAAAACTAGTTGAAGATGCAACACTCAAAGCAGTAGATGGACAAAAAATATCTACAACAATGATCGAAGGATATGGTGAGTTAAATAGTAAAATAGATCAAACTAAAACTATTATTGATGATGTCACAGTAGTTTCAAAAGATCAACAAAGTAGAATAGAACAGATCAACGATGCAATATCACAAATAGATAAAATGACACAAGAAAATGCAATTAATGCTTCTAATTTAAATCAAATCTCAAATGGGGTTGAACAATTGTCCAAAGAGATAGAAGTTACTATATTACAAGCACAGTTTGATAGTGATTATAAAAAAATAGTTTGTAATCCTGCTTTAGCTCATACAGTTTCTGGATATAAAAGATATCATATCTCTTTTAAAAATAATAACTTTAAAAAGTTAAATGAATTTTCAACTTTTAAAGTTGTTGACCATCACAATTGTGATATGGCAAAATGGATTAGTGAACAAGAATCAAAAGAGGAAAAGTTTACAAAACAAGCATCATGGAATGATTTAAAAAATTCTCATAAAAGTTTTCATAAAAGTATTCAAGAGTATATAGATGCAAATGCATCACGAGCAGATCAAGCACTTTTAGAGAAAAAAGCACTTCAAATAGAACAATACACTTTAGATGTATTTGAAAAGTTAAATAATGTTTTAAAGGATAATTGTAGTCAAAATTATATATAAATTAAGTTTAATTGTATAAGATACAAAAAAATTTAAATAGAGTGGACTATGACTAAAATAGCAATATTAGCTTCTCATAATGGAAGTGGATTTGAAGCTTTATATGAAGCTTCCAAAAACAACCTTGTAGATTTAGAGATTGTTCTTATTATATCAAACAATCAAGATGCAAATGTTTTGGCAAAAGCTAAAGCATTTGGAATTGAGAGTTATGTAGTAAATAATAAGTTATATGATAATAGTGATGATAGAATATATGAACTTTTGAAGTTATACCAATGTGATTTTGTATTTTTATCTGGCTATATGAAGAAAATATCATCTAAATTAACAAATAACTTTCATGTTATTAACTCACACCCTTCATTATTACCAGCTTATGGTGGAAATGGCATGTATGGTAGGTTTGTGCATGAAGCAGTTATAAAAAATAAAGAAAAAATAAGTGGTGTTACGATTCATGAAGTGAATGAAAATTATGATGAGGGAAAGATTATTTTACAAAAAAAACTTATTTTAGCTCAAGATGAGACTGTAGAAAACCTTGAAACTAAAATTAAGCAACTAGAACAAAAACTAATTATTGAAGCTTTTCAAAAACTACTTGATACCAGTAAGTAGAAAAATAGGATAGTCTGCATTTGGTTTTTTTGCAACACTTACCTCCTCAATTTTTAGTTCTCTAAAACCAGCTTGGGCTGCACACTCTATGATAAAATCTTCATCAAATCCAAAGTGAAATACACCAGTATCTTCAGAGTGAAAGTTACCATCTTCTGTATATAAATCAGAAAGAGCTATGGTCCCTTCATTTTCTAACATAGTATGAAATTTTTTAAATAATGCTTTAATATCTTCTACATGATGTAAAGTCATAGAAGAGATAATCCCATCAAACTTTTTATTTATATCACTTTTTGATAAGTCAAGTTCAAGTATCTCTAAATCACAATCTACTAAATGTTTATTATTTGAAAGTTCTTGATTCATAGATTTTGACATATCTATACCAGTTATTTTTTTAACATAAGGTGCTATTTCAATACTTAAAAGTCCTGTCCCACTTCCAAAGTCCATAATATGCATATGTTCTTTGTACTCAATATTATTTAACATACCTTGTGCAATGGTTTGTACATTTCTTACTCTTTTACTATCTTTTGAATAGGTTTTTGATTTATTTTTAAAAAAATCTTGTTTTTGTGACATTTTTTCTCCATTTTTATTAGAAAGGCGCTTTTCCTGTCCAATCTCGTATAAGTTTTATCTCTTCTTTTGTTAATTTTGCTTCTGTATGAATTGATAGATAACTTGAAAGAGGCATAGCTGCATATACAGTTCTAAATATCCCTTTTAACTTATCATCTTTTTGTTTTTCACTATAGTTTTCCCAAGTTGAAAAATTTAACCATTCTCTTCCTAAATCAACATGATGTTTTATCATAAATGATGCAGGTGCTATTGATGCGTACCAAGGTTGTTTTACTTCATTTGAGTGGCAGTCATAACAAGAACGCTTAAATATAGTCATAACTTCTGTTGGTGCTTGTAACTCTAAGTTTTTATCTGTTATAGGATTTTGTATCTCAGCAGGTATAAATTGTAGCAATAGTAATATAGAAAAAATTATTAGAAAAACTTTTTTCATTGAACTCCTTTATTAGAATACTTAACACAGAAAAGGTTATCATTTTTCTGTGTAGTAGTTTTTATAGTCCTAAATTATCTAAGACTTTATTCTCAACATCTCGTAAGCTAACAAAAGGTTTTGTTACATAATCGTTTGCACCAGTTTTGTTCGCTTGGATTACTTTATCAACAGTTGAATATGCAGTCATCATAATAACTTTTTGATTTGGATTAGTAGTCTTTAGCTCTTCAAGAAAGTCCAATCCATTCATCTGAGGCATCATTATATCCAATAAAATTACATCAAACTTTCCTTGTTTTGAAGCATCTAACGCACTTTTAGGATTAACAAAAGTCTCTATTTCAAACTTTTCACTTCTACTTAAAAACCTTGCAAGCGTATCTAAAATATCTTGTTCATCATCTATAATAGCAATTTTTTTATTCATTATAATCTCCTTATTTTAATTGTGTTTACAGTGTTCTTGTTTAACTATATCTAACATGTTAAAAACTTTTCCTGTAGCATGTTCTATCTCATTACCAATTTCAAGTAAATGTTCATTTGAATCATTTTGTGCATTATGGTCGATATATTTTTGAACAGTTTTATGTACTTGCGCATGTGCAATATTTAATTGTTTCCAATTCTCTGTTTTTGTAAAGCTTTGACCTGTTGATTCTTGTTCTTTAATCCAACCTGCTAGCTTACATTCATGTTCATTTTTTACAGTGAAACTAGCTCGTTCATTTAATCTTTCAAAATTTGATGTTTTAAAATGTAAATGGTCAAGTTTTAAACTATTTAACTTATAAACATTTTCAACATCACATACTTGATCTCTTGTTTTTTGATCATAGTGTGCATGGTTTGCTATACTTATAAGTCTTTCAGAAAGCATTGACACCTCTTTTGCAAGAGAATCTATATGTGTAGCATCGTTTGCATTTTCTTGAGTATTTTTATCAAGAATATTAATTGCATCATTGATTTGGATAATTCCTTTTGTTTGTTCACTTGAAGCTTGCGATACTAAATCTATCATCTGTTTATTTTGTTCAATTTTTGCAGTTAAATCTTCATAACCATGAATCATAGTATCTGCTATTTTCTTACCTTCATTTGCTTTACTATTTGCATTTTCAACAAGCTCTTTTATATCTCTTGCTGCATCTGCACTTCTTGAAGCTAAGTTTCTTACTTCTTGGGCTACTACTGCAAACCCTTTCCCTGCTTCCCCTGCTGTTGCTGCTTCTACTGCTGCATTTAGTGAAAGTATATTTGTTTGGAATGCTATTTGGTCTATTACTGTTATTGCTTCATTAATAGCTGTTACTTGATTATTGATTTCACCCATTGATGACGCAGTTTGCACAGCTAGTTGTTGACCTTGTGATGAAGATTCAATTACTTCATCTGAAAGAACAGCCATTTTATGGACATTTTCACTACTACTTTGAATATTACTTGAGATCTCTTCAACAGCAGCTGCAGTTTCTTCTAAACTAGCAGCTTGTGCATTTGCTGAGTTTGATAGTGAGTTTGCAGAAGTTGATAGTATATCAATATTATGTGATAATTGTTCTCCACTCATCATAATTGTTGCTAAGAGTTCTGAAATATTACTTCCTATAGCTTTTGTTCCAAATACCATTGAACCAATTGTACCACTGACATTTTCTACTTCAAATGTATAATCAAATCTTGCATTTCCATACTCTATTAATGCTTTGTCTAATGCATTGAATTTCTCACCTAGGTCGGCAATCATTGCATTTACAGAGTTTTTTAAATCATTTGTAGATCTATTATCTGTTTCAGATTCTACTGTATATACAAAGAAACCTGCTCTTGCCATTTGTATAGCTTTATCAACTTCTTCAACAACCATCTGGTCTTTTTTCATAGTGTTTCTCAGTTTATCCATATATTCATTGAAGTGAAGTCCTAATTTTCCAATTTCATCATTTGCTTTCACTTCAATTTTTTGGTCAGCACTTGTGTAGTTCATAAGTGCTATAACAGAGTCAGTTAGTTTATTAAGAGGTGCAATAATATTTGTATTTAAATTAATTAAGGTAGTTATTAAAGTAATAATAGAGAATATTAACAATAATACAAGTGCAGTATTGATAATGATTTGAGCATCATTAATTGATTTGTGAATTATATCTAAAGGTCTTCCACTTAAATATATACCTAATTTATCCCCTTTAAAATCTATTACATCTGCATATGTATAGTAGAAATTATTTCCTAAAAAATATCCCTCTTTAAATAATTGATTCATATCGATTGCTTTTGCATCGTTTAGAAATTCTTTATTAATAAATTTTTGTGAAATAAGATAATTTTTAAATTTTTTAGTTTCATCAAATAATTTAATATTTTGCTTACTTGTGTCCATTAAAAATAAGAAACCATCTTTTGCTTGATTAAATTTTTTAGCAACAGAGTTTAAACCTTGAATAAATTCCAATGAACCTAATTGAGAACCATTATCATCTTTTATAGGTACAACAGAACGTAATGAAAGACCTGCTTTTCCTAATTCCATTGTATTGACAGGTTTGATTGTTTCATTTACTTTTACAATACTGTGTCTAAATGAACTTAAATCATCACCATATTTTTCAAGCTTCCAACCCCTTACAAATGATTTATTATCTTTTGTATGTATATGCACTTTAATATTTTTAAAAGGTGTATTCTCTTTCATCTCTACTGATATTGTTTTTAGACTTAAAATTGCTAAGTCTCTATCATTTAATCTAAGCGCTTTTTTGATTCTTCCATCATTTGCAATAGATAAAGCATTTGAGATACCTACTGACATTTTTTCTTCTATACTGTTTTGAGTAAAACTTTGCAGTTCTTCAGTTGATTGATTATAAATGTCTTTAACAGCTTCATTTTTAAAATAGTTTAAAACAAAAAAACTAGCTAGTAACATGATTACTGTAGTAATAACACTAACGAGTGTAAATTTATTCTTGATTGACGTTTCTTTCATTACGGGTATCTCCTGATAATTGTTAACCTTATAATAATCATATTGAAATTTATATTAAAATAATATTGCATCATAATTACAATCTAGTAACTTTTTCATTATATCTAAATAGAGGTAAAGGTCTATTTAGAAAAACATATTATAGGGTCTATTTATTCCAGAAGATAAGTGTGGTATTGAAATATGTCTACTCTCTCTTATAAACTCTTTTGAATCAAAATAAACAATAACTGTTGGTATTGATAATACATTGAATTGTGCAGCTGTTTGTGTGAATTTATCTGCACTTATATATATTTGTTTTATTTTTGGAAACTCTTCATTGAACAACTCTTTTATCTTTGGTTGTAAAGCTTTACATACTCCGCAGTTTTCACCACTAAAATAAACCATAATAGCATCATTTGTATTTATTTGATTTTGTAGTTCTTCTATATTCATTTTAAACCAACATATATTTAGCAAGTGCTAAAAAGCTAAAAAAGCCCATGATATCTGTAACAGTTGTAAGTATTACTGTACTTCCTATTGCTGGGTCAATAGCAAGTTTTTTTAAAACTAGTGGTATAACAGCACCAAAAAAGCCAGCACAAAATAGAGTGATTATCATTGATAAAGCAATTACTAAACCTAAAGTAATATTTTCAAACCATAAAAATGCAATAAATCCAAGTATAAAAGCAAATAACATACCATTAAGCAGTGAGAGTAAAATTTCTTTTTTTACAGCATCCTTACTATTAGACTCATCAATATCTCCTAAAGCTAATTGTCTTACCATGACAGCCAGTGTTTGGGTACCAGCATTGCCTCCCATAGAAGCTACTATAGGCATTAAAATTGCTAAAGCTATAAACTCTTTTAGGGTATCGTCAAAAAAACCGATAACCAAAGATGCAAGTATGGCAGTTAAAAGGTTTATAAAAAGCCAAGAGGCTCTTTTTTTACCTGTTTGCAACAACTCTTCATCTTGTTCATAATCTTCATCAACTCCGGCTAGTTGATACATCTGTTCTGTAGCACTTTGTTCAATAACATCTAAAATATCATCAGAGGTGATTCTTCCAAGAAGTCTATTTTTGTATCCCACAACTGCAACCACTGATAAGTTATAGTTTTCAAATTGTTTTACAACTTCATCTATATCATCATTACCTAATACAAAAAAAGGTTTAAAGTTATGTTCTGAATTTTGTTGCATTATCTCTTTATATTGTAGGTGAAAGTCATAAGTAAGGAGATCTTCTAATGCAATTGAAGCTAAAAGAGTCATATCATCATCTATAATGAAGACTTGATGAACATTTTCAATTTCATCATTTTTTTTTAATATTTTTAATTTGTCAATTGATTCTTGTATGGTATCGTTGATATTTGCACTAAAAAGCTCAGTTTGCATATATGCACCAGCTTGATCATCTGCATATTTTTTAAGCCAATTAATATCATCTTGGTCATCTTGATCTAGTGAGTTTAAAATATTTTGTGCTTTTTGTTCATCTATATCTTCAATATCTTGAATAATATCTGTTGCATCATCTGTTTCTAACTCTTCAATAGCATGTGAAATTTGCTCATGAGAGAGTGATTTATATGCTTTATCTCTTAGTGAATCAGGAAGTTCTAATAATACTTCTCCAAGATAATCTTCAGGTATTTTATGAAGAAAATCATAAAATTCTTCTTTATTTTTTTTCTTTATTTTTTTGAGTTTATGAGCTATGTCACTTGGATGAAAATTATCAATATTATTTAATATATCATTTAGTTCAATATTTTTGTTATCTTCACCAGCCATCAAAAAGCCTTTTTTATTTAGATTTTATATGAAAATTCGAAATTTTCAAGTTTTAATGGTTTTTGTTGAGTCTTTAAACTTTCCGTTAATTCTTGTTTCATTACTTTTGCAAGTTTCATAAAATTTGTTCTTTTTGCACCTGTAAGTTTTGTTTTTGTTACACTAATCACTTTTAAAGGGTTAATCGCACGACCATTTTTGTAAAGACCAAAGTGTAAATGAGGACCTGTACTTCTTCCTGTACTTCCTACTCGTCCTATAAAAGTTCCTTGTTTTACCCATGAACCTACTTTAATTTTATTGCTATAGCTATTTAGGTGTGCGTATAATGACTTTAATCCGTTATTATGTCGTATCATAACAGTTTTACCATATCCACCTTTTCGTCCTTTGTGGATAACTCGACCATTTGCTGTTGCAAATACTTTTCGTCCTGTAGGTGCTGCAAAATCGACACCTAAATGTGCTCGATATCTTTTAAGAATAGGGTGCCATCTTTTTTGTGTAAATCTACTTGAAATTCTTTTGTATCTAAGTGGTATTTTAAGAAGAAAACTTGTAAGACTTTTCCCTTCATCATTGTAATATCTTTTGTCATCAGGATTTAAAAATATATAGTATGTCTTTCGTCTCATATTTACAGAAGCTGCTAAAATATCAGGTGTTCCAAAATATCTTCCTTCTCTAATTTTTTGTTTAAAAATTATTGATACGGTATCGTTTTTACGAAGTCTTTTAAAATTTACTGATTTTTTAAAAGCGAGTATAAATTCATTTGCTAAAGATTTGTTTCCGGTTGTTTCTACAATATCTTGATATGGAGAATTATTGATATTTATTGTTATTTTTTGTTCTATTTCTTGATACTGAATTGGGATAATATCAAGGGTGAATTGTCCTTTTAAATCTTTAAAAATATGGATTTGCATCTCTTCACTAATTGGTATTAATGCTTGTTCGAGTTTGCTTTTTTCATCATACATAATTTGAAATAACACACCAGCATAAATCTCACTACAAAGTTCTTTATCTGTTTTTGAGAGATTGAAATAGACATCTTTGGGTATATGATGTTTATCAAAAAAAGTTAATAAACTTTCACCTTTCCACCAAATATCTTCCTGGATATAAGATGCAAAACTAATAACTACGGATAAAATAAATGATAATATAATTTTCAAAGTAAACTCTTTTGTGTAATTTAAGGGTTTTATTATACAATTTCATATCTTAAAAAAGGGAAAATTTGATAATGAAACAAATAATAACTATAACTTTTTTATATCTAAGTTGCTTATATGCAACGCCTGTAGATATAGTCGAGCTTTATAGAACAGAAGGTATTAAAGCAGTCGAGAAAGTTATAGAGAAGCAGTTACAAAATAAACAGTATTGGGATGAAAATCTTAAAAATAAAGAGATTTCAAATGGCTATTATGAGTCGATACAATATGTAATGATTTGTCAAAAAGAACTAAAAGAGATAACACTTTATGATACGCAAAAAAAAGAAAAACTTTTTTCTTCAAGTGTTTTTGTTGGTAAGGTAGATGGTGATAAAAAAGTTGAAGGTGATTTGAAAACACCAACTGGTGCGTATGAATTAACAAATAGACTTACTGCTGTTGATCCTTTTTATGGACCACTTGCTCTTACTACAAATTATCCAAATCTTTATGATAAAGTAAATGGTAAAACAGGACACGGCATCTGGATACACGGGTTACCAGAAAAAGAGGAACGAGATGATTTTACACAAGGGTGTATAGCTTTAGATAATAACAAAATAAAAAAGCTTGATAATTCTATAAATATAACTAATTCAGTACTAGTAATCAGTGAAAAAAAATTAAAAAGCGTTTCAAAAGAAGAGATTAGTATTATCCTATCAAGTATTTTTAAATGGAGAGACTCTTGGAAATATAGTGATATAGATAGCTACTTGTCTTTTTATGATAAAAGCTTTAAGAGAACAAATGGGCAAGATTTAGAAAAGTTTTCAAAATTTAAAAAAAGAATTTTTAATAAAGATGAAAAAAAAGTGATTAAATTTTCAAATATTAATGTAATACCATACCCAAATGAAACAAATAAAAGAATTTTTAAAGTAGTAATGGATGAGTATTATAAAACAAAAAATTATAAGTTTGATGGGAAAAAAGAGTTATATGTTGAGATTAAAAATGGTAAGTTTAAAATTTTGACAGAGAGCTAATAAAATACCTTAAACTTTTATACAAGAAAATTACAGTACAATCCCGATAAATAAGAAGACAACTAGAGGATTTTATATGTTAGATTTAGCTATTATTGGTGGAGGACCTGCTGGCCTTACTGCTGGACTTTATGCCACAAGAGGCGGTTTAAAAAATGTTACAATGTTTGAAAAAGGGTTACCTGGTGGGCAAATAACTCAAAGTAGTGAAATAGAAAACTATCCAGGTCAAATAGATGTTGTGACAGGTATGGAGCTTATGGATAAATGGCCAACTCAGTGTCAAAAATTTGGTTTAAAGCATGATATGAGTGAAGTTAAAAGTATTACTAAAGCTGGTGATATTTTTACATTAACTTTAGGAAATGGTGAAAAACAAGAATCAAAAACTGTTTTAATAGCAACAGGAAGTGTTCCAAAAGCAGCTGGTATCAAAGGTGAAGCAGAGTTCTTTGGAAAAGGTGTAAGTACTTGTGCAACTTGTGATGGTTTTTTCTATAAAGGGAAAGATGTAGCTGTTTTAGGTGGTGGTGATACTGCTGTTGAAGAAGCTATCTTTTTGGCAAATATTTGTAAAACAGTTTATCTAGTACATAGAAGAGATGAATTTAGAGCAAGTCCACATGAAGTTGAAAAACTGAAAAAATTTGAAAATATAATATTAGTTTTAAATCACACAACAGAAGAAGTAGTTGGTGATAATATGGGTGTAACTGGTATTGTTGTTAAAGATAAAACTACAGATGAGACAAAAACATTAGATGTACTTGGAGTCTTTGTGTTTGTTGGTAGAGATGTATTAAATCAAACATTAATTCAAGAAGATGGTAGTTTTTTATGTGACACAAATGAAGCTGGGGAAGTTATTGTAAATTTAAAAATGGAAACTTCAGTACCAGGTCTTTTTGCCGCAGGAGATATAAGAATTGATGCTCCAAAACAAGTTGTATGTGCAGCAGGAGATGGAGCAGTTGCAGGTATTGGTGCAATTGGATATTTACAATAAATAAAAAATAGGAAATATAATGTTAAAAGTTGGAATTTTAGGAAGTACGGGTAGAGTTGGTTCTTTATTGATAGATGATTTAGAAAATGATGTAAATGCGTGTGTTGGAAGTGTACATGTATTTGATGAGTTGAAAAAAACTTTACCAAAAGATACTGTTGTAACAAATGATATGAAAGCGATGCTTGAAGCATGTGATGTTGCTATTGACTTTTCAGCACCAGGGGCAACTGAAGAACTTTTAAATACAGTTATTCAAATAGGTGGAAATAAACCTTTAGTTATAGCAACAACAGGTTTTAGTGAACATCAAAAAAACCTTTTAATAGAAGCTTCTAAAGTTACACCAATTTTATATGCAACTAATATGAGCTTAGGAGTTGCTGTTTTAAATAAACTTGTCTCATTAGCGTCTAAAACTTTAGAAGATTTTGATTGTGAAATAGTGGAACAACACCATAGATACAAAGTTGATTCTCCAAGTGGAACAGCACTTACGTTAGCAGAACATGCAGCAGAAGCTAGAGGATTAGACTTAGATAAAGTAAGAGTTTCTGGAAGAGATGGTGTTATTGGTGCAAGAACAAAAGATGAGATCGGTGTTATGAGTTTAAGAGGTGGAGATATTGTTGGTCGACACACAGCTGGATTTTATAACGATGGTGAATTTATAGAGTTAAATCATACAGCAACTGCTAGAAATACTTTTAGTAAAGGTGCAATTAAAGCAGCTAAGTGGCTTGTAAATCAAGAAAAAGGACTATACAGTATTAATGACTGTTTAGGATTATAGGAAAATAATATGTGTGCTATAGTTGGGATATATGGAAATGACAATGCTGCTAGATTAGCTTCAGCGGCTCTTTTTGCGATGCAACATCGAGGTCATGAAGCAACAGGAATTAGTAGTGGTGGATATAGTGATAAAAAAATCCATACTATTAAAAAAAGAGGGTATGTAAGAGATGTTTACGATGCAGAAGCTTTTGAAGTTCTTCAAGGTGATATGGCAATAGGACATAACAGATATTCAACAGCAGGTAGTGATAGTGTATTTGATGCACAACCAATCCATGCTAGATATAAACTAGGTGAAATCTCTATAGTACACAATGGAAATCTTGTAAATAAACAAGAGGTAAGACAAAGACTTATTGATGAAGGTGCTATCTTCCAAACAGGTATGGATACTGAAAATCTTATTCACCTTATTGCAAAATCAACAAGAGATAGACTAAGAGATAGAATTACTGATGCACTAGAACATGTGAAAGGTGCTTATAATTTTATTATCCAAAGCAGAAGTAAACTTTTTGTTATAAGAGACAAGCATGGTATTAGACCATTGAGTCTAGGGAGACTTAAAAGTGGTGGTTGGATAGTTGCAAGTGAAACCTGTGCTTTTGATTTAGTTGATGCTGAGTTTGTAAGAGATGTAAAACCAGGAGAGATGCTAATATTTAGTGAAGGATATAAAGCACCTGAATCTATACAACTTTTTACTGGGGCTGAGTTTAGACCTTGTGCTTTTGAGTATATCTATTTTGCAAGACCTGATAGTGTAATAGATGGGAAAAGTGTTTATAGAGCAAGAGAAAATATGGGGAAAGAGTTAGCTAAAAATGATTCTAATATTGAATTAAAAGCAGATATGGTAATACCTGTACCAGATAGTGGAGTACCAGCAGCTTTGGGATATGCACAACAAAGTGGAATCCCTTTTGAACTTGGAATTATAAGAAATCATTATGTTGGAAGAACATTTATTGAACCAACACAGGAGATGAGAAATTTAAAAGTAAAAATGAAATTAAATCCTATGAGATCTTTAATTGCTGGAAAATCACTAATAGTAATAGATGATTCTATTGTAAGAGGTACTACAAGTAAAAGAATTGTACAAATGTTAAAAGAAGCAGGTGCTGCTGAGGTACATTTTAGAGTAGCTAGTCCGATGATTCAACATCCTTGTTTTTATGGTATAGATACACCTACGAAAGAGGAACTTATCAATGCTGTTATGTCAAAAGATGAGGTATGTGAACATATAGGTGCTGATTCACTAGAGTATCTTACAATTGATAACTTAAAAGATTCTCTAGGGCGTGATAGAAATTACTCTTTAGTAAGCTTTGATGGCGATTATTTCGTAGTTTAAAATTAGGAAATATAAGTAAAGTTTTGAAACATTTAAACACAATTGGTCGGTATTGGCGAAAAAAGTATGGCGAAAAAGTTTATAAGATACCTATAAGTATATCTGGATTCACTTGCCCAAATATTGATGGGACAGTAGCAAAAGGTGGTTGTACCTTTTGTGAAAATGAATCTTTTTCTCCAAATTTAGTAGATAAATCAAGGTTTAAATTAAATCTTTACTCAAAAGAAAATCCCTATTTAGAAAAACAACTTGTACAACTTCAAATGCAATTTGATGCTACAAAAGAAAGGTTGGAAAATAAATACGGTGCAAAAAAATTTATCGTTTATTTTCAATCCTTTACAAATACTTATGCACCACTTGATACACTTAAAGCACTTTATGAAAAAGCTTTGAGTTTTGATAATGTAGTGGGTTTAAGTATAGGTACAAGAACAGATAGTATTACAGAAGAGACTTTAGATTATCTACAAAATTTATCAAAATCAAAAGAGATATGGGTAGAGTATGGCATACAGTCAATTTATGATGAAACCTTGGAAAAAATAAATCGAGGGCATACTTTTGCTAATATTAAAGAGTGGATAAAAAAGACAAAAGATAGAGAACTTTTAGTATGTGGTCATATGATTTTTGGACTTCCAGATGAAACACAAGAGATGATGCTTAAAGGTGTAGAAGAATCTATAAAGTTAGGCATAGATTCTATTAAATTTCACCCTTTGTATGTAACCAAAAATACACTCTTAGCAAATGAATATAAAAATGGTTCATTTAGCCCCATAAGTGAAGAACTTTATATTGATACTCTTGTAAAGTCTATTAAGATGTTGCCAGAAAATATCTCAATATCAAGGGTAACAGCAGGAATTAGTGATAGTAGCTTATTAGATCCAGCTTGGTGTAGTAATAAACATACTCAAATATACAATATTAAACAAGCTTTACTAAAAGAAGGATTGATATACTGATGGAAAATTCTTTACAATATGCAAGATGTGAAAAGCTTTTTGGAGATGATTTTGCCAAATTACAAAATGCAAAACTTATCATACTTGGTGTTGGTGGAGTAGGTGGTTTTGCTTTAGATTGCTTATATAGAACAGGTGTCACAAATATTACAATAGTAGATTATGATATCTTTGATGAAACAAATAAAAATAGACAAATAGGAAGTGACGCAGTAGGAACAATAAAAGTTGATCACTTGAAAACTTTATATCCAAATGTTGAAACGATAAATCAAAAAATAGATATAGAATGGGTGGAAAATTTTGATTTTGAAGAATATGATTTAATTCTTGATGCAATTGATGATATTAAACCAAAAGTAAAACTTATTCAAAAATATTATAAAAAACTTATCTCAACAACTGGAAGTGCTAAAAGAGTTGACCCAACAAAAATAGAATACCTCAATATTTTTAAAACTTATAATGATCCATTTGCTCGAAAAATACGGGATGAACTTAAAAAAGTGAAGTTTAATAAAAATTTCAAAGTAATATTTAGTAGTGAAAATCCAAATTGTAAAGATTTAGGAAGTTTTGTGGGTGTTACAGGCTCATTTGGACTAACAATGGGAAGTATAGCAATTAAAAAACTATTAAGTGAAATATAGATAAAATTTAGTAAATTTATAACACTTAAATTAAAAAGGAATTTATATGAGCGGAATTAGTAATAGTGTAGAGCAATTGACACAAGCTCATCTTCGAAATGTTCAGCAGTTGGCTGTATTTCGAACAGGAAATGATGATATATATGCTATAAATATAGCAAAAATTAAAGCTTTTATAATTACTGAAGAGGTAGATGTAACAGATACTCCAAAAGAAACTGAAGTGATAGAAGGTATTGCTACAATTAGAGGGGAACCAGTTACATTAGTAAACCTTGATAAATGGCTTGGATATCAAAAATTATCGCTTAATGAATATAAACTTATTATATTTTGTGAATTTAATCACAAGCAAGTTGGTTTTTTAGTAAAAGATATGGTAAATATTGTTGAAAAAACAACGGCAGAATTAAAAAACTCAGAAGATCAAAACTCAAAAATTACATATACAACTTATGTAGAAGTTGATGGGAAAGAGAGACTTTGTACAGTATTTAATGCAGAGCAACTTTTAAGTGATATTGGATGGACTGATATTAATGCTAGTGATTTAGATAGATATGTTACAAAACCGATTAAATCAGATAAAAAAATATTAGTTGCTGAAGATAGTGCAGTAGCAAGAGAAGTTTTAAATCAATTTTTACGAAAAGCAAGAGCTAATTATGATATTTTACATAATGGTGGAGATCTTTTAGAAACAGTAAGATCTATGGACCCTAAAGATATTGGTCTTATTATTACTGATATTGAGATGCCTGGAACTGATGGATATCAAGTTGCACAAGCTATAAAAGATAATTCAGTGTTAAGCCATGTTCCTGTTGTTGTAAACTCAAGTATGACAACTGATGCAGTACGGGGAAAAATGGAAAGAATTGGAATCGATGATTTCGTTGGTAAGACAGATATTCCTGCACTCTATGATGTAGTAGTTAAATATATAGGTTATGCTTAAAAAAAATCATTTTGTTTATGTAAAACAATCTGTACTTTAGACTTATAACTACTTAAATGACCAGAAGATATAGTGATTTGTTCACTATCTTTTGGTCTTTTTAATTTCTTATCAAAATATAATTTAATTTTTTTCTCATTATTATTTTTTGTTTTAAAATAAAGATAACCTTTTTTATACATTCCTGTTAAATTTTTTATAATATTATTTTGATATCTATTGTCAAATAAATCTATCTCAAGCGCATTTAAATAGTAATCCTTATAGTTACTTGTTTTTTCTTTTTGTACTACCTTTGAGATACTCTTAATCTCTTTTAGTCCATTATAAAGATCTATTTCATCAATAGTAAAGTCATAACTAAATCCTATTACTAATTTATTTGAAGGTTTATAAATCATAATTGCTCTATCGTTTTCTTTTTGTATGATTGCTATTTTTGTTGAGAGGTATATTACTACAACATTTGTTACATTGTAGTTTGTAACGGTTTGTAGTTCATATAGTTGTTTTATAGTATTACTTTGTGTGGTTTTAATCTTGTTTTGAATCTTTATTGGAGTTTGTTTAGTTGTTGAAAATTTTGCATAGATAGGTAAATGGTCAGAATAACCTGTTTTTTTATAACTATTCCATCTTTTTATTCTTTTATTTGTTATGAGATAATCAGGCTTGAATACTTTAAAACTATTATTGACATAAGAGATATTTTTTTGATCAAATAATCCTTTTGATAATATGATATTATCAGGTGTATTTTCTTCTGTCATAAAAAGTGAACTAAATCTCTCTTTTTTTAACTCAAGCCAAAGATTATAGTGAACTTTACTATGAAAAGAGAAGATGTTTGATTTAGTAATAAAATTATTTTCTATAGTGGTATTTAATATTTGATTGATACCTGTTATCCCAAAAGTATCATTGAGTTTTTTATCATATTTAAAAGTTTGGAATTCATTGTAGTTAGAGTTCAAATCTCCAAGTATAATATAGTCTTGACTCTCATCTAAACTATCAATCTCTTTCTTTAAAGCCATAGCATAAACTATTCTTTTACTTTCAGCTGCTCTTTTTGAACGCCAATGATTCACATAGAGTATGATATCTTTTTTTTCTATGGTAATTACAGCTTTTAGTATAGGTCTTGTATATTTATCTCTTTCATTTACAGAGATTTTTCTATAATTTTTAATAGGAAATTTACTTAATATAGCAACTCCTATTGAAGAGCTATTTTTCTTTAAAAATTGATGATGTTTGTATTTTTTAGAATGTCTTATTAATTGTTCCAATGCTTCTTTGGATTCAATCTCTTGAAGAGCTATAATATCTGCATCTAAGTCATTGAGAACTTGTGAAATATTTTGTATCTTATTTTGAAAAGCTTTTTTATTCCAAGTTTTTGTATTTGGTTTATATTCTTTGTATTCTGTTCCATCATATTTTAAATCAAAAAGATTTTCAACATTGTAAGATGCTACTGTAAAATCTCGTGCATAAAGAGTAAATGAAAATACAAATATAAAGATATATAAGATTTTCATATTACTTGCTTGTATTTTTTAGATGTTGGTTTTTAAGTACTCTAAAGCTGTTTCTTTAGCTTCTTGTATCTTTGATGGATCTTTTCCACCTGCTTGTGCGAAGTCTGGTCTTCCACCACCTCCACCACCAACGATTGGAGCAACAGCTTTTATCCAATCACCAGCTTTAATTGAAGCATCTTTTACCCCTGCAACTAATAATACTTTTCCATCTTTTTCTTGAAGTAGCAAAGTAGCAACTTTATCATTGCCATTTTTCATATCATCTACAAGCTTTTTAATATCACCTTGTGGCACAATGTCAACAACAACTTTAACACCATTTATCTCTAATTCATTTAATGGAGTTGCAACATTTTCATGTACTGCTTTTATCTCATTTTTAAGTTGTTTAATTTGCTCTTTAAGTTTTGTAATACCTTGAATAATATCTTTATTTTTTACTTCATTTTCAACTTCAGTGATTTTTTTCAAGGCTTCTTTTGCATAGTTAATTGCTGAAAGTCCAACAACAGCTTCAATTCTTCTAACCCCTGCACTTACACCACTTTCTTTTACAATATAAAAGCTTCCAATGTCTGCAGTATTTTGTACATGTGTTCCACCACAAAATTCAACACTCACATCGCCAAATTCTACAACTCGTACCTGCTCGCCATATTTTTCACCAAACATAGCAATTGCACCCTTGTTTTTAGCTTCTTCAATAGGTAGCTCTTCGACACTTCCAGCTAGTCCTCTTGCAATCATAGAGTTTACTAAATCTTCAACCTCTTCAAGTTGCTCTTGTGTCATAGCTTTTGCATATGTAAAGTCAAATCGTAGTCGTTTATCATCATTTAAACTACCAGCTTGAGATACTGTATCTCCAAGAACCATTTTTAATGCACTTTGAAGTAGGTGAGTTGCACTATGGTGTTTTGCTACTTCTCCTCTATTCACAACTACAGCAGAAACACTTTCTCCAACTTTTAAAGAAGAGCTTTCAATAGTTACTTTAGAGATATTTAGACCATGAAGTTTTTTTGTTTCACTAATAATAGCAATATGTTGGTCATTTTCTAAAGCCCCAATATCTCCCTCTTGTCCACCACTTGTAGCATAGAATGGTGTTTTATCTAAAACTACCCATCCTGTTTGTTTCTCCTTTAAAGTTTCAATTTGTTTAAAATCTTCACTCAAGAGTGCTATGATTGTACTATTTGAACGGATATGGTCATAACCAATAAACTCATTGAGCCCAATTTTAGCTAGTAACTCTTTGAATTCACCCTCATTTAGTTCATCTCCACTCCCTTTCCAGGCAGCTTTTGCTTTTGTTTTTTGTGTATCCATACATGCTTCAAATGTATCAATATCTACTTTTAGACCTTTATCTTTAAGCATATCTTCCGTTAAATCTAGAGGGAAACCATGAGTGTCATAAAGTGTAAATGCAACCTCTCCACTAAATACCTCTTTTGTATTCTCTAACTCAGCATTGAAAAGTTCCATACCACTTGTGATAGTTTTAAAGAATCTTTCCTCTTCAAGTTGGATTTGCTCTTTTATATACTCTTTTTTCTCTATTAAATCAGGATATGCTTTTCCCATCATATCACAAAGAGTATCTACAAGTTGTCCCATAAAAGCTTCTCTAAATCCAAGAAGATAACCATGTCTTACGGCTCGTCTTAAAATTCGTCTTAAAACATAACCTCTTCCAACTTTATCAAAAAGTATCCCTTGAGAAAGCATAAATGTAACAGTTCTAACATGATCTGCAATAACTCTAAAACTTCCTATGTTTTTATCAGTATATGTTGTAGGACTTAGAGATTTTAATTTATCAATTAGCGGAGCAAAAGCACTACTGTCAAAGTTGTTAAATACACCCTCTTTTATAGCTATAACTCTTTCAAGTCCCATACCTGTATCAATTGATGGTTTTGGAAGAGGATTGAGTGTTCCATCAGCTGCTCTATCATATTGCATAAATACAAGGTTCCAAATCTCTAGGAATCTATCACCTTCTCCACCCATTTTGTCTTCGCTAGTATTAAAATTCTCAGCACCTTGATCATAAAATATTTCACTACAAGGACCACAAGCACCAGTGTCACCCATAGACCAAAAGTTGTCTTTATCTCCAAATCGCATAATTCTATCTTCTGATATATGTTGTTTCCAAATTTTGTACGCTTCATCATCACTATCATGAACAGTTACCCAAAGTTTTTCAACTGGTAACTCAAGGTTTTTTGTTATAAATTCCCATGCATGAGCTATAGCATCTTCTTTGAAATAATCACCAAAACTGAAGTTTCCTAACATCTCAAAAAGTGTATGATGTCTTGCTGTATATCCTACATTTTCTAAATCATTGTGTTTTCCACCAGCTCTTACACAAAGCTGACAACTTGTTGCTCTTGGTATTTGGGGAATTGGTATTGCACCTGTAAATATATCTTTAAATTGAACCATTCCTGCATTCGTAAATAACAATGTTGCATCATCTGGTACAAGTGGTGCACTTGGTATAATTTCATGCCCTTTTGAGGCAAAAAAATCTAAAAACTCTTTTCGTATATTCATTCTATTTAATCCGTAATTTTATTTGTAACAGATATTTTAGCAAAAATATGATTTAACCCAAATTATTTTTGATAATATTTATCCAATAGGTTTATGAATTAAATCGAAGTTTTACAATGCAAAGTTTTGTTTATTTCATAAATTGACATTATAGTTATTTGTAAAAAGTTTATTTAAAGAAAAAGATTGTACAATTTTCCAATAAAATAACACAAAAGGAATAATAGATGGGTAAATACATTGAATTAACAAACGATAACTTTGAAGCGACAACAAAAGAGGGTGTTGCATTGGTAGACTTTTGGGCTCCATGGTGTGGACCTTGTAGAATGATCTCTCCTGTTATAGAAGAATTAGCAGAAGAATTTGAAGGTAAAGCAGCTATTTGTAAAGTAAATACAGATGAGCAACAAGAATTAAGCACAAAATTTGGTGTAAGATCTATCCCTACAATTGTATTTATGAAAGATGGTGAAATTGTAGATACTATGGTTGGTGCTGCTTCTAAACAAGCATTTACTGATAAATTAAATAGTTTATTATAATAATATAAACATATCTTACAAGAAAGGGATTTTAGAGTTTTACTCTAAGGTCCCTTTTTTTATATATAAAGGAATAGTATGTTCACTATGGGTGCAAAACTAGAAGGTGATAGTTGGGAAACAAGTAGATTAAAAGATCCTAAAAAAATGATGGAAAAAATAGAAAAAAATCAACACCAACTTGTATTTACTTTTGAAAAAAGAAAAGGAAAACCCGTTACATTAGTAGGAAGATTTTTCTTGAGTCAAAATGAAAAAAAAGATATTTTAAAACTTTTAAAAACAAAACTTGGCTGTGGTGGAACAATCAAAGAGGAATGGATAGAGATTCAAGGTGATAAAAAAGATAAAATCATTGAAGTTTTAGAGTCCGATGGTTGGAAGTTCAAGAAAAAATAAGGATTTATTTTGCAAAAAGTATTTGATGAAGTAGGAACTTTAGATAAAAAGTGTTATGAACAATATGGTTTAAGTGAAGATATTCTTATGGAGCATGCAGCTAGTTCATTGCTTGATTTTATAGAAAATAACTTTGATACAACTACAAAAATTCTTATAGTTGCAGGTGCTGGAAACAATGGTGCCGATGGGATAACTCTTTCTAGACTTTTAAATGGGAAATATGAAGTAGAACTTTATCTTCCAAATACAGTAAAATCAGATATGGGAAATATCCAACTTCAACGAGCAAAATTAGTTGGAGTACATATTCTCCATGAGTATTCAAAATTAACAAAAAACTATAATTTAGTTGTAGATTGCTTATTTGGTTCAGGTTTAACAAGAGATTTAGATAATCAAATGATAGAGTTGATAAGACAACTTAATAGTTTAGAAAGTTATAAATTAGCCTGTGATATACCAAGTGGTATTAATACTTATGGGCAGATTAATCATGTTGCTTTTAAAGCAGATACTACTATCACAATGGGTGCTTTAAAAACTTCACTATTTCTTGATGAAGCAAAAGATTATATTGGTGATATTATAGTGTCTAATTTAGGAGTTCAAAGAGAATTATATGAGAATAATTCAGATATTTGTTTATTAGATATGGATGATTTACACTTACCCATAAGAGAATCTGCAAATACTCATAAAGGTAATTTTGGACATTTATCTGTGATTGTTGGAGAAAAGCAAGGGGCTGGTATTATTTGTGCTGATGCTGCATTTAATTTAGGAGCTGGACTTGTAAGTGTTATTAATCATAAAGAGCATTTGGTTCCATATCATATTATGCAAAGTCATAAAATACCACAAAATAGTACAGCGATTGCTATTGGTATGGGGTTGGGAAATTATGAGCAAAATGAAATCTTAGAGATACTACAAAGTTCCATTCCTAAAGTTTGTGATGCAGATCTTTTTTATACAAAAGATATTTTGGAAGTATTGTCTCAAAAAAATGTAATTCTTACTCCACATCCAAAAGAGTTTTGTTCACTTTTAAAAATATGTGACATAGATGATATTGATGTACAAATTTTACAAAAACAGAGGTTTAAATATGTAGATATTTTTTGTAAAAAATATCCACATGTAGTATTACTTTTAAAAGGTGCAAATACTATAGTAGCTCAAAATAAAAAAAGATATATAAATCCACTAGGTTCTAGTAAATTAAGTTTTGGTGGAAGTGGTGATGTTTTAGCAGGGTTTATAAGCTCATTACTTGCCCAAGGTTATACTTCTGTTGAAGCTGCTATAAATGGAACTCTTGCTCATACAATAACTGCTATGAAATATGAAAAGAATAATTATTCAATGACACCAGTAAATTTGATTGAAGGTGTGAAGAATATATGAAACTCATAATTATAAAAACAACTTTTGATAACAAGCAAGAAGCAAAAAAAATGGCAACATTATTGGTGAAAGAAAAGTTATCTGCTTGTGTTCAAATGAGTACAATAAAGTCGTTTTATAAATGGAAAGGACAAATTTGTGAAGATAAGGAATACTTACTCTCAATAAAAACTAAAAAACAAAATTATAAAAAGATTCAAAGGAAAATTAAAGAGAATCATAGCTATGATTTGCCCGAAATTGTAGCAATAAAAATTAAAAAAACAAGTAATGAATATAAAAATTTTATAAAGGAAAATACAATATGAATGATCAAATTCTTAAAATAGGAAAATATGAATTTAATAGTAGATTAATAGTTGGAAGTGGAAAATATACTGACTTTCAAACAACAAAAGAAGCGACTATTGCAAGTGGAAGTGAACTAATAACTGTAGCAATAAGAAGAGTAAATATTACAAACCCAAATGAGGAAAATTTACTAGACTATTTTAAAGATACAAATATAAAGCTTTTACCAAATAGTGCAGGGTGTTTTACAGCACAAGAAGCTATTACAACATTTAGACTTATGAGAGAAGCTACTGGTATTGATATCATTAAACTTGAAGTTATAGGGGATGCACAAAAAACTTTATATCCTGATGTAATAGAGACTATTAAAGCGTGTGAAGTTTTGAAAAAAGATGGTTTTACAATCATGGCATATACAAGTGATGACCCAATTATTGCAAAAAGACTAGAAGATGCAGGGGCAGATGCTATTATGCCACTTGCTGCTCCTATTGGAAGTGGTTTAGGTATTCAAAATCCTTACAACATTGCATTTATAAAAGATGCAGTACAAGTTCCTGTAATAGTAGATGCAGGTTTGGGATGTGCAAGTGATGCTGCAAGTGCTATGGAGTTAGGTGCTGAGGGTATTTTAGCAAATACGGCTATTGCACAAGCACAAAACCCTATGATGATGGCAGAAGCTTTTAAGCATGCTGTGATTGCTGGAAGAATGAGTTATAAAGCAGGAAGAATCCCTAAAAAACCTTATGCTACAGCATCATCTCCAATAGATGGTTTAATACAGTTTTAAAGGCTTTTTGAAGAAATTTTAAAATTTCTTCAAAATACTCTTGACATTCAATGAATTTTTTTATATAATTCCACTCCATTTTAAGAAGTTATTCTTGAAATTGTACGGAGTGTAGCGCAGCCTGGTTAGCGCACCTGGTTTGGGACCAGGGGGCCGGAGGTTCGAATCCTCTCACTCCGACCATGTTATTTAAAATTATAATAATAGAATTCTGATGGTAGGATTAGCTCAGTTGGTTAGAGCGTCTGGTTGTGGTTCAGAAGGTCGTGGGTTCGATTCCCATATCTTACCCCATTTATAATTTTATTATCTAAATGCTTCCATAGCTCAGCTGGATAGAGCAACGCCCTTCTAAGGCGTAGGTCGCACGTTCGAATCGTGCTGGGAGTACCATTGATTACTATCAATTAACTGCATTTATGCGGATGTGGTGAAATTGGTATACACGCCAGACTTAGGATCTGGTGCCTAACGGTGTGAAGGTTCAAGTCCTTTCATCCGCACCATTTGTGTAGTTAGTTGATAGTAATAAAAAAAGCTCCTGTAAAAAGGAGCTTTTTTAATGTCTATATTTTTACAACTAGTTAGATTTTATTGGCAAATTACATCTTCTAAAAATATTGCTTCTTCATTTTTAGCATGGCTGCATTGCTCTTGAGTGAGTATAGTATCTTTAAATTTTGTTTTCCATAAGATGGTATTTTCTAAATTACTATTGGAAAGATTATTATGATAAAATTTTGCATCTCCTAATTCACTATTATTAAAGTTTGTTTGTTCTATTGAAGCATCAGTAAAGTTAGCTTTCCAAGAAACACTAGAGCTTAAATCACTATTTTTTAAAGTTGCATTTTGAAGGTTAGCTCCCTTTAGGTTTACTTGTTTTGCCTGAACATTTGTCAAGTTAGTAAATCGAAGATTGCTTTTCCAAAAAATTGCATTTTCAAGATTTGCATTAGTAAAATTACTGCCCTCTAGGTCAGACATAAATAGATTGGTATTTGATAAGTTTGCATTTTGAAAGTTTGAATCTTGAATTTCAAAAGTACTTAAGTCTAAACCACTTAGATTTGCATTACTAAAATCACAGCTTTTGCACTCTTCATTTTTCAATAATTTATCAATATCTTTTTGCTCATAACCTAAAAGGGCTATTACAAAAAGTATTGAAGAGAAAAAGATTTTCATTTACTTTTCCTCCATAATATTTTTAAGTTGTTTTAAAAAAGCTTCTGATCTAGAAGAACCAATGATTTTTGCTATTTGTTTTCCCTCTTTATCAACAAAAAACATTGTAGGTATCCCAAAGTAGTTAAATCCTTCGGGAAGGTCGTCTTTATTGATATCTTTTTCCAAGAGTATAAAGTGTTTATTCATAAAGTTTTTAACTTCATTGTTTTTAAAAACCTTTTGTTTCATATAAGCGCATTGCGGGCAGGTTTTTGCACTATACAGCATTAATACTATTTTATTACTATTTTGTTGTTGTTTGTATATGTTTTGGAATATAATATCATCTGTAATTTGCATAGCATTTACAAGATTGAGACCAAATAAAAAAAGAAGAATTGTTTTAATCATTTGTTTTGACCTTTCTGTAATATAAAATATTGTTATAATACATTATCTAATATTTAAATAATATTAGTTTAGGAATTCTTTTAGATAATAAATATAAAAATCATAATAAGGTGTTTGAGGTTTTTTATCTGCAATTTTTGCTAGTTTATTACACTCTTTTTTCATATGCTTTCCATTTGGATTGTAGTAATAATCAAGCATACATAAATTATATAAGTCTGAAATATGCGTATTTAAAACATATCTGTTACTTTGTATTAGTTTTTGATAGTCTTCTTTAACTTTATAAGCAAAAAAGGAAAAACTACTATAGAGTAATATAAATGTGACAATAGAGGTATAAAATATTCTTTTTAGATATTTTAGAGCTGTTTTAATCTTTATCTCCATATATTTTTTTGATATAGTAACATATTATGATTGATAAAATGAATAAATGACTAATATCCCATTTTTTGGGATATTAGATTAGCAAGAGGGAACATTTCCTGAATCTGAGGCATACTCGTAAAAAAATTCATATAGATGAGGAAGATATTTATCTTTGATATCTTTGACATTTGGACAAATATTTTTAATTTCACTTTCTAATGTATCAGAATTGTGAATTTTTTCCCATTCATCTTGTGTGTGTTTTGCTGATACCTTTGCTCCTGTTAATTGGCATTCTTTTTTGAGTTTTTTACTAAAAAGTTTTTGTCCTTTAGAAACTGAAGCACTTGCTTGTGAGGTAAGTAGCCCTAAAGCTATAGCTACTATGATAATTTTTGTTTTCATGTTTTCTCCTTTGATATAAAAGAATAATAACAACTAATTGTGGAGTGATTGTGAAATAAATTAAAAGTTATCGTATAAGGAATCTTGGTGCTTTTATATTTTGTTTTGTTGCACAATTTAGTTGATATTCAATCATTTTTTCAAAAGGCTGTAAAAATTTTTGTAGTTGTTCTCTATCTATATTTTCAATATTGTGATGATTAAGAAGTTCTAAGATACAAAGTGTTGACTCTATAGTTGAAAGGCAATATTTGTTTGGTTGTGTTTTGATTTTAAAAGCAGATGATTTTGTATGTTCAAAACTTATTTTTGGAAGAGCTTTTATATTTTTACTTACAGCAAGTATTTTTTTTGAACAAGGCCATGTAGAATCTATAATAAATATAATATTTGTTTTATCATTTTCTTGTATATTTTGAGTATTAAGCTTGATACTGTTTGTATCTGGATATAAAACAAAACAGTTATTACTTGGATTGTTTATCAGGTTATTTATTTCTACATGATTATTAAAATCTATTCCAATAAATATTGAAGAGTTTTTTAAAGAGTTGTGTGTAAATCGTCCTGTACCATTTTTTGTTTTTTTAAACTCTTTTGGATGCATTAAGATTACAAATTGTGTTTTAGTTTCTATAGGATTGATATATTTGCACATACAGCTACTTTTTGGTCGGTAGCAAACATAGCATTTATCTCTATTTTGGAGTTCTAAAGTTTCGTGTTTCATCTTTGTGGGGTCTGTATAATAATGCCTGCAAATCTTCCACAAGAGTTATTCTTTCTATATGAGAAATAAGGTTTATTTGAACATTTCGTACAAGTATTAGAAATAGTGATGTTTTTTTCTTGTAAACCTTTTTTTAAAAGTTGCTGTTTATTGATACCTTGCAGGTCTATATTTCTTTGAAAAACAAATTGTTCACCAAATGTAGTAGCTGTTTCATCTGCTAACTCTAAAGATACTTCGTAACAACATTTTTGAATACTTGGACCTAAGTCTGCTATGATATCTTTAGGTTTACAGTTAAACTCTTTTATCATAGTATCTATTGTATTTCCTGAAATGTTTTCAAAAGTACCAGCGCGTCCTGCGTGAGCTACTGCTATGATATTTTTTGTCATATCATAAAATAAAATTGGGATACAATCTGCAACCATTACCATAAGAGGAATATTATATTTATCTGTAACTAAAGCATCACATTTATAAAGAGTTTCGGTTTCATTTATTACTTTCACTATGTTTGAGTGAATTTGTTCCATGTAGCATAGCTTTTCATACTTATAATTGTATTTTTGAGAAAGAGTAAGTCTCGCTTTATCAACATTTTCTTGTCTATCACCTACATGATAGGCAAGATTTAAATCTGCTGTATTAGTAAAAAATGATTGTATTATTTTTTACTCCTCTAGGATAATAAATCTTGTAACTGTACATAACTATTAAGAATAGGGTCATTGATATAATAAATATCATCAGCAGTTTCTGCTACGAAAACTTTTTCTTTCCATTCTACTAAATCTTGTATCGTTGTCATAATGAGTTTTGAAATGATTGTTTGACTTTCTAAGTTTTCAAAGTCAATTTCTCTTAATAACATTACTATAGAGTAAACAACTTTACTTAATTCATCAAATTCTAAAAAGAGATATAAAAATTTATTGTAAGTCTCTAAAATATTGATAATATCTGGCATAGTTGTTTCAAAATCATTTTCTAAAATAAGGTTCATCATTAGATTATCAAGTGCGAGTTCTAAGTCATCTAAATCATCTAAATCAAAAGCCCAATCTTCATAAAGTTTTAAAAACTCTTTTGCATTTGTCTTTTTATGCACTGAAATATAAGTTTGTACCAGTTCTTGTTCATGCTGAGTTTTTTCTATCTCATTTGAAAAATGTTCCTCTTTGTGTTCAATATCTTCAACATTGATAAAGTTTTCTATTCTATTTATTTTTTTATTATAGTAATTTTTCTTAAAAAATTTTGATAAAACAGCATGAATTTCTTTATTGTCATAAGGTTTATAAATATAACGATAAACATTTTGTTTTAAAGCTTGAAACCTGTATGTATGGTCATAAAGTTCAGTAACACCAACTATTTTAGCTTGCCTTATTGGTTGCTCTTTAATATATTTTAAAAGTTTTAAACCATCAAATTGTTTAGATGAAATATCTAAAAAAATAATATCTATTTCATGTGTATTAATAATATCAAGTGTTTGTTGTGATGTTTGACTTACATAAAATTCTATGCTTTCATCAATAGAATTAAAATACTCCTCAACATCTTGTTTGAGTATTTTACTGTATAACAAATTACTATCAACACTTAATATTTTTTTCATAATATCTCTTTTTATTTTGTTTGTGCTATTAAAACATCTTCTATCATTTTATCCAAATCACCATCAAGTATAGCATCAACATTACTGTATCCAATATTACTTCTTGTATCTTTTATTTGTTGATATGGTTGCATAACATAACTTCTAATTTGATGTCCCCAGCCAATTTCACTTTTTGAGATACCTTTTTTCTCTGCAGCTTGTTTTTCTAATTCTAATTCGTACAATCTTGATTTTAACATCTTCATAGCACTTGCTTTGTTTTTATGTTGACTTCTATCATTTTGACACTGTACAACGATTCCTGACTCTATGTGAGTAATTCTGATTGCTGATTCTGTTTTATTGACATGTTGTCCCCCCGCACCTGAAGCTCTATAAGTGTCTATTCTTATATCTTTATCTTCAATCTCTATATCAATATTGTCATCAATCTCTGGACTTACCATAACAGAAGCAAAAGAGGTATGTCTTTTTGCATTTGAATCAAAAGGACTAATTCTTACTAGTCTATGGATCCCATTTTCTGTTTTTAGATATCCATATGCATTTATTCCTGAGATGATAAAACTTACATCTTTTATACCAGCTTCTTCACCTGCTTGATGATCAAGTACTTCTACTTTAAACCCTTTTCTTTCAGCCCATCGTAAATACATACGATAGAGCATACTTGCCCAGTCACAAGACTCAGTTCCACCAGCACCAGGATGGATAGAAACTATAGCATTGTTTCCATCTTCTGGATTGCTAAGCATCACTTCAATTTCTGTTTTTTGTACTATCTCTTCTAGGTTTGTTGATTCTTCAAAAAGAGTATTGATCGTATCATCATCTTTCTCTTCAAGCGCCATCTCATAAAGTTCATTTGCATCTGTTATTGCTTCATTTGCTTTATTGAATTTTGCAAGTTTGCTTAAAAGTCTATTTTTTTCTTGAGCTACTTTTGTTGCTAATTCTTGATTGCTCCAAAATTCGGGTTCTTGCTCTTGTTGCGTTATCTCTTGAAGTCTTTTTTCTATTACATCTGGCTTTAAAATAGATTCTATATTATTTAATTTTTGATTTAAAACTTTTAAAAGTTGTGTGTATTCATAATTATCCATAAATAGATTATACCTTAAAAAATTTAAACTCATCATCAATATATTGCATATATTGTTTACCACATACAAAAGCTGGTACATTGATATACTTTTCACTCAAATATCCATCGTGAAAATGTCCCTCTATGATAAGGTCTACTTTATAGTTTTTAATTCTTTCTTGAACTAGTTGTTCAAAATTATTTTTTTTACGACATAAATTTTTACTTTTTAATTTTTGTTCTATTTTTTTTGTAATCCAATTATTAATATCAATTAGATTAATAAAATTGAGAAGATATGGATTTCTTATAATTGCCGTATATATATTGTAAAGTTTAGGTGTGAAAATATCTCCATGTGCTAATGCTACTGTTTTATTATCAATTTTTGTATAAATAGGTTGTTGTTTTCTTGGTATAAGATTTAGGCGTAAAAAAGTATCTTCTAGATTATAATCATGATTTCCTTCAAAATAGATTACTTCTAAATTATGAGAAATTTCATCAATTAAATCAACAAGATGATAATTTATATCTTGGAAGTAATCTGCTTCATCACATAAAAAATCAAAAATATCTCCCATAAGAAATAATTGAGTAGCTTTAATATTGCCATTTTTGATATCATTGAGAATATCCATTAGTTCTTCTCTTTGGCTATTATAATGTGCATCTGCTATAAAAATAGCACCATTTTTTATAATCATTCTACTTCCCACCATTAATTTTTGAGATTATATCATACTAATTATTATTTCTAAAATAATAACTATATCTTTTAATTTTTATATTAATCTTAAATAAAACTGAATAAGAGATTAGGCTATATTCTTAAAATGATAAGGTGGTTTTATAAAAGATTTATAAAGTTTTTAATATAATTGCCAAATTAAATTCTCTAAGCAATAGAGATAGACAAAAGGAATAGATGTATGGAAGGTAGATTATTTACATTCTTGGGTGAGCTAGTTGGTCACGGACAAGTAGAAATTATCGGTGCACATTTACTACTAACAGTTATTGTTGTATTTTTAATAGCAAGAGCTGCAGTAAGTAAAATGCAACTTGTACCAACAGGTACACAAAATATTATAGAGGCTTACTTAAAAGGTGTTGTAGCTATGGGTAAAGACTCTATGGGTGAGGAAAATGCTAAAAAGTTTATGCCACTTATAGCAACTCTTGGTTTAGTTATATTTGTAGCAAATATGATGGGTATTATCCCTGGTTTTGAATCAGTTACTGGTAATATTAACTTTACATTATCTTTAGCAATTTTAGTATTCTTTTACTACAATTACTTAGGATTCAAAGAAAATGGTGCTGGAAAATATCTTGGACATATGATGGGACCTGTTCCTGCACTTGCTCCATTAATGTTTCCAATTGAAGTTATCTCTCATGTGTCAAGAATAGTTTCATTATCATTCAGACTTTTTGGTTCAATTAAAGGTGATGATATGTTCTTAATGGTACTTCTTATGTTAGTACCTTGGATTGCTCCACTACCAGGATTTTTCTTCTTATTTGCATTTGGTATTTTACAAGCATTTATTTTTATGATGCTTACTTATGTATATATCTCTGGTTCTGTTATGATGGCAGAGGAGGAGCATTAATAGATACTCTCTGTATCTATTAATGTGACAAGTGAACATTAATAAAAACTTAAAAAAGGAGGCTTCTAGAGAGCCTCCTTTTTTTATTTCTTATCTTATTACTGATCCACAAGAGTATGGAGATATTCCTGAAATTTTTGAAAAAAACTTAATTAATAGTTTAACAACAAATAAAGTAGATATGGTTTGTTTTAGAGATAAACAAACAAAAAACATAACTCTTTTGGCAAAAAGTTGTAAAAAAATAGCAAAAGAATTTCATATAGAAAAAGTAATTTTAAATGGTAATATTCAATTAGCCTTATCTTTAGAATATGATGGAGTTCATTTAACCTCTACACAATTTGATGAAATCAAAGTTGCAAAAGTACAAAATCTTTATACAATAATTAGTTGTCATAGTGAAGAAGAGGTCAAAAAAGCAAAACTATTAGGTGCTGATGCAGTGACATATTCCCCAATTTATTATAAAGAAAATAAAGATACACCAAAAGGTTGTGAGAGTTTAAAAAATTTAGTAACAAAGTATCAAGATGAAAATTTTAAAATTATAGCTTTAGGTGGCATTGTGAATCAACAACAGATTCAAGAGGTTCAAAATACTCATTGTTCTGGCTTTGCTTCAATTAGATACTTTGTGAATAAGTTTAATAATATTTAGATATAATTTATTTCATGATTAATAGCGATAGAAAGTATAATATTTTAACTACAGAAAAAACACTTTCTATGAATGTAGCTATTAATAAAATCATCAAAGATAAAAAATACAATCTTATAATTACAAAAAACTATCAAGAGACTATGGACATACTTAAAACAGAGAATATCTCTTTGATTATATGTGATATGAATCTCCATGATATTGATTTTTTAGATATTATGTCTCGAATTAAAAAAGAAAATTTATTAGAAAATATTGTAATGTTGGTTTTATCCAATATGGAGAATGCTAATTTAGTAAAAAAGATTTTAAAGTTTGGTGCTACAGATTTTTTGAAAACACCTTTTATAGACAATGAACTTTTATTGAAAGTAGAATTACTTATTAAAAAACTATTAGATAATTCTATTATAATAGAACAAAAAAAACAAATAGAAGATAGTTTAAAAAAATTTCAAGAACTTTTAGATTCAACAATAAGTGCTATGTATATTTTTAAAGATACAATTTGTGTAAATTGTAATAAAGAAGCTTCTGAACTTTTAGGGTTAAGTTCAAAAAAAGATATCCTTAATAAAAAAATATTTGATATTTTTCAAAATATTCCTCAAAATCATGCACAATTATTATTAGATGACAAAGTAGAACATAATTTTGAAACATCAATTATAAATAGTGATGGAAAAAAATATGAGTTACAAATACGGGAAAGAAATGTACTTATAGGAGATGAACAATTAAAGATAATATCAGCTATGGATATAACTCAAATAAAAAGAGATGAAAAAATTTTATCTCAACAATCAAAGTTAGCATCAATGGGAGAGATGATAGGAAATATTGCTCATCAATGGAGACAGCCTCTTACAGCTATATCAATAGCTGCTAGTGGAATAAAGCTCACTTATGAACTTGATATTGAAGATAAAGAAGAGACCATAGAGAGTCTTGATAATATTGTAAAAAATACTAAATTTTTGTCTTCAACAATAGAAGATTTTCAAAATTTTATGAGAAATGATAGAGAGAGTACAACCTTTTTTATTCAAAATACTATAAATAAAACATTGGTGATTATTGATCCTAATCTTAAACTTGAAGGTATCACTATTGTTACACAAGAAAAGAATGATATCCAAATCACAAGTATTCAAAATGATATAGTGCAAGTGTTATTAAATATTATAAATAATGCAATAGATATATTAAAAATAAGACAAATAGAAGAACAAGATAGATATATATTTATTAATATTTCGTTAGATAAAGAGTTTGTTTATATTAATATCTTAGATACAGCTGGTGGAATACCGAAAACTATTATAGATAAAATATTTGAACCATATTTTACTACAAAAAATCAGTCTCGAGGTACAGGATTAGGGCTTTATATGACACATCAAATTATCACTAAACTTGGTGGTAAAGTTGATGTTGTCAATGAAGAGATAAAATATCAAGGAAAACAATATACTGGTGCTAAATTTACAGTTAGTTTACCAATCTCTTAAGCTTTTTTAATTTTTTCTATCTCATCACGAAGACGAATAGCTTCTTCAAAATTCAGATCTTTTGCCGCTTTATTCATCTGTTTATTTAATTCTATTAAGATTTTTTTCCGTTCAGATGCAGGCATTTTATTGAGTTTTTCTAACTTTAATGCAGTATCATCATACTCTTCCATTTTTAAATCTTCATCTAGTCGTCTTATGGTTGTCGTTGGTGTGATACCATGTTCTTTGTTGTATTTATCTTGAATTTCTCGTCTATGATTTGTAGTTTCTATGGCAAATTTCATAGAGTCTGTTATTCTTTTAGCAAATAAAAGAACTCTACCATTTGAATTTCTAGCAGCTCTTCCCATCGTTTGTACAAGAGATGTTTTACTTCTTAAAAATCCCTCTTTATCTGCATCTAATATTGCTACAAGTGAAGCTTCAGGTATATCAAGTCCTTCTCTTAAAAGATTGATTCCTATAAGTACATCAAATTTTCCAAGTCGTAGTTGTCTTATGATTTGATTTCTCTCAATAGCATCTATTTCACTATGCATATATTTTACTTTAATACCTAAATCTGCATAATAACTTGCTAACTCTTCTGCCATTTTTTTTGTTAATACTGTTACAAGAACTCTTTCATTTCGCGCTACTACTTTTTTTATCTCATCATGAAGTTTTTCTACTTGAAACTCACTGTCGAGTATTTCAACAACAGGGTCAAGAAGTCCTGTTGGTCGTATAATTTGTTCTGCGACTTCACTACTGAGTTCTAGTTCTAAATCAGCAGGTGTAGCACTAACAAATAAAAAGTTTGCTTTTTTGTTGATATATTCATCAAACTTTAAAGGTCTGTTATCTAAAGCACTTGGAAGTCTAAATCCATAGTCTACTAGCACCTCTTTTCTACTTTTATCAGCAGCATACATTCCTCTAAATTGAGATAAGCTTACATGAGATTCATCTACAATTATTAGATAGTCTCTCCCCATAGCTTCAAAATAATCTATCAAAGAGTAGGGTGTTTCTCCTGGCTTTTTATCTGTTAAAAGTCGTGCATAATTTTCAATTCCTTTACACATACCTGTAGCCTCAAGCATCTCTAAATCAAACTCAACTCTTTGTTTAAGCCTTTGATACTCTACATGCTTTTCATTCTCTTTATAATAAGCTAATCTGTCAGCTAGTTCTTTTTCAATACTTTCAATAGCCTTTGCCAATCTACTTTGTGATACAACAAAAGGATTTACACTGTAAATAGTTACATCATCTAGTTCTTTGACTGTATTATTTGTAAGATATTCCATTTTTAAAATAGACTCTACTTCATCTCCAAAAAACTCAATTCGGATATATTCATCTTCCCAATATGCAGGAAAGATATCTATTACATCACCATTGACTCTGAAATCAGCTCTATCAAAAAACTTATCATTTCTTTTGTATCCCATCTCTACAAGTTTGAGGAGCATTTGTCGTTGAGAATACTCTTGTCCCTTTTCTACTTTTTGTACATTTGCTTTATACTCTTCTGGATTCCCTAACCCATAGTTGGCACTTACAGATGCCACACAAATAATATCATCAAAACTTAGCATAGAAGCCGTTGCACTAAGCCGTAGTCTTTCTAACTCACTGTTGATACTACTGTCTTTTTCTATAAATAAATCTGATCTAGGAATATAAGCTTCAGGCTGATAATAATCATAATAAGAGATAAAATACTCCACATGATTATCAGGAAAAAATCCTCTAAATTCACTATAGAGTTGTGCTGCTAAAGTTTTATTATGAGTCATAATAAGTGTTGGCATTTGTAATTTTTCAATAACTTTTGCCATCGTATAAGTTTTCCCACTTCCTGTTACACCAAGAAGTGTGTTGTATTTATTCCCTTTAGCAATACTTGCTGTGAGTTTATCTATAGCTTTTGGTTGATCTCCAGCAGGAGAATATTCTGTGTGTACTTTAAATGGTGTCATAAGAAGTATTTTAGCAGATTAATGTAAAGAATTTGGTAAATATGGCAAATTGTAAAGTTTTTAAATTAGAAAAAATGACTTATGAATTATTTTGAGTTTCAAGAGGAAGAGTTATGATAAATTGAAGACCTTTGTAATTAGTCTTATTATATTTATAAGTTACATTTTGTGCCTCAATAGTTCCATTCAATCCTTCAATAATAAGTTTATAAGTCATATGAAGACCCAAACCTGTACCTTGAGATTGATGTTTTGTAGTAAAATATGGTTCAAATATCTTTGGTAATATTTCAGAATCAATTCCTCCTGCATTATCTTTGATTATAATTTCTACATGTTTATTTTTGATTGATGTGGATATAAAAATATATCTATCTTGAATATTATTTTCTTCAAAAGCATCTTTTGCATTGTTGAATATATTGATAAAACATTGAGTAAGTCCATTTTTATAGCCATTGATAATTATCTCTTCTTTAAGGTCTAACTTAATAGTAATATTATGGTTTTTTATTGAACTATCAACTAAATGTAAAAAACTATCTATCTCCTTTTGTAGTTTAAAAGTAGTTTTTACATGGTCTTTTTTGATGAAATTTCTAAAATCATCTATTGTATTAGAAAGGTATTGTGCATTAGTATTGATGTTGTCACAAGTTTCTTCAAAACTTTCATCTGTTAAGACACCATATTTTTTTTGAAATTTCATACCTGTTGCACCTGTAGAGATTATTGAGAGTGGTTGCCTCCATTGATGTGCGATATTTCCTATCATCTCTCCCATACTTGCCAGTTTTTCTTGCTGTTGAATCACTTTCATTTGTTCCATATTTTCTTCTGTTTTTCGTAAAACATCATTTTTAAGTTTTTTTGTATATTGTCGACCCAATAAAATAAATAGCAGTAATACAACTACTATAATAATACTCATCCATTTAAAAATAAAATCTCTATTTGTACTATATATTTCACTTAAATCAATTTTATTTAAATCTTTGAAAAGAAAAATATATCCAATATGTTCATTGTGTTCATTATCTAAATGATAGATTGTTAAGAAATAGTTTTCTATAAACTGATAGTTGTCTTTTTTATTGATGAGTGTTTCTAAATCTTGCTCTTTTAATAATTTTAGTAATTGTGTATTGGCATTTAAGTTTGCAACATAATAATCCCCAACAAATGTTTTTGTAAAAGGAAATTTTAATTGTTTTTTATATGATTTGTCAGTTAGTATAATTGGATTTAAATTTTCTTTTTGTAATTTATTTGCAACTGAATTGAGTTTTGTAATTACCTCAAAAATTCCCAATAATTTTTTACCTTGATAAATAGGTACTTGTGCTTTTATTGTGATGTCAAATTTACCAACACTTATAGTTTGGGTAATTTTTGGATCTTTTAAAAATTCTACAATATCTTTCCTAAACCCTAGAACACTTTCTCCTTTTTGTTCAGACCAACTTTTTATAAAACTAATGCCATCGCTTTTTATAATGTGTAACCATACATGTTTAAAAGAGGAATCAGTTGCATACATTTGTGAGATTTCTTGAAGAGATAATAATGAATAGTCATTTTTTAAGAGTGCATTTTTAACAATGGAATCTTTGGATAAAGCTAAAGCAAGTATAAGAGTTGTTTCTTGTTTTTGTTCAACAAATGTTTTGGTTTCTTGTTTTATCTGATTTGCAATATTGAAAAACTTTTCATCTTTTTGTTTTTCAACTCTAAAATCTGAAAATATTTTTAAAAAAACAAATAATAAAATAATTACAAAAATATAATATAAAAAAAATTGTTTTTTCAAATGAAACCCCTAATGTATAAGTATTGTATCAAAATTATAAAAACAATTCAATATGGAATCTTTTCAATTGAATAGATTGATACCTTTTTTGCAATCAAATTGTAATCTTTTTTCATCATAATTTATTATCTTAATAAAAAAGGGGTAATTATGTCAAAGTTTATTGAAGTAAATCTAACAGAAATTTTTGAGGTTCCAGATAATTGGGAAGTTGTTGAAGATGAAGATGGTAATGCTGCTGTTAAAACTGAAACCGATGAGTATTTAGATTTTGAGACATTGATTCTATATGCTAATGCAAATAATCTTACTGAGAACCAAGTAGCACAGTGGATATCTTGTATAGATGATGAATCGTTAGATATGTTGGATAACAAAGGTTTAAAACAAGTGAAAACAGAGTTAGATATTTATGAACTTGAAGAAGATGAATTAGACTTTGAACAAGCAGAAGAATACTAACTTTTAATTATGAATAAAATATTTCAATAGTTTATGATAGGAGTTATTATAAACTATTGAAAAACCTATACTCTTAAATTCAAAAACTCATCAAAGTATATTCCTAAGCCGTCTACATAGTTTAAAGGGGAAAGATGTATAATTTTACAATAATTTTAGTCTAAAATTATAAATAATATCATATACATAGGAATCAAAAAATTGAATATACAAAGAAATATATTTGGAGGGATGACAGCTGCTATTATAGCGCTTCCTCTTGGATTGGCATTTGGCGTTGCTAGTGGTTTAGGGGCAACAGCAGGAATTTATGGTGCCATAATTTTAGGTTTTTTTGCTTCATTATTTGGAGGGACTCCTACTCAAATATCTGGACCAACAGGTCCTATGACAGTTGTCGTTGCAGCTGCTGTTATAACTTTACATAGTGATATAAATTTAATTGTTGCTACGATATTGTTAGCTGGTATTTTTCAAGTTTTATTTGGACTTTTAAAAGTAGGGAAGTTTGTACAATACATACCTTACCCTGTGATATCTGGATTTATGAGTGGTATTGGTGTTATTATCATTATTTTACAAATTAATCCTTATCTTGGATTACCTAGTGATGCTTCTATTGTTCATATATTATTAACTTTGCCATCGAATATATTTCAGACAAATAAAGATGCTTTTATCATAGCAACAGCAACTTTATTGATAATGTTTTTTACTCCAAGTAAAATTTCAAAAGTGATACCTAGTCCATTAGTTGCTCTTCTTCTTATTACTCCTATTAGTTTTTATTTTAACTTTCAAGTAGAAACAATAGGGGAGATACCAGCTACTTTACCTTCTATTATTGTTCCTTCAATCAATTTTGAAAATTATACAGCTATTATGACAATAGCATTTACACTTGCTATATTAGGAACTATTGATACTCTATTGACCTCAATTGTTGCAGATTCTGTTACAGGTACAAAACATAAGCCAAATCAGGAACTTATAGGACAAGGTATTGGTAATTCGTTGTGTGCTTTTGTGGGGGCATTACCTGGGGCTGGGGCTACTATGAGAACAGTTATTAATGTAAAAAGTGGAGGAACCCATAAAATATCTGGGATGATTCACTCTATAATTCTTTTGATAACAGTATTGTTTCTAGCACCTTTAGCTTCCCAAATACCTTTAGCGTTACTTGCAGGTATTTTGATAAAAGTTGGAATTGATATTTTAGACTATAGATTTTTATCAATTTTAAAAGAGAGTCCAAAAAATGATTTGACAGTAATGTTGGTTGTGTTTTTTGTAACAGTTTTTATTGATTTAATAACTGCTGTTGGAGTAGGGATAGTTTTATCTTCATTATTAATAGTGTATAGAATTACAAAAGAAGCCAATATTACTTTAGTAGATGAAAATGATGAAAATATTAATAACAAATATAATTTGATTTCAAAGCAAATAAGAGTAATTAAAATAAATGGTGCATTTTTCTTTGGTTCAAGTACAGCTTTTGAGACAAAAGCAAACACTATTTTAGATACAAAAGTACTTATAATTGACATACTAGATGTTCCTTTTATAGATATTACAGCTATATTTACCTTGAAAGATTTTATAGCTAAATTACAAAAAGACAATATAAAAGTAATAATTATAGCAAAAGAGGTAGATAAAGTTCAGCTTTTAAAACTAAATAAGACAAAAGTATTAGATAGTGTAAGGTTTTATAATAGTATGAATCAAGCTATTCAAAGTATGGAATAAGTAAAATTTATAATTACATGCTATAATTATCTTGTAGGATTAAATAAGGGCAACTATGAAAAAATCAAAGTTTATAATAGTTATATGGTTATTATCAATTATTACTTTTCTAGATGCAAATGAACAAAAAAAATTAGCATATATAGTTTCTGACACATCGATACCTTTTTGGGATATTCTCTCCCGAGGTATAAAAAACAAAACAGATATTTTAGGGTATCAGCTTAAGATATATGATTCTCACAATAATTCAAAAAAAGAATTAATCTCTACAATTAAAGCTATTAAAGATAAAGTTTCTGGAATAATAGTATCACCTACAAGCTCCTCTTCTTGTGTAACTATTTTAAAATTAGCAAAAACTGCTTCTATTCCTGTAGTTATAGCAGATATAGGGACAGACAGTGGAGAATATGTTTCCTATATCTCTTCTGATAATAAAAATGGAGCATATAATATTGGAAAAATTTTAGCTCAAAAGATGATTAGTCTAGGTTTACAAAAAGGAAAAGTAGGAATTATTGCAATTCCTCAAAAAAGGATTAATGGTCAATTACGAACGGCTGGATTTATGAAAGCATTAGATGAGTACAATATCAAAAGTGTGGAAATTCAGCAACAAGTGAGTTTCTCTTATGCAGAAACCTTTAATTTTACTAGAGATATGATTCGAGAACACAATGATTTAAAAGCTATATGGCTTCAAGGCTCTGATAAATACAAAGGTGCTTTAGATGCTATTGAATATAGTCGAAAAAAAGATGAAATATTATTAATAACTTTTGATGCAGAACCTATATTTTTAGATTTAATACCAAAAGGTATATTAGTGGGTTCTGCAATGCAACAGCCATATCTTATGGGTCAAAAATCAGTAGAAGTTATGAACAAATACTTCAAAGGTGAAAAAGTAAAGAAAAATATACAATTACCAGTTTTAGCTATCTCTACAGATAATATAGATGCAAAATTACCAATTATAGAAAGAAATGTTCTTGGTATCAAAACTAAATAATATTACACACTCTTTATATACAAAGTTAGGAACCATAATATTTATAGTAGTTATAGTGATTTCTTCAATTGATTTAGCCTTTAGTTATATGTATACTCAAAATGCTCTTATCCAAAATATAAAGCAAAGTTCTAAATCAGCAGGAGTTACTTTAAAGAATAATATTGATGACTATATTATGTCATATTCTGTTCAAGAATATGATAATCTTGTTTCAAGTCAAATGGAACAAAAAGATATTTTAGCTATTGTAGTTGAAGACTATAATATGGGAAGAATTTTAGGAAAAAACATTTATATTAGTGGAAAAATACGAAATGAACAATGGCAAGTTGTAGATTATGACCAAAACAGTAAGATTCAAAATAAACAACTGAAAAATGCATATCATTTTGACAAATATACAATATTTGATAAAGGTGACAATAAAATAGGAATAATTACTATTTATCTTTCTGATAAATTTATGAAAAGAGAATTAGAAAAAATAATTATTAGCTATGCTTTTAATGCAAGTTTTATTGCATTATTTCTTATCTTATCATTATTTTTTATGATTCGATTGATTATTCTACAACCTCTAGCAAAGATGGTAAATGTTATTAAAAACAGTAATAAAGACGGTATTCCACAATGTGAATTTGATACAAGTAGTTCTATGGAGATAAATGAGCTTGTAGAAAAGATGAATACAATGATGGAAACTATTCGAGTTTCTAGACAACAGTTAGAAGAACAAAAAGAAGAATTTGAGATGATATTTAACAATACGAAAGATGGTATTGCAATACTTGATTTAGAATCAAATTTTTTAAATTTTAATGAAGCATATTTAAGTATGACAGGATATACAAAAGAGGAGTTACTGAAAAAATCTTGTATAAGTTTAACTATACCAGAAGAGAGAGCAAGAATAGAAAAACTTATTAAAAATATTATACAAATCGGGCATATTGAGAATCTTGAAAAATCTTGTATGGTAAAAGATGATAAAATAATTCATATTAATATGAGTATTACCTTACTTCCTGATCAAAAAAGATTATTAGCAACTACAAAAGATGTAACAAAATTAAAACTTATAGAATCACAAGCAAAATTAGCATCTATGGGTGAGATGATAGGAAATATTGCACATCAATGGAGACAACCACTTTCCGTAATCTCTACAGGTGCTACAGGTATGAAAATGCAAAAAGAATTTGGGGCGCTTAGTGATGAAGAGTTTAATAAGATATGTGACCTTATCAATGAAAATGCTCAATATCTTTCAAGAACAATAGATGATTTTAGAAACTTTATAAAAGGTGGAGAGAAAGCAAGAGATATAACTATAAGTTCTATTATAGAGAAGACATTAAATATTGTTAGTTCATCATTAGAAAATAATTATATTAAAGTGGTAATAAATATAGATGATGATATGAAAATTTTTGGATATGAAAATGAGATTATTCAGGCACTTGTAAATATTATAAATAATGCAAAAGATGCTATAGTATCAACACTAGTAAATAATGAAGATAAAAGATTGCTTTTTATAACAACAAAAAAAGTATCTAATGAAATTGAACTTTCAATTAAAGATAACGGAGGGGGAATTCCAGAAGATGTATTGCCAAAAATATTTGAACCATATTTCACAACAAAACATCAAAGTGTAGGTACGGGTATTGGTCTGTCAATGGCATATAGAATACTTACAGAACATCATAATGCAACTATAATAGCAACAAATGAAAAATATGAATACGATGCAAAAGAGTATAAAGGTGCTTGTCTAAAAATTACTTTCCATGTGTAATCTTAATGCTGATTTAAAGGTATATTAATAGTAAACTTAGCACCTTCATATTTTTTATTTTGAAATATATAAGAACAGTTTTGAACTTTTATTTCCCCTTTCATATCTTTTGAAATAAGATTATAAGCCATATGAAGCCCTAATCCTGTTCCTTGTGATTGATGTTTTGTTGTGAAATATGGTTCAAATATTTTTGGCAATATATTCTCTTCAATGCCACCTGCATTGTCTTTGAATATTATTGTTACACTATCATCTTGAATTGTTTGTGTGATAAAAACAAACCTTTCACTTTCCTCAATATTATTTTGAACTAGTGCATCTTTTGCATTGTTGAATATGTTGATAAAACATTGTATCAGTTGATGTGGGTATCCTTGTACTTTAATATTTTCTTCAAGGTTTAAAATAAGTTGAATATGGTGCTTTTTAATTGTAGAGTCAACAAGTTTAATAAAACTGTCTGTGTCATTTTTTAAATCAAATCGAATAGCTTTCGCTTCTCCTTTGATAAAAGTTGTAAAATCATCTATTGTTCTTGAAAGATATTGAGCATTTTCATTTATTGTTTCACATGTCATATAAAAAAACTCATCCGTAAGTATATTGTATTCTTTTTGCATTTTCATACCTGTAGCACCTGTAGAGATTACGGAAAGTGGTTGTCTCCATTGATGTGCAATATTTCCTATCATCTCACCCATAGATGCTAATTTTGACTGTTGTAATAACAGTTTTTGCTGTACTAATTGCTCTTTTTGTAGAAGGGTTAGTTTTGTCACATCATAGAGGCTGCCTTCTGTTTTGATATAGTTACCTCTTTTATCAAAAGTATGTATTGCTCTTTCTTCAACATATTTGATATTATTTTTTTCTGTTATAATTTTATATTTTATAAAATATTCTCGTTTTTCTTTTAGAGAATCTTTGTATTCTTTTTTTAATTTTTCTCTATCTTTTTTCTCTATATATAATAAGAATTTTTCAAATGAGATTTTCTGATCTTCATTGTCAATATCAAAGATTTCATATACACCTTTACTCCAATTGAGTTTGTCTTTTATTTTATCATATGTCCAAAACCCTAAGTGTGCGATATGTGATGCTCTATCTAGGGATAAATTAAATTTATCTTGAAGTATTGTTAGTTTGTTTTTGAGGATATTTACTGTTATGATACTTAGTAACATTGAAAATATAATAGTGATTACAGAGACTAATAAATATCTTTGATATACTTCCATTTTTTGTAAATCTTTATATTTTTTACTAAGTTGTAATACCATGATGAGGTTATCATTTATTTTTCTAGAAACAAATTGGTTTGTTTGGTATAAGTTATTATTTAAAATTTGTTTTGCATTTTCTGGAAAATCTTGCATAATTGTATATTTTTCTTTAGAATAATTACCCCAGTTTCTTTTTGGGTCATAATGTAATAAAATTTCCCCCCTTTTATTTGTAAGTATAGAATCATATAAAGGCATATTTATAAATTCTTTTAAAAAGTTTTCCATGAGAAGATTAATGATAAGTATTCCGTTAAAATTGCCATCTTTTTTAAGTGGTAATATAGCTCTTAGTGTAGCTTTATATGGTATCTCAAGTTTATGGTTTTCAATATTTAGATCTAAAGGAGAAAACCATACTTTATTTGATGGCTGTAATTTTGAATTACTAAAGTAGTATCTATGTGCTTTATTTTGTAAGTTTTCTTTTTTTATTAAAAATGGAGTTGAATCTATGTTTTTTCTATCAACCCTGATTTTCTCAAATCCATCCTTATCAATAAATCGTAGTTGCATGATATTTGTATCAGTCTTTGTAAAAGTGAGAAAAATATTTTCTATATTAGTTGGTTTATTGGTAAGATAGTCCTGAAAAGTATCAAGTTCTTGAAGCGAATATAATATACTTTCTGATTTTGCTATAAAACTGTTAAAAACATTTGCTCTTTCTTGTGTTTTTTTTACCGCATTTGATAAAGCAATTTTTTTGGCTTGATTTGAAAATAAAATATTTTCAATAATAATATATGAAGAGACTAATAAAATGGAAAATATAAAAAATATAAAAATCAATTTGTAATTATTTTTTGACACAAAAAACCTTTGGAAGATAATAATTTATTATATCTAATTGTTATTAATATATCTAAAATTATTATTAATTTTGAGATTTAAATTTAATAATACATTAAATATATCTTTATATACTATTGTTATATTCAACTTTTAGGAGGGTATATCATGATAGTAGAGATAGTATTCGCAGCAGGATGTTTTTGGGGTGTTGAGAAACACTTTGAAGATATTGATGGTGTTATTGATGTTAAGTCAGGATATACTGGTGGTAATTATGTCAATCCAACTTATAAAGAGGTTTTAAAACACAGATGGCTTGAAAATGATACAGATTTAGTAAATCATACAGAAGCTGTGAAAGTAAAATTTGACAATGAAAAAGTAACAGCAAAAGAGCTTATAAAATCATTTTGGGAACTCCATGATCCAACACAAAGAAACAAGCAAGGTAATGATGTAGGAAATAATTATAGAAGTGCTATATTTTATACAAATGAAAATCAAAAAAACATAGCGTATAATACAAAATCCACTTATCAAACACTTTTAAAAGAACATGGTTTTGGCAATATAGTTACACAAATAGAACCATTAAAAACTTTTTATGACGCGGAACAGTATCATCAAGATTACTTATCTAAGAATCCAAACGGATATTGTCCAAATCATAGTACAGGTATAAAGTTTGAAAAACAAAATAATGAGACTAAAAGGGATATGGTAGTTCCTATAGGTGGTAAAGAGATAGTAGTAGTGGAATCAGAGGATTTTTGTCCATATTGTGAAAAGTTTAAAGATGAGGTGAGTTCTTCATATCAAGGAACTCTTCCCTTAAGAACAGTGTATAGTTCTCAATTAAAAGATTTTACTGTTACAACAAAACTTGATGCAACTCCTACAATACTTTTTATTGAAGATGGAAAAGAAGTTTTTGCACATAGAGGATTTTTAAGTAATAAAGAATTTTATAAAGTTTTAGGAGCGTTTAAATTAGGAAAAGATTCTGAAAGTTATAGTGTTGCATTTAACAAAGATACAGATAGTAGATTTTGTAAGCAGTATGATATTTTTAAAAATACTCCAGATGGTGTTTTTATAGATAAACTTTCAGGAGATATACTTTTTGATACAAAAGATAGATTCAATTCTGGTACTGGCTGGCTCAGTTTTTATAAAGCTGTAGATGGTACAACTATTGAAAAGCCTGATTACAGTTACGGTATGAACAGAATAGAAGTATTGGCAAAAAAAAGTGGAATACATCTAGGACATGTATTTCCAAGAGTAGATGGGAAAAGAAGGTTTTGTATCAATGCTACAGTCTTAGAGTTTATCCCAAGGAAAAAATTAAAAAAGTAAATTTAATCTAGCATAAGGAAACTTTAGTAATCTTTCAAAAATATTATAGAAGGATTAACAAATGTATACAATAAAAGTAGATAAAGAGTGTGGATGTTTTAAAAAAAGTGTTTATGAAAACAATATGAGTTTTGAATCAAAAGATGATGCGTTGATGCAAGCAAATCTTATGCAAACACATATGAATACAAAGTTTTGTGGAAAACATAGCTTTGAATTGTGTGAAAGCGGGGATGATTTTTTAATAAGTATGAGTATGAATGAACAACCATCTGGAGGTTGCTGTGGTGGAGGGCATTGCTCTTAACACTACAAAATATAAAAAAAGGGTAGCTAAATTTTTAGCTACCCTTTTTTTGTGACATTTATATCAAAAGTTTTCTTTTCAAGCATCTCTTGTTTTTCATCATACATACCATTTCCTATTGTTAAATAAAATATAGCAACCGCACCTAAAAGAAGCCAAAAGATATAATCAGTGAATTTCATTATCTTTTCTTTCTAATAAAATTTGTTTTAATTCTTGTATCTCAATTCGTAGTTTTTCTACTTCAATTTTAGTATGGTCTTCACTAGTATGAATCTCATCTATTAAAGTGTCATTATCACTATCTTTTATCTCATTCATAGCATCAACAACTATGGCTATGATGAGGTTTATCATAATAAATGTCACTATAAAAATAAAAGGGACAAAAAACATCCAAGCATGTGGATGTACTTCCATAATAGGTCTTACAATACCCATAGACCAAGACTCTAAAGTCATAATTTGAAATAAAGTGTAAAAAGACTCACTTAAACTGCCAAACCATTGAGGAAAAGACTCACCATATAGTTGTGTTGCCATGATAGCAAAGATATAAAATAGTAAAGTAAGTAATCCCGCAATAGAAGCCATACCAGGTATTACACTTACAAGTGCTATAACTATCTTTCTCATTTGAGGAACAACAGTTACAAGTCTAAAAAGTCTTAATACTCTTAATATTCGTAGTATCTCAAAACCAGCACTCGATGGTACTAAGGAGATAGCAACAATGAAAAAGTCAAATAAACTCCAGCCATCTTTAAAAAAGGATAATCTATATACGAAAATTCTCATAGCTATTTCAATAGTAAATATAGTGATAACAGCCTTATCAAAGATATGGATAAAAGTTCCAATAGAGTTCATAATATCTTTAGAAGTTTCCATCCCCATAGTGATACCATTGAGGATAATAATAGCTACAATAAAATTCTGAAATCGGCTGCTTTCTACAATATGTTTAGTTTTTTCGTACATTGAAATTTCTTACTATTTTAGTCTAGTTTTAATACAGCCATAAAAGCTTCTTGTGGTACATTTACTCTACCAATAGCTTTCATTCTTTTCTTACCAGCTTTTTGTTTCTCTAGGAGTTTTCGCTTACGAGTGATATCTCCACCGTAACATTTTGCAGTTACATTTTTTCCTGTTGATTTTACAGTTTCTCTAGCAATAATATCTTTTCCAATACTAGCTTGAATAGCTACTTCAAAAAGCTGTCTTGGAATTAATTCTTTGAGTTGTTTGACAAAAACTCTTCCTCTCGCTTGGGCTTTCTCTTCTGGTACAATAATACTTAAAGCATCAACTGGTTCACCAGCAACAAGTACATCGAGTTTTTTAAGATTACCAGGTCTAAATCCTGTAATCTCATAATCAAAACTTGCATACCCTTTTGTTGTAGATTTTAACTTGTCGTAAAAATCCATAACTATCTCATTCATTGGTACATCATATTCTAGTAGAACTCTTTTGTTGATGTAGTCCATTTTGATTTGGATACCTCTTTTATCATTTAGAAGTTTTATCACATTTCCTAAATATTCGTCAGGTACTAAAATAGTAGCTTTTACATAAGGTTCCGAGATTACATCAATTTTATTTACAGGAGGAAGTTCATATGGATTTTGAATCATTAACTCTTCCCCGTCAGTTGTAAGAACTTTATAAACAACTGTAGGTGCAGTTGCTATTAAGTCAAGATCAAATTCTCTCTCTAGCCTTTCTTTGATAACTTCCATATGAAGCATCCCTAAAAAACCTGTTCTAAATCCACTTCCAAGAGCAGTTGAACTCTCTGGTTCATAAGAGATTGAGCTATCATTAAGTTTTAGTTTTTCTAAGGCATCTCTTAGGTCTTCAAATTTATCAGTTTCTATTGGATAAAGTCCTGCAAATACAAAAGGTTTTGCTGGTTCAAATCCATCAATAGCAATTGGAGTTGGGTTTTTAGCATCAGTCATAGTATCACCAACTGCTACACCTTCAGTTGTTTTAATACCAAGAATTACAATACCTATTTCACCTGTTTTTATCTCATCAGTTTTTTGTTTATGTTTAGGATGTGGATACATTAAGTCTAATACTTTATGCTCTACTTTTGTATTCATCATTTTAAGCATTTGCCCTTTTTTGATACTCCCATCGTAAACTCTTACAAGAGCAAGAGCTCCTAGATAGTTATCGAACCAAGAATCATAAATAAGTGCTTTTGTTGGAGCATTTTCATCACCATTTGGAGCAGGAATAGTATCTACGATTGAATCAATTAATTCTTTAACTCCAACACCTGTTTTTGCAGAAATAAGATTGTGTTCTGTACAGTCAAGTCCTATAGCATCTTCTGTTTCTTCTAATACACGCATAGGATCAGCAGATGGGAGATCGATTTTATTTACTACTGGCATTAAAGTAAGATCATTTTCCATAGCAATATATACATTAGCTATAGTTTGAGCTTCAACACCTTGTGTAGCATCGATAATAAGTAAAGCACCCTCCGAAGAAGCTAAACTTCTACTTACCTCATAAGAAAAGTCAACATGCCCTGGAGTGTCTATAAGATTAAGAACATAATGTTCACCATCTTTTACATAGTCAAGCCGTACAGATTGTGCTTTGATAGTGATACCTCTTTCTTGTTCGATATCCATAGTGTCCATCATTTGAGCACTTAATTCTCTATCTGCAACAGCACCACACTCTTGTATAATTCTATCGGCTAATGTACTTTTCCCATGGTCAATATGGGCTATAATACTAAAGTTTCTTATTTTGTCTTGCAATTTTTATCCTATTCTTCTCTAAAATGAATTTAATTTTCTTTAGAGTTGGAATTTTAGCTAAAAATTGCTTTTAATCTATTTTAAAATAAAAACTAAAATCTATCTGCATCTTCAAAGATAGGTTTTGTCAAGAAGTGACCTTCTGTATCTAAAAATCCCCAGTTTTTGCCACTTTTTACTTTAGCAAATCCATTTGAAAAATCATATACATAATCATAAATAGGTTTTGCTATAAAATCACAATTATTATCTACAAATCCCCATTTGTTATTTTGTTCAACTCTTTTGAACTTTTCATGTTGAATATAAATCATATCCATAGAAGGAGGAATTTTAAGCTCTAGATTTTTATTGATACATCCATATTTACCAAATTTTTTTACGATAATTGTGTCATAGATAAATTCATGTACTTCATCATAAATAGGTTTTACTACAACTTCAAAGTCTTCATTAATTAAACCAAATTTATTATTTACTTCAACTTTTGCAAATCCATTGTAAAACCTACCAATAGAATCATAAACTACCTTGAGCTGTAATTCACCTTTTTTATTGATAATACCATATTTCCCATCTGTGTTTTCAACAATGGCATATGCAGCATCACCACTATTATGTACCCAGTGAATATTTGCATAGTTTGGATGATAGTATCTTTCAAAATCTCCTTCAAATCTATTTATTTTTTTATAAATAGGTTTGATAGCAACTTTGGAATTCTCTTTTAATAAACCATCTTTATCATTTACAGTCACAACAGTATCTTGATTTTCATGGGATAGTTTAGAACTACAACCATTGAAAAATATTATTGATAGTAGACCAATTGTATATATTGTTTTTTTCATTGTATCTCTTTTATTGTTCTTTTTTTACTATTTTAAAATCAACTCGTCTTGAAGCATCAACATTTTCACTTCCATCAGGGTTCATAATAAGATTATCATAAGACATTCCATAAGGCTTAAAAGTATTTTCAATCCACTCTTTACTAATATCACTATTTGTTGATGCTTCATTTACTGCATAATCTCTTACTTCACTTGCTCTTTTTTTTGATAAAAGTTTATTAAGTTTATATCTTTCATCATCAGTTTTTGCTAGTTTATATTCAGATGAAGTATGTCCTTCTATCCTTATCTCTTGTATCTCGTCTTTATATTGCGCTACAATTTTTAAATATCTTGGAAAAAAGTCACTTAATATATCTGTAAATCCAGATTTAAGTTCACTCTTATCTACTTCAAAAAGTGCAATGGGATTATTAAATCTAAAAAGTAAATCATCGTTTGTAAGTTTTGCATTCCAAGTTTCAAAATCATCTTTGAACTCTTCCATTAATGCATCATATAAACCTACAAAGCTAGGAACGACTTGTTCTATTGCTATAACCTCTTCTTGTACAGGTTCTTCAGCTATAACTTCTTGTTTTGGTTTCTCTTGTGGTTTACAATATGGATCTAGGTTTTCTGCTTGTAACATTTTTGAAATAAACAGATTATTATTCTTTAAGCTATTATGCAGTGGTGACATTTTATGTACATCTACAACATCCCTTTGTGCTCCATTACAAATAAGTAATTTTGATAGTTCTGTATAATTATCTCTTGTTGAGTCTAAAAGAGGAGTATCTTGATATTTATCGAGATTATTTACATTTGCACCATTTTGAATTAAAAGCTCTGTAATCTCATATTCTTTTAATCTTACTGCAATATGTAATGGTGTATATCCATAAATATCTTTTGTGTTTATATCACTTTTTTGGTCAATTAAAAACTGTACTGATTTTAAATCTCTTGCTCTTACTGCATCATGAAGTGCCATCTCATTTATAAAGTCATTTTTTGTAACATTTGTAGGAGATGTTACTCCATTTTTTGTAGTTGTTTTCTCTACATTATTTGTTGCTGTACATCCACCCATTATGAGTGAAACCATGGTTAGTGATATTAAACTATTTCTCATTTTGTTTTTTCTCCTATTTACATATAATTTATCTCTCATGTAAAGACCCTTCCTTTATTTTTATAATTGGTTTTAAAAAGAAATCCATAATTGTTTTCTTACCAGTTATGATATCAACACTAGCAACCATACCAGGTATAATTGGAAGTTTTTCTCCATTTCTTTCTAAATAGTTTTGATCGGTTTTTATTGTAACTTGGTAATAAGTCTTATCATCTTTACTCTCTTTATCTTTGATACTATCTGCTGAAATTTCAATGATTTTTCCATCTAAACCACCATAAATTGAAAAATCATATGCAGTTATTTTTACAATAGCTTTTTGTGCGGGAGAGATAAATGCTATATCTTTAGGATCTATTTTTGCTTCAACAAGAAGGATGTCACTATCTGGAACTATTTCTATCAAATCAACACCAGATTTAACAACCCCTCCAATAGTATTGATATTTATTTGTTTTATAATACCATTTACAGGTGAGCGAATAATCGTTTTTTCTAATTTATCTGTTTCTGAAACAAGTCTCGCTTCTATTTTATTAAGTTCTGAAGATACTTCTTGAAGTTCTTTGTAGCTATTTGATTTAAACCCTTTTACTTTTTCAAGAATTTTATTTTCTGCTTCAGAAATTGCAAATTTTGATCTTGGAAGTGATAAAATAGCTGAATTTAAATCCCCTTCTAACTGATTGTACTCTTTTTGTATATTAAGAAGTTCAACTTTTGATTTTGAACCTGACCTAGTCATCTTTTCTATAGTAGTTAGTTGTTGCTTTACAATATTCACACTTTTTTTAAGTTGATTTACTTTTGCTTCTATTTCTCTTTTTTCTTGAACTTTTTGTTCAAATTGAAGTTCTAGTATTTTTAGTGAACTTTTATATTCATCAATATTATTATTATAAATATTTCTTTCTATTTGTGTATACTTTTCTAAGTTTTTAACCTCTTTTGGAAAATTTATATCAGTATGCTTTTTTGTAGGATTAAATTTTAATTGAGCATCAAGTCTTGCTTTTTTTGCCAATAAAACTAAACTTTCTTCTTTTGCTTCTTCTAATGATGCTCGAAATCTTGTGGTGTCAATTTTCATCAAGGGTTGGTCTTTTACAACATGTTCACCACTTTTTATAAGAATTTCAGAGACTAATCCTCCATCGAGATTTTGCACTTTTTGAATTTTATTTGAAGGGATAACTTTCCCATCACCTCTTGCTACTTCATCAACTTGAGCAATTGTTGACCAAATAATAAGTCCTACAACTATGATAACAACACTTATAAACAATAAATCTATTGAAAATTTAGGTTTATCGTATATATGACCATACAAAGAGTTTACAAATCCTATATCTTCTTTATTTTTTTTAGGCATTTTTATTGTCCCTCTTTCGATTTTAATACACTCTCTTTTGGGCCATCTGCTATGATTTTTCCATCATCTAAAACAATAACTCTATCTACAAGTGATAAAACAGACATTTTGTGAGTAATAATTATAAGTGTTTGGTCTTGAATTAACCCAGCCATTCGTTTTAAGAAAGCTTGTTCTGTTTGTCTATCCATTGAGTTTGTTGGTTCATCTAGTATCATAATATTTGGACTTGTGATTAAAGCTCTTGCAAGGGTAACTGATTGTCGTTCTCCTCCACTTAAACCTTCACCTCTTTCACCTACAAGTAAATCATAACCTGCTTCATGTTTCCCTAAAAACTCATGCACTCCAGCAGCTTTAGAAGCTTCTAAAATCTCTTCATCAGTAGCATATTGTTCACCTATAGTGATATTATCCTTGATTGTTCCCATAAATAAAAATGGCTCTTGAGGTACACAACCTACAGCTCTTCGTAAATCAACAGGGTCTATTTGTCTAATATCTGTTTGGTCTATTAAAATTGAACCATTTGTAGGGGTATAAAGATTCATAATGAGTTTTGCTAAAGTTGATTTACCAGAACCAATTCGTCCTAAAATAGCAATCTTCTCACCTTGTTTTATACTAAGATTAATGTTTTTTAAAGTCTCAAAATTTTGATTTTTATATGAAAAAGAAACATCTTTAAACTCTATATCTCCATTTAAATTTGGACGACTAATATATGTTTTATTACTTTTTTCCACTTCCATATTCATAATCTGTTCAATATTGTTCAAGGATATTATAGTTTGATCATATCGTATAACCATACCAACTATTTGAGAAATCGGAGCTATAACACGACCATTTAGCATCATAGCAGCTACAATACCACCCATACTCATATCACCCTCTAAGGAGAGATAAACTCCTACAACAATAATGGCGATATTTGATAGTTTTGAAATTAAAGCCGTTGTAAGTGTTGTAAATTGTGAAAGCATTTGTGATTTTTCACCATAATAAAGTGTTTGATTTAAAGACTCGTCCCAATGTGTTTTCATCCGATTTTGAGCTCGAATTGTTTTTATAATCTCTAAACCGGCAACGGTTTCATTTAATGTAGTTTGTTTTAATTGTTCCTCTTTAGCAGATTTTTCTACAATTGTTTTAATTCTATTTTTCATACTCCATGAAAGAAGTAGCACTATCACAATAGTCCCAACACTAATCCACCCCAATATTCCGGCAAAATAAAATATCACAGCAATAAATAAAAGTGTGAAAGGTATATCAACTAAAGTTGCAATGGTGGCACTTGTAAAAAAATCTCTTACACTTTGAAAAGATTGCAATCTACTTACAAATTGTCCTGTTGAGCTTGGTTTTTCACTAAGTCGTATATTTAAAAGTTGATCAAAAATTTTATTACTCATAATTAAGTCTGCTTTTTTACCAGCTTTTCCAAGATAATAAGCTCTTAAAAGTGAAAAAATAAGATCAAAAATCATAATAAACACTATACCAAATGTCATAGCCAATAAAGTTTCAATAGCATTGTTTGGTAAAACTCTGTCAAAAACATTTTTCATAAATAATGGCATTGCTAAAACAAAAAGATTTATAAATATAGCAGCTACGATTACTTTTTTATAGATAGGAAGATTTGATTTTAATGCTCCCCAAAACCATTGCTTAGGTTTTGGTATGATGATATCATTTGAAACTTTATTTTCATATTTATATGTTGGTTTTATAATGATAACTTGCTTTTTAAATTCTTGTTCTAAAGCATCAAGAGACATTGTTATCTCACCTTCACTTAGACCTGGAATAATTACTTTTGCTTCAGCTTTTTTAAAATCTAAATCAAGAAGTACACATGCTCTGTCTTTTTCAAGTATTAAGACAGCAGGAAGGGCAAGTTTTGATATCCCTCTAAGTTCTCTTTCAACTACTTTTGAAATAAGCCCAATTCTTTTTGATGAAGTTAAAAAGTCTTTAATAGACATTGACTTATTATGTATAGGTAGCCCTGATATAAGTGACTCTTTTGAAGTATTTCTTTGATAATAAGTTGCTATAAAAGAAAGAGACTCCAGTAAAGAATCTACAGTTCTTCTCTCTTTCATCACATCATTTTTAATACTTATATCTTCCATTTAAATACTTTTCTTAGTTTTGTTTATTAATATTATCAATATAAGCACCATATGATAAAACATTTTGATTTAAGCTAGTCATTGCTTGTTTTGCATCTTTTAAAGAATCATATGATCCATACTTTAATTGTAGTTTTTGATCATTTTGTCCAAATGTATCAATAGTATATTTATCTTCTAGGTTATACTTATTTACAAAAGATTTTAAATCTTTTTCTGATTCAAAAATAGCTATTTTAATAGTATATTGTTTATCAACTTTAAGAGTATTGAGTTTTGTTGGTATCTCTTTTATTTTTTCATTATTGTATAAATTGTCAAGTCTCGTATCAACATCTATACTTTCTTTTGTATTAAGAGGTTCTTCTTTTAATTGTTTTTGGTTTTTTGAGTTTTCTTTATTTGGTGTATCATCAAACATATTGAGTAAGTCTTCACTTAATGGTTCATTTGAAGATTCTGTTTTAGGGTCACTGTTTCTTGCTATAAAGGTATATTTACTACAAGTTTGTTTTTCTTGCATTAAAATAACATCACTTAACATTGACATATTGAATAATAAATTATAGTATGCAGAGATATAGTCAAATTCTTGTTCTATTTTGTCTATGTTTGATCTATAAAATTCAGATTCAGCATTTAAAATATCTATAAATGTTCTCGTTCCATCTAGAAGTTGTTTTTTATAAACTGCCAATATATTAAAATTGTCTTCAACATACATACTTATATTTTTGATTCTTTTTTGTAAGTTATAAAAAGTATTGTAAGCCTCTTTAATCTCATCTATAACTTCATTTGTAATATCATCAAGTTTTTTTTGTTCTTCTTGTAAAAATAGTTTTTCTTTTTGTGTTGCATAGTAAGTTTTCCCACCATTAAAAAGATTCCAGCTTAAATAGAGTCTTGCACTATGTATATCTTGTCTTCCATTCTCATCTAATTCTAAATCATTATCAAATAAACTTTGAAATTGTAATTTTAAAGTAGGTTTATATCCTGCTTTTTCTTGAACAATTTTTTCTCTTTGCTCATTTGTTTTTTCGATTTGTTCTTGAATTTTATAACTTCTTCTTACTCCAACTTTAATAGCTTCTTCTAAACTTGGTGGTAAAAAACTTATATTTACATTTGGTCTACAAATATTTCCACTAAGCTCTTTCCCTACAAGTTTTTTATATAAACTTAAAGCCTTTTTTTGCTCATTTTCTTGTTCTAAAAATTTGTCTAAAACAGAATGGTATTTTGAGTTAACTTGATGTGTTTCTAAAACTTCACCACTTATCTCTTCTTTTTCTTTTGCAATTGTTAAATAGTTTTGATGTGTTTTAATATTATGTTTTGAAAGCGATACTAATTCTTGCCTACTTGTTAAATCTAGATAAGCACTTACCGTATCTAAAATAGTGTTTTCTACTTGATATAGACTTCTATATTTGTTGGAATTATATTTATGTCTAAATTCTTGTGCTTCACTTGGGGTTTTTCCACCATCATAAAGTACATGTTCTAATTTTATAACAGCATTCCATCCATTTTTTTCAATCCACCCTTCTGCAGGAGGAGGAGTATCTGGTCTGTTTTCTGTTTTAGATTTTTCTAAGTATGCATCTAAGTCAAGAGTTGGAAGATAATCTGCTTCTTCTTGAAAAATATACATTTCATAAGCATCTGTATTTAAATGTTCCGCAATAATTGAAGGATTTGCATTTAGAGTATCCTCAACACTGTTTCGTAAGCTTGTTGCATTCAGATTGAATGAACAAACAATTCCAATCATGAAGTAATATTTTAATTTTTTCAACATAAAAACCTTTATTAAAAATTAATTATAGCAATTATATTGTAAAAAAGTTGCTAAAAGGTTCTACTTTATAATTTTTTTTGTGATTTATTGAATAAATAAGATATTTTAGTTACAATCTTGCTATGAATAATATAATGAAAAATCTTAATATACTTTATGTTGAAGATGACAATACTACTAGAGAGTTTATAACAAAGACATTAAAATTAATGTCTGATAATGTTATTTCTGTAAGTAGTATAGGTGATGCTAAAAGTATATATGACAATAATTATATAGATATTCTAGTAAGTGATATTAATGTTGATGGAGATTGTGGTATTAACTTTGTAAAAGATATAAGAGAAAAAAATAAATATATACCAATTATACTTTTATCAGCACATTCAAATAAAGAGTTTTTATTTGAAGCTATTAAATTAAATCTTATAGATTATATTGTAAAACCAATCAGTTACGAAATTTTGAATAAAGCTATAAAGTCTTCATTAAATCAAATTATGGATAATGGTTCTTTAGAGATTGAATTTATCTCTGGGATTAAATATAATATTAAACAAAAAATCGCTGCTAAAGATAATGAAACAATAAAATTTACTGTTACGGAATTAAAGCTATTAGAATTTTTATTAAAGAACAAAGATAATATGATAAATTCTGATGAAATTAAATATTATGTATGGGAAGATGATTTTGCTAGTGATGGGGCATTAAAAAGCTTAATCAATAAAGTAAGAAACAAAATAGGAAAAGAAAGTATTAAAAATCAATCAGGACTAGGTTACAAATTAGTTTTAAAAGGAAACTAGTATTTTTATCTACTAGCTCCATATATCCCTATATCTCTGACAATTTTAAAGTCATCATCATCTTTGACATTTTCTGCAAATACCTTAATAGTAAGAAGTGTTGATAATTCTTGCATAGCTTCAACAAATCCTTTTTTACTAGAATCTTTACAAATACCATCTGTATAGTCTCTAGCAAGTCGTATGTAGTCAAGGTTAAAATCTTTAATATTATCAAGTGGTATAAATTTGGTTTCAAATCTTTTTATAATGATTTTTGCCCCAGCACTATGAATAGCTTCTATAAAATACTTAAATTTTTCTATATCTTTTGCAGCACCATAAGCTGTAACACTAAATACTAATTGTGAAGCAATGTCACTATTTTCTAAAATAAGTTCTTTGAGCCAGTTTTTAAACTTGATATCAAAAACAGAATCTAAAGAAAGATTAATAGAGATACTATGTTTGATATTTAAATCTTGAATATGTTTAATAACTTTTAAAATAACAGCTTTATCAAAATCTAAAATCTTTTCATACTTTTCAGCAATAGAAACAAAAGTACCAATAGGGATAGATTCATTGTTTTTATCATGTGCTTGTGTAAAAGCTTCTTCCATAACAATAAGGTCTTGTTCTTTCATATCTAAACAATATGCTTGTCCTATATAACTGATATCGAATTTTCCATTATCTATAATATCAAATACCAAGTCTCTCCATTCATTCATATCTCTTGCTAAGTCATTATCATCTCTTATGAAAGCTTCATTAGCACCTATGAGTTTTGCTTTTTGATATGCTTCATTAGCACTAGCAAGCATACCAGGTATAGTTCCTATAGGATTAAAAGGTGTCCCTCCGATATGTGCCACATCAGTAATATTAAATGTGAGTGCAAATGACTCTAAAGCTATTTTAAGTTTGTGAATTACTTGTTTTATCTCATCTTCTTTTATCTCTTTAGCTATCATGGCAAATTCTGAACCATAAAATCTATATGCAGTTACTTTAGGAGATAAGTTTTTTAAGATATTTGTAAAATAGATTAAAAATTTATCTACCTCTTTATTTGTATGATTTTTTGCATAACTTCCTAAATCATCTATTTTTACAACAAAAACATATCCTGTATTTTTTGAGATAAACATTCTTTTCATATCAGTTTCAAATGTTTGTCGCAATTGTAAACCTGTTAAATCATCTTGTGAAAGCTTACTTGTCATAGATTCTAAATTTGCATTTAATTTTTTGATAACACCTTCAATTTTACCTGACATATCATTCATTGCTAGAGAAACATTTTTTAATTCTGTTGTCCAAGGAAGATGTTTAATAATTGTAAATTTTCCTTTTGAAATTGATTGGGCTAGACTCTCTATATTTTTTAAAGGTTTTAGTATAAATCTTAAAAATATTACAAGCAGAATAATTGAAAAGGTAAAAGCGATAATCGCATAAACAATAGCACCTTTTGCTTGCTCATAAAGTTTTGCATAAGCATCACCAGCATTTGCACTTACATATATAATAGCTGCAGTATTCCAACCGTTGCTGATTTCACTTTTCATCTCAGACATTCTAAGAGGGATAAGGTCTATAAACCATTGTGGTACATAGTCAAATTTTTCTGCTCTTACAACTTTGACAATAATTTTTGATATATTTAATGTTGCTACAGAGGATATTGTTTTCCCATCTTTCGTTGCTTGAAATCTGATATTTATATTATCTCCATCAATAAAATTTTTACTAGGTTTAAAAGTATAAGTTGTTTTTGTAGCTTCTATCTTCTCCACAGTTTCGTTTTCTAAAAGTGCAAGTTGTTCTGTAAGTTCTTGGTCTGAACCACTTGTTTCTATAAAACCATTTGTTTCATCAACTTCAACTTCAGATATTTCCCAATCCATACCAGATACATCTGAACTCTTGTCTATCAAGTCTTGTGCACTAAAAGTATGACTGACATCTTCGAGGCGTATCTCTTTGTAGAAACCTCTATTGGCAATAGCACTTATGATAGATTTTATTTCAGGGTCTTTTTTATTTGTCATAAATGATTTTAAGCTCATCCCCAAACTAGTAGCTGTATCTTGAGCTTTTGTTGTTGATTCTATTTCTAAATATTCTTTAGTATTATTCACACTTATGATAAAATTTCCAGTAAATATCATCAAGAATATAAAAGATATTATTATATATAGTTGTTTAGATAATGACATAAAATTCTCCTCGCGTTAGTTTTATTCTTCTCATTATATTCTCTCCATCATAGATTTCCAGTTTTTTAAATTGTTGCTTCCTACACTCACTTCTGTTTTCCCTTTGTTTTGTGCTTTCCACAATCCAACAGCATTGAAACTGTAAATTGGTTTCAAATCAGTTCTAGCAGTTGCTAGTTTTAGTTTTTTGTTGATATTATCTAAAACAATAGGTGGTTTCCCTGCTTTATGATAGTAGTTTAGTACCATATGAGCTTCTTCAAACTTTGTATAGCTTCTTTTGAGTTTTACATAAGTGATTTTTAGTTTTTTATCAGGAATACCTAACTGTCTTAATGCAAAATATTTAGCAATAGCATAGTCTTCACAATCCCCAGCACCAGTTCCCAAAAATTCAAAAGGTGAAGCCCAGTAGTCATTTTTTTTCCAGTGAAGACTATCTCTTTTATAAGTGATTTTATTGAAAAAGTCATTTACAATTTTTAGTTTTTCTAGTGTCCCTTTATTTTTAGCACTTTGGAGCATCTGATCCCAAAGCAGAACTCTTTGTTTCGCTTTTTTACCATATTTCTTTTCTATTTTTACAAGTTGTTCTATTGAAATATTTACAGGCATACTTGCAAGTAGTATAGTAAAAAATATAGTGATAACAATAGTAGAGTTGATAAAAACTTTAAACATATATACTTCCTATAAATATCCTTCTATTGTAACGAAAAATTTTTAAAACCTTGATAATTTTTTTTATGACTATCATCACATTAAAAACCTTTTTGCAACTATTTTGTAGTATAATACACCTTATGAAAAATGAAAAATCAAGTTTAAAGTTATTAAAAACAAAATCTATAATGTACATTGAAGATGAAGATAACATTAGAAAAGATTTAACATCAACCTTAGAATTGTTGTGTCAACAAGTATTTGCTTTCTCAAATGCAGAAGAAGCACTTACTTCTTTTACTCAAACACAACCAGATATGATACTTAGCGATATTAGTTTAGGTGGTTTAAGTGGATTAGAGTTTACAAAACTTGTAAGACAAAAAGATAAAAAAATTCCAATAATCTTACTCTCTGCACACACAGATACTACCTATTTATTAGAAGCTGCAAAGTTAAAGCTTGTAGAATATCTTACAAAACCTATAACTTATAATGAGTTATTAGAGTCATTATTTTTAGCATTAGATGAGATACAAAACAATGAAAAACGATTTATAAATATATCCAATACTATTAAATATGATATATTGCATAAAGTTTTATATGAAAATGATAATGCCAAAAAACTATCAGCAAGTGAAACAAATCTTTTAGATTTTTTTATTAAAAATAAACATAGAACACTTTCAATAGAAGAGATTAAAAATCATATTTGGGAAGATTCTTATTGTGTTACAGAAACAGCACTTAAGTCATTGTTACATAAACTTCGAAATAAAGTGGGAAAAAATGCTATTAAAAATGTATCAGGAATAGGGTATTACATCATAGTTGAGTAAACCTAATATATAGGAAGAGTAATAATAAATTTTGCTCCATCTTTTTCATTGAAAGCTGTAAGTGTCCCATTCATATTATTCTCAACAATCAGTTTTGACATAAAAAGTCCAATACCTGTACCATCTTTTTTTTCAAAGGTCATAAATGGTTTAAAAATGTCATCCATATATTTTTCACTTATTCCACCGCCATTATCTAAAATTTCTGTGATACACAGACCTTTTTCTTCATATACTTTTACTTCAATGAGACCATTTTTTATATCTCTTTGTACAAGTACATCTTTTGCATTAGAGATGATATTTATTAATACTTGTGAGTATTCATTTTTATAGCCATATATAGTTGGGTTGTGTTTGAGTATGATATTTACTTTGATATTTTTATTATCTAGTGTACTACTAAGTATATTTACTGTTCTTTTTATTTGGTCAGATATTTTAAATTTTGTTTTTTCTTTATCTTTAGCAAAAAAATTCCTAAAGTCATCAATAGTATTTGACATATATTTTAGGATATGACTAGATCGCTCAATTACTTCTAAAACTTCATTATGAGATATATCTTCTTTGATTCTTATTTTAGCTTCAGCATTTATAAATATAGAGGAAAGTTCCATCAAAGGTTGTCTCCATTGGTGGGCAATATTACCTATCATTTCACCCATTGCTGCCATTTTTGATTGTTGAGTTAATATTTTATTATGTTGTTCGTTTTCTTGTCGGGAAGTGCTTTTTAAAAATTTAAGTTCAGCCTCTAAAGAAGCTATTTTAGCTAAGTATTGTTTTTCTGTCATAAGAGTATTATAACAAGAGAGTGATAAACTCTCTTGTTAATTTAAGCCTGTAGTATCTAAATCATTGTCTATAAATACAGAAATAGTATTATTATTTGTATTTGTATACTCAGTGAAATCTTCACCATCAATATTAGTTGTTGTATCAGATCGTTGCCAACCATCATTTTCATCTAAATTAATAGTATCACCATTATCACCTCTAATAACTAGATCATTGTCAGTATCTGTCATATCTATAATATCTTCATAATCTATATGGATAGTATCATTAGAATTATTATCACCTAAATTAATCTCTTCTATATTATCAATGCGTGAAGCAATAGAACCTAAATCAATATGTCCATCTAAATCAAGTATATCATATCCAGTACCACCATCAATAGTTGATGTATCTGATGTTAATGTAAATCTTTCACTCACTGAATCCATACTAATGTTTAGGTTAAAAGTTGCACTATCTCCATCTTCATCTGAAACTTTTACAACAAAAGTTTCTTTATCTCCATCATCGTATTGAGATTGTTTTGCTTCAAAAGTATATGAACCATCAGTAAAATCAACAGTTAAACTACCACCATTCGTTGTAGTAATAGTTGTTTCATCACTATCAGTAGGTTTTGTATACTCTATGTCACCTATTTTTATAGAATCTATAGTTCCTTCTGCATCTGCACCAAAGAAAATATTTCCTGAAAGTGTTCCAGTAATATTTCCAAGAATTGTATCACTTAGTTTTGTAGGATCTGTAACTTCTACAACCGATGCATTATTTCCAACTGCAAGTTGTGCTAAGTAACTTCCTGCTGATGTATCAATACCTGTTCCAATACCTAATGCTTGAATCTCTATATTATTATTAGTAATAAAGTTTGTCCATTTTGTTATATAGTTATTATCTATCCATGTACCATCAGTATCAGTATTAATATCATGATTCCCTCCCCACCATGTGTTGATCCATGAAGTATCACTAGGGTCATTAGAAGTAGAATCTTTCATCTCTGCTGTTGGATTTCCATCTGAAAGGAAGTAAGCCACTGTTGTATCTGCATTTGGAGTACCAATATTATATGAATCAACTGTTTCATCTATAGCCGCTTCATAATTTGTATATTGTCCAATACCACTATTGCTTACATTATTTACAATTGATTTAAAGCTATCAAAATTATTTGCTGTAACAGTCATCCAACTTTGTTGACCAGTTGCATTTGAAAAATCAACCATTCTTGCAGTTTCAGCAAAAAGTGTAAGATTTACATTAACAGCTCCTTGATCCATATATGCTCCTACAGCATCAATAATAGCATCTTTTGCCAATTCAAGCCTATCAGTCTGAGTACCATCATCTAAAGTAATTTTACCATCATTATTTGTCATTGAACCAGAAACATCAAGTGTAAACACTAAGTTTGTTGTAGTTGTTGTAGTTACAGTTCCATCAGCTCCAAATGTCAAGTGAGCATTTTGATCACTTACAGTTGGTATATCATCAACAATTGTTACATCTAAATTAGTTTCTTTTGTATCACCATCTGTATCTGTTACTTTAATACTAATACTATCTACTACACTGTCTTTTTGATTTGCAACTGTATGGTCAGTAGTATTTTCTTTTATTTCATAACTATAGTTTACCATTCCTGTTGTGGCATCATATCCATTGATTTCAATCTCTCCATAGGTAGTTGTGATAACTTTTGGAGTAGCTACAATCTCTAATAATTCACTCTCAGTGATAGTTGTTCCGTTTATAGAAATATTTGAAAGACCATCTTCTGTGGTAATTTTAAATGTACCAGTTGTCATTTCTCTGTCATCATAAGAATTTGTAAGTGCTTCTTCATATACAATATTATCACCATCAATATTTGGTGTAGAATCAGTTATCTCAATATTTATTAAAGCATCACTTGCAGTTGCCTCTTTGTAATTAAGACCATTTTCATTTTCATTTGTTTCTGTTGCTCTTGCAGTGATATTTAAATTTAAGTCAGAATGTTGTTCAGAAGTAGTCATTGTTAAAGTGTCGCTGATTGTTTTTATCCCTGCAGGAACTGTAACATCCCAAGAACCATCATTATTATCAACTAAGGTATAAATATCACTTGATAATACAGCTCCGATTGGAACACCATTAATTGAGACTGTTAATGTTTCACTGTTATCTGTATCTGCTAAGGCTGCAGTAATATCAACTGAATATACTAAATTAGAACTATCTCCAAAGATATAAGTTGCATTTTCTGTTATGCTTCCATTGTATTCAGGAACAGCACTATTATCAGCATCTACTGCTTCTCTTAAATATTCACCATATTGATTAAAGATATATGTTCCACCTTTTATCTCATATCCAACAACATCTTTGCCTGTGTGTGCTTCTATCGCATCAATGTATTTTGTTGCATCAGTTGGATCTTTAATATCAGTACCATCAGGATAATTAATTTTTACTTTTGTACCATCAGAAAGTTCATAATTAACATGTGAAATTCCTTTTGTTAATGTCACAATAGTAATATTTGTTCCTGTTCCACTTGTAGTTTCCTCAACATTTATAGAAGCTGTTGGAATATCTGCAACTGCTAGTACATTTACTGTAGTTGTATGTGCATCACTCCATAGCTCTCCATCACTCATTTTAAAGTTAAAACTACTATCATTATCTGTATCATTTGATGGTGTAAATGAAAGTTTTCCAGTAGTAATATCTGATACACTAATTTCAGTATTTGCAGATATTTCTATTCCATCAAGTTTTAGCACACCATTTGTTGGGAGTGATTCGATACTTATTTTTTGAGCTTCTGTTTCATCTGAATATGTACCAAAATCATCCATTGTTAATATATATGGCGTATCTTCTGGTGTTGTAATAGAATCGTCTGTAGTTGTCGGTGTTGCATTTGTATCCGCTTCAGGAACTGGTGTATCAGTAGCCACATCTATAACTACTTTTACCTCTTCACTAGGATTATTTGATTCATCAATAACTTTATACTCAAATTCAACATCTGGAACTTCATGATAAGTAATACCACCTATGAAGTAGTCACTTGAATCTGTAGATGAACCTTGTGAAGCATACTCTTGTGCTGAGAATCTTAATTGGTCAAATACAAGATCATCAATATTTAATGTACCTGAATTACTTCCAGCACTATTACCTGAACCATGAGCTTCAGCAGTAAGTGTATAATCAGCACCAGCAGAAGAATTATTTGAGAAAGTAAATACTCCTAAAGACTTTCCATCTAAAAATGCTTCAAATGTACCAACTTCTCCACCATTTTCTCCTTTAATTAAGTGAGTGATAGCAACACTAGCATCTGTAGCAGGATTTTTAAAATCAAATATAATAGATTCTGCTTTTTGAGCTGTTGGATCATAACCTAATTGGTTAGATGGTCCACTACCTGTATTCCCACTTACTCCTATACCATCATTTGTAACATAATTTATACTTGCTTCTTGATTATTTTCATCCCTTGCGATAACAGTTACATCATCACTTTGCCAACTTGATTGAATATCACTAGAAGTATAGTCTCCACCTATACTGTTTTGAACTAAATTAGTTACAGTATTTGTATATGTATTTACTTGTTCATGTGTAGCAGACCAATATACAGTGTCCGCAGTATCCAGTAGTGTTGATGCTTCATCTAAGTTAGATGCATCTAGTTTAGTATAAACATCACCAACTTGAATATAAACATCACCATAAGTAGGTAACGATGTGATATCAAATACTAGATTATTTTCTGTAGTTTCTATATCTGATCCACCTAAGTCAGCTGGATCAGAAGAATCATTTTCTGCATTTGTTATATCTCCATCAAGACCACCACCAATATCAAGTTTTTTAAAGAATGCTATATCTTCAACATCAGGTGTATTAGTTTTTGATGCAAAAGTAGCAATTACAGCATCATCAGTATCAAGATTTGAAGTGGTGAGAACCGCATCTGCTACAGGAGGATTTATATAATCACCCGTATTTAAACTACATCCACCTATATCAACAGTTACAATTTTTTCATTACTTGTTTTATCTCCATCATTAACAGTAAATGCAAATTCTCTAGGAGTTCTATCTTCACTTGTGGTAGTAAATGTAAGTGATTCAAGTGCATCTTCGTATTGTCCGATTGTTGCACTACCACTAAGTGTAATAACTAAAGTACCATTGATTATTTCACTATTTCCACTAATTCCATTAGGTAAGTTTTCATATTTGATTTCATCACTAGCTTGGTAGTTTTTTAGTACAATCGTAGCACTTGCTAAATTTGTATCATCTACATCTGAAAGTTCAATATTTGTTAAGATTTGATTAGTTTCACTTAAAGTGTCACAAAGTTTAATTGTAAGTACAACATCATCATAATCTTTATCTCCTAAACTTAAATCTTCAAATCCAAGAATAAGTCCACCATTTTCGTTTACAGTTGCAACAACATGGTCATGATTGTCAGAGTTCAAGTCATTATCACTATAATATACAGTTTGTGTAGTATTATTGATAATCATATTCCCTTGATTATCAAATGTGATTTCTGACTCTGTAGTAATGTTTTTGTCTCCTCCATCAGGGATGATAAAGAATCCTACATTTCCTACAAGATTATTTAATGTACCTAACATCTCTGCTTGTGTTCCTACAAAGCTAGCATCTTCAACATAAATTATATGTGCTTCTGTAGGATTTCCATTCTCATCTGCTAAATAGTATCCTATTGCGTTATGATAACTTGCTTGACCACCATTATATTCAACTGACATACTTGATGAAACAGTTCCCATATTTATATTTAAATCTCCATTTTCACCAGCAAAAATAAGACCTTTATCAGATTGTGTTAAATCATCAGGAGTATATTCATCAGCAATGCCATCACCATCAATATCTATAAGCCCATCAATAGTATGTGTAGCTCTATCATTTGCACTAATTGATGTAATAACTGGAGCATCATCTTTCCCCTCTACAGTAATAGATAATTTTGCTGTATCATCTGGATTATATCCATCACTTAATGTATATGTAAATTGATCAATTTCTGATTTTCCTACATTCCAACTATCTGTAATACTTTCATTTACATCATAAGTGTAAGCACCAGTATTATTGATAGTTAATGTTCCATAATCACCTGTAATAGTAATATCATCTCCATTTGTAGGTATATTGATAACTGAACCATTGAAATTGATAGCTGTTATACTTAATGGATTTGAACCAATATCTGCTTGTGTATCTGTGATAACATTACCTGTTGCACTTTGTCCATCATTAGCTTCATCTTCAGCTGCTATAAACTCTGCACCAGTTTCTGTAGCAGTGTTTGTATTATCTTTTGCTTCGGGTGCAATATCATTATCTACAATTGTTGTAGTAACAGTAGCATCATTATATGTTACTTTCTCATATGTAGAAGCTTCAGAGTAGTTACCTTCTAACTCTACAGTGAATGTTTCTCCATTATCTGCTAATACATCATCAATTGCAGTTGCACTAAATGCTGTACCAATTGTTGCTGATGTTGTTGAGCTTGTGTAATCTGCCCCTGTAGTTGTTCCATTATTATTAAAACTTACATCTACTGTTCCAGTTGGTTGCGTTGCCAATGGTGTTCCGTTTGCATCAACAGCAAGTACTACATAGTATGCACTTGTTTCCCCATCTTCATAGATAACTGAAGCATCTGTTGATACATTTCCACTTGCATCTGCTGCAAATAGTTGGAATGTAAATGCATTATCATCATCTGTTGTTGGAGTTGTTGAAGTTTCATCTACAATTGTTGTAGTAACAGTAGCATCATTATATGTTACTTTCTCATATGTAGAAGCTTCAGAGTAGTTACCTTCTAACTCTACAGTGAATGTTTCTCCATTATCTGCTAATACATCATCAATTGCAGTTGCACTAAATGCTGTACCAATTGTTGCTGATGTTGTTGAGCTTGTGTAATCTGCCCCTGTAGTTGTTCCATTATTATTAAAACTTACATCTACTGTTCCAGTTGGTTGCGTTGCCAATGGTGTTCCGTTTGCATCAACAGCAAGTACTACATAGTATGCACTTGTTTCCCCATCTTCATAGATAACTGAAGCATCTGTTGATACATTTCCACTTGCATCTGCTGCAAATAGTTGGAATGTAAATGCATTATCATCATCTGTTGTTGGAGTTGTTGAAGTTTCATCTACAATTGTTGTAGTAACAGTAGCATCATTATATGTTACTTTCTCATATGTAGAAGCTTCAGAGTAGTTACCTTCTAACTCTACAGTGAATGTTTCTCCATTATCTGCTAATACATCATCAATTGCAGTTGCACTAAATGCTGTACCAATTGTTGCTGATGTTGTTGAGCTTGTGTAATCTGCCCCTGTAGTTGTTCCATTATTATTAAAACTTACATCTACTGTTCCAGTTGGTTGCGTTGCCAATGGTGTTCCGTTTGCATCAACAGCAAGTACTACATAGTATGCACTTGTTTCCCCATCTTCATAGATAACTGAAGCATCTGTTGATACATTTCCACTTGCATCTGCTGCAAATAGTTGGAATGTAAATGCATTATCATCATCTGTTGTTGGAGTTGTTGAAGTTTCATCTACAATTGTTGTAGTAACAGTAGCATCATTATATGTTACTTTCTCATATGTAGAAGCTTCAGAGTAGTTACCTTCTAACTCTACAGTGAATGTTTCTCCATTATCTGCTAATACATCATCAATTGCAGTTGCACTAAATGCTGTACCAATTGTTGCTGATGTTGTTGAGCTTGTGTAATCTGCCCCTGTAGTTGTTCCATTATTATTAAAACTTACATCTACTGTTCCAGTTGGTTGCGTTGCCAATGGTGTTCCGTTTGCATCAACAGCAAGTACTACATAGTATGCACTTGTTTCCCCATCTTCATAGATAACTGAAGCATCTGTTGATACATTTCCACTTGCATCTGCTGCAAATAGTTGGAATGTAAATGCATTATCATCATCTGTTGTTGGAGTTGTTGAAGTTTCATCTACAATTGTTGTAGTAACAGTAGCATCATTATATGTTACTTTCTCATATGTAGAAGCTTCAGAGTAGTTACCTTCTAACTCTACAGTGAATGTTTCTCCATTATCTGCTAATACATCATCAATTGCAGTTGCACTAAATGCTGTACCAATTGTTGCTGATGTTGTTGAGCTTGTGTAATCTGCCCCTGTAGTTGTTCCATTATTATTAAAACTTACATCTACTGTTCCAGTTGGTTGCGTTGCCAATGGTGTTCCGTTTGCATCAACAGCAAGTACTACATAGTATGCACTTGTTTCCCCATCTTCATAGATAACTGAAGCATCTGTTGATACATTTCCACTTGCATCTGCTGCAAATAGTTGGAATGTAAATGCATTATCATCATCTGTTGTTGGAGTTGTTGAAGTTTCATCTACAATTGTTGTAGTAACAGTAGCATCATTATATGTTACTTTCTCATATGTAGAAGCTTCAGAGTAGTTACCTTCTAACTCTACAGTGAATGTTTCTCCATTATCTGCTAATACATCATCAATTGCAGTTGCACTAAATGCTGTACCAATTGTTGCTGATGTTGTTGAGCTTGTGTAATCTGCCCCTGTAGTTGTTCCATTATTATTAAAACTTACATCTACTGTTCCAGTTGGTTGCGTTGCCAATGGTGTTCCGTTTGCATCAACAGCAAGTACTACATAGTATGCACTTGTTTCCCCATCTTCATAGATAACTGAAGCATCTGTTGATACATTTCCACTTGCATCTGCTGCAAATAGTTGGAATGTAAATGCATTATCATCATCTGTTGTTGGAGTTGTTGAAGTTTCATCTACAATTGTTGTAGTAACAGTAGCATCATTATATGTTACTTTCTCATATGTAGAAGCTTCAGAGTAGTTACCTTCTAACTCTACAGTGAATGTTTCTCCATTATCTGCTAATACATCATCAATTGCAGTTGCACTAAATGCTGTACCAATTGTTGCTGATGTTGTTGAGCTTGTGTAATCTGCCCCTGTAGTTGTTCCATTATTATTAAAACTTACATCTACTGTTCCAGTTGGTTGCGTTGCCAATGGTGTTCCGTTTGCATCAACAGCAAGTACTACATAGTATGCACTTGTTTCCCCATCTTCATAGATAACTGAAGCATCTGTTGATACATTTCCACTTGCATCTGCTGCAAATAGTTGGAATGTAAATGCATTATCATCATCTGTTGTTGGAGTTGTTGAAGTTTCATCTACAATTGTTGTAGTAACAGTAGCATCATTATATGTTACTTTCTCATATGTAGAAGCTTCAGAGTAGTTACCTTCTAACTCTACAGTGAATGTTTCTCCATTATCTGCTAATACATCATCAATTGCAGTTGCACTAAATGCTGTACCAATTGTTGCTGATGTTGTTGAGCTTGTGTAATCTGCCCCTGTAGTTGTTCCATTATTATTAAAACTTACATCTACTGTTCCAGTTGGTTGCGTTGCCAATGGTGTTCCGTTTGCATCAACAGCAAGTACTACATAGTATGCACTTGTTTCCCCATCTTCATAGATAACTGAAGCATCTGTTGATACATTTCCACTTGCATCTGCTGCAAATAGTTGGAATGTAAATGCATTATCATCATCTGTTGTTGGAGTTGTTGAAGTTTCATCTACAATTGTTGTAGTAACAGTAGCATCATTATATGTTACTTTCTCATATGTAGAAGCTTCAGAGTAGTTACCTTCTAACTCTACAGTGAATGTTTCTCCATTATCTGCTAATACATCATCAATTGCAGTTGCACTAAATGCTGTACCAATTGTTGCTGATGTTGTTGAGCTTGTGTAATCTGCCCCTGTAGTTGTTCCATTATTATTAAAACTTACATCTACTGTTCCAGTTGGTTGCGTTGCCAATGGTGTTCCGTTTGCATCAACAGCAAGTACTACATAGTATGCACTTGTTTCCCCATCTTCATAGATAACTGAAGCATCTGTTGATACATTTCCACTTGCATCTGCTGCAAATAGTTGGAATGTAAATGCATTATCATCATCTGTTGTTGGAGTTGTTGAAGTTTCATCTACAATTGTTGTAGTAACAGTAGCATCATTATATGTTACTTTCTCATATGTAGAAGCTTCAGAGTAGTTACCTTCTAACTCTACAGTGAATGTTTCTCCATTATCTGCTAATACATCATCAATTGCAGTTGCACTAAATGCTGTACCAATTGTTGCTGATGTTGTTGAGCTTGTGTAATCTGCCCCTGTAGTTGTTCCATTATTATTAAAACTTACATCTACTGTTCCAGTTGGTTGCGTTGCCAATGGTGTTCCGTTTGCATCAACAGCAAGTACTACATAGTATGCACTTGTTTCCCCATCTTCATAGATAACTGAAGCATCTGTTGATACATTTCCACTTGCATCTGCTGCAAATAGTTGGAATGTAAATGCATTATCATCATCTGTTGTTGGAGTTGTTGAAGTTTCATCTACAATTGTTGTAGTAACAGTAGCATCATTATATGTTACTTTCTCATATGTAGAAGCTTCAGAGTAGTTACCTTCTAACTCTACAGTGAATGTTTCTCCATTATCTGCTAATACATCATCAATTGCAGTTGCACTAAATGCTGTACCAATTGTTGCTGATGTTGTTGAGCTTGTGTAATCTGCCCCTGTAGTTGTTCCATTATTATTAAAACTTACATCTACTGTTCCAGTTGGTTGCGTTGCCAATGGTGTTCCGTTTGCATCAACAGCAAGTACTACATAGTATGCACTTGTTTCCCCATCTTCATAGATAACTGAAGCATCTGTTGATACATTTCCACTTGCATCTGCTGCAAATAGTTGGAATGTAAATGCATTATCATCATCTGTTGTTGGAGTTGTTGAAGTTTCATCTACAATTGTTGTAGTAACAGTAGCATCATTATATGTTACTTTCTCATATGTAGAAGCTTCAGAGTAGTTACCTTCTAACTCTACAGTGAATGTTTCTCCATTATCTGCTAATACATCATCAATTGCAGTTGCACTAAATGCTGTACCAATTGTTGCTGATGTTGTTGAGCTTGTGTAATCTGCCCCTGTAGTTGTTCCATTATTATTAAAACTTACATCTACTGTTCCAGTTGGTTGCGTTGCCAATGGTGTTCCGTTTGCATCAACAGCAAGTACTACATAGTATGCACTTGTTTCCCCATCTTCATAGATAACTGAAGCATCTGTTGATACATTTCCACTTGCATCTGCTGCAAATAGTTGGAATGTAAATGCATTATCATCATCTGTTGTTGGAGTTGTTGAAGTTTCATCTACAATTGTTGTAGTAACAGTAGCATCATTATATGTTACTTTCTCATATGTAGAAGCTTCAGAGTAGTTACCTTCTAACTCTACAGTGAATGTTTCTCCATTATCTGCTAATACATCATCAATTGCAGTTGCACTAAATGCTGTACCAATTGTTGCTGATGTTGTTGAGCTTGTGTAATCTGCCCCTGTAGTTGTTCCATTATTATTAAAACTTACATCTACTGTTCCAGTTGGTTGCGTTGCCAATGGTGTTCCGTTTGCATCAACAGCAAGTACTACATAGTATGCACTTGTTTCCCCATCTTCATAGATAACTGAAGCATCTGTTGATACATTTCCACTTGCATCTGCTGCAAATAGTTGGAATGTAAATGCATTATCATCATCTGTTGTTGGAGTTGTTGAAGTTTCATCTACAATTGTTGTAGTAACAGTAGCATCATTATATGTTACTTTCTCATATGTAGAAGCTTCAGAGTAGTTACCTTCTAACTCTACAGTGAATGTTTCTCCATTATCTGCTAATACATCATCAATTGCAGTTGCACTAAATGCTGTACCAATTGTTGCTGATGTTGTTGAGCTTGTGTAATCTGCCCCTGTAGTTGTTCCATTATTATTAAAACTTACATCTACTGTTCCAGTTGGTTGCGTTGCCAATGGTGTTCCGTTTGCATCAACAGCAAGTACTACATAGTATGCACTTGTTTCCCCATCTTCATAGATAACTGAAGCATCTGTTGATACATTTCCACTTGCATCTGCTGCAAATAGTTGGAATGTAAATGCATTATCATCATCTGTTGTTGGAGTTGTTGAAGTTTCATCTACAATTGTTGTAGTAACAGTAGCATCATTATATGTTACTTTCTCATATGTAGAAGCTTCAGAGTAGTTACCTTCTAACTCTACAGTGAATGTTTCTCCATTATCTGCTAATACATCATCAATTGCAGTTGCACTAAATGCTGTACCAATTGTTGCTGATGTTGTTGAGCTTGTGTAATCTGCCCCTGTAGTTGTTCCATTATTATTAAAACTTACATCTACTGTTCCAGTTGGTTGCGTTGCCAATGGTGTTCCGTTTGCATCAACAGCAAGTACTACATAGTATGCACTTGTTTCCCCATCTTCATAGATAACTGAAGCATCTGTTGATACATTTCCACTTGCATCTGCTGCAAATAGTTGGAATGTAAATGCATTATCATCATCTGTTGTTGGAGTTGTTGAAGTTTCATCTACAATTGTTGTAGTAACAGTAGCATCATTATATGTTACTTTCTCATATGTAGAAGCTTCAGAGTAGTTACCTTCTAACTCTACAGTGAATGTTTCTCCATTATCTGCTAATACATCATCAATTGCAGTTGCACTAAATGCTGTACCAATTGTTGCTGATGTTGTTGAGCTTGTGTAATCTGCCCCTGTAGTTGTTCCATTATTATTAAAACTTACATCTACTGTTCCAGTTGGTTGCGTTGCCAATGGTGTTCCGTTTGCATCAACAGCAAGTACTACATAGTATGCACTTGTTTCCCCATCTTCATAGATAACTGAAGCATCTGTTGATACATTTCCACTTGCATCTGCTGCAAATAGTTGGAATGTAAATGCATTATCATCATCTGTTGTTGGAGTTGTTGAAGTTTCATCTACAATTGTTGTAGTAACAGTAGCATCATTATATGTTACTTTCTCATATGTAGAAGCTTCAGAGTAGTTACCTTCTAACTCTACAGTGAATGTTTCTCCATTATCTGCTAATACATCATCAATTGCAGTTGCACTAAATGCTGTACCAATTGTTGCTGATGTTGTTGAGCTTGTGTAATCTGCCCCTGTAGTTGTTCCATTATTATTAAAACTTACATCTACTGTTCCAGTTGGTTGCGTTGCCAATGGTGTTCCGTTTGCATCAACAGCAAGTACTACATAGTATGCACTTGTTTCCCCATCTTCATAGATAACTGAAGCATCTGTTGATACATTTCCACTTGCATCTGCTGCAAATAGTTGGAATGTAAGTAAATCTTCTGGTCCAGCTGGGTTATTTGGTACATCATCAGTAATAGTTGTTACAACTTCTGTATCTCCATAATTTACTTGATCAAAACCACCACTTGTATTTCCTGTAATAGCTACACTGTAATCTTCTGGATTCTCTTTAATATTGTCATCTACATTATCAATAGTAAATATTTCAGATGTAGTTGAACCTGCTGGGATAGTTACTTGAATAGTTTCAAGCACTACATCTCCATTTGTTGTTATATCTGTAATTGTAACATCTACTATCATATCTACAAAAGGGGCTTGTGTAACTGTAAGTTGATAGCTGGCTTCATCACCTTCATAAACAGTTGTCATACCTGATATGCTAAGAGTTGTTTCTGTATATGTATTTGATGGAGGAGGTGTACTTGTAGGGGGTGTATCTTCTGGACTTTCAGGGTTCCCTTCGTCTGCTGCTGCATCATTTAATTCATCTAATTGATTTTGTTCTTCAGGAGTTAAATATGCTGTATCTTCTGGTCCACCAGCAGCAGTAGCTTCCATATTATCAAGCATTGCTTGAAAATCATCAATAATAGCTCCCCCTGCAACTGTTGAGCCATCTAAAGATAAAGCTTCTTTAAGGGCTTCAATAATCTCTCCACTTTCAAACTCAGGGTTATGTAAAGCAGCATCAATTTGTTGATCTCCTTGGGCATTTGTAGAAACACCAAAAATAGTATCAACACTAAACGGATCCATAGGATTGTTTTGTTGGATTAATTCTGCCATATCATTTAAAACGATATTGATTTTTTCTCCATCGTTTGTCATAAAATATACATTCATTGTACTGTTGTCATTTACAAGTTGGAATTGGTAAGACTCAACTCCAGTAAAATATAGATGTTCACCTTGAGTAGGTGTAAAATTCATATCTTGTGTAACTTCTTGCTCTCTTAAGTCACCATTTGAACTTCTAATAATTATTTTCATAGTAAAATCCCTTAACCAGTTTTTTTATTTTAACTATTCTATAATATAAAAGTTTCTAGTGAGTTGCTTTTTTATAAATTTTCTAATTTAATAAATTATTATATTATAAGTTAAGTATAACCATAAGTGAAAATTGAGGTAATACATAGTGATATAAAAAACTTTTTTATATCACTATTGTGAAAAAAATAGTGAAGTTACTATTCTGAAAAGATGTCGTTTACTGATTCGTTATTTGAAATTCTTCTAATTGTTTCTGCAAATATTTTACTTGCTGTAAGTACTGTAATTTTTGAACATTTTTGTTTTAGAGGTATAGTATCTGTTATAACAAGTTCATCTAAAGCACCATTCTCAAGTCTTTCGTAAGCGGGACCACTTAATACACCATGTGTACAACATGCCATAACAGAAGTTGCTCCTCTTTTTTTAAGAACTTCTGCTGCTTTTACTAATGTACCAGCTGTATCAACCATATCATCTACTAAAATAACATCTCTACCTGTTACATCTCCAATGATATTCATAACTTCAGATTCATTTGCTTTTTCTCTTCTTTTATCAACGATTACAAGTTCAAGCCCTAATTTTTGTGCATAGTTTCTTGCCCGTGCCACACCACCAATATCTGGAGATGCTATGATAGGATTTGGAAGATTTTTTTGTTTTAAATAATCTGTAAAGATAATAGAACCATATAAGTTATCAACTGGAATATCAAAAAAGCCTTGAATTTGAGCTGCGTGTAAATCTACAGTGATAACTTGATCAATTCCAGATCTTTCTATCATAGAAGCTACAAGTTTTGCAGAGATAGGAACTCTTGGTGCTGCTTTTCTATCTTGTCTTGCATATCCAAAATATGGAATTACTGCTGTTACACTTCCTGCATTACTTCTTTTAAATGCATCAGTCATAATTAATAGTTCCATTAAATTATCATTTGTTGGTGCACAAGTAGGTTGAATGATGAAAACATCTCTTCCTCTTACACTTTCTGTGATATTTACATTTATCTCACCATCACTAAATTTATTGAGTTGTATTTCACCTAAACTTACTTTTAAATAATCAGCAACTTTCTTTGAGAACTCTGGATTTGCAGAGCCTGAAAATAGTTTGTATCCCTTCATTATATCGTCCCTTTTCTATCTGTGTATATCTATTTGCGAATTATATCTAAAATCACTTTAATCGTAATAAAATCAATCTAATAAAATGATTCTAGTAAATTATAAGCTGTTTTTTGATAAAATCAGCCCAAAATATTAATTATGGAGTTCAAATATAATGGAATTTAACGCAAAGAAAACAGATGAAGCAAACGCAGTTGTAACTGCTACACTACTGGCAAAAACAATTGACGACAGCTTAACAAAAATAGCTAAACAAGCAGCTAAAACACTAGATGTACAAGGTTTTAGAAAAGGGAAAGTTCCTGTAGCAGTTGTAAAAAGTAGATATGCTGAAAAGTTACAACAAGATGCTGAAGGTGAAGCTTTAAGAGCCGTTTTAAATGATGCATTGCTAGAGTTAAAAATAGCTAATAGTGATTTAATCGGTGAACCAGCTATCACAAAATTTGACAAAAAAGAGAATGGTGATGTAGAAGTTGAGATTCAATTATCTGCTAGACCAAAGTTTGATTTAGGTGATTATAAAGCATTATTACCAGAAATTAAAACTAAAAAAGTTACAGCTAAAGAGATTGATGAAAAGTTAAATGAGATGGCAGCACACTCTGCACCTTTAGAAAAAATCAAAAGAAAAAGAATGGCAAAAGAGGGTGACTTCGCAGTGATTGATTTTGAAGGATTCAAAGATGGTGTAGCATTTGAAGGTGGAAAAGCTGAGAAACATACATTAGAAATTGGTTCAGGTTCTTTTATCCCAGGATTTGAAGAGCAAGTTATCGGTATGAAATATGAGGAAGAAAAAGAGATTACAGTTACTTTCCCAAAAGATTATCAAGCTGCAAACTTAGCAGGTGCTGATGTTGTATTTAAAGTAAAATTACATGAGATACAAGAAAAAGCTGAACCTGTAATTGATGATGAATTTGCTAAAAAAGTATTACCTCAAGAAGAGGGTGCAACTGTTGATATGCTAAAAGAAAAAATGAAAGAGCAAATCAAAGCGGAAAAAACAGCTAAATATTACAATGAAGAGTTAAAACCAGCATACCTTGAAGCACTTGTAGAGAAAATAGACTTTGCAGTTCCTACAGCAGTACTAGAGCAAGAAATTAGCCAAGCACTTAACAATCAAGTAAGATCAATGAGTGATGAAGAGATAAAAGAACTTCAAGAAAACAAAGAAAAAATCGAAGAGATGAGAAAAGAAGCAACTCCAGAAGCTACAAAAAGTGTAAAAGCTACATTTATAGTAGATGCATTAGCAAAAGCTGAAAAAGTAGAAGTAACTGATCAAGAAGTTACACAAACATTATACTATGAAGCGATGATGCAAGGTCAAGATGGTCAAGCTCTAATCAAACAATACCAAGAAGCAGGGTACTTACCAGCTATTAAAATGTCTATGATTGAGCAAAAAGTTATTACTAAACTTTTAGATGAGAAAGCAGGAAAATAATGTCTTATATACCAGTTGTTGTTGAACAAACAGGAAGAGGAGAGAGAAGTTATGATATCTACTCTCGTCTTTTAAAAGATAGAATTATTATGCTAAGTGGTGAGGTAAACGATCAAGTTGCTTCTACTATTGTGGCACAACTTCTATTTTTAGAAGCAGAAGATCCAGAAAAAGATATCTACCTTTATATAAACTCTCCAGGTGGAGTTGTAACTGCAGGTATGTCTATGTTTGATACAATGAACTATATTAAACCAGATATTTGTACTATTTGTATAGGACAAGCTGCTTCTATGGGTGCTTTTTTATTAAGTGCTGGGGCTAAAGGGAAAAGATATTCTCTTCCTCATAGTAGAATTATGATACACCAACCTTTAGGTGGTGCACAAGGTCAAGCTACAGATATAGCTATCCAAGCAAAAGAGATTTTGAGAATGAAAGATGAGTTAAATCAACTTTTAGCAGAACATACAGGTCAAGATGTTGAAAAAATTGCACTTGATACAGATAGAGATAACTTTATGTCAGCACAAGAAGCTTGTGACTATGGACTTGTTGATAAAGTAATAGCAAAACACGAGTAGGTAAAGAGTAAAATGGTTAGAGAGATAGTAACTTATCCAAATCCAATTTTGAGAAAAAAATCAAGAGATGTAGAAGTTTTTGATCAAGAACTTCACATTCTTTTGAATGATATGAATGAAACTATGATGAGTGCAAGCGGAGTAGGTCTTGCAGCGATTCAAGTTGGAGTTGATTTAAATGTACTGATTATAAATTTGCCGATAGATAATGAGGGTGGAGATGATGATGGCTTACAAAAGCCAGAAAATTTAATCGAAGCTATAAATCCAGTTATAACTCATAAAGATGGTGAATTGGTATTTAATGAAGGTTGTTTAAGTGTTCCTGGTTTTCACGCAGAAGTAAAAAGAGCTGAACATGTTATCGTAGAATATTTTGATAGACATGGTGAAAAACAAACTATGGAAGCAGAAGACTTTTTAGCTGTTGCATGGCAACATGAAATGGAACATCTAAGTGGTCATGTATTTATTGAAAATTTATCTTATTTAAAAAGAAAAAAATTTGAAAAAGACTGGAAACGAGAATTAAAAGAAAAAGGTAAAAAATAATGCAAAAAGAACCAATGACAAGTGCTGATTATGATACATTAACTGAAACTTTAAATGATATGAAATTAGTTCAAAGACCAAAAATATTGGTTGCTATTGAAGAAGCTAGACAACTTGGTGACTTAAAAGAAAATGCAGAATACCATGCTGCAAAAGAAGACCAAGCAAATATCAATAAAAAAATTGCAGAACTAGAAGACCTTATCACAAGAGTAGTGATAATAGACCCAAGTTCTTTACCTCACGATAAGATAAGCTTTGGTTCAACAATCAAACTTATAGATGTAGATACAGAAGATGAGATAACTTATACTATAGTTGCTTCATCACACAGTAATCCAGATGAGGGAAAAATATCTTTTCACTCTCCACTAGCAAAACAACTTTTAGGTAAAAGTGTAGGGGATGAGTGCATAGCACAACTTCCAGGTGGAAAAAAAGAGTTTGAGATAGAAGAAGTGTATTATGACGAGGATAGAATTTGTTAGATTCTACTTTTAAAGTAGATACAAAGCACTAAGAAAGCTATTAATTTCTATAAAGGTGGATATGTTGAGTAAAACATTAAATTATTATTCAGCAAATGCACCGTTACTTACTGAACGGTATGAACTTGCCAATGTTCAAGAAATCCAAAATTTATTATTAAAAACATTTTCAAAAAAAAGTAAACTTTTAGAAATTGGTTGTGGATCAGGGAGAGATGCTTTTTTTATGCTCTCTAATGGATATAATATAATTGCTGTAGATGGTTCTGAAAATATGATTACGGAATCTAAAAAAATTCATCCTGAACTATCAAATAATTTATTTCATAGGACTTTACCGAACAACTTAAATTTTGATATAAAATTTAATGGAATTTATTCTATTGCTACACTTATGCACTTAGAAGAAAACGACATTAAAAAAACTATTTATAATATATTTAATTTGTTAAATGATGGTGGAAAATTTTTAATGTCAGTATCTTTATCTAGAAATGATGTGAATGAAAATGGATTTGACGAAAAAGGTAGATTCTTTCTTATTTTAGAACAAGAAGAATGGTTAAATATGTGTAAAGATGTTGGATTTAAAATACTTGAAACTAAAGTTAATAATGATAGTTTAAATAGAGATGGCATTATATGGTTGATTTTAATTTTAGAAAAACAATGTTAAAGTAATTATATGAAGCAAGATTTAGAACAACTTTTTTTACACATAATTACGAAGGGTAAGAAAGATAATACATATAAGTTTGCATTAGGAAAATTTTTATTAGAGGTTGCATTTCATGCTACAGATACAAAAAAGATAAAAATTTCATATGATGATATTGCAGAAGCTTTTTTAAAGTATTATTGGTTTCAAGAGTGTAAATATAAAATCAAACAAGATTTTAAACAAAATTCTCAACCTCAAGTTATTTCAATTATTCAAAAATATTGTGGTACGGAATATATTGCAGATAGTTTTGATAAATATTTTAAAAAACATGATTTCAAAAATGATATTATTCAAGAAATTAAACAAAAATGTTTATATGATGTTATTCCAAGATTTCAACCAGATGAATCGAATTTATTTTATAAGCATTTTCATGAAAGAAGTTCAAAAAAATATAAAATTCCAAATCAGGAAAATAGATATATTATTTTAAATGAAAAAACAGTATCTTATTTTAAAAGTAATTATGAACTTTTTCATAAAGCATTAATTTTAGAGTGGGCAAAGTTTTTAGAAAAAACAAATTTTACTCCCAAGTTAATAGCAAAGATTGAAAATCTTGGAAAAACTAAAAGAAATTCTCTTTTAAAACATAAGAAAATGCTACTTTCAATAGATAAATCAAATAAATGTTTTTATTGTGGTTGTAATTTGGATAGTAATATTCATGTAGATCATTTTATTCCATGGAGTTATGTTTATGCTGATGAGATATGGAATTTAGTATTAAGTTGTTCAAGTTGTAATTTAAAAAAGAGCGACTACCTACCTAGTAAAGATTGTTTAGAAAAAATTAAATTAAGAAATTTTAAATACAATTTTTTACAAGTAAATAAAGATATTGATGAATATTATCATAATTGTAAGAAATCTGGGTTTTTAGAATACTCTAGTAATTGTAAGCCAATTATCACGATAGTATAGATTAATTATATTATTTAAAAAACTCATTCATATCACACTCTAAAACTAAAGAGATAAGATATAAATGTTTTAAATTAAAATGTTGCTTTTTCAGATAAAGTTCTGATTGAGAAACTAACCCGACCGATTTAAAACCTAATGCTTGGGATAATTGAAGTTGTGTAAGCCCTTTTTCTTCTCTTAATCTTTTTACATTTTTCCCAATATTTATATAAAATTCATCAACTATATTTTCATCTAAATTTTCTATATTCACAATAATCCTAATTACTAGTAGTTACTACTTAAGTTTTTTCTAATTTTATAGTTATATAATCTCTTTATCAACTAGTAATTACTATGTAAAAGGATGAACTTTGCTCTCAAAACTCAAAATACTAAAAAAGAAAATAGATACAAACATAGTAGAGCTAGAAAAAATATCTCCTTATAGTAAAGATATCTCAGATGCCATAGGAATACTTATGAGAAAAAGTGCAAGTGACACGATGGTAAAGATATGGATGAACGGAGTTTTAGAATTAACAAAAGATGTAGAGATAGCACTCAAAATCATTGAAAAAAAAGAAAAAGTCACATTAGAAAACAATAACAACATAAACCCAAAAGACAAACTAAAAAAACTACAAATACTTATAATAGTACATATAGAAGAATTGATGATAGAATATCCCCATACACTACTCGTATATGAAGCTATGGAAGAACTAATCCGTATGGATGCTTCAGAGAGTTTGATTCAATCATGGCTAAAGAGTATAGATGATTTTGTAGCACTACTAGATACAAAAAGCGGTATATAATTCACTTTTCTATATAATGACAAAAATCAAAGAAAACTCGAGGAAAACAATGAAAACAAATGTTTCAATAGTTGGAGCTACTGGATATACTGGGCTTGAACTAGTTAAAATTTTACATACACATCCACAATTTAACCTAACATATATAGCAAACAGTGAGGGTAATACTACTATAGATGCACTTCATCCATGTTTGACAAATGTTATCTCTATGGATGTACAAAAAGCAGACCCTAAAGCTATGGCAGAGGTATCTGAACTTTGTTTTCTTGCACTTCCTCATAAAACATCTATGTCATTTGCTAAAGAGTTGTTGGCACTTGGAGTTAAAGTTGTAGATTTGAGTGCTGATTATCGACTTGAGCTTGAAACTTATGAGAAACACTATTGTCCACACGAAGATAAAGAAAACTTACCAAGTAGTGTATATGGACTACCAGAGTTTTATGAAGATGAGATAAAAAAAGCAAATCTAGTAGCAAACCCAGGATGTTATCCTACAGCTACACTTTTAGGACTTTTACCATTTGTAGAGTTTATCGATGAGAGTTCAAATGTTTTTATTGATGCAAAAAGTGGTGTAAGTGGAGCTGGAAAGAAACTAAGCGAAACTACACACTTTGTAACGATAAATGATAATATCTTCGCATACAATCCATTTAAACATCGACATATGCCAGAGATCATAGAAAAAGCAAAACTCCTTAAAAACAAAGAGTTAAAAGTGAGTTTTGTACCACATCTTATCCCTGCTACTCGTGGGATGCTTGTAAGTGTATATACAACAATAGATGAAAATATAGATGCAAAAGCAATTTTAAAAGAGTTCTATGAGAAAAGTGAATTTGTACGGATAAAAGAGACACCAGTAGATATAAAATCAACAGCTGGTACAAACTTTTGTGATATTTTTGTAGAGCAAAATGGAGATGCGTTGTTTATCAATAGTAGTATTGATAATCTACTTCGAGGTGCATCATCTCAAGCAGTGGTAAATGCAAATCTTATGTGTGGATTTGAAGCTGGACTAGGTATTAACAAAATAGCTTATGTTCCTTAAAATAGTTAGTTCTATTTATAAGTATAATTTATGGTAAACTTATCTTAAATTTATACTAAGTTTGATAAAATTCAAGCTTTAAAGGAAATTTAAATTGGTCAATGATGAAATAAGTATTTTACTTGCAGAAGATGATATTAATGTTATTACATTTATGCAAGTGCTATTTCGTAAAAACAATATAGAGAATATTGTATTTGCAGCAAATGGGAAAGAAGCTCTTTCACTCTATAAAAAAAATAAATATGATATTGTAATTACAGATATTCAAATGCCGCTAATGGATGGCTTTGAACTTATTGATAATATAAGATTACTAGATAAAAAGCAAATATTTATAGTCATAACAGGTCAAGATAGTAAAGAACAGTTAGTAAAAGCTATAAAGTATAGAGTTAATTTTTTTCTTCAAAAGCCAATAGATACGCGAGAATTGAAAGATATTTTAGAAGATAGTATTAGTTTAGCTCAAGAGAGAAAAGCTCTCGCACTTTCAGAAAGAATATTAAATCAATACAAAAATGCTATTGATAGTACTACAATTGTTTCTAAAACAGATCCTGATGGAAATATAACTTATGTAAATGATAAATTTATTAAAATATCTGGTTTTTTAGAAGAGGAATTAATTGGTAAACAACATAGCATTGTAAGAGACCCCTCAATGAAGGATACTATCTTTACAGATTTGTGGAATACAATTTCAAACAAAAAGATTTGGAAAGGTGTAGTTACAAATAGAACTAAAGATGGAAGTCAATATATTGTAAATGTAACAATAGTCCCAATTTTAGATGATAATAATGAAATTCAGGAATATATTGCAATACGGCATGATATTACAGAATTTCAAAAAATTAAAGAAGAGATAGAAGAACTTCATAAAAAAACTAAAGATAGTATAGAGTATGCTTCACTTATTCAACATTCTTTAATACCAGATAATGATATTTTCAAAAAATACTTTACTAATTATATGGTAATTTGGCATCCAAAAGATATAGTTGGAGGAGATATATATTTATTTGAAGAGTTAAGAAATGATGATGAATGTATGTTGATGGTTATAGATTGTACAGGACATGGAGTACCAGGTGCATTTGTAACTATGATTGTAAAATCAATCGAAAGACAAGTAATCTCAAATATAATAAATAGTGAAGAAGATGTTTCTCCTGCTGAAATAATGTCAAACTTTAATAAAACAATGAAACAACTTTTAAAACAAGATGATGATACAGGTATAGCAAATGCAGGCTTTGATGGCGCAATTGTTTATTACAATAAAAAAGATAAAAAATTAAAGTTTTGTGGTGCGAATACACCGCTATTTTATATAAATGAAAAAAAAGAATTAAATGTTATAAAAGGGAATAGACAGTCTGTGGGATATAGAGTTTGTAAAGAAAACTATGAATATACAGAATACATAATTGATGTAAAAGACGATATGCAGTTTTATCTTTCTACAGATGGCTATTTTGATCAAAATGGAGGAGATAAAGGTTTCCCATTTGGTAAAAAAAGATTTGTAAATATTATTAAAGAGTATCATGAAGAGTCTTTTGCTGACCAACAAGAAGTTTTTTTAGATGAACTTTGTGAATATCAAGCCAAAGAAGAAAGAAATGATGATATTACACTTATCAGTTTTAAAATATAATAATCAATAAGGAAAGAATTTGAAATTTTTAGTTGTAGATGACTCAAAGTTATCAAGAACAAAACTATCTAAAATGATAGAAGAGATTGGATATGAAGTTATAGCAGTTGCAGGAGATGGTATTGAGGCAGTAAAACAATATAAAGAACATAAACCAGATTTTATTACAATGGATTTAGAGATGCCAAATATGAAAGGCGATGAAGCAGCAGGAGAAATTTTGGCAATTGATAAAAATGTCAATATAATTTTAGTTACTTCAATTGTAGATAAAAAAGAGTTAGTAAATACTTTAAAAAAAGGTGTAAAAAGAGTACTGCAAAAACCCATTTCTACTGAAAAGTTAAAATTAACAGTAGAAGATATTATAAAGTAAGTAATTTAGATAATAAATCTTACTTATTTTATTATTGTAAAAGTTGTTTAGAAAATTCTAAAGCTTCAGTAGTGATATTTTCTCCACTTATCATTCTTGCAATTTCATTGATTCTTTCCTCTTTGTTTAGAGGTTTTACACAAGAGATATTGTTCTCTTTTTTTACTAAGAAATGTTGGTGAGCTGTAGCACTTAGTTGTGGTTGGTGTGAGATAGCAAATATTTGGTAGTTTTGTGAAAGTTTATTTAAAACTTGTGCAATACTTGCAGACTCTTTTCCACTTAAATTTGCATCAATCTCATCTAAAAATAATATCCCATTTGTATCTATCTCATAGTGACTTCTTGCTGTTAAAAGTGCAAGACGAAGACGGTTGAACTCACCGCTACTTATTTTAGAAAGTTTTGTGTTATTAAGGGTAAATTCTATTGTATCAATACCACTTGCATCTAGCTCTTTTTTATCCATATTTATTTGAAGGTTTTCAAGATATAAAAACTTTAGATATTCGTTGATTTTATTTTCCAATAATGATAAGTTTTCTTTTCTTTTAGTAGAAATACTTTTTGCTAACTCCTCTAATTCAACAGATAACTTCTTGATATTTTTTTCTAAGATAGCTTTTTCAAAAGAGATATTTTCATATCCTTCTAGTTCTTTTTCTTTTTCTTTTTTGTACTCTAAAGCTTCTTTTACTCCACCGAATTTTTTATTTAAAGAAGAGAGTTCCTCTATTCGTGTTAGGATTTGTTCTATATCCATCTCATCACTTGCAGCAATTCTATCATAAAACTTTTCAAAGATATTATTCACTTCATTGATAGCTTCATCAAAAAAGGTACTATCTTCATCTATAAGGTGTAAGGCACTTGATATTTTATGCGTATTGTTTAAAAAAGGTTGTATTTCACTTAGAACTTCATCTACTTTATCTTTTTTTGAAAGATTATCTTTGATATGTTTTAGCTCATCATATTCATCCTCTTTTGGATCAAGTTTTTCTATTTTTTCTATCTCAAATTTTGTGTATTCGATGAGGTCATCAAGTTCTTTTTCATCATTTTGGATTTTAGTAAATTTTTTTTGTAAAGTATTATATTCTTCATACTTTGTTTGAAATTCATTGAGAATTGATTTGTAACCACTATCATTTAGTGATGTTAAAAAATCTAAAAATGAGATAATCTTATCACTATCAAAATCACTTGTATCTTTTAGGTGAAGATGTTTTGAAAATGTTGTTGTGAATTCTTTAAGATTTTTCTTTGAGATGATTTGATTGTTTAAAAAATATCTGGTCTTAGAAGAGGTATTTTGTTTGATGATAATATCATCTTCATCTTCTATTCCATATCCCTCATCTTCAATTTGTAAATCTTCAAGTAATACTTCACTTAAAGCAGCTTTAGAATCTGTTGTACCAAACAAAGCTAAAATAGAACTCATCAATACAGATTTTCCAGCACCACTTGGTCCTGTAAATACCACTAAACCTTTTTGAAACTCTAACTCTATTTGTTCAAATGACAAATAGTTTTCTAAGTAAAATCTACTAATCAATTTGCACCCCAATGTAATTTTGTATTTAATACATCAAAATAGTTTCGCTCACTTCTATGTATTAGTTGTGCTTTTGAAGAAGCTATCTCTATAGTGATGATATCATTTGGTTTTAACTCATAAGTATCGTGTCCATCTATAATTGCTATTGCACTTTGTCCATTTTTATTTTCAAATGTTATTTTAAAATCTGCTGGTAAGACCAATGGTCTTTGAGTGAGAGAGTGTGGTGAGATAGGTGTAACGATGAAGGCATCTGTTAGTGGATATACAACAGGTCCATTACAAGAAAGATTATAAGCTGTTGAGCCTGTTGGAGTTGAGATGATTAGTCCATCTCCTGTGTATTTATTAAATAATCTTTCATTTACTTTCGCATCAAGAGTTATCATACCAGTTACTGTTTCTCTTGAAATTACTACATCATTAAAAGAAACAATCTCTTCTCCATTAATAGTTGCTTTTATCATCATACGATGATCTATTCTGTAGTTATTTTGAGTGAACTTTTCTAAAAAAAGCTCTATCTCATCTGGCATAATATCTGTAAGAAATCCCAATGTTCCTAGATTGATACCCATAACTGCTTTTTGATAATCTACACCACGCCTAGCAACAGAGATTAAAGTACCATCTCCCCCTAGAGTCACCAAAAAATCACTTTTTTTACATAAAGTATCAAAGTCTATACCACAATTCATTTTTAGTTCTAAAGCACTTTTTTCTTCAAGTAGTACCGTTATATTAAATTTTTCAAATGTTTTTTTTATCTCCAAATAAATATCTTTTATATCAAAACAGTTAGGCTTCAGTATAAAGCCAGCAACTGATTTTTGGTCTAAAAGTTTATTATTTCGTATTACATTCATTGAGTTACCCTTTGAGTCTTTCAGCTTCATTTCTTGCAAGTATATCACATCTTTCATTTTGTGGATGCCCGGCATGTCCTTTTACCCAATTTGCTTTTATAGTGTGTAATTTTGATACTTCAAGATACTCTTGCCAAAGTTCTTGGTTTTTTACAGGCTTTTTTCCAGCTGTTCTCCAATTGTTTTTTATCCAGTTTGTAAGCCATTCATTGATAGCTTGTACAACATATTTACTATCACTATAAATTTCTACAAGACAAGGTTCTTTTAATGCTTTTAAACCTTCAATTACACCTTGTAATTCCATCTGATTATTTGTTGTATCTAGATTACCACCGCTGAGTTCTTTTTCATGACCATTGAATTCCAGAATTGTTCCCCAACCTCCAGGACCAGGATTTCCTAAACTAGAACCGTCACTATAAAGTGTAATTTTCTTTTTCATACTCTCAATTCCTAAACTAAACTTGCTAAATTAATAGTTGGTTTACTAAGTTTGGGTTCGACTATTAATGAAAACAAGTCATTACAATGAGGACATCTTGATTCATAAATAGGATGTGTTTTTTTACATTTAGAACATATAAATTCAAAGTTTAAATCTAGTTCTGATTTTACAGAAGAGTTTTTTACTGAGATAAGTGTATTGAGTTCAAAAATGTCACTTTGTTTTGCAATGTTTATGAACCCTTTTGCACTGTAAATTTCAGTTAAAATTTTACTTGAAGATACTTTGTCCCAATCTATGTCATCAAAATCAAAATACCATAAATAGTCAATAATTTTCATAGGAGAAAATTGTTCTATATTTTCCCAAAATAATTTTTTATTGAATTTAATAAGATAATTAGCAACAACTCTTTCTAGTTTTTTGTTTATGGCAAAATTATTATAAAGTTGGGTTGATTTTTTTTCAAAACTCAACACAGGATTGTCAATAATTTGTAAGATATTTAAATAAATTCTTTCTTTGATTGTGTCTTCATCCAGTTCATCAAGTGCATCTAAAACTTCTTGTGCACGATTGTATTCATTTAAATTTTGAAATATTAATAAGAGATGTTTTAATGCTATTTTATTTCTTGGACGAAACTTCAATATTTTAAGATAAATCTCTTTACTTCTTTGTAATAACCCACTTTTAAAATAAGCATTTCCAAGTAACTCTAATAACTCTTCTTTTTTTACAGGTTCTTTTACAAGCTCTAAGAGTGCTAAATATACAGAGATAGCTTTATTGTGTTTTCCTTCATGTATAAAAGTAGATGCTAAAAGAATAATAGAATCAAAAGGAAGATTATAAGTAGAGTAAAGATGAGTATAGTCTTCTTCTTTTAAAGTTCCAAGTTCAAATCTTTTTAAAAGTTTTCTATACTCTTTTCGTGACTGTTTCTCTTTATAAAGACTAAGAGTATAGGTTAAAAATGATGCAATAAAAATAATAGTAAATATAACTATTACACCAACTAATGGGTCTCTGTAATCTAATAGTTCTAATTCAAACATTATTTAAACCTATAATTATGAAGTTTAAAAATAGTATCTTCTGCTATTGAAAGCATATTTAAATTTAAATTTTTATAATTTATGTCTTCAAGATTTAATAAGAGTTTATCATATATTTCACTATATGGATAAAGTGTAAAATATAAAAATTCTTTATCATCTTCATTGATACTTAATTCTGCAAACCAAGTTGAAAGTAAGGCAAAACAAAGCATAGCTGGATTGAACTTGTCACCTTGTTTTAATTTTTTTGAAATATTTGCATTGATATGGTCATAAGTTTTTAAAATAATAGCAATTCGTGATACTCGAATATTTCTTATATAATAATCTTTTGGTTGTATAGATACATTAATAGCTTTATGTAAATGTTCTGTTTGTTCATCAACAAAAATTTTTATAGAATCAGAGATATTAAATATGTTTTCATCACTATTTTGATATGAGTTTATTAATTCTCTACAAAATAACAATAATGCCTCTGATTTAACTTTTGATGAATTGATAATCATAATAATCTTTTAGTAATATAATCTAATTAAAAAAGTAACAAATTCTTTGTCTACATTTTTATCATCAATAGGTTCATTTTCCTGCACAGATTTTTCTATAAGGATTGACATTTGTTCTTTAAGGTATTCTATTTCAGAATCTGTAAGATTATTTACATTTGTAACAAGTCTTTTCTTTACCTCATAAGAATCTAACTCCTCTTTTTGTGCTATACCAAAAGCCATATTATCCAGTGTTGACATAATATGAGATGGTAAATCATTAAAAGAAAGTGTACCTGTCTGTGATGCAAGTTGTTGTTGTAAAAGTTTTTCGTGTAACATTATTTATTCCCCTTCTGGATTAAAAGCTATTTGAAATTACAAGGACTAATACAGTCATCATAACAATACCAGCACTCTTATTATACAGTTTATTTGCTGTTATAAATACTAACATAACAGAGACAATTAATGCAGCCATAACATCAAAAAAGTTTGCAGATAGATTTACATTGAGTGGATTTACAATTGAACTTAAACCTAATACCATAGTAAAGTTAGCTACATTACTTCCTATAATTGCACCTATTGCCATATCAGCATTGTTATTTCTTGCTGCTTTAATACTTACAACTAGTTCAGGTAAACTTGTACCAAAAGCTACAAGGAATAGACCAATAATCCACTCACTTATACCAAAATTTCTAGCAATATTTCCAGCACTATCTATAGCAAAATCAGCACCACCAACTACAAAGATAAATCCAATAGATAAAAGAAGCATAGTTTTACCCCATGCAAATTTTTCTTTTGCTAAATCTTCATCAATCTCTTCCATTTGGTTACTTTGAATAAGAAAAAGTAGATATGCAACCATAAGCATTACAAATAAGAAACCATCAAGTTGACTTAGCTTCCCATCTATACTCATAAGAATAAATATTAAAATAGGGAACAATGACCAAGAGGAGTCTTTTGCAAAAAGATCTCGTTTTGGTTCTATTTTCTTAGCTATTAAAAAAACAGCTCCAAGTACTAAAGAGATATTAAAAATAGTACTTCCTATTACATTCGCAACTGCTATATCACCACTTCCTTTGATAGAGGCACTCATACTAACGGCCATTTCAGGTAAACTAGTCCCCAATGCTATAAGTGTTGCACCTATTATAAATGGTGAAATATTAAAATGTAATGCTATCTTTTCACTTTGTTCTATAATAAAATCAGCACCATAAATTAATGCACCCATTGAGACTATAAATATTAGTATATCCACTTAACTGTTCCTTACTATTAAACTATTTGGAAGATTAAACTTTGTAATAATCTCTTCCTCTTTTTTTCTATGTTCACCATTGTCAATTTCATGGTCATATCCTACTAAATGTAACAATCCATGAATAAAAAGTAATGATAATTCATCTTGAATACTATGATTATACTCTTTTGCTTTTTCTTCTACAAAATCTATAGAGATTACAATTGAACCCAGTGGTGTATTTGGCATATTTTCATAAGGAAAACTCAATACATCAGTAGGTTTATCTATCCCTCTTGTAGTTAAATTTATCTCATGAATCTCTTCATTGTTTGTAAGTATAAATTCAATCTCTTTGTTGGCAATATCTTTAGCGATATCATTTAAAAAGTCAATATTGATATCTAAATTTGTATTATTTTCAAATACTATATTGAACACTTTGAGATGCCTAGTTCTTTCATAAGTGCTTCACAAAACTCACCACCTTCTCTTCCTAAACCTTCACATTCAAATTCTATTGAAAAGTTACCAGCTGTATCATTTATAGCTCGTCTAATAACACTAGGAAAAACTTGTAAGTTTTTTTCAACTGTACCTATGGCAGCTTGAATTCTCTTTTTACTTTCATCATTGTTATATTCGACGCTCATTCTCATATAACCTTCTTCCATCTTTACATCTGCACACATATCTCTTGACATATTTGTTCCTTTTATCTATTTTTTATCATGACCAAATGGGCAACCCATTTTTTTTGTATTTGCTTTATCTTCTAAAGTCTCTCTATCATTTTCATAATTCACAATATGTTTAGAAAAAGTTTCTAACCAATTCCAATATGATTGAATATGTTGGTGTTCAACCTTGTCTTCTATATCTCGTAAAACCTCTTCCCAACATCCAAGCCATTCTATTCTTGCTTTATTTGGAATTGAAAACATTTCGTGTGTTTTAATTTGATCAAAGTCACCACCATATTTTGAGATATATCTTTCATCTCCTCCACACATCATCATAAAATAAGAAGCATTTCTTTTTTTTATAAGTGCTAATTCCTCTTCATCATCTGGAAAATAGTGTGCTATATCACTATCTATAACTAACTCATAAAAGGCATCTACCATTTTTTGAAAACCCTCAGGAGTTAACTGTTCTAAGAATTCTTTATTGGGATTTGTTACTTTTGGTCTCTCTCCCATTATCGCATTTGTATAATAATAATCTACCATTCTTTTCCTCTATTATTTTATTGAAATAGAAGATATTTTATCTAAAGTGTACTAAAAAAGCTCTAACATCTAGAAGAACCATTTATCTTTTCCGTTTTATGTTATAATATGGGTATATTTTGTCATAAGATATGATTTTAATAAAGGAGAAATATGAAAAAAATAATATTAAGTTTAGGTGTAATTACCCTTCTTTTAACTACAAATTTACAAGCAAAAGAGTGCCCAACTTGTGACAGAGTTGCATTTGGTGCCATTGGGGTGATACAAGGTATTGCAATTGGAGGTCCAGTTGGTGCATTTTGGGGGCTAGGTGTAGCTATTTTTGCTGATAATTATGAAGGTACTTGTGGAGATAAATCTCTTGAATCTAAAAATGATAAGTCAAATAAAATCACCTTAAAAGATGAACAAAATGATTTAAACAATAAACCAAATAGTTCAGAAAAAACAAAGAATCTTCAAGAAAAAAGTAAAGGAGAGACACAATCTGTAAGTGTAGATAATAGATTAGATAATATTGCAGAAAATATAACTAGTGAGATGAAAGTTAAAGGATTTGTGGTTCTACCAAGTATTGTTCTATTTGAATATGATTCATATAAAGTACAAAATATACCTCAAAAATTATCGGCATTAAAAAATAATGAAATTGCATCTATCACAATTAACGGTCATACAGATTCAGTAGGGAGTGATGAGTATAACTTTGCACTAGGATTAAAAAGAGCAAATGCAGTAAAAAATATTTTGGTTTCTCAAGGGATTGATAGTGGAAAATTATCAACAGTTTCATATGGTGAATCAAATCCTATTTCAGATAAAGACTTTGAAAATAGACGAGTGGATTTAAATATCAAATATTTTATTTCAAAATAAAATAAATAAAAATAGTGAGAGCATTACAATGCTTAGTAGAGTAAGCTCTCCCACTTTAAATATGTATAATAAAACTGTTTTTCATTTGTAGATAGTTTATTGTTGAATATATTTTATATTAAAAAAGCTCTAACATCTTTACAACTTCATCTACGCAAAAACATTTTAAGTCTAGTTTAGTAGATGGTTTTTCAGCGATAATTGCTTTTGTTATACCTTGTGAAGAGGCTTCTTTTAGTCGTGTTTCCATACTATATACATCTTTTATCTCTCCTGTTAAACTCACCTCTCCTATAAAAACACTTTCTTTTGAGATAGGACGATTTCTAAAGCTACTAATAATAGCAGCAATGATGGCTAAGTCACAAGAGCTTTCTTTTACTTTAATACCACCACTTATATTAATAAAGACATCATAAGAGTTTAGTGGTAAATCAAGCTTCTTTTCTAAAAGTGCCAAAAGCATATTAAGCCTATTGGTATCAAATCCTGTAGCACTTCTTTTAGGATTTGGATAGGTTGATTCAGTTACTAGCGCTTGTACTTCTAAAATTAAAGCACGACTTCCCTCCACTGCAACTGTAAGACAACTACCACTTTGGTTTTTTCGTGAATCAAAAAATCTTCTATTGATATCTTTGGCACTTTCTAGTCCATTTTGTGTCATCTCAAAAATTCCTATTTCACTAGTTGAGCCAAAACGATTTTTGAATCCTCGAAGCATTCGTATCTCTTTACTACTTTCTCCCTCAAAATATAATACTGTATCAACCATATGCTCCAGTACTCGGGGACCTGCTATACTTCCATCTTTTGTAATGTGACCTATAATAAACATAGCAATACTCGCATCTTTTGCTTTTCTCATAAGTTCAAAAGTGATTTCTCGAACCTGTGAAACACTTCCTGGAGCGGAAGTAAGTTTATCACTATAGATTGTTTGGATAGAGTCTATGATTGCTATCTCATAATCTTGGCGAACTAGTTCATCTTGTATAGCTTCTAAAGATATCTCGGAGAGTAAAAAAAGATCATCTTCGTTTGCACCAAGTCTTGTGGCTCGCATTTTGATTTGTCCACCAGACTCTTCTCCACTTACATATAAAACTTTTTTTCCTGTTTTTGCTAAATTACCAGCTATTTTTAGTAAAAGAGTAGATTTTCCAACACCGGGACTTCCTCCAATAAGGGTTAGACTTCCCGGAACTACTCCACCGCCTAATACTAAGTCAAACTCTTCATTATGTGTAGAAAATCTGACGATATTATCTTGTTCTATTTGAGTAATAGGTATTGCACGAGAAGGTTCATTTGAAAGTTTTGTAATCTGTTTTACTACTTCTATTTGTTGACTGCTGAGCTCAACAAAACTATCCCAGCCTCCACAAGAGGGACATTTACCTAGCCATTTTGAACTTTGCTCACCACAATGTTGACATTCAAATACAGATGATTTCTTTTTTGCCATAATCTACAATCCTAATTTTTTAATAATAGAATTATAGTAAAAAGAGTTTAATAGTTGAAAAAATATTGCAATTTGTTAACTATTATCATTTTTTTGTTCTGAAACACTTAATTTACTTCGTTTAAATTCAAAATATTCGGTAGTTATATTATGTTCAGTTTTATATGCACTGAAATTTTCTTTTTGAGTAATATTTTTTATGATTGTTTCCATGTTTTTGAGATTTTCTATCTCTAACTCTTCTTCTAATCCTGTATGGTATTTCATCAAGACATCAAAAGCAAAGTTATATTCAAAACCTAAAGTACCTTTTTTGTTCAGTACTTTTTTAATAAAAATCCAATTTGAAAATATCACTTCCCATGCTCTTTTTTGTTCAGCAGTTATACATAATGATAAGATAATCTGTTTCCATTTAAAAAGACCAAAGTATGCTTGATGATTTCTCCATAACTCTTCAATCCACCAATCTTCAAATTTTGGTAAACCTTTAAAAGGTGGGAGTTTTTCCTCTTCTATATTTTCTTTAATATTTGAAATAAGTACTGAAAGGTGTAATACAAGAACAGGAATATGTGTATTTAACACACCTAGTTTATTGATATCTTGTTTGGAAACATTTTTTAAAAGTTTTTCAAAATCTACTTTTATCTCCTGAAGTTCATCATCAAGTTCATCATGTATGCGTAAATCTAATTTAATAGTAGTTTCTGCAATATTAAAAATATCATCATCTTCTAAATTAATGTCAGCAGGTAATTCATCTACTATCATCATAGCTTCAAGTTTTTGATCATTATCTTTAGTAAGGTCTCTTTTCATACGAATTTTTTGGTATTTGTAGTAATTCTTTCTTTTAATTGCTTCTTTTAATCTTGCTTCTTTTTCAAGTTCTAAAAGATCGTGTTTCATAAGTTCTTGAAGAATTAATTCGTTTTTTTCTAAAGCTTCTCTTGATTGTTCTAAACCATTTTCTGTTGAAGCAACTGCCATAATAGACATTCTATTTTTTCCTGAATTATGGTCTGCAAGTTGTGCTTCTAGAATACTAATTCGCTTTTTATTTTGTTTAATAAGGTCTTGTACAGCTATAATTGCATTCATTGATTATGTTGTTTTCCCTTTAGTGTCCTGATAATTAAGTTTTTTTCTTTTAAATTCTACATAAGGAGTTATATATTTATGCTTCTCTTTTGATACATATTTTGAAAAATCTTCTTGTGCTGTAAGTTTTGCAATAATACTTTCCATAGATTCTAAACTTGTAGTAGCTAATTCTTCCTCAAGTCCAGCATATGAGCGAATTAAAGTATCAAAAGCATAATTATATTCAAAAGCAAGTGCCCCTTTACCATAAAGATATCTTTTAATTGAGATCCAATTTGCAGAGATAACATCCCAAGCTTGTTTTTGATCTGTGGTGATACATAATTTAGATATAATTTCTCTCCATTTATAGAGACCAAAATATGCTTGATGATTTGTCCATAATTCTTCAATCCACCAATCTTCAAATTTAGGAAATCCTTTAAATGCTTCTCTTCCATCTTCTTCTAAGTTGGCTTCAATATTTGAAACTAATACTGCAAAGTGTAGAACAAGTACTACAATTTGTTTGTTTAATAAACCTAAGTCTTGAATATCTTCTTCTTTTAAATCAGCAAGTAAGTCATTAAAATCTGCTTGAATTTCTTTTAATTGTTCGTCAAGTCCTTCATGTAAAGAAAGATGAAGTTTAAGAGATTTTTCTGCTACATCAAAAAGTATCTCATCTTCAAAACCTATCTCTTCAGGAAGCTCGTCAATAATCATCATTGCTTCAATTTTTTCATCATTTGAGCGTGTAACATTTCTTTTAATTCTTGTTTTTTGATAATGAAAATAATTTTTTCTTTGAATAGCTTCTCTTAGTCGTTCTTGTTTTTCTAGCTCTTGAATATCTTGTTTTAAAAGTTCATTGAGTTTTAGTCTATTTCTCTCGAGCCGTACAGTAGTCTCTTCTATTGTTGTTTCTGCTGTTGCTTTTATCATATTTGATAGTTTATTAACACCTGATTCATGGTCCGCAAGTTGTTTTTTAACAAGCTTTAAATGAGTTTCATCTTCTTTAATAAGTTCTTCTAAAGCTACTAATGCTTTCATTTTTATCCTATCAATATTGTGTATTTATATTAAAAATAATTTTATAACCACCAAAATAACAGTATATTATAATTAAAACTAATTTAATATAATATTAAGAAAGGTGTTTAAGAAGTCTTGCTTTTTAAAATAACTCCTGACTCTATGTGATTAGAGTAAGCAAACTGGTCAAATAATGCAAATTTTTCTATTTCGTGTGTTTGTGTTAAAATTTCTAAATCTCTATGTAAAGTTTCTGGATTACATGAAATATAGATGATTTGTTGGAATTCTTGTGCTAGCTTTGTAGTTGTTTCATCTAATCCAGCACGAGGTGGGTCTAGAAATATTGTACTAAATTTATAATTATCTAAATCAATATCTTTTAATCTTGTAAATTCTCGTACCTTGTTTTTTGCTTCTACAAACTCTTCACTTGACATTCTTATAAATTCTATATTATTTATATTGTTCAGTTCACAATTTATTTTTGCTGATTTTATAGAAGTTTTACTAATTTCAGTTGCAATTACTTTATTAAATTTTTTTGATAATGGGATAGTAAAGTTTCCACCACCACAATAAAGTTCACACAAATCATCTTTTGCATCTATATTATTTAAAACCCAAGAAACCATTTGTGTATTTACATTTTGGTTTGGTTGTGTAAACCCACCTTCACTATATCTAAAATAGAACTTCTCTCCAGAAATATCGAGGGTTTCATCAATAAAATCATCACTTACAATAACTTTTTGTTTTCTACTTCTTCCTATGATTTTTATTTTGAGTTGTTCTTCAATTTTTTTAGCTTCTATTGTCCAGTTTTCATCTAGTTTTTTATGATAGATTAAAGTAACTAATATATCACCAATAGTCGAACTTAAAAATTCACAGGTGAATAATTTGTGATTGAGTATCTCATTATTTTGAATAGTTTCAATTAATAGAGGCATTAATTTTTGTATCTGGGTACTTACAATACTACAAGATTTTATTGGTAGTGGTTTTTTTTCTTTGTCGTTCATAGCATAAGAAAATTTTGGATTATCATCTTTATCAAAAGTTCTCCATATTCTAAATTCAGCCCGATTTCTAAAAGAACCATCGTTACTTTTTATAATATCAATACCTTGTGTCCATAAATTTTCAAAGCGTTTTTTTTCAATATTTACTTTAATGCTTAATTGCTCATCATAGCTTTTACCACCAAGAGTACAGCTTCCACATATCCCAAAATAATTACAATTCATTATTAACCTTATATACTTAATTAGTATGATATTATATCTAATCAAAATAAGATTTAAGGTAGCAAATTGAAACAATCATTTCAAGAACAACTCAATCAACTTTTAAATTGTGATTTAAAATCTCTTTATCCACTTGCTCGAGAACTGAATAGAAAACTCTATTTTTTCGTTGGACCTACAAATAGTGGGAAAACATATACTGCAATGCAAGAGATGATGAGTGCAGATACAGCTACTTATTTAGCACCATTACGGCTTTTGGCTTTAGAAAATTATGAGTTTTTAAAAGAACAAAATATCCATGCTTCACTTGTCACAGGAGAAGAAGAACTTATAGATGAAGATGCTGGACATATTTGCTCTACTATTGAAATGATCAATTTTAACCTTGAAGTTGATGTGTGTGTTATTGATGAAGTACAGATGCTTGATGATGAAGATAGAGGTTGGGCTTGGGTAAATGCAATTCTTGGGTCTCCTGCACAAAAAGTGATTATGACAGGAAGTGTCAATGCACTTGACATTGTAAAAAAACTTGCTTCTTATTTAGGGGAAGAGCTTGAAGTTGTAAAATTTAAAAGAAAAAATCCATTAAAAGTAGATTCTCAACAAACAGTTTTAAGGGATATAAAAAAAGCGACAGCATTGATTGCTTTTAGTAGAAAAGATGTTCTAGCTTTAAAAGCAAAGTTAAGTAAGTTTCATTCTGTGTCAGTGTTATATGGAAACCTTTCTCCTGAAGTACGAAGAGAAGAAGCAAAACGGTTTAGGGATGGACAAAGTGATATACTTGTAGCTACAGATGCTATAGCTATGGGATTGAATCTTCCTATAAAACACTTATTATTTACAACAGATACAAAATTTGATGGTGTAGAAAAAAGAAAACTTACTCCAAATGAAGTGATACAAATAGCAGGGCGTGCTGGAAGATATGGACATCATGAAGTAGGGCATATAGGTGCAACTTCAAAATCAGTATTACAACATATATCAAATATGTTTACAAGTCCTATGAGTACCATAAAACCACCTGTAAAAGTAAAAGCAACACAACTTCAAGTAGAAGAGTTATCGACACATTTAGGAACTAAAAGTTTAACAAAAATATTGGAATATTTTTCAAAACATATGAAGTATGATGGACCATTTGTAGCAACGAATATTAAAACGATGATTGAGTTAGCACAAATCCTTGACCAAAAAAATGAATTAAATTTAGAGCAAAAATATCATTTGAGTTCAGCACCTATAAATACACGCTCACCTTTAATTAAAAATGGATATTTAAAATATGTTAATGCTGTTTTAAATCATAAAGTCATAAAATATAAATTTAGTTCAAAAATCACAGGAATAGCGAAAACTCAATTAGAATTATTACAAGCAGAAGATGAAGTGAAAAAGATATCATTATATCTTTGGTTATCTTATAAGTTTCCCGAACTTTTCCCAGATAAAATTAAAGCTGAAATCACAAGAATAGAGATAAATAACTTTTGTGAGAACTCTTTAAAGTCAAATAAATCATTACAACCTATTAGAAGAGACTCTAAAAATAATTTTCATAAAAAACGATATGAAAATAGAAATAAACAAGAAGATGATTATAAAAAAAGGAAAAGTAGCCGTAGTAGAAGAAGTAGAAATAATCATTAAATTGTTTTATGGTATAATAAATAATACTATGAAAATAAAATAAATTATAAGAGAAAATATATGGAAAATAATCTTTCAATAATAATATTAGCTGCAGGTGCAGGTACAAGAATGAAGTCATCAACACCAAAAGTTTTACATAAAATTTCTGGGCGTGAGATGTTGTATTACTCTATCAAAGAAGCACAAAAATTAAGTGATGACATTCATGTAGTTTTATATCATCAAGCTTCACTTGTAGAAGAGAGTATGGGAAAGTATTTTTCTGATATCACTTATCATACACAAAATCATGAAGACTATCCAGGAACTGGTGGGGCTGTGATGGGGATAACTCCAAAATATGAAAAAACACTTGTTTTAAATGGAGATATGCCTCTTGTAGTTGCAGATGAATTAAAGCAGTTAACAATTTTTAACGAAACACAAGTAAAAGATGAAAAACTTACAATGTCTGTTTTGGAACTTGAGTGTGCTGATGGCTATGGTAGAGTTGTTATTGATAAAGAAAATGTTGTAAAGATTATTGAACAAAAAGATTGTAGTAGTTATGAGTTAGACATAACAACAGCAAATGCAGGCGTTTATTGTTTTGATACACAATTTTTACTTGAAAATTTACCAAAATTATCAAATGAAAATGCCCAAAAAGAATATTATATTACAGACTTAGTGGAACTGGCAGTTCAAAGTGGTATAAAAGTGAGACCTATTGTAGTAAAAGAGGAAAACTTTAAAGGTGTTAATAGTAAATATGATTTAAGTGTTGCTGAGGTAATTCATCAAAGTAGAATTAAAGAGATGTTTTTAAAAGAGGGAGTTATTATGCGACTGCCTGATACTATTTATATAGAGGAAGGTGTTTTAATTGAGGGAGAATCAATTTTAGAAAATGGAGTAACACTTCTTGGAAACAGTAAAATAGTAAATTCTCATATTAAAACAAATAGTGTTGTTGAAGATTCTATCTTAGAAGATAGTGACATAGGACCAATGGCGCGAATAAGACCTTTGAGTATTTTAAAAGATACACATATTGGAAACTTTGTTGAGGTAAAAAAATCAACACTAACAGGTGTTAAAGCAGGACATCTATCATATCTTGGAGATTGTAGTATTGATGAGGGTTCAAACATTGGTGCGGGAACTATTACTTGTAACTATGATGGAAAAAGTAAATATAAAACAATAATAGGAAAAAATGTATTTGTAGGAAGTGATACACAACTTGTAGCACCAGTTACAATAGAAGATGATGTTATGATAGCAGCAGGAAGTACTATCACAAATAATGTAAAATCTGGTGATTTGGCACTAAGCCGAACAAAACAAAAAACAATAGCTGGATTTTTTTATAAATTTTTTGGAAAAAAATAATGAACTTATTAGAAAATAAAAATATACTAGTTGCAGTTACTGGAAGTATTGCTGTATATAAATCATTGGAGCTTATAAGATTATATATAAAAGCTGGTGCAAATGTAAAAGTAATTATGACAGCTGGAGCAAAAAAGTTTATAAATCCATTGACTTTTGAAACTATTTCTCAAAACAAGGTTTTAGATGAGAGTAGTGAAGATTGGAGTTGTGATACCGTTAATAACCATATTGCAATTGGGAAATGGGCAAATATTTTTGTACTAGCACCAGCAACTGCAAATACTATCAATAAACTTTCAAATGGTATTGCAGATAATTTACTTTTACAAACAGCTTTGGCATATCCAAAAGTAAAACTACTGTGTCCTGCTGCAAATACAAATATGATGCATAACCCTTTAACAAAAGCTAGTTTAAAGATGTTAAAACTTTGTAACTTTAAAGTTATAAACCCTGTGACAAAAGAATTAGCTTGTCAAGATATTGGTGATGGTGCGATGGCTGAAGTAAAAGATATCTTTCACCAAACTGTACAAGAGTTATCAAAAGATAAGTTTTGGGTAGATAGAAAAGTTGTCTTAAATGGCGGTGGTACGATTGAAAAAATAGATGATGTAAGATTTATTAGTAATTTTAGCAGTGGAAAAATGGCTGCAAATTTAGCGACAGCTTTATATTATAAAGGTGCTGATGTATGTTTGGTAACGACTTCAGATATAGAAGTTCCAAATCAAATTCATACTATTAAAGTGCAAAGTACAAATGAGATGTTAGAGTTTGCAAATGATAGTTTAAAAGTGGCGAAAAAAGGGAAAATGTCTAGTGCAACTTTGATGGATAATAGTGCGATGCAACTTATTCAAAAAAAGCCTTTCTTCTTTGCTGTTGCTGCTGTGAGTGATTATCTACCAAAATATCCACAAACTGGAAAAATAAAAAAAGATGATATTGGTAAAAATTGGAATTTAGAACTCAAACAAAATATTGATATTTTAGAAAATATAGATAGAAATGGTATTTATACTATAGGGTTTAAAGCTGAAATGGATAAAGACAATGGATTGGAAAATGCAACTAATATGCTTAAAAACAAATCGTTAGATGGAGTTTGTTTAAATATTTTAGATAGTAAAAATCAATTTGGAAGTGATACAAATAGTATAGATTTTATAACACCACAAAATACGATTAGATTAGAACCAGCATCAAAATTAGAAATTTCATTGATGCTTTTAGATAGTTTAAGAGATGAATTTAGTGAATAATGAATTAATACCTAAACATATAGCTATCATTATGGATGGTAATGGTAGATGGGCAAAAGAGCGAGGACTTCAAAGAACAGCTGGACATGAAGAGGGTGCTAAAGTTGTAAGAGAGATTACAACACATTGTGCTAAAATAGGTGTAAAATATCTCACATTGTATGCTTTTAGTACAGAAAACTGGAGTCGTCCGAAGCTTGAAGTTGAATTTTTGATGAAGTTGTTAGAAAAGTATTTAAAAAATGAATTACCAATTTATCTAGAAAATAATGTAAAGTTTAAAGCAATTGGAGATATAACAAAATTTTCTAAAAGTTTGCAAAAAAGAATAGAAGAAGTTGAGAGTAAAACAGAAAATTGTACAGGGCTGACGCAAGTTTTAGCATTGAACTATGGTAGTCGTGATGAGATTACACGAGCTGTAAAAAAAGTTGTTGCAAAAAACTTGGAAATTACTGAAGAAAATATCAATAATAATCTTGATACTGCAAATATACCTGATGTAGATTTACTTATTCGTACAAGTGGAGAGGTAAGAATTTCAAATTACCTTTTATGGCAAAGCGCTTATGCAGAGATGTTTTTTACCCAAACATATTGGCCTGAATTTAATTCTTCTGAGCTAGATGATATTATTTCAGATTTTCATAAAAGAGAGAGAAGATTTGGAGGTATTTAATATATTTTTAGTAGCTATTGTAGGACTTTTATTTGGAAGTTTTTTAGCTATGTTAGTATATAGATTACCTTTAAGTATCTCATTAATAAATCCTAAAAGATCAATTTGTATAAAGTGTAAGCAAAAGCTTAAATGGTATGAAAATATTCCAGTTTTTTCATATCTTCTTCTAAAAGGGAAATGCTCATATTGTGGTACTAAAATATCTTATATATATCCAGTTGTAGAGTTGTCTACTTCTTTAGTGACAGTGCTTTTATTTATTCAATTTGGAATTACATATCAGTTTTTATTTCTTGTAGGGATTTTCTATAGTTTGATTGTTTTATCTTTCATTGATTTAAAATATAAGGCTGTTCCTGATTATTTACTTATCTTTTCTCTTTTATTAACAATTATCTATATTGTAATATACGATATTAAAAATATTGTTTCAATATTTATTTTTACAGGTGGAATAGTCTTATTAGAGATATTTGTAACTTTTTATATTCAAAATATAAAATCAAAAATCTTTAATGATGAAAGTTTAAAGGAACAAAAATCTCTAGGGGAAGGTGATATTCCTATTTTTGCTATCATTGGTGGGCTACTTGGTTTGAAGCTAGGTTTGATAGCTGTATTTTTATCAGCTATTTTAGCTATAATTCCATCAATCATAAATATGTTTATTAAGAAAGATTTAGAAACTCCCTTCATACCATTTTTGGCATTGGGATTATTATTGGTGTTTTTAAATGAATCTTATATTGTAAAGATAATGAATTTTTAATGTGGAGAGTGAATTTGTATGAATAATGTATTAAAAAAGTATTTAAATAAAACGTATTCAAATATTTTCTTTCCAATATTTTTTACCCTTTATGCTATCACTTCAATTATTTTTCTTGTAAAGATTGCTTCATTAACATCAGTTATACAAATAAACTTTTTAGAATTATTAGAGTTGTATGCTTATAATATAGCAACTATACTCTTTTATACTCTGCCTATTTCACTTTTTATATCATTATTTTTAGCTTTAACAAAGTTATCAAGTGAATATGAACTAATAGTTATTACAAGTTTTGGACTTAATCCAGTACAAATTATACGTTCTTTTGCTCCATTATTGTTGTTTTCTTCAATTTTGGTTTTGCTAGTATCCTTGATATTAATTCCAAAATCAAGTTTTATGAAAGCATCTTTTTTAAATAATAAACAAGTTGAAGCTCAGTTTAATATTAAAGCGAGTGAATATGGACAAGAATTTGGTAAGTGGTTAATCTATGTAGATAAAGAAAAAAAAGGGAACTATGAAGATATTGTATTATATCAACAAAAAGGAAAAGAAGATATTTTTATTATAGCTAAATATGCAAAACTGAATAATTTAGGAGATTCACTAAGTTTGATTCTAAAAGATGGGAAAGTTATTAGAATTCAAGAAAGCTTAAATCAAATAGATTTTAAAAATATGGTTATAAATAATGAGTTACAACAGTTAAAAGATATTAGTACATTTCAAGATTTAGTAGCTTATTGGACTATAAAGGAAAATCAATTCGCATGGTCAGTAATGTTTTCTATATTTCCTTTACTCTCTTTATTTTTTATTATATTTTTAGGTTATTTTAATCCTCGATATGACAAAAATTATAGTGTAGCAATTGGTATTGTATTGATAGCTTTTTATTCTATAATTGTAAAAGAGGCAAGTAAAGAGTTTGGAGTTTTAATACTTTATTTTTTACCAATTTTTTGGTTTATAATAAGTTATCTAAGTTATCGATATAAGATTAAACCTTTTTATTAAAATATGATGAAAATAAAAATTACAACAAGTTATGATGGTTCTTCATTTTATGGTTCACAAATACAACCAGATCAAAAAACAGTACAGTCAGAAATCCAAAATGCGTTTACTTATTTAAATATAAATACTACTTTTGAGTTTAGTGGTAGAACAGATAAAGATGTTCATGCTTTTAGACAAGTTATATCGTGTGAAATTCCAGAGTTTTGGAATGATTTAGAGAAGTTGCATAAAGTCTTAAATAAGATGTTGACAAAATCAATTTATGTACGAAAAATTGTTACAGTATCAGATGATTTTCATGCAAGATTTAGTGCTAAAAGTAGAGAGTACAGATATCTTATTTCGACTAAAAAACTTACACCTTTTAATCAAAATTATTTATCATATTATGAAAAAATTGATATGCAAAAGATAGAAAAAGCAATTGGAATATTACAAGGTGTTCATGATTTTGAATATTTTAGTAAAAAAGGGAGTGAACCTATCTCTACAACTCGAGAGATTTATGATATAAAGTTTTATAAATATAAAGAGTTATATGTATTACGATTTAAAGCAAACTCTTATTTAAGAAGCCAGATTAGAATGATGGTTGATTTTATTATGAAAATTTCAAGTGGAAAGTTAAGTGTTGAAGATTTAAAAAAACAACTCAATAAAGAGAAGTTAATATCTTGGACACTAGCGAGCCCAAATGGACTCTATTTAAGTAAAATTAGTTACTAGGTCTTGAAATTCTTCCTAAAAAAGATTCTGGACTTTTATATCCTCTTAAACTGTAAAGTAATTCTTGGTTGTTTGGATTGATTACATAAGTAGTTGGTGTTCCTTGCGGTAAAAATTTTTCTGGTACATCTTCTATATCCATACTTAAACTTAAATCAACAGTCACAAAAATAAAATTTTTGTTCAAATAATCAATTACTTTTTCATCAGATAAAGTATCTGCTTCCATTTTTCTACAGTAAGGACAAAATGGACTATGTGCAAATAACACTACTGCTTTATTTTGTGCAATACCTTTTTCTAAAGCATCAGGATAAGAGTCTGCATGTTTTAATTCACTTGCATTTAATGCAAGTATAGTAAGAGATACTAGGAATAGTTTTTTCAATAAATTCATTGTTTATAACCTTTGTGGCATTTCATCTTTAAATGCTAATTTTTCAGCATTTTGTAATATCTCCATTGCACCATCTTTTATCATCTTTTGGGCTAGTTCAAAACCTAGAGTTTCACAATTTGATAACTCTTTTGTTAATGATTCTTGTAAGATATTTGTTCCATCTGAATATCCTATCATCGCTTGTAATGTAAGAGTATTATCACTAATAGTTGCATTACAAGCAACAGGTGCAGAACAACCAGCACCTATTTTAGAGATAAAGTCTCGTTCAGCTTTAGTACAGATAAAAGTTTCCGTATCATTAACGCTCATAGCAATCTCTTTAAGTTTTTCATTACCACTTATTATCTCAATACCAAGTGAAGCTTGTCCCATAGGAGGTATCATCATCTCTAAAGGAAGTTTTTGCGTATATGGAATATCTTTTAATAAGTTTAATCTATCTAATCCAATCCACGCTAATATGATAGCATCATATTGAGCTTCCGCTAGTTTTCGTAGGCGTGTATTTACATTTCCTCTTAAATCCTTTACTTTTAAATCAGGTCTTTTGTTTAATAGTTGCATTCTTCTTCGTAGGCTTGTAGTGCCAACAACAGCACCTTTTGGTAAATCATCTAACGTTTCATATTTATGAGATAAGAAAACATCACTTTGATCTTGGCGTTTAGTAATAGCAACCAGTTCTAACCCATCAGGGATATATGTTGGTACATCTTTTAAACTATGCACTGCTAAATCAGCATTTCCTGCAATCATCTCATCTTCAAGTTCTTTTGTAAAGTGACCCTTCCCGCCTACTAGGGCTAAAGGTTTATCTAAAATTTTATCTCCACGGCTTACTATCTTATTTAATTCTACAGTGATATTGGGAAATGTGCTTTCTAATCTATCTTTTATATGATATGCTTGCCAAAGTGCTAAGTCACTTGCTCTTGTTGCTATTGTAATTTTGTTCAATCTTTTCTCCACTTATTTTAAATATTTTTCAAATTCAGATCTTGTTATATCATATTCTCCATCAAAAAATACTGTAGGAGTTCCTGTTACAAATGCATCATCAGACATTTTGATATCATCTTGTATCATTTTTTCTAGTTTTGGATTATTTATTTGTTCCATTGTGATATTTACCCCAAACTCTTTATTGAAAAATCTAAGTACTTTTGCTTCATCTTTCTCTTCATAAGCATCAAACTTATATTTATCGGGAAAGTTTGTATTGTATATTCTATAATCTACATTTTTTATCCCTAATTCTTTAGCTATTATTGATGCTTTAGAGATTACTTTTGCTGTTGGATGCATATCTAAAGGAAGATGATAATAATATACTGCAATATTTTTTGGGTTGTCAATGATTTTTTTCAATATAAAAGGCATTTCATCTATACAAATAGGACAAAGAGGATCACTAAATATTACAAGTGAATGTTTTGCATTGGGGTTCCCCTCAATTAAGTGTTTTTTACTATAAAATTTTTTTCCAAGTGTTGGATACATCATATTTTTATATGAACGTTTATTTTTAATATTTATTAAGTCAAGAGAAATATTTTTTCCATCAGAAAATAAAGTGTCTTTTTGAGATAACTCTTTACCTTGAATTTCAAATGATAAATCAAAAGTATATCCCATCCAATTATCTTGCTGTATATCTTTTTTTAAAACTATTTGAATATCTTTTAATTTTCCATTAACTCTTTGGAGTGATTTTGATATTCTTTGTTTTTCAAATTGTATAAGTGCTTTTTCTATATCTGTATTTGAGAATAAACTAGTGCTTAATACTATTGTTACTATCAATAATTTCAACATCGATAATTTCATCATTTTTCCTTTTGTCTTGTGTTTTATAGCTTGTTTGTGTGTACTCAAAATTTGAGTAAGTTGTATTGTTTTGTGGTTTTTTAAATGTAAAAATTTTACTAAATACAGAGATAAATAAACCTACTTGTAGTAATATTCCTATCATATCTGTAAAAAAACCAGGAATTATAAGTAAAAATGCTCCTATTGCTTTTCCAACATTTGTTTTTACAAACTCTTCTTGGGTAATTTTTCCCTCTCTTGCTTTATGAATACTTTCCCCTAAAGAATATTGAAAGTTTTTTAATATGAAAATACCCACTATTGCAGAAAGCAATATTTCAAAAAAAGTTGATAGTCCACCTATATAGCTAGCTATCGTTGATGAGATCATAACTTCTAAAAATAGGTATATTAAAAAATAGATCAAAAATTCTCCTTAAATGTTTATAGATTATAATAAATTAAGAGTAAGTATATACTTAACTTAATTTAATAGCTTTTTCAAGATGATACAACTTATAGCGTATCTCTTTAAAGTTTTCTGATGTTTCTATATCTATGAGTTTTCCAAACTCCTCCAAAACTCTTGCACTCTCTTGAGCTCTTTTAAAATTTGCTATAAGTATAGATGTTAAGTCTTCTCTTGTTTGTTCTGAAGTGATAGATTTTTTTAATACATCATTTTGGATATCTCTTGACTCAAGAAGCTTGTCATATATAGAAGATATTCTAGACTGATGCCGTAAGTTTTTTAATAATAAAGCAGTTGCTTTATCATTGAAGACATATCTGTATATATCTTCAACGACTCGGATACCTTCTCTTAGTCTGTTAAGATTGGCATCTATGAGTCGTAAGTTGTTTTTCATCATCCCTAATATTAGTCATCACTACTGTTAAAAGCAGCAAATATTTGTAATAAAGAGATAAATAAGTTAAAAAAGTCCAGATATAAAGCTATTGCAGCTTCAATTGGAGTTGAGAAACCACCTTTTATTATTTGTTGTGTATCATATAAAATAAATGCACTAAATATTAATGCACCAACCATAGCAATACCAAGTTGTAATATTGGTGAACCTATAAATATGTTACTAATTGAACCAACAATTAAAATAATCAATGCAATAAAAAGCATTTTACCCATTGAAGAATAATCTTTTTTAGTTGTAAGTGCAAACATTGAGATACCACCAAATGCAACAGATGTCATCAAAAATGCTTGTGCAACAACAGATGCACCATTTGGCATATTGAATACACTACTTAAAAGTGGTGTAATAGTTAGTCCACTTACAAAAGTAAATCCAAACAATACTGCAAGATTAATTCCTGGCTTATCTTTAACTGCGTATAGTCCAAAAAGTAAAGCAAACTCTAAAATTACTAATCCCCAGTACCAGCTAGAGATAGTACTTACCATATCTAAACCTATATAAGCCCCAGCAGTTGCAGCTAATAGTGAACTAGCAAATAACTGATAAGTGCTTTTTAAGAAAGCCATTAAATCTGTAGGTGCACTTTCTCTTTGTTGTGATGAAGCATAAGCTTCATTTTCATTTGAATAACTTGTATTATTATTGTTATTCGTCAAATAATCTCTATTATACATTCTTAAACCCCTCGTAATTCTATAATATAACTGTGATTTTAATATGTTTATATTAAATTTACCTTTAAACATAAATACTAACATAACATATTCAAACTCATAAATCTTGTGTTATAGTAAATATAAACTATATTTAGTTATAATTAAAGCTAAAATTAAATTATAGAATAGATAAAGACCATTAACAGGAGACAGAATGTTAGATGTTGTAGAGATACAAAAAATACTTCCACATAGGTACCCATTTTTATTAGTTGACAAGGTAACTGATATGGAAATAGGGAAAAATATAATTGCATATAAAAATGTATCAATTAGTGAACCAGTTTTTCAAGGACACTTTCCAGGACATCCTATATATCCAGGTGTTATGATTTTAGAGGGTATGGCTCAAGCTGGTGGTGTATTGGCATTGAAAAGCTCAGGATTTAATGATGAAGAATTACAATCAAAAGTGATATATTTTATGAGTATAGATAGAGCAAAATTTAGAACTCCAGTGAAACCAGGGGATAAATTAGAATATAGAATAGAAATTATTAAACTAAGAAAAAACCTGATTGTTCTTGATGGAAAAGCTTTTGTTGATGATAAGCTTGTAAGTGAAGCTGAATTAAAAGCAATGGTTGTCGATAAATAATGGCAAATATTCATAAAACAGCTATCATTGAAGATGGAGCTGTAATAGCTGATGATGTGACAATTGGAGCTTATACAATTATAGGTTCACAAGTTACAATTGGCTCAGGTACTACAGTTGCAAGTTATTGTGTAATTGAAGGAAAAACAACCATTGGAAAAAATAATACAATTTTTTCTCATGCAGCACTTGGAACTATTCCTCAAGATTTGAAATTTTCTGGAGAAGATGTTGAGCTTATCATTGGTGATAACAATAAAATAAGAGAATTTACACTTTTTAATCCAGGGACAAAAGGTGGTGGAGCAGTTACAAGAATAGGGAATGATAATCTTTTTATGGGATATACGCATGTTGCACATGATTGTATCATAGGGGATTATTGTATTTTTGCAAATGTTGCAACACTTGCTGGACATGTTGAAGTTGAAGATAATGTTGTTGTTGGTGGATTGTCTGCAATTCATCAATTTTGTAAATTAGGAACTCAATCTATGATAGGTGGAGGTTCAATTGTAGTACAAGATATACCTCCATTTTGTAATACAGAGGGAAACAGAGCAACAATAAGAGGCTTAAATCTTACAGGTTTACGAAGAAGACTTGATAATAGGGCTGATATTGATGAGATAAAAAAAGCTTATAGACAGCTTTTTGAATCAGGACAACCTTTAATGGAAAGTGCCAAAGAGTTGAAAGATAATACTACAAATGAATATGTAATAAAATTGACAGATTTTATAATAAATACTAAAAGAGGAATACCTTTTACAAGGAAATAATAAAATATGAAAAAAGAAAAAATTAGATGTGATTTTTGTGGAGTTGAAGATAGTGAAAAGAACCCTTTAATATCAGGGGAACATGCAACTATTTGTCAAACTTGTGCAAAATCAGCTTATGAAATAATTCAAAATCATAAACATGAACATGATGTAGATACAGACGTTGAAATTGAAGAGGATGTTGTACAAAAAATATTAACACCCAAAGAGTTGAAATTGATTTTGGATGATTATGTAATAGGACAAGAGAAAGCTAAAAAAGTATTAAGTGTTGCAGTTTATAATCACTATAAAAGAATATTTATGCAAGAAACAAGTGATGATATTACAGAGCTAACAAAATCAAATGTACTTCTTATTGGACCAACAGGAAGTGGAAAAACACTTTTAGCACAAACAATAGCAAAATATTTAGATGTACCTTTAGCTATAGCAGATGCTACAAGTTTAACAGAAGCTGGATATGTTGGTGACGATGTAGAAAATGTTGTAACAAGACTTATACAAGCAGCAGATGGTGATATTAAAAAAGCAGAAAGAGGTATTATATTTATTGATGAGATTGATAAAATAGCTAGAATGTCTGAAAATAGAAGTATCACAAGAGATGTGAGTGGAGAGGGAGTACAGCAGGCACTTCTTAAAATTGTTGAGGGAAGTTTGGTAAATGTTCCACCAAAAGGTGGAAGAAAACATCCTGGGCAAGATGCTTTACAACTTGATACTACAAATGTATTATTTATTTGTGGTGGTGCATTTGATGGTATGAAAGATATTATCAGTAAAAGACAAGGTGGAAATATCCTTGGATTTAATCAAGAGAAAAAGACGAAACAAGAACAAGATAATATTATGGAATTAATTGAAGCTGATGATTTAGTAAAATATGGTTTAATTCCTGAACTTATTGGTAGACTTCACATGACAGCAGTTTTACAAGAAATTGATGAAGATGCGATGATACATATTTTAAAAGAACCAAAAAACTCACTTGTAAAACAATATACAAAACTATTTAAAATAGATGGTGTAAATTTAGAGTTTGAAGAAGATTCTTTAAAAGAGATAGCAAAAGCTGCTATTGCAAGAAAAACAGGTGCAAGAGGGTTACGTTCTATTTTAGAAGATATTATGCTTGATGTGATGTATGAACTACCTGAATACAAAGGTAAGACAATTACTATTACAAAAGATGTTGTGAATAAAACAGAACTACCAAAAGTAGCAGAAGCAGTAGCTTAAATATAATAAAGGGTAAATAGAATGATTTTTGATAAATTTATTGGTTGGTTTTCAAATGATATGGCGATTGACTTAGGTACAGCAAATACTCTAGTGTCAGTTAAGGGGAAAGGTATAATTATAAATGAGCCTTCAGTTGTTGCAGTACAACATGATAGATATGGTAGAGATAGAATACTTGCAGTTGGAAAAGAAGCTAAGCAGATGATTGGTAAAACTCCTGTTAATATTCAAGCAGTGAGACCTATGAAAGATGGAGTTATTGCAGATTTTGAGATGACAGAGAGAATGATTCGATACTTCATTGAAAAAGCACATAAAAGAAAATCTTTTTTACGACCACGAATTATTATTTGTATTCCTCATGGAATTACACAAGTTGAGAGAAAAGCTGTACGAGAGTCTGCTTTAAGTGCTGGTGCTAGAGAAGTGTTTCTTGTAGAAGAGCCTATGGCTGCAGCTATTGGGGCAGGAATTCCCGTAAGTAGTCCTGATGGATATGTTGTTGTTGATATTGGTGGTGGTACAACTGAAATTGGTGTAACTTCACTTGGTGGATTAGTTTTAAGTAAGTCAATCAAAGTAGCTGGAGATAGATTTGATAAAGCTATTGTAGATTATGTAAGACAAAATTTTAATCTTTATATTGGTGAGAGAACAGCTGAGGGTATTAAACTTGAAATTGGAACAGCTGTAAAACAAGCAAAAGATATTACAATTAAAGTAAAAGGACGAGATAGTTCTGGACTTCTTACAACTATTGATTTGACAAGTGAAGGTGTAAGAGCAGCTTTACATGAGCCATTAAAAGAGATTTCATTAGCTGTAAGACAAGTACTAGAAGAGATGCCACCTGATTTAGCAGGAGATGTTGTTGATAATGGTGTTGTCTTAACAGGTGGTGGTGCTTTAATTAGAGGACTAGATAAATATCTGATGAATGATATAAAACTACCTGTACGAGTTGCAGATGAACCTTTACTAGCTGTTGCTTATGGAACTAGTAAAACACTAGATGAGGAATCTTTACTTAGACTAATCTCTAATGAATAAAAAGTTTTTACTTTTTTTACTGACACTTATTATATTTGTACTATATCTTTTCAGTTTTGAAAAGGTTATAGTCAATAAACTGTATACGCTGAACAATTCAATTAGTTCAGCATATATTAATGTGTTTGTTTATACTAGTGAAACTATCAATAAATATTTTAATCAATTAGAGTACATAGAACAACTAAAAGCATCAAATGAACAAAATATACAATACAAGTCTCTGTATGAAAAGAAACTTCAAGAGATACGAGAACTTAATGAGTATATAAAAATTCCTTTAGATCCTAAAATTCATTATGAAAAAGTCAAAGTACTCTCTTATTATAATTTTAATGACCATTCTAAAGTGTTGATAGATCATGATATTATAAAAAAGGATAAGATATATCCTTTAATTACTTTTGATGGTTTTAGTGCAGGTATTGTTTTAAATAAAAATGGTAAATCTGTTGCTTATTTAAATGAACACAAAAAATGTAATTATACTGTTTATATTGGTGAAAATGACACTCCTGGGATCACTTCTGGAAGTTCCAATGATGGAAATATTATTGTAAAATATGTTCCAATATGGAAAGAGATACAAATGGATGATGAGGTTATTACAAGTAGTATGGACTCAATTTTTCCTTATGGTATAAAAGTTGGAAAAGTAGTAGAGATCAAAGTATTTGACAATACGAAAGAGGTTTTAGTGAAGCCTTACGCAAAAACATTAGGAACAAGAAACTTTTTTATGAATATAAATGAAGAGAATAATGAAACTACTACTAGTATGTAGCCATTATTGAATCAACATTATTCCAAGAGAGTTTTTCTTCCTCTTTATTAAAAAGATTATACACATATCGCGCAAACATATCTGTTTCAATATTTACTTTACTATTGATAGTATATTGTTGAAATAAAGTATTACTAATAGTGTGTGGAATGATTGTCAATCTAAATTGATTTTGTTCTTTATTTACATCATTGACTGTTAAACTCACTCCATCTATAGTAATAGAACCTTTTGGAATAATATATTTGATAAATTCTTTTGGAATAGAGATGAAAAAATCAGTCGAATTCCCATTGTTGATAATATTTGTAATAGTACCTATACAATCAACATGTCCTTGGACAATATGTCCCTCGAATCTATCTCCCATCATCATAGCAGGTTCCATATGAACGGTGTCAGAATAGTTCTCCATAGCTAATATATTTTGTGACTCAGGAGAAAGTTCCACACTAAATCCACCATCAAAAAAATCTATAACTGTTAAACATGCACCATTAATCGCTATACTATCACCAACTTTGGGTTGATATGTAGCTTCTAAAGTTAAAATATTATTATTAAAGCTAATTACTTTAGCCATTTCTCTTATTAGTCCTGTAAACATTCGTTATTATAACATAATAATAATTTTGATTTGGTATAATAGTAACTACTATATAAGGAGTTATTTATTTTAAGAAATAGAATAAAATATTTTTTTGTTTTAATATTAGCAATTTTTTTATCTTCTTGTGCTTCAAAACAACTCATATCATCATCAAGTAGTGTGATACTTATAAAAACAAAAAATATGAAGTTTCATGATAAAGGTTTTGTCAATAGGTATGATGACCATATACATTTACAGATATTTGAAGTTGGACATTTAGCTTTAGATTTAGAAATTTATAAAGATAAAGTGTGTCAATCAACTTTAGAGTGTATCTCTTCCGAAGAATTTAACGCAAAATATTTAGATAACTCTTATAAAGATGATTTTTTGTATAATCTTTTTTCAAAAAAAGATATATATCATAAAGATAAACTCAACAATATATTAATAAAGGTTAAATAGATGAAAAAATTTGTAGGTGCACATGTTAGTGCTAGTGGAGGTGTTCAAAATGCTCCTTTAAATGCTATGGAAATAGGAGCGAAAGCTTTTGCTCTTTTTACTAAGAATCAAAAAAGATGGGATGCCAAACCCTTTGATACAAAAACACTAGATACATGGTTTAAAAATTTAGAAAAAAGTGGAATCTTACCAAAACATATTTTACCTCACGACAGTTATCTCATAAATCTTGGAAACCCAGATGAAGAGAAATTAGAAAAATCAAGAACAGCTTTTATTGATGAGTTAGAAAGATGTGATATTTTAGGTCTTGATAGATTAAATTTTCACCCAGGAAGTCATCTTCAAAAGTTTGGAAAAAAAGATCCAGATTATGATGAGAAGTTACAATATGCTGAACTAGAATGTTTAAGTACAATAGCAGATTCAATTAACTTTGCACTTGATAAAACAAAAAATGTAAAAGCAGTAATAGAAAATACTGCAGGGCAGGGGACAAATCTTGGATATAAGTTTGAACATCTTGAATATATTATAGATAGAGTTGAAGATAAGAGTAGAATTGGTGTATGTATAGATACTTGTCATATGTTCACAGCTGGTTATGATATTAGAACAAAAGAAGCTTATGATAAAACTTGGAATGACTTTGATAAAATAGTGGGTCGTGAGTTTTTAATGGGAATGCATATAAATGATTCTAAACCTGCTTTAGGAAGTAGAGTCGATAGACACCATAGTTTAGGTGAGGGTGAAATTGGTTGGGATGCTTTTGAGTATATTATGAACGATGAGAGAATGGACGATATTCCATTGATTCTTGAGACAATCGATGAATCAATTTGGGCTAAAGAGATTCAAGATTTATATAATCTTATGAAAGGATAGAAATTATTAATTTCTATCTCTTTTACTTTTTATTAAGAAAAACTTCCTAAAGACATAAGTCTATCATATCTTTTTTGGTCTCTTTCCTCTTTTGAAAGTTTTTTTAATTCTTCAACACTATCTATAAAATAATTACCAAGTGCTTTAATAGCTTCTTCTTTATCTCTATGAGCTCCGATTAAAGGCTCATTAATAACATCATCAATTAGGTTATATTCTTTTAAGTCTGTTGAAGTAATTTTAAGAGCTTTAGTTGCTGTTTCTACCATTGCTTGGTCTTTCCATAAAATACTTGCACAACCCTCAGGTGAAATAACAGAATATACACTATATCTCATCATTGCTAGTTTATCACCAATAGAGATAGCAAGTGCACCACCTGATCCACCTTCTCCAATAACTACAGATACGATTGTTGTATCTAAATCACTAAGTTCAAAAAGGTTTCTAGCAATCGCTTCACTTTGACTTCTCTCTTCTGCACCAATACCTGGATATGCACCCGGAGTATCTACTAAAAATAAAATTGGTAAGTTGAACTTTTCAGCTAGTTTTGCAGCTCTTAAGGCTTTTCTATATCCTTCAGGATTTGGCATACCAAAATTTCTTTTGATTTTATTTTTTACACCTCTCCCTTTTTGTTCACCGATAACTACACATTTTACATTTCCAATATTTCCTAAAAAACATACAATAGCTTGATCATCTGCTAAGTGTCTATCCCCATGTATCTCGTAAGAATTTGTCATTAATCCTTTGATATAATCAAGTGCATAAGGTCGATCTGCATGTCGTGCAAGTTTTAGTTTTTGAAAATCTGAAAGATTAGAATATGTTTTTTCAACCTCTTCTTGAAGCTTTTTTTCTAAAATAGATACAGCATATTCATCTGCTTTTGTTTTAGCAACAATGATATCATCTTCAATTTTTTTCAAGCCTTCTTCGAAGTCTAAATAAGTAGCCATATATTTACCTACTTTGTATATTTTTTCATAATTACAACACCATTTGTTCCACCAAAACCAAATGAATTACTCATTATTACATTTAGTTCAGCTTTTCTTGCTACATTTGGTACATAATCTAAGTCACAATTCTCATCAGACTCAATTTGGTTTATAGTTGGAGGAATAATTCCCTCTTCCATAGCTTTGATTGAAATAATCGCTTCTAAAGCACCAGCAGCACCTAAACAGTGACCAATTTGTCCTTTAGTTGAAGTTACAGGAGGACAGTTTTCTTTCCCACCAAATAACTCTTTTAATGCAGCTGTTTCATTTTTATCATTTACAGGTGTACTTGTACCATGTGCATTTACATAGTCTATTTTTAATTCCCCACCATTATTTTTTTTCGCCATTGCATAAGCTGCTTTCATAGCTCTAAGTGGTCCGTCCATAGTTGGAGTAGTGATATGGTTTGCATCACCACTTTCTCCATATCCTATTACTTCCGCATAAATTTTTGCACCTCTAGCCTCGGCAGATTCTAAAGTTTCAAGTACAAGTGCACCAGCACCTTCACCCATAATAAATCCATCTCTATTTTTATCAAATGGTCTTGAGGCTGTTTTAGGATCATCATTTCTAGTACTTAAAGCTTTCATAGAAGCAAATCCACCAACACCAGCACCACAAATAGCACTTTCAGCACCAACTACCAACATTTTATCAGCGCCACCAAGTGCAATTGTTTTATATGCATCAGAGATGGCATGAGTACCAGCAGCACAAGCTGTTACAGCTGAAATATTTGGTCCTTTTAAATTATGTTGAATAGTGATAAATCCACCTAACATATTTACTAAAGCAGATGGTATGAAAAAAGGAGATATTTTTCCAGGACCTCTCGTATTACAAATTATTGAGTTTTTTTCAATATTTGTTAAACCACCAATACCAGATGCAGCTGCTATACCAAATCTTTCAGATATATCGTCACTTACTTTATTTTCTATTACTATTCCTGCATCTTCCATAGCTTCTTGAGCGGCGTGAATTCCAAGGTGTATAAATCTATCTGCTTTTTTAGCTTCTTTTTTACCCATTATAGCTGTTGGGTCAAAGTTTTTTACTTCTCCGGCAATTTGAGCAGAAAAGTCTGATGGGTCAAACAATGTTATTTTGTCAATCCCTGTTTGTCCATCTACGATAGCTTCAAAAGATTCTTTAACATTACTTCCAAGTGAATTTATCATTCCAATACCCGTTACTACGACTCTTTGCATATTTATATCTCCATACTATATTTATTTTATAAACTAAATAAAATTTCAAATTTTTAGAAACTTTATTTAATCAATGAAAAAACCTTAGATACAATAGTGTATCTAAGGTGAAAAGCTAAGACCTACTTGTGGTCTTCAATATATTTAATTGCATCTGCAACTGTTAAGATACCTTCAGCATCTTCATCAGGAATCTCAATGTCAAATTCCTCTTCTAAAGCCATAACTAATTCAACTACATCAAGAGAATCAGCTCCTAAGTCTTCTATAAATCTTGAATCTTCTTTAACTTCAGCCGCATCACAATCTAGTTGCTCAACAACAACTTCTTTTACTTTTTCTAACATTAAATTTCCTTTTTGAATTAATTTTCGTTAATATTGTAACATATTTTATTTGAAAAATTTCTTTTTCCTAAGATTTTAGGTTATACATATAACCCACCATTTACTTTTAGTATCTCTCCAGTGATATACGAAGAGTGATCACTTAGAAGAAATGCAACAGCATCCGCAACTTCTTTTGCTTCTCCAAATCTTTTTAGAGGTATGTTTTTTGTGTATTCATCTTTAACTTCTTGTTTTAGTTCATCTGTCATATCAGTTCTTATGAATCCTGGTGTTATGGCATTAAATCTAATGGCACGAGCTGCACCCTCTTTTGCAAATGATTTTGTCATAGTATTAACTGCTCCTTTTGAAGCAGAATAGTTTGTTTGTCCAGGATTTCCCATCTCTCCAACGATTGAAGAGATATTTACAACTGCACCAAATTTTTTCTTTGACATTGTTTTTAAAGCATCTCTACACCCTATAAAAGTTGATTTTAGATTTGCGTTAATTACATCATCAAAATCATCAACAGACATTCTAATAGCGAGTTTATCTTTTGTAATACCAGCATTGTTTACAAGGTATGATAATGCACCATCTGCATCAACAATAGTTTTAATCATATCAGCCCAATCAGCTTCAACTGAAACATCACCTTTGATAACAGCAGCATTGCCACCATTTGCCTCAATAGCTTCTTTTACAGCATCTGCAAGTTCAGGTTTACTTCTATAGTTAATCCATACTTTTAATCCATAAGTTGCCAACTCTTTTGCAACTTCAGCTCCTATACCTTTACTGGCACCTGTTACTAATACATTTGTTCCTTTAAACTGCATATATTTCCTTTTTATATTTTAAATGATTTAATCTATATATCTTTTTGTTAAATCTGAGTAATTTTCAATTCTTCTATCCCGTAAGAATGGCCACCATCTTCTCACATTTTCACTTTTTTGTAAGTCTATTGTAGCATAAAGTATCTCTTCATTTTCTTTAGAGGCTTTTGCTAAAAGTTCCCCTTGTGGACCAAACACAAAAGAATTTCCCCAAAATAGAGTCCCTGCAAGTACTTGAGAATCATCTTCTTCAAAGCCTACACGATTTACTGTAGCTACTGGAATTCCATTTGCTACACTATGTCCTCTTTGTACTGCTATCCAAGCTTCAAGTTGTCTTTGTTTTTCATCTTCTTCATCAGCTTCAAACCAGCCAATTGCAGTAGGGTATATAAGTAGTTCTGCACCTTTTAGTGCCATAAGTCTTGCAGCTTCTGGATACCATTGATCCCAACATATAAGAACACCTAGTTTCCCTACACTTGTTTGGATTGGTTCAAATCCTAAATCACCAGGAGTAAAATAAAATTTTTCATAAAAACCAGGATCATCAGGGATATGCATTTTTCTATATTTCCCTGCAACTGTTCCATCTTTTTCAAATACAACAGCTGTATTGTGATAAAGACCTGCTGCTCTTTTTTCAAAAAGTGATGTTACTAATACTATATTATTTTCTAAAGCAACTCGTCCCCAAAACTTTATATCCTCTTCCCAAGAATTTGCTAAATCAAAAACATCAACATTTTCATTTTGGCAAAAATAGTGTGTTTGGTGTAACTCTTGTAAAATCACTAATTCACTACCGTTTAGACTAGCTTCTTGAATCTTAGAAACTGTTACCTCAATTGTTTTTTCTTTTGTTTCATAATATTTTTGTTGTATAAGTGCAATTTTCATATTAAGCCTTTAGTTTAGGGTATTGCATAGTAACACAATGTAAACTTCCATGTTGTCGTATCAAAGTAGTACAATCTATTCCTATAATATCTCTTTTTGGAAATACTTTTTTAAATATTTTTAATGCTTCAGTGTCATTTTTATCTTGATATGTTGGTACTAATACAGCACCATTTATGATTAAGAAGTTTGCATAAGTTGCAGGAAGTCTATCTTCTTTATCATACTTAGCTTCAATCCAAGGAAGAGGAATAAGTTTAAACGGTTTTCCATTTAGTTGTTTAAAGTTTTTTAGTTCCTCTTCCATCTTTTTTAACTCTTCATAGTGGCTATCATTTTTATCATCACAAGATTGATAGATAATAGTATCTTTGTCTATAAATCTTGCAAGTGTATCTATATGACTATCTGTATCATCACCTTCTAAAGCACCATGATTTAACCATAATACTTTTTTTGCCCCAAGATACTGAATGAGTTTTTTTTCAATTTGTTTTTTGGTTAATTTTGGATTTCTGTTTTCTTCTAGTAAACATTTGGTTGTGGTCATAATAATCCCATCACCATTGCTTTCAATTGCACCACCTTCAAGTACTAAAGGGATAGTTTTATGTGAATAGCCTTTAAAAATACCTTTTAGTTTGAGTTTTTTTGTGATTTGATTGTCTTTTTCGTACGCAAATTTTTTTCCCCAAGCATTAAAGGTAAAATCTTCTATTAAAAGTTGTCCATCATGTTCTATAGTTATTCCACCAAAATCTCTTGACCAAGTATCATCACTGTCTATATGGATAAAAGTGAGATTTTTTTTCTTTGGAAAGAGAGTTTTTATATGTGTCAAATTTTTTGATACGATTAATACTTTTTGGTATTTTTGTATAGCTTTGGATATAGAAACAAAAGTCTTTATAGCATCATCTAAATACTCATTCCAATCTGTGTTTTCATGAGGAAATACTAGTTGTATCATCTCTTGTTGTTCCCATTCAGCTGGAAGTCTCATTAATGTTCCCCTCGTAAAAAGTTTTTTCCACCTTTTTCTTCATCTTCTTCTAATGTTGTGAATTCTGTTTGAAAACCTATCTTTTTACCATCTTTTTTATTCATTTTTGTTCTCTTCATAACTTTTTCTAGTCTTGCTTTTCTTGCTTCAATTCTTCTTTCAATCTCTATTTGTGTATATTTTCTTATTTTTTGAGGAACTGCTTTTTGAATAGCATCTAATTCATTAATATTTGAAAGAATTGAAAATAGTTCATGAGGATTTCTCACTTTAAAAATATAAGTATCATTTTTTAATTTATCATAAAAATCTATCTCAAAGTTTTTTTCTAGAGATATAATAGCCCCAATACTGTTAAACTTTATCTCTATTTTATCACTAATAGCATACAGTCTTCCATTTTTTGCCATAAAATAATTATCATCACTTTTTGCTTTATAGATATTTTCTCTTTTAAAGTATTTTTCATAACATATTATTTTATCCGCACTTTTGTCTTTGAAGCAATATTGTGCAAATGATGATGATAAACTCAATAATATAATTAAAAGTATTTTCATGTTTTATACGCCTCTTTGATTGTCCCATACTCGGATATGTAATCTATCTGAATACTTATATCCTTTTTTTAAAGCAAATTCTATCACACTTAAACTATTTTTATCAATAACTTTTGCAGTATCTCCCAACGGCATGATATAAATATCACAAGGGAGTATCTCTTTGACAATATTATCTATCTCTTGTGAACCTTTCTCAATAAACTCACCACTTAATACAAACTTTAAATAGCTCTCTTGTGTATGTTTTAGTATTGTGTTTATAGTTTTAAAGTTAACTCTTTTTGAAATATCTTCTCCACTATTACTAAGTTTTACACTCATAGAAAATAAAATTTTATTTTGCCACCCTTGTGTAAACTCAATATCTATTGAGGCATTTGTTTCTATAGTGATATGGTAGCCTCTATCAATATAATACTTCATAAACTTTTGAAACTCCACATCTCTCCAATATAAAAGTGGTTCACCGCCTGTAATAACAATATCTACAGGATAACTAGGAAATAAAGTATTAAACTCTTCAATTAAAGGTTTACTACTCTCATATTTTTTCCAATCATCTCGAAATGCTATATCTGAAGCATGGTAGCTATCACAAGAGCATTTTTTTATACCACTTGGTGTTTCATATTCTACTTCAAAGCCACTACACTGCATATTGCATTTTCCAAACCGTATGAATACTGATGGATTTCCTACTCTTTTCCCTTCCCCTTGAATAGTTGGACCAAACATCTCATTTATTTCAAGCATAAACCGTACTTTTACTTTTTGGTGTTTCAAAGTATTCTAAATGAGAAACTTTTATATCTATTTTTGACATTTTTTCTTGTACTATTTCTAAAAGCCAAGCTGAAAGATTTTCACTTGTTGGTACAAAATCAACGATAACATATCCCTCATACATCTCTTTTATATGTAATGGTTCATTTTGAATATGAGATAAATCAGGTATTTTATAATTTTCTTTCATACTATGAAAAGGTTTTTTATCTTTATAGTGTGGCAGTAATGTTTCAAATAAAGGATCATGAATATCTACAATAAATTTATGGTCAAGTACATCATCAATAAATTTTTTAAACCAATTAAGATGTTTAAAATCTGTTACCATCCCATTTTGCAAATTATCACTTTGTAGATGTACTATGATTTTACCTTGATGTCCATGTAAGTGTCGACACTTAAGACACTCATCAAGTGAAAAATCAGCATTTAACTCCTGAGACCACACTCTATGCCCATAACAGAAATCAAATTGTTTAGATATTTGCCATTTCATTAAAAACCTTTAAAATTTTTTCGTATTGTAGCAAATCAAATTAAAGTGATAAGTTAACTATAGGGATTAATTTTAAATATAATTAAAATTTGTAAAATCACACCATGAAACAGATAGAAGAATTTAAACAATTAATTGAACAACAAAAGTTTTATGAAGCCCATGAAGCTTTAGAAGAAGTTTGGTTTCCAATTAGAAAGAAAAAAAGTGATTGTTCATTGGTATTAAAAGGTTTTATTAATGGTGCTGTATCATTAGAACTCAATAAAAGAGCAAGATTACAACCAAGTAAAAATGTCTATCAAACTTATATGAAATATACAAATAATAGTAGAATAGATAAAACTCAAAATAAAGATAAATTTCTAAATCTAAAAAAATTTATGGATAAAAAATTTCAAGAAACTTTTAAAAGCTAGCCCAAAGAATCCTTAAATATAATCCAATTGTTGAAGTGTATCCAACTTCACTAAAGATGAGATTTTGATTTTTATCATAGATAAAAGTTGTAGGATATACAGAGATATTAAATTGTTTTGCTAATAATTGTTCAGAATCATCAACCACACTAAAAGTGAGATTGTGTTTTTGTAAATAATTATAAATTTCTTCTTGTGAAGCTGAATCTACAGCTATCGTTATCACTTCAAAATGTTCAGAAATAGTTTGGATATTTGAAGCTTCTATAGAACAAATTGGACACCATGTTGCCCAAAAGTGTATCATGATAGGTTTATTTTTTGGAAGAGTATATTGTGTATCGTCTATAAGTTTTATGCTATTTAATTTTAGTTTATCTTTATTAAGATTTGTAGCTTTATAATAACTTATAATGTTTGCTAAGATAGTTACCATCACAAGAAAAGTAACTATCTCTTTAATATATTTTTTCAATTTTCTTGAGGTTTTACTTTTGGGAGAATAATATTTAATAAAATACCAATAATAGCACCAAGTCCAATTCCAGAAAAAGAAACAGAACCAAAATTAAAAGTCATACCACCTATTGCAAAAACTAAAATCATAGAAACAATCACCATATTTCGAGAACAAGTTAAATCAACTTGTTCTTTTACTAAAGTTCCTAAACCTATAGAAGCAATAAGTCCAAAAAGTAAAAGTAAAATTCCACCCATCACTGGCACTGGAATTGTTGCTAAAAAACCACCTATTTTTCCAACAAAAGCTAAAATAATAGCAAAAATAGCAGCCCAAGTCATAATTGCTGGATTGAAAGCTTTTGTGATAGAAACAGCACCAGTTACTTCTGAATATGTAGTATTTGGAGGACCACCTAAAAATGAGGCAAGAGAAGTTGCAATACCATCTCCTAAAAGTGTGTTTTTAAGTCCTGGTTTTTTTAAATAATCTTTTTTAGTAACATTTGAAATAGCAAGCATATCTCCAATATGTTCAATAGCCGGGGCAATGGCAATAGGGAGTATAAAAATAATTGCTTCCCAACTAAAAGTTGGTGCCACAAAATTAGGAACTGCAAACCATGCACTTTTATCAATAGAACTAAAGTCAACCACACCATAAGCTAAGGCAACTAAATATCCAACAATAATACCAAAAATAATAGGGATAAGTTTAAAAACACCTTTTCCTATAAGTGAAGCAAAAACTGTTACGATTAAAGCAACCATTGAGATAACAAGAGATTGTTCAAGAGGTACAAGCTGGATACTCCCATCTCCTGTTTTTCCCATCGCCATATTTACAGCAACTGGTGCTAAAATAAGTCCAATAGAGATAATAACAGGACCCACTACAACAGCAGGAAGATATTTATGAATAATATCACTTCCTTTAAACCTAATAAATAAACTCAAAAGAATATAAAATCCACCAGCAGCTACAAGACCAGACATAGTTGCTGCGATTCCCCAAGTAGCCACACCATAAGAGATAGGAGCAATAAAAGCAAAAGAGGAAGCTAAAAATATTGGAGGTACAGTTTTTCTATTTATAAATTGAAATGCTAAAGTTCCCAACCCTGCTGTAAACAACGCAACACTTGGGTCAAGTCCTGTCAGAATAGGTACTAAAACCAATGCTCCAAATGCCACGAATAAAAACTGTAACCCTATTATAGAGTCTTTGAGTTGAAATTTATAATCTGTTTTCTCCATATCTATATCCCCATTTTTTTGTTTTATAGTATCTTTATTTATGTAAATATATTGTTAAGTTGTGTTACAATAAAAATAAAATTTTAGGATGATGTATGTATAAAGAAAGTTCAAATGTTGTAGTAAAATATTTAGTAAATAGATTAAGAGATGTACAAACTACATCAAATGAATTTCGTTTAACTGTAGAAGAGATTGCTAGAATTATGGTCTCTGAAGCACTGAATGATTATCCAACAGTGACTCAAAATATCAATACTTGGCAAGGACCGTTAGATGTTCAAATGATAGAAGTACAAAAGTTAGTTTTAGTACCTATTTTAAGAGCAGGTGAGCCTATGCTTACAGGTATTTTACGAACATTACCATATGCAAGAAGTGGTTTTTTGGCTATGAAAAGAGATGAGCAAACTGCACAAAGTAGACTTTTTTATGAAAATATTCCTAATCTTGAAGATAAAACAGTTTTACTTCTTGACCCAATGGTAGCAACAGGAGGTTCTTTGATTGATGGTATCGAATATTTAAAATCAAAAAATGCAAAAAAAATTATATCTATAAATATTTTAGGTTCACAAGAAGGGGTAGATGCAGTTCAAAAAGCATATCCTGATGTAGATATTTTTATAGCTCAAATCGATCCACGATTAGATGAACACAAATATATTAGACCAGGTCTTGGTGATGCGGGAGATAGAGCTTTTAATACAAACGATTAGTTGTCATAACTAATCATTTGTAGTTTCATATTCAATTTTGTCTTTTATACCTGCTAGAGTAAAACCTTTGAGTCGTAATCTACAACTATCACATACTCCACATGCTTTATCTTCATTTTTATAGCAACTCCAAGTATATTCTAAAGGAACATTGAGCTCTATTGCTTTTTTCACAATTTGTTCCTTGGTCATATGTACTAATGGAGTGATAATTTCTAGTTGTGTTTCTTTTTTTGTTCCTTGGTTCATAGCATTTTGCATTTTATCTATAAATGAATCTGTACAATCAGGGTATCCGCTGCTATCTTCTTGAACAACCCCTATGAATAAAGCACTTGCACCATGTTTTTCAGCAATAGCAGTTGCAATACTTAAAAAAATACCATTTCTAAATGGTACATAAGTAATTGGTACACCCTCTTCAATCCCATCAATAGGTACATCAATAGAGTTATCAGTTAAAGCACTTGCTCCAATTTGTGTAAAGAATGGGATATTTATCTCATATTTCTCTTTTACATTTAATTCTATACAAATATTTCTAAATGCCTCTAACTCTTTGTGTTCAGTTCTTTGTCCATAATTAAAATGAACAGCAATGATTTCATATCCTTCATTTTTTGCTATATAAGAAGATAAAGTTGAATCCATCCCACCACTTAGTATACATATCGCTTTTTTATTCATATTTTATTCTGCTCCTATTAATTAAAAAAATCTTTGTGAATATCAGTGTAAAATTTCCAGTTAATTGGGATAACTTTGACTGTATCATCTTTAAGTAGCCCTGTAAGATTTTTATTGAGTATTATCATACTGTTGCATTTATGTAAAACTCCAACCATACCAGGAAATCTTTTCTTAGATGGAATAAAATAATCTCCATCAAACCAACCTGGAATAATAGTTGTTCGTCCTTTTTTATTTTTCAGGTCTTCACTTATTTTTGTAGTAATATAATTATGATAGATATCTTTGCTTCCTGAGAGTTTTTGGATAATAATAGTACCAAATACTTCAAATATTAATGCAGCAGCAAGTGGATTTCCTGGAAGATTTAAGATATAAGTATCTTTTAGTTTTCCAAAGATTGTTGGTTTCCCTGGTTTGATACTGATTCCATTAAATAAAATATCCATCTCGAACTGTTCAAATGCTTCTTGTGTAAAATCTGCTTCTCCAACACTGATACCACCTGTAGTGATAATGAAATCTGCATGGAGTGAATTTCCTATCATTTGCTGTAACGATTCTATACTGTCTTTTGCCATACCAGCAAAACTTACATCACAGCCAAGCTCATTTACTCTTGAAAGAAGAGTAGGGGTATTTGAATTAAAAATTTGATAGTCTTCTATTTTTTCATAATGTAATTTTAACTCTTCACCACTTGTAAAAACACTCACTTTTGGTTTTCTGTATACTTTTATGTGTGTGATTCCTTGAGAAGCCAGGATTGTGATAGCAGAAAAATTTATCTCATCACCATCTGATAGAATTTTTTCATCTTTTTGTATATCTTCCCCTGTAAATCGTATATGTTGATTTTTTTCAATTCCTCTTGGGATTCTGATATGGTTTTCATCAATAATTTCTACAAGTTCAAAAGGTATAACAGCTTCTACACTTGAGGGAACTCTGGCACCAGTCATAATTTTGATACATTGTGTAGGTTCAATTTGAGTTTCTTTTGGCGAACCTGCAAAAATATCATCACATACTTTTACAATTTCACCCTCATCACAAAGCTTTACGCCGTATCCATCCATTGCTGAGTTATTAAAAGTTGGTAGAGAGTATTTTGCGTGGATATTTTCAGCTATTATTTTTTTATTACTGTTTTCTATAGGGACAATCTCATAAGAGATTTTACTGATATTTGATTTGATAATTCGAAGAGCTTCTTTGATACATATACCCATACTGTGGTTCCTTAATTTTTATATGATATAATAGCAAAAATTTTCATATAGGTATATTATAGATGGATTTAGTATCAGTTTCAATTACAACACATGTGTACGCAATAGTTATTTTAATGTTAATAATGGTTTTTAATTTTATCAGTGTTGTTAAAATGGATGACTTTATAGCTTTAACAAAAAGATTACGATTTATGACACCACTGTTTCATATGTCAAATGCTTTTGTTGTTTATACAGGGGCACTTGTTGCTGCTTATTCTCATGATTTGAGTTTAACAGTTATTTTGATGATAGCAACTTCGATTTTTGTGATGGTTTTAGAGATAAAACGATATAAAAAAATGAGAGTTATTAAATCAACACAAACAGCAAAACAACAAGAGTTTGTTCTTTTTGCTAAAAAGATTTACAATCTTGAAGTGATAGCTATATTGTTTACTTACACTATTTCTAAAATATTTTAAATAATATGCAATTTACTTATCATAAAGATGCTTCTTGTGATACTATCACTATAGAAGCAGAACTTCATAAATATCTTTTTAAAGTAAGAAGACATAGTACAGAGGATGATTTGTACTTTAGAAACTTACAAGATAATAATATTTATAAATACAAAGTTCAAACTATTGATAGAAGAAAAACAACTTTAAAACTTATTGATTTTGAAGAAAAAATTATAGAACCTAAAAAAGAGTTACATATAGGTTGGTGTGTGATTGACCCTAAATCAGTTGAGAAATATATAGCTTCATTAAATGAAATAGGAGTTTGTAAAATTACATTTATCTATTGTCAATATTCACAAAAAACATACAAACCAAATTTTGGAAAACTAGAAAAATTATTGATAAACTCTTCAAGTCAATGTGGAAGAAGCAATATTATAGAGCTTGAAGTTTGTGAAAGTTTAGATAAGTTTTTAGAACTTTACCCAGACTCTTATATGTTTAATTTTTCACAAAACAATATAGTCAATCATAAAGAGAATATAAAAACAATTGTTTTAGGCTGTGAGGGTGGTTTTTCCCAAAAAGAGATTCAAGAATTTCAAGAAGATAAAATAGTAGGGATAGATTCAAATATAATTTTACGAAGTGAAACTGCTTCTTTATCAATAGCTTCTTTACTCATGAATTAAAAATATTTTATTTCTTTGTCCAGTGTATTAGTTCCCAGCTTCCATTCATATTTTCAACAATTGCAGTACAAGACTCTACCCAGTCTCCACAGTTTAAGTACTGTATATTATCTATCTCTTTCATTTCTGCTTTATGAATATGCCCACAGATAATACCTTCGTAGTCATTTTTTTTTGCATAAGTAGATAAAACATTTTCATAATCATTGATGAAGTTTACAGATTTTTTGACATTATCTTTGATATATTTTGATAAAGACCATTTTGTTTTAATTTTAAATATTTTAAATATTTTAGAAAGCAATAAATTTAAGTTAAGTAAAACATCATATCCATAATCACCAAGAACAGCTAACCATTTTTTTGTCATTGTAACCATATCAAAAAAATCACCATGTGTGATGAGGTATCTTTTCCCATTTATTGCTTCATATGACATCTCATTTTTTACTTCAAGAGAGTTCCCTAAAATTAAAGGGACAAATGGGCGTATAAATTCATCATGATTTCCAGTAATAAAATATACTTTTGTACCTTTTTTAGCCATTTTTAGTATCTTTTGAACTACATTTGAGTGTGACTGATACCATTTAAACTTTCTTTTTATAGCCCAACCATCTATGATATCCCCAACTAAAAAAAGGTTTTCAGATTCATTATGTTTTAAAAAGTTTACCAATAATTCTGCTTGTGAAAATTTTGTACCAAGGTGTACATCTGATATAAATATTGACTTGTAATTCATAGCGAGATTATAAGGTATCTTGGTTGCACAATAGTTACAATAAGAAATTGATTTATAATCAAATTGTAATCTTGCTTGTATATACTCATAGTATGTTAGAAAAAAATATTAAAATTTGCCTTTTTACAGATACTATTTGTGATGCAAATGGGGTATCTCGATTTCTACAAGATATGGCAAAAGAGTCAGTCAAAAATGATGTGACTTTAAATATATTAAGTTCTACTTCAAAGTCTTATTGTGAAAAATTTGAAAATGTATTTATTTTTAAACCATTATTGAAAATGAAAATGCCATTTTATAAAGAACTAGATTTAGTATTTCCACCATTTTTACAAATGTCTCAAAAAGTAAAAGAGTTACAACCCGATGTTATCCATATATCAACTCCTGGCTTTGTTGGTTTTATCGGACTTCTTATTGCTCTAAAAAATAAAATACCAATAGTAGGAACTTATCATACTGATTTTCCAATGTATATTTATTCTAATACAAAATCAAAATTAGCAAAAAATATTACAAAATTTTATATGAAATTATTTTATAAAAAATTTCACTATTTGATTACCCGTTCAAAGAATATATTGATGTGATACACACTGATATTTTATTTGATAAAGAAAAAATATTTTTTTTACAGCCAGGAACAAATATTAAAACATTTAGTCCAAAATATTATGAAAAAGAGATTTGGAAAAAATACAATTTAAAGAGTAGTTCCCAAAAGTTTTTATATGTTGGTCGTGCAACAAAAGAGAAAAATTTAGATAAGCTATTTGAGATATGGAAAGAGTTTTATATAAAAAGTACAAAAAAAGAAAGTTATTTACTCATTGTAGGAAGAGGTGATTTAGAAAAACATAAAGAGGAGTTATCATATTATAATATTCTTTTTTTAGGACACAAAGAAAAAGAGGAGTTATCAAGCTTTTATGCAAGTGCTACAATTTTTGTTTTTCCCTCTACTACAGATACTTTAGGGCAAGTTATATTAGAATCAATGTCAAGTGCAACACCTGTAATAGTAACAAATAAAGGTGGACCTTGTGGTCTTGTAGAATCTTCAAAAAAACAAGTTGGTTTTGTATTAGACCTTGAAAAAAAGCAAAAGTGGATAAAACTGTTTACAAAAATTGAAAACAAGAAGATAGATATAGATTTAATAAGTAAAAATAGTTATTTCTATTCAAAAGATTTTTCCATATCAAAAACATTTGATAGTTTTATAGATATACATTTAGAAAGTTTAGATATAAAAAAAGGATAAGCCTTTTGGCTTATCCTTTTTTAGTGTAAAAAGTAAAATTACCAGCTTCTAATAATACCATGACATCTAGAACAAGCGTTCACCATGTCAGCATATCCTTCAGCAGCTTTTGTATATGCTTTATCATCAAGATTTAACTCAATAATTGTAGCATCTGCAGTAATTCTTTTTGAAGCATTTTCAGCAACATTTACCATATGTTTTTTATCGTTAGGTAATGAAGCTTTGATTAAAGACTCAGAAGAGAACATTGCGTTCCCTTTCTTGATTTGAACTAATCCATCTCTTACCATTTGCTCATTGTTATTGATAAATCCAAATTGAACTTGTTCAATACCTTGTTGCATAATATTCATAGATTTAGTCATCACATCATTTGCTGATGCGAAACTTACACTAAGAATTCCAGCCATTAAAATTTTTGTTAATTTCATAATTTTCCTTTCTTAGTGAACTTCTCGCCAAATTTTAGCTTTCCATAACCATGCAAATATTGCAAAAATTACTAGGTATCCTAAAAATGGTCCAGCAAGTGATTCTCTCTCCGGTTTTTTACTATCTCCAACTTCTGTCATATATGCAATAACTTGATCTTCTGATGCTTTAGTTAAACCAACTCTTGGCATAGCTGTTCCCTCAAGATGTTTTTGTGGGTCATTTATAAATTCATGTAAATAACTTTCACCTCTACTTCTTATGTATTGAGAAAGATCAGGAGGAATTGTCCCCATGTATGATTTGATATTTTCATCAGGAGTTTTTGCACTCATGCTTCCACCATAAAAATCACCATATTTAATAGAGTGACATCTTTGACAAGCATCAACAAAAACTTCTTTGTTTGACATTGTTTTTGGAGCAATTGATTTTAAATAAGCAACTATGTCTGCTATCTCTGATGGTTGCATCCATGCGTATCCTGGCATTGGATGAACATGTCCATCAACATATTTATGCTCTGTTTTAGTAGCTTTAGCTGGATCTTTTATAAATGCAGCTAAATAGTTTTCATCATAAAGATGACCAGCTGAACTTAAATCTGGTGGAACAACACCATATGAAGCTGCAGCGCTAGCATCATCTAGAATTGCTGGGAAACCAGCTTTTTCTATTGAGTGACAAGCTGTACAGTTTGCAGCAACTAGTTCAGCACCTTTTGTAGCATCACCAGTTGCTCCACCTAAACCATCAACATCACTAAATGTATATTCAGGAGCTTCAACATGTGGGTGCAATTGAGTGTGAGCAAATGGCTCAACACCCCAATATAAAGCACCTGTAAAAAATGCAACTACTGCTAATATTTTTAATTCTCTCATTATAGTGCTCCTCTCGCTTTTGCATCAGCTTTTGTAATAAATGGTAGTGCAATCCATAGCAATAAGAATACTGCTGTTGCATAGAAACCTACCCAAGCATTTGCACCTGTTGGAGGTAATTTACCATAAACAGAAAGTACAAGTAAATCTACAATCATAATCCAGAACCAAATCATAAATCTAGGTCTTTTATGTGCAGGTAAAATATCAGGATCTTTATCTAAGAATGGGAAAATTACAAAAATAATTTGTGCTAAACCAAAGATAATAAGACCAATATCACCAGCTTTCATACCGAACATATCAAAGAAAGGTCCTCTTAATGTTTCATAAGACCATAAGAAATACCACTCAGGATAAATATGTGCAGGTGTTTTCATAGGATTTGCAGGATCAAAGTTAACTGGGTCCATTGCAAAGTTATAGTTAAAGAACACTAAGTAAAAATAGAATATTAAAAATACACCTAGAACTGCAAAATCTTTAGATAAGAATACAGGCCAAAATGGAATAACTTTTGATTCTTTTTTATTTCCAGCTAAATATTTTTCAGCTTCAGCATCATAATCAATATCTTCTGACTCTTGATTGTTAACATGTGGAATTCTTAGTGTATAGAAATGTAAAACAATAATACCCATAATTACAATTGGTAATAAGAAAACATGTAACATAAAGAATCTAGTAAGTGTTGCATCATTAACAGCAAATCCACCTCTAATCCATTCAACTAATCCCCAAGCTTCTAGTGAACCACCAGCAAATAAGTTAGTAATAACTGCTGCTGCCCAGTAAGACATTTGTCCCCATGGTAACATATATCCAGAGAAACCTTCAGCACTGAATGTTACGAATAATAACATACCAGAGATCCAAATCATCTCTCTTCCTTTTTTATATGAACCATAGTAAATACCTGTAAACATATGAATATATATGATTAAGAATACAACTGATGCTGCAACCCCATGCATATGTCTAAATAGCCAACCATAAGCAACTTCTTGCATAATTGTATAGTTTACACTATCAAATGCTAAAGCAGTATCTGGTTTATAATACATAAGTAAAAAAATACCACTTATAATAAGAATTGTAAATGTAGTTGCAAGTACAACACCCATAGCCCATAAGAAGTTAATATCTTTTGGGATCCAATATTCTGTCATCATAACTTTCCAGAATTTTTTTGCAGCTAATCTTTTATCAAGACCCTCTGCTGAAAATACTGATTCTTCAATTTTTGCCATTATATACTCCCTTATGCTCTAGCAGCCATCATAGCTTTAGATTGTTCACCCTCTTCTCCAAGAGTAAGAACAGTTCCTTCAACTTTAAAAGGAGGTATCACAAGTGGTTTTGGTGGAGGACCAAATGTTTGTTGACCATTCGCATTAAACTCTCCCCCATGACATGCACATTTCCACATATCTTTTTTCCAAGCTGGAATACAACCAAGATGTGTACAAAGACCAACAGCTACTGTATATCTTTTATCACCAATTACTAAATCACCGTCAAATTTTTCCATATCCGCTGTTTTTTCTAAAACAAAGATAGGCTTTCCTCTCCAAGTATGAGTCTGTGGTTTCCCTGGCTCAAGTCCAATATTAGCAAGGTCAATTGTAGTAAAACCTGCTGCTAATACTGAAGGAAGTGGATCCCATGCTTGCTTCATACCTACAAGCGATGCAACTCCACCAACTGCAGCAACTGCTGCAAATGAATAACCAAGAAAATCTCGTCTAGATGTTTCTTTAGACATATTTTTTCCTTTTGTTAGATTTAAAATCTCACAAGTATAGTATCATTTTACTTAAATTGATTTGACTTGTATCAAAAATTAAGTTGAATTAAAGTTAATGTATTACGAAAAGTAATAAACTTTTTCTAATAATAATTATAAGTATATATAAGAATAATAATTTTGATTTGCTATAAAGTAAAATTTTGATAAAATCACAAAAAATTAAACGAAGGATTTAAAATGGATTTTGTATCAATCATAATGGGAAGTAAGTCTGATTATGAGATTATGCAAAACTGTGCTAAGGTTTTAGAACAGTTTGGTGTGAAATATGAGTTAATTATATCATCAGCACATAGATCGCCACAAAGAACAAAAGATTATATCAAAACAGCAGAAGAAAAAGGTGCGAAAGTATTTATAGCAGCTGCTGGAATGGCTGCACATCTTGCTGGGGCATTAGCTGCTGGGACTACTAAACCTGTTATTGGAGTACCTATGAAAGGTGGGGCAATGGATGGTATGGATGCTATGCTAAGTACAGTTCAAATGCCATCAGGAATGCCAGTTGCTACAGTAGCATTAGGAAAAGCTGGTGCAGTAAATGCAGCATATTTAGCTATGCAAATTTTAGCTATAACAGATAAAGAATTAGCTGTAAAACTTTTAGAAGATAGAATTGTAAAAGAAAAAACAGTAGTTAATGATTCTAAAGAGATAGAAGTTTTATTAGAAAACTTATAGCATTATTTACTATACCTAACTATACTAGGTGTAGTGAAACGAAAAACTATCTTAAATAAAAAAGATAAAACAAAAATAAACAAAGCATTGGAAATAAAATAGATGATAACATTTTCACAACTACTTTTAAAACTACAAGAATTTTGGGCAAAGCAAGGATGTAATATCGTACAACCTTATGATATACCAGCAGGTGCAGGAACTTTTCACCCTGCAACATTATTAAGAAGTCTTGATAGCAAACCTTGGAGTGTAGCATATGTTGCACCTTCGAGAAGACCTACAGATGGAAGATATGGTGAGAATCCAAATAGATTGGGAAGTTATTATCAATTCCAAGCGCTTATTAAACCAAGTCCTGCAAATATTCAAGACTTGTATCTACAATCTTTAGAATATCTTGGGCTTGATTTATCAAAACATGATATAAGATTTGTAGAAGACAACTGGGAATCTCCAACACTTGGTGCTTGGGGACTTGGATGGGAAGTTTGGCTTGATGGTATGGAAGTAACACAGTTTACATATTTCCAACAAGTTGGAGGAATCGCATGTGATCCTGTTGCTGTTGAGATAACTTATGGAACTGAGAGACTTGCTATGTATCTACAAGGTGTAGATACTGTTTTTGATATTGTTTGGAATGAAAATGAATATGGGAAAACAACATACAAAGATATTCACTTAGAAGGTGAGATAGAGTTTAGTAAATACAATTTTGAAATAGCAGATACAGATATGCTTTTTAAACATTTTGATGATGCTTTTAATGAGTGTAAAAGATGTTTAGAAGCAGCTCTTCCTCTTCCTGCATATGATCAATGTATGATAGCAAGTCACGCTTTTAATACACTAGATGCTAGAAAAGCTATAAGTGTTACAAGTAGACAAAATTATATCTTAAAAGTAAGAGAATTATCATTGGGTTGTGCAACAATGTATAAAGAGCAAGAACCTGAACGACTAAAAAGATTAGGATACTAAAAAAGTGAAAATCAAAGATATTTATGACTATTTAAATGTATTGAGTCCTTTTGAGCTTCAAGAGAAGTGGGATAATAGTGGTTTAATAGTTGGAAATATGGAAGATGAGTTTGAGAATATTTATATCTCTTTGGATTTAGATTTAGATATGATAGAAAAGATTGAACCAAAAAGTTTGATTATTACACATCATCCACTTATTTTTAGTCCTATAAAAACTGTAAATGATAATAGATATTCTACAAAGCTTTTAAAAATTTTGATTAAAAAAGATATATCACTTATCTCTATGCATACAAATATTGATAAAACACATCTTAATGAGTTTGTGGGAAATGAAATTCTAGGTTTGAATTTTGAAAAAACTGATGATTTTATTTTGACTACAAAAGTTGATATGAGCTTTGAAGAACTTCAAGAATATATCAAACAAAAATTGGGAATAGAAACTTTAAAAGTAACAAATAGTAAAAAAAAGATAAAAACTGTATCTTTATGTACAGGTTCTGGGATGAGTTTGTTGCCATATATTACAGCAGATTGTTTTTTAACAGGTGATATAAAATATCACGAAGCTATGGAAGCAAAAGCTTTAGGTATTAGCCTGATTGATATTGGACACTTTGAAAGTGAGATACATTTTTGTACCCTTTTAGAACGATTAACAAAAAACTATTTGAAAAAAAATAATAAAAACGCTATAATAATAGCTTCACAAAATCCATTTGAATACAAATAAAGAGGAATTACATTGAATAAACACTTAGAACAATTAGTTAAATTATCACAATTTGATAAAGACATTGTAAATTTTGATCCACAAATCAATAAAGAACAAGAGAAATTAAAAGTATTTACAGAAGTTGTAGATAGATTAAATGCAGATGTTGAGAAATTGTATCAAATTATTGACGAAACAAAAAATAAAAGAATTAAAAATGATATTCATTTAAAAGAGTTATCTGATAAACTTGAAGAGATTTCTGGAAAACATAAATTAGCAAAAAATGAAAAAGAAGTAAAAGCTTTACAACTTGAAGAAGAGATAGCAAAAGAGCAAGTAAACTTTGCAAATGAAGAGATAGTAAGACTTGATACTTTAATCGCAACTAAAAACGAAGAGTTAGAAGCAGTTAAAGTAGAACTTGCACAAGAAGAAGAATCAGTAAAAGAATTAAAAGATTTAGTTGCTGCAAATATTGCTAAACTTGAAGAATCAAGAAATAAGCTTTATGAAGAAAAATCTGTACTTGTAGGTACTGTTGATTCTAAAGTTTTAGCATTCTATGAAAAAATCAAAAGATGGGCAAATGAAAGTGCTGTAGTTCCAGTAAAAAAACAAGCATGTTATGGTTGTCATATGAAGATAAATGATAGATTTTATTCTGAATTTATTGTAAGTGACGAGATTATGACTTGTCCTCACTGTGGTAGAATTATTTATAAGGATGATTCTGCTGAGGCATAAGTGTATGGACGAAAGTCCATACCTTGAGTTGAGTTAATAATGTTTAAATATTTTTACTACTTATTAGCTTTATTTTTATATATTTTAACTATTCCTTATCTTCTTTTTAAAGCAAGAGTTCCAAAATACGCAAAAGCAATACCCTCAAAGTTTTTTTTAAAAGATAATCCAAAATTTCAAGAAAATAAAATATGGTTTCATAGTTGTTCTCATGGTGAAACAACAGCTTTAAAGTCTATTTTTGCACAATTTTCTAAAGAGGATATCAATCTTTCAGTTATGACAAACACAGGTTATGAAGAAGGTTTAAAGCTTGTAAATAATGTACGGTATTTACCTTTTGAAATTTTTCTTCCTTTTTGGATAACAAAACAAAAAGTACTTGTGGTGATGGAAGCTGAACTTTGGTATATGTTGTTTTTGGTTGCAAAAGCAAAAGGGGCTAAAACCATACTTTTAAATGCAAGAATAAGTGATAAATCTTATGATTCATATAAAAAGTTTGCTTTTTTATATAAACGAATTTTCAAACATATAGATAAAGTTTTTGCACAAAGTGAGATTGATAAGCAAAGATTAGAAAGCTTAGGTGCAAAACATATAGAAGTGATAGGAAATATCAAACTAGCAAATCTTCCAAAAGTCACAAAAAAGTTAGAAAAACCAAAAGAGAGAATTATAACTGCAGGAAGCACTCACTCAAGTGAAGAGGAACTTATCTTAAATGCTTGGGATAAATCTATGGGTAAATTGATTGTTGTACCAAGACATCCTGAGAGATTTGATGAAGTGTATTCTTTGATACAAAAGCGGTATGAAAAAAGTGATAACTCTTATCATAGGTATTCTTTACAAGCTGACTTTAATAGTGATATTGTTTTAGTAGATGTTATGGGTGAATTAAATAATATTTATGCTATAAGTGATGTAGTAATTTTAGGTGGTGGTTTCATCAAAAGTGCAGGGGGACATAATCCTATTGAGCCTGCGTATTTTGGTTGTACGCTTATAAGTGGAAAAACTATTTTCAATCAAAAGTCACTGTTTGAATGTGTCAATGATTATTATTTAGTAGAAAATGAAGAGTTAAAAAGTAGTTTAAAAAATATAAAAAACTTGAAAAAATCAAGTTTACAAAAAGTGGGTTCAATAGAGCCTGTAATCCAAGAGATAAAAGGATAAAAAGAATGGAAAAAGCATATAAATTATTAGCAATACAAGAAGGTATTTCAAACGGAAAAGCAAAAGAGCTTATAGATAAAGGTGTCGTGACTGTAAATGGAAAAAAATTAGTTTTAGCTCGTGGAGAGTTAAGAGAAGATACTATTTTTAAAGTAAAACAAATAGCAAATGCTAGAGTAATCTTTGAAGATGATGATATCCTTGTAGTAGATAAACCAGCATTTTTAAATGCTCAAGAGGTAGAATCAAAATTTCCAAATGCAGTTTTATTAAATAGACTTGACAAAGAAACAAGTGGTGTAATGATGCTGGCTAAAAATGAAGATTTTAGAAACAGAGCTATCAAAGAGTTTAAAAACAATAGAGTCTATAAAGAATATGTAGCAATAGTAGATGGAAAAATAGTAGAAGATGTAGTAATAGATACTCCAATCTCTACAATTAAAGGAAGAAGTGCAAGAAGTAGAATAGATGAAAAGCACGGAAAACCTGCAAAAACTACAATATATCCATATATGGTAGAAGGACATAAATCAAAAGTAAAGATAGTGATAGAAAACGGAAGAACACATCAAATAAGAGTACACCTTCAATCTGTTGGTATCCCAATAATTGGTGATTTACAATATGGAAAAGCTTCAAGTCAAGTACAAAGAGTGATGTTACATAGTAAGATTACTAGAATTTTTGATTATGAGTTTGAGGCAAAAGAGCCAAAAGAATTCTATCATTTTGGATTTTAATCTATAACTAAACTTCACTAAAACAAGCTTCGTTATAAGCTTGTTTGCTTACACAAACAATATTCTTCAAATAACTAATAACCTTAATAAAAACTTAATTCATGTGACATTACATGTGACAATCTTGTGATATACTTTTTCTAGATGTTTATTATTACAGTATGTAATACTTTGGATATAAAGGAATAGAAGTGAAAATAAATGGTGTAAATAAAGAAATTTTTATAAAAAATAATATTGTAGTAAGTATTATTATTTCTATAGGGTTTGGCTATTTATTGACTCGGTCACTTCTATTTTTAAATACAGATTTTGTGATAAATTTTTTAAATAACAATTTGACTTTTATATTGGTCTCTCTTATTATTATCAATTCTAGCGCTTTGATAATCATACTCTATAAAATCAAAGAACTTCTCGATAAAAATGATATTAAATCAAATGTGTATCAAACTACTAAATCAATGATGCGCTCTATTGATAAACAGATGAAATTGATCAATGAACAAATAGTGCTGGTACTCATCGCAGTAACTTTTATAATAGTTTTTGATTTTATAAGTATGAAACAATACCAAGAATATATCATCATTTTCAATACTTTTATGCTCTCTTGTTTTGTGTATGAGATGAAAGTTTTGTATGATACTATTAAAAGTGTTATTGTTGTGATGGATTGAGATAATCTACAAAATTCATATTTTAATTTTTTCACATCTATTGTGATTTTGAAATAAGTAAACCATATCAACTCTTTTGATAAAATATGTTAAACTAAATAATCAATTTAGAAAAATCAAAAGGTATTATAAATATTATGAAAAACTTATGGACAGATGAAGAATCAAGCAACTACAAAACAGATTTAGAACTTCGAGTTTATACTTCAAAATTACTTGGAAGAAGTGATGAGTTGGTACTTCATGGGGGTGGAAATACTTCTGTGAAATCAACAGTTGATGGTCAAGATATTTTGTATGTCAAAGGGAGTGGTTGGGACTTAGTGAGTATCGAAAAAGAGGGTTTTGCGCCTGTGGAACTTACTATGTTACAAGATATGGCAAAAGTTGAAGAGCTAAGTGATAGTGAAATGGTCGCAGCGCAAAGAGAAGCTATGATAGATAAAACTGCTCCAAATCCATCTGTGGAAGCGATACTTCATGCAATAATTCCTTTTAAATTTGTAGATCATACCCATGCAGATGCTGTTGTCACTATCTCAAATAGTTTTAATGGAATTGAAAATATCAAAGAGGTCTATCCTAACTTTTTGATTGTCCCTTATGTGATGCCTGGATTTATTTTGGCTCATACAATCTATGAGATGGTTCAAGGGTTGGATTGGGAGAGTTGTGAGGGGATTATCTTACACAATCATGGGATATTTACTTTTGATGATAACGCAAAAAAATCTTATGATAAGATGATAGAAGCAGTTACAAAAGCGGAACAATTTTTAGAAAAAAATGCACCATTAGTGATAGAAAAATATATGCCAAGAGGAACACTTGATATTGATAAACTACAACAAATCATAAGTTGTGAAAAAGGGTATGAAGTATTTGTAAAAGTAAATCAATCACCCCTAGCACTTCACTACGCTTCAAGTAGAAACCTTAAAACATTTGCTACAAGAGGGGTACTAACTCCTGAACATATCATCCGAACAAAAAGAGAGCCACTTATTTTAGAAGATGATGATATTCAAGGTGCAATCAATAGATACAAAGAAAACTATATAGAGTATTTTAACACTCATAAAAAAGATGAGATTATGCTCAATCCAGCTCCAAATTGGGGAGTGGTAAAAAACTTCGGAACAGTAAGCTTTGGGAAAAATGAAAAAGAAGCCAGTATCATAGAAGATATAAACAACCACACAATGAATGCAGTTTTAAAAGCAGATATGTTAGGTGGCTATGAGAGTATTAGTTTACAAGATAGTTTTGATATGGAATACTGGGAACTTGAACAAGCCAAATTGAAAAAATAGGGTAGCGTGATGCAACAATATTTAATGGCAATAGATGCAGGAACAGGAAGTGTACGAGCAGTAATATTTGATGTGGAGGGAAATCAAATAGCGATGTCTCAAAAAGAGTGGACTCATCTAGAAGAAGGGGGAATTCCCAACTCTATGAGTTTTGACTGTAAGGTTAACTGGGATTTAACTGTTTCTTGTATCAAGGACTCTATAGAGTCAGCGAATATTGATGCAAAAGATATCGTTGCTGTAAGTTCTACAAGTATGCGTGAGGGGATTGTTCTTTATGATAAAGCGGGCGTTGAACTTTTTGCAGTAGCAAATGTAGATGCAAGAGCAGAGGATGAGGTAAAGTATCTTAAAGAGCATTTTAAATGTGTAGAAGAGGAGTTTTATAAAGAATCTGGGCAAACCTTTGCTTTGGGTGCGATTCCCCGTATTATGTGGCTTAAAAACAACAAACCTGCACTCTATAACCAAGTGGCAAAAATAGGGATGATAAGTGACTGGATACTCTATAAACTAAGTGGTGTATTTTCAAGTGACCCAAGCAACGCAGGAACTAGTGGTATTTTTAGTTTAGAAAAGAGAGATTGGGTAGCTTCAATGGCTTCAAAAGTGGGATTAAAAGACGATATTTTTCCTGCTGTTTATGAAGTAGGAGAGGTGATAGGAAAAGTTACTAATACAACTTGTGGACTGGAAAGCTCCACATTAGTAGTGCAAGGTGGTGGAGATGTACAACTTGGCTCTGCTGGTCTTGGAGTTGTAGAGTTGGGAGATGTGGCGATATTGGGTGGTTCTTTTTGGCAACAAATAGTAAATATAAAAAGCCAGATAACACCACCACAAGATTTAAGTATAAGAGTAAATCCTCATGTAGTTCCGAATCAATCTCAAGCTGAAGGGATCACTTTTTTTAGTGGTTTGGTTATGCGATGGTTTCGAGATGCTTTTTGTGATATGGAGAAACTAGAAGCTTCACAAAAAGGTGTAGATGTTTATGAGATACTAGAAAGCAAAGCCTCACAAGTACCAGTTGGTTCAAATGGAATTATCCCAATTTTTAGTGATAGTATGAAATATGGAAAATGGTACCATGCAGCTCCTAGTTTTTTAAACCTCAGTATCGACCCAAATGTTTGTAATCGCTCTTCAATGTTTAGAAGTTTACAAGAAAATGCGTGTATTGTAAGTGACATAAATTTAAAAAAGATAGAACAATTTAGTGGTATAAAAGCTAAAACAATAGTATTTGCAAGTGGGGCTAGTCGTGGGAAACTATGGTGTCAAATTTTAGCTGATGTAACCGGTTGTACTATAAAAGTGCCAAAAGTAACTGAAGCTACAGCATTGGGGGCAGCTATGGCTGCTGGAGTTGGTGCTGGAATTTATAGTGACTTGAAAATGGCATCAAAACAGCTTGTAGTATGGGATAAAGAGTATCAACCAAATATGGCAAACCATGAAAAATATAAAGAGATAAAAGAGACTTGGCAAAAAGTTTATAATGAGCAATTAAAACTTGTAGATGAGAATTTAACTACCTCTATGTGGAAAGCTCCAGGATTATAAAAGATTAAAAAATATTTGATACAATACAAAAAATAAAATCAAGGATAAAGAATGTCAACAATAACAAAAAGAGTAACCTTTATAGCAAAAGAGGGTTGTGAAGATAAGATGAAAGAACTTTTAAGCGCTATGGTAATACCATCAAAAGCTGAAAAAGGGTGTATCTTTTATGAGATATTTCAATATGAAAATAATAGAAGAAAATTTATGGCAGTTGAAACTTGGGCAAATGATGAGGCTTTAGATGGACATAAGGGATCTGCACATTATAAAATATATAAAACAAGTTATGAGCCATATTGTGAAGATAAATATACAGATGAATTAGAGGTTTTAGGATAGTTGTGAAAACTTGTGTCCTAGTGGCACAAGTTAAGATTTTTCAATAGGAAGTTTAATAATAAACTTTGCACCTACATATGTTTCTTTCTTATATTCAAATTTTTCATTTTCTACTGCAATCTCACCATCCATACCTTTAGTAATAAGATTGTAAGTCATATTGAGTCCAAGTCCTGTTCCCTGTGATTTGTGTTTGGTTGTGAAATATGGTTCAAATATTTTGGGTAGAATATTTTTTGATATTCCTCCTCCATTGTCTTTAAATATAATTTCAATATGATTTTGAGTTTTTATAATATCAATAAAAAGTAATTTATGTTTTAAGTGTTTGTCTAATAAAACATCTTTTGCATTGTTATATATATTCATAAAACACTGATTCAGTTCATTTTTATATCCATTTAAAGTTATGCTAGAATCAATATTTGTTATGATTGTGATATCGTGTGTTTTTGCAGATGGTTCAATTAAATTCAATAAACTTTTGATAATCTCATCTGCTGAAAAGCTAGCTTTAGTTCTATCCCCTTTGATGAAATTTCTAAAGTCATCAATAGTTTTTGATAAATATTGTACATTATTATCAATAGCATCACAAGCTTCGAAAAGAAACTTATCATCAAGAACACCATACTCTTTTTGAACTTTTATTCCTGTAGCACTAGTAGATATTACACTTAGTGGTTGTCTCCATTGGTGTGCAATATTTCCTATCATCTCTCCCATAGATACAAGTTTTGCTTGTTGGAGTATTTGTTCCTCTTGATGTTTAAGGAGAGTGATATCAACTATACTTATAAGTTTGAATTTTTTATTTCTTATATAGTGACCTTTAAGAAGTACAGGTATTTTTGTATTGTCTTTTTTTAACACTTCAAATTCATAAGGGATAAGAGTTTCTTGGTTAAGTTTGACTTTTGCATCTTCTAGATACATATTAGGTACAAAAGATAACACATCTTTTCCTATAATTTCACTTTTTGTTTCATATCCTAATATATTTACTAAACTTTGATTTACATCGATACATTTGCCATCATTAAAAATAGCAATACCTTCTATAGTTGCATTGATAAGTTCATCAAACTCTTTTAATGATTTATTTAACATATATTGTTTATAGATAAAAAAGAAAAAAATTATACTTAGAACAATAAGAATATTTATTAGAAAATCATAATCAAATTTCGTTTCAATTGATTTAGAAAGCCATTTTTCATAAATAATATTTTTTGCTTCATTTGATATATTTAAAAGTGTTTTATCTAAAACATCTACTAGTACAGGTTCATCATCTCTCACAACAATTGAAAGGGGATATTCTATATCAGTATAGCCTGCAATTTGAAGGTTATCAAAGTTATAAAGGTTTTTATAATAAGATAATACAGGTAAGGTAGCTATAGTAAAATAAGCATCACCTTTAGATACTGCTTTAAAAGCATCTTTATAATTTTTTGTTTCCATGATATTTATATTTGGATATTTTTCTTTGAGTTGTGTGATAAGTCCACTTTTCTCTTTTCGTGCCATTTTTTGATTAATAATTGAATCTAGGCGTTCAACTAGTGGCTTGTTATCTTGAGTAATGATTGCTAAACTATAAGTTAAATAGGGTTTTGTAAAGTTTGCATATTTTTCTCGTTTAGAAGTTTTAATTGCAGCAGGAAGTATGTCACATTTTTTATTTTTTAAAAACTCCTGAGATTCTCCCCACGAAGTTGTTTTAATAAATTGAAATTGTAATCCTGATTTTTCTCCTACAAGTTTAAGAATATCTATAGAGATACCATTTGGTTCTCCATCTACATTTGTGAACTCAATTGGTGTCCAGTTTGGATTTGTACATACTTTTATAGTTTTGCTGTTTTTAATATACTCTTTTTCTTTTTTCGAAAAAGTTGATTTATAATGGTTTTGATTATAAATTAACTTGTCATAATCTATATTTTTATTAGGTAATCCTAATAAGTTGTATATGTCGTAAATTCTTTCTAACTTTTCTCTCTTAATACTACCTAATTCATCAACACCATTAAGTGCAAGTTTTTTTAATGCTTCTCCTTCATAAACCAATGCTTGTTTTGATTTTTTTTGAGTGTTGTATTTGTTAAAGAGAAGTTCAGCTGTTTCTTCAATATGATTAAATGCATATTCCCAACCTTTAAGAGAAGCTTCTGTAAAGTTTTTTACAATTTTTGGATTTTGTTTTAAGTATTTATTGCTTGTTATTAAAATATCATCATAAAAATTGAATCCATAATCTTTTGGACTAAAGATTATAGGCTTTCCTCCTAATTCTTTTAAAAGATATGGTTCATTTGAAATATATGAACCCATGAGGTCTGTTTTCCCATTTAGTAAGTCTTTTACATCAAAAGAGTGTTTGAGTAATTCCATATCTGAAAATTTAACATCATTGGAAAATATCATAGACATAAGTGAAATATTGGTATTAATATCTTCTGTTGCCATAAGTTTTTTATTTTTAAATTCTGTCACTGATTTGATTCCACTTCGTTCATCAGCAAGTAAAATTAAAGGAGAAGATTGAAAAATAGCAGCTAGAAAAACTAAATTATTTTGATTTAAGTCATTGATGCATGCTGTAGTTCGTGAGATGGTAAATGTAGATTTATCATCTAAGAGATCTTTGATTATATCAATGCCGTGATCCCATTCTTTAATATTAACATCAAGGCTAACATCATCATAAAAGCCTTTTTCTTTAGCAATAATATAGCCTGCAAATTGGAATTGATATTTCCACTGCAATTGTAATGACACTTTGTCATTTGAAAAAGAATAACTATAAAAAGTCATAAAAAGAAATAAAAGTTTATACAAGGTCTTTGACATTTAATAAGTATAACTGAAACTCAATAAAATATTTATTACATTTATTGTATAATCATCCCTATGAATAAGAAAAGAATATTTTTAACAAATGATGATGGTTGGTATGCAAAAGGTTTGAAAAAGCTCATAGAGGCTTTAAGTCCTTTTGCACAAATTACAGTAGTTGCACCTGCAACAGAAAAGTCAGCATCATCACATAGTATGACACTGACACGACCTATGAAACTTTTAGGTGTGGATGATGATTACTATAAAATGGATGATGGTACACCGACTGATTGTGTATTTATAGGGCTTAATAACTTATATGAGGAAGATAACAAACCTGATTTAGTTATAAGTGGTATAAATATTGGTTCAAATATGGGTGAAGATATAACTTATTCTGGAACAGTTGCTGGGGCTAGTGAAGCTGTGCTTCAAGGTGTTCCTGCTATCTCTATATCGCAGGTTTTTAACGATGTTAATGGTACAAATAAAGATAGATGGGAGTATGAACTTGCATCTAAAACTATTGCAGATATTGCAAAAAAAGTGCTAAATGGGGAGTTCCCGTTAGGGGAGCGAAAACTTTTAAATATCAATATACCACCTTGTTCTATAGAGGAGTGTAAAGGTATAAAAATTACAAATGCTGGATATAGAGAATACGGGAATGATTCACATAGATATCTTTCTCCGAGAGGTGAAGAAGTGTATTGGATAGGGTTACATCCCCTGATTTGGAAAAGTGGTGAAGTTAAAAGTTGTGATTTTGAAGCAATAAAAGAAAATTATGTTTCAATCACACCAGTGCAACTTGATATGACAAGTTACAGTGATATTGAAAGATTAAAGGAATGGATCAATGAAAAATAGCTTTTATGATGAGTTATTAGGGGATATAAATAAATTAGTGGGTGACCTTAAAGATGAGAATGAACTTATAAAGATTTTGAAAAAAAGATTAACTAAAAAAGAGTTCAGATATTATAAATTAAAAGTAGAAAATGCTACAACAAAAGATATGATAAAAGAATTAGGTGTTGACAATGAAAGATTTGAAGAGATAGAAGCACAAACTATTCATAAACTTAATCAAGAAAAAATAAAAAAGGAATTGGTAAACATATGATTTATCTAAAAGCATTTTTTTTATTTGCTTTAGCGACAACTTTTTTTACAGGTTGTTCACAAAAGATAGAACAAAAACCTCATATCTCAAAAGCTAATCTAGAAAAAGTAGCTTGGGAAGACTTAGATGGCTTTGAAGAAGACAATTTATCATTGTCTTTTGAAGTTTTTAAAAAAGCATGTACAAAATCTATGCGATATGATAATTTACGAGATATTTGTAATAAAGCATTAGAAACACAAACTCTTCAACCAAAAGATTTTTTTATAGAATATTTTAGTCCTTATAAGTTGATTGGTGAAAATAATGCAGAAGATGGACTCATAACTGGATATTATGAACCTTTATTAAAAGGAAGTTTAACGCAAACAGACAAATATAAATATCCAATATATAAAACACCTGAGGACCTTTTAACTATAGACTTAAGTAGTATTTATCCAGAATTAAAAAAATATAGATTACGAGGAAAGCTTGTTGGTAACAAAGTGATACCTTATGGTAGTAGGGAAGAGTTAGAAACACATACAAAAGATAATTTAGAAGCTATTTGTTATGTAGATGATAAGATAGATTTGTTTTTTTTACATATACAAGGAAGTGGAAAAGTACAACTTGATACTGGAGAGATTATCAATATAGGCTATTCTGGACAAAATGGAAGAGCTTATTATGCTATAGGAAGAAAGCTAATAGAAGATGGTTATATTGAAAAAGAAAATATCTCTTTACAAAGTATAAAACAATGGTTAGAAGAAAATCCAGAAAAAATGGATGAAGTTTTAAATCTTAATGAAAGCTATGTTTTCTTCCAAAAAAGTGCTAAAAGTGCAACAGGAAGTTTAGGTGTTCCACTTACTGCAAAAAGAAATCTTGCAGTTGACAGAAATTATATTCCACTAGGTTTTCCTGTATTTATTGACACAACAAACCCCTTAGATGAAACACCTATAAAACAGCTTATGGTAGCTGCTGATACAGGTGGTGCAATCAAGGGTGAAATCAGAGCAGACTTTTTTTGTGGTCATGGAAAAGAAGCAGAAAAAATGGCTGGTAAAATGAAACAAAAGGGAAGTTTGTATATACTTATACCAAATAAAATAAAAGAACAATCTATAGCGGACGAAGGATAAAAGGTGCATATCACAAATAAAATATCAAACTTATTTCATAAATTTGCAACTTATGAATTTCCTAAAACAATACAAAGCATTATAAATAATGGTTATGTAAAAATATTAGGTCTTGATATGAGAGAGTTCAAAGACCCATCTAGTTATGAAACACTGAATAAACTTTTTACAAGAGAATTAAATACTTCAAGACAAATGGATCATAGCTTAGATACTTTTATAAGTCCAGCAGATAGTTTCGTAAGTCAATGTGGAACTATAGATGATGAAACAGCTTGCCAAATAAAAGGTATGAGCTATAGTGTTAGAGATCTTCTTACTGATGATATTTTGTATGATGATTTTGAAAAGTTAAAAAATGGTAGTTTTATGAATTTTTATCTTAGTCCAAAAGATTATCATAGATATCATGCAACTTATAATTGTAAAATAACAAAACTTATCCATATCCCAGGGAAGCTATATCCTGTAAATTTTACTTATTTAAAAAAACAAGAGAATCTTTTTATAGAAAATGAAAGAGTTGTCGCAGAGTGTAAAACAGAAGATAATAAACTTTTTTATATGGTTTTTGTGGGTGCTTTAAATGTTGGAAAAATGGTGTTCACTTTTGAAGACAAGATAAATACTAGTAGTGATACAATTTATCCAAAAGTATATGAGTATGAAGATTTATACATAAAAAAAGGTGATTGTATGGGGTATTTTGAGATGGGCTCAACTATAGTGATATTTTGGGAAAAAGATATGGTTGAATTAGAAAATCTTATCAATACAAAAGTAAAATTTACGGATATAATCGCTAAAACTAAATAAAGGAGTTTTTTTTGATTGATAGATTTAGAATTATTATTTTTATTGTAATAATATCTTCTTCTCTATTATCAAAAGATTTAATTTCTCCTATCCCTACAACTATCTCTTATGATAAAAACAAAGTATCTCTTGGTAAAAAACTTTTCTTTGACACACGGTTAAGCAAAGACAACAGTATAAGTTGTGCAAGCTGTCATATTTTAGATGATGGTGGAGATGATAATTTACCATTTGCTTTTGGTATTTATGGACAACAAGGTACTCTTAATACTCCTACAGTTTATAATAGTGTTTTTAACATTGCACAATTTTGGGATGGCAGAGCAAAAAATTTACATGAACAAGCAGTAGGACCTATAGAAAATCCTATAGAGATGGGTGAGTCTTTGTCAAGTGTTGTTGTAAAATTACAGCAAGATAAAAAATTTGAAGAAGAATTTAAAAAAGTTTATGTGGATGGTATTACGCCAACTAATATTATAGATGCAATTGCACAATTTGAATCAACTCTTATTACACCTCATTCATCTTTCGACAAATATTTAAAAGGTGATAATAACGCTTTAACAACAAATCAAAAAGAAGGTTATAAACTTTTTGTAGAATATGGTTGTATCTCATGTCACAATGGTATAAATATAGGGGGAAATCTTTTTCAAAAAATTGGTATTGTGAGAGAGTTTCAAACAACAGTAAAGTCTTTGGGTAAGTTTGATATTACAAGGAATAAGTCTGATATAAACTATTTTAAAGTTCCAACATTAAGGAACATCTCTAAAACTGCTCCTTATTTTCACGATGGTTCAGTTTCTGATTTAAAATCGGCTGTAAAAGTTATGTTAAAGATTCAGCTAGGAATTGAGACAACAGATGAAGAAGTAGATAAAATTGTAGAGTTTTTAAAATCACTTGATGGTGAAATACCCAATACAGCACAAGAAGATTCTTAAGCTATGAAAAAACCAATTATTTTTGCCAGTTTATTTTTAGTTATATTAGGCTTTCTAGCTTACAATAAACTTGATACAAAAAATAAAATATCAAATTATTTTTATATAAGTGAAAAGCTTGGAAAGATATATACCTTAAATAATAATTTGGATTTATTTAAACGAAATATTTTACATTATACTAATTTTGATACAGTTGAAAAAGATATTACTCAGATAGAAGAAAATTTTGAATCAATTATTGCAAATCATTCTATAGAAAATACAAAATTTATAAATGAATTAAGTATTTTAAAGAAAGAATTTGATAAAAAGTTTTTTATTATTCAGAAGATTAAATCTTATAATGCAATTTTAAATAACTCTTTTCGATATATCCAAAAAATAAAATCCAAAATACAATCACGAGAATTAATAGAGTTATATTTTACAATCTCTACCTTGGATAAAAATAGTAATGTAGATTATAAAAGTTATCTTAGCAAGATTGATACAATTCAAGTAAATAATCCCTATGAAAAAGCTTTTTTATCTCATGCAAAAATACTCTTTAATTACTTTCAAAGTACAAATGAAATTTTAGAAGAAGAGCAAAGTTTACAAATAATTAGTAAACTAAATACTATTATCAATAGTTACGATATTTTATCTCATAAAAATATCAATAAAGCATATTGGTTAGTTGTAATTTTATTTATACTTCTTATATTATCTGTTTTTCTCTATCTCTATGATACTTATATAATTTTTAAGAAACAAAAAGATTTAACAAAATTTAGAAATACTATTGAGAATAGTGATAACATTATTATAATAACAGATAAAGATGAAAATATTAAATTTGTTAACAAAGCATTTACCCAAAGCTATGGGTATACTTTTGATGAAGTAAAAGGGAAGAAACCTTCTATTCTAAAATCAGGTGAGCATAGTGAGAATTTTTATAAAGAACTTCGAGATACTATTCATCGTGGTAAAAAATGGATAGGAACTTTTGTAAATCGTGATAAAAATGGACAAAAACAATATGAAAAAGCATCTATTACTCCAATACTAGATGGTGATGGGAATGTTGAAGAGTTTGTTGCAATAAAATTGAATATTACAAAAGAGATTGAAACTCAAGAAGCTTTACGAGAAAAAGAACAAGTGATGATGCAACAGTCTAAAATGGCAAGTATGGGAGAGATGTTGTCAAATATTGCTCATCAGTGGAGACAGCCATTAAGTATTATTTCAACTATTGCAAGTGGGATCAAGGTAAAAAAACAGTTTGCTACACTTGATGATACAGAGCTGATTAAATGTATGGATGATATTGGTGACTCTATTGAGTTTTTATCAAAAACAATTGATGATTTTAGTGATTTTTTTAAACCAGATAAGCAAAAAAATAAATTTACAAGTAGAGAGATTGTAGAAAGAAGTTTAAAAATTCTAGGAACAAGTTTCTCTAATAATGATATAGAAGTAATAGTAGATGTAGAAGATGTTGAAATCTATCAGCTTGATGGTGAGTTGATGCAAGTATTAATTAATATTTTAAATAATGCAAAAGATGCATTAAAAGATAAAGATATAGATACAAAAATTGTGAAGATAGCAATGAAAAAAGAGGGGGAAAGAGTAGTCTTTAGTATCCATGATAATGGTGGAGGTGTACCAAAAAATATTATAAATAATGTTTTTGAACCTTATTTTACTACAAAGCACAAATCACAAGGTACAGGTATAGGTTTGTATATGTCTCATCAAATTATCACAAAACATATGAATGGAATAATAAAAGTTGAAAATGCACCACTAGTATACAATAATAGTAAATACTATGGTGCAAAGTTTATAGTAGATATCCCTAGGATATAATAAATTTATACAATTTTTTGATGAAGAAGAGAACAGTCTGGCAGCTTTTCTCTTTGAATAGTTTTAGCATTTTCAAAAATTTCTTCAAATGTATATTTTGAACCATCATACACATAAACAAAAATTTCATCATTAATTTCTAAAAAGGTACTTTCTCCAAAAGGGGTGTAACTTGTGGCACCAATACTTATCACCAAGCCTTCTGGATAATGAGAATTTTTAATATATTCTTGTAAGTTTTCTAAAGGACCTGTATCTTTTTGAGTGTTCAGTTTTTCTATTATCCAGTTTTTGAGTTGAGTATAAAAATAATTGTATGTTAAAACAGCACTATCTTCTCCATAAGGATGAACAATACCATCTCTTTTTAAAAAAGAAGCTATATGATATGTATCCATAATACCTCCTTTTTCAAATTTATCTATAGGGATGATTTGAGATGAGATACCTTTTGTTTCTTCTCCCCAGTTTTTCTTTTGGCTTATTTTTTTAGCTCCCTCTTTTCTAATACTACAATCATTGTAAGCTGTAAAAAAGTTTGGAATGATATCTTTTACTTGCTCCTTTTCATAAATAACTTCGCATACTAATGCAACTTCTGGTTCCATTTGTAAATTACCATCTTTAGTTCTTGGGTGTTGTATACTTTGACTTGAAAGTGGATATATTCCTAAAAAACTATCACTATTTGGTAGATAAAATGGGAAAATACCTTTTGGTGCTTTTTCATTTTCTACTTCTACATTTACAAAGTCGCTAGCTTCTCCAGCTTGTTCTAAATGGTGTGCGAAGTTTCCAGCTATCCCTAAGCCTATAAATTTTTTTAAATGTTGTTTACTCATATTACTCTTCTTTTAAATTATTTGAATTATTTTTTTGATTGTAACATAACTTTTTTTATGCTAGTATATTGTAAATCAAAAAAAGGAAAAATCATGTCAACAACAACACTAATAGAAACAATTAAGTTAAGTGGCACAAAAGAGGGTGCAATTAGTATAGCAAATATTACAGAACCTTATGGTGCAAATACAGATACTGTTACAAGTATTGGTATATCTCTTGTGGGTGATGATGTTGAATGGAAAGTTCATATTCCTAAAGATAACTTAGATGAAGTTATAGAGGCATTAAAAAAAGCAAAATAACAGTCTTTTTTTATGGCTTTTAAAAGAGTAAAACTTAACCATATATCTAGAAAAGCTCTAGAAATAGGGCATACTTATGGATATTCCATATTTTATAAAGAAAGTACGGATATCTATAAATCTTTAATAGAAGCTGGTTCTTGTTTTACAAAGGAGACGCAAAAAAAAATTGATACATTATCAATAAATGATTTGTATGTACTCTCAAATGATCATCACTTATATGAAAAGGATACACAAGAATATCTTTCAAAAATAGTAGATGATGAAACTATCTCTTTATCCCTCAAATTAGAAATACTTTATGATATTGCAAAAGACACTGTTGCGGAACTCTTTAAAACAGAGATAAGCTTAGCTAAGATAAATCGAACAGGTGAGCTGGTTGATGATACTATTAAACTACTATTGAGTGATAAATCTGCTGCAAAAGTTATGCTTAGTATTACTACTTATGATTATTATACTTACACTCATTGTATAAATGTATCAATTTATGCCTTAGGATTTGGTGCATATTTAAATCTATCCAAAGATCAATTAACAGTATTGGGAAGAGCAAGTATTTTACATGATTTAGGTAAAAAAAATGTACCTTCTAAAATAGTAAATAAAGATGGTAAATTAACTGCACAAGAATATGAGGTTATGAAAAATCATCCTAGGTATGCAGTAGAAATTCTTCAAGAAATAGGAGAAAAAAATAGTTTTCTTTTAGAACTTATTGAGCAACATCACGAAAAAATAAATGGTTCTGGCTACCCAAAAGGTTTAAAAGGAAATGAGATACATAAATTGTCTCAGATTATTTCAATAACAGATATTTTCGATGCACTTACTACAAAGCGTTCTTATAAAAATGCTTTAAGAAGTTATGATGCTTTGTTAATCATGAAGAATACTATGCAAAAAGAATTAAACAATAGTTTATTAGAAAAATTTATACATTTCATGAGTGATAAAATGGAAAAAACTAAAGTAAATCAATAAGTTATTATTCATATTACATTAATGTTAATATGATAGTATTATAACTTAAAATTAAAACAAAGGTGCTGCATGAAAAATATTTTACTAATTTTACTTTTCATAACTTCGTTATTTTCAAATGATGGTTTTTTAGAGCCTGATAAAGCTTTTCAAACTTCTACCACAAAAACTGACAATGGTGTACAGTTTAAAATTGTTTTAGATAAATCAATTTATTTGTACGATGAGTTTTTAAAAGTTTCAATAAAAGAACCAAAAGAGTTAGATATTACTAAAGATTTGAATATCGCCAAACCTGTAGAGTATGATGGCTTTAAAGTACATTTTCATGAAGTTCTTATAGATATTCCACAAAAATTACTTGATGAAAAAATAGGTGCTGGAAATAATTATACTTTAGAGTTATCTTATCAAGGATGCTCTAAGGCAGGATTATGTTACTCACCAATGTCAAAAGAGTATAAATCAGATATAAAACAAACTGTTGCAAAATCTGAAAAAGAATCAGCATCTACAACTGCTGCAGCACCTGTAAATGAAACAGATGCTATAGCACAAACTTTAAAAGATGGTAGTATTTTACTTGTTCTTGCTACATTCTTTGGCTTTGGATTATTACTTGCTATGACACCTTGTATTTTTCCTATGATACCGATTCTTTCAGGTATTATCGTAAAACAATCAAACAAAGAAGGTGGACAAATGTCTGCAGGAAGAGGTTTTTTCCTTTCTCTAGTATATGTACTTTCTATGAGTGCTGCATATACACTAGCGGGAGTATTAGCAGGAGTGTTTGGTGCAAATATTCAAGCGATGCTTCAAAATCCATATGTAATAGTAGCTTTCGTTGGTATCTTTATAGCATTGGCTTTTTCTATGTTTGGATACTATGAAATAGGTTTACCAGCTTCTTGGCAATCAAAGTTAAATAGAACAAGTGATGAGAGTAGTAAAAAAGGTGGTTTAACTGGTATTGCTATTATGGGATTTATCTCAGCGCTTATTGTTGGTCCTTGTGTTGCACCACCACTAGCTGGAGCTTTAGTATATATCGGCCAAACTGGTGACGCTGTTTTAGGTGGATTAGCACTATTTGTGATGAGTTTAGGTATGGGAATGCCACTACTTGCTATTGGAATTGGAGCAGGAAAGTATATGCCAAAACCAGGTGGATGGATGACAACAGTATCAAAAGTATTTGGTGTAGTAATGCTAGCTGTTGCTATTTGGATGCTTGATAGAATTGTACCTTTTATAGTAACAACTGTACTTATTATGGTACTTGCTATGGGAAGTGCTTTTTATTTAATAAAAAATGGAAATAAATTTGGGAAAATTGTTGCAGTAATTTTGATGGTAGTATCAAGTGTATTTTTGATGAAAACTATGACTCAAAAAGATGATAAACTTCATTATACTTATGTAAAAACAGTTGCTGAATTTGATAAAATTGTAGCTCATTCACAAAAACCTGTGATGATTGATTTTTGGGCTACTTGGTGTGTAAGTTGTAAAGAACTAGATAATCTTACTTTCAAAGATCCAATAGTAAGAGAAGAGTTAAAAAAATATCTACTTGTAAAAGTTGATGTTACAAAAAACACAGCTGATGATAAAGCCTTGATGAAAAAATTTAATTTATTTGGACCACCTGCACTTATCTTTTATAAAGATGGTGTAGAAGAGAAAAATAAAAGAATTATTGGTTTCAAAAATGCTGAAGATTTCTTAAAAATAGTAAAATAGGTTTCGATGGATTTAGTAACATATATTGAAAGAGGAGGAATAATAGTAAATATCTTAATATTAATGAATATTATTGGTTTTACTATTATGCTTTGGAAAGCTTTTGTTTTTTTTATGGCAAATATGAACATAAATCAAATTGCAGGAGATATTATCTCTAGTTTAAAACTTACAAAAGAGTATGAGATAGCACAAATCCAATCAACAGTTGCACTTCGAGTAAAAAAACTAGAATCAGGACTAAATACAGTGAAGCTGATAGCTTCAATCTCTCCACTTATTGGACTACTTGGGACTGTTGTAGGTATTTTAAATGCTTTTGATAGTATAAGTCATCTAGGACTTGGTGATCCAACAGTATTTTCTAGTGGGATTAGTATCGCACTTATTACAACAGTTGCTGGTTTGATTGTAGCAATTCCACATTATATAGGATATAACTATTTCATAGGTAGTTTAGATAATATGGAGATAAAACTAGAAAAAATTATTCTAGATAAAATACAATAAGAACTATAATGAGACATAAAAAAAGAGAACTTTTAACTCCTGATTTAACTCCACTTATTGATATAGTTTTTATCCTTTTGATTTTTTTTATTGTAAGTTCTGTATTTAAAAAAGAGGAATTAGCTTTGAGTTTATCTTTACCAAGCTCTAGTGCCCAAGAACTAGAAGTAGAGATAAAACAGATAAATATAGAACTCTCACCAACTTCAATAGCTTATCTAGGAAAAGCAATAAACTTTAAACAACTAGATATCCAATTAGCAAATGTTACAAAAAAAGATATGCCAGTGATTTTACGAATTGATAAAGATGTAAAATATGATAGACTTATAAAAGTACTTGATGCACTTCAAAAATACTCTTTAAACAATCTAGCACTTGTAACAAATGAGTATGAGTAACTCAAATCTGAATATCAAATATTCTCTATAAATCTATTCTAATAAATTTTTGATACAATACAAAGATAGAAACAAAAGGAAACATAATGGCAACAGCAAGTGCAAGACATATATTAGTAGCAGATGAAGTAGTTTGTAATGAACTTAAAAAGAAAATAGCAGCAGGTGAAACAACATTTGAAGATGCAGCAAAACAATATTCTCAATGTCCATCAGGACAAGAGGGTGGAGAACTTGGAACATTTCCAAGAGGTGCTATGGTTCCTGAGTTTGATAAAGTAGTATTTGAAGAAGAAGTAGGCGTTGTTCATGGACCAGTTAAGACACAATTTGGATGGCATTTATTAGAAACAACTTCAAGAGAAGATTAGGAGGTAAGACTCAATGGCAAAATCAAAAGAACATAGTTTTGATATCTCTGCAAAACTTGATATGCAAGAGATGAAAAATGCAGTGATACAAGCACAAAAAGAGGTTGATAATAGATATGACTTTAAAGGTATGACTAAAGAGATAGATTTCAATCAAACTGCAAAAACTTTAACACTTTTAAGTGCAAGTGATAATAAAATAGATGCTATGAAAGATATACTTATCTCTAAAATGAATAAACGAGGGGTATCTATAAACTCTATTGAAGAACTAAAAGCTGAAGATGCAAGTGGAAACAATAGAAAGTTTACTTATAAAATAATAGATAGTATTGAAGCAGATGAAGCAAAAAGAATTCAAAAAGAGATAAAAGATTTAAAACTTAAAGTGACAGCTGCAAATCAAGGTGATGAGATACGAGTAAGTGGAAAAAATCTTGATGACTTACAAAAAGTTATGCAACACCTTAGAGGTCTAGAGGATTTAAAAGCACCTTTAACTTTTGATAACTTTAGATAAAAATAAACTGTAATTTTACAGTTTATTTTCTACTCTTAATTTTCTTCTTCTTTTCCCATCTTCAAATCGTCTTTGCTCTTCACTATTTTGAGGATTGAGTGGTGGTACTTTTATAGGTTTTTTATCATCATCTAAAGCAACCATTGTAAAGTAGCAAGTATTTGTATGGGTTACTGTTCGATTTTTGATATCTTCTGAAACTACTTTTATCCCTATCTCCATAGAGGTATTCCCTGTATAATTCACACTCGCATAAAAAGTGACAAAATCACCTACAAAAATAGGGTGTTTAAAAAGAACTTTATCAACAGAAAGTGTCACTACATAATGGCCACAATACCGTGTAGCACAAGCATAGGCTATTTGGTCAAGATATTTTAGCAAATCTCCACCATGTACATGACCTGTAAAGTTTGCTTTATCTGGTGTCATTAAGACACTCATTTGCATAGAATTGAGTCCATATTCACAACATTCCATTATAAAATCCTTTGTGTTTATTTGAGTAGTTTTTTATACTCTTCTTCTGTCAAAGTTGTTACACCTAAACTTACAGCCTTATCATACTTGCTTCCCGCATCTTCACCATATATTAAATAGTCTGTTTTTTTAGAAACACTACCAGATACTTTTGCACCTAGATTTTCTAACCCTTCTTTTACTATACTACGACTTACACTCATAGTTCCTGTTAGCACTATAGTCTTATCTTTGAATGGATTTTCATTGATGATTTTTTTCTCTTGGACTGTTGGATTTATTATATCAAAAAGTTTTTCCATGACAGTTCTATTTACTCGTATAAATTCTAATAAGCTATTGGACATTTGTTCCCCGAAGCCATCTAGATTTTCTAACTGTTCAAAGGTCACATCTAAAATATCTAGACCAAATTCTAGTGCAATTTGTTTACTAGCAACTTCTCCTATATGTTCTATTCCTAGTGCATTGATAACTCTATGTAGTTCACTTCCTTTTGTAGCTTCTATAGCATTTAGAAGGTTATTTATTTTTTTTTCTTTAAAACTTTCTAGTCCATCTAAGTCTTCATATTTTAAATTATATAAGTCAAGTACATCTTTAATTTTTTCTTTGTTTACAAGAAGTTCTACTATTTTATTTCCAAGACCATCGATATTCATACAGTTTTTCGAGGCAAAATAGATGATACTATTTACTACACGGCTAGGACAGTCAAGGTTTTGGCACTTAATAAGTATATCTTCTACAAGTAATTCACTATCACATTTTGGACAGTTTGTAGGAGTAGGTATACTTTTTTCACTTCCATCTCGTCTATCAACCAAAACTTTTGTAATTTTAGGAATTATATCTCCACTTTTGATGATGATAACTTCATCTCCTATTTTTAAATCAAGTCTTTTAATCTCATCAAAGTTATGAAGTGTAGCACGGGCTACTGTTGAACCATCTATAAGTGTAGGTTTTACAACTGCAACTGGTGTAATTGCCCCAGTTCTTCCAACTTGTAAAATAATATCTAAAAGTTTTGTAGTTTTTTCAACAGCAGGAAATTTATAAGCACACGACCATCGTGGGAATTTTACTGTATAACCTAAGTCACTTTGAGCCTCTAAAGAGTCTATTTTTATAACCATACCATCAAGACCCATAGAGATATTTTCTCTTTGCTTTATAATTTCATGATAGACTTCTTCTATTTGTTCAACGGAAGTACAAATTTTTTGGATGGGTGGCTTTGCAAAGCCAAAAGAGTGGATGAAATCCATCACTTCACTACTTTTTGAGAATTTTAAAGTGTTTTGTCCTACACCCCAAACATTAAAAAAGAGTTTTCTTTTTGCTGTAATACTTGAGTCTAATTGTCGTAAACTTCCAGCTGCTGCATTTCGCGGATTTGCAAATGTCGGTTCACCGTTTGAAAGTCGCTCTTTATTGATTTTTAAGAAGTCATCTTTTTTGATAACTATTTCACCTCGGATTTCAATCAAGCCATCATAGGGAATAGTTAATGGAATAGATTGAATGGTTTTGACATTGACAGTTACATCTTCCCCTGTTGTCCCATCTCCTCTTGTGATAGCTTGTTTTAATAGACCATTTTCATAGATAATATTTAAACTAGCCCCATCAAATTTTGGTTCACAAACAAACTGCATAGAATCACTATCAACCACTTTACTAGCTCGCTTTATCCAATCTTCTAACTCATCTGTGTTAAATATATCCTCTTGAGACCACATACGACTTAAATGATTTGCTTTTTCAAATCCTTCTAAAACTATTCCTCCAACTCTTTGTGTTGGAGAATTTGGGTCTATTAATAATGGATTTTCTTCTTCAAAACCTAAAACTTCACGATTGAGTTTATCGTACTCTTCATCACTTGCTATTGGATTATCATCTACATAATAAGCTTTTGCCCAAGCTTTTAAAATTTCTACTTTTTCTTTGTATTGTTGTTGTGTCATTAAAATTCTCATTCATTTATATTATTAAAAGAGTATTTTACCAAATGATTGATTTGGTTTGTATTTTGTTGAAAAAAGTAATTTTTTATATAGTTAACTCAGAGCTAAATATATTTTAAAATAAACCATAAAAAATTCACAAAAAATTCACAAAAAATTCGCCACATTATTTCTAATCCAATAAAGGCTAAAAATATATAGAGTCTGTATTTTGCATTATTTATTACCAGTTTATATTTTTTAAAATAGTAGAAAATAATAAAAGGGACAACTATTGCACCAGTTATATATACAAAGCTAATTATATGAGGTGTAATTAAAAAATTGAAATTAAAAAAATCATTCATCTAATAAGAGTTTTTTTGTATTTTCATTATATGTCATTTATACCTATCTTTCTCAATTGGTATAGTTTATCATAGTATAGATTAAATGCTAATAGCCATGTAATGCATTAAATTCTTGTAAAGCATTACAGTTTTTACAACTATCTGAACCTACCTCTTCTCTACATTTTATACATGGATGAGTAATATGATCAAAGTCTCTTACAATACTACAACTTGGGTTTTGTGTTGCCATATAAGATACATTAAGTACTGGGTCAAATGCTAATGAATCTAGTATATCTTTCGGTGTGTGTTTATTGATAGTTAAAGATCTTCGTACTTGTATTGCTACATGTTTTTTTAGTTTATGTAAAACTTCTACATCTGAACTTGTCAGTGCTAGTGAAATTTCTTCATCGATATTAAGTGGAGCACTCATAATTAATCCTTTGAGTTGTATTAAAATCGCATACCATATTGTGTATTATATATACAATATATATAATATAAAATATGCAAAAATATATAGTAAAAAGGATTAATATTTTTTAAGTTTTGAAAATTAAGTTTTTTAAACTTCTTGATTCATTAATATTTTGAAACTCTTCTAAATTATCAAGCCGTTTTTCAAAAGTAAAACTTGGAGCAAATTCTTTGAAAATATTGATGATAAAATTTTCATCTAAATCAGGACTATTAAGACAAGCCAAAACAGTACAATTTTCACTTGCTAACTCTTCAAGTTTTTTGATTATTTTATTGTAATCTTTTGTTGCCTCGAAGCTTCCCTTTTGAAAAGTTGGTGGGTCAATAATGATAATATCAAAAGGAGCTTCTCTTTTAAGTCTTCCAAATGATTTTAGTATATTATGTGGATAAAATTTCACATTTTTAGTGTCAAAGTTGTTTCTTTGATGATTTACTCTTCCTGTATTTAAAGCATTTTTTGACATATCCATATTTACTACACTCTTTGCACCACCTGCAAGGGCAGCTAAACTAAAGCCACAAGTGTATGAAAAAAGATTAAGTACTTGCTTCTCTTTTGAAATATTTTTTATAAACTCTCTTCCTTTTTTCATGTCAGGAAAATAGCCATTATTTTGATTTGAAAGAAGATTAAGTTTGAATTTAAGACCATTTTCTAAGGCATAAACTTCATTTTTAAGAGTACCTAAAATTACTTCACTCATTGTCTTTTCTATATATCTTCTTTGAAGTATTATGGTGTTGTGTCTTGAATTTTGTATAAAATTCTTCAACATTAAAAGAAGTTCTTCCTCCAATTTTTTTGGTGGTTCAAAATAAAAAGCAACACTTAAAATATCATCAATAGAATCTATAGTCAAGAACTTCCAATTCTCATACAATCCACCTCTTCCATGAAAAAGTCTTTTAAATTCACTGTTAAGATTTTGGCTGTTTTGTTCTATAAGTGTTTTTATATCTTCTACTAACAAATTTCTTGAACTCTCCCTACATCTCCATTTGTAAGTCGTACTTTTATTCCATGTGGGTGTGTTGGAGAATTTGTAAGTATATCTTTTACAACTCCTTGAGTAAGTTTTCCACTTCTTTGGTCTTGTTTTAAAACGATATTTACTTTTAAACCTTGTTTGATATTGATTCTTTTTTTGCCATCCATTTGGTACTTCCTAAGTTATTTTATTGAATTATATCTATAATTTGCTATAATCTTATATTAGAAATTTACAAGAGAGTAGAGAGAATGAATTATAGTGAGATATTTATATTAGGTTGGAATCTAAACGCTTTAATGTTTGTAGTCAATCTGGTTTTAGCACTAAATATTTTAAAATCAAATGATGTTGGGGAAGTTTCTCAAGCACAAGAAAAACTTGCTCATTTAAAAGAAGAAATAGATATATATTACCCAAATAGGGGGATAGAAACTTTGATAAGTTATGTAATACCATTTACAGCTTTTTATAGAGTTTCTTTTAGATTATATGAGATGAGTATGTTTTTTAAGAAAAATAAAACAGCTAATATGTTTGATTTTATGATTTATAGATATGAAAAAGATATTCAAGTAGCTAAAACCAAATAGTAACTTTTATATACTAAACTTTAAATTTAAGTTCATTAAAAAGGTTACAGATGAAATTACAATCACTTTATATATCACCATTAGAGATAGAGTCTGGTGCAGTTATTGTCTCATTCGGGTTGATGGCATTATTAAAAAGAAAGTACAAAAGAGTTGCTTTTTTTAGACCAATAGTATCACAAATTCCAAATAATGATATAGATTTAATAGTAAATAACTTTAAACTTGATATAGAAAAAGAAGAGAGCTACGGTGTAGATATTCATAAAGCAAAAGAGCTTATCTCAAATAATCAAACAGATATACTCTATGAGTTACTCATAGAAAAATATGAGAAACTCAAAGCTAACTATGACTTTGTACTTATTCAAGGTGTGAGTCGTGATAGTTTATCAGTTATTACAGATTTTGATATCAATTTAGAGTTAGCGAAAAATTTTGATACAAACTTTATAGGTGTATTAAATGGAAAAGACAAAAGCTACGAAGAGTTAATAGAAGATATATCAATAGAAGCTGCAAATATTCAAAAAAGTGGTTGTACCCATTTTGCTACTTTTGTCAATAGAGTACAAAAAAAATATATAGCTGATATAGAAAATAGTACTGTAGATTATTTGCTATATGCTATAGAAGAGATTCAAGAGTTATCAGCTATGACAATCTGGGATATCAAAAATAAACTTAATGCAAAAGTTGTCTATAGTAGTGAAGAGTATCTTCATAAAACTATAGATAATATAAAAATAGCTGCTATGAGTTTTGATAACTATATCAAGTATATAGAGGCAAATGATTTGATAATAGTTCCAGCAGATAGAAGTGATATAATTATAGGTTCTATAGCAGCTGTACATTCTAAAACAATACCAACTATTAGTTGTATTTTACTTACAGGTGATATGCAACTTCATAAACCTATAAAAGAGTTACTTCAAGGTTTCAATAAACATATTCCTATTTTAAAAGTAGATCAAAATACTTTTGAAATCTCAAAAAAAGTATTAAATATAAAGCCTATAATTAAAGCAGATAATAAAAGAAAAACATCTTTAATTGAAGGACTATTTAACTCTTCAGTTAATTTAGAAAAAATAGAACAACATCTTTTAGTAGAATCAAATCATATAGTAACACCTATTATGTTTGAGTATAGTTTACAAAAAAGAGCAAGAGAAAAGAAACAAACAATAGTATTACCAGAATCAAGTGATGAAAGAATTTTAAAAGCGACACAGATACTTTTAAATTCAAATGTCGTTGATATAATATTATTAGGTGATAAGCAAGAGATACTTCATCAAGCAAATCTTTTAGGGCTAAATATAGATAAAGCAACAATTATAAATCCAGCAACTTCGCAATATTTAGAAAAGTTAAGTCAAGAGTTTTATGAGATACGAAAACATAAAGGTATTACAAAAGAACAAGCTTTAGAGATACTCCAAACAAATCCAAACTATTTTGCAACAATGATGGTTCAATCAAAACTTGCAGGTGGGATGGTAAGTGGAAGTATGAGTACAACAGCAGATACAGTAAGACCTGCTTTACAAATTATTAAAACAAAACCAGGTATCAAGATAGTTTCAAGTGTGTTTTTTATGTGTATGAATACAAAAGTATTGGTATATGGAGATTGTGCAATCAATCCAGACCCAACGGCAATTGAATTGGCTTCTATTGCCAAAAGTAGTGCCCAAACTGCACGTGCATTTGGACTAGAACCAAAAGTAGCCATGCTTTCATATTCAACTGGAGAAAGTGGTAGTGGAGATGATGTAGAAAAAGTGAAAACTGCTACACATCTTTTACAAGAAGAGGGTGGTTTTTTAGTTGAGGGACCTATTCAATATGATGCGGCTATTGAAAAAAGTGTTGCAGCTTCAAAGTTACCTAACTCTAAAGTAGCAGGAGATGCAAATGTTCTGATATTTCCTGATTTAAATACTGGAAATAATACTTATAAAGCAGTTCAAAGAAGTAGTGGGGCTATTGCCATTGGGCCTGTGTTACAAGGACTCAATAAACCTATCAATGATTTAAGTCGCGGTTGTTTGGTAGCTGATATAGTAAATACTATAGCAATCACAGCTATTCAAGCACAGGCAATACAACCTGAAGGAACAAAATGAAAATATTAGTAATTAATAGTGGTAGTTCATCAATAAAATATAAACTTTTTTGTAAAGAGAATATGGAAGAGTTAAAAAGTGGTATAAAAGAGGAAGTGAAATCTCATAAAGAAGGGATTGAAAGAATTTTACAAAAATTGAAAGATGAAGATTTGATTAATGACCCAAAAGATATTTTTTGTGTTGGGCATAGAGTTGTTCATGGGGGAGATTTTTTTACAAAGGCAACATTAGTAGATGATGAGGTGATAAAAAAAATTGAGATACTTTGTGAACTTGCTCCTTTGCATAATCCTGCAAATCTTGAAGGGATAAAAGCAATTAGTGCAACTTTAGGAGATATACCACAAGTGATAGTTTGTGATACTGCTTTTCATCAGACAATTCCTGATTATGCCAGCTTTTATCCTCTGCCATATGAATATTATGAAAAATATCATATAAGAAAATATGGTTTTCATGGTACAAGCCATCAGTATATTGCTTCTCAAGCAGCAAAACAATTGGGAAAAAAACTTGAAAAGTGTAATCTTATCACTTTACATTTAGGAAATGGTTCAAGTGCCTGTGCTATAAAAAATGGAAAAAGTATTGATACTTCTATGGGATTTACCCCACTTGAAGGGCTTATGATGGGGACACGATGTGGAGATATTGATGGTTCGCTTGTATATTATCTTGAGGAAAAACTAGATTGTACTAGAGAAGAGATATATAATATTTTAAATAAACAAAGTGGTTTTAAAGGGCTTTGTGGAACGAGTGATTTAAGAGAAGTGATAAAATTGATTGATGCAGGTGATGCACATGCAAAACTAGCGTTAGAGATGTTTATCTATAGAGTAAAAAAATATATAGGAAGTTATTTGATGATTTTAGGAAAAGTTGATGCCATAGTTTTAACAGGTGGTATAGGGGAAAATAGTCAACTTGTACGCCATGCTATCTATGAATCAACAGATAAATTTGATTTAGTACATTTAACTATCACAACAAATGAAGAAAAAGCAATAGCAATACAAGCAAAGGAGCTTTTAGATTGATACGATTGGGTTCAAATTCACAAACAAGAGCTTTACTTTTACGACAACATGAAATTGAATTTATTCAAAATGGTGGAGATTTTGATGAAGATAGTATCACGATTAAAGAACCAAGAGAGTTCGTAAAAGTTGCTACAATAGGAAAGTTTGATGAGCTTTACGAAAAATTTGGTTGTGATGAAATGCCTCTTCTTGTTGCAGATACAGTTGTCACTTCAAATGGAGAACTTTTACGAAAAGCCAAAGATAAAGAGGATGCAAGGAGAATGTTGAAGCTTCAAAGTAACAATGAAGTAAGTATCATCACTTGTATGATTTTTAAATCAAAGGATACTTATATTAAAGATATATCAACTACAACTTATCATTTTAAAGAGTTTGATAAAGCTGATTTGGAAAACTATATTCAAAGTGGTGAATGTATGGGAAAAGCAGGTGCTATTATGGTGGAAGGCTTTTGTAAACCTTATATAAAATATGTAGATGGGTATGAATCTACTGCAATGGGTCTTTGTGTGGAGAAGCTTTTACCTTATATAAAATAGTTTTTTGTATAATCATTTTTTAGATAATTACATATAATTATACGAATAAAACATAAGGATATATTTTGATATTAAAAAGCATACTTTTACTACTGATTACTTCATCTTTGTTTGCAACAGATGATAAAATAACTTTAGACTGGCTAGAGCAACAACCAAAAAGTTATGCAAAAGATTTTTATATATGGAGATATTTAAATAAAGATATCACCCCAAACCAAGCAAATGAAGCACTCAGTCAAGTAAAATATTTCAATGATAAAATTTTTTATAGATATATTAATAAATCTAACGATGAGGTATATAAAGATTATAAACAATGTCGTAAAGCAAAAACATCTTCTCTTGTAACTAAAAAAGATTATTGTATAGAAGCAGGGCTGAGTATCTATGAAGCAACAAAACTTTCAAAACAAAATTTACAAAAAGTTATCAAAAAAGTGGCAATAGAGTATCCTAAATTTGCATTGAAATTAGAAGTTTTAAACTCAGCAATTCCTTTTAAAACTTTAGAACTTAGTGACAAAGAAACATTTTTTGGTGTATTTAATCAATGTGGCGGTGTATATCGTGTAAAACATTTCAATCAATTTTTCCCAAAAACTTTGATAAATAAGTTAAAAGAAGATAAAGAGTTTGGACAAACAGTAAAACTAATAGTGACAAATCCTGCTATGAAAAAAGCACAAAAATCACTTTTAAATTTGAGTTCTGATGAGTTAGATTTTAAAACAACTTTTCATCTAGCTATCAATGCCGTAAAACATAAAAAAGAGAAAATAGCTTTGAAGTATTTAGATGAAGCATACAATAAAGCGTATTTTAAAATGGAAAAAGACAATGTCACTTTTTGGCAATATTTATTAACAAAAGATAAAAAATATTTAGAAAATTTAACAAAAAGTTGGGATGTGAATATTTATACTTTGTATGCAAATAACATTTTGAAAAAAGAGCAACAAAATATCGTATTTAATATCAAACAAAACCCAAGTAGTAAAAATCTTTTTGATATATCAAATCCATTTAGTTGGCTTAAAGTATTAAATGACACAAAAAAAATAGATGAGGCAAAACTTCAAAAATACCAAGACACTTTTGTAAATGATGAAACGTTAGGTCATTTGGCTTTTGTTAAAGAGCGATATGATAGATATAGAAACTCTTATTTTGTAATGCCATTTAAAGAACATCTAAAAAATTTATCAAAAGAGCGACAAGCTTTAATATATGCCATTGGGAGACAAGAAAGTAGATTTATTCCAACATCTATATCAAGTGCTTATGCTATGGGAACTATGCAAATTATGCCATTTCTAAGTAAGGCAATAGCTAAACAACTAAAAGAACCTTATGATATAGATAAACAACTTGAAGCAAAAACAAATCTACAATATGCAAATCATCATCTTGATTATCTTACAAGAAAATTGGATAATCCTTTATTTGTAGCTTATGCTTACAATGGCGGGATAGGTTTTACAAAGAGATTATTAAAAAGTGGTTTTTTTAGAAAAGGGAAATATGAACCATTTTTAAGTATGGAACTTCTTCCTTATGATGAAACAAAAAAATATGGGAAAAAAGTGTTAGCGAATTATTTTATCTATTATAATCATCTTAATAATGATAATATGATGAATTTTCAAGCACTACTAAACAATATTAAGAATTATTAGAAGTAAATTATAATTAATACAGATACAAGAAAAAGTAAGTCTGTTTGAGTTATTTTATCATAAAACTTAAGGCTAGAAGATAATCTTAAAACAGGCACCCTCTTTTTTGTTGTAGACTTCAATTCTTCCATGATGTTTTTCTATGATTTGTTTGGACATGTAAAGTCCTATACCACTCCCTTGCATATGTTCTTTTGTCGTAAATCTTGAATCAAAAATTTTATTAATAATTTCTTGAGGGATTCCTCCAGCATTGTCACAGACTTCTAATATGGTCTGTTCTTGATTTTTATAAGTAAAAATATTGATTTGTCGATTTTCAATCCGATTTTCGTTAAAGCTATCTTTTGCATTGTTTATAAGGTTTATAAGTACATGAATACATTCATTTTTATTGATATTAATATATAAATTATTTTCTAAATTTACATTACTAACGATTGCGTTCTTTGCTAATTCATCTTTTACAAGTAATAAAGTACTATCTATAATTGTTTTTAGATAAATTTGTTGAATATTTTCATCTGGTTTAAAAAAGTTTCTAAATTCATCTATTGTTTTTATTAGATGATTGATCTGTAAGTTTGCAGTTTCTATATTTTTTGATATATATTTTTTATCTAAACTATCTTGTAAGATATCGAGTTCTATCATTTCAAGACACATTTTAATAACACTTATAGGCTGTTTCCATTGATGAGCTATTGAGTCTATCATTTCACCCATTGCTGCCATTTTTTCATTTCTTTGAATTCTATTATTTTTTTCTCTTGTTTCAATTATTGCTTGTTCAATTTTACTTTCAAGAAATATTTTACGCATTAAATGTAGATATAAGAAGTAATGAATCGTTAAAATAAAAAATGTAAATATAGAAAATATAAAGATAAAGTTTCTATTTTTTTTGAAGATATAAGAAGAATCTGAGCCTATTAAAAATAATCCTTCTATATTTTTAAAAAGAGGATCTGTAATTTTAAAAATTGTTATTATTTTTTTTATTTGTTCATCGTAAAGTGAAAATTTATTTTTTTGTTTTAATGTGTCGGTAATATTTTGAATAGTATTTTGTGATAAAGGATTTCTTTTTATGGAGTTAAAAAACTTTTTTTCTATATAAAATCCTTTTATATGTGCTGGTATATAATCTTTTTTTTCAGGAGATATTTTATATTTTTTAAGAACTTTTTCACTTATTAAAAAATTTGCCCAACCTCCATAGTTATCCATAAATCTTTTTGATATAATTAAAGATGAAAATACATACTCTATACTTCCCACATACTCATCGTTATAAAATATAGGAAAAATATATCTATATCCTCCTGTAAATTCTCCCTCTTCATATCCTGTGATAAACTGTTGGTTTTTAACTATCATTGATATTAAAGGTCTTATGGGTATTAGATTATCATCATATACAGAAGGGTTAGACATCCTCAAGAAACTTTTTCCTTCATTTGTATGAAAGTGTAGCTGTTTTAATTGATATTTTTTAAGATTTTTATAGTCAGATAAAGATTGTGTATATAAATATTTTCTTAACATTGATTTGTCTTCAATGTTATGTTTTACTTTATAAAGAGTTTGTGCATATATTTCTTTGGTGTTTTGTGCTTGATAGGTGATTTTAGATAAAGTTTTAAACTCATCATATATTGCATTATATATTTTTTCATGTTGAATAGTTATATTTTTAAGAAATTGATTTATCTCCTGAGTATTTTTATAATGCATCATAGAGTATAAAATTGACAAAGATAAGAAAAAACTTAATATAAGTAAATAAATTATCTTTTTTTCTTTATAACTTTTCCTCACGAGTAATCCTTATAAGTATTAGATTATATAATTAATTTTATAAATTAATGTTATCTAAAGTTCTCTTAAATATTAGCTATTATGAATTTTGTATGATTTAATCATGTTGCAGAATTTTTGATTTTGGTCTCTCTTTTATTTTCAATGTTTCAGCTTAAGAATAAATATAGTAGTTGTCAAATAAAAATATTTATGACAGATTAGAAGAGGAATAGAAACACAAAAGAGAAAGATAAGAAATATAGGATAGGGAGTTACTCTTTTGTAAAAACTATTGTTGCATTATTATCGATGTTGTTTGTATAGTTTAATGTAAGTTTTTTATTTTCTACATCATCAAATGTTGTGATGTTGTATTTTGCCCATTTATTATGAAGTGCAATATTCTGAAATGTCTTGTTATCTTTTGGTACTTTGTCAATAGAGATAGGACTAAATCCATTTAGACTAAGAGTATAGTTTGTATTTGTATCTTCAGCTATGTATGTTCCTACTAGGAAATTTTGTTTACCATTATTCCAAGTTTTACTATCTACAGAATTTAAATATGTGATGTTGATTAAGGCTTTTACATCATTGTTTTTTATGATCTTACCTACTTTTGTGTATTGCATATTTTGTCCAAAAATAGGGTCTTTTTCTAAAACGCTTGTTGCTGATTGATTACACCCTGATGTTGTAAGTGCCAAAGTTGATAAAGTGAGTATATTTATAAGTTTTTTAAGATTTTTCATAAAAATTATTATACTATTTAAATATATATTTTGGCTTTTATTTGATATTATTACATTATGAAATTTGATTTTTTAAAAGAAACCTATGCTAAAAATAAATGATATAAAATCAATTGTAGAAATACCTGACTATAGTATATATTTATATTATGGATTAATTCTTTTATGTCTATGTTTTATTTGTTTGATACTTTATTTTGTATATACCTATATTAAAACTCAAAAAAACTCAAAACAAAAAGAGTATTTTAAAATATTAAAAAATATAGATTTGTCAAATCAAAAAAATGCTGCATATACTATTTCCAAATACGGACGATTATTAGTTAAAGAGGAGAGAGAAACTCGATTGTTTGAAGAGTTACATCATGAATTAGAACAGTTTAAGTATAGAAAAAATATTTCACAAGAGATACCAAATAGTATAAAAGTGAAATATGAAACTTTTTTGGATAGTTTAGATGTTTGATACTATTTCATTTGAATATCCTTATTTATTGTTAGTCTTAGTCTTATTTATAGTATGTAATAAGTTTTGTAAAGCAAAAGTACAATCATACTATATGCCGCACTTGAATATCTACTCAGAGTCAAATAGTATCAATAGTAGTTTTATCTCACTTTTAAAATGGTCCGCTATTACACTTGCTATTATTGCATTAGCTTCTCCTATCAAAGAGTTACATAGTGTTAATACAAAACAAGATGGTATAGATATGGTACTTTCTTTAGATACAAGTGGTTCTATGCGACAAATAGGATTTAATCCTAATGCACCACAGCAAAACAGATGGCAAGTAGTTCAGGAAATAGTAAATGATTTTATCAATAAAAGGATAAATGATAATATAGGTTTAGTAGTTTTTGGTTCAACTGTGATGACAGCTTCACCATTAAGCTATGATAAAAAAGCTCAAAATAGAATTATTAATAGTTTAAGAATAGGAATTGTTGGGGATAAAACAGCTTTAATAAATAGCATTGCAACCTCTATAAATATACTGAAAAACAGAGAAACAAAATCAAAAATAATTATAGCCATTACAGATGGTGCTGATACGGCTAGTTCTATACCTTTAGATGTTGTTTTAAAACTAGCTAAAAAATACAGTATCAAAATTTATACTATAGGGATAGGTGCAACAAGTCAGTATGTGCTAAAACAACTTTCAAGCATAACAAATGGGAAAACATTTGTAGCCTTGAGTAAAGATGACTTAGAAAATATATATGACACTATTGATAAGTTGGAAAAAAGTAAAATAGAAAAGAATAAATTGGTACTAAAAGAGTACTACTTCTTTTATCCTTTGATGTTTGCATTTTTATTTTTATTGCTTTATATCTATTTTAAAAATAAACGAGAAAATTAATAACATAGTATTTAAATACTATTTTGTTATAATCATTTATTATAGTAGGAGTGTGTTTGAATATTTTAAATATAAATTTAAATAAATACTTTATTGCTTTTTTAGTAGTGATAGTGTCTTTTTCTCTATTTGTATTTTATATAATTACAAAAATAGATAGTAATGAAAATCTTATCAATAATCTTGAAAACAATCTAAACACTACAAAATATCTTTTTGAAGAGCAAAAAAGATATGCTTTGTCTCTTTCTATTTTATTATCAAAAGATGAACAAATAATAGAAAGTTTTCTACAACAAAATCGAGAAAAAAGTTTTCAGTTAATCAATCAAAAAATAGAAACATTAAAAAATGCACAAGAGATAAGCTTTGAAGTTCAAATACATAATAGAAATCTTACAACATATTTAAGAAGTTGGGATATCTCTAAAAAAGATATCGCTTTAAGTTCTTTTCGTCAAGGATTAGTAGAGGTAAAAAACAAACTACAACCTTTTGTATCAATAGAATTAGGGAAAAGGCTAAATATAAAAGCAATTTCACCTTTTATAGTGAATGATGTTTTTATAGGTTCTATTGAAGTGATTATTGGGTTTGATAACTTAGCGAAGCAACTAGATAAAAGAGGTTATAGACTTTTTGTTTTGTTAGATAAGAAGTATTTAGAGATAGCTAGTGAACTTAAAAATAATCCTTCAATATATAACTATACACTTGTTAATCAAAATAATATAAATTTATTAAAAGATTTAGATTTAACACAGCTAAAAGACTATGGGTATATTTCAAATAAGGAATATTCTTTTAGTTATTTCTCTTATTATGATTTGAATGAAAATCGTTTAGGATATATTTTTATTGCAGTAGAAAACACGAATCATATTAAGATAAATAAAGGATATGAACTCAAAAAAAATAAAACAAAAGAGATTACAATAATATGAGACTTTTATTACTTGAAGACGATTTTGAATATAGACAAACTATTAAAGAGTATTTAGAATCTTTAGATTATAAAATTGATGATTTTGATAATGGAGAAGATGCTCTTAATGCAATTTACGAAAAAAATTACTTGCTGCTTATTTTAGATATCAGAGTTCCAAAATTAAGTGGTTATGAACTAGTAAAACATTTAAGAGAAAATAACAATAACACACCTGTAATATATATAACATCTTTGACAGATATTAATAATTTGAGTTTAGGATATGAACTAGGTTGTAATGATTATATCAAAAAACCATTTTCTCCAAAAGAGTTAAAATATAGAATTGAACAACTGATTAAATTGTTTTATTCTAAAGAGAATCAAGAGCTAATAGAGTTAAATAATGGATTTCAATACAATATACTCAATAATGAACTTTTTAGTAATGAAGGGGTAGTAAATTTAACCAAAAAAGAGAAAGATTTACTTTTTTGTCTTATTTCCCATAAAAATCAATTTGTATCTATAGAAAATTTACGAATTGAAGTGTGGGATGATAAATATATTAATGAATCAGATATTAGAATAAGTATTAAAAAAATTAGAGATAAAACAACAAAAGACTTGATAATAACTCAAAGAGGATTAGGGTATAAAATTGATAGACAATAAAAATTTTATATTAAAAACAACTCTTTTTTATAGTTTTATTTTTTTCATATTTCTAGGGTTTGTTGGATACTTTAATCTCAATCTTGAGATAGAAAGTTATAAGAATGAACAAAAAAATAAACTCATAGATTATTCACAAAAAATTCAAAGAGCAATATATGACTTTACAAGTTCAAAAAGTGATAGATTTATTATGCCAAAGTCATTTCAATATAATGTAGAATTAAAAAATAATCTTCAAGAAGTTATCTATCAAACAAAAAATAATTCCATTAAACAAGATGATACTACAGTAGATGTTGAATTAGAATTGGCACAAAACAGATTGGGTATTAAATATTTAAAAATTTCAAAAATAGTTTCGTATGATAGGTTGTATTTAAAATTCTTGATGCTTACTATATATATCAGTTTGTTTGTTTTTATCTCAATTTTTCTTATAATAAAATCAAGTATTTATCCTTACAAAAAAGCCAATGAGTTTTTAGATGCTTTTTTTGATGATGCAATGCATGAACTGAAAACACCTCTTGGAATTATCCAATTAAACCTTGAAATACTTCAGGAAAATCAACCTAATACAAAAGAGATAAGCAGATCAATCAATGGGGTGAAAAATTTACTTTTAGTATATCAAGATATTGAATATTTAATAAAATATAAAAATGTGAAGTTTACAAAAGAACATGTTGATTTTTCTATTTTCTTAAAGCAGAGATTAGCTCAATTTGAAAGTCTCACACAACCAAAACAATTGGCTTTTCAAATAGATATTGAAAAGCATATTGAAATAAGGATTAATAGAACTCAACTCCAAAGAATTATAGATAATACTCTTTCAAATAGTATAAAATATTCTTATCCTCATACTTATATAGTAGTAAAGCTTTATAAAAAAGATGAAAATATTATATATAGTATTCAAAATTATGGGGATATTATAAAAGATACAAAAACTATTTTTAATAGATACTATAAAGAAAACTCTATTAAAGGTGGATTTGGAATAGGATTAAATATAGTAAAAAATATTTGTGAACTTCATAATATACAAGTAGATGTAAACTCTACGAGGAAAGATGGAAATATCTTTCAATTTACTTTCTTAAAAAATACTTAAAACATACTCTTAAAAATCAACATTAAATTTACTTTTTAGTTATATACTCACTGTATCATAAAACTTAAAGGGAGAAAATATGAAAAATATACTTAAAGTAGCGACAATGAGCTTATTGGGAGCTAGTTATTTAGTTGCAGGAAGTGCACCAACAACTTATCCTAGTGGTGAAGTTGGGAAAATGGTAAAATTAGGTGAAGACATTGTGGCAAATACAGATACTCATCCCCTGACAAAAGATTTAGTTGGAAATAAACTTCAATGTAAAAGTTGTCACCTTGTAGGGAGTGATGGAAAAGTTGGTACAGCAGATGGGATTTCAAGCTGGATAGGTACAGCAGCTGCATTTCCCGCTTGGTCAAAAAGGGAAAAAACTGTTCAAACACTACAAGATAGATCAAATAACTGTTTTATGAGAAGTATGAATGGAAAACGACCAATTATTGATAGTGAAGCAAGTGTTGCTATTGCTACATATATTACATGGCTTTCAACAGATATGCCTATAAAAATGAATGAAAAAGGACCTTGGAGTGCACATAATACAAAACTATACCCAAAAGGTGTAAAACATTTTAAAGCAATTCAAAAAAAAGCTACACATGCAAACTATGTAGCAGGTCAAGAGGTGTATAAAACGAAATGTGCATCATGTCATGGAGCAAATGGAGAAGGTATAGTAGGTGCATTTCCTCCATTATGGGGTAAAGATGCAAGTGGTAAATGGCTATCTTATAATACAGGTGCTGGTATGAGTAAACTTGATAAAGCAGCAGCTTGGGTAAAATCTAATATGCCATTAGGTCAAGGTGGTAGTTTAGCAGATCAAGAAGTAGCAGATGTAGTACTTTATATGAATGCACAACCAAGAGCTGATTTTGATTTACAAAAAATGTTATTGCCAAAAGAGGAGATGGGATACTATAACTCAAAAGTTTTAGAAGAAAAACATACAGTGAGAAGTAACTTTAAATCATTAGGTTTAGATATAGATACAATAAGAGGCGATAATCTTATAAAATAAGTATAAAAATATAGGTTTTAAAACCTATATTTTTATATATCAGAGCTAAGATTAAAAAGGTTTTGTGTAGTTCCTAAAACTATATCTCCATCAATTGATTTTGATACATCTCTTAATTTTACTGTTGGATGATGTAAAAATTCAGCCATTACAGTTTGACATAGTTTTTTAATATTTTCTTCATCTTCACATTTTATAAAATGTTTTTTAAGAGCATTTTTAATTTTTTTATCTATTATCTCTTCACTTTTAAGATGTAAATCTTTTATCACAGGTTCCACACTTAAAGTTTGTAACCAACTAAAAAACTCTACAGTCATTTTCCCAACTATACTGTATGCTTCTTTTGCTTGTTCCGCTCTAAGTTCCATATTTTCATCAACAATACACTGTAAATCATCAACACTATATATATTAAGATTTTCAAATTCTATATCTTCTATATCTCTTGGAAGTGCTATATCAAACCAGTTTCTAGTGTATTCAAACTCTTTTACCATCTCTTTTTTGATAATTGGATATGGTGCACTTGTTGCTGTTATCATAAGTCTCATTGAGTTAAGAAGTGTTTCTAACTCTTCATAAGGTCTTATCTCGATTTGGTCATGACTATATTCATCACCATTTCCATCACTTATAATAGAATGGGCTAATATTCTGGCTTTTTTAATATTTCTGCTACAGATTACTACATCGAAACCATATTTAAGTAAATGCCTACAGGCTAACTCACTCATCTCCCCAGCACCTATAACTAAAGCTCTCACCCCTTTAGTATTTTTGTATAATTGTTTTGCTTGAGCAACTGCTGTTGAAGCTACTGAAACAGAACCACTTCCTAGTTGTGTAGCATTTCTTACTCGTGCTGCACATTTAAAAGCATAATGTAAAACTCTTGATAAATTTTGTCCAGAAAAGTTTTTTTCAATAGCGAATTTAAAAGAGTCTTTTAATTGTCCTGCAATTTGAGTTTCTCCAACTACAAGACTATCAAGTGAAGATGCAACTGTAAATATATGGTGAATTGCACTCTCATTTTCATAGATATCAGCTCTAGTATAAAGCTCTTTAATTGATAAAGTTGAATGTTTTGAGAAGTTTTCAATACCTAATTTACTAGCTTCTTTTGCACTTGGAGTGTTGATGATTAATTCTATTCGATTACATGTTGATAAAAGTATAGCTTCATTTATAAGAGTTGATTTTATAATATCTTTTAAAAAAGATTCTTTTTCTACTTCATTGTTAAATGCTAACTTTTCTCTTGTGGCTATATCTGTATTTTTGTGCGTAAAACTTATTACTATATATTCCAATTACTTTAACCCCTCGTAAAAGTTGTTTTATTTATAAATATTATTTAATGTATGAGCTATTATACTACTTTCTTACTTTAATCTCATATAGTGGGAAAGTTTAAAAACTTTCCCAATCATCATGCTCAGTAGTAGAAGTTTGTACTATTTTTAAATCTTCTGAAGAAGAAGTTTGTTTTTGTGGGGATGTTTGAGGACTGAAATCATCTTGATGCTTTTCAGTGATTACCTCTTTGATAATTTTTTCTCTTTTTCTTCTCTCTTTCCCTTGATAGTGTAAATCTGTAGGCTCTTTTCTCTTATCCATGTTTTTCCCAATAAACTCTTTTGCATCAGCGTCTTTTACAACAAGTTTTGCAATAGTGTCAGTTTCTAAAGCAACATCATGAGTTTGAGAAGCAATCATAGCATTTTGTTGCGTTTGTTGATCTAGAGAGTTAACAGCATCATTAATTTGCTCAATACCAGTAAGTTGTTCTTTACTAGCCATCTCTACATCTTTAATTAAATCTATTGTTTTAGAGATATTTTCATTTAATGCTGTATATCCACTTATCATCTCATCTGATATCTTTTTACCATTATTTGATTTAGTTGTGGCATTTTCAACAAGTGCTTTAATTTCATTGGCAGCATCTGCACTTCTAGAAGCTAGATTTCTTACCTCTTGTGCAACAACAGCAAAACCTTTACCAGCTTCACCAGCAGTAGCAGCTTCAACTGCTGCATTTAAACTTAAGATATTTGTTTGGAATGCTATTTGATCAATTACTGTAATTGCTTCATTAATAGCATTTACCTCTTGATCAATCTCATCCATAGCTTTTGTTGTTTGAGAAGCTAGTGCTTCCCCTTTTGAAGCTGAATCTGTTACATTTGATGCTAATTTTGACATCTCAACTATATGATGCGTATTATTAGAGATATTACTTGTAATCTCTTCTAGTGCAGCTGCTGTTTCTTCTAGTGCAGCAGCAGCTTCATTTGAGTTTTGGTTTAAGATATCTACATTTTTTAGTAAGATATCTGAACTATTATCTAGTGTTAGTCCGTTTGATTTATTATCTACTAGCATTGTTGTAATAGCATCACCTAGTGTGTTTACACCGTTTGCTAGTTTTAGAAGATGTTCTTTAATACCATCTGTTTTTACTCTATTCATATAATTATTATTTGAGTATTGTTCTAATACATCTAATACATTTTCTACATTGAGTTCAATGTGTGCAGCCATTTGATTTAAGAGTTTTGTTAACTCTTGAAGGGCAGGGTTATTACTTTTTGTAGTTACTCTTTTATATAAGTCGCCTTGTTCAAATTCACTTAATACTTCTATAGTGTCATTGATTACTTGTCTATCTTCTTCTACAGCTTTTTTTGTTTTTATTATATTCTCATTAACAACTTTTGCCATTTCACCAAATTCATCTGTTGATTTATCATCAAGTAAATGAATCTCTTGAGTTTCTCGATTAAGATATCTAAAAAATTGTAAAACACCAATTTGAAAGTCATGAAGCTTATGAAGAATATTTTTTATAAGTATTGAGGCAATGATAAGAACTAAAGCTATTAATATTACAGCTATGATATCAGCAGTATATTTTAATTTGTTGATATTTTTTATAATATTTTTATTTGCTTCTTTTGATATAGTTTTTAAGATACTTTCTGTTTTGTGAATAGTATTTCTCATATTACCTTGAATACCTGATTTACTATTTAAACCTATAATATTTTCTTGTTCAATAAGTGCTAAAAAATCTTTTCTATAAGTTTGAAGATATAAAGACATATCGCTATTTGTTTCACTTATAAGTTTGTCTATTTTAGTTTTAAACTTATCAACATATTTCGTATCAAAACGCAACATAAAATCTTTTTCTTGTTTTCGTAAATCATATACTTTTGCTAAGAGTTTATAATCATTACTTTTTTTAGCATAGTCTTGGACTTTGTGAACTGCATCTCTTAAACTTCCGTATAAGCCATCTTTTGGATTCAGACCAATTGTTTGTGTAGTTGCTACTAGTTTTAAGAATATAGTTTGATATTCTTTTATAATTTTATTGAATTCTTGAAGGTTCTTTGTTGAAATATTATTTGTAGCTAAATTGTCTTCTAAAATTTTTGCATTCTTTTGTAAGTTTTGTATATTTTTAGTAAATTTGTCTTTATATTTTAAATCTTTTCTTGCTAAAAAATCTTTTTCATTTCTTCTGAGTGTAAGCATATTACTATTGAGTTCTTTAATCTGTGTTTGAGCATTGTTTAATTCTATAGTAGAAGATACTGAGTAGTTTAAGAGAAATATTAAAATTACCATACCTAGAATAGAAATGGAAGCTAGTAATATAAGTTTTAATTTTACTGACATAGTCTGTCCTTAAGAGAATATTTTGGATATTATAACATAATAAAATAAATTTCAAATAGTTATTTTTTTACAAAATAAAATATTTATCCATATTATAAATAGTTTTTGTTATAATCAAAAACAATAAAAATTATATAAGACATACAAAAATGAATAATACAAATCAAAAAAAAGTGATAGTTGGTTTAAGTGGTGGTGTAGATAGTAGTATGACGGCATATCTCCTTCAAAAAGAGGGATATGAGGTTGAAGGTATCTATATGAAACTTCATGAAACAGTTTCTGGGTATCACGAAAAAAATTTAAAAAACATTCAACAAGTTGCAGATTTCCTGGGGATAAAATATCATGTGCTTGATTTAAGTAAACAATTTAAACAAGAGATATATGATTACTTTGTGCAAAGCTATATAGATGGAATTACTCCAAATCCTTGCGTAAAATGTAATTCTCAAATAAAATTTGGTGAGTTGTATGAAGAAGCTATGCGATTAGGTGCTGATTATTTAGCGACTGGACATTATGCTAAAACAGATGGAGAGTTTATATATAAGGCTGATGATTTATCTAAAGATCAAAGTTATTTTTTAGGACAAGTATCAAAAGAGGTTTTACCAAAGTTATTGTTTCCTATGAATAAATATACAAAAGAATATATAAAATCAGAAGCTTCTAAAATACCGGAACTAAAATCTATAGCAACTCAAAAAGAATCTCAGGAGATATGTTTTGTAGATACAGTTTATACAGATATTATTAAAAAATATACAGATATAGATATGCCAGGAAAGACTTTAGATAGTAAAGGAAATGTGGTAGGACATCATAAAGGATATATGCATTATACTGTTGGAAAAAGGAAAGGTTTTTATGTACATGGTGCACATGATCCACACTTTGTAACTTCGCTAGATAAAAAAACTAATACTATAACAGTTGGGAAAAAAGAGGAGTTAGCTATAAATTATGTTGTAGCAAATAATTTAAATATGTATATAGCTGATACAAAAATATCTTGTGATGTTAAACTAAGATTTAGAAGTACAACTGTAAAATGCGATTTTACTATTAAAGATGGAAAAGCTTTTATAAAATTAGAAAAGCCAATTTATGGCGTAGCTACAGGACAAACAGCAGTTTTTTATGACAAAGATAAAGTTATAGGAAGTGGCTGGATAGAAAAAACAGATTTTATTAAATAGAGGAAAATAAATTGGAAAGTGCTGTTAAACAAATATTAGAACATATAGGGGAAGACCCTTCACGAGAAGGGCTTCTAGATACACCAAAAAGAGTACAAAAAGCTTGGGAGTTTATGACTAGCGGTTATAAACAAGACCCAAAAGAGATTATCCAAAAAGCACTTTTTACAAGTAGCAATGATGAGATGGTGGTTGTAAAGGATATAGAACTTTATTCTCATTGTGAACATCATATGTTACCAATAATTGGAAAAGCGCATGTGGCTTATATTCCAGATGGTAAGGTGATAGGATTATCAAAAATACCAAGAGTTGTAGATGTATTTGCAAGAAGACTACAAATTCAAGAGCAACTTACTGAACAAATTGCAGATGCTATAAATGAAGCTATACAACCAAAAGGTGTTGCAGTTGTAATAGATGCTAGACATATGTGTATGGAGATGAGAGGGGTTCAAAAGATTTGTTCTACTACTGTAACTTCTGCTCTTCGTGGACTTTTCAAAAAAGAGAAAAAAACAAAAGATGAGTTTATGTCAATAATCTCATCTAGTTTTAACAAATAGTTTTATTTTTCAACTCTTTATGCTAGAATTATTGCATAAAGGGTGAAAAATGAAAGTATTACTTACCGGTTCAACAGGTTATATTGGGCGAAGGCTCAAACAACAACTTTTAAAAAATAATACTATAGATTTACGGTTATTTGTAAGAAATAAAAATTCTATATCCTCTGAAGTTCTTCAAAAAGTAGAAGTATTTGAAGGTGATACTTTCGATACGAGATCACTGGAAAAAGCTTTAAGTGGTGTAGATGTAGCGTATTACCTTATTCATTCATTAAATCGTGATAATTATAAAGAACTAGATAAAAAATCAGCACAAAACTTTGTAGATATAGCCAGTCAATGCGGTGTAAAAAAAATAATTTATCTTGGTGGACTAGGTGTAAAAGATGAATATACAAGTGAACATCTTTTAAGTAGATTAGAAACTGGTGAGATTCTTAGTTCAAATAGTAATGTTCAAACAATTTGGATACGAGCTGGAGTGATTATAGGTTCAGGGAGTGCTAGTTTTGAAATCATTAGAAATTTAGCTGAAAAATTACCCGTTATGCTTACACCAAAATGGGTAGAAACAAAGGCACAGCCAATTGCAGTAGAAGATGTAATACAATATCTTGAAAGTTCCTTATTTTTAGAACAGAAAAAAAACTTAACAATTGATATAGGAGCAGAACAATTAAGTTATCGTCAAATGATGTTAAAAACAGCATCAGTACTTGGCTTACAAAGATATATTATAAAAGTGCCTTTTATGTCTATTAGTGTCAGCTCTTATTGGCTTAATCTTTTTACACCAGTACCTTTTAGTGTAGCAAAAGCTTTAATTGAAGGGTTAAAATCAGAAGTTGTCAAACAAAATGATAATGCTAAAATATATTTCCCCCATATAAAACCTATTTCCTATGAAGAAGCTGTAAAAAAAGCGACTCAAGAGATAAAAGAAAATCAAGTAATAAGCAGATGGAATGATAATAGTGGTGAGATTTGGGATAGAGATCATAAAAAGCAAATAAATGATGCAGTTTTTGTAGATAGAAAAGAGGGGAATATTTCTGGAATTGAACCTTCAAAGGTATATAACTCATTTATCTCTATTGGGGGAGAAAATGGTTGGTTTGATTTTGACTTTCTTTGGGAGATCCGAGGCATTGTAGATAAAATGTTAGGTGGTGTCGGCTTAAAAAGAGGAAGACGAAGCCAATGTGATTTACGAACTGGAGATTGTCTTGATTTTTGGAAAGTGATTGATATTCAAAAAGAAAAAAGACTGCTTTTATATGCACAGATGAAACTTCCAGGGGAGGGTTGGTTGGAATTTAAAATAGAAAATGACAAGCTTATACAGTCAGCTTATTTTTATCCAAGAGGTTTATGGGGTCGAGTTTACTGGTATACTTTAGTCCCTTTGCATTATTTTGTTTTTACCAATATGCTTCATAATATTATAAAAAAATCTAAAAAAATCTAAAATTGTCAATTTTGACACTTTTGGATACTTTTATCATATATACTTTCGACTTAAAGTATATATGTAATATTCCTAATTAAGTTTTACTATATTAAATCTCATTATTTGTTAGTCTAAGTAAAAGATGTTGGTGAGAGTTTAATTTTAAATAGAGCATATATACTTATCCATTTTCATTTATTTTTAAACAATATTTTACAATTAAAGAGATTGATTGATGGTACAGGTATAGAATTATAAAAGTGTAAAATTTTCTATTTCATTACAAAACAATAATAAGGATATTAATGTCACTAAATCTTTGCTGCAAGAATAGGATAAAACCTAAATTGTTAAGGGAACAAAAAACAGAAGCATTATTAGTGTTTATACGAACTACTTTAGAACAGTATTTTAAAGAGTTAGATACTCAAGAGATAAATTTAACAATAGGGAATGAAGAAGATACAAGATATATAAACATAAAGTTGAGAAAACTTTTAGAAGAACTTCAAGAGTGTGTTGTAAATTCATCGTATCTTAGGAGTTTAGTGGCAACTTCATATAAAAGTAAAACATTTAAAATGTTACTAAAAAAAGAAGAACCATTAATGATTTATTATGACAGTATAGTTAAAGGTATTGAACAAAGTTTAAAAAATGGGATAGAATGGATTCCAGAATTGATGGTTATATCATTATTGAGCGAATGGATCTTAGAAGAGGAAAGGTCTGTGTATTTGTATCCTTTCTTAGCTGATATAAATTATATAGAATTAATAGAAAAGTATGATTTAGTGAGAAAAGATAGTGATGATAAGAAAAAAGAAATTATTATGAGTATGTATACAGTCTCATCAAAGTTAATAGAATCGTTGAAAAACTGTAAATATAAAGTAAATTCAACAAGAAAAAAAAAGAGAAAATAAATGAGAGTATTGTATCTAGATAAGAATAATCATGAAACGAAAGAGAATTCAAATCTTCTTAATTTTTATGCAGGTATTGTTGCTACTTATACTGATGCTGTAGAAGCTTGGGATATCTATCAAAAATCTTATAATAATAACGATTACTATGATATAGTTTTTATTGATTATGAATTAAACTATATGAATCATACTACGCTGTCACATAACATACTTACATTGAATAGCAAACAAAAAATTATTATTTTAACACAACAAAAAACATTACATTTCATGAAAAGCTTTATTGATGCAGGGGTTGCAAACTTTTTACTTAAACCTATTGATGAGACACAATTAGTTGATATGTTAAATATTATGAACTTTTCTAAAAAAGAGAATAATGTTTTATCAATGAAACATAATCATGATGTAGAAAAAAATATGTTTTTTGATCTGTTTACTGGATTACCAAATAGAACAAAACTTTATAATGATATAACAAAACATTCAATACCTATAATTATTTTAATTGATATTGATAAGTTATCTATAATTAATGAAGTATATGGATTAAAAGCTGGTAATCAAGCGATAAAAGATTTATCTTTGTTTTTGAAAGAGTTTGCAAAAAACAATAATTATTATGTATATAGAGTTTCTGATGATGAATTTGTTTTAGCTGATTGTGTTGAGGTATTAGATATTTTTAAATATAAAAAGGATTTATCAGAGCTATTTGATAGAATAAGAGATTTTAAAATAATTTATAATGAAACTGAAATTTCAATAGATGCAACAGCGGGTATCTCAATAGCGCAAGAAAATCCTTTAGAAACAGCAAATACTGCTTTAAATCATGCCAAATCAATACAGAAAGAATATATAGTTTATTCAAATATCTTAAATAAAATCGAAGAGAAACGAAATGACTTTAAGTGGAAAGATATGGTGAGAAATTCCATAGAAAATAAAAAGGTTGTGACAGTGTTTCAAGCTATTACTGATCAAAATAAAAAAGTGATAAAGTATGAAACACTAATGCGTTTAAAAGATGAAAATGATAATTTGGTATCTCCTTTTTATTTTATGGATATTGCTATTAAAACAAAGCAGTATGACACTATCTCAAAAATGATAATTTTAAGTGCTTTAAATAGTGTAATCAATGTGGATAAATCAATTAGTATTAATCTTACCTATACAGATATTTTAAATTATCAATTAGTTTCTGAAATGGAAAAATTTATTACACAAAAAAAGATTGGGAAACAACTAGTATTCGAAATTGTTGAAAATGAAAATATTAAAGATTATGATATTTTAACTGATTTTATAAATACTTTTAGAAGGTTAGGTGTTAAAATTGCTATTGATGATTTTGGAAGTGGTTTTTCAAACTTTGAATATATTTTAAAAATACGACCCGAGTATTTGAAAATAGATGGCTCTATTATTCAAAAGATAACACAAGATGAAGATTCTCGAACTTTAGTAGAATCAATTGTGCATCTCTCACATAAATTAAATATCAAAGTAATAGCAGAATTTGTATCAAATAAAGAAATTTTTGAGATTCTAAAAGTGATGAAGGTAGATGAGTATCAAGGCTATTATTTACATAAACCAGAACATATAGATTTGCAGTTTTTATAATTTTATTATTATAAAAATAAAAAGTAGTATTTTAAAATAATTATTTAAAATACTTTAAACAATATAAATAGAAGCTATAATTATAATATTATAATATTATAATTATAAGTTTTTTTATAGTACAATTAATAAAAAAATGGAGAAAGAGAAAAAAATGAATTTTTTAAATAAATTAAGTGTAAAAGGTAAAATAAATATTATTACTGTATTTGTTGTAATATCTTTAGGTATATTAGCATCAATTGTATATAGTAGTTTAAATAATTTAGAAAAAAACTATGAAGATACAAATAAGATAAATATGTTATCACATACCATAGTAAAAGCAACAGAACAAGGACTACAAGTTTCAAGTGCAATAAGGCAGTTTATAATCAACCCTGAGGATAGTAAAGCAAAGAATAATTTTTTAAAATCTGCAGAACAATATGATGAATTGATTCATAGTTTAAAAACAAGTCAAGAGGTATCACCAGGGTATAAAAAACTTAAGATAGGTTCACTTTATAATGAACAAAAAAATGAATTAAATAAAATTATTTCAAAGATAAAAAATAAAGAGATGATAGATAATCTTGATAACAATAGATTAACAGCAAAATGGAGACCATTAAAAAAGAACTTAATAAAGTGGGAACACAGTAATCATAAAAAAGTACAAGAATATAATGCTGCTTTTCAAGAAACAACTTCTAGTACAATTGTTTTTGTTATCTCTGTAATTATAATTTCAATCATAATTATACTCTCAATTATTCAGATTATAGGAAGACATATATCTTCTGTGTTAGACTCTTTTAAAGTTGGTTTAGATGGCTTTTTTGATTTTATTAATCGTGAAAGTACAGAAGCTACACATATTGAGATAGACAATAAAGATGAATTTGGAGAGATGGCAAAAGATGTAAATGCAGCAATTGATAAATCAATTGCAGAGATAGAGCAAGATAACAAGCTCATAAAAGAGATAGATGATATTATAGAAAAAGTGGATAATGGATTTTATTTTTATACTGTAAAAGGAACTTCATCAAATCCTATGACAAATAGTATAAAAGATAAAGTAAATCAACTTGTAACAGGAACAAATAAACAATTAGAACTTGTTGTAAATACTTTGACAAGATATGGTAATAGTGATTTTACATATACTTATGATGAAAAAGAAAATGAAAATATGAATGGTAGTTTTGGTTCATTAGTTGCTTCAAGTATGCTTATTGGGAATAATGTATCTGAACTTATAGGTATGATTTTAAATGCAGGGGAAAAGTTAAATACTGATACTAGTATATTAGAAAAAATATCAGATAATTTAGCGCGTTCAAGTAATGATCAAGCAGCATCTTTAGAAGAAACAGCAGCATCTTTAGAAGAGATAACAAGTACAGTAATCAGCAATAATCAAAATATAAGTAGTATTTTAAATTATTCAGAAGAGTTAAGTAGTTCTGTAGATAAAGGACAAGGTTTAGCAAATGAAACAGCACAATCTATGGATGAGATTAATACTCAAGTAAATGCAATTAGTGAAGCTATTACAGTAATTGATCAAATTGCATTCCAAACAAATATACTTTCTTTAAATGCAGCTGTAGAAGCAGCAACAGCGGGAGAAGCTGGTAAAGGTTTTGCAGTTGTAGCACAAGAGGTGAGAAATTTAGCATCAAGAAGTGCAGATGCTGCAAATGAAATAAAAGCTATAGTTCAAAATGCAACAACAAAAGCAAATACAGGTAAAAAAATATCAGATGATATGATATCTGGATATAAAACTTTAAATAATAATATTCAAAATACTGTTGAATTAATTAATGATATAGCAAGTTCAAGTAATGAACAACAACAAGGGTTAGAACAAATAAATGATGCGGTAACACAACTAGACCAAGCTACTCAAATAAATGCATCTGAAGCATCAAGAATAAATGGCTTGGTACAAGAAGTTTCCGTATTATCTTCTGATTTAGTGACAGCTGCTAGTAGAGCACAGTTTAAACAAGAAGCAAGGAATCAAGTAGATGATGTAGAACTTGTATTTGAAACGGCAAAATTAAAAAATGACCATGTAACATTTAAGATGACAAATTTCCAACAACTAGATCAAAGAAAATCTATTTCCGTAACAGATCATCACAGTTGTGATCTTGGGAAATGGGTAAGTAAGCAAATTAATTCAAATAAATCATTTACTAAAACACCTTCTTGGAATAAATTTATGGAAAATCATAAATTAGTACATGATAAGGTAAAAGAGTTTATGGACAAATCAGCTGCATTTGCTTCAAATCAAGAATTGAAAAAGATCTCACAAGAGATAGAACATGCAACTATTGGTGTATTTAAAGGTTTAAATGAAATAAAAATAGAAAATGGGAAAGAGTTAAAAAAGTTAAGCAAAGAAAACACAGGTGAAGTGTTAGAGTTAAAAAACTTTACAGAATCACCAACTAAGACAGCTACAGTAAATACAACAGAATTAAAAAAAATTGATTCACATGTAGATGATAGTGAATGGGCTAGTTTCTAATTAAAAGGTATAAAAAGTGATAGAATTTATAAAAAGTAAGTTACGATATAAGATAATGCTATTTTTATTTTTATTAATGACATTTAGTTCTTTTGTAACTATGTATATAACAACAGAAAATATTAAAAAAAGTGATATTAATTCAACAAAAAAATATTTAACAATGTTAAACCAGTCTATTTTTCAAAGTTTAAGAAATTCTATGAATACAGGTGACCCAGAACAAATTAAACAAGCAGAAGACCATGCAAGAAACATACAAGGTGTAAAAAGTTTATTTGTAGCTAAGAGTCAAGCTCTTATTGAGATGTATTCACCTCAAGATATTTTTACAAAAGACAAAGATATTTTAAATGCCTTTAAAACGAAGCAAACATCTATTATAGAGTATACAGAAATTGGGCATGATATGAGAATGATACAACCAATGATTGCTACACCAGAATGTTTAGCTTGTCATGCAAATCAGAAAGAGGGAGATGTTGTTGGAGTAATTGACCTTACTTTTTCTCTTGAAGATGCAGATAATGAATTGTATTCTACAATCTTTAATGTATTTATTGTTTCTACTATTTTAGGTTGGGGTACATTATTTATTATATTTCTTCTTCTAAAAAAATCAACACAGCCAATAGAGATACTTGAAAAAGGTATTAAGGCACTTACTCAAACAAATAATGATAATAAAAGAATAGAAGTAACATCAAGTGATGAGATTGGAAATGTAGCAAAATATTTTAACAAATATATTGAAAAAATAGAAAATCATTTAGCAGAGGATGATAAAGTAATAAATGAAGCTAAAATAGTTATTGAAAATGTCAAACATGGAGATTATTCAAAAACTATACAACTCAATACATCGAATCAATCATTAGAAGAATTTAAACAATGTGTGAATGAGATGATTGAAGCTACAAAAGAACACTTGGTAAATATGAATATAATTCTTCAAGAATATGCAAAACATGATTATAGAAAAGAGTTAAAATTAAAAGGTATTAATAAAGGTAGTTTATTTGAAAAGCTCATTTTAGATATAAATATCTTAAGAAAATCAATAACACAAATGCTAGAACAAAATGAAACAAATGGTACAGAACTCAATAAAAGTAGCAATGTATTATTAACAAATGTAGAAACTCTTAATCAAAATTCAAATCAAGCAGCAACAGCTTTAGAACAAACAGCTGCTGCTTTAGAACAAATAACAAGTAATATCTCTAGTAATGCACACCACATAGTTGAGATGTCAAACTTAGCATCAAATGTAACAGAGTCAGCTTCAAGAGGTGAAGCACTGGCAAATGAAACAACAAAAGCTATGAATGAGATAGATGAAGAGGTAAATGCTATTAATGAAGCAATTACAGTAATTGATCAAATAGCATTCCAAACAAATATCTTAAGTTTAAATGCAGCAGTTGAAGCTGCTACTGCTGGTGAAGCTGGTAAAGGTTTTGCTGTTGTTGCACAAGAGGTAAGAAATCTAGCTTCTAGAAGTGCTGAAGCTGCTAATGAGATTAAAGCATTGGTACAAAATGCAACTACAAAAGCAAATGGTGGTAAAAAGATATCAGATGAGATGATAAGTGGATATACAGCATTAAATGAAAATATCTCTAAAACAATAGATTTAATTAAAGATGTAGAGATGGCTAGTAAAGAACAACTTACTGGTATTGAGCAAATTAATGATGCTGTTAACTCACTAGATCAACAAACTCAACAAAATGCTATGATTGCTTCTCAAACTCATGATGTTGCTGTTGATACTGATAAGATTGCTAAATTAGTGATAGATGATGTAAATCAAAAAAAATATTAAAATTAATAAAAAATTGAATATCCTAAAATTTATTTTGGGATATTTTTATATATTACATAACTTTTATTTAATATAGTTTTCCTTTAAAAAAGGAAATAAATTTACTAAAAAAGCACTAAAACCTCCTTTATCCTTGACATTTAAATACAAAAAAGCTATAATCCGCGTCCATACATTGGTTAGAGTAATGTAAAACAGATAGTTTTATGTTGGTTCTAATGAGTTCTTTAAAGGAAAAAAAATGGAAAAAATAAGATTAAAGTTAAAAGCTTACGATCATAGAGTTCTTGATCGTTCAGTTGCTTCAATTATAGAAGCTGTTAAAAGAACAGGTGCTGAGTTGATTGGTCCAATACCAATGCCAACAAAGATTAGAAAATATACTGTTCTAAAATCACCACATGTTAACAAAGATGCTAGAGAGCAATTTGAGATTAGAGTTCATTCAAGAATGATCGACATAGTTTCTGCAACACCAGATACAGTTGATAGTTTAATGAAATTAGATCTTGCTCCTGAAGTTGATGTTGAAGTTAGATCTATGGGTCAAGAGTAGGAGAGAAAGATGGAATTTATTGTAGAAAAAATCGGTATGAGCCGAACTGTTACTGTTCCTGCAACTCCTGTTACACTTGTAAAAGTAGTTGACACAAAAGTGTGTGAAGTAAATGACGGTGTAGCTGTTGTTGCTTACAGTGATGGTAAAAAATTTAACAAAGCTATTGAAGGTCAGCAAAAAAAATATAACTTAAGTAAAGAGTTTAATAGATTTGCAACTTTAAATGTAGCGAACACAGAAGCTGGTGAAATTGATACAGCTGCTTTAGTTGAAGGTGTAGTTGTAAAATCTACATTTAAAACAAAAGGTAGAGGTTTTTCTGGTGTTGTAAAAAGACATGGTTTTGCAGGTGGTAGAGCTTCACATGGTCATAGAATGGGTAAAAGAACTGGTTCTATTGGTAATGCTGAGTGGCCTGGTAGAGTTATGAGAGGTAAAAAAATGCCTGGACAATACGGAAACACAAATATAACACATAAAAATGATGTAGTTTCTTTTGATGCAACTACAGGTATATTAGTTCTTAAAGGGAGTGTTGCTGGTGCAAACGGAACTTTAGGTAAAGTAAGGATAGCATAATGGGTAAATTAGTAGTATTAAATGATAAATTTGAAAACTCTAGCGAATTAGCACTAGGTGAAAAATTTGAAGGTATAAACTCTCATAATTTACACTTATATGTTAAATCTTACTTAAGTGGAATTAGAGCTAACACAGCAAGAGTTAAAAACAGAAGTGAAGTGCAAGGTGGTGGTAAAAAACCTAAAGCACAAAAAGGTTCTGGTGGAGCTAGATATGGTTCTAAAAGATCACCTTTATTTGTTGGTGGTGGACAAGTATTTGGACCATCAAATAGAAACTATAACCAAAAAATAAACAAAAAACAAAAAGTTTTAGCTTTAAGATATGCTATCAATGCACAAGCAGAAAGAAATGCTGTATTTGTTGTTGATTCTGTTAAAGTTGAATCTGGTAAAACTAAAGATGCTATGGCAATCTTAAATAAGTTAAACCAAAGAGATACTTTAATTGTTGTTGAAAACTTTGATGATAAAACATATTTAGCGTTTAGAAACATCAAAAATTGTTATGTGATTGAAAAATCAGAACTTAATGCTTATTTAGTGGCTGCTTACCATTCAATTTTAATTGAAAAAGCAGTAATTGATAGCTTAGTATAAGAGGTATAAAAATGGCAGATATTACAGATATCAAATCAATTGTTTATACAGAAAAAACTATTGAGTTGCAAGAAAATGGTGTAATTGTTGTACAAACAAGCACTAGAATGACTAAAAATAGTTTAAAAGAAGTATTCAAAGAGTATTTTGGAGTAACACCTACAAAAGTTAACTCTTTAAGACAAGATGGTAAAGTTAAAAGATTTAGAGGAAGAGTTGGTTCTAGACCAGATTTCAAAAAATTCTATGTTACATTACCTGAGGGCGCTGAAATAGCGAACCTTTCAGCATAGTAGAGGGAGTAGAAAATGGCAATTAAAAAATTTAGACCAATCACACCTGCAAGAAGATTTATGTCTGTTATGGATACTTCTGACATTACTTCAAAACCAACAGTAAGAAGTTTACTTGTAAATGTAAAAGCAACTGCTGGTAGAAATAGTAATGGTAGAATAACATCTAGACATAGAGAAGCTGGTGCAAAAAAATTATACAGAATTATTGATTTTAAAAGAAATAAATTAAATGTTCCTGGAACAGTAGCTACTGTTGAGTACGATCCATACAGAAACTGTAGAATTTGTTTAATCAACTATACAGATGGTGATAAAAGATATATTATCCAACCTTCTGGATTAAAAGTTGGTGCTACAATTCAAGCGGCTGAATCTGGACTTGATATTTTACCAGGAAACGCAATGAAACTTGCAAGTATTCCTGTTGGTACAATGGTTCATAATATTGAACTTAAACCAGGTAAAGGTGGACAAGTTGCAAGATCAGCTGGTGGATATGCGCAAGTTATGGGTAGAGAAGATAAATATACTATTCTTAGACTTCCAAGTGGAGAGATGAGAAAAATTCTTTCTGTTTGTATGGCTACAGTAGGTATTGTTGGTAATGAAGATTTCTCTAATATGGTTGTTGGTAAAGCTGGTAGACAAAGACATCTAGGTAAAAGACCACAAACTAGAGGATCTGCTATGAACCCTATCGATCACCCACATGGTGGAGGTGAAGGTAAAACTAACTCAGGAAGACATCCAGTTACTCCATGGGGTATGCCAACTAAAGGTTATAAAACTAGAAAGAAAAAAGCTAGTGATAAACTAATCATTTCAAGAAAAAAGAAATAAGGGTATAAAATGGCAAGAAGTATAAAAAAAGGTCCATTTGTTGATGCTCATTTAGCAAAAAAAGTTGCTAAAGCAGTTGAATCAGGTGACAAGAAACCAATCAAAACTTGGTCAAGAAGAAGTATGGTTTTACCAGATATGATCGGTCTTACATTTAATGTACATAATGGTAGAAACTTTGTACCAGTTATGATTACAGAAAATCATATTGGATATAAATTAGGTGAATTCGCACCAACTAGAACTTTTAAAGGTCATAAAGGTTCAGTACAAAGAAAGGTAGGTTAATAGAGTATGGGTAAAGCTACATTAAAATTTATTAGACTATCTCCTATTAAAGCTAGACTAGTTGCTAGAGAAGTTCAAGGTATGAATGCAGAAGTTGCTATTGCATCTTTAGAGTTTACACCAAACAAAGCTGCTGGAGTTATCTCTAAAGTTATCGCTTCTGCAGTTGCAAATTCAGGTTTAGAGCCAGAAGAAGCAGTTGTAACAAGTTGTAGAGTTGATAGAGGTCCAGTGTTAAAGAGATTTACACCAAGAGCAAGAGGTAGTGCTTCTCCAAAACATAAGCCAACAGCGCATATTTATGTTGAAGTAAACGCAATTGAAGGAGACAAGTAATGGGTCAAAAAGTAAATCCTATTGGACTAAGACTAGGTATCAATAGAAACTGGGAAAGCAGATGGTTCCCAAATAAAGCTAAGATGCCTGAAAATGTTGCAGAAGATAATAAAATTAGAAAGTTCGTTAAAAAAGAACTTTACTATGCTGGAGTTGCACAAACAATTATAGAAAGAACTACTAAAAAAGTTAGAGTTACTGTTGTTGCTGCAAGACCTGGTATTATCATCGGTAAAAAAGGTGCAGATGTTGAAAAGTTAAAAAATAACTTGAATGCATTAGTTGGAAAAGATATTGCAGTTAATATTAAAGAAGAAAGAAAACCTTTCCTTTCTGCTCAATTAGCAGCTGAAAATATTGGACAACAACTTGAAAGAAGAGTTGCATTTAGAAGAGCTATGAAAAGAGTTATGCAAAATGCAATCAAAGCAGGAGCAAAAGGTATTAAAGTATCTGTTTCTGGTAGACTTGGTGGAGCTGAAATGGCTAGAACTGAGTGGTATTTAGAGGGAAGAGTTCCTTTACATACACTAAGAGCTAGAATTGATTACGGTTTTGCTGAAGGTCATACAACTTACGGTTGTATTGGTATTAAAGTTTGGATATTCAAAGGTGAAGTTCTTGCAAAAGGGATTCCAGTTGAAAAAACAGATGATAATAATAAGTCAAAAAGACCATCAAAAAGAAGAGGTAAATAACCATGTTAATGCCTAAAAGAACAAAATATAGAAAAGTAATGAAAGGTCGAAATAGAGGTACATCTCATAGAGCTAACACTCTTGCGTACGGAGAATTTGGACTTAAAGCTTTAGAACATAGTAGAATTGATGCAAGACAAATCGAAGCATCAAGAATCTCTATGACTAGAAGAATGAATAGACAAGGTAAAGTTTGGATTATGGTATTCCCACACAAACCTTTAACTAAAAGACCACTTGAAGTGAGAATGGGTAAGGGTAAAGGTCCTATTGAAAAATATGTGATGAATATCAAGCCAGGTAAAATTTGTTTTGAAATAGCAGGTGTTCCTGAAGATGTTGCAAGAGAAGCCTTAGCATTAGCTCAAAGTAAACTTCCTTTTAAAACTAAGATAGTAACAAGAGAGGGTGAAAATGAATTATTCTGATATCAGTGCAAAAACTTTACAAGAGTTAAATGATTTATTAAAAGAGAAAAAGGTGCTATTGTTTGAACTTAAACTTAAGTTAAAAACTATGCAATTAACAAATACAAGTGAATTAAGAGCTGTGAAAAAAGACATAGCTAAAATTCAAACTGCTATTACAGCAGCTAAATAACTGAAGGATTAAAATTATGAGTACACATAAAAGAGAAATCCAAGGTGTTGTGGTAAAAAAATCTGGAGAAAAAACAGCTTCTGTTCTTGTAACAAGAAATGTTTTACACCCAAAATATCACAAGACTGTAAAAAGATTTAAAAAATATTTAATTCACGATGAGAAAAATGAATTAAATATTGGTGATACTGTTGTAGCAGTTGAATGTAGACCTTTATCTAAAACAAAGTCTTACAGATTAAAAACTATAGTATCAATAGGAGTTAACATATGATTCAAAGTTTTTCTAGATTAAATGTTGCTGATAATACTGGTGCTAAAGAGATCATGTGTATCAAAGTTCTTGGTGGAAGCCACAGAAGATACGCAACTGTTGGAGATGTAATTGTTGCATCAGTTAAAAAAGCATTACCAGTTGGTAAAGTAAAAAGAGGTGCTGTTGTTAAGGCTGTTATCGTTAGAACTCATAAAGAGGTTCAAAGAGAAAATGGATCTTTAATTAGATTTGATGATAATGCAGCAGTTATACTTAACGATAAAAGAGAACCAATAGGAACAAGAATCTTTGGACCAGTTGCTAGAGAAGTTAGATATGCTGGATTTATGAAAATTGTTTCACTAGCTCCGGAGGTATTATAATGGCAATGAAAATTAAAAAAGGTGATACTGTAAAAATTATCGCAGGAGATGACAAAGGTAAAACTGGTGAAGTTTTAGCTTGTTTCCCTAAAGAAGGTAAAGTTATAGTTAAAGATTGTAAAATTGCTAAAAAAACAGTAAAACCATCAGAAGAAAATAAAGATGGTGGATTTGTAAACAAAGAGATGCCAATAGATATCTCTAATGTAGCAAAAGTAGAAGGTGAATAGTATGAGTGCTAGATTATTTGAAAGATATAAAAGTGAGATAAAACCTGTTTTAGAAACTGAATTTCCTCAAAATAAAATGTTAACAGCAGCAGTTGAAAAAGTAAGTATCTCTGTTGGTACAGGTTTTGCTATGAAAGATAGTAAACTTATCCAAAACATTACAGATACTATCTCTTTAATTGCAGGTCAAAAAGCTGTTGTAATTAAATCTAAAAAATCTGTTGCAGGATTTAAAGTAAGAGAAGATATGCCAGTTGGTGTAAAAGTTACTTTAAGAAGTGATAGAATGTATGAATTTTTAGACAAACTATGTACAATTGCACTTCCAAGAGTAAAAGACTTTAGAGGTCTTGATAAAAATGGATTTGATGGTTCAGGTAACTTTAACTTTGGTTTAGATGAGCAATTAATGTTCCCAGAAGTTGAGTTTGATAATATTATTCAAACACATGGTATGAATATCGCTATTACAACAACAACAAGTAGTGATGAACAGTCATACAGATTGTTAGAATTAATGGGTGTACCATTTACTAAAGGGAGAGCGTAATGGCAAAGAAGTCAATGATTGCAAAACAACAAAGAACAGCTAAGTTTTCTAGTAGAGCTTATACAAGATGTTCAGCTTGTGGTAGACCAAAATCTGTTTATAGAGATTTCGGACTTTGTAGAATATGTTTAAGAAAAATGGCTAACGAAGGTTTAATACCTGGTATTAGAAAATCTAGCTGGTAAGCTAAAAAATTAAGGAAAAAAGCCCATGATGAATGATTTAATCGCAGACGCTTTGACAAGAATCAGAAATGCAGCAATGAGAAAGTTAGAAGTAACTATTCTTGTGCATTCTAATACTGTAGAAGCTGTTTGTAATGTTTTAAAAGAAAAAGAGTATATTGAAGATTACAAAGTAGTTGATACAGACCCAAAGAAAAAAACTATATCAGTTACATTAAAGTATGATGACAATGATAACACTGTTATCAATGAGTTAAAAAGACTTTCTAAGTCAGGTAGAAGAGTTTATAAAAACGCTTCTGAGCTTAAAAGTTTTAAAAATGGATACGGAACAATTATCGTAAGTACTAACAAGGGTATTATAAGCAATGAAGAAGCTTATAAACAAAATGTTGGTGGCGAAGTTCTTTGTTCGGTTTGGTAAGGAGTAGTTATGTCAAGAATTGGTAAAAAAGCTATAGAAATACCAAAAGGTATAGAAGTTTCAGTTAATGATACACTAGTTACAGTAAAAAAAGGTAACAAATCTATTGATGTTGAAACACATGGTAGAGTTGGTGTAGAAGTTGTAGATAATAGTATTAATTTTTCACTTAAAGGTGAAGAGTCTCAAGATAAAGCATATTGGGGAACATACAGAGCTTTAACAAATAATGCTGTAATTGGTTTAAATGAAGGTTTTGCAAAATCTTTAGAGATCAATGGTGTTGGTTATAGAGCTGCTGTAAAAGGAAATGTACTAGAATTACAACTAGGTTTTTCTCATCCAATTAATTTTGAGATACCAGGTGATATTGAGATTGCTGTTGATAAAAATATTATTAACATCAAAGGTAGTAGCAAACAAGAAGTTGGACAAGTTGCTGCAAAAATTAGAGGTTTTAGACCACCAGAGCCATACAAAGGTAAAGGTGTGAAGTATTCTGACGAGCATATCGTGAGAAAAGCCGGTAAAACAGCTAAGAAGTAGGGGTATAAAAATATGAGTAGAGCAAAAGATTTATTAAAAAGAGATGCCTTAAGATTACGAAGAAAAAAAAGAGTTAGAGGAAAAATTAGTGGAGATGCTACTAAACCTAGAATAACTATTTTTAAATCAAACAAATATTTTTATGCACAAGCTATTGATGATATAGCTTGTACTACATTAGCTTCAGCTGATAGTAGAGCATTAAAATTAACTGTTAGTAAAGAGAGTGTTGTAAAAGTAGCAGCTGCATTAGCTGAGACTTTAAAATCAAAAAATATTGAAACTGTAGTTTTTGATAAAAATGGATACCTTTATCATGGTGTTGTAAAAGCTTTCGCTGATGCACTAAGAGATAATGGTATTAACTTATAAGGGGCAATGATGGCAATTAATAGAGATGATTTCGAAGAAGCTATCGTTAAGATTGGTAGAGTTACAAAAGTTGCTAAAGGTGGTAGAAGATTTAGATTTACTGCTTTAGTTGTTGTTGGTGATAAAAATGGAACAGTTGGTTTTGGTGTAGGTAAAGCTAAAGAAGTTCCTGATGCTATTAAAAAAGCACTTGATGATGCATTTAAATCATTAGTTAAAGTTAGCCTAAATGGTACTACTATTAACCATGATATTGAATATAAGTATAATTCAAGTAAAATATTATTAAAACCAGCTAGCGAGGGTACAGGACTTATCGCTGGTGGTGCTGCTAGACCAGTTCTAGAACTTGCAGGTGTTACTGATATTATTGCTAAGTCATTAGGTTCAAATAACCCTAACAACCTTGTTCAAGCTACAGTTGAAGCACTAGCTAAGATAAAAGGATAGAAAATGTCAATTTTACATGATTTACAACCAGCTGATGGTAGTACAAAGAATAGAAAAAGAGTAGGTAGAGGTCAAGGTTCAGGAATGGGTAAGACTTCTACAAGAGGTCAAAAAGGTCAAAAGTCTAGATCTGGTTACAAGATCAAAAGACACTTTGAAGGTGGGCAAATGCCACTTCAAAAAAGAGCACCTAAAATTGGATTTTACTCTAGAGCTAACAAACCTTACTCAATCAATGTTGATAAAGTAAAAAAAGTTGCAAATTTAGAAGAGATCACAATGGAAACAATCAGATCTGTTTATAAATTATCAAAAGATGTTACAAAAGTTAAACTAATTGGTTCAACTGTAAAAGATGTAGCTTCTAAGATAAAAGATGAAAATGTAACTACAACTGGTAAATAAAACTTATGAATAAAGATTTATTAAATAAAATTTTAATTACATTAGGTTTTATTTTAATATACAGGGTACTGGCTTATGTTCCAGTACCTGGTGTTGATTTAACTGTTGTAAAAGAATTCTTCGACACAAACTCAAACAATGCACTTGGTCTTGTTAATATGTTCAGTGGTAACGCTGTTGAAAGACTGAGTATAATCTCACTTGGTATCATGCCATACATTACAGCCTCAATTATTATGGAATTACTTGCTGCAACATTCCCAGCTCTTGGAAAAATGAAAAAAGAGAGAGATGGAATGCAAAAATATATGCAAATTATTAGATATGCAACTATTGGTATTACAGCTGTTCAAGCTGTTGGTGTATCAATGGGACTGAATTCTTTAACAGGAACTGCAGGTCAAAGTGCTATTATGATAGATATGGATACATTTGTTGCTGTTGCTACAATTTCTATGATTGCTGGTACTGTGATGCTTATGTGGATAGGTGAACAAATAACACAAAGAGGAATTGGTAATGGTATATCACTAATTATCTTTGCAGGTATTGTTTCAGCCATTCCAAGTGCTATTGGTGGAACTATTGATTTAGTGAACAATGGGCAAATGAGTTTCTTAATCGTTATCGCAATCTTAGTTGTTATCTTAGCAACTGTGGGTGCAATTATATATGTAGAATTAGGTGAGAGAAGAGTACCTGTTTCATATAGTAGAAAAGTTATTATGCAAAATCAAAATAAAAAGATTATGAACTATATACCTATTAAAGTAAATTTAAGTGGTGTAATTCCTGTAATTTTTGCGAGTGCGATTTTGATGTTTCCAGCTACTATATTACAAGGTACACAGAATGAAACATTAATGATGCTTTCTGACTACTTAAATCCTAATAGTTATACTTTTAATTTATTGACATTTTTATTTGTAGTATTTTTTGCTTACTTTTATGCATCAATTACATTTAATGCAAAAGACATAGCAGAAAACCTTAAAAAGCAAGGTGGATTTATACCTGGGATTAGACCTGGTAGTGGTACATCTGAGTTTTTAAATGAAACTGCAAGTAGATTAACTTTTTGGGGTTCTATTTATCTAGGGATGATAGCAACTGTGCCTTGGCTTATTGTAAAAGCTATGGGTGTTCCATTTTTCTTTGGAGGGACAGCAGTTCTAATTGTTGTTCAAGTTGCAATTGATACTATGAGAAAAATAGAAGCTCAACAATATACTAATAAATACAACACTCTTAGTGCTGTAGGTTTATAATTAAACTATGGCAATTCCATTAAGAAAACCACAAGAGATCGAAAAACTTCGTACAGCTGCGAAAGCAGTTGCTACGACACTTAAACATCTTCAAGAAAATGTAAAACCTGGAATGACTTTATTAGATGTAGATGCAATGGGAGAAAAATGTTTAAATGAACTTGGTGCAAGACCAGCATTTAAAGGTTTATACGGTTTCCCAAATGCTATATGTACATCATTAAATGAAGTTGTTATTCATGGTATCCCAGATGATACAGTTTTAAAAGAAGGTGATATTTTAGGTATCGATATCGGAAGTGAAATAGATGGTTGGTATGGTGATGCTGCTATTACTATGCCAATAGGGAAAATTAGTAAAGAGGATGAAGATCTAATTGCTTGTAGTAAAGATGCATTATATTATGCTATTGATATTATAAAGCAAGGGATGAGATTCAAAGAGTTAAGTTTAGCACTTGAAGAGTTTATTACAGGTAGAGGCTATGTTCCTTTAATAAAATTTTGTGGTCATGGTATTGGGAAAGAACCTCATTGTGATCCTGAGGTGCCAAACTATCTTGATAGTGGAAATGCAAAGCAAGGTCCTAAAATAAAAAATGGGATGGTGTTTTGTATTGAACCTATGATATGTCAAAAAGAGGAAGAACCAATTATTGACCCAGAAAATAAATGGTCAGTAAGAAGTTCTGATGGACTTAGAACAAGTCATTATGAACATCAAGTTGCAATAGTAGATGGTAAAGCCCAAATACTTACACAGATATAGATATAAATTAAAAGGAATTATGTTATGGCTAAAGATGATGTAATTGTTGTAGATGGTAAAGTAATTGAAGTTTTACCAAATGCAACATTTAGAGTTCAGTTAGATAACGGTCATGTGGTGTTATGTCACATCTCAGGAAAAATGAGAATGCACTACATAAAAATACTCTTAGGAGATACAGTTAAAGTAGAAATTACACCTTATTCATTAGATAAGGGTAGAATTACACATAGATATAAATAGTTTTATAAAAATAAAACTATTTATATAAACTTATAAAGTTGTTCTCTTACAACTTTTCTTTTCAAATAAACAATCATTTTCACAATTAGACTTAAGAAACTTTTTTCTGTTCACTATTAATACGATCTTCAAGTTTTTTCTTTTGATCAATTAAGAACATAATATTCTCTTTTAAAGCAGCCTTATGCTCATACGAATCTATAATAAACTCATATAGTTTTGGACGATTTTGCTTCCAGTTGTGCAAAGTTGTTTTATTTACCTCTAAATCACTTTCTAGTTTTCTCAAACTTGGTCCTGTTTTTACATTTGGTGCAGTCATTTTATTCCTTGTGTTGGTTTGTAGATAGAAGTGTACCAATATTTGGAACAAAAGTCAAGATAAATACATTATTTGTTCCAATTATTGGAACAAAAGTTGCTAAAAGGGGAACTTTTGTATAATTCATCGAGGTATTAATGGGTAAAGAAAGAATATTAAATTATTTAAATTTATATAAAAGTTTTGGAATAGAATATTGTGAGCCAATTGATTTGGATAAAAAGTTCATTATAAACCATGAACTACCAAATACAATAGAAAATCTTGATACTTATGTGCAACATTGTAGTTTATGTGAACTATCAAAAAATTGTAATATGAGAAGTTTAGGTACAGGTAATATCCATAGTAATATATATATTGTTGGAATCAATAGTGATTTTACCGATGCACATATACATACAGTTTTAAAGAATATTGTACAAAATGTGTTAGAATATAAACTGGAAGATATTTATTTAACTAATTTAATCAAATGTAATATAAAATCAATCAATAAATCAATAAATGAAAATATCAATTTATGTAAAGAGTATTTTATAAAACAAATTGATATAATAAAACCAAAATATATTATTACTTTAGGGGAAGCTTTTAACTATTTAATGGAAAATAATCAAGAGATATCTGATATCTCTGGAAATAGCTATAATTATAATGATTCAAAATTATTACCATTAATGGATTTAGAGTTTATTTATAAAAACCCATCATATAAACAAGATATGTATAAAGATTTACAAAAAATAAAATTATTAATGGAGAAAGAATGAAATATATATTTTATATATTTATATCAATATTTGTATTTATTGGTTGTGCACCAAAAACAGAACTACAGACAGGTTCAAGTGTACAATATGATAATGTACAAAAACAAGCAGTACAATTTGATACAAAAGAGATGAAAGATAGTACTTCCCTGTATGTACCTGAAAAAGTAGTTACAGTTGATACTATTGCAGTAGTTTATCCTTCTGTAAATATCGGTAAGTATGCACTTGATGCTACAAATAGTATTAATACTTTTTTACTGTATAAGGGAACTTCATTTCATGTGATGACATTTGATATGTTTATTCAAAATAAAAAAAATATTTTAAATACTTTTGAAAAACTAAAAGAAAACAATATTACAAAAGCAATTGTTATGATAACAAAAGAGAATTTAAGCATATTAAATTCAATAGATGGAATTGATGACATTGAGATTTATTTGCCTTTAGTGAATAAAAAAGAGATTACAAATCTCAATCAAATTAAAAATTTAAAAGTAACATTTGGTGCAATTAGTTATGAAGAACAATTTAAATATTTGTTTGACTATGCACAAAGATTTTCTTTAGTTGAGTTTTATGATAATACTGCAATGGGAGATTTTTTACATACTTATTTGAAAACTAAAAAAGTAAGTTATTCAAAAAAAGTTGATGATAATAATGGTAGATATCAATATTTTTTAAAAGGAAATAGACATATAAATAATTCCGCAATAGTTTTAAATACACCTATTGTAAAAAGTTCAATACTTCTATCTTCTATTACAGCCCAAGAACTCACTCCTGCTACAGTATTATCTACACAGTTGAATTATACACCATTGATATTTTCATTGACTCAAAAAATGGATAGAAAAGGATTAATAGTCGCTAATTCTATTGGAGATATACCATTAGACTTAATAGAATACAATGAAATATTAGGAAACAGTATATCTTATAATTGGGTTAACTATTCATCAATTGTTGGTGCAGAGTTATTAACATCAAATAATATCTCATTTTTTAAAGATTTAAAATTAGAAAATAATCAAGTGGTATATCCAGTAAAGCTTTATGAAGTAAAAGAAGATTCGTTCAAGCTGATAAAATAGTTTTTATTATTTATTAGCTTGAATGAGTTTAGTTTATATATGATGAAGTATTTGTGTTAGATCTTTTGTATCAATAACAACATTGGCTTCTTTTTTGAGTATCTCTTTAGCACAAAAAGCTACTCGTTTGTCAGCAAATTTAAACATACTTCTATCATTTGCTCCATCTCCCACAACAAGTGTATTTGCTCTAGTGATATTAAGAAGTCTTTGAAGTCTTTGAATCATCTCACCTTTACTATAATCAAACATCATCTCTCCACCTACAAGTCCAGTTAGGAGTCCATCTTTATGATGTAAAATATTAGAAAAGTCAGCATCGAGTCCTAGCTTCTCTTTAGCAGGTTCTGTACCAACTCGAAATCCTCCACTAAAACAAACAACTTTATAGTTAAGTTCTTTTAATTTTGTAACTGTTTCTAAAGCACCTGGCATTAAAGGTAAATCTCGTCCAATTTGAACAACTTTTTCATAGTTCAAACCCTCCAAAAGTCCAACACGAGTTATTAAACTTTCAAAAAAATCAAGTTCACCTTTCATAGCTTTTTCTGTGATAGCTGCAACTTTTTCTTCTAAGCCTAATTCGGCTGCAAAAAAATCTATTGTTTCTCCATCCATAAGTGTAGAATCAAAATCAAATACTGCTAATTTCATATTTTAAACCTTTATAAATATTTCGATATAATTGGGAGATTATATCGAAAAAAGGTTAAATATAAATGTTTGAAACATTGATTAAAAAATTACAAGAAGATAAATATATTACATTAGAAACAACACCATCACATGAGCCTACAATAGATACTATTTTAGAAAAATTAGAATTATATAACTTAGATAAAAAAGTTGATGGATTTAGTACAACTGATAATCCTCTCGCTAAATTAAAATACAATGCATTATTTGCAGCTATAAAATTACAACAAAAATTTAATAAACCAGTTATTGCAACAATGAGTATGCGTGATAGAAATAAAATAGCACTTCAAAGTGACTTACTTGGTGCAAATGATTTTGATGTACGAGCAATCCTAGCTTTAACTGGGGATCCTGCAAATATGTCAGATCAACCTCGAACAAAAGGTGTATTTGAAGGAAACTCAAATATGCTTTTAGAGATGATAAACTCTTTCAACAATGGTATGGACTATTCAGGAAGACCTTTTAAAAGTGAACCGAAAACCATTTATCCATTTTCAGTGATAAATTCTTATGCAAAGAATATGAAAAGTTTAGAAAAAAAGATGGCAAAAAAAGTGCTTAATGGCGCAAAAGGGCTTATTACACAGCCTGTATATGATGTGGAAAATGCTAAAAAACTTTTAGAGTATTTTAAAACAGTTCAAAGTGGATTTCAAGATGAAAGAAATAAGTCACAATTAATAGTAGGAATATTTCCTATTACAAGACTACGAACAGCACAATTTTTATCAGCACATGTCCCAGGTATTTATGTGCCACAAGAGTGGATAGATAAATTAACAACTGCTAGTAAAATTAGTGAAGAAGAGGAAAACAAAGTTGGTATAGAGTTAAGTAAAGGACTTTTAGAAGAGATTCAAAATATACATCCTAAAATACATCTTATGACTGCAAATAAATTTCAGTTGGCAAATGAGTTACTAGATTAAAATGTCAAAAAAATATGCTGCAATTGATATAGGGCTTAAAAGAATAGGGTGTGCACTCTCTTTATCTTCATCAATAGTAAATCCACAAGAGGCAATTTTACGAAAAAACCGTAATCAAGCAAGCAGTGATGTAGATAAATTTTTGAAAGATTGGGAGATAGATACGCTAGTTGTTGGATATCCAGAATCAAGTGAAGATATGAAGCCTAGAGTTGAGCATTTTGTAAAACTTCTGAAGTTTGATGGCGAAATAGTTTTTCAAAATGAAAATTTAAGTTCATTAGAAGCAAAAGAGCTAACAAAAGGTGAAATCAAACATAAAAGAGATGGAAGAATAGATTCTATCGCTGCAAAGATTATACTGGAAAGGTATTTGGCATTACTATGATTGGGATTGATATAGTTGTAATTTCTAGGATTGAGAGATTGATGGAAAAGTTTGGAACTAAAACACTTGATAGATTTTTAAATGAAGAGGAAAAACTTCTGATTAAGTCACCATCAACAGCAGCTGGGTTTTGGGCAGCTAAAGAAGCAGCAAGCAAAGCACTGGGTACTGGGATAGGAAAAGAGTGTGGATTTCACGATATTAAAATATCAAAAACTAAAAATAATGCCCCAAAAATAAAATACAAAAAACATATAAGAAAAAAATTCAAAATTCAAAATTCATCATTAAGCATTACCCATGATGGTGGTTTTGCTATAGCTGTTGTAGCGATTGAGAAAAAATGACTAAAGTAGTTGTACGAAAATTTCTATACTTAGCAATTATGCTTTTTATTATCTCTTTAATATCTTTTACAGCGATAAACTTGGCACCAAACAGTTTTTTTGCCTCAGGAGAATTAAATCCAAATATTACACCTGAATCTGTAGCTCATCTAAAAGAGATATATGGTTTGGATAAACCATTGTATGTACAATTTTTTTCTTGGATAGTCAATATTATAAGATTAGATTTCGGAATATCATTTAGTAGTGGAATGAATGTAAAAGATGAAATTTTAAGTAGAATTCCAATAACTCTTACTATTAATATTATTAGTATGGTTGCTATATTTATACTCTCTTTAGTTTTAGGTATTAAAGCTGCTTTAAATAAAGATAAATTATTTGACCGATTTGTTGGTCAGTTATCTCTTTTGAGTTTCTCTTTACCATCATTTTATTTAGCACTTTTATTAGTACTTGTTTTTTCTGTGACTTTTGAAGTTTTACCAATAGCGGGACTTCATAGTGGCGGTTTAGAAGAGGGGAGTTTTGAATATTATACAGATACTGCTTGGCATTTAGTTTTACCTATTGGGATTATTATTTTTGGAGGCATTGGAAGTCTCACTTTATATATTCGTTCACTTACATTAGAGATACTAAAAAGTGAGTATATGTTTTGGGCAAAAGCAAGAGGACTTAGTGATGCAAAGTTGTTACGATATTATATCTTGCCAAATCTTTATCCTCCAGTGATTACACTTCTTGGATTGAGCCTTCCTGGAATTATTGGGGGAAGTGTTATTCTTGAAACAATATTTTCTATAGATGGTATGGGATTGTTATTTTTTCAATCTGCTTTAAGTCGTGATTATCCTGTTATTATGGGGATACTTATTATTGGGGCATTCTTAACACTTCTTGGGAATATAATAGCTGATTTATTTCTACTGAAATTAAATCCTAATTTTAAAGGAAAATAAGGATTTAATTAATCTTGTTTTTTCAAATGGTAGTAGTTAACTATTAATGATAACTTTATTTAAATTTTTATGTTTAAGATCACAAAGTGTTTCATCTGCTAAATCTATCATATTTTCTAATGATCCTGCAAAATCAATATTCCCACCTATACTTACTGTAATATTATGAATAGTATCATCTCTTTGTAAAGGAGTATTTTTAATCATCTCTTGAATCTCTTCAAATGTTTGTATCACTTCTGCATAGGGTCTATTTTTAAATAGTACACAAAATTGTTCAGCACCGAATCTTGCTATAATAGAATCTTTATTTAGATTTTGATTTAATATTTTTGCTACATGAACTAATGCATCATCCCCAACTTCATGTCCGTAAGAATCACATAAAACATTAAACTCATCTATCTCTATCATTATAGTTGCTAAAAGAGTTTTTTTCTGTAAGGTTCTTTCATAAACATCTCTTCCTATTTCAAGAAGATATCTTTTATTAAAAAGTCCAGTAAGAGGGTCTTTTTTGGCTTTATCTTGTGTGTAATCAAAAAGTTCAATTACTTCTATATTGTTATTCACTCGCGCTATAAACTCTTCATTTGTAAAGTCTTTGTAAAGAAAATCATTTGCTCCATATTTTAAAAAGCTTGCAACAATTTCTTTCTCACTTGTTCCAGATAATGCAATAATAGCAACTTCATCTTTTTTGTAAGATTTTCTAAGTTCCATAGTGAATTGTAAACCATCCATAACAGGCATCATATAATCTACTAAAACAACTTTTATATTAGCTCTTTGTTTGATAGTTTCTAAAGCATCAATTGCACTATAGTTCACTGTAGTATTAAGATTATACCTTTTACAAAGTGATTCCATTTTTGCAGCAAATGTTTTTGAATCATCCACTATTAAAATCTCTATTTTTGCATTAAGTATAAATCTTTTTACTATTGCAATAGTATAATCAATTGCATAACTTCCATTTTTAAGAACATAATCTATTAGATTTGCATTTTTAAAAATATCATCTTTTTTTTCTAATTGTGAACCTGTTAATAAAATTGAAGGTATTTTAAATTTATTTATAAAAGAGATTATCTCTCCATTTTGTGCATCCGGAAGATTATAATCAAGTAATGCTAAAGTAAAATCACCTTTATGTTTTAATATTAAATCAGCACATTCTTTCATAGAAGTTGCAGTGTAAACTTTGAGTCCTAGTTCATTTTCTATACTTATTTTTAATCTATTGAGAATAGTTTTACTATCATCAACTATGAGAATATTCATTATTTTCCTTAATCTTTATATCTGTTTCGTATTTGTAAAAAATTATCTTTATGTGCAAAGAAAAGGTCTACAAGTTTTGGGTCAAATTGTTTTCCTTTTTCCTCTTCAAAAAGTGCAAAAATTCTTTCATCATCCCAAGCTTCTTTATAACATCTTTTACTACCTAGTGCATCAAATACATCTGCAATAGCTGTTATTCTACCGTAGATATGTATCTCTTCACCCTTTAATCCTCGAGGATATCCTGTCCCATTCCATTTTTCATGATGTTCATGTGACACAATTGAAGCAGCGTTTAGCACTTCTCTATTTGAACCTTTCAGTACATTGTACCCAATGTCTGTATGAGACTTCATCACTTCAAATTCTTCGTATGTAAGTTTTGCGGGTTTTTTAAGTATTGAGTCAGGAATTCCAACTTTTCCTATATCATGCATAGGACTTGCAGTAAAAAGGATATTTGCTTCGTGTTCACACAAGCCATAACTCAAAGCTAAAAGTTTTGAATATTCAGCAACTCTCTTTACATGATTTCCAGTCTCTTTACTTCGTGTTTCTCCAATCTCACCCATTTTGTAGATAACATCTTTTTGAGTATTCTCAATCTCTTCGTGAAGTTCAAAAAGCTCTGTTAAATCATGTCGTATAGCCATATATTCAACTATCTCATCTGCTGCATTTCTAATGGGAACTATAGTAGAGTTTACCCAGTATGTATCACCATTTTTTGTTTTGTTTTTTAGTATTGTTTGAAAGATATTTCCTGCTTTTATAGTATCCCATAAGTTTTTGATAATCTCTTTTGGCGTGTCTGGATGTTTTAAAATACTATGATTTTTTCCTATGATTTCTTCTTTTGAATAACCAGTAATCTCTATAAATTTATCATTAACATAAGTAATCTTCCCTTTTAAATCACTTCTTGATAAAATGTTTGATTTGTTGATAGCATTTTCATACTCTTGTGCTGTCTTCATAGCAACACTAAGTTCTGCTTTTGTCCCTTCAAATTTACTGTGAAAGTATTCTTCTATCTCTTTTTCTTGAGTAATATCAGTTCGTAACCCTATAAACTCTTCAATTTCTCCATCGGCATTAATAATAGGTTTTATAATAGCATCTACCCAATAGTATGATCCATCTTTTTTTCTATTTTTAACTTTTCCTTTCCAAGTTTGTTTGAGTTCTTTTATTGTATACCACATATTTGCATACAAACCTTTTCCCATATCTGGATGTCTTACAATATTGTGATTTTTACCTAAAAGTTCCTCTTCTGTATATCCAGAAAGTTCACAAAACTTTTTATTCACATAGGTGATAATTCCAGAAGGAGTTGCTTTTGAAACGATAGAACTTTCATCAACTGCATCTTTATATTCTTCTAAGATTTTGGTTGAACACAGTATCTCTTCTTCTCTTCTTTTATAATCTATCCATAAATCAGCTTTTAAAACAATCTCTTCTATTACATAAGGTTTTCGTATAATATCTACTGCACCTGCTTTTAAACCATCTCTTACAACTTTTGCATCTACATTTCCAGAGATTATAATAGTTGCTATTTTTTTGATATCAACAATTAGTTGATGGTGTTTTTCTAAAAATTGTATACCATTTGATTTTCCAAGTTGGACATCTAAAAACATCATATCAATATTTTTATTTTGAATAATACCAAGGGCACTATTTTCATCACTTGCAATTTCAATATTGTAGTACCTGTTAGCAAGTATCTCTTTAAGTTGTTCTTGTATTACAAATGAATCATCAACTACTAATATAGTTTTACTTTTATTTTTTTCTAATTGTTCAATTGTTTTAGTTACTTGGTGGATTTTATGAAAAAAACTTTTATCTTTTACAATATAATCTATAACACCTCTTTGGTATGATACTTCCCGGAATTGTTTATCATTTTCACTGGTAAGTACAAATATTTTTTCTGGAGTATTCTCAAGTTTTTTTATAAGTTCATAGCCATTTCCATCTGGTAAGTTTATATCTAATAGTAGGTAGTGAATAGTATTTTTTTCTATCGTTTCATAAGCATCTTTTAGTGTTGATACACTAAAGCAATTAAAACCATCTTGTGAAAATTCAGATGTTAGAATTTTATTGAAAGATGTAGAGTCTTCAATGATAAGTAAATTATAATTAGCAGGATTAAAATTCTGTTGAGATATTCTACTACAATGTTCAATTGACACATCAAGACCTTGAATTTATTTATTAAATTTGAGATAACAGTCTAACTGTAAAAGACTTAAATATGAGTTATATTTACAAGAAATAATTTAATAAATGATAAATTAGCCTCTACTATTAATATTTTTTATTTTAATTTTAAAGCAGGCACCATCATGAATATTTTTAACTTCTATTGTTCCTTCAATTTTTTCAATAATTTTTTTTACTATATATAAACCTATACCTGTACCCATATCTTTTGTTTTAGTTGTAAAATTTGGTTCAAAAATATGATCTATAATATTTTCGGGGATACCTCCTGCATTGTCATATATTTCTAATTGATTATATTCCTTATTAATTGCTACTTTAAGAGTGATTATTCTATTTTTAACTTTATTAGTATTAAAAGCATCTCGGCTATTATTAAATAAATTTATCAGAATATGTTTAAATTCATTTGGTATCAATGTAAAGATAGAACTAGTGTCTCCTTTGATTTCTACAAAAATCATATGTTTAATAAGTTCATCTTTCATAAGTAATAAAGTAGAATCTATAATTTCTTGGATTGGAATAGTTTGTATTTTACTAATTGGTCTAAAAAACGCTTTAAATTCATCTATTGTATTGACTAGATGGTCAATTTGTAAAATTGATTTATCCTGATATTCCAATAATCTATTAATATTTTTATTAGGATCTTTTAGAATTAAAATAGAGTGTTGTGCATATAGTTTGATTACACTTATTGGCGTTTTCCATTGATGTGCAATAGAATCGATCATCTCTCCTAACTGAGCCATTTTAGATTGCTTAAAGAGTATCACTTCTTGAATTTGCATCTCTTTGGATAAAGTATTGACAGTATTATTGAATTTTCTGTTCGTTTTGTAGATATAAATAAATAAAGATACAAAAAGAAAGTAAGAAAATAATAAAGAGATGTAGTAGTTTTTTATTTTATTATGAATATAGCTTGAATGATTTTGAATCATAAAAACACCAAAGACTTTTTTTGTAGTTATAGTTTTTATTGGTATAAATGTAGTTATATTATGAGTATTTGAATCGAATATTGAAAATGGATTCTTAAATTTATCTGTAGCTATTTTAGATAAAATATTTGTATCATATGGTATAGATGAAATGTTTGATAAATTAAAAAATTCTGTATATTCTTTATAATATGTATTTGTAAAATCTTTTTTGAATGTTTCACTACTAAAAGAAATTGAAACACTTCCTAAGTAATTGTTTGCATCAGAAAATAAAGGATATATAAATACAAAATCTTCAAGAAAATCATTTTTTTCAAATCCATTAATAGAGTTTTTTACTTTATTGACATAATTAATCATTTTTTTTAAATAGATTGTATTTGTTTTGGGAATATCATTATGATTAAAATATAAAAGACTTTCGTTATTGGGAAGAATAAAATGTAGTTGTTTTATATTGTGTTTTTTGAGTAAATTATATGTTGAAGACAAGTTTTGAATTAATTTTTCTTTAGCTATTGTTTTTAATTTATTATTAGAGAGTTCTAGTTGAGATAGTATCGTAAGAATCTCTTTTTTGTTAATATTTACATCAAATATTATATCAGAGAGTTTTTTATATTTGTGGTAAAGCATAGTGAAATTTTGTTCATTTTGACTGGCATTATATTGCAAAAAATACTTTATATCGTGTTCTTTTTTTATATAAAGTAGAGTTGTTATTATTCCTAAGAATAATGTAAAGATTAATACATATTTAGTCTGAATTTTTTTATTTTTCATAAGTCAATCTTTTATTTAAAAAATTTTATTCACTGAAATATACTAGATAGTTTATATATTGCCTATAGGGAATAATAAAATTATTGTATCAGTATTAAACTTAAAAGAAAAAATTTACTATAGGGAAGAAAAAGTGATGTTACACTACCTAGATATTGATGAAGAAGATATACAAGCATTCCAATTAAAAGTTATTAATAATGTGAAACGAATTAGAAAAAAGAAGAATATCACACAAACAGAATTGGCCCAAACAATTGGACATAAATCTGTTAGTACAATAGGAAAAATTGAAGCTAATATTGAAAATAAACACTATAATATAGAGCAACTTTATAAAATATCTATAGCTTTAGATGTAGATGTTGTTGAGTTTTTTAAATGATACCTAAAATCTTTTTACATAGTTGTGACAATAAGGTTGTTTATTGTTTTTAAAATAATAGTCCTGATGGTACTCTTCAGCTTCAAAAAAAGGTGTGTTGTGTGTTGAGATTAGCTGTGTAGCTATATTATATCCTTTGTTTTTCAAAATATCTATAAGTGCTTGTGCTATATCTTTTTCCTCTTGATTATTATAAAATATTGCACTTAAATATTGATTTCCTATATCCGGTCCTTGTCCATTTTTTTGAGTAGGGTCATGAATCTCAAAAAATAATTCAGCTAATTCTTCAAAAGTTACAATATCCGCATCATAATCAACTCTTACAACTTCTAAATGCCCCGTTGTTCCCCTGCAAACCTCTTTATAACTTGGATTGTTTAAATGTCCACCCATATATCCACTAATGGCTGCTTGAACACCTTCTAATTTTTCAAAATAATATTCAACTCCCCAAAAACATCCACCTGCGAAATATGCTGATTGTAAATTCATTCTAAAACCCTTTTGTAAATATTGTATGATTATAAAAAAGTTATACTTAATTAAAATTGATTATTTAATATTTGTTAATAATAATTAGTTAAAATCAAATATTATATTATTTAGGAGTTTCTATGATAGATGTAAAAAATCTTAGAAAAGTGTATAAAGTTGGTGAGTTAGATTTAACGGTGATTGATAATTTATCATTGAATATTAAAGAGGGTGAATTTATCTCTTTAATTGGACCAAGTGGAAGTGGCAAATCTACAGTTTTAAATATGCTCGGTTGTCTTGACACTCCAACTTCTGGAAGTTTAATTATCAGCGGCCAAGATATTTCTGTCTTAAACAAAACACAACAAGCAAATTTTAGAGGGGAACATATAGGGTTTATCTTCCAAAGTTTTAATCTTATCCCTGTTTTAACAGTATATGAAAATATTGAATATCCACTTATTATGATACAAAATCTTCCAGAACAAAAAAGAAAACAGAGAATTGAAAAGTTGTTGCATGAAGTTGGTATGTATGAACAAAAAGATAAAACGCCTGATAAAATATCCGGGGGTCAGATGCAAAGAGTGGCAATAGCACGAGCTTTAGTGACAAATCCAAAAATTGTATTTGCTGATGAACCAACTGCAAACCTTGATAGTACAACAGCCCATAAAATCATAGAGCTAATGAAAAAAATACAAAAAGAGCATAACACTACTTTTATTTTTGCTACACATGATGAAAAAATAGTTTCAAATGTAGATAGGCTTATAACTCTTGTAGATGGAAATATCATAGAAGATAAAAGGATAAGATAATGAAAAATATATTTAAAATAGCCTATAGAAATCTTTTAAGAAATCATCGTCGTACACTTCTTACAGCTAGTTTAATAACACTTGGTGTAGTTTTTGTACTAGTTTATACAGCACTTTCTGGAAGTTTTAAAAACTATATGATAGGACAAATTACAGATTCATCTATGGGACATATCCAAATACATAAAAAAGGATTTGTTGCAAGTGTTGAAAATCTTCCTTTAGATAAAAATCTTAATGCAAAAGCGTTAGAATATTTAGAACAGTTTTTAAATGAGAGTCAATATATTCAAAGCTATTCTTATAGAATAAAATTTGGTGGTATGTTTTCAAATTTTGTAAGTACTACAAATATCAGACTTAATGCAATAGACCCAGAAAAAGAGTTTGTAACACTTCCTGCACTCAAAGATAGATTCAATAATTTTAATGGTACTTTTGAAAAAGGAAATATAATAGTTCCTGATATTATAAGTAAAGGGATGGATGTAAAAACAGGAGATACCGTAGTTCTTGTAGCAAACAATAAAAGCGGAAGTGTTAATGGAATTAATCTTAAAGTAGCAGGAGAAGTGACACGAATCTCAGGGCCTGGTGGAAGAGATGGGTATATACACATAGAAGATGCGAAAAAAGTACTTCGTATAAAAGGTGCTGAGGTTAGTGAGATTGTTATACGATTAAAAGATGTTGCTATGTTACAAGATGCTTTAGTAGAGTTAAGTCCAATTTTAAAAAAATTGAATCAAAAAGGAAAACCAGCATTTGAGATACATTCTTGGGAAAAATTAAGTCCATTTTATAATATTGTAAAAATGTTGGATGTGATGAATATCTCTATACAAATTATACTTATCTCTATAGTTTTAATCTCTATTTTAAATGTGATGATTATGAGTGTTTATGAGAGAATAAAAGAGATAGGAACAATAGCAGCTATGGGAACACCTCCAAAAACAATAGTGAAACTTTTTTTAATGGAAGGTTTATTGCTTGGAATTTTAGGTGCAGTGTTGGGAGCTATTTTATCTACATTGATTGTGCAAGGACTTGATATGATGCAAATAACTTATAGTTTTGGGAGAGAAAGTAATTTGATACTTGAACCTATTTTATCTTTAAAAGATGTTATAATTATAAGTGTAATTGTTGTAGCTATCTCTTTGATAGCTTCAATTAGTCCAGCGTTGAAAGCTTCTAAATTGGATCCAGTTGAGGCTTTAAGAACAAATTAAAAGAAAGGATTTTCCATGAAAAAATTAGTTATGATGACAACATTAGTAGCTTCGCTTTTTGCAGTAGATTATAATAGTATGAGTTTAGATGAACTATCAAATTTGAGAGGGACTGTTCCTGTTGAACAAAGAGAAACTTTTAGAAATGCATTTCAGGAAAAGTTAAAATATCTTACACCTGAAGAGCAAGCAAAGTATAGAAGAGGCAGTGGACAAGGTATCAAAAATCAAAATAAGATACAAAATCAAAATAGGATACAAAATCAAAATAGAGACCAAATACAACAAAGATTACAAGATGGAACAGGATCAGGTAAAATGTACAAAGGTTCAAAAGGTTATAAGCTCAAAGGTGGCGGTAGATAATGCAAAAATTACTTATCACTTTTTGTTTAGCAACTGTTTTATTTGCTGATAATTTATTGGTTCAAATAGATAAAAAGTTAGCACCGGGAAGTAGTGAAAGTTATAAAAAACTTATCAATATGGAACCAGATGGAACGAAAAAAGAATTTTTACTCTATCAAGCAAAAAAAGATAGCGATAAAATGGTATCGCTATTTTTACAGCCTGAGTCTGAAAAAGGAAGAAGTACTTTAAGACTTGGGGAAAATATGTGGCTGTTTCTTCCTGAAGTTGGGAAAGCTATACGAGTAACATCTATGCAAAGTGTTGTAGGCGGCGTTTTTAACAACAGTGATATTATGAGACTTGATTTTTCAACAGAATACAATATTGTTTCACAAGAAGAAAAAAGTGATGAGGTTATTTTAACAGTAAAAGCAAAAAATGATACAGTTGCTTACGATAAGTTAGTGATGAGTGTTGATAAAACTTCAGTAACTCCAAAAGAGATACAATGTTATAGTTCAACAGATATGCTTATTAAAACTTTGTATTATAAAGATTTGAAAGATTTTGGTCATGGAATTGTCAGACCGGCTGTTATTGAGACAAGTTCTCCACTTTATAAGGGATATAAATCAATTATGGTGTATGGAAAAATCACGCCTAAAGAGTTTAGTGATGAGGCTTTTACATTAGATAATTTAGGTAAAGTAGCAGATTTACGACGATAGTTATATGCAAAAACTTTCTACAACTTTATTATGCTTGAGTACATTATTATTTGCTGATGATTATAGTTTTGATTTTAATGAACTTGAAAAAATAGAAGTTAAAACTTATGAATACAATGGTTATATTAAAGCTGAGCATAAACATCAATATTTAAATACTACATCACCAACTTATCCATCAAAAAACAAATCATCTATGGATAGTTTATATGGTGAGGCTTTTTTTAATTATCGATATTTTTATGATAAAGTTACATTTGAAACTGAACTTATGGCAAACTATGAAAATATTGATCATCGTGAAGATGACACTTACATAGTAAATCAACTTTTTTTAAATTATAAACGCAATGATAATCATCAAGTAAACCTAGGGAAAAAAACTGCAACTTGGGGAAAAGGATATTTTTTCAATCCTATTGCTTTTATAGATAGAAAAAAAGACCCTACAAATCCTGAAGCAAATAAAGAGGGATACACTGTACTTAATTATAAATATAATAAAGTGTTTTCAAATGATTTGCAAAACATCTCTTTTGATGCTGTATATCTAAAAACAACTTCTGACTTCAATGAAGATTTTTACAATCAAAATTCAAATACCATAGCTTTAAAAACATATCTTTTATATAAAGATATTGATATAGATTTTGCTTATTTGTATAATGACAAACTAGCAAATAAATTTGGAGTAGATTTTTCTATGAATCTTCAAACAAATTTTGAAATACATGGTGAATATGGAAGAAGTGATGATGGTTTCTATTCTTCTTTATTTGGGTTAAAATACCTTACAGATTTTGACTTAACTATTATTAGTGAATATTTTTATCAAAATGAAGAGGTTTCAAAAACCCAGAATTTTTGGGATAATAGATATTTTATTAATAAATTTACACAAAAAGAACCATTTGATATACTTTATTTTAGTATTTATTATAAGAATATGTATAACCTAGATGATAATTCACAACAAAATAATCTTGGTATCATATATACAAAAATAAAAAACTTCACAATTGATTTTTCAATAGGGAAAAATTCTGGAAAAGATACTACAGAGTTTGGTTCTAAACTTGTAGATAAATTCAGTTGGCTACAAGTAAAGTATAACTTTTAACTTACAAGAGGAAGAGCTATGGTAAAGGTAGCTCCGCTAAATTTCTGATTTTGATATTGAAATACAGTATTTTCTACATCAAGCGTTCCTTCCATATGTTTTTCCACCATCTCTTTAGACATATATAGACCTATACCTGTTCCTTGAGATTTATGTTTTGTTGTAAAATAGGGTTCAAATACTCTACTGATAATCTTTTCAGGTATTCCTCCTGCTGTATCTGTTATGGTTATATAAATCATTTTTTCTTGTTGATTTTGAAAACTTTTTATAAAAATTAGCTTTTCATTATCAATGTTTTCATTTTCAAAAGCATCTCTTGAATTATTCAAAATATTCATAATTACTTGAACTAATTCATTTTCTAATCCTATGAAAGATATATCTTGAAACTCTTTAATAACTTTGATATCTCTGTTTTGAAATTTTGACTGTAAAAAGTAAAGAGTTTTATCAATAACTTTTGTAACATCAAATAGTTCTACTTTTTTATTTGGTTTAAAATAATCTCTAAAGTCATTGATTGTTTGGGATAAGTGTTCCGCTGTTTGGGTGATTATATCTAAAGTTTTATTCATAGTTTCATCGTCTAAAAGATGAAATTGTTTTTGCATTTTGATACCTGAAGAAGCTGTTGAAATTACAGACAGTGGTTGTCTCCATTGGTGCGCAATATTTTCAAGCATCTCTCCCATTGCTGCCATTTTTGACTGTTGTTCAAGAAGTCTATTTTTTTGTTCTAACTCTTGAGATGATTTTTTTTGTTCAGTAATATCAAAGTATGAACCTAAAATACCTATGAGTTCACCTTTTGTATTTTTTAGAGGAACTTTTGAAGTGATAAGTGTTATCACTGTACCATCATTATAAGTATGTGTTTCCTCAAATTGTAATATTGCTTTACCACTTTTCATAACTGCTTTATCATCATTAATATATTGTTGTGCTTCTACATCTCCCCAAGGAAGTTCAAAATCATTTTTTCCAAGTATTTCATCTTTGTTTGTATATCCAACATCTTCTAAAAACTGTTTATTTGCTCCTAAATAGATACATTGCGTATCTTTCCAAAATATTCCCATAGGTACGGAGTCGATAATATTATTAAGTAATAGCTGAGAATCTTGAAGTTGTGTAATAGAATGACTAAAATTTGTTTGTGTTTCCAGTAAGGTAGCTTCCATTGCAGAGATCTTTTTCGTTGTATATATAACGAAAAAGACAGCTATTGTTAATATAAAAAGAGGGATGAAAATTGCATAAGCAGTAGTTAGTTTAATATTGTTTTTGATATCTTTTATGTCTTGGGTTTCTATAGTATTAAATATATCTAACAAAGATGATTCATATTGAATAAGTATTTGTATTTTTTTTGATAAATCTGTGAGTGTTGTATAAAGTGCAGTATCGGTTTTAGATAAAGACAACTCTACTTGTTTTACCAATAAGGGTTTTTGATATAAGCTTTGATTATTGAGTATGTTATTTTCTAACAATAGATGTATAGAATGAATTTCTTCGGTACTTAAATCCCAAAAAATGTTGATTTTTTCTTGTTGTTGTTTCGTAAGTTGTGTATATAAGTGGTTGAATTTTTCACTATTTTGAAGCCATTTTTGTATTGTTGAGTTTAATTCAGAAGTTGTAAGAAGTTTTTCTGTATTTAATTTTAGTTCTAATAGTGTGCTATGTACATCAGCTACTTTTTTGAGTCTGTCATCTAATGCTTTTATTTTATAAAGATAAAAGACCATGATACTGACACTTAAAAAAATACCTGCTAAGAGAGTTAAGAGACTATAAAGAGTTAAATTTTTGATTTTAAATTTATTCATTGTTAACTACTTTACTAAAAAATATTTGATGATTATTTATAAAAATAACAAAAATAAATCTTAATGATAATTTTTGCATCAATTCCCTTTCTTTAAAATTTACATACATTTTATAACTTTTGAACTTAAGATTTTCCTATTAAGTAGTTAAAAGTAAAGAAGTTTTTGCTAAAATGCAATTTTTTATTATAAATTTTATTTTTGAAAATAATTATTGTATTTGGTATATTGGACAAAGATGAAAAAGGTTCAATAAGTTGTAGTTTTGAAGTTAAAGATGAGAATCTTAATATTGTAATTTCAGATGATGGTGCAGGTATAAATATAGATACTTTAAAAGAAAAATTGGATAAAAAATGAAATATACAATTTTATTTTTACAGATAAATTTTCAACAAAAGATGAAGTGTCAAATGTATCAGGAAGAGGGGTAGGTATGAGTGTAGTAAAACAAGAGTGTGAAAAATTAGGTGGAAAAATACTTATCACTTCACAACAAAATATAGGTACAACTTTTGAGTTTGTAATACCATTATAGGAATTAGTATGTTATTGAAAAATATTTTTTTATTAGGCTTTATTGTAACACTGTTTTTACAGGCTGATGAGCAAAAAGTTTCAGTACAGCTTTTATGGAAACACCAATTTGAATTTGCTGGATATTATATAGCAAAAGAGAAAGGTTTTTATAAAGATGTTGGTCTTGAAGTAGAGATCAAAGAGTATAATTTCGGAGTAAATATTGCAAAAGATGTAAGTGAGGGGATAAGTGATTTTGGAATTGATAGTTCATCTTTGATATTAGATAAAATCAATGGACTTGATATTTATTTACTTTTACCTTCATTACAAACTTCACCATTTGTATTGTTATCAAAAAAGCGAGATGATTTAAAAACAGTTACTGATTTACGAGATAAAAAAATAATGGTTACACCAAATCAAGTAACAATGGCATCATTAAATGCGATGCTTAAAGTCAATAATATCTCAAGTAAAGATTTTATATCTCAAAAACATAGTTTTAATATACAAGATTTAATTGATGGTAAAACAGATGCAATAACTGCTTATATTTCAAATGAACCTTTTTATATGATAGAAAAGAAGATAGATTATACGGTTTTTAATCCTTCAGATTTTGGATTTGATTTTTATGACAATATCCTTTTTACTTCTAAAAAGCTTCTAAAAAAAGACCCAAAATTGGTTAAAAAGTTTTATGAAGCTACTCAAAAAGGGTGGGAGTATGCATATACTAATATTGAAGAAACAGCAAAGCTAATACAAGATAAATACAATACTCAAAATAAAACATTGGAACATTTGATTTTTGAAGGAACTGAGTTAAAAAAATTAAGTCATTTTGGTACAAAAGAATATGAAAAATTCAAACCGGCAATTATCAGTCAAATAGTTCAAACATATAATTTATTGGATATTTCAAAAGCTACAGTAAATATCGAAGAGTTAATATATCCAGAGGCAATGTATGTAGAAAGTAGTATTGACTATACACTTTTACTAGAAATTCTAGGTGTTATAGTTGCTTTATTTATAGGGTTTTATTATTGGAATCGCAAATTATCACATCTAAATAAAACAATTCAAGAAAGTAAAAATAAAATATCAGTTTTACTTGATAATGCAGGTCAAGGATTTTTAACATTTGATACAAATTTTATTGTTGATGATGAGTATTCTAAAGAGTGTATAAAAATTTTAGGAAATGATATAGTTTCAAAAGATATCACTGACTTATTATTCAGAGATACTGATAAAAAAGAGTTTTTTAAAAGTACTTTAACTTTTTTATTACAAGAAAAAAATGAGATTAAAAGAAAGTCTATTATCTCTTTACTTCCACAAATTATTATACTTAATAGAAAAGCTATTAGAATAGAATATAAAGTGATAGAAGAAAGTTATTTTATGTTGATTCTAACAAATATTACTTCTCAAAAAAAGTTAGAAAATAAAGTAAAAAAAGAACAAGAAACTTTAAAAATGATAGTTGCTATTGTAAGTGAACCAGAAATGTTTTTTGATGTAAAAAATGATTACTCTAATTTCATAAATTCTTATGCAAAACTCATAGATATGAACAAAACACCATTACATAATATTAGCAGTATTTACAGAACAATTCATACTTTTAAAGGTACATTCTCACAACTTTATATCCAAAATATAGTTGCTTTTTTACATCAGTTAGAGAGTAAAATATCTCATCTACAAAGCTTAACAACTAGTACAAACAAAGAGTTATTAGAGCTTTTAGACAAGAGTGATTTTCATAAAAGTCTAGATAGTAGTTTTAATATTATAAAAGAAGTTTTAGGTGATGAGTTCTTAGAATCAGATAATTTTATAAAAATTGATTATCTTGATATTATAGATTTACAAGAAAAAATTCAAAAAGTATTGGGAAAATTAAAAGAAACGACACCTGAATGTTATGACTTATTATGTCAAGTACAAAACTTGTCAAGTACAAAACTTATTTCGTTGTTGCATCCTTATATCGCTTCAACAAAACAATTAGCTCAAAGACTTGAAAAAGAGATTTACGATTTTGAGATTATTGGTGATAGTAATTTTGCTTTACAAGATCAGTATAAACCATTTATAAAATCTCTTATACATGTATTTAGAAACTGTGTAGACCATGGTATAGAAAAACCAGAAGTAAGAGTTGAAAAAAATAAAGATGAATTAGGTACGATTGCTTGTAATTTTAAATTAGAAGATGATCATTTATATATATCAATTTCTGATGATGGTACTGGAATTGATTTAGAAAAATTAAAATTAAAATTAGAAGAAAAAGGTGTCGATATTTCAAATTTGTCAGATAATGAAATATATCAATTTATTTTTGATGATAATTTTACAACAAGAGAAACTTTATCAGAAATTTCAGGAAGAGGTGTAGGTATGAGTGCACTAAAAAGTGAAGTAGATAAACTAGGTGGTGTGATAAATATAAATTCACAAAAAGATATTGGAACTACATTTGAAATAGTTGTTCCTCTTTCATAAAATTATAAAGGGAAATAAAATGATACTAGATGCATTAATACTTCAATCAAAACTTTTTTTGTCTGAGGATATGGGGATAGAGATACATGATATTGCTATTGATGAATTAAATCCAGATAAATTGATTTTAAAAGATTATACTTCGATGATAGGTACAGGTGGAAATTTAAATTCAATGATTATTATAAGTTATGATAGTAATTTATTAAATCAATTGGTAACTCTTTTTATGGATGGTGAAGAGGTGGATGAAGAGGAGTTGGCTGAAGTTATTGATAGTGTTTCTGGTGAGACAATCAATACTATTATAGGATTGGCTCTTCCAACTTTTCCAAATAGAGGAAAAGGTGTCACTATTACTCCACCAATTACTATAAATGATGCTTCAAATATTAAAAAATATAAAAATTCGAAAATAGTGAGTGCAAATATTACAACACAATTTGGTGAACTAAGTATAAGTGCTGTTGGTTCAGAAGATTCAATAAAATAAAAATATAAAGGATAAAAATATGTTAAAAGTTTTAATAGTGGATGATTCTCTTATTATAAGAAAAAAAATTACAAGTTTATTAGAGAAGCTAGGTCATGAGGTTGTTTTTAGTGCCAAAAATGGTCAAGAAGCAATTGATGCTTACAATGAGATGAAGCCTGACTTAGTAACAATGGATATTACGATGCCTGATATGGATGGTATTACAGCTGTTAAACACATAGTAAAAGATAATGTAGATGCTAAAATTATTATGGTGACATCACATGGTCAAGAAGATATGGTTATTAAGTCTATTCAAGCTGGAGCTGTTGGATATATGTTAAAACCTATTACTGAAGATAAATTAGCTTCTGCTATTGGTGAAGTTTTTATTGAATATGCAGTTGATGAAGAAGATGAAGATTTAGATATTCTTGATGATGAGATATAGGGTTTAAAGAATGGAAGAAAACAAACTTTTTGAAGCACTTTTAGATGTTATACCGTTTGCTGCGTATGCTGTGGATATAGAAACTTATGAAGTGGTATATGCAAATAAGCTGATGAGTGAAAGTTTGTTTGCACCAAGAGAAAATTTTTGTTGGAAAAAAGTATTTGGGCAAGAAGAAGTTTGTAGCTGGTGTACCATACCAGAGTTAAAACAAAGAAAAGCTATATATCATAGTGATAAACTAGTAACAAATTTTTTTGATGAAGCAGCAGATAAATGGCTTCAAAGTTATGATGAACTTGTAAGATGGCCAGATGGAAGAACGGTGAAGTATTCAATTGCTGTTGATATTACAGAACAAAAAGAGATACAAGCAAATATGATAAAAACTCATACAAAGCTTGCAATGCAATCAAAAAAACTTAAAGAGGCAAATGAAAAACTAGAATTTATGGCGACAAAAGATTCTTTAACCGGCATTAATAATAGAGGACATTTTTTTAATTTAGCAAAAAAAATATGGGAAACAGATTTAGAATCTAATCAAAGAATTTATGTAGCGATGATAGATCTTGATCAGTTTAAAAATGTGAATGATTTTTATGGACATCAAGCAGGTGATAAAGTTTTGAAAGAATTTACAAAATATATTAACTCAAATCTAGATAAAAATGATATTTTTGCTAGAATAGGTGGAGAAGAGTTTGCTTTACTTACAATAAGTGATGATGAAGAGTTTGTAGAAAAAAAGATTGAAAATATGAGAGAAGGTATAGCAAACTTATCTATTGAACATGAAGATAAGAAGATACAATTTACAATATCCATTGGTGTTTATCCTAAAGAGGGAACACAAACTCTAGATGAAGTTTTAGATTTGGCAGATAAAAAATTGTATGAAGCAAAAAAAAGCGGAAGAAATAAAGTAAAATTTCGATTATAAAATAGGGATACAATATGTTAGAAAACAAATTATTTGAAGCACTGTTAGATGTTATCCCTTTTGGTGCCTACGCAGTAGATACAGAAACTTATGAAATCGTTTATGCCAATAGAATTGTTAGAGAAAATATGTACGCCCCACAAGAAACATATTGTTGGGAAAGAATATATGGACAAAATGAGATTTGTAGCTGGTGTAGTATTATGAAGTTGCAGCAAAGAGGAGATAAAGGAACAAAAAAAGAAAAGTATACTTGTGAATTTTTTGATGAGATGGATGATAGATGGGTGAAGTCTTATGATGAGTTGATATGTTGGCCTGATGGCCGAGATGTAAAGTATTCAATTCTAGTTGACACAACTGATCAAAAAGCAACACAAGGTTCTATGATACAATCTCATGCTAAACTAGCTGTTAAATCAAAACAAATGACCAAGACAAACCAAAATCTCCAGATAACAAAATTAAAACTTCAAAAAACAGTAAGAGAATTACAACAACAAAAGCAAAAAGCAGAAGAAGCAACACAATTTAAATCAAATTTTTTAGCTAATATGAGTCATGAAATACGAACTCCAATGAATGGTATTTTAGGTATGACACATTTAGCTCTTGAAACACATGATATTCAAAAACAAAAAGAATATATAAAGAAAATAGATAGTTCCGCAAAAAACTTATTATATATTATTAATGATATTTTAGATTTTTCAAAAATTGAAGCAGGAAAATTAGAAGTTGAACATATTAATTTTGATATGAATAATGTTATTGCAAATTTACGGAATATTACAGAACTTAAAGCAGATGAAAAGAATTTAACTTATGAGATTTACTATGATGACGAAGATAGTATTTATGTAGGAGACCCGATTAGATTAGGTCAAGTTCTTATTAACTTAGTAAACAATGCTATAAAATTCACCCATGTTGGTGGAGTAAAAGTGTATATTCAAAATTTAAATAATGAGAGAGTACAATTTAAAATAATCGATAGTGGAATAGGAATCACAAAAGAACAACAGCAATTATTATTTCAATCATTTTCACAAGCAGATATTAGTACAACTAGAAAATATGGTGGTACAGGTCTTGGACTTTCTATCTCTAAACAACTTGTAGAAATGATGGGTGGAGAGATTTATATTAATAGTGAGTTTGGTGATGGCAGTGAGTTTGTATTTGAAATGCCATTGAAAAAAGGGACAAAGAACAATACCGAGATTGTATCTCAATCTTTAGCTGAATTACAAAAAGATATGAAAAACTTGCAAAATGTTACAATATTATTAGTTGAAGATAATGAAACAAATAGATTTATTATACAAGGGTTGTTAGAGTTTGATGGTGTGAAGATAGTTGATGCATATGATGGGCAAATGGGTGTTGAATTATTTCAAGAAAAAGTAGAAGATTTTGATATAATTTTAATGGATATACAGATGCCACTGATGGATGGATATGAAGCTACTAAGATTATAAGAGAACAAAATAGCGCTATACCAATTGTAGCATTAAGTGCAAATGCAATGGTCCAAGATATAGAAAATAGTAAAAAAGCTAATATGAATGAACATTTGAGTAAACCTATTGAAGTTGAAAAATTATACAAAATTATTTTACAATATTGTTCAAAAAAAATGAAAAGTACAACTATTCAAACGAATAGTAATGTTAAGCTACAAATCCCTTTATTAAAAAGTGTAGATATACAATATGGACTTTCATTAGTAAATCAAAACAAACAACTATATTTAAAAGTTTTAAAGAGTTTTTATAGTAATTATAAAAATTTAAATGTAGAAGAGTTAACTAAAGATGAGTTTGATAGAACTATTCATACTTTAAAAGGCTTAAGTGTAAATATTGGTGCAAATCAATTAAATCAAATAGTCAAAAAAATAACTACTATTGAAGAGTGCGAATTGATTGAAGAGTTTAATAATCAATTACAACTAGTTCTTCATGAACTAAGCAGTATCCAGCAGGTTGAAAATAATAGTATGAGAGAAAAAAAAGAGATTGATAGTATTGAAAAAGATATATTATTTGATGATTTGAAAAAAGCGATATTGACAAAGCAACCTAGACGATGTTATATAGTTATAGATGTGTTAGAAAAATATAAATTAAGGGAAAGTGATCAAGCGTTTTTTGAAAAAATTAAAAATTGTATTGATAGATTTAATTTTAAAGATGCTTTAGTGTTATTTGATAAATAAAGTGATATTTAAAGAACAAGTTTTAATTGTTTTTGTTCATTGTTTTTAAAAATCATTTTGATTTGATTGTCATTTAAAATAAGTTGTTTTAAAATTTTTGTTTCTGTATTTGCTATTTTTCTTTTTCTAAAAAACTCATCAATCTTCTCCTTTGCAGAGGTAATATCAGTATTGTCTGAAAACTCTATAAGAAGAGAATTATCACTTAAGACAATTTTCTGATTTGAGATTCTGAAATTTTTAAACTTTCCTGTGAGTTTAAAGAATTCTAATTTGTCTCTCCTTGATATATGAAGATAATTTTTAATGTAAATAAATTTTACTTCGATAACAAACTCCTACTTGAATGAAACTATAGTAAATATATTATTGTAAAAATCGACTTAATTTTAGATTAATTTAAGTATTGCAACTTTTTTGTAAGATAGGCAACTCAATATCCAAATAACTAATCTCTTTCAACACAGCTTGTCTAAAATGATCAAGTGGTTTTCTTATACTATAATAAGCCCATCTTCCTTTTCTATCAACTTTTAAAAAGCCTGCCTCTTTCAGGATTTTGAGATGCCTTGATATTCTTGATTGTATCATATTAAAAGATTTTTCTATATCACATACACAAACTTCACCATTTATGTCTATAAATCTTAGTATTTGCACTCTTGTTTCATCATTAAGGCTACTTATTGTTTTTAAAAAAATATCCATTTTTTATTCTTTAGTTAAATTTAACAAGTATCATACCACAAAACTTGCCTCTATAGTCATAAAACTCTACTCTAAAACGAGTTTGTTTTTTATCAACTGAAAATCTTTTGAGTATATCTTTTTTTGTGATTAAAATATTGTTTTCATTATTAATTTTATCTTTACTAAAACCGATTATATTGACTCTAAACTTTTTAGTTGCTTGAACCATAAAGTTCTTATCTACTGTAATTGTTTCTCCAAATTCTATCATCTTTTCAAGTCCATCAACCAAAAAAGGAATCTTTTCATTTAAATCACAATATTCAAAATACTGAGGCATAAGTGTAGCAACTCTTTTATTTCCTATCATTATGTTATAGTTGCCGTTATATTGTAAAGTTGCTCCTAATGGGTGTGTAAATTGAAAGTCATTTTTCTCTTTTTTAAGTGGGAAATAGTAGTTCATAGGTTTTATTTCATCTAAATTTAGGGTAATAACATCATTTATTTTAACTTTTTTAAAACTATTGACTACTTGTGTTAATTGGTTTAAGTCATTAATATCAAAGTCTCTCTCATATTCTATCTCCATAATATCCATAAAACTCTCAATAGCTTTAAGTTGGTATTTTACTTTTTGAACTAAATCTGTAATATTTTTACTGGTTTCTACTGCAAAAGCAGGTTTGTTGTGAGTGATTGCATAGTATGTTAATGAAAGTTGCATTTGCTCATCTTTTTCTTTTGTTTTTGTATTTTTTATGTTAAAACTATGGTGATTATGTATAAGTTCATTATTAAGTTTTTTGCTTACTTGTTGTGCTATCTCATCGAGATTTGAAAATTTTATATCTTGATTGAGATTTGTTTGGTCTATTATAAATGCTTGTCCCCAGGCACTTGGATTGAAAATAGAATTTTCCCATTTATGTCTATAAAATCCTCGTCCATCATGGAGATTTAACACTAAATCTACTTTCTTATCAATAATAATCTCTTTAATCTTTTGAACTGTTTTATAATCTTCATCATTTTTTGTAATTGTATGAAATTTTCTATTCATATCTCCATACATTCCACGACGATTTCGTATTAAACTATCAAAGTTTAAGTTTGGAACTATCCAAAGTGAACCTTTTTTAATAGTATAGTTTTGTACTAAAATTGAAGGAGCAAAATATCCACCTGGTTCATCACCATGTATTCCTCCTATTACTAAAAGAGTATTTGAATTAGTAGTTTCTTTTTTATATAAATCAAAGTCTAAAATAGCACTTTGAAGATAGCTAAAAGAGCAAAATAAAATAGCAATAGTTTTTATATATTTTATAAGCATATTTATCGATATAGTAAAACAGGTTTTTTCATATTTTCAATAATTTTAGAAGTAAAACTACCAAAAATAAATTCCTTAACTCGTGAATGACTATACGCACCCATTGCTAAGATATCAAAATCATTCTCTTCAAAATAGTTTATAAGATCCTCTTTATTTCTATTTAGTGAGACTGTATCTACTATGATATTTTTATCTTCAAATATTTTCTTTGCTTCTGTTAGAAGTTTTTTTGAAGTTGTTTCATTTTTATTAATATTGATGATTGTTCTTTGTAGATCTCCAAAAAGTAGATTATTTGAGATGATTTTTAATATCTCTTTTGATTCGTTTGAGCCATTATAGGCAATAAGTATTTTTTTTGGTTGTTGAAATTTTGAATTTACAAGTAAAATTGGTTTATGCACCTCTCTTATAACCTCTTTCACATTTTCACCGATAGTATGTTGTCCTTGACCTTTAATACCTAAAACAGCTATTTTAATATCATTTTTGAGTTCAATTAAACTATTCACAACTTCTCCATGAATTTGTGAAATATTGATTTTTGTATTGATATGTTCTTGTGCTCTTTGTTTTAAAGTATCTAATAGTTCTTTTCCATTTTTGATAGTGCATTTACTAGTTTCTTGTTCATCAGTTGTAAGTTTTTCAAGTAAATCATCTTTAGCTCCAAGTGCAATATTCCCAGATAAGTCTAACTCTTTTGCATTATTATTATGTTCAACGATATTAAGGAATTTGATTTGAGAATTCGTTGTATTTGCAATATAAACACCATAGTCACAAACATCTTCACTAAAATTTATCCCATCAACTGGGCAAAGTATAAAACCACTCATAACTAGTGTCCTCCCATAACTTTTTCTATCTCTTCAGGTTTATCATGAACCCCAAATCTATCGATGATTGTAGAGGTTGCTTCATTTTGACCTATCACTTCTACTTCTGCACCTTCTCTTCTCAGTTTTATTACTGCTTTATCTAAAGCATATACGGCCGATACATCCCAAAAATGGGCACGACTAACATCGATAATAACTTTATCTAATACTTCTTTAAAATCAAATGTTTCATAAAATTTTTCACTACTATTGAAAAATACTTGACCTATAAATTTATAGGTTTTGATACTATTGTCTTCATTATAATCAGTATCACAATACATAAAGTGACTAATTTTATTTGCAAAGAATAGTGAAGCTAAAAGAACACCTGTGACAACTCCAAGTGCTAAATTGTGTGTTCCAACAGTTACAGCAACGGTTGAGAGCATTACAATATTAGTTGAGAGTGGGAGTGTTTTGAGATTTTTGATACTTCCCCAATCAAAAGTACCAATAGATACCATAATCATAACTGCAACTAACGCTGCCATAGGAATTACTGAGATGATATCACTTAAAAATACTACCATAATAAGCAAGAAGAAACCAGCTATAAAAGTAGAAAGTCTTCCTCTCCCACCTGATTTTACATTGATAATAGACTGTCCAATCATAGCACAACCGGCCATACCACCGATACAACCAGTTGCAATATTTGCTATCCCTTGCCCTTTTGCTTCTCTATTTTTATCACCTTTTGTATCTGTAAGTTCATCAATAATAGTTGTTGTCATAAATGATTCAAGTAAACCAACTATTGCTAGTGCAAAAGAGTAAGGAAAAATGATTTTTAATGTTTCAAGATTAAAAGGAACATCTGGCCATAAAAAGATAGGAAGTGTATCTGGAAGTTGTCCCATATCTCCTACATTTCGTACATCCCAACCAGTAAACATAACGAAAATTGTTAAAAGTACAATAGTTACTAAAGGTGAAGGTAGAATTTTACCAATTTTAGGAACATAAGGAAAAAGATAAATGATACCAAGACCCACAATTGTTAGAGCATATACATGCCAAGTCACATTTGTAAGTTCAGGAAGTTGTGCCATAAAGATTAAAATAGCTAACGCATTTACAAATCCTACAACAACGGCCCTTGCTACAAAACTCATTAGTTTTGCAACACCAATATAAGCCAAGACTACTTGTATAGCCCCTGTTAAAAGTGTTGCTGCAAGAAGGTACTGAAGTCCATGTTCTTTGACAAGTGTAACCATAACTAAAGCCATTGCACCAGTTGCAGCACTAATCATAGCAGGTCTTCCACCAGCAAATGCTATTACAACAGCCATAGAAAAAGAAGCATATAAACCAACTTTAGGATCAACTCCTGCAATAATAGAAAAAGCAATAGCTTCTGGGATAAGTGCTAAAGCAACTACAAGTCCAGAGAGAATATCTCCTCTAATATTTCCAAACCACTCTTTTTTTACATTTGTATACATTTAATTCCTTAAAAATTATAAAATTTATATTAAAATATCGCGATTGTATCTAAAGCTTGATTGTATGTTGGTTAAGCTATTTACTTTGAAGTATCTCTATGATTTCATCCACAGTTAAAAGCTTTCCTGTACTTTTTACAACACCATCAACAACAAGTGCAGGTGTACTAACAACATTGTATTTCATAATTTCCATAATATCTTCTACTTTTTGTACATCGTGAAATCCACCAATTTTTCCCAAAGCTTCTTTTGCATTGGTTTCTAGTGCTTTACATTTAGCACATCCTGTTCCTAAAATCTCTATTTTCATTTTCTCTCCTATAGAATTATATTAAATGTATATCCAACAAGTAATATTCCAAAACCAACAATACTAAAAAATATACCAATAAGTTTAATATCTAATATTCTTTTTAATATCATAGCTTCTGGTAAACTAAGCGCCGTAACTGCCATCATAAAAGCTAAAGCTGAACCCAGTAACATCCCTTTTGCCGTTAGTACCTCTACTAGTGGCATCACACCTGCTGCATTAGAGTACATTGGTATCCCCATTAAAACAGCAACTGGTACAGCATACCAAGCATCACCACCTGCATATTTTGCAATAAATTCTGCAGGAATATAACCATGAATAAAAGCACCAATCCCAACCCCAATCATCACATAGATATATATTTTTTTAAAGATATCAGCTGTATAGTCCCAAGCTTCTTTTACTCTTTGTTGTATTGAGAGTTCTATTTTAACATCTTCTAGTTCCCCTTCTATTGGAGTCACTGGAATCAAAACATATTTTTCTATATTTTTAATTTTTCCTATAAAATATCCACCAAGTATAGCCACTACAAGTCCAAAACCTATATATATAGCTGTGATTTTCCATCCAAATAGACCAAATAACATTGCTATTGCAATTTCATTGTTCAAAGGGGCAGATATAAGGAAACTAAAAGTTATCCCTACAGGGATTCTTGCTTGCATAAACCCTAAAAACAAAGGAATTGCGCTACAGCTACAAAATGGGGTGATGATACCAAAGAGTGCCGCAAGTATATTTCCACTAAATTCTGATTTCCCTTGCAAGTACACTCGTACTTTTTCAGTATTAAAATAGGTTCGTAAAAAACTTACTGCGAAAATAATAGTTACAAGCAAGATAAATATTTTAATTGTATCGTAGATAAAAAAATGTGTTGCACTTCCTATGGCACTCTCAGGGTTCATCCCCCAAAAGTTATAGACTAACTTATCTACGATATTTTCCCACCAATCAAACATTATAGCCCTAACGCCTCTTTAACTTTTGGAAGTAAAATAGTCTCTATCTCTTTATAAGTTTCTTTAAAAGCTTCAAATCCTTTTCCATCTGGATCTTCAAATCCTACATGAATTTTTGGGGCTGGTTTTGGAAACATTGGGCAAGTCTCATTTGCATGGTCACACACAGTAACGACTAAATCAAACTCTTCATCTATGACTGTTTCTAAAGTTTTACTATGATATTCCTCTTTCCAAATCCCTTTTTCCTCTAAAAGCTTTTTTGCATTTGGATTTACTTTTCCACTAGCTTTTACACCACTACTTTTTGCTTCTACACCATCAAGTTTTGCATTTATGAGTGCTTCTGCAATAATACTTCTGCAACTATTTCCTGTACATAATACTAATACTTTTTTATTCATATTTTTCCTTTTTATATTAATGTTAGTAAAACTATAAATAACACAGGTGGTGTTACTATAAGTCCAAATTTACTGTATTGTGCAAAACTAATTTTTACACCTTTTTGTGCTAACACATGCAACCATAATAGCGTAGCTAAGCTACCAAATGGTGTCATTTTTGGTCCTAAGTTACAGCCAATGATATTTGCATATATCATCGCCTCATTTCCAATATTTGCTAATGAAATATCCATAATCATAATAGTTGGCATATTGTTCATAAAAGCACTTAAAAATGCGGCTATAAAACCTGTACCAACAACTGCTACAAAGTCACTTTGTTGTGAAAGTGTTGTTAAAACTTGTGCTAAATATTCTGTGAGTCCCGCATTTTTAAGCCCATAGACTACGATATAAAGTCCAATACTAAACCACACAACTTGCCAAGGTGCAGTTTTAATAGTAAGCCAAGCACGAGCAGATTTTGTATAACTTGCTATTGCTAAAAATAAAAGTCCACCACCTAAAGCAAATACACTTATTGGAAGATGATAAATATCTCCTATAAAATATCCAACTAAAAGTAGGGCTAAAAAGAACCAACTAAATTTAAAAAGTGCTTTATTTTTTAAAACATCATCTGGATTTTTTAGAAGAGTGATATCTACTTCTTTTGGAATATCTTTTCGTAGAACTATCCACAATACAACAATCGTAATAATAGTACTTACAATATAAGGAATTAACATATTTGAGAGATATTCCATAAAACCTATATGAAAATAGTTTGCTGTTACTATGTTTGTAAGATTTGAAAATACAAAAGGCAACGAAGCACTGTCACTTATAAATCCACCTGCAAGTAAAAATGCTATGATAGTTTTAAAATTGAGTTGTAATATCCTCATTTTGGCTAGTAGTATAGGAGTTAGTATAAGTGCTGCTCCATCATTTGCAAAAAGTGCTGATACAAATGAGCCTAGAAGTAGGGCATAGACAAACATTAAATGACCATTGCCTTTTGAAAATTTTGCCATTTTAATGGCACACCATTCAAAAAAACCTATCTCATCTAGTACCATTGAAAGTATGATGATACCTATAAATGCTAAGGTTGCATCCCACACTATACTTGTAACAGTAAATACATCATTGAAACTTACAACACCAAAAAGTAAAGCAGTGATTGCTCCAATAATGGCTGTAGTTCCTATTTGTAAATTTTTTGGTTGCCAAATAACAAAGAAAAGAGTGATTAGAAATATCGTACTAGCGATAAACATCTTATTCTCCCCACTCTAATTGATAATAGTAGTTTTGAATATTACTATAATTTAATTGATCAAAATGGTTTAAATAGTTAAATTTTTGTGTTTGGACATATTGTTTTACATCAGCACTTTCAATCTCATTTTCAAATGCTTTTGATACATCTTCTTTCATAATTTTTAGATATTCTAAAGTAGGTTTATAAGAATCTTTGTCATACTCTTTCCCATGACCACCTAAAAAATGTTTAGCATTTAACATAGCCAAATTTTCTAAAGCTTCTATCCAACCATCTACACTTGAAGCTTTTCTATAATTTAAAAGTCGCCCATTAAAGACAATATTCCCAGCAAAAATAAAACTGTCATCTTTGCTATATACAGCTATATCACTTTTTTCTTCAGATATAGCACTTGGTTTTATAGTTGTAAGAGTTTTGTTAGTTCCCTTGATTGTATATCCATCTTCAACTAGGGTATCTGCTAAAATAACTTTAGTTCCCTCATATTCTTTTGGAGATAAAATATTTTGCATTCTTTGAAATTTTGCACTGTTTTCTTGTATATCTTGATTGATATTTTTATACCCAACTATTTTTGCTCCATTTTCTTGAAAAAAAGATGCTCCTTGTATTCTGTCATCGTGAAAATTGGTAAGAATTACATGAGAGATAGGTTTGTTTTTATAATGAGATTTTATAAGAGTGTAAAACTCTTTTGCAAACTTATAAGTTGGACCAGCATCTAGTACAACGATGCTATTTCCAATATCTATATAACACATATTTGAAACAAAGCCTTTGTTATTTTTATTAGGTGCATGGATATCACCTATGACACAGTGGATATCTTTTGTTATTGTAAGTGGTTTAAGGTCATATATATTCGCTATCAGTGATAAATTCAGCAATAAAAATATAAAAATTATTTTTTTCATTATTTTCCTTTAGGTTCAATTTCATTATTGTATCATAATTATTTTAACATATCAAGATATATTGATATATTAAAATTTAAAAATAGCGTATTTTTATATAAATAGTTATATAATTATTGAAGCAAAGGAAACAAAATGACAAAAATAATTGATTTAAAGGAATTTTCATATTTTTTAAGGGTACATAGAAATAGTATTATTACGAATTGGCTTGATAGGCATGAGGTAAAAAATATTATTCATAAGCACTCAGTTCCAATAATTGATAAAAATATGAATATTTTTTATGGTTTTTGTGATTGTTTTATCAGTATTTACCAATGGAATTTTACTATTTCAGAATGTCAAGCAAGAATGGATTTTTTACATTTATTGAATAATTATAATGTAACTACAAATGAGTTATATACATTAATTTTACGACTAAAATCTGCAATAGAAGATGCAATTTATAAAGATGGGAATCTTTCATATAATATACAAAGTGAGTTAGACACAATTACAATTAGTATAGCAAATGAACTTACAGATACATATGAACATTTTAAAGATGAAAATAGCTATAAACAAAATGAACAAAGTAATCTTTTGGCTGAGTATAAAAAAGCTGTGGATATTAGTAATATCGTCTCAAAAACGAACCCAAAAGGTATTATCACTTATGTAAATGATAGGTTTTGTCAGATAAGTGGATATTCCAAAGATGAACTTATAGGAAAAGCTCATAATATAATAAGACATCCTAGTATGGATAGGGAATCTTTTAAAGATTTATGGGATACTGTAAAATCAAAAAAAGCATGGCATGGTATTGTAACAAATATGGCAAAAGATGGTAGTTCATATGTTGTTGATACTACAGTTATTCCAATTCTTGATGTCGATGGAGATATTATAGAATTTATAGCAGTGAGACATGATATTACAGATTTTGAAAAAACAAAAGAACAATTACAAAATATTAATAAAGTGATGAAAAATAAAGTTGATGAACTTTACTCAGTGACATCATCATTAGAAGAAAAAGCTACAAGAGATGAGTTAACAGGGTTATACAACAGAGCTAAATTTGAAGAGATTTTTAGTTATGAGATTAATAAAGCAAAACACTATAATAAAACATTGAGTGTAATATTGTTTGATATTGATCATTTTAAACAGATAAATGACAACTTAGGACATCAAGCAGGCGATGTAGCTTTAAAAGAGTTATCTGCATTGATTGCAAATAATATTAAAACGAGTGATATTTTTGCACGATGGGGAGGGGAAGAGTTTATAATTCTTTTACCAGATACAGATATAGATGGTGCTATGCAATTTGCCCAAAAATTACGTAAGTTAATTAAAGCAAATAACTTTTCTGATATTGGACAAATGACAGCAAGTTTTGGTGTAGGAGAGTATGAAGAGTATGAAGATAAATTAACACTATTTGAAAAAGTTGATAAAGCTTTGTATATAGCTAAAAACAATGGTAGAGATAGAGTAGAAAAAACCCTTTTTAATTGTGTACATTAAAAATAATTGTAGTATATATTTAAATAAGTTTTAGTATAATCTCCGTTTTAAAGGAATGGTATGCAAAAAGCTTTTATAATTTTTATATTGTCACTATTAGTGGGAGTAATACTTTTTATAGAATTTACTTACAAAAAAAAAGAAATTTATAATGAAAGAATTTATGATTTAAACTTACAATATCAAGATAAAATTATATCAAATCAAAAAGTTGTTGAAGTATTATTTGATGATGTTTTTAATGATTTAGAAGTTCAAATGATTTTAAATGATGCAAGTGTAGGAAAAGACCTTCAAGAAAATCGTCAAAAATTGTATAAAATGTTTCATTTAAAATATAATTATTTAAAATCAAAAGGGATATTACAATTTCATTTTCATCTTGCAAATGGAGATAGCTTTTTACGATTTCATAAAGTTGATAAGTATGGAGATAGTTTACTTTTTAGAGATAGTATAAAAAAGATTATTCAAACAAAAAAGAAAGTTTATGGCTTTGAAGTTGGAAAATACTTTGAAGGTTTTCGATATATTTACCCAATATTTTATAATAACAATTATGTTGGAAGTGTAGAGTGTTCTATTGAAGTAAAATCAATAATAGAACAAATGAAAGAGACATTAAATGCAGACTTTTCAATGATTCTAAAGAGAAGTAGTGTTGAAAATATTATTGTTGATGAACATTTAAAAAAGTATTATCACAAGTGTGAAATAGATGATAGTTTTTATATGTCAAATAAAATTTATGAAGAAAAATTATTTGATTTTAGCATTGTAGAAAAGCTAAAAAAAAGTGTTAAGGATCAACTTCAAATAGATAGAAGTTTTGCAAAAGCACTTCATTTAGATAATGGTGATAGTAGAATAGTTGTATTTTTACCTCTTTTAGATACAAAAGAAAAAAGTGTTGGATATATCCTCTCAATACGTGATGATAATTCTGTTCATGCTCTTTTTATTAATCAATTAATAAAATTTCTTGTTGCATTCATTATTATTATGATATTGGTATATTTTTATTTCAATAATAAGCAAAAAACAAATCTGATTGAACAGTTACAAGAAGCTATAAATCAAACAACATTAGTATCTAAAACGGATTTAAAAGGGAAAATTACATATGTAAATGAAGCTTTTATGAAAATATCTGGATTTAGTTATGAAGAATTGATTGGACAGCCTCATAATATAGTTAGAGACCCTTCAACCCCTAAAGCTGTTTTTAAAGAGATGTGGAAAACCATATTTGCTAAAAAAGTATGGAAAGGAACACTTACAAATAGAACAAAAGATGGTGGGCAGTATACAGTTGATGCAACAATTATTCCAATACTAAATGTAAACAATAAGATAGTAGAATTTGTAGCAATAAGACATGATATTACAGAGTTAGAAAAATATAAAGAGATACTAAAAGAACAACTTGATGATACAAGTAAATCACTTCAAGAAAATATCAATTACACTGTTCAATATGAAGAAGCGATTAATAACGCAACTGCTGTTTTGAAAACTGATACAAATAATATTATTATATATGCAAATGAAAAATTTTGTAAATTAAGTGGTTATAGTGAACTAGAGTTAATTGGTAAAAATTGTAAAGAGTTACGACATGAAAATCATATTAAGATGAATGACTGTGAAAATATCACAGAAAAAATGAAACAAAAAGAGGTATTCTCTTTAGTTTTTACAAATATTGCTAAAAATGGAGAGCTTTATTTTCTTGATACATTAATATATCCAATAGTTTCTCTGAAAAACAATGTTATAGAGCATCTACATTTAATGCATGATATTAGTGAGATTATTAATCTTCATCAAGAATTAGAAGATACTCAAAAAGAGATTATTTATAAAATGGGTGAAATTGGAGAAACACGAAGTAAAGAGACAGGAAATCATGTAAAAAGGGTTGCAGAGTATTCCAAACTTTTAGCACTATTATATGGTATGGAAGAGCAAGAAGCAGAGCTTCTAAAACAAGCAAGTCCAATGCATGATATTGGGAAAGTAGGAATTCCTGATAGTGTATTAAAAAAACCAGGTAAATTAGATGCTACAGAGTGGGAAGTGATGCAAACACATGCAGAACTTGGATATGAGATGTTAAAACATTCAAATAGACCTATACTTAAAGCTGCAGCAACAGTTGCAGGGGAACATCATGAGAAATATAATGGGAAAGGTTACCCAAATGGTTTAAGTGGTGAAGATATACATATTTATGGTCGTATTACCGCTATAGCAGATGTATTTGATGCTTTAGGAAGTGATAGATGTTATAAACAAGCTTGGGAGCTTGATAAAATTCTTGAACTTTTTAAACAGGAAAGAGGGGAACAATTTGATCCTAAGCTTGTTGACCTGTTCTTAGAAAATTTAGATAAATTTTTAGAGATACGGGAGAGCCTTAAAGATTAAGACTCTTTATGAAAGTTTAACGAGATAGAGTTTACACAATGTCTTGTTGACTTTTGTGTAAAGCCTTCCCCTTTAAATACATGTCCTAGATGCCCACCACAAGTTGCACAAACTATCTCAACTCTTCTTCCATCAGCATCTGGTAACTCTTTTACATTTGAATCAATCATATCATCAAAACTAGGCCAACCTGTACCACTATCAAATTTTGCATCTGAAGAGAATAGGGGAGTATTACATTGTTTACAAGTGTAAATTCCCTCTTCGTGATTATCCCAATATATACCTGTAAAAGCTCTTTCTGTTCCTTTGTTAAGTATTACTTGTCGTTCTTCTTCATTTAATTGATTGTATGCCATGTAAATTCCTTTAGTAAAATTTGATTATAATTAATTTCACTTAATAAAAATTTATCATATAAATTTAAATTAATTTTTTTAATAAGAGTAATTTATTTTGATAAAAAAAATTCGTCATAATCAGTTAAATCGTATCCAATGTAAAGTTTTTGTTCACCGTTCAGCCCATGCTCTAAAATTGGTCTTTTAAGAAGAGAATTATGTTCCCATAGCAATTTTGTTTTAGTTTTTGTATTGAGGTTTGAGCCCTTTAAATCTAATTCTCTATATATTTTACTTCTAGGATTGAAAAGATTTTTTGATTCAGTAAATTGAAGCCAATATTCTATTTTTTCTTGAGTTATAGGTTCTTTATTTATATCTATAAATTGATAGTTAATAGCATTTTTATCAAAGAACTCTCTTGCTTTTTTCACACTTGGACAAGTTTTTATACCATATAGTTTCATAAAACATCCCTTTTATTTGATAATACTATATTATCTAAGAAATGTTTCATTTTAGTAACAATTATTTATAGTTTCAATAATCCTGTCTCATTTAACATAATACAAAATACTGATATAGGAGCTACATATCGAATAAGGATTAACCACACTTTGAAAAACTTTTCACCCATTAATGGTACAAGTTTATTTCTAATTTGTTGTTTATCCATAATATATCCAACAAATAGTGCTAATAAAATACCACCAAGTGGCATTAGAATAGCAGCAGTGATAAAATCAAACCAATCAAATAAGTTTTTAGTTCCAAATGTTAAAGTTTCTGAAAAATCATTTGTGTTTGATAATAGAGCAAAGATACCTAAAATATAAAATATGAAAGCAATTCCATACGTTGCTCTTTTTCTAGATATTTTTTTTCTTTCAACTAAATACATTACTGTTGGCTCAAGTACAGATATTGCAGAGGTGATTGCTGCAAAAGCTAAAGCTACAAAGAATGCTATAGCCATAATATTTCCAACAACACCCATTTCATAAAAAATAGCAGGAAGTGTAATAAAAACTAAGCCAGGACCTTGGCTAGGTTCTTGACCTGCAGTGAATACAACTGAAAATATTATAACACCAGCAACAATTGCAATAAGTGTATCTAGAGTAACTATAGTGATTGAGGCTTTTACTATATTAATATTTCTATCTAAAGAGGCAGAATAGGAAAGAATTGTAGCCATACCAATTGAAAGTGTAAAAAATGCATGACCAACAGCTATAATTATAGAACTTGTGTGAAATTTTTCTATATTTGGATAAAACATAAACTCCAATGCTTTTGTAAATCCAGAGAGTGACATACTATAAAAAAACATGATAACAAGTATAATAATTAAAGTAGGCATAAGATAGTTATTAAGCGTTTCAATCCCTTTTTTAACACCTTTTGAAATGGTATATGCAATGATTAAAAAGGATAAAGTATAGTAGAATAGTTGCGAATAAATATCATCTTTTAACATAGTCATAAAGACAGCTTCAGCTTCTGTACTATTTTGTGGGAGATTAGTTATTGCTATAACTATATAGTTTAAAATCCAACCAACAACAATAGAATAAAAAGATAGGATTATAATTCCAGTTAGAAATGTAAAACCTGAATATTTCCAATATTTTTTACCTTTAGGAGATAAAGTTTCAAAAGAGCTTACCGAATCTTTATTTGTAGTACTCCCTACAAGTACTTCTGCAATAAAAATTGATAACCCTATGAGCACAACTGTGAGTAGATATACAAATACAAAGATTCCCCCACCATTTTCACCAGTTATATAAGGAAACTTCCAAATATTTCCTAAACCTACAGCACTTCCTGCTGCTGCTAAAATAAAACCTATTCTTGAAAATCTGTTAGTATACATCTTACCCTTTCGATGTATTTATTTCATTATATAAACTATCTCTTTCAATAGGCTCAAAACCACTATTTTTAATAAGTTCTATAAATTCACTTTGTTGCATACCATTTGCACTCTTTGCTCCTGCTGCACTATTGATAGATTCTTTTTCAATAGTCCCATCTAAATCATTTGCTCCAAACTCTTGAGCAACTAAGGCTAGTTTGATAGATGAAGTTACCCAATATGCTTTTAAGTTAGGGATGTTTTGTAAAAGTATTCTTGCTATTGCAAATGTTTTTAGTATCTCTTGTGCTGTTGGGAAATCCGTTACTTTTAAAAAGTTATTTTCTTTTTGATATACAAGAGGAATAAAAGCATTAAACCCACCTGTTTGTTCTTGTAGCTCTCGTAATCTTAGCATATGATCAATTCTATTTTCTCTTGATTCAATATGTCCAAAAAGCATAGTAGCATTTGATTTTTTTCCTCTTTGATGCCAAAGTTTATGAATTTGAAGCCATTGGTCTGAAGTTACTTTCCCACCACAAATTCTTTTTCTTACTTGCTCATCAAAAATTTCAGCACCACCACCTGGCATTGAATCTACACCATACTCAATCATCATATCAATAATCTCTTCATAAGACTTGTTGTATTCTTCACTTAAGAAGTGAATCTCTGCTGCTGTGAGTGCTTTTACATGAATTTCAGGGTATTTTTGTTTAATTTTTTTAAATATTTCTAGATACCATTCAAGACCTGTATTTGGATTGTGAGCTGAAACTATATGTACCTCTTTAATACCATTTTTTACACTGTTATCTACTGTATTTAAAATCTCTTCGTGTGTCATAGTATATTGGTTTGGATTTTTTCTACTTGCACTATAGGCACAAAACTGACAAACATCTTTACAAATATTTGTTGGGTTTATATGTCGATTTACATTATAATAAGTTTTTCTTCCAAATTTTTCTTCTCTTATTTTTGATGCAAGTGTTCCTAGTTCTAAAAGTTCCATATCATAAAGTTTTATTGCGTCATTATAGTCTAAGTTTATATTCTTTTTTAATTTTTCTTCAATTGTCATTTAGTATTTTGTCTCTTTTCTTTTAATTTTATATTTTGCAGCATTAGCTATATCATATATATGTTTTGGTTCTTGTTTATGTAGTGCAATTATATCTATCTGAGTATCTTTATAAAACCAGCCTTCATTTCTATCTTGAAGTATATTTTCTTTAAATAGCTGTTTTAATTCATCACTGGTAATAATTATTTCATCAATCTCTTCTTCTGCCATAACAATTCCTTTAAATGCTAGTAATTTAAAAAGCCATTAATCCACTTAAGTTACTTGAAATATTAGCTATCGTTGTACTAAACATTTTTTCCATAAATTTTTCCATTTTATCTTCTTTTGACCAAATTGGCTCTTGAACATTACTCAATTTGGCAACTAGTTCTTTTGCTGTTGATATTGTGGCAACTGTATCTATCAGTCCTACATTTTTTGCTTGAATAGCTGTAAAGATATGTGCATCAGCATATTGTTTGTGGTTGCTTTTTTTTAGTTTTCTTGCATTTGCCACATCTTCTACAAACATCTCATAAGTACTTAAACTCACTTTTTGTAACTCTTCTCTCTCTTTTTTTGTCCATTCTCTTGTAGGTGTTCCAGATTCTTTATATTCTCCTACTTTAACTACTTGAGATTTGATACCTATTTTATCCATAAGAGCACTAGCGTCAACACTTTGCATAATGACACCAATGCTTCCTATCATACTTCCCGGATTTGCAACTATTGCACTTGAATATATAGAAGCATAATAACTTCCACTTGCCATAATTCCACTTGCATAAGCGACAACTGGTTTAATATTATTGAGTTCTTTTATAGCATAAGCTACCTCAATTGAAGGAGCAACTGCTCCACCTGGAGAGTTTACTTTAAATAAAACACCTTGGATAAGTGGGTCTTTTTTTGCTGTTTCAATTTTTTCTAAAACTTCATCTACAATCATAATTGGACCTGAAAGTTCTATAATTTGTAAGTTTGGTTGTTCTAGTTGTTGTGTTTGTGTATTTGTCACTATAAAATAAACAATTGTTAAAAATAAAACAGTTTTAAAGTTTCTTTGTATAAATTGTATCGGGGCTGTTATGGGAAAGAAAATTTTACTTAGTAAGTTCATCTTTACCTCCTATAAATGTATGTGTTGTTTGTGTAGTATGTAAGATAATCGAAGTAGCTAAATCATTTTGATCTTCTACTTTATCTGGAAGTATAAAACTAATTATATCCGCATCATAGCCTTTTTTAAGGATACCTTTTTGTAATCCTAAAGCTACCCCACCACCATTTGTAGCAGCTTTTAGGAGTCTTTTTGCAAGTTGGTTTGGTTCAAAATTATTATGTATAAAAATAGCACTTTTTAACTCTTCAAACATATTTAAAGTGTGATTTGAACTAAGACCATCTGTCCCCATTGCAAGTGGAATATCTTCTATATAGCTGAGATTTAAAGTAGCATTACTCAAAAGTCTGTTTGAAGTGGGACAATGAATAATAGAAGCTCCCAAATCATGTATTTGTTGTAACTCTTTTTTATTTGCACGAACACAGTGAGTAAAACTAAGTTTATCTATACCTTTAAATTGATATAAAAAATCACTAGGTTTTACAAGAGATTGGTGCTGATCTAACATATCTTTAAAAAAGAGTTCGAATTCTCCACTACTGTAGTTGAGCCAGTCATTTTCAGCATGACTTTCTTGAAAATGCGTAGAAACTGCCATATTATTTTCTCGAGCAATTTTTAATACTTCTCTTATTAAGAATGGATGTGTTGAGTAAGGTGAATGGATAGCAATAGCTGGAATGAAATTTTTAGATTTGTTTTTTTGTGCAGTTTTAAGTTTCTCTTTAAAATCTAAAAATAGAGTATCTATCATATCAGGTTTGCTCCCTAATACTTCTGTAAAATAGACTACATTTAAAGGTGATTCTATGCAAGAATTCATATCAAAACCATAAGAACTAATAGCCCCTATGGTAGTAGTTCCATTGTGAATCATTTTAGCTAGTTCATTATCAATAAGTTTTTTATCTGCTTTTTCTATAAGCTCTTCTCTATTTTTGATAACTGAAAAAAGCCATTGTACAAAGTTACCATACTTTAATGTTGTTTTATTTGCACTAAACTCTAAGTGTACATGAGTATTGATAAGTCCTGGCATAAGGCAAGAGTTTTCTCCTAAATATTCAAAAGTTTCATTTGGATATTGTTTTTGTAATTGTTCGTAACTATCAACTGCTACGATTTTTTCATCAAAACAGATAGCACCATTTTGTATAATAGTAAAATTATCATCACAAGTGACAAGCCAATCTGCACATAAAAACTTCATTATATTAGTAACCTCTTATTATATTTTAGATATTATACCAAAAATTTATAATTTACAATTAAAAAAAGGATAATAATGAAAATAGCAGTAATACAAGGACCAAATTTAAATATGCTTGGTATTAGAGAGCAAAATATTTATGGACCAATGACACTAGACCAAATTCATCAACAAATGAAAGGAAGTGCAGACCAAAATGGTGTTGAGTTAGAGTTCTTTCAAAGTAATTTAGAGGGTGAAATAGTTGATAAAATTCAAGAATGTTTAGGGACAGTTGATGGTATTATTATAAATCCAGCAGCATATTCTCATACAAGTATTGCTATTGCTGATGCAATTAGTGCTGTAAATTTACCAGTAGTTGAAGTACATATTTCAAATATATACAAAAGAGAAGAATTTAGACAAAAATCTGTAACTGCAACTGCTAGTCTAGGTGTTATTACAGGATTTGGTCCATTTGGATATCACATGGGACTTATTGCTTTAATGCAAATAATCAATGAGATGCAAGCAGCACAAAATGCAAAACTATCAGCACAAGAAAAAAAAGCAGAAGAAAATAAATAGATTATGAAAAACTATATACTTCAAGATGAAAATGTGGTTTATTTTGAATGTGGATATAGTTGTGATAATGTAATTTTTTTAAATATCAGTGATGAAAAATATTTTATCACTGATGCAAGATATGAGATAGAAGCAAAACTATTTACCAAAAATTGTGAAGTAATTGTTACAAATGACTTAATAAAAGCGGCACGAAAAATACTCAAAAAATCAAAAATTAAAAAAATATCATTTGATCCAAATGATTTTAAATTACTTACCTATAACTCTTTAAAACACAATTTAGATATTAAATTTATTCAAAAACCAAATTTTTCAAAAATGAAAAGAATTATCAAAACAGATGAAGAGATAAAGCTTATAAAAAAAGCTATGAGTTTAGGTAGAGATGGTTTTAAAAGATTTAGTTCTTATATTCAAAAAGAGGGTTTAGGAAAAAGTGAAAAGTATCTTTTTTTTAAAGCCAAAGAGTTTATGAGTAATGTAGGTGAGTTAGATCTTAGTTTTGATCCTATAGTAGCTATCAATGAAAATAGTGCAAAACCCCACGCTCTTCCAACAAAGAAAATTTTAACTCAAAATGATTTATTGTTAGTTGATGCTGGTGTGAAGTATAAAAGATATTGTAGTGACAGAACTTGTACTTCAAATGCTACAAAAAATATGACATTTGAAAGAAAGCAAAAGTTTAAAACGAAGCTAGAACAAAAAGTATATGATATAGTCTTAAAGTCACAACAAACTGCAATAAGTAAAGCTAAAGTAGGTATGAAAGCTAGTGCTATAGATAAACTTGCAAGAGATGTGATAGAAAAAGCTGGATATGGAAAATACTTTGTTCATAGTACTGGACATGGAGTGGGACTTGATATTCATGAGTACCCAAATATCAATGGTAGAAATGATATGATTATAGAAAACAATATGGTTTTTACAGTTGAACCCGGTATCTATTTAGCTGAACAGTTTGGCGTACGAATAGAAGATACTGTTGTTATGAAAAATGGTCGTGCTGAGATATTGTAGTGTCAAATATTGTTATTTCATGTGATTTAGGTTCTAACTCATTTCGAGTTTTGATGTATGATTTTTCAAAAGATGAAGCTATTGGAGATTTTGAAACAACTGTTGGGACAGCTGATGGTTTAAAACAAACTGGTAATATCTCAAATGAAGCTTTACAGAGAATAGTAACAGCTATCAATCAAAGTATCGAAAAACTTCATTATAATCCACAGGATGTGATAGCTGTTACAACTTCAGCTATGCGTCAAGCAAAAAACTCCTCTTTTATCATTGACCAAATCAAAAAACAAACAGGCGTTTCATTTACCGTAATTAGTGGAGATAAAGAAGCCCGACTTACACTTTTAGGGCTTCAATATAGTTTGAAAAAACAAAGTATTAATAGTGAAAACATCATATTAGTAGATATAGGTGGTGGAAGCACAGAGCTCGTATTTGTAAAAAAGAATGTTCCAATATTTAAAAGTTTTGAAGTAGGGATAGTGACATTGTCTCAATCATCAAATAAAGAAGAGATTCTTAAAAAGTTTCGAAAAGATATTCAAAATTATATTCAAACTTTACCTTTTTCTATCCAAGAGTTACAGCTTATAGCAACAGCTGGTACGCCTACAACAATTGCAGCACTAAAACATAATTTGAATTATCAAACTTATGATAAAAACATTATCAATGGAACAAAAGTATATAGTAATGATTTAGAGTATTATAAAAATTATTTACAATCAATTCCATTAGAAAAAGCAGAAGTGCTAACAGGAACAAATCGAGTTCAATTTATAGGTTCTGGTATTGATATTTTTCAATTAATTTTTACTGTTCTAGAAAAAGGTTTTTCTGTAGTTTTTGATGAAGGTTTGAGAGAAGGTGTTGCTGTGGAGCAGTTTTTAAACTCTAAAAACTAAAAGAATAAAGAGAAAAAGATTATTTCTTTTTCTCTTTAATTATCTCTTCAACCTCTTTTTCAAAAAGGTCTTCTTGTCTCATAGAGATCCCTTTCATATGTGAAATAGGTACACAAAATGCTATACCATCTCCACTTGTAGTAATATGAAGTTTATTTACCATCTCTCTTATAATTTTATCTACTATCATACTTGGAACTATAAATAAAAGTAGTTTATCACTCTCTTCTGGCTTATGTCTATAGAAGTTATCAAGTTCAGCTAATCCCATACCAGAAGCATTTAGAATAGTTACACCACTAGCACCAGCTTCTTTAGCTGCATGAAGCGCATCATCCTCTTTCCCTTGTGGTACTATAATAATAACAGCTGAAAAGTCTAATTTCATAGAATGTCGTAAATCTGTAGCATCAAGATTTATAGTTGATAAACTCATGTCATCAACACCTTCTAAACTACCATGTATTTTTGATGTAGTAGATTGAGCCTCTTCTTTAGCAATATCTTTATTACCTTTGACATGAAGTCGTTCTACTAAAATACCGTAAGCCATAACAGTTATCATTGGGAATAATGATGCAAATGCGATTAATCCAAAACCATCAATTAATGGACTTCTTCCATCAATGTTTGTAGCAAGACCAATACCAAGAGCTGCAACTAAAGGTACAGTTACTGTTGAAGTAGTTACCCCACCACTATCATAAGCAATTGGTATGATATGTTTTGGTGCAATAAATGTTAAGAAAACTACAATAAGATACCCAACAATAATATAATAATGAATATGTCCACCATCAACGATTCTAAATGCCCCAAGTGCTATACCAAAAGCAACTCCAAAAGCTACGAATAATCGCAAAGTCATATCATTGATTTTACCATCACTAATCTCTTTTGCCTTTTTTGCAATAGCCATAAGTGCAGGTTCTGCCATAGTTGTTGAAAACCCTATAGCAAAAGCAAAAGCATAAATAATCCACATATTTCCAGCTTGTGTGAGTTGAAATGCCATTGATTCACCAAGAGCAAATAGACCCATTTCAAGACCTAAAATAAATGCATAAAGACCTAAAATAACAAGTATGAATCCAATAATAACTAATTTTAAATTCTCAATAGATTTCTTTAAAATACCATATTGGAAGAAGAATATAATTGCCAAAATAGGTAATACATCTCTCACAACTGCTAAAATACCAGTAGTTACAGATTCTATAGATATTGCTGCTGTTTGTGAAACTTTTGCTTCAATAACAACTTGTGCAACTTCTGTTGCTTCTACAAAGTTATAAACAAAGATTCCATAAATTTGAACAAATATCATAGGTGTAAGCGACGCAAAGGCAATTAACCCAAAACCATCAATTACAGGATTTCTTCCTTTAATTGTAGAAGCAAGACCAATACCAAGTGCTGCAACTAAAGGAACAGTAACTGTTGAAGTTGTAACTCCACCTAAATCATAAGCAAGTCCAATTATCTCTTTTGGTGCAAAAAATGTCACACTAACTACAGCTATATAACCACCTATAATGTAGTAGTGAATTGGATGCCCTTTGATAATTCTATAAACACCAAGTAAAATAGCAAAACCAACTGATAGTGCTACAACATATCTTAAAGTATTTGCATCAATTCTACCACTACTAATAGCAGCAGCTTTATCTGCAATAACAGCAAGAGCAGGTTCTGCAATGGTTGTACCAAAACCTATTGCAAAAGCAAAAAGTAATATCCACAAAGTTGAACCACTTTTTGCAAAATCTCGTGCTAATCCTTCACCAACTGGAAAAATACCTATTTCCAAACCTTGTAAAAATATAGCAAGTCCAATACCTACTATAATCATACCTATGGTAGTTGGTAGCCAATCTTCTGGAATTGTTTGCAATATTGCTAACTGAAAGAATAGTATAACCAGTACTATAGGTATTAAATCTCTAAAAGACTCTTTTAAAAGTCTCAAGAAGAAATAAAATTGTGTCATCTAAAACCCTTATCGATAAATTTGAGGGGTATTCTAGCACAATGTTAATCAAAAAAGTGAATAATTATTGTTTATGGTTATTATTTAGTAATAATTTAAAACTTTTAAGATCATGAGAGTAACCAAGTACTACTAAAGTATCATCAGCATCTATTTTATGGTTGATTCCACTTGAATAAAATATGAATTTTTCACTTAATTCTTTATCTTGAAGTCCAAGTAAAATAAGATTATATTTCTCTATTAGTTGAATATCTTTTAAATAAACACCATCTAAAAGAGAATTTTTTTTAATAGTGATTTCTGATACTTCAATATTTGATTCACTAAATAAAATATTATCTAAAACATCTAATATAAATGGTTTGTGTAAAAGTCTAAAAATTCTCAATGCACCAATTTCATATGGATTGATTATTTTATCTGCACCAGCTAAACTTATTGTTTTATTATCTTCACTTGCAAATGAAACAGAGATTATCTTAAGTTTTGGATATAAGTGTCGTACACTTAAAGTGACAAAGAGATTTGTGTTTTTATTATTGTTAAGACAAAAAAATCCTTTTATTAGAGGGTCATCAAGGTGTAGTGATTGAATATTATCATCGTTCATCAACGATATTTGTATAACTTCATAGCCTGATTTTTTTGCATTTTTAGCCAACTCTTCATCTTCTTCAATAACAATGATATGATAGTTTTTCATTTTTAATGTTTTAGCTATCTGTTTTGCTATGTTTGTAAAGCTAAAAATTACTATTTTATTTTCCATTTTTAACTCTTTTTTTATATAATTTCTTAGAGAGGAGTTCTATTTTAAATTGGATAATAGATTCTTTGAAACCAATAACTATAAGGATATCTTTTACTTTTAAAGTGTATTGATCTTTTTTAGGATTGAATTTAAAGTTTTTTCTATCCTGTGCATCTATGACACCTATAAGAGTAAGATTGAAGTTTTCAAAATTTATATCTTGGAGTTTATGTCCGATATAGTTTGAGTTGTCTAGTATCTCAATTTCATCCATAACAGCACCTTCATTATTCAATAGAATATCATCTATAGCTTCAAAAGCAACAGGTTGTCCTATATATTCAGAGGCAACTAGTCCTGCAACTTCACTAGACAATATTACTTCATTTGCACCAGCAATATAAAGTTTTTCTTTTATTTCAACATTATTAGCTCTTGCTATGATATAGATACTTGGATTATGTGCTCTTGCTGCTAATATGATGGATAAATTTACAGCATCATTATCTGTAATTGCAATGATAGAGGAAGCACCATTTGCAACACCTACTTTTTGTAAAAGAGTTGAGTCTGTGGCATCACCTTCTATTGTAAGAAGTTTTTGAGTTTTTTCATGATTAAATGATTCATTATTTTTATCAATAATTAAAAATTTTTGTTTTGTTTTTAAAAATTCTTCTGCAAGAATTTGTCCCATTCGTCCAAAGCCACAAATAATAGCAAAGTCGTTTAAAGCATTCGCTTCACCCATCACTTTTTCTTCTTTTATGATTAAAAGCTTTTCATTGAGTGCTGTAGTTACAATTGAAGTAAAAAATGCAATGACACCCATACCTCCAATTACTAAAAATAATGTTGCTACTCTCCCTTGTATTGTAACAGGACTAATATCTCCAAATCCAACTGTAGAAATTGTTATAACAGACCAATAAACTGCATCAAAAAAATCATGAATATTAGGATTGACCCCAGCACCTTCATAAATAAAAATAATTGTAGAACCAAAAGTTACAGCCATAACAAACATTAAAGCAAGAGTTAAAAATTCAAATTTCTTTTCTATAAATACATGACGAAATTGTTTAATAGAATTTGTATATCGTAAAATTTTAAAAAGTCTAAATAACATAAAAATTCTAAGAATTCTTAATGGTCTATAATATGGTAAAATAGCAAGTAAATCAATGATAGACATTGGAGAAATTACAAAAGAAAATTTTTCTTTAATGATTTTTTTGACAGAAATTGTCCAGTCATATGGTTGATTTAATAACTGACTTTTTTCATAATCTTCTATAATATGTCGTCTAGAATGAGAACTGACCCAAAATCGTAAAAGCCACTCAATAATAAATATGATAATAGCGACTGTTTCATAAGTATCAAGCCAAGGAAGTAATGAATGATTTACCTCATAGATTAAAATAGCTACGGTACTAAGTACGAGGAAAATCATAAAAAAATCAAAATATTTTCTTTTTGTAGAGTTTACATCCTCTAATAATTCATAAAAAAAATGTTTTGTTTTATAGTAAGTTTGTGAGGATTCAAGTGAATAAGCTGCTTTAACTAATATTTCTTTCACTTAAATCCTTCTCATTTTTATACCAATTGTGTCATATATTAGATACTACTCTGTTGCTTCATGAACAGCACTTTTTGTTGCTTCCCATCCATCATTTGTGTCTTTTTTAACACCTTCCCAAGTAGCACAACCATTGCTAAGTATTGCAATAATAGATATAAGTATCAAACCTAAAATTTTACTTTTCATAATGTCCCTCCTTTATATTTGATGTGGATTATTTTTATTTAACATATCTTTCATAGATAAATAGCTGTTTAAAGCACCCACATAAGCCCTAGCACTTGCAACCATTGTATCTAAATTTAATCCGTGACCTATCATAGGAGGATTATCATCATTAAATGTTACCTTACAAGTAACTTTAGCTAAAGCATCTTTACCTTCACTGACAGCTTTCACATTATAATCTATTAATGTACCATTATAACCTGTGATTCTGTCAATTGTTTTAAAAATAGCATCCATTGTTCCATCACCAATTGCAGCTTCTATTATCTCTTGATCTTTGTGTTTAATACAAACAACAGCACTTGGAACACCTCTACTACAGTCTGAAATTTGAACAGCAGTAACTTCATAAATTTTATTATGATTTAATTTTTCATCAGTTACAATCATTCGAACATCGTCATCCATAATCTCTTTTTTCTTATCACATAATAATTTGAATCTCTCAAATGCAGTATTTAACTCATCATCAGGTAAGTCAGCAAACCCTAAATGTACTAACTTATCTTTAAATGCAGCTCGACCAGAGTGTTTCCCTAAAACTATAGAGTTGTTTTTCTCAATCCCTATATCTTCAGGTTTCATAATCTCATAAGTCTCTTGATGTTTTAAAACACCATCTTGATGAATTCCACTTTCATGTGCAAAAGCATTTTTCCCAACGATTGCTTTATTTGGTTGAGGCTCAATCCCTGTAATATTTGCAACCATTCTAGAAGCCTGATATATCTCTTTTGTATTGATATTTGTAGTGATACCAGGGAATAAATCTTGTCGTGTTTTTAATGTCATAACAATCTCTTCCATAGCTGCATTTCCAGCTCTCTCACCTAAACCATTGATAGTACACTCAACTTGTCTTGCACCTGCTTCAATACCAGCTAATGTATTTGCAACACCTAACCCTAAGTCGTTGTGATTGTGTAACGATACAATCGCATTTGAACCAATTGAATCAATAAACCCAACCATTTGTTCAACCATATATCTAATCTCTTGTGGTAATCGATAACCAACAGTATCTGGTAAATTAATAGTACTAGCACCAGCTTCAATAACAGCTTGTGTAATCTCTTTCATAAAAGGTAATTCACTTCTTCCTGCATCTTCTAAAGAAAACTCTACATCTTCTACAAATGTTCTTGCATACTGTACTGCATGAACAGCTCGTTTTATTACTTCATCAGGTGACATTTTTAATTTGTATTGCATATGAATTGGACTTGTTGCTATAAAAGTGTGTATTCTTTTTGCATTTGCTGCTGCTATTGCCTCACCTGCTGCTTTTATATCATTATCAACAGCTCTTGCTAATGAACATATTTTGCTGTTTTTAATAGTACGAGCTATTTGAGATATAGCATCAAAATCTCCTGGACTTGCAGCTGCAAAACCAGCTTCGATTACATCAACTCGTAATTTTTCTAATTGTTGAGCTATTTGTATCTTCTCCGCTGTATTCATAGAAGCACCTGGAGATTGTTCTCCATCTCGTAATGTTGTATCAAATATGATTATATTTTTATTATTTGTCATTTTATAAACCTTGTTATATATTGTGTTATAGTTTTTAAATTTTTCAATTTAGACTTTTGCGTAAAAATTTAGATTATTTTGAAGTATGGAGAAGGAGTAGATTGGTACTTTTAAATATGATATTTTTAGATATGTAAGTAGCTTTCATAATCTATCTCCTTTTTAATGTTATTTATTTTAATAATTGTACCAAAATTTAGGTACACTGAAACTTAAGTAAAGTTTAGATATCATAAATATATAAAAATTATACCAAATAAAGAGAACAGATGACATTTAGACAATTAGGATTATGTAAAGAGATATCTAAAGCTACCGAAGATTTAGGATATTCAAATCCAACAAAAATACAAGAAGAGGCTATAGAGTATCTTTTGAGAAAAAGAGATTTATTAGCTATTGCACAAACAGGAACTGGGAAAACAGCTGCTTTTGTATTGCCTATGTTACAAAGTATCAAAGAGTATCAAGATAAAAATGAAAATAATAGAATATTATCTAAGTTAATTATAGCCCCAACAAGAGAGTTAGCATTACAGTTAGAAAAAAGTATTCATAACTATGCAAAATATTTAGATATAAAAACATGTGTTGTATTTGGTGGTTCAAATATAAAGCCACAAATCAAAAAACTTGAAGATAAAGTAGATATTGTTATCGCAACAACTGGTAGATTGATGGATTTGATAGAAAAAGGAAAAATCAACCTTACTAAAGTAGATACTTTAGTTCTTGATGAAGCAGATACTATGCTTGATATGGGATTTGTTTCAGATATAGAGAAGGTAATGACTAGTTTAACAACATTAGAACAAACTATTTTGTGTTCAGCTACACTTGGTCCAAATGTAAAAAAACTTTCTGGCACACTTCTTATAAATCCAAAGATAATAGAAGTAAAATCAAATGATAGAGTAAATGATAGAGTAGAACAAGTAGCGTATCCTGTAACAGCAGAAAAAAAATTAGAGATGCTTTCATTTTTAATTGGAAGTCAAAATATGCAACAAGTACTTGTATTTTGTAAAACAAAAGCAAGTGCAGAAGAGATTGTAAAAAACCTAAAACTTGATGGACTTAAAGCAGCTTCAGTACATGGTGATAAAACACATGGTGCAAGAGCAAAAGCAATTACACAGTTTAAAGAAAATGAGATACGAGTTTTAGTTGCAACAGATGTTGCTGCAAGAGGACTTGATATTGTAGATTTATATTATGTGATAAATTTTGATTTACCTTTTATGCCTATTGATTATGTACATAGAATAGGAAGAACAGCCCGAGCTGGAAAAAATGGTATAGCAATCTCTTTACTTGATGAATATGATATGGCAGCAATTATAGAAGTTGAAAAATATGTTGGGCAAAAGATTCCAAAACTAGAGCTTGAAGGTTTTGATGTTGGAAGTAGAATCAAGATGATTGCTACTAAAAAAATTGTTGAAACAAAAGATGATATAAAAAGAAAAAAAACTGGTGGAGCTTTTGGAAATAAAAAACATAAAAAAGCAAATAAAAATCAGCCTAAACAAAGAGGTAAAAGAATTATTGGTCAAAAAAAATAATAGTTTTTGAGTCGTAATTTTATTTTTATATTTTAGGAGAATACTAAGAGATGTTCAAATTACAAAAAATATATTTTATTATAGGTTTTTTAATTATTTTATCTGGGTGTAGTCAAAAAAACAATATACAAAATGTGGAAAAAAATAAAGAACCTATTGTAAAAAAACAATATAACTGTGCAAAACATATACAAATTATGCAACATGCATCATCTTATGTTATCAAAGAATTTGATAAAGGATATTTTCAACAAAATGATATAATAGGCGCTAAAGCTCAATTGTTTTTAATTGAAAATCATTCACAAAGCGTATTTGCTCAAAATATTAATAAAGCACAAACATCATATGATCTTCAATATAAATTGGCTAAAAAACATAATTGTGATCTCAGTAAATTTAGATTATCTCCTATTGAAATAATTAAAAATAAAATAAAAAGTTTACAGCAAAATAGTTCAGATAAAGTATCTGGAGATAAAAAATGAGTTTAAATAAACTTATTGTTAGTCTATTGTTTGTAATTATAACAATATCTCTTGCAAAAGACACTCAACTAGATAATTTATTAGAAAAAGTACAACAGGCAAGTAGTGCAGAAGAAAAAAAGCTTCTTATTGAGCAATTAAAACAAAAATTGGCACAAAATAATAAAAAAGCAGCTGAGGAATCAAATGCTATTATTGAAGCAAAGAAAAAACTTCCTTATGAAATTTATAATGATAGTTCGTTAAAAAAATGAAAATATTACTTTTAGAAGATGATACTATTTTAGCACAAACAATGGTGCAGGTTTTAGAACAAGAAAATTATAATGTCACTTTAGTAGAAGATGGGGAAGAAGTATTAGAAATAACATATGAAAATAAGTTTGATTTATATTTATTTGACATTAATGTCCCTTCATTAAATGGTCTTGAGACGCTAAAACTTTTGCGTAATGCAGAAGATGAAACACCAACTTTTTTTATTACTGCATTACGAGATACTGCATCAATTTTAGAAGGTTTTGAAAATGGTTGTAATGATTATATTAAAAAGCCTTTTGAACTTGATGAGCTTTTAGCTCGTATTAAAGCAATACTAAAAAGAAAAAACCCAATAATTAGATACAATGATATTACATTTGATTTATTTGAAAATAGGGTGTTAAAAGCTGATAAAGAGGTTTCGTTAGGGATGGTTGAAAAAGAGATTTTTTCATTACTTATTAAAAATATAAATGTAACTGTAAATAAATCAACATTTTTTGAGTATATGAATAAACCTAGTGATACAGCTTTGCGTGTTTTAATTAGTAAACTAAAAAAAGTTTTAAATCTGAATATAACAAATACAAAAGGTATAGGATATAAACTTGAAAAACTATGAAAAAAAATCTTTTTTTACAACTTTATTTCTTTTTTTTATCCCTCTTATTTTACTTTCTAGTGTTGTTTTATATATGTATCATGAGGAAGAGGTTAAGGAGATAGAACAAACTATTCTTTACCAAATGAAAGATTATACTTATGATTTTAAAGGCGACACATTTTCTTTGGATATTGTAGTTGATGATAAAAAAAAGGAGATATTTAAAATATATCATCTTGAAGATGGACTGTGTGCTTATTTTCAAATACCTTCAAAAGGTCCTTATTTATTAAAAGTAGTTTTTGAAAAATCAAAATATGATAAAATTTATAATCAATTTATAAAAAAATTGTTTAAAGTAAGTATCATTATTTTCTTTTTGTTACTTTTTCTTTCTATTGGATTTGCTTTTTATTCTTTAAGACCTATGCGTGAAGCATTGTATCTTTTAGAGAATTTTCTTAAAGATTTAATACATGATTTAAATACGCCAGCAACTTCAATTTTATTAAATTCAAAATTACTAAGAAAGCGTGGAGATTTTGAAGAGATTGAAAGAATTGAATTGAGTGCGAAAGGGATAGCATCTTTATACAAAAATTTAGAATTTATGAATCCCAATACTATAATCAATGATGAAAATGTTTCTTTATATGAGTTAATAAATGGGAAAGTAGAAATATTAAAAAAGATTTATCCAAATATAAACTTTACAAAAAATATTAGCAATGTAACTGTTAAAAGTAATAAAAATGGAGTAGACCGTATAATAGATAATCTATTAACAAATGCTTGCAAATATAATAAAAAAAATGGACAAGTTCATATAGAGTTTAAAAATAAAATATTAATAATTGAAGATACAGGAATAGGAATAAAAGATACTACAAAAGTTTTTAAAAGATATTATAAAGAAAACACCAATGGATTAGGTATTGGTATGAATATTGTGAAACAATTATGTGATATTTTAAATATAACTATTGATATAAAAAGTGTTGTGGGTGAAGGAAGTCGTATAACGCTTATTTTTAAATAGAATATTTTATTTAAAATGTAAAATATTCTATTTTTTGCAATAAAATATTTTACAGTAGTTTTAAGCGATTATTTAGAAGTTATTAATTCTTCTTTAATAATAGCTTGTGCTGTAATACGATCTTCTTTTTCTACTTTTGCGCATTCTTTTTCAAGATCATCTATTAGTTTATCTTGAACTTTAATATCTTTAGTGCTGTTGATTTTATTTACTAACATACTAATTTGTTTTACTTCCGCTGAAAATAAACTGGTTGTTCCAATAATTGCTAGGATTGCTATGTATTTATTTAGCTCCATAGGTGGTTCTCCTTTCTTAAGATGTATGAAAGTATAACAAGGAAGTGTAAGTTAAGTGTAAGTTGAAAAAGTATTTATATAAAATGTAAGATATTTTATCATTAAAGATAAAATATCTTACAAAAATTATTAAATTAAATATAGTATAGATTTTATAGTAGTTTAGTTAGTTCTTTTTAACTTTTTATCAATTATAGCTTGTGCTTTTGGAAGATCTTTTTTTTCTAGTGCTTCAAGCTCTTTGTTAAGATCAATCATTAACTGTTTCTTAACATTCATGTCATTAGTATTTTTAATTTGATCTGCCAAAATACTAATCTGTTTCACTTCTGCTGAAAACAAGCTAGTTACTCCTGCAATTGCTAAAATTGCTATGTATTTGTTTATGTTCATAGTGTTCTCCTTTCTTAAGATGTATGGAAGTATAACAAGGAAGTGTAAGTTAAGTGTTAGTTGAAAAAATATTGATAAATATGTAATTAATTATTCCTCTATTTTTTCTTAAACGAATCATAATAAAAAATTAGATATAATCGCAAAATTAAATAGAACTATAAAAGGAATTGAATTGAATAAAAGAGTCCTTGTAAAATTTTCAGGTGAGGCACTTGCAGGTGAGGAAGGGTATGGTATTGATACAAAAATACTAGACTATATCGCAAATGAGATCAAGCAATTAGTTGATAATGATGTCGAAGTTGGTATTGTTATTGGTGGTGGAAATATCGTAAGAGGTGTTACAGCTGCTGCTGATGGTATTATCAAAAGAACAAGTGGTGATTATATGGGTATGCTTGCAACTGTTGTAAATGGTATAGCTATGCAAGAGGCTTTAGAACATATTGGTGTGTGTGCAAGACTACAAACAGCAATAAAAATGGAGCAAATTGCAGAATCTTTTATAGTAAGAAGAGCGAAAAGACACCTTGAAAAAGGGAGAGTAGTTATTTTTAGTGCAGGGACAGGAAATCCTTTCTTTACAACAGATACAGCAGCAACTTTAAGAGCAAGTGAGATAGAAGCTACGATGCTTATTAAAGCAACTAAAGTTGATGGTGTATATGATAAAGACCCAGCAAAATACGCAGATGCTGTAAAACTAGATACAATTAGTTATGATGAAGCTTTAAAAGATCATATTAAAGTTATGGATGATACAGCAATTGCTTTAGCAAAAGACAATGGACTTCCAATAGTAGTTGCAAATATGAATACAAAAGGTAATTTGTTAAATATTGTAAATGGTGATTTTAGCCAATGTTCAGTAGTAAATTAAGAAGGAAAAAAAATGAGAATTGAAGAGATATTAGCACAAGCATTAGAAAAAGTAAATAATGATAGATATATATTATCTGTAGCTGTTGGTCAAAGAGCAGATGAATTAAGTAAAGGTGCAAAACCTTTAATAGATAGTAATCAAACAAAAAATATGAAATACACTGATATTGCTATTAAAGAGATAGCATCAGGTGTATTAGTTATAGATGGTCTAGAATAAAAAAATAAATTTATATTAACTTGAATAAATTTCTAAAAAATATAAAAAACACTCATACAATTGAAGGCTCAATTGAACTTTTAAAGGAAAATTTCCATTTAACTGAAGATGTTCAAAGAGCTCTTGAATTTTCCATAAATTCACATACAAATCAGTTTAGAAAAAGTGGTGAAGAATATGTAGTTCACCCAATTCTTGTATCAGTAGTTACAGCATATTACAGCAATGATGAGCATATGGTGATAGCTGCATTACTTCATGATGTAGTTGAAGATACTGAAACGACTATTGAAGATGTTGAAAAATTATTTGGTAAAGATGTGGCACATATTGTCGATGGACTTACTAAAATAACGGAGATTAGAGAGCATGAACTAGCTCCTGCTTCTGATAATTCTAAACTTGTTACTTCCGCTTTAACTTTTAGAAAAATGTTGATAGCATCTATTGATGATGTTCGAGTTATGGTTGTAAAATTGTGTGATAGATTACATAATATGCTGACTCTTGAAGCATTATCTACTGAGAAACAACAACGAATTTCTGAAGAAACTTTAGTTGTATATGCTCCAATTGCACATAGATTAGGTATCTCTACTATTAAAAATATTTTAGAAGATTTATCTTTTTCTTATTTGTATCCTGAAGAATATCAAAAAATAGATGCTTATATGAAAGAGTATCAACAAAAAGTTCAACTTACAATCAACAACTTTTTATCAAAAACAAAAAATGTACTTGATAAAAATGGTTTTACAGATGATATTAAAATATTTAGTAGAATTAAACATTATTATTCAATATTTTTAAAAATGCAACGAAAAGGTGTAAGTATTGATGAGGTTTTAGATCTATATGCTATAAGAATATTGGTAAAAGAACCACTTGATTGTTATAATATTTTAGGGGTTATTCATACAAATTTTAAACCGTTAGTTTCAAGGTTCAAAGATTATATCTCTGTACCTAAAGAAAATGGTTATCAAACAATACATACTACAGTTTTTTCTGACTCAAAAATATTTGAAGTTCAAATTAGAACATATGATATGCATGATATAGCAGAATATGGAGTTGCAGCGCACTGGAAATATAAAAGTGGAACAACAACTACCGCTTCAAAAGGACCAAGTCTTGATTGGCTTCATTCTCTTGCTTCTAATGATTCAAGTGTGGAAGAGTTTTATAATGATGCAAAACAAGATTTATATAGTGAAGATATCGTAGTATATTCACCAAAAGGTGATATTTTTATGATGCCTCGAGGCTCAACTGCATTTGATTTTGCGTATGAAATACATACAGATGTGGGAAATTATGCTATGGAAGCTATTGTAAATAAAGTAAAAAAACCTTTACTTACACAGCTTCGAAGTGGCGATATTATTTCAATTATTACAAACAATCATATTATACCTAGATGTACTTGGCAAGATATGGTACAAACAACAAAAGCAAAAAAATCAATTAAGACTTTATGTCATAATAGATTAAAACATATTGATGATTTAAGTAGTAGAAATATCATCAATACAATATTTTCAAGATATAGAGAATTTATTTTAGATGAGCTTAGTGATAATTTAAAATTAACTAACTTAAATAAAATTGTTTATAATCTTGATCACTTAAAGCATATTAAAAAAACAATTCAAAAATATATACGATCAAAAGAGGGTATATTTGCAAGATTCAAAGTGCAAAATTTGAGTTTAAAAAAGATTCAATTTGATAATGTCTTGATATATTCAAATTTTAGTATAAATACAGTATCATTTGACCACTGTTGTCACCCCAAGTTTGGTGATGATATTGTAGCTTTAAAAGATAATAAAGATGTAACAATACATCATAAGTTGTGTGAAAAAGCCTACAAAAAAATGAAAAAAAATAATCAAATGCTATATTGTGATTGGGTAAAAGATAAGTTTTATACATATAAAATGGTTGTCAGTTTTGCAAATATGCGAGGTGAGTTAGCAAAATTTTTAACATACTTATCTGTAGAGCATGAAGCTACAATTTTACTTATAGATTATGGTCGGGATAAATACGCCTCTAATCAATATTGTACAATAGATTTTGAAATAAAAAATGACAATAAAGATCAAGTACGAGCTTTATGTGAACAAAAAGTAAAAATTATAGAATTTTATTTAAGTTTAGATGCTTATAAATAGGGATAGAAATGGAATTGAAAATTAAAGAAACACTTGAAGAAATTTCAAGAGGTGCGGAAGAGATTATAGATAATGAGAGATTAGAGAAATTAATTCGAAATTATTATGAGAATGGTGAGAATTTTTATGTAAAAGCTGGGTTTGATCCAACTGCACCAGATTTACATTTAGGTCATACAGTATTATTACAAAAACTTTCAGTATTTCAAAAGTATGGTGCAATTATACAGTTTTTAATTGGGGATTTTACAGCAAGTATTGGAGATCCAACAGGAAAAAGTGTAACAAGAAAAATATTAAGTAAAGATGATGTTTTAAAAAATGCACAAAGCTATAAAGAACAAGTGTTTAAAATCCTTGATGAGTCTAAAACTCAAGTTGTGTTTAACAGTACTTGGCTTAATGATTTAGGAGCAGCAGGTATAATACACTTAGCTTCACATTTAACAGTTGCTAGAATGTTAGAAAGAGATGATTTTAGTAAAAGATATGCTTCAAACTCTCCAATAGCAGTAAGTGAATTTACCTATCCTTTATTGCAAGGTTATGATAGTGTTCATTTGGAATCTGATGTTGAAGTAGGTGGTACAGATCAAAAGTTTAATCTTTTAATGGGGAGACAAATTCAAAAAGCATACAATATAAAAAAACAGCAAGTTGTATTGATGATGCCTATTTTAGAAGGCTTAGATGGTGTACAAAAGATGTCAAAATCTCTTGGAAACTATATTGGTGTGACTGATGAACCAAATGATATGTTTGGAAAAATATTAAGTATATCTGATGAATTGATGTGGAGATACTATGAGCTATTATCTTCAAAAAGTTTAAAAGAGATTGCACAATTAAAAAGTGATGTTGAAACAAGAATCGTACATCCCAAAAAAGCAAAAGATATGTTAGCAATAGAGATTGTTGATAGATTTCATGGAAAGGGTGCTGGTGAAAAAGCAGCTGTAGAATTTACAAAAATCTTTGCTAAAAAAGATATTCCAACAGATATGAAAGAATATATTTTAACAAGTGGTACTGGTATTTTACAAGCATTAGTTGAGTGTGAATTAGTTCCCTCAACCTCACAAGCACGAAGAGATATAAAAGCTGGTGCAGTGAAGCTTGATCAAAAGAAAGTAGATGATGATACAATGGTTTTAGAGAACAAAGAATATATATTGCAAAAGGGTAAGAAAAATTTTGCAAAAATTACGATACAATAAAATACAGTTTAGTAGAAATTTAGAATAAGGGTAATGGATGAGAATAGGTAAATATGAGATTGAAAAACCAATTATACAAGGCGGTATGGGTGTCGGTATAAGTTGGGATAAACTAGCTGGAAATGTATCACTTGAAGGCGGATTAGGTGTTATAAGTGCAGTTGGTACAGGATATTATCAAAACAAACATTTTTCGAAAAAAAATATACAAGGTAAACCTTATTCAGAAGAAAATTTTTACTCTAAAGAAGCTTTAATTGAAATCTTTAAAAATGCTAGAGAAATTTGTGGTGACAAACCATTAGCAGCAAATATTTTATATGCTCAAAATGATTATGGTAGAGTTGTTCAAGATGCTTGTGAAGCAGGAGCAAATATTATTATTACAGGTGCTGGAATTCCTACAAATATGCCTGAGTTTACAAAAGATTATCCTGATGTAGCATTAGTTCCTATTGTTAGTTCTGCTAGAGCATTAAAACTTATTTGTAAAAAATGGAAAAGATACGATAGATTACCTGATGCTGTTATTGTTGAGGGTCCTTTAAGTGGAGGTCATCAAGGTTTTAAATATGATGATTGTTTTAAAGAAGAGTTTCAGTTAGAAAATATTGTACCTCCTGTTATTGAAGAAGCAAAAAATTGGGGAAGTATGCCAATTATTGCAGCTGGTGGAGTTTGGGATAAAAGTGATATTGACAAATTTTTAGATATGGGATGTGCTGGTGTACAAATGGGTACTAGATTTATTGGTACTTATGAGTGTGATGCAAGTGAAGAATTTAAAGATGTCATTATACATGCAGAGGAAAAAGATATAAAACTTTTAAAATCTCCTGTAGGACTTCCTGCAAGAGGTGTTGTAACAAATCTTCAAAAGTCTATAGAAAATGGAACTGCTCCAAAAGTTGCCTGTATAAGTAACTGTGTAGCTCCATGTAATAGAGGTGAAGAAGCTAAAGCTGTTGGATATTGTATCGCTGATAGATTAAGTGATGCATATCTTGGAAAGGTTGATACCGGATTGTTTTTTACAGGGGCAAATGGTTATAAAATACAAAAACTAATAACCGTAAAAGAGTTGATGGATAAATTAACAAACGGCGAGTAAGTTGAAATTATTAATTAAAACTTTTTTAATTACCTTATTATTATTTCAATATTCTTTTGCCGCTTCAAAAAAATATTATCAAGATAAGTACAATAGTACAAAAAAACTCTATTTAGGTGCTATTATGTCTAATAATAAAGCCAAAGAGATAGAGTATTTAAAAAAACTCATCACTTATGCTGATGAACTTAACATGGATACTTTAAAGTATCAAAAAGAACTTAATCGTATCGATACACAAACAATAGTTAAAAGTAAAGTACAAACAAAGTCTTATTTAAAACCTCAATTCTCAATCAAATCTGTTATTCAAGACAACAATACTATTCGTATTAATTTTTATAATAAAATTAATAAATCATATATCGATTTTAATGAAAAAAAAGATGGTCGGTATCATTATGATGAGTTTGATATCAAAGGGAATTTTAAAGATGCAAAACCTACAAAACTTTCAATAAAAGGTATTGATAGAATTACAATATTTCAATATAAAAAAAATACATTACGTATTTCAATGAAAAATAGAACAAATTTACATACTATTTATATTATTGGGAAAAATAGCATTATTATAAAAGTTTTAGGTGTGAATAAAAAAGTATCGAAAAAGAGCTCAACAAATAGTGTAAAAATGTTACCAGATAATATGTTTTATCCATCAGCTAAAACTATTGTGATTGATGCGGGACATGGAGGGAAAGACTCAGGTGCTGTTGGTTCAGGAAGAAACTATGAAAAATATATAGTCTTTAATATAAGTAAATATTTGAAAAAAGAATTAGAAAAAAATGGTTTTAAAGTATATCTCACAAGAAATAGAGATAAATATGTTAAATTAAGTCATAGAACACATTTTGCTAATAAGAAAAACGCAGATATTTTTATCTCAATTCATGCTAATGCTGCACCAAAATCTAAAGCAAGAAATGCTCATGGAATAGAAACATACTTTTTAAGTCCTGCTAGAAGTGCTAGAGCAAAAAGGGTAGCTGCTTTAGAAAATAAAGGCGATATGGATAAAATGAGTTGGGGAAGTAAAAATTCGTTTTTAACTATACTAAATCAATCAAAAATAACAGCATCAAATAAAATAGCAATAGATATTCAAAGAAATATGTTATACAAGTTACGATCTATTTATGGGAAAAGCAGTATTAGAGATGGTGGTGTAAGAGAAGGACCTTTTTGGGTACTTGTAGGAGCACAAATGCCATCTGTTTTAATAGAAGTAGGGTATATATCTCATCCTAAAGAGGGAAGACGAATAAAAACAAAAAGTTACCAAAAGAATATTGCAAAAGGGATTGCAGAAGGTATAAAAAGTTATTTTATAAAGAATTGAGTTAGAGAGTTTGAATTTGAGTAGATTGAAGTATTGACTATAGCTATTTTTTTAAATATTTCACTATATTTTCTACTAAATAGTTTTGTTTCTTTTTTATATTTGGTAAATCTTTTATATCAAAAAATTTCACAGCACTATTTTCCCATGATAAATATCTTTTATAAAGTTGTCCATTAGTAAAATAAACACCTAAATCTTTGATATTATTATAATTTACTAGATAAATCCCTATATCTTTTTCTTTGTTTGTTTGTTCAAAATATTGTTCTAAATATTTTCTATCTATATTTATATTTGATTCTTCTCTAAACTCTCTTATTGCTGTTTGAAAGCTTGATTCGCCTTTTATTTGAACACCTTTTAAGAATCCCCATCTACTATTACTAGTTATTGATTTACATAATAATATTTTTGTAGTATTTCCCTCTTTTTTATAAAGACATATTCCATAAGCTTTTATTTTCATCTAAATTACTTTTTTACTGTAAATATAATAAGTTATAATAAATAATATAACTATTGGTATTATTATAGCAATTTCTGCTAAAAGAATTCCCCCAAATGCTAATTTTTGTAGTAAAAATAAAATTCCCCATGATGTAAGTGTTATAAAAATTGTTATAGAAGTAAATGCTGCTGTGTTAAAAAACCTACTACTTGGATTTGTAAATATAAAAATAATGATAATAAGTGGTATCACAAAAAATGGCATAACTACTTGTGAGTATAAAATAGTTTTTATTTTATTTGTGTTGAAATCTTGTTCTTCAAGGAGTAAGATGGTTCTTACTGCATCTATAATAGAAAATTGTGCTTCCCCTTTATATACATTGTTGATAATCTTTGGTTCAAATCCTTCTAAAGTATATAAAAACTTTTCATCTCGTATCTCTAGCTTTGAATCATTCCAATCTATAATAGCTGGTTTATTAGTAATCTTTGTATCAATTACATACCATCTATTATTTTGAAAATATGCTTTTTTAGCCACAATAATTTCTACTACATCGTTGTTTTTTGTTTTAAATATATGGATATCTTCTGCCTTTTTTTCTAAAGGATACAGTTTTTTAAAATAGACAAAATAGTCATTATATTTTAAAAAGATATTTGATTTTTCATTGACAAAATAACTATTATTTAAAATTTTATTTTTATTTTCTGATGAATATGCTAATGGCGTTGCTTGTAATGATATAAGTAAAATAGTGATGATTAAAGAGATGTTTACAATAGGTTTTAGTATATCTGTTTTTGAAATAGATAATGAGTAAAAACTTACTAGTTCATTATTTTTTACTAAAATTGTTATAGTGACAATCCAGCCAAAAACTAAAGATAATGGAAGTGTAATAGTAAAAGTAAAAAATGAATTATACATTATATAAAGTAACTGTAAGTTTGCAGAGTTTGGAAGTTCTGAATAGTTTTGTAAAAGGTCAATACCTACAAAGAAACACTCTAAAGATATTAAAATGATAAAAAAGTATTTTAAATATTTTAATAGAAGATATTTTGTAATTATATTCATTTAGTAGCTTTAATTGTATATTTTGATTTAACCTCTTCAAGTGATAAGCTCTTTAATGAATTTATCGCTTCAATAGTATGAGGTATTATATCCTCTAAAACTTTTAATTCCTCTTTTGTAAAATTTGATAATACATAATTAGCTACATCTTTTTTATCTTCAGGTTTTCCTATACCAATTCTCACTCTAATGTAATCTTTCCCTATATGGCTATCAATTGAACGAAGTCCATTGTGACCGCCATGTCCACCATCAATTTTGAATTTTACTGTTCCAAATGGTAAGTCTAAATCATCGTGTACTATTATAACATTGTTATTTTCAATATTATAATACTCTACGATATTTATAATTGATGCTCCACTGTCATTCATAAAAGTTTGAGGTTTAGCATAAATATTAGATGAATATTTTTGAACTTGGGCTTTGAAGTTTTGGTTTGTGATATTTGTAGTTTGTAGATTTTTGGTTATCTCATCGATAACCAAAAAACCTACATTGTGCCGGTTTAGTTTGTATTTATCACCCGGATTACCAAGTCCAGCGATTAAGTACATATTAGGCTCAGTCTTTTATGACTATTTAGCTTTAATTACACCAACAACTGGTACTCTTGGGTCTAGGAAACATTCAACACCTTCTGGTAGTTTAATATCTCTTACAAGGTAGTTGTCACCTGTATCTAAATCAGTTACATCAAATTTGAATTCTTGTGGTAAGTTTTCAATTGTACATTTAACTGCAACTCTATTTCTATGGTAAGCTAAAAGACCTTTATTTTTAAGACCTTTTGGTGTTCCTTCTGCTCTAACTGGTACATAGTAAGTTGTTCTAACACCTGGTTGTGCAACCATTAAATCAACATGTAAAAGTGCTGCTGTAACAGGGTGTTTTTGGTACTCTTGTACAACAACTTTGTAAGTTGTTCCTGCAACATCTACATCAAATGCAACTGCCTCTTTATTTTTTAAATATCTAACATAGTCATTTACTTTAAATGCAGCATTTACGTTTTCCATACCTTTTCCGTAAATGTTGGCAATTAGATAACCATCTCGTCTTAACTGTTTTGTTGGTTGTTTTGCGATACTATCTCTAAGTATACCTTGTAACATTTTTGTTTCCTTGTTTTAAATTGAACGCGAATTTTACCTAAAATAAATTTAAGGTTTGTTTAAACATCGGATTTTTTTAAGATTAATAATGCATCTTTATATATTGGTTCATCTATAAAACCATATTTTTCATCACTAAAGCCATTGCACCCCAGTGTTTGTTGTTTTTCAAATACCTCTTTAATATATTTTGCTCTTACTATATCTTCATTATTTGTTGCAAAGACTTCATTTACTACATCAACTTGTCCTGGGCTTGTGCATCCTTTTGAGGTAAATCCCATTGCTTTTTCTTTGAGACACCATTTTCTAAATGTTTCTAAGTCTTTGTATTCTTGGTAGATAAATGATACCGGATGAAGTCCAACTATTTTGCTATCTATAAGAAACTTACTTAAAATATAATCAATGGTAGGATTGTCTAATTGGAGTAAGTTTTGAGGTAATTCAAGAGATTCTAACAAGTCTAAAATACCTAAAAAAACCATAGTTACTCTTTTATCTATTTTCAACTGTGGTAAAAGTGCAAATGCTTCTTTTGTTTCTATAGTAAGGTGTACTTCTATATCTTTATCTATAAGTTGTAATGCTAGTTTTACATCATCAAGTGACATAACTTTTGGTATTCGTATGGCGTATGGTTTTATAGTGTTTATCACTTCTATATCTTTTGGTCCATAGCTATCCAAACTATTGACTCGTACTATCACATCACTATTGTCTCTATCTTTTAATTTTTTGACAACGAGATTTCTTGCAAACTCTTTATCATGTACTGCATCTTCAAGATTTACTGTGGCAAAATCTGTTTTAAGTACATCAATCTTATCTAAATGTTTTTCCTTATCTCCTGCAACCATGAGAAATGATCTATTTGTATTCATACTTGTCCTTGTTTTTTAGATAAAAAAAGATTGATTTTAATTCTTCTGGAGTTAAAAAGTATGTTGGCATACTGTTCCCATAAGTTAATTTTTCACACACTTGAGTTTTGTCAAATTTCTTTTTTGGTTTTTCTAGTTTTGGGTCAAGCGTTTGTAAAAAAGTTTCATAACTGACATTTGTAATATCTTTTGTTCTTATGGTACAGATATATTCTTTTTTTTTTCTTTGATGGGTAAAAGTTGCGATGATTTTTCCCTTTGCATTGTCCCCATGACATTTATGGCAACTAATCCCCCTAGGATTGTTGTAAAGCATTTTTCCATATTCGTATTGAGTTATAAAAGAGTCTTCAAAAGTTGATTTTGAAAACAATAAAGTTGCAAATAATAAAATTGATAGTTTAATCATAAATATAATTTTACCAATAAGTTACTTTATAGTATATTTTAGATAAAATCGCAATTATTATACATATAACCAGAATTAAATTAGGAGTAAGTTTGATCACTTTAAAAGAAGCTTTAAGTTTAGATGACCAACAGATTATAACACTCAAAGAAGATTTGAAAAAATCAATAGAGGAAAATAAACAATTAGGTGCTTATGTTGAGCAGTTTACTTCATCAGAAGTCTTAAGTTCAGGAAGTGGTATTCCAATTGCTATAAAAGATAATATAAATGTAAAAGGTTGGGAGCTTACTTGTGGTAGTAATATCTTAAAAAACTACATAGCTCCTTACAATGCAACTGTTATTGAAAATTTAGAAAAAAATGGATTATGTGCATTTGGACGAGCAAATATGGATGAGTTTGCTATGGGAAGTAGTACAGAGTCTAGTTGCTATGGAAAAACTTTAAATCCAGTTGATAATACAAAAGTACCAGGAGGAAGTAGTGGTGGTAGTGCAGCTGCTGTTGCTGCTGGACTTGCTGTTGCTGCTCTTGGGACAGATACAGGTGGAAGTATTAGACAGCCAGCTGCTTATTGTGGTTGTGTTGGTATGAAACCAACTTATGGAAGAGTAAGCAGATATGGAATTGCTGCTTATTCATCATCTTTAGATCAATGTGGACCAATTACACAAAATGTTGAAGATGCGGCACTTCTTTATGATATTATCTCTGGATATGATCCAAAAGATTCAACTAGTGCAAATGTAGAGTATACACCTGTTGCCCCAAATCTTGATGCTTCAAAAAAACTTACAATAGCAGTGATTGATAATTTTGTAGAAGAAGCAAGTGATGAGATAAAAGAAGCTATGAATCAATCTATCAAAACACTAGAAGATGCTGGACACACTATAGTACATAAAAGAATGATGGATACAAAAAATATTCTTTCATCTTACTATATAGTTGCAACTGCAGAAGCTAGTGCGAACTTAAGTAGATATGATGGTATTAGATATGGAAATAGAGTAGAAGCTTCAAATCTAAAAGAAACATATCTCAATACTAAAACACAAGGTTTTGGAGAAGAGGTACAAAAAAGAATTATGTTAGGTTCTTTTGTTTTAAGTTCAGGTTACTATGATGCTTACTATATCAAAGCACAAAAAGTGCGACACTTAATTAAAGATGAGTTTGACAAAATTTTTGATGATGCAGATTTAATTTTAAATCCAGTAGCTCCTACAACAGCTCCTGCATTTGGTGCGTTTGCAAGTTCTTTAGAGATGTATCTAAGTGATATTTATACTATCTCAGTTAACTTAGCAGGACTTCCAGCTATTAGTTTACCTGTATTAAAAAACGGTGATGGGATGCCTATAGGTTTACAAATGATTGCAAATGCTTATGATGAGCAAACTTTGTTTGACGGTGCTTTAAGTTTAGAGCAAAATATTAATTACATAAAATAGAAAGGGATATATAAATGAAAATAAGAAAAAGAGCATTGACATTTGAAGATGTACTATTAGTACCTGCAAAGTCTGAGATTTTACCAAAAGAGGTTAGTTTAGCATCAAAGTTAACGAAAAACATCTCTTTAAACATCCCTTTTGTTAGTGCAGCTATGGATACAGTTACTGAGTATAGAGCTGCTATTGCTATGGCGCGTTTAGGTGGTATTGGTGTTATTCATAAAAATATGGATATAGATTCACAAGTTCTACAAATAAAAAAAGTGAAAAAAAGTGAAAGTGGAATTATTATAGACCCAATCTCTGTAAGTCCAGACCAAACACTACAAGATGCACAAAACTTGATGGATGATTATAAAATTTCTGGTGTACCTGTTGTAGACTCAAATAATTATCTTTTAGGAATTTTAACAAATAGAGATATGAGATTTATTAAAGATTTCTCACAACTTGCAGGCGATATTATGACTAAAATGCCACTTATTACTGGTATAGAAGGTACTACACTTGAAGAAGCTGCTGAGATTATGCATAAACACAAAATTGAGAAACTTCCAATAGTTTATAAAGACAATAGACTAAAAGGTCTTATTACTATAAAAGATATCAATAAGAAAATAGAACATCCAAATGCAAACAAAGATGAACATGGAAGATTAAGAGTTGCTGGTGCTATTGGAGTAGGGCAAATGGACAGAGCAAAAGCTTTAGTTGAAGCTGGTTGTGATGTCTTAGTTCTAGATTCAGCACATGGACATTCAAAAGGGATTTTAGATACAGTAAAAGCTATCAAAGATGAACTTGATGTAGATATCATTGCTGGAAATGTAGCAACAGCAGAAGCAACTGAAGATTTAATCAAAGTTGGAGCAGATGCTGTTAAAGTTGGAATTGGACCTGGAAGTATCTGTACAACAAGAATCGTTGCAGGTGTAGGAGTTCCTCAAATCAGTGCAATAGATGAATGTTCAGCAATGGGAAAAAAATATGGTGTACCAGTAATTGCTGATGGTGGTATTAAATTTTCAGGTGATGTAGCAAAAGCTTTAGCAGTTGGTGCAAGTGCTGTTATGATGGGAAGTGCCTTAGCTGGTACTGAAGAATCTCCTGGTGAAGTTATTTTATCTCATGGTAGAAAATTTAAATCATATAGAGGTATGGGGAGCTTAGGTGCTATGACAAAAGGAAGTAGTGATAGATATTTCCAAGAAGGAACAGCATCTGAAAAACTTGTACCAGAAGGTATTGAAGGTATGGTTCCATATAGAGGATACATAGCTGATATTATTCATCAAATGGCTGGTGGATTAAGAAGTTCTATGGGATACTTAGGAAGTGCTTCTATTGAAATATTTCAAAATAAAGCAGAGTTTGTAGAGATTACAAGTGCAGGACTAAAAGAGTCTCATGTACATGATGTAACTATTACAAATGAAGCTCCAAACTACCACATCTAGTGAGTGAAAAAAGAGAGATTAATATCTCTCTTGTCCATTTATTATCTTTATAAAGTTATTTAATACTTTACTACTAAGAGTAGAATCTTTTACATTTTCAAGAAGTTTATCAATATTAAACCCCAATTTTACTAAATCATTTTTTTGATTGAGTATGTATTCTGTCATAATATGTGTATCAAATTCTGGGTGAAACTGTACTCCCCAAATAGTTTTTTCAAACCTTACTGCTTGATGTGCTTCATGTGCATTTTTGGCAAGAACTATTGCTTTTGCTGGAAGTTTTAATACACTTTGATAGTGTGTCTCATGTGCATAGAATTGTATTGGAATATTTTTTAATAATGGATCACTTTTAGAAGAGAAGAGTTTTTTAATTCTAACAGTTCCTATCTCTTTACCTTTTTTATTGAAGCCACTTTTACCACCTAAAGCTTTTGCTATAAGCTGATGACCATAACAAATACCAAGTAATGGAATATTTTTAGAAGCAATCTTTTTTATATATTTTTCTAGTTTTAAACTCCATTGTAGCTCTTGCGTTACCATAGAGTGAGAGCCTGTGATTATAAATCCTTTGGCATTATAGATATTTGGTAACTTTTCATTATTTAAAATATCAATAGTTTTGATATTGTTCGTATTTGTTATATTTTTGACCCATTTATCAAAGTCACCAAATGTACTTTTTGTTGTTTCAAAAGTTTCACCAGTTTTGAGTATATAGATAAATTTCACTGCATATCCCTTATTTGTAATATATAGAAGGATATTTTAGTATAATCTTAAAAAATTATTGGGAAAGAATTGTATAAAATATAGCTTTTATTATGAATTAAATTATCACTTCATCTTTTGCAGTTTCTCTAACTTTATCTATCTTAAAACAAGCATTTGCGAGATTTCTAACTGTAGTATCTTTATATTTTTCTATAATATTATCTATAAGTTTGAGTTCTTTTCTTGTGAAGATTGATTTATCAAATTCTTCTTCACATTTGATAAACTGAAGTTCAATAAAATTATTTTTTGGTACGATCTCTATATCTACAAAGTCAAGTAGTTCTTGTATGATATAAAGTCGTTCATCATTCTCGTCTAAATCTTCTTGATTTGCTATGATATCAAAAAGTTCTGTTAATACTTTTGGTTCAGGTGTTCGTGGCATTTTGATATACTCTTCACCAAATATTTTTATATCATAAGTTTGTAATGATTTATAATCTATCAAAAAAAGTAAGATAGAGAGTTTTCTGTCATTGATATATAATACTTTATTTTCTATCATATAAAGTATAAAGTTTGCTATTTTTGTGATATTCATAAATTCCTACTTGTCTTCTAAGATAGCATAAGTTCCTGTAGCATATGCTACAAGCTTATCATCATCTTTAAGTTCTATTGTTACAAAAGAGGTACTTCTACCTTGTCTTTTAACGTTACCAGTTGCGATAAGATATTTTCCTGATGCAGGTTTAAGATAGTTGATTTTTATCTCCATTGTTACAGCAGTATATCCTTTATCAAGATTTGAAACAGCTGCATACCAACCTGTATTATCTAAAAGTGTTGAGATAACTCCACCGTGAATAAAACCAAGATGTTGTAGATGGTAAGGTTGTGTGTGTAACTCTACCTCTGCTATCCCTTTCTCATAACTTTTTAATTTTGCTCCAGTATGTTCCAAAAATGGGAATACGATATCTTTCATTATTTTTACCTTTTTTAATTGTTATAATTTATAATATATGGTAAAAAGAATACTACTATACATAATACAGATAATATAATCCCTGAATAAAACTGTGTAATAGCTTTTCTATCTTGATTGTTTTTCATCTCTTCGTAAGTGCTATTTTCTTTATATGCTGTATTAAATGATACAATAGTTCGAAAAATTAAGATAAATAGTACAAGCCAAGTTATCCAAGTCATTGAGTTATAGCTATATTCTATAGCTAATCTAAGCTCATCAAGTGAATTCATTTAGTAGTTCCTTTAGTGTTAAGATAAATTAAATTATATTTCTGAACCATCTTCAAGGATAACTTTATCTCTTCCTTGATTTTTTGCTTCATATAAAAGATGGTCAGCTTTATTGATTGTTTCTAATGGTGATTTATTATTGCTTCTAAGTGCAATACCCCCACTAAATTTTACTTCTAAGATATGTTCTTTATATCTAAATTCTCTATCTTTTATAAGCTGTTTGATTCTTTTAATATATCTAGTGATTTCAGTTGTGTTGTCATAGTTTAATATAATGATAAACTCTTCTCCTCCATATCTAGCTAAAACATCTATATCACGACTTAGTTTATTTAAAAGAGTTGCAAATGTTTTTAATACATTATCTCCACACTCATGACCATATTTATCATTGATTTTTTTAAAATGGTCTATATCGTAAAGTGCAATAGCATAATTACTATTAAATATATTATATTTTTTTTCAATTTTATCTAATTCTATATCAAAAGCTCTTCTGTTATAAATATTGGTTAAGTAGTCAATATTTTTTTCACTTTGAGCTTTTTTAAGTTCTTCTTGAAGTTCGATAAATTTTTCTTCTATATCTTCAAGATTTTCTTTTTCTTGGAGAAGTGAATATCTATGGGTCTTTACCGCGTCTTCAAGGTTATGAATAGTATCAATAAGTTTTGTTTGTAGTCCACCTAACTCTCTAGTAGAAGATTTTGAAATATGTAGTTCTTCTAATTCGTCTTTGATATCTAAAAAGGTATGAGATGAATTGTCACTTGTTAGAATCATTTTCTGAAATTGTTTGGAAAGAAGTTTTGTAAGTTTTATAATATCATTTGTTTTATTTTTTACAACTTCTCTATCTTGTGTTATTCTCGTTGTAGTGATCTCATTAATTTTATTGAGAGCATCAACTTCAAATAAGTTTGATGGTTTTTCTAAGAGTTTAGAAACGAATTTCTCAATATCATCTTTAATATTATAGTCAATAGATGGTGTTAAAATATTGTCTAGTTCAGTAATAAAAATTTTTAACTTTTCTTCATCAATACTAGATAAATTGTATTGATGTTCTAGGTTATGTATTTTGGCTTGGATATAAAATTCTTTAGCATAATTTTTAGGAGTAGCATCAAGATTTTTCTTTTTAAGTCCAACTAATGTATCTTTAATTATTTGAGTAGTGTTTCCCACTATTTATCACCTTTTTTTCTTAATCTTAAGTATAACATATTTTCTATTTTATTTAAGAAGATAACTTGTCTAAAATATATCTTTCAAGATCAGCGTGTTTCACTTCTTCTTTTAAAGCTTGGTCATAAATATCAGCTACTTCTTGACTGAACTCTTCAAATGGGAAATGTGGAAAGTGTAAAGACCACATTTGCTTGATTCTTTGTTTTGTAACACAATCTCTTGTCCACTCTTTAAAAAAGTTAAAAAGCCCAAAAAGTAATGCTGTAAAAAATACTGCAAGTACAATAGAAGCATGGCAGTCAAGTACCCGAAATAATTCATGTAAGATGAAAGCAATAGGTATGATTACTATGTGTGCAAGTATTAAAAATACAATATATGCACGACCAACTTTAAGTCTAAACCCAAGTTTAGTACCATCTAGTTTCATCCCCTCATGAAACAATAAATTTGCATCTAAAAGTTTATCTAGTTTTACAGGTTGTTTTGATATTTTGTATATATATGAGATAATTTTTAACTTTAAATTTTCAAACATTCTAACCCTTTAATTTTACTATTTATTTTACAAGTCCAGCTTCCACTAAAAATGGGCTGTGTATAAAATCTAATTTTTTTATTCTATCGTAAGTTGCATAACTTAAATATAAAATATCCTTCGCACGAGTTACAGCAACATAAAAAAGTCGTCTTTCCTCTTCAAGACTTCCACCCTTACTCATTAAAGTACGATTTGGAAATCTTCCATCCATTAAGTCAACTACATAGACCTCTTTAAACTCTAAACCTTTACTTGCATGAACTGAAAGTAAGTTTACTCCACCACCTTCACTCATCTCACCACCACCAAGTATCATGGCATTTATAAAGTTTCCTAAGTTATTATGTCTAGCGGAAAGTTGTTTGAGTGTTTCTACTCTTCTATTGGCTTTAAAAGAAGCACTTTGCTTCATAGTTTCATTGATTGTACCATCTTTTTGTTTTGCTCGTGCTGTAGTTATAGTATCAATAATTGTTTTAAAGAATTTATGATTTTGGATATGTTTTATCATATTATTTGGATTCTGGATTCTTTTTAATTCTTTGAGTAAACAATAAAAATCATATAAAAATATTCCACCCTCTAAAGTAAGTTTTGGATGTTTAAGAATTGAGTTATTTAAAAATTTTGTTTCCCAACCCAAATCTTTAAATTTAGCCGTACTTCCCATCTCTATAAAGTCATCAAAAAGTCCAAGTTGTACATTAGTTGTTTTTGTACTTTTATAGGGTTTGATAATAGTATTATCTGGATTGAAAAGTCCATGAAAAATATTTCCATGTCCTATTCTTAATAAGGCTTCAAAAATATCTTTGGCTATTGCTTTACCAATGTTTTTACCATACTCAACTAGGTGAATAAAAGCCATCATATCATTTTGTTTTACTATTAAAACTATAAGGTCAAGGATAACTTTGATCTCTCTTGAATCAAAAAAACTATGGCCACCTTTTCTTTTACAATCTATTCCCATCTCTCGTAAATTTGCTTCAATACCATCTGCACTTGAGTTATTTCTATAGATAATTGCAATATCATCTTTAGCATTTGTGCTTTTAAGTATCTGTTTTGATATAAACTCATATTGAATATAGAGTTCATCAAATTTTAAAAGTTGAGGTATATGTTGGTTATCGCCACTTCTTACTACTTGAAGCGATTTTTCATATATTCTAGGATTATGTTCTATCACTTTATTTGCTAGATTTAAAATATTGGCAGTTGAGCGATAGTTTTTATTTAAAGTGTATATGGTTGCATTCGGATACCTTTCATCAAATGAAGAGATAATATTGATATCACTTCCATTAAAAGCATAAATACTTTGGTCATAATCTCCTACACAAAAAAGACTTTTAGGTTTAAAACCATCTAGAATTTTCCCTTGAAGTGGATTTGTATCCTGATATTCATCTACAAGTATTTCACGAAAATCAAAATCAATCTCTTTTTGTAACTCTAACATCTCTAAAAGTAAATCATCAAAATTGACATATCCATATTGTTTTTTTAAACGATTAAATTCATCAACAACATCTTGATAGATAAGAGTATATTTTTTTTGGTCATTGTTTTTATTTCCAATCCAAGTTTCAAAACTTTCTCCATAACTGCTATTAAGATATAAGCTATACATATCATAAAGATATCCACCATCATAAGGTTTTACATCTTCTTGGTCTACAAATACACGCTTTTCATAGATAGATTTAAAGAGAGTTTTGAGCTCATTTGGTTGTTTAAGAGTGATGTTTTTCTCATGTTGTTTTAAAAGTTTGTAACTGACACTGTGAAAGGTTCCTGAGATAATAGCTTTTGCAGTAGCTTCATCAAAAAACTTTGCAACTCTATTTATCATTTCTGCAGCTGCTTTATTTGTGAAAGTTAAGAGAAGTATTTGAGAAGGTTTTGTGCCATTATGAAGAAGGTGACCAATCCTTCCAACTATTGTTGAGGTTTTTCCTGTACCTGCACTTGCTATTGTTAAATTGTGTCCGATATGACAAGTAGCTGATGAATGTTGCTCTTTGTTTAAATTTGATAGGGGCATTTAGTAGAAATTTTCCTCTTGGTAAGTTAAAAAGATTGTACCATAATGTAAATATAAATCTATTTAAGCTACTATTGTATACTTAATAAACAAGAGGTAATGAATGAATATTTCAGATGAAACGATTGAAAAAATAAGACGAACAAGTTGTCAAACAGATCATACATTTTTTCAAGCAGTAGAAGAGGTGCTAGATAGCTTAAAACCAGTTTTAGAAAGTGATCCTATTTATAAAAGACATGCTATTTTAGATAGATTAACTACTCCTGATAGAGAGTTTAAATTTAAAGTAACATGGATGGATGACAATCAAAATATTATGGTAAATACAGGTTATCGTGTACAATTTAATAATGCTTTAGGACCGTATAAAGGTGGTTTGCGATTTCATCCAAGTGTAAATAGTGGAATATTAAAGTTTTTAGGTTTTGAACAAATATTTAAAAATTCATTGACAGGACTTCCTATAGGTGGTGCAAAAGGTGGAAGTGATTTTGACCCAAAAGGAAAATCAGATTTTGAAGTTATGAAATTTTGTAGTGCTTTTATGACAGAACTTCATAAACATATAGGTCCCCGAATTGATGTACCAGCAGGTGACATTGGTGTTGGAGCTAGAGAGATTGGATATTTATTTGGTGAGTATAAAAAAATCACATCATCATATGAAGGTGTTTTAACTGGAAAGCCATTTATGTTTGGTGGAAGTTTAATGCGACCAGAAGCTACAGGCTACGGCTGTGTTTATTTTACTGATGAGATGTTAAAGTTTGCAGGAAAAGATGGTTTTGAAGGAAGAGTTTGTACCGTGAGTGGTGCTGGAAATGTAGCTATTCACACGATAGAAAAACTTTATAGTTTAGGAGCAAAGCCAGTTACTTGTAGTGATAGTAGAGGTACGATTTATGATTCAAGAGGAATTCATCTAGAGTCGTTAAAAGAGATAAAACTTAAAAGACGAGCTTCTTTAGAGGAATATTGTGTGGACCATTCTGATGCTATTTATACAAAAGTAGAAGATTATCCTGATGGTGGACATGAAGTATGGCAGATACCATGTGATTGTGCTTTTCCTTGTGCTACACAAAATGAATTGACAGAACTAGATGCAAAAACATTAGTTGAAAATGGATGTATTTCTGTAAGTGAAGGGGCAAATATGCCATCAACTCCTGAAGCTATAGAAGTTTTTAAAACAAATGATATTTTGTTTGCACCAGCAAAAGCCGCAAATGCTGGCGGGGTTGCTGTAAGTGAATTTGAGATGTCTCAAAATGCTTCTATGTCAAAATGGACATATGAACAAGTAGATCAAATGTTGGAGCAAACTATGCGAAGTATTTGTAAAAGAGTTCATTTAACTGCAAAAGATTATGGAGTTGAGGGAAATTATATAGATGGTGCGAATATCGCTGGATTTAAAAGAATAGCTGATGCTATGATAGCTGAGGGGATTTAATCTCTTCTAGCTATATATAAATTGTGCAACAGTTTTACTGCTTCCATGTTGTAAATATTCTCGTAATATTTTAGAATTTTCTAAAAACTTTTCTTTATCTATAGTTTTATATTCATTGAGTAAATTTTCAACAGTAACTTCTTCTTGAACATACTCTTTGTGTATAGGTTTTTTCCCCATTTTTTCAAAAAAGATATTTGCTAGTCCTATGAAGTTTATTTTAACTAAGTTATTTCCTATAAAATAATCTAGTTTTTTAGCAATGTAGTTTAATACAAAAGGTGTACCTATAAGTGCTGCCTCTAAAGTAGCAGTACCACTACAGATAAAAGCAAAATCAACCTCTTCTAAAGTTTTATGAGTATCTTTAGAGATACTAAAATCTTTAATATCACCATATACTTCATCAATATATTCTTGTGTGAAATGAGGAGGAATTATCAAAATTGGTTCTTCTTTTATATGCTTTATTAGTTCTTTGTATAGAGGCATAAGTTTTTTTATCTCACCTTTTCTACTTCCTGGCATAAAGGCTACTTTATTATTTTTAGAAACATCCTCTTTAAAATGATTGATTTCATCTAATAATGGATGTCCTACATAGTGTATCATCTCTTTTTTATTATAATAATCTTTTTCAAAAGGAAGTATAGAACACAATGTATCACAATATTGTTCTATAACTGGAATTCTTTTTTTCTTCCAAGCCCAAGCTTGTGGAAGAATATAATATATTATCTCTTTTTCGGGATATTTTTTTTTAATTTTTTTAGCAAGTGGGAGATTAAAACCAGAAGAATCCATCAGTAATATTTTATCTGCTTGGCTTGCTAAATCTACCATCTCATTGTTAAGTTTTAAAAAAAATGGAAGTTTTTTAAGGGCATCTATGAAACCCATAACAGCCATTTGGCTTATATCATAGTTTGGGTTTCCCACTTTTTTATCAAAGATACCAAATAGTTCTACACTTTCATCTAGCTGTTTAACTAACTCTTGTAAATGAAGATTTGATGATGTTTCTAAGGCACTGACTAATAGTTTCATTTTATATCAAATCTATCAAATTTATTGTATTCAATCATACGATTTAAAGTATGAATATAAGCCTCTTTTTTTTCTGAGTATGAACCTAAATATGGGGTGAGTTCATAAGGATTATTTGTTTGAACTCTTTTTTCTCTAAACTCTACATAAGCCCAGTTTTTTGCAATATTTTTATAATAATCATAAACAGCTGCTTTAAATGTTTTATATTTTTTAAGATATATTTTTTTTGTTCCTCTTGTTCCTGTTGCTTCTATTCTTGGTTCATTTTTTCGAAAAGACCAAACACCAAAAATATTATTTGCACTAGTTGTAAATCTTGATGTGAGCCAAGCACTTTCAATAGCACCTTGTGCTAAAGTGATACTTATAGGGTGAGGTTTTAAAGCTTGAAGTAATTTTTCATTTGAATCAGCTTTATATTCCTCTTTTAATTTTTCAATATATTGAAGATTTTTATTTTGTGATATATCTCGTCTTACATCTTCAAATTGTCTTTGTAAGATATTATAAACTTCAGTTACAATAGGTACTAAAATATCTTGAAATCTTTGTTTTTTCTGTTTTACTGATACATTTACTTTTTTAACTTTTTTCTTTTTTACAGGTTTTTTTACAACAATTTTAGTGATAAATTTTTGTTTTTCCACGGTACCAATTTTTGTTTTTAAAAAGTCTTTTTTTAATACTTTTACATCTTCTTGGTTACAACCTGTAAAAAGAAATAGAGTGACAAGTAGAAAAATATATTGATATTTTTTCATTAGATATTCTTTGTATGAACTTTTATGACTTTCCCTTGAAAGTATAGATTATCTGTATCTTTTGAAATAATTAACTCTTCATTACTTTTAGGATATACACTGACACTATTTGGTATAAGGTTTAATTTATTTGCCACTAAAAATGAGGCAGTCATACCTGTACCACAAGCCAGTGTTTCATTTTCTACTCCTCTTTCAAAAGTTCTTACTTTTAATGTACCATCTTCAAGTTTAACAAAATTTACATTTGCATTGTGTCTTTGTCTCATAGTTGAACAAAGCTCTAAATCAAATTGTTCTAAATCATCTACAATTGTAACGAGATGAGGAACCCCTGTATCCAAGAGATACCAAGTAAAATTTTCTTCTATAAAATTTTCTTTGATAAATTTTGGTTTTGGCATAGTTGTTTTTACTATATCACCATCAACTATACAAGTAATCTCTCCAGCACCAGTTAAAAATTTTAAATAAGTACCACATAGTTGATTTGTATATGCATAGTGTGCAACAGCTCTTGTACCATTTCCACACATAGAGGCAGTACTTCCATCATTATTATAAAAAAGCCATTCAAAATCATATACAATATGTGGTACTACTACTATCATACCATCTGTATTTTCTTTCTTACACAACTCAATTGCAAGTTGACTGTAGTCTTTTTTTTCATTAGTATGAAATATTACAAAAGTATTTCCACTAGCATCGTATTTTGAAATAGTCATATTTATCCTCAAATTATTTTATAATATCATTATATCATATCAAGATTTATAACAGCTTTTTAAAAGTCTTTTTAAAGTCTCATTCTTGTACAATGCGGCTATATTTTATATCAAGCGGGGCTATATGTTTAAAAAACTTAAAGTATCAACAAAAATCATTTTTCCTATAATTATTATTTTAACTTTGGGTAATATAATAACAAATTATATCACGACAACAAATATGCATAATTTATCAAAAAATAGTGCAAAAGAGTCTTTGAATATGCTAACAGATTCATTATTTTTAACACTTCGAAATGCTATGAATACAGGAGACCCCGTGGTTATTCAAAAAGCTGAAGAGGATAGTCGAAAAAATATTAAAGGGTTGACTAAATTAACGGTTGCAAAAAGTAAAGAAACAATAGAGATGTATTCTCCTCAAACACAATTTACTACGGATAGTAAAATATTGAAAACTTTTAATACTAAAAAAGAACAGGTGTTAGAGGAGTATAAAGGTGATTCTCATTTTTTAAGAGTTTTACGACCTATGATAGCATCAAATGAATGTCTTATGTGTCATGCCAATCAAAAAGAGGGTGATGTAATAGGTGTTATAGATTTAACATTTTCCTTAGATAGTGCCGATACTGCTATTAATGATACAATTGTTTTTAATTTAACTCTTTCTCTTATTATCATACTTTTAACATTAGGTGTCGTGTGGTTTGTAGCAAAAAAAGCAACTGATCCATTAAAAGAGCTTCAAGAAGAGTTAAAAGAGTTTTTTGCATTTTTAGCAAATGAGAGAAAAACTATCGAACCATTTAAGGTGCATAGCGAAGATGAAATTGGACAGATGGTAATATCTATAAATGAAAATATAGAAAAAACTATCCAAGGTTTAAATAAAGATGCACAAGCTATTAAAGAGGTTTCAAATGTATGTCAAGAAGTCTCTTTAGGAAATTTAAATCTAACAATAGATGTAGAAGCAAATAATCCTGAAATAAACAACCTTACAAATATTGTAAATAGTCTTATCTCTTCTTTAAACTATAATATTACAAGAGTTTTGGATGCTTTAGAAAATTATTCACAAGATAATTATTCTCATAGAATAAACTCTAGTGGAAAAACAATTGCACAAATAAAACAACTTTTTAATCAAGTTGATTATTTAGGAGACACCTTAACAAAACTAAGTGGGCAAAATCTTAAAAATGGAAAAGCTTTACAGCAAACATCATCTGTATTATCTACTAATATTAGTAAACTAGCACGAGCTTCCCAAGAGGAAGCAAATTCTCTAAATGAGGCCTCGGAGTCATTAAATGAAGTGACACAAAATTTAGCAAATATCTCAAAAAGCTCTCAAGAGATGGAAAGTTTAGCAAACAAGGTAAGAATCTCTTCAGGGGAAGGTCATGAACTTGCTTCTAAAACAGTTGAATCAATTTCAAATATTAATGAAAAAGTAAAAGCAATTAATGAAGCAATAACCATAATAGACCAAATAGCATTCCAAACAAATATACTTTCACTAAATGCAGCAGTAGAAGCAGCAACAGCTGGAGAAGCGGGGAAAGGATTTGCAGTTGTTGCGCAAGAAGTAAGAAATTTGGCGGCTAGGTCTGCTGATGCTGCAAATGAGATTAAAGAACTTGTAGAAGTAGCAACATCACAATCGGATATAGGAAGTTCTATTGCAAATGATATGATTGAAGGATATAAAACACTTAATGCAAATATTAGTGCTACAACGACTCTTATTGATTCAGTTTCTAAAGAAACAATTATTCAGCAACAAAAAGTATCTCAAATTAATAGTACAATTTTCCATATTGATAAATCGGTACAAGAAAATGCAAAGATTGCAGATGAAACAAATCTTGTATCAATACAAGCAAGTACTATTGCACAAAAAATCGTTGATGATGCTACAGGAAAAGAGTTTGGTGGTAAAGAAGATATAAAGGTACGAAAAAAAATTATTGATCCTAATTATACAGGTTTTGAAAAACGAGCAGTAGAAAGAGATATGAAAAATAGGAAAAAATAAAATTAAGTTTTTCTAATAAGACTAATTTTATCTTATTTAAGTTACACTTACAAAAATAAATAATTAGGTGGCTAAATAATGGAAGTATACTTAGATAATAACTCAACAACACAAGTAGACCCAAAAGTACAGAAAGTTTACTGTGATAGTTTAGAGAAGTTCGGGAATATAAATGTAATATATAATAAAGGGATAGAAGCAAGAAAATTGCTAAATGATGCTTATGATACATTATATGAAGGGATAGGTGCAGATGATGCAGATGATATTATTATTACCTCTTCAACAACGGAAGGGAATAATGCAGTAATAAAAACATTTCTTCATAACTTCCTAAAAGGTGATAGTAAAAATCATATTATCTCAACAGTAGCAGAACACTCATCTATAAAATCTCCACTGAAATACTGTAAAGATATGGGTATGGATGTTACTTATATAGGAACAGATGTAAATGGATTAGTAAAAATAGATGAACTAGAAAAAGCAATCACTCCAAATACTTGCCTTATCTCAGTTCTTATTGCCTCAAATGAAACAGGTGCAATACAAGATATTAAAAAAATAAGTGAAATAGCACAAAAACATAATGTATTTTTTCATAGTGATGGTGCACAAGCAATCGGTAAAATGAAAGTAGATGTAAGAGATTTAGGTGTAGATTACTTTACCTGTTCAGCTCATAAATTCCATGGACCAAAAGGTGTAGGACTAATGTATATAAAAGCAGGCGCTCCATATAACACACTTATCCATGGTGCAAAAAATGTAATGGGTGGAAAAAGAGGTGGAAGTTTATATAATAACGGAGTTGCAGCAATGGCAAAAGCTCTTGAATTATCAAATATAAATCTTTCGTTCCTAGATCATACTACTCAAAGCTTAAGAAATAAACTAGAAGATGAACTTCTTAAAATAGCAGATACAAAATCGTATGTACCAAGAGTAAAAAGACTTAAAAACCTTGTAGCAATCTCTTTTAGAGGTGTTGAAGGGGAAGCGATGCTTTGGGATATGAATGAAAATGGTATCTATATCTCAACAGGTTCAAGCTGTTCAAGTGAAGATTTAGAATCTTCAGCAGTTGTTGAAGCACTTGGTGAAAAAGTAGAAATAGCAAACGCAACAGTTATGTTTGCACTCAGTAAATTTACTACTGAAGAAGAGATAGATTATGTTATTGAGAAAGTAAAAGTAACAGTTGAAAGATTAAGAAACATATCTATGACGTATGCAAAACAAGAAGCATTCTCTGTACATTTACATGATTAAGAGAAAAAATATAATTAATAATAAATATAAAGGAAAATAATATGGCAAGAGATGAATTAGTAACAGGAAATGTTTGGGAACAATATAGTAGAAAAGTACAAGATAGAATGAATAACCCAAAAGCACTTGGTGAATTTACACAAGAAGATGCAGATAAAGCAGGTGCAAGATTAATCGTTGCAGACTTTGGTGCAGAGTCTTGTGGTGATGCAGTAAGATTGTATTGGTTAGTTGATGAGAAAACAGATACTATTATTGATAGTAAATTTAGAAGCTTTGGTTGTGGTACAGCTATTGCTTCAAGTGATGCTATGGCAGAACTATGTATTGGTAGAAAAGTAGATGATGCAATTCATATTACAAATACAGAAGTGGAAGCATTTTTAAGAGATGAACCAAATACTCCAGCAGTTCCACCTCAAAAGATGCACTGTAGTGTTATGGCATATGATGTTATCTTAGAAGCTGCAGCACAATATAAAGGAGTGGAGCGATCTGAAATTGAAAATCAAGATATCGTTTGTGAATGTGCAAGAAAAACAAGAAAAGATATCGTGGATGCAATTAGAGAACATAATCTTCAAACAGTAGAAGAGATAGTTGAAACAACAAAAGCAGGAAGCTACTGTAAATCATGTGTACAACCAGGTGGACATGAAGCCAAAGATGTATACCTAGTAGATATCCTAGCAGAAGTAAAAGCTTCAATGGAAACAGAGAAACTAACATCAGCAGCAGATACAACACAAAGTGGAGAGAACTCTTTCGATAAAATGACAATAGTTCAAAGAATAAAAGCAGTAGATGCAATCATTGAAGAATATATCAGACCAATGCTAGTAATGGATGGTGGAGATATGGAGATAATCGATATAAAAGAGAATACACCATACTATGATATCTATATTAGATACTTAGGAGCTTGTAGCTCTTGTGCAACAGGAAGTACAGGAACACTATACGCTATTGAGTCTACATTGAAACAAAAAGTGGATGAAAATATTAGAGTTTTACCGGTTTAAGAGCGGTTTAGTTCAATCTTAAATATAATTTGAAATCAAGGTAGAGTTTTGACTCTACCTTTTTTTATGTTATAATTTATTTTAATCAAGGAGTATTTAATGGAAAATGAAAAAGAAGAATCTTTAAATAAGGGGTTTGAAGAATATATTAATTCGTTGAAAAAGCTATATGAACAAAGTAGTCTTAAAGAAAAACATCGATTAAATGAACATATTAAACATTTAATAAAAACTCATGGAGAACATGATTTAAACTTTATAAAAAATGACCTAAAATAGATCTTATTTTATTTTAATTATCTTAATTAAGATGAAATCTATGGGGAAGTTTTTTTATGTTATAATTCAAAAAAACAATCACAAAATATTAGGATACTTATGTCAAAAGATCAGATACTAAAAAATACAAATGCTAAATTATTAGATGAATTCAACGCTTCAGTACTATTTGATAAAGAACTTTATGCACAAGATATAAAAGGAAGTATTGCACATAGTAAGATGTTAGCTTTACAAGGGATTATTACTATTGAAGACCAAGAAAAGATAGAAGCTGGATTATTACGAATAAAAGATGAGATAGAATCAGGTGAATTTGAATGGAAGATAGAGCATGAAGATGTTCATATGGCTATTGAGTCTAAACTTACAGAGTATATTGGCTCTGCAGGTGGAAGACTTCATACAGCACGAAGTAGAAATGATCAAGTAGCAACTGACTTTGCTTTGTATGTACAAGATAAAACTATAGTGATAAAAGATAAGTTACAAAACTTGATTAAAACTTTCGTAGATATCGCTTCAAAACATACAGAGACTTTAATCCCTGGTATGACACATCTACAACATGCTCAGCCTGTAAACTTTGGATTTCATATGTTGGCGTATGCAAATATGTTTAAAAGAGATTATGAAAGATTTGTAAGCAGTTATGAGAGAAACAATAACTGTCCACTAGGAAGTGCAGCACTAGCAGGAACTCCACATAATATTGATAGATTTAAAACAAGTGAACTTTTAGGTTTTGATGCACCAACTGCTTGTGCACTTGACACGAGTAGTAATAGAGATTTTGCTTTGGAGATACTCTTTAATATCTCAACAACAATGATGCATATAAGTAGAATCTCTGAAGAGTTAATTTTATGGTCAAGTTATGAATTTGGTTTTGTAAAGATGAGTGATGAGTATGCAACTACAAGTTCAATTATGCCACAAAAGAAAAATCCTGATGTACCTGAACTTTTAAGAGGAAAAACTGGACGAGTGTATGGAAACCTTATGGGACTACTAACTGTTATGAAAGGTTTACCACTAGCTTACAACAAAGATACTCAAGAGGATAAAGAGGGTGTATTTGATAGTGTAGCAACAGCAGAGATATCTATAGATGTATTAACTTCAGTTATGGATACACTTATTATCAATGTTGATGCTATGGAAAATGCTTGTAAAGTAGGGCATTTAAGTGCTACAGATTTGGCTGATTATTTAGTGCAAAAAGCAAATCTTCCTTTTAGAACAGCATACTATATCACTAAAGATGTGGTTGCTGTTGCAAATAAACTAGGGAAAGATATGAGTGAATTAACACTAGAAGAGATTAGAAGTGCAAATGATGAAGTATCTTCAATCAATGAGGATATTTTAGAGTATCTTAATCTTAGAAATTCTATGAATGCAAGAACGAGTTTTGGTGGAACAAGTACACAAAGAACACAAGAGCAAGTAGAAACTTTTCAAGTGTGGTTAAATAGCTTAGTCTAATCATCCTTGCTTAATATTTGTCTTTTTACTAAAATAGTGTGGAATCTGTAATTTAACTTTAAAAAAGGATTACAATGAGTAGGTATATATTACTAATACTTGGGACAACAGTTTTTTTATGGGCAACTAGTGCAAATGAAATTATCAAAAAAGTAGAAGACAATCTTAATGGCAAAAGCTTAGATATGAAAATATCTATGATAGTTCATACAAAAAGAACAAAAAGAACTATGAAACTTCAAAGTTTATCTATTGGGAAAACAAAAAGTTTTATGAAAGTTCTCTATCCAAAAAAAGACAAGGGTATCACCTTTTTAAAAATTGAAAATACAATGTGGCAGTATGTTCCAAAAATTGAAAGAGTTATTAAAATACCAGCTTCTATGATGCTTCAAAGTTGGATGGGAAGTGATTTTACTAATGATGATTTAGTACGAGAGAGTTCTATATCCGATGATTATTTTCAGAAACTAATATTTCAAAACAATGATATATATACAATAGAACTACTTCCTAAAGATGAATCAACTGTTGTATGGGGAAAAGTCATTATGAATATATCTAAAAAATATTATCTTCCAGTGAAAGTAGATTATTTTGATGAAGATGGAGAGTTAATTAGAATATTGTATTATAAAGATATTAAAAAATATGGGGAGAGATTTTATCCGTCATATTGGGAAATGTTACCTCAAACAAAAGAGAAAGAGGGTAGAAAAACTATAATGACAGTTCAAAGTGCAGTTTTTGATAAAGAGATAAAATCTTCATATTTTACAAAAAGAGCATTAAAGAGGTATTCAAAATAATGAAACCATATATCTCAATTGCATTGAAAAATATTTATAATAATAAAGGTAGAACAATAGTAACAATACTATTAAGTTCTCTCTCCACAGCCATTTTAGTGTTTATTACAGCATTTATGGATGGTGAGCATAAAATTATGTTAAAAAATGCAGTTGAGTTATATCCTGGATATATACAAATTACCAATAAAGATTTTAGAGATAATCCAGGTTTTGACAATCTTATTGAAAACTCTACGAGCTTAGTAGAAAAAGTAAAAGAAAATGATAATGTATCTTCCATATCACAAAGGTTTGAAACATTTGTTTTATTCTCTTCAGATACAAAATCCGTTGGTGCGATGATTGTTGGTATCGAACCAGAAAATGAAAAGATAAATTCAAAATTAGAACAATCACTTCAAAAAGGTAAATATTTAGAAAATAAAGATAAAAACTTTTTATATATAGGAAATGAACTGGCAAAAAAATTAAAGATAAAAGTTGGGGATACTATATCTTTTGTTGGGACTGGGGCAGATTATTCATTTTGTGCAGATAATTTAATAATCAAAGGGATATTTCAAACTGGACTTTTTGAGTTTGACTCTACAAGTTCTTTTGTAAATAAAAAATATTTTGATGAAGTATTTGTAAGTAAAAATCTTTCAACTCATATTATAATTAAGCCAAAAGATATTGAAAACGCGCAATTTTTAAGTGATGAAATTTCAAAAATATTACCAAAAGAGTTAGATTCACAAAGTTGGAAAGAGTTTATGCGTACCCTAGTTGAAGCTATGGAACTAGATGGAATATTTGGATATATCACTGTTGGAATATTTTTTATAGTGATATTTTTTGTGATACTTATATACACATTGTTAAGTGTCTATTCAAGGATAAAAGAGATAGGAATCTTAAGAGCTATAGGAACTAAAAAACGAGAAATATTTTCTATGCTCTTATTTGAAAGTGTTGTTTTATCCTTTATTAGTATATTAATAGGTGGAATTATAGGAGCAGTTTTAGCATATTATTTTAATATTAATCCTATTGAATTAGGTACAGAGTTTGAAGAACAGTTTAAACAATATGGACTTGCAAGTACAGCATTGCCAACTGATTTTAATCTATTAAATATTCTAAGAGATATGCTGATTATGTTTATTTTATGTGTGGGTAGTACTTTATATCCAATAGTTAAGGTAAACAGTTTTAAACCTGTAGAGGCTATAAATCATGTATAAGCTAATAATAAAAAGTGCATTTGCATCATTGATGAAACGAAAAGTAAGAACATTTTTAGTGATATTTATGATTGCATCATCTTTGTGGGGACTACTTCTGATGCAAGGAATATATGATGGCATGACACAACAAATGATAAATAATGCCATAAGAAGTGATAGTTCTCAATTATCTATTTTTGCTAAAAATTTTAGAAGTCAAAAAGATATAAGTTTGTATATAAAAAGTTCAAAACAGATCGAAGAGTTTTTAATAAATGAGCCAAATGTAAAAAGTTTTATTTCAAGAATAGTAACAAGTGGATTGGTTGCAACTGCAAAATATAGTAAAAATACCTCTATATATGGTATTGATGTAAAAGATGAAATTGCACATGCTTCATTGGATGGATATATTAAACAAGGGGAATTTAATTTTGGTAAGAAAAATCGTGGTGCTATAATAGGATTCCAATTAGCAAAAAAACTAAAAGTAGGAATAGGTAAAAAGATAATTCTATCAGCACAGAGTATTGATAATGAAGTTGCATCAATCAGTTTAAAAGTAACAGGAATTATCAAAACAAATAATATGGCTTTAGATGAGGGTGGAATATTTATAAACAAAGAGAAAGCCAAAATATTTTTAGGTCTAAAGAGTGTGAATCAAATTTCTATTATGTTAAATGATTATAGTAAAGTAGATATGTTAAAAACTAAGTTAAAAACAACATTCAATGATATTGAAGTTTTTGATTGGGGTGAGCTTTATCCTGCTCTTTTGCAGACAGAACAAATAATGAAGTCTTTTAGTTATATAAGTTATGTAATTGTATTTTTCACTGCAACTATTGGTATATTTGGGGTGGTATTAGTTTCTGTTTTAGAAAGATTGAGGGAGTTTGGAGTATTAAGGGCTATAGGTACAAAATTTAAAATAATCGTAGCAATGGTATTCTTTGAAAGTTTTTTTATAGGAATTATTGGATTGTTTTTAGGCAGTTTAATTGGTGGAGGAACATTATATTATTTTTCATTATATGGATTGGACCTAAGTAATTTTAGTGATGCTTTAGATGAGTTTGGTATGGATGCAATAACATATGCTGTGATAAAACTAGAATATTTTATTACCGCATTTATTGCAGTATTTAGTGCGACATTTTTAAGTATTTTAGTCCCATTAAGAGTATTAAAAAAATCAAAACCAATTGAGGTGATAAATGGATAGTTTTATAAAAGTTAAAAATGTAAATAAAATTTTTAATGAGGGAACTTCATTAGAAGTGATTGGTCTAAAAGATATAAATATTGAACTTAGAAAAGGTGAGTTTGTAGTCTTATCCGGACCAAGTGGAAGTGGGAAAACTACATTGTTAAATCTAATAGGTGGCTTAGATGGTATCACAAAAGGTGATATTATAATTGATGATTTAGATATCGCTGCTTTAGATGAAGATAGTTTGTGTAATGAAAGAAGAGATAATATAGGATTTGTTTTTCAAGCATATAACCTTATTCCTGTTTTTACAGCAAGAGAAAATATTGAGTATATTATGAAACTTCAAGGAAGCTCCCAAAAAGAGTGTAACATAAGAGTAGAAGAGGTTGCAAAAAAACTTGGCATAGAAAAGTATCTTAGTAAACTACCATCAAACTTAAGTGGTGGACAGCAACAAAGAGTTGCTGTTGCAAGGGCAGTTGCAAGTAAGCCAAAACTGATTTTAGCAGATGAACCAACAGCAAATCTTGATAGTAAAACAGCATTGGAACTTATGGATATGATGGAGCGATTAAATGAGGATGAAAATATAACAATAATCTTTTCATCCCATGATCCAATGGTGATAAACAAAGCTAAAAGACATATAGTATTAAAAGATGGAAGAGTAGTAGAAAATGAGATTATTTCTTAGTTTATTACTTTTTATATCTTGCAGTTTTGCACTAGATTATAGTTTTGAAGTTGAAAATACAAATATAGTGACAAAACCACAACATGATAAAGGAAGTGATTACAATAGATTAAGAATATATGGATATTTACAAGATGAGAGATATGAAAATTTCTTAGGAAAAATTATAATTGACAATGAAAATAATTATGATGGAATAAAAAAAGATAATAAAAATGAAACGACTATTTATAGAGGATATTTAAAGTATTCAGATGAAGTAAATTTAGTGATAGTAGGGAAACAACGAGTACCTTTTGGTGTAGGTAAAGTTTGGAATCCAACAGATATATTTAATCCAATAGATGCAACAGCAATAGAAACAAATGAAAGAGAAGGGGTAGAATCAATTAGATATGAATATGCAATAAATGAAGTGTCTAATCTTGATATAACATTAGCTAAAGATAAACAAGCTCTACGAATAAAAGGATATATAGATATTGCAGATTTTGCAGCCATATTATTAAAAGATCAAAATAAAAATCAAACAATATACGGCTATGAGATGCAAGGGGAATTATATGACAGTGGAATAGAATTAAGAAGTGAAGGGGGATATTTTCAAAATAAAGATGCAAAAAACTATGAAGAATTGATAGTTGGAGTGGAGTATGGTTTTGAAAACTCTCTTACACTGTTGGGTGAATACAAATATAACTCCTTAAATAATCAAGATTATTTGGCTACAAACATATCATATACAATATCTCCACTGCTTACTTTTAATACACTTTTGTTAAAAAATATTGATGATAAAAGTACTCTTAGTTTAGTAAAGTTTGATTATAGTTTAAGTGATGAGATGGAGTTAAATTTTGGTACATATTTATACTCAGGAGATAAAAATAGTGAATATGGTAGTTTAGATAATAGTTATTTTGTAAGGTTATTTATCCATTTTTAACTAAATCTTTATATTTATGAATATATCTTTCAATCATAGTAACATTTCCTATAATTCCCCCCTGATGAATATAAAGATAAGTAAAATTTTGCTCTTTTGGTAATGATAAAAAAGTTTTTAGACCAATTGGATCATACAATAAATCAAACTCTATATTTATCTCCCTTTGTAGTTTTTCCCATAATAGATAATTTTCTTTATAGAGCTTTCCAAAATGATATTTTTTGTCTGTATTTATAATAGTTGGATGGATGTTCTCATCAGATTCAAGTTCTCTAAATTGTTTTTTTAGATACTCACTATCTCCAACACAAGGGCAAGTTAAAACTTCACAATCTAAAAATTTTTGTAGAAATAGGGCAGTTGTACCTGTACCACTTGGAAGAAAAACTTTTAGATTTTTTATAGTATGTTGTTCTTGATATTCTTTAATCTCTTTTGCTAAGATTTTAAGGCCTTCTTGAGCTTCTTTTACTGCGCCACCTTCACTTATAAAGAGTTCATTATTTTTTAGTTGTAAAGTCTCTTTGTCAAAATCTTGAGTTTCGATAATTTGCATACCATTTTGTAGAGCATATCTATAGTTTCCTTGCGGATGTTCTTTTAAAAATGAGGGAATATGATCTACATAATAAATAAATCGCCACCCCTTTAGCTTACAAAGTACAGATAAACTATACATAGCATTTGATTGGTTTGAGCCGTAGCTGATAACAGTGTCTTTATTTGGGAAATCATTTTGAAAATAGTAATAAAATTTTCGTGCTTTATTGCCACTAAAATCTTTGTGTAAAAGATCATCTCTTTTAAGTAAAAAAGATTGATTTTGAAAAGTTATTTGTTGTACGGGTGAGTTAGTTATACTATTCATAAGATATAAAAAAAGGTAAGTATCAAAAGATACTTACCTTTCAAAAATTTAAGATATAAAAAATTATTTTCTTAATTCTTTAATTTTTGCAGCCTTACCTTTAAGACCTCTTAAGTAATGTAACTTAGCTCTTCTTACATCACCTCTTCTTAATACTTCGATAGTTTTTAAACTTTCAGAGTATAATGGGAAAATTCTTTCAACACCTATACCGTTTGCACCAGTTTTTCTGATTGTAAAAGTATTAGATACACCTTCACCTTTTAAAGCAATAACAATTCCTTCAAAATTTTGAATTCTTTTTTTCTCACCCTCTTTAATTTCAACACCAAGTCTTAGTGTATCACCAGCTCTAAATTGTGGTATCTCTTTAGATTCGATCTGTGCTGCTTCAAAAGCTGCAATGTATTTGTTTTTCATTTTTTTTCCTTATGTCGGGGGTATGTGTCTTTTGAAATACCCAAAGTGCCCCATTTATGGTCTAAAGTACTTAGTTTTGCACTTAGACAGTTTTAGTTTTAAGTTGCGAATTCTAGCGTGATTTCCCTTTAATAATTCTGAAGGCACTTTTAAATCATCAAAATTGATTGGTTTTGTAAAAGAGGGCGCTTCTAAAGTAAGTTTGTTTTCTTCATTGAGATTATAACTTTCTTCTGTGAGAGACTCATCATTTCCAAGCACTCCTTCACAATTTCTACTTATGGCATCTGCCATTACAGTTGAAGCTAACTCCCCACCTGTTAATATATAATCTCCTATACTAAAAACTTCATTTGCATAGGTTTCTATAACTCTTTCATCAATACCCTCATAGCGTCCACTTACCATAACTATATGCTTTTTTTTAGCTAATCGTATAGCATCGTTTTGTTTAAAAGGTTTTGCAGCTGCTAGTGGAAAGATAATATAAGCATCTTTATCTTTTATTTTTATCTCATCAAGTAAGTCAAAAAGTGGCTGGGGAAACATAAGTTGTCCAGCTCCACCACCACAAAGTGTGTCATCTACTTTTTTGTGTTTATTTTTTGTGTAGTCTCTTGGGTTATAAAAATCTATATTGATTAAATCTTTTTCAATAGCTTTTTTTAGAATAGAGTCTTTAAAATAAGGTTCTATAAGATTAGGGAAAAGTGTAACAAAAGAAAATTTCATAATGATGCTTTTATACTATCTCTAAATCAAAACTATCTTCAAAAACTTCTAATATAATTTTATATTTTACATCTTCTAAAGTTAAAATAAATGATATTTGAAAGTTTTTTGTATCTGTTTTTACATTCTCAAATGTGTAGTTGAGGCTTTGCTCTAAAGATATTAGAAGCTTATCTCTTAAGATATTTACTTTTCGTAGAACGTCATCGGCTTCATCCATATTCATAGCACTCTCATCAAATTCAAAATTTACATATTGATCACAATAGTTGTAAAATTTCCCAAGTAGTCTCGTAGAGTCTGTATCTAAAAGAGCGAGCTTAAATTGCTCAAATATTTCATCTCTTTTAAGTGATATCGTATCATCAAAATCTTCTATCTCTTCTTCAATAATTTGGGTTTGTCTATTTTCGTTCATGATAACTCCATATTGTATCTTCTGTTAATTTTGGTCTATTTTCTAAGACTTCAAAAGGTTTGTATTTTTCTTTATATCCCATACTGTAATGATCTTCTATCCAGTATCCTAAATACACATAAGGGATATTTGCTTGTTTTGCAATACTTATTTGTGCAAGAATTGAAAATTTCCCTAAAGATAAATCTTCATAATCATGGTCATAGTAACAATATACAGCTGAAATACCCTCAGTCATAATATCACTTAAAGCAACAGCAACTAATTTGTTATCTCTAAAATATAATAACTCTTTTCCAAAATCATGAGCACCATTTACATAAGAGTTATGGTACTCTTGTATATCAATGATATTTTCATGCCAATTCTTTTTTTCTTGCATATGACTATGGTATTTATTAAAAAGGTCAATATGTTCATGACTTATGGTTGGTTTTTGTACATACACTTCTGTATTTTTGTTTTTTGATAAAATTCTTTTTTGATTTTTTGTAAATTTAAAATTTTTAACATCTATTCGTATAGTTTTACATTCATTACAATTTTTACATTCAGGTACGAAGTGCATATTTCCAAATCTTCTCCAACCTCGCTCTAACATTTTCATTTGTTCTTCTGCTGTACAGTGTTCCATATATTTATATCGTATATCAGAGAGTCGATTGTCAAAATAAGAACAATCTTTATTTTCTTCAAGAAATTCTAAAACTTGTGCATTTTTTAACATCTATTTTCCTAAACAAAACTCACCAAACATAACATCCAGCATTTGGCCATGTTCATAGGGTCTTGTTATATTTGAGATATTTTGGATCGCTTCATTGATATGATGTGCAAAAAACTCTAATTCACCAGTTTTGAGAGGTTCATAAGACTGTTTAATATTGAAAAGTGTATTTTCTACTTCAATAATTTGTTGCTTTGAGATAAGTGTTATATCATCTCCACTTGTATTTTGATTTAAAATTTCTTCAAGTTTTGTAACTAAAAGTGAAATATCTTCTTTTGTATTAAGTGATAAACTATCATTTTCAAGCAGTTTTAGATTGAGTTTTTGTGGTAAATCTGATTTTGTAATGAGAACTATTTTTTCTTTATTTGTTGCATTTAAAATATCAACAATTTGTTTATCTTCATTATCAAACTCTCTGCTTCCATCAAAAAGTGCAATTACGATATCTGATTGTTCTATCGCTTCTTTGGACTTTTCTATCCCTATCTTCTCTATCTCATCACTGGCTTCTCTTATTCCAGCAGTGTCCACTATTTTAATGATATGAGTCCCTATTTTAACACTCTCTTCTATTGTATCTCTAGTAGTTCCTGCTATATCACTTACAATTGCACGATTGAAATTAAGAAGTTTATTTAAAAGACTTGATTTCCCAACATTTGGCTTTCCAACTATTGCTACTTTAAAACCTTCAATAAGTCCCTCTCTTCTTTTACTAGCTTCAAGTGTATTATTAAGTTTTGTTTGTGTTATCTCTAATTTTTGTTGAATTTGCTCAAAAATATCTGAAGGTAAATCTTCTTCTGCATAATCTATATTTACCTCTGTATAAGCCAACATAAAAAGTAAATCTTTTCGTATATCATCAACAAAATTAGAGAGTTCACCTTTCAATTGTCTTGCCAAAAGTTTTACTGCATCTTCACTTCTAGCTTCAATCATTTTTGAAATAGCTTGGGCTTGAGATAAATCAATTTTGTTGTTCAAGTAAGCTCTTTTTGAAAACTCACCTGGAGTGGCTATTCTTGCTCCATATTGTATAGTTGTTTCTAAAACTAAGTTTGAAATAGCAATACCACCATGACATTGAAACTCAATCACATCTTCACCTGTAAATGATGATGGATTTTTAAAATAGATTATTAAAGCTTCATCTATGAGTTCATTTTTCGCATCATAGAGTTTAGATAGTTTTGCATATCTAGCATTTATTTCAGTCTGTTTTGATATTTTTAAGGCAATAGACAGTGCCTCTTTTCCACTTAGTCGTACTATAGAAATAGAGCCAATTCCATTAGCAGTTGCTATTGCAACTATTGTATCTTCATTTATCACTTATAAATTTAAGTATATTAGTTTGAACGATATTCGTTCACTAAAATATACTTATCTCCTTTGATATTTGTTTTTACTGCTACATATTTATTTGGAAATTCATCTCTTAGTTTTGTCAGTGCTATATGAATTAAAATGCCATCTAATGGTTTTGTTTTATAAAAACCTTCATTATGAATAGCTTGAATTACAGGTTCTAGGTAAGTATAGATTGCTTGTTCTTGATTTGATAAAAATTGAGCAACTTCAAGTCTTAGCATCATATCGTATTTGTCATTTATCCAATTAAAAAGTATATATGATAAAGCTTTGTATCTATACCCTTCTTTTCCTATTAATAAAGCACTGTCTTCTCCATTGAATTCAATATAAACTGTTTTATTATCATCAATAATATCAACTTTTATTTCATCAATTTGATAACATAGTTTTGAAAACAGATTTTCAACTTCAGTTTTTATCTCATTTATAGTTTCTAAGTTATCTTTATTTATTTTTGGTGTTTTATGAAGTTCTAACTCTTCATTATTGTAAAAGTCATTGAAAATCTTTTCATCTTTAACTTGTTTTATTTGTGGTGTTTGAATAGTTTTTTGTGCTGAATCTTCATTGTTAAGTGATTGTAATTTAGAAGATAAAGTTTCTATTTTCTTATTATCTTCACTCTTATCATTCCTATGATGTTTTTTATGATGAGACTTTCCTTTATGAAAACTAGCATTTATAATAGCATCTTTAGCAAAGAATCCTAAAAATCCTTTGCTTGGAACTTGAATAATATCTATTTTGAGATCTGTTATGGAACATTTTAAAGATTTTGAAGCTTTTTCATATGCTTCTTCTAAGGTTTTACCTTGAAACTCTTGTACCATAATTTATCCTTTATTTTTTATTATGTTTTTTCTCTTCTAGATGTTTTTCATGTCTTTGTTCGCTTGCTTTTTTAAATATTGTATTTACATAGTATTGTTGACCAATTGTAAATAAGTTATTGATGAACCAATATAAAGTAAGTCCAGCTGGGAACCAAAGAAAGAAAAATGTAAATACAACAGGTAAAAACTGAAACATTTTTTGTTGTAACGGATCAGTCATAGTATTTGGCGTAATTTTTTGTTGTAAGAACATTGTTGCACCCATTAGAATTGGAAGGATAAAATATGGATCCATTATAGCTAAATCGTCAATCCATAATATCCATTCACTACCTTTAAGCTCAATTGCATTTAATAAAACTCTATAAATAGCAAAGAAAACAGGTATTTGTAAGATGATAGGAAGACATCCTCCCATAGGATTTGCACCTTCTTTTTTGTACAATTCCATCATATGCATAGATGCTTTTTGTTTATCATTTGAATATTTTTCTTGAATTGCTTTTACTTTTGGTGCTAAATCTTTTAATCTATTCATAGACACCATACCTTTATGAGATAGAGGAAATAGTATAAGTTTAATTAAAATAGTTGTAAAAACAATAGTCCAACCCCAGTTTCCAACATAGTCATGAATATATTGAAGCATTGTAAACATTGGTTTTGCAATAAATGTAAACCAACCATATTCAATAACAGAAGAAAGTCTCTCATCAAGTGCTACTAAAGTTTTATACTCTTTTGGTCCCATATATCCATGAAGTTTGATATTATCTTTTGCGTGGATAAACATATTTGGAGAATCATTGATATCTTTCATCACGCTTACAGACATACTTACATCATAGTTATATAAAACTGTTGCATAATATCTATCAAAAGCAGATGCTACATTTACACCAATTAATTCAGCACTTTTATCCATATCTTCATCTTCAATAATATTTAAAGTACCATCATTGAGGCTTAGTAAAGCACCATGATCTGCATACATATCAGCTAAAACATTAGGTCTAAAACCAGGTGTGATAAAAAACTCTTCATTGTTTGTTGTAGTTACTTCAAGATCATAGTTTCCATTTGGATAAAATGTTAAAACTTTTGTAAGTGTTGTGTTTGTTAAATTTTGTGTTAAAGTAAGCTTTTGTACAGAATTCATTGCATCTACTTTAGCAGTAGAAGCAACTACATTTACTTTAAATGCTTCATTGTTTACAGCAGTATTTGCAAATCTTACCTCTAAAGGTCGTAATTGGTTTTGTTCAAAAAGGTGAAGTTGTTTATTATTCTCATCAACATATTGTACTTCTTTTAAAGTAACTTGACTTATCCTTCCTAAATTATCAATAGTGATAATATTGTTTTTTGTTTCAATTGTTGAAATAATATCAGTTGTAACTACAGTATTTGTTTGTGGAGCACTGTTTTGAGTCGGTGCTACTGTATTGTTTGTCGTAGGTGCTTGATTTTGTGCTTTTTGTTGAACTGTTGTGTTTTGTTTATTATATTCGTTTACAGCAGCTTGTTTTGGTTGTAAGTATAAAAAATCATAAGCTATAAAAAAAGCAAATGACAGTGCTGTTGCTATTAATATTTTTTTTTGTGTTTTCTCTTTATTCATATTGTTTGTGTTTATTGACATCTATTTATCCCATTTTGTATTGTGTTTCAGTATAAAGCATTGATTTTTATCTACTGGAACGAGCCAGTATTTTACCTTAATTTTTTTGAATTCTAGATTTATTTTGTTTTTTGCAGGAGATTTTATTTTTACATAATCAAATCCACCATCAAAAAGTGGGTTGCATTTTAGTATTCTAAGTATTGAAAAATAGAATGCTTTAAAAAAATTGTTATGTTCAAATTGTGTTTTTGCATATGATGAGCAAGTTGGATAATATCTACAACTTCCAAATGAGAGTATAGTAAGATACTTTTGATAGAACTTTATAAGTAAAAGCACTAATTTATTCATTCATATAAGCCTAGTTTTTTAATTGCAAAATTAAAATCTTTTTGTAAAGTTTTATGGTCTCGCTCAAAAAGTTCACTTTTTGCTACAAATATATATTTTCCATTTGTAAGTTGTTTTTCTTTTTCTAAAACTAAAGCCCGAAGTTTCCTTCGAGCTTTGTTTCTATGAACTGCATTTCCAACTTTTTTTGATGATACAAAAGCGACATTTAAATTGTCACTTTTTTGAAAAAAAACAACAAAACTCTTAGTGTGCCATTTTTTATTGCTTTTATATATTTGGTTGAACTCTTTGTGAGTATTTATTCTGTGAGATTTGCTTAAACAGCTAATCTTTTTCTACCTTTAGCTCTTCTAGCCTTGATAACTCTTCTACCATTTTTAGTAGCCATTCTTGTTCTGAAACCGTGAGTTCTTTTTCTCGGTGTGTTATGTGGTTGATATGTTCTTTTCATCCCTAATTTCCTTTTTTCTAAATTGAGTTCGGGATTATATTTAAAAAATACTTAAGGTTAGTTTAGTCATTAAGATATAAAAATTAAGAATTGTAACCATTTATGCAATATATGATGATAAACAAAGAGATTTGTTTTAATCTAAAATATAGTAAAATAAATAGTTAGATTGACATAAAGGAAAAGGTTTGAAAAAGTTATTATTAATTACACTTGTGAGTGGAAGTTTATTTGCAGATGGTGCTGCTATTTATAATGCATGTAAAACATGTCATGGTGCTAAAGCAGAAAAAGTTGCTTTAGGAAAGTCAAAAGTTTTAGCATCATTGAGTAAAGATGAGATTGTTAAAACAATGAAAGGTTATAAAGATGGTTCATATGGTGGTGCGATGAAAGCTGTTATGATACCTCAAGTAAATAAATTGAGTGACGCTGATATAGAAGCAGTTGCACAATATGTACAGACTATAAAATAAGTTTTTATTGAAAAACTATAAGTTTCCAAGTAATATACTTGGAAACTTTTTTTATGCAATATTTACTACAACTTCATTATTTTTAAAATCAAACTCGACACTATTACCATCTTCAATTTTTTCTTCAAGAATTAAATCAGCAAGTTTATCTTCAACAATTTCATATAAAGCTCTTTTAAGAGGTCTTGCTCCATAAACAGGATCAAATCCAGCATCTGCTATATATTGTTTTGCTTCATTTGTCATTGTAAGTGTTATATCCCGACTTGCAACTTTTTTAGCAATTGAACTAAACATAATATCAACTATATTAACAATTGCTTGAAGTCCTAGTTGTTCAAATATCACTATATCATCAAGTCTGTTTAAAAACTCTGGTCTAAAGTGCCCTTTGAGTTCAGTTAAAACTTCCTCTTTTCTTTGCTCTTTATCTTCAATCTCTATAATCTTTCTACTTCCTATATTTGAAGTTAGAATTATAATAGTGTTTTTAAAATCAACTGTTACACCTTTGTTATCAGTAAGTCTCCCATCATCAAGGACTTGCAGTAGTATGTTAAATACATCAGGGTGAGCTTTTTCTATCTCATCAAACAGTATTACACTATATGGTTTTCTCCGAACTGCTTCTGTGAGCTGTCCTCCCTCTTCATATCCAACATACCCAGGTGCTGCACCAACTAGTCTACTTGCACTGTGTTTTTCCATATATTCAGACATATCAAATCTAATAAGAGATTTTTCATCATCAAATAAAAATTTTGCTAATGTTTTTGCTGATTCAGTTTTACCAACACCAGTAGGTCCAAGGAACATAAAACTTCCTATAGGACGACTTTCATCACTAAGACCTGCCTTGTTTCTTTTAATTGCACGACTAATTGCTTTAAGTGCTTCATCTTGTCCTATTACATCTTTTTTGAGAACATTTTCAACTTCTAAAATTCTGGCTTTCTCATCTTTGAGCATTTTATTTACAGGTATTCCTGTCCATCTTGAAACTATACTTGCAATTGCTTCTTCATCTACAAAATTTCGAAGTAATGTTCCATGCTCTTGCATTTTTGCCCATTTTTCTTCATTGTCTTTGATTTTTGCTTCTAGTTCTGGAATTTGTCCATATTCTATTTGTGCTGCTTCTTCAAATTTACTTTCTCTTTTTGCTCGCTCAGCTTTACTTTTAAGTTCATCTATTTGTGTTTTGATAGTTGACACAGCATTAAAAGTTTCTTTTTCATTTTGAAATTGTGTTTCCAGACTTCTTTGTTGTTCTTTTAAATCACTTAACTCTTTTTCTATCTCATCAAGTCTTTGTTTATTTTTACTTCCTTTTTCCATTTTAAGAGCTTCTTTTTCCACTTCAAGTGTACTTATGGCTCGTTTAGCTGTAGAGAGTGCTGTTGGTTCAGACTCAATTTGCATTTTCAATTCAGCTGCAGCTTCATCTATTAAATCAATCGCTTTATCTGGTAAAAATCTATCTGTAATATATCTATCACTTAATTTTGCTGCACTTACTAAAGCACTATCATTTATAGTTACATTATGATGAGTTTCTAATTTTTCCTTAATACCTCTAAGAATTTGTAATGCTTCATTTACACTTGGTTCATCTACATTAATAGGTTGAAATCTTCTTTGCATCGCTGCATCTTTTTCAAAATATTTTCTATACTCTTTAAGTGTAGTTGCACCAATTGTATGTAACTCTCCTCTTGCTAAGGCTGGTTTTAAAATATTTGCAGCATCCATTGACCCTTCACTTGCTCCTGCACCAATAATAGTATGAATTTCATCTATAAAAAGAATAATGTTTCCAACTTTTTGTACCTCTTTGATGACAGCTTTTAATCTATCCTCAAACTCTCCTCTATATTTAGCTCCAGCAATAAGAGCTGACATATCAAGACTTACTACTTTTTTATTTGCTAGTGAAGTTGGTACATCTTTGTTTACTATTCTTTGTGCTAAACCTTCTGCAATAGCAGTTTTTCCAGTTCCAGGTTCCCCTAGTAAAATAGGGTTGTTTTTTGTTTTTCTAATAAGAATTTGCATCATTCTTGTAAGTTGTTCGTCTCTTCCTATAACAGGGTCTAGTTTTCCATCAATGGCTCTTTGGTTTAAATCAATTCCATATTTTGATAGTGCTTCAAGATTATCATCTGCACTTTGTGACTCAACTTTAGCTCCACCTCTTATAGTTTCAAGCTCTTTTTTTACCTCTTTTAAATCAACATACTTTCCTAATACATCTTTAAATACTTGATGATTTAAGTTTGCTATTATCCATGTATCTACAGCTAAAAAACTATCTCCTTGACTTGCCATAAGTCCACTAGCATTATTTAAAGTATCTACAACATTTCTACTGATTTTTATGTTTTCTTTTGATACAGAACTTGCTGTTGTCAGCTTCCCAGCTACACTTTTAGCTTCTAGTTCAATAGCTGTTCTATCTAAATTCATTTTATTTAATAATTGATTTAATACACTATTTGTATTTGTTAGAAGTCCCCAAAGTATATGTACTACTTCTACTTCACTATTTTTATTATGTAAAGCTAGACTTAGTCCCGACTCTATTGTTTCTTGCATTTGGTTAGTTAGTTTTTCAAAAATATTATTGCTCATTATTCAATCCTTTTAATAAGTTTAGCACTCAATATATGTAAGTGCTAAGAAAATTATAACAGTTTAGTCAATGTTTGTCAAGTGTATTGTGAAAATAAAAAAAGCAAGGTGATAATCCTTGCTTTTTTTGCTGTGTTAAACTCTTGTTGTTATAAACTACATCCTTGACCTACACTGGTGTGTACTTCTTTTAATCCACACTTTGTACAAAAGTATTCAAATTCAGTAATTCCACTACAGCCGTGATTTTTTAAAACTCGTTTTTTAATAGGTTCTACTTTGAAAAGTGCACCTGTACTTTCATCTTTAAAACTTTTTGGTTCAGCGAAGCATGATGGGCAAGTACCACTATCAAGCATTGCTTGCCTAGATTTTTTAGATTTAAAATATAAAAGAATAGAGAATATAGCTATCAAAAAAAGAAGTAAGATAGCTATAATAGTGTACATATTTTATTTATTACTTTACGATATTGTAATTTTTCATTACTTCTTCGATTTTTTTCATATTTTCTTTACTTGGAGGAGTTAATGGAAGTCTATATTCCAATGTATCTATAAGTCCAGCTATATACATAGCAGCTTTGATAGGAATAGGGTTTGATTCACAAAAAAGTACACTGTTTATAGGATAAAGTATATTATTTAATTCTTTTGCTGTTTCAAAGTTTCCATTTAAAGCTTCATGTGTAAGTTGACTTTTTAAATCTGGTAATAAGTTTGCAGTAACAGAAGTGATACCTGCACCACCATTTGCTAAAATTGGAAAATCAATAGCATCATCACCACTTAATATTTTTAACTCAGGTCTTTGAGAAAGTAGCTGAGTCGTTCTATCTAAACTTCCAGTTGCTTCTTTAATCCCATAGATATTCTTACAATCATCAAAAAGTCTTATTACAGTACTTGCTTCTATATCTACACCCGTTCTTCCCGGTACATTATAAAGCATGAGTCCAATTTCTGGTACAGCATTTGCTATAGCTTTATAGTGTTGATATAATCCCTCTTGAGATGGTTTGTTGTAATATGGGCTTACTGAAAAAAGTGCATCAACACCACATTTTTGAGCGTGTTTTGCTATCTCCATTGCTTCTGCAGTTGAGTTACTTCCCGCACCTGCCAATACTTTTGCTTTTGTACCTTTCGCAACTTCAACGGCAATCTCTATACATCTTTTATGTTCATCATGAGTAAGTGTTGCACTTTCTCCAGTTGTTCCAACTGGACAAATAGCATCTATCCCATTATTTATTTGTCTTTTAATTAGATTTGCATAGGTTTGCTCATCTAGTTTCCCATTTTTATATGGGGTTATGATAGCTGTAGTAGCCCCAGTAACAATTGTCATTATACTTTGTCCCTTAGTGTTTTATATATTATACCGCGATTATATCAAACATTGTATAATAATGATATTAGACAAATAAAGAATAAACAAATCCAAAAAGAATAGTTGACAACCCAATCAAAATTTCTGATGGAGTGTTATCTTCTCCCACTAAACCTATTCTAACTTGATTAAGCATTACAAAGAAACCAACAATAATAAGTGCAAATACTAATTCCATCTCATACTCCTTGATAAGTTTTTCTTATTGAAGTATAAAATAGAAATATTTAATTATATACGATTATTTGTAACTAATTATGAAGATTAATTTAAATTTATGTATAACTATAGATTATTAAATGATAGTTGTTTAACTATTCCTGTTTTAAATTTTTTTCTAGTTTTGAACTATAAAAAGATATTGGATAAGTAAGTAATAAATAACCAATAGCAAGTGGAATATAGCTTTCAAGTGTAGAGTAGGTATATGCATTAACTTCTTGAGCATTCATAGTAAATTCACTAATTGAGATAATCGATAAAAGGGAAGAGTCTTTTATAATTGATGCAAATTGTCCAGTTAAAGCTGGTAACATTCTTTTAAAAGCTTGAGGGAAGATTACAAATCTATATATTTGGTAATTAGACATACCAAAAGAAGCTCCTGCTTCATATTGTGCTCTACTGATACTTTGAATTGATGCTCGTATGATTTCACTTACATAAGCACCTGAGAATACAGCTAATATTACTACACCTGAGATATACCTATTATCAAATCCAAGGTTATTTGCAAAGACATAAAAGAATATCAGTATTTGTACTAATAAAGGAGTACCCCGTATTGTTTCTATATAAAATCTTGCAAAAAATCTTAAAAGTATAAGTTTTGAGCTTTGTGCATATGCAAAGAATAAACCAATTAAAAAACTTAAAATAAGAGCAAAAAATGAGATAATAATTGTTACTAAAAAACCATCGATAAATTTTTGTTTGTATTGTAAAATAGTTTCAAAGTTAAAATTATAATTAACAGTTGAAAACATAAAATAAAATAAAAGAATAATTAAAAAAGAGAGTAAAAAAAAGTTGAAAATATAAATACTTGTAGGAAGTTTTATATTTTCATCATTGTTTATTTTTTGTATAAAATATTTTTTAAAATTTATAAGAGATCCTTAAAAGAAAAATGATATTCCTAAGTTATCAAATGTTTCTCTTGCTTCTTTGAGGTATTTGTATGATAATTTATCAAAAGTTCCATCTTCTTTTGCTTTTTGAATAAATTCATTTATTTTTGTTTTAAGTTCTGGTTCATCTTGTCTTAATGCAACTCCCCAATGTTCAAAATCTTTTTGAAAAGAGCCTAAAAGTGGTTTTGTTGTATCTTGATGTTTTGACCAATTTTTATAAATTGTGAGTTGATCATAGATAAAACCATCTGCTTTTCCTTGAACTACTTCTAAGACACAAGCACTTTCTTTATCAAATACTAAGATATTTGCTTTTGTTAAATTGTCTTTTGCATAAATATGTCCTGTTGAACCTTTTTTTACAGCAACAATTTTCCCCTCTTGATTTAAGTCATAAATACTTGATACATCAGAGTTTTTACCAGCTAAGATTGCCAATGAAGATTTTGCATAAGGATTTGAAAAATCTATACTTTTTTTTCTTTCATCAGTTATAGTCATAGAAGAGATTATGATATCTATTTTTTTTGTTTTCAGTGAAGGGATAAGTCCATCCCAAGCTATATTTTCAATCACTACTTTACGATCTAAATATTTTCCTAAGGCATATGCTAATTCAACTGATACTCCCGTTGGATTTCCCTCTTTGTCACTCATTTCAAAAGGAGGATATGCTAGTTCCATACCTACTTTTAGTGTAGCTTGCTCTTTTTTATCGTCATTACAACCTGTAAACAATAGTGCAAGCATTAGTGTTGTGATTATATAAAACTTATTCATTAGAATCCTTTTTTAAAACAATAGTTGTTGAGTTGTTTTTAGTAAGATATTTTTTAGCTACCTCTACGATATCTTCTGTTTTAAGGTTTTCTATATCATTTTCATAGTTCATTAAAGGTGAGATATCTCCTCTTATAAGATAACTTCCATACAATGAAGCTACACTACTTGAACTTTCTAGAGAGAAAATAAAATCAGATTTTGTATTTTTTTTGATTTTTGCAAGTTCAGATTTTTTTACATCACCTTGTTGTATCTTTTTTATCTCTTCCCAAATCTCTTTTTCTACATCTTGGGCTTTCACACCGGGATTACAAACTGCTAAAAAGAGATACACGCCTGGGTCTTTTAGTTCCATATTATAAGCATAGATAGTGTTTACCATCTGTTTTTTATCGATCAGTAGTTCATTTAATCTACTACTTTTCCCTGAGCTTAAAAGTTCACTCAATGCTGAAAGTGCAACTTGGTCTTTATCTAAAAAGTTTGGAATATGGAAGTTTATAGCTAGAATCTCAACTTGCGAGTCTTTGTGTACTGTAACTCTTTTTTCACCATCTTGTTTAGGTTCAACGGTGTGTAAAGTTTCTGTAATCTCTTTACTTTCTTTACTGTTTTTAATACTTTTAAAATGCTTTTTTGCTGTATCAAATACAGTTTCTTTTGTGATATCTCCTGCTACTATAATAATAGCATTTGATGGTGTATAAAATTTAGAATGAAATTCTCTTATATCTTCTATAGACCAGTTTTGGATATCTGACATAAATCCAATAGGTGTCCAATGATAAGGGTGATAAGTAAAAGTATTGTTAAAAAGTTTAAAATAGAGATATCCCATAGGTGAGTTATCTGTTCTCCATCGTCGCTCTTCTGCTACTACATCTCTTTCTGGTTGAAACTCTTCATCTTTTAGTGTTAAGTTTTCCATCAAATCAGCATAGAGTTCAAGTGATTTGTCAAGATTTTTACTGCTTGATTTTATATAGTAATGTGTATAATCAAATCCTGTCGAAGCATTATTTACTCCTCCAAAACCTTTAACAATAGTATCAAACTCTCCAGCTTTTAAGTTTTTTGTTGATTTGAAATTTAAGTGTTCAAGCATATGTGCAATACCACTTTTCCCCATAATCTCATCACGGCTTCCAACATTGTAAAAAATATCTGTAGTGATAACTCCACTATCGTTATCCATTGGAACAGCTACAACTTTTAAACCATTTTCTAAAGTTTCTTCATAATATTTTGGTAGGCTATTTGCCATCAATACTCCTTGTAATGTTAGAAAGATAAATAGTATTAATTTCATTTTATCTCCTTATTTATAATCTGCTCCAATAGCTTGGCTTATATTATCATATCCATCAGCTTTTAGTAACGATATTAGTTCTTCGTTGATATTTTTACACATTGAAGGTCCTTGAAAGATAAATGCACTATAGATTTGAATTAAACTTGCACCTGCTTTTATTCTTCTATAAGCATCCTGTGCATCACTTATTCCACCCACACTTATAAGTGTAGTTTTTCCATAAAGTTCTTTTGCTATTGCTTTAAAAAGATTGTATGATTTCTCACTCATCACTTTTCCACTGATTCCACCAAAATCTTGTGGGTTTGGTAATAAACTATAATCATTAGTTGTATTTGTAGCGATAATTCCATCAGCTCCAGATTCAACAGCTGTTTTACAAAGCTCAATGGCAGTTTCTTCTTGCATATCTGGAGCGATTTTAAGTAATATTGGAGTATTTGTGATAGATTTTGCCATACCAAAAACAGCTTTTATGAACTCTTCATTTTGTAGGTCTCGTAAATTTGGTGTATTTGGACTTGAAATATTGACTACCAAATAATCACAAATATCTTTAAATCCTTTTATAAGTGTTTCATAGTCTTCTAAAGCTTGGTTTTCAGGAGTTACTTTATTTTTTCCAATACTTGCACCAACAGGGATAGCAAAAGGATATACTTTTTTGAGATTTTGTATCACTTCAAAAGCACCTTCATTGTTAAATCCCATCGCATTTTGGATTGCTTCATATTCTGGATATCTAAAAAGTCTTGGTTTTGGGTTTCCTGGTTGTGGTTTTGGTGTCATTGTTCCAATTTCAGTATATCCAAATCCTAGTGCAGGCATAGCTTTAATCATATCTGCATTTTTATCAAATCCAGCTGCTAATCCAATAGGATTTTGGAATTTTATTCCTAAAACTTCTTGTGTTAATATCTCATCGTTTACAAAGTTTCTATTTACCATATAGTTATTTATTGTTCTACAATATGGAAGTGCTTTTAAACCAAATGAAGCTATATGGTGTGCAGTTTCTGGATCAAAATTGAACATTATCTTTTTTATAGTTTCGTAATTTATCATATACTATTTTCCTGTTAAGATTATTATTAGATTTTTATTGATTATAGCCAAAATATTTTAATATGAGATGAATATTTTTTTTGATAGGGATTTTTTAAAAAATGGCAGAGAAGATGGGATTCGAACCCACGGTAGTTTTAGCTACACTTCGCTTCCAACGAAGTACCTTCGGCCACTCAGACACTTCTCTATAGTGTTTTTAAAATTTGTTTGTTAATAATAATGAAATATTTTTATATCCAAATTCTTTTAAAGTTAGGAATAATAATATAAAACCACTTAAACTACTCGCTAAGGCTAACCCTACGATACCATAAGGGAGTATTAACAGTAAAGAAAAAACAATATTCCATCCAAGTGATTTCATAGTTATTTTTGCAGCAATTCCTTGCTTTTCATGTGCATATAGCCAAAGTGAAAATATTTTTGCTAGACCAAAAGGTAAAAGTCCAATAAGATACATAGTAAGTACTAAGGCTGTTTGTGTGGTATCTGTAGCACTAAAAGCACCTCGTTCAAATAAAAGCCATACAATAAAGTTATCAAATATAATTCCTATAAAAGTAGCACCACCAAGAAGTCCAACTAATATAAATGTAGCTTTTCTCATAAAGCGTAATGCTTTTTTCTCATCATTGTTTTTAATAGCTTTTGCAATAGTTGGAAATAGGGCAACTGAAGTTGCAATAGCAAAAAGAGCTAAAGGAAGTTGAAAAACTCTATTTGCATAATATAAATAACTAATACTCCCACTTACTAAAAGTGATGCTAACCAAGTATCTAAAAAAGCAGCTATATGTGCAGCACTACTTCCAAATACTGCTGGGTAAAATTGTTTATAGAATTTTGACTGTTTTATATCCCTTTTTTTCTTTTTTCCATTTGTAGTAAAAAATTTAATATGAAGTTTTTTTATAGCTATAAGATGTGCTAAAACTTGCAAAATACCACCAACTACAACTCCCCAAGAAAGATAAAAAGTGATAGTATATTTATCCATATTTGAAGAGATTAATAAAGCTAGAATAAGAGAAATATTTAATAAAGCAGTTGAAAATGCAGTTGTAGCAAAATGATTTTTGTATTGTAAAAGTGCTGCTAGAAAAGTAACTATAAATATTAAAGGAAGATAATAAAAACAAATAGCAACTAAAGGTGCAGCCAAGTCAATAGTATAGCTGTCAAATCCTATGGCAATAACTTTTGTAATAAGTGAAGCAAACAGTGTTACAACTACACTAAGAAGTAAAATAAATGCTAAAAATTGTAAAAATATAACAGAACTAAAACTAACTTTATAATTTGATTTTGCATATGCTGGGATAAATACTTGTGTAAATGCACCTTCTGCAAATATTCTTCTAAAAAGATTTGGTAATTTAAAAGCTACAAAAAAGATATCACTATAAATATTTGCCCCAAGAATTGAAGCAGTCAATAAATCTCTTAAAAATCCTAGAATTCTTGATACTAAAATACCGGCGCTGTTTGTGAATATATGTTTTATCATTATAAATTCGATTGTATCAAATTCTTATATAATTTCTATTGAATTCTGATATTAGAGTTTAGTTGAATTTTAAGTATCTTTAAAATTGTCTCGAATTTTTAAAAACTCACTTAAATGATCAAAAAACAAAGTGATAAGTGTGGGGTCAAAATGTTTTCCTTTCTCTTCCATAAAGAGCTTGAATATTTTTTCATCATCCCAAGCCTTTTTGTAACATCTATCACTTCCTAGTGCATCAAAAACATCTGCAATAGCAGTGATTCTTCCATAGATATGTATCTCTTCACCCTTTAAGCCTCGAGGATAGCCAGTACCATCCCATTTTTCATGATGTTCATATGCTACAATTGCAGCTGTTTTTAAGAGATTTCTACTTGAATGTTTTAACATATCATACCCTAGTTGTGCATGGGTATTCATTGTCAATCGTTCATTTTCATCAAAACGACCTGGTTTATTTAAAATCGCATCAGAGATTCCTACTTTTCCTATATCGTGCATTGGACTTGCTTGTTTAAGCATTTCAGATTCTTCCTCTGATAATCCAGATAATAAAGCTAGTAGTTTACTATATTCTGCAACTCTTTTGACATGATTTCCTGTTTCTTTACTTCGACTTTCCCCTATAGCACCCATTGTAAAAACAACTTCTCTTTGTGTATCTGTAATCTCTTGATTTAATTTATTTATCTCTTCTAATCCATTATGAACTTGCTGTTCTATCTCATTAACACTTAATGAAACATTTTTGTTTACTTTATAAGATAATATTATGATAAATAAGATTGTAATGAGAAATAAAATAGTACTGATTGTATATACCGTATTTTGAAACTCTAAAGAGAGTTTTTCAATATCTTTTTTTACTTCAGCATTAATTTTATTACTTGATGAAATAGCTTGAGTGATACTTTTAACTAATTTATTTTCTTCTGCTTTAAGTTCTTCTATTTTTAAAATATATCCTCCAATACTTTTTGCAATAATAAGATACTCATTCAGTTCTTCAATTTGAGAGTGTTTAATAAGTGAATTGATTTTATCTATCCATTGAGTAAATGACTTTTGATTTTTATGTTGAAACAATATTTCTTTGCTGTAATATTTCATATCTGAAAACTCTTTTAAAAGCAAAAAATTATGTTGAGTCATGATTTTTTGCTCGATTTGTGTACGTATTTTACTCTCTTTTGGATAGAGGTTATTGAATAAATTTTGATAATTAATTTTTTCTGATTTTATATCAAAAAGTATATCAAATGAATTTTCAATAATAAGTTCATTTTGAGTAAGGGTAATAATATTAGATTGTATCTGTTCTTTTTTATGAATTTCTATAAGAAAAAGTCCTAATATATTTTGGTTTTCTAGTGAAACTAATCTGTTTTTTATTTTTTCGAATTTATTTTCATATATAAAAAAATCTTTTTTTATTTTTTCTAACTCATTAATATTTGCTGTATTGTCAATATCTTTGATGAGTTTATTCATATTTTCTTGCATTGCAAGTAGTGTGGCAATATGTTCTTTTACAATATCATTTTTTTTAATTTGAGATAATATGATTTTATTGATTCCAAAAATAAAAAATATCAATACAGAAATAACAATAAAACTATACTTGACTAACTTCTTGATATTCATACTCTACCTTTAAATCTAACTCATACATTTAGATAATATAGTATCAAAAATCTATGAATATAATATGAATTTAACTGCATATGTTGATAGTTGAAACTTAAATTTCATAAATTAAAATTTAAGTTTAGTTATAAATTGATACATGATAGGTAGATATAAGAGATTTAAGATAGTTCCCCAAAGAAGTCCAAAACCTATAGTTACCGCCATTGGCTGAAAACTAACTGCCATACCAGTTGCAAAAAAGATTAAAGTAAATAATCCAACAATAGTAGTAATAGAGGTTAAAATAATTGGTCTAAACCTTTTGGCTGCATTGTGATAGAACTCTTCTTTTGTTGTTGATTTTTTGATTGAATCCATCATGATAATTCCATCATTTATAATAACACCAGCCAGTCCAATTGCACCAATAAGTGATGGAATGGTTAGATGTAATCCTAAAATAAAATGTCCTATATAAAGTCCAAACATAGAGAAAGGGATAACAGTCATGACTAAAATAGTTTCTTTAATGGAATTAAAAAGGTAAAGAAGGGACAGAAATATTAAACTAAGAGCTAAAATAATAGATAAAAGCATCTCAATTTCTAGCTTTTTCTTTTGTTCTCTTTCCCCTTTAAAGATAAATTTGATACCACTTTTTTTTAGTTCTTCTATAGTTGGTTCTATTTGTTTTAAAACTTCTGTTGAGGTGACAACATCATTATCAACATTTGCAAACATATAAAAAGTGGTAATACCATTATCTTTAACAAGTTTTTCTAGTGATTTAATAGTTTTCACATCACAAATATCATTAAGATGTACCATAGTATTGTTTTTTAAAGGTATTTGAATATTTTTAAAATATTCAAGACTATCACTATAAAGTGATTTTGATTTCACATCATAAGATTCTTTAGTTCCATATATGGTAGCTATTTTTTTATCCATATAGATATTAGATAAAAAATTTCCTAGATATTTTTCAGTTACACCTAAAGATTCTCCATAGCTGTTGATATGAAATTTTAGTTCATCTATCCCAAATTTTATATTATTTCCACTGTATTTAACCCCTTGGATATTTGCTATCTCCTCTTGAAGTTTATAAACACCTTGTAATGCTTTTTGATAGTTATCACTTACTAAACCTATTCTTATATCAGCTTTCGTTGCACCCATTCTTCTTTCAACAACCATAATTTGTTCTAATTTGTATTTCCGTTTATAGTGCTGTTTTTTTAACCAACCTCGTAATTGTTTTGAAACCACTTTTGATGGAAGTGTTCTTATTCGCCCCTCTTTTTCATAATAGATACTAAAAATAGGGCTAATATATGCTTCAAAAAAATTGCTTGGTTTTTTCTTATAAAGTTCTACTGTGATATTCCCTACATAAGGATAAACTTCAGTATCCCCAGTTGCAGTTCTTCTATGACCTGCTGTTGAACTTACATTTTTTATAAAAAACTTCTCTTTAGAATCTAAAAGGTCACTCTCCATTTGACGCACCATAAGTGAAGTTTCCTCTAAAGTCATGTTTTTATTCCCTTTAAAAGTTATATTAACACTTGATGAATCAAATTTTTGAAACATTTGAAATTTTGAATGTTTTGCACTATAAAAAATAAGTAATGGAACAACGATAACAAATACCAATAAAAAACTTTTTTTATATTGTATTAAAAATTCTAAGAATGACTTATAGATATTTTTACTTCTATCCCATGACAAAGTTTTTGAATTTTTGTTTAAGATATGAGAACTATGAATTGGTAAGAAGATAAAAGACTCAATAAGTGATGCTACAATTAGTGCACTAAATGCAATAGGGATAAGCTGTATAATTTCACCCATTCTCCCACTTATCATCAGCAAAGGTATAAATGAAAAGAGTGTCGTAACAGAAGCCCAAAAAACAGGCTTAGCCATCTCTTTTGTCCCTAAATAAGCAGCCTCTTTTGGTTCATATCCATTTTCAATATATTGTTGAATATTTTCACTTACAACAATGGCATCATCAACTATAACACCAATAGCAAGTAATACCCCAATAAGTGATTGTACATTGATACTGTACCCAGTAAAATAAAAATATATAGCACCCATAACAAATGAAGTAGGAATACCCATTATAATTACTAATGCCATGCGAGAATTTATAAGTACAATAGTAAATAAGAAAATCAATAAAATTCCAAAAATAATATTAGAAAAAACAATATTTAAACTCTCTTTAACTAGAAAAGAATTATCTCTTTTTATATCAAAAAATATATCTGAAGTTTCTAACTTTGAAAGCTCTTTTCTTACTTGTTCTGAAAGGGTTATTGCATCACCTTTTGGATTTTGAGAGATGGCTAAAGTGATTGCACCTTTCCCATTCATACTTGCTAATGTAGATGAATCTTCATACCGTTTAGTAATAGTAGCGATATCTTTAAAATAGATTGTAATATCGTCTATTTTAAGAAGGGTGTTTGCTAGATTTTCAGCACTTTTTTTCCCATTTGTTGTTGAGAGATAAAATTGGTTTTTTTTCCCATCCATTTTTCCAGCTGGAAAAGTATAAGAAAGTTCAGAAATAATAGTTGCAATATCTTTTTTTTCTAAGCCAAATGCTTCTATCTTTTTCTCATCAATTTGTATCTCATAATATTCATCGGATTCACCAAAAATAGTAATATCTGATAAATAAGGAATACCTAAAAGGGTTGTTTTTAAATCTTTTGCAACTTTTAAAAGTTCATCTCTAGGAATTGTGTTAGAAAGTACAGAAACATACATCAAAGATCGGGCATGTGCAACTGCTTTAATTACTGGTTCATCCATATCAGATGGCAAATCAGAAGAGATAATAGCAATAGCATCTTTTACATTTTCTTTTATATCCTCTTTTTTTTCATACTTATCAAGTTCTAAAGTGATAGAAAATCTACCAGGGTTAATACTTGTAATAATATCAGTAACACCAATAATATTTTTGATCTCATTTTCAAGTGGAATAACTGCCATTTTATTTAAAATATCAACAGAAGCTCCACTATAGTTTCCACTTATTCGTATGGTACTAGGCTCAATTGTTGGTTGAACCTCTTTGGGAATTTTTGTATAAGAGTAGATCCCTATGATAAATAAAAAGATAAATAAAGCATAATTTATTTTATAGTTTTCAATAAAAAACTTTATAATTTTATCAAACATCTATCTATTCATTTTCATAATTGTAAGAATCTATCCCTATAATAGCAGCTCCATAAGATGTAGTGATTTGTGGAAATTCTGGGATAAATATTTTTTTACTAAGCTCATTTTCTATGGCATTTACAAGTCCACCATTGAGTGCTGGACCACCATCAAAGTATATCCCTTCTTTTACTCCAACTCTTTTTACAAGTTTTACAATTCTTTTAGCTATAGAGTAATGTACTCCACAAACAATATCTTCAACAGTATGACTGTTTCCTAGAAGTCCAATAATCTCACTTTCTGCAAATACAGCACAAGTACTATTAATAGATAAGGGCGTTCCCGTTGATGCAAAGTGTTTATCCCCTAACTCTTCTACTAAAATTTCAAGATTCATAGCACAAGCATCAAGAAATTTTCCAGTACCAGCTGCACATCTATCATTCATAGCAAAGTTTGTTACATTGCCTTCTTCATCAAGTGAGATAGCTTTACTATCTTGACCACCAATATTGATGATAGTTTTAATCTCTCCATGATCTTTTGCAGCAGCCCTAGCTCCAACTGCATTGGCAGTAATTTCACTGATGTTTTCATCGGCTTCTTTGAATATTTTTCTCCCATATCCAGTGGCAACTGTGTAGATTATATCCTCTTTGTTTATCCCTATCTCATTTGTAAGGGCATCTAGTGTTTCATGAGCATATTTATAAAACATACTTCCACTTGCTGTGATTTTATGACCTACGAGATTTTTATTTTCATCAGCTATAGAGATTTTAATAGCAGTTGAGCCTATATCGATACCTGCAAAATACTTCATCTTATTTTCCTCTTTTTCTTTTTTTCATTTTGAGTGATTCTATAAATGCTTCAACTCTGGTACTTAGTTGTCCACTTTGACTAGGAGAATAATCACTTTCTAGATACAAAATTGAGATTCCCTCTTTTTCCATAGCTTCTAATACACTTCTTTGTTCTAGTTCATACACAGTACAACCTGCAAAGGCTTGATAGACTACTCCATCAGCATCATGTGAACGAACAAGTTCTATAATTCTTCTAATACGGTCATCATTTTTTGTAAAAATAGGACAAGTACAGGCTTTGAGATATTTATCAGCCATTGAATCTAACATATCATTTACAAACCATTCATCCACAGCAACTCTATCGTTGAACATTCTATTTGAACTACAAGTTTCATCTGCTACGATTACGGCATCAGATTCTTCTATTAAAAGTGGTATTTTATAGTTTGGAAATATTGGTGGTGAGCCTGTATATACTATACGAGGACTGATTTTTCCTACCACATGAATATTTTCTTTTATTCTTAATTCTAGTTCATGAAGTAAAATTTCTGTAGCTTTTATCCAGTTGTCAATTTTATCAAAGAAAAAAGCATTAGTAACTAAAAACATATCAACTCCTAAGATTGGTACATTTTTACTTTTTCGTAAATCAGATAATTTATGATATAAAGATTGGGCATATCCGATTTTCCCTATAGAGGCTTTGAGATTCTTTTTTGTTAGTTTTTTTCCAGTTTTTTTTGATAAATCTACAGCAAAACTTCTTATACTTCTTCTAAAAAACTCACGACTTATTTCACTCTCTTTTGTTCTTGGAAAATCCACATCTACAACATCGTATCCAAAACTTTCAATGGTTGCCCCTGCTTTTGTTTTTTGGTCACAAGTTGTTGGACTATAGATCATATGTGGTTTATCACTTAAGTTTTGACTTGATAGATGACCAACACTTGCTTTTACAAGAGGACAAGATTTTTGAGGCATAAGGTCACTTCCAATCTCATCATCAGTATAAAAACCATTACAAAGTCGAATAGGTACACCATCTAATGCATAGATAATTTCACTAGGTATCTGGATACACATTGTTCCCACTTTTACCTTATCCTTATGAAGCGATTTTTGATGACAATAGACATCCTCAAATAGAGTATAAAAATAATCCATAGATTTTATAGGTGATTTAAATTCCTCTTTTAAAGTATTGATTACCTTAATAGCTTCCATAGCTTTATGTCTATTTTGTTTTTCATGTGGTGTTTCTATTTTATGATTTTCATTATTACTCATCTATATTTTCCTTTGGTTTTTCTATCCCCATTCTCTTTTCAAAACCTTGTTTTGTAGAGCTAAAAGCTTTGAATTTTAATATATCAAAATGCAGTGCATCATCTTCAGGACAAGCAGCTACACATTTTAAACACAAAATACAATCATCCCTTAAGATATTTGTACTTGTCACATCATCTGCTATATCTTTGATTTGCATATCACATACAGCATAACAATCTCCACATTTGGTACATTTACTCCCATCTTTTTTAAGTTGTACTAGTGAAAACTTAGAAAAGATATAATGCAATGCACTCATTGGACAAAAGAAACAAAAAAATCTTTTTTTTACAAAACTTCCTACTAAAAATAAACCGGCAAATATCATCCCAATAGCAGTTAATACCATTGCAGTTTTCGTAGAAAAGTCTATTGCCCACTGACTAAAATCCCCTTTAAACATTGGGGATATAATTCTTGCTGGACAAATTTGACAAAATGCAGCTGACCATTCACCAGACAGTGCACCAACCCCCATAAGAAGTGGCACAAGTATTACAATAGCTAAAAGTATATATTTGATTTTTGAAAGTTTTTCAAATTGATTTTGTGTATAAGTTGAAAATCTTATCCCCATATTTTTTCGTAACATTGTAAGCCAATCTTGAAATGTACCAAAAGGACACACATACCCACACCAAGCTTTATTTAAAAAGATAAACCAAAAAAGAAATGTTAAAAATCCTATAATTACAGCAATTCCTGCACCGCCTAGTAATACTTGTGCTGGCATACCAAGTTGATGTTGCAATGGTATTAAATAACAAGCTCCAGCAGCTTTATCATTGTATGGACAAGCAAATATAGGAAGTTTTGAACCAAAATCAATAGCAAAATATCCACCATATACAAAAAGTATAAAAGTGAGTAATTGAATAGTAAACCTTACTTTTGTAAGATTCATATTATTTACAAGAGTTTTAATTTTACTCATTGAACTTTACCTCTGAAAAAGGTGTAGTTCTATTTTTTCTAAATCTATAGATAACTATACCTGATACAAGAAGTGTAAGGGTTATAAGTAATAACGCATAAGCGTATGATTTGTAGTCACTTCCATTTGGATAAAATGAAGCAGGATATGTTAGCGTATATTTTGTATTTGCAGTTTTATGTTCTAAAGTTATTAATAAATCTTGTTTAAATCGCTTGTTAAATTTATCCCAAGAGGGAAAATAGTCTCTTACAATAGTAAAAGAAACTAATCCCTCTTTGTCTGTTCTGGTTATCTTTTCCCAACCACTTTGTAGTTTAATTTTTACTATTGCATTTGCAAGTGGCTTTTGGTTTAAAAGTGCTTGAAACTGTAAAGTATCTCCCATCTTATGTTTATAGAAAAATCCATCTTCATCTTTATTTTTAAATCGAACAAGATCTATTTTTGTAAGATTTTGTTTAAGATTCTTTTTTAATTTTTCATCATAAATATCTTCAATACCATGTTTCCCTTGTAGGTACTCTAATTTTGCTACATTATAATAGTTTTTATCATCTTTTGTAGTTTGTGATACTGCAAAAAGATTATAGTATCCATTGTTTGGTACTTCAAAATTGTATGTAGATTTTCCTCTTGAAGATTTTTGGATAATATCTTTAATATTTTGTTTTACATCATAATAAAAAAACTCTATATTTTTTGGAGATACACTTTTATTTTCTAAAGTTGAAATATATACTTTTTTTGTAGGGATATATCCTTTGGGTTTTGGTTTCCCTCCACCTCCATGCATATGTCCACCTGAATTTTTCTTACTATCTGATGGGTCACTGAGACTAAGATATAAAGGTTTTGTTAAATCTAAAGGAGTTTTTTTACTATGTCCCTTACTTGATGATTTTGAGAAGTCTTTTAAGGCTATGAAAAGTGCTTTCCTAAAATCAACAATCTCTCCACCATATCTTTTGGCAAATTTTATGGCATCTTCTTTCTTTGCAAAAGCATATTTACTAGTTCTACTCATAGTTCCAGCTTGTTTACTTCCCGCTACATAAAAAGCATTTTTTACAGAGATAAATTTTAAGCTAGTCACATCTACAACTTGCATATTTTCAAGAGGAAGTTTTTTGATTCTTAAATCTTCCGCTAAACAATGGATTGAACAATACTGTCGTACTTTCCCATCAAGTGTAGCACTATGATTTGTTTTATAAAACATTGGTAGATTCATACCACACACTACACCACTTGTTTTATTTTCTCCTGCTTGTAGAAGAGTAGCAGATTTAAAAGGTACTGTTTGGAACATTGCTTTTCCACCATGACCACCATGTGAGTGTCCACCTCTACTTTTTGCACCATATTTTGAAAATACATATCCAGTATAGATATTTAATCCTATATAAAAAAGTATCATTAGTGAAGCAAAAAAGTATCCAAATATTTTTCGTAATTTTGTAGCTTCAATAAGTTTCATTCTCTTGTATAAAAGTAACAATGACCAAATAACACCTATCCATTTAAAAAGTCCAAAATAGTGTAGCCATCCATCACCTCTTTTTGCTAGTGCTTCCACTTCAACACTAAAGCCAAAACCTTGAGCAAATCCATCTACGATTGTTACATAATCTTTGATAAAAAATGTTTCTAAAGTATGTCCAAGTGAAGCAAAGATAAACAATGGAATAAAAGCAACACCTAAATTAGTAAAAGTAGAACTATATTCTTTTTTTAATATTTTAGAAGCGATATAGATTCCAAATGTAGCAAAGAATACACTAAAAATAACAGCATAAAGAAAAGCAAATCCACCAGCATAAGAAGTCAAACCAAAAAACTCTGCAGTTTTATTCCAAATAAATTCATCCGCAATTTTAGTTCTATTAAGCCCATGAGCAAATCCCATAGAAACAGGAATAGAAGCAAAGATAAGTATATATGTCCATACTTCTGCACTTAATATTTTAAGTTTACTTCCTAGTTGTTCAGCCGGTTTTGTAAGTTTAAATTTTACAGCTTCACAAGATGTGGCACAATCCATACATAAAGTACAATCATCTGTTTGATTTTTCTTAGCAAAAGTAAATGGTTTCAAATTATATTCACAAGCAGTTGCACACTCAAATGTTTTACAATCTTTACATGAATCTGTATAAGTTTCTAGTTTTGTAAATGAAAGTTTATCGTAAGCACGAGTTAAAGTTCCAATAGGACAAATATATTTACAATAACTCATCTCTTTATAGATAAAATAAAATATAAATGCAACAACTGTCATACCACCAAACATAGAAGCTGTCCCAATAGGAGTTCTCCAAAATCCAGGAAAAGTATAATAAATTCCCCACCAACCAATTACTAGTAGAATGATACCTATATATCTATTTTGCATCCATTTTGGCATAGTTTTTTTCAATCCCAATTTTGTGATATATTTTCCTAAAAAACCATGTGGACAGATACCACAAAATATTCGTCCAAAAGTTGAAAGGGTCACCACCATAAATAAAGCCCAAAATATTCCCCAAAATACTGCTCCTGTAAAAATATTTTCACTTTTTGTAGGATATACAAATCCAAAGTAAAGTGCATAAAAGAATAAGGCTGTAACAGCTATTCTTAAACCTAAAAGAAATTTTGTGTTTTTAAATAAAAACCTAAAAATAGGATTTTTAAACATATCATTGTTATCTCTTTTTATAAAATCAACCATTGTGTTCCTTTATAGTGACAACTTGCCACTGATTATTAAAATACCAACAAGTATTAAAAACAGTGAAGCTGTAACTTCTACATGTTTTTTATACTGAGTAAATTGTTCAAGCAATCCTCTAATAAGTGTAGAGAAAAAAAATCCATAAAATAACAGTGTGAATAAAACTGCCCCAACACCAAAAGCTATTCCAAAAGCAATTGCTGAATAGATGGAAGTTGTACTACTAGAAATTGTTATAAGTGAAATTACAGGTGTACATAGATTTATAGATATAGTTGCACCCATAGTAAAAAAACCTAGTTTTGAAAAACTTTGTTCTTTTACTATAGGTTTATGGATACCGCAACTTTTATTGTTTTTGTAACTATTATAGAGCATAGTAAATCCTATGATAATAGTAACAGTTCCTAAAATATAACTCAAAAGTGCATTGTTTTGTAAAAGCTCTTTTATAAATAAAGAACTTGTAAATGCTACAATAGCAATTATTGTATAAGTAAAAATTCTTCCCAAACTAAAAGGGATCATTACACTTAATGACTCTTTGATATTGTTTGAACTTTTTATTAGTATAGGAGTAAGAAATGGCATACATGAAAACATGCATGCCGTAGCGCCATAAGATAAACCTATGATGAAAAGAGAGAAATATGAGATAGTTTCCACTTATGTTATCTTAAAATTTATATCTAAGTCCTGCATAGTATGCTCTAGGAGCTGCTACTCTTATTGTAGCATCTTCCATATCGTTACCGTAACCTACATTTACGAATTGGTTATAGTTCTTGTCAAACAGATTTTCTATTTTTCCGAAAATTTCTAAAGATTTATTGATCTTGTATTCTGCTCTTAAGTTTACAACTTCATATGCTGGTTGTTTATACAGATTTGATTCATCTGCATAGTAGCTACTTTTTGAGATAAGCTCTGGAGAAATTGTAAGTCCTGCAACCGGTTTGAAGTCAACTGTTAAATTTACAGTATGCTTTGAGGTTCTTGGCACAATATTCCCGTTGAGACTTATAGGAGGTGTTCCTCCATCATTTGGGTTTATAGAATATTCTTTAAATTTTGCATCTAAATATGTGTATGCAAGCGAGAATGAAACCATTCTTTCTCTGTCACTGTTAAGTGAGAGTTCAAAACCTCTACTTCTCATATCTCCAAGGTTCCCTATTGATTCATCCTCTTCATCATCTGAAGACCAGATATAACTACCCGCTCTTTTCCCAATGTAATCTTCTCTGTCAAGTTGGTAGATAGAAGCATCGTATTTAAAAGAAGAGATATCACCTCTAATACCAAGTTCAATATTTTTTGTAGTTTCTATATCAAGATTTGTTTGAATATCAAGTGTAGGATCAGATTGTAATTTTTCTATATTACTACTTATCTGTCCCGCTGTAGGAGCTCTAAAACCAGTAGCATAACTTGTATAAATATTATGTGTATTGCTTAATTTATAATTTAAACCAACCCTGTATGTATTAGCATTGTAAGAGGGTGATGTATTTAAAGTATTATCAAGATGGTTTTCATAATCATATTTTATTGAATCGTGTCTGTAATTTATTGTTGAATTTAGGTTTTCGCTTAACTGATTCTGTAGTTCAAAATATAAAGCATTTATCTTTTCTTTATTATTAGAGCTTCCTGTAATATCACCTTTTGTTTGGGGAGTAAAACCACCAACAGTTAATTTAGCAATATTTGTATTCTTTTGCTCGTTTCTTGCTATATCAACACCAGTCATTATTGCAAAGCTATTAAAAGATTTTCTATATTCACTTTTAAATGTATTTTGGATCCAATCTTCATCTGATATTGTTTTGTGATCATCACTTATAGTATCACCATCTGTATCAGTTGCTCCAGAAAAATTAACGGTATTATCTTCATATCTTGAGATATTTGCCATTACATTTGAGTTATCATCTATATCTTGTGAATAAGTTACAAATGTTTTGAGCAGTTTTGTATCATAATATCCTGCATAAGAAACTTCAGTAACACTTTTTGGATTTAAAATAGATTCTGTCAAACCATGTACACTTGTACCATCACCAGATTTTCTTGTTGTATAATCCATTCCTAAAGTCAGATCACTTGTTTCTGTAAAGTAATGTTGGTATTTACCATTAATAGATTTATGTTTTAAATATGCATCATCCCAATAACCATCAGTATCTCTTATTGTACCTTGTAATTGTAATGCACCACTTTTTAAATTTTGATTTGTTGAAGCTAATGCTCTTTTAAATCCAAAGCTACCAACTTCTGTTTCAATCTTTGAAGAACTTTGACCTTTAGGTCTTTTTGTAGTGATGACAATTGCACCTGCAATTGCATCATTTCCATATAAGTAACTGGCACTACCTTTAATCACTTTAATACTTGCTATATTGTCTAAATCTAAATTGATTTTACCAGTTGTTTCTTGTACTGGTACACCATCAATTACTACTGCAACACCTGGTTTTTCACCCATATACATTTGATTGTCAATACCTCGTATATGTATTTTAACTCTGTCATTTCCTACATTTGAAGCAGTAATACCAGGAATTGTATTTAAAATATTTTCAATATTTGTTGGATTTATTTTTTGGACATCTTCTTCTGTGATAATAGTTGTGTTTGATACTTCAGTTTTAGTACTTTCAAACTTATCATCTATTGTTGAAGACTCAACACTTATTGTTCCTAAATCAGCTCCATTTAATGCTAATGCACAAGCTAATGATATATATATTTTTTTATTCATCTCCACCCTTTGTTAAAATTCGAATGGAATGTTAACTAAGAAGTGTTAATTAAGTGTTAATTTTAAGTAGTATATAAGTTATATTTTTAGTATAACTTATATTGTAGTGTCACACTTAAGTCTAAATTTGAAGTAAATAGATTTTGAGGTGGTTTAATTGGGAAGCTGTTTTTGATAGCTTTTGTTATAGATTTTAAAAATATTTTTTTACCATCAATAATTTTAAATGAGAGAAGATGTCCCTCTTTTGATATAGTGAAGTTTATTTTTACATCACCTTGAATACCTCTTCGGACTGCTACTTTTGGATAAGATTTATTTTTATCTATAGTTTGTTTAATCTTCGTATAGTAAATATTTTGTTTTGCTTTGATAACTTCTTTATCAATACTCTTTTTTTCTACTTTTTTTGATATGTTTTTTTTAATTTGTGTGTGCGCTAGAACTTTTTGTTTTTGTATAACTTTTTTAGTTTCTGCTTTTATTTTCTTTTTTACAATAGTTTTTTGTACAGGTTTTTTTTTAGCTATTTTTAGAGTTTTTTTAGTAACTAGTTTTTTTGGTGTGGGTTTTACTATAGGCATAGGCTCTTTTTTTACAATTTTTTCTATTTTTGGTTCAATTTTTTTTACTATCTTTTGTTGAGATTTTGGTGTAGGTTTTATAAAAGGTATTTGTTCAATAATCGTAAAATTTACTATCTCTTCACTTTTTTTAGGTTCTTGTTTCATAGAAATATTTTCATCAAAAGAATAAGCGAACATTACTACAAAAGAACTATATAAAATAGCTGTAATAATAAAAGAGCTTCTATATCTCTTATGATTCAATTTGCATCCTTTTTAGTGATGATACCAAGATTTTTATAGTTGTTTCTTTTTAAAATATCAAGTACATTTACAAATAAGTCAAATTTAGATTCTTTGTCACAATTTATATGTATAGGTGTGTTTGTGTTGTATTTTTGGAGTTCGTTTTTCATATTTTTCATAGATATAATATTTTTATCAAAAAAAACTTCACCTGTTTTTTTAATAGTAATCGTTAGATTTTTTTTATCATCTATTTTTTGACTACTTTTAGAAGAAGGTAGCGCTAGTGGGATTATCCCTTTTGCTACAAAAGAAGCAGTTGTAAGGACAATCACTAGTAAGACAAGCATAATATCTATAAATGGTACTACATTTATAGAATCAAACTTTTTAATTTGCATTTTTAAATTCCATATCCCATAAAGCTAGTTTTACTTCTATTTTTCGTACTAGATGATTGTAAAACATAATAGCTGGGATTGCTACAACAAGTCCCATTGCAGTTGCTTTTAAAGCAAGTCCCAAAGAACTCATAATTGTTTTTACATCGATATCTCCACTTTGACCCATGCTGTAAAAAGTGATAATTATACCAAATACAGTTCCAAGAAGTCCTATATAAGGTGCATTTGAACCAAATGATGAGATGATAGAGATATTGTTTGTAAGTTCTATTTCTAGTTTTTCTTTTTTTGAGTAATTTTGAATATTTATATTTTTAAAAAATAAAAGTCTTTCTATGTAAAGCCAAAATGAAAGGAAACTCATAAGACCTAAAAGTCCAATAATTCCATAATCTACTATATTTTTTAAAAGTTCAATATCCACTACAATCTCCATAAAATTTTGGAAATTGTACAAAAGAAGTGTTAATTATCTGTTAATTATTTGTTAGTTTACAAAAGAGGGCTAGTGCCTCTTTTGTTTAGAATTTATATTTTAAACTTGTGTAGATATATCTTCCTGGTTCATTTAGAAGCATTACATCTGTACCATCACTTAAAAGTGTTAAGTCAGCATAAGTATTAGATACAGCATAAGTTTTATCAAATAAGTTATCAATACCTACTGTTATTTCAAAGTTTTTAGCAACTGTAGTTTGTGCTTTAATATTCACTATATTATATCCTTTAATTCTTTGTTCACCATTTTCAGCATCATAGTCTTTCCATTCTGATACATTTACAAACTCTACCATTGCATTTGTATTTGCATCATGGTCATAAGTAAGTGCAAGAGTTAATTTAGGAGGTGTAATATCTGCTAAGTTATCACCTGTTTGTCCTGATACAAGAGTGTCTTTTTTCCCTCGTTTCCAAGTATATCCGGCATCCATTGTAAATTTATCATTGATATAATAAGCACCATTTAATTCAAAACCATAGATAGTAGCATCTATGTTTTCAAATTTATCTGTTGCAGCACCATTTTTTCTATAGTAGATATAATCTTCTAAATCACTATAGAAAAATTTTGCTTTAATTTTTCCATCTTTATAATGGTGCTCTGTACCAAAGTCAATTTCTCTATTTGTTGTTTCTTTTAAGTTTTCAGTCCCAACACTTGCTGCTCCCATTGCAGATACAAAGTATAATTCTCTTGCATCAGGTACACGACTAGCTTGTCCCAATCCTATAAAATATTTTGTATTTTCATCACTATTATATGTGGCCATAATATTTCCACTTAGTCCACTGTATTTGTTGTCTTGATCTGTCCCAGCTGTATCAATTTTTGTATGGTCATATCTTGCACCAACTTCTAATTGAACTGCATCAATAATGTTTGTACATTTTACAAATACTGCATTATTTTTTGTATCTGTATCATCTATACTTTTAAACATATATGGAACAGGTGCGGCACCACTTTTACTATAGTATCCATCCCAGTTTCTTGTACTTGTATCTAATCCAATTGCAAATTCTCTACCTAAAGCATCAAACACATTAGTAATTTTTGCTCCTTTTACTTCTGTAGTAAGTTGATTTGTTAACTCAGTTTTTGTTGGATCTGTATAATCTCCTTTTACTCTATAAAGCGTACTCATAGGGTGATCTACATCTGTTTTATATGCTTTAATTTCTAGTTCTTTAGAAAGAGAACCTAATTCTTTTGCGGTATATTTTACATTGTATAGATTACTATCATCATATAAAGCATCCATTCCTGTAGACGGATAAAGTATATCATCACTTTTATTTTGTGTAGCACTTAACTCTACTTCTTGGTTATCTGCTATGTTTGCTATAGCTTTTGCCATTATAGATTCTTTTGTGTACGCTTTCATATTTACAGCAGATGGAGCGTATTGTGTAGTAGAATTTGCTGTTCCATTAAGCATATTATAAGTCTGCTCAGCTAAAGTATTCCCATCTCCATCTTCATATTGGTCACTTTCTTCTTTTGAATATGTAACAAGTGCCTTGATAGTTTCATTTCCACCACTTACACTTATGATTCCTTTTTTATACCCATAGCTTCCAATAGTTGTACCAATTTCACCGTGAAGACCTTCTTTGGGTTGTACAGTTTTGATTTTTACACCACCACTTAATGTTCCAAATTCAGTTACATCAAATGGTCCCTCTTTTATCTCTACTGAATCAACATTTGCTGTGATTACATGTGAAGTAGGTGGGTCCATTCTATTTGGACAAGCACCACATACCATACCATCATCAATAGTTACTTTGATATTATCTCTTTTTTGACCTCTTAAAACAATATCATTTGCAATACCACTTCTTCTTATAAGAGAGATACTTGCTGATTTTTTAGCCAGTGCTTCTGCTAAATCTGCATTTTTCACTTCTTCTGTACTGATATTATCAAGAACTTTTGTGTTTACCTCTTCTTTAATTTCTATAGTACCTAAATCTTCAGCATTTGCACTAATAACGAGTGCAGCAGCTAATGATAAAACTATTTTTTTATTCATATTTTACTTTCCTTTTTTATTGTTTTTTTGATTTAAAATGTGAAAGCTTAGTATATTTGTGTTAATTATATGTTAATTAACAGATAATTAACATTTAAGTTTTATAATTATAAAAATTTTATATAGAAGGATTTTAAAATGGAGCCAACATTAAATCAAATAGAAGATTATGATGGAAATGAGTCACCACAAAAAAGAAAAATAGTATATGTTGTTATAGCTTGTTTATTGGCACTTGGACTAGGATATACTCTTATAAAAAATAGTGTAGACTCAAATATGCCAAATACTTTTATACCATATCAAAAATAGTAAGGCAAGTTATTAAAAACTTGCCCACTCATCATCGTCATTTTTAGAAGATTTAATAGGTTCTAATTGTTTAGATTGTGAAGATTTAACATCTGGTTTTTTTGCTGTTTCTTTAGATGTTATATGGATATGATTACTTGGTGATGGTGTTGTATGTTTTGTCATATCTTTTGCTTTTACATCATTTTTTCCAATAAATTCTTTAGAATCTGCATCTGTAACAATAAGCTTTGCAATAGTATCAGTATCAACAGCAACATCATGAGTTTGAGAAGCAATCATAGCATTTTGTTGAGTTTGTTGATCTAGTGAGTTAACAGCATCATTAATTTGCTCAATACCAGTAAGTTGTTCTTTACTAGCCATCTCTACATCTTTAATTAAATCTATTGTTTTAGAGATATTTTCATTTAATGCTGTATATCCACTTATCATCTCATCTGATATCTTTTTACCATTATTTGATTTAGTTGTGGCATTTTCAACAAGTGCTTTAATTTCATTGGCAGCATCTGCACTTCTAGAAGCTAGATTTCTAACCTCTTGTGCAACAACAGCAAAACCTTTACCAGCTTCACCAGCAGTAGCAGCTTCAACTGCTGCATTTAAACTTAAGATATTTGTTTGGAATGCTATTTGATCAATTACTGTAATAGCTTCATTAATAGCATTTACCTCTTGATCAATCTCATCCATAGCTTTTGTTGTTTGAGAAGCTAGTGCTTCACCTTTTGAAGCTGAATCTGTTACATTTGATGCTAATTTTGACATCTCAACTATATGATGCGTATTATTAGAGATATTACTTGTAATCTCTTCTATTGCAGCAGCTGTTTCTTCTAGTGCAGCAGCTGCTTCATTTGAGTTTTGATTTAAGATATCTACATTTTTTAGTAAGATATTAGAACTATTATTTAGTGTTAGCCCGTTTGATTTATTTTCTACTAACATTTCATTAATAATATTAGCTAGATTATTTAAACCCATTGTTACTTCACTATTACAACCTTCTATTCTATGTGTAAAATCAAGTTTTGCATATTTTTCAAGAGCGAAACTTAAATCATTTATATTTGTACAAACTTTTAGTTGAAGATTTAATAGCATATCATTTATATGATTTCTAAGTTCTTCTAAACTTTCACTTTGTGCTTTATTTTCAAGTTTTTTATTTAAATAACCCTCTTTAATAGTAATAATAATATCTTTAACTTCAGATAAAAACTTATTATCATCCTCAATAATATTTTTTGTTTTAATAATATTTTGATTAATGATATTTGCCATAATACCTATTTCATCTTTTGATTGTATAGTAAGTTCATTAACATTATTTGTTTCTTTATTTAAGTATTTGAAAAATCCTAATAAACCTTCTTGAAAATTATTCAAAGGAGTTATTACTATTTTATTTAATAAAATCATTAATGCAATCAAAATAAATATAACTAACACAATGATAATTATCAAAGCTATATTTATCATCTCTTTTGATGAATCAATTGCATGTGTAACTTTAGACATAGGAGAAGCAACTATTGCAATTCCTAGTTTTTGTTCATTAAAATCTTTGATATCAATATAAGTGTATAAATAGTTATCTGAGATATATAATTTATCTTTTAAAAGTTTTTGCATATTTATTGTATTAGCATCTGCTAAAAATTCTTTATTGATAAACTTTTGAGATATTACATAGTTTCTAAATTTATTTTTTGCTTCACCTCTTGCAAATTTATCATCCATAAGAAGTAAAAAAGCATCTTTTGATGCATTAAAGCTTTTTGCAACAGAATTTAATCCTTGCATAAATTCTAAAGAACCTAAGTGAGTCCCATCATCATCTGTTACACAGGCTACTGACCGTAGCGATAGTCCAGCATTTCCAACTTCAAATGTATTTACAGCTGTTTGAGTTTGATTTACTTTTACAACACTATCTCTAAAAGAACTTAAATCATCTCCAAACTTGTCGATTTTCCAACTTCTTACAAATGATTTGTTATCTTTTGTATGTACATGAACTTTAATATTTTTAAATGGAGTAGATTTTTTCATTTTCTCTCCAATAAAACTAAGTGTTGTAATAGCCCATTTTCTGTCATTTGTTCGTAACGCTTTTTTAATTCTGCCATCATTTGCAATACTTACTGCATTTGAGATACCAACTGCTTTTTTTGAATTTAGTTTTTGTTCTACAGTTGTTGCTAAAGATGCACTGATATTACTAAAAACTGCTTTTTCTGATTTGTTTGCATACCAGTTAAGTATCAAAAAACCTGTAATCAAAGCTATAAAAGATATACTGATTATAGATATACCAACTTTTCTGCTTATTGAGTTTAAATTCATACTCACTCCTAAATATTTTTGAAAGTATAGGGACAAGTTGGTTATATATAGCTTTAACTTATAGTAGAGTTTCTTTTGGTTCACCTAAAAAGTAACCTTGAAACTCATTAATACCTTCATTTTTCAGGATTTCAAATACAGTTTCATTATGTACAAACTCTGCTATTGTTTTGATATTTAACTCCCTAGCAAAGGATGAAATTGCTTTTACTAAAGAATATGAATTTGGATCAGTTGCTATATTTTTTATAAGACTTCCATCTATCTTGAGATAGTGAGGCATGATGTTTAGTATCTGATTAAAATTAGAGTAACCAGAGCCAAAATCATCTATAGCAATTTCAATTTGAGTACAATTTAAAGTCTCAAAAAAGTCTTTTACTAATTTATAGTCATCTATATCTTCACTTTCAACAATTTCAATGATAAGTTTACAACTAAGATTGAGTGTTTTAGTATTTTGGATAAACTCTTTAATCGTATTTTTTACACTATTTGATTTAATATCTCTATACCCTAAATTAATACTAAATTTTTTGTTTCGATGTTTTTTCATCTCTTCAAAAACTTTTTTAATCATGGTCATACTTAAAGCTTCATATTGTCTTGTTTGTATAGAGATATCAAGAAAGAAAATAGGTGAAATATATTTTACTTCATTTGATTCATATTGTTTGATTCTCATAAGAGATTCATATTTCAATATATTTTTATTTTGGTCAAATATTGGTTGAAAAAAAGGGACAATTCTATCTTCTTTCAAGGCTTCCTCTATCTCTTTTTGCCAATAAAAAATATTTTTTACATCATTCTTAAGTGCAATATCTTTGTTGTAGATGATTACTTTTTTATTTTTAGTTTTTGCATCTTCTAGAGCTATAGAGGCTTTTGATAAAAGGTTTTCTAAATCTATGGCTACCCCTATAGTGATATAAATATCTATATTTTCTTTTATCTCATCTAGTTCTATAGAATATTTATCAAAGGTATTTAAAAGATTATTGATTTTTGTTTGAAAAACGTCTAAATCAAAATAATTTGCTTTTGAGACTATAACAAATTCATCAGCTGATATCCTATATGCTTGGTAGTGATTTTTATTTGCAAACTCATGAAGTTTGAGTGCAAATTTTGAGAGTATTTTATCACCTGTATTTATACCATATAGACTATTGAAGTGTTTGAAATTATTGATATCAATAAGAAATAATTCTAAAAGCTCTCCTTTTAACTTTTTTAAATCTTTATCTAATGCCTTTCTATTTGGAAGTATTGTCAAAGTATCTTGATAAATGATATTTAATATTTCATCATTTTTTATATTCAAATCTTTTATAAGTGATTTATTTTTATTTTCAAGATTTATTTTGTATTGTTCATTTTCTGTTCGTAATTTAATTTTCTCTATAGTTTTTGAAATTATTTGTAGAAACTGCTCAAACTCTGTTGGTTTTAGTAAATATCCCTCAACACCCAATTTAATTGTTTCTATGAAGTATCCTGATTCAGAGTATGCAGAGATTACAAGTATAGGAATATTTATGTTGAGCTCTCTTATCTCTTTTATAAGTTCAATGCCGTTTAATCTTGGCATATTTATATCAGTGATAATTAAATCATATTGATTATTTTTAAATTTTTCTAAACCATCTAAACCATCAATTCCCATATCAACATTACCAAAAACATCTTCAAGAAGTTCATATGTAGCTTCTCTTACATCTTCATTATCTTCTACATAAAGGACTTGTAAGCCTTGGGAAAAATCTGTCAACTCTTTTGTTAGTTCAAAATTCATATTACCACCTTAAATACTGCACCAAATTTATTGTTTGATACAAATAGTTTACCACCACAATTATCTTCTATAATAGTTTTACTCATATACAATCCTAATCCAGTACCATTTTTATTGTGTTTTGTAGAAAAGTATGGTTCAAAAATTTTATCAATAATTTTTTGATCTATACCTTCACCATTATCATTGATTTCTATAATACATTGATTCTCATCATTATAAGTATCTATTGTTATCCATTTATCTACAATATCTTTTTCTAGAAGAATATCTTCAGCATTTTTCAAAATATTGAGTATAACTTGCCTAATCTCATTTGGATATGTATGAAGTATTTTATGTGACCTATAATTTGTGATAACATTAATATTATTATTTCCAAAAGAACTTCCAATAATACCTAAACAATCTTTGATAATAGTTTCAACAACAATATCTGTTTTTTCTTTATTTTTTTTAAAGAAATTTCTAAAATCATCAATAGTAGAACTGAGGTATTGGGTATATCGATTGATATCTTCGAACTTTGAAATAAATAACTTTTTATTATATTTGTTCATAGTACTTTTGATAATAAGAGTACTTGTTGTTGTACTGATTGAAGTTAGAGGTTGTCTCCATTGGTGTGCTATCATACTAATCATTTCACCCATTTGCGCTAAACGGCTTTGTTGTAAAAGATATTTTTCTTTTTCTTTTAATTCTTCCTCTTTTGCCTTTTTATCTGTTATATCTTCATATATACCTAAGATTCCTATAACCGTATCATATTTTTTATCGATAAGTGGGATTTTCGATATTAATCTTGTTTTTTGAATATTATTTTGTCTCAGTTGCGTTTCTTCATGATTAATTTTTGCTGTTTTTGTTTTTATGATTTCATTGTCATTGTTTCTATAATATTGGGCTTCTTTATGATTATAAATATCAAAATCTGTTTTACCAATAACTTCCTCTTTTGAAATTTTTTGACAATCTATTAAAAATTGTTCATTCACAAAAAGATAAATACCATTTATATCTTTCATAAAAATACTCATATGTAAAGTATCAAGTAAATTATTTAAAAATATATTATTTTGTTCTAAAGTTTCAAAACTTATATGCAGTTGTTGAGAAATATTAGAAAACTCTGTTGCTATTTGTGATATTTCATCATGACCTTGTATAGAAATCTCTTTTAATTCTTTGTTTTTTAAAGCTTTTATTGCACTTAGTAATTGTTCTAAAGGATATAAAATATTTTTCTTTACAAATAATTTAATTATAAAAATCAAAATAAATAAAAAAATCAGGATATACAAAGCAGTATTTGTAAAAATAGTTTGCATATGCTCATATAATTTATTTTTTGAATATGTAGCAACAATATAAATTTTCTTATCTCCTATACTATAAGGTTTATAGTGTATAAAATAATTTCTATTATCTATAGTAGAAGATTTAGTGAAATCTAATCCATCAAGATTGATATCTGATTTATAGTTTTCTATTTTAAAATTATCAGTTAAAATTGAAACTTTACTATGAAGTTGGTGAAAGAAAGATTCTATAGAGTGTTCATCTAAAATATACTTTATTGAAACATATCCTACACACTTATTTTGATAATATATAGGTTTGTTAAGTATCAGATTGAGTTTTTTTGATATTGTATTTTGCTGAAAATATATTTTATTCAGATGAGATGTATTTAAAAAATAGGCATTTGAAATAGTTTTTTTTCTATATAAATCTACTAATTCATAATTCTTTTTTACAAGAGTACTATACCCTTGTATAAGTTGATTATTTATAAGATTTCTTGTAGTTATTAATTGTTTATTTGTTTTAAAAACATTGATAGAAACTTCAATATTATTAATTGAAATATTTTTCATATATTTTAATAGTTTTATTTTTTCCACATCAAAGATTTCATGTTTATAATTATCTATATTTTCGTATGTTGATATAAATCTTAATGAAGCTTGTATATCTTTGTCTTGTGTAATTTTACTAGAAGTTGATTTTAAATTTTCCTCAATTTCATTTAAATATTTTATTGTTCTTGATATAGAGTGAAGATTTTCATCATAAGCATACTGCTTTATATGAGAATAGAACTGTGTAAAGAATATATAACTAGATACTACTATTGTTAAACAAATAGAGATAAGTATTAACAATAATATTTTATGATTTAATTGTAATTTCATAGACTATATTTATCTTTGAATTTTTAAGAATATTCACTTCTTCTACCTTTTATGTTTTAAATATTCTATATTACTATAGTGAAGATTTGTATGTTTTTTTATAAATACAAAAAGAAAGGAGACAAGTTTAATTAAAAACTTGCCCACTCGTCATTGTCAGCTTTAGAAGCTTTAATAGGTTCTAATTGCTTTTTAGGAGCAGATGCTTTTACATGTGGAGAAGGTTCTTCTTTTGTAGGAGAAGATTCTATTTTAGTTGTAGGAGCCGGAGTTGAGTTTTTCTCCATAGTTTTAGCTTGTACGCTATTTTTCCCTATAAACTCTTTTGTATCAGCATCATCTATCACTAATTTAGCAATTTTATCAGTATCAACAGCAACATCATGAGTTTGAGAAGCAATCATAGCATTTTGTTGAGTTTGTTGATCTAGTGAGTTAACAGCATCATTAATTTGCTCAATACCAGTAAGTTGTTCTTTACTAGCCATCTCTACATCTTTAATTAAATCTATTGTTTTAGAGATATTTTCATTTAATGCTGTATATCCACTTATCATCTCATCTGATATCTTTTTACCACCATTTGCTTTTGTAGTTGCATTTTGTACCAATGCTTTAATCTCATTAGCAGCTTCAGCACTTCTAGAAGCTAGATTTCTTACCTCTTGTGCAACAACAGCAAAACCTTTACCAGCTTCACCAGCAGTAGCAGCTTCAACTGCTGCATTTAAACTTAAGATATTTGTTTGGAATGCTATTTGATCAATTACTGTAATTGCTTCATTAATAGCATTTACCTCTTCATCTATCTCATTCATAGCTTTTGTTGTTTCATTTGCCAGTGCTTCACCTCTTGAAGCTGACTCTGTTACATTTGATGCTAGATTTGACATTTGAATAATATTATCTGTATTACTAGAAATATTTCCTGTAATCTCTTCTAAAGCAGCAGCTGTTTCTTCTAGTGCAGCAGCTGCTTCATTTGAGTTTTGGTTTAAGATATCTACATTTTTTAGTAAGATATTAGAACTATTATTTAGTGTTAGTCCATTTGATTTGTTATCTACTAGCATTTCTGTAATAGCATCACCAAGAGTATTTACACCGTTAGCTAGTTTTAGAAGATGTTCTTTAATACCATCTGTTTTTACTCTATTCATATACTTACTATTTGAATATTGTTCTAATACATCTAAAACATTATCAATATTTGTTTCAACATTATTAGCCATTTGATTCAACAGTTGTGTTAATTCTTTAAGAGCAGGATTGTTACTTGAAGTACTTACTCTTTGACATAAATCACCTTGTTCAAATTCACCCAATACTGTAATAGTATCATTGATTACTTGTCTATCTTCTTCTACTGATTTTTTTGTTTTTACTATATTCTCATTAACTACTTTTGCCATCTCTCCAAATTCATCAGTAGAATCAATATTTATTAAGTTAACAGTAGTTGATTCTCTATTTAAAAATCCAAAAAAGCTTAGTAATCCTTCTTTTAATGAGTTTAAGCCATTAATAATAGAGTTAACTATAATTGTACCCATAGAAATAAGTAATAACAATGCGATAAGTGAAACTGTCATAATAGTAGTTTTTAGAGAACCTATTTCACTATTTGCTTGTGCACTTTGTTCTCTTCTAAAATCAGTCACTAAGTTACCTACTTTTCGAGCATTTTCAACCATGACTTTTTCTTCAGGATTATTTATATCATACTTATCAACAATTTGATTTTCAGATTGTTTTACTAATAGTAAAAAATTATTTCTATAAGTTTGAATTGAATTTTTAATTCCATCTAATAATTTAATATTTTTTGGATTATTAAATCTTTTTGCAAGCTCATCTAGGATTGTAATACTCTCTTCATAGGAAATTTTGTGTTTATCAAGACTAGATTGATCTTTTCTTAAAATGAAATTTTTTTCTTGTCTTCTCATTTCATTAAATCTTCTATCAACTTTTCCAAGTTCATCAGACTTATCTTGTCTATCAATTGTAGAATTTAATTGTAATATTGTAGGTACTGCTACAACACCTAATGCCAAAATACCTAATAGTACGATTAGAAATATTTTTGTTCTCATTTTTAGATTTTTTAGAATGTTCATTTCTTCTCCCTTTTTTTTCTATAATTAGTTATAGTTGATTACAAAATAGTATAATATAAAAGTGAAGAAGTAGTGAAGATTTGTATGTTTTTTTATAAATACAAAAAGAAAGGAGACAAGTTTAATTAAAAACTTGCCCACTCGTCATCGTCAGCTTTAGAAGCTTTAATAGGTTCTAATTGTTTAGATTGTGAAGATGGTTTTACATGATGAGAAGTTTCTTCTTTTGTAGGAGAAGATTCTATTTTAGTTGTAGGAGCCGGAGTTGAGTTTTTCTCCATAGTTTTAGCTTTTACACTATCTTTTCCTATAAACTCTTTACTATCAGCATCATTAACAACTAATTTAGCAATCTTATCAGTATCAACAGCAACATCATGAGTTTGAGAAGCAATCATAGCATTTTGTTGAGTTTGTTGATCTAGTGAGTTAACAGCATCATTAATTTGCTCAATACCAGTAAGTTGTTCTTTACTAGCCATCTCTACATCTTTAATTAAATCTATTGTTTTAGAGATATTTTCATTTAATGCTGTATATCCACTTATCATCTCATCTGATATCTTTTTACCACCATTTGCTTTTGTAGTTGCATTTTGTACCAATGCTTTAATCTCATTAGCAGCTTCAGCACTTCTAGAAGCTAGATTTCTTACCTCTTGTGCAACAACAGCAAAACCTTTACCAGCTTCACCAGCAGTAGCAGCTTCAACTGCTGCATTTAAACTTAAGATATTTGTTTGGAATGCTATTTGATCAATTACTGTAATTGCTTCATTAATAGCATTTACCTCTTCATCTATCTCATTCATAGCTTTTGTTGTTTCATTTGCCAGTGCTTCACCTCTTGAAGCTGACTCTGTTACATTTGATGCTAGATTTGACATTTGAATAATATTATCTGTATTACTAGAAATATTTCCTGTAATCTCTTCTAAAGCAGCAGCTGTTTCTTCTAGTGCAGCAGCTGCTTCATTTGAGTTTTGGTTTAAAATATTAACATTCTTAAGTAAGATATCTGAACTATTATCTAGTGTTAGTCCGTTTGATTTATTTTCTACAAGCATTTGGTTAATAATTTCAGCTAAGTTATTTAATCCTTTTGCAACACCACCTTCATCATTTTCAACTCTATCTCTAAAATCAAGTTTTGAAAAATTTTCAAGTACTCTATTTATTTTATTAATATCTTCACAAACATTTTTACTTGTAATTTCAAGCATATTGTTAAATATCTCTTTGAGTTCTGTTAGGTTTTCACTTTGTGTTGACTTTTCTATTCTTTGATTAAGTCTACCTTGCCCAACTTCTGTTACAACTCTTTTTACATCTTCAAGAAGAGCTGTATCTTGGTCTATTAGATTTCTAGTTTTATCTATATTTTGATTTACAACTTTTGTCATAGTCCCAATTTCATCGTCTGAATCTATTTCAATATGTTTTACATCAGTTGTCTCTTTATTTAAGTATTTGAAAAATCCTAATAAACCTTTTTGGAAAGTTTCAATAAGGTTTGCTATACCCCTTGGTATGATAATTGATAGAGTGATTGCAATTATAAGTATAATTAAAGAAATAATTGTAGTTAAAAATTTTATATTATCATTTAAACTTGCAACTTCAGGACCAATAGTATCTTGGTCTTTTTTAATAGAAAGTTTAATATCTTCAGAAAGTTTTGCTATGCGTGGACCTATTACATTTAGTTTTTCATTAATAACTTTATTTCTATCTAAGATAATATTTCTAATAGAAGCAACACTTTGTTTATAGGTTTCAATAAGTGAAACTGCTTTATTTAGTTGTTTTTTTCTAGTAGGATTTTGTATCTCTTTTTTTAAGATATTTATATCTTTTTTTAATCTATTGAATTCACTGTTTACTCGATCAAAATCTTGTTGAGAGTTTGAATCAAGAAATTTTGCAGTATAAAGTCTAGCAAGCATAACTCCTCTAATAGCTCCACAACTTTCTAGTGAAGCAACAACATCATTATCTGCCTTTGTACTATACATTATAGAACTAAGTATTTGTTCTATCTCTTTTCCTGTGGTATCAAGGCTATTCTTTTTTATATCATCTCTTTTATTCATATAATCAATAACTTGATTAAAACTTGTTTTATAAGTTTTTAAATCTTTATCTATTTTTGCTACTATTGTTGCCCTTGTAGGATTTTGAATCTCTTGCTTTGCAGTTTTAATAAAATCTTCTGTTTTATTATAATAGTCATGAAACTCATCAATATCTTTTTGAGACTTTGTTGTAAGGTAATCTTTAACATTCATTCGTACCATAAGCATATTTGCCTGAACTCTTCCTGCTAGTACACTGTCTTTTGCCATCTCTCGGTAACTTGTAAATCCATCTGCTGATTTTCCAATAGCAGTTATACTATATATTGCTAGTATCGCAACCAAAATAGATATAACTACAAAAGAAGCTATTAATTTAGCTTTTATTGTCATGTTCTTGTACATTTATTGTCCTTTATTGTTATTTAAAAAAGTATATATTGAAATAGTGAAGATATAGTGAAGATTAACAAAAAAATTATTTTTGTGTAAAAAAAAGGGGAAGTGTGGTAACACTTCTCCCTTTTTTTTTAAATTTATAATAAAAAATTATTTTATTATGAACAGTGTCCACCACCACAACAAGTTGAACCAGCTACTGCTTTTGCTGCTTCAATAGCTGCTGCATAATCAGGCTCAGCTGTAATTTCAGGTACTAATTCTTTATATGTTACTTTTCCAGAACAATCAATAACAAATACAGCTCTTGCTGTTACACCTGCTAAAGGACCATCTGCTAAAAGCATACCATAAGCATTTGCGAAATCTTTGTTTCTAAAGTCAGAACATACTGCTAAATTTTCAATACCAGCTGTTGAACAAAATTTTGCTGCTGCAAAAGGTAAATCCATAGATACAGTTTTTACTGTTACACCATCAATTGAAGCTGCTTCTGTATTGAATTTTCTTGTTTCTGCATCACAAACTGGAGTATCTAATGAAGGTACAACTATTACTAGTTGAGCTTTATCTTGCGCTCCACCAATTGTCTCATTTTGAAGCATTGGGTTACAGTTTACTACTGTTACTTCTGGAGCTGTATCTCCAACATTGATTTCATTTCCCGCTAAATTACAAACTGTGTCATTTTTGAATGTTACTGTTGCCATATTTTAATTCCTTTTTTTGTTTTAAGTGATAGAAGTTTAATCAAATAAGATAAAATTACTCTTAAATGATTTAGTTAGTAATTTTGCTATATCTAACTAAAATTTAACTATAATTTTATCATGAGATTAGACCTTTACTTAACAAAGCATAACAATATTCAAAGTAGAAACAAAGCAAACGAACTTATTAAGTCAAAAAAAGTTTTAGTTGATGGTAAAATTGTAACAAAACCATCATTTAGAATAGAAGAAAATCAAACAGTATCTATAAATCAAGAGCAATTTTATGTAAGCCGTGCTGCTTATAAATTAAAATATTTTATTGAAGAGTATAATATTGGTTTTGAAAATATGGATGCTTTAGATATTGGTTCATCTACTGGTGGTTTTACTCAAATACTTTTAGAGTCAAATGTTAGAAGCGTTACTTGTGTTGATGTTGGTTCAAATCAATTACATGAAACACTTAAAAATGACCAACGAATAATAATAGAAGAAAATACAGATATAAGAAAGTTTATATCTTCTAAAAAATATGATATTGTAACTTGTGATGTTTCTTTTATAAGTATACTCAATATTATAGATGATATAAATAGACTGAGTAGTGATAAGATTGTTATTTTATACAAACCTCAATTTGAAGTTGGAAAAAATATAAAAAGAGATAGCAAAGGTGTTGTTCTAGATACAAAAGCTATTGAAGAAGTTCGGGCAAACTTCTTAAAAACAACAAAAGATATGGGTTGGAAGTTACTTCATAATCAAAATAGTAAATTAAGTGGAAAGAGTGGAAATGTTGAAGAGCTTTTTTATTTTAGTATTTAGTTACATATCTCTTACTGCTGGAACTTATATAAATCTTGGAGATAAACTTTTTAAAGAACAAAATTATATACAAGCATTAAAATATTATCAAGAAGCTTATATTGAAGATGAAGCAAATAGTAAAATTAAACTTATAAATACTTACCTACAATTAGGAGACAAGTATTTTATAATGCAAAATTATAAAAAAGCAGAAAAGTATTATAATTTAGCATTAAAACTAAATTCAAATGAAGCAAAACAAAAGTTATCTAGAGTATTTGAACGAGAAGGAGATTTATATCTTCAAGGGAAAAAGTTTAGAATAGCTCTTTTATTATATAAAAAAGCATTTAGACTAGGTAACCTTTCTGTTCAAAAAAAAATAAATAGTGTTGAAGAGACACTTCATCACCAAAAACAGTTAGTAGATGATACAAGAAAAATTGTTAACAACGATTCCCCTGTATGGACAAAAGCAATTGGAAGATTGATAATACCAACAAAGCGTACAATAGTAAATGGAAGATATCAAACAAAACTCAAAAAGTGTTCTGCTACATTAGTGAATTTTGAAAATATTAAAAGTTCAAAAGTTATTGTGACAGCTTCTCATTGTATAAGTAGTTTTGATAAAAAAGCTGGAACTATTCGTTTTATTATTAAAGCAAAAAATGGTAAGGTATTACAAAAGTATGCAAAAATACATAATGATAGTAAATATAGTAATGAAAACTTAAAAACTAATAGTGATTATGCTATTTTGATTTTAAGTAGTTTAATATCTAAAAAAGAAGTTGAACCTTTAATTATTGATAAAAGAAGTTTTATAGATTTAAAAAAAGACTATAACTATTCATTTGGTTCATTAGCAGGTTTTTCAGGTGATATTGGTGATTATGGTAGTCAATTAACATTTGATCCAAAATGTGAATTGAATTATTTTGATGGTGTCTATAGTAAAAGTAATTGTAGTGGATTTAAAGGTGCATCTGGTGGACCTGTCGTGTTGACAACTTCAAATGATAAAAAGATTTTGCACTATTATTTTGTAGGAGTTGTATCTCATTTTAGAGGAGATAAATTTCAAGAAATATATTTTGCTCCACATCATATCTTTTATAAAGAATTAAATGAAACTATTATGAAGTATAATCAGTAATAAAACACAGCTTTATAAAAATTTAAGCAAAAATTAATTATAATTCGCTTCCATTTCTATAACCAAGAGAAGTTTTTATAAAACTTTGACAATAAATAGTTGGATTGGTTTTATAAAGAGTTGGTATAAAAACTTGATTTTTACACCTGTGATAGAATTTGGAAAAAACATTAAAAGGACACTTTTATGAAAGTAAGAGCTTCAGTAAAAAAAATGTGTGACAAATGTAAAATTGTCAAAAGAAAAGGTATCACAAGAGTGATTTGTGAAACTAAAAAACATAAACAAAGACAAGGATAAGCATGGCTAGGATAGCAGGTACAGACTTACCACAAAAAAAGAGAATGGAGTATGCTTTAACTTATATTTTCGGTATAGGTTTACATACTTCAAGATTAATCTTAAATGCTACAGGTATATCTTATGACAAAAGAGTTCATGAGTTAACAGAAGATGAAGTTGCTGCAATAAGAAATGAGATTCAAGAAAACTATATGGTTGAGGGTGATCTTAGAAAAAAAGTTGCAATGGATATTAAATCTTTAATGGCTTTAGGTTCATACAGAGGTTTAAGACACAGAAGAGGTTTACCATGTAGAGGGCAAAAAACAAAAACAAATGCTCGAACAAGAAAAGGTAAAAAGAAAACTGTTGGCGCAGCGGCTAAATAAGGAATAACTAAATGGCAAAAAGAAAAGTAACTAGAAAAAAAGTTGTAAAAAAGAATATTGCTGACGGTATCGTTCATATAGCAGCAACATTCAACAACACTATGGTAACAGTAACAGACAATGCTGGAAATGCAATTTCTTGGTCAAGTGCTGGTAACTTAGGTTTCAGAGGAAGTAAAAAATCAACTCCGTTTGCAGCTACTGCAGCAGTTGAAGATGCTTTACAAAAAGCGATCGAACACGGTATCAAAAATGTTGGTATCAAAGTTCAAGGACCAGGAAGTGGTAGAGATACTGCTGTTAAGGCTATTGGTTCAATTGAAGGTATTACAGTTAAATGGTTTAAAGATGTTACACCATTACCACATAATGGTTGTAGACCTCCAAAAAGAAGAAGAGTATAAGGATAAGGCATGGCAAGATATAGAGGACCAGTTGAAAAACTAGAAAGAAGACTTAATGCTGACCTTGGACTTAAAGGTGAAAGAAGACTAAACGGTAAATCTGCTTTAGAAAAAAGACCTTTTGCTCCTGGACAACATGGACAAAGAAGAACAAAATTATCAGAATATGGTATGCAACTTCAAGAAAAGCAAAAAGCTAAAATTATTTATGGTGTATCTGAAAAACAATTCAGAAAATACTTTAAAGAAGCAGCAAGAAGAGAAGGTAATACAGGGGCTAACCTTATTACATTAATTGAAACAAGATTAGACAATGTTGTTTACAGAATGGGATTTGCTGCAACTAGAGCAAATGCAAGACAATTTGTAACACATGGACATATTTTAGTAGATGGTAAAAAAGTTGATATCCCATCTTTTATTGTAAAACCAGGTCAAAAAATTGAAGTAAAAGAAAAATCAAAAGCTAACGCTCAAATCGTTAGATCTTTAGAATTAACTAATCAAACAGGTATGGTTGAATGGGTTGATGTTGATAAAGATAAAGTTTTTGGAATTTTTACAAGAATCCCAACAAGAGAAGAAGTTGTTATTCCAGTTGAAGAAAGACTAATAGTAGAGTTATATTCTAAATAATAAAAAATTTAAAGGAAAATATATGAAAAAATTTGTAGATGCTCCATTTTTACCAACAGAGGTAGAGATAGAACAAATTACTGAAACTAGTGCTAAAATTAGTGCTTTTCCTTTTGAGAGTGGGTATGCTATTACTTTAGCACACCCATTGAGAAGACTTTTAATGAGTAGCTCAGTTGGATATTCTCCAATTGCTGTAAAAATTGAGGGTGCAAAACATGAATTTGACTCTATTAGAGGTATGCTTGAGGATATTGCAATTTTTATTATTAACTTAAAAGAGTTAAGATTTAAACTTAAAGGTGATAAAGAGCAAGTTGAGATAGAATATTCATTTAGTAATGCACAAGAGATAAAAGCTTCAAGTTTAGAAAATGACGATATTGAGGTTATAAATAAAGATCACCATCTTGCAACTATCAATAGTGACTGTACATTAAATTTTTCTGTTATTGTACAGAGAGGTATTGGGTATGTTCCAAGTGAAGATTTAAGAGATTTAGTTCCAGCTGATTATATACCTGTAGATGCTTATTTTACACCAGTAAAAAAAGTAACTTACGATATAGAAAAGATATTAGTAGAAGATAATCCAAATTATGAAAAAGCTGTATTTACAGTTGAAACAGATGGACAAATTTCTCCTATTGATGCATTTAAAGAAGCAATTACAACTATGTATTCTCAAATGTCAGTATTTAATAAGGTATTTGATTTAGCAGAAGTTAAACTTGTAGAGTCTAACTCTACTGAAAGCTCAATAGATTTGAAAGATTTAATTGTAAAAATTGATGACTTAAACCTAAGTGCTAGAAGTTTTAATTCACTAGACAGAGCTGGTATTAAATATGTAGGTGATTTAGCACTTATGAGTGAAGTTGAAGTAAAAAGTATTAAAAACTTAGGAAAAAAATCTTTAGAAGAGATTTCTGATAAGTTTGCTGAGATAGGTTATCCAATAGATAGTAGCCTTCCTGAAGATACAGCATCAGCTTTAAGAAAAAAATTAGAGCAAATTAAAGCTTAATAAAAGAAAGGGTCGAATAATGAGACATAAGCATGGATATAGAAAGCTTAGTAGAACATCTTCTCATAGAAAAGCATTACTAGCAAATCTTGCGATTTGTATGATTGAAAGAGAAAGAATTGAAACTACTTTACCAAAAGCTAAAGAGTTAAAAAGATATATGGAAAAATTAATAACAAAAGCTGCATCAGGTGATTTAAATTCACATAGATTAGTTTTTGCTTCATTACAAAGCAAAACTGCTACAAATAAACTTGTAACAGAATTAGCACCTAAATATGCTGATAGAAACGGTGGATATACATCAATCGTTAAAACTAGAATCAGAAGAGGTGATGCTACACAAATGGCTTACATTTCATTTGTATAGTAACTGAAATATATTTTATTTCTAAAGGCTAGCAATTAATTGCTAGCCTTTTTTTATTTTAAACCTATTAGGATATAATCACATATTAATTTTTTATAAAAAGTAGGATTATGTCAAACAACGAAACCCCACAATTTACACATTTGCACCTTCATACAGAGTATTCAATGCTAGATGGAGCGAATAAAATCAAAGTTCTAGCTGCTAAAGTAAAAGAATTAGGTATGACTAGTGTTGCTATGACTGATCATGGTAATATGTTTGGTACTATTGATTTTTATAATACAATGAGAAAAGAGGGTATCAAACCAATCATTGGAATGGAAGCTTATCTTCATAATCAAGAAGATATAGGGGATAAATCTACAAAACAAAGATTTCATTTGTGTTTATATGCAAAAAATGATGTTGGATATAAAAATCTTATGTTTTTATCAAGTCAAGCATATATGCATGGATTTTATTATTATCCTAGAATAAATAAAAAACTTTTAAGAGAAAATTGCGAAGGTTTAGTTTGTACAGCAGCTTGTTTACAAGGTGAAATAAACTGGCACTTAAATTTAAACAATGAAAGAAATGTGAAAAATGGTGCAAAAGGATATGATGAAGCCAAACGAATTGCATTAGAATATAAAGAGATGTTTGGGGATGACTTTTATCTTGAAATTATGAGACATGGAATTGTTGATCAGCATTATATCGATAAACAAATTATACAAATAAGTCTTGAAACAGGTATCAAAATAGTAGCAACTAATGATACACACTATACAAATCCTAAAGATGCAGAAGCTCATGAAGCATTTATGTGTATTGCTATGAATAAACTCTATGATGATCCAAATCGTATGAGACATAGTGTTCATGAGTTTTATGTAAAATCACCACAAGAGATAGCAAGACTTTATGCAGATATTCCTGAAGCTATAACAAATACACAAGAGATAGCAGATAAATGTAATTTAGAGATAAAATTAGGAGATCCAACTCCTCCAAATTTTAAATTTACAAGAGAAAAAGCACAACTCAATGGACTAACACTTCCTGAGCCAGATTTAGAATACAGTTTGGAAAATGACAAAGTATTATTTGTAGATGAATGTTGGAGAGGTTTGGAAGAGAGATTAAAAATAGTTGAACCATCACGACATCAAGAGTATAAAGATAGATTACAAGTAGAGATAGATATTATTAATAATATGAAGTTTCCGGGTTATATGCTTATTGTTTGGGATTTTGTTGCCTATGGTAAATCTATTGGAGTACCAGTGGGTCCAGGAAGAGGTTCAGCTGCTGGAAGTTTAGTGGCATTTTCTTTAAAGATTACCGATATTGATCCTATCCCCTATGGACTTCTTTTTGAGAGATTCTTAAATCCAGAGAGGGTATCGATGCCCGATATCGATATGGATTTTTGTCAAGCAAGAAGACAAGAGGTTATAGATTATGTTGTTGAAAAATATGGTCGGGCAAATGTAGCACAAATTATTACTTTTGGGAAACTCTTGGCAAAAGGGGTTATTCGTGATGTTGCTAGGGTTCTTGATATGCCTTATGCCCAAGCTGATGCCATGGCAAAACTTATACCAGATGAGCTGGGAATAAACTTAAAAGATAGTTGGGACAAAGAACCTAAAATAAAAGAACTTTGTGACTCGGACCCAAAAGCAGCGCGAGTGTGGGAATATGCACTAGCCTTAGAAGGTTTGAATAGAAATGCAGGAACTCATGCAGCTGGTGTTGTTATCTCAAATGAAGCTTTATGGAAAAAAACACCACTTTTTAAACCATCTGGACTTGATACACTAGCAACACAATATAATGGAAAATATGTAGAAGATGTAGATTTAATTAAATTTGACTTCTTAGGATTGAAAACTTTAACAGTTATTGAAGGTGCTTTACAACTGATTGAAAAAAGAGATGGAAGACGAATCAACTTTGTTGAAGAAGATGTAAATGACAAAGAAGTGTATGATTTAATTCAAACTGGGCATACAATAGGGTTGTTTCAAATAGAATCTTCAGGTATGCAAGATTTGAATAAAAGATTAAAACCATCTAACTTTGAAGATATTATCGCCGTACTAGCACTTTATAGACCAGGTCCTATGGAGTCTGGGATGCTTGATGATTTTATTGATAGAAAACATGGTCGCGCTGAGATAAACTACTTTTATGACGAGTTTAATGAACCTTTACGACCGATACTTGAACCAACTTATGGGGTTATTGTTTATCAAGAACAGGTTATGCAAATTGTACAGGTTATTGGTGGTTTTTCTTTAGGTGGCGCGGATTTAGTTCGTCGTGCTATGGGGAAAAAGATTAAAGAGGAGATGGATAGATTAAAAGGTGAATTTGCAGATGGTGGTGTAAAAAAAGGCTATAACCGACAACACTGTGAAGAGCTTTTTGATTTGATTGTAAAGTTTGCTGGGTATGGGTTTAATAAATCTCATAGTGCTGCGTATGCTATGGTAACATTTTATACTAGTTATTTAAAGAAATATTATCCTACAGATTTTATGGCGTCACTTTTAACAAGTGAAAAAGACAATACAGATAAAGTTGTAAAATATGTGGACGAGGTAAAAAGACTTGGCTTTGAACTAGTGCCTCCTCATATCAATAAATCAGATTTAGTGTTTAGTTCAAATACCATAGATGGACAAAAAGTAGTTATGTTTGGTATGGGTGCTTTAAAAGGTGCTGGAGATGTGGCTATAAAATCTATCCTTGAATCTAGAAAAGATGGTGAGTTTAAAGATTTAAGTGATTTTGTAAGTCGAATTGATAGCTCAAAAGTAAATAAAAGAGTTATAGAGACACTTATAAAATCAGGAGCATTTGATTGTTTTGAATATTCAAGACGAGCTATGTTAGAGCAAATTGAAGAGATAGTAGAAGCTGCTGGGAAAGCTGCACAAGCAAAAAAACAAGCTGTTGGTAGTTTATTTGGTGATGATGAAGATATGACCACTATTGAAGTTAGTTTAGATAATAGACCTGAATATGATGATAAAGAGATATTGGAGTTTGAGAAAGCAAGTTTAGGTTTTTATGTATCTGGACATCCACTTGATAAGTATAGAGAAACTCTTGATGAGATAAACTATACACTTAGTAGTGAAATTGATAATTTAAATGATGGTAGTGAAGCACTTTTAATAGGAAAAATAGAAGGGATTGTAGAAAAGATTTCTAAAAAAGGAAATAAATTTGGAATAGCTACAATTATGGATTTACATGGAAATATTGAGTTGATGCTTTTTGAAGATAGAATTAAAGAGCTCAATGAAGATTTTGATTTAAGTAAACCAATTGCATTTAAAGTACGAGCTAAAATAGATGACTTTGGTGTAAAATTTAATTTACTGAAAATAGAATCTCTTAAAGAAGCAAAAACAGAAAAACTTAAAAAAGGGAAAAAAGTTGAAAAAGTATTACCTCCACTTCATATCTCTATCCCATTTTCAAATGATGACAAAATATTATATGATATTTTTGAGATAATATCTAAAAATCAAGGTAAAAGAGAATTGTCAATTACAATTAAATCAAAACTGGGTGATATTGAACTAGATAGTGGTTATTATATAAATAACAATGTTGAGGGAATGCTTAAAGAGTTAGATGGGGTTTATGTAGCCTAAGAATAATTCTATGATTTTTATTTAGTATAAATTATAATTTTGATAAAATAGATAAAAATTTTATCAAAGAGAGAAAAGATGCATCAAGAAACTATTGCACTGCATGCAGGGTATGAAAAAGACACTCAAGGAACTATGGCAGTTCCTATATATATGAGCACAGCTTATGAGTTTAGAGATAGTGAGCATGCTGCAAATTTGTTTGCATTAAAAGAGTTAGGAAATATTTATACTAGATTGATGAATCCTACTTCAGCTGTATTTGAAAAAAGGTTTGCACAAGTTGAGGGTGGAGTTGCTGCAATAGCAACAGCAAGTGGTATGAGTGCAATTTTTTCATGTATCGTAAATCTTTGTGAAGTAGGGGATAATATACTTGTCGCAAATGCTGTATATGGTGGAACTTCTACATTAACTGACCATACTATCAAAAGGTTTGGAATTCAAACAAGAAAATTTGATGTAACAAATGCTACAAATATTGAAGAACTTATTGATGAAGATACCAAAATGATTTTATTTGAATCATTATCAAATCCAAATTTGCAAGTAGCTGATTTTGAAACAATTGTTGCTATTGCAAATAAACATAATATTATAACAGTAGTTGATAATACTGTAGCAACTCCAATGTTATGTAGCCCTATAAAACTAGGATGTGATATAGTTGTACATAGTACAAGTAAATACACTACAGGGCAAGGTTTGGCACTTGGTGGTATTATTGTCGATAGTGCTACAAGTGGTGAAAAAATCAAAGGAAATGATAGATATAGACATTTTAATGAACCTGATGAGTCATATCATGGCTTAGTATATAGTGATTTACCTTTTCCTCCTTTTATTATGAGAATATTGTTATCAGTATTAAGAGATTTAGGTGCAGCACCTAGTCCATTTAATTCATGGTTGATGATACAAGGTTTAGAAACATTAAGTCTTCGAATGAAACAACACAGTTCTAGTGCATTAACAGTGGCACAGTTTTTAGAAGCACATCCAAAAGTGAAAAAAGTAAATTATCCAGGGTTAAAGTCAGATACTAACTATGAAAGAGCATCAAAATATCTAGTTGGTGGAAATAGTGGATTATTAAGTTTTGAAGTAGAAACTTTAGAAGTTGCGAAAACAATAGTAGACAGTGTTGAGATATTTAGTTGTGTTGTAAATATTGGAGATAGTAAATCAATTATTACACATCCAGCATCTACTACACACCAACAATTAAGTAGTGAAGAGTTAGCACAAGCAAATATTGGTGAAGGTTTGATTCGGTTAAGTATAGGTCTTGAAAACCCAGAAGATTTAATTGAAGATTTAACAAAAGCGTTAGGGTAGTATTTGAAATTAGAAACCAAGAAAGCTTCATTTAACAAACCACTTTATCTTGAAAGTGGGAGATTGCTGGAGTCTTATGAGATTATGTATGAGACTTATGGTGAGTTAAATGAAGATAAATCAAATATTATTATTATTACTCATGCATTAACAGGTTCTCATCATGCAGCAGGATTTTATGAAGGTGATAGAAAACCTGGATATTGGGATGCCTTAATAGGTGATGGAAAAGCAATAGATACCACAAAATATTTTGTAATAGCTACAAACAATATAGGTTCTTGTTTTGGAAGTACTGGACCTATGAGTTTGGATAAAAATGGACAAGCCTATCGATTTAAATTTCCAATTTTAACTATTAGTGATATTGTAAAAGCGCAAAAATCACTTTGGGATAAGCTAGACATCACTCATGTAAAGGCAATAATTGGTGGAAGTATGGGAGGTATGCAGGCATTATGTTATGCCATAGAGTACCCTGATTTTGCAGATACTATTATTCCTTTAGCAACGACAGCTTATACCAGACCTTGGGCAATAGCTTTTAATAAAGTTACAATGGAAGCAATAAGAAATGACCCAGATTTTAAAGATGGATATTATGAACCAAAAGATATTAAAGAGCATGGATTAAAAGGTTTAGCAGTAGGAAGGATGGCGGGACATATTTCCTATTTAGCAACTGGTTCAATGAATGAAAAGTTTGGGAGAAAATATGTTGCACAAGATGGACTATATGAACTTTTTGGACGATTTGAAGTTGAGAGCTATTTGGAGTACAATGGATACAATTTTCCACATAATTTTGACCCTTTAAGTTATCTTTATATTATTAAAACAATTAATATTTTTGATGCAGCAAGAGGTAGTGATAAACTTGAAGATGTTTTAAAAAGAATTCAATGTAAGCTGCATTTGATCTCTTTTAGTGGTGATATGCTATTTTTCCCTGCTGAGATGGAAGAGATTAAAATTATAATGGATAAAATAGGTAATGGTGATAAGTGTACTTATGATATGATAGAGAGTAATTATGGACATGATGCTTTTTTAGTGGAAGTAGATAAGTTTGAAGATAAAATTATAAAAATGTTGGAGGGAAAGTATGAGTAAAAATGAAGAGGTAATATCGTTTGAAAAAAAAATTAAAGAAGCCCAAGGGTTATTAGAAAAACTAATTGACCCAGAGATAACATTAAGTAAGAGTGTTGAGGTTTATAAAGCGGGACTCAAAGAGCTGGAGGTAGCGCAAAAGCTTTTAGATGATGCAAAACTAGAGTTTGAAGAACTTACTTTGAAATAGGTTGCTATTATGAATGGAAAAACTAAAAGCTTTTTAGAAGATACATTTATTACAGTCATTATCATCTTAGTTATATCAACTATATATTATATCTCCTCAAATTATTTTTTTCAAGAAACAGAAACTGAGACTCAAAATACACAATTAATAGTAAATTCTAATAATACTGATACTATTAATATAGAAACTATTGCAGAAGAAAAAAAATCAGAAGAAATAATTGAAAATATTGAAGAAGTAAAAAAAATAGATACAACTAGTATTTCTATTCAAAAAGAAACACCTAATACAGAAGAGATAAACAAGAAAAAAGAAAAGACTGTTAATCTTAAAAAATTAAAATTATTTTTAGATGATATTCAAGAAAAAATATCTCAAAATATTGTTTATTCAACAGATATTAATACTACTCAAAACAATTTGTTAAATATTCGAATTACACTTTTAAAAAGTGGAGAATATGAACAACTAACTTTTATAGATGGGGATGAATCAACATATGAAGCAAATAAGGAAAATATAGTAAAAATATTTCCCTTAATCATTGATGAAGATATCATAGAAGAGTTTCCTCGATATATTAGAATTCAATTAAAACCTGATAATCTGTAAATATAACTTATGAAACTAGTTTGGTTTGATAAGTTATTAATTTAATACAATTTACACAATTTTCACTCTCTATAAAATCGCTTTTGCATTTTACACAAGGATGGTTGTATTGAGCAAAGTCTCTAGATACACTACAATTTGGATGTAAAAAAGCTGTATAGGATACATTTAAAACAGGGTCATATGCTAGGTCATATAGTATCTCTTTAGTTGCGTGCATATTTGTAGCAACTGATTTTCTAATGACTGCTGAGATGTCATTTTTTAGTTTTTGCAAAATATTGATATCTTTGCTATTTAAAGCGAGAGATATCTTTTCATTGAAAGTACCTATATCTATACTCATTATAACTCCTTAATTCAAAATATATAAGATGAAGTTATTATACATAAAAATATTATATAAGTAAATATAATAATATAAATTGGATCAATATCCTCTTTATTATAACAATATTACAAGTTCTTTCTTAAAAGTCTTAAAAAAGTCTTATTTAAAGGATTGTGCTAGATTCCCTATAATTAAATACCATCCATCAATAATGATAAAAAAGATAAGCTTAATAGGTAAAGATATCATAACAGGAGGAAGCATCATCATACCTAAACTCATTAAAATAGAAGCTACAATAATATCTATAACCAAAAATGGTAAAAATATTAAAAATCCTATTTCAAAAGCAGTTCTTAGTTCACTTACAACAAAAGCCGGCATAAGTAAAGTTAATGGTACATCTTCTATATTCTTTGGATTTTCTTCTTTTTTGATTCTATAAAAAAGTGCCAAATCTTTTTCTCTTGTATTTTTTATCATAAACTCTTTAAATGGTCCGACTGATTCATCAAAAGCTACTTCATAGTTAATAGTCTCATTCATATAAGGTTGAATCCCATTTTCCCAAGCTTTTTTTGCATAAGGTTCCATAATAAAAAATGTTAAAATCAAACTCAAAGATATAATGATTTGGTTTGGTGGAGATTGCTGTAGTCCTAGAGCTTGTCTTAAAAGACCAAATACAATGATAAGTCTTGTAAAGCTCGTTACCATAAGAAGTAGGGTAGGTGCTAGTACAAAAAGCATTAATATAATCGCTATATTTATTGTTTTCACAAATTGAGCGGGATCTTCTACTGCTGCAACAGAAAGGTTTACAAGCGGAGTGTCTTCAGCTCCAAATAATGAGAGAGTAAATAGTGTGAGTAAAGAGAGTATAAATTTAATTTTCATTAGTGATGTGCCTTTTATTTATAATACAACATATTTTTGTTCCATAAAGATAAATATTCCAAGATACATATATCCATAAAAAAAAGAATAATACTACACTAAATGAGCCATAAATAGTAGTATAAGTTGTATTAACATTGACATAATATCCAAACAAACTTTTTGTAATACTTAATGCAATAAGTGTAATAAAGCTTGCTATAGAAGCTGCTTTTAACGATATATTAGTATTTGCTGATAAAGTAAATAATATTATAAATAAAACCCAAAGTAGTAAAAAAGAGAGTATTTGCCCTGAAAAAGTAAAGTTAATAAAAGTTGAAAGAAATATAAAAGCTATAAATACAATAGGAATAAAGATTAAAAAACTAAGATATAAGAAAAAAAGTTTATAAATAGCTCTTGTTTGAGTCCCATAAATTTTGTTGATAATATATTCGTAATCTCTAAAAAACATTGTAAAAACAAATAATAGATAAAAGATACCAATACTTCCTAGTTTATCAGTATTTTGTAAAAACTTATCAAGAGATGAACTTAATGATTCAGAATGAGTAGGGTTAATAAAATCTAAAATATAATTCATCAAAAGTGTTTGATAATCTTGAAATGATGGCATACTTGAAACTACAACTATAAGTAAAGCCAATAGTGGTAGTATAGAAAAAATTGTAAAAAAACTTAAACTAGCAGAATGATAAGGAATATCATCATCAAAAAAATGATATATTTTTAAAAACCACTCTTTCAAATAGTTGCCTAATTTACACTAAACCCATTTTAAATGGATTTAATATATTATTTGGGTCAAATGCTTTTTTAATATTTTTAAAGAGATTCATCTCTGCTTCATTAAAAGCAATATTCATATAAGGAGCTTTTGCAGTACCAATGCCATGCTCTCCACTTAAAGTTCCACCCATATCTACAACAAGTTGGAAAATTTCTTCAATAGCTTTGTGTCCCTCTTCCATCTGTTTTTCATCATCTTTATCTTTAACCATAACATTTACATGGATATTTCCATCTCCTGCATGACCAAAGCAAGGAACTTGTAAGCCATATTTATCACCAATTTTATAAATCTCTTCTAAAGCAATTGGTAATTTACTTCTTGGTACTGAAATATCTTCATTTAATTTTTTTGTTCCAAAAATAGTGATAGATGGACTAGCATTTCTTCTTGCGTACCATAACTCTTTTGCATGATCATCATCAGTAGCAACTATAAAATCAGTAGCACCATTTTCTTTAAATGAAGCTTCTAAAGTTTCTAGTTGAAATTTTACTTCATCAGCTAAATTTCCATCTACATCACCAACTAAAACAGCACCTGCATGTTCTGGTAAATCTACATTCAATTTTTCTCTTAATGCTTTGATAACTAAAGCATCTAAAAATTCCATAGCAACTGGATTAGCTCCACTTGCTAGTGATTTAAATACAGCATTCATAGCACTTGTAACATCTGGAAAAATTCCCATATAAGTTTGTTTGTGTTTTGGTTTTGGAATTAGCTTAAGAGTGATTTCTGTTATAACTGCTAATGTTCCCTCAGATGCTGTTAAAATACCTGCTATATTGTATCCTGCAACATCTTTAATAGTTTTTTTCCCAGCTTGAATAATATCCCCATTTGGTAAAACAGCTCTTAGTGCCATCACATAATCTTTTGTGATACCATATTTAGCAGCTCTCATTCCACCTGCATTTTCACTTACATTTCCACCAAGTGTACTATACTCTTCACTTGCAGGATCTGGTGGATAAAATAGTCCAACCTCTTCAACAGCCTTTTGTAACTGCATATTGATAAGTCCAGGTTGTACAACTGCTACCATATTTTGCATATCTATCTCAAGTAGTTGATTCATATGTCGTTCTAAACTTAATATAATTCCACCTGATGCTGGTAAAGCACCACCTGTAAAACCACTTCCAGCACCTCTTGGCACTATGATAATTTGATGTTCGTTACAATACTTAAGTATTTCACTTATCTCTTGCTCATTTGTAGGAAATACTACAGCATCTGGTTCAAATCTTGTTTTTGTCGCATCATAACAATATGCTATTAAGTGAGCTTTGTCACTTTTAACATTTTCTTCTCCAACAATTTTTATAAATGTATTAAGATGTGCTTTATCTATCATTATAATTTTCCTAACATATTTAAATAATGTTTATTATAATCATCAAACTTAGCATCTTTATCAAGCTCTTCTATTTCGCTTTTTTTACTATTTCCTGATGGGTCATAATCTGGATCATAAAGATTTATTTTTGATGCTAACTCTACAATTGTATCAAGACCAAAATTTCCACTAAAAAAACCATCTTCTATATCTTCAATTTTTGTTAAAAATGGCATTTGTGTTATTGAACTATTTACAGGTATATCAATAGTATCTATAATTTGGAAAGACAATGCGTCTACAATATACAGGCTGTTTTTGATAACAAAATATATCGTACCTATTTGTTGTGTTGTACAAAAATTTTGTATATCTTCTTGTGAAGGGATAGGTGTATTATGGAGTTTTAAATATGAAGCAAAAAAGTCTTCACTTAAAAAGTTTTGTCTTCTATAGTTTTCTAAAATTAACTTTTTTGCTTTTGTATTTGGTACTATTAGTAAACTTGTATTATATAAATGATTTAAAACAAATATATCTCCATTTTCTGGTTGTAGTTTTGTTGTTGGTATTGCATCTTGTTGTAATAGCTCATGCTTTTTGTATTTGATTATAGAACCACTCTTATCACTATTTATAACAGTTCCATAAGATACTATAATATAATTATTATCAACTTTTTTTGTTATCACTCCACTTTGCCCAACTGTTAAATATGCCATATTTATTTTTGCTGTTTTATTGAGTGTATCTAAGTTCTGAATTTGTGTATATCTTTTTTTATAATAAAGTTTTGGTAGAACTCTTACATCTGTATCATCTTGTTTAGAAAATATAAAGATATGATTGTATTTATCGTCTTTTTGAACAGATTTATAACTTGTTAGTTTCCAACCATCTCTTATCATATCTTTTCTTGAATAACTACTAAGACATTCTCCACCATCTAAAAGTACATTTTTATCTATCTCTGATTCTAGTGTATTGTTTTTATAACATAATGTTGTTTGTGCAAAAATTGTTGATAAAAATAATATCAATGTAAATATAATTTTCAAGTTTAATCCCTTTGTTGTTTTAAGTAATTTATTTTATCGAAATACTCTTTATAAAAAGGCAAAGTTATCGTCTCAAAACTTTCTTTATCTTTATAAAGGTTTATATACCACTCATAATTTATTGTATGACTCTCTAGCATTGCGCATGAAAGCATTGTATCATTGATACTTCCTAAATTACTTGGGGCTATTAGAATTGTTTGTGCATTTAATTCATTTTGAAATGTTTTGATTAAATCAATCATAAAGTAGTCTTTCTCTATAGGGACCATTAAGCCTCCCGCACCTTCAATGATTAAAACATCACAATAATCTAAAATCTTTTTTGCTTTGTATATTAGTAGTTGTATATCTACTTTTGCATCACCTTTAGCTACAAAAGGTGCAGCTGGTAGTTTAAATTGATAAGGTACAATGTGGTTTATATCCAAAGGAAAGTTTGAATTTAGACTTTTTACAATTTGAAAGAGTTTCATTCCATCCTGTGGTAGTGTTTCCACACCAGTTTCAATAGGCTTAAAATAGCCAACTTTTTTACCTTCTTGAGCAAACTTTTTCAAAAAAACTTCACAAGCATAACTTTTACCCACATCTGTATTTGTAGCTGTTACAAAGTAAACCTTTTTCAAATCTCAGCTAACCTTTTGATAATTGTTGCTGATTCCTCTGTTGTGAAAAAAATATTTCTTGAAAGTTCATTATTACACTTTTTTAAAAAAATATTTTTTTGTTCAAGCTGTGATTGTTTATCATCTTTATATTGTTCTAAAATTGATTTTAATTGGGTTTCATATTGTGCAATTATTTCGTCTTTTTTTACAGCAGTTTGTTTGATTTTATGATTTGTTTTTCTTAAAACAATATAAGCAACTACTAAAGTTGCTAAAAATATTACTACAAATTCCATCTATAACTCCATTGTTGTTTGGGTTTTTCCAGTTGTACAAAATTCTTCATCTATTGATGTTGCAATAGCTTTGAAATTCACACCTTGCACTGTTGCAAGTCCTGCTATTATCTGTTTTTTACCAGTAATTAATTCTTTTGATTTTATACCATGAGATATAGATAAACTAGCTTCTATAAAAGCAGAAAGTTTGTCACATTGTTTTAAAGCTTTTCCATCTATTGGATTGTATTTATCAAGATTATATTTTGACATGTCTTCAATAGTTTTAATAACATCATGTTCCATAATTTTATTTTCAAATTCATCTTTGAGGTTGTTATTATCAAGACCTAATATATAAGAAAATTCTTTTTTTAAATTAGCTGGAATGTAAGGCATAATTTTATCTTCTATTTGACTTACTTCATATTCTGCTATTATATCTGCTAATTCATCAACACTGTATTTCACGGGACTAATAATATCTCTTGTAAGAGCTTCCGGTAAATCATGAAATAAAGCTACAAAAAAATTATTTTGAAGTCGTCTATCACAGGCATTTATTTTGATAGAGTAAAAATACCCAAAAATAGCAACAGTAAGCATATGCCCTAATACAGAAGTTTCAGGAATTCTTGGAGTTTGTGCCCATCTTTTTTGAAATCGTAAGCGTCCACTTAAGTCAACAATTTTTGCTAACTTTTGATTTAAAGCAATTTTTCGTACCCCAATCAGTTCATAATAATCTTCTATCTCAGCATCAACTTCTTTTTTTACCTCTTCAATATCATTTAAAAACTGACTTGTTTGATAAACTATTCCAAATTCCCATTTTGTAGCGAGATAAGAAGCTGCCTTGAGTACAAATCTCTCTTTTTTATACATAGTTTCATCATTTAAATATTCTTTAAACTTTTGTAAAAAAAGACCATTGTCTATATCTTGTAAGCTCTCTTCAAGTTTCCCTAAAACCCAATTATTTATCTCATTTCCTTTTTTTTGTAAGGCTTTTCTAAAAACATCAGGTCTTATATCTGTTACTACAACTCGTCTAAGAAATTCAAATATTCCAGCTTCTATTAAATGTGTAAAATTAATATCATCTTCAAGTTTTGCTATAAAAAAAGCGATAATAAATTTATGTGCTTGCTTATCAAGTTCCACTAGGTCAACCATTCGTGGATAATCATTCCATCTTTGAATTGATGCAGAACTAAATATATAGTCAACTATTTTAGGATTTATCACTATGTTCCTTTATATTTTCAATAATATGTTCAACTTCTTCAATCTCTTCTTCAATAACATCACCAATGGGTGTATCACCTCTACCAATGAGATATTTTCCAAGCATCATTGCAGCAACAACACTTAAAACTACAAGATAAACTACCCAATCTTCTGGTGGTGGTTGTCTAGTCATTAGACTCTACAGCTTCCCATCTTTGCTAAAGCATTAATCTTCTCTACTCTTCCTTCATGTCTTCCACCCTCAAAAGAGTTTGTGTTCCACGCATCAACGATAGCTTCAACCATACCTTCACCACTTACTCGTTCACCTAAACAAAGTACATTTGCATCATTGTGTTCTCTTGCCATTCTTGCACTATATTCATTGTGGCAAAGTGCGGCTCTTATACCATCAAATTTATTTGCAGCCATAGACATTCCTATACCACTCCCACAGATTAAAATCCCTTTGCTTCCTTTATTGGCTAAGACTTGTTCACATACTTTTGCAGCAAAATCTGGATAGTCAACTCTATCTTTTGTTTGAGGTCCCATGTCAACTACTTCATGACCTCTTGCCTCAAATAATTCTTTTACAAAAGCTTTAAAATCAACTCCTGCATGATCTGCACCTATAAAATATTTCATATTAATATAACCCCTCTTTATGTTTTATTTCACTTGTAATATATTTTGATTTTTCTAGCTGTTCAGGAGTTTGAAAAACTCTATCCCATCTTATGTTTTTATTTTCATCCCAACTAAAGTACACAAACCAAGGTGTTCCTACAATATATTTATATTGTACTGTTCCCCAAAATCTACTATCGTTACTATGATCTCTATTATCACCCATCATAAAAAATTCACCGTCTGGAACTTTTATTGGCATCATATCAAATAGTTGAGATGGTTGCATACCATTTTTTGTGATGCTTGGGTCATTATGAATACCTGGATGATCTTTTTGATATGGTTTTTCTACAAAAAGCATACCATTGATATCGACTATTTTTTGATTTTTATAGTTTTCTTTGACAAAATCATTTCCTTCACTAGGATGTAAGTATAAATTTTTATTTTGTAAAAATAATATATCACCACCAGTTGCTACACATCTTTTTACATAATGTATTTTTGGATTGTGTGGATATCTAAATACAACGATATCTCCTCTTTGTGGTTTATCCCCCTCTATTAAGTGACCATTGTCATTAAAATCGGGTAAAACTTGTAGCTCTAACCAAGGAATAGTAGGTGTTGGAACTCCATAAGTAAATTTCTTTACAAAAAGCATATCACCTATAAGAAGTGAATTTTTCATACTTCCACTTGGTATTACAAAAGCTTGTGCTATGAAAAATATAATTCCTAAAACTATTACAACGGTACCAGTCCAAGAACCACTCCAGTGATATATTTTTTTTATTTTTTCCATCTAGTTATTTTCCTGTTTTCGCATTTTTGCTGATTTGATTGTATTTTTAAGAAGCATCGCAATTGTCATAGGTCCAACTCCACCTGGAACTGGTGTAATATAAGAACATTTCGGTGATACATTTTGATAATCTACATCACCTACAAGCTTCCCAGTATCAAGTCTATTGATACCAATATCTATAATAATAGCACCATCTTTTACCATATCTTCTTTAATTAAATTTACAACACCAACACCAACACAAATAATATCTGCATTTAAAGTGTGTGCTTTTAAATCTTGAGTATAGATATGACAAATATCAACTGTAGCATTCGCATTTAAAAGTAAAGTTGCCATAGGTTTTCCTACAATGTTACTAGCACCCACCACACATACATTTTTTCCTTGTGGATCAATATTATATTCTTTTAAAAGTTCCATAACACCATAAGGAGTTGCAGGTATAAAACCATCAAGTCCTGCAACTACTCTTCCCACATTATACGGGTGGAAACCATCTACATCTTTTTGGGGAACAATTGCTTCAAGTATCGCTGTTGTATCTATATGCGAGGGGAGTGGAAGTTGGACTAAAATACCATCTATATTTGGGTTTTTATTCATCATATGAATTATCTCTAATATATTTTCTTGGGAGATTGATTCTGGCATCTCGTGAGCTATTGAGTATATACCAGCTTCTTTACATGCTTTACTCTTCATATTTACATATGCAGCACTAGCAGGATCACTTCCTACAAGAACAACTGCAAGTCCAGGAGTGATACCTTTTTTTTGAAGAGTTTCAACTTCTGTTTTTACCTCTGACCTAATTTTATCTGATAATTTTTTACCATCTAGTATAGTCATATAATATTCCTTTTTTACAATTAATGTAGGGATAATATCTAATATTTGATAAAAATGTGGTTATAGTATTTTTATAATTATTGTATCTTTAAGATTGCTCAGCTATTTTATCAAGGTCATCTTTTATATTTAAAGTTGTCAGTTTTTTTGGATCGTTACTTAATATCTTTTCACAATCTTTACAAACAGATAAAAGATTTTCAAGATAGTACTTTCCCCCATCTTTAAGAGGCTTTATAAGATGAATTGATATGGTTGATTGGGTAAGCTTTTTCCCACATCTTAAACAAGTTTTATGATCTCTTATGATTAAAGCATTTTTTCTTTTTGCCCAATCAGGAGGAAGTTTATCTTTATTTGGTTCACAGTTAAAAACATAGCCATCCCATCTAAGTGATGTTGGAGTTGATTTTGGAAACTTTGCAGGATCTAGTTTAAGATTTTTGTATTGGTCAAGAATATTCCCAATAATTGTATATTTTCTTGTATCTGGATTCTTTTCACTTTTACTCTCTTCGATAATTGAAAGGTTAAATTTAACAGCAGGATATTTATCTTGTAAATAGTGTTTGATTTTACTAATAAATAGATCAAAAGATGTATCTGGATAAATAAGCTTCATAATCTGTTTTCTAAAAGCAAAAACAATAGTAAATATAACAGTTAACCATATTAATGATGAGATGATATAATCGAGTCCTAAAAAGTGCATTTTATAAACCTACTCATTTTTCTTTGATTATACTATAACAATCTTATTTTTCAAAATATAAATATTTTTTACTATTTTTCTTTGATTTTATACTAAAAAAAGGTGGAAGTATGAAACTCCCACCTTTTAAAATAAAATATATTTTTAGTTAGTTAACTGTAACTTCTACAGGTGTACCTTCCCAGATACCGTGTTTAGTACAGTAACCATGTGCCACAAGATTTAGTTTTTTCCCTGTTGGAATAATTGTAAATGTTGTAGTGTTATGTGCTTTAGTATTTCCTAAAGTTCCCGGTACATATGAAGCTTGTGCTAATTTTGTTTCACCATTGTAAAGTGTAACTGATTCTATATAATGATCAAAATCATCTGGATGAGTATATTCGTTCCCCATTTTAATTGTTACTTCAAATGGCTCTCCTGCAGTTGCAGTATCTGCACAGTGGATAAATGGACTATGTCTGTCTATTAAATCTTTTTTAGCTTCTCTCTCTACTTGGTCAATATCAACATACTTATTAATCTTTGGCATTTTTAAATTCCTTGTTTTTAAATTTGAAAAAATTATACAATAAAAACATTTAAGATATAAGATAAAAATTGTCTTTAATGAAGAACTTTAAGTTTATAGTAATTTTATAGATTTAATAAACAGTATAGTATAATTTAATATAATGAAACGAGGGCGTTGCTTTGAAAAAAAAACTCACTATAGATAAGTTTAAATTTAAAATTTTAAACTTTATTACTTTCACATTTATTGTGCTACTTTTAGTTTTATCTTATATATTTTTTGTTTCTCATACAAATGTTTTTAATTTATATAATGAAAAAGTTGAGAAATATATTCACAAAACAATATACCATACACTTAATCATAGTAAGAGTATGTACAAAAATATTTTAGATAGGTTGATTCAAGAAGAAAAAATTGAGAAATTAGTCTACGAAAAGGATAGAGAAGCTTTATATGAGTTTTTAAAACCAAAATTTGATAAATATAAAGAAGAAAATAAATATTTTAATACTTTACATATAATACTACCAGACGGAAAATCTTTTTTAAGGGTTCATCAAAAAGATAAGTTTGGTGATGATTTAAAAAGTGTGCGACCAATGGTAAAAGAGATAATGTCATCAAAAAAAACTGTAACAGGATATGAAACAGGTAAACATGCCCAAGTCTATAGAATACTTATGCCTTTATATTATAAAGAACAATTTGTAGGTTCGATAGGTATAGGGATAAATCCTAATTATTTTCTTGAAAAGATTTCCCATATCCTTGATGAAGAAGGTATGTTGTTTTTAAAATTAGAAAATTTAAAACTATATTCTAAAGAAGTGAAGTTTCGTATTAAGGATTTTATTTTACAAACAGAAGTATCTGATGATATGTTAAGTATATTATCACATATACCTGAGAATTATAATTTTGAAGATAGTTATAATCTTACAATTAATGATAAAATATATTTACTGCATTCAACAGATGTAAGTGGTTTTTTAAATGAATTAAGTGGAAAATACTTATTTTTACAAGATGTTACAAATGAAGTTAAAACTCAAAATGCTATAAAATTTAATATTATTTTAGTAGTCATATTCTTTGTTGTTATAATATTTTTTGTAATTCGATTTTTTATTATGAAGTTTGGAGATGAAGTTGATGATTTTTATGAAATTTATGAATATGCTATGAATGGTACACAAGATGGATTATGGGATTGGAATCTAAAAACAGATAAACTCTACTTTTCTCCTCGTTGGAAAGAGATGATAGGGTATAAAGATACTGAGATTAAAAATGAAATTGAATCTTGGGATACTCGGGTTCATCCAGATGATTTAGAGAAAGCTCTTGAGGATATTAAAAATAATGTAAGTAAAAAAACAGAATATTATGAGAATATTCATCGATTAAAACATAAAGATGGCTCATGGGTTTGGATATTAGATAGAGGGAAAACTTTTTTTGATAATAATGGTAAGCCAGAAAGAATGGTTGGTTTCCATACAAATATTACAAAAATAAAAAATCTTGAAGAGGAGATTATTCAAAAAGATAAACTTATGCTGGCTCAATCAAGAAATGCAGCTATGGGTGAGATGATAAGTATGATTGCTCATCAATGGAGACAACCATTATCAGTTATCTCTATGGGTGCAAATAATATTATGGCTGATATTGAACTAGAGATGGTAAATGAAGAAAGTTTAAAAGAGATATCATTAGAGATAATAGAACAAACTAAAGAGTTGTCAAAAACGATAGATGACTTTAAAGAGTTTTTCAAACCAGTTAAAAATTCAGAAAAGATATTTATAGAAGAGATACTCAACAAAGCTTTTGGTGTAGTAGGAAAATCATTAGAAAATAACAATGTTAATGTAATAAAAGAGTATAATAGTAAAAAGAAAATTGAGACATATTCACGAGAACTTATGCAAGTTTTTATTAATATATTAAATAATGCAAAAGAAGTTTTAGTTGAGAATGATGTACAAAATAAAGAAGTAAAAATATCATTAGAAGATAAAGAAAATACAATAATGATAAAAATTTGTGATAATGGTGGTGGTATAACAGAGGATATCATGGATAAGATTTTTGAACCATATTTTAGTACTAAAGATGAGAAAACTGGTACGGGGCTTGGGTTGTATATGAGTAAAATAATTATTGAAAAACATCTCAATGGAACTATGTCTGTATCAAATGAAAATAATGGTGCATGTTTTATTATTGAATTACCTATGGTAAAAAATACAAATGAAGTTGAAGGTAAATAAATGGATGATATAAAGGCATTAAAAGACTCTTTAAAAAATATTAAAGTTTTATTTGTTGATGATGAAGAAGATATCCGAGCAGGTACGGGTTCCTTTTTAAAAAAATTTTTCGACACTGTTTTGATATGTGCCAATGGAGAAGAGGGACTTCAAACATTTAAAGAAAATTTAGATATTCAAATTGTAATTTCAGATGTGCAAATGCCTAAAATGGATGGTAGAGAAATGATTCATGAGATAAAAAAAATCAAGCCAGAAGTTTTTACTATTTTTATATCTGCATCTAGGGGTGTGGAATATAAGTATGAAGACGAAAGTGATATTTATATCAAAAAACCATTATCATATAACAATATGAAAGAAATATTAATTAAAATAAAAGAGGAAGTATGAGCGATTTAAAGAAATTAAAAGCATTAACTGAAAATTTAACTATTTTGTATGTGGAAGACAGCGCAATTTTATTGAAAAGAATGAGTGTATTTTTAAACAATATATTTAAAACAGTTCATCAAGCTGTAAATGGGAAAGAGGGCTTAGAGTGCTATCAAAGATATAAACCAGATATAGTAATAACAGATTTAAATATGCCAATAATGAGTGGTCATGAGATGATTAAAAATTTAAAAGAGATGGACCCTGATGCAAGCATAATAATTGTCTCAGCATATTCTGATACTGAAAATTTATTGGAATCAATTCATTTAGGTGTTATTGACTTTGTTCCAAAACCCGTGGATAGTAATCTTTTACAAGAAGTATTAATGAAAGTTGCTACAAAAGTATCACAAAAGACAAAGAATATAGAAATAGTTGAAAAAGAAGTTCCAAAAAATAATGAAAATCTATTAAAAAAACTTGATATAGTTAATAAAAGTCATGTAACTATAGAGTTTATAAACCATTATAAAGGTGTACCTATATTTGATAATGGGCATATTAAAAGTATTGATAAAGATTCTATTACAGTTGAAGTTCCATTTTTTCAAAGTCTTGCTATCAAGTATGAGGGAAAAACAGTTATAGATTCAGAACTATTAGATAATGCAATTGAAGCAACGCTAGAAAAAGTAAATGCTTACAATGGAACATTAAAACTAAAAGAGTTAAAAGATTTAAGTTTTGCAACAAATAAAAGAAAACAGTTAACAGTTGAACCAGACAAACATTTTGCAGCAGTAACAAAATTTAATGATGAAGCTTTAGATACAAAAGTAGTACTCTTATCAGTAGATTTTATATCTCTTGTTATTGATGCAGATGAGGTGAAGTTTATGGAAGGTGATGAACTTGATTTAGAATTTAATTTTGACAAGGTTGTTGATGACCAAATAGTGAAAAAGATAAAAGTTACTACAAAAGGTGAAGTATATATCATAGATGAAAGAAATGCAAAACAAAAAACTATTATGATTTTATTTGAGTTAGAAAGTCATGATAAGAGTTTATTAGAGGAATATATAGAAAAAAGAAGACTTGATTTGATTGTTGAATTTAAGCAGTTTCAAAAGCACTAATATGTCTAAAAACAGAGATATAGCTCAATTAAAAAACTTAGCTCAAAATTTATCTGTACTTTATGTTGAAGATGAGTTGCAACTGCAAGAGAGTGTTGCTATATATTTAAAAAAGTTTTTTGATAAAGTTGATGTTTCTAGTAATGGAAAAGAGGGACTAAAACTTTATAAAAAGTATCAATATGATTTAGTTATTACTGATATCAAAATGCCAGTTTTAAGTGGTATAGATATGGCTAGAGAGATAAAAAAAATCAATGAAAATCAAAATATTCTTATTATATCAGCCTATTCAGATACTAATAACTTTACAGACTCTATTAAAATTGGTGTTGATGGGTATATTTTAAAACCTATAGAACATATTCAATTAACCTCAGAATTGTATAAAATAGTGTATAAAATAAAACAATTTAAAGAAAACATAGAATATAAATTAAACCTAGAACAACTTGTTACAAATAAAACAAAAGATATAGAAGAACTACAACAACAAAAAACAAGTAATTATAAAAACACCTTATATGCTCTTGTAAAAATGATAGAAGATAGAGATACTTATACCGGTGGACATTCTTTACGGGTTGCAAAATATTCTAAAATGATTGCTCAAGAGATGGGACTAGATGATAAAGTTTGTGAAAACATTTATGAAGCAGGGGTTCTTCATGATATAGGAAAAATTGCTATTCCTGATAATATTTTACTGAAACCAAATAATCTTGATGAATTAGAATATACACTTATCAAAGAACATGTAACTTTAGGTGTTAAAATGTTATCTAAAGTACCTATGTTTAAAGATTTGGCAAAATTTATAGAAGGGCATCACGAAAAGCTAGATGGTAGTGGATATCCTAAAGGTTTAAAAGGTGATGAACTTAGTATAGAATCTCAGATTATGGCGGTGTCTGATGCTTTTGATGCTATGACAACGAGTAGAATCTATAAAGAAAGAAAAAGTATTACAGAAGCACTTCAAGAGTTACAAAATTTATCAGGAAAATCTTTTCGAAAAGATGTTGTTAAAAGTGCTTTAATTGTTTTAAAAAATATCAGTATTGATAGTAATATTTCACAGTTACCAATCACAGATATTGAAAAAGAAAGATTTTCTTATTTTTATAAAGACCAGACGACTCAAAGTTATAATGGAAATTATTTAGATTTGATTTTAACAAAAAATATATATGATAAAAAATATAAATATTTATATCAAATAGCTATCCATAATTTAAATATAGTCAATCTCCATTATGGTTGGGAATTTGGAAATGATTTTTTAAAAGATTTTTATAAAAATTTAGAAAAAGTATTTGATGCTTCTATTATATTTAGAATATTTAGTGATGATTTTATTATACTCAGTGAGAAAGAATTAAAAATAAATCAAGAACAAATTAGAAGTTTTATATCCAAAGAGGAACTCTCTTTGGATATAAAAAGTTATGATATCTTTAAAGACTCTATAACTTCATTGCATAAATTAGAAATTTTGCAATAAAGTTATTTTACATTTAAACCTTTTTGGTTTATATTGTGGTGTAGTCCTAACTCTTTTGGATCAATTCCAAGTGCTATCCCAACCATTTGTGGTAAATGTAGGACTGCAATATCTACAGGTCTACCAACCTCTTTACTAATACCATGTTGTTGAACATCCATTCTAAGATGACATAAAGGACATGGTGTTACCATCATATCTGCATTATTATCGATTGCATCTAGCATTGCTGTACCACTTAGCCTATTTGCTGTTTGTGGATTTTGTAACTCTACATGAAAACCACAACATTTGTTTTTAGATTCATACTCTACGGCATTTCCACCAAGTGCAACTACAAGGTTATCTAGTGAAACTGGCTTATATGCATTTTCTCCACCATTTGATTTGTTTTGTAAGTGGCTTGGTCTAATATTATGACAACCATAAAATGATGCTACATTTATATCAGCTATTGGATTTGTTACAGCCTGTGCAATTTTATCATAACCATAATCATCTTGAAGTGCATATAAGAAATGTTTTACTTCACTTGTCCCTTTATATTCTAAGCCAACTTCTGCTAATTTTTCATTTACTTTAGCTTTCAGTTCTGGGTCACTATCAAGTCTATCTTTTGTAAGTGCTGTGTTTAACTGACAAGTATTACAAATAGTTACCATAGTAAGACCTAACTTTTCAGCATAACAAAGATTTCTTGCATTTAAAGTTAATGATAACATATCATCAAAATCTTGTAGATGACTTGCACCACAACAACTAGCTTCATCTAATAATACTAACTCAATACCAAGTTTATCAGCAATAGCTAGTGTTGACTTTAAAAGTTCAGGAGTTGATTCTCTAGCTGTACAACCTGTGTATAGTGCATATTTTAATTTTTCCATCTTTTACTCCCTAGTACTTTACTGTTGAAGCGATATCAACAAGTTTTTTAATTTCATCTAAATTTTTAGATTTTGGCATATTCCAAGGGAATACTAATTTCCCATGCATTAACATAGGTATTGCTTCTGGGATATGTTTCATAACACCAAAGTTTCCTTCACTGTATCGTACAAGTTCACCTTCATCTAAAATACCATGCTTTTTAATTGACCATTTAAATCCTACAGCATGTCGTACTGCTACATTATTAAGAGATTTCTCTTTTTCAAATGTTTGTAAGTGTAGTTTTGTGATTTTTCCTATTGGGTCTAACTCTTTTGGACAAGCTTCTGCACATTCATTACACTTCACACAATCCCAAATACCACTTCCAAGTTGTTGTAAAGTATTCAATCTATCATCCACTGCATTATCTCTCACATCAGCATTAAATCTCCATGCTTTAGTAAGTGCCATCGGTCCTATATATTCACTGTTTACTTCAACCGCAGGACAGGCATAAAAACAACTTCCACAGGCAATACAATAGTCAGCTTCATCTATTTTTTCAGCTTCCTCTTTAGATACTATATTTTCTTCTGTTGGAAACTCTTCTATATCTGCTATAAGGTATGGTTGTACTTTGTCATATTTTTCCCAAAAGTTTGACTTGTCTATAACCATATCTTTATATGCTCGTTTTATATCTTGTGGTTCAAGAACTAACTCTTCCCCAAAAATCTCTACAAGTTCAAATACATTGTCTTTACATGCTAAAGTTGGTTTTTGATTTACTTTAATTGCACAAGAACCACATATCCCATGTCTACAGCTTCTTCTATAAGAAAAACTTCCATCATGTTCCCATTTGATTCTGTTCATTACATCAAGTACCAATTCATCTTTTGTAACTTCCATCTCAATAGTATCATAGTAAGGAAGATAATCTGTATCTTTATTGAATCTAAAGACTTTAAATTTTAATTTTTTTGTTTCAACACTCATTATACCCTCCTTAGTATGTTCGTTCTGTAGGTTCAAAGTCACCCATAACAACATCCATATATTCTGTAGTTATAGTTCCATCTTTGTCCATATAAGCCATTGTATGTTTTAAAAAGTTTTCATCATCTCTTGTTTGATACTCTTCTCTGTAGTGTGCTCCACGACTCTCTTTTCTATGAATAGCTCCATCAACAATAAATGCACTATAATCTAACATATGACTAAATTCTATAGCTTCTTGTAAATCAGTATTATAAATTTTAGATTTGTCATCGATTCGTACATTTTTAAATCTTTCTTTTAACTGTTTGATATTTTCTTGTTGTTGTAAAAGAGAAGCTTCTGTTCTAAATACTCCTGCATTATCAGTCATACTTTGTTGTAACTCTGCTCGTAGTACTGGTACTTTTTCATTTCCACTTGATGTTCTAATTGCTTCAATTTTTGCTAAAGCTGAAGTAGCATCTTCTACTTTTGCATCTTTAAAAGCTATTCCATTTTTCACATCAGTTACTATAGTTTGACCCACATGTCTTCCAAAGAAAAGAGCTTCAAGTACTGAGTTTGCACCAAGTCTGTTTGCTCCATGTACACTCACACAAGAACATTCACCAGCAGCATAAAATCCTTCAACAAATTCATGAGTATTTTTTCTTACATGGCCATCTTTATTACAAGGGATACCCCCCATACTGTAGTGAGCTGTTGCTGCTATACTAATAGGTTCTTTTATCATATCTTGACCTAAGAATGTGATAGCTAAATCTCGAAGCTCTGGTAATCTTTCCATAATGATTTTTTCACCAAGGTGTGTTAAGTCAATAAGAACATGATCTTTATCTGCACCACAACCTCTTCCTTCTAAAATCTCTTTTGTAATTGCTCTTGAAACAACATCTCTTGAAGCTAGTTCTAGTTTGTTTGGAGCATATTTCTCCATAAATCGTTCACCTTCGCTATTGTAAAGAATACCACCTTCACCTCTTGCTGCTTCAGAGATAAGTACACCGCTTCCTGCAATTCCTGTTGGATGGAATTGTACAAATTCCATATCTTCTAAAGGAAGTCCTTTTCGTGCCACTATTGAAAGTGCATCACCTGTGTTTGCATGGGCATTTGAGTTGATTCTAAATGCTCTTCCATAACCACCAGTTGCAAACATAACAGCACGAGCGTTGAAAATCATAGGTTTACTATCTACTAAATCAAAAGCAAATACACCATTTACTTTTCCATCTTCATAAATTAAATCTGATACATAATATTCATCTTTAAAATCAACACCATCTCTATGTGCTTGTTCATAGATAGTTTGAAGAAGTGTCAGACCTGTTCTGTCTTTCGCATAACAGGCTCTTGGTTTGCTTTGTCCACCAAATGGTCTTTGTGCTATTTTACCCTCATCATTTCTTGAAAAGACAGCACCCATTTTTTCAGCCCATCTGATTGTCTCAGGAGCTTTTTGACACATAAGTTTAATAGCATCTTGATCACCTAAGTAATCAGATCCTTTTACTGTGTCAAACTCATGTAGCTCTACAGTATCTTCAGCACTTAAAGCAGCGTTGATACCTCCTTGAGCAGCACCTGAGTGGCTTCTTAGTGGATGAAGTTTTGTTAGTACACATACGCTTAGACCAGCATGAGCTGCTTCTCTAGCAGCCGCACAACCAGCAAGTCCTGCACCAACAATAACAACATCATATTTATGAATTGGAATACTCATATTTGTTCCTTTTGAATTGTTTTGGTAAAAATTAATTTATGATTATTCTACAGAAGTTTTATATATAAGTTTATTAAATAATTGAAAAGTAGTCTAAAAGAGGTGAAGTCCCTGTTACAAATTGAAGCAATGAAAAGTAAAATTACTTTTCATTTGAGGTTTATATTATAAAAATGGTACGGCTATTTTATGATTATCAAAACCAAGTGTTTTATAATCTTTTTCACCACTTAGTATATGATTAAATTGTTTTATTGTTATTATAGGAAGTTGAATATCTCTTCCTACCACTTTTTCAATCTCTTTTTGTTTATTATCAAATAATTTAAAAGCATTCTCACTTTTAACTACTATGAAATCAGCATTGTTGTCTTTTGCTTCTAGTAAAATATTTCCTGCTATTTTATATGAAAATGTTTTATTTACACTTTGACTGTGGAATGCTAAGTCATCATTTTTAGAGTTGATATTTACATATTTTGCATCACTATTTAGTATAGATTTTTCTAAAAAGTCTGTATCATTTATATCATATACAGCAATATTAAAATCTGTAAATTTTTGCGATATAGTATCAACTGATTTTTCTTCATAGTGAGTATTTGTTTGCTGATATTTTGTTACTTCTTGTATCAAAGTTTCTATTTTTGTTTTATATACAGTGTTTGTATGTAAAACTCTAGTATCCTTTGAAGTAGTATACCACACACCATTGTTTTTATCACTAATTAATTCTATAACCTCATTTTTTAACTCTGGTTTATTAGCTATTATATCACTTGCAATAATTATACTATGATCACCAATATAGTTTTTGTTGATATTTAGTGTATTTGATGCATAATATTCAAATTGTAAGTTTTTAGTATATTCTTCTTTCTCATTTGTAGATAAATATTTGTTAAAAATATTAAGTTTTTCAAAGAAATCATCATTATTGATTGTTAGGTCTTCTATTGCTCTGTAACTACTTACTGGTTCTATAATAAAGTCATTTGATGTAGCAGATACAATATCATGCACTAAATCAGTAGTTTTTACAAATAAATTATTAATTTTGATTCCATATTCTTCTACTCTAGTAAAGCTAAATTTTTCATCTTTATTAAGAGTGTTTAGTAAATCTAAAACTGTATCTTCGTTATTATATGCTGTTGTATACTTTTTATAATAAGGTAAATAATCAGTTTTATGACTAAACTTAAATAGTTCTATTGAAAGTTTATTGTTCATAAATGTTCCTATTCTTGATATAGAGATATTATATAAAAAATAGTATTAAAAGACAAAAAAACAGTAAAAGTTTAATCTATTTTTTTGAGTATTTTGGTTGCTTTTTTGATTTGAAGAATTATAATCTCATGATCTTCTTTGAGTATATCTCTTACATTTTTATACTTTTTAGAATTTATTTTTTTCTCTAGTTTAAATTTTTTCACTTCAAGTTTTTTCACTAATTCTTTTAAATTCTTTTTTTTACTCTCTTTTTTTGATAGTTCAAGATTAAACATATCTTGAACATCTTTTATAAATTTTTTTATACCCATTATTTTTCCTTATTTAAAAAAGTGTTTATATCTTCATCATCAACTAGTATATCGTTGATTATATTATTTCCGACAAAGACTACTTCTGCCATCTCTATAAGATTTTTACTTATATCATAAGCATAGGTACTATCATTCATCAAAGATGTTGCCATCTCATTTGTGATAAGTTTTTCCCTGATAAGTTTATCAAGTTGTCCATTTGCTATCATATCATATTTTTGTGCATGGATTTTTGCTTTTGAAAGTATTAAAATAATCTCTTCTTGTTCTGTAATTTCAGATAATTTATTTATATCTTTTAAAAGTTCTGCCAAATCTATTTTGAGTTGTTTATATTGTTCTTTGATATATTTATTTGGACTATTTGAATATTTTTTTAAATTTTTTTGCAAATGTTTTGTGTCTTTTACTGCTTCTACAATATCTCTACAAGCAAGTTTTAGTTTATATAATTGTTCTACATTTTCCGGACTCATATTTATTTGAGCTTTTGTAGAAAAATCAATAATTTGACCATAAATACCTTTGATTTTATATTTATAAAACCTATCTATATTAATATATTCCGTAGAGTATGGGTCTTGTATTACATTCTCAAGAGGCATATCTGAATTAAGATTTCCTTTTTTGATATTTATACCATGTACAATAATTTTAAAAGCGTTATTAAAAAGATGTTTTATCTCTTTCGTGATAGCAGATATTGCTACATCCGGCATCTTTAAAACAGAATCATCTAAATATTTTGCTTGTCCAACTTCAATAGTTTTTGGTATAAAAAGTTTATTTAAAAAGCTCACTAAATATTTTATAAATGGTGAAACAACAAGTACTCCAACTACATTAAAAATTGTATGAAATAAAGCTAGTTTCATAGCATAGTTTTCTACTCCTATACCCACAATTTTGGATAAATAATCAACTAAGTCAGTTAATTGATAGATAAATGCAATAGCAATAAATCCTGTAATCATATTAAAAATAAAATGTGCTACTGCCAATCTTTTACCATTTTCATTAGATTTTAAAGAACCAATAACAGCAGTAACAGTTGTCCCTAAGTTTGCACCAATGGCAAGTGCTAAAGCATTTGCATATTCAATTTGCCCTGTTGCAAGAGCTGTAATAATTATGGCCATAGTAGCACTACTTGATTGTATAACAACAGTTGCAACTGCCCCTACAAGTACATATACAAAAATTCCTAAATATCCATCCATAGCATAAGAAGCTAGGTTCATCCCCTCTTTAAGAGTTTCAAATCCCTCTTTCATATATCCAATACCAAGAAAAATAACTCCTAATCCTATAAGAATGGAAGCGATCCCTTTCCAACTTTTATCTTTTAGGAAAATAGGTATGATAATACCCATTACAATCATAGGCATAGCATACGCTGATATTTTTATTTTGAGTCCAAACATTGATACAAGCCAAGCAGTTGCCGTTGTTCCTATATTTGAACCAAAAATAATACCAATAGCAGAAGCTAAGGTGATAAGTTCAGCTGTTAAAAATGAGATAACAATAACAGAAATTAAACTAGAACTTTGTACAATAGCAGTTGAGATAAATCCTGTTGTGATAGCTTTGGGTGTCGTATTTGTAAACTTTTCTAAAACTTGTTCGAGCATACCACCACTAAAAGTTTTAAAACCACTTTCCATATATTCCATACCTATTAAAAATAGAGCAATACCACCTAAAATCATACTGATATTTGGGTAGAAACCTAAAAAGATAAGAGCAACAAAAAGTAAAATAATTATGATGGGTGTTATAAGTTTTGTATAAAAAACATTATCAGACATTCAAAATTCCTTATTTATGAATAATATATATTTATATTGTACTTGGAATATTCTTAAAAGCTGGGCGAAATTATTTTTTTGTATTAATAATAAATTTGCTATAATCATTGGAATAACTATAATGAAAAATATGAGGATTGATATGAATTATAAATTAATAAAAGAACAAATGATAAACTTTCTCAAAAATGAAACATCTAAAATAGGTGTAAAAAAAGTAATAGTTGGAATAAGCGGTGGTCTTGATTCTGCTATTGTAGCTGTTCTTTGTAAGGAAGCATTCGGTGATAATATGCATGGTGTATTGATGCCCTCACACTTTTCAAGTGATGCAAGTGTTATTGATGCAAAAGAGCTTTGCGAGAAATTTGATATCTCTTATGAAATTGTTGAAATAGCACCTATGGTAAAAGGATATTTTGACAATGTATCAAATCCTAGCGCTTTAAGAATGGGTAATTTTAGTGCAAGAATGAGAATGTCAGTTTTATATGATATTAGTGCAAGAGAAGGTGCTATAGTTGTAGGAACATCAAACAAATCAGAAATACTTTTAGGATATGGGACACTGTACGGAGATATAGCTTGTGCTATTAATCCTATAGGAGAGATGTATAAAAGTGATGAATTTGAATTTGCTAGATTTTTAGAAGTTCCTGATTCTATTATTGAGAAAAAGCCAAGTGCAGATTTATGGGAAGGTCAGAGTGATGAAGAGGAACTTGGATATTCATATAAAACTATGGATGATGTTTTAAAAGAGTTAGTAGATAATGGGAAGAGTAAAGAAGATTTAATCTTAAATGGTGTAGATGAAAAGTTAATACATATGTTAGAGTATAAAATGGTTTCGAATGCTTTTAAAGGGAAACTACCTACAATTGCAAATATAAATTTTAATGTATAAAAAGGAAATAAGATGATAAAAAATGTTAAAAATGAGAGAACAATACCTTTTTTTAAACCGACAATTGATGAAGAAGAGCAAAATCAAGTAAACTCAATATTGAAACTAGAAGCTAGTTCTATTAGTAAAGTAGAAGAGCTTGAAGAAGAGTTACAAAGTTTTATAGGTGCAAAATATGCAATAGCTACAAACAATGCTACATCGGCGTTACATTTAGCTTTAAGTGCTATGGAACTAAAAAGAGCTGATAAAGTTTTAATGAGTGTAAATTCATTTGTGAATCTTCCTGAAACTGTAAGACATTTTGATGCTGAGCCTATTTTTATAGATATTGAAGCAAATGGATTTAATATAGATTTAGATAAATTAGAAGCTTATTTAGAAGAACATAATAGTAAAAAATTACGAGCTTTAATGGTGACTTTTGTAGGTGGTGAAGTTCCTGATTTAAATAGAATTTATTCTATTGCAAAAAAATATGATATTTTAGTGATAGAAGATGCTACAAGTGCTTTGGGTGCTATGTATGACGATAAAATGGTTGGATCACTAGATGCTGATATGACTATATTCTCTACAAATTATTCAAATAGTAAAACAGCTATAAGTCGTGGTGGATTTATAGTAACTGATGATGAACAACTATCAACAAAAGCGAAGCTTTTAAGAACACATGCTATTAACAGTAGTTTTGATGAATATGGGAACTTAGATTATATTTATGATGTTGTAGATATAGGATATAAATATGATATGACAGAACTAGAAGCTGCATTTAATCTTGCACAATTTTATAAAACAAATACTTTTTGTGAAAGAAGACAAGAGATAGCTTCTATTTACAATGAGAAGCTATCAGGACTGAAGCACATAGTATTGCCAGAGTATGATGAAGAACATATTTTTAGTCAATATATTGTACGAGTAAATAAAAATAGAGATGGATTTGCAAGAGCATTGAAAGAAAGAGGTGTATCAACAGGTTTACACTATATACCTTTACATCTTTTAACATATTATAAAAAGAAATATAAATTAAAAATCACTACTTATGGAAGTGCTTTAAGTACTTATGGGCAAATATTATCAATACCAATTTATCCTGCTATGAGTGATGAAGATGTTGAATATGTATGTGAAACTATAAAGACTGTAGCACAAGAGTGGATTTAAAAACTTGAGAAGTTTTTTTGTAAAATGGATTGAACAGTATCTCTTTTTTCCTACACCTTTCCAAAGATTGATTGGGATATTGTTTTTACCTTTTACAGTTTTATACTGTGTTGTTTCAGCTTATAAAAGAATTTCCAAAAAAGAGATAGATTTTGGTATCCCTGTAGTTAGTGTAGGAAATCTTCTTGTAGGTGGTACGGGAAAAACTCCTGTTATTATAGCTTTAGCCAAAGAGAAAGAAGATGTAGCTGTTGTTCTAAGAGGTTATGGAAGAGCATCAAAAGGTTTATATGTAGTTTCTCAAAAAGGGAAAATATTACAAGATATAAATACTAGTGGTGATGAAGCTATGCTTTTAGCAAAATCATTACCAAAAGCTACAGTTATAGTAAGTGAAAATAGATCAGAAGCTATTATGAAAGCTAAAGAACTTAATTGTAAAGTGGTGTTTTTAGATGATGGCTATAGTAAACATGAAATAAAAAAATTTGATATTTTATTACGACCAAAAATAGAACCTACAAATATTTTCTGTTTACCAAGTGGTGGATATAGAGATACGAAAATGATGTACTCTTTTGCTGATATGGTTTTGAGAGATGGTACAGATTTTACAAGAGTTGTATCGTTTAAAAAAGATGGTGAAAAGATAGATACTTTACCTGAAAATACAGTATTATTGACTGCTATTTCAAAAGCATATAGACTTTTAGAATATCTTCCAGAAGGTATTCAAACAGAGATATTTGAAGACCATCATAGTTTTACACAAGAAGATATAGAAAAAATTCTTTTAAAATATCCAAATACAACTATTATAACAACAGCGAAAGATTTAGTTAAATTAGAGCAATTTTCTTTCAAAGATATAATTTTGATGGATTTAGAAGTTACTATAGACGAAAAAGTGATGCAAAAAGTAGAAAACTATATTAAGCCCAAATCTGTAGATGAGGTATATTAGAAACTGCACTTACAATATCATGTCGTGATACAACACCTACAATAATCTCTTCTCCATTTACAACTGGTATTGCATTCAGATTAAAGTCAACCATAACTTTAGCTACTCTTCGTATATCAGAGATTGGATCAGTTGTAATAATATTTTTCTTAGATATTTGCGATACTGGTGTATTTTCTATGTGATGATTATCTAAGTTATTCATTATATAGTTTAAAATATCGTGCTTTGTTACCATACCTTTGAGATGATTATCATTGTCTGCTCTTATTAGGAGTTGCTGTATCTCATTTTCTTGCATCATATCATAGCACTCTTGTATAGTTTTAGAATCGTTTATGATAAATGAAGTGTGAGACATAATTTGTTCAACATGAAATATTTCAACTCTTGTGTCAAGATTCGCTATTTGTTTGTATTTGTTTTTAGCATCTTCGTTTATCTTCCCTTTATAGAGCGTTTCAAATTTATTATTTTTTTCTTTTGTATTGTTTTTTATTCGTTTACTTGGCTCAACTTCATGAACAGTATAAAGGTTATCAATGGTACTTCTAAAGTTTAATCCATCATCATCATACATTGCAAACATAACATAACCTCATAATTATTTCTTAATATTATGACATATAAAAAGAAATAAATCAAACTTTCACTTTAAATGACATTAAATAGATACAAATTAATCTTAATAACCTATATAATAAAATAAAAAAGATGTATAAAATGAAAAAAGCAATAGTATTAATGAATATGGGTGGTCCTAACAATCTTGATGAAGTGGATGTTTTTTTAAAAAATATGTTTAATGATAAATATATTATAGGAGCTCCTCAACCTATAAGAGCAATGATAGGTTGGATAATACGAAAAAAAAGGCTCAAAGAAGCACAACATAATTATAGTTTACTAGGAGGTGTTTCTCCTATTGTTGGTCATACAAAAAGATTAGTAAGAAGATTGGCTAAAGAAGTAGATGCTGATGTGTTTCATGTGATGCGTTATACTCCTCCATTTGCAAGTGAAGTTATGGAAAAGTTAAAAAACTATGATGAGATTTATGCGCTTCCTATGTATCCTCATTATTCTTCTACAACGACAAAATCAAGTATTGAAGATTTTCAAAGGTTTGCAAAAGAAGTAGGATTTGAAAAACCTATAAAAACGCTTGATAGTTATTATGATAATACTTTGTATAACCAAGTAATAGTAGAGCGTATCAAAGAGAGTTTAGGAAAAGATGACAGTAAGGAATTCACTCTTATTTTTTCAGCTCATGGGCTTACACAAAAGCTGATTGATAAAGGTGACTTATATCAAAAACATATTTTAGCCAATGTTGAAGCAGCTAAGAAAGAGTTACAAAAGCAAGGCTTAGAGTTCAAAAGTATTGAAGTTGCATATCAATCAAGACTTGGACCTATGGAGTGGCTAAGACCCTATTTAGAAGATAAATTAGCCCAAATTGTAGCAAACAATAGAAGAGTAATCATCTATCCCACTTCATTTACAGTAGATAATTCAGAAACACAAGGGGAATTAGATATAGAATATAGAGAAGTTGCTACTGAATTAGGGTTTGAAGATTATCGTGTAGCAAAAGCACCAAATCATCATCCTTTATTTATAAAATGTTTAAAAAATTTATATAAAAGTATAAAGTAAAAATTTTAGAATAGAACTTAGTGAGATGTTTAATATGTTCAATTAACATCTCACTTCTATGAAAATAACAATAAAAACTATATAATAATAAAAAATCATAGGAGTTTTGTAGTGCAATCATTTGATATAGCTGTAGTTGGTAGTGGAATTGGAGGAAGTTTAATAGCATCTCTTAATACCAATAAAAATATAGCTTTATTTGAAAAAGATAAAAATCTTGGTGGTTGTGCAAGTACCTTCAAAAAAGTTGGAAATTATTATAATACAGGAGCAACGACACTTGTAGGGTATGAAGAGGGGCATATTCTTAAAAAACATTTTGATACTGTTGGATTTGTTCCTAACTTATCAAAAAGCGAGGTAGCTATACGAGTAGTTCAAGAAAATAAAACGATAGATAGAATCAAAGATTTTGATAATTTTTTGAATAATATAGAACAAGTCCATCCAAATAAAAATAATAAGATTTTTTGGAAAAAGATACAAGAGATAGATAAAAAATTCTGGCAACTACAAAATATATATTATGGAAAATATAATTTTAAAAAGTATCTAAAAACTGCTTTTTTTATTGGAGAACTTCTTAAAACTTTTCAATTTGATTTATTGAAAACTGCACAGCACTTTATCCAAGAAACTTTAGGAGATATTTCACAAGAGTATCAAAATTTTATCGATGCACAGCTACTTATTACTATACAAACAACTTCAAAAGACATTTCATTTTTATCTTTAGCTCTTGGTCTTTCTTACCCTTTTCATGATGTTTTTTATGTAAATAAAGGGATGGGAAGCTTGATAGAAGAGATAGTAAAAGATGTAGAAGTGAAAAAAAATGAAAAGATAAAAAAGATAATTCAAGATTCAAATGAGTATGTAATACAATCTTCAAAAAATGAATATAGAACAAAAAAGCTTATTTTAAACTCTTCAATATACCAATCTGCAAATCTTTTTGAAAATAAAGATATACAAAACTACTATAACAGCTTTAGCTTTAGTGATCAAAGTGCTTTTGTGGTCTATCTTACTTTGGATAAAAAGTATGATTTCTTAGAGCATTATCAGTTTATATATAATGAGAGTTTACCGAACTGTATCTCAAACTCTTTTTTTGTATCTTTTTCAAAACAAGATGACGAGATTTTAAGTAAAAATGGAACAAGTGTTACTATCTCAACTCATACAAAAGCAAATTTTTGGAAATATTTAGTCGATTATGATAAAACAAAAGAGGAAACTACACAATTTATAATCAATAAGTTTTTAGAATATTTTACAGACTTAAAAAAAGAGAATATATCAAAAAGATATAGTGCTACTGCATTTACTTTCAATCGATATATAAATAGATATAATTGTGGAGGAAAAGCAATAGGATTTAAAAACATAACTCAGCTACCTAGTTGTAATACACCTTTCAAAGGACTTTACAATGTAGGTGATACAGTTTTTGCAGGTCAAGGTTGGCCTGGAGTTGCAATTGGAGTTGATGTACTAAATAAGGAATTAAATGGAAACGGTTGAATTAAAAATATCTGGTACGGATTGGATTTATATTGTTATTATAGGAGCATTTTTTGGATTTTTTATCTCTTTGTTTTTGTATTTCTTAAACAATGAATTACAAAACATCTCGACAATAATTTTTAGTGTCACTACTGCTGTATTTATATCTTTAACTGCGTCTTTACTTATAACTATATCAAATAACTTTATCTTACCAAATGTCAATGAAAAGTTTTGGTATATTATTAGTTTCTTTTTTTCGTTTTGTTCTGGGGCTTTTGGTTTTTTATTTAGTTTTGCTATTTTTATAAGTTTTGATACTCAAATCATCACTTTGATAAAGCCTTATTGGTTGTATATCACTGTGACTATAGGTTTTCTTACTTTTTTAGTAGGTCTAATTTTACATCAGTTTATATCTATGAAATATAAAAATGAATCTATCAAAAATGAGATATTACAAACAAAGATAAAAACACTTGAAAATGAACTTAATCCTCATTTTTTGTTTAATGCACTTAATTCTATGAGTGAGTTGGTATATATTGATCAACAAAAAGCTGAAAATTCTATTTTAAATTTGTCAAAATTTTTACGAAATGCTATCAACAAAGAGAGTATTATCTCTATTGAAGAGGAACTTTCTATGGTACAAACCTATGTAGATATAGAAAATATAAGATTTGATGATAAAATAAAGCTTCAAATCATAAATAACAAGACCCAAGATATTCAAGTGCCAAAATTTTCAATACAACTTTTAGTAGAAAATGCTATAAAACATGGATATGATTCTTCTGAACTTATAATTATTATTGAAATAAACAATGCTACTATATATGTATCGAATAATGGGGGAAAACCTATATCAGTGAAGTTTGGTACAGGATTATCCAATCTTTCAAAAAGATTGAATTTTTTAGATATTGGAAACTTATACTATAAACCTCAAAATACAAATACTACATTTGAAATAAAACTCAAAGGAAAACAATGAAAATATTACTAGTAGATGATGAAAAATTATCAACAAGTAGACTTACAAGACTTTTAAATGAACAGGGATATGAGGATATTACCAGTTTCAACAATCCAGAAGATGTTTTAGAAAATATTCAAAAAATAAAATATGATGTAGTATTTTTAGATATTCAAATGCCAAATATCACTGGACTTGAACTTGCAAATAAGATTTTAGATGTAGAATCTCAAACTTTTATTATTTTTCAAACTGCCTATGAAGAGTTTGCAATAGATGCTTTTAAAGCAGGTGGTGTTGACTATTTACTTAAACCTACTACACAAGAAAATATTAAAAGTGCGCTTACTAAAGTACGAAAATACTTAGATATACTTCCCTCAACAACTGAAAAAAAGATTATGGGAAAAAGAGGAAGTAAAATCTATCTAATAGAACTTGATGATATATTTTATATTAAAGCTGATTTAGATGAAGTGATTGTAAAAATAAAAGATGCCGATGTATATGTACGAAGAAAAATTGGAGATATGAATACTCTACTTCAAAATAAAAACTTTTTTAGAATTCACCGTTCAATCATAGTAAATACAGACAAAATAAAATCTATGCAAAGTATCGACCAATCAAAATTAGAGATAAGTTTTCACGGTATTGATGAGATTGTTACAAGCTCTAAAGATGGTGCGAAAGAGTTCCGAGAATATCTTGAAAGAAGAAGCTTCTAAACTATAGTAAGTCTGGATTTACAGATTTATAAATTGACATAAAAACAATACAAAAACCCTTATACCTTAGATAAACTTACTCATAAATTTATAAAGGATATTTATGAGTACAAAAGTCGTTTTGACTATTGCTGGCAGTGATAGTAGTGGAGGAGCTGGTATTCAAGCTGATTTAAAAACATTTGAAGCATTTAGTGTATTTGGGATGAGCGTTGTTACAGTTTTAACAGCACAAAATACAAAAGGTGTAACAGATATTTTTGATGTTTCTTCTGCTTTTATAAAAGCACAACTTGAAGCTGTATGTGATGATTTTGAAATTAGCGCCATTAAAATTGGGATGCTTTACTCAAATGAAATTATTGATACAGTAAGAGAATTTATAAAAGATTTAGATATCCCTATAGTTTTTGACCCAGTATTTATATCAAAAGCTGGTTCAAAACTTTTAAGTGCTGATGCAATCAAAAATATGAGTTCCCTCTTTCCCTATGTAACTCTTGTCACTCCTAATCTTTTTGAAGCAAAAGAACTTTTAGGATATGAGTTTGCCTCTTCAGATAGCTTAGAAAATATTTTTACCCTTCCTTGTGCTATCGTGATAAAAAACCATATACAAGAGATAAATGACCATCAAAGAAGTGTGGATACACTTTTTATAAAAAGAGAGAAGTTTATTTTTGATACTCCATATATAGAATCAACTGCAACACATGGTACAGGATGTAGTTTTAGCAGTGCAATTGCAGCAAACTTAAGTTTAGGAAAGTCGCTTCAAGAATCTATTCAAATGTCAAAAAAATTTATCTATCTAGGGATTAAAAATGCTCCTCAAATAGGTTCACAAAATGGACCTATATCTCATAAAATAGCAGGTGAAATATGTCATATCAAAGAAAATTAAGAGGCGTTTATGTTATTACAGATGACACTCTTACACCATTAAATAATGTTTTAGAAAAAGTTGAATTGGCATTAAAAGGTGGTGCAACTATTGTACAACTAAGAGATAAAAAAAGTGATGATATTACTTTAGAACAAATTGCAATTCAAATTCAAAAACTTTGTAAAGAGTATGATGCTCTTTTTGTACTCAATGATAACATAAAAGTAGCTATCAAAATACAATGTGATGGACTTCATATAGGAAAAAGTGACCATGAAAACTTTATGGAGATACGAAAAGAGTTTCAAGGTTTTATTGGGGTAAGTTGTTATGGAGATGTTGCTTTAGCCAAAAGGTTTGAATTGTTGGGTGCTGATTATGTTGCTTTTGGTTCTTTTTATACCTCACCAACAAAACCTAACTCAAATATAGTTTCATTAGAAACTTTGCAAATAGCACGCCAAAAGTTAACTATACCAATATGTGCAATTGGTGGAATAAACAGTAAAAATATAGATGAAATTATGAGTTTCAGACCTGATATGGTGAGTATTATAAGTGATATTTGGAATGCTAATAATATTCAAAAACATACACAATATTATAAATCAAAATTTTAAGAAGGAAAAGAATATGACAAAGATAAAAATAGCACTAGAGTGGTTTTTAAATCCAGATCATTTACCAATGATTGCAGGAGTAGTAACTGGAAAATATAAAGAAGCGGGAATTGATTTAGAGATAATAGTACCTGATGAACATTATGATGGATTTGAACAGTTAAAAAGTGGTGAAATTGATATTCATTGTAATGAACCTTTGCATCTTTTTGAGCACCACTTTGATGGTTTGAAATCTATGGGGTGTTTTTTTGAAACAAGAGGTGGAGTTATGATAAGAAAAGATAGAGTTGAAAAATTTAAATCAAACCAACCTATAAAAATAACAACACCAGCATCAAATGATGTAACCAATAAAATAGGTTTCGAGATATTAAAACGGTATGCACAAAAAGAGGGATTTAAACTCTCAAAAGAAAATGTAACTTTTGTAGAAACTGATTTTTGGCATATAAATAATATGAAGCAAGATGAAAGTTTTGATGGTGCTTGGCTTTGTTTTTACAACTTTGAGGGTATAGAAGCAGAAGAAGGAAACTTTGAAAATTTATTCATAGATCAACATCTTTCTCCTTATCCTAACTTTTCAGCTTTGGAGCTTATGACAACAGATGAAATTATTAAAAAGAAAGGTGAGGCTTTATGTCAGTTTGTTAAAGTTACAAATGATATGGCTAATTTTTATCAAAAAAATACAGAAGATGCTGTTGAAATTTTTTATGAATATAGTCTTGAACAAAAAACTCATCTTATGGATAAAATAATTGAAGATACAATTCCACGATTTGAAACAGATATAAAAGCTGATGGTAAAAGATGGTATGAGCTTTATAAATTTCTTGAAGAGTTAGAGTTAGTGAAGTTAACACAAGAACAATATAATAATATATGGGACGCTAAGGATTATAAATAGTCGAGTACTTTATAGATTGAATAGAATCTATAAACTAACATTATTCAACTACAAAGATATCAAAAAGAATTATATAATAAAAATAAATTGAACAATAAAGGGAAAATATGCCACATATAGTTTTAGAAAAAGCAAAAAGTGTACAAGAGTGTTATGATTCTATTGAATTGATAGTACAGCCAGTAGAAAAAGGTATTTTAAAAATTACAGATAAATATATCAATAGTAGGGAAAGTTCAGCTTTAATTGAAAGTATTGCTGTTGAAAATGGAAAACCACAAAATTTTTTTATACAGCTTTCAAGTAAGGGTGATGCTGTAACTGTAAGACTTTTACCACTAACGGATCCAGAAAAAACAAATGGAGTTAAAACACTTATGGGGATAATTGCAAAAAAAATAAAAGATGCAAATCCAGAAATAGTTTATGGAAAAACAAATTTACAAGACTTTATTATAGAGTAGAGATGTGGATTATAAAAAACAGCTAAAACCTAAAACAGCAAAGCAAAGAGACTTGGCTTTTGAGGAGTTTGATGATAATCGTCTTATAGAAATGGCATGGCAAGATAGAATACCTTTTGATATAATATATTTACAATATGGCTTAACTGAAAATCAAGTAAAAAATAAAATGAGAAAATTTATCTCTAAAAAAGCATATGATAGATGGAGAAAAAGAGTTCAAGGACGGGTAACAAAACACATTAAAAAATGTATCCATAAACCAAATAGATTCCTAGGTCCTTGGTAAATAAAAAGGAAACAAGATGGTAGATTTGACAGCAATGAGACAAGAATACACAACTAAAGGACTTCATAAAAAAGACTTGCACAATAATCCTTTTTGGCAGTTTGAATTGTGGTTTAACCAAGCTGTTGAGGCAAAACTTATTGAACCAAATGCATTTACATTAGCAACTGTTGGGACTGATTTAAAACCAAGTCAACGAACAGTACTTTTAAAAAGATATGATGAAAGTGGTTTTGTCTTTTTCTCAAACTATGCAAGTAAAAAATCAAAACAAATATCTCAAAATAATTGTGTTTCTGCTCATTTTGCTTGGCTTGGACTTGAACGACAACTCAGAATTGAAGGGACTATAGAAGAGATAACCAAAACTGAATCATTAAAATACTTTTTAAGCCGTCCAAGAGGAAGTCGAATAGGTGCTTGGGTATCTCATCAAAGTGAAGTAGTAACATCCCGAAGTATATTAGAAGAAAAATTTGATCAAATAAGAAAAAAGTTTGCAAATGGAGAAATTCCTTTTCCTGATAAATGGGGTGGATATATTATAAAACCTACTTTATTTGAATTTTGGCAAGGGGGACGAGATAGACTACATGATAGATTTGAGTATAGTTTGCAAAAAGATAGCTCTTGGCAAATAAATAGATTAGAGCCTTAATGAGATAAAAAGGAAGGTAAAATGGAAATAATAACGCACTCTACTTTAATAAACTGTACTATAAAAGAACTTTTTAATTTTCATCTTGATACAAATAATATCAAAAGAATAACTCCAAAACATACAAAAGTAGAGCTTATAGAGTATGAAGATAAAAGTTATGAGGGAAAGATTATAAAACTTAAAACTACAAGAGCTTTTGTTCCTATAATTTGGATAGTAAAGATAGAAAAATTCCAATATCCAAATTTGATGGTTGATGTAGCGATTAAATCACCTTTTGCATTTTGGGAACATAAGCATATTTTTACCCAAAAAGGTTCAATGTGTGAACTTCAAGATAGTATAAAATTCGCACTTCCTTTTGGAGTATTTGGAAAACTCATTACACCTTTTATAAAAAAGGATATAAAAAATATGTTTGAATATCGTCATATAAAAACAAAAATGTTACTTGAAGATAAATCTTGCAATTTGTAATATTTTTTAGGGAAAAGAAAAAAATAAGATAAAATAAGAGTATGAGAAAAGATATATATGATAAGATGAAAATCTTAAGCGACAGTGCCAAGTATGATGTAAGTTGTAGTTCAAGTGGTGCAGAAAACAACTATAAAACTGGTGAATTAGGAGCAACTGCCAATAGTGGTATCTGTCACACTTTTACAGCTGATGGAAGATGTGTATCACTTTTAAAAGTACTTCTAACAAACTTTTGTATTTATGATTGTGCATATTGTATAAATAGGGAATCAAATGATATCCCAAGAGCTGCATTTGCTCCAAGGGAGCTTGCTGATATTACGATAAACTTTTATAAAAGAAATTATATAGAGGGACTTTTTTTAAGTAGTGGAATTATAGATAACGAAGACCACACTATGAATTTAATTTTGCGAACTTTAAAAATTCTAAGACACGAATATAAGTTTAATGGCTATATTCATGTAAAACTAATACCGGGAAGTGATGCAAGACTTATTGAGGAGGTGGTAGAGTTAGCTAGTCGAGTAAGCTCGAATATAGAACTTCCAAGTGATAAGTCTTTGAAGCTGTTAGCTCCAAACAAAACAAAAGATAAAGTATTACAGCCATTAAAACTAGCTCGTGATATAAGTTTAGAAAGAACAAATAAAGCTATTGGAATGTCAACACAACTTATTGTTGGCGCAACACCTGAAACTGATATGGAGATACTCAATCTTAGTTCAGTGATGTATGATAAAGCACTTTTAAAAAGAGTGTATTATAGTGCTTATATACCTGTAAATGAAGATAAAAATCTTCCCATCTTAGCAAACACAAAACCACCACTTTTAAGAGAACATAGATTGTATCAAGCGGATTGGCTTTTACGGTTTTATGACTTTAAAGCAGATGAGATACTCAATAGTGACAACCCAAACTTAGATGAGGAACTTGATCCTAAAATGGTATGGGCTTTAAATAATATGCACTACTTTCCTATGGAGATAAATAAGGTTAGTTTAGAAGAACTTATCAGAATACCTGGGATTGGAGTAAGAGGTGGATATAAGATTATCAATGCACGAAGATTTAAGAGACTCTCTTTTGATGATTTGAAAAAATTAAAAATCTCTACAAAAAAAGCAAAATATTTTATCGTATGTAATGGTAAATATCAAAAAGAGATACCATTGTATAAAGAAAATATCAAACTAGATTTTCTAAAACCACCAAAAACAAAAGAACCATCTTTATTTGACATAGACTATAGTGCTATTACGGGTGAAATATGATACTGGTATATGATGGTACTTTTGAGGGATTTTTATCTTTAGTTTATGAGGTGTATTATAAAAAGTTACAACCTCGAAAAATAGTAAAACAACTTCCGAATACTCTTTTATTAGATGAGATTATTGAAATTCATTATGATGAACAAAACTCTTTAAAAGTACTCAACTCAATCAAAGAAAAATTTACTAAAAAAAACTTTGAGCTTATTTTAAATATTTTTATGTGTGATAGCAAAGCATTTGAGTTAGATCTTCTTTATTTTATAATGTTGGGATTTAAAGAACAAAGAGAGTTAGGGAATATTACAATATCATACATACAAAATATACAAAATCTTCAAAAAGAGCTATTTCGGCATAACCATAAAATGACTGGATTTGTAAGGTTTATTGAACTTGAAGATAGAACTTTATATGCTAAAATAGAGACAAAATTTAATGTGGTTTACTTTTTAGGAAAACATTTTTTAAAAAGATTTAACAACCAAAAATATATCATTCATGATATGAAACGGCAAATAGCTTTTATAAAAAATGAAAGTTTTGTAGGAGTACAAAATATAGCAAGCTTTCAAGAACCAAAAGTAAGTATTGATGAAGAGAAATTTAGTAAACTTTGGAAAACATTTTTTGACAGTGTAGCCATAGAATCAAGAACAAATAAAAAACTACAACAACAGATGGTTCCACTTATTTATAGAGAATTTATGAATGAGTTTAAAAATGAAAATAGAGATAAAACAACATAAAAAACATACTAAAAGTTAAAATTTATTGTAAAATATGTATAAAAAAGGATGAACGATGTTAAAAGAATTATTATATACAGGAATAGGTGCAACAGTGCTAGCAAAAGAAAAAGTTGAAGCGGAACTAAAAAAACTTCAAGAAAATGGTAAAATAAAAACAGATGATGCAAAATCTTTTTTAGAGTCAATTGAAGCTAAAGGAAAAGAGGAAGATGAGAAAATAAAAGAACAGTTGAAAAATACTTTACAAGAGATTGTAGATGAACTTGGACTTGCAACAAAAAAAGATATTGAGAAATTAAAGCAAGAATTACAAGGAAACTAATATAAAAACTTTTTTTAATAATTTAAGATTTTATAATCCCTTTAGAATTTATGGGGTTTTTACATTTTTATTGACACTATTCATGGTAATTAAAAAAAAAGAGAGTTTTCTTTTTTTTACACCGCTTAAACCAAAAAAACTAAAAATCACTATTAGTAAACTTGGTGCTAGTTTTATTAAACTAGCTCAGGTTTTAGCTACAAGAGCAGATTTCTTTTCTCAAGAATATCTTGACGAGTTAAAAGAACTTCATGATCAACTGCCTGCTATGAAAAAAGAGCATTTTGACTTGGTGTATAACAGTTGTTTTGAAGATAATTTTTTTAAAAGTTTTGATTCTACCCCTATAGCATCTGCTTCGATAGGACAAGTCCATTGTGCCTATTTGCAAGACAATACTAAAGTAGCTGTAAAACTTAAAAGATATGGGATAAAAGAACAAGTAGTAGCAGATATAAAAATAATTAATTTTTTCAATAAGCTTTTTAAACCATTTTTTTCATTTTATACAAAAAACTCAATAGATGCAGTTATAAGCGAATTTTCAAAGATGATTTTACAAGAGGTAAATTTATCAATTGAACTTGCAAACCTGAAAAAGTTTTCAGATACATACAAAGATACTAGTATAATATTTCCTACACCTTACGAGGAGTTTTGTAATGGTGATGCTGTTGTTATGAGTTTTGAAGAGGGATATAGGTTTGATGATAAAGAAAACATCTTAAAACATAATGTTGATATGAACTCTATCATATCTCAACTTGTAGATTTTTATACTACCCAAATGCTTATCAATGGATATTTTCATGCAGATCCACACCCTGGAAATATTCTTATTACAAAAGAATCGAAATTAGTTTTTTTAGATTTTGGAATGGTAAAAACTGTACCAAACGAAACAAGAATAGCAATAATTGAACTTATAAAAGCAGCAAATGAACAAGACTATGAATCATATATAAGTGCAAACAAACGATTAGGAACTATAAGCTATGAAGCACCTGTAAGTGAATTGGCAACTTTTACAGCAAAAATGTTTGAGATATTTTCAAATGAAAACTTAACAAGTGAATCTATGCAAAAATTAGCATTTGAAGTACTTGAAACTACTCGTGATTTTCCTTTTAAGCTTCCAAGTGATGCGATATATATTCTAAGAGTTAGTGCTATTATAGAAGGTTTAGGGACAACTTATATCGAAAATTTTAATGGAATCAAAGATATCTTACCAATCTTACAAAAAAATATTCCAAAAGCATTAGGATCAAAAGAGAGTATTTTAGAAACTTTACAACAAGAGATAAAAGATATACCATTTATTGCAAGAGATTTTAAAACTGTTATAAAAAAAGCAAGTGAAGGTACTTTGGAAGTTGAAGTTTCAAAAGGACAACTTGAATATATCGCAAAAGAGTTAAAAAATTATACAAAATCTTTAGTACATGGATTTGCTTTTATCTTAGCATCTTTTTTTCTTTTGTTATTAGATAATAATTATGATAGCTTTGCAATAGTTGTATTTGCAATAGGATTTATAAGAATCTTATATAAATAACTTGTAGATAAAGTAGCTTTAATTAATTTTTTTATAGTATAAATCAAACCAAACTATAATTTTAAATAAGATAATATTAATTATTAAATTTAAATGCAAGGATGTAAATTATGAAAACAGTAACATTAAGAGATAATCAAACAAAAAAGGAGATAGACTTTAATGTGTATGACTCCACATTGGGAAATAGTGTTATTGATATATCATCCTTAAATAAAGAGCTAGGGCTTTTTACTTATGACAATGGCTTTGGTATGACAGCTGGTTGTACTTCTGATATAACATATATAGATGGTGAGAAAGGGGAACTTTTACATAGAGGATATCCTATAGAATATCTTGCTAAAAACCATAATTACTTAGAAGTGTGTTATTTGTTACTCAAAGGAAATATACCATCAAAAGAGGAATTTAACTTATTTGAACAAGATATGAGAATTAAAAGATATCCAAATGAGGGTATAAGAAAGATTTTTGAAGCTTTCCCTGACAATGCACACCCTATGTCAGTGTTATCTTCTGCTGTTTCAGCCTTGAGTGCTTTTCATCATCAACATTTAGATATAAATAGTGAAGAAGAGTATCAAGATATGGCACGAAGAATTATTGCAAAAGTACCAACGCTTTGTGCCTATACTTATAGAAACTCTATGGGATATCCTTTAGTATATCCTGATATGGATAGATATTTTACAGAAAACTTTTTGTATATGATGCGTTCATTCCCTGGGGGACATGAGAAAATAAGTGATATTGAGGTAAAAGCACTTGATACAATATTTACACTTCATGCTGACCATGAACAAAATGCTTCAACATCTACTGTAAGACTTGTATGTTCAACTGGAGCTCATCCTTATGCTGCAATCAGTGCTGGGATAAATGCACTTTGGGGTAGAGCACATGGTGGAGCAAATGAATCTGTTATCGCACAACTAGAGATGATAGGTGATGTGAGTAATGTGGATAAATATATTGCTAAAGCTAAAGATAAAGATGATCCATTTAAACTGATGGGATTTGGACATAGAGTATATAAAAACTTTGACCCAAGAGCAAAAGTATTAAAAGAGATTAGAGATTCTTTACAAGAGGAGTTAGGGATAAACTCAAAACTTATCGAAATAGCAAATAAAATAGAACATATAGCACTTACAGATGAATATTTTATTAGTAGAAATCTTTATCCAAATATAGATTTTTATTCTGGTACTATTTTGTCAGCTTTAAATATCCCAAGAAGTATGTTTACACCAATCTTTGTTATAGGAAGAATGGTAGGATGGATAGCCCAATGGATGGAACAAAAAAGAGATACAACAAATAAGATTGTAAGACCAAGACAAAGATATGTAGGACCTACAAGAAAGATTTAAAAAAGTAGAGTATAGTTTATAAAACTATATTCTCTTTTGTCACAACCACACCATCTCTATCTGCATATAAAAACTCTCCAACTTTAAATGATACATCACCAAAGTTTAATTCAATATTGAGTTCAGCTACTTGTTTTTTTTGACTTTTGTATGGATAAGTCCCAATTGCCCAAAGTCCTACAGGTATTTGTGTAGTTTGGTGTATATCTCTTACATATCCATTGATAATAATACCTTCCCAACCATTATGGTAAGCATATCCCATAAGTGTTTCACCAACAACAGCACAATAATCACCCTCTACATCTACAACACAGATTTTTCCATCACCTTTGTTGTCTCTTAATAGTTCTACTAAAGCTTTGTTGTCTTCAAAAAGCTTTATAGTTACAATCTCTCCATGACACATAGAAACTCCACCAAAAGATTGTAAAATTGGCTCTAGTACTTGTACTTCATGTGGATGTTTATCACAAATATCTGCTGTATATGATTTCATTGATTTTCCTATTTTGTATGTTAATAATGGGATTATATCAAATAATACTTTTAATCACTATTTAGGTATAATCATAGAATTTTTTTACTAGGATGCGAAGTGAAAGTTGTAACAGGTGTAGTTGGAAATGATATCCATGTTGTAGCAAATAGACTTATTGATATCTCTTTACAAAGTAGGGGATATGAGGTATTTAATCTTGGGGTTAATACCTATTTAGAAGAGTTTATTGATGCAGTTATAGAAACAGATGCAAAAGTCTTACTTATCTCTTCACTTAATGGTGAGGCTGAAGGTTGGTGTAGAGACCTGATGATTTTAAAAGATAAGTATGATTTAAAAGATGTAGTGTTTGTTATTGGTGGAAACTTGAGTGTTGGTGAGGGTGATGAGAGCCTAATTGTTCCAAAATTCAAAGAGTATGGTTTTGATTTAGTTTTCCATCAAATTGATTTGATGGAAGGACTTGATATGTTAGATGCTCATGTAAAAGGACTTGGACTATGAGTTTACTACAAAGAGATAGAGAAATAATCGTATCAAATGAATATGTAGATAACTTTGACTTTGCAGAGGCTGAAGAGTTTGTAAAAAATGCAAACAAAGAGCTTTTTATATCACATAAATTTAAAAACAACAAAGATAAAACTTTAGTACAACCAAGAGGTGGGTTCCCTACATTTGATAAGATGTATTCTCTTTATGAGCAATTTGCACCAGTAGTAGATGTACTCCCTATGACAATAGATTCACACACAAGACTCAATGACTATGGAAGTGCAGCAAAAATGCTTCGACTTTCAGAAGAGACTGAAACAGACCTATTAAATGGCTATCCACTTATAAACCATGGATACAGAACTACAAGAAAAATGGTGACACATTTTAATACACCGGTAAGTTTACGACATGGAACACCAGATGCTAGACTACTTGTAGAGATGGCAATAGCAAGTGGGGTTTTTGAGATAGAGGGGGGTCCAATTACTTATATCCTCCCATATTCAAAAAACTTTCCACAAGATAAAGCGTTTTTATACTGGAAACATGTGGAAAGAGTGTGTGCTCAATATTCAACTTTGAATGAACCAATCAACAGAGAATCATTTGGACCGCTTACAGCTACACTAGTTCCACCTTGTATCACTATTGTTATACAAATCTGTGAGATGCTACTTTCCCTTGAAGAAGGTGTAAAATCTTTCTCAGTAAGTTTCGCACAAACTGGAAGTTTAAATCAAGATTTAGTAACTTCAAAAGTATTAAGAAAAGCTGCAAATAAATATGCCCAAAAGATTGGTGTGCGTGATGCTACGATAAATCTAGTATATCATCAATGGATGGGAGCTTTTCCAAGAGATAAGTTCAAATCTGATAGCCTTATAGATATGGGTGCTATGATAGCTGGTATGGTAAAAGCTGATAAAATTATCACAAAAACAAGAGCAGAAGCATTTGGAATCCCTACAAAAGAAGATAACGCCCAAGCTGTTTCAAATGTACAATATACACTTAAAACTTTAAGAGGGATGCCTGATTTTTCTGATGAGGAAGAGGAAGAGAACTTAGAGCGAGAAGTAGATGAGATATTTGAAGCTATTTTTAATGATAGTGCAGATACTCTTTGGAGAAAAATATTTAACTCAATCAAAGCTGGTATCATAGATGTACCTTTTTCACCACATATTATAAACAACAATGAACTCATAACTGTAAGAGACAAAGATAGCAATATCCGTATTTATAAAAAAGGGAAACTTCCTTTAAGTGAAAAAAGTTTTAAATATGAACAATCAAAAATAGACCTAGGGGAAAATCCAAACTCTGTGGTAAATCAAATTATCCATGATATTGGAGTTATGTTATGAGTAAAATGTTAATAGATGTAGGAAGTACTTATTTTAAAGTATGTAATGATGGAGATATTTCTCATCATTTTAGAAATTTTGATAAAGATATTTATGATGATTTACTATTTAAATGTGGTGATGATATACAAAAACATCAAAAAGATGAGATACAAATTTGTAGTTCTGCAAACGGTGGATTGAGTACACTTATTATTGGACTTACAGAATCATTTAGTTTAAAATATGCTTCAAATATAGCATATAACTCTGGTATCAATATTATTGAAACTGTAGTATATTCTCAGATTGAAAGTTATGCAGTACCAACAGACAATCTTGATGTGGTTATTGTTGTAGGTGGGATAGATAGTGTAAAGAGTGTTTTTGATGAGACACTTACAAACTATCTTGAAAAATTAACTTACTCAAATATAGTTTATGTGGGAAGTACTACACAAGTTGAGTTTTTAGAAAAAAATATTGCTAATCTTGTAGTATTACCAAATATCATAGACAATAAACTCAAAATGGTAGAGGATGATTTAAAAGAGTATTTAACAAACCTATACCAAGCAGATATTATGGGGAAAGAGGATATTAAAAGACTCTATGAACTTACATCAAATCAGATATACTCAACACCATATATAGTAAATCAATCACTGCCACTTATTCATACAAAACTTGATGTAGCTGATCCATTCATTGTTATAGATATTGGTGGGGCAACTACAGATATTCATTACTCTAAAGATTTAGTAGATGATAATATCATCACAAACAATGAATACGATAGACTAGTATTTAAAAAACTAGGAGTCTATAAATCAAGAGAAAGTTTAGTACACACAGCAAAAAATAATGAGTTTGTATATGAACTACTAGCACACTTAAATACTACAGAAAATATGCTAGATAGTAAAGATGAAAAAGCAACAAAACTGCTTATGCAACTCTCTATTTTCTTAGTTTTATACAAAATATCACATCATCATAAATCATACTTAAATATAAAACTTGATACACTTAATTCTATAGTATTAACAGGTGGAATTACAAAAGTTTTAGACAATGAAGAGATGGAAAATATTATCTCATTTTTTTATAAAAAGCTTTTAAATTTTGATATAACACCAACACTTGTAGTGGACAAAGATTATGAAATCTGGACACTCGGTATGAGTAAATAAGGGGTAAAAATGTCTATAAATAGTATAAGAAACCTAGTAGAAATAGCAAATAAAAAAACACCTGCAAAAATTGCACTTATAGATAAAGTAGGAAAGCTTACTTATAGTGAAGTGTATGAACAGGTAAATAAACTCTCCCGCTATATCACAACTTTAGAGCTTGAAAAAGGTGCAAGAATTGGTATCTATTCAAATAAAAACAACCAGAAAGTTATCTCTATCTTAGCTGTTTTATCGACTGATTATGTACTTGTACCTATTACAAAGTTATTAAAAGCGGAGCAAGTTGAGTATATCATTAAAGATTGTGATATTAGTTGTATGATTACAGATGAACAAAAACTCAAAACTTTAAAAGAGACCTCATATAATGGAAAAATCATCACAGTGGAGAGTTGTGATGAGGATATCGTATCTTTTAAAGAGATTTATAAGTGTTATAGTAGTAGTTATGATTGTAGTATAAAAGGGCATGACAATGCAGTTATCACTTACTCTTTTGCTTCAAGTGGCTTTCCAAAAGGTGTGGTTATCTCTCATAAAAACTTAATAGATAGTGCAAGAGTTGTATATAACTACTTAGAGATAAAAGAAGATGATGTTTTAAGTGGATTGTTGTCATTTAGTTTTGATTATGGGTTAAACCAAATCTTTACATCATTTTATGCACGAGCAACATTTGCTATCTATACCTTCTTCACTCCAAGTGATTTTTTTGCTCATATACTTAAAGATAAAGTTACAGTATTAGCAGCTATGCCTATACATTTTTCACAAATGTTTGATGAAGATAGTCACAGACTTCCAAGTCCATCACAACTAGAACATGTAAGGGTGATAACCTCTTCAGGTGGAAATGTAACTATGGCTATGATAGAAAAGATTGAAGAGTATTTCCCAAAAGCAAAATTTTACTCTATGAGTGGGCATACAGAAGCATTTCGTTCTGCATACCTAGACCCAAGTCAGATAAAAATAAGACCAAATTCTATAGGAAAAGCTATACCAGATGTTGACCTTTATGTTATCAATGAAAAAGGATACGAGTGCGCACCAAGAGAAGTAGGGCAGCTTATCCATAGAGGTGCTGGAATTTATAGAGGATTTTGGAACTCACAAGAAGATACAGACAATAGTTTTAAATCCATTAAAATCTTAGAAAATGTTATAGACTTACAACAAGGTTTAACAGATGAGGTTGTTGTTGCAACTGGAGACTATGTTTACAAAGATGAAGAGGGTTATATCTATTTTGTATGCAGACATGATGATATGATAAAAACAAGTGGATATAGAATCAGCCCACTTGAAATTGAAACTGTAGTATATGAAAATATTCCAGAAGTAAAAGAGTGTGCAGTTTTTGGGATAGAAAATGAGAAAATAGAGGAAGAGGTTGTTTTAGTTTATAGTGGAACAAAAGAGCTAGCGAAAAATGAGATAATCTTCGAGCTTAAAAAACATCTTCCATCATATATGATACCTACAACTATAGTTTTTAAAGCAAATATGCCTATAGATTCTAAAGATAAGTCTAAGATAGATAAGGGTGCTTTGAAAGAGGAGATGTTAAAGCTAAAGTAGTAAAGCTACTTTAGTTTGATAAATCCCAACTCTACTTTCCATATTTAGATGATAATCTAACTCTTTTCACTCTCTCATAATCAATAAATACAAATTTAATAACTTATTAAAAATGTGACACTAGATGTGACATTGTTTCGTTATAATCCTCCATATTAAAATGAACCACCTACTTTATTAATGGATATAACTACCTAAATATCAAGACTCGATTGAAGAAAAGGAGATTAATATACTGTTAAAAATTTAATTATTATTTGTAAAAGTTTTTGTGGTTATAAATAAATGCAATGAGAAAAAATGAAATATATTGAAAATATAATTAAAAATATCAAAAAATTAAAAGTAACATCAAAGGATATGAAAAGCTACATTAATTCTTTAAATAAAGAAGAATACGCTTCGCTATCAACAGTTTTTATAATTGGCCGTTCTGGATTGGAAAGAAATTATGCAGATACAAATGAATATTATTCATTTATTGAAGAAAAAAAAGCATTCGGAATAACAGTAAATCAAAAAATGTTAAATGATAAATTTTTAACAAACAAGCTAAAAAAAAGACAAGTACAATTAACATATGAACATGAATTATCTAGTTCTTCAAAGATTAATGGAATATATAACTATAATTGGTTAGGAATGAAACAAAATTTAATTCTTGAGATAGAAAAAGGTTTAAATATGTTAAGAGAACTTAATTTTTTGGATAATAGGAGATTGTAACAAATCTGGTTTAAATATTCCCAAATTTAATTGTAATACATCATACTGCAACTGAAAGTCTTACTAAGAAAAAATATACAACAATAAGGGTTAAAGTAAAATAACTTTAACTCTATCCCCTGTAGATATAGCACCACTATCAACCTCTTGAAACAACAAGCCACAATTTCCAAGCATATTAGTTAAGATAGCACTACTTCCACTTTTTTTCCCATCAAAATTGATATGATAGTTTCCATCTTTAAAATCCACATTACAAGCAGTGAAGATAGTTTTATTGAATTTTTTAGGAAAATTTTCATCACAAGTAGCTTCTACTATATTGAGTTGTTCACCAGCCCCTTTGAGTTTATAAATAAGTGGTAATACATAGAGTAAAAATGTCACAGTACTAGAGTATGCAAATCCTGGAAGTCCTATGATAAACTTTTCATCTTTTTTAGCAAAAAGTATATGTTGACCCGGTTTGATATCTACACCTTGAAACAACACTTCACACCCTAAATCTTCTTTGATAACATCTTTTACAAAATCATAATCCCCAACACTTACTCCACCAGTCGTTACAACTATATCAGAGTTTTCAAGAGCATTTTTAAGTAGGTTTGTTATAGATTCTTTATCATCTTTTACTACACCCATTTGGTAAACATTTGCACCATGCTTTTTAGCGATTGCTTCTAAAGTAAGATGATTTGAACTTCTTATTTGTGAGTCATTTGTTTGTGTTTCTCCAATATCTAGTATCTCACTTCCTGTACTTGCTATGGCAATAGTTGGTTGTGTAAAAACTTCTACTTGAACTACATTTAAACTTGCCATCACACCGATTTGGGCAAAGTCTATAAGTGTTCCTGCATTTATAAGAACTTCATCTTTTTTGTAGTTCTCTCCTACAGCTCTAACTGCAAAGTTTTTTGGAACCTCTTCGTTGATGATAATAGTATCACCTTCAACAGTAACATTTTCTATAGGAATTAGTGTATCACTTCCTTTTGGCATAAGTGAGCCTGTAAATGTTTTGATACAAGTTCCTGTCTCCACTTGCGATGTTATTATAGTACCTGCTGGGTTTTTAGCTGTGATTTTTAGTTTTCCTAGCTTTAAATCTTCATGCTTTATGGCATATCCATCCATAGCAGAGGTTTCAAATGCTGGTGAGTTTTCACAAGCAACTATATCTTTTGCTAGTACTCTTCCTAAACTGTCACTTATAAAAAGTTTTTGTGTTGATTTGTTTTCATATACAATGTTATTTAATATATTTAATGATTCTTCGTAACTTATAAATTTTTTCATGGAGAAATAATATATAAATAAAGTTAAAACCTCCCTTTGACATTGAAAATAGGGAGGTTTGTAGTTTTTTAATTTAAGAGAAAATTTAAATATTTCCTCTAAAATTTAAGTGTATTAGTTAAGTGCCGCAATCATATCAGCTGTTACATCTGATACATCTTTTGTACCATCAAGTTCAATCATCACACCCATATCTGTATAAAATGCTATAAGTGGTGCTGTTTGCTCATGGTATGCACCTAATCTACTTTTTACAGTTTCAGCGTTATCATCTTTTCTAATGATTAGTTCACCTTCACAGTAGTCACATACATTTTCTTTTTTTGAAGGATTAAATTCTACATGGAATGATGCACCACATTTAGAACATACTCTTCTTCCTGTAATTCTTCCAACGATTAACTCATCTGGAACATTTAAAGAGATAACTTTATCTAAAGAGATATTCATCTCTTTCATAAGATCACTTAAAGCTTCAGCTTGAGGTAGCGTTCTTGGGAATCCATCAAGGATAAAACCTTTTGCACAGTCATCTTCTGCCAATCTATCTTTGATAATACCAATGATAGTTGAATCTGGAACTAGTTTTCCATCATCCATGAATTTTTTTGCTTCCATACCCATATCTGTTTTATCTGCAATAGCAGCTCTTAAAATATCACCTGTTGAGATTTGAGGGATACCATATTTTTCTATTAAAAACTTTGCTTGTGTACCTTTTCCTGCACCAGGTGCACCAAATAGCATTAAATTCATTTTAATTCCTTACTTTTCTTTTTTGTAATTGTATAAAAAAAGTAGTTAATAACAGATAATATATCAATAATTTCTTTAACATCTTTTCGTTATAATCAAATTTAATTTAAATGAAGGAAAAATGCTATGAAAAAGCTATTTTTAATAATCGGTGCACCTGGAAGTGGAAAAACTACAGATGCAGAACTTATTGCAAAAAAACATGAAAATATTACACACTATTCTACAGGCGATATGTTTAGAGCAGAAGTTTCAAGTGGAAGTGAATTAGGAAAAACACTTAATAAATATATGAGTGCTGGAAATCTAGTACCAATTGAAGTAGCTATTAAGACAATTGTAAGTGCTATTAAAAAAGCTCCAACACCAATTATAGTTATAGATGGGTACCCTAGAAGTAATGAGCAAATGGAAGCTCTTGATAATTATTTAGTTACTGATACCGAAGTAGAGTTAGTAAATGTGATTGAAGTTGAAGTGTCTGAAAAAGTTGCTAGAGATAGAGTTCTAGGACGAGCAAGAGGAGCTGATGATAACAATGAAGTATTTGACAATAGAATGAAAGTTTATACAGAACCATTAGTAGGAATTCAAGCATTTTATGAATCAAAAAACTTACTTACAAAAATCAATGGTGAAAGAACTATTGAGGAGATTGTTTCTGATATGGATGAGTTTATTCAAGCTAAAATATAATTGGAGTTAGTATGAATTTTTACTCTGTGATTATAGGTACAGAACTTTTAAATGGGCGTCGGGAAGATGCTCATTTTGCATTTTTAAATCAAGAACTTCTCAAACGAGGCTGGGAGCAAAAAGCCTCTTTTGTGATAAAAGATGAACCACCTTTTATAGAAGATGTTTTTCGTTTAGTAAAAAATGACCCTAAAGGAGTTTTATTCTCTTTTGGTGGTATTGGAGCAACTCCTGATGACTACACAAGAGTTGCTGCTGCAAATGTTTTTACAGATGAAAAGATGGAGATAAATGAGGGAGCCAAAAAGTGTATCATCGATAAATTTGGTGATGAATCTTATCCCCACCGTATTAATATGGCAAATCTTCCTATCAATGCTGAGTTATTAAAAAATGTAGTGACCAATATACCTGGATTTGGGCTTGAAAAAAGATACTTTTTTACACCGGGATTTCCCTCTATGGCACATCCTATGATATGTGAAGCTTTAGATAAATATTATTCTTCTCAGAGACCTAAAATAAGATTATCATTAAAAGCTTTATGTAGTGAAAATGATTTGATCAATACGATGAAACTTATTCCAGAACATATAGATATCTCTTCACTACCTCAAATTCATGGAGAGTTAAGAGCTGTGATAATATCTATCGCTTCATATGATGAATTAGAGGCCAAAAAATATTTTAATGTTTTTGTAGACTTTTTAGAAAAAAGTAAAATAGAATATTTTTTAACTGATAAATAAAATGATATTTATTAGAGGTTAAAAAAGAATATTCTTATTTTTGAGATAATCTGTTTGTATCTCTAAATCATTTTGTTCTTTTGGCATTTTTGAAGTTTCTGTAAACAGTTCATCTTTTCCATTGTGTTTTTGAACAAAGACATGTTCTGGCATCACAAAATTTCTTTGTATCTCTGGATGAAGTTGTAGCCATTTTGTATAAAAGTATTTAAAAGCAGGTGCTGCTGTTCGTCCACCTGTTTCTCTTTTTCCCATAGGTTTATTGTCATCATTCCCATACCAAACTACTGTTTGTAAACTAGGTGAATATCCACAAAACCAAGCATCTATATTGTTATTTGTGGTACCTGTTTTACCAACAACTTCAATACCTGCAACTTTTCCATTTCTCCCTGTTCCTTTTTTTACAACATCTCTTAAAATTGATGTCATAAGATAAGTTTGTTCTGGTGATGAGATATATCTTTCTTCTGGTTCAAAAACGATTTTTTGATTGTATCTATTTGTAATACTAGATATCAAATATGGTTTTACTATGATACCTTGGTTTGAAAAGAGAGTATATTCTTCACTTAAATCTAAAGGAGAGATACCAAAACTTCCAAGAGTGATAGAAAGGTCAAAAGGTATATTTTTAAATCCATAGCGTAAAAGTTCTTTATGGAGTATATCAATACCTATATCGGTTACAAGATTGATTGTTGCAAGATTTCGTGAGTGTACAAGTGCATATCGAAAAGAGACAAGACCTTTAAAGTTTTTTTCATAATTTTTAGGTTGCCAAATTTTCTCTTCATTGTCTTTTGAAGTATATTTGTAGTTTCTAGAAATATCTGTAAGGTTACTTGCTGTTGAGTATCCTAAATTTAAAGCTACTTGATAAATAAAAGGTTTTACAGCACTTCCTGGCTGTCTTAAACTTTGTGTTGCTCTGTTAAATGAAGATTCTTTATAATTAGTTCCCCCAACCATTGAAAGAATAGCCCCAGAATTATTTTCTAAAACAACCATTGCACCATTGAGTGTTTTTGTAGTACTTTCATTTGTATCTACAAATTCATCTCTTTGTTTAATTCTATCATATCCATATTTTAAAGCTTCTCTTGCTATTTTTTGTGCTTCTAAATCTATAGTTAGAACTATTTTATGTCCACCTGTTCTTAAATCTGGCACATCATCTTTTAGTTGCTTAATTGCATGGTCAAGAATATAAGGTGCTTTATTTAATGTAAGTGTATCATTATAAACTACAGGTATTTCATTGATTGCTGTGTCGTATTCTTCATCATTTATCCATCCTAAAGTTTTCAGTCTATTGATAACTTGATTTGCTCGAATCAGTGAATATTTCAATTTTTTTGTTGGATCATAAAAACTAGGAGCTCTAGGAAGTCCCACAAGCATTGCTATCTCTTTTAAAGTAAGCTGGTCTAACTCTTTATGAAAATATCCAAGTGCTGCTGTTTTAATACCATAATATCCATGTCCAAAATAAACTTGGTTTAAATATCTTTCGATAATCTCTTCTTTGGTTAAGAGAGATTCTAGTCTTAAAGAGAGTAATACTTCTTTGATTTTTCTTATAATTTTTTTATCTCTTGTAAGCACCATTGTTTTTATAAGTTGTTGTGTAAGAGTACTAGCACCTTCAACTAAAGCCATCGCTTTAATATCTTTGATAACGGCTCTAATAATAGCATCTACATTTACTCCCGTATGTTCAAAAAAGTTTGTATCTTCTATAGCTACTAAAGATTCTGTAACTCTAGCAGGGATATCACTATATTTTACTAGAAGTCTATTTTCATCTTTAAATATATTTCCTAAGTGCACACCATTTTTATCAAAAAACTGTGTTGTAAGTTTTGGTTTATATTCAACTATTTTCTCTACATCAAATCTTATTTGTGAATATAAATATATGAGCCATATGAATATTCCCATAGCAAAAAATAAAAGTATAACAGCTAATTTTTTTATCAAACTCTAAATCCTCTATTTTCAAAATTACTTTGAAGTAGTTTTTTTGTATATTCTGTTTGTGGATTATTTAATATCTCATCAATTGTTCCAATCTCACAAATCGTTCCATTTTCTAAGACAGCTATATCTTCACAAATCTCTTTTACACTATTTATATCATGGCTTACAAATAAAATTAAAAAGTGTAATTTTTGTTGTAACTCTTTAAAAATATTTAAAATATTCTTTTTTGTATCACTATCAAGTGCTGTTGTTGGTTCATCAAGAAGTAGTAATTTTGGATTATTACTTAATGCAATTGCGATAACTACTCTTTGTAGCTGTCCACCACTTAACTCAATAGGAAATTTGTATTGTAATTCTTTGTCTAAATTTACTAAAGAAAATAGATAGTCTATTTTTTCATCATCACAAAAAAACTGTTTGTATATTTTTGTCATAGGTGAAAGCGAAGTAAAAGGATTTTGTGGAATAAAACCTATAGTCTGTTTATTTAATGTAAAATCACTTTCAAACTCAAAATTACAACTAAGGTTTGATGGTATCATATCTAAGATTGTTTTGAGTGTGAGCGATTTACCACTTCCACTTTGTCCTACTAAAGCAAATGACGATTGTATATCTAATTTAGTATCAATATTTTTAAAAAGATCTACGATAGTTTTGTTATTCTCTTTTATACTTAAATTAGATATTTGTAATTTTGACATTGTTATATTAGTGGTTCATCCATATCTTTAGGAATATCAATATCCATAAGTTTTAAAACAGTTGGTGCAATATTATTTAGTGCACCCTCTTTAACCTTGGTAACACCGTCAGCCATAACAAAACAATATACATCGCCAACAGTATGATTTGTCAATGTTTTTCCATTGTCATCTTTCATCATTTCACAGTTTCCATGGTCACTTGTTAAGATTACATTGTATCCAGATTCTTTAGCTTTTTCTATGATTTTACCAAGTTCTGTATCAACAGCTTCAACAGCTTTAACACCGGCTTCATAAACACCTGTATGTCCAACCATATCTCCATTTGCAAAGTTTACAACGATAAAGTCTTTCTTGTCATCCATCCCTTGTAGAACTGCATCTGCTACTTCTGGTGCTGACATTTGTGGTTGTAAGTCATAAGTTGCAACTTTTGGACTTGCTATTAAAACTCTCTGTTCATTTTCAAAAGGTTCTTCTGTTCCACCATTGAAGAAAAATGTTACATGGGCATATTTTTCTGTTTCTGCTGTATGAAGTTGTGTAAGACCAGCTTTACTAATTACTTCACTTAAAACATTTGTAGGTGTTTCTTTTGGAAAAAGAACTGGTAATGGCAAGTTTTTATCATATTGAGTCATAGTTGCAATGTGCAGTGTAATATCTTTTGTTGGAAATTCATTAAACTTATCTGAACCAAAAGCGAAACTCAACTCTCTTGCTCTATCACTTCTAAAGTTTGCAAAGATTAAAGCATCATTATTTTCTATTCCATTATAGTTATTAAATGAAGTTGGTTCTAAAAATTCATCATAAATGTCTTTTGCATATTGCTCTTGTATAAATTCTTCTATTGAAGTTTTTGTAGTATTTGAACCATTTGCTATAACATCATAAGCTTTTTGAATTCTATCCCAGTTATTATCTCTATCCATACCATAGTATCTTCCTCCAACAGTAGCTATAGATATACTATCATCACAAATAGTTTCAATTTGTTTTATATAGCTATATCCACTGTCAGGTGAAACATCTCTGCCATCAGTAATAAGATGTAAAAATACTTTTTTATTATTTGATTTTCCAATTTTGGCTAATGCTATAATGTGATTAATATGTGAATGTACACCACCATCACTTAAAAGTCCAACGATATGTAAGTTTTGTGAATTAGTTAAAGTATTTTGTAACACTTTATTTTCTTTTAGTGTATCATCTTTAATAGCAAGATTTATTTTAACTAAATCTTGATAGAGTACTCGTCCACTTCCTATACTCATATGTCCAACTTCACTATTCCCCATTTGTCCATCAGGAAGTCCTACATATTCTCCATAAGTTTTGATAAGACTATATGGAACCTCTTTAAATAATTTATTGTATGTTGGTTTATTTGCATTACAAAAAGCATTAAAAGAGCAAGAACTATTATGCCCAATACCATCAGTAATTATTAATATTGTTTTTTTATTTCCCATTTCCAACCTTAATAAAGTTTTAGATATAATCTTCTTTTTAATTTAATATATTAACACATTACTACTTAAAAAGGTTTCAAATTGTTTTATTGGTTTTATAGACACCTTGATATAAATATTTTTCAATATATATCTATACGAGCGGGACTTGCGTTCTTCATCTCATTTTTTTTAACATTTTATATTATGCCAAAGTTTATACGATGGGCTCAAAGTAAAAAAAAGAGTCAACCTATCTATGAACATGCACCAGACTCTCATCAGGTAAAAGTTGGAACACCAACTATGGGAGGTGTTGTTTTTGTTTTTACAACATTAATTGCAGGACTATTAACAGCAAAATTGAATAACCCCTATGTAATGGGTGGTTTACTTATCATTGCTTTATTTAGCTTAATAGGAATAAAAGATGATTTAGCAAAAATTTCAAGTAACAAAAATGATTCAGGACTCTCAGCAAGAGCTAAATTAGTTCTTCAAACTTTAAGTGCTGGAGTTGTTGTAGCTGTTTTATTTTATACAAATCATACTACAGAATTATTTGCACCATTTTATAAATACCCTTTATTTGATATGGGATTTTATGCGATAATATTTTGGATTCTTGTTATGGTTGCAACTTCAAATGCCGTAAATTTAACAGATGGATTAGATGGATTAGCTGTTGTGCCGTCTATTATATCTTTTTTTACACTTTCAGTTATAGTATATATTACAGGTCATGCAATTTTAAGCGGTTATTTACTTTTACCCAATATAAAACTTGTCGGTGAGTTAGCTATAGTGGGTGCTGCTTTTGTAGGTTCCCTTATAGCTTTTCTTTGGTACAACTCACATCCAGCACAAGTTTTTATGGGGGATAGTGGAAGTTTGGCAATTGGTGGATTTATGGGATATTTAGCAATTGTTGGAAAAAGTGAGATCCTTTTATTAGCAATTGGCTTTTTATTTGTGATGGAAACTGTTTCAGTGATTTTACAAGTTGGAAGTTTTAAACTAAGACAAAAAAGAGTTTTTCTGATGGCTCCACTACATCATCATTTTGAAGAAAAAGGTTGGCATGAAAATAAAGTTATAATTCGATTTTGGATTATCGCTTTTATGTCAAATCTTATAGCAATCCTTAGTCTAAAAATTAGATAATGAGAGTTTTAGGAAAAGGAAAAACAGCTCTTGCTATAAAAGAGGTGTATAAAGATGCAAAACTTTATGATGATAGTGATAAAGAATCTTATGATATCTCTAGTTTAGAACAAACAGTAGTAAGTCCAGGAATACCACCACATAATTATCTAGTACAAAATACAAAAAATAAAATAAGTGACTATGATCTTTTTTTAGATGAATCACAATATACTATTTGGATAAGCGGAACAAATGGTAAAACCACAACTACAGCTATGTTATCTCATTTACTTAAAAATGACGGTTTTGCTTGTGGTGGAAATATTGGGATTCCTTTGGCTAGAATAAGTAAAGAAAAAAAAGTGATATTAGAAACATCTTCTTTTACTTTACATTATACTTCAAAAGTAAAACCTAATATCTATATACTATTACCAATAAGTGAAGATCATATATATTGGCATGGTACATTTAAAGAATATGAAAATGCAAAGTTAAAGCCACTTACTTTGATGAGTAAAGATGATATTGCCATAGTTCCAAGTAAATATCAAAGTTTTAAAACAGATGCAGCAGTCTATTATTATAATGATACTCAAGATATTGCAGAGCAATTTAAAATAGATATATCTCAAATAAATTTTAAAGAACCTTTTTTACAAGATGCTGTATTGGCATTAGCAGCAACCAAACTTTATAATGAAACTATTGATTATGAAAAGATAAATAGTTTTATTCAAGATCCACATAAACTTGAAGAGTTTCAAGACAAAAATGGAAATATATGGGTTGATGATAGTAAGGCTACAAATATAGATGCCACAATACAAGCTCTTAAAACATATAAAGAGAAACATTTAAATCTTATTTTGGGTGGAGATGACAAAGGTGTTGATTTAAATCCTTTGTTTCAAGAGATAGTAAAATATAAAGTAACTTTATTTGCAATAGGAACAAATAGTGATAAATTAGCTGATTTGTCAAAACAATATAAATTAGAATCTGTAACTTGTTATACATTAGATGAAGCAGTAAAACAAATAATAGAAAATAGAAAATACAAAATACAAACTTCAATAAATATGCTTTCACCAGCAGCAGCCTCATTGGATCAGTTTAATTCTTATGTTCACAGAGGGGTAGAATTTAAGCGTATAATAAGTGAAAATAGCTAATTTTAATAAATTTAAAAATTTCTTTTATAATTAAGTGTTTATTAAGTATTGGTTCTATATAATTTCAGTCCAAAAACAAAGAAGATGGCTCGATAGCTCAGTCGGTAGAGCAAAGGACTGAAAATCCTTGTGTCGACAGTTCGATTCTGTCTCGCGCCACCATTCATTTAAATAAGTTCATTTTGTGAATTTATTTAATGAACTTTGTTTTTATGCTTCAGTAGCTCAGTTGGTAGAGCAGCTGATTTGTAATCAGCAGGTCGTAGGTTCAAGTCCTATCTGAAGCTCCATTTATCATTGTTCAGTGTTCATCTTATAAAGATCAGCGCTATACCAGTAATTTTGGTGGGATTGGAGAGTGGTCAAATCCTGCGGATTGTAAATCCGCCGCCTACGGCTTCGAAGGTTCAAATCCTTCTCCCACCACCATACTAATATAAGCGGGAGTAGCTCAGTTGGCTAGAGCCTCTGCCTTCCAAGCAGATTGTCGCGAGTTCGAGTCTCGTCTCCCGCTCCAAAAATTACACTGGAAGCTGAGTTCAATACGAACATTTCGTAACTCATTTATATAATTTTTATAAATTTATTAATTTCCAAGTAATCATTTTAGTATAATTTCAGGTTGAATATTGTAGAATATCGCCCACGTAGCTCAGGGGTAGAGCACTTCCTTGGTAAGGAAGAGGTCGTAAGTTCAAGTCTTATCGTAGGCTCCACTTATTGAGTATATAAAAAAATAAAATAACTTTCCCTTTGAATAGATTAGCCCAAGGCTTATCTACTCAGAGGGTAATAAACAAAAATCTTAAGGAAAAATTATGGCAAAAGAAAAATTTGACAGAAGTAAACCACACGTAAATATAGGTACAATTGGTCACGTTGACCACGGTAAAACAACATTAACAGCTGCTATCACAATGTGTTTAGGGCTTAAAAATGGTCAAGCGACAATGGATTATGATCAAATTGATAATGCTCCAGAAGAAAGAGAAAGAGGTATTACAATTGCTACTTCTCACGTTGAGTATGAAACAGAAACAAGACACTACGCTCACGTAGATTGTCCAGGTCACGCCGATTACGTTAAAAACATGATTACAGGTGCTGCACAAATGGATGGTGCTATCTTAGTTATTGCTGCTACAGATGGTCCTATGGCACAAACAAGAGAGCACATTCTTCTTTCTAAACAAGTTGGTGTACCATACATCGTTGTATTCTTAAATAAAGAAGATCAACTTGATGATGAAGATAAAGAAGAGATGTTAGAATTAGTTGAAATGGAAGTTAGAGAACTTCTTTCTGAGTATGATTTCCCAGGTGATGACACTCCAATCGTTGCAGGTTCTGCATTCCAAGCGTTAGAAGAAGCTAAAGCTGGTACAGCTGGTGAGTGGTCTGAAAAAATCTATAAATTAATGGATGAAGTTGATTCTTATATCCCAACTCCAGTAAGAGATACAGATCAAGATTTCTTAATGCCAGTTGAAGATGTTTTCTCTATCTCAGGAAGAGGAACAGTTGTAACAGGTAGAATTGAAAAAGGAACAGTTAAAGTTGGTGAAACAATTGAGATTGTTGGTATTAGAGATACACAAACAACAACTGTAACAGGTGTTGAGATGTTTAGAAAAGAGATGGATCAAGGTGAAGCAGGTGATAACTGTGGTATTCTTTTAAGAGGTATTGGTAAAGAAGAAGTTGAAAGAGGTCAAGTTCTTGTTAAGCCAGGATCAATTACTCCACATACAAAATTCAGATGTGAAACATATATCCTTTCTAAAGAAGAGGGTGGAAGACATACTCCATTCTTCTCAGGATACAGACCACAATTTTATGTAAGAACAACAGATGTTACAGGTTCAGTTACATTACCAGAAGGTACAGAAATGGTTATGCCTGGTGATAATGTTGAAATGAGCGTTGAATTAGTTGCTCCAGTTGCACTTGAAAAAGGTACAAAGTTCGCTATTAGAGAAGGTGGTAGAACTGTTGGTGCTGGTGTTGTTGCAGAGATTATTGAGTAGTCAGTTATGGGTGATAGAATTAAAATTGGATTAAAATGTGAAGAGAGTGGTGACATTAACTACACAACAATGAAAAATCCAAAAACTCATTCTGAAAAGTTTGAAGTAAAAAAATATAGTCCAAGACTAAAAAAACACACTACACATAAAGAAATTAAGTTAAAATCTTAATCTTTAAATTTAAAAAAGATAAACACAATAGTGTTTATCTTTTTACAAACTTTACATTAGGCCAATAGCTCCAATGGTAGAGCACCGGATTCCAAATCCGGGTGTTGGGGGTTCGAGTCCCTCTTGGCCTGCCACTTACAAGTACTAAGTGTTAAACAGATTTTGTCTTTTTAACACTTAATACTTAAAAACTATAGAAGGTATTATTTTGAATAAATTAAGTTTTTATTATAAACAAGCAAAAGATGAATTACACAAAGTAATTTTTCCAATCAAAGAACAAATTAGAAGTGCATTTCTTTCAGTTTTTGTTGTAGTGACAGTGATTTCACTATTTTTAGCACTTATTGATGCAATTATGTCAGTAAGCTTATCTTCTATAATGAGTTAGGAAAAATATATTATGGCACACAATTGGTACGCAATACAAACACATTCAGGTAGTGAATTAACTATTAAAAATGCTTTAGAGAAATTAGCAAATGATATGCAAGATGGAAGAATAGAACAAGTTTTAGTTCCAACAGAAGATTTAATTGAGATTAAAAAAGGGAAGAAAACAATAGTTGAAAAACCTTTATATTCTGCATATGTATTTGCAAGAATTGATCTTGATACTGCTTTATGGCATGCAATACAATCTATGCCTAAAGTTGGAAGATTTATTGGAGAGTCTAAAAAGCCTTCACCTTTAAGTGAAAAAGATATTAATCAAATTTTAGAAAAAGTTAATAACAGAGCTGCTGCTAAACCGAAAGTATCTTTTGAAGAGGGTGAAATGCTTCGAATTAAAGAAGGTTCATTCGCAAACTTTAATGGTCTTGTTGAATCATTTGATATGAGTTCTGGAATGTTGAAATTAAATGTTTTAATTTTCGGAAGAAACACACCGGTTGAAATCTCTTATACACAAGTAGAAAGAGTAGAGTAGCTTTATAGTGCTAAGTGCTAAGTGCTAAGTATTAGGAGTAATATTTAGTACTTAGCATACCGCTAACTAATTTAAGTGTTTATAAAACACTTAACACTAAATTCAAGGAAAAAAAATGGCAAAAAAAGTAGAAGGATATTTAAAACTTCAAATACCAGCTGGTGCTGCTAATCCATCACCACCTGTAGGACCAGCTCTTGGTCAAAGAGGTATTAATATTATGGAGTTTTGTAAAGCATTTAATGAAAAAACAAAACAAAATGCAGGATTTAAAATACCAGTTGAAATTACAGTTTATCAAGATAAAAGTTTTACTTTTGTAACTAAACAACCTCCAATGAGTGAGTTAATTATGAAAGCAGCTAATATTAAAAAAGGTAGTGATAATGCCTTAAAAAATAAAATAGCTAAATTAACAAAAGAACAAGTAATGGAAATTGTTAATCAAAAAATAGCAGATTTAAATACTGATGATACAGAACAAGCAGCTAAAATTGTTGCTGGACAATGTAGAAGTATGGGAATTGAAATAGCATAATTCTTATAGTTTAAGAGATATGAGCCAAAAATACCACACGGCTTTAAATGTGGAAGCAAATTCAAGTTTATCTTGAAAAAAAATAAAAATTGCGGAGAATTAAAATGAGCAAAAGATATAAATCTTTATTAGAAAAAATAGATACAACAAAACAATATTCTTTAACAGATGCAGTTGCATTAGTTAAAGAATTAAAATCGGCTAAATTTGATGAAACAGTTGATTTAGCATTAAATTTAAATGTAGATCCAAGACATGCTGATCAAATGATTAGAGGTGCAGTTGTTCTTCCACATGGTACAGGTAAAACAGTAAGAGTTGCTGTTTTTGCTAAAGGTACTAAAATGGATGAAGCAAAAGAAGCTGGTGCTGATATTGTTGGAAATGATGACTTAGTTGAGTCTATTCAAGCTGGAAACATTGATTTTGATGTATTAATTGCAACACCAGATACAATGGGATTAGTTGGTAAAATCGGTAGAATACTTGGACCAAAAGGGTTAATGCCAAACCCTAAGACAGGTACAGTAACTATGGATGTAGCAAAAGCAGTTAGCGAAGCTAAAGGTGGAAAAGTTACATATAGAGTAGATAAAAAAGGAAATATACACTGTGGTGTTGGTAAAGTTTCTTTTACTGCTGAAGCATTAGCTGAAAATATTTCAACTATTATGTCGGCAGTTAACAAAGCAAAACCTGCATCTGCTAAAGGTAGATATATTACTAAAGCAGCAGTATCTTTAACAATGTCTCCATCTGTTATAGTTGACAGTTCAGAGATGATGGATATAAAATAATATTTATTGATTTAATATTCAATAGTGAAGACTTAGGTCTTCACATTTGAGTGTTATTCAAAGCACTACATTAAAACTGAAGATAGTCGGTTAAACACAACTCCAGTGTTTTGTAAAACCTACTGAAGTTCTACTGTTTTGAAAGGAGGAAAAAATGACTAAATCACAAAAAAATGAGATCGTTGAATCATTAACAAATGAATTTACAGGTTCTCAAGCTATTGTTGTTGCAGATTACAGAGGTACATCACATAAAAATTTAGAGGCTTTAAGAAAAGCAGCTAGAGAAGTAGGTGCTAAAGTACAAGTTGCTAAAAACTCTTTAGTATCAATAGCAATTAAAAATGCTGGACATGAAGAATTAGAGCTTGAGGGAACAAATATATTTATTTGGTCTGAAGATCAAATTAATGCTTGTAAAGTTGCTGATAAGTTTGCAGCTGCTAATAAAGATACATTCGCTATTAAAGCTGGTGTTATTGAAGGAAAAGCTTCTGATGCTACTACAGTTAATGCATTTGCTAAATTACCAGGAAGAGAAGAATTACTTGGTATGCTTGCTGCAACTTGGATGGCTCCTATTGCTAACTTTACAATTGGGCTTGATGCTCTTAGAAGAAAAAAAGAAGAGGAAGCAGCATAATTGCTTCATGTTGTAGCTAAGCTACTTTAAAATTTATAATGTATAAATAAAAGGAAATAAAATGGCAATCTCTAAAGAAGATGTATTAGAATATATTTCAGGATTAAGCGTATTAGAGCTTTCTGAATTAGTAAAAGAATTTGAAGAAAAATTTGGTGTATCTGCACAACCAGTTGCAGTAGCAGGTGGAGCAGTTGCAGCAGCAGATGCTGGTGAAGAGCAAACAGAATTTAATGTAATCATTAAAGATGCTGGAGCTAAAAAAATTAATGTAATTAAAGAGATCAGAGGATTAACTGGTCTTGGATTAAAAGAAGCAAAAGCAATGGCTGAAGAAGCTGGTGCAGTTGTAAAAGAAGGTGTTTCTAAAGAAGATGCTGAAGCTGCAAAAGCTGCATTAGAAGCTGCTGGAGCTACAGTAGAAGTTAAATAATTTTATTTAAATTTTACACTCAAATGACAATAAAATGCTCTGCTTTTTAGCAGAGCATTAGTCATTTAAAGTGAATATGCTTTTTAACCTATGCCTGGTATTTGCTCAAGCATAGGTTAGAATGTTTATTCTTATGTTTTTATATATGATAAAAACTTCAACTAACATAAATTACACGAAAGGCCAATATGTTAAATTCATTACAATCTGGAAATAGATTAAGAGTTGATTTCGGAAAAAACCCACAAAAAATAGATATACCAAATTTATTACAATTACAACAAAATAGTTATGATAACTTTTTAATGGTAGGATCTGAAGATAGAACAGCAGCAGGTATTGAGAAAGTATTTAAACAATCTTTCCCAATTAATGATGTACAAAACAGATTTACACTTGATTATATCAATAGTGAAGTAGGAAAACCTAAATATACTGTTTCAGAATCTATGGTAAGAGGACTTACTTATTCTATACCTTTAAGAATCAATATTAGATTGACTTTATGGGATTTAGATGAAAAAACAGGTGAAAGAATTGGTGTAAAAGATATAAAAGAACAATCTTTATATATCAGAGAAATTCCTTTAATGACAGATAGAACATCGTTTGTTGTAAATGGTGTTGAAAGAGTTGTTGTAAACCAATTACATAGATCACCTGGTGTTATTTTCAAAGAAGAAGAAGCTTCTACAGTTGCAAATAAACTAATCTATACAGGTCAAATTATCCCAGATAGAGGTAGTTGGTTATATTTTGAATATGATGCAAAAGATATTTTATATGTAAGAATTAATAAAAGAAGAAAAGTTCCTATTACAATTATGTTAAGAGCTTTAGATTACTCTAAAGAAGAGATTATTAAATTATTTTATCCAATTGTAAATATTAAAGTTAAAAATAATAAATTCTTAACAAAATTTAATGCAGAAGATTTTACAGGTAAAGTAGAATTTGACTTAATTGATGATAAAGGTAACTTAATCATTGCTGCTGGAAAAAGACTTACAACTAGAAAAGCAAACGCTTTAGCTGAGGGTGGTTTAAAGTATGTAGAATATCCTGTAGAACTTTTAATGGAAAGACATACTTCATCAACAATATTTGATCCAGAATCTGGAGAGGTATTATATGATGCACTTACAAATTTAGATGATTTAAAATTAAAAAAATTATTAGATTTAGGTTTTGAAAACTTTGATATTGCAAATGATTTAGCAGAAGGTGTTGATGATTCTATTATCAATGCATTTAAAGCTGATGCTGAATCTATCAAACTTTTAAAACAAACAGAGCAAATAGAAGATGAAAATGATTTATGTGCTATAAGAATCTATAAAGTTATGAGACCAGGTGAACCTGTAACTAAAGAAGCAGCAAGAGAATTTATTAAAAAATTATTCTTTGATCCAGAAAGATATGATTTAACAAAAGTGGGAAGAATGAAAATGAACCACAAACTTGATGTTCAAGTTCCAGAATATGTTACTGTACTTACACATGAAGATATTATCAAGACTGTTAAATATCTTATTAAAGTTAAAGCAGGACATGGTCATGTGGATGATAGAGATCACTTAGGAAACAGAAGAATTAGATCAATTGGTGAGCTTTTATCAAATGAGCTTCATGCTGGTTTAATTAAGATGCAAAAAGCTATTAGAGATAAAATGACTACATTAAGTGGTACATTAGAAGATTTAATGCCTCATGATTTAATTAACTCTAAAATGATCACATCAACAATTACTGAGTTCTTTACATCTGGTCAACTTTCTCAATTTATGGACCAAACAAATCCATTATCAGAAGTTACTCATAAAAGAAGACTTTCTGCACTTGGTGAGGGTGGTTTAGTTAAAGAGAGAGCTGGATTTGAAGTAAGAGATGTTCACCCAACTCATTATGGTAGAATTTGTCCAGTTGAAACTCCAGAGGGTCAAAATATTGGTCTTATTAATACTCTTTCAACATTTAGTAAAGTAAATGATTTAGGATTTATTGAAACTCCATATAAAAAAGTTATTGATGGTGTTGTTACTGATGATATTGAATATTATACTGCAACACAAGAAGAGGGTAAAGTAATTGCTCCTGGTTCTACAAAATTAACTAAAGATGGTAAGATAGCAGAAGTTCTAACAGAAGCAAGACTTGATGGTGAAATTATGCTTATTGAGAGTGCAAAAGTTGAATTAATTGATATTTCATCTGCAATGGTTATGGGTGTTGCTGCATCTTTAATTCCATTCTTAGAGCATGATGATGCCAACAGAGCACTTATGGGTTCAAATATGATGAGACAAGCAGTTCCATTATTAAAACCAAATGCTCCTTTTGTTGGAACTGGTTTAGAAAAAACAGTTGCAAGAGATTCTTGGGCAAGTATCAAAGCTGATAGAGCTGGTGTTGTTGAAAAAGCTGATGCTAAAAATATTTTCATTAAAGGTGAAGATGAAAATGGTGCATTTATTGATCACTATTTATTAAGTAAAAATGCTAGAACAAACAATAATACAACATTTGGTCAAAGATGTAGTGTTGTTACAGGTCAAAGTATCTCTAAAGGGCAAGTTATTGCCGATGGTCCATCTATGGATAACGGAGAGCTTGCAATTGGTGTTAACGCTACTGTTGCATTTATGCCTTGGAATGGTTATAACTACGAGGATGCGATTATTCTTTCTCAAAAGTTAATTAAAGATGATGCCTTTACTTCTGTTCATATTTATGAAAAAGAGGTTGAAGCTCGAGAGTTAAAACATGGTAATGAAGAGATTACAAGAGATTTACCAGGTGTTAAGAGTGAAAACCTTGACCATCTTGATGAATCAGGTATTGTTAAAATAGGTACACATCTTAAGCCAGGTATGATTATGGTTGGTAAAGTTACACCTAAAGGTGAAATTAAACCAACTCCTGAAGAGAGATTATTAAGAGCAATCTTTGGTGAAAAAGCAGGTCATGTTATCAATAAATCTATGTACTGTTCAGCTTCAATGGAAGGTGTAGTTGTAGATGTAAAAGTATTCACTAAAAAAGGATACGAAAAAGATGACAGAGCAGTTGCTACAATAGAAGCAGAAAAAGCATCTTTAGATATAGAACATCATGATAAATTAATGATGTTAGATAGAGAAGAAAATCTTAAAATTAATAGCATAATTTCTAAAAGTGTTTTAGAAAAAGATGTTGAGATTAACGATGTTTTATTTAAAAAAGGTGAAAAATTAACATTAGAAGATTTAGAAAATGTTAATAGATTTGCAATGAAAAAAGTTATCTCATCTTACGGTAAAGAGGTTGCAAAAGCATATAATGATGTGAAAGAACACTTTATTAAAGAGAAAACAATTTTAAGAGAAAACCATGAAGAAAAGTTATCTATTTTAGAGCATGATGATATCTTACCAAATGGTGTTATTAAACAAGTAAAAGTATATATTGCAACTAAGAGAAAAATCAAAGTTGGTGATAAAATGGCTGGACGACATGGTAATAAAGGTATTGTTTCAAATATTGTACCACAAGTTGATATGCCATATATGGAAGATGGAAGTACAGTTGATGTAATCCTTAACCCACTAGGGGTTCCAAGTCGTATGAATATTGGGCAAATTCTAGAAGTACATTTAGGATATGCTGGTAAAAAGCTTGGTGAAGAGATTCAATCAATGTTCGATGCGAAGAAAGCTACATTTGTAAAAGATTTAAGAGCAAAAATGATTGAGATTGCAGATGTTGCAAAACTTATGAATGCAAAAGAGCTATTAACTTCTATGAGTGATGATGAGTTAATTAAATATGGTCAAGACTGGTCAAAAGGTGTTCGATTTGCAACTCCTGTATTTGATGGTGCAAAACAAGAAGAGTTTGATAAACTATTTGAATTAGCAAAAATGGAATCAGATGGTAAAGTTGTACTTTATGATGGTATGACTGGTGAAAGAATGTCAGAGAGAGTTAATGTTGGTGTTATGTATATGTTAAAACTACATCACCTTGTTGATGAAAAAGTTCACGCAAGATCTACAGGACCATACTCACTTGTAACACAACAGCCAGTTGGTGGTAAAGCACTATTTGGTGGTCAAAGATTTGGAGAGATGGAGGTTTGGGCACTTGAAGCATATGGTGCTACTTCAGTTCTTAAAGAGATGCTTACAACAAAATCAGATGATGTTGAGGGTAGAACTCGAGCATATAAAGCGATTGCAAACGGAGAGAATGTACCAAAATCTGGTGTTCCAGAAACATTCTTTGTATTAACAAAAGAACTTCAAGCATTAGGTCTTGATGTAGAAATTTTTGAAGAGGTAGATGCAGATGAGCAATAACGAAAAAGTATTAAAAGCAATAGAGATTCAAGAGTTAGAAAAACCAACAGATTTTTCAGCATTTCAACTTAAACTAGCAAGTCCAGAAAAAATTCTTTCTTGGTCTTCTGGTGAGGTTAAAAAACCTGAAACTATCAACTATAGAACACTTAAACCAGAAAGAGATGGTTTATTTTGTGCGAAAATTTTTGGACCAATTAAAGATTACGAATGTATCTGTGGAAAATACAAAAAAATGAGATATAAAGGTGTTGTGTGTGAAAAATGTGGTGTTGAAGTTACATCTGCAAAAGTTAGACGACACAGAATGGGACATATTGATTTAGTGGCTCCTGTTGCTCATATTTGGATGGTAAGTTCACTTCCTTCAAGAATAGGTACATTACTTGGAGTAAAACTAAAAGATTTAGAGAGAGTATTATACTATGAAGCATACATAGTAGCTAATCCAGGTGAAGCATTTTATGATTCAGATTCTGCAAAAGCTGTACAAAAATTTGATATCTTAAATGAAGAACAATATAGAAGTATTGCAGAAAATTACGAACATACAGGTTTTGAAGCTAATATGGGTGGAAAGATTGTTCAAGATTTATTAAAAACTCTTGACTTAGTTGACTTATTAACTTCTTTAAAAGAAGATATGGCTGCTACTAAATCTGAAGCTAAAAAGAAGACACTTGTAAAAAGATTAAAAGTTGTTGAAAACTTTATTAACTCTGGAAATAGACCTGAATGGATGATGTTAACAGCACTTCCAGTTCTTCCACCAGATTTAAGACCTCTTGTAGCACTTGATGGTGGTAAGTTTGCTGTATCAGATGTAAATGACTTATATAGAAGAGTTATAAACAGAAATAACAGACTTAAAAGATTAACAGAGCTTGATGCACCTGAAATTATTATTAGAAATGAGATGAGAATGCTTCAAGAAGCAGTTGATGCATTATTTGATAATGCAAAAACAGCAAATGCAGTAAAAGGTGCAAATAAAAGACCTTTAAAATCATTATCTGAAATTATTAAAGGGAAACAAGGACGATTTAGACAAAACTTACTTGGTAAAAGGGTTGACTTTTCTGGGCGTTCTGTAATTGTTGTTGGACCTAAATTAAATATGGACCAATGTGGAATACCAAAGAAAATGGCTTTAGAGTTATTTAAACCACATTTAATGGCTAAGCTAGAAGAGAGAGGGTACTCAACTACTTTAAAATCTGCAAAGAGATTAATAGAAGCTGAGACTAACGAAGTTTGGGAATGTTTAGCAGAGATTGTTGAAGATTATCCTGTATTATTAAACAGAGCTCCAACACTACATAAACTTTCAATTCAAGCGTTCCACCCAATATTAATTGATGGGAAAGCTATTCAGTTACATCCACTTGTATGTTCTGCGTTTAACGCCGACTTTGATGGGGATCAAATGGCTGTGCATGTACCTTTATCACAAGAAGCTGTTGCTGAAGCAAAAGTTCTTATGATGAGTTCAATGAATATTCTTTTACCAGCATCAGGTAGAGCAATTGCTGTACCATCACAAGATATGATTTTAGGTATCTATTATCTATCATTAGAAAAAGATGGTGTAAAAGGTGAACATAAAATATTTTCTAATTTAAATGAAGTTATTATGGCAATGGAACTTAAAAAAGTTGATATCCATGCAAAAATAAGAACAATGATAGATGGGCAAGTTGTAACAACAACAGCAGGTAGAATGATTATTCATAATATTTTACCTTCTTTTGTACCATTAGAGTATTGGAATAAAATTTTAAAGAAAAAAGATATTGGTGCATTAGTTGATTATATCTATAAACATGGTGGATACAATGTAACACCAAGATTTTTAGATGATCTTAAAAACTTAGGTTTCAAATATGCTACAAGTGCTGGTATCTCTATTTCTGTTGATGATATTAGAATTCCTGATTCAAAAGATGGATTAGTTGCTACAGCTAAAAAAGATGTTATTGATGTTCAAAAACAATTTAACCAAGGTTTATTAACAGAGCAAGAAAGATACAATAAAATTATTGATATCTGGACTGTTTTAAATAACAAACTTGGTGCTGAGATGATGGAGCTTGTTCAAACAGATAAAAATGGATTTAACTCTATTTATATGATGGCAGATTCAGGGGCTAGAGGTAGTTCAGCGCAAATTAGACAGCTAGCAGGTATGAGGGGTCTTATGGCTAAACCTGATGGTTCTATTATTGAAACACCAATTATCTCTAACTTCCGTGAAGGTTTAAATGTACTTGAGTACTTTATTTCTACTCATGGTGCTAGAAAAGGGTTAGCGGATACAGCTTTAAAAACAGCGAATGCTGGGTATTTAACAAGAAAACTTATTGATGTATCTCAAAATGTGAGAATTGATTTAGAAGATTGTGGTACTCATGAAGGTATTGAAATTTCAGATATTGTTGATGGTAACGAACTAATTGAGTCTCTTGAAGAGAGAATTACAGGTAGAGTTATTGCTGCAGATATTGTTGACCCAATCTCTAATGAAATTTTATTCCAAGAGGGAACACTAATTTCTGAAGAAGATGCTAAAGTTGTACATGATGCAGGTGTTAAATCTGTTGTAATTAGAACACCACTTACTTGTAAAGCTGAAAATACTTTATGTGCTAAATGTTATGGTCTAAACCTTGGTGAGCAAAGAAAAGCAAATCCTGGTGAAGCTGTAGGTGTACTTGCTGCTCAATCAATTGGTGAGCCAGGTACTCAGCTTACACTTAGAACATTCCACGTTGGGGGAACTGCTAGTGCGACTCAATCTGAGAAAGAGTTAAAAGCTACAAAAGAAGGTTTTGTACGATACTACAACATTAAAACATATGTAAATAAAAATGGTGAACATATTATTGCAAACAGAAGAAATGCTGGTATATTACTAGTTGAGCCTAAAATAAATGCTCCATTTAAAGGTGTGATTAATGTTGAGAATACTCATGAAGAGGTTATTCTGACTATTAAAGGTGATTCTGAATCTAAAAAATATTATTTTAGAAAAAATGATGTTGCAAAACCAAACGAGCTTGCTGGTGTAAGTGGTAAAATTGAAGGAAAACTATATATTCCATATCAAGATGGTGATGTGGCAGATGAGTTTGATTCTATTGTAGAAGTTATTAAAGATGGATGGAATGTACCATCACGAATTCCTTATGCTTCAACTTTAAAAGTTGAAGATGGTGCACCTGTTACAAGAACAATTTTAGCAGACGCAAAAGGTACAGTAAAATATTACAAATTAATTGGTGATTATCTTGAGCGAGTTAAAGATATAAAAGCTGGTAAAGTTGTAACACAAAAAGGTTTATTTGCTGTTGTAGTTGATGCAGAAGATAGAGAAGCAGCAAGACATTACATCTCAAGAGAATCAGTAATTGAACTTGATGATGACACTACTGTTGAAGTAGATACAGTAGTTGCTAAACCACAAACAGAAGAGCATGTTGTAGTTGCAGAATGGGATCCATATGCAAATCCAACTATTGCACAAGAAGCTGGTCAAGTATCATTTGATGATATTATTTCTGGAATTACTGTAAGTGAAGCATATGATGAGCTAACTGGTACATCTAAACTTGTTGTTAATGAATATATTCCAGCAAATTATAAACCATCTATTAACATTAAATGTAAAGATGGAAATGTTATAAATTATGTATTAGAACCTAAAACTTCATTATTTGTAAGTGAAGGTGACGAAGTTGCAATTGCAGATATTATTGGTAAAACACCAAAAGCTGTTTCTAAATCTTCAGATATTACAGGGGGTCTTCCAAGAGTTTCTGAGTTATTTGAGGCTAGAAGACCTAAAAATATTGCTGTACTTGCAACATTTGATGGTGTTGTTAGTTTTGGTAAACCACTTAGAAATAAACAAAGACTTATTATCACTGATAGTGTTGGAAATAAAGATGAATTCTTAATTACAAAAGATAGAACAATTCTTGTTAGAAATGGTGAGTTTGTTCACGCAGGTGAAAAATTAACAGATGGTCAAATTGCTTCACATGATATACTTAAAATTTTAGGTTCAAAAGCATTAAATGAGTTTATTGTTTCTGAAGTTCAAGGTGTATATAGAGGACAAGGGGTTAATATTGCGGATAAACATATTGAGGTTATTTTATCTCAAATGTTAAGACAAGTAAATATTGTAGACCCAGGTAATACAAAATTTGTTATTGGTGATATGGTTTCTAAAAAGAGATTTATTATTGAAAATGATAAAATTGTTAAAATGGGTGGAGAACCTGCTATTGCAGAACCTGTTTTACTTGGTATTACAAGAGCAGCTGTAACATCAGATAGTATTATCTCATCTGCTTCATTCCAAGAAACTACAAAAGTTTTAACAGAAGCTGCGATTAGTTCTAAAATGGATCTTTTAACTGACTTAAAAGAAAATGTTGTAATTGGTAGAACAATACCAGTTGGAACAGGTATCCATAGAAATAAAAAAATTAAATTTAGTCACAGTGAGTAATAAAAAGTAGAGTTTATCTCTACTTTTTATATAATATAGTGAGTACAGTATATTTTCTAATTATTATATTTATAGCATTAGAGCTTTTTGAGTCAAATTGGCAAAAAGCAGATAAGTTTTATGGTGTAATTGAAAATAATTATAAAGCATATAAAAAAAGTATTTTCTTTTTCTTTCTTCTCAATCCTACCTTTATATTTTCTATATATTTAGCAATATCTTTAAATCATTATACTTTTTTAATGAATTTAATAATTATAATGAAGTTTGTTGATATAAGTTTTCGATTGAATTTATGTAAGAAAATAGATAATAATGAAGATCTTTCTTCTATTATTCCTTATAATTTAGAATATAATGTAGTATATAGATATATTAATGTATTAATATATCCTATGACATTTTTTCTTTCACTTCTTTAGTTCTATACTATTACGACTAATAAAAGTTATATTTCCCTTCATCTACATCTTTTTTAATAGAGTCAAGTTTTTTTTGTAAAATATCTACAATCATTTGAGCAGCTTTTCTATCATCCGCTTCAGGAACATCCCAGTCAGTTATTTTCATATTACTTTTAAAAAGTAATTCCAATTGGTTCTCAATACTCTCTTTTCTACTATTTATCTCTTTTGTTGTCATATTCATAATATAATCTCCTTACGGTACGGGTACTTTTTCTACAATACTTTGTATAACTTGGTCAGTTGTAATATCACTAGCCATCGCTTCATAGCTAAGAATTATTCTATGTCGTAAAACATCTTTGATACACAATGCTATATCAACAGGGCTTACATAATCATTGCCTCTTAAATAAGCCATTGCTTTTACTGATTTAAACATATCTATTGTAGCTCTTGGACTTGCTCCAAACTCTATATAGTTTTCTAATGATTCAAGATTGTATTTTGCGGGTTCCCTTGTTGCAAAAATTAAATCTACTATATAAGTTTCTAACTCTTTATCAATATGGATATTTTTTACCTCTTCTTTGATAGTTTCAATATCACTTTTGTGTAAAATTGCATTGATAGTTTCAAACGATGCATTAGCAGCTTTTAAAGCGATTTGGTACTCTTCCTCTTTTGTATTATATCCAACAATAATTTTAAACATAAATCTATCGAGTTGTGCTTCAGGTAAACTATATGCGCCCTCTTGTTCAACTGGATTTTGTGTTGCAAGGACTAAAAAAGGGTTATCTATTTTATAAGTAGTTTCTCCTATTGTTACTTGTCTTTCTTGCATCACTTCAAGAAGTGCTGATTGTACTTTTGCTGGTGCTCTGTTTATCTCATCTGCTAAAAGTAAGTTTGTGAAAACTGGTCCTTTTTTTATCTTAAAATCACCAGTTTTCATATCATATATTTGAGCACCAATAATGTCACTTGGGAGTAAATCAGGGGTAAACTGAACTCTTTTAAAATCTAAATTAAGTGATTTAGCCATAGCATTGATGGTTGTTGTTTTAGCAAGACCAGGAACTCCTTCAAGAAGTATATGTCCATTTGTAAATAATCCTATTAAAAGAGCATCTATCATATGCTCTTGACCAATTACTTGTTTTGAAATCTCTTGTTTTAGTTCTTGTATTTTATTTTTCATGATAGTATTATAATATAAAAAAGTTTATTTAAATTTAAAGTTTCTATAACCAAACACCATTTTGAATATAGTAAGTAATAGGATATAAACTTACAATGATTACATACAAAAAGTTAAAGAAAAGAGATATTTTATAGGTTTTTACTTCTTGATTACTTTTAAAACCTGTTATGAGTCCATAAAATGTTCCTATAAATAAAACACTATAAATTAAGTATCCTACATAATAATAATCCTTTTGTAGAAAACAAAATGGACAATGATGGGTAGGGAGTTGGTAAATATACGTTCCAAAAAATGCTATTAAACTTATGATTGATATGATTAAAAAAAGAAGATTAAAAATACTAAATAGGTATTTTAAACGCAAAAAATAAAACAGTATGAGTGCTACAAATGTGGCATAAAATAGAGTTAAAAGTAGGGGTGTTTTTATAAGAAAAATAGTGGAGATATAAGAAGCCGTTGTACTTGAAAATAATGTACCACAACAACTTACCATTTTACTGATATCTATAGAATAAAACATCAATGTCTCTAAAATAATTTCTGCTACTAAAAATAAAAATGCTAAAATAAATAAACCAAATTTTTGTTTTGTATATTTTGAAACCTCTTTTTTACTATCTACATAGTGAAAAGTAAGCCAAAATCCAAAAAGATAAATATTGATGATTTTTAAGATAAATAAATAAGTACCATAAGGTGTAGCATCAACAACACCGGCAGCACACATAGCCCCTGTGATTGAAGTTGCTAACTTATCAAGCGTAAAGATAAAAAATAAAAATAACGGTAGCTTTACAATGAAAATATATTTAATAATCGTAGCTGTTAAAAAGCTTTGTTTCTCAAGAGTATACTGGAGTGGTTTTGTTGAGTTATTATCCCAATATAGGTATATTTTGATACTTAAAATAAAGGAGATAAATCCAAATACAATAAAAAGAGCATTTAATATAAATATGGTTATCACTTCAGGAGTAAGTATCATGTTTTAATATTTCCATTGTGTATCTCTATAACTTTATCTACAAAATCTAGACTAAAAAATATAGGGTCGTGTGTTGCCACGACTATTGTTTTATTTGATTCTTTTAAGGTTTTTAAAATTTCTATGAAATGAAGTGAGAGTTTTTCATCAAGGTTTGCAGTAGGTTCATCTGCAATAATTATTTTTGGACTATTGATATTTGCTCTTGCTATGGCAACTCGCTGTTGCTCTCCACCTGAAAGATTTTTTACTATGATATCTTTTTTATGTGCAATGTGAAATTTTTCCATCACTGTTTCAAGTAAAGTTTCTAACTCTTTTTCATCTGGGTTATTTGGAATAAGTGGCAAAGCAATGTTTTCTTTTACTGTAAGATTTTGAATGAGATTATATTTTTGGAAGATAAATCCAATATTTTCTCTTCTATAAAGTGAAGCAAAGTTATCTGCTAGTTTTGAAACTTTTTTATTATCAACTATTACTTCCCCTGATGTTGGTTTATTAAGACCTGCTATAAGAGAAAGAATTGTACTTTTACCACTTCCACTTGCGCCTTTTAATACTATAAGTTCACCTTCATTAAACTGTAAGTTTATATTGTTTAAAGCAGTTGTTTCATTGTATATTTTTGTGATATTTTTAAGTTTTATCATTATCGTATAACCTCGTCAGCTTCTAAAGTTGCCACTTTCCAAGATGGAATAATAGTTGCAGCAATATACACAGGAACACTTAAGAAAAATACTAAAAAGAGTGTTTGAAAATCAAATACAAAAGGAAGTTCAAATGATGTTTTTAGTTGTGAGTATCCTACAAAAATCTCTCGTAATAAAGGTGCTTGTAAAAGATACACAAAACCAAAAGCAAAAAAAACACCTAAGATATAAGCAATAAATGAGATGATAAATGCTTCATAAAATTTACTTTTAAGTACATCATCTATTGTCCAACCAAGAGATTTCAATACTCCTATATCTTTTTTTTCTTCACTTGTTAAACCACTTGCTTTATCATATACTATCATGAAAAATGTAAATAAGGAGATGATAAATAAAGCTAAAAAAACACCACTTTTATAATCAAAGATATTTTGATAGCTTACTTTTAAATCTTCATTTGTGATGATTCTTGTACTTGGATATAGAAGTTGTATTTTTTCCTTAATAGTTGGTATCTCTTCTGGGTTTGCAACTGTTACAACTATATCTGTTGCTTTGTCATTACCTAAATCAAATATCTCTCTGGCATCTTCTTTTGATACTACTATTATATCATTTGATTCAAGTTGTGTATCTGCATCAAACACACCTGCCATAACTACTTTTTTTATAGTTCCATCTGGTTTTATAAAATTAAAATAATTTTTATAATAGTTTTGAGACATAATTTTCTGTACACCAGTACCCACAATCATAGAAGATTCATCTGTTGGTTCAATGGTATCTGCTAGTTTTTGAAAACTATTTTTATATTGAGTTTCGTATTGGTCTATACCAACAACGGTAAAGTTAACTCCTGCATTATTAAAATAATAATAGCCCCATACTCTGGCGTTGGCACTTTGGACACCTGTAATTGTAAGTATGTCATCTAAAGCATTTATATCTATATCGTATGCTTTCCCTGCTTTTAGGTTTTGCACTAAAATTTGAGGAAGAGAATCAACTGTAGAATTTAGTTCCTCTTTTATTGAGTTTGTAATAAAAAAAACAGAAGATAAAATAAAGGTTAAAAAAGTAAAAACAAAGAGTATAAAAAAATTTTTTGTTTTTTGTCTTAGAATACTATTGAGTGCATATTCTATAAGGTAAAGATTGATTTTACTTTTCATTTATAACCTTTGAGGGTGCATAGGTGAATGTTGATGGGAAATACTCTCTTAATGTTCCATCGTCTCTATATATGGAAAAAAGATCACTTATGCTTCTATGTCTGACATAAGTTGTTTCTGTACAAAGAGCTAAATCAGGAAGAGAAGTTACTTTTACAAAATTATTTTTTTTATCAATAGTTTGTTGAGTTAAGCTCTTTATTTGATAAATATAAACTAACTCAACCGTAGTGCCTATAAGCAATAATAATAAAAAAATAAAAAAATTATGACTCTTCTTAAACATACGAAATCATAACATAACTTTACTTTAGATGAGAGGTGAAAAAGGAGAACATTAGGAAAATTGCTATACAATTAATATAGTTTATTATAAGGTTTAGTTATGAATGTTCCATTATCAAAAATTAGTTTTTTAAATATTTTATTTACAGCGTTATTATTTACTATTGTAATAGGAATTTTTTTAGTGATTATTTCTAATGATACCTATAAAGAAAGAATTGGAATATTAGAAAAAAACTACATAGCAAAAAATAAAGAGTTAGTAAAAAGTGAAGTTAAAAGAACGATTAAAAAAATACAAACTATTGAAAATATATCTTATAAAGCTTTGCGAGAATCTTTAGAAGAAAAAGTTCATTTTACTTATGATATTTTTTTTAATGCGCTAAAAAAGGGTATAGATAAAAAAACATTAATTGAAAAATATAAAAAAGAATTAGATCTGTTTAAGTGGGATAATGAGACAGGGTATTTCTATATTTTTGATCTATCTGGAAATATTTTATATCACGGGGGAGATAAAACATTAGAACATAAAAATATCTTTACTATTCTACATAAGAATAAAGAGTTGGAATATTTTATCAAAGATACTATGATAAAAGAAGAAAATTTTGGAAGTTATCAATGGTATAAGCCAAATGCAAAGATAGATAAACTCTATAAAAAATATGTTTACGCCCTAAAATTAAAAGAGCTAAATATTTTTATAGCTGCTGGTATATATAAAACAGAATTTGAAAATAAAGTACAAAAATTAGTATTTGAAGAGTTAAAAACAGATAGATTTGGTGAAAATAATTATGGGTATTTTTGGATCCATAATTTAGATAATATTATGCTTATGCATCCAATACAAAGAGAACTTGATAATACAGATTTAACAAATTTTAAAACATTGGATGGGCAATATTTATTTAAAAATATGAATAAACTGGTTTTAGAAAAAAACGAAGGGTTTATAAACTATATTTGGCATCGACCAGATAGTAAAATAAAAGATGAAAAAATATCTTATGTCCATTTGATAAAAAATTGGAATGTAGTTGTTGGTTCTGGATTTTACTTAACGGAATTAAAAGATATGTTAAATGAAGAAAAAATAAAAGTAAAAAAATCTTTAGATAAAAATTTAAATAAAGTATTATCTACATTGTTTTTTTTAATTATGATTACTTTGGTTGTAGCATTTTTTATATCTAAAAGAATTCGAAAAGTTGAAGAGTCACAAAAAGAGTATATGAATATGTTGCAACAATACCAGTTAATATTGGATAGGAGTGTTGTTGTATCAAAAACAAATAAAGATGGAATAATCACTTATGTAAATGATAGTTTTTGTAAAGTTAGTGGTTATACAAAGGATGAGGTTATTGGAAAATCACATAATATTATTCGTCATCCAGAAACTCCAAAAAGTCAATTTAGAAAATTATGGAGTACTATTAAAAAAGGTGAAATTTGGAAAGGGATATTAAAAAATAAAAAGAAAAATAGTAAAAGTTATTTTAATAATACAACAATCGTACCTATAAAAGATAGTGAGGGAAAAATTGTAGAGTACATATCTTCTGGTTCAGATGTTACAGAATTGTTTGAGAATAGAACAAAACTTCAAAATATTTTTAAGACAGATGCTTTAACAGGACTTAGAAATAGAGTAAGTTTAATAGATGATATAACAAAAAACTCTCAAGGTGTTTTAGCCTTAATTAATATAGATAGATTTAAAGAACTGAATGATATTAAAGGTCATAGTACTGGAGATAGGATTATTCAAGAATTAGGAGAGAGACTATTTAATTTTATAAATGACGAAGAGTATAAGTTATATAGAGTACAAGCGGATATTTTTGCACTATTTACAGTATCTTATAAAAAAGAGACTGTTATTAAAAAAATTGAAAAATTTATAACAGAGATTGGAAAAGAACCTTATAAAATTGGTACAGATAGTTTTATATTAACTTATACTTCGGGTATAGCTTATGATAATGAAAATCTATTTACATATGCAGATATGGCTCTAAGTGAAGCTAAAAATAAAAACATAACACTTAAAGTTTTTGATGAATCAATGAATAATATCAAAGAGTTTCAAAAGAATTTAATTTGGGTAGAAAAACTTCATTTAGCACTTAGTGAAGATAGAATAGTTCCATATTATCAACCTATATATAATTATCATACAAATAAAGTTGAAAAATATGAATGTTTGATGAGATTGATTGAAAATGGGGAAGCTATACCACCATGGGATTATTTAGAAATTGCTAAGAAAACAAAGTTATATACGGAACTAACATATAAAATGGTTGGAAAATCATTAAGTAAATTCTCAAATCGAATAGAAGAGTTTTCAATTAATTTATCGATAGAGGATTTAATGAATGAAGAATTAATGGTTTTTCTTTATGATTATGCTGAGCAAAAAGATATATTTAAACGAATGGTTCTAGAGATAGTAGAATCAGAAGAGATAGAAGATAGTGATGGAGTTACTACTACGATTCAAAAATTTAAAGATAGAGGAAGTAAGGTTGCTATTGATGATTTTGGTAGTGGTTATTCAAATTATGAGTATCTTATCTCATTAAAAGCAGATTATATAAAAATAGACGGTTCAATAACAAAACATATTTTAGATGATGACAGAGCAGCAGAGGTGGTAAAATCAATTGTTTCTTTTGCTCAAAAGTCAAATATGAAAACAATAGCAGAATTTGTAAGTTCTAAAGAGTTAGATGAAAAAGTGAGAGAACTTGGTGTTGATTATGCACAAGGTTGGTATTATGGGAAAGCTGAAAAAGATTTATTAGTCTAATGTTGTTAATACTTTTTATTGTATTCTAATCTTGCATTTTATATATTTTTTTTCTCTCTTTAGAAGAAGGCATATCTAAAAGTTTTCTATATTTAGTAATAGTTCTTCTCACCATCTCTACATTGTATCTTTTTTGTACCATCTCTACTAAATCTTGGTCTGTAAAAGGATGTTCATGGTCTTCAGATTCTACAACTTGTGAGAGATAGTTTTTAATCTCTGAAGAGGATAAATTCTTAGATACCGCATTTGTAAAGAAATACTTTAATGCATAAGTTCCTCTTGAACACTTTATATATTTATTTGAAACAGCACGACTTATTGTTGATTCTTCAAAACCAAGTTCATTTGCGACTTCTGACATAGTAAGTGGTTTGAGCTCACTTCCTATAAAAAATGCAATTTGCTTTTCAACAATAATTAAAATTAATTTATAAAGTGTTGACTTTCTTAATTCAAGAAGATTTACTAAATCTCTGGCTTCTTTAAGTTTTTTCTTTATCTCATCATTTTTTGTTTTAAAAGGATCACTTACAATAATATCAGGGTAATAGTCATTGTTTATCTTTATACGAATTTCATCATCAACTTCAACAAAGAAATCCGGTATAATATAAGGTTGATCAGCTAGATAATCAATAGCTGGTGGAGATTTGAGTTTTTTTATAATCTCTTTTGCATCTTCAAATCTATGATGTGTACAATATTTATCTATATTTTTTAAATTATTAACAATTTTTTTTATAAAATTGTATAGTTCTTCATCAATGTCTAAGTCGTTGAGTTGGAATAAAAATGATTCTTTTAAATCAAAAGCTCCCACTCCAATAGGTTCTATGTAAGTAAATCGTTGTCTAATATTTTCAACAAACTCTTTATAAACATTACATTTTAAAGCAATTTTTTCAATACTACCTTCAAAGTATCCCTCATCATTGATATAAAAAAGTATTTCGTGTGCTACTTTTTGTGAGTTTGGTGTTGGGAAAAGTGGGGGACATATTTGTGAATCTATTTTATCGTAGATAGACTCTGAATAAATACTCATATTCTCGATAAAGCCTCTTTTATCATCATCTCCAGAACTATATGATGTACTATTTGAGCTACTTGATTCAAATGATGAGTTTACCTCTAAGAAAGGATTTTCATAACTATATTCTTTAAATAAGGTATCTAATTCTTGAAGTGGCGCTTGTAATAATGGAAGCCATGTACGAAGCGAAAGTTGTAATGACTGTTTTTGTTTTACATTTAATCTTATATTATTCATAATGCAAGAATTGTACCATAAGTAATATGCTTATAGTACAATTAACTTGTATGTTTAATATACAATTAGTATTTTAATCTAACTAGTCCATTTGGTTTAGCTATTTTCATTTGACATGAAAGTCTTGATTGAGGTGTACAAGTTCCAGAACAAATTTCTTTAAGTACTTTTACTTCTTTATCAGTTTTAGGTGATAAAAATTCCATACCAGCTTCAACTTCAACTACACATGTACCACATTCTCCATCTCTACATCCAAATGGAAGTGCTGAACCACTTGCTTCAACGATATCTTGTATTGTACTACCCTCTTTAACATTTATTGCTAAAAAATCATTAATAATTTCTACTCTTGTTGTCATATATTCTCTCCTTTTAGATTGTCCCCATTTTACAGGGATCTATTTTTTTATATAATTTTTATTAACCTTTGTAAGGTTTAACTAAAATGTCACCCTTAACTAATGTTTGACATGCAAGTCTAACTTTTGGTGCTACAGTGAATTGTTGACATGTATTTGCCTCTTTTTGTGTGATTGCTCCAAGTTCTACTAATTTCTCAAGTTCCATATCTTCCATGTAACTTGTTGGTTCTTCTGCACATAAGTTTTCAACATTAACTAAACAGCTTCCACATTGACCATCTTCACAGTCAATTGGTAAAGGAACACCTTTTTCTTTTGCTAATCTAACTAGTGGTTCACCAATTTTTGCATCATAAACACCATCTGTTTCTTCTTTAAAATGCATAAAAATAACTTTTGCCATATCTTTTCTCCTTTTAAGATTTGTTGTTTTTTCTTTTTTCTACCATAGCTTTAAATAAAGGTGATTCAGTAGTTTCTTCATCACATCCATCATCTACTGCTTTTAGTTCATGTTCTCGACAGCCAATAATTTCAACTTCCATATCTGTTCCAAAAAAATGAACCTCATACACACGGATAACTTGTAAAAATTCTCCCATTGATTTTATATACCCTATTGAGCCCTTAGGCATCATCAATGTTCCTATTTTTGCATGTGGATAAGTCCCATCATTTACAACATCTTCAATAAGTTCAACTTTTTGACCCTCATGAAATTTTGGTTCCTCTTCGTCTTTTCCAGATCTACTTGCGGTTACACTATCGTGTAAAACGATATTTTCATCTACCGTAAACTCTTTATTAGCAGCCACAACTATTTCCTGGAGTTGGTGTACAGCTCACACACCCACTTAATTTACCATCTTTAAACATATTCCATACATCAGCAGCGCTTGGTGCATAACCATTTTTAAAGTCTCCATAAACTTTAAGAAGTGAAAATTTCAAAAAATCAAGAAGTTTTGTATCTTCACCTTTTAAGTTTGAAAAACCTGTTTTTATCATGGTACCATACTCTTTTAATATATGAAATCTTTTCACATTTACTAATTTTTTATCGTAATCTATGTCAAAAAAATCAAAATAATCCTCCGCATCAGTCAGTTTGTAAAACTCATCCAATGACTTCTCTTTAGTTTGCATAATCTATTCCTTTCATTTAACTACAAGGTGTATCAATTGCTGTTGTAAAAGCAACCGGTACATTTGGTATTTTTTTATCAATTTGTGTTGTAAGTGCTTCTTCATTTTTCTCACCAGTTCGAATTCGTTCAACACCACCAACAGCTACCCACCACATCTTACCTGCTCCTCTACTTAAGTCTTGACAGTTAGATCGTATACATTCCATTGCTATCTCTCTTGTTTGTTCATTTGAAACAACAATTTCAAGTTTAACTTTTGCAACTAAATCTGTTGGTTGATTATCAGCTTCTTTTAATCCAAAAGAACCTTTTCCTACCACATCACTTACCGTGACACCTTCTATGTTGTTTTCAAACAAATCTTCTAAAACATTTTTTAAATCGTATTGATTGAATACCGCTATTACCATATACATATTATTATCCTTTCTTTGTCTTTAGAGTTCTGCTTTTAAAGCACTAATCCAAGTATTTATTCGTTGTTCTGTTTTGTCACTTTCATTATGCTCATCAATAGCACAACCACAAAGTTTACCATCAATTTCAGCTAATGAAAATTCATAATCATAATCATCTTTTGGAATAAATCCAACTGCTTTAGCACCAGCCTCTGTAAATGTTTTGTGTAATTTTCCTAAAGCTGAACAAAAATGTTCACCATGCTTTTTAGTATCACCTGCACCAAAAAATGCAACTGTTTTCCCATTAAAATCAATCCCATCATCTTCTATTTCTAAAACAGGATCCACCCATGAAAAGTGAACATCACCTTGTCCCCAAGTTGAACTTCCTATAAATAATACATCATACTCTAACATTTGATCTTCAATATCATCAAAGTCTTCTTCCATATTTATAACATCATCTTCATCTATTCCAAAAGCTTCAATTAACTCATCAGCAACTTTCATAGAGGTACCACCTGCTGTTCCTACAAAGATTCCATATTTCATTTTTTATACTCCTCATAAATTTTTATTGCGTTAGTAAGTAGTTTATCACCTTCTTTTACTAAATCTTCATATGTTCTAAATGAAAATCTATGCGCATCTTTAAAAAATTTGTTTACAATTACAATTTTGTCTGCAATTACAACAGCTCGACCAAAACCTTCATGGCTCATCTCCATAATTGTACTACACATAACACCTGTTTTTTTCTCAAAAGCTAATGCTATTGCTTGATAGATAAGTCTTATATCTTGTATTTGCATCTCATCAATATCTGCAATTACTGGGATATCTTTAAGTTGTTCTTTTGATTTTACATATTTTTCTTCTAAGATATCTTTATCTGTTCTGTTTGTCCAAGTACCAAACTGGTCTAAAGCTCGCACTTGTCCTATAAGTGTTTCTATAAATAAATTTTCCATTATGCAGCCTTTTTTTCAAGTATTTTTTTAATAAAAGGTGCCGGCTTGTCATTTAACATCGCAGTTAACTTTTTTATCTCTTCATCAATTGAAACAACTTCTTTATATTTAATTGGAAAAATTCCAGAGTTTATAATTTTTGCAGCAGCTGTTGCTCCAATATTTACAAAATAAACTATATCTACACCATCCAGTAGTGCTACAGTTTTATCAACATCTTTCTCTTCAATTTTGATAATAGTTGATATCTCACAATCTTCAGCACTAATATCATAAATATTAAATTGTGCTGCACTTCCAAAATGTGCATCTATATTTTCGTTGTCATTTGTTGCAAAGGCAACTTTTATAGAACCTTTTCCTGAATTATTTGAAGTAACTTTTATTGTTGATCCCATGTAATTTCCTTTTTTGATTTATATTAATATAAAATGCAAAAAGTGTTCCGTATAAGATAATTTAGTATTAGAGTTAATTAATGAGCTGCATATTTATAGTGATTGATGATATTTGCTATCTCAAAAAGCATATAACAACTTCCCTCATATAATGTGTCATTTTTAAGGTTGTTTCCCACGAGTTCATAGTTAGGGAAACCTCTTACTACAAGTGCTTTTTTGTGTTTGTTACAGATTCTTTCTCCATGAAAATTGGAGATAAGTATGTCCGCATTTTGTAATTCATTTTCTACATCTTCAAAATCACCAACAATTACATTTTTGCAATCTAATGTTTCTAAACTTACACTTTTGCTAGGAGACACTATAGCTGTAATATCAGCACCAGCTTCTTGTATAGTTGTAGCAATACTAAGTATTTGATCAGGTTCTGCAGCAATCACTACTTTTGTGCCACCAAAAGCAAAATGTGTATCAAGTAAAGCATCCTGTAATCTTTTTCTCCATCGAACCACTGATGGATTTGGTTTTGTGATGTTTTTTATTTCCATTAAAGCTTTATAAAATTTATCTGCTTTAAGTAAACCACTGATTGTATCAAAATGTAAATGGGTAATATTTTCATTTTTAGTACACATGAGTTGTCCTGATTTTTCTACTGAGTTACCAATTGTTATTACTATTTGGCTATCTCCTAGTTGTTCTATCTCTTCTATACTTATACCACCACTACTTAATGCACCTTGTTTAAGTCCCAAATGTCCATCTAGCGATTGGCTGATATCTGGCAATGCTAGTGTTTCATATCCAAATAGATCAATTTGTTCTTTTATTTTTTCTACCTCTATTGGAGTAAGATTTACATTTGGAATAAGAAGTGCTTTTTTATTATCAATAGCAGTTGTAGGAGTTACCATTTGTTCTATAATTGCCTCAATAGATTTTGCATAACCACTCTCTAAACCACCCTCAAAATCAGGAGTATGCACATAAACCATTTTTTGAACATCTTTGAGTAAAAAAGTTGCTCCTTTTATATCGTCACCTTTTGTTTCAGTCATACCAGTTGTAAAAAGTCCTACAAGGTCAGGTTTTACTTTTTTTGTGATGTTTTTTACAGCTTCACTTATACTATAATCTCCTCCATCAATAACAGCTGTTATGTCATTAACAGCTGTTGTTTGTACAGCAATTGGATCACTAAAGTGTCTCGTAAAAAATACTTTTGAAAAACTAGCACAGCCTTGCGCTCCATGCATTAATGGCATTGTGTTTTTTATGCCCAAGAAACATAATAATGCTCCCATAGGTTGTGATAGTTTAATTGGATTTATTTGTAGTGGTTTATTTGGTTTTTCACTCATGAGAAGTTCCTAATATATTTAGTTTTATTAAGAGGAACTATACAAGAACTATTCCTACAGTTAAGAATAGCTCTTTGAAATTAAAATTATTTATTTATAAGAATATTTAAAATGTTTCCAATCTTTTTATCTAATTTTTCATTGAGTTTTTTATCTATAATCTCTTTTTTGATATTTTCTTTTACTTTCTCTTTGATAACATCTCCTGCATCAAGTTTAACTTTAGGATTTGCTATATCTCCTTTTATAGTAACACCAAGATCATATTTTCTATATTTGATATTTAAATCAGCATTAATAGTTGATTTTTCAGTATCCATATTGAAAACTTTTGATTTGATCTCACTATTCTCACTTTTCATATATAAATCATTTACTAACTTTGTATTGTCTATGTTTGTAGTTAAATTTGTGACTCTATATATTTCAAGTGTTAAATCATATTGAGTGAATTGTTTTAGCATTTGTGTTGTTTGGTTTGTTAAAAACTGCCCATTATTTGTTGTAAGTTTTGATAAACCTTTTTTTGTAGCTAAATCATAATCTAAGTCAAGTGCAATATTTGATTTAAAAATTTGTGGATAGTTGAGCATATCTAATAATTTTAAAGATTGGATATTATCTAGTTTTACATTGAGTTTATTGTTATCAAGTTTTCCTTTTATAGTACCATCAAATTTATTACTGTTAAATGTAGCTAATAGTGTTTTATCAAAGATTACTTCTCCATCAATAACAATACCACCTTTCATATGCTGATTTGTTACAAAGTAAAGTTTATCTAAATCAGGAACACTTAAAAGATAATCAGTAGTTAGTTTTCCTGATGGGATATTAAAGAGAGTTTTTTTAGTATCTATTGCTGCTACAAAAGAGTTCAATTCTACAATAGAAGTTATATTATCTTTGTTTAAATTACTATTTATTGTAAGATCAAAAGTACTTTTTGTTGGAAGATTTTGTTGAAATGTTTTATTAATATAATCACTATTTAAAAGACCATTATCAAGCTTTGTAACTATATCTCCATCAAGATTATTGAGAGAGTTTATTTTTCCATCAATATTTAATTTTGCAGTTGCATATTGTGGTTTATTTACCATCCACAGTAACTTTTCTAACGAAAGATTTTTTAAAGAGAAGTTTATATCTGTAATATCTTCTTTTTGTATTAGCAGTGCATAATCTGTAGTTCCATTTGCAAATGCAGCATTTCCTTTAAGTGCTATATTCCCAATAATACCAAAGACTCTACCATTTGTGTTAAATTCACCTTGAAGTTTCTGATTTGCAAGCTTATTAAAAATATCAATATTTTTCACTTTTACATCATAAAGTAAATCAACATTTTTAGAAAATAAATTGAATTTTCCCTCTATATGAATAGGTTGTTCATCAAGTGTAAGAGTTGCAACAATACTATTTGTTGATAAACTAAAGCTTGTGAATTTAGCATCATTTATTTTCATATTTTGTTCTATTTTAGATTCTATAATTGGTAAAAGAATACCATGTCCAAAACTTGTAAAAACCATAACATATATCGAAACAACTAAAGCTGTCATCACAGAAAATAATATAACTATTAATCTCATCATAAACCTTTGTATTAATATTTAGGCAATTTTACAAAAAAATTGCTTTATCTATTGTGCTTTCACTTCAAATGTAACCGTAACTTTATCTGTTTTTCTATTCTTTAGAGACTCTTTAATATCTTTATTTATCATAATTCTATTTTGCTTAAGACCTTTAGTGCTGAGATATGTTTGAATATTTACAGCTCTTTGTTGTGCCAATGTTATAAGGTCATTTTGAGTGATAATTATTTTATCTTTCAGTTTAGCTAACATATTATTGTATTGAGTTTTATCATCTTTCTCATCTTCTACAGTTTTTTGATATGCTTCTTTCCCAAACTCTTTGATATAAAAGTTTTGAGCAAGTTTAAATAAGTCTTTAAATTTTTGTTTTGAATCAAAAAACACTGAATATTTTGTTTTAAAATTTTTCTCTTGCAGTAGTTGAGTATCTTCAAGTGTTACATAAGTTGTTTTTACATAAAGTTGAAGGTTTGGTCTTTTTTCAAATGCTTTAAAAATATTATCTAAAATCTCTCTTTGAGTTACAGAAATTTCACTACTTCCATAATCAAACTCCACCTTTGAGATATCAGCACCTTCTAATCCTATCATCATAGCTAAAAATTTAAAAGGTGCAGAAACAATCCCTACAATTGTATTTGTAATAACATCAAGTATCACATCGCTTAAATGAAAACTTGGACTATTTATATCTCCATCAATAGGAATATCTAAATCTATATATCCCTCATTATCTTCTAAAAGTGCTATGGCTAAACCTATTGGAGCATTGATTGCATCTTTACTTTCTACTTTTTCACCAAGTTCTAAGTCTTTTATTTTTATACGATTTTGACTTTTAAGTTGTGCATGTTTAATATTATACTCTAACTCTAAGTTGAGTTTTCCAGTAGCAATTTTATTTCCTATAAATTTTCCGCTGTATGATGACAAATTTGTTAAATCTATATTTTCAACTTTCACATTTGTATTCAGACTATTTAATGGATTTGAAATACTCATATCTGTATTGATTTGCAGTAGTGCATACTTATCAATAATACTTTTATGTGTAATAATTGTTTTAGTATTTATATCTGAAGATATATTTTTTATGTCACCTTCTATTTTTTCATCAATAGATACAAATTTTGGAGAGACTGTATAGTCTTGGAACAATGAATGACCATTTTTAATAGAGATATTTTTTACAGTATAGACAAAATTGCTTTTTTTCTCTTCTTTTGTTACACTTTTGTCAGGTTGTTGTTTTGTAATATATGAAAAGTTTGTGGTATTATTATCATTTAACATAAATTGAATATACGGTTTTTCAATTTGAATATCTTTTATATATAAATTATCATTTTTATAACTCATATCTGTTATCTTTATCTCTTTTAAACTAACTAGAGGTTGTTTGATTGCACTGTTTTCGATATCGATATTTTGAAGAGTAATATTACTTTTTAAATCTATATTTGTTTGGTTATTTTCTTTTGAGAAATTTAAATGTGCTTGATTACTAATAAAAGCAGACTTTATATCTAGATTTATAAAATCTTGTATATACTTGTTATATGGCTGTAGATCAATGTTTTTTGTATTTAAATCCATATTTATACTAAGTGGTTCTTGTACAACTTTTATATTTGCTTTTAATTCTCCACTTGAAGGAGTTTTGAGTATTTGAACTATGTCTATGCTACTTTGTTTCTCTTGTGTAACTTCCTTTATAGAGTTTACAAAATCTTTAAAATCAAAAGTTACATCTTTTTGCTTATCACTAAAAAGAATGTGACTCATAGTTGTATTAATATTATTGACAGCATATTGTAGCTTTTTATCTATATTGAGTTCTATAGTATCAATAGCATTTTTTAATTGCTTTGTTTCAACTATAAAGTTGTCTTTTTTTATGCTTATACTATCTAGGTTTAAAAAAAGTTTTCCAAGTTTGATATCTTGCACACTATTATTTTGTTTATAGTCATAATTAAAAGCAAGATTTAGCGGGTTTGAATCTATATCAAGTTTCAAGTCACTAGGTTTTGTATAGTGAAATATTTTATTGACATTTATATTTGAAAGTTGAATATCACCATTAAGCTGAAGTGGTTTTACAACAATATTTGAATTCAATGTAATCTTTCCACTATTAAAAGTATCTATGTCAAAAGAAAATTTATTGATATGATTCTCTTTAGTTTTTATATTATGAGAAGTGAGATTGATAGGTTTTGTTTTAACTATAAATGGTTCCTCTTTTGAGTAGTCTTGAAAAACAAAATTTATATTTGTTAAATCTAACTGTTCTATAGAAAAGAGATAACTTTTACTTTCATTTTGTATTGTAGTAGAACTCTCTTTGGTACTATTTTTTGCTAAGCTATCTAGAATATATTGAAAATTTGCTGTTTTATTTTTATCAATATCTATATCAAGTTTAAAATTATCGATGCTCAAACTTTGTAAAGAGATCTCATTTTTTAAAAGTTTCATCGGATTGAGATTTACTTTTAAAGTTTCAAAAAAGAGTAGATTTTTATTGTTTTGGTCATTAATGATTAAGTTACTAATTTTGATATTAAAAGTAAAGGGATTGAGATGAACAGAATCTATATAACTATTTGTATGAATAGTTTTTTGGATGATAGAGGGTACATAAAACTGGATAAAATAAGGTATAACTATAAATCCCAAGATACTATAAAGCCCCAATAAGCTTATGATAATTTTTGAAAATAGTTTGGTAAATGTTTTCATTAGATACTCCTAGAAAAACTTATAGTTTAATTTTTTGTAAATTGTCTATATTTTTTTGAACAGTCGCTATTCTTTTTATTATATCTTTTGTTGTTTTAATATTAAGACAATTTTTATAAAATATGAGTGCTTTTTCATTTTCACCTTGATATTCATAAAATAAACCAATATTATAATTTATAGAATATTGATAAGGGTATTTAGCATCTAGTTTTTGAAGCTCTTGAAGAATATTATTTGTAAACATATTCTCTGCCATCATATTAATAATGTTTTCATAAACCTCTTCATCAGTTTTACTCATTCCAAAATCTATCTCATCATTTATCTCTACTGTATAAATTGTTTTAGAGGGAATTAAATAATTTTTAATATTCAATGCTAATTTATTAACTAATTCATTATAAAAAATGCTACTATCTTTTTGTGAAAATTCATAGTCATTAAAAATATTGTATCTTCTTTTTCTACAGCTTTCATCACTTATTGTTGCTGTAATAGTATCTCTTTTAAATCTTGTAGTAACACTAGCACTTAAAGTATAGTTTGTTACTAAACACTTTTTAAAAAAAAGTAATTCTCTTTCCTTGATTACTGGATGATAAGTATTGTTTTGTTTGTCCAAAATATAAGAAACATATTTTACTGTTTTTGTATCTTCAGATTCATAAAAGTGTTTTGTTGTTTGTATACTGTTTTCAATAATATGTAAAATATTATCAGTCCTTTTTGTATCAATAAGTATTGCTTCCCCATCAAAGTAAGTGGGAAGAGTATTCTGTAAGAGTGTTTTAAAGGTATCACTTCCTTCTAAAGTGATATTTACATTTTGTAAGTTTTTAAGGGGAATATTGACACTATTATAATTCAATATAGATACTTTTTTTGTACATGATGTAAATAATATCATAATACTAAATAGAAAAAATATTTTTTTCATCATATATACTCTCCAAACTTATTTAGTTAATTATATGATTTTGTAACAAAATTGAAAATTAATCTCTAAAAATTTAATAAGAATATAGTATAATAATTTATTATGAATATAAATAATGATAAATTTACAAAACGACTTACTTTATTATTTGTTAAAGCAAAAAGCCATAGTTATGATGATTGGTTAATGCAACATTTTGGTTCAGTGATTTTTGCTTATGATGAGGAAGATGCCCTCACAAAGTTTACTAAAAACTATATAGATATTGTTTTAATAGAATTGGAAAACAACTACAATGAAAAGTTTGACTTTATTAAAAATATAAGAGTTCAAAGACCTTTTATTATCACTTTAATACTTTCAAAAGATAAACAATATGAAACTTTAATTAAAAATATAGAACTAGGAATTGATGGATATTTTACACATCCTATTGATAATCAAGATTTTTTAAATAGAATTGAACAACTTGAAGTTCGATATCAAATAGGGGAAGAGTATGAAAATAATAAAGAAAACCTCAATCTTTTAAAACAATATCAAGAGATAACAGATAAAAGTTCTATAATTTCTAAAACAGATCCCTCTGGAAAAATTACATATGCAAATGATAATTTTTGTAAAGTTTCTGGGTATACAAAAAATGAACTTCTTGGTAAAAACCATAATATAATAAGACACCCAGATACTCAAAAAGAGGTATTTAAAGAATTATGGGACACTATTAAAGAGAAAAAACAACAGTGGAATGGGATTATAAGGAATATCAGTAAATCTGGAGAATCTTATTATGTAAATTCAACTATAACACCTATTTTGGATACAAAAGGGGATATTGTTGAATATATAGCTTTGCGACAAGATATAAGTTCAATATTAAGTGATAAAAAACACTTTCTCGATAAAATAGAAGCAAATACTTTATCTCTTTTAATTTTGGTACATATAGAAGAGTTTGAGATGCTTGAAAAGTTTTATAATTTAACAACAATTGATAAAATTGAAAAGATGTTTGGGTTTAAACTTTTATCATATCTTCCAAATACTTATAAATTTGATAATGTTTTTAATCTTGATGATGGTAGATATGCACTTTTAACAGATTTAGATACATTTATGGAACATAATATTGAGATAGATTCTTATTTAAAAGAGTTTGTTGAAAATGTAAAAAACTCTATTTTAGAAATAGATGGGATAGAATATGATATCAATATTTCATTGAGTTATGCTTTTGGAAAACATATGTTGTATGAAGATGCGAAAGCTGGATTGGATGAAGTGATTGATAGAAATATCATAATTTGTCACTCAAATGATTTTTCTATTCGACATCAACTAGAAGCGAAAAAAAATCTAGATGTGATTAAAATGGTGAAAATTGCTCTTGATAATTATAAGATTATCTCTTACTTTCAACCTATTATTAATAATAAAACACAGCAAGTAGAAAAATATGAATCTTTGGTTCGTCTTGTAGATGAAGAGGGGAAGGTTCTAACTCCTTATCAATTTTTAAATATATCAAAAAAAGGGATATATTATACAAAAATAACAGATAGAGTTTTAGAAAACTCATTTAAAATGTTAAAAGCTATTACCACAAGATTATCAATAAATCTTTCTACCATTGATATAGAAAAAGAATCAACAAGAGAGAAAATTTATCAGCTTTTAGAAGAATATCACGATGAGAGAGATAGATTAATATTTGAATTGTTAGAAGATGAAACTATTAAAGACTTTGAAAATATTATTAGCTTTGTTAAAAGAGTAAAATCCATGGGTGTTTCTATTGCTATTGATGATTTTGGAGCAGGGTATTCTAATTTTGAAAGATTATTAAAATTTGAACCTGATATTTTAAAAATTGATGGAAGTATTATTAGAAATATTCTTAATGATGAGTATAGTAAAAATATTGTTGAAACAATAGTAACTTTTGCAAAAAGACAAAAAATAAAAACTATTGCAGAATATGTTGAAACAAAAGAGATATTTGAATATTTAAATGATTTAGGTGTAGATTATTCGCAAGGATATTATTTTGGTAAACCTCAAGAGTTAGAATTATAAAGTATCTAGTATTTTGATGAGTTTTTCGTGGTCGTTAGATTCTTTAAGTAGTTCATCCATAATAGTAAGTAGGTTATCATCAGCATCATAGTTTTCTCTTAAAGATATCATATAGTCATCTTTTAAAGACTTAATGAGTTCTTCTTTATGTTTAAGTTTCTTTTTTTCAAATGAGACTGTATTTTCAGTACCTATTTGATCTAAATCTATACTTTCATCATCTAGAATTAATAAATCATTGTTCATTGTAAGCCTACCATATATTTCATCCATTTTTAGATAATTAAAGGTACAACGGTAAGCTGAGTTTTGTAATTAGCAATAATTTATCTAGTTGATTTTTTACAAAATCAATCGTGCGAAGAGCCAAAATAGTGAAGCTTATACCATCTCTTCTTGCTGCAGGTTGGGTTTACATAGCTGTTAAGATTACTCAAAACACTGGTGGGCTCTTACCCCACCGTTTCACCTTTTCCTGTATAAACAGGTAGTTTACTTTCTGTTGCACTATCCCTTAGGTTACCCTAGCCATCAGTTAGATGGAACCATACTTCACAGCAGCTCAGACTTTCCTCTTGAATATTTCATTCAAGCTATTGCTTATTGTACCTTCAAGTGCATATTATATCAAATATAACTTACTTTCTTATGATATCATATTCGTTTGGAATAGTAAATTGAAAAATTTGATTTGGAATAGTGTGATTTTGTTTGATATTTGTAAAACTTATTGAGATGCTATTATCAATACTATCTTTGTAATTTATTTGTTCTAATTGATTGTTGATAATCGTTAAAGTGTAATCTATGTTGTTAAATGTAGAAATATATTGATTTGGAGAGATTTGTTGGGCATTCTCTAAGAGTTTTAAAATATTTATTTTTTTATCTAATGTTGAGAATATAGCTTGTTCTAAATCAGGTTCAATAATGGTTGCTTTTTTATCAATAATATAAACATATTTTTCAATTGGTTTACGATATTTCCAGACTATACTAAAAGGTTTTTTGATAAAAATTTTCCCTGAATATAATATCTCACTTCCTGAATTATTAATAATTGATTGTTTAAATGTAGCTTCGAAACTATTAATATCTTTGAAGTTACTAGCAAAAGCTACAAAAATAGAGAAAAATAAGATAATTAATAACTTCATAACAAACCTTTAGATAAAATATTAGCTTCAAATTATAGCACACATCGTCTTAAGCGATTTGACTTATGAAAACTACAATAAGGAACAGTATAAATGTTAAATATCTTTTCAAAAATATTTGGTACTAAAAATGATAAAGAGGTTAAAAAGTATAGAAAAAGAGTAGAGCTTATCAATGCTTTAGAAGAATCATACGCTACTCTTTCGGATGAAGAATTACAAGAAAGATTTAATCAGCTTAAAAATGATGTTCAAAATAATATAAAAACTTTAAATGAAGTATTAATAGATAGTTTTGCTATTACAAGAGAAGCTAGTAAAAGAGTCTTAGGTATGAGACATTATGATGTTCAGCTTATTGGTGGTATGGTTTTACATGATGGTAGAATAGCAGAGATGAAAACAGGTGAGGGGAAAACTCTTGTTGGAACTTTAGCCGTTGCTTTAAATGCGATGAGTGGAAAAGGTGTACATGTTGTAACAGTAAATGATTATTTAGCTTCAAGAGATGCAAAAGAGTTAGAACCTTTATATAACTTTTTGGGATTTAGTGTAGGTGCTTTAACAGGTGCTATTGGAAGTGAAGCTGAGAGAAAAGAACAGTATTTAGCAGACATAACATATGGGACAAATAATGAATTTGGATTTGATTTTTTAAGAGATAACATGCATTATTCTTTAGAAGAACAAGTACAAAGAAACTATAACTTTGTTATTGTTGATGAGGTGGATTCAATTTTGATTGATGAAGCAAGAACTCCTTTAATTATCTCAGGACCTACAAATTATAAAAGTTCTGATTATGTGCGTTCTCATAAAATTGCTTTACAACTTGAAAAAGGGGAAAGAAAAGAAGCAAAAAATCCTTCTGAATCTGATGAGGTAACAGGTGATTATACTGTTGATGAAAAAAATAAAGTGGTACTTCTAACAGAAGCTGGAATCGAAAAAGCACAAGAGTTATTTGAAGTAGATAATCTTTACTCACTAGAGCACGCCTCACTTTCTCATAATCTTGATCAGGCTTTAAAAGCAAATAATTTATTTGAAAAAGATGTTGATTATGTTGTTCAAAATAATGAAGTAATTATTGTAGATGAATTTACAGGAAGATTAAGTGAAGGAAGAAGGTTTAGTGATGGATTACACCAAGCTTTAGAAGCAAAAGAGGGTGTGCAGATTCAAGATGAATCACAAACATTAGCAGATATTACTTTCCAAAACTACTTTAGAATGTATGACAAGTTAGCTGGTATGACAGGAACAGCTCAAACAGAAGCTACAGAGTTTGCAGAGATATATAGTCTTGATGTTGTATCAATTCCTACAAATGTACCAATTAGAAGAGATGATAAAAATGATTTGATTTATAAAACTGAGCGAGAAAAATTTATCGCAGTATGTCAAAGAATTAAAGAGATAAATCAAACAGGACAACCAATATTAGTAGGAACTGCAAGTATTGAAAAATCAGAACATCTTCATGAATTATTAAAAAAAGAGAAAATTCCTCACACAGTTTTAAATGCAAAACAGCATGAAAAAGAGGGAAAAATAGTTGAAGATGCTGGACAAAAAGGTGCTGTAACAATTGCTACAAATATGGCTGGTCGTGGAGTTGATATTAAGTTACCTGCTGAGTGTTTAGAACTTGGTGGACTGGTAATACTTGGTACTGAAAGACATGAAAGTAGAAGAATAGATAATCAACTTCGAGGTCGTGCTGGACGACAAGGTGATGTTGGTGAGTCACAATTTTATTTAAGTTTAGAAGATAATTTACTCAGAATTTTTGGAAGTGATAAAATTGCTGGTGTTATGAGTAGATTAGGTCTTGAAGAGGGTGAACATATTGAATCTGGTATGGTAACAAGAGCAGTTGAAAATGCACAGAAAAAAGTGGAAACAATGCACTTTGAATCAAGAAAACATTTATTAGAATATGATGATGTTGCAAATGAACAGCGAAAAGTTATCTATAGTTTTAGAAATAATCTTCTGAGTGTTGGTTATGATGTTGCAAGTAAAATTGATGAAAATATTGGTGAATTTGTAGCGTTAGTTATTGAAAATGCAAAAGATATTAGTACAAGTGTTATGATTGAAGATTTAAATTATGAAAATATTGTATTGAAAATTAAAGAAGATTTGAACTTAGATATTACACAAGAAGATATTGTGTCAAATGACTTTGACGAACTATTCGAAAAGTTAGTAAAAATTTTAAAAGATAAATATGAAGAAAAAATGAGTGTACCAGCGCCAGATCAAAGAAATGAGATAGAAAGAATATTGTATCTTCAAGTTCTAGATAAAGCTTATAGAGAGCATTTATACTCTATGGATACATTAAAAACAGGAATAGGGCTTCGAGGATATAATCAAAAAGACCCACTTGTTGAGTATAAAAAAGAATCATATAATATGTTTATAGAACTTATCGCTTCTATTAAATATGAGATAGTTCGAATTTTATTTTCAGTTCAATTAAGAGATGAAGATGAGATACAAAGAGAACAAGAAGCTTTAGAGAGATTACGACAAGAGATGGAGTCTAGTGTAGAAGATATCTCTTTAAGTAGTAATGAAACAACACAAGCTGTTGTTGAGAAAAAGATTCCAAGAAATAGTCCTTGTCCTTGTGGAAGTGGAAAAAAATATAAACAATGTTGTGGTCAAAGTGGACCCAAAAAAGGTCTTCTGGCAAAAGCATAGGCGTAGTAGTTGAATACTAAATTAATAAACTTTATAATAAAAAAGTATCTAAGATTTGATACAAAAAACCCTTTTATATCAATAAGTGCAATTTTAGCATTTATTGGTGTTTGTGTTGGAGTTATGGTTCTAATAGTTGCTATGGCTATTATGAATGGTACTGCAAAAGAGTTCGAAGATAAACTTTTTACGATGAATTATCCTTTAAGTATCTATCCTCAAATAGATGGTACAGTTAATGAAGAACTTCTACAAGATTTAGAAAAAAAATTCCCACATTTAATGTTTTCTCCATATTTAACTTCTCAAGTTATGGTACAAAATGATAACTCTATGGCAGGAGGAGTGATTTTTGGTGTTGATAAAACAAAAGAATCACAAATAAATAAAATATATAATGAAACTGTAAAGGATTTGCAAGATCTAGGAAAATATCATTTAATAGTAGGACAGGGTATCAAAGATGAGTTGTATCTTTTTGATAGTCAAAAAGTAACTTTATATTTTACTACTGTAAATCCAAGTGGCTTTTCAATGATGCCAAAAATGAAACGGTTTGTGTATACAAATCAATTTAAGTCTGGACTTACTGCCTATGATAAAGCTTATATGTATACATCAATTGAGGCTTTAAGAACTATTTTGAAAAAAAGTGATACTTATTATGATGGGATACATATTTATAGTGATGAGCCATTTAAAGATATAGAATTGATAAAAAAAGAGTTACCATCTTTTGGAGTAGGAATAGTGGGTTGGTGGCAACAAAATGGAAACTTTTTTGCAGCTATGGAGATGGAAAAACATGCTTTATTTATAGTATTGATGCTTATTATTTTAATAGCATCATTAAATATTATAAGTTCATTGCTTATGACTGTTATGAGTAGAAGAAAAGAGATAGCCCTTTTACTCTCTCTTGGGGCTAGTACACAAGAGGTAAAACATATATTTTTAAGACTTGGTATCATCATAGGATATTCTGGAATTATTGTAGGAATAGGTTTAGGTTTTTTAGGAATCTATATATTAGGTAATTTTGATATTGTATCTTTACCTGCTGATGTATATGGTACGAGTAAATTACCACTTTTACTTGATAGTGTAGATTTTATCTCTATAGTTATAGGAAGTATGATAATTGTTTTTTTATCTTCATACTATCCTGCAAAAAAAGCAACACAAATTGATGTACTAGATGTATTAAGGAATGAATAGTGAAAAATAAACTTAAAATTATAATATTAGGAGTATTGATTATGGCAGAAACACTAATGGCAGGTTTTACAACATTGAAAACAGCACAGGTTCAAGAAGCTATTAAAAATGGTGTAGCAGTTATAGATATAAGACGACCTGATGAATGGGAACGATTTGGTACTATTAAAGGAAGTTATAAATTAACATTCTTTGATGGACAAGGAAAATATGATATTAATGCGTGGATGAGTGAATTTACAAAAATTGTTACCTCAAAGGAACAGCCATTTATTTTAGTATGTGCACATGCGAATAGAACTAAAGCAGTTGGTGAGTTGCTTGGGATTCAACTTGGATATAAATATGTACAAGAGTTAGATGGTGGGATAAATTACGGTTGGATTGATAAAGGTTTAGAAACTGTAAAAGAGTAGCGAAGTGCTATTGAAACAAAGCACTTCCTATTCGTACCATATTACTTCCATTTTCAATAGCCAATTCAAAGTCTCCACTCATTCCCATAGAACAGATTGTAGCATCTGGACAGTTTTCAAAAATATTTTTTGTAGTTTGAAAGCTTTTTAATATCTCATTTTGATTTTGGCTATGAGCACCTATACTCATAACACCAACTAATTTAATATTTGTATATTTTTCTTGTATTTCATTATAAATAGCAACTGCATCTTCTGGAGATACTCCTGATTTTGACTCTTCGTAAGCAGAGTTTATTTGAAGAAGGCATCTCATAGTTTTATTTTTAGCTTTAAGCTTTTTATCTAATTCTTGTGCTAAATCTAAACTATCAAGGGAATGCATTAAAGTTGGGTTACAGTCTATAAGATTATTAATTTTATTTTTTTGTAATGTTCCTACAAAATGCCAAGCTATTGGTAAATCTTTTAAAATTTCTTGTTTCTCTTTTAAGTCTTGTACTTTGTTTTCTCCAAAAGCTCTTTGACCTGCTTCATAGAGTGTTTGTATCTCTTGTGTCGTAGAATATTTACTAATCGCTACAAGTTGCACGATAAGGTGGTCACTTACTTTAAGTCTTGATGCCTCTATTTTTGTGATGATGGTGTCCAAATTATTTACAGCTTCATTTGTTGTCATAAAAGTCCTTAAGTTAGAAAATAAAAGTTTTAATTTTTGATATTATACTATTTTAATGTAAAAGTTAAATTTTGTATAAAAAGCATACAAAAATTAACTTTACTTTTTCCTACAATTAGTTAAAATAGTCTAAAATAAATACAGGAGAAAAGTATATGGGTAAATTTGTAAAAAATACAGAAGAGTTTTTTAAATATTGTGAAGAGAATGAGGTAGAATTTGTTGACTTTAGATTTTCTGATATTAAAGGTGCATGGCATCATTTAACTTATAGAATGAGTGCAGTAAGTGCAGAACAACTAGATGGTGGTTTACCATTTGATGGTTCATCAGTAGATGCATGGCAACCAATTAATAAATCAGATATGTTATTAAAACCAGATGTAGCAACAGCATTTTTAGATCCTTTCACAGCAGATAGTACAATTATTGTTATTTGTGATGTATACGATATTTATAAAAATGAACTATACGCTAAATGTCCAAGATCTATTGCTAAAAAAGCGCTAGCTCATGCAGAAGAATTAGGAATTGCAGATGCTGCATATTTTGGACCTGAAAATGAGTTCTTTATTTTTGATGATGTACAATTTAAAGATTCTATTAATGAAGCTGGATATAAAGTAGATTCAAGTGAAGGTGAGTGGTCTGATTCTACTGACTATGAATTTGGAAATATGGGACACAGACCAAGAACAAAAGGTGGATACTTCCCAGTACAACCAACAGATTCTATGGTAGATTTAAGAGCAGAGATGATGCAAGTTCTTGAGGAAGTTGGTTTAGAAGTTATACTTGGACATCACGAAGTTGCACAAGCACAAGGTGAAATCGGTATAGTATTTAGTGATATAATTACAGCTGCTGATAATGTACAAAAATATAAATATGTATGTAAAATGGTTGCACATTTAAATGGTAAAACTTGTACATTTATGCCAAAACCATTATATGGTGATAATGGTAATGGTATGCATGTACACCAATCATTATGGAAAGATGGTAAAAACCTTTTCTATAAAGAGGGTGAATATGGAAATCTTTCAGAGATGGCATTACATTATGTAGGTGGTATTTTTAAACACGCAAGAGCAGTTGCTGCATTTACAAACCCATCAACAAACTCATACAAAAGATTAATCCCAGGATTTGAAGCACCTTCAATTCTTACATATTCTTCTCAAAATAGATCAGCATCTTGTAGAATCCCTTATGGAGCTGGTGAAAAAGCAACAAGAGTTGAGATGAGATTCCCAGATTCTACAGCTTGTCCATATTTAGCATTTGCTGCTATGATGATGGCTGGACTTGATGGTATTAAAAATAAAGATATTCCAGTAGGACCTATGGATGAAGATTTGTTTGAATTATCATTAAATGAGATTAGAGAAAAAGGTATTCCTCAAATGCCACATACATTAAGAGGTTCATTAGAAGCTTTAATTAGAGATAATGATTTCTTAAAACCTGTATTTACACAAGACTTTATAGATACATACCAAGGATATAAATTTGAAACACAAGTTTGGCCAGATGAAGCTAGACCAACTGCATTTGAGTTTATTTCTACATATTCTTGTTAATATAAATTTTTAACTATTAAGATTTTTAAAAGGTGATAGGTTTTCCTATCACCTTTTTTTTATAGTTTTTGTTTAACGCCATTTTAAACAAAAATTGGATAAAATCGCCGTAATATATGTAAGATAATCTTAAACTATCTCTTTAATACACACTAAATATTACGAAAATAGAGATAAAACACATAAAGGAAAATAATGGGATGTAATTTAGACAAATTAACTTCTTTCAAAGACAATTGTGGGTTTGGACTAGTAGCTCACTTAAAAAATAAACAAACACATCAAAATTTAGAGGATGCTATTACAGCACTAGAGCGAATGATGCATAGAGGTGCAGTAGCAGCTGATGGTAAGAGTGGAGATGGTAGTGGATTGCTTTTATCAATTCCAGATGATTTTATGCGAAAAGTTGCAATGCAAAATGGAGTTGATCTTCCAAAATTATATGCAGTTGCCATGGTTTTTTCAAAAGGTGAAGCACAGTTAGAAACTTTTAAATATTATTGTGAAAAAAATGATTTAAAAGTACTATTATGTAGAGAAGTTCCTGTAAATACAGATGCCTTGGGTGAGCAAGCTTTAGCGATATTACCTGAGATTACGCAAGTTTTTGTTGTTCCAAATACTTTAATATCTTCAAAAAGATTTGATGCAATGTTATATCTTGCAAGAAAAGAATCAGAACATGCATTAAAAGATCAAGAAGATTTTTATATCCCAACATTTTCATCAAAAGTGATTGCTTATAAAGGGCTTGTGATGCCTACAACAATTAAGCAGTTTTACCTTGATTTAAATGATCAAGATTTTAAAATATCTTTTGCATTGTTTCACCAAAGATTCTCAACAAATACATTACCAAAATGGAGACTTGCACAGCCATTTAGAGGAATTGCACACAATGGTGAGATTAACTCTGTAGAAGCAAATAGATTTAATGTATTGGTAAAAACAGAAGCTATTAAATCTGAAATTTTTAGTGATGAAGAGTTGGCGAGAATTTTTCCACTTTTACAAGATGGTGGAAGTGATAGTGCTTCTTTAGATAATATGTTTGAGTTTTTGATGATAAATGGAATGGACTTCTTTAAATGTGCTAGAAGTTTAGTCCCAGCACCTTGGCAAAATGCTCCATATATGGATAGTGAGCTTAGAGCATTTTATGAGTATTGTGCGATTAGATTTGAAGCATGGGATGGACCAGCTGCTGTATCACTTACAGATGGAAGACATATTGGATGTTTAATAGATAGAAATGGTTTAAGACCTTCAAAATATTTCCAAACTAAAGATGATAGACTTTTTATCACAAGTGAATATGGAACAGTATTGATTCCTGAGGAAGATATTATTGATAGAGGAAGATTACAAAGTGGTCAAATGATTGCACTTGATCTTAAAAATGGTCAAATATTAAAAAATGATGATATTAATGATTATTTAAAATCAACACAAAACTATGAAAAGTGGCTTACTTCAAATATGCAATATTTACAAGAGTATGTTGAAGATACTTTTGTAGATTTAGAGGATTATAAATTTGATGATTTAGACCATAGACAAAAGTATGCAAATATCACTTATGAAACATTAGATCAGATGATTATTCCTATGGCAGATGAGGGGAAAGAACCAACTGGTTCTATGGGAGATGATACTCCATTAGCATGTTTTTCAAATGCAAATAGAAATTTTACAGATTTTTTTAGACAAAAATTTGCACAAGTTACAAACCCACCAATTGATCCATATAGAGAAAAGATAGTAATGTCTTTAAATACAGGACTTGGACATGCTTATAATATTTTAGAAGAGAGTGAACATAACTCAAAAAGATTAAAAGCTGTTAGTCCAATACTTATGCAAGAAAAATTTGAAATAGTTAAAAAGTTTGGTGATAGTACAGATCCATTATATGATGAAGATTTTAAAAATAAATCATTTAGTACAACATTTACAACAAATTTAGAAGAAGCACTTGAAACTCTTTATTCTGATGTAAAAGATGCAGTAGTAAATGAGAATATAAGTATAGTAATTTTAGATGATAGAGATGTATCAAAAGATTCTAAAATTATCCCAATGGCTATGGCAGTTGGATATATAAACCACAAACTTCAAAATGACAAAATCAGAAGTACAGTATCTATAGTTGCTGTAACAAGTGAAGTGTATGACCCACATAGTGCAGCTGTTTTAATAGCATTTGGTGCAGCTGTAATTTATCCATATATGATGTATGCTTCAATTATTTCGTACTATGAGAGAAAAAATATTTCTGCTTATGAGTTACAAAAGAAATTAAAAAACAGTATGAAAGCTATTGGTGCAGGTCTTCTTAAAATTATGTCAAAAATGGGTATTGCTACAATTGCTAGTTATAGAAATTCATCATTATTTGATATTATCGGTTTAAGTGACAAAATTGTACAAGATTGTTTTGAACATGCAAATAGTGATTTAGCTGGACTTGGATATGAAGATATTGAAAAAAGAATAGAAAAGCTACATTTTAATGCATATTTTGATGATAAATCAATGTTCCCACTAAATATGGGTGGTTTTTATAAATATATTGACGGTGGTGAGTACCATGATTATGCACCTGCTGTTACACATGCTATGCATAATAAAAATGCAACTGGTAAAGAAGATATCAGTGATTTTAAAGGATTAAAAAACTTAGTAGAAAATAGAGGTCAAAAGTTTATTCGAGATTTCTTTGAGTTTAATAGTGATAAAACTACTATAAATATTGATGAAGTGGAATCAAAAGAAGATATATTTAAAAGATTTGCAGCAGCAGCTATGTCATGTGGTTCTATATCTGTTGAAGCTCATGAAGCAATTGCCGTTGCTATGAATACTATTGGTGCACAAAGTAACTCTGGGGAAGGTGGAGAAGATCCTGCTAGATTTAATACATTAAAAAATTCTAAAATTAAACAAGTTGCATCAGGTAGATTTGGTGTGACTCCAGGGTATTTAGTAAACTGTGAAGAGCTACAAATCAAACTAGCGCAAGGTGCAAAACCAGGTGAGGGTGGACAATTACCAGGTTCAAAAGTAACTCCTATGATTGCAACGCTTAGACATACAACTCCAGGTGTTACATTGATTTCACCACCTCCTCACCATGATATTTATTCTATTGAGGATTTAGCACAATTGATTTTTGATTTAAAACAGATCAATCCAAAAGCTAAAATAGCTGTAAAACTTGTTTCGTCAGTTGGTGTTGGTACTATTGCATCAGGTGTTGCAAAAGCATATGCTGATAAGATTATTATCTCTGGGGCTGATGGTGGAACAGGAGCCGCTCCATTAACATCTATTAAACATACAGGTAATGCTTGGGAGATGGGATTAAGTGAAGCACATAATTCACTTAAAGCAAATCACTTAAGAGGTATGGTTCATCTTCAAACTGATGGTGGATTAAAAACAGGAATTGATGTAGTAAAAGCAGCAATGCTTGGTGCTGAAAGTTATGCTTTTGGTACTTCTGTACTTACACTTCTTGGATGTAAAATTTTAAGAATTTGTCACACAAATAAATGTAGTGTGGGAGTTGCAACTCAAGATGAAGATTTAAGAGAAAAATTTAGTGGAACAGTTGAAAGACTTATCTCATATTTTGAATTCTTAGCACAAGATGTACGAGAAATTTTGGCATCTTTAGGATATACATCGTTAGAGCAAATTATCGGTAGAAGTGATTTATTAAAAGTACTTGATGGTGAATTTGCACAAAAATTTGATTTTCAAAATGTATTAAGAAGAATTGATGGAGTTGATACTTGTCAAGTTGAGTCAAATACTCCTTACGATCAAAATGAAGATTCTCATAAACTTCTTAGAAAAGTACTTCCAACAATTCAAAGTCCAAATATTCCTGTAGTAGTTGATGCAGAGATTACTAATTTAAATAGAAGTTTCGGTACATTAACATCTGGTGAGATCGCAACAAGATATGGAGATGCAGGACTTCCAGAAGATACTATTACATATAATTTAACTGGTGTTGCAGGACAATCTTTTGGAACATTTTTAAGTAAAGGTGTTTCAATTTATCTTGATGGCGTAGCAAATGATTATGTAGGAAAAGGGATGAGTGGTGGAAAAATCATCATCAAACCTGCTCTTCAAGGTAGTAGCTATGCAGGTGCTGGAAATACATGTTTATATGGGGCAACAGGTGGAAAGCTTTATGTAAGAGCTACAGTAGGTGAGAGATTTGCTGTAAGAAACTCTGGAACAATTGCAGTTGTTGAAGGAACTGGAGATTCTCCATGTGAATATATGACAGGTGGTATAGTAGTAATCTTAGGTCAAACAGGTATCAACTTTGGTGCAGGTATGACAGGTGGATTAGCATTTATATATGATCCAGATAGAGAGTTTACTGATAAAATGAACCAAGAGTTGATAGAAGCTCTTAGAATTGATACAGATGATACAGAATTAGAAAGAATTTATCTAAAAAATACGCTAAAAGATTATCTGAAAGAAACAGAATCTTTAAAAGCAGAAGAGATTTTAGAACACTTTAGATCAGAGATTAGAAATTTCTGGATGGTAAAACCAAAAGATATGACAATTTTACCTTTAAACCCAGAGCAGGGAGATTAATAGAATGTTAAATTTTACAAAAGTAGATAGAAATAATCCTTCAAAAAGAGGGGTTATGGAGAGAATTAAAGACTTCAGTGAAGTTTATAATGTATTTGATAAAAACAAAGCACAAGAGCAAGCTGATAGATGTATAGGATGTGGAGATCCTTACTGTCATAATAAATGTCCTCTTCACAATATAATTCCTGCATGGTTAAAGCAAACAGCTCAAAATGATATTGAATTGGCTTTTAATATCTCAAATGAAACTTCACCTTTCCCTGAAATCTTAGGAAGAATTTGTCCTCAAGATGTATTATGTGAAGGTGACTGTACTTTAAATGATACACATGGTGCTATTACAATTGGTGCAGTTGAAACACATATTAGTGAAACAGGTTTTGAACAAGGATTGAAACCAAAATTTGCTAGTGAAAAAATAGGTAAAAAAGTTGCTGTTATAGGAAGTGGACCAGCTGGTATTAGTGTAGCTACATTTCTTTTAAGAGCTGGTGTTGATGTAGACATGTATGAGCGAGCAAATAAAGCTGGTGGACTTTTAACTTATGGAATTCCTGGATTTAAACTTGATAAATTTAGAGTTCAAAGAAGAATTGATTGGTTAGTTGATGCTGGTATGAATTTATATACAAATTGTGAAATTGGTAAAGATAAATCATTTAAAGAACTTGAAGATTCTTATGATGCAGTATTTTTAGGAATAGGTGCAACAAAAGGGAAAAAACCAGGTATTTCAGGTGAAGAAAATGATAATGTTTTCTTGGCAATGGAATTCTTAACATCAATTCAAAAAAGAAATTTTGATGAAAAGGTTGAAAAGTTTATAGATGTTCAAGGTAAAAATGTAGTTGTAATTGGTGGTGGAGATACTGCTATGGACTGTGTAAGAACATCTATAAGAGAAGGTGCTTCAACAGTAAAATGTTTGTATAGAAGAGATGAAGCAAATATGCCTGGAAGTAAAAAAGAAGTTGTAAATTCTAAAGAAGAGGGTGTTGAATTTGTATTTAATGTTTCTCCTAAATCTATAGAAGCAAATGGTGTACAAGTTCTTAAAACATCTATGAGTGAACCTGATGAGTCTGGAAGACAAAGTGTTCAAATTATTGAAAATAGCGAATATTTAGAAGAAGCAGATATAATAATACTTGCACTTGGATTTGATCAAGAGTTACCAGAGTTTATCAAAGAGAGTTCTTTAGAATTAGATAAATGGAATGGAATAAAAGTAAATGAGCAATATCAAACATCAAAGTCTAAAGTGTATGCAGGTGGAGATGGTGTAAGAGGGGCTGATTTAGCAGTAACAGCAGCAGCAGATGGAAAAGTAGCTGCTCAATTTATAATAAATAATTTTAAAAACTAAAGAAAAATATTATGGCACAAGATATATTGACATTATTACAAAATGGGGCAGATGCTAATACAAAAGACCCAAATGGTTTTACATTGTTAATGCATTTTACAAGAAAAAACGATATCCCTTCTATGGGGTTATTGTTGAGTTATGCAGCTAAAATTAATGATAAAGATATGTTAAACTTTACAGCTTTAGATTATGCTATAAAAGATAAACATTTAGAAGCTGTAGAATTTTTAGTAAATAATGGTGCTGAAGTAAGTGGTGATACTTATATGTTTGCTGTAAAAATAGGAGATAGAGATATTATAGATTTTCTTGATTCTCTTGATCCTGATAAATATGTATTTTTAAAGAAAAAAAGAAAAAGAATATTATGAAATTAAAACAAGATAAAATCAAAACACTTCTTGATGCCTTACCTTATATCAAAGAGTTTAGAAATAAAACAATAGTTATTAAATATGGTGGTAGTGCTCAAACAAGTCCAGAGTTACAAGAAAAATTTGCAAAAGATATAACACTTTTACAACTTGTAGGTATAAAACCAGTTATCGTTCATGGTGGCGGGGCTAAAATATCTGATATGTTAAATAAATTAGAAATCCCATCAACTTTTGTTGATGGACATAGGGTAACTTGTGAAGAGAGTATGAGAATAGTTGAGATGGTTTTAAGTGGAGAAATAAATAAAAATATCACTTCACTTTTAAATTATCATGGAACAAAGGCTATTGGAATAAGTGGAAAAGACAGCAACTGTATAGAAGCTATAGCAAAAGATGGTGGAAAATTTGGTTTTACAGGTGAAGTGACCTCTATTAATGCTGAAATGATTGAAGATTTAATTGAAGAGGGTTTTGTTCCTGTTATTGCACCTATTGCAAACAGTGAAAGACCAAATCATCCAGGGTTTAATATCAATGCAGATATAGCAGCTTCAAAAGTAGCTATTGCACTCCAAGCAAATAAAGTATTATTTTTAACAGATACTATTGGAGTATTGGATAAAAATGGTGAATTATTAAATTCTCTTGATAAAGAAGATGTACAAAAATATAAAGATGATGGCACAATTGCAGGTGGCATGATACCAAAAGTTGATAGCTGTATTGATGCAATTTATAATGGTGTACATAAAGCACATATTATAGATGGAAGAGTTGAACATAGTATTTTACTTGAACTATTTACAAGTGATGGTATTGGTACACAATTTTTACAGAAGTAAAAAATGGGATATATCAAACTCAAGCAAAAAGCTTTTTTTCATAATCTAGATTACTTTTCGCAAAGTTGTGGCTCTAAAGATAAAGTAGCTATAGCTTTAAAAGACAACGCTTATGGACATGGAACTGAGCAAATAGCTTTAATGGCAAGTAAATATGGGATAAAGCATGTGTTTGTCCGAGATTTAAAAGAAGCCTCTATCGCACAAAAGTTTGGTTTTGAAACAATCTTAGTTTTATATGATATCCCAACAACTAAAGAAGATGATTCGATAATTATCTCAATCAACTCACTGAATTTTATAGAACAAATCCCAACTGGTAGTAAGTGTGAATTTAAAATAGATACAGGGATGAATAGAAATGGTATCTATCTTGAAGAGATTAAAGAAGCGTGTAAACTTATCAAAGAAAAAAAACTTATTTTAAATGGAATCTTTACCCATTTTTGCTGTTCAGATGAAGCTAATAGTATCACAAAAGAGCAAGAGGAAACTTTTCAACTAGCTATAAAAGAGACAAAAAAATATATAGATTATGAGTTTAGAGTACATTGTGCAAATAGTACTGGTGTTTTTAAAGTTGATATGAATTTATATGATATAGCAAGGGTAGGTATAGGTATTTATGGTTATCTAGATACTGAGGAGAAGAAATATCTTCAACCAGTTCTTTCATTATATGCTCAAAAATTAGCAACAAAAAATATTAAAAAAGGGAATCATATTGGATATGGTAGTGATTCTTTTATTACACCTTGTGATATGGTTGTATCAAATTATAATATTGGATATGGAGATGGATTATTTAGAGCGAACTCTAATAAACAAAGAAAAATAGCAAATGGCTTGGAGATATTAGGTCGTGTATCTATGGACAGTTTTTCTGTTGAGTCTGAAGATGAAGAGATATGTGTATTTGATGATGTAACACATTTAGCAAAAGTACATAATACTATAACTTATGAGATACTAACAAGTTTAAAATCCTCTATAAAAAGGGTTATTATTGAGTAATCGGATCCCTTTTGGTCAGATTAATCATAATAAGAAAAATGCAGTATTTTTATCTATTTATACAAAGGAAATAGCACCTTGGAAATACTTCAACGATGATATAAAACACACACGCTGCCCAGCTGTTATTATGATCGATAGATGGGATGGTAGAATTGGCTTCCCTGGGGGAACTTTAGAGAAGGACGAACTTCTTTTGGATGCTTTGGTACGAGAAATAAAAGAAGAGGTTGGTATCCGTGTACGACCAGAAAAAGTCAAAGGTGTAGTGTCTCATGATAATGAAAAGATAGTAACACACTTATTTGCTTTAGAAGTCAATGAGTTAGAGTTTTTACATATTTATTATCATATTCTTAATAACTTTTCAAGATCAATTTTAAATCATGCCTATGAAGAAGCTGATGAGTCTCATTTTATGTCAGAAATTACAGGTATAAAAATAGTTCCAATAGTAAAACATAAAAATAAAGGGATTAATAAATTTTTAGAAAATAGTTTTGCTGGAAGTAGTAAAGAAGATTTTGAAATATTTATTAAAGAGACTTTATACTTAGATATTCTATAAAACATTGCATAATGCAATGTTTATAGCTTTTTCTTAAAATATTCGCTAAAATTTATTTATGAATTTAACCAAACAACAAAAAGAGATTCTAGAATCAGTACAAAAGTATAAAAATATAAAGATAAATGCTTTTGCAGGAACTGGAAAAACAACAACCCTTAAACTTATATCTCAAACATATCCTAATAAAAAGATATTGTATCTAGCTTTTAACAGTGCTATTAAAAATGAAGCTATGACACTATTCCCTCAAAACACAAGTGTGAAAACAACACATGGACTAGCTTTTGCAGCTGTTAAAAAACATACAAAGATAAATCTTGATAGATTAGTAAACTATAGAGCTATAGATATTTCAAAAGAATTTAATATAACTTACAATCAAGCGCTGAGTACATTGAAAATATTTGAAAGTTTTTGTAATACTATTAAAGAAGAGATAACAAAAGAAGATATTGAACATAAAACAGCAAAAAAAATGTTTGATAGTATGCTAATAGGAACAATGAAACCGACACATAGTTTCTATTTGAAATATTATTATTTACTTTTAAGTACTCAACAAATTCCACAATTTACCTATGATATTATCATGCTTGATGAAGCACAAGATACAAATGAGGTAACATTAGGTATTTTTGAAGCTTTAAGTTCTAAAACTAAAATATATGTTGGGGATAAACATCAGCAGATTTATTCATTTCGAGGGAGTAAAAATGCACTTGATAAAATAAGCTGCGACAAAAAACTCTATCTTAGTTCAAGTTTTAGGTTCAATGATGATATTGCTAAGTTCGCTAATAAACTTTTAGGAAAGTTTAAAAATGAGCAAGTAAAAATTGATACTATAGCAAATAGTGATAAAACTATAAAAACACATGGATATATCTCTAGAACAAATGCACAACTTATATCTATTATCTCTTCTAGGATAACTCAAAAAAAACCATTTGTTACCGTACGAGATCCAAATGAGATATTTACACTTACTATAGAGGTGCATTATTTACTGAATGCTGAAAAAGAAAAAATAACAAGAAACAGATTTTTAAAAGAGTTTCAAAGTGAAGAAGATATTAGTGATTATGCAAAAGAAGTAGATGATTTTGAATTGCGTTCCGCATTAAAAGTAGCAAAAGAATATAAAGAAAATATTTTTGAGTTTAAAGAGATTGCTTTAAAGTTTTACAATGCTTGGAAAAATAGAATAAATAATGGTTTAGAACAAAGAATAGAAGAGATACTTTTTCTTACAACAGCACATACTGCAAAAGGTTTGGAGTGGGATCAAGTTACTATTGCAGATGATTTCACAGATTTTGCTGATTTAATAGTTGATTTTGGATGTGATAGTTTAGATGAGTTTATACAAGAACAAAATTTTTTACCAAATCAAGAACTTCTTGATGAATTTAATCTCTTTTATGTAGCAGTTACACGGGCTAAAAAAGCACTTGTAAAAGATAGTGAAAACTTTCACTACCTTATGGCTAAAAATGTTGATAAACTTATTGATAGTAGAATTAAAGATACAAAAGCAAATATAGAAGCAATACAGTCAGGAAAAAAAGTAAGTGTATCAAAAATGCAGCAAGAGGATAAACAACTTTTACGACAACAAAAAAATCAAGAAGAGGGAAAAGCAAAAAATAGTGGGCTTAAATGGAGTTTGGAAGATAAAATAAAACTCAAAAGTATGTTCAAAAAAGCAAATAGTATAGAACAGATAGCTTCAAAATTAGAAAGGACTATAGGGGCAATACTAGGGGAACTTCATAAAAGTGAGATGATAACAAAAGGGCAACAACAAAAACTTATGGAGTTAGTAAAAACAAATGGGAACTTAGCTACAATTAATGCTATAAAATAGTGGATAAGATATGATAATTTTAGATTTTGAAACAAATACAACTCACCAATATGATGTAATAGAAGCAGCAGCTGTAAAAATAGAAATAATAGATGATAAACTAGTAGTAGTTGATAAGTTTCATAGATATTATCTCTCAAGATATGATGTAAATCCATACTCATATGCTGTACATAAATTAACCCCTGAACTTATCTTAGAACATAGAAATAAACAAGAAATAAAATATGCATCATACTTCAAAGAAGATGAAGAGTTTGCTGTTTTTTGTGAAGGTTGTACAACTTTAGTAGCACATAACATTAGCTTTGAACTAAGACATATAGAAAAGCTCGTAAAATTTGAGAATCACTTTTGTACTATGAAAGAAAATAAGCATATAGTAAAAGCATTGAATAAAAATGGGAATATCAAAAATCCTAAGCTGGATGAAACTTGTATATATTATGGTATAGATTTTGATCCAGATTCATATCATAGTGCTACTTATGATGTAAGTAAGACTTATGAGATATTAAAGCGTATGAAGCTTGAATAATGTCACATTCAATTTAGACTAAAGGGAAAACACTCTAAAATACAAAATCAATTTAACAAAGGTATATCTATATGGGATTTATCCAATTTAACCTAGCAGAACCAATTCAAAAAGCACTTAAAACTAATGATTTTTTAACTCCCACTCCTATACAAAATAAAGTTATCCCTTTAGTCTTTAAGTCACAAGATATTATGGCTAAAGCACAAACAGGAAGTGGAAAAACTGCAAGTTTTGTTTTGCCTATTTTACAAAAGTGGCTTGATAGTTCTTATACCGGTAAAGCTCAAATAAGAACACTCGTTTTAACACCCACAAGAGAACTTACTTTGCAAGTGGCTGATAGTTTTAAAACATTTAGTTCAAATTTTTCAAAAAAACCTAAAATTGTAACTACAATAGGTGGAGAAGAGATAGGAACACAACTATATGATTTACAAAAAGGGTGTGATATCTTAGTGGCAACTCCGGGAAGACTCCTTGATATTTTGAGAAAAAAGCAGATTAGTTTAAGTTCTTTAGAGTTTTTTGTTTTAGATGAAGCAGATAAGATGTTAGACCTTGGTTTTGCAAATGAGTTAGACTTAGTTCTTGAAAACTTACCAAAAAACAGAAAAAACTTATTTTTCTCTGCAACATATCCTCAAAAGATATTAGAGGTTGTATCAAAAATATCTGATGATGTAGTTCAGATAAAGATAGAAGATGAAACACCAATAGTGGAAAATATAACGCAACGGGCAATATTAGTAAATCAAGAAAAAAGAAATCCCCTCTTACAACATCTTTTAAAAACAAATAATTTTAAACAAATTTTAGTTTTTGTGGCAAGTAACAGGTCAGCTGATAATCTAGCAGTAAAGTTTAGAAAATATGGTTTTAATGCAGAATCATTTCATGGAAATTTAGACCAAGACGAAAGGGTATTTACCCTAGAAGATTTTAAAAATAAAAAGATAGAGATACTTTTCTCTTCTGATATTTCTGCACGAGGTTTACATATAGAAGATATATCTTGTGTTATAAATTATGACCTTCCACGAAGTCCAAATGATTATATCCATAGAATTGGAAGAACTGCACGAGCTGGGAAAAGTGGAACGGCAATATCCTTTATCACTTTAGAAAACTTTGAGCATTTTAAACTTATAGAGAAACGCGCACAAATAAAACTTACAAAAGAGCAAATCGAAGGTTTTGAGTTTGTTGGGACACCTACTAGACAAAAAGGAAAAGCTCCTATAAAAGGGAAACGAAAAAGTAAAAAAGATAAATTGCGCGAGCAGGTGGGTAAATAAACTATTCTATGAATAATATCTATAAAATTTATACCTTACTTTTAGAAAAATATGGTGCTCAAGGTTGGTGGCCATTTTTAGATGTGGGCTATCATCCAAATGACTACAGCTATCCTAAAAATAGTGACCAAATATTTGAAGTTGCTTTAGGTTCAATTTTAACTCAAAATACCACTTTTGTATCCGTTACAAAAGCTATGAATAATCTCAAAGAGAATAATTGTATCACAAGTGAATCTATCAAAGCTATGGATGTTGAGAAACTCAAAGAGCTTATAAAGCCAGCAGGATATTTTAACCAAAAAGCAAACTATATTTTAGAATTTATACAGTTTTTTGATGCATTAAATGGGGCTGTTCCAAGCAGGGAAGAGCTTTTAAAAGTAAAAGGGATAGGGGAAGAAACAGCAGATTCTATTTTGTTATATGGTTATAATCAAGCGCAATTTAAAGTAGATGCTTATACAAAAAGACTACTTTTAGAGTTAGGATTAGTTAATGAAAAGGTTAAATATAAAGATATGAAAAAGATATTTGAAGATGCTTTAGAAAAAGAGATAGAAGATACAGATGAAAGAAGAAAAATATATCAAGAGTATCATGCTTTGATAGTTGAACATGGGAAACATTATTATTCTAAAAAGCCTTATGGTGTTGGGTGCTTTTTGAAAGAAAATAGAAGTTTAAATTTTTTGTGACACTAGATGTGACATTGATATGATAAAATAATTATCAAAATAAAATATAGGATGTTTTATGACGAAAAATAAAAAACCAAATCTAATATTAGACTTGGAAAAAACATATGGTATTACTTTAAAAAAGGTATATAGTATCTATCAAGGTGGCTATGTATTAGATAAAGATAATAATATAGTAGGTTTAAATTTATCAAATAATAAGATAAGTGATATAGAGAGTATAAAAGAGTTAAAATCTTTACAAGAATTAAATTTATCAAATAATGAGATAAGTGATATAGAGAGTATAAAAGAGTTAAAATCTTTACAAACATTATCTTTATGGAGTAATCAGATAAGTGATATAGAGAGTATAAAAGAGTTAAAATCTTTACAAAAACTAGATTTATCAAATAATAAGATAAGTGATATAGAGAGTATAAAAGAGTTAAAATCTTTACAAGAATTAGACTTATCAAGGAATCAGATAAGTGATATAGAGAGTATAAAAGAGTTAAAATCTTTACAAAAACTAGATTTATCAAATAATAAGATAAGTGATATAGAGAGTATAAAAGAGTTAAAATCTTTACAAGAATTAGACTTATCAAGGAATCAGATAAGTGATATAGAGAGTATAAAAGAGTTAAAATCTTTACAAGAATTAGACTTATTAGATAATCAGATAAGTGATATAGAGAGTATAAAAGAGTTAAAATCTTTACAAAAACTAGCTTTATCAAATAATAAGATAAGTGATATAGAGAGTATAAAAGAGTTAAAATCTTTACAAATATTATCTTTATGGAGTAATCAGATAAGTGATATAGAGAGTATAAAAGAGTTAAAATCTTTACAAAAACTAGATTTATCAAATAATAAGATAAGTGATATAGAGAGTATAAAAGAGTTAAAATCTTTACAAGAATTAGATTTATCAAGGAATCAGATAAGTGATATAGAGAGTATAAAAGAGTTAAAATCTTTACCTGAACTTGATGAATTGCGGATTTTCAAAAATCCTTTTTTAGAAGAATTAATTGACTTAAAGCTTGATGAAACTTATGACTCAAATAATCTTCAAGATCTAAAAGATTATTTTAAAGGTATTAGCAGTAAAAGTGCAAAAGATATAAAAAGTATAAAAAAAATAATGCTAGTTGGAAATCACCGATCAGGTAAGAGTGAATTTTTAAATTACTTTATAGAAGATAATTCACGAACAGGAAGTACTCATATACTTAATATTGTTTCCTATCCAAATAACGAAAATAAAAAATCTATTATATATGATTTTGGTGGACAAGATTATTATCATGGGATATATAAAGCATTTATGACAAATCATGCCACAAGTTTAATTTTTTGGAAAAAACAAACTGATAATAATACTCTATCTGATGATGAAAGTAAAAGAAATGAAAAGACTCAGAATTTTACAAAAGATTATTGGATAAAACAGCTTTGGAATTTTGATGAAAATTATAATAGTAATGGTGATAAAAAAGATAAAGAAAAAGTATTATCAAATAGGTACTGGCTTATTCAAACACATATTGATGTTGATGGTGTAGAGTTTTTGGATAATAAAATTCTTTCAAAAAAAATATATAGACAGTTTCATATAAATAATAAAAACACTAATGATATAGATTTAGATTCATTAAAAAAACATTTAAAAAATGAGATAGATAATAGTGAAATGATAAAAAAGCTCCCTATAGATATAAAAGTAGAAAAGTATATCTTTGAACAAAATAGCCCTGATGCTATAGAAATATCTGCAATAGTAGATAAGTTTCCAGATGCAAAAGAGAGAATTAATTTTATTTTAAATCAACTTGCAAGGCAGGGATTGATACTTTATTATCCTCATAATAAAGAACTATCAAAAATAGCGTGGCTTAATCCATCTAAAATACTAAAAAAAATACATGATGAGATATTTGATGTATCTAGTCTATCTACATACAAAGGGAGAGTACCAAAAGATAAATTTGGAAATTCAGATAATGAACATTTAATATTAATGCTTCTTGAAAATAAAGTGATATTTTCAGATGAAACATCGGATGAAAAGTATTATATAATCCCTAGCTATCTTCCTAGTATAAATGAAGATAGTTCTGATTTTTTATATATCTTTGATATACAAACACCTTGTATAACTTTGAAGTTTGAGTATTTTATTCCTTTTGGATTTATGAATCGATTGATTAGTATTTACGGCAGAACTCCTGATATAAAGAAATATTGGAAAGATGTGCTACTTTTTACACTTAACAATAAACATATCAAAGTATTTATAAGACTTGATTTTGAAGAATTAAAAATAAAATTATATGTAATAGGGGATAATAAAACTTCAAAAAAAGATATAGATGAGACACAGAAATACCTTTTTGAAGAGATATTGATGTTATATAATGATATTGAAATATATGAAAGTAAATTATATCCATCAAAAAAAGAAAATGAGATAGAACTGAACAAAAATAAAGAGAATAATGAAATTTTAGAAAAAAGATTACAAACTAAAAAGGTTATTCCTGATGATTTATATATATCGTTAAATAACAAACACTTTGTTCATTATAAAACACTAGAAGATGAAGAAAAAACAAAAGAACAAATTATCGCTTTTAACATAAAAGAGAAACAAATAAATAAAGAAAATAGTATAGTTCTTTCAACAAGAGCATTTAAAAATATTTCAGATAACAAGGAGATAAGTAAGATGAAAAAGATATTTATATCATATTCAAGAAAAGATATGCAGTTTAGAGATGAATTACGAAAACATCTAGGGATGCTTAATTTCTTTGAAATAGCTGATAATTGGGCTTGTGAAGATATAACAATAGGAAAGTGGGATGAACAAATACAAAAAGAGTTAGATGATAGTGATTTGGTTATATATATGCTTTCTATTAATTTTTTTACATCACCTTATATTTTACAAAAAGAGGTGCTTAATGTGATGAAAGAATTATCTAATAGTAACAAAAAAATTCTCCCTATTATCGTAAGCAAGTTTGCAAATTTAGATACAGTAAATCGTATTATTAAAAATCCAAATGAAGTACAAGAAGCAGTTTTAGGCTTGAAGGACTATCAATTTTTGCCTTATGGAAAAGTTTTTAATACACTCACTAATCAAGAAGAGGAAAGAATTATATCATTAAAAGAGTCTAGCAATAAAAATGAATTGGATGAATCACTTAGTCAAATAGTAGAAAGAATAATTGCAATATTAAAATAGAAATATTAATATATAAAAGAATAAAATGACAATAAATATATTAGATAAAAACAAAAATTTCAACATACTTCTTGCAGGTATCATAAGTATCATTGTAGGTGTGGGTGTTGCTCGTTTTGCATTTACTACACTATTGCCCTCTATGCTTGAAGATTTTTTAAGTGTGACCAATGCTGGGTTATTTGCTTCTTTTAACTATGCTGGGTATTTAAGTGGTGCTGTGTTTAGTATATTTTTACAAGATATAAATACTAAAGTGAAGTATTTTAGAATTGGTATGGTTCTTAGTGTTCTAACTACTCTTATCCTTGCAACAACAACAAATGAGGTATTGTGGTTTGTATCTCGTGTGATTGCAGGGTTTGGGTCTGCTATGGTTTTGATAGTTGGTGGTGCTATAGTTATGGTGAAACTTAACTATGAAGATAAAACAAAAGCTATGGGGATACATTTTAGTGGGATTGGTTTTGCGATAACTGTGAGTGAACTTCTCAGTCAATATACACTCAAAAGTGGAACTTGGAGTGATGCTTGGATGGTGTTGACTCTCTTTGCTTTTTTTGTATCTATTTATGCTGTGTATATTTTATCTTTTGATAAAGCGTTAAAAAAAGAGGCACCCAAACACAAAGTATCAAAAGATATGTTTACACCATATGTGATATTACTAATCTTGGCATATTTTACTGCAGGTGTGAGTTTTGTGGTTCAAGCTACTTTTTTTCCTGATATTATAAACTCACTAGAGGGTTTAGATGGATATGGAAGTTTAGGTTGGCTCGTGGTTGGTGTTGCTGGGATTCCATCTGCTATTATTTGGATGAGACTTGCACATAAGTATGGAAATGTAGATATTATTATTTTAGCTTTTGTATTGCAAATAGTAGGTATCTTGATACCTACATTTACAAATAATATCTATCTCAATCTTTTAAGTGGCGCATTGTACGGAAGTACTTTTATAGGTCATGTGGCACTTTTTATGCATTATGGTGGAAAGTTAGCTGGGAAAAATCCAGTGATATTTATGGGTTCTATGACAGCTGCATATGGGATAGGGCAGGTGAGTGCACCATTATATAGTATAGCTTTGATAGAGAAGTTTGGAAACTATACTATGACATTGTATTTAACTGCATTTATAGCTTGTATAGGTATTTTACTTTTATTGTATGCTAAAACATTACAGTCGAAGCATTATAATAGATAAAATATATATTTTAAATTATTAAATAAGCATTTTGTACTTTAATATCTAAAGAGCTATAATTTAGTATAAAAAATTATGATAAAAGGTAAGCTAATGAGTGAAAATCCTCAAACTGAAAAAAAAGACTTTTATAATGAGATAAAAAATATATTACAAATTGCTAGAGATAATGTATATAAACAAGTAAATTTTATCATGGTTGAGAGTTATTGGAAAATAGGTCGAAAGATTGTTGAGGGGGAACAAAACTCTAATACACGAGCGAAGTATGGTGAACATCTTATTGAAGATTTATCTTCTAAACTTACACATGAGTTTGGAAAAGGTTTTAGTGAGAGAAATTTACGAAATATGAGACAATTTTATAACTGTTTTCCAATTCGGCAGACAGTGTCTGCCAAATTGAGTTGGAGTCACTATATTGTACTTTTAAAAATAGAAGATGAAAATACTCGGTTTTGGTATATGGAAGAATCCATAAAACTTAATTGGAGTGTAAGAGCTTTAGAACAACAAATCAAAGAAAATGCTTATGAAAGATTTATGGTAAGTAAAGAGCAAGACAAGTTAGAACATGAGCTAGATGAAAATACTAAAGATTTAAAACAAACTGTTAAAGATATCATCAAAGATGATTATGTATTGGAGTTTTTAGATTTATAATTAGTTGCAATTTATTTAATAATTGCGTCGTGCCATTGCACTAAAGTTAGTCTATATCCGTCAAGTACTGGTAAAACTTCGTGGCTAAAGTAGGGATTACTCGGAAATACTACCATATCTCCAGCTTTTGGTTTGAGTTTGATTTGCTTATTGTTTTTATCATATAAATAGTTAAAGACTAGTTCTCCACCACTAAAACTATATTCATTATTTATAGTATCTTCACAAGTTGTACAAAAAAGTACGGTGGTGATTTTTCGTTGAGGTGCTACATTTATAAAACCTATAGTATTTTTCTTTTCATCTATTAGTTCACTTGAATCATCAGCATGTTTATTATAAAAAAAACCTTTTTTGTATTGAAGCATTTGTATTTTGGTACTAAGTGTTAAAGGTGTATTGAAATATTCTTCTATCATTGGTTGGAAGTGTAGAAATTGCTTATTGTAGATATTTTGAAATTGTTTGTTAAGTTTTAAAATATTTGTTTTTCTATATTTTTCATTGAGCTTAGGTTGTACAATACCATCTACTACTTGCATTTTTACTTTTGCTTTTATTATATCATCTTTTGATTTTGAGTAGCTTGCTATATCTTGTGCTAGTTGTTTTGAAAAAAAGTTTGGTATTATTAAGTATGGTAAATCTTTGTAAGGATTTGGTAACAAGAGGTTTTTAATCTCAATATTTTGAAATATATCATCACAATATATTTTATTACTAATTTGCATATAAATAACTCAATAAATAAAAATTTAGAATAAGGGGAGTACTTGTTTTTAGTTAGACTGTGTTTCTTCTACACATTTTGAATATTTTTCATCACACACATCATAACATTGTTCAACATTTGTATCACCTTTAGCGTCACAGATGCTTAAACAGTTAGAGTATGCAGCCTCACATTTTTCTACAGCTTCTGATTGTTGAGCTGTTTCTTCATTTGCCATAAGAGTCATTGAAAAAGTTAAAGCAATAATTGCTATTGCTAATTTTTTTAGTATCATTTATACTTCCTTTAATTTTAAGATAAGTTTGTTTTGTTAGTATAAATGTACTCTTTCATTAAAAAAAGAGTACACAACAATTTTACCTTGAACACCTAGAAGTCTTGCGCCAACAAATACTATAGGGTTCAGGGTTCTTTCTTCCCTTATTCGTAATTAGAATTATAATCCAAAAATCACTTTTTTAAGCTAAAAATTTCCTGAAGTTTATCGTAAGCGTTAAAAGCCCTTTATTTAAAGCTTTGTTGAGATAAATTTTATTTATTTTTTGACTGCTTTTTTGTAAGTTTAGTAATAATATTTTTATAAAAATTACAAAAAAGTCATTTTTAAAAAATGGATAAACCAGTTTTTGTAGTAAACATCTCTAATGCTTTTGTTCCACTGTGAGAATTTCCCCAGCTATTAAGTCTTGGTGAGAATACAGCAATACTCATCATTTTTGGTACAACAGCTACAATTCCTCCTCCAACACCACTTTTCCCAGGAAGTCCAACATGAAAGGCAAAATCTCCACTTGCATCATAGTGTCCACAAGTAAGCATCACAGCATTTATTCTTTTTGCTTGACTTGCTGTTATGAATTCTTTGTTTGTAATAGGGTCTGTCCCATGGTTTGCTAAAAATAACATAGCTCTTGATAACTCTTTTGTGGTCATTGTTATAGAACAGTGTTTGAAATAGGTTTTGACTACATCATCCACACTATTATCAAGATTATTAAAACTTTTCATTAAATTTGCTAAGGCAATGTTTCTATGTCCATGTCTATATTCTGAAAACCATACATCTTTATCAAAAGTTATCTCATTGTTATCACTAATTTGTTGTATGAAATTTAAAATATGCTCAAAAGTATTATCAATGTTTTTATAATGTGAAAGGAGGGTATCTGTTACAACTATGGCACCTGCATTTATAAAAGGATTTCTTGGTATTCCATGTTCATATTCAAGTTGTACAAGTGAATTAAAAGGATTTCCAGATGGTTCTCTTCCTACTTTTTTATATAATTTTTTACTGTAAATATGCAATGATTCTGTAAAAGTAAATACTTTTGATATACTTTGAATAGAAAACTTAGTATCGCTACAGCCTATATGGTAGTTTGTTCCATCAATAAGTGTAATACTCATGGCAAATTGATCTGGCAGAATTTTAGCTAGTGCAGGTATATAATCAGCAACTTTCCCTTGTGTAAGTTCTGGTTGAATAGCTTTATAGATGTCGTTTAATAATTGTTCATAATTTATCATATTATATCTCTTGGTAAATTTTTTAAAATTATACTAAAACTTTTAAAAATATTGTATAATTCGTAAAATTTTAATTTGAGGAAAAAGATGAAAGCAAATACACTTATTGTGAAGTCTTATTATGAGAATCTTTGGAATAAACAAGATAAGTCATATATTGATACACTACTTGATGATAATATTGTTTTTAGAGGTTCGTTGGGAATAGAAACAAAAGGAAAGAAAGGATTTGAAGAGTACTATGATATGATACTTGAAGCAATTCCTAACCTATATCATGGTGTTGAGACAACAATATCTCAAGATAATCAAATAGCTGCACGAGCTGTATATAATGGTACACATAAAGGAAAGTTATTTGATTTTGAAGCTACAAATAAGCGTATTTCCTATAATGGTGCTTCATTTTTTACTATAGAAAATGGAAAAATTGTAGAGATTTGGGTACTTGGTGACTTGAATGCTTTATATAAACAAATGAGTTAAAATGATACGAGATAAAATAGATAGTTTTCACCTAGAAGATATAAAAAATGAGATACATCCCTCTGTATTTTTTAAGCATGAAAATTATGACCTATTTATCTTACGGCTACCACAACTTGAAGAGAATAAGATGGTAGTAAAAAGTAATGCTTTTGTTATCACAGATGAAACATATTATTTTTATGATAAAGCAAAAGAGAGTTTTGTAGATTTAAAAGATATTAAAGGTTTTTATCGTTTTCTTGATCGTTATATAGATTCTACACTAAAAATTATTTTAAATTATTTTAATAAAATAGAAGCTATTGAGGATAAGTTTTATGATGGTAAATTAATCAAAGACTTCAATCAACAATGGTTTGGATTCAAAAATGATATCGTACGAACAAATAGAGTTTTATTTAAAGCTGTGGAGACTATAGAAGATTTGATTTCAAATTATAAAAAAGAGGATGATTATCTTGAAAGAAACTTTGAAGATATAGAAGAACATATCAAAAGAGCCTATCGAAACTCTGGGTTTTTACTAGAAAAACTTGATGCTTTGTACAACTTTTATATTACACAAAATAATGAGCAGATGAATCATACGATTTATATTTTAACTTTACTATCTAGTGTTTTTTTACCATTAAACCTATTGGTTGGATTTTTTGGTATGAATACAACTTCTTTACCATTTACAATAGGAGATGGTGGTACATATAAGGTTATAAGTTTACTTTTAAGTGTAGCTTTTATAACCACTTTACTTACATATTTTTTAAAAAAAAGATAAACATAAACAGCGCATTATAAAAAAGGATTTTTCATATTATGGATGAAAAAAATATAGAACAAATAGAAGTTATATCTCAACAATTATTAACAGAAATAACACAGTACAAAGAAGAATCAGCTACCTCTCATCCTTATGATATCTCAGAACAACTTTTAAAATTAAGAGAGTTGGATGAAGAGGAATATTCTAAAATACTTAAAAAAATTCCAAGTTCACTTTTAGCAGAAGTTCTTTCAGAGATGCCAGATGTGGTACAAGAGCAAATAAGTGATTATTTAAGTACCAGAAAACTTGCTGTAATTACCTCAAATATGGATACAGATGATGCTGCGGATTTTATTCAAAATATTAGTGAAGAGCATGAAGATGTGGCTCAAACTATTTTGGAAAGTTTTGATGATGAAGATAAAGAGATGCTTGAACAGCTTATCTCTTATGAAGAATCTCAAGCTGGTGCTCATATGCAAACGGAACTTTTTCGTGCGAAACAAGATGAAAAAATTGGTGATGCCATCAAAAAATTGAAAGAACTTAAAGAGATAGGGGAAGTTGATAATATTTGGCATTGTCATATCACAAATAATCAAGGAAAATATATAGGAAGTGTTGGTTTAGAGGAGTTAATTATTTTTGAACATGGTTTAAAATTTTCAGATATTCCAACTGAAAAGTTTAGAACCTATCATATCTCTCACAAAGCAGACTTAAAAGAAGTGGTTGATATGGTTACAAATTATAATATGACAAGTATTCCTATTGTTGATGACAAAGAAAAACTTATAGGTAGAATTACTTCTGATGATGTGTATGATATTATTCAAGAAAGTGCAACAGAACAGATTTATAACATGGCTGGGGTAAATGATGAAATAGAACAAGAGGAGAGTATTTATGAAATTGGAAAAAGTAGAGCTTTTTGGTTGTCAATCAATCTTATAACAGCGATTGCAGCTTCAATTGTTATTGGTCTTTTTGATACTACTATTCAATCACTTGTGGCATTAGCTATTTTGATGCCAATTGTAGCTTCCATGGGTGGAAATGCAGGAACTCAAACTTTGACAGTTACTGTAAGACAGATGGCTTTAGGTGATATTGAAAAAGAGGATGCCAAAAAAACTATCTATAAAGAGGTAGTGATATCTTTGGCAAATGGTTTACTTTTTGCAGTTATTATTGGAGTTATTTCTTATCTTTGGTTCTCTTTACCAATGCTTGGAATAGTTATAGCACTTTCAATGATTATTAATCTTTTAGGTGCAGGTTTTTTTGGTGCAGTTATCCCATTGAGTTTACAAAAAATGGGGATAGACCCGGCAATTGGAAGTACGGTTCTCCTTACAACAGTAACAGATGTAGTTGGGTTTTTTACTTTCTTGGGGTTAGCAACCCTTATTCTACTTTAGTAAAAACTACTCTTCAGAGGAAGTTTTTACAGGAGATTTAGCACTTTTTAGTTTTATTGTTTCATCATTTTTATATGCTTGCAATAACTTTATAGCTAACTGACCTTTTTGTTGAGAATTTTCTTTGAAATTGGTTTTATAAGATATAATTTCAATAATACCTGTTTTTGAACTGTTGAGTGTAAAAGTTATAGTATGTTCAATATCCATTAAATTTAAAATATCAGAGGTGATTTTTTCAATATGCTGAAAATCATTTGTAATATCAAATTCAAACTCTAAAAGTTCATTGATAAGTCCATTCTTTTTTACAGAATAGTTATAAAATACTTTTGTAAATATATAACTATTTGGTATGTATATTGTTCTCCCTACACTTTTTATTTCTTTAATATTACTATAGTCTTCTATCTCATTGAGTTTCATTTTAATAAGTGATATATCTACTATATCTCCAATGGTGTGTTTTGTCTCAAATTGTACCATTACTCTATCCCCAACTTTTACAATACTTGTAAAAAAGATGTAAATAGCACCAGCAATATTTAAAATAATCTCTCTAGTTGCAAGTGTCAAAGCTGCGGCAATAACACTTAAAAAGGTGATAATATAGATAAAATCATCAATATATCGTATAAAAATAAAAGTAACAACTAGTATAACAAAAAGAAGTGAGAGAAGTTTTTTATAGTGTTTTTGGTCTTCATGATTTTCTTTGTTATGAGTGATGAAAAATACAATTGATGAGAGTATTTTATAGCTGATATAAAAAAGTATGATACTACTAAGTGTGAATATATGTTTCATAAAAACTTCATCTTTATACTCTTCATATCTTTTATTGAGTTCCTCTTTTGCTTCGTATAAGTTTTGTTCCGTTTTTTCTATGTTTTCAGAATATTCTTCAAAATAATTTATATCTTCTTGTAAGTTTTTAACTCTTTTATCTTCTGGATTTGTATTTTGAAGTGTGGTGTAAGAGTTTTTGAGTGATGCAGTTGCGAGATAAAAATTGTTTTTTAACACTTTATATTTTTTTATCATTTTTTCTATAGTATCTAATGAAGTTTTTAATACAAAATCTCTTAAAGTAATAGTTGGAATTGTATATTTATACTGTTTTAAAATATTGTCAAAACTCTGATTTGTTTCATAGAGTGCAAGTTTTGATTTATAAAGAGAAAGCCTTTGATTTAGACTTTCTTTATTTTTAGTTGATGAAGTATTATTTTTGAGTTTTTGCTCTGCTAGTGTAATATTGTTTATCAATATATTATAGTTTTTATAATTTTGATATGTTTTTATCCAGATGTTTTTCTCTGTCTCTTCTGTAGCGATAGTAGCTTTATCAAAAGAAAATAAAGACAATGATAAAATCAATAAAATTAAAACTTTTTGCATGATAAACCTTTATAATTATTGTATAATTATATCATCAAAAATATATATTTAAGGTAGTTATATGGTGACAACAAATTTGATGCTTTCATTAGGACTTTTGGTAGTTGCGATAGTTATTTCTAAACTCTCTGATTATTTTATAAACAAAATTGGGACAAAGAAAAAAATTATTCCTAAAAGAATTTATTATGTTACTAAATTTTTACATTTTATTATTCTTTTGATGGCAATTTTATTTTTGGCTGTTATTTGGAATGTACAATTTGGTGGAATTATGATATTTGCTTCTTCAATCTTTGCAGTAATTGGGGTGGCATTGTTTGCTCAATGGTCAATTTTAAGTAATGTAACATCAAGTATTATTATCTTTTTTACTTTTCCTGCAAGAGTAGGGGATAAAATAAAAATCATAGATGGGGAAAATTCTATTACGGGTGAAATAATAGAAATTTCATTATTTCAAATAGAAATTTTAGATGAAGATGACAATGTGATTTTATATCCTAACAATCTTTTTATCCAAAAACCAATTATGAAAATAGCCTCAAAACAATATAAAGAAGATGTTTCAGAAGCTACTGACTAGATTACTTTTCTTTAAAAGATATATTTTGTTCTCTGACATCTACTATAAAACCTTGCTTTAAAAGATGTCTTCCTAAAAGCATAGGAAATTTCATATTTTTTCTTTGACTTAATGAAACTTGAGTGATATAAGTTTTATTGAACAAGATGAGTTCCAGTTCTATAAAATATCTTTTATCTACTTTTCCATTAGAGCTTTTGACATTTGCTATTCTTTTTATGGGCATTGTATATTTTTTATTCTGAAACTTTTCTCTTGATGGACCTAACACTATAAACTCTACAAACTTATCATCAAGAGAATCTATATAACTACAATGCAAGGATGAGGTTTTTGCTCCTGTATCTACTTTTGCATTGAGGTTATAAAGATTTAACTGTGGTATATCTATCTTATCCGATTTACCAATAATTTGGCTTTGTGAAAATAGATTTAAAGAGATAAACAGCACAAGTAAAATATGTTTTAACATGGTTAATTTATCTCATAAAGTTTTGATAATATAAGTATCATACTATCTATAGATTTTTTTGTAGTTGTTTCTTCAACTGTGTGATACCCTATAGTTGGCAGTTGTAGAGTTGTACCGTTTATTTCTCCTTTTGTTGCATGAATAATTCTTCCAAGTTCTGTTACTCCTAACGAACTTTTCTTTCCCTCTTGTATCATAATATTTTTAAGATAGGCATCTTTAAAATGATAATTTATATTATTTTCTATACAGATGTTTTTGATTTGATTTTTTAATGGTGAACGAAATACACCATTTTCATCTCTGTTTCTCAAAATAATATCAAGATGTGTGATATCTTCAACATTTTTATAAGGACTTGTATCCAATACAAGTAACTCTTTTGTTTCTATATCAAATCTTCTAAAATACTCTAATAAAAATCGCCAACTTTTTCCAGCCTCTTCACTTGCTGTAAAAAAGGCTGTTCCTTGATAGCCTAAGTGATACATATAAATAATAATAGCTACTGAGATAACATTGTCAAGTTGTGCTGAGATAAGTCCATCTTCATTTATTTCAAGTTGATCCATAAATGCAATTGGAGTTCCAGGGAAAAGATGATCGAAGCCATCAACAGTAAAAATAATATTGTTTCTTCTTTTACATAAAAAAGTGTCTTTTATCGTTCCTATACCGAGATAGCTTCCAGACCAAGGTTCATATGCTTGTACTTTTTGATCTACAAATCTTGATTCAAAGTTTTGAAGAAGTTGTTCTGAGTTTGAGTTTCCAGTTAAATCAGCTTGGTTTTTTGCTATAAAAGCTGCGTATTGAAATTCATTGTGTCCTGTGCAAATAAGGCCATGTCTATCAGCATGTGCAGAGATATAACCACTATTTGGATTATCTCCTTTTGCTACTAAAACACCATCATAGTATTCTACACTTATCCCTATCTCTTCTAATTCTCTTTTAACCATCATAAAAAATGGATGTTCCGCACCCACTACGCTAGGTACTCGAATGAGTTGTTTTAAAATATCGTAAAATTTTTCCATATTATTCTATTATCTCTTCATTATGTAATTCGTAAAATTCACTTTGTTCCATCACATTTTCATTGAAATATTCTATTTTTGTTTCTGCAACTTCAAGGTTTCTAAATTTTGCAATATGGAAAATAGCATCTCCCTCTTGTATCAATGGAATCTCAGATTTTCCTATAATAATTCCATCATAGGGTGCAATAATTTCAAAACTGTCATCATCTAATGGTTCATCAATATATGCAATAGTTTCATTCTCTTTTACAGTATCTCCAAGGGCTTTAATAGTTCGTATCATTCCACCATGAGTTGCTCGTATCCAGCTACTAGACTTTGTGATAATCGGCACTTTTTGAACTCGTTTTCGAACTATTTTTGGGAGCATATTATTTTCTCTTAAAACATTGACAATCCCTTTTACTCCTATTCTAATACAGCTTTCATCAAAGCGTAAAGCCTCTCCTGCTTCATAAAGTAAAATGGGTACACCATTTTCTTGTGCTACTGAACGAAGAGAACCATCTCTTAGTTCAGAATGAAGTATCACAGGTGCTTCAAATGCTTTTGCCAATGAAAAAGTAAATTCATCATTTATATTTGTTCTTACCTGTGGTAAATTTGACTTATGGATTGAAGCTGTATGTAAATCAATACCTAAATCAGACTTTGAAACTATTTCATCAAAAAATATTTTGGCAATACGACTTGCCAAAGAGCCTTTATGACTCCCTGGAAAACTTCTATTTAAATCTCTTCTATCTGGTAAATATCTTGAAAGGTTCATAACTCCATAAACATTTACAACAGGTACTAATATAACAGTACCTTTGAGTTTTTTTAAGATGTTGAGTTTTCTAAATCGTCTTATAATCTCAATACCATTTAATTCATCCCCATGAATAGCGGCACTTATAAAAACAACTGGACCATCTTTTTTCCCTCTTAGTACTCTAATTGGGAGTTTTGTTGGTGTATTGTAAAGTTTTGGTAACTCTAAATCTATTTTTATCTCTGTACCTTTTGGTACTATAACACCACCTATAACAAAAGTGTCATTTTGCACTTTACGCTCCTATGCGATCTTTTTTCATTCGTCTTTTTTTAGTACTATCAGGAGTAATTGGTTCTACATTTTTTTCAATATACTCCATGATTTTTCCAGCAATATCTAATTGTGTTGATTTTTCTATCCCCTCTAATCCTGGGCTAGAATTTACTTCCATTACAAGAGGACCTCTGCTTGATGGTATCATATCAACACCACATACACCTAGTCCCATAGATTTAGCGGCTGCTAAGGCTGTTGATTTTTCTTTTCGTGAAAGTTTATGTGCTGTTGCACTACCACCTTGATGAAGATTTGATCTAAAATCACCCTCTGCACCTTGTCTTTTCATAGCACCTACAACTTGTCCATCAACTACAAGTACTCGTATATCAGCACCACCAGCTTCTTCTATAAACTCTTGAACAAGTAAATTTACATCCATACCATAAAAAGCATCAAGTACTGACTTAGCTGCTTTTTCACTATCTACTAAAACTACACCAACACCTTGTGTTCCCTCTAAAATTTTAAGAACTAAAGGTGCTCCACCACTAAGTTTGATAACATCTTTTGCAGTTGATTTATTTGAAGCAAAAATAGTTTTTGGCATATCAACATCATTTTTTGAAAGTATCTGTAAACTTCGGAGTTTGTCTCTACTTCTTTTGATAGCTAAACTACCACTTGTACTAAACACATCCATCATCTCAAAATGTCGTACCATAGCAGTACCATAAAATGTTCTACTAGCTCCAATTCTTGGAATAATAGCATCAGGAACAGGGAGTTCTTCCCCTTTATAGTTTATTTTTAGTTCACCTTTCATAATCTCAATGGCACACTTTAAATAATCAATAACTCGAATTTCCCAACCTCTTTGTTCCCCTGCCTCAACTAATCTTTTTGTTGAATAAAGGTTTTCATTTCTTGATAATATATATACTCTCATAATTTTTCCTAATTTTTTGTATCTTTACTTAGATACTCTTTTGAAACATCCACTAAAAATCTATCTTTTAAAAATCTTCTTCCTATTAACATAGGAAATTTCATATCGGCTCTATTTGTAAGAGAGATGACACTTTTATAGCTTTTCCCCATAAATTTTACACTCACTTTTATAGAAGGTCTCATCTGTACAGTTCCATTGGAACTTTTTACTCTTTTTATTTTATAAATTGGAAAAGTCATCCGTTTCCCATGATAAGCTTCATGAACTTCATCAAGTAAAGTGAAGCTAACTTTGTCATCTTCTATCTCAATATGATCACAATGTAAGGCATTTGAATCTGCACCTGTATCCACTTTCGCATCTAGGTCAAATAACTCTAAATCTACTATAGATATTAGCTCTCTTCTTCCAACTATTTTTTTATTAATCATCTTTATTCCTACCGTTTAATAAGTATAATATTATAGCATATATTTGAATCATTTTGTTTTTTGGTAAACTTATTGTATAATAAATACAATAGAGTTTACTTATAACCGCTAACCAAAAAGGTTTTCTTATGGCAGAGATTAGAGATAGTGAGATTGTCCAATATAAAGATAAAAAAGTTCAATTAAAACAAATACCAAATCAGGGTGAGAATATATCTGTATATGTTCGACCTGGTGATGAGGTTGATTTTAATTTAAATGGTATTAACTTAGAAGATTTACAATACAAGTTAATAGGGGGAGATATCATTATTGATATCCCAAATCAAGGGTCATTTACTTTTGTATCAATGGCTTTGATGGGATATAGTGATACACCGCCATTTTTTAATCTAGGTGGTGCTACAAAACTAACTTTAAATACTATTCTTTCAGCCATAGAAGAAGTAAACGACTTACCACTAGAATCTGTCTCTGCAAGCCTACAAGTAAAAATAGACCAAGAAGCTAAAGAAGATGCGCCTAAAGTTGAAAAACAGCCAATTGTTATTATTCAAGAAGTTGAAGTTTTAGTAGAAAAAGAGGAACAAGAACCTAACGAAAATATAGGACCATTTACTGAGCCACCTGTAGAACTGCCAGATGAATGTCCTTTTCGTCCAGATGACTCTCCTAAAAAAACATCAAAAACAGAAGATGAAACAGCTGTTACAGAGGGTGTAAAACCTACATTGAGTTTTACAATCGATATACAGCATGTTGAGGGTACATCTGAAGAAGTAATCGATGGAATGGATATCGTACTTTATGCACAAGGTGGTGGTGGAACCTCTTATTCCAACTATTATCCAACAGCAGCAGCATATGCGGATTTAAAAAAACAAACAGATGCAGAAAATATAAACTATACAGATGTAGGAAGTACAGATTATGATAGGACTATAATCAATGCTGATAATAGCACATTTATTGATGAAACTTATACATCTAGAGCTGTACAATTAAGTCCATCTCAGCCTGAAGGTTTTGCAGTAACAAGTTTAACTATTACTGGGCTTCCAGCTGATGTTGAAATTTTGGGTGCAACGGATAATGGTGGAGGAAGTTTTACAATAACAAAATCAGCAACAAATGATTTAACAACAGGTTTTGTAGTTAATGAAATTACAGGACAAATTGATTTTGTTATCAAATATAATAGAACTTTAGATGTAGATTTTGAGATGAAAATTGAAGGTACATCAGATTTTGATATTAACAATGTATCTGAGAGTAAAAGAGCTGAATTTGAAACACCAGAAGAAACAACTTTAACTTATGATGACACTTATGGTATAAATATCAAAGAGGTAGATGAGAGTTCTCCTAGTTCTTATAAATATGAACAATTTGCAGGAAGTGATTTAACTTTAGGTTTTGTACTGGCAACCAATTTAACTGATAATATCATAGAAACAGGAGACACAGACACTGAAGTATATGGTTCTTTAGTAAATGATACTGTAACTGCTAGTATTGGAGATGATACGATTGAAGCAAATAAAGGAGATGATACTTTATATGCGGGAAGTGGAGATGATACTGTAAAAGGTGAAGAGGGTGATGACTATATTGAGCTAGGACTAGGAGATGATACTGTAGTAGGTGGAGATGGTGAAGATACACTTTCATATACTAACTTTGTAGAAAACCTAGCAAGCCCTGGAGCTGGGGTAAGTGTGAACTTAACTACTGGTATTGGGACAGGTGAAGGTACTGATACTATAAGTGAAATCGAGAATTTAATAGGAACTGATTATAGGGATACATTAGTTGGTAGTGCAGATGATAATACTATAAGTGGTGGAGAACATTATGATGTTTTAAAAGGGGAAGCTGGAGAAGACTACCTTGATGGTGGAACAGGAAATGATACACTCACAGGTGGAGCTGGAAATGATGTTTTACAAGGTGGAGCTGGGAAAGATTATGTAGATTACAGTGAAGCTTCAAATAGTGTAACAGTAAAACTTCAAGACCCAATAGCAACTAATTTAGGACAAACTTATGGTACAGGAGGCGATTCTGTAGGTGGTGATCAAGGAGTTGATACTTTATACAGTATTGAAAATATTATTGGGTCAAGTTATGATGATAGTTTTATAGGAAGTTCTGAAAATAATACAATAGATGGTGGTCTTTCTACGAATGAAATAGCCGGGGATACTATAGATTTTTCTTATTTAGAAACAAATGCTGTTTATGTAAATTTAGATGCTGGATATTCTACTGGTGATGGTAGTGATAGGCTAATAAGTATAGAAAATATTATTGGTACGGATATTATTGGTGAAAATGATACTTTAATAGGAAATGACTCAGATAATTATATTCAAGCTAAAATAGGAAATGATTATATAGAACTTGGACTTGGGGATGATACTGTAGTTGGTGGAGATGGTATAGATACCTTATCATACAGTGGGTTTAAAGAGATAGTAACAGGTTCTGGTATAGGTATAACTCTTAATTTAGCGACAGGAGTTGCTACAGGTGAAGGTACGGATTCTATAAGTGAAGTTGAAAATATAATTGCTACAGATTTTGATGATACAATTACTGGGGATAGTTCTGCAAATGATATAGATGGACTAAGTGGTAGTGATACAGTAAGTTACTCATATGTGAATTCTACAATAGATTTAGATGTTGATTTAACAACAGGAGTTGTTAATGTTACAGGTACTGATATAGATACTTTACATGATATAGAAAATATTATTGGTGGAGCTGGTAATGATACTATTACTGGAGATGATTCTGTTAATATTTTAGATGGTGGTGTAAGTGGAGATGATTATTTTATTGGAAACAAAGGAGATGATACTCTTATAGGTGGGACAGGTACTGATACTGCTGATTATAGTTATTCAGGGTATAACATTAATATTTCACTAGATGATAGTGGAAATGGTATAGCCTCAATAGCTACTGAAACAGATACCTTAGAAAGTATAGAAAACATTGTAGGTACAAATAGTAGTGATATTATACTTTCAACAGATACAGCAAATATTGCCAACAGTTTTTCAGGTGCTGGTGGAAATGACACCCTTGATGGTGGAAGTGGAGATGATATACTTGATGGTGGGAGTGGTGATGATTATTTCTATACAAGAAGTGGTAATAATACTATTTTAGCTGGTGAAATAGGAGAAACAAATGGTGATACAATTGATTTTTCAAATAAAACATCAGGTACGGAAATAACACTAACTCTTGGAGATGATAATAATCCAGCTTATACTTATGAAAATGGTGTGGCTACTGTTGTAGATACCTTGTATGGAGTAGAGAACATTATCGGTCATGATGCTAATGATACTTTAGGTGGAAATAGTGATAATAACACTATTAAAGGGGCAGCAGGTGCTGATACTATTTATGGAAGTTTAGGTGATGATTATTTAGATGGTGGGGCTGATATAGATTTACTTGATTATAGTTTTGTTGATAGTAGTTTAACAATTGACTTAACAGATACTTCATTTCAAACTGTTTTTACAGATTCTGGAATTGATTATGAAAATAAGATTTTAAATATTGAAAATATTCAAGGAACAGACTATTCTGATACTATCATTGGTAACTCTTTAGTAAATATTTTTTACGGTGGAAGTAATGATGATACTTTAGATGGTGGTGCAAATAGTGATACATTGTATGGTGAATCAGGTGCTGATTATCTTATAGGTAGTGCAGGTAATGATACTCTTTATGGAGGAGACAATAGAGATACACTAAAAGGTGGGGCAGATGATGACTACCTTGATGGTGGAGATGATATAGATACTGTTGATTATAGTGATGCCTTGGATGACTTAGATATTGATTTATCTGTTTCAGGTGCTGTAACAATTAGTGCCACACAAGGAACAGATACTTTTGTAAGTATTGAAGGTGCTATTGGTGGAAGCGGTGATGATACAATAACAGGAACAACAGGTACAAATGTATTGTCTGGTGGATTTGGAGATGATACACTTCTTGGAAGCGGTACAAGTGCTGATGGTGGAGTGGATACTTTAATCGGTGGAGATGGTTCAGATTTTATTAGTTTTAATTTTACTGGTGCAAATGGTGTAACTGTAGATTTAAGTGATATTTCAGAACAAGATACTGGTGCAGGAAAAGTAGTTATTCAAAGTATTGAAAATCTTGAAGGTAGTGATGGAGATGATATCCTTATAGGGAATAGTTCTTCTAATATACTTATAGGTCGAGATGGTGCCGATACTTTATCAGGAGGAGCTCAAAGTGACACTTTATACGGAGGTACCGTTACTTTTAATGCAGATGGAAGTATAAATACTTTTGTAGATACTGCAACAGATACAGCAGATTACTCTAGTAGTAATAGTGGTATTTCTGTTGATATGAATGTTATTGGTGAAAATGACAGTATATTAAATACAGGATATGTTGCTAATGATGGTTTTGTATATAGTGATACTATATATGGAATAGAAGATATTATTGGATCTAGTTATAATGATGTTATTGTTGGTGATGTTGATGATAATATTGCAAATACATTTTATGGTATGGATGGAGATGATACCTTAAGTGGTGGAAGTGGAGATGATAAACTAGATGGAGGAACATCATTAGTTTATGGAGATACAGCTGATTATAGTACACGAACAGAAGCTATCAATGCAACAACAGCAAGTGTAATTGTAGATACTGTAGATGATGGAACTGATGGAGATAGTACCCATGAGTTTAACGCTAGTGATGAAGTGGATACTTTAACAAATATTGAAAATATTACAGGTGGTAGTAACGATGATACTATTACAGGTGATAGTGGTATAAACACTTTAAAAGGAAATGCAGGTTCAGATACTTTAGCAGGTGGAAGTGGAAATGATTATCTTGATGGTGGAGATGATATAGACACCTTAAGTTATGAGTATATTAATAGCTCTGCAGATAGTGTAAAAGTAGATTTAGAAAATGAACAAGCACAAGAAACTATAGGTGGAACAACCTATACAGATATTGTAAAAAATGTAGAAAATGTTATTGGTAGTGTTGGTGATGATGAAATTACTGGTGATTTATCTGTTAATACTATTTTGGGTGGAGATGGAGATGATATTTTAGATGGTGCTGGTGTAAGTGGTGCTGGTACAGATACATTAATAGGTGCAGATGGAGATGATATTTTTGTAGTGAGTGATACTGGTTCTACACTGTATGATGGAGATACTGATGCTGGTGCAAATGATGTTGATACGGCAGACTTTTCTAAAATAGCAAATAACTCTACTGATGTTGTAAATGTAAATTTACAAACAGGTTCTTTCACTCTTAATGGCAATGTAATAGCTGGTACAACTTTTAATGGTATAGAAGGTGCTATAGGTGGTGCTGGGGATGATAGTATTTTAGGTACTACGGCTGCAAATTCACTTGTTGGTGGAGCTGGAGATGATACTCTTTTAGGAAATGGTGCAAGTAGTGGTTATGATTATATAGACGGTGGTGAAACTGGTGAAACTAATGGTGACTTTGTAAGTTTTGATTACACTTCAAATGATATTACAGTAGATTTATCAATAGATACTGTTCAATTAAGCGGAGATGGTGCTTTAATTATTAAAAATATTGAAAACTTAGAGGGTGGAAGTGGAGATGACAGCCTTTTAGGAAATATTGATGATAATATTTTAAAAGGTGGCCTAGGAGATGATAACTTAAGTGGTGGAGATGGAGACGATACACTTGATGGTGGGAGTGGCATAGATACTGCTGATTATTCAACAAACAGTGTAAGTGGTATTAAAGTTGATTTGTCTCAAACAGTACAAGTTACTAATGATGGTTACAATAATAGTGATACTCTTATAGATATTGAAAAAATCCAAGGTTCTAATTTTGCTGATACAATTATTGGTGATACAACAGATGATACTTTTTATGGTGGCGCTGGGAATGATACTTTAAGTGGAAGTTCTGGGACAGATGAATTGTATGGTGAAGATGGAAATGATATCTTAAAAGGTGGTTTAGGAAATGATATTCTTGATGGTGGAAATGATAATGACACCGCTGATTATAGTGATAGAACAGAAGCTATCTATGCTGATTTATCAGCCGCTACACCAAATGTAATAGTTGATACAGCAGCAGTTATCGGAACATTTGATGGAAGTGATGAAGTTGATACACTTAATGCAATAGAAAATATTATTGGTGGAAGTAATGATGATACTATTATTGGTGATGGAAATGTAAATTCACTTATAGGTGGATATGGAGATGATACTTTCATTGTAAATAATGGAGATACAGCAGGTGATGTTATCAATGGTAGCAGTGAAGCTGATAATTCAAGAGGAAGTGATAAAGTTGATTATAGTGGAACGACTGGTAATATTGTTGTATCTTTAAATGATACAGGAGTATCAAGTGTAACTGTCAATGGGACAGTTGCAGAGCATAGTTTAAAAGATATAGAAAATATTACTGGAAGTGATGGTGATGATACTATTGAAGGTGATAGTGCCAATAACATTTTAGATGGTCATGATGGAGAAGATACTCTTTCTTATGCAAGTTCTACAAATGCTTCTGGAGTAACTGTTGACTTAGAAAATTCAATTGCTACAGGAGTTGATGAGGGTACTGATACTATTTCTAATTTTGAAAATATTTTAGGTGGTAGTGGTTCTGATACACTTATTGGAGATGCCTTTAATAATACCATTACTGGTGGAAGTGGAGATGATACACTTATTGGAGCAGGTGGAAGTGATAATTTAATAGGTGGAAGTGGAAGTGATACTGTAAGTTATGAAAATGATACTTCACTTGTAGAGGTGAGTTTACGAGATAATCAAGGGACTGATAGTAGTGGAGGAGCAGATAGTTATGATTCTATAGAAAATGTTATAGGTAGTGACTATGATGATACAATTGAGGGAAATACTGCAAACAATGTATTACAAGGTGGACTTGGAAATGATACTCTTACTTTTGAAAATGCCCTTTCAGGAGTAACAGTTAATTTAGGTACAACAACACAACAAAATACTGGAAGTGATGGACAAGATACGATTAGTGGTTTTGAGAACTTAACAGGTTCTTCAAGTGCTGATAATTTAACTGGTGATGATAATACAAATATTATTAGAGGTAATGGTGGAGACGATAGTTTAAATGGTGGATTAGGGGTTGATTCACTTTATGGTGGAGCTGGAAATGATACTTTTAAAGTTGAGCTTGGTGATGGTGATGATATTATAAATGGATATGAAGATGCTCAACCAGATACAAATGATGCTTCTAATAAAGATACACTAGATTATAGTTTACTAACTGGAAATTATTATGCAAATGTTGATTTATCTCTTAATAGTGCGGAGGTAACAGATGGAACCACAACAGACCAAACAGATACAATAGCAAATATAGAAAATATAATTGGAAGTGCTCAAAATGACACACTCACTGGAAATAGTGAGGTAAATACTTTAAGTGGTTCAAGTGGAGATGACACTTTTATATTAAAAGATGGTATAACTACTGGAGATGTAATCATTGGTGGTACACATACTATAGATGGAAGTGGTACACAAGGTTCAACTAATGCATATACAGGCAAAGGTGATACAGTAGATTATAGTGCAGTAACACAAAGTATAAACCTTACACTTGCAAATGGAGCTGGAACTACAAATGTTCAAGTGGGAGCAACAGTAGCAGACCATACACTTTCAGGTATTGAAAATATTATTGGTTCAGATAGTTCAGATGATACAATAACTGGAAATAGTGCAGTAAATACAATTTTAGGTATGGGTGGTAATGACACTATAGATGGTGGTGATGGTGCAGATATTTTAGATGGTGGATCTGGTACAAATACTATATCATTTGAAAGTTCAACTATAGGAGTTGTAGCAAATTTAAATGATGGAACTACATCTCAAGGTGATACTATATCAAACTTTCTAAACCTAATAGGAACAGATGAAGCTGCACAAGTTGATACCTTAATAGGGGATGGAAATGCCAATCAGATAGAGGGACTTGCTGGAAATGATACGATTGAGGGTCTTGGTGGAGCTGATAACTTATCTGGTGGTGATGGAAATGATACATTTATTTTAAGAGCCGATGATGGAATAGATACTATTAATGGTGGTGCAGGTTCTGGAGATACCGTAGATTATTCAAATCTTACATCGACTCAAAAATTAGAGTTAAGAATAGATAATGGTACAAGTACTACAGCTACCATAACTGATGGAGGAAGTACATATACTGATAGTGTAGTAAATGTAGAAAATATTATTGGTGGAGCTGGTGATGATACTCTCACTGGTAATGCGCTATCAAATACAATTATTGGAAATGATGGAGATGATGTTCTTGATGGTGGGTCAGGTGAAGATTATATTAAAGGTGGAGTTGGAGCTGATGATTTAATTGGAGGCGCAGATGATGATACCCTTTTTGGCGAAGATGGAGATGACAACTTAAGTGGTGGAACAGGACTTGATACTATAGATGGTGGAGAGACAGGTGAAACAACTGGAGATAGCATCGATTATTCATTAGAATTACAATCACTTGATATCAATTTAAATAATGTGGGAGAAGATATAGCCACTTATGCAACTGCATCAATTGGTGGAGTGAAAGCTGATTATTTAAAAGGTATAGAAAATATTAAAGGGACAGTTTATGATGACTATATTGGTGGAGATGATGATGCTAATATAATCCAAGGAAACTATGGTAATGATATTATTGTAGGGGCTGATGGAGCTGATATACTCTATGGTGGTAAAGGCGATGATATATTTAAAGCTGGTCTTGATGCAAATGGAGATAAAGTTTTAGAAGATGGTGATGATGGTGCAGATATAATTGATGGATATAGTGGTACTGGAAGTGGTGCAGGAGTAGATACTGTTGATTATAGTGCAATTTCACAAGCTATTGAAGTGACACTAAATGGTGCTACAAATGCAACTGTATATGTTGGCGGTGCTGGTACTGGATACGCAGATGATACTATTAAAAATGTTGAAAATGTAATTGGAAGTAGTGCAAATGATATTATTAATGGAGACTCTTTAGATAATATTTTAGATGGTAGTGCTGGAGATGATACACTCTATGGTGCAGGTGGTAATGATACACTAGAAGGTGGAGCTGGTACAAATACTGCTGATTATACTGCTGCTTTAAATAAGATAGTTGTTGATATGGATATCGCTGCTGGTGAAGTTACAGCTGATGGAGATGGTGGAGTTGATAATCTTAATAATATCCAAAAAATAATAGCAACTACAAATAAAGATACCATTTATGGTTCAAACAATGATGAACTTTTTATAGGTGGTGCTGATACTGATACACTTATGGGTCGAGGTGGAAATGATACACTTTATGGTGGCTCTTTTGATGGAACAAATAGAACTGACAGTGCAAATGATACAGTAAGTTATGAATACTTAACAAATGGTACTGATAAAGTTGTGGTAGATTTATCTGCTGATACAGGAATAGCAGTTGTTAGTACAGGTTCTGATACTGATACATTATATGATATCGAAAATATTGTTGGTGGTGCTGGAAATGATACAATTACTACACGATTTGATGAAGTAAATATTATCAATGGAGCTGCTGGAAGTGATACGATTGATTATTCAAGTTTAGATACTTCACATTCAATAAGTGTAACTTTAGGAACTAATGGGGCTCAATCAACAGTAGATGTGAGTGGTACAGCAAATGATGATTTTGTAGAAAATATTGAAAATGTAACAGGGACAAATCTTACTGATAGTATTTACGGAAATAATTTAAATAATACTTTACTAGGACTTGGTGGAGATGATACATTAGAGGGTGGTGCAGGAGATGACTACCTTGATGGTGGAACAACATTAGAAACCTTTGGTGATACAGCATATTACAACCAAGCTACAGGAAGTGTAACTGTAAATTTAGGGATTGATGGTGTTGCACAAGCAATAGGTGGAGGACAAGGGAATGATACACTTGTAGGTATAGAAAATGTTATAGGTTCTTCATATGATGATACTTTCTACACAAATTTTACAGAGGTAAATAATTTTGACGGTGGAATAGAGGACAATGAGATAAATGGGGATACTGTTGATTATAGTAACTTAAAAGCAGATGTTGGTGGAGCAAACTATACAGGAACTGCAAATGCTGATAATATCTTTTTAGATTTAACTTTAAATACTGTTGAAGTAAGATACAGTGGTTCTACAGTTACTGATACCATATCAAATATTGAAAATATTATAGCAACAAGTGGAGATGATACTCTTTATGGAGATAGTGGAGATAATACACTAAAGGGACTTTTAGGAGATGATATCCTTGATGGTGGACAAGGAGATGATTATCTTGATGGTGGAGTTGATGGAAGTGATACAGCATATTACAACCAAGCAACTAGTGGTGTAACAGTTGATTTAGGTCTTGATGGTGTAGCTCAAGCTGTTGGTGGAAATCAAGGGACAGACACACTTGTAAGTATAGAAAATGTAATTGGTTCAAAATACAATGATACCTTTAAAGGTGATAATGCAGCATCAAATATTTTTAATGGGGGATATGTATTAGCTACAGGAGTTGAAAATGTTAGTGATGAGAATGATACAGTAGATTATTCATCACTGACAGGAGCTACAGATAAAATAGTGGTAGATTTAAGCAATACAACTACACCAAATGTAGCTGTAACAGTTGCAACAACATTGCAAGGAGCTGATACTTTAATTAATATTGAAAATGTAACAGGAAGTTTTGGTAATGATACATTTACAGGAAACAGTGATAGTAATGTTTTCTTAGGTGCAGATGGTGATGATACTTTTTTAATCACTAGTGCTTCTACAGGAAGTGAAGCTGATATTATTAATGGAGGGGCGAATAGCTCTGTAGGTGATACTGTTGATTTTAGTGGCGTAACAAATCCAAATTATTATGTAGATGTAAATTTAGCTTCACAAGATTTACTTCTAAAAGATGCTTCAGATAGCATAGTAAGAGATGATACTGTATTAAATATTGAAAATATCACTGGAACAGCTAATGAAGATATTATTATTGGAGATAGTTCTAATAATATTTTAGATGGAGATGATGGAACAGATAGCATCTCTGGTGGAGCTGGAGATGACATTATTTATGGTGGAGACAATACAGATAATCTTACATCTTCTTCTACATATGAAACACTTGATGGTGGGGCTGACAATGATACTATTTATGGTGGAGCTGGAAATGATAGAATTCTAGGTGGTAGTGGAATTGGAGAAGACAAGCTTTATGGAGAAGCTGGAGCTGATAGTATAACTGGTGGTTCAGGAATTGACACTATAGATGGTGGAGCTGATAATGATACTATAAAAGGTGATGCTGGAGAAGATACTTTATATGGTGGAACCGAAGATGATATTATCTATGGTGGAACTGAAGGTGATGTTATCTATGGAGATGATTCACTTAATAGTTCTGCTAATGCAGGTAATGATACCTTATTTGGTGAAGATGGTACAGATAGTATTTTTGGTGGATATGGAGATGATACACTTATAGGTGGAGCCAACAATGATTCACTTTATGGAGGCGAAGGTACTGATACAGTTGATTTCTCTACTACAGGAAATGGTGTAACAGTAGACCTAGATGAGAAAAAAGCATTTGGAGATGGAACTGATGAGTTAAATTCTATAGAAAATGCTATCGGTTCTACTTATGATGACAACTTTGTATCAGATTTTGCTGTTTCAAATAGATTTGATGGAAATGAAGGGACTGAAACAACAGGGGATAGTATCAGTTATGCAGCTATTACAGTTGATGGTGGAGTTGATAAAGTTGTAGTTGATTTATCAAGTGGAGCAGATGCCCAAGGATACTATGATGCTGATATCTATCAAGATGGAGTTATAACAAATACTGATAAACTTAAAAATATGGAAAATATCACAGGAAGTGATGGCGATGATACTATTACAGGTGATATTGATAACAATACTTTAACTGGACTTAGTGGAGATGATTTATTAAGTGGTCAAGGCGGAGATGATGTTTTAATAGGTGGGGCTGGTAGTGATACTGCAAGTTTTTCTGAAAAAACAGTTGCTGTAACAGTAGATTTTAAAACAAATGAGGCAACTACATCAACAGAAACAGATAGTTTAAATTCTATAGAAAATGCTATAGGTGGAACAGCAAAAGACACTTTTAAAATGAATGAAGACACCACAGCTAATACTATAGATGGTGGTGGCAATGAAGATACAATATCTTATGAATACTATACATCAGAGGGAGTAGATGTAAATCTTAGTTTTACAGGAGCTCAAACAGTTGCAACAGGTGATACAGACACAATTACAAATATTGAACATATAATTGGTTCATCAAAAAATGATACATTTGTAGGGACAACTGGTTCAAACTCTATTATTGGTGGAAGTGGTAATGATACATTTATAGCAGGTGTTGATACAGACAATAATGATGTAATTGAAAATGTTGATGATGGCGCTGATTATATTGATGGTGGAGTTGGAACAGGAGACTGGGCTGACTATTCTTCTATTGTTGATGATGCCAATGGTGCTACAAATGGTATAGAGGTTACTCTAGATGGTGCAAATGAAGTAACTGTAACTGTAAATGGTCAAACAGGAGATGACACTCTCTTAAATATAGAAAATATAAGTGGTACACAAGATAGTGATAGTATCAAAGGGGATGTACAAAATAATACTCTTTTAGGAAATGCAGGAGCTGATATTTTAAGTGGTGAAGCTGGAATGGATGAGCTTTACGGTGGAGATGATACAGATACACTTTTAGGTGGTGCTGGTGATGATATTCTTATGGGGGATGCTGGAGATGATACACTTACTGGTGGAGTAGGAAGCGATAATTTATATGGTGGAGATGATATCAGTGATAGTGGAGTAGATACTGTTGATTATACAAATGCTTTAGAGTCACTAACAATAGATTTAGATGTTACAGATGCAATAGGGCTTACCCAAAATGGTAGTGAAGAGGGTAGAAGTGATGGTGCAACTGGAGATCAAGGTCAAGGTGTTGATAATCTTTATGGTATAGAAAATGTTATAGGTTCAAACTTTGCAGCTGATATTATATATGGAAGTAGTGAAGCTAATATTATCCAAACACAAGCAGGTGATGATACAATAGTTGCAACTGGTGCAAGTGATGGAATTGATCACTATGATGGTGGAGTTGGAACAGATACTCTTGACTATAGTGCTTTAAGTGAAAATATTACAATTAATTTAAGTGTAGCAGCAACTGATGATTTTGATGGAGCCGGTGGAAATGACGCTTGGAGTGTTGCAATTGCAACTGGTGATAATGATATTATTAAAAACATTGAAAATATTATTGGTGGAAGTGGTGATGATATTATCACTATGAATAGTGGAGTAAATGAAATACAAGGTGGAGCAGGTTCAGATACACTTAGTGGAAATTTAGGAAATGATATTATTAATGGATATTATGAAGCACAGGATGAAGAAACAGATGTTGGGATTCAATATGATACTGTAAGTTATAGCTACCTTAGTACAAAATCAGTTGTGCTTGATTTACAACTTGGTACTGCTTATGTGGATGCAAGTGATAGTGATACTCTAATCTCAATTGAAAATGCAATAGGTGGAGCTCAAGGGGATACTCTTACAGGAAGTACACTTATAAATTCACTTGAAGGTGGAGCAGGAAATGATACTTTTGTAAGTTCACTAGGAGATGATTTTATTTTCGGTGGTAATATGGCTAGTGGAACACATACTGATAGTCATATAGTTGGTGATACGGTTGATTATAGTAATAGTGTAAATACTAATAATAAGTTAGTAGTTGATTTAACAACAACAGCAAATGATGGAAATGTTTATTCTAATGCACAAGTTCTTTTAGATAGTGATAATTCAGCAGTTTACACAGATAGATTATATGGTATTGAAAATATTTCTGGGACACAAAATGATGATACACTTTATGGAAATAGTGAAGCAAATACGCTTATAGGAAACTCTGGAGATGATACTTTAAAAGGTGGATTAGGTATTGATAAGCTTGATGGTGGAGCTGGTGATGATATTTTCTTAATAGAAGAGACAGATATTGGTGATGCTGGTGGTGATGAGATTCTTGGAGGTAGTGGAAATGATACATTAAACTATCTCGGTATCACTTCAAGTGGTGTTACTGTAAATCTTGAAACAGGTGCAGATGTTACTATTGGTGGGTATACTCATGAGTTTAGTGGAATTGAACATATAATTGGTACAAATCAAGCTGATATCTTAACTGGGGATATAAACCTTAACAGAATTGAAGGTATGGGTGGAGATGATACTGTTTATGGAAAATATGGAGATGATATTTTAGACGGTGGAGCTGGACTTGATACCCTTTATGGTAGTGATGGACTTGATACCCTATATGGTGGAGATGATGCTGATAAACTTTATGGTGGATTGGGACTTGATACTATTTTTGGTGGAGCTGGTGCTGATGAGATTATATTTGAAGCAGCTGATAATCAAAATGATATAGTATATGGTGGCGATGCAAGTAGTGATACAAGTGAAGATGACCTTATAGATTACACAACAGCTATTAAAGGTATGACTGTAACTTTAGGTGAAGATAACTTGTTGGGAACAGCAACTTCTCAAGATCAAGGAACAGATGATATTTATGGTATAGAGCATGTTAAGGGTTCAAATATCGAATCTGATACTATATTTGGAAATAGTGATGTTAATACACTTTATGGACAAGGTGCAGATGATACCCTTTATGGTAAAGATGGAGCAGATCACCTTTTAGGTGGAGATCAGGATGATGTTCTTTATGGAGATGACGCTATAGGCAATAGTGATGATGGTGCATCAGATACACTTGATGGTGGAACTGGAGATGATACACTTTATGGTGGATTAGGTGATGATGAGCTCATTGGTGGAACAGGTGATGATATCTTTAAAGCTGTTTATACTACAGATATATTTGATGGAGATGATAATATAGATGGTGGAGCTGACAGTGATACTATAGATTATAGTGCTGTAGTTGATGGTCAATATTATGGAAATATTGATTTAACAGCTGGAAATGTTATTATATATGATGGTGCAAATGGAGATGCTGTTAAAAAAACAGATTCAATTACTGCCATTGAAAATGCTATTGGTACAAGTGGTGATGATACATTTAAAGGAAATGCAGAGAGAAATACATTAGCCGGTCGTTCAGGAGCTGATACTGTTATGTATACTTTTGCAGCACTTACAGCTGGAATTGTAGCCGATTTAAGTGCAGATACTGTAGATAAAGTTACCACATCTGGAACCTTTACAGATACAGTAACTCAAATAGAAAATATTGTTGGTACAGATTTTGATGATACTTTTATAGGTGCTAGTGGTGAAGAAAATATTATTGATGGTGGAGAATCTGGAGTAAACGGACAAGGTAACGAAGTTGGTGGAGATACTGTTGATTATAGTTCACAAGCTAACTCTATTGATGTTACATTAAATGGTTCTACTTTTGCAGATGTACTTATAAGTGGAGATACAACAGATAAGATAAAAGATATTGAAAATGTAACTGGAAGTAGTGATGATGATATCATCGTAGGTGATAGTAGTATTAATACACTTTTAGGTATGGATGGAGATGACAACCTTGATGGTGGAGCTGGTAATGATTATATTGATGGTGGAGCTGGAGATGACACTATCATTGGTGGAGCTGGTATAGATCAACTGTATGGTGGAACTGGAGATGATACTTTTTACCAAGCAAATATATTTGATACAGGTGATACTATAGATGGTGGAGCTGGAAGTGATACTGTTGATTATTCTGGAATAGATGTAGCTGAAGTAGGTGGTGTCTTTGCAGATTTATCTAATAATGAGATAATTATTGACGCAGATGCTGATGGTGACTTTACAGATACAGCAGACAATAGAAAAGATACAGTAAGCTCTATAGAAAATGTCTCAGGAACTCAAAATAATGATAGTTTAATAGGAAACGATGAGGTAAATTTCCTTTCAGGAAATGGTGGAGAAGATTATATTGATGGAGCTATAGGAAATGATACACTTTTAGGTGGACTTGGTGCTGATGAAATCTACGGTGGAGAAGGTACTGATATACTTTATGGAGATGATATAGCTAATACAGATGCATCTGGTGGAGATGACATTTTAAATGGTGGAGCTGGTGAAGATACTATTTATGGTGGTTATGGAGATGATACACTTATTGGTGGAGTTAACGATGATAAGCTAAAAGGTGGTGAGGGTAGTGATACTGCAGATTATAGTGGTGAAAGTGCTGCTGTTCAAGCAAATATTGCAAACTCGTTTGCTGTAGGAAGTAGCTCTGGTACAGATACTTTTGAATCTATAGAAAATATCACAGGTACAGATTTAGGTGGAGCATCAGATCAAATTACAGGAGATGATGGATCTAATACACTAAAAGGGCTTGCAGGTGATGATACAATTAGTGAATTAGCTGGAGATGATGAGGTAGTTGGTGGTGCAGGAGATGATTATATCTATGCTGGTGCTGGTGATGATATTATTGATGGAGATGATACAGATGGTGCTACACTTAATGGAACTTCAGATACTCTTGATTATAGTTTAATTAATATAAGTGATGATTCAAGTGATACAAGAGATGTTGATGGTACTAATGATTCTACAACACCAGCAAGTGACGCATATAGTGGTATTGAGATAGACTTAACAGTTACAACTGCACAAAGAATACATGCCGAATATGGAATAGATACTGTTACAAACATTGAAAATATTGTAGGGTCTGGAAAAAATGACTATATAGGTGGAAATGATGCCGCAAATACACTAGAGGGTCGAAGTGGAAATGATTATCTTGTGGGACTTGATGGAGCAGATAAACTCATAGGTGGAGATGGCATAGATACTGCTAATTTCTCTACAGGTGTACAAAATGTTGTTATCGATATGACAGCAACTCAAACAGATGGTAGTAGTGGAACATATAGAGTTCAAAATGATGGATATGGACATCAAGAGTATCTTGATGGAGTAGAAAATATCACTACAGGTGCTGGGGATGATACTATTTATGGTGATAGTAATGCAAATACAATTATCACAGGTGCTGGAAATGATACTATTAGAGGTGGAGCCCAAGCTGATGTTATAGAGGGTGGTGCAGATGAAGATACTGTTGATTTCTCTGACTTAGCATATGGGGTAACTGTAGATTTAGATACTGATAATAATGCAGGAACTGCTGCAGATGGAACTGCATCATCAAATGGTAAAACTGACATTATAAGAGAGATTGAAAATGTTATTGGAACAGCTAGTAATGATATTATAGTAGCCGATGAAAAAGATAATACTTTAATTGGTGCAGATGGAGATGATACTTTTGTTGGACTTGAAGGGGTTGATTATATTGATGGTGGAGCAGGAACTAATGATACAATTGACTTTAGTGATGGAACACAAGGGATTCAAGTAGACTTAACTGCTACTCAAACATTTGGAACCAATACAACTTATATTGTTCAAGATGATGGATTTGGAAACAAAGAGTATATCAATGGAATTGAAAATATTATAGGTACAAACTCTGCTGATACAATTATAGGTGATAGTGCTAATAATAAATTTGAAGGTGGTTCAAATGATGATACATTGTATGGTGGTGCTGGAGATGATACTTTAATAGGTGGGACTGGTGCAGATACATTTAGAGCGGGTGCTGGAAATGATATTATTTATGGATCAGATGAAAATATATCTAGTTCGGATGCATCAAGAGATGTGATAGATTATTCTGATGTAAATGTTGCTATGACTATTAATCTTGATGCAAACCAAGCAAGTGGTGTAGGTCAAGGTGTAGATTTAATTTATGACATTCAAGATGTTCTAGGTTCAAGTGTAAATGACACTATTACTGGTATAACAGATAGTGTAAACTCATTAATGGGACAAAGTGGAGATGATATTTTCTATGCAACACTTGATGGTGATTTTATTTATGGTGGAAGTGTAAGTGCAGGAACTCATACAGATAGTGGAGATGATACAGTAGACTATAGTACTATTGATTCAAATGATGGAAGAGCCATAAATGTTGATTTATCAAGAGATGATGGAGATGATACAACAAATAATGAACAAGAAGTTCAATTAGTAGGAGATAATACTAAGTTTGATAATTTAGAAGGTATTGAAAATATTATAGGTACTCAAAATAATGATATTATCAAAGGAAGTGATGATGCAACAGAAGTTAATACTTTAGATGGAGATAAAGGAGATGATACATTCTTCTCATCTGATGGTGTAGATAGCTTCATAGGTGGTGAAGGGATAGATACACTTGATTTTAGAGGTGTTAACACAGGTGCAGAGGGTGTAAATGTAGATTTAGACCAAGATAAAGCAATAGATGATGGATTTGGATTAGAAGATTATATTGCTAATGATATAGAAGTAGTAATTGGTAGTACAAATGATGATATTCTTAAAGGTGATAGTGCCGATAATACACTTCTTGGAAATGATGGAGCTGATACTATAGAAGGTGGAAGTGGTGCTGATAGTTTAGAAGGTGGTGTTGGAGTTGATACCCTTAAAGGTGATTCTGGAAATGATACTATTCTTGGTGGAGCTGATGGAGATTTCCTTTATGGTGGAGAAGGGAATGATATTTTAGATGGTGAAGCTGGAGATGATACAATCTATTTTGATAAAGGTAATGATGTTATCACTGGTGGAACTGGAACAGATACATTAACTTATGAAGAACAGATTATTACAAGTAGTGGAATTATTGTAAACCTTGAAGCTACAAATGGAGAAGTAGATGTTGGAGCAGATGGGATAGATAATCTTCAAGATCACATAGAGACTATTATTGGTACAGGACTTGATGATAACTTTAATGGATACACAGGTTCAGATGCAGGTGATTATGTAGATACTTTTAAAGGTTTATCAGGAAACGATGTATTTAGTGGTGGACGAGGAGATGATTATTTAGATGGTGGAAACCAAGTAGATACTCTTATTTTTACAAATGCACAAAATGGTGTAAATGTAGATTTAAGTGTTACTCAAAACTTAGCTGATACAAGTACTTATGCTGTACAAGATGACGGATTTGGTGATCAAGATTATGTAATAAATATAGAAAATATTACTGGAACTGCTTATGTAGATACTTTAGGTGGTGATGCAAATGATAACTCTATAGCTGCTGGTGATAATGATGATACATTACTTTTATCAACAGGGTTAGATACTTTAAATGGAGAAAGTGGTTCAGATTGGATCTCTTTAGAAAATCATGAAGTAAATATAGATTTATTAAATGCTACACATTCTTATGCAGTGAATGAAAATACCACTATTCAAAATATAGAAAATATTATTGATTCTACTACTAGTACAGCTACAAGATATATGTGGGGTACTCATGAGGGTAATATAGTTATAGCTTATGATGGAAGTGATAGAGTTTATGGTAGAGATGGAGATGATGTTGTAGACCTAGGTGCAGGAAATGATATAGTTTATTCAAATGAAAGAGATGCTACAAATGCTATTGGTACAGGTACTGATACTTTAATGGGGGGAGCAGGAACAGATATTTTAGAGTTTAGAAATGACATAACTGGTGGACAAAGTGCTAGTATTATTCTTCAAACTACAACATTTGATTCAAATTTTGACTTTACAAATGAGACAACTTTAACAGCTACAACAACAACTATTAATCTATCTGGGCTAGATAGCTATACTGGTGATCAAAACTTTGTGCAAATAACTGATGGAACTGGAAATACAGATTATATTTATGTAGATGGTTCTGGAAATACAGACTTTGAACAATTTAACCTAAGCTATGCTGGAGATACTTTTGTTGGGGATGATGCTGTAAATATTGTAAATGCTTATGAAGGAAATGACACTATCCTTGGGATGGGTGGAGCTGATATAATAAATGGTCATAATGGAAATGATAAAATTTATGGTGGAGAAGGTAATGATGTAATCAATGCTGGAAATGACCAAGATACCATAATAGGTGGATTAGGTGATGATGCTATTAATGGTGGATCAGGTAATGACATAATCTATGATGATGAAGGGACTGATACAATAGATGGAGATGGTGGTACAGATACTGTAATTTTCAAAGATGGTGGAAATGGAATCACAATAGATTTAACAGCAACTACAAATAATAGTATTGATTCTTATGGAAATACTCAGAATATAAGAGAAGTTGAAAATGTAACTTCAACAGATTATGCAGATACAATAACTACAAATAGTTCTACAAATGTTATTTTAGCAGGAGCTCAAAATGATACTATCTTTGGTTCAACTGGAAATGATAATATAAATGGTGAAGGTGGAACAGATCTTTTAGACTATTCAAACTTAACTACATCTGTAAGACTTGAACTTGGAGATAATGCAAGAATAGGTACAGACAATCAAACTATTACAAGTATTGAAAATGCTCGTGGAAGTGATTATGCCGATGAAATTACAGGGGAAAGTGGTGTTAATACTCTTTGGGGTGGAGATTCAAATGATATTATTGATGGAGAAGCTTCAAATGATACACTGTATGGAGATGATGGAGATGATACACTTATAGGTGGTACAGGTGCTGATAGACTTGAAGGTGGAGCAAATAGTGCTTATACTGATGGAAGTACTCATACAGGTGATACAGCAGATTATACTGATATAGGAGCAAAAGTTATTATAGATCTTAATGACTCAGGGAATGCTACTGCATATGTAACTGGTGATGGAAATGATACATTAGTAGGTATTGAAAATCTAACAGGAAGTGCCGTTGGAGATGAATTAACTGGAAATATCCATGAAAATACATTATTAGGAAATGCTGGAAATGATATCCTTGATGGTGAAGCTGGTAATGACTACATCGATGCTGGTGCTGATAATGATACTATTATAGGTGGAACAGGAGATGATGACTTAAGAGGAAGTACAGGAGATGATATATTTATAGCATCAAATGGAGATGGAGATGATGCTATAGATGGTGGAGATAATAGTGATATTGTAGATTATAGTAATGTAACAGGATCACTTAACGTAACACTTGGAGCAAGTGGAAATGCTACAGTTACTATAGCTGGAACAGATACCCTTACAAACATTGAAGGTTTCTATGGAACATCTTCAAATGATTCATTAACTGGAAACGCAGATGATAATATATTTGAAGGAAGAGACGGTTCTGATATCTTAACTGGAAATGATGGGGATGATACACTTTTAGGTGGAGAAGGAGATGATACACTTTTAGGTGGACTTGGAAATGATACTATAGATGGTGGAAATGATGGTGCAAATGGTGACTGGATAGATTATTCTGGAAGTACAAATGCTATTAATATTAATTTACGAGCTGATGCAGATCATGCAACAGGTGAGGGTACAGATCAAATATCAGGTATAGAACATATCGATGTTTCAAATAATGAAAATGGAAATATAGTACAAGGTGATGCAAATGATAATTCATTTGTAGCAGGAACAGGGGAAGATACTTTATCTTATGATGGTTCAACAGATGCTGTTACTATTGATGTTGATGCAGGTACATCAAGTGGTGATGGAGCAGATGTATTTGTGGATTTTGAAAACTTTATTGGTTCAAACCAGAATGATATTCTTAGAAATGATTCAGTTAAAGATGACACAAACTTTAAGTCATTTGATGGGAAAAGTGGAATTGATACAGCTGATTATACAGCATCCAATCAAGATATAACTGTTGATGTAAATGGGAATACATCTGCAACATTAACTGTTGCGGGAACAACTACAGATGAATTAAGCAATGTTGAAATTATAAAAACAGGTTCAGGTGATGATACTTTTATCCTTACATCAACAACAGGTCTTGATACTTTAGATGCAGGTGCTGGTACGGATACTTTAGAGTTAAGTGGTAATCTTGATTTATCAAATGTAACACTTCTAAATTTTGAAACAATAAGTATAGCAGATGGTGAAACTTTAACTTTAAGTGCAACAGATTTAGATAATCAAACTATGACTATTGATATGGTAGGAACAGGAAGTCTTATTATTGAAGCAACAGCTTTAAGTAGTGACCATGACTTTGATAATATTACTATTAATAGAGGAACAGGAACAGTAACTTTACAAGTTGATAATAGTGTAGACTTGACTGCAAGAGATATAAATGGTGCAAATAACTTTACAATAGATAATATTTTAGTAAATAGTGGAACAGTTACATTAACAGAAGCACAAGTAACTACAGGAACTGTAGTTCTAAGTGGTGCAGGATCTGCAGTAGTTGAAGTAAGTGGTAATAGTGCAACAGATTTTAGTACAATTTTATCTTTAGATAGTGGTAGTAGTGAAACTATACAGTTTACTAATAACTCTACATTCAGTGGAGATTTTGGAGATTCAAATATTGTTGTTGATGCAACTAAAACATTAACAACTACTATGGGTAAACTCTCTGGTAAAACAAATGCATTAAGTGGAACTGGAAATGTTACATTAAGTGATGTGAATGTAGATGCTACTGATGTAAATAGTGTTGCAGATGCTATTGATGGAGTAGTAACAGCAACAGTAACAGCAGATACAGCAACAAATTTAGCAACTAACTTAACAAATGCAATTGCAACAGATGCATTGAGTCTAACAGTTACAGATGCAGTTACAGATGCAGCTGATTTAGTAACACTTAATGGGAAAACAAACCAACAAATAGATGTAACAGCAATAACATCAACAATTCATGGTGATGCATCTGAGTTAATTGATATTTATGTAACAAATGTGACACAATATAATGGTTTAGGAGATGAAGCTGTTATAATAGATGATACAACAACAGCAGCAAATGTAGATACTATAGCAAATAAAACAACTGGTGTGCTTACTGCAACAATATTGACAGGTGCTGTGGCAACTACATTAGCTGCAATTACACATGTAGATACAAATGATATTATTACATTCACAACAAATGATACAAGTGTTGATGCGACAGATTTAGTTGCATTGAATGCAAAAGTAGATACATTTGGAGTGGGGACAATTACAACTATAACTGAAACCTCTGGAACTATTGGGGCAAGTGCTGTGAATATAACAGATGCATTAGGGATTGCTGCAAACTCAAATGTAACAATTACAGGAGGATCAATATCAGTCTCAGATACTAGTACAATTGCAGATGCTACAACAGCAGTAGTAACAGCAATAGTATCAGAGGGTGATGTGACTACATTAAAAACACTCACAACAGATAATACAGACATGATAACTGTAACAATGGCAGCAGCTTCAACAGCAGCATCAGATTTAAGTATTATAGATGGAAAAACAGGTGTTGCAGTAGATGCTACAAATATTACAGAATTAACAGGGGATGCAACAGATGTAAAAACAGTTCTCTCTTCAAGTACTATAACAACTGTTACAGATGGTTCTTTAGCAGTAACTGTAAGTGGTACAACCTTAGTATCTGATATAAATACTATAAATAGTGATAGTGCTACAGGTGTAGTGACTGCAATAGCTGTAGAAGATGATGCAACTACATTAAAAACATTAAATACAACGAATACAGATGCTATAACTATTACAATGGCAGCATCTTCAACAGCGGCAGCTGATTTAATTACTATTGAAGGTAAAACTTCAGAAGCAATAGATGCTACAGGTATTACAGCACTAACAGGTAGTGTAGCAGATGTAAAAACAGCTCTAGCTTCAGGTGAGATTACTACAGTTACTAATAATACTTTAGGGGTGACTTTATCAGGAACAACAGTTGCAGCAGCTGATTTAGTAATTATTGACAGTGACAGTGCAACAGGAACTATCAATGCTAGCTCATTTACAACAATCAGTGGAAGCTTGAGTGACCTTAATAGTGTGTATAACAGTGGAAACTTCACTAATCTTGGTAATGAAAATATCACTATAACAGATACTGGAACTATAACATCTACAGATTTAAATGACCTATTAACAGAAACAAGTGGAACAATTTCACTTGGTAGTGTAACAATAAATGTGGTAAGTGGTGATACACTTGATTTAAGTAGTATTAACTCAACTGGAACAGTGACAATTAATGATTCTACTGGAAATGAAAATATCACTGGAACAGCAACAGATGATATACTTAATTTAAGTAGTGGAAATGATACTGTTAATCTTGGAGCTGGAAATGACACTATAAAAGTAGATATTGCAGATCTTGATATAAATGACAATATCTCAGATACAAGTGGAATTGATAATGTTACATTTAATGATAGTGGTACTATTGATTCTGCAGATGTAATTGATTTTAGTGGTATTGAGACACTTAATATGTATAGTGGAGATGATACAGTTACTTTTGATGATGTAAGTGAATTTGATAATTTTAGAAATGAGTTAGATGTTGTAGATAGTGGTGGTAATGATACTCTGAAATTTGGTACAACAAGTGTAACAGGAGATTTAAATTTCAATAATTTAGATGAGTTTGAAAACTTAGAATTATCGAGTACAAACGATGATGTTACATTAAGTGGCGATGAGCCTGATAATATTTATGGATTAGGTGGAGATGATAGTTTTACTCTTGACTATTCAAATGTAAGTTCCTTTACTACAATTGATGGTGGGGCTGATGTTGATGAAGTGATAGTTCAAGGAACATTTGCAGCTAATAATACTGATTTTGGTACAGTAAATGATTATGACAATATTGAAACTTTAGATATTTCAGGTATGTCATTAACTGGTACAGACAGTGACGAGATACAGTTTACAGGGGATTTAATCAATGAATGGACAAATGGTGGTGCAGTAAGTGGTGCATTGACATTACAACTTACAGCAGATCAAATGGAAAATATAGGATACACAGATAGTGGCAGTACATACCAAAGTAGTGTAAGTGATGGTGTAACATATAATCTTGAAAATGGTGCAACATTAACGATTGAACAAGTAGTTTAAAACAAAAAAGGAAAAGAATGTATAAAAATATAGAAATCTTAGATAAAAAGAAACACGAAAAACTGAAATTTAATACAGTAGATATGATAGAAGTAGCTAAGAATATTGGAGTTATTCCTCTTGGCGTAAATGAAGTTTTAGATATGAGTTGTATCTCTCCTGTTTTAATAAGCTCAGGGGAAAGTGGTGAATTTATCGCATTTACAGGAATTTCAAAAGATATGACAGTTTATAATAAAAGTAACCTCTATATTCCAAAGTTTATACAGTCATATCCTTTTTTTAATATAGTTGTAAAAGATGAAAAAGGGAAAACAAATACAGTAGTTGCCATTGATAATAATACAAAATATATAGGAAAAAATAAAAAAAACAGTATATTTACAAAAAATGGTGAGTTAGAAAATTTAACATTAAATAAGATTCAATTAGTCAGGGAACTACATAAACAAAGAGATATCTCAAAAAGAATTATAGAAGAACTAAAAGCAAAAGAATTACTTGTAAAAAAAGATTTTAAAGTAAAAATAAATAATGAAGAAAAAACAATTTTAGAAGAGTTTTATATTGTAAATAGAGATAAGCTTTTAAAACTTGATGATGCTACTTTGGCGCTATGGGCAAAAAAAGGGTGGATAGGTGTTATTGATGCACATCTAAAATCTCTTGGAAATTTTCAAAAAATATTAGTAAACAAATAATACAGTAGGTAAAATGAGTCAATTAGAAAATTTACAAAAACAGGCTTTTGTATATCATAAAAATAAACAATATCAAGAAGCTATAAATACATATCAAGAAGTTTTAAAGCTAGAGCCAACAAATATTGCTACTTATCATAACTTAGGTAATTTACTAAAGAAGTTAAAATTATATAAAGAATCCTTACAAGTATATTCTATGGGATTAAAACAAAATCCAAAAGATTTTAATCTTCATAATAATATAGGGATGGTATTTGAGAATATAGGTGATTATAACAAAGCGATAGCTGCTTATAAAAATGCAGTAAGAATCAACCCAAATTTTGCTAAAGCTGTAAATAATATTGGTGTAATATTATATAAACAAAAAAAATATGACCAAAGTGCTCAAATATTTCAAATAGCTTTAAATGTTGATCCCGACTATATTGAAGTTTATAGTAATATGGGAGCTGCTCTTAATAAAGCAAAAAAATATGAAGAGTCTATAAAGGCACTTGAAACTGCTATAAAAAAAATGCCAAATCATAGTGGTGCATATACAAATCTTGGAAATGTATATAATAAACTTCATGAGTATAAAAAAGCTGTAACATATCATGAAAAATCTATACAGCTAGAACCAACGGGATATAATGCTTATAGTAATGTAGGAACATCATACAAAAATCTCGGATTTACAAAAAAAGCAATAGATAGTTATAAAAAAGCAATAGAGCTTAAAACAGATTTTGAAAATGCACATTTTGATTTATCTACTGTATATCTTTCTCAAGGTGATTTTATAAATGGATTAAAAGAGTATGAATGGAGATTTCAAAAAGAGGAGATGAAATCTCATATTATAAAACATAAACATATTTTTTCATATCCTATGATGAAAAAAGGTCAAAATATAGAAGGTAAAACAATTTTAGTTCATAGTGAACAAGGTTTTGGTGATAGTATTATGTATGCAAGATTTTTACCAGAACTAAAGAAGCTTGGTTGTAAATTGGCGGTTGAATGTAGAGATGAGTTAAAAACACTTTTTTCTACTATGGAGTGCATTGATATATTAGTAGGTAGGGAGGAACATAAAACACCTTCATTTGATTTTCATATTCCTATTATGAGTTTAGCATATATTTTAGATGTGAAGAGTTTTCATGATTTTCCTACGAAGCCATATTTTGAACTAAAAAAGGAAAAAGAATTTCATCTTGAAAGTAAAAAAATTAAAATAGGATTATGCTGGTCAGCTTCTGCTACGGGTGAAAGTTATGAGGGGAAAGTGTTTGATTTAGTCAATTTTGAACCACTTATTAAAAATCCAAAAATTCAAATATATTCTTTACAAGTTGGAGATGGAAGTGAGCAAATCAAAGAAAATAGTTATGAGAATGATATTATAGATTTAACAGATAAATTAACAGATTTTTCAAAAACAGCAACATTAATGAAAGAACTTGATTTAGTAATAAGTTCAGATACAAGTGTAGCTCATCTTGCAGGTGCAATTGGAGTAAAAACATATACATTATTACAAAAATATCCTGATTGGAGATGGTTAAATAAAGGAGAAAAGTCTTATTTATATCCCTCTATGAAACTATTTAGACAAAAACAAAATAGGAATTGGAAATCTGTTTTTCAATCACTCTTTGCTAAAATGAATAAAGAATATAAATTGAAATTAAAAGTGTAAGGTACTATTATTGGAAGAGAAGAAACAAGTAAATAAAAAGAGTGATTTTCAAACTGATCCACTTTTAATTGCTACAAAATTTATTTTAGATTTTTATTATGGCGATATTTCATTAGAAACTATTGCCAGCTTTACGCCAAAAAGTGAAAATGGTTTTGATGAATCGTGTGTGATTGAAGTTATTTCAAATCTTGGTTTAAATGCACTTAATAGAGATATAAATGGTTTTGATATCCCTGATTATTTCTTACCTTGTATTATCTTTGATAAATTTGAACATCCTCTAGTTTATCTCAAAAGAACAGGAAATAGTATAGTAGTATTTGATCCTTTTGAGAATATAGAAAAAACTTTAGAGCGAGATGTTTTAAAAGAATATACAAAAGCGATAGTTATTTTCCGAGAATCTCAAAAAAAAGAATATATAGATAAAGAAAAAAAGAAAACTTGGTTTTTTGAACCTGTAAAATCTTTTTGGCGTTCTTATGTTGAGATAGGTATTTTAACTTTTTTTATAAACTTATTTGCTTTAGCTGTTCCTTTATTTACTATGAGTGTATATGACAGGGTTGTTCCAAACAATGCTTTTGAGACTTTATTTGTTTTAAGTATAGGTGTTGTTGTAATACTTATTTTTGATTTAGTGTTTAAAAGTGTGCGAAACTATATTATAGAAAAGACTGGAAAAAAACTAGGGTTGCATTTAGAAGAAGAATTGATGAAAAGAGTTTTACTTATCCAAACTCAATACGATGAAATGATGACGGGAAGTAAAGCGAATCTATTTAGAGAGTTACAGCAGGTGCGAGAGTTTTTTGCTACAAGGTCTGTAGTTCAAGTGATTGATTTTCCTTTCTTTTTTGTAGCATTGATAGTGATTTTTTTAATCTCACCAGCAGTTGCTGTAGTACCAGCAGTTGCTGCTATAGTGATACTTGTTTTTAATGTTTTAATGCAAATACCAATATCAAATTTAAGTCAAAAAAACCTTGAAAATGTACAATCAAAACATAGCTTTCTTGTAGAATCAATCCAAGGTAGTGAAAGTATAAAATTGACAAATGCTACAGCTACAAAACTTTTTAACTGGAGAAATATAGTTGCTTTTACAGATGCAATAGGATTAAGAATACAATCTTTAAATGCACTTTCAATGAATCTATCACAAACAGTTATTCAACTTGTGACAATGTTAGTAATAGTTGTAGGGGTATTTCAAATAGCTGATAAGAATTTAAGCGTTGGTGGATTGATTGCTGTTACAATACTAGCAAGTAGAGCTATGGTTCCTGTGATAAATGTTTCTATGATGGTGATACGATTCAAAGAGATAAATGAGTCAATCAATACTATTAATAATTTTTGGCATCTTCCTATTGAAAGTCAAAAAGAACTAGAGATAGGTATAGGAAAATTACAAGGTGAGATTGAACTAAAAGATGTAGAGTTTTTCTTCAAAGATAGTAAATACCCTTCATTAGATAAAATCTCATTTAAGATAAAGCCAGGTGAGAAAATAGGTATTATAGGTCAAACGGGTGCTGGGAAAAGTACTTTACTTAAACTTCTTACTGGTCTTTATTCTCCAAGTTCTGGATCAATCTATTTTGATGGACACGATATCTCTACTATGCATCCAGTTGAGATACGACAAAATATTGGTGTGATGCCACAAGAGCCATTTTTATTTAATGGGTCATTAAAAGAAAATATAGAACTGTCTCGTCCAATAAGTAAAGAAAAAATGATGGAACTTATCCGTGTAACAGGACTAGAAGATTTAGTAAAAAAATCAGGAAAAGGGGATGGGCTTCAAGTAGGTGAGAGAGGTTCTAATCTCTCTATGGGGCAACGACACCTTGTAGCACTTGCACGGGCTATTTTAAATGACCCGCCAATGTTGATACTAGATGAACCTACAACTGGACTTGATGTGGGATTGGAAAAGACACTTATTAATCAGCTTAAAAGTGTTATTGCACCTGAAAAAACAGTAATAATTATTACTCATAGGTTTACAGCTTTAGAGCTTGTGGATAGAGTATTGGTTCTTAGTAATGGAAGAATAGTTGCAGATGGTCCAAAACAAAAAGTGTTAGCTGCTTTAAGTGGAAATACTATAAAGGCTACAACATAATGAATAGATTTTTAGAAGAAGAAAAGTGGAATTATTATCCAGTTGTTATCCCTATTGCATTGTTTTTTATTATTTTTATTTTATGGGCATCTTTTACTCAGATTGATGAAGTTGTAAGAGGTGAAGGAAAAGTAATACCATCAGGACAAACAAAAGTACTACAACATTTTGAAGGTGGAATTATCTCTGAAATTTTAGTTAGTCCAGGGGATCGTGTAACAAAAGGACAAGTGCTTTATAGACTTGAAAATGAATATTTTGATGCAGATTTAAAATCAAAGGAGATAGAGCTTATGGCGTATGAAGCGAAAGCCATGAGACTTGAAGCTCTTATAAATGAGAAACCAAAACTTCAATATAGTGATGAATTTAAAAATCTTTTACCTAGAATTATTGAAAATGAGATGTTTATTTTTAGAGAAGAAAAAATAAAATATCAAAATAAAATAGATATAGCAAAAGACCAATTACGACAAAAAGAGCTTAAACTTGAAGAGTTAGAATCTAAGTTTGGAAATCTCTCTATAGAGTTAAAACTAGCAACTGAAAATATGGCGATTCAAGAAGATTTATTGAAAAAAAAGGTTACTTCAAGACAAAATTATCTTGTAGAACTATCAAAAAAACAAAAAATTTATACACAAATTGAAGAGGTCAGAAGTGCTATTCCTATTGTAAAAGAGGAGATTAAAGAGTGGCAAAGAAAAATCAAAACAGTACAATCTGATGAAAAGTCAAAACTTTATGAACAGTATTCTTTAGTACAAGTGGAGATAAAAAAACTCCAAGAAAAAAATAAAGCAAATATAGACAGAGATGTGAGAAAAGAGGTTGTAAGTCCAGTAAATGGTGTTATAAATATGTTGTACTTTCATACAGTAAATGGTATTGTAAAAGCTGGTGATAAGATGGCAGAAATTACACCACTTGAAGATAACCTTATGATTGAGGGAAAGATTAAAACATCAGATAGGGCATTGATATGGGTAGGACAAAAAGTATCTATTGAGATTACCTCTTATGATTTTTCAAAATATGGATTATTAGAGGGAAAACTTATAGGAATTGCACCCGATAGTACGATGGATAAGATGGGAAATACTTACTATTTAGTAAAAATTCAAGCTAATGATTATAAGTTTGATAATGACTCTCCCATCATGATGGGTATGATAGCAAATATAAATATTCTTACATCAAAAAGAACAGTAATGCATTATTTATTAAAACCATTAAAAGATATTACGAAAAACTCTTTAGGAGAACATTAAAGAAACTCTTATAAAAAACTTAATTTATTATTATATAATAATTGTTTAGTTACAATCAAGTCAATAATTTTAAGGATATCATAGGATGTTTAGCTTTATAAAGTATTTACAAGGTTTAAAAGAAAAGTTTCAAAGAAACAAAGGATTGTGGTTTACCACAATTACAGTAATTTCTATACTGGGTATCGTTGTAGCTATGTATATTATCATGAGTATGACAAGCAATGTATCTGAAAAAGTATATCAAAGTATGGCAAAAGATTATCGTATAAAAACTACAACTTTATTTGATAATAAAAAAGGGGAATTTAAAAAAGTAATTTCGGTTATATTAGAAAACAAACCTTTACTAGAACAAATTGAACTTAATAAACAAAATGAAATTTTAGCATCTCAAAAAAACATCAATGATTCATTTATAAAACAAGGTATTAATAACTATAGTGTGTCATTTTATTCTGTTGCTAATAATAAAGAGATATTTCGTTCAAGTGTTATCTCTGTAATTAAATCAAAAAACACAATATATGGTTTAGAAGTGATGCCAGATGGTGTTTTTAATACCTATTTACAACCTTTAATAAAAGATGATATTGTATATGGTGTATTAGAGATTAAAGAATCGATACATAACTATAGAAAAGTATTTGAAAGCCTAAATGATGAGTATGTTTTTTTACTTGATAAAAAAATGCTTTCACAAATTTCTATTGATGCAAAGAATGGAAAGTATAGGGATATGATAAATGACTATACAGTAGCACAAAATTTTTATGATACAAAATTTACAGCTATGATAAAAGATATGGAAAAAGAAGAATTTAAAGAGATGATTCATGAAAATTATGTAATATCCGGAATTTACTACCGTACATATAAAATTGTGACAGATATTAATGGTGCAGATATAGGAATAATGATGTTGGGTGAGGTTATTGATAAAGAAGATGGGTTTGTTAATCTTGCTGATAATATGACTAAAACAGTAACTACTGTAGCTTTAGGATTAGTTATATCAATTATGTTATTTATGTTTTAGGATAAATTGTGAGAAGACTTAAAATACTAAAAATCTATTTCGTTTTGTTTATGTTTCTATTTTTTTTAATATATGCAAATTTTGATACAGCAGCTACATTCTTTATGGCAACCATTACTTTTAATATTGCTATTGTTACAGTGTTGGGTATTGGTCTTATTATTATTCTCAGTGCTGCTTTTCAACTTACTATGCTTACAGGAACTTTTGGGATTTTACGATATAAAAAAGGGGAACAGTTAGAGTTTTATCTTCGAGGTATAAATAAAGTCTTTCCTGAAAATATCGCTAATATGTTTCAAAATAGGGCAAGAAAGAAGGTTCTGTTTTTTACAAAACAAGAGATTGATGATGTACTTGAATGGCTTGAAGAGAAGTTTTCTAATACAAAGACATATATAACTTTTTTTACTGGTACTGTTTTGATGATAGGTTTATTTGGTACATTTACAGGACTTTTAAAAGCTATTGATGAGATGGGTGCTATTATTTTAGGACTTTCTGGAGATATAAATTTAGCAGAAGTTATTGCTGGATTTGCACAACCTTTAGGTGGTATGGCTATTGGGTTTGCATCATCTTTATTTGGGGTAGCAGCTGCAATTATTTTAAGTATTATGGGCTATATTTTAAATAGAAATGAAGCTATATTTTTAGAGGATGTACAAGATTGGATGAAGGGACAAATTGTTGAAGGACATGCCTTTTCTCAAAATCAGTCTAGTACAGATGCATCAGGAGGTGTATCAAACAATATGTCTGGTGGAATGATGGATCTTTTTGTTGATAATATTAGTGCGTTATCTACACAAATGGAAAAATATAATAAATCCAATGAAGCTATGTTTGGAATGTTAAGTGAAAGTATTGACAATGGAAATGAAACTACGCAAAAACAAATGGCTGTGCTAGAAAATATTTCAGGTGGATTAAAAGAGCTTAATATTAATCAATTTTCAAATGCAAATATAATGGAAGAATCATTACAAGAAGTTTCAGGTGCAATTATGAATGAAAATAAAACAATGAAAAAAATGCTTGAACTACAACAGCAAAATAATGAGATGTTAGCACTATTAGTTGAACACTTAAATATAACAGAAAAAAATAAAGAACAAAATCAGGTAGCTAACTAAGAATGGGAAAAAAGTGTATAGAGGAATTTAATCCTTGGCCTCCATTTGTTGATATTTTTTCTTCAACAATATTAGTTTTACTATTATTTATGTTAATTTTAATAGTAAACTTAGGGTATTATGCACAATTTAAATTCAAAATTTCATATACAGGAACAATATCTACTGATAAACTTATTCGTGATGAAAGTCCAACAAAAAATAAAGTAAAAGAGATAAAAGAACAAAAAATAATAAAAGAACAAACAGAGAGTAAAGTTCAAAAAACAAGTGTTATTAGTGAGATACAAGAGAAAAAAGAGCTAGAACGAGCAGGACAAGATTTAGTTCAACTAGATGATAGAGCAACAAGTTTACAAGCAACAGTACAAAAAGAAAATTATCTTATCGTTAATTTTGCCGATAAAGAGATACTTTTAGATGATGTTACGATTAAACAAGTAAAACAATTTATAGAAGATATGAAAATAAAATTTCCAAAACATAAAGTAATTGTTTCTTCTGTAGAACCAACAAATCAAATTAGTTCCACAATAGCAAAACAAATTTCACTAGCAAGAACTTTAAATACACGAAATCTAATACGAAAACTAAAATACAAAAAAAGTGAAGTTAGAGTTAGGCTATTAGATGAAGAGATACGAAAAAAACTTCCAGATAATGAAGCAGGATTTGTATATATCTCAATAAAGGTAAATAAATAGATGTTAAGAACAATATTATTTACTATTATTGTATGTTCAAATATTGTATTTTCGCAAGAGATACAACAACAAAATATAGAGAATACTCCAAAACTACAAGCGGGTGTATCAACTCATATGAAGGATACAATTAATACAGAAGAGTATATAAAAGTTTCATTGATTGATGTTGTATTAGAAACAGTTGCACAGAGTAATAATGTCAAAGCAGCAAGAGAAAAAGTAAGACAATCAAAAATAAAACTAGATGATGCATATTCTGGATATCTGCCATCAATAAATGGTACTTATAAAAATGCTAGAACAGAAACAAAACCAGGCGATGATGGTTCTGGAAGAAAATTTTACAATGATGAAAGCTATAAATTATCAGTGACACAAAATCTTTATGAAGGTGGTGCTACCCAAACAGAGATTAATAGTTTAGATAAGAAATATGATGTAGCAAAAAATGATTATCGTTTAGTGATTGCAAAAGAGATTGAAAATGCAGTAAAAGCGTATTTTGATGTTCTTTTTAATTTTAAATCTTTAAATGTTAATCAAAAAAATATGGAAAGACTTCAAGAGATTTTAGGCATTGTAAATATTAAATATGATTCAGGTGCAACATCACTTGGTGATTTGAGTAATATTAAAGCAAGTGTATCAAATGCTGAATCTAAACTTATTAAAATAGAATCAAAATTTAATGAAGCATTAGAATATTATAAATATATAGTTGGTGATGAATTTATTAAAACTTTTCCTTATGAAGATAGCTTTGATACAAGTATAGATGATTTTGATATGATTATTGATAAAGCTGTTAAAACAAATATCAATCTTCAAACTTATAAATTAAATATTGAATCTCAAAAATATAAATTATTAAATGCAAAATCAGGATTTAAGCCTAAAGTTGACTTGGAGTTAAGTAGTGAAAAGATTATAGATCAAGAAGATTATGAATGGGATGAAAGAAATTATAAAGCGCAAGTTGTATTGTCATATAATTTTTATAATAAAGGGCGAGATAAAAATAAAATATTAACAATTAATTCTATGATTAGAGAACTAGATTATAGATATAAAGAAGAGGTGCGAAAATTAAAATGGACACTTTCAAAGCTTCATAGATCAATTATATCTGTTACAAATGCTTCTGTAAGTACCAAAGCAGAAGTTTTAGCTTCACAAGAGATGGTAAATGCTTACTGGGATGGATTTAAGCTAGGAGAGCAAGATTTACAAGAGTTATTGCAAGGACAAAGACAACTTAATAGCGCACAGCTAGATTTAATAGCAAATAGAAAAAGTGCTATAACTGATTATTTTAAGTTGTTATCAAATACAGGAGAGTTGTTAAAATATTTTAGATTAGATATTGAATCAGATAATTTTATAGATTTTACACAAAGTGATTATAAAAATTTATTGAAAACAAAAGTTGATGAAACTTTGACAAATGATTTAGCCACAGTTCAAAACGAGGATGCAAAAGTTATCTCAATGGTGATTGATACAAATACTACAGATACTAATGCAACGGTTCAACAAAAAGATGACAACTTAACAATAGTAACAGAAACAAATACAACAATGGCAGCTGATAATAATATCACAGCAGTAAAAGATAGTTTGAATGATTTATTAGAGTTTGAAAGTAAATTTTTAGAAACGGCTGATGATAAATGGACGATAAGATTATTTTATTTTGATAAAGTATATCAAGCATTGGATTTTGCAAAGGAAAAGAATATATACAAAGATATTTTCGTATTTGATACTTTGGTTGATAATACAATTAAAACAAATATTGCATATAATATATTTGATACAGAAGCATTGGCAAATGCAAGTTTAAATGACTTGAATACGACTAATATAGAGAAGAAAGTATCAAATATTAAAGATATTAAAAAGATATATGATAATTTTAAAAATAAAAAACTTCAACAAAAAATAAAAGTAAAAAAAGTAAAAGCATTTCAAACAAGTCAACTATTTAAAAATAAATTTTTAAATGCAGATAAAGATTATTATACTATTAATATCACCTCTTTTTCATCAATGACACAAGCAAAACAGCTTTTAGAAAAAGAAAAAATTTATGATAATAGTTTTGTATTTTTATATGGCGAAGAGAAAGAATGGGTAAAAGTTGTTTACGGTGTATTTAAAACCTATGAAGAGGCAAATAGTGCTTTAGAACAATTAAAAAATATCAAAGAAAAATACGAACCAGTTATTGAAATTATTGAGACAAAACAAAATTTATATAAACAATACAATAGCTATAAAAAAGAAAAAACAAAAGTTATTGATGCAAAATTACAGAGTGAAATAGTAACAACTGATTTTAACAATACTAGTGATTTTCAAGAAGTTTTTCTCTCTACTCCTGCTGAATATTTTACTATAAATCTTGCAACTTTAATTGATGTAGAATCAGCCAATAAATTTAAGGAAAAATATCAAGACAGTATTAGTCTATTTGTATTTAAGTTTGGAGAAGACAAAACTTATTATAAAGCTATGAGTGGTGTGTATACTACAAAAGAAGAAGCTTTACAAGCTATAGAAAACTTAGATGAAATATTAAAGAGAAATACTCCAACTGTAGAACGAGTAGGAGTGAAGCAAAAATTATATTTCAAATATAATAGTGATACAGTAGCTACTGATACAAAATTAAAAGAGCAATAAAATGTCAATAGTTAAATACTTTTTATTCCTAGTTTTAGCCTTTGTTTTAACTTTTGGAATAACATTTTTTATATATTATGAAGATATTAAAAGTGATGCTATAGATGATTTTAAAAAACAAAATTATAGTATAGATATCTATTTAAAAGAGTTATTACAAAATACAACTATAGATAATGATTTTAGAAAAATTGATTCTTCCATAAAAACTTTTTTGAGTATTGATGTTTTTCAAAGTATAGAGTTAGATTATAAAAGATGCGTTTTCTCAAAAAAAGCTTTGCTACTAAATTCAAATAAAGTAAATAATGAAAAATATAAATTAAGTGATGTTACGACAGATTATAAATATGGGAAAATAGTAGTTTTAGATGAAAATACTTATGAGTTTATTCCAAATATATATTTTGACACAAAAGAACCTATAGCTGTAAAATTTCAAGCTTTTGATGCAGGTGATGTTTACAATTCAACCTCTTATTTGAATTTTTATAAATTAGTAAATAATAAAGCTATTAAAGAATTAAATACAAAGAAGAACTCTTTGTTTAGTAGTCTAATCTCTTTTAAAGATGTTGCTATAAATAAAAGCTTTATTATAAAGTATGATGATAAACCATATGTTGAAGTAAAATATACTTTAAATAAATCAAGATTGATAGAACAAACAGAGATATATATCAAAAAAATATTTATTTATTCTTTTAGTTTATTTATGATTACTATTATTATTTTATATGCTTTTTATACTCAAGTTGTAAAAAAAGATATTGAAAAACCTATAGCAAAAATAGGAAAATATGTAAATGATATATTAAATAATCAATATGTACGATTAGAAAAAGTAGATACGAAGTTGATGCATATTGATACAATATTTACAAAGCTTCAGTTATTGTCAAAAAAAGTCGCAAGTTTAACAAATGAATCAAACATAAATAAAGAGTTACTAAATAGAAGAGACCTGATTGATGAGATAACAGGATTATCAAATAAAAAAGTATTTGAAAAAGATATTCACGCAATGTTTATGACGAACAAAGATGGCTATATTGTTTTAGGAAAGATAAATAACTTAGGTGAGTTTGCAAATAAAAATGGTAGTAATGATGCAAATAATCTTATCAAAGAGTTTGGACATACAATGGTAAGTATTTTAAAAAAATATAAAAAAGTACATAGCCAAGTATATCGGTTTTATGGTGCAGAGTTTGCTATGATTATTCAAGTAAAAGAACTAGAAAATTTAAAACAAATTTTACATACAGTTACAGATTCATTACAAAGTCATATTAAAAGCAAGTATTTAATAGATGGCAATATAGCATATTTTGGTGCAACACCATTTGATAACTATGGTACAACAGATTCGATACTTCATAGTGCACATGAATCATATCTTTCTTGTATTGATACACATAATCTTTTTGCAGTTTCTAGTAATGCTGAGTTGATAGAAAAAACAAAAAGAAATGAAGCGATAGTAAAAGATATTATTGATAGAGAAGATTTTACAGTAAAATTCATTTTTGATACTTTTGAAATGGATAATGAAGAAAATTTATTGATACAGGATGCTTCTCCTATTATTTTAGATAGTAATACTTTTGATAAGTTCCCAATAGGTGTATTTATTTCTGTTGCAGAAAAAGTAGGATTGTCTTCTACTTTTGATAAGTTGTTGATTCAAAAAGTTATACATTATTTAGAATATGAAAAGCTTGATCATCAAATAGTGATTAATTTATCTACAAAGTCATTAACTGATAAAAAATTTTTATCATGGCTTGAGGGTATTTTACTTTATAATGATATTGCAAAGAAAAATTTTATTTTTAGTATAACTTCATTCAATGCAAAAGAAAATTTGGTAAAATTTAAAAGTTTAGTAGAAGTTATTCATAAATTTGATTCAAAGATATTATTAAAACAGTTTTCACTTGATGATTTTACACTAGATGAGCTACAAGATTTAGAGATAGATTACATTCGATTACATAAAGGTTATTGTTCAGATATCAATAATGATAGAGCAAAAAAACATGCAGTAAAAAGCATTATTCTATATGGAGAAATGAATAATATATATGTATTGGGTGATTCAATAAAGTTAGATGAAGATTATAAAACTATGAGTAGGTTGGGATTATATGCAACAAGTAGATAGAAAAAAAGTTATGTTTATTTATTTTTTAACCTCTTTAATGAGTTTATTTTTCATCTTTGGTTGTGCTGCCAAAAATGAATATACAAGTTCTACAAGAAGCTTTGATAAAAATATTACAAAAGATCAATTATTACACGCAGTTAAAAGAGTTTTTACAATTACAGATAAAGATGCTTTTATAATAGATTCCTATAGAAATGAATTAAATATTACAAAACCTAAAGCTACACATAAATTGTATACTATGGATATACAAAATGACAACTTTGATTTTAAAGTAGATGATAATAGAAGTAAAACTACTCTGGATGCTTCAATTTCCATATCAAGAACATATGGAATAGAAGAAGAGAAGAGATATTATGTAAAAGAAGACAGTTTTACATATCAATTGTTTTGGGATAGAGTAGAGTTTTTATTAGGGAAGCAAGAAGATTGGAAAATTTGTAATTATCTATTATCTGAAGGTTTTATGTGTGATGTTCTCGATTTAGATAATACTTGGGCAGATAAAAAAGATATGATTGATTTAACTGTAACTAAAAAAGATGGAAATAGTACAAAAGAAACTATAAAATTAAGTACAAGCTATAAAAAGAATATCTCTGCTGATATACAAAATAAAGAGTTACAACAAGATATATATATGATAGATAATAATAAAATGGCTACAAAAGCATCAGAAGATCAAAAAACTAAAGAGAAAGATGCTACTATAAAAAGTTATAAATTGCCTATTACAGAAAACTTGGATACGAATAGTAGTGTAAAAATGAAGAAAAAAGTAGATTATTTAAAAGATCAAAAAATTGAAGAGATAAACTTAGATACAAATAGTACACATGGATAAAAAATGATGCAAAGAGTTGTTATTAAATTACTAGTTATTATAGCTTTTTTTACACATATTTATGGAAATACAATAGTAAATGAAAAACATTTTTTTGAAAAATATTTTCAAAAAGCATTAGATGGTGATGTTGATGCACAGTTTAATATTGGTTTGATGTATTATGAAGGTGTTGCTATAGAAAAAGATTTAAATCAGGCATTTTTTTGGTACAAACAAGCAGCAGCGAATGGAAGTGTAGAAGCACAAAATAATTTAGGTTATATGTATGAACACGGAATAGGAGTTGATAAAAATCAAACTTTAGCTATTCAGTATTATAAAATGGCTGCAAGCAGAGACTATGGATTAGCAAAGTTAAATTTAGCTTTATATTATGAAGCTAAACAAAGTGATAAGCATATGGAAACAGCTTTATATTGGTATAAAAAAGCAGCAGAACATAATTTAATTGTTGCCCAAAATAATTTAGCAAAGTTTTATTATTTTGGAAATCATGTACCATTAGATTATGAAAAAGCTTTATATTGGTATACTAGAGCAGCACAAAGTGGAGATCCTTTAGCACAATTTAATTTAGGGATGATGTATTATAGTGGTGAAGGTACAGAAAAAAACTATGATAAGGCATTAGAATTATTAGAAAAGTCAGCAGTTTCAGGAAATATTTATGCTCAGTCAAAATTAGGTGAGTTTTATAGAGCCGGTACATTAGTAGATCAAGATTATAAAATAGCGATGAAATATTATCAAGAGGCTGCAAAACAAGGTGATAATTTATCAATATATTATATAGGATACTTTTATTATTATGGTCATGGTGTAGAAAAAAATACCAAAGAAGGGATAAAATGGATGCATAAAGCAGCAGATAATGGCTATAGCCACGCAAAAAGTTTTTTAGAAAGACATGGGTATAAATAATTTAATGGAAACAAATAGAATATTTATACAAGAACACGAGCCATTAAATTTTACTTTCAATCAAAATAAATATGACTTTATAGTTGATGAAATACCTAGTATTACATTTAAAAATAAAGGGAATTTTTTAATTTTAAAAGTCAAAAAACAACATACCTCTACTTGGGAATTGTTAAGATATATTTCTGATATTTTAAATATAGAGGAACATCTTATTGGATATGCAGGTTTAAAAGATAAAAATGCAACAACAACACAATATATCTCAATACCTATAAATAAAAGTAGGGATATAGAACAGTTAAATAGTAAAAATATTCAAGTTTTAGAAACATATAAACATGATAAAAAACTCAAAATAGGTGATTTAAGTGGTAATAGATTTAAAATCACTCTCAAAGATATAAAACCTGAAGAGTTATCTAAAATATATCAAACAATCTCTCAAATACAAAAACATGGAATGCCAAATTATTTTGGATACCAAAGGTTTGGGAAAGAGTGTAGTTTTGAAAAAACAAAAAGAGTTGTATATGGTGAAGAGGTAATTAGTGATAAAAAATTAGGAAAATTTTTAAAACTTGCATATCAGAGCTATTTTTTTAACTCATGGCTTTGTAAACGAATAGAACTCTCAAAACAAAAAGGAGATAAAAAAATATCTCCTATAGATGGAGATGTTTATAATTTACACGATAGAACAGTTATAACAGGCTTGCTGCCTGGAAGAGATATATTAAGAGCTAAATCAGAGGCAAGAGTTATTGAAGAACAATTTGATGATTCTTTTATACATGAAAAAGGGTATAGAAGAGATGCTTGGATACAGCCGCAAGATATTAAAAATAAATTTATAAAAGATAAAAACTGGTTGGAGTTAGAGTTTACTCTACCCAAAAGTAGTTATGCTACGGTTTTTATTGAAAATATTGCGAATAAAAATTTTAGTTACTAAAAGAGCAAACTAAACAGTTTGTTCTTTCAGTTTTAGTTTTTTGTCAAGATAAAATGTACCAAAAGGTATAATTGACATTAAAAATGTAAATAGATTAAATTTTATGTTCCATTTTTGTTCATCTGACGCTTCATACTGCATATATAAATATCCCATCCATAAAGCACCATGAATCATACCAACAATTTTAGTAGCAATTAGTATTCCAAATACATATTTTAACGGCATCGCTACAAACAAGAGTATTAAAAATGAATACCCCTCAATCTTTGCTATTTTTCTAAATTTCTCTTTTTTTATATTCAATTTTATATCCTTTTTGAAAATAAAATAATAGTTAAAAAAACTACGATTAAACTTAATTTTTAAAGGTAATTGTAATGATATATTATTACAATTATAATTTATAATTATGAAAATTAAAATATTAGGTGAGTAAAAAAAATTATTAATTTTGAGTAAGTATCTACTACACTTTTGTTAATTAGATTTTAAATAGCTAAACTTAAGCAAATATATTAGTTTTTTAGATACAATTTTGTTCCTTTATAAAGTAAATAATGAAAAAGGTTTTAGTTTGTTTATGAAAAATTTGATTATTTTAGTATTTATAGTTATGACGATAGTGTCTAGCTTAACAGCTTCTAATTCTTTGACTATTGAAGGAACAGGCGATTCTCAGGAACTTTTGCGAGAACTAGCAAATGCATATGAAAAAAAGTATCCAAATAATTTTATTATTATTCCAAATAGTGTAGGAAGTAGTGGTGGTATAAAAAAACTTATGGCAAATCAATGTGAACTTAGTAGAGTAGCAAGATTACTTAAACAAAAAGAAAAAGAAAAAGGCTTAAAAAATATTATTTTTGGATATTCCCCTATTGTATTTGTCATAAATGCTGATACAAAAGATACTACATTATCAGAAAAAAATATTATAGATATTTTTCAAGGAGATATTACTGATTGGGATGAAATAGCTAATATTGGTTTAACTGGTAAAATTTATATTGTAAATAGAGAACAAGGAGATTCCTCTAGAAAGATATTAGATAAAAATATTTCAGCCTTTAAAAAAATTGAAAAACCAGCAGGTACAACTGCATTTTATAATCAAGAAGCAGTAAGAATGCTCACTAAAAATAAAAATACTATAGGTTACTTAGCTATAGCTAATACAAAAAATACTAATTTAAAAATTGTTAAATTCGATGGACTGTCTCCAACTTTAAAAAATATTAAAAATGGAAAATATAAATTAGTTACACCTTTAGGTTTAGTGTATAGAGGTAAACTTAATAGATTGGCAAAAGATTTTATAGTGTTTTTAAAATCAAAAGAAGCAAAAAAAATTATGCATAACTATGGGGTAGTGTCAAATTTATAATCTAAATATGAAAATAAATAAAACAATTTTTAAAAAATTTTTATTCATTATGACTATTGTTTTAATGTTATCACTCACTGCTGCAGTGAGTGTTAATATATATATGACAAAAAGTAATTATGATAAAGGTATTAGAGATGAAATAAAGTTTTTAACTACTTATTATGAAAGAGAGTTTAATAATTATATAGAAAATCAAGTTCAAAACTTAGAACATGTAATAAATAGTAGAGAATTTGATACATATTTATATAATGTGCAAGATAAATTAATAAAAGAACTTTTTAAAAACTATCATGATAGTTTTCCTATTATCTACTTTATAACCAAAGAAAATGATATTGTAACTAATACTAAATATCCTGTATCTAAGGTTTTAATGCAAAAAAAAGATGAATATGGTAAAAAACTTTATGAAAATCCAAATCATATATTTGTTTCTAGTATTGAATATAGTGAGCTCTTAAAAAAACCTGTTGTTATATTTTCTGTTTTAAAAAGAAATTATTTTAATGAAAATATAGGAATGTTTTTTAGTATGAGTCCTGTTGATAGTTTTGTTCCTAGTACATATATGGAGTTAAAGAAAGATTTCACAATAAGAGTTATAGATAATAATGGATACATTGTAAGTTCTTCTAAAGCTAATGAGATAATGAAAAAGTTACAATATGAAGATACTTTAAAAGCAAATACTCTTTTTAAATCAACTGTTATGGATGAAAAATCTTGTTGTTATATAAAGGAAACTGCTTATGGAAAAATTATTATTACATATCCATCTAGTGATTTTAAAGAATTAATCAGTTCTTATATTCAAATAAATATAATTATTTATTTAATCATTTTATTGATTGCATTTATTTTAACTTTCATTTTTTCAAAAAGTGTAACAAAGCCTCTTGAATATCTTTTACATCAAATAGAAGAATATACAAAAGGTAATTATACAAAAAAGATAAAATTACAAACAAATGATGAGATAAGTGTACTGGCTAATTCTTTTAATAGCTTAGGAAATGAATTAGAACTTAAAAGGGCTGAACTTTTAGATATCAATAAAAACTTAGAAAGAAAAGTTGCAAAAGAAGTAGAAAAAAACCTTCATAAAGAACAACTTTTAATGAAAAAATCTAGACTAGCATCTATTGCGGGAATAATGGATGCTGTTGCACATCAGTGGAAACAACCTTTATCAGTCATAAGGATTAGTTCTAGTAATCTAAAATTTCAAAATGAACTTGAAGGGGAAGTTTCTTCTGAACTCATTAATAAAACGACAGATGATATTGAGTTACAAATAGAACACTTACTAGAAACAATTGATGAATTTAGAAAATTTTTTAGACCTGATGAAAAAAAAGAAATAGTATCATTAAAAAAACTAATAGAATCTGTTCTTCAAATAAATAGTAATATGTTAATGAACAATAAGATTAATATTACAGTTGATATAGATGAAGATATTCAGTATGATATTTTTTTAGCTGAATTTAAACATGTATTTATAAATTTTATTAACAATGCAAGAGATGCTTTTATAGAAAATAATATAAAGGATAGAAAACTTATATTTAATTGCTGTGAAAACGATTCTAATATTACAATAAGCGTTACTGATAATGCAGGAGGAATTCCTAAAGAGATTATTGATACTATTTTTGATGCAAATATAACTACCAAAAAAGATGGTAAAGGGACAGGAATAGGACTTTATATGTCAAAACAAATTGTTGAAAAGATAAATGGAGTATTAAGTGTTGAAAATGTTAATTTCAATCTTGACGGAGAACAACAAAAAGGTGCAAGGTTTAAAATTATTTTAATAAAAAACTTATGATTTATCATATGATGAAAGTAATATTTATATATTTTTAACATTCCATTAACTCTAATATAATATAATATTGGATGAAAAAATTATTTCCTTATCTAACTGTATTATTAATTGTAGTGATAATCATATTACTATTTGTATCTATGTCAACAAGTCAAAATATGACTGTAGTTCATACTGGGAATATCCAGAAAAAGCCCATTGAGATAGTGCTTAATAAATTTCAAGATAGTGATTGTGGTATGGTTATAGATGATATTACTTATGCTTCGCAAGTTGTTTCACCATCAGGAAAAACATATTTTTTTCATGATCATGGTGGTATGGTACATTGGCTTGCTAATAAAATATTTAAAGAGGATGCTACTATTTGGGTGATGAGTAAAGATACAAAACGATATATAGATGGACGAACCGCTTGGTATAGCAGAACAGACGATACCCCTATGTTTTATGGCTTTGGTGCATATGAAAATAAAAAAGAAGGTTTAATAGATTTTGAAACGATGTCTTTACATATGCTGCGAGGGGAGCATCTTGGAAATCCAAAGATCAAAAAAATGCTTTTAGAGGGGCAGAAATAGTGGAAACTGTTGATATATTAAGTATTATTACTATTGCGTTTTTAGGTTCTTTTGGACATTGTATTGGTATGTGTGGTGGAATAGTTATCGCTTATTCTAGTACAAAAGTACAAAACCAATGGAGTAAAGGACAACAGTCTATTGCTCATCTTTTATACTCTTTTGGAAGAATTTTAACTTATGCAATACTTGGTGCTATCTTTGGGTATCTTGGTGGTGTTGCTACTTTTTCTAATACTGCTAATGGTATTTTATGGTTAGTTGCAGGTACTGCTATGCTTTTAACTGGTCTTTCACTATTGGGAAAAATCAAGTTTTTAACACTTATTGAACACTCTTTTTCAAAATCTACTTGGTATCAAGAAAACTTTAAAGCACTTTTAAAAAGTCAAACATTTTTTAGTTTCTTTTTACTTGGAATGTTAAATGGACTACTTCCTTGTGGATTTGTGTACTTTTTTGCTATAACTGCTGCTAGTACTGCTGATCCACTTTATGGTGCTATGGTGATGACGATTTTTGGTCTAAGTACTATTCCAGCACTTTTTAGTTTAGGGTTTTTTGTAGGTCTTTTTAAACAATCGGGGCTTAGAAATATTATGATAAAACTAGCTGCTATTTCTGTAATACTGTATGGTAGTTATACTATTTACAATGGATATGATTATATAGTAAGCCCTGATAGAACAATTTTAGAGTGTCATTAAGTATTCGATTAAATAGAGAAAAAGTTGATTTATTCTAGTGCATTAGCCCAAATATTATTGATAATTTTATCAATATTTTTATTTATAGAAACAATAAAATATATGAATCATATTTTATTGTTAAAAAGACTCAAGAATATTCCTTTTCCTGAACATTATAAAAAAGTATTGGAAGAGATACCTTATTATAATTTATTGGATAAAAAAACAAAACTTAAACTTCATTATAAAATGTTAGTTTTCATGGAAGAGAAAGAGTGGATAGGGATAAAAAATGATGTGACTTTCCAGATGAAAGTTGTGATTAGTTTTTATGCTTGTTTAATGATAGTAAATCTTGATGAAAAAAGTTATGGAAATTTAAGTACTATTTATGTGTATCCTTATGAATATGTGCTTGATGAGATAAAAAGCTATGGTGGAATCCATACCCAAGAAAAAGCTATCTTAGAGGGACAAAGTACAGGTGGAGTTGTACTTGTATCTTGGCATCATGCAAAAAAAGAAGCATATCATATTAAAAATCACAATGTTATTATTCATGAATTTGCTCATGAGTTAGATTTTGAAGATGGGGTTGCTGATGGTGTACCTATTTTAGAGGATATGGGATATAAAAGTTGGGCAAATATTATGTTTCACACTTATAAAACTTTAAATGCAAAATCATTAAAAAATAGATTTTTAGGTAAATATAAATTGTTTGGACATTATGCCGCAATTAATGAAGCAGAATTTTTTGCAGTTTCTAGTGAGTTGTTTTTTACAAAACCAAAACAACTCCAGCAAGAGTTTCCATCTGTTTATAAACAATTACAAGGGTTTTATAACATTGATACTATAAAACTATTTGAAAAAGAGAAACAAAAGAATGTTTAAAAAATTAATATTGATTTGTTTATTAGTTGTTGCATCTTTTAGTTTTGATAAGATTTATTTCTTACCAGATGAATCAAAAGAAGCTCAAAAAGAGATCCTTTATTTAATCAAAAATGCTACTTCAAATATAGACATAGTGATGTACAATATGGAGTATAAAAAATTTGCAAAAGCTTTAAAAAAAGCCAGTAAAGATGGAGTAAAGGTTTCTATAATCTATGAGAAATCAAAATTAAAGTTTCATAAAAAAATCAATCTTCTTAAAACAAAAAGAAAATTACATATAAAACTAGCTATAATCGACAAAAAATTTGCCATATATGGAAGTGCAAATTGGAAAAAAGAATCATTTGAAGAAAATTATGAGATCATAAATATCACAGATGATGAAAGTAAAATAAAAAAATTTCAACAAATTGTTGAACAAATAAAAAGGGAAAATTAAATGTTAGAATTTGCAATAGGGGCATATTGTATATATTTTTTAGTAAATATTTATACATTGTTTATGCAAGTAGATTATGTACAAAAAGCAAAAAATCAAGATGCGGTGATATTAACACCTTCAAAATTTAAAGTTGCAGGAGAATATAGTGTAGAGAACAATCGTCTTTCGATGCTAACTACACTGTATGATTTTGTATTATTTTTTATCTGGATAAGTTTTGGTCTTGTAGCTTTGGACACTCTTACAAATAGTTTTGATGGATGGCAAAAAGCTGTTGTTTTTGTAGATCTTTTTATCATAATTAATTGGATTTTGGGATTGCCTTTTGACTTATATAAGACTTTTAAACTTGATAAAAAATACGAATTTTCAAATATGACACCAGCTTTATATATCAAAGATACTATTAAAACAGCGGTATTATTTTTAGTATTTGGTAGTTTAGTAATTGCAGCTTTAAGTTGGATTATTCAATCTTTCCCATCTTGGTGGGTATATGGGTTTGTGTTTATTTTTGCAGTGATTATTTTGATTAATATGTTATATCCAGTTATACGAGATAAGATGTTTGATAAGTTTAGCCCTTTAGAAGATAAAGAGTTAGAAACTAAAATTAATGCACTTTTAGAACAAGTTGGATTTAAAAGTAGTGGTGTTTTTAGTGTAGATGCTAGTAAAAGAGATAATCGTTTAAATGCTTATTTTGGAGGATTAGGGAGTACAAAAAGAGTTGTACTTTTTGATACTTTAGTTGAAAAGCTGAGTCACAATGAACTTCTTGCGGTATTAGGGCATGAACTAGGACACTTTAAAAATGGAGATATATTAAAAAATATTGGGATTATGGGATTTGTAATGTTTGTATTTTTTGCAATTTTTGGAAACTTACCTGAAGAGTTGTTTTTACAATTAAATCTTAACAATCAACCATATAGTATTATTATACTGTTTATGATGTTTAGTCCTATATTGTCATTTTTCTTAATGCCATTAATCTCTGCAATAAGTAGACACAATGAATATGCAGCAGATGAATTTGGAAGTTCTATGGCTACAAAAGAGGACTTGGTAAATGCATTGTTAAAGTTAGCAAATGAAAACAAATCATTTCCACTTTCTCATCCGTTATATATCTTTTTCTTTTACTCTCATCCCCCATTAGTTGAAAGACTTAAAGAACTTGGATATAGTAGTGCTGGAATAGAGCAAGTTGAAGATAAAGCACTTAAAGGTAACTGTGAAAACATATAAACAAATAATAAAAGAATATAGTGTAAGTTTACGAGAAGTTACTCATATCCCTGTAAAAGAGGTAGAGATACTTCTTTTGCATCTTTTGGAAAAAAACACTATATGGTTACATCTAAATTATGATAAAGAGTGTACTTGTGAAGTTGAGTTAAAAAAACTAGTAGAACGAAGAGCACATGAGTATCCTATAGAATATATCACCAAAAAAGCTAGTTTTTATGGTGAGATGTTTCATGTAGCTGATGGTGTTTTGATACCTCGTCCAGAAACTGAAATACTCGTTGATAAAGCCTTGGATATTTTAAAAGATACTAAATCACCAAAAGTATTAGAGATAGGTGTAGGCAGTGGTATTATCTCTGTAATGTTAGCACTGTTAATTGAAGATATAGAGATAATTGCAGTTGATATTAATGATAAAGCACTTGAATTAGCAAAACAAAATGCTATAAAACATCAAGTAGAACATAAAATAACTTTTATAAAAAGTGATCTGTTTACTAATGTACCAAATGATATAAAATTTGATATGGTAATATCAAATCCACCATATATAGCAGATGATTATAAGTTACCTAAAAATGTAAAATATGAACCTTCAAACGCACTTTTTGGTGGAAAAATCGGTGATGAATTATTAAAAAATATTATAGAAGAGACTCAAATAAGAGGTGTGAGATATTTATTATGTGAGATGGGTTATGATCAGAAGAAGCCTTTAAATAAGCACATAGAGGAAAATTATAAATATAAAAAATTAGAATTTTATAAAGATTTAGAAAAATTTGACAGAGGCTTTTGTATAGAATTTAAGTAAAAAGTAGTATAATTATTTTCATAAGGTGATAATTATGCTAAATAGATTTAAATTAGTTACAGTAGTCGTAATTATTATATCATCAATAATTGTTTTATTTATATCAAATACTACAATTAATAATAAAACAAGTATCATTAAACACAAAACATATTCAAATACACAAAAAAATATCAAAAAACAAATTGATTTATTAATTAAAAATAAACAAGAATCTACATTATCCATAGCACTTGCCCTTTCTAGAGATAAGCATATGATAGAAGCATTACGCGTTAAAGACGATACAATTTTAAAGCTTGATAAACTTTCTGATACATTGAGTAAATTTACACGATTTAAACATGTATGGTTTCAAATTATAGATAATCAGGGAAAAAATTTCTATAGAAGTTGGACAGACGATAGAGGTGACTTAATTTATAAATCAAGAGTTGATATTAAACAAATGCTAAAAACACCACAAGTTACTTCTACAATTAGTGTAGGTAAATTTGATATGACATTTAAAACAATGGTACCTATATATGATATAGATAAAACATATCTTGGGATATTTGAGATGATTACCCACTTTAACTCTATATCAAGAAAACTTTCAGAAGAGAATTTTAAAGCGATTATACTCGCAGATAAGAAATATAAAAATCAGTTAATAAAACCTTTTACAAATAATTTTATAGAAGATTACTATATTGCAAATTTAGATGCAGATAAATCAATTATTAAAATTATTGAAAAAAATTTAGTAAAAAGTTATCTAGAAAATAATGAAGATTATTTTCTAGATGAAGATAACGGATATTTTATTACAGTATATCATATCCCTGATATAAATAATAATGAAATGGGATATATTATTCTATTTAAAAAGTTTGAAGATTTTACAATGAGAGATTTAAAAACTACTAAAAAAGATATTACTTTTATAATGTTTCTTATAATTATTGCTATTTTTATTTTTGGATACTATATTTTGAATAAAAAATATAATAGTGTTTTACAAGAGAATCTAGATTATACAAAAAAAGAAAAAGAAAAAATTGATGCAATATTATCTGCACAACCTTATATTATAATGCTTATTCATGATGATAAATCTTTTGATGTGAATGATAAGTTTTTTGGTTTTTTTAATCAATATAAATCCATAGAAGAATTTAAAAAAGAACATAAATGTATATGTGAACTATTTGTGACTCCTGATAAATATGATGATTCTTATATTGTAAATAAAGAAAATTGGATAGAAAAAATTGTAAAAAATTCAACAAAAGAATTTAAAGTAGCAATGAAAAAAGATGATGAACTTTATCATTTTATAGTAAGGGCAAATAAACCAAATATTCAAGATATAGATGATGATTTTATCATACTTACTTTTGTTGATATTACAGATATTAAAAGAAAAGATGAATTGTTGTTTGAACAATCAAAACACGCTAGTATGGGAGAGATGATTGGGAATATTGCCCACCAGTGGAGACAACCTTTATCTGTAATTTCTACAGGTGTTACAGGGATGTTATTTCAAAAGCGATACGATACTTTAAGTGACGAAATGTTTGTACAAACTTGTAATAATATCAATGAAAATGCGCAATATTTATCTAGAACTATAGATGATTTTAGAGACTTTATTAAAGGTGACTCAACTAAAGAACTTTTTAATATGAAAGAGAATATAGATAAATTTTTACATATAGTTGATTCTGTTATAAAAGATAATGAGATAAAAATTATATTGAATATAGAAAAAAGTTTAGAAATAGAAGGGTATCCAAATGAGTTATTACAGTGTTTAATAAATTTATTTAATAACTCAAAAGATGCTTTCATAGAAAAAAATAGTACAAAAAGATATATCTTTATAGATATTACGAAAAATGAAAATAATGTTGATATTTCATTTAAAGATAGTGCAGGGGGGATAAATTTAGATATTATTGATAAGATTTTTGAACCATACTTTACAACGAAACATAAATCTTTAGGAACAGGTTTAGGTTTACATATGACATATAACCTCATAACAACAAGAATGAACGGAAAAGTTCGAGTTATGAATACTACATACGGATACAATAATGATGAATTAACTGGAATGAAATTTAAAATTACGTTACCATTATCTTAGTAAAAAATATCTAACCTTGATTGACACTGACTCAACTTTTTGATATAATTAGCTCACTACAAAAGTAGTGAAATATAATTATTATTTACAAGGTTTATAAGATATGGCAAAAAGTTTATATGAAACATTAAATGTTAACGAAAATGCAACAGCAGCAGAGATAAAAAAAGCGTATAGAACGCTGGCGAAAAAATATCATCCTGATATGAATAAATCGCCAGAAGCTGAAGAAAAATTCAAAGAGATTAATGCAGCTTATGAAGTTTTAGGTGATGAGCAGAAAAAAGCACAGTATGATATGCATGGTGATGATATGTTTGGTGGTCAAAACTTCCATGACTTTGCAAGAGGTCAGGGTGCGGGGGTTGATATTAATGATATTTTACGACAGATGTTTGGTCAAGGTGGAGGTGGCTTTGGCGGAGGATTTAGTCAAGGTGGTTTCTCTAATAGAGGTTTCGATGGAGGTTCCTTTGGTGGCTCAGGTTTTGGAGAGCCTGATTTAGATATTAGTGCAACATTATCTATTGATTTTAACACAGCTATTTTAGGTGGGGTGAAAAATGTCTCTATCAATGGAGAATCATTTGATATTAAAATACCTGAAGGTATAAGTAGTGGACAAAAAATTCGTGCTAAAGGGAAAGGGAAACAAGCACATGGTTTTCCAAGAGGAGATTTAATTATCACTTTAAATGTGCATGAGAGTGATGAGTATGAAAGAGAAGAAGATGATTTGGTTAAAGCATTTAATATTCCTTTAAAAACAGCATTATTTGGTGGTAAAGTAACTATTCCAACTCTTACAAAAGATATCACTTTAAAAGTTCCCGAAAATACAAAACAAAATCAAAAATTTAGAGTAAAAGATTTAGGGGCATATAATAGAAAAACAAAAGAAAAAGGAAGTTTATATTTAAAAGCGAATATTATACTTCCAAAATTAGATTCTCTAGATAGTGAGTTAGTGAAATTGTTAGAAGAAAAACTACCAGAAGGTTTATAAAATGTCATTTGGAAAATCATATTGTGAACCAGTTTATCTTATCAGTGAAGTTTCAACTATCTTGAATATTCACCCGCAAACTTTAAGACAATATGAGAGAGAAGGATTGGTAACACCAAGTAGAACTAGTGGCAAAATTCGACTTTACTCTCAAGAGAATATTGATTATATAAAAAATATTCTCACACTTACAAGAGAATATGGTATAAATATAGCAGGTGTTAGTAGAATATTACAACTTGAAGAAAAAATTAAAAAGCTTGAAGTTTCATTATGTGAATTGCAAACAAAAAGTGCAAATGATGTTACTAGTAAAGCTTTAGTTGTTAAAAAAAGCCAATATGATATTATTGTTTTTGAGGAGTAAATTTAGTTTGCTAAACTAAATTTAATTGAATATCCTCTCATTAAAGGTGGTAAGTCATATTGACTTTCACTATCTTGTGCTGAAAGTCTTGTATTGATTACTGAAGCACTTTTTTGTGTAGATTTAGGGAGTTCTTCCTCTGTAGTTTCTTCACTTGGAGAATCAAAACCTGTAGCTACTATTGTGATTTTGATCTCATCAATAGCTAAGTTATCATCCGTAGTTGTACCAAATATTATCTCAGGGTTTCCTGTAAGTGTATCATTGATATGTTCCATAACATCACCTATAGCAAACATAGAAACATTTGGATTTACTGTCCAGTGTATCATAATACCTTTTGCACCACTTAATGATATCTCATCTAAAAGAGGAGATTTTACAGCTTGTTCAAGTGCTTGATGTGCTGCATCATCACCTTTTGCTTTCCCTATCCCCATTAAAGCGATACCTCTGTGTTGCATGATTGTTTTCACATCAGCAAAATCCACATTGATATCATCTGAACCTGGTTTTAAGATAACTTCACTCATTCCATTTACAGCTTGATATAAAACATCATCAACAACTTTAAAAGCATCTTTCATACCAATATTTTCTTCAACAATATGTCGTAGACGATCATTTGGTATGATGATGATTGAGTCACTTACTTTTTTTAATTCTTCTAAACCTAAGTTCGCTAGGCCTGTTCTTTTTTTCCCTTCCCATTTGAAAGGTTTGGTTACAACAGATACTGTTAATGCACCCACTTCTTTAGCGGCTTTTGCTATAACTGCAGCAGCTCCAGTACCAGTACCACCACCAAGTCCAGCAGCGATAAATACAATATCTGAATCTTCAAGAGAGTCTTTTATCTCTTGATAGTTTTCAAGTGCTGAGTCTCTACCAATATCAGGACGCATACCTGCACCAAGACCTCGTGTGAGTTCAATACCTAGTTGAATTTTCTTTGGTGCTTTTGATAAGTTTAATACTTGTAAATCAGTATTTGCTACTATTAAATCAATCTTATGAGTTCCCTCATTGATCATGTGGTTGATCATATTACAACCACCACCACCAACACCTACTACAGCTATTTTAGCAGCATTTTGTTCTAATACTTTTGATGGTTTTTGAACAATAATATTACTGTGATCAAAAAGATTGTTATTCATTAAATCCACCTTGCCATCTTATCTAATACAGAACTAAAGAGAGATTTTTTACTCTCTTTTGTTTTGCTATTTTTTATATCTTGAATATTATTTAAAGATTCTTGTGTTTCTGTATTTTCTACTTCTTTATTTTGTGTCACATTCAGAGTAGTTTCATTTACTTTTTTAGCATGATTTTGTAGTAAATTTGTATTACTGTCTAATTCAAAAACATTTTCACAATCAAGTTCATATAACAATAGCCCAACAATAGTTGACATTGTTGGAATATTGAAATTGATATATCCATTTTGGATATTTTTAGGATTTGATATTCGTACTGGGATATCTTTGAATATTTTACTAGCTAGTTCTTTTATACCTGGAATATAAGTCATTCCACCTGTAAGAACTATACCACCATCAATACTTTCTATAGCAGCACTATCCACTAATCTATCATGGATAATAGAAAGAGTTTCTTCAATTCTAGCATGTATAATGGGTTGAATCTGTTCTAGAGATATCTCTTTAGATTCAGATTCGTTTCCAAGAAGTGGTAGTTTTACTTTTTTAATACTGTTTTCATTTTCATTTTCATCATAAGGTAAAAGTGTAGCATACTGTTTTTTTATCATATTTGCTGCACTGTATGGTGTATGAAATGTTGAAACAATATCATGTGTGATATTTTCACTACCTATAGGTAAAAAGTCATTATATATAATTGTTGAACCTTTTTGAACAACAAATTGACTGGTAGTTCCTCCAAGATTGATAACAGCAGCACCTAGTTTTTTTTGATCCTCATTTAGAGTAGAAATTGCATTTGCATATCCTGATAATACAAATTTATCAACTTCTAAATTCACTTGTTTCAATGCATTTCTTACATTTGTAAGAGAAGTTTTTTTAGCAGTAATTATATTTACAGAAACTTCTATTCTTGAACCATTCATATTCAAAGGATTTGTGATAGTCGTTCCATCATCAACTCTAAAAAAGATAGGTAATACATGAATAACTTCATAATCAGAAATTATTTGTGCATTATAAAGTGCCATTTTAAGAACTTGTTTGATGTCATTGTGTGTAATTTGTCCACTTGGGATGTTTACTACACCATTACTCATTAAAGTTTTTGTATTAGCTCCACTTATTGAAACTACAGCTTTTGATGTTTGTGTTCCAGAGCTATTTGTAGCAGTTGCTACAGCATCGTTAATACATTGACCGGCTTTGTCAATATCAACAATGTTTCCTTTTTTTATACCTTCACTTTTAGTTTGACCCACACCTAAAATATTTATTTTATTACTATAGTCGTTTGAAGCAACTATAGCAATTATATTTGTCGTACCAATATCAATAGCTAAAATAGAATTATTCAATTTATCACTCTGTCATGTATGATTTTACATCATATTTATTTTGTAACTTATTTAAAAATGCACTTGTAACTGCATTTGTTTTTGCACTTTGAATTGTAGATTTAATAATATCTGCATTTTTTTCATCATAAAGTGCCATTTTTGTATCTTCAATTTTAAAAACAACAACTTTATCTCCAAAGTTTATAAAGTTTGTATCTTTTGTAGATGCAAAGATATTTTGTAAAAGTTGATCTGTTTGCTCTTTTGTTAAATTTTTAATCTCTAAAGAAGAAGTTCTTGTAACATATCCAATACTTTCACCTTTGAAGTTTTTCATCTCTTTTTGTGCTAATTCATTTAACATTTTACTTTTTTGTGAAGAGATATACATCTTATTGATTTGAGATTTTACTTTATCAAATGATAAAACCTGTGGGGTAATCGTTTTATTGATTTTAATCACATAATAATTGTTCTCTTTATAGATTGGTTTTAAAATATCATTATTTTTAGCATCAACTATTTTTGTAAATTCTTCTTGTGGTAAAAAGTCTGAATTTTCATATATCACTTTTGTTTCTTGGAATTTTATTTTTTCTTTTTTTAGATTAAGATATTCTTTCAAAGCTTCTCTTTTCATTTGCTTTTTATCTTTACCGTCAATATTAGCAACTTTATAATAACTTATCTCATACCCTTTTGGTGATTTGAAGTTATTTTGATGTTCTTCCCAATATTTTTTTAACTCTTCAAGTGTTGGTGTAATTTTTATAGTATTATCAGTGATTATTTTGATACTTACTTTATCTTCACTAAAAAGTAAACTTCCTATGTTTTTTATCTCATTTTTTTCTAACGAGATATTAAAAATATTTTGAACTTTTGCTACAAGTAAATCTTTTTTTAATTGTGCTTCAAATTCTGCGGCTGTTTTTCTATTTTGTTTTAAAACACTTATGTAAGTATTTTTATCAAATTTACCATCTTTTAAAAATGCTTGTATTTTCACTAACTCTTGTGCTACTTCTAAATCAGTAGTCATAAGTCCAATCTCTTCAGCATAATTCAATATTAAATATTTTTGTATAACTCTTTGAAGTGCTGCTTCTTCAAGTTTAAATTGTTTTGCTAATTCTTGGTTAAATTTACCACCTAGCATATTTTGATACTGTGAATATAAATTACTATACTCATTTTGTAAATCAATCATTGGAACTTCTTTATTCCCCACAACCGCAACTGCACTATCTGATTTTCCATAGTTATAACTACCCCAACCAACAAAACCAGCTCCTACAAACGCTATTGTACTAACCCAAATTGTTATTATAAGCCACTTTTTATGTCGTTGCATCCAAGTTATCATATTTTATTATCCTATATACTCTATTTAAATTTTTTCAATTATACTATTTTCTTGATTATTAATATCTGAATCATCGTATGGATCAAGATGAATATTAATAACCCAGTTTTTTGTAGTATCAAGTTTTTGAATTTTATTTTCTATTCTATCTGAAGCTTTATGTGCTTCCATTAAACTAATAAGGCAATCAAAAACTAAATGTACTTCTACAAAATTGTCATTTCCTGCTGTTCTTGTTTTTAGAAAATGATGGTCATTTACCATAGATTCTTTGCTTATGATATTTACAATACCTTTAGCAATATCCTCATCTAAGGCTCTATCAAGAAGTACTAAAACACCCTCTTCAATAAGTTCATAGGCACTATAAATAATATATATAGCTATAGAACCCCCAATGATAATATCAACTATTTCGTATCCCGTAAAGTATACAACAACAAGTGAAATTAAAACAGCTCCATTGACCCAAACATCTGTTTTGTAATGTAAAGCATCAGCTTTTATAACCATATTATTTGTTTTTTTAGCAACACTATTTAAAAATGTCACCAATCCTACAGTTATAAAAAGTGAAACTATCATAACAATAAGAGAGATATCAAGATAAGTTGAACTCTCTTCTGCTAAATATTTTTTGACAGCTGTGTAAAGTAAGAAAAGTCCAGACATAGAGATGATTACACCCTCTATAACACTAGCAAGTGCTTCAATCTTTCCTCTTCCATAGTTAAACTCATCATCAGCAGGTTTTTCAGAATTTGTAATAGCAAAATAGTTAAAAAGTGATACAAACATATCAAGTATTGAATCAACTGCACTCGCTAGTACAGCAACAGAACCACTTAAAAGTCCAACAGCAAATTTTATTAAAGTAAGAAATGCTGCAACACTACTAGATACTACTGTTGCTTTTTTCTGAAGAGTCATGGCTTATCTTCTACCTCTTGAATCTCTATTTCTATCTCTATTTCCACCGCTTCTGTTTCTATCTCTGTTTCCACCACTTCTATTGTTTCGGCTTCTACCTCTTCCACCTCTTGAGTCTCTACCATTGCTTTTTAGTGCTCTTTCTAATAAAAATTCAATATCTTTTTTAGATTTACCAATAGTATCTTTCCCTTTGATTTTTGTTTGATTCATAAGAATAGTAGCAAGTTTGTATGTGATACTTGATAAGTCATACTGCTCTTTTAATTGTTCTACTAATTCATAAACTGCTTCATCTATATCTTGCGTTGCAATTTTATCTTTTAGTGCTACAACTGCTTTATCTTTTACTGAAGCTTTATTAGGGATGATTTTGCTCTCTATGTTTGAACCTACATCTTTTTGTATTTTTTGTAAACTTCTAAACTCAGCAGGAGTTACAATAGATACTGCACTTCCTTCTTGACCACCACGACCTGTTCTTCCAATTCTATGAACATAACTTTCGCTATCAAATGGAAGCTGGTAGTTAAATACATGAGTCACGCCTTTTACATCTAGACCACGAGCAGCTACATCAGTTGCTACTAAAACTTCTAAAGTATCTGATTTAAACGCTCTAATTACTTCTTCTCTTTGTCTTTGCTCCATATCTCCATGAAGACCTTTTGCACTATAACCTTGTGCTACAAGAAAAGTAGAAAGTCTATCAACATCTCTTTTCATTTTACAAAATACAATAGCTTTTTCAGGGTTTTTAAAATCAAAAAGTCTAATAAGTGCATCGTCTCTTTCATACTCTTCAACTACATAAAAAGACTGTGATATTTTTGTGTTTGTCATCTCTTGTTTTGTTACTGTGATAAAAGATGGTTCTACTAATATTTTTTCTGCTAATTTTTTAATAGGAAGTGGCATAGTTGCACTAAACATTAAAGTTTGTTCTCTATTTTTTAAATAACTGAAAATCTCTTTGATATCATCTAAAAATCCCATATCCATCATCTCATCAGCTTCATCTAAAACTACATATTTTGGATTGATGTTAATTTGTTTTTTTGATAATAAGTCTAGGAATCTTCCTGGAGTTGCTACAACAATTGAAGCATTTTCTACATGTTTTATTTGTCTAGCATATGCTGTACCCCCATATACTGTAGCTGTTTTGATATTTAAAAATTTTCCAAATTTAAATAGTTCATCACTTACTTGAATAGCAAGTTCTCTTGTAGGTACAATAACTACCATTTCAACTGTTCCATTACATTCCATCATGTTTAGAACTGGAAGTCCAAATGCTGCTGTTTTCCCTGTACCTGTTTGTGCTTGGGCTACGATATCTTTACCACTAAGTACTTGTGGGATAGCTTCTTCTTGAATAGGACTTGGTTGAATAAATCCTGCTGTTTCTATAGCTTTGTTAAGCTCTTCTTTTAGATTAAAATCTGTAAATTTCATATTTTATTAATTACCTTTGTGTGTAAATACGGTATCTTTAAAATAGAAACTTAACCTGTTCAAGTTTGCTCAAAAGATTCCCTATATTTATGCGATTCTATCCAAAAGAAGCTTAAAATATAGTTTAACAAAAATTAAGCTATAATAATTCAATGCAGGGATATATAATAAACATAAATAATGTTAAAGATGAAGATCTAATCGTAACAATACTTACAGAAAATAACCTTTACACTGCATATCGATTTTATGGAGCGAGACACTCAATAATCAATGTTGGATTTAAAATAGATTTTGAACTAGAAAGTAACTTAAAAAGCAGTATTTCTAGACTAAAAGATGTCTTACAAATTGGGTATCCTTGGATATTAGATTCCAAAAAGCTTTATTGTTGGCAAAGGTTTTTAAAACTTTTTTATCCTCACTTACGAGATGTGGAAGAGATTGAAGAGTTTTATTTTAATCTCTTAGATACATTAGCACATAAAATGGTAAAACAAGATCCTAAAAGAGCAATTATTGAAAGTTATGTAAAGCTTTGTGAGCATGAGGGAAGGTTGCATACTGAATATGAGTGCCTTTTGTGTGAAGAGATTATTCAAGATGATATTTCACTTGTAAGAAGTTTTTTACCAACTCATGCAAAATGTAGCTATAGTAAAAGATTTGAACTCTCTAAAATTAAACAGCTTTTTGAGTCAAAAACTACTTTATCATTGAATGATGAAGAGGTGGAATACATCTGGAATATCTTATTACAAGGGTTGTAAAATACAAATAAAATAACTTATTAGTATTCTTATGATAAAATTGTGTAAAATTATTTATGAAGAAAATTAGGAGAATATGAAATATGGGTAGAGCCTTTGAATATAGAAAAGCAGCAAAAATGAAAAGATGGGGAAATATGTCAAGAGTTTTCCCAAAACTAGCAAAAGCTATAACAATGGCAGCAAAAGCTGGAGGTGGTGATCCTGATTTAAATCCAGCATTAAGAACAGCTATAAATACAGCAAAAGCACAAAATTTACCAAAAGATAATATTGAAGCAGCGATTAAAAGAGCAACAGCAAAAGATGCAGCTGATTTAGCAGAGGTAAATTATGAAGGTAAATGGCAACATGGTGTATTGATTTTTGTTGAAGCAGCAACAGATAATAATACTAGAACAGTAGCAAATATTAAAAATATTTTTAATAAAGGTGGAGGCTCTGTTGTTCCAACTGGTTCGTTAGAGTTTATGTTTTCACGAAAAGCAGTCTTTGAACTAAAAAAACCAGATATGGATATGGATGATTTAGAGATGGAACTTATTGATGCTGGGTTAGAAGAGATAAAGCAAGATGATGAAGAACATATCTCTATTATTGCAGATTATACAGATTTTGGGAGTATGTCAAATAAGCTTGATGAAATGGGTATAGAGTATGAAAAAGGCTCATTAGAAAGAATACCTAATACTCCTGTGGAGATTACAGATGAACAGATGGAAGAATTATCAATATTATTAGACAAACTAGATGATGATGAAGATGTTCAAAATGTTTATACAAATTTAGAATAGAAAATAAAAGGAAAGTTAGATGTCAAAGAAATATAGGTTAGTAACACGAAGTGATATGGATGGACTAGTGTGTGCAGTAATTTTAAAACAACTAGATATGATAGATGAGATAAAATTTGTACATCCAAAAGATATGCAAGATGGTAAAATAGAAATTACACCAAATGATATTATTACAAACTTACCATATTGTGAGTCAGCCTATTTAGTATTTGATCATCATGAAAGTGAAACGATAAGAAATGGAAAAGCTGAAAACCATGTTATTCTGCCAGATGCACCGAGTGCAGCACGAGTTGTGTATGATTATTATGGTGGGAAAGAAAAACTTCCTAATGTAAGTGAACTTATGATGGCTGCTGTTGATAAAGCTGATGCGGCACAGTTTAGTGTTGATGAGATTCTTCATCCTGAGGGATGGGAATTGTTAAGTTTTATTATGGATTCAAGAACAGGATTAGGAAGATTTAAAGAGTTTAGAATTTCAAACTATCAACTAATGATGGATTTAATTGATTATTGTATTGATCATTCTATTGAAGAGATTATGCAATTACCAGATGTAGTTGAGAGAACTGATTTATATAAATTTTATGAAGATAAATTTAGAGAACAATTAGAGATGTGTTCAGTGATGTATAATAATCTTATTGTACTTGACTTACGAGAAGAAGAGATTATTTATCCTGGTAATAGATTTATAATGTATGCTGTTAATCCGGAGATAAATATCTCTATTCATGTACTAAATGGTTTTCAAAATCAAAATACTGTATTTGCAATAGGAAAATCAATAGTGAATAGAAACTCAAAAACAAATATTGGTGAATTGTGTCTTAAATATGGTGGTGGCGGTCATAAAGCAGCAGGAACTTGTCAAGTTGCCAATGAAGATGCAGAAAAAATATTGGAAGAATTGATAGAAACTATTACAAATGACGGTTAATTTAGATACTAATTAACCGCTGCTTTGATAGCATTTATGTAGCTTAGATTTGATAATTTATTATTTGGTTTATAGGCTATATCAAAAGCTGTACCATGATCTACAGATGTTCTCTTTATTGGTAAGTTTAGTGAGACATTAATACTTTCTTCAAAATAAAGTGCTTTTAGAGGTGCTAATCCTTGATCATGATACATCGCCACAAAATATGTGTATTTTTTTCTTGTATGTGGAGTAAAAGCTATATCAGGAATTTGAAGTTCAAACTTTGATTGTAATTTTTTATTTACTATTTTAATTGCTTTTTTTATTTTTATCTCTTCATCTCCTAGTACACCATTGTCCCCAGCGTGAGGATTTAGTCCTAGTACAGCAATTTTCTCTTGTGGTTTTTTTACTTCATTATAAAAATCAGTTAAAAAGTTTACAAGCTTTTTTGTTTTAATTTGTTTTGGTACCTCTTTAAGTGGAATGTGCTCTGTATATAAAGCTACAAACATCTCTTCACATCCTAACATCATAATGGCATCTTTTTTAAAGATATCTCTTAGCATATCTGTGTGACCTACATAATGTATATTTGCTTTTTTCCAAGATTCTTTGTTAATAGGAAGTGTACAAATAGCATCAACTTTTTTATTTTTAGCGAGATTTATTGCATTTATAAAAGAATTATATGAGAATAACCCAGAATCTTTAGAAACTTTTCCTGCTTTTATTTTAACAGCATTATAAGTACCAATGGTAGTGAAGTTTGTGGGTATGGAAATATCTAACAGCTTTGAAGCTTTTTCTAATAAATATCTATCTATACAATATATTGGTTTGCATAATTTTGATATTTCTTTATGGTTTTGAAGAGCTAATTGTATACCAATACCATTTATATCTCCTATACTTATAGCAATTTTTTTCATTGTTTTACTAAATGTTTCATTTGAACTATTGCATTTTCAAGACCTGTAAAAACACTTCTAGCAATAATACTTTGACCAATGTTTAACTCTTCTATCTCTTTAATATCTGTAATATATTGAACATTTTGATAGTTTAACCCATGTCCTGCAGCTACTTTTAAATCAAGTTTTTTTGCTTGTCGTGCACTTATTTGAATACCATTTAAAGAGTGTGTTAATTTTTTTTCTAGTTGTTCTCTTGGGAGTTCTAACTCTTTTATACTATGATGTGTTTTTTCTAATCCACTATAAAGCATTGCAAAAATATTTGCAAAACTTCCTGTGTGAAGTTCAATCCAATGTGCATTTAATTCTTTTGATAATGTGATAATTTTTTCATCTGGGTCTATAAATAATGAAACTTCGATTTGATGTTTATGAAGTTTTTCTATAGCTTTTTGTATCTTATCATAGTTTGAAGCTACATCTAAACCACCCTCAGTAGTTACTTCTTCTCTATTTTCAGGAACAAGTGTAGCTCTATGTGGTTTTAATGCACAAACAATATCTATAATCTCTTCATTGATACTACATTCTAAGTTTACAGGAAGAGGGGAGAGGTTGATAATATTTTTAGCATCACTGTCATGGATATGTCTTCTATCTTCTCTTAAATGTATTGTAATCTGATCTGCACCACTAAGTTTACATATACCTATAGCATCTACAATATTTGGGTCGTTTATCTTTCTAGCTTCTCTTAAAACTGCAATATGGTCAATATTTACACCTAATAACATATAACAAATCCTTCATAATAATATTTTTGTATTCTATCAAATATATTCTAAATTCAATTCATTTGCCTCATAGAATATCTCTGCATTAAAGATATTTCCTCTTTGAGATTTTAAATTAGTAAGTTTTAAACCATCACCTTTAAAGAGTCTTTTTACTTGTCTAAATGTTAAAAGTTTATTCATAAATTTTTGCCATACAATTTTTTCGCAATCTTTACATTTGTAGCCACCGTTTATTTGGATAACTTCTCCTCCACATTCACAAAGAAACATCGTAGTTGATTTTGTCTCCTCATCAAAAATAAGTTCTACTTTTCCATCATTTATATATGCTTTTGTATCAAATAAAGAGTTTGTATTTGACTTGAAGCCTTTTAATAAAATAGTTTCACCCTTAAAAAGTTTTTTTGCTTCTTTGTCTTTAAACTCTCTTTTAAAACTATATTTCCACACTTGTGCTTTGCATTTGTTACACTCATAGAGTGCATCATATATAATTACACCACCACCACATTTACATCTTGATAAAATTTCTTTTTCCATAATAGTTTCCTATGAGATATATTTTTGAATTGTAGCAAAAATATTTAATATGTTAGAAAAACATTACAATTTGCAATCTATAAGGATAGCTTATAAAAAATATTTATTTTTTGAAATTGTAATCATATAGTAATTAAAATTAATAATAATTCCAAAAAATAATTTTATATAACTCCTATAAAAAACTATAAACGAATAAATATACTTTATTAAATAGGAAAAAATAATTTAAATTTTCATAATTAAAGGGAAAAAATGTCTATAGAGATTAAATTAAAGAAAAATATGATGATAGTATCTGAAACAAATAAAAAAGGGAATATTATCTATGCGAATAAAGATTTTTGCGAGATATCAGGATATTCAAAAGATGAATTAATTGGAATGCCACATAATATGGTAAGACATCCAGATATGCCAAAATTGGCTTTTAAAAATTTATGGGATACTTTAAAAGACGGAAAAACATGGAAAGGAATAGTGAAAAATCTTTGTAAAAATGGTGACTATTATTGGGTAAATGCAACAATATATCCTGTTATGAAAAAAGATGGAAAAATGAAACTAATCTCGGTAAGAATTAAACCTACAAAAAAAGAGATAGAAAAAGCAAAAAAACTTTATAAAAGTATGAGAGGTTAAAGATGTTTGGATTATCAAAAAAAGATGAAAAGCATATTTTATATTTACTAGAGCATTTTCAAGAATATATTACAAGTGAAACAAATGAATTAGAATTTGAATTAAATCATAAAAGTAAAAATATTTCATTATTAGAAACAAAAATTTTAGAATTAGCACATACTCTAAGAGAACAAAGATTGGAAGACTTAAAAGTATTTGGGGAAATTATGCTTGTTTGTGAAAAATTATCTGATGGTTTTACAGATGATAGAGTGACTCAAGTATCAAGTGATCCTAAAATAAACTACATAGCACAAACGATTAATCAAATGATTGATAGTGTAGAGAATTCTTTACAAAGTGTTGTGAAAGTTCTACAAGAATATGAGGCAGATGACTTTCGAAACAGTGTATCTCAAGATGCATTTAGAGGTGGAGATTTAAAAATGCTATTACAAGGTTTAAAAAAACTTCATGAATCAACTACTCTTAGAGTTTCAAGTGGTTATCGACAAGGATTGGTATTAGAAAAAGAATCTGCATCTTTGTCAAAAGATATAAAGTTATTAACATCTTCTTCTCAAAAACAATCAGATTCTATAAATGAAACAGCAAGTGCCGTGGAACAAATAACAGCAAATATTTCCCAAAATACGAAAACTGCTATTGATATGGAAAAATATAGTTTAATTGTTCAGCAATCTATTGATAAAGGTTTAGAGTTGGCAGAAAAGACTGTTGAATCTATGGAAAATATAAATATATCAACTTCAAATGTACAAGAATCGATTATAGTTATAGATCAAATAGCATTTCAAACAAATATACTTTCTCTAAATGCTGCAGTGGAAGCAGCAACTGCGGGAGAAGCTGGTAAAGGATTTGCAGTTGTTGCCCAAGAGGTGCGAAATTTAGCTTCAAGGAGTGCAGAAGCTGCGAAAGATATTAAAGGATTAGTTGATCAAGCAACCTTTTTTACAAATCAAGGAAAAGAGATTTCGGATCAAATGATTTATGGATATAATGAATTAAATCAAAATATATCCAATATTCTTGAAAAAATATCATTAGTAGTCTCAGCTTCAAAAGAGCAAGAGATAGGAATAAATAGTATAAATAACTCAATACAAACTATTGATAAAACAGTAAGGGATAATACGGAACTTTCTCTTGAGATAAATGAGATAGCAATACAAAGTAATAAAATTGCCCAACAACTTGTGGAAATGAACAATAAAGTTAAGTTTATAGGAAAGAATGAAATTTATATAAGAGGAGATGATAAGTCACAATCGTATAATGGAGAGGAAAGAAGAGAAAAAATATTCAAGTAATATATTTTAAACCTCTTTAACCATACTTTAGATATAATCGCGAAATATAATAAGAAGGAAATAGATAAATGAGTTTTATTGAAACTAGAGGAAATGATGGAATAAAGCCAAGAGAGGTTGAGTTTTCAGATGCTATTTTAAATCCAAGTTCATCTTTTGGTGGATTATATGTACCAAAAAATATACCTGATTTAGGTTTAGATTTTATAGATACACACTTAAATAAGTCTTATAAAGAGTTGGCTTATGATATTTTAAAAGCATTTGAAATTGACATTGATGATGATACTATAAATAAAGCGTTGAGTTTATATGATAATTTTGATGATAAAAACAATCCATCACCAGTAGTGAAAATAAAAGATGATTTATTTGTAAATGAGCAATATCATGGACCAACAAGAGCTTTTAAAGATATGGCTTTACAACCATTTGGATATATTTTAAGTGCTATTGCTAAAAAAAGAGATGAAAAATATCTTATTTTAGCAGCAACTTCTGGAGATACAGGACCAGCTGCATTAAATACTTTTAAAAACAAAGAGGGTATTCAAGTAGTATGTTTATATCCAAATGGTGGAACAAGCGATGTTCAAAGACTTCAAATGGTTACAGAAAATGGTAAAAACCTTAAAGTAATAGGTATCAATGGAAATTTTGATGATGCACAAAATGCTTTAAAAAACTTACTTGCTTCACAATCATTTAAAGATGAGCTTATCAAAGATGGTATAAAGCTAAGTGCCGCAAACAGCGTAAACTTTGGACGAATTATTTTTCAAATTGTATATCATTTTCAAAGTTATTTAGAGCTATTAAGACAAGGTGAAATTGAACTTGGTGAGAAAATATATATTGATGTTCCAAGCGGAAACTTTGGAAATGTACTAGGTGCTTATTATGCACAAAAAATGGGATTGCCAGTTGAAAAACTGCTTGTATCTTCAAATGAAAATAATATCTTAACACAATGGTTAACTTTAGGTATTTATGATATCAGAGGTAAAGAGCTAAAACTTACAAAATCACCTGCTATGGATATCTTAAAATCATCAAATATTGAAAGAGTTATTTATGATATTTGTGGTGCATTTAGAACAAAAGAGCTTATGGAAGACTTGAATACAAAAGGATATTTTGAACATACAAAAGCAGAGTTAGAGGTATTACAAAAATATTTTAGTGCTACATTTAGTGATGATGAATATGGTGTAAAAACTATTAAAACATTTGTAGATAAGGGATATTTAATGGATCCCCATACTGCAACTTGTATTAAAGGGTATGAAAATTTAAGAGAGAATAAAAATCTTAAAACAGTTATATATTCAACTGCTGAGTGGACAAAGTTTTCTCCAACTGTTTTAAATGCTTTAAATGAAGATGATAAAAAATATAGTGACAAAGAAGCACTAGAAACTATCTCTAAAAAATTAGATTTAAAAATACCTGTACAAATAGAAGAATTATTTAGTAGTGAGATATTACACGATACAGTAATTGATATTGAAGATTTAGAAAAAGAAATAATCTCTTTTTTAGGATAAAGTGAAGTTACAACTTCACTTTAATATTTTAGATAAGTTACGAATGTAACTTTTGTTCCACAAGTTCATTAACAACTTTTGGATTTGCTTTTCCTCCTGTAGTTTTTAGCACTTGTCCCACAAAGAAGCCTAAAAGTTTATTATTACCTGCTTTAAACTTCTCTACATTATCAGGATTTTTTGCAATTATCTCATCTATAATAGGTAAAATTATAGCAGGGTCACTAATTTGTACAAGTCCTTTTGCTTCAACTATTTCTGCTGGATTTTCTCCACTTTTTGCCATCTCTTCAAATACTTGTTTTGCAATTTTACTAGAGATAGTTTCTTCATCAACCATTTTAACAAGCCCAGCTATTTGAATAGCTGTAAATTTAAGTTCACTTATTTGCTTTTCTTTTAACTCTCTAGCAACTTCATTTACCACAATATTTGCAAGAGATATAGGACTATTAAGTTCTGATAATGTCTTTTCATAAAAATGGGCTAGTTTTTCATCTCGTGCTAAAGTATTTGCTACTTCATTATTTAATTTAAGTTCTGTAGTGTACTTATCAAATAGTGCTTGTTCAGCTTCATTCATAGGGGTTACTTCACCATCCACTTGTACTTTTTTCTCTACTTGTTTTCTTTTCTCTTTAGGTTTTCTGTCATCTGATTTTTTACCCCAAGAATCTTTAAGCCCAACTATTTTATTAAATACTGGATTTTCATCTGCGTAGTCAACAGGGTCAGCATAAAAATATCCTTCTCTTTCAAATTGAAATCTTACATCAGGTTTTTCATTTATTACTGCTGGTTCAACTAACGCATTTTTAATAACTTTTAAAGAGTTAGGATTTAAATCTTCTATACCTTCTGGTGCCTCACAAGAATAAAGTCTATCATATAGTCTTACTTCAACTTTTTTATTCTCTTTGGCATCTACCCACTGAATAGCACTTTTTACTTTTATACCACTTGTATCTTGTCCACTTTTGGAATCTTTATTATATTCAGCTTTTATCTCTATAATATTACCATTCGTATCTTTTATAACTTCCTTACAAGTGATGATATAAGCATGCTTTAGTCTTACAGGTTGATCAGGTGTAAGTCTATAGTAACCTTTTGGAGGATTTTCATTAAAATCTTCACGCTCTATATAAATCTCTTTTGAAAAAGGGAGTTTTCTCACTCCCTCTTTAGGTACATCATGTGGATAGTATGAAGCATTAATCTCTTCAGTTCCTTCATAATTTTCAATAGTTACTTTTAGTGGATTAAGAACACACATTACTCTTGGTACTTTTGTATTTAAATCATCTCTAATACAAAATTCAAGCTGTGAAACATCAACCATTGAGTTCGCTTTGGCAACTCCAATTTGATTACAGAAGTTTAATATTGATTCAGGAGTATATCCTCTTCTTTTATACCCAGCAATAGTAGGAAGGCGAGGATCATCCCAGCCACTTACATAATTACCATTAACAAGCTCTAAAAGTTTTCTTTTACTCATAACTGTGTAGTTGATACCAAGTCGTGCAAACTCATGTTGATAAGGTCTTGGCGGTTCAAGTTTCAGTGTATCTAATACCCAATCATAAATATCTCTATTATTTTCAAACTCTAGTGTACAAATAGAGTGAGAAACCCCCTCAATATAGTCTGATAAACAGTGAGCAAAGTCATACATAGGGTAAACACACCACTTATCTTGAGTTCTAAAATGGTGAGCATGTCTGATACGATATAAAAGTGGATCTCTCATTTTCATATTTGCTGCACCCATATCAATTTTAGCTCGAAGAATATGCTCACCCTCTTTAAATTCACCCTTGTTCATTCTTTCAAAAAGATCAAGGTTCTCTTCTATAGAACGCTGGGCATATTTGCTTCTACGCCCTGCTTGAGTAATAGTTCCTCTATACTCTCGTATCTCTTCTTCGTTTAAACTATCTACATATGCTTTACCCATTTTAATAAGTTCAATGGCATAATCATATATTTTAGGAAAGTAATTAGATGTATAATGTACACTATCTCCCCAGTTAAATCCCAGCCATTGCACAGCGTCTTTTAAAGCTTCAACATATTTTGTATCTTCAGTAGTTGGATTTGTATCATCCATTCTTAGATTACAATGTCCTTGATAATCAGCTGCAATACCAAAATTTATAACGATTGATTTAGCGTGTCCAATATGTGGAAAGCCATTAGGCTCAGGAGGAAATCTGGTAACAACTTCAGGATACTTACCTGATTTTAAATCTTCCTCAACTTTGATTCTTAAAAAGTCTTTGCCTTGAATCATCCTATCATCCCATTAAAAAGTTGTGAAAAAAATATTTCTAAAAACTGTAATGCAAAAATTAAAATAAGTGGAGCCATATCCATCCCACCAAATACTGTTGGTATAAATCTTCGAACTAGTGCATAAGCAGGTTCTGTTAGTCTATGTAACATTTGTACTATTGGATTATACGGATCCGGCTGTACCCATGACAAAATAGCTGAAATAATTATTACCCATTTATATAGTGAAATAATAGTTATAAATAAAGTTGCAAATGCAACAATCAGTGAATCAATCATTTTACAATCTCCCCTAAGTAGTTTTTTATAAGTGGATATATCTTTTCTATATTTGGACCACTTTTTGTTCCAGTTATTGCATAATATAAAGGTACTGAAAGTTTTTCACCTGTTAAATGAGTTTTTTGTGTAATGTAATTTTTAAGTTCCTCAAAATCTTCTATAAAAGGGCTATTGATTAGGCACTCTTTTAGTGTTTTAAACTCCTCTTCAAACTCTTGTAAATTTTCTTTATTACTAAATATTGCATCAAGTTTAGATTTGATCTCTTTTGTTGTATTACACTCTTCTAGATATATTTTTCCTAATTTTCCTATATCCTCATCTGCATACCCTAGGATTTTTGATAATCGTAACTCATCTATGTTTTTTAGATGTTCTTTATTTATAAAGTTCAGTTTATCTATATCAAACTTTACAGGTTCTTTAGAAATTTTATTTATATCAAACCATTCAATTGCTTCTTCAATAGTAAATATCTCTTTAGGTGTATTATATCCAAGAAGTATAGAATAGTTTGCAATAGCCACTGGTAAATATCCTTCATCAATAAGGTATTTTACAGATAAAGAGGAATCTGCTTCAATGTTTGGTATATGAATATATTGAATCTCTTTATCATATCCTAAAGATTCTCGTATATGAATTTGTTTAGGTGTATTAGGTGATTCTTTATCTTCTCTAATAATTGTTGAAATATCATATAGCATATCATCAACTGCTGATGCAAAATTATCTGTAGGTGATTTGTCATGTTTTAATATTACAACACTATCTACCTCAAAAGGTTCATAAGAAAGATTTCCTTTAATAAGGTCATGAAACTTTATAGCTTGTTCTGGTTTTTTAAGTCTTACTACAAATGGTGCATTACAATTAAATTTTGTTTCATCACTAATTGTTTCACAAAATCCACTATAGCTGTAAGGTTTTCCCTCTTTTTGTGCTTTTTCTTTATCTTGTTCTAAAGCTTCTTCACTACAAAAACAATTAAAAGCCTTTTTATCAAGTAAAAGTTTCATAGCCATTTGAGTATGGTATTTGATATTTTCACTTTGAGAAACAACTCTTGCATAATCTATACTAAAAAGTCCTAAAATCTCTAGTATCTCTTTTTCTTTATTTTCTATGTTTTTTTCTTTATCAGTATCGTCAATTCTAATTAATAGTTCTTCATTTAATTGTTTTGATAATATATGATTAAATAAGGCTATTCGTAAATCTTCTATATGCATATCTCTTGTTGGAGTTGCTGCAAATCTTAACATTAATTTTCTTCCTTTGCGATCTCTTTTGTGAGGATAGAGAAAGCGAGTTGTTCTATCTCTTTATGTGATGTTATAAATTTATTTAACTCCTCAACAGTTAAATTATTGATTTTTTCTAATTCTTTTTTTGGATAGTCAAATGGTAAGTTTTTATAATAAAGATGAAAAGCTCTGTTGAGTCTTTGTGAAAAAGTTTCTGTTCGTAATGGTTCACTTCCACTTAAAAAGTTTTTGGCTGCCTTTAACTCCTCTTTTGTAACTCCATTTTTAACAAATTCTTTTACTATTTTTACAACCATATTTTTAGCTTTTTGCGTATTGTCTAGTTTTGTTTGTAAATATCCTGTAAAATTGCTGTGAGATTTTTGGTTTTTTATTTGTCCATAAGCACTATATGCCAGCCCATGTTTCACTCTTATCTCTTCCATCATCCGACTTCCAAAACCACTTCCACCTAAAATAAATGAAGCTACTTTTGCTTTATAATTATCTTTCGAATTAGAATCAATAAAAAATGGACTAGAAAAATATATATACGATTGTTCTGTCTCTTTTAAGATTGTTTTATTTTTTGTATTTTTAGAAAAATTAATTTTATCAAAGTTTGTTTTCCCTTGAGGTTGAATATTCTTCAATGTATCTTCAATATCTTTAGAAAACTCTTTAAACTTTATATCTCCACCAACAGCTATAATAAGATTATCAAGATTCAAAATAGTTTGAAGTTGATTTTTTATGTTTTTTAGTTTAATATTGTTTATAGTTTCAATAGTTCCTGCGCTTGGGTATTCCAACGGCGTATCTTTATACGTAATTTTTTTAAGATATGAAGAAGCAACATAATCAAAATCATTTTCTCTTTGCTTTAATTTACTTATTTGTAAAGTTTTAATCTTTTCTAATGATTTTGGAGTGATATTTGGATCACTAAGAAGTTGGCTTAAAAGTTTTAATGCTAGTTTATATTCACTTTTTAAACAGCTTACTTCTATAACAAAAGTTTCAAACCCTGTAGAAGTGCTTATAGATATGGCATCATTTTCAAGTTTTCTAGCAAACTTAACTGCACCATCTTCTTTCGTTCCTTCATTTAAAATTTGAGAAACAATACTTGTAATACCAGCTAGTTTTTTATCATTGATATAACCACTGTTAGTAAAAACCAATTGAAGGTTAAAAATTGGTAGATTATTGTTTTTTTCAAATATTGTAGGTATGGTTGTATCATTAAAATTGATCTCTTTGAGTGTTGCTGACATTAATATCCCTTGAGTTATAAATATAAAAAGTATATAATTAAAAAGTTTTGACATTTTAGAATCTTTCTAATATATTATATGCTGTGTCTCTTTTTGCTGGGTTTTCCCCTATATCTTTGATAAGTTTTATCATCTCATCTTGATTCATACTATTTGTAGCACCTGCAGCACTTACTACATTTTCTTCCATCATTGTACTACCTAAATCATTTGCTCCAAATTTAAGTGCCATTTGACCTATGTAACTACCTTGTGTTACCCATGAACTTTGTACATTTGGAAAATTATCTAAATAAAGTCTGGCAACTGCTAAAAGTCGTAAATACCTATTTGAGCTTTGAGGTGGAATATTTGGAAGTTCTTCGGCTAATTTTGTGTGAGCAGATTGAAAACTCCACATAATATAAGCTCTAAATCCACCTGTTTCATCTTGAAGCTGTCGAATCTTATCCCAGTGGTCAATAATTTGTTCATCAGTTTCAACCGTACCAAACATCATAGTTGCAGTAGATTTTATATCTACTAAATGAGCTTGTCTATGTACCTCTAACCAATCTTTAGTATCAAGTTTTTTAGGAGCAATGATATCTCTTACATCATCATTTAAAATCTCAGCGCCAGCACCTGGAATAGAAGCTAAACCTTTTACTTTTAGTCGGGTTAATACTTCTTTATAACTGATTTTTGATACTCTTGAGATATAATCTATCTCTATAGCACTAAATCCGTGAATTGTGATAGTTGGATATTTATTATGGATATGTTCTACTAACTCTTCATAAAAATCTATTTTTAGTTTTGGATGAACTCCACCTTGAAATAGTATTTGTGTTCCACCAATTTCAAGAAGTTCATCAATTTTTTTATCAATCTCATCATAGCTTAATATATAAGCATCTTCATCTTTTGCATGGCGATAAAAAGCACAAAACTTACAATCAACCCAGCAAATATTTGTATAGTTTATATTTCTATCAACTACAAAACTTGTTACTTTATCAGGATGAAGTTGTAGCTTTCTTTTACTTGCTAGTTTCCCTAGTTCAAGTAGTGAGCTATTTTGAATTAAATCTAAAGCCTCTTTATTTAATAATCTTTTAAAATCAGACATTTTAAAATGAACCACCTAGACTAAATTCAAAATTAGATGTTTTATCATTTGGTTCATCATCTAAGGGTTGTGAGAATATAAATTGAATAGGTCCTACAGGAGAGTTCCATGAAATAAATGCACCAGCACCTGATCTTTGAATATCATCAAATCCCTCTTCACCTATCATACCATAGTCATAAAAAACACCCCATCTCATTTTTGCACTTGGAATCATAGGAAAACTTAGTTCAAGAGCATTTGAGAAAAAGTTTTTATATGGACGATTTGCTTCATCACTAGATTGGAATGCATATGATTCATATCCTCTTAAACTTTTTGGACCACCTAGTGCAAAAGACATATTGTTTGGAATTAAGCCATTATCCATAAGAATTTTTATATTATTTTTATATCTAAAAATTACATCATAGTCTATTAAATCTTCGAGTCCATAAAAGTATTTTAAATAAGTATTACTTAATCCATACTTTGCATCACCACCAACACCAGCATATTTAAAACTAGTACCAGCTATAAAACCTTCTCTTGGTAAATAGTAGTCATCAGTATTATTAAAACTTATGTAAGGTGTAATTGCACTTGTCATATAATCTTGATTTTCAGAAGGCTGTAACTCATAAGTTATCGAAGTATCAGATATTTCATAATTTACTCCAGCTCTTGTATGTCTTCCTATCGCTTTTGAAACACCTACTAGGAAACCTGTTTCACTAGTATCTCTATCTCCATATGTTGAAGTATAGTTATCAATTTCAGAATCTTCATTATAAACTTTTACAGTTCCACTATATTCACTATCTCTAATTGCAGGATTAGTAAGGGCAATTGATATATCAGTATTAATTTTAGAATAATCTATTGATACTCCTAAATTCATACCACTTCCAAAAATATTTTTATCATTTACTGAAGCATTGATCATCCAACCCTCATAGCTTCCATATCCACCACCTAAAATTAAGTTCCCAGTTGGTGCTTCTGTAACATTTACAATTAAATCCATTTTATCAGAAGTGATTCTTTTTTGTTCAATATCTACTTTTTCAAAATATCCTGTTCTTTGCAATTTGTTTTTTGAATCTTTAAAATCTGTTAAGCTAAATAAATCACCAGGTACTAAATAAACATCTCTTCTTATAACTCTATCTAGTGTTCTGCTATTTCCTGAAATTATTACATCATTGATATATACTTTATCTCCTGGTATTACATTGTAAACAAGATCAACAGTATTGTTTTCTTTATTTGGTTTTACATCGAATTTAACTTCAGTAAAAGCATATCCCTTATTTGCAACTTGTGTTTTAATATACTCTTGATCTTTTCTTAATAAACTGATGTCAAAAATATCATCTTTTTCTAGTTTAAGTTGTGGATATATAGTTTCAGACTTAATAATTTCTTCATCAATATATATAATGGTATCATTAACTTTGTATTGATTTCCTTCATTTATTGTATATTCAATTTGTGCACTGTTTGTATTAAAATCTATTTTTGTAAAGGCTGCAGTTACTTTTGCATCTAAGTAACCATGTTGTAAATAGAGCTCTCTGATTCTTGGGCTATCAAATGATAATTGTTCAAAATCAATCTCTCCATCATTTTGTCCAAAAAACCATGTGAAACAACAATCTTCTTCTTTATTTGCAATCACTGCTTCAAAATCACTTGCTTCAAATACAGTTGCACCTTTATAAAGTACTTTTTGTATGATGATTTCATCACCTTTATTAACATTGAATTTCACAGAAACACTTGTGTCACTTACCTCTTCAACTTCAACTTCTACAACTGAATTAATATATCCATCTCTATCCAAAGCAGCAAGTAAAGCTTTTTTTGAAGCTTCTACTTTTTGTTTTGTGTACATTGTACCTTTTTTGATATTCATAGAAGTGTATAACAGTTCAAGTTCATCTTCTCTTGTTTTATATCCTGACATATCAATTTGTGATATAAAAGGATGTTCTCTAAAATGAAATACCAAGTCTGTATTTTCTGTAGTAACCCAGATATCTCTAAAATAATTAAATTCATAAAATTTATTTATGGCTTCATTTATCTCTTCATTTGTATAATTGTTTTCTTTTTTAATTTGATTGTTTCAAGAGCTATCTCTTTTGAAATTTGTGTAAGTCCTTCAAATTTAATGTTCTCAAATGTTCCAGCTGCAAAGAGGAGAGAACCCGATAGTGTACATAGTAATATTATTTTTTTAAACAATGTTTTTCCTTAATAAAAAATAGACAATAAGTTTACCTAAAAGATAATTATAATTCATTTAATCTATTTTAGTCTGTGTGCAAAAGTATAAAGAACTGGTAAATAAACAAGATTTAAAACAGTTCCCCACGCAAGTCCAAATCCTAATGCAATTGCTATTGGTTGAAAAATTACAGCTTGTCCTGTTGCAAAAAATATTAACGAACTCATCCCTATAAGTGTTGTAATTGTTGTAAGTACAATAGGTCTAAATCTTTTAGTTGCTCTTACAAAAACTTGTTCAATATTTTTAGCTTTTTTAAGATAAGTCATCATAATAATACCATCATTTATAACAACACCAGCAAGTCCTAAGGCCCCTATTATAGATGGCATAGATAAGTTTAGCCCAAGAATTTTATGCCCTAGTAAAACACCTAAAAATGAAAATGGAATAACAGACATTAGAATAGCTGTTTCCCTAAATGAATTAAATAAATATAACATAGAAAGCATAATAAGTGTTATAGCTAATGCACCAGCCGCCATCATATCTTGTGCTAACTCTTTTTTCTTTTGCGCTTCCCCTTTTGTTACTATTTTGATACCATTTTGTTTTATCTCATTTAAGAGTGGTTGTAATTGTTCCATAACTTCTGTTGAAGTGATAATTTTAGTATCAACATTTGCATAGATATAAAAGTTTTTTTCACCATTATCTTTTGTAAGTTGTTCAAAAGATTTTTGTATATTAAAATCACACACTTCACTTAGTCTTACTGTTGACCCATCTGCTAAACTAATAGGGGTGTTTTTAAAAGTTTCAAAGTTGTCTTTGTTTAAGCCCTCTATTTTTATATCTAACATATCTTTTACATCAAAAGAGACTGACTTTTTCTTTGATAAATAAAGGTTAGATAAATAAGAACCAATACTAGATTCTGTAAGTCCCAGTTGTTCTCCATAAGAGTTTACTTTTAATTTTATCTCATCAATACCAAATTTTGTTGAGTTTGCTACAGATTTTGTTCCTTGAATTGATTGAAGTTTTTTTGTTAGTAGATTGATTGAGTCTATGATTTTTTGATCATCATGTGACACGAGACCAATTTTAATATCGGCTTTTATAGGACCAACTTTTCTTTCTAAAACTGATAACTCGGTAAGGTTAAAATGCTCTTTGTATTTGTTTTCTTCCAGAAATTCTTTGAGTTCGCGTGAGAGTTCTTGGGATGATTTTGTTCTTGTTCTCTCATCTGGATTATAGTACAGACTTAAATAAGGTGTAATATATTTATCTAAAAAGTTGTTTGCATGAAGTTTATTTAATTCAACTGTCATGTACATTACATATGGAAATCTTTCAGTATTGCTACCACTATCTCTTCTATATCCTGCACGAGAATCTATACTTTTTATATGGTATTGTTCTTTTTTATCAATTAAATCTTTTTCTATTTTTTTTACTATCTCAAAAGATTCTTCTAGTGTTGTATTTTGATTTGCTTTAATAGAGATTTTAATGTTATCAGAGTCAAAGGATGGAAACATTTGAAACTTTGAAGTTTTTATCATCACTACAGTTAAAATAGGAACCAAAATAACAAAAATAATTAAAAATGACTTTTTCCATCTCATAAAAAAATGGATGACATAATTATAAGAACTATTTAAATAGCTCCAATCAGTTACTTTTGCACCACTTTTAAGAGTATGTGCTGCATGAATTGGTAAAAATATAAATGATTCAATAAGTGAAGCAACTACTAAAGCTGAAAGTGCAATAGGAATAAGCTTCATAACTTCGCCCATAGTACCACTTATCATCAATGCAGGTAAGAAAGAGAATAGAGTAGTAATACTTGCTATAGTTACAGGTTTGACCATCTCATTGGCCCCAGCAATAGCAGCTTCTTTGGGTTCCATTCCCTCTTCAATATGTTGTTGAATATTTTCACTTACAACAATAGCATCATCAACAACAATACCAATTGCTATTAATACACCTACAAGAGAAATAAGATTGATACTATATCCTAAAAAATACATATACACAGCAGCAATCACAAAAGAAGTAGGAATACCTATAAAGATAATAAATGACATTCGTATATTAATAAGTAACCAAATAAGAACAACAATAGAGATAATTCCTATAGCGATATTTGAACCAACAATATCTAATCTTTCTTTGATTCTTTCACTATTATCATCACTAATACTGATATTAATCTCTTGTTGTTTAGGTTGTACTTTTGATATAAGTTTTGTTATATCTTCTGAGATTTTCATTGCATTTGCAGTGTCTAGTTGTTTTATAGCTAGTGAAATTGAGTTTTGTCCATTGAATGAGTAAAGTGTATCTGAATCTTCGTATCTTTTTTTTATGATAGCAATATCACTTAAGTAGATGCTCCCATTTGAAAGTTTGATAAGCGTATTCGCTAATTCATTTGCAGTTTTAGCACCATTATATGTAGAGATATAATAATGTTTATCTATTCCTTCAATTTTACCTATAGGGAAAATGTAAGATAAAGAACTAATTGCATTAAAAAGCTCATTTTTATCTATATCATACGCTTCAAGTTTTTTGTCATCTAAAAGAATTTCATAATATTTATCACTATCACCAAAAACAGTTACTTCACTTATTCCACTGATTGTTAAAATTTGACTTTTAAAGTCATCTGCAAACTGTTTCATCTGATCAACGCTAAGTGTTGGTGAAGTAAGAGAGATATTTATAAGATCTCTACTGCTTTCTATAACATTAACTGTTGGTTCATCCATATCACTAGGAAGATTGCTTTTTGTTAAAGATACAGCATCTTTAACTTTATCTGCCATATTGTATCTATCTTTTCCTTTTTGAAGTTCTAAGATAATAGTGAATTTTCCTGGACTGATTACGGTTGTTGTCTCTATAACACCCTCTAAAGATTTTACATTGTCCTCTATCTCTGTTACAGCCATTTTATCTAAAATATCAACACTAGCACCTGCGTAAGAGCCACTAATAGAGACCATATCCATGTCAAAAGTTGGAAATATCTCTTTTGGCATTTTATTATAAGACCAAATACCAATAGCAAAAATCAAAATAAAAAGGACATAATTCATCCGTGCATTATCAACAAAAAATCTTAAAAATTTTTCAAACATCTATTTTCCTAGTGTAAATTTCGTTATTTTATACAACATCTATTAATAAAATATTAATAACTAGTTTACAAGTTTTTTAATCTCTTCTTCACTTAAAATATCACCATCATATTTTACAATTAATAGTTGTTCTGTATTATTAAGATACCATTCATCTATCCCCGTAACATCATCTAGGTTTGTATATTTATTTTCATCACATTGATCAATATGTAAATAAGCATTTCTCTTTTTTAAAGGGTTTGGTAAAGTAGCAATAAGCACTAACCATAATAAAGAGATAATAACGATTGTAAAAGATATGTTTTCTAAACTTTGTGTAAAACTTCCATCAATCTCTTTAAGGTACATTCCCCCAACAAAACCACCAATAAAAGTTCCAAGATATCCAAAAGAGTTAAATACCCCAAGAACTTTTCCTTTTTCATGTACTTTTACATATCTAGTTGTTAAGCTTTGCATAATAGGTTCGTGCATATTAAATCCAATAAAGAAGATAATAATACCCACTAAAAATAGTGTTTGAGTGGTTGAATTTCCAATAAAATAAAAAGAAAGAGCAAAAAATACTATACCAATAAGTAAAACTTCTTTAAATTTTCCTTTTTTTTCAGCCATAACTGCAGCTGGTCCCATACCTAAAATACCTGCAATCATAGCAGGAAGGTATATTTTCCATAAGTCAGCTAACTCCCAACCATATGTTTTTGTTAAAATAATAGGGATAATCATAAATGCAAAAGTCATCATACCTTTTTGTAAAAAGTTCGTGATATTCATCTTGATAAGTTCTGGGTGTACTAAAAAGGATGTTTTACTATGATTGTGGTAAGTATGTGTTACATGTGGAGGTTTTGGTACTAGTTTGATTAAGATAACAATAGACACTATAGCTAAAAGTGCAGTCAACCAAAATAAACTTTCAATACCAGCAAATGCACCAATAACAGGTCCAAGAAGCATTGCAAGTGCAAACGAAGCGGCGATACTTCCACCCATAAGTGCCATCGCTTTTGGTCGTTGCTCCTCTTTAACAAGGTCACTTATCATAGCAGTTACAACTGCACCAATAGCTCCTGCGCCTTGTAAAAACCTTCCCAAAAGAAGCGTAAGCATATCTGTTGAAATTGCACAAAGAATAGAACCAATAGCAAAAAGTAAAAGACCCATAATAATAGTCTCTTTTCTTCCAAGCATATCACTCATCATTCCAAATGGAACTTGGAAAATCATTTGAGTTATGGCATAACCACCTATGACAATTCCTACTAAAGTAGTCGTGGCACCTGGTAAACTTAAAGCGTAAATTGAAAGTACGGGAAGTACTATAAAAAGTCCTAAAAATCTAAAAGAGATAATAAGACTTAGTGGCATAATAGTTTTAAACATTATATATGACCTTTGAAATAAATTTTGGCGATTATATCCAAAAAAGAGTAAATTAGTCTAAATACAAATTGTTTATGTTAATATTTTAAAAAATAATTTAGGATAGAGTATGAAAATAGTTTTAGCATCAGCAAATAAAGGGAAAATAAAAGAGATACAAAAACTTTTACCTAATTTTGATGTAATCCCTTATAGTGATATTTTAGGAAAATTTGAGATTATAGAAGATGGAGATAGCTTTCAGCAAAATGCTATTATAAAAGTAAAAGATGTTATGGATAAGCTTATTGAAAATAAGTATGCTGAAGAGTTTATAGTTATAGCAGATGATAGCGGACTTACTGTTCCTGCATTAAATAATGAACCAAATATATATAGTGCGAGGTATGCTGGAGAGAATGCAACAGATCAACAAAACAATTTAAAACTTATATCAAAACTTAAAGAAAAACATATTCAAAAAACAGAAGCTTTTTATACTGCTTGCTTAGCAATAGGGTATAAAAATGAGATTTATACAACACATGGTTGGATGTATGGTGAAGTTTGTGATGAGATGATTGGGGAGGGTGGATTTGGTTATGATCCATTGTTTATACCTAACGAACATACCCAAACTCTTGGTGTTTTAGATGAAAAATTGAAACAAAATATTGGGCATAGAGCAAAAGCTTTAGCACTTGCTATGAAAATAATAAAAATAATTCTAAAAGAAAAAGTTAATTTTAGATATAATGTCGCCCATGAGTAAAAAAGCGACAAAAAAAGAGATTGAATTTATTCGGGATAGGTTCTTAGAAAACTACAATGATGCTGTTACAGAACTTGCATATAATAATGACTATGAGTTATTAATAGCAATTATACTATCAGCTCAATGTACTGATAAAAGAGTGAATATTATAACACCTGCACTTTTTGAAAAATATCCCTCTTCAAAAGAGTTAGCAGAAGCTAGTTTAGAAGATGTAAAAGAGTTATTAAAAAGTTGTAGTTTTTTTAATAACAAAGCGAAAAATATAATCTCAATGGCACAGTCGGTACAAGAATTGCATAATGGAGAGATACCTCATGATACTAAAAAGCTTATAAAACTAGCAGGTGTTGGAAATAAAACAGCAAATGTATTTATGATAGAGGCTGATGGTGCAAATTTAATGGCTGTTGATACGCATGTGTTTAGAGTTTCTCATAGATTGGGTTTAAGTGATGGAAAAACTGTTGAACAAACAGAAGCTCAGCTTGTAAAAAAACTCAAAGAAGATTTACATATTTTTCATCAGGCTATGGTTTTGTTTGGAAGATATATTTGTAAAGCAGTGAAACCAGAGTGCGAAAAATGCTTTTTAACAGAAGTATGTAAAACGAAAAAAACTTTTAAAGTAGGGTGATAGTGAAAATTATATTGAATATTTCTTTTCTATTTTTTATAGTACTATTTGGTACAAATGTTTATGCAGAAGAATCTTTTGCTGAATTTGAAAATGAATTACAAGTTGAGGAAAGAGTTGATCCTTTAAGTGGCTTTAACAGAGTAATGACTACATTCAATGATACAACATATAGATATGTATTATCGCCTGTTGCAAAAACATATAAAGATGTAGTGCATAAAGATATAAGAAAAAGTGTTGATAATTTTTTTCATAATATTTTATTCCCCGTGAGATTTGTAAATAATCTTTTACAATTTAAATTTCAAAATACAGTAGATGAAACAGGAAGATTTCTTATAAATAGTACAGTTGGTTTTTTGGGATTTTTTGATCCTGCTCGTGAACAATTTAATCTTCAACCACATAATGAAGATTTTGGTCAAACTTTAGGATATTGGGGAGTAGGAACTGGATTTCATATAGTATGGCCATTTTTAGGTCCATCAAATTTAAGAGATAGTATCGGTTCTTTTGGAGTTGACTCTTATCTTGATCCATTAATATATTATGAAGACAGACCACATAATTTATTGAATAGTTATGAAGAGTCTTTAGGGATAAAGTTTTATAAGCAAATTAATTATACTTCATTGCATTATGGAGAATATGAAAATTTAACAAAAGACGCTATAGATTTATATCCATTTTTAAGAGATTCATATGAACAATATAGAGCACAACAAATAAAGGAATAAGATGAGACACTTAAGAAAAGTTTTTATTGCAATTATCAGTGTGGTAATTATTGCCCAAAATATTTTTGCAAATGAACAAGATGAGTTAAAAGAACAATTTTTGAATAAGCTTGATACAATAGTATCAATAGTTCAAGATACAACTTTATTAAAAGATGAACGAAATAAAAAAATTGTAGAACTTTTAACACCTACTTTTGATTTTGATATTATGGCAAAGTTAAGCTTAGGTAGTAAAGAGTGGTCAAAATTAAATCCAGAGCAAAGAACAAAATTTGTAGACCTTTATGTTGAAAGAATGAAACAATCATATTCATCAAAATTAGATTCATATAAAGATCAAGTTATAGAGATAACAGAGATTAAACAACCAAAATCAAATAGAATAGAGATCATTACTAATATAGCAAATGGTGGAGAAAAACTAGAAATAAGTTATAAATACTACAAACCAGCAAGACAAGAGATTGGAAAAGACAAATGGCTTATTTATGATGTATCAATACTAGGGATTAGTATTTTAAAAACAGATCGAGCCCAATTCAGTGAGTTTTTACAAACAAAAACTATAGATGATTTAATAATAAAGCTATCAAACACTTAAATATAAACGAACAATGTTAAATAACCTTTATCAACAATATTTATTAAAATATCCCAAGATTATATTAGTAATTGTATCTATAGTTTTAATGATAATGGTTTCATTTACATTAAAGTTAGAGATAGATGCAAGTGCAGAAACTCTTTTACTTGAGGGGGATAAAGATTTAGAGTTTTCAAGAGAAGTATCTAAAGTTTTTGCAACTTCTGATTATTTTGTAATAACTTATACTATAGAAGATGATTTGCTTAATGAAAAAAATATTCAAAATATAGATAATATTTCAAAAGATATATTACAACTTTCAAAAGTAGATTCAGTTAATACAATACTAAATGTTCCTCTTTTACAATCACCTCCAAGACCAATATCGCAACTTGTTAAAGATGTTACAACGTTACAAACAAAAGGTATAGATAAAGTATTGGTAAAAAAGGAATTTTTACAAAGTGCCATTTATAAACAAAACTTAGTTAGTGAAGATTTCTATACAACAGCAATAATGATAAATATGCAAATGGATGAAAAATATTTACAACTCATCAAAAATAGAGATAACTATGTAAAACTACAAAAAGTACAAAAGCTTACCAATGAAGAAAAGTTTGCATATCAAAAAGCACAATTAGAACTTAAAATATATCGAGATAAATTAAGAGAAGAAAATCATAATTTTATTATACAACTAAGAAAAATAATAGAAAAATATGACAATACAACGGATGCAAAGCTTCATCTTGGTGGTGCAAATATGATTGCTGATGATATGGTAGAGTTTGTAAAAAGTGATTTAGAAATTTTTGGTACGGTTATAGTTATATTGCTTATTGTTATTTTATATACATTATTTAAAGAGATTCGATGGATTTTTGTCCCTTTATTTATCTCCACTGTTTCTATTGTTATCACAAGTGGTATTTTTGGGGCATTGGGTTGGGAGATTACCGTTGTTTCATCAAATTTTATCTCTTTACAGCTTATTATGAATATGTCATTAGTTGTCCACCTTATTATAAAGTATAAAGAGTTACTAACACTTCATCCCTCTTATAGTCAAAAAGAATTAGCTATAAGTACAGCTGTACAGATGTCTAAGCCATCATTTTTTGTTGTAATTACTACAATAGCTGGTTTTAGTTCTTTGGTTTTTAGTAATATTTTACCAATTATACATTTTGGCTGGATGATGAGTGTTGGTATTGTTGTATCTTTAATGGCTACTTTTATACTTTTCCCTATAGTGATATCTTTTATGCCCAAAAGTAAAGAGGATACATTTTCTAAAACTGATATACCATTTACTTCAAAAGTTGCAAATATAGCTTTTGGGTATAAAAAAACTATTTTATTTACTACTTTTGGCGTAGTAATATTTTCTATCTCAGGTGCAACACAATTAAGGGTTGAAAATAGTTTTATCGATTATTTTAAAAAAGACACTCAAATCTATCAGGGTATGAAAGTGATAGATCAAAAGTTAGGTGGTACTACACCTCTTGATATTATTCTTACTTTTAAAGAAGATAGTGATGAGATAGATTCGCTTGATGTCGTTGTAGATGAGAGTATATCAGATGAGTTTGCAAGCTTTGAAGATGAATTTACTTTAGACAAAAAAGAAGATAAAGAAAAGTATTGGTTTACAGCTTCTAAAATAGCTAAAATCAAGCAGATACATAACTACCTTGACTCTTTAGAACCTATAGGAAAAGTTCTCTCTCTTGCTACACTTGTAGAAGTAGGGAAGTCCTTAAATGAAGGAAAAGAGTTAGATGGTTTAACACTTGCTTTGATGAATAAAGAGTTACCTCAGAAATATAGAAAAATTATCTTGTCTCCTTATGTAAGTATCAAAAACAATATGGCACGAATCAGTACAAGAATTATAGATAGTCAACCTGATTTAAAACGAGATGAACTTTTAAAAGAGATAAATACACATTTACAAAACATAGTAAATCCAAAATATGAAGCGTATAAAACATCAAACTTACTTGTAATGTACAACAATATGTTGCAGTCTTTATTTGATTCACAGATTAAAACTATCGGTTTAGTTGTAATTATATTATTTTTTATGTTTATAATTTTATTTAAGAACTTGAAAATAGCAATGATAGCAATCATTGCAAATACAGTGCCAGTAGGAGTAATATTTGGATTTATGGGATGGATGGATATACCTTTAGATATGATGACTATAACTATAGCTGCTATTAGTATAGGAATTGCTGTGGATGATACTATTCATTATATCCATAGATATAGACAAGAGGTATCACAAACAAAGAATATAGATATATCTATAATAAATGCACATAAAAGTATTGGCCGAGCTATGTTTTATACTTCTACTATTATAATGGTGGGATTTTCTATATTAGTATTGTCAAACTTTGTTCCAACGATATATTTTGGACTTTTAACTGTGATAGCAATGTTTATGGCAATAGTTGCAGATCTTTTACTATTACCAGTGTTGTTGATGTTATTTAAAGTTCGTTAAATAATTTAGAGAACTATGAGATTTGAATCTCTTCTTGTATCTCTAGTCCAAAACCATTTAGCCCTACAAATGAATATTTTCCACCACTTGTAAGCAGTTTGATATTTTTAATACCAAGTTCATTTAGTATTTGAGCACCTATTCCAAAATCTTTCATAGTTTCTTTATTTTCATGTGTATTGTTTAAAAAGATTAAAACTCCACCTTTACTTTGTAAGAAATTGATAGATTTTAACATAGAGTTTAGTTTATCATCATTTAAAAATAGGTTGATATCAGATTCAACATTATGAAACTTTACCAAGCTTGTTTCACAAATATCTCCAAATTGTATAATAGTATGAATGTTGTTAAGATGATCTTGAAAAGTTTTTTCTACTGCTTCTTGCCCAAAAAAGTTTATTTTTTTAGAAGAACTCTCTTTTACTAGTGATTCATGAGCCATTCTATATTCAACTAAATCAGAGATATATATTTGCTTCATATTATGTTTTTGTGCAAAGATATCTAAATCATCTCGTCTAGCCATAGTACCATCATCTTTCATAATTTCACAGATAACAGCTTCACCTGCAAGACCTGCTAGCTTACATAAATCGATACTTCCCTCAGTATGTCCTGTTCTTACTAATACCCCACCATCTTTTGCAATAAGTGGAAAAATATGCCCAGGTCTTACAAGCTCAGTATCTTTACTTATAGGATTAGCTAATATTCTTATAGTATCATCTCTTTCACCAGCACTGATACCTGTACTAGCTTTTGCACAATCTACAGAAACTGTAAATGCTGTTTCATAAGAAGATGTATTACTAGCTACCATTGGATTTAAGTCTAGTCTTGAAGCAGTTTCTTTTGTAACAGCTACACAGATTAATCCTTTTGCATGTGTAGCCATAAAGTTTACTTTTTTGTCATCACTTAATGCTGCTGCATATACAAGGTCACCTTCATTCTCTCTATCTTCATCATCAAGCATTATTACCATATTGCCTTTTTTGATCTCTTCTATTGCTTCTTTTACTCTTTGTATTGCTGACATATTATATTTTGCCTTTTATTGTTTTTTTATGATTATAACACAAATTTTAAAATTTATCCTAAAAGCTCTTGACAAATATATTTTTTTTTACTATAATTCCAGCACTTAAAAAGAGATAGACAGATTGGGGTATCGCCAAGCGGTAAGGCCGTAGCTTTTGGTGCTACTATTCGGGGGTTCGAATCCCTCTACCCCATCCACTTTTTAAGTAAGCTAAATAGAACGCGGAATAGAGCAGCTTGGTAGCTCGTCGGGCTCATAACCCGAAGGTCACTGGTTCAAATCCAGTTTCCGCAACCAAAATTTCTTTAAAAAAATCAAAAGTTATTTTTACTCCACTTATTTTTCAATACAATGAAAAAATTTTGCCTCGTTAGTCAAAAATTATAAGGAGAAAAAATGTCAATAAGAAATATTACAAAAGAACAAAAATTAGAAGTTTTATTAAGACTTTTAAAATCAAATGAAAATTTTGAAAATGCTTGTTCAAAATCTGGACTAAGTCCAAAAATTGCTAAAAATCTTTTAGCACAATAATTCCACAATTTAAATAAGGTTAACTCACGAGCCTTTTTTATCTATTTTAACTACACTTTTATACTTTCATTCAACTTCTTAATTAAAAATAAATATTTTTATAGTTATAATTTTTACACTAACATTTTTGTTTAGTAAAGGAATTTCATTTGAAAATCAATTTATATTTACACTCTTTTCGTAAGCTACTATATAATTTTTTATTTATGATACTATCTTTATGTTTTTTACCTAATAGTTTACAAGCACTAGAAAATGAACCTTTACTAGTAGCACATGTTTCTCCTACTACTGGGCGTTTTGCTATACACTCTGAAGCTGATAGAAGAGGTGTAGAGATGGCAATTATTGAATATAATGCCAAAGGGGGAGTTCTTGGTCGTCAAGTAGTTCTCATATCTCAAAATCCAACTTTAGATACTAAAAAAGCAGCTCTTGTTGCTGAAAATTTAATAAATATAAATAAAATAGGCTTTATGGTTGGTGCAGTAAACTCAGGTGTTGCTACAAGTATGTCTGCTGTGTGTCAAAAATATGGAGTTATTTTTATAAATACTAACTCTTCAGCTCCTTCTCAAGCTGTTGAAGATGCTCATCGTACTAAGTTTGTTTTTGATGCAAATGGAGCAAATTATAATAAAACACTACTAAAGTATGCTTTAGATAAATCTCAATCAAAGCGTGTTATATTATTAACTGAAGATAATAACTGGGGTAGAAGTAATGCAAAAGCATCTAAACCATATATTGATTTATATAGTGGTAAAATCGTAAAAGAAATTTTTGTACCTCAATCACTTAATAATCCAATGAAACTTATTCAAGAGATAAAAAGTATTGATGCTGATGTAGTTGCTGTAAATATTAGTGGTAATAACCAAGTAAAACTATTTGCACAAATAGACCCTCAAGTATTTGATAAACAATCCTGGGTTATAGGGGAAGTTGATTGGGAAGATCTTTATTTAGCACCGGGAAATATTCGACCTTTATTTGGTGTAAATTGGTCATGGAATCTTGATACAGTAGGTACGAAAGAGTTTGTAGAAAAGTATCGTAAAAGATATGCTAATACTAAATTAGATTATCCTGGTCATGTAACTTATTCTGCCTATTTAGCTACTAAGGCACTTCTTGATGCTATTATTAAAGTAAAAACTACAGATAATCATGCTGTCATTAAAGAACTAGAAAATTATAAAGCAAATGCAGATAAAAGAATGCAAAATGCAGAGGCGTATATGGATCCCAAAAGTCACCATCTACAGCAAAGTACTTATGCAGCAATTTGGCGTCCAAATACGAATGAACCTCATAAAAGTATAAAAATATTGGGTCATATACCACCTAAAGATTCTAGATATACAAAAGAGGATACAACACAACTTGAATCATTTGAAGAAACACCACATTATAAACCATGAAAAAAGTTAAATTAGGACTTATTAGCAAAATTGCTATTCTTATTGGTATTATTGAATTTATAGCATTTAGTTTATTAAGTTATTTATATGCTGAAAAGTATGCTTCAGATATAGAAAATAATATTCGTAATAGAATACACCAAATCAATAAAATGATTGCCAATGAAGAGATACCTATTAGTTCACTATCTCGTAACTCTTTTATGAGTAGTATGATAGGAGAACTTTATCTTGAAGGTATTGTTATTGGAAGCAATGGTATTATTATTGTTTCAAGTAAACCTGAATATCTAGGACGAAAACCTGATACAATATCTGGATTTAATTCAAAATGGCTTTTTGATAAACCAACAGAGGAATTTGTTATTAAAGAGGATAAACTTACATCAATTGCTTATTTAAATAGTGATATAAGTACTACCCCTTTATATCATACGATGATTACTATAAGTACTAAAAAACTTAACTTGGTAAAAAAACAGATTATAGTATTTTCTATTTTTGCTTCTCTAATATTTATTTTATTGAGTTCTGGTGCTATTATTATAGTAGCTCAACGGTTATTAGGACGACGAATCAATGATTCTTTAGAAGTTTTAAAAGATGTTGAGAAAGGTAATCTTGAAGCAAGAATTTCAATTTCGCAGCTTGATGAAATTGGACATCTTCAATCAGGTATAAATTCTATGATTACAAAAGTTGGAAAACTTCTTTCTCAATATAAACAAAGTATTCATGAAGTTGAGAGTTCAAAGCGACTTATGAGAGAGATTATTGATACTGTTCCAGTAAGAATATTTTGGAAAGATAAAAATAATAGATACCTTGGAGCAAATAAACTTTTTTTACAAGATGCAGGTCTTAGAAAAGAGGAAGAAATTATCGGTAAAACTGATTTAGATATGGTATGGAAATCAAATGCTGAATCTTTTATGAATGATGATAAAAAAGTCATTAATAGTGGAGTTCCTAAGTTGTTATTTGAAGAGTTGCTTCCTCTTGGTGATGGTACTACAAAATACCTATTGACCTCAAAAGTTCCATTAATTGATGATAGTGATAAAATATATGGGATGATAGGTGTTTTTAATGATATTACAGAACAAAAGATGACACAAGAAGAGATGCGAAAGCAAAATATTTTATTATTAGAACAATCTAAATTAGCATCAATGGGAGAGATGATAGGAAATATAGCACATCAATGGAGACAGCCGCTTTCTATAATATCTACAAGTGCAACAGGAATGATACTACAAAAAGAATTGGGTAGTCTCAAAGATGAACAGTTTGTAAGAACATGTAATATGATCAATGATAATGCACAATATCTTTCAAAAACAATAGATGATTTTAGAAATTTTATAAAAGGTGATAGAAAATTTGTAAGATTTAAATTAAAAGATACTATAGATAATTTTTTAAATTTGGTAGATTCTTCATTTAAAAGACATAATATACAGCTTATATTAAATCTTGATAAAGATATTGAAGTTGAAAGTTATCCCAATGAGCTTATTCAGTGTTTGATGAATATATTTAACAACGCAAAAGATGCACTAAAAGATGCACCACATCATAATAAATATATATTTATAGACACCTTTATTCAAGAACACAATGTTATTATAAAGCTTAGGGATAATGCAGGAGGTATTCCAAAAGATGTATTACCAAGAATATTTGAACCGTATTTTACAACAAAGCATCAAAGTCAAGGAACAGGTCTAGGACTGAGTATGACATATACACTTATAACAGAGGGTATGCAAGGTACTCTTACAGCTCAAAATATGAATTATAATTATGAAGGCGAGTATTATTATGGAGCAGAATTTACTATAACGCTTCCATTATCCAAATAATCTTTTTAGCTTATTTTTCTTGACTTGAGTTTAATTCGCTTAAAAGCAAAAAGATAGTAAAATGAGCCTATATAATTAAAATATTATATAGAAGGATGATACTATCAAAAATCGTCAATTACAACGAAAATTAATAATTGTAACTTTTATAAGTGTAGGGAAATAAATGAAGATAGCAATAGCTGGTACAGGATATGTAGGATTATCAAATGGTGTTCTACTACTTTCTCAACATAATGAAGTGGTAGCTTTAGATATAGTACCACAAAAAGTTGAGATGATTAATAAAAAAAAATCTCCTATAGAAGATAAAGAGATAGAAGAATATCTTCAAAAAGATGATTTAAATTTTAAAGCAACTCTTGATAAGGAGGAAGCTTATAAAGATGCTGAGTATGTAATTATAGCAACACCAACAGACTATGATCCTCAAACAAATTATTTCAATACAAAAAGTATAGAATATGTTATTTCAGATGTATTAAAGATAAACCCAAATGCAACAATGGTAATCAAATCAACAATACCTGTAGGATATACAAATAGTTTAAGAGAAAAGTTTAATACACAAAATATTATATTTAGTCCGGAGTTTTTACGAGAAGGGAAAGCTTTATATGATAATCTTTACCCAAGTAGAATTATAGTAGGTGAAAAAAGTAAACGAGCAGAAACTTTTGCAAACCTTTTAGCTCAAGGGGCTAAAAAAGAAAATATTGATATACTTTTTACAGATTCAACAGAAGCAGAAGCTATTAAGTTATTTGCTAATACTTATCTTGCCATGAGAGTTGCTTATTTTAATGAACTTGACTCTTATGCTCAATCACATGGACTTGATACTCAACAAATTATTGAAGGTGTTGGACTAGATCCAAGAATAGGGACGCACTATAACAATCCAAGCTTTGGTTACGGAGGATATTGTTTACCTAAAGATACAAAACAACTTTTAGCAAATTATGCAGAGGTACCATCAAATTTAATAGAAGCAATTGTAAAATCAAATAGTACAAGAAAAGATTTTATAGCAGATAGTATTTTGGAAAAATTAGAATCTCTGGCACTAAATACAGATACCTCCGTCGCTAAGACGAAAGAGGGGTTCAAAGTAGTTGGAGTTTATAGGCTTATAATGAAAGAGGGTAGTGATAACTTTAGAAGTTCAGCCATTCAAGGTATTATGAAAAGAATCAAAGCAAAAGGTATTGAAGTAGTTATATATGAACCTGTTTTAAATGAGGAAGAATTTTTTCATTCAAGAGTGATAAAAGATTTAGATGAGTTTAAAAAGATGAGTGATGTGATAGTTGCAAATAGATTAAGTGAAGATATTTTGGATGTAAAAGAGAAAGTTTACACTAGGGATATATTTAATAGTGATAGCTAAGGGAGATTAATTTGAAGATACTTATTACAGGAACAGCTGGATTTATAGGGAGCCATCTTGCACAAAAGTTACTTACAAGAGGAGATGAAGTTGTTGGATTAGACAATATCAATGATTACTATGACCAAAATGTGAAATATGGACGACTTCAAAGAGGGGGAATTATAGATTCTTTAGAAGAAGGAAAAGATATACCTTATGGAAAACTGTTAATTTCTCAAACAAATTCAAATTATAAGTTTATTAAATTAAACCTTGAAGATAAAGAGGCTATGTTTAATCTTTTTGAATCTGAAAAATTTGATGCTGTTTGTAACCTTGCTGCACAAGCTGGAGTGAGATATAGTTTAACAAATCCAGATGCTTATATGGGAAGTAATATTATAGGATTTATGAATGTCCTTGAAGCCTGTAGACATTATATGGTAAAAAATCTATCATACGCAAGTAGTTCAAGTGTATATGGTTCAAATACAAAATTACCATTTAGTACAGAAGATAATGTTGATCATCCAATATCTTTATATGCAGCTAGTAAAAAATCAAATGAATTAATGGCTCATACTTATAGTCATCTTTTTGGAATTAGTACTACAGGTCTGCGATTTTTTACAGTATATGGACCTTGGGGACGACCTGATATGGCATTGTTTTTATTTACTAAAGCGGCTCTTGAAGGAAATCCAATAGATGTCTTTAATAATGGAGAGATGTTAAGAGATTTTACTTATATTGATGATATTATTGAAGGGATTATAAGAGTAGTTGATAATCCTAGAACAAATACACCACCGTATAAAGTATATAATATAGGTAATAATAATCCAGTGAAACTTATGGATTTTATAGAAGCAATTGAAAATAAATTAGGTAAAAAAATAGAAAAAAATATGATGCCTATTCAACCTGGTGATGTACCTGCAACTTATGCAGATGTAACTGATTTAGTTTCAGATTTAGGATATAAACCAGAAACACCTGTACAAGAGGGCGTTAATAAGTTTATAGATTGGTATTTAGAATTTTTTAAATATGAGAAAGAGGGGAATAAAATAGATGGATAAAATTTGTGTAATAGGTTTAGGCTATGTTGGTTTACCATTAGCACATGCTTTTAGCTCAAAATATGAAGTAGTGGGATTTGATATATCATCATGGAGAATTGATGAGTTAAATAGAGGTTATGATAGAACTTTAGAACTGAACGAGACACAAGTAAAAGAAGCATTATCAAATAATATGAAATTTACTTTAAATGTAGATGATATAAAAGATTGTAACATCTATATAGTAACAGTACCAACACCAATAGATAAACATAAAAAACCAGATTTAACTCCTCTTATAAAAGCGTCTGAAACGATAGGAAAAGTTTTAAAAAAAGATGACATAGTTATCTATGAATCTACAGTATATCCAGGTGCAACAGAAGAAGAGTGTGTTCCTGTATTAGAAAAATTTAGTGAATTAGAGTTTAATAAAAATTTTTATTGTGGTTATTCTCCTGAGAGAATTAATCCCGGTGATAAGGAACATACAGTTACAAAAATATTAAAAGTAACTTCTGGAAGTACCCCAGAGATAGGGAAAAAAGTAGATGCATTATACTCAAGTATTATTACCGCTGGTACTCATTTAGCACCAACAATGAAAGTAGCAGAAGCAGCAAAAGTAATAGAAAATTCTCAAAGAGATATAAATATTGCTTTTGTAAATGAATTGGCAATGATTTTTAATAAATTAAACATTGATACAAATGCAGTATTAGAAGCAGCAGGTACAAAATGGAATTTCTTACCATTTAGACCAGGATTAGTAGGTGGACACTGTATTGGTGTAGATCCATATTACCTTACACATAAAGCTCAAGAAGTAGGATATAACCCAGAGATTATCCTAGCGGGAAGAAGACTTAATGATAATATGGGAATCTATGTGGCAAATCAAGTAATCAAGCTTATGATTAAAAAAGGTCATAAAATAGAGGGTGCAAAAGTTTTAGTACTCGGGATTACTTTTAAAGAAAATTGCCCAGATATTAGAAATTCAAGGGTAATTGATGTGATAAGGGAATTACAAGATTTTGGGTGTGATGTGGATGTGAGTGATTATTGGGCTGATAGTAATGAAGTAAAACATGAATATAATCTAAACTTAGATAATAATGTGAACTATGACGACTATGAAGCTATTGTATTAGCAGTAAGTCATGACAACTATAAAATGATAAAATTTAATAATAAAAATCAAGTTGTATTTGATATTAAGTCTATACTTCAAAATGCCGATGGTAGATTATAATATGACAAATCTCATACTATGTGGGGGAAGTGGTACAAGACTTTGGCCTATAAGTAGAACTTTGATGCCAAAACAGTTTGTTAAACTATTTGATAATAAATCGTTATTTCAATTGACAGTTGAGCGGAATTCTAAGGTATGTGATAAAAATCTGATAGTTTCTAATACAGAACAATATTTTTTAGCGCAAGACCAAATAGAAGAGAATTCAGAATTTAACATTGAAAATTCAAAATTTTTATTGGAAGCAGTAGGGAGGAATACTGCTCCTGCTATAGCTTTAGCTTGCATGGGATTATCAAAAGATGAGATAGTACTTGTTACTCCATCTGATCATCTTATAAAGAATGAAGTTGAATATCAAATAGTTCTTCAAAAAGCCAAAGAGTTGGCAATGGAAGATAATTTAGTAACTTTTGGTATCAAACCAACATTTGCAGAAACAGGTTTTGGGTATATAGAAGCTGTAAGTTTAGATAAAGAAGATGTAAAAGCTTTTCATGAAAAGCCTGATTTTAAAACGGCTGAAAAATACTTAGAAGCAGGGAATTACTATTGGAATTCTGGTATGTTTATGTTTAAAGCAGGAGTATTTCTAGATGAACTTAAAAAACACTCTCCAAATATCTATGAAACATCACTAAATGCATATAATAATGCAACAAATAAAAACCTAACACTTAACACTGAAAACCTAACACGAATCAGTCATGATGATATGTTAAGTATTCCTGAAGATAGTATTGATTATGCAGTTATGGAAAAATCTGATAAAGTTAAAGTAGTACCAAGTGATATAAATTGGTCAGATGTAGGAAGCTTTGATAGTTTATATGATGAGTTACCTAAAGATAAAAATGAAAATACTCTAAATGAAAATCATATCAGTATAGATTCAAAAAATAATCTTATTTATGGTAATGAGAGAAGGATAGCTACAGTTGATATAGAAGATTGCATTATCGTTGATACAGGTGATGCCTTACTTATCTCTAAAAAAGGTTCATCTCAAAAAGTTAAAAAAGTTGTAGAACAATTAAAAGAAAATAATTCAGAACTTCATAATATTCATCTAAGAGGGTATAGACCTTGGGGAACTTATACTATATTAGAAGATAGTTTAGGTTATAAAATAAAAAGAATAGAAGTAAAGTCTGGAAAACGATTAAGCTTACAAAAACATTTCCATAGAAATGAACATTGGATAGTAGTATCAGGAACTGCTACAGTTACAATAGAAGATAAAGTATTTCATCTTAATCCAAATGAATCTACATATATAAAAGCTGGACAACTTCATAGACTTGAAAATCAAGGTATCTTACCTTTAGTACTGATAGAAGCTCAAGTTGGTGAATACACTGGTGAAGATGACATCGTTAGAATCGATGATGAGTATGGAAGGCAATAATTGAAAACTATCAAAGAAGTAATTTTACATAGCGGTATAAAGTTTGGTACTAGTGGAGCTAGAGGATTAGTTGCGGATTTTACTCCAGAGGTTTGTACAGCATTTACCCTTTCTTTTTTAGATGCTATGAAAAAAAGCTTCACTTTTAAAAAAGTTGCAGTTGCTATGGATAATCGGCAAAGTAGTCCTGATATGGCTGGACTTATTTGTGGTGCTATAAAGTCTTTAGGATTTGAAGTAGAGTTTTATGGAGTAATACCAACACCTGCTCTTGCACTTCAAGCCATGACTGATAATATTCCATCTATTATGATTACAGGGAGTCATATACCATTTGATAGAAATGGTATTAAGTTTTATACTCCTCTTGGTGAGATATCCAAAGAGGATGAAGCTGATATTTTAAATAACTCAAATCCAATGATTGATTCTAAATCTTATTTAGCACAAATTAATAATAATGTTTCACAAAACTATCTTGAGAGATACAAAAACTACTTTGGAGAACAATGTCTAAATGGTCTTAAAATTGGTATATATGAACACTCAAGTGCAGGAAGAGATTTGTATGCAGAGCTTTTCACAACTCTAGGTGCAGAAGTTATCTCTTTAGGAAGATCCGATCAGTTTGTACCAATAGATACTGAAGCAGTATCGCTAGAAGATAAAGAAAGAGGAACTGAGTGGTCAAAAGAATATAACTTTGATATGATATTCTCAACAGATGGAGATGGTGATCGTCCTTTAATTGCAGATGAAAATGGTGAATGGTTAAGAGGTGATATAGTAGGACTATTAACTTCTCAACTTTTAGGTATAGAAGCACTAGCTGTCCCTGTAAGCTGTAATACAGCAATTGAAAAAAGTAATTCTTTCAAAGAAGTTAAGAGAACTAAAATAGGTTCACCATATGTAATAGAAGCATTTAATGATCTACAAGCTTATAATTCATTTGCGGGATTTGAAGCAAATGGTGGATTTCTATTAGGTTCTACTTTAAACCAAAATGGAAATAGCTTACAAGCACTTCCTACTAGAGATGCACTATTACCTTTTATAGTATTAGCTAGTCATATAGTAAAACCAAATACTAAATTATCAAATCTCATCTATGCTCTTCCACAACGATTTACATCAAGTGATAGAATCCAAGATTTTCCTAGAGAAAATAGTCTAAAGCTTATAGAGCAAGGAATATTAAATCCTGCTTCTTTATTAGAAAAATTTGGACTAAATAATTCAAAAGTTGTAGAAGTAAACCAAACTGATGGAGCGAAATTTACACTTGATGATAACACCATTATACACTTGCGACCATCTGGAAATGCACCTGAGTTAAGATGTTATGTAGAAACAGATAGGCAAGATACTTCTGATAGTTTAGTCAAGCAAGTTTTGAATAGTGTTAAGTGTAAGGTGCTATGAAATGAAAAATATAAACATAACACTTAACACAGCGCACATAGCACAACGACCATCAAGGGAGTTTTTATGAAATGTGACAAGTTGGAAGTTTGGAAGATTAGTGCTAGATTGTCAGCTGATGTTTATAAATCGTTTTCAAAATTAAAAGATTATGGTTTTAAAGATCAGATTACAAGAGCAAGACTTTCAATTCCAAGCAATATAGCTGAAGGTATGGAAAAAGAGTCTATCAAAGATCAAATAAGATTTTTGGATATTGCCAAAGGTTCGGCAGCAGAATTTGCAACACAAACATATATAGCGATGGATATAGAATATATTGATAAAGAAAATGGTAAAATATTTATAGAAAAATCAAATCAAATATTAGCAATGTTAACAAAATTACAACAAAATTTAAAAGGAAAGTTACAATAATATGGAAAAAAATCATAACACTGAGCACCTAACACCTAGCACTGAGGAGCAACCAAAGGTTGCCCTCATCACAGGAATCACAGGTCAAGATGGAAGTTATCTTGCAGAGTTTTTACTCAAAAAAGGTTATGTAGTACATGGTATTAAAAGGAGAAGTTCATTATTTAATACTGATAGAATAGATCATTTTTATCAAGATCCACATGTGGAAAATAGAAATTTAATACTTCATTATGGTGATATGACAGACTCTATGAATCTTACAAGAATTATTCAAGAAACACAGCCTGATGAGATATATAATTTAGCAGCAATGAGTCATGTGGCAGTCTCTTTTGAAACTCCTGAATATGTAGCCAACGCTGATGGGACTGGAACACTTAGAATTCTTGAAGCTGTAAAGCTTTTAGGATTAACTGAAAAAACAAAAATATATCAAGCAAGTACTTCGGAACTCTATGGAAAGGTACAAGAAACACCTCAGAGTGAAACAACTCCTTTTTATCCAAGAAGCCCATATGCAGTTGCTAAAATGTATGCATACTGGATAACAGTAAATTATAGAGAAGCTTATGGTATGTTTGCCTGTAATGGAATCCTTTTCAATCATGAATCACCAGTAAGAGGAGAAACATTTGTAACGCGAAAGATCACAAGGGCAGCTTCAAAAATAGCTTTAGGATTACAAGATAAACTTTATCTTGGTAACCTTGATGCTAAAAGAGACTGGGGTCATGCAAAAGATTATGTTCGTATGATGTGGATGATCCTACAAGCAGATGAACCAGAAGACTGGGTTATAGCTACAGGACAAACTACAACTGTAAGAGATTTTGTTAAATTTGCATTTAAATACGCTGGAATTAATCTTAGATTTGAAGGTGAAGGTATTGATGAAGTTGGAATTATAGACTCTATTGATGAAGATAGAACAAAAGAACTAAATCTTAACACTGAACACCTAACACCTAACACAACGGTTGTCGAAGTCGACAGTCGTTACTTTAGACCTACAGAAGTAGACCTACTTTTAGGAGACCCAACAAAAGCAGAACAAAAACTTGGATGGAACAGAGAGTATAATCTACAAGACTTAGTAAATGACATGATGGAAAGTGACCTTAAGCTAATGACAAAAGACACTTACCTAAAAGAGGGTGGGTATAAGATTATGAGTTATTACGAGTAGGATATATAAAAGTGAACAAAAACTCCAAAATATATATTGCAGGACATAGAGGATTAGTCGGTAGTGCTATTGTTAAAAACTTGCAATCAAAAGGTTATACAAACTTACTATGTAGAATTCATCAAGAGTTAGATTTGACAAATCAAAAAGCTGTTGAAGAGTTCTTTGAAACTGAAAAACCTGAGTATGTAATACTAGCTGCTGCAAAAGTTGGTGGAATAGTTGCAAATAATATCTACAGAGCAGATTTTATTTATGAGAATTTAGCTATTCAAAATAATGTTATCCATAATGCTTACAAATATAAAGTAAAAAAATTACTGTTTTTGGGAAGTACTTGTATTTATCCTAAAAATGCTCCACAACCTATGCCAGAAGATTGTCTTTTAACTAGCCCCTTAGAATATACAAATGAGCCATATGCTATAGCAAAAATAGCTGGTATAAAGATGTGTGAATCTTATAACTTACAATATAATACAAATTTTATATCTGTAATGCCTACAAATCTATATGGACCAAATGATAACTTTGATCTTGAAAAGTCTCATGTACTACCAGCTCTTATTAGAAAAATATATCTAGCAAAACTTTTAAATGAAGGTAAAACTGAAGAGGTATTAAAAGATCTAGACCTTTCTAGTTTAGATGAAGCAAATAGTTATCTTTCAAAGTTTGGTGTTACAAAAGATTCTGTAGAGATTTGGGGAACAGGTAATCCAAGAAGGGAATTTTTATACTCTGAAGATATGGCAGATGCTTGTGTATTTCTTTTAGAAAATAGAGACTTTAAAGATACATATACAACTAGTTCAAAAGAGATAAGAAATACACATATAAATATAGGAACAGGTGTAGATATCTCTATAAAAGAACTTGCAAACCTAATTAAAGGTATAATAGGATTCAAGGGTGAACTAGTATTTAATACAGATAAACCAAATGGAACAATGGTAAAACTAACAGATCCATCAAAGTTACATTCGTTAGGATGGAAGCACAAAGTTGAACTTGAAGATGGAATAATTAAAATGTATAACTGGTATTTAGTATACAAAGGAAAAAAATAAATGGATGAAAAAATTTATACAGGCTTCTCTAACTATGATGAAATAAATGTTGAGAATAGAAAGCAGGCAATAGAAAAAGAAGTTGAAGCATGGGCAGATAAAAAAGAAGATTTTACAATATATAGGAAATCTTGGAATAGAGCAGCTAATGAAAATTTTTTACCAGATCATCCATTACATGTAGATATTGAACTTTCAGATGCTTGTAATTTAAAATGTGAAATGTGTGCTCATGGATTAGGAACGGTCAAAAATGTAGGACACATGAGTGAAGAGAAAGCCATGAAGCTTATTGATGAAGTGGCTTCTATTGGTGTGTATGCTATTAAATTTAACTGGAGAGGTGAAGCGACACTTAACTCTATTTTACCAAAAGCTATAAAATATGCGAAAGAAAAAGGTATTTTGGAAGTCTCTATCAATACCAATGGTTTGCCAAAAGAAAAAAATACACTCCTTGATTCTGTAAAAAGCGGTATAGATAGACTTATTTTTTCTGTTGATGGAAATTCTTCTGAAACTTTTGAATCTATTAGAGTTGGTGGAAATTACAATAAACTTATTGAGAATATTTTAGAAATAGTAGAGTGGAAAAAGCAAAATAGCAGTGCTAAACCTTTCATAAGAGTTCAAATGGTCAGAAGCAACAAAAATGCTCACGAAGTAGAAGATTTTATAAAATATTGGCAAGATAAGGTTGATGATGTAAGAATTAGCGATGTGATGGATAGGGGTCAAGGTGGCGGATTATCAGTGGGGGATCAAATTACAGTAGGTAGAAGAAGATGCCCCCAACCATTTCAAAGATTAGTCGTAGGTAGAGATGGTAGAGTAAGCCCATGTTGTGCCGATTGGAATCAGGAGTACATTGTAGGGGATACAAATAAAGAATCACTTATGGAAATTTGGAATGGTAAAAAGATGCGAGTCATGAGAAAAGTACAAAATGATATTGACCTTGATAAAATTGATATCTGTAAAAATTGCTATGTAAAAGAGAGTTTCTTATGGGAAAAGATTTAAGAATGAAACAAATACACATAATAGCAGAACTAGCAAATGCACATCAAGGTGATCCAAGCATTGCTTTGCAATTAGCAAAAGAAGTTGTGGATGTTGGAGCTGATTCTATAAAGTTTCAAATATATTTTGCAGATGAGTTTTTAACAACAACACATCCAAGATATGAACATTTTAAAAAACAAGCATTCAGTAAAGATGAATGGGCTACTCTTTTAACGGAAGCCAAAAAACTAGGTGTAAAAGTATATGCTGACATATTTGGGCTTGAAGCTTTTGAAATTGCTACAAAATATGGAGTAGATGGATACAAAATACACTCTTCAGATCTTAATAATACTAAACTTCTTGAAAAACTCTCACAACAAGATAAAACTCTATTTTTAGCTACTGGAGGAAGTACAATTTTAGAGATTCGTTATGCACTAGATAAATTGACAAAGTATGGTAAGTGTCAAGACATTGCTATGTTACATGGATTTCAAGCTTATCCTACAAAAGTAGAAGACAGTGTGTTGTCAAGATTAGCAAAGCTCAAAGAACTTTTTGGAGACACGGTAAAAATAGGATATAGTGACCATATAAGCGGAGATGATAAGTTTGCTACTATACTTCCACTTATGTCACTACCTTATGGAGTGGATTATATTGAAAAGCATGTGACGCTTGATAGAGCTGCAAAAGGGGTTGACTACTATTCATCTTATGAACCACAAGAGTTAAAAGAGTTTATCAAAGATGTAAAATTAGCTGAACTATCTATCGGAAAAAATCCATTGGCTTTTGCAGAATCTGAAAAAACATATCGTAACGGTGTCAAAAAATCTTGGACTACAACAAGAGAGATTAAAGCTAATGAAACTATTCGTCCAAATGATTTAGTCATGAAAAGAACAGCAAACTTTTTTGCTCCACCTATCTATGAAGAGATTGTTGGTACAAAAGTATCAAAAAACCTTAAGTTTGAAGAGAGTATTTCAAGAGATATTTTAGAAAACAGAGTCTTAGCTATCATAGTAGCTAGAAGTGATTCTTCAAGACTACCTGGGAAAGCGACAGCCGATATAAATGGCAAGTCTTCTATAGCTCATCTTTTTGAAAGAGTAAAAATAGCAAAAGAAAAAGGCTTTATAGATACTATAGCTTTTTGCACAACAACTTTAGAATCTGATAATCAACTAGTTGAGATAGCAAAAGAATATCCTATGAATATCTATAGAGGATCTGTGGAAGATGTACTTTCAAGGATGATGTTAGCAGTTGATGACAATCAAAACCATAACATTGTACTTAGAATCACAGGTGATGATATACTTATAGACAGTGACTATTTAGAGAAAACAGTAAAATATCATCTTGAAAAAAATGCTCACTATACCGATGCAAAAAGGCTTCCTAGTGGTACTGAGGTAGAAGTATTTGATAGTTATATATTAAAACTTATTTATGAATTATCAAAAGATAGTAGTGGAAGTGAGTACCTTACAAATTATATAACGAATAACATTGATCAATTTGAGACAGCCTCATTAGAAATTCCTGAAAAACATGATAAAAAATACAGACTTACTCTTGATACAAAAGAAGACTATATCGTAATAAAAACATTGCTTGAATATATGAAAAGTGTAGGTAAAGAGTTTGACTATACAATGGATGATATTTTTGAGTATTTTAAAAACTATCCAAAAACTTTAGAGATAAACAAACCTATTAATCAAAAAGCTACTCCAATATCGGTAAATACAGAAATAAACTGGACAAACTTTACAAAAAATCCACTAGTAACTGTATATATAACAAACTATAATTATGGCAATTACATCAAACAAGCTATCGAATCTGTACTTAATCAAAAATTTAGAGATTTTGAAGTGATAATTATCGATGATGGTTCAACAGATGATTCAAAAGAGATAATAGAAAAGTATAGAAAACATCCAAAAGTAACTATCGTTTATCAAGAAAACAGAGGCTTAAATGTAACAAATAACATTGCTATAAAACTCTCTCGTGGAAAGTTTATCATGAGACTTGATGCAGATGATTATCTCAATGAAAATGCTCTGACAGTCCTTTCTCAAAAACTATTATCGGATGAATCTTTAGCTTTAGTATTTCCAGATTATTATCTAGTTGATAAAGATGGAAAAATTATTGCAGAGGAAAAAAGACACAATTTTGAGAATGTAACAATGTTTGATCAGCCAGCTCACGGCGCATGTACGATGATACGAAAAGAGATTTTAGTTGAGCTTGGTGGGTACTCTGAAGAGTTTACACGACAAGATGGCTATGAACTTTGGGTAAAAATCATTAAAAATAAAAAAGTAGCCAATATTGATCTACCTCTTTTTTACTACAGGCAGCATGGGAATAGCCTTACTAAAAACAAAGAAAAACTATATGAAACAAGACATGAAATAGTCAAAAAACATTCACTAGAATATGATATAACTACAAAACACCATATAGCTGTTATTCCTATAAGAGATGATTCGGATGCTCCTTTATGTCTTAAGAAATTTGCTGAATCAACACTGCTTGATATTACTATTTCTAGTATAAAAAGTACGGAAAATATAAAGCAAATAACTGTCACAACACCGAATGAAATTATTACAAATTATATAAAAAATAATTATCAAGATGTTGTAGCAGATCTAAGACCGATGGAGTTAGCAAGACTGAACACTCACATAGACGATACTGTAAGATATGTGATGAAAAAATATAGCTTAAAAGCTGATACTATAAGTGTGATAAACTATGAGTATCCTCTTAGAAAGAGTTTTTATATCGACAAGGCTATCAATACGCTGTATTTATTTGAAGCAGAAAGTGTACTCTCTGTATCTCAAGAAAATGCAAACTTTTATCTTCATCAGGGGAATGGGCTTCAACCATTCAATACGAATAGTGAATTAAGATTAGAAAGAGATTTTATATATAAAGAGACAGGTGGTATTCATACTGTTAAAGGTGCTTTTTTTGAACAAAATGGTAAAATGGTGTCCCAAAAAAGTACACATATAACCATAGATGAAAAGAGTTCTAAAACCATAAAATCTGAAGAAGATTTTGAGTATTTAGAATATTTATATAAAAAGAGTAAAAATGAATCACTTTAAAAGCAAAAATGATGTTTATCTCATAGCAGAAATTGGTGGAAATCATGAAGGGGATTTTGACTATGCAAAAAAGCTTACAAGACTAGCTGCTGAGTCTGGAGCAGATGCTGTAAAATTTCAGATTTATACTGGAGATAGCCTTGTAAACCTAAAATATGACCCAGATAGAAATAAACACTTCAAAAAATTTCAATTGACACAAGAACAATATGTAGAATTAGCTGAGTTATGCCAAGAGCTAGATATTACATTTATGGCTTCTGTTTGGGATGTAGATGCTTTTGGGTATATAGATAAGTATATGCCTATTTATAAAGTAGGCTCTGGAGATATGACTGCTTATAATCTTATAAAGAAAATGGTACATATGGGTAAGCCTATTATATTATCAACAGGTCTTGCTACTTTTGAAGAAGTAAGAAATGTTGTGTCTTTTGTAGAATCTATAGATAGCTCATACATCACAGAAAAAAAATTAGCAGTTTTACAATGTACATCAATGTATCCTATTCCTTTTGAAGATGCAAATTTAAATGTGATGCAAACTTATAAAGAAAAATTTTCTATTCCTATTGGTTACTCTGATCATACTACTGATATGGATGCAGTAGAGGTAGCTATCTCAATGGGAGCAGAGGTGATCGAAGTGCATTTTACAGATAGCAGAGAAAATAAAGAATTTAGAGATCATAAAGTATCAGCTACCAAAGATGAGATACAGGCACTTATAAAAAAGATAAAAAAGATAAAAACACTCCAAGGTAGCTTTGAGAAGAAACCTACAAAATCAGAGATTGAAAGTGGTCATATAAACTCTTTTCGAAGAGGAATTTATGCGAAAAAAGAGTTGCAAGCTGGAGAAACGATACAAGAAGAAGATTTAATCACGCTTAGACCTTTGGTTGGTGTTGGTGCTGAGAAGTTTTATGATATGGTTGGAAAAAAAAATAGTACAAGTGTTGTAATTTTGGAAAGTATAGAGGGTAAATTTGAATAAATCAATTATTAATAATTGTCCTATTTGTGGACATAGCGAATATGTTGTAATTAAAGAAAATAAGAATAATGAGAAATCTTATTTGGATCAAGTATCAAAATTTATTAATATTTTAGAATGTACAAATTGTCAATTTGCATATAGGTTTCCAATTTTAAGCAATGACAATGTATTGAGTAATTATGAAGAAAATCCTTATTGGTCTGAAGTTAGCACAAATATATATTATAATAAAAGAGCAGAAAGTAGGGTTTTATTTCTAAGTGATTATGATAATTTAATTAGTAATTATGAAAATGTATTAGAAATCGGTTCATTTAATGGAGCATTTCTTGAGGTTTTTAAAAGTAAATTTAAAAATATTAAGACATATTCCCTAGAAACTGATAATAATGCTATTAAATACTTACAATCAAAAGGTATTAAAAGTTTTGACCCTAACATTAAATATAATATAATATCTGCATTTCATGTTATTGAACATTATCCAAATCCTATAGAATTTATAGAAGAAACTATTTTACCTTATTTGGAAAACGATGGATTGATTGTTTTAGAAGTTCCCTTTCGGGACTATGAAACAAAAAAATGTTTTTCTGAAGGCTTTCATCATGTAAGTTTTTATTCTCCTCAAAATTTTGAAATAATAGCCACAAAGTTAGGATTAAAAGTGTTGAAGCTAAATATTTATGGAAAAACTAATTTTAAATTAAGAAGTTTAATTAATAATAAAATTTTTAGACTATGTATAAGACCATTATCTATTTTTGAGAAAATTATTTTTCAAAAAAATTATGTTATGCCATATTTACAATATTTAACCTTGAACGACAAGCAGTTAAACGAACAAGGATCAATTTTAAGAGTGGTACTTTCGAAATGATTAAAGTCCAACATTTACTAAATCCATTTGAACAAACAAAAACAAAAAATGAAAAAAATATTAAATACGAGTCATATCCATATCTTGGTTATAGATTAAAACCAAATCAATCTAATGATTCAGTATATATTAATAGGCATGGCTTTAGATCACCTGAAATAAATAACTCTTTTGACAGTATTTTATTATTGGGGAACTCAACACTTTTTGGAAGTGGATTAAATGATAATCAAACTATTAATTACTATCTTTCTTCATATTTTAAGAATGTTAATATCATAAATATGGGGATGTCAGGATATACTATAAAAGAAGAACTACTCTTATTAATGGAGGTATTGCCGACAATAAAAAACATAAAAACAGTAGTGTTTATAGATGGTTTCACTGATATTTATTTTAGTTTTATTAATAAAAAAGTAGGTTGTTCTCCATATTTTTTTGATAGGGAACATAGTAAGAGTTGCAATGTATCATTGATTGAAAAAATTAAATGCAAATTTAAAAAATCTAAAAAAATTAATGAGTTTTATGAATTACCCTCAAAAGAAGAAATCTATGAGAATTATATGGTGTATACAAATTATATTATAAGTATTTTAAAGGAAAAAAATATAGATTTTAGGTTTTTTATTCAACCTAGTTTATATTATGTAATTCAAGAGCATAGTTTGCAATTATCTGATAATTTACATAATAAATTAAATATTTTTAAAAATAAGCATCAGAATTTTATAAAATATTTTTGTGATGTATATTCTTTGTTTGAAAATATAGATCAATATAATAAGTATTATTTTTTTGGAGATTTATTTAAAAAAAATTTATCAGATTACTATACAGACACTACTCACTATACAGCTAAAGGGAATCAAATAATAGCAGAAGAAATTAAAAATATAATACTAGGAGCTAACAATGTTAAATAATTTAAGAAAAATCTACAGACAGTATAAGTTTGCAGATTATTTGACTGATGTTGAGAACAGATGGAATCCATCTATTATAAAAGAGGTAGGTGAGCCAGTTGATAGCTATATCAAAGAGATAAATAAAAATGGTATTTTGGTTTTGCCAGATTTTTTTAAAGGTGATGAACTGAAAGCTTTGCAAGAGGAGGGGAAGAAACTTGCTTTAAACATTGAAAATACAAAGCATGCGATGGAAGACAAAACCTTTAGAATATATGGTGCCGATAAAGAAAGTGAAGTTATCAAAAAGCTGTATTCAGAAAATGAACTTTTTAGTAAAGTAGCAGAGGTTTATTATGGCAAATCTATAAATAGAGCAGACACCGTTTATCAGGAAAGCTATCCAAGTAGTAAAGATAGATTTGAAAGAGGTTTTGGACTAAGTGGATTTCATTTTGATGGGATACCAAGACGATTTAAAATATTTGTTTATCTTGAAGATGTAGAGCTTGAAAATGGTCCTTTTACCTATATCATAGGAAGTAATAATTTAAGTAGTTTTGGCAAACTTGAAAAAATGAAAAAACAGTATGTAGAAGGTGGACAAACTGCAAGTGGTAGCTATGATCACACATATTACTCAAAAGAAGAGGAAGAGAAATATAAACTGTGGGAAAAGGCCACACCGATGGTAGCAAAAGCAGGTAGTGTGATAATGGGAGAGACAAGAGGCTTACATGCTGCTGGGATTATAAGGAGTGGAAGTAGAAAAGTTTTAGTGAATTATTATAAATAATGTTAAAAAAAGTAAATCAATTAGTTCCAATAAATAAAAAGAGAACTTTTTTAATAATTACATTAAATATCATAGAGGCATTTTTTTTAATTTCTGGTGTTTTTCTGCTTTTTCCTTTTATCAAGTATCTTATTGGTGGAAAGGTAGCAACGCTAGAGCTTTTTAAGCAAGAACAATACTCACATGTGTTTAATGTGTTAAATAGCATGAATGTTGATATCAATTTACTCAATTTAATTATTTTAGCGATAGCTCCAGTGCTTCTTGGGCAGTTTACAAAATATCTCAAAATGATTAATATTGTCTCTGTTCAGCAAGATATTATTTATAAGCTACGAGGATTATTTATCAAAAAACTTTTTGATACAAATATTGGTATTTTGAAATCTAGTAAAATAGGTGAATTAGCAAATACGATATCAAATGAAAGCATGCGAGTTGGTGTCTCGATACAATATGTTTTGAATTTTTATAGTTTTTTATTTATAGCCTTTATTTATATGATAATACTTTTTGGTATATCTATTAATCTTCTGCTTTTCACGCTTATAGGGGTATCCATAGTGCCTTTTGTTGTAAAAAAGCAAAATAAAGAGCTTAAAAAACTAAGTAGAGTTGTTTCAAGTAGCAATGAAAATATCCAAAATTTTATAATAGAAAAGATAAAAGTACTAAAAAAAGTAATACTTTTAAATCAACAAACACCTGAGATAAAAACATTTCAGTCAATAAGTAAAACTTTTGAAGAAACATACCTTAAAAGTGGGAAAATTACTGCAATTGTGGATGTGATACTAGAGCCTTTGATATTTATAATAGCAATGTTTATAGTCTATATAGGTGTTGCTGTATTAAACCTTGGGTTTGATACTATAGTAGTATTTTTATTTGTACTTATGAAGTTTAATCAAGCTATTAAAAGTGCTATTATGGCTAAAAATCAGATAAATACATATATGGGGAGTTATGAACTTTATAAAAGGTATTTAGATAGGCTAAGTGAAAATCAAGTAAGACAAAATGGGATAAAAATATATGAAAAACTAGAAAATAGCATTCAATTAAAAAACATAGTTTTTGGATATAGTGAATCTGAAAATCTTTTTGATAATTTAAACTTACACTTTCTAGCTAATCAAACCACTGCACTTATAGGTAAATCAGGTTCTGGAAAATCAACTATTGTAGATATTTTACTTGGGTTTAATGATATTGATAGTGGTAAAGTTTTATTTGATGAATCAGACATATATGAACTAGATATCGTAAGTTTGAGAAAAAATATCGGATTTGTTACTCAAGATGTTTATTTGTTTCATGGAACTATCAAAGAAAATCTCCTCTATGGACTTAGTGAAAAAAGTGATGATGAGATAAAAATAGCATGTGAAAAAGCTTATATTTTAGATTTTGTAGAGTCTTTGAAAGATGGATTTGATACTCAAGTAGGAGAAAGTGGAGGGAAGCTTAGTGGAGGACAAAAGCAGCGGCTTCAGCTAGCACATCTGTTCTTGCAAAAACCAGATATCATCATCATGGATGAACCAACTTCAGCTTTAGATAGTGAATCAGAAAGAGTTATAGTAGATACTCTCAAAGAACTACATAGTAAAAAAACTATCATAATCATAGCTCATAGGCTTTCAACAATACAACATGCAGATAAGATAGTAGTACTAGAAGATGGAAAAGTATTAGAAGAAGGTACTCATGATGAGCTTATAAGAAATGATAGTAGATATAGAGAGTATTTTGAAGGAAACAAAAGCTAATGTGCGGATTTATAGGTTTTACAGAACAAAAAGATATAAAAAAGTATGAAAATATTTTACATCATAGAGGTCCTGATAATGTAAGCTTTTTTCAAGATGAAAATATTACAATGATTCACAATAGACTTTCTATCATTGATATTTCAAATCATGCCAATCAGCCATTTCATACAGAACAAAATAATAGTATAGTTTTTAATGGTGAGATATACAACTACAAAGAGTTAAAACAAAAGTATAGCTTGGTGTGTAAAACTTCGTCAGATACAGAAGTGATACTCAAACTTTATGAAAAAATAGGTTTTGATTTTATTCATGAGCTTAATGGTATTTTTGCTTTTGCTATCTACGATAAACAAAAAAATAAACTTTTTTTATATAGAGATAGATTTGGTATTAAGCCACTTTTTTATACTTTTAAAAATGGTAGTTTATCTTTTGCATCTGAAGTAAAAGCTTTACTTGATGATAGTTATGAATATAACTATCAAACTATTTATGAGTATCTGGAGTATGGTTTGACCGCGCACAGTCATGATACTTTTTTTAAAGATGTTCTTGCTTTAGGCTCAGGGCAATATATAGAATACGACTTTAGTGCACAAAGTTTGAAAAAAGCTTCTTATTGGAATCTTTCTTCAGATGAAAAAAACATCACAGAAAAAGAAGCCTTAGAAAAAACATATGAACTTCTAAATGACTCTATGAGATTAAACCTCGTAAGTGATGTAGAAGTAGCTATAAGTCTTAGTAGTGGTACCGATTCTACACTTCTTACAAAACTTGCACAAAACCATCAACAAAAGTTTAAAGCCTTTACTTTTGGATTTGAAGAGAGTGAATATGATGAAGTGCAAAGAGTCAAACAAAACTTTGATTTAGCAAACTTAGAACTTCATCCTACATATCTTAAAAAAGAGAATATGTTGTCTAGCTTGCAAGAGGCTATTTACTATTTTGAAACACCACTAGGTGGACTTGGCACTTTATCAGCTTACAATATGATGAAAGAAGTTCATTGTCAGAATATTAAAGTAATACTTGCAGGGGAGGGAAGTGATGAAGTTTTTGGAGGGTATCAATACTACTATCCACCATTTTTTAAAGATATAAAAGATGATTCACTTCTTCAAAAAGAGCTTGAATACTACAATGCAAGGCATGATAAAAATATAACCTTCAACTCTAAAGAATATTTAGACTTTATATCTTTGGCAACTTCAAAAAATGTATTGGCACCAGATGGTACTACAAGTAGTGATTCCCATATCGGTAAAACTCTTCTTGGGCTTAGACAGATAGAGCAACAGGATGTAAAAGAATTTCAAAGTGATCTATCAAATACAATGTATGAAGATATGTTTATCAAAAAGCTTCCAAAACTACTACACTTTCAAGATAGAGCTTCTATGGCTAGCAGTATAGAAGCTAGAGTACCTTTTCTTGATCATAGACTTGTAGAGTTTATGTACTCATTGCCCCCAACTTATAAGATAAAAAATGGAGAAACAAAGTATCTACTCAAAGAGATACTAAGACAAAAGCTTGGATACCAAGAAAAAGTACAAACTAAACACTATGTTGCAACCCCTCAAAGAGAATGGATAAAAGATAAAAAGATACAAAACGAGATAATCGAGACAGTCAGAGAGTCAAAGTTAAACAAACTAGGACTCATAAACTTTGAGAAGTTTGTGAAAGATTATCAGTATTATTCCGACTCTTCAGAACTTGGCAATTCGTTTTTTGTATGGAAGATTATAAATCTTGTTTATTTATTGGAGCAAAAATGGATTTAGTAGCTATAGGCAAGTATATATCAAAATTGGAGTCAAATAATATTGAGCATATAAAAAAACTCAATTTTTTAGGATTTAATCTATGGAAAGTATATAGAAACTATTTTTGTGGGAAACACTATGCAAAATTACAAACGAAAAATAACAATACTCAGCATATCAATAAAAGTATTTTGTCTCTTTTTAGTTTTGCTAAGAATAAGCAAAATAAATTGATAGTAAGAGTTACGAGTGCTTCATATAATGTTATGATTGAAAATAAATATTATTCAAAAAGATTAGAAGTTCTTAAACAAGCTATTCAATCTAATGGATATGATACAGCTATTATTGGCTCTATATCAATAGATAAAATAGACAAAACTAATCCAAAAATCGAGCTAAATTTTGATAGTTGTTTTAACTATTTTTCTTCTAAACTTCGATATATAATGCTTATATTTACATTGTTTAATGCTTGGCAACACTATAAACTACTTCAAAAAATAGAATTAGTGTCTTTTAAAAATGTTTGGAATACTCAAGCTACATTTTTAGCAAAATATATTTTGTATAAACTATTTTATAAGTTAGCAAAACCAAAAAAAGTACTTTTTACATTTGCTAGCTATGGATGTGAGACAGAAATAGCTGCTTTAAAAAGCTTGAATATAGAAGTGCTAGAGTACCAGCATGGACATCTGTATCCAGAACATTATGGATATAACTATCACCAAGATTTAAAACCACTAAAGTACAAGCTTCTTTTACCCGATAAACTTTTTGTATATGGTAAGTATTGGAAAGAGGTATTAATAAAAATAGGCTTTTTTGAAGATGCTGAGTTAGTAGTGAGTGGAAATCCTAGCTTTGAAGATATAAAAGCTATCTCACTAGATACAAATGGTAGAATACCAGTATTAGTATGTTCTCAGCCTAATTCTGCACATCTTTTTAGGCAGTTTATTGAAAACTATATGAAAAATTCAGAGTTTAAAGAGAAATACTATTGGATAGTCCAACTTCACCCAAGAGAAGTATCGGGTGAGTGGGAAGAGTTTGTAAAAGACAAAGAGCATATAGAGGTATCAAACAAAGACACTTACGAGCTTCTAAAAAGTGTAAATATACAGCTAAGTGGTAGTTCTACCACACTTTACGAAGCGTTGTACTTTAGAGTGAGTAACTATATCATCTTAAATGATCTGAAGATAAATGAAAGTGAAAATTTTGATGAGAATATTGGCAAGATTATACAATTAGATTGGACTGAGGAATTTATGAAGTTTAAAAATGTAGATGGTAAAAAATATTTTGAGGATTTCAAATTTGCTATATGAATTAAAAAGAATCTTTAAAAGTCTTATTTATAAGTATAAATACAAATTGAACTATTTCCGAAATAATTATTTTAATCCAACTGGATTGAGTATTCATAAAAATACAACTATTTATAATAGTGAGTTAAACGGAAATATTATTGTTCAAAAAGGTAGTATGATTAATAACTCTATATTACGAGGTAAATTATTAATTGGGCATTATACTTCAATAAATGGACCAACGACATTTATAAATGCAAAACACTATGATATTAAGATAGGTCATTATTGTTCTATAGCTCATAATGTAACTATAATGGAGTTTTTTCATAATACAGATACTTTAAGTACAAGTTTTATAAATAAAAAAATAGATGGACAATCGTCTAATCTAGATACTTGGTCAAAGGGTAATATTGAAATAGGTTCTGATGTATGGATAGGTGCTGGTGTAGTTATTCTTAGCGGAGTAAAAGTTGGGCATGGTGCTATAATCGGTGCAAATAGTGTTGTGACAAAAGATGTGCCAGACTATGCTATTGTAGGTGGAAATCCTGCAAAAATCTTAAAATATAGATTTGAAGAAGAAATTATTAAAGCATTGTTGGAACTAGAATGGTGGGAAAAAGATTTAGAAGAGTTAAAAGGAATAAAACATTTATTAAGTTGTAAATTGGATATTGCAGTTATTGAAAAAATCAGAAAAGAGTTAAATAATGAAAATCAATGAAAAAAATATAACATACCATCAAAACGACTCACATAAGGGAGGAATTCTTATAGATAGTTCAAATGGTGGGACAAATGGCTTTTGCATGGGTGTCTCAGAGTACTTTGCAACAGAATTTGGAGATGCAGGGGTACATGAAGATCAAGAAGGTTTTTATGTAGTAGAGGGGTCTGGAATGGCTAAAATAGGAGATGAGATATTTGCGATAGAAAAAGGTGATAGTTTCATAGTACCAGTAGGTGTAGAGCATATACTAAAAAAAGACAAAACTAGCCAAACTCTTAAAGTATTTTGGGCACACGGGGCGATATAGTATGGCAAACTTTGGAAATATAAATACGATAGAAAACTATGATAAAAAGTTAGATGAGACAATAAAATATCTTAAAAAATATTTGGACAGAAGTAGTCACGAATACAAAGATTTGATAAAACAAAGTATTGGTTATATAAATAAAGTACAATTAAATGAAAATGTATTGCTACTAGAACAAGTATGTAGTTTAAAAGAAAGAGAAAATTGTTGTTATGAGTCTCATAGAAAAAATATAGATATTCATTTTATAGTTGATGGTATTGAAAATATTGAAGTACAAGATATAAAAGACTTGAAAATTACCCATGAGTATAGTGAAGAAAAAGATGCAGCTAAATATAGCTTTGAAACAAATGGCTCTATTCTAAAACTCAAACAAAATGATATAGCTATTTTTTATCCTGAAGATGGACATATGACAAGTTTGGGGTATGGGAATAATGAAAAAATAGTGAAGATAGTTGCAAAGGTTTTGATATAGATGAATAAATTAGTAAGTGTGAATATAACAACCTACAATCGTGCTCATTTGTTACCTAGATGTCTAGATAGTATCCTAGCTCAAAGCTATGAAAATATAGAGATAATCATAGCTGATGACTGTTCAAGTGACAATACTACTGAGGTGGTGAAAGAATACCAAGAAAAAGATGATTGCATAAAATATTTTAGGCATGAAGTAAATAAAAGAAATGCTCATGCTAGAAATACAGCTTTAGAAAATTGTACCGGATACTATGTGGCATTTATGGATGATGATGATGAGTGGTTAGATAATAATAAGATAAAAAAACAAGTTGAACTTTTTGAAAAAAGTGATAAAAAATTAGGAATTATTTGTAGTAGCGTAAGACTTTTTAGTGATGAGCAAACTTATAAAGATAAGATAATACAAAAACCAAAAAACTTAGTTTCACATATATTAAGTAGAAATGGAATTATTTATAGTCCAACTGTTATGACAAAAAGAGATATTATGATGGAAGTTGGAGGATTTGATACAAATCTTCCACGGGGTGTGGATAGTGATTTTTATCGTATGTGTATTGTGAGATTTGGATATGATGTGTGTTTTATGGAAGATGTGACTACTGGGATACATGAGTATGGAGATGATAGGATGACTCCTAGTTTAACTAAGCAAAATCTTGAAAAAACTATTATAACTCATCTATATATTTTGAAAAAATTTAAATTTAATTTTTTTTTAAATCCTTTGTCTATGTTAAGAAGACTAAGGTCTATACAAATAATAATAAAACACTATTGGAGCTTATAAATGATTTATGAAGGAATTTTTAGAAAACCGAGGTTAGAAACTAATAGAATATTAAAAAAATTTGCTTATCTATTTGAGGGAGATATCATTAATGTCTCAGGTTCAAGTGATAGTGACAAAAATACCAACTTAAAAGATTATTATTTTGGTGATTATGATTCTGGAGGAAGATATAAAGACTATTTTATAAATGCCAATAGCTACACAGTTTCAAATTATCCACTAGACGAAACAGAATATAATTTAGATAAAACTGATATGATTTTTTTAGATCTTGAAAAAAACATACCAGTAGAGTATATAGGTAAATTTGATGTAGTTTATAATCATACTGTATTTGAACATATATTTGATATTTTTACAGCATTTAGAAACTTGTGCAGTCTTTCGAATGATATAATAATTTTTATAGTACCTCAAAATCAACAAATTCATGATTATTACAGAGGATATAAGGATTATTGGCGTTTTACACCATTTTCAGTTGAAAAACTTTTTGAAGAAAATGGGATTACAATTTTACATAGAGAAACAACAGTAAATTTTTCTAGTTCGATGTATTTGTTTTATATAGGGACAAAAAAACCTGAAAAATGGAAAAGTAAATTTGAGCCAATATGTTCAATAGAAGAATATTTAAATTATAAAAATAATGGTTCTACTTATACTTTGTTTTCATTGTTCTTAATTAAATTTGATTCAATTTTTAGACGGATTAGAAAGAAATTATGGAAATAAGTGTAGCAATAACAACCTATAATAGACTTGAACAATGTAAACGAGCTGTAAATAGTGTTCTTCATCAAACGTTTAAACCACTTGAATTAATTGTTATTGAAGATAATAGTAATAGTGGTATAGCAAATTGGATAAAAGAAAATAACTTGGAAATTAATTATATTAAAAATGAGACTAATCTAAGATTAGCAGGCAGCAGAAACAGAGCTATAAAAGAAGCTAAAGGAAGTTGGATAGCTTTTTTAGATGATGATGATGAGTGGTTGCCAAGTAGATTGAAAGAACAAGTTAAAGCCTATGAAAATATTGAAAGTAATTTACAAAAAAATATAGCTTGTGTGCAATGTGGTAATGAAACTTTTAATACAGCTGGAAAAAGCGTAGGTAGTTATTTACCTCAAAATTGTGAAAATCTTAAAGAATCTATTATGAAAATAGGAGCTAAGACACCGTCATCTTGCTTTTTATTTAAAAAAAATGCATTGGAAAAAATTGGTGGTTTTAGTGAAGAATTGATATCTGGAGTTGATCATGATATTTGGATGAAACTTGCAGTGGCAGGATATGATAATTTGTGTGTTAAAAAAATTTTGGTAAAGATATATCAAGAACCCATTGAGACAATGATGACAAATACTCATAAGCGTATTGAGGGAATCAAACAGTATGTTGAAAAATGGACACCTATTTACATAGAATGGTTTGGGGGCGAAAAAGGTAAACTGTATGCAGAAAAATATTATGCAAATGTTATAGGTGGTTTGGTTGCACATAATATAATTACTAAGGATTATAAAAATGCAAAAGTAGCATTTAGTAGTATATTAAGACAAATAAAACTTAAAAATAATATTGGATTTATATTTCTTATTATTAAAATATTGCTGAAAAATTATTTACCAACAAAAATAATACAAATTTTAAAGGTTAAAAAGGTTTAAAAAGATGACAAATAAAGATAAAATAAGAACGATAACAAGAAAAATAGTTCCAAAAATAGTTTATAAAAAATTATCACGATTATATGATTTGTTTTTTATGATAAAAAAAGAAGGTTTTATAAATACATACAAAATATTAAAAAAGCACTATTCTTCAAAAACATTTGAAAAAGTGTACTTTTCCTCAATCGATAAAGAAGTTTATATTCGACCAAATAGTGAAGACTTGCAAACATTTATTCAAAATATTATTAGAGAAGAGTATGGTTTCTTTAAAAACTTTGATGTAAAAATTATCATAGATGCAGGTGGATTTATCGGTGATTCTTCTCTTTACTTTTCCAATCGGTTTCCAAATGCAAAAATTTATACAATGGAGCCAAATAATGATAATTATTCTCTTGCAGAAAAAAACTTAAAGAACTCCATAAATGTCAATTTACTTAAAAAAGGTCTATGGAGTGAAAAGACTACTTTATTTTTTGGTGGTATATCAACTGGATCAAAAATAACTGATGAGGGAAATGATAGCATAGAAACATTATCGATAAACGATTTAATAAGTATTTATAGTATTGACCAAATTGATATATTGAAAATGGATATTGAAGGTGCCGAGCTTGATGTCTTAACCAAAAATTATGAAGATTGGATAAACAAAGTTAAAATGTTTATTATAGAGTTTCATGGACAAGAGATTGAGGAAAAGTGTTTTAAAGTATTAGAAGAAAACGGTTTTAGTGGATATAAGTATAGATCGTTATACTATTTTACAAAAGATACTAAAAGATAGTATGAAAAAAATAGCCTATATAGTTCAACAAATTACCGATAAATGTATAGCTCAAAGAGATAATGCCAAAAATCGTTCATATGCAGGATTACAAAAAAGCTCAGGAATGAAAAAGATGATGGAAGATATAGGGTATGGTGTCAAAATATATTCTCCAAGTATTGTGAGCAATGGTACTAAAAAAAAATTTAATAGTTTTTATGAAGATGATATTTTTCATGCGAGTGTTTTAGATATAAAGGGATTAAATTTTTTAACTTCTATTTTCTCAAATATGAAAGAGCTTTTTAAAAGAAGAAAAGAGTTTGAAATAGTTGTGTACTATAACTATTCAATAGAGACATCAATCCCTGCTTTTTTTTGCAAAATTTTTTTAGGAAAAAAAATATATCTTGAATATGAAGATGGACTTGACAAAAAGGATGGTTTTGCTAGTAAAATTTATAAAGCAATGAAATATTTGTCTCAAAAGCTATCAGATGGGTATATATTAGTAAATGAAGGATTATTACGAGAATTAAATATAAAACCATATATGGTAGCAAATGGTGTGTTTGATTGGGAATTATTGAAAAAAGCTCAAAGAGATGAATTAAAAAGCAGTGAAAAAAATATTATCATCACATATAGTGGAAAAATATCTGACTATTTTGGTGGAAGTGAACTTTTAGAATATATAAAGTATTTACCTAAAAACTGTGAACTACATATTAGTGGATATTATTGGAAATCAAGTATTGATATGAAGTCTTATATCAAAGATAACAAGTTAGAAAATGTATTTTGGTATGGATTATTGTACGATAAAGAATATCAAGAACTATTGGTAAAAACAGATTATTTTATACTTTTAAATGAAGGTGAATCAAAATATAAAGATACAAATTTTCCTTCAAAACTATTTGTCTATCTATCAACACTAAAATCAACTCTTTCAACAAAAAAGATTGAAGGCTACGATTTAAATAACTCTTCTTATAAATGTATGGAACAAATTAGTGATATCCAACGAGTGGAGCTAAAAAAAAATGAAAAATTTGGATTTAATGATATTGAGTTTATATATGAAAAACAAAAAGAAGAATTAAAAAAACTATTGGAGAACTGATGAAAAAAATTAAACCACTTATTTATTGGCCAGGTTTAAGACCCGTATCTTTTATCACAAAAAATATAGTACAAAAATATGGGGATAATCTACTATTTGTGTCATCACCCACTTTTGATAAAACTTTTAAAGAAGATAAAATAGAAGAATTTGAAAAGCAACTTGGACATAAAATAGTATGGCTTGATAATCCAAACGATATTTGGGAAAGAAAAGAAGAATTTAGTGATAGAAATTTGATAGTGCACACGGGATGGAATAATAAGGGCTGGCTCGAATATGATAAATATATGAAAAAGAAGGGTGCTAAAATAGTATTGACTGCTGACAATAGCTACAAAGGTACTTTTAGACAATATTTGGGTGCTATTTACTTTAGAATTTTCTTAAGACCTATTTTTGATGCAGTCTTTATCACAGGACAATCTAGCTTTAAATTGATGAAGTTTTTTGGTATGCCTGAGAATAGAATTTTTACAGGACTTTTAGGTAGTGATAAAGATCTCTATTTTTATGATGAAAATGTTAAAAAGAAAAAAGAGTTTTTATTTGTAGGGCAACTAATAAAAAGAAAAAACTTTGATCTTTTGGTTGAAGCATTTAGCCAGTATAAAAAACAAGGCGGACAGTTTGAGCTAAGAGTGGTTGGTGATGGTCCTATGAAAGGGCTAATTGATAAAAATATTATATATGATGGTTTTTGTACTCCTAAGCAAACTGCTAAAAAAATGCGTGAAGCTACTTGTCTGATAGTACCTAGTGCAGAAGATCATTGGCCTACAGTTTTTCATGAAGCTATTTCATGTGGTACACTAATAATGCCTTCAAAATTTTGTGGTAACCATATAGACTTACTTCAAAATGGTATCAATGGTTATTTACTTGAAAAGTTAACCGTAGATGAAATGGTAAAAAAAATGTTTTTAATTGAAAATATGGATGGGAAGTCATTAGAAAATGGTAAACTTATTTCTTTAGAGTTATCCCAAAATTTTGGCAGAGATATTTATGAAAAATCATTTGAACAAATAGAGAAAGAAATTTGCTAAAAAAACTAAATATTAACTTTTTAACTTTAAACTTAGTGATTATTACTTTAGGTGTTTTTTTATTTAATATATTTGATATTGTATCAATACATATGTTTAATATAGAAGAGATTACATTTTTAAAAAATTACTCATTTGGATTTAAAGTTTTAAGAGAACTTTTATTATTGATATTTGTAGTTTATTTGATTTATAAAACTTTTCAAGAAAAAAGTTTATATTTATTAGTTATATTATTGGTCTTATTTGTATTTATTCAAAATAATATTTTCTTTTTATATGCTGGAATTCATTTTTTATTTTTTTATTTTTTTATTTTTTTATTTTATAAAAATATTCAGAGTATTAATATAAATTCTATAATTAAAATTATTTTTACTGTATTTTTAATACATCTTTTTTTTCAATTAATTCAGTTTTTTTATTTACAAGAGCTTAAATTAATAATATCAAATATTTTTGAGAAAAACCATTACTATCTAAACCCTCAAAACCTCTTAAGAAATGTTGGTATTTTTAATAAACCAGTGAGTGCTGCATTTTTTTCTTTTTTAGTATTTTATCTTTCATATTATTATTTAGATGGATTTAAAAAACACTTACTACTATTTTTAGTTATTATGAGTATCTTTTTATTGAAGTCTGGAACAGGAGTAATTAGTATTATAGCTATTGTGTATATATTATTTATGGTAAAATATTCAAAATATAAATTTTGGCTATTGTTATTAACTATTCCCCTTATGTTTATAGTATATGTATATCTTGGTGACTTAACGAATAGGCATGATCTATTTAGTAGAAGTTTTGCAGTTCGAATTGAGTTGATAAAAAGTATATACCAAAATATTGGGTATGGAATATTTAATTTTGGAGAATCTGGTAATCTAGTATGGAAGTTCAAATCTTTAGGTTTGATTGAAAAAGATTTACTATCTTCAGATTCGTTTTATGCTATGGTATTAGTAAATTTTGGCAAGATTTTATTGTTGATTTATTTTTTAAGTTATTTGTTATTGATGTTATATTGTTTTATTATTGAAGAGTTTAAGTTACTTGTGTTATTGAGCATTCTATTTTTATTTGGTTTTACTTTGTCTATTACTGAAGTGTATGGTGTATCATATTTATTTGCATTATTTATAGCTTATGAGTTGAAAAAAGGTAAAGTGATTGAAAATATTACACATTATAGAAAATCTTGATAGTAGTTATGGCGGACCAGCTAGATCTGTTCCTTTGCTTGTAAAGTATCTCAATAAACTAGATATAGAAAATAAAATATTTACTATAGAAGTCTATAAAAATGAATCAAATACTGTATTGGAAGCCAATGATATAGATGTGGTAAAGCTTCCTTTAGAGGGAATGAAAAAGATAAAATACTCTTCAAAGCTTGAAAATGAAATAGAACAAGAAATTACCAAAGATACAGTAATACATGTGCATACAGTATGGACATATCCTACATATATCGGATACAAAATAGTAAAAAAGTATAATCTTTCTTTGGTAGTATCTACAAGAGGTACTATGTATGCTTGGGCTTTGGATCAAAGTAAAGTAGTCAAAAAGATAGCCATGTGGCTCTTTCAAAAGAAGATGCTTCAAACTGCTAATATGATACATATCACAGAACCAAATGAAAAAAAAGCTTTAGAAAATATAGGGATACACAATAATACTGTACTCGTCCCAAATGGTATAGAGATAGAAAATGATTTTGAGAGTTTGGATAAAAATATTTTAAAACAGATCAAATATGACAAGTCAAAACGATACATACTATTTCTTGGAAGAATAGTACATAATAAAGGTTTGCACTATCTTATAAATAGCTATAAAAAAATTCAAAATAAATACAATGATATTGAAGTACTTGTAGTGGGTGGAGTTGAAGATAAGAAGTATTTTGATAGCCTAGAGAAGTTAGAAAGAGTTCATTTTTTAGGAGCTTTAGATGGGATAGAAAAACATACCTTGTTTTCTATATCAAGTTTATTTGTTCTTCCCTCAAGAACAGAAAACTTTGGTATGGCTATAGCAGAAGCGATGAGCTATAAAATACCTGTGATAACAACACAAGGAACTCCATGGAAAGAGTTACAAGACAATGATGCAGGTTGGTGGATAGAGTTGTCTCAAGAAAACCTTGATAATGCTTTAGAAGAAGCATTAAGTTGCAAGTGCAGTGATTTAAAAGCAAAAGGAAACCGTGAATTTGCTATAATCAAAAATTACACATGGAAAAAACAAGCTTTAAAAATGAAAGAGTGTTACGAAGAGATATTAAGTAAAAGAGGAATAAAGTAAATGTATATATTGGGATTAAATGCATACCATGGAGATAGTAGTGCATGTATATTTAAAGATGCGAAACTTATAGCTGCTATAGAAGAGGAAAGAATAAGACGAATAAAACACTGGGCTGGGTTTCCTAGTGAGTCTATAAAGTTTTGTCTTGATGAGTGTGGTATAAGTATCAAAGATGTAGATTATATAACTATATCAAGAGATCCTTCTGCAAATATTTATAATAAGATCACACATAGTGTAAAAAATCTTGTAAGTTTTAAAGCTCTTAAAGACAGACTGGCAAATACTAAAAAAGTAGGCTCTATAAAAAATGAGCTAGCTAGTGTATTTGCTATAAAAGAGGATGAAATCAAAGCAGAAGTTGTCAATGTAGAACATCACAGAGCTCATATGGCAAGTGCATTTTTTGCTAGTTCCTTTGAAGAATCTGCTATATTATCAATAGATGGTTTTGGTGACTTTACATCTACTATGATAGGTGTTGGTAAGGGTACTAAAATAGAAGTGCTAGACAGTGTGATATATCCTCACTCTGTAGGGGTGTTTTATACTGCATTTACGCAATACTTGGGATTTGACAAGTATGGAGATGAGTACAAAGTGATGGGACTTAGTCCGTATGGTAAACCAAATATGGTAGAAAAAATCAAAGATGTACTTATCTTCAAAGACAATGGTCTCTTTGAAATAAATAAAAAGTATTTTAAACATCCAAAAGAGGGTGTGCAGATGAGTTGGGAAGATGGCGACCCGTTTATAGAGAATATATTTTCACCTTATATGGAAGAGGTGCTTGGAAAAGCAAGAGCAAAAAATGAAGAGCTTACTCAGTACCATAAAGACTTAGCAGCATCTATTCAAAGAGTTACAGAAGAACTGATTTTTCATATACTCAACCATCTACAAAAAAGAACAGGACTGAAAAATATTTGTATAGCAGGAGGAGTAGCTCAAAACTCTGTAGCAAATGGGAAAATACTAGGCAATACAACTTTTGAAAAACTTTATATTCCACCAGCAGGACATGATGCGGGTACCGCTATAGGAAGTGCTTTGTGGCTTTATAATCATATCCAAGGAAATGAAAGAGTTAAGCCTATGATGGATAGCTATTTTGGAAGTCAGTTTAGCGATGATGAGATAGAAGAGTATTTAAAAAGTGAAGGTATAAAGTATACAAAATATAGTGATGAACAACTTTATGATGTTGTAACTGATTGTCTCATAAATGCTGGGGTCATAGGATGGTTTCAAGGTAGAGCAGAGTTTGGACCAAGAGCACTGGGGCATAGAAGTATTTTATGTGACCCTACAAGAGATGATGCAAAAGAGCTTATCAATGCTAAGATAAAAAGAAGAGAGCCTTTTAGACCATTTGCTCCATCTATTTTAAAAGAGTATGTGGAAGAGTATTTTCAAAAAGTAGATGATGTACCATTTATGGAAAAAGTATTTCAGTTCAATGATGAAAAAAAGTCAGGACTTAGTGCGGTAGTGCATGTAGATGGAAGTGGAAGACTTCAAACTGTTGATAAAGCAATAGAACCAAGATACTATAATCTTATAGATACATTTAGAAAAAAAACAGGTACCCCAATACTTCTTAATACATCATTCAATGAAAATGAACCAATAGTAAATACACCTAAAGAAGCATATGAGTGTTTTGCAAGAACAAACATGGATATGGTTGTGATGGGAAATATAGTAGTAATCGAGAGAAAGTAATGATACTTATAACAGGTGGGGCAGGGTACATAGGAAGCCATATAGCCAAACAATTATTAGAACAAGATATAGATATAGTTGTGGTGGATAATCTTTCTACTGGATTTCAAAGCACTACTGATACACTTCAAAAGATAAAAAAATTTGACTTTGTACATCTCGATCTTAAAGAGTTTGACAAAGTTGAAGAGATTTTTCAAAAGTATGATATAGATACAGTGATGCATTTTGCAGCGTTTTCTCAAGTAGGTGAATCTATGCAAGACCCTATGAAATACTATATGAATAATACTGTAAATACTACGCACTTAGTCAAGTGTGCTTCAAAGTATGGTGTCAAAAAAATTATCTTTAGCTCTACGGCTGCTACTTATGGCGAGCCTGTATTTAAAGACAATAAGCAATTGATAAATGAAGACTTTGAAACAAAACCTATAAATCCATACGGTCAAAGTAAGCTTATGAGTGAGCAAGTGATCAAAGATGAAGCAAAGGTAAATCAAGAGTTTAAATACTGTATATTTAGATATTTTAATGTAGCTGGAGCCGATATACATTATGAGGAAAAGAAATTATCCCCAAGAGTAGGAGAGTCTCATGAACCAGAAACGCATCTCATACCACTTGTAGTAAAAACTGCCCTTTGTAAAAGAGATGATATAACTATATTTGGTGAGGATTATAATACACCCGATGGTACCTGCATAAGAGATTACATACATGTTGATGACCTAGCAGATGCTCATATAAAAGCTATTGAATATTTAGAGAAGAATGAAAGCGATACTTTCAACTGCGGTTATGGATACGGGCTAAGTGTAAAGCAAATAGTCCAATGGGTGAAAAAGACTACAAAGCTTGAGTTTAAAGTCTTAAAAGGCGATAGAAGAATAGGTGACCCATCTATGCTAGTAGCAGATAATAGTAAAATAAAAGAAAAAATGAATTGGAAACCTAAATATGATGATTTTGAATTAATTATTAAAAGTGCATTTGAGTGGGAGAAGAAACATTGAAAGTTTCTATTATTACGGTAGTTTGGAACAATGTTTCAACCATAAAAGATGCCATAGACTCAGTACTGGAGCAAACTTATGACACTATAGAGTATATAGTAGTAGATGGGGCTAGCATGGATGGTACAGTCGAAATAGTGCAAAGTTATGGTGATAAGATAACTAAATTTGTTAGTGAGAAAGATAATGGTCTTTATGATGCTATGAATAAAGGAATCGGGTTAGCTACGGGGGATGTGGTTGGAATTCTAAATAGTGATGATTTTTATATTGATAAGTTTGTTATAGAAAAGATAGTAAAAGAGTTTCAAAGTAAAAATGTGGATAGCGTATTTGCAGATCTAGTATTTGTTAAACCTGAAAATATTGATAAAACGGTGCGGTATTATGATAGTAGCCATTTTAGTCCAAAAAAATTTGCATATGGTTGGATGCCGGCTCATCCTACATTTTTTGTGAAAAGAGAAGCTTATGCCAAATATGGTTTATTTAAAACAGACTATAAAATAGCAGCAGATTATGAACTTTTAACAAGATTTCTCGCAAAAAATAAGCTTAACTATAGTTATATTAAAGAGCCTATTGTAAAGATGAGGATAGGTGGAGCAAGTACAAGCGGAATCAAAAGTAACTATATTTTAAATAAAGAGATAATAAGAGCTTGTAGAGAAAATGGTATAAAAACAAATTGGATAAAAGTACTTAGTAAATACCCAAAAAAAATATTGGGATTATTCAAAAAATGAAACTATTAATAACAGGTGCAAGTGGTTTTGTAGGAAGCTATTTTGTAGAAAACTACAAAGACAAGTATGAGATCAAAACTTTTAGTTTTAGAAAAGACAACATTAATACTTTAGATTGTACTGATATAGATATAGTTTTTCATCTATCTGCATTAGTGCATCAAATGGGTGGAGCAAATAAAGAAAAGTATGAAAGAGTAAATGTAGCTCAAACTTTAGAGTTAGCAAAAAAAGCCAAGAAAAGTGGTCTGAAAAACTTTGTATTTATGAGTACAGTAAAAGTGTATGGGGAAGAAACAGATATAACATATTCAGAAAATAGCGAGTGTAGTCCTCAAGATGAATATGGAAAAAGTAAATTAAAATCAGAGCTTGAACTTCAAAAATTAGAAGATAAAAATTTTAAAGTAAGTATCATAAGAACTCCTATTGTGTATGGATATGGAGTAAAAGCAAATATTAAATCTCTTGTTAACTTAGTAAATAAAGTATCTATTTTGCCTTTTGGAAAGATAAAAAATAAACGAAGTATGGTATATATAGGGAATCTTTGTCATTTAGTGGATGAAGTGATATCTCAAAATAAATCAGGGATATTTTTAGCAAGTGATGATGAGCATTTAAATACTTCAAGATTAATAGAACTTATAGCTAAAAATCTTGACAAAAAAGTTTATCTTATAAAAATACCTTTTTTTGAAAGTCTATTAAAATTAGTAAAACCATCCTTTCATAAAAGACTTTATGGAAGTTTGGAAGTGGATAATAGTATTACAAAAGAGAAATTAAATTTAAAAAACCGATATAGTGTGGAAGAAGGTATTAAGCTAATGATACAGGGAGAAAAGATTTGATATATATAGTTTTATTTTTACTTTCATTTTTTCTGACATATTTTATAAAAAACTATGCGATAAACAAATCATTAGTGGCTGAGGTGAATGAACGAAGTTCTCATACAGTACCTACACCTCATGGTGGAGGGATAGCTTTAGCTATTACTTGGTTTTTAGGCTTATTTTATCTATATTATGCAAATCAAATAGAATCAAATCTTTTTTATGCCTTGTTAGTTGGAGCAGTTATTAGTGTAGTGAGTTTTTTTGATGACATATATGAATTAAGTGCAAAGATAAGACTAATGGTACAAGCTATTGTAGCTATTGGAGGGTTGTATTTTTTAGGAGGCTTTCATAGTTTAGATTTATTTGTTTTTTCTATTGAAAATCAAGTTTTTACAAATATCTTTGCATTATTTATGATAATTTGGTTTATAAATCTTTATAATTTTTTAGATGGTATAAATGGATATGCTGGTAATGAAGCAGTATTTTTATCATTAGCTGGATATATATTGTTTAGTGGAAATTATTTTTTGGTTTTAGCTGTAGCAGTTCTTGGATTTTTGTACTGGAACTGGAATAAGGCGAAGATATTTATGGGAGATGTTGGAAGTACACTTCTTGGATATAATATTGCTATATTTACAATATATTATGCAAATCAAGAAGCCACTAACCTTTGGATATGGATAATTTTGTTTGGTTTATTTTGGTTTGATGCAACGATTACTTTAATCAGACGAAAGCTCAATGCAGAGAAGTTAAGTCAAGCACATAAAAAACATGCCTATCAAAGACTTACTCAGGCTGGTTGGAGTCATTTTAAAGTGACAAATTATGCTATAGGGATAAATATCTTACTTTTGTTAATAGTATTTAGTTGTGTATGGTTAGGGTTAAGTATTTTTGTAGCTTTTGCTATAAGTTTGATTTTACTTTATAGTGTTGTAAAATTTGTAGATAGTAAAAAGAGATTTGAATAAATTTATATTATTCCATCTCTAACTGCATCAAATACATCTCTTCTCCATCTAAAATTTCTATATTTGTACTTTGACATTTTGGACAGCAGTATTCATTTTTTTCTAATTCACTTTTTGTATTACAGTCATTGCAGTTTATTACTACTTTTTGGATATTTAAAATAAATTTGGCTTCATGGCAGATAGTTTCCTCTTTAAAAGTATCGAAGGCTGTTTGAAGTAACTCTGGTTCAACTCCACTCATAACACCTATTTTTACTACTACCTTTGTGATCTTTGTAGCATCATTTACTTTGGCATTTTCTTCACAACTATCTAATAAAGACTGTACAATACTATATTCGTGCATATAGTTATCCTTTAAAATATTTTATCTATTATAGCAACAATTAATAAAAAAATATGTAAACTAAAAGAAAAAGTGTGGGTGTTTCTATGATAGACTTTTCAAAGATACTTGTCATTGTTACTTTACTTGGGGGACTTGGTATATTTTTGATTGGACTTATTATTATGACGAAAGGTTTACAGTCTGTCGCTGGAGATACTTTACGAAATATTATGTTGCGGTTTACCAAAAGTGCTTATAGTGGAGCTGCTAGTGGTGCTTTTATGACGACTATGTTGCAATCTTCAAGTGCTACAACTGTGACAGCTGTAGGTTTTGTTGGTGCTGGTATTATCACTTTTTCTCAATCTCTTGGTATTATATTTGGTGCGAATATTGGAAGTACCTTTACAGGGTGGATTGTTGCTCTTTTTGGATTTAAGTTTAGTCTTGGGACGGCTGTTTTACCTCTTGTTTTTTTTGGTGCTCTTTTAAAACTTTTTGCAAAAGACAATCTCGCTTCAATAGGTTTTGCACTTGCTGGTTTTGGACTTATTTTTGTGGGTATTGATACGATGCAAGAAGCTGTAAAAGGTTTTGAAAACATTATCACTCCTGAGATACTTCCAAGTGATTCTATAATGGGACGATTGTTACTTATAGGGATGGGAATAGTGGTTACTATGATTACTCAAGCCTCTAGTGCTGGTATTGCTGTGACTTTAACACTTCTTTATGGTGGTGCTGTAAATTTTGAACAAGCGGCAGCTTTGGTTATAGGGATGGATGTAGGGACAACTGTGACAGCTGCTATGGCTACAATTGGTGGTAATATTAATGCGAGAAGAACGGGCTTTTCTCATGTGATATATAATTTTATGAGTGCAATATTTGCTTTTATGTTTATCACTCCTTATATAGGAATTTGGGAATATATACAGCCTGAGGCAATTAGAGAAAATGGTGAGATAGCTTTGGTGGCATTTCATACATCTTTTAATATTATCAGTGTATTACTTATTTTACCATTTACAAATATTTTTGCAAAGTTTATTAAAAAGGTTATTAGACCCAAAGAAAATATTTTTATTGAAAATTTAGATGAAGAATTGCTCAAAGACGCACGAATGGCACTCAATATGTTGTTACAAAGTGTTATTAAAGAGTATAGAGTGATTTTAGGACATATCAATGCAATACTTGATGATAGCTCAAAGTGTCCCCGTATGGATATTCAAGAGATACAAATGGTACTTGATGAGACTCATAAATTTGCCGATAAAATTCATATCAATTATAAAGATGGTCCAAATTGGGATTTTTTAGTAGCAATTATCCATATAAGTGATCATCTTCAAAGATTGCATGAGCGATGTGAAGAGGAAGAGGATAGGGCTATTTGTGCAAAAAATATGGTGCAGTTAGAAACTATTGTTCAAGAATTAAACAATCTTATTCTAGAAATAATCTCTGTTCAAGAAACAAATAAATGGAGTGATGTAGTAAAAAGTAGTAAAAAGCTTACTACTAAAATAGAAAAAATCAAACAAAGTTTTAGAGAAGAGATTGCAAATCAAATAGCAACAGGAGACTTAGATGTACCAGACGGTTCAGATAGACTAGAAGCTATACGATGGTTGTATCGTGTGAGTATACATCTGTACCGTATTAATTATTATCTTCATAATGCTATTTTAACATCTGGTAAATAAATTTAAATAATTCTATAAATAGATTCTTTCGTTCATCTTTACAATATGAACTTTCTCTTCTAAATCTGTTTTTACTTTTTGTTTGAGTGTTTGAAGTTGTTGTGTATCTCCATGTATCAAATAAACACAATAGATATCTTCAATATGGTCAATCCAATCTAAAAGTTCTTGTTGGTCTGCATGCGCTGAAAATCCAGAAACATAACCAACATTTGCTTTGATATCCACATCATTCCCTAGTATCTCTATATGATTTTTCCCACTACATATTTTTTCTCCAAGAGTACTTTTTACTTGAAAACCTACAAATAAAACAAGATTTTTTGGATTATTTAAGTAACGAATAAGATGATAATTCACTCGTCCACCCTCACACATACCACTTCCTGCAATAATAATTTTAGCTTCTGTATGGGTGTTTATTTTTTGAGACTCTTCTTTACTATAAGTATGAATTAACTCTTTAAAATCAAATGGATTTTCACCACTTAAGATAAGTTTCATAACATTATGTGAAAAAAGGTTTGGATAGTTCCCAAAAGTTTTAGTAACATTTATAGCAAGAGGAGAATCTAGAAAAACAGGTATATTTTCTAGTTCTCCTTTTTCACTCATCTGTTTTAGAAGATAAAGTAGCTCTTGTGTTCTCTCTAGTGCAAAAGATGGTATCACCACAGTACCGCCATTTGTCAAGGTTTCTAAAATTTGTTGTTTAAAACTTTCTATAGATAACTGTAATTCTGTGTGTAAAGAGGAACCATAGGTAGATTCTACAAAGATATAATTTCCTTTGTCCCAAAGCTGTACTGGTGCTGTTATTACTCTTTCATCTTGTCCTATATCTCCTGAAAATATAACACTTTTTTCAATTCCATCATCATCTGTAAATTCAATTTTTACACTCACTGCACCCAAAATATGACCGGCATTTTTAAAAGTAATTTTGATATCTTCTGCTAGCATCATAGATTCATCACACTCTAAATAAGAACCAAAGTATTGTAATGCAGCTTCAGCATCAGTCATAGTATAAAGCTTCTCTTTTTTTGTTTCTAGTATCCCTGCTGAGTTTCGAAGCATTAAGTTTGCAATACTTGCAGTTGCTTTTGTAGAGATAATTTTATTATTAAAACCTTCTCTTACTAAAAGAGGGATTCTTCCTATATGGTCTAAGTGAGCATGAGTTACTATTAGGTAGTCTATTTCAGACGGGTCAAAACCAAATGGCTCAAAATTTAGCTCACTCTCTTCCCCTTGGAACATACCACAATCGATTAAAATATTTATTTTTCCTATTGTAAGCAGGTGACAAGAACCTGTCACTTCACCTGCTGCACCATATGATGTATAATACGCCATTTTTATCCTTTATTTAACATATTCTTGGGAGTAATTCACCCGTAGGTGTATCTAAAAATCTTGAAGTACCATAAGCACTATTTAAAATTACTTTTTGAGGGTATTTTTCAGTTACTTTTCCTATGATTGAAGCATTTTGATTGAAATCTTTCAAAACTTGAAGAGCTTTTTCTTGATCTTCTTTCTTTATAGCAAGTACAAATGTTCCCTCATTTGCCAACGCTGTCGCTTCAAATCCTAACATTTCACATACACCATTTACTTCATCACTTATAGGAATACTATCTTCATCTACTTCTACGCAGATATTTGATTGCTTTGACCATTCGTTTAGTACAGCACTTATTCCACCTCTTGTAGCATCTCTTAATGCTGTTATATTTATATTTTCATCAATTAAAGCTTTTACTACTGGATATAAAGAGGCACAATCACTTTGTAAATTACTGCTCATCTCAATACCTTCTCTAGCCGTAAAAATGGTAGCTCCATGAGCTCCTATATCTCTATTTACAAGTATAGTATCATCACAAGAGATATTGTTTGAACTAATATTTGGTTTGAGAATTTCGCCAATTCCTGTAGTATTTATGATAATTTTATCAATAGTTCCTTTTGGCATAACTTTTGTATCACCACTTACTACTATAGCACCATTATTTGCTAACTCTTCTTGCATCGAGTTTACTATTATTTTTAAATCTTCTATAGAAAATCCCTCTTCAATAATTACACTACAAGTGAGATATTTAGGTTTTGCTCCCATCATTGCTAAGTCATTGCAAGTACCACAAACAGCTAATTTTCCTATGTTTGCTCCACTAAAGAAGAGAGGACTTACTGTAAAACTATCTGTAGAGAAAGCTAGTTTACCATTTTCTATAACTGCAGCATCTTCACTTTTGGCTAAAATCTCATTTTGGAAAGCTTTATAAAAAACTTCACTTATAAGTTTATTGTTCTCTTCACCACCATTTCCATGTGCTAATTTTATTGTGCCCATGAGTTATATCCATTTTTAATAGTGTATTTTTCTATATAAGCTACAGCTTCATTTATATCATCAGTGATAAGATAAGTTGACATATCTTCTTTTTCTATATATTTGTGTTTTAACATAACTTTAAAAAACTCTTCAAGGGGAGAAAAAAACTCTTTTCCTAATAAAACGATAGGAAATGCTCCCATCCTTTTTGTTTGTACTAAGCATAAGGCTTCTGAAAGTTCATCTAAAGTTCCAAATCCACCAGGCATCACTACAAAAGCTACAGAGTATTTGATAAAAGTTACTTTTCTTGTAAAAAAGTATCGAAATTGTAAAGATTTTTTTACAAACTTATTAATTTTTTGTTCAGTTGGTAGTTGAATATTAAGCCCTACAGAGATTTTTGCACCTTTGTTTCCAGCTTCCATAATCCCGTTACCACCACCTGTCATGATAGCAAATCCTTCTTTTGATAATTTTTTAGAAAGTTTATATGCTTTTGCATAATTTGGGTCATCTTTAGAAGCTCTAGCACTTCCAAAGATAGATACAGCAGGAGGCAATGTATTTAAATCTTCATAAGCATCTGTAAAGTCACTCAAGATTTTGAACATTCTCCATATATCTTTTTCTTTATTTTTATTATCTAAAAATTCATTTTCTAATTCTGACATTTATTACCTTTTTGTAGTAGTTTGAGATACATTGCTGTAGATATTCCACTACTAACAAGTATCATACACATAACCATTATTTGATATTTTACCGCAATAATTGGAGAAACACCTGAAAGTATCTGCCCTGTTATCATCCCCGTATGAAGTATTACAAACCGTAGTTTATACCAAATTTTAAGATTTAAAACATCTTGTTATCTATTGATAAATCTTGTTTTAAACATATCTTTTAAAGTATCGTTTAAACCATTGGAATTGAACATTATAAGTTCTCGATACATTCTTTGTAAGTTTTCTGAGGCTAATACAGATTTTCCACCTATTAAAATCATAGCAGTTGTAACTATATCTTGTACTAAATTAAACAATTCAACTCTTAAAAGATCAAGTTCATAGGTATTTGTTGATTCAATAATTTTATCTTTTAGTGCTTCAAGGTCATAGCTTGCTTTAGATATAAATTGTTTATTTTCTGATTGTAAAATGGCAGATACTGCTACTCCATAAAGGCAAAAGTGTACTGTTTTTGAAGCAGATTTTACTTTTGTATAATTTCCTATACTATTTGAAGAGATTATATCTTCCTCTTTTACAAAAAAATCTTTGAGTTCAATATTTACAGTATTTAGTGCAGCTGCAACAAAAGTATCTTCTGCTACTCCTATATTAAATCCCTCTTGAGGTTCAAACTTTGCCATAGCTTCATATTCAAAACCATCACTATGAAATCCAATTAGCAGTGTATCAAATATTTTGTACCCACTAGCCCAAGTTAGAGTACCATTAAGTTTAAACCTACCATCTACTTTTTTCCCGCTTATTACTGTTACAGGTGCTCGAAGATGGTTGATAGCGATTCCACATTTTTTATGAAAGTAGTATTCTCGTTTATGATAATGGTTCTTTGACATGATATTATAAGCGGCTAATATTTGTATAGTCAAAAAAGATAAAGTACCAGAGATACTAGAAAGAAAAGTAAAAAGTTCTAGTTTAAATTCATCTTGTATAGTTTTTTCAAGATGTGTTATATTTAAAACACCACTTTTATATACTACATTAAAAAGCTTTTCTAACTCTTGAAAATCTTCATCCGCTTTATTAGCATCAAATTTTTTTAAATCAATGAGTAGGTCTATGAGTTGTTGCTTGTATTGTTTTAAATTCATATATTTTTACTTTCTTACCTATTTAGGCTTTTACTATATTTTTTCTTATCACCATATGAGCTTTCTATAGGATATTTTATCTCATTTTTACTCATTTTATTATGAATTGCATCTTCTAAATCAATATCAAGTTTCATACAAAGACGAAGTAAATAAATAGCGATGTCTGCAACTTCCTCTTTTGTATGTTCTAAAACTTCATCAGGGAGTTTTTCTGAATCATCAAAATTAAGCCATTGAAATATCTCATTAAGCTCCCCAACTTCCCCTGTAAGTGCCATTACAAGGTTTTTAGGATTATGATGAGAGTTCCAATCTCTATCATCACTAAACTTTTGTATTCTTTGTTTTATCTTTTCTAAATCCATTATAAAATACTACCGTATTTATAATAAGCAGCACAAGCACCCTCGCTACTTACCATACAACTTCCAAGAGGAGATGATGGTGTACAAGCTGTTCCAAATACTTTACAGTCCTTTGGATTTGCTTTTCCTTTGAGTATTTCTCCACAAATACAAAGTTTGTGGTCATCTATTAGTTTTGTTGGGAGAATATCAGCATATTTTACTTCTGCATCTAAATATGAGTAATCATCTTTGAGTTTCAAAGCACTGTTTGGGATATCTCCAATTCCTCTCCATCTAAAATGTTCTCTTCTTTCAAAATACTTATCATTGAGTTTTTGGGCTACAAGATTTCCATCTTTTGAAACACTTCTACTATATTCAACTTCAACCTCACATCTACCTTCATTGATTTGTTTTAAAATCATTAGAACAGACTGCATCACATCAAGAGGTTCAAAACCACTTACAACTACAGGTTTTTTATAGTTTTGTGGAAACTCATCGTAGATTTTACTTCCACTTATAACACTTACATGAGAGGGTCCTATAAAGGCATCTATAGTATTTGTAGGATCATCAAGTAAAACTCTCATCGCTTGGGGTACTGTGATGTGATTGATATGAAAAAGTATGTTTTTAATATCTTTTTGTATCACTTGATTGATAAGTGCTGTTGTCATAGGTGTGGTTGTTTCAAACCCTATAGCAAAAAAGATGATAGTTTTATCTTGGTTTTCACTGGCAATTTTAAGACAATCAAGTGGAGAATAGACAAATCGTACATCTGCACCTTTTGCCCTTGCATCTTGCAAGTTTCCATTTGAACCTGGTACTTTTATCATATCTCCTAAGGTCACTAAGATAACATTTTCTTCTAAAGAGAGTGTATAAGCATGATCAATTCTCTCTTTTGGCATCACACATACAGGACAACCTGGACCATGGATGAAGTTTACATTTTCTGGGAGTAGTTGATTGAGACCATATTTCATAATAGAGTGTGTGTGTCCTCCACATACTTCCATAATATTTATAGATTTTGGTAGCTTCAGAGCTTCTTTAGATATGAGTTTTGCATAAGATTTGATAACTTCAGGTTGTCGAAAACCATCGTATAAATCTTTGAGATTTAACTTATCCATTTGGACAGTTATCACTCTCTTCTATAGCTTTCTGCCTTTCCTCTTCATCCATTGCTGTTAAAATTTCCTGATAAGTTTCAAGGGAGGCTAGGGCATCTTCTTCATCAATTTTATTCATAATAAAACCAATATGAAGTAAAACATAATCCCCAATATTGACATCACCAGCTTCCATCAAATCCAAGCTAGCTTCTCTTGAAACTCCCATAGTATCAACTGTAGCCATATTATTTTCTTTATCTATTTTTGTTACTTTAGAAGGTATTGACAGACACATATTATCTCATTTCCATTTTAAATTTTATCCAGTTTATCACTTTTTTGAGAGATTCTTCATCTTTTGTACTTACCTCAAGTATATCCACATTTGGTTTGAGTTTTCTTGCCTCTTTTTTCTCATGCTCTATATCATAGTCAAAATGTGGCAATAGGTCAGTTTTTGTAATAAGAACTAAATCAGCACTTCGAAACATCACTGGATATTTTTCTATTTTATCATTTCCCTCTGGGATACTTACAAGAACAATATTAAGATGAGTTCCCACATCATAAGAAGCAGGGCATACAAGATTTCCTACATTTTCTACAAAACATACATCAATCTCATCTAAAGGCATATCATGAAGCCCTTTATGTACCATAAAAGCATCAAGATGACAGGCACTTCCTGTTTGTATTTGATGTGCTGGAATACCTTTAGCTTTGAGTCTATCTGCATCTCTTGAAGTTTCTAAATCTCCCTCAACAACACCAAACTTAAAAGGTGCTATATCAGCTAATTTTTCTAAAAGAGTCGTTTTCCCACTTCCTGGACTTGACATAAGGTTGATTGCCAATACCTTATGATTGTCAAAGTGTGCTCTATTGTGGGCTGCTTCGTGGTCGTTTTTATCTAATATTTTTTTGATTACATCAACTGTTTTTTTATCATTTAACTGTGGGTTTGCATGGATATTATCCATCTTTTCGTCATCATGATGGTGATGATGGTGGTGATGTCCCTCTTCATCATGACTATGATTATGTTCGTGGTCTGTTATACTACAACCGCAATCTTTACACATATTATTTCCTTATTTTAAATTATTTTTCCATACACTATGACAGGAGATACATTGGTTTGAAAGATGAAACGAAGCTTCATTTATCTCATTCCAATCATTTGTTTTTAGTGAACTTAAGACTTCACTTGTTGCATCATGAAGAAGTGTATCATAAGATAAAAGACTCTTTTTGAAAGTTTCTTGATCTTTTTGTTTCACTATACTCCATGGTTTTTCTTTTGGGGCTGGGTGACTATCTATTAAAAAAATGCCAGTTTTTACTAGCTCTTTATTTTGAGTGATGATACCTTTTTGTACTATACTATAAGCTTCACCCATTTGTTGCATCATTTGTCTATAGGTCATATCTGATTTTGTTTTACTTTTTACAAGGGTATCTGCATCTTGAAATGTTATATCTTCGACATGAGGGTGAGTGTGATTCTCCAAACTTTCCATATTAGGATTTATCATCACTGCATGTGAGTGTGGAGTTAGAAGCATATTTGTTCCTACAATTACAGATATAAAACCAACCGTTGCAAATACTTTTCTTATATTTTGGAGATTATTGAGTAAATTTTGATTGATAAAAAGTATGATAACACCAAGTGATACAAATACTATACTCACGCCTAATACAAACATAATGATTAAAGTAAAATCAATACTTTGTCCCTCAAGTAGTCCTAAAGTGACTAACATACCACGAACACCGCCAATTCCCATTAAAGCACCAATAGTAAATGCAGATGCTGTTGCTGTGTTGTCATGTTCGTGGTTTTTCCCAAACCAGATATGGATATGTTCTTTACCCTCATGATTATGAGTTTTTAGTTGAATTCTATTTGAAAAGACCATAAAAAGTATATATAATCCCATAGATAATATGACAACAGAACTTATCATATTACCATAATCTGTGATATGTTCTGGAAGATTATAATATTCTAAAAGTTTTGCAAATATAAAAAGCATAACACCATGCCCTAGAGCAAATGCTACAGTTATGAGCAAAGTTTTCTTTTTAGATTTACCTATTGAAAAGTCTGCAATAGCAGTAAGATGGTCAGGTCCAAAGGCATGTAAAATACCATACCAAAAAATTAATAATAAACCTAATTCCATCTTACCTCTTTATCATTATTTATTAAAAACTACTTGTACTTTTTTTGAGTATATATAAGCTATAGCCATTCCACTTAAGTGAAGGATTAAAGTTGAGCTTGAAAATCCAATCATATATGCTATAAAATTTCCAGTTGTAAACTCTGCACCATGTGCAAATCCATGGAACATACCAAAAAATGCAACTATTGCTACAATAGTACCAATAGGAAGCTTAGAAGCAAATCCAATAAGACCAAACACAACAGCAATAGAGATTAAAATTCCCTCTTCCATACCTACAAGTTGTAAACCATTGTACCCAGCTATTGCAGCTAAAATCATAGCACCTATAAATGCAATAAGAGTTAAAAAACCTTTTTGTGTAGCATAAAATGCAACCATACCAACACCAACCATAGCAAGAATATGATCAAGCCCACTAATAGGGTGCATAAAACCACTCATAAAACCACCATGTTCAAGCATATTTGTGTGTCCAAAAACTAAACTAGATAACGCTAGTATTAAAGCTAAAATCTTCATGTAATATTCCTTTTTTATAAACACTATTGTGAATTATTGTTCATATTTTGACTAAAATAATTAAAACAAATATAAAAAAAATCATTTCTTATATATTTTTGGCACTACTTATGATAAAATATAGTATGAAATGTCCATATTGTAATCATAGTGTCACTTATAAACTAAAAACAGGTCAAGAGAAATGCTCTCGTTGTAAAAGAAAATTTAGTGCAAATAAAATTATTCAAGAGCAAAAGATATGTGAATATTTTTGTAATGATAAAAATGTTAATGAAACAGCAAATGATTTAAAAGTAAATTATATAACTATTCAAAAAAGATATATAAAGTATAGAGAATATATATCGTCTTATTTGGAAAAAGAATATGAAAACTATGAGACAAAAGAATATGATGAATATGTCTATTTACCTAAAAGTAAAAAGAAAGTGAAAGAAAATATTTTTGAAGCACAAAATTTTTTAACTTTTTGTTATGATGAAACGAAAGTATATAACCTTCTTATGCCAAACCTCTCTCGTTATAAACAACAGTTTCAAAGTGATAATCAAGAAGAGATTTATTTTAAAGAGTTTTCTCGTTTTATGATGTTTAATAAAATTGCAAAAATACAAAAGCTTGATAATACTATTGTAAAATTTTGGCATTTTTTTGAAACTTATATATTGAAATATAAAGGTGTGAGTCAAGAGAGTTTTTATTATTATTTAAAAGAGTGTGAGTTTAAATTTAATTATACAAAGAAGGAACAAATTAAAATATTATTAGCTATTTAAAAATTAAAGTATAGTATCTTGATAGATTTACTTGACATTGAAATTAAAATTGGTTATTATTCTGTTGTAATTAAAAAAAGGATACTTAAATGGCAATTATCTCTACTAAAGGTGAGTACGGCTTAACAGCTGTTTTGGTTTTAGCAAAACAAAAAAATGGTGAGTTGTTACAAATTAAAGAGATAGCACGACAAGGAGATATCCCTCAAAACTATCTAGAACAAATTTTAGTAGTCTTGAAAAAAGCTGGAATAGTTGCAAGTATCAGAGGTGCAAATGGTGGTTATAAACTCACTAAAAACCCAAAAGTACTTACAGTATACGAAGTGTTACATACTTTGGAGTGTTGTTTCGCACAAACAGACAGTAATACACAAAAAAATCTTTTACAACCATTTTGGGAAGATATACAAAAGAAAATAGAGAAAATTTTTCAAATTACAATAACAGAACTTGAAGAGCTTTTAGAAAAAGATTCTAAAAATTTAACATATTATATATAAAAGAGGAACTTAGGATGAATATAGCAGAAAATGTTACACAACTAATAGGAAATACACCACTTGTAAGAATCAATAAATTCTCAGATAAAACAGGTGCTGAAATTTTAGGAAAATGTGAATTTATGAATCCCACAAGTTCTGTAAAAGATAGAATTGCTCTTGCAATGATTGAGTCTGGTCTTAAAGAGGGAAAAATAGATAAAGATACAGTTATAGTAGAACCAACAAGTGGAAATACAGGTATTGGTCTTGCTATGGTTTGTGCAGCAAAAGGATTGAAGCTTGTGCTTACTATGCCTGAATCTATGAGTTTAGAGAGACGACAACTTTTAAAAGCTTTGGGAGCAGATATTGATTTAACAGATGCTTCTAAAGGTATGAGTGGAGCGATAAGTAGAGCAAATGAATTAGTAGAAACGATAGAAAACAGTTTTATGCCTCAACAGTTTAATAACCCAGCAAATCCAAAGATGCATAGAGAGACTACTGCCTTAGAGATATTAAAAGATACAGATGGAAAAGTAGATATAGTTGTAGCTGCTGTGGGAACAGGTGGAACTTTAACAGGTATTGCAGAGGTTGTGAAAGAATACAATCCAAATGCTAAGATTATTGCAGTAGAGCCATCAAGTTCAGCTGTACTATCAAAAGAGAAAGCAGGACCACATAAAATACAAGGTATTGGGGCAGGATTTATCCCAGAAGTTCTAAACCAAAAAATAGTTGATGAGGTTATAAAAGTTGATGATGAAGATGCTTATGAAACCTCAAGAGAGTTAGCTAAAAAAGAGGGTTTATTAGTAGGAATATCAGCAGGTGCAAATGTTTGGGCAGCTACACAAGTAGCTTCAAGAGCTGAAAATAAAGGAAAAACAATAGTTACTATTCTTTGTGATACAGGGGAAAGATACCTAAGTGCTTCTTTGTATAAATAAAAGTAATTAAAAGGAAAAATATGAAAGATATTAGTTTATTGTTGATGCAAAGCATCGCCATGCGTAAGGGCTATACAACTTAAAATAAAGTTTCAAGATTATTTGAATTTTATTATAAACTTTGGTTGTATATCCCAAGAGATTTGATAGAAGTTTGACAAAATACAAAAAAGAATATAATAAAAGGAAGAATAATGAATAAAGAAACAATAGCAATCCATCACGGATATGAAAAAGACACACAAGGTACAACAGCAGTTCCTATTTATCAAACAACAGCATTTGCATTTCAAAGTGCAAAACAAGCATCTGATAGATTTACTTTACAAGACTTAGGAAATATCTACACAAGATTGACAAATCCAACAACCTCTATTTTAGAGGCACGACTCGCTGAACTTGAAGGTGGGGCTAGTGCATTAGCAACTTCAAGTGGACAAGCAGCGATATTTTATGCAGTTTCAAATTTAATAGAAGCAGGGGATAATATTATCATCTCTGATAAAATATATGGAGGAAGTGTAACACTTTTTAAACATACATTAAAAAGATTTGGTTTAGAAGCTAGAGTATTTAATCTTGATGATCCATCAACTATTGAACCACTTGTAGATGATAAAACTAAAGCGATATTTTTTGAGTCACTCTCAAACCCACAAATTGCAGTAGCTGATATAGATGCTATAAGTGCAATTGCTAAAAAATATGGAATTATATCTATTTGTGATAACACGGTTGCTACTCCTTATTTAGTAAATCCAATCGCACATGGAACAGATATCGTTGTACACAGTTGTAGTAAATATATCTCAGGACAAGGGTTAGCTTTGGGTGGTGCAATTATAGATAGAGATGGATTAACAGAATTTTTTAAAGACAATCCACGATATACACATTTTTTTACACCTGATGAAAGTTATCATGGATTAGTATATACTGATTTACCATTTCCACCATTTAATTTACGAATTAGACTAGCCCTTTTAAGAGATATTGGAGCAACACCATCACCTTTTAACTCTTGGTCATTGATACAAAGTTTAGAAACATTGAGTTTAAGAATTGAAAAACACAGTAACAATACTCTGAAAGTAGCAAAATTTTTAGAATCTCATCCAAAAGTTTCAAATCTGAATTATCCAGGATTAGAAACAAATAAATATCATAGCTTATCGCAAAAATATTTTAAAGATGGGTTATGTAGTGGACTATTGAGTTTTGAAGTTGCTGATAAAGAGACTGCTTGGAAAATACTTGATAATACAAAAATATTTTCAATCGTTGTAAATATTGGAGATTCAAAATCTATTATTACCCATCCATCATCAACAACTCATCAACAAATACCTTTAGATGATCAAGTTCAGATTGGTATATCTCAAGGTCTTGTTAGATTAAGTATTGGATTAGAAAATGCTGATGATTTAATCGAAGATTTAAAAATAGCATTGGATGCATAATCTAACTATTTAAAGAGTAATAAATTTGACCTAAACTAACCCCACCATCATTTGGTGGGGTTTTTTCATTTATGTAGTATTTTTTATTGTTAGTTTCTAAGTGTATTAAAACTTGTTGGAGTAATGTTTTATTTTGAAAAACACCCCCACTTAGAATAATCTCTAAATTATATTTCAGTGATACTTCTAAAATGATTTTTGCCAAAGTATTGATTAACATAGAAGAGAGTTGTGTAGCATTAAACTTATTATTGATAATAAAATCAACTATTTGTATATCTATGATTTTATTTTCTATACTATAGTCAAAAGTTTCATTACAATCACTATCATAATGTGCTTCAATATATAATCCACTCTCCCCCTCATAAGATAAAATTTGAGAGAGATTAGAAAATGAAGCTACAGCATCAAATAGTCTTCCAACGGAGCTTGTCTCAAAGCAGTTGATGTTTTTTTGGTAACTTTGCTGAAGAAGTGAAAGTTCAGTAGTTGAAAATGAATCTAATAGAGGTAAGTTTAGTTGCAAAATTTCATCTAAGTTATACTGTTCAAATAAAAGAGCTAATGCAACTCTTCTTGGTTCTTTGATAGCTTTTGCACCACCAAGAAGTTTAATAAGTTTGAAGTGATAGGCTCTTATGTCATTTATAAAAACATCTCCACCCCATAGCGTATCATCAAGTCCATAACCAGTTCCATCAAAACTAAATCCCATATAGTTTTGTTTTTGTAAGTTGTGTTCTGCTTTTACACTATAGATATGTGCTAAATGGTGTTGTACTTCTCTTAATTGTATATTTTGGTTTTTAGCCCATTTTGTTGTTTCATAATTTGGATGTAAATCATGTACTATCACATCAGGTACAAAGTCATAAAATCGTTTAAAAGTTTCTATTGTTCTTTGGAAATAGTCAACTGCTTTGATAGTATCAAGGTCTCCTATGTGTGGTGAAGTGATAATTGTATCTTCAAAAGCTATGGAGATAGTACTTTTTCCATTTGCACCAACTGCTAATATTTTTTCTTTGAGAGTAAAAGGAAGTTTGGTGATTTTTGGTGCATAACCTCGTGCTAGTCTTAGTGTTTGTACTTTATTGTGAATCACTTGTATTACACTATCATCAACAGCATTGATTATATCTCTGTTAAAATCAAGGATAAAGTCAATAAAAGGCAACTTTTCTTCAATCTCTTTTTTTGTAGTGATAATAGGCTCTCCACCCATATTTGCACTCGTTGCAACAATAGGAGTTTCAAGATGTTCAAAAAGTAAATAATGTATGGGGGTATAGGGTAAAAAACAGCCTATTTTCTTAATATTTGGGGCAATCAAATCACTTATATTTGAATTTTGAATTTTATCAAGAATCACTATAGGTGCTTCTTTGGAGATAAGAAGTTTTTTTTCTAGTGTATTTATCTCTCCAATAGTTTGAATCTGTTCTAAATCTTTACACATGATAGCAAAAGGTTTAGTAGGACGATTTTTAAAAGTTCTTAATTTTTCTATAACTTCAGTATCCGTAGCATCACAAATAATATGAAATCCTCCAATACCTTTAATAGCACCAATTTTTCCATCTTTTAGTAACTGGGCAAGTTTAGAAAATATCATATCTTCCTTAACTTTTAACTCTTCATCTTTAATTATTAATTCTAACTGTGGTCCACACTCTTTACAGGAGATAGGTTGTGCATGGTATCGTCTATTTTGTGGGTCTTCATACTCAAGCTGGCAACTTTTACATAAGGGGAAATTGGACATTGCAGTGTTGATTCTATCATAAGGTAAGGTTTTGATAATACTATATCGTGGTCCACAATTTGTACAGTTAGTATTGAAATAGTTATGGTATTTATTTTTATTTTTTATATCTTCAAGGCAACTATTACATACTTTTATGTCAGGAGAGATTAAAGTGGTTTTACTCTTTGTATTATTTGTTTGAATTATTGAGAAATTAATTTCATTTTTTAGAGCTACAGGATGTTTCTCAAAATTATCAATATGAGCTAAAGGGGGAAGTAAATCTAGAAACTCTTCATCAAAAAGTTCTATATCTTTTGCACTTCCTTGTAACTCTAAATTCACACCATCACTATTGTTTGCTACAGTTCCCGTTAGATTAAATTGATTAGCTAATTTATAAACAAAAGGGCGAAATCCAACACCTTGAACAACACCTTTTATTTTATATTTATATCTAACCATTATGCGTTAATTATGTGTTGTTTCTTTTTTTAGTTTAATAAACAAGGTTGTAAAGTATATCTCTCTTAAGAATAATATTAAGGAAATTACTAAAAAACACATTGCTAAGATAAAAGAAACAGAGATAAAAATTTCACTGTTAAAAGAGAGTAAAGAACTTAAAAAAACTCCAATAATTACTAAAGCTATCATAAGCCCAGTAGCAGTACCAAAAAATATGGCTAGATTTGTATTTTGCATTCTCATGATTAAAAAGCCTCTTCTTTTCATTAAAAACTCTGTCTCTTTTTCACAAGCATCTTGCTTCTCTTCATGATAATTTATCTGGGAATCTATCATCTCTAATTTATCGATAGTTCTTGTTAATCTACTTGTAAATACATTTAAAAGTCCTGCAACACCAGCTATTAAAAATACAGGTGCAACTGAAAGTTGTATCAAAGTTGAAATGGTCGTTATTTCAGTACCATTATGTGGAAAAATCATCTTGTGCCTTTTTTATTTGATACGGTATTATATCAAATAATTTGTAGACTTTATACTTAAAAAAAGTATAAAATCTAATCATTTAAAGCAATATCTTTGCTAAAATATGGATTGGATAATTGGAATTTACTTAAAATTCTACTGTATAAAATACTATTTTCAAACATATCACCCATCATTACAAAGTTTTGAATATTAAATTTACTTTTGAGTTGATTAAGGGTAGTAATACTCATATCAGCTAACGCTTCAAAAATAGAGTATGCTAAATAATGTTCTTCAACTCCTGCTAATTTAAAACTAATAATTGAACCTATAAAGTCATTATAATCAAAACCTTCTTTAGTAAAGTTAGTATCAATTTTTAAACCACCATTTCCTCTAAACTCATACCCTTTATCACATACAGATTCAAAAGACTTTTCTTTAAGTTCTAGTATAGCTGCAATCGTTTCAAAGAGATTCATAGTAGAATTTTCTTCAAATTCTTGAGCTATTTTTGGATATTTCTTTGAGAAGTTTTCTAAAAGTTTTATTCTCTTTTCATTTGCTTTAAATTGCTCTAATACAGTCGTTAAATTAAATTCTTGAAAATTAATAACTTTTTTTACATCAACTTCATTGGATACAACAAATGAAATACCAGCATTACTTAAATTTACCCCAATAGCACTTTGATTAAATCCAGCTTCCTTGGTGATATTTAAAAATCTGTTAAGGACGCTATCCTCATTTAAAAACTCTAGTTGTTTGGCAACTCTTGAAGCCTTTATGATAGTTTTGTTTTTTTGAATTACAATTATTTTTAAATCGTTTGTATCTTCAAAAAAGAGATAATCAACGCCACTCTCTTTTGCATTTATAGATGCCATTAAACTTCTTGTGTTGTATGGTGCTTTGATAAAAATATAGTTTTTCCCTGTAAGGTTTTTCAGTATTTCATCTTTTATAGTTACTTTGATAGTTGGTTTTTCTACACTAAATAAAGCTTTTATTTCATCATCTGTTACTATAAAAAGTTCATCTATTTTTTCACTATTTGTGATAAGTACAGCACAGTCTTGACTATAGTGAGGTGAGAATATTGTAAAGTCTTGATACACTTTTTCACCTTTGTTACTGTAATGAGTACACTGTAAAGAATCATCTAGATAGTTTTGGCTACTTGGGTCTTGGATAAGTTCTAAACATTTTGGACAGGGTGCTATGTTGTAATCATCTGACTTAAAATCACTTGGGACTATTTTTTCATCGCTATTAAGCGTTTCTATCTCTCCTAAAAAAAATGAATGTGGCAAATATTTTGCTAAGTTTTCATTAAATAGTTCTAGTTTCTTTTCATCATTGGTATCAATGAGGAGTTCAATTTTATTATTGTTTTGTGATACACTAGCATTTATTTGGCTATTGTTGATAATAGTTTGTAAAAAGCCTGCAAAATAGGTATTGTTACTATTATAATTTATGATTTGTTTAACTGGCACTTTGATATTCCTTACATTCACTACTTGGGTCTTTATAGGCAGCTATAATCTCTTCTAGCGTAGTTTCATTTTCTTTTTTTGTATAGTTAATTCCAGATTTTTGAAGTTCATCTAAAGCTGTTTGTATAAAGATTGGAAATGTTTTTTTCATACTATCACTTAACCCAACATTGACACTTTTTATATCTTCTGGAACTATTCCTATAATATTTACATCAGCCATATTTTCTAAAAGTGAACAAATCTCAAGCATCTCAACTATCTCAACTTCATGAGCAGTTTGTTTATAACTACCCAGTCCTAGAAGTTCTTTTGCTGGAAGGTTATAAATAGAAGCTATATCATCTTCCATTGTTATTGTATCAAGGATTAAAACTTTGTCATAGTCTTGATAATATGTCATAAGTTGAAATCCTAAAACACCGCCATCAACAAGTGTTATATCACTATCAAAAGTATAGTTCTCATTTAAGTATTTTGAAGCATAAACACCAATACCTTCATCTTGAAATATTATTGTACCAGCTCCAACTATTGCTGTAGTCATATTTTCCCTTTTTTAAAAAAAATGCTAGATGAGATTTTCTCATCTAGCATTATAATGTATTACTCTTGTCAAAGTAATTATAGTAGTTATTGGCATAAACTATGTAAAATTTTACATATAAGTTTTGCCACTCAAAGCAATAAAAGCCAAACTATTGACTTTTATTTAATGCTTCTTCTCTTTAACAAATTTACTACCACCAACGACGATACTGATATCACCTTCGTTCCAAAAAATAGTTCTCCATACTTGGTAATAGATATGAAACATAACCCATACAATAATAGCATACATAGTATAGTGATGAGAAAGTCTTACATCCATATATGTACCACCCGTTGCCCATACTGTCCAATCTGTAGCAACATGAAGTATCCACGGCCACCAATTACCTATAGAACTTAATCCAGATGCTAATCCATGTACATAAAGTTGTAAACCTGTTAATAACATCCATACAAGCATAAGATGAAATACAAAGAAAAATACTGCATTAAAACTATCTGCATGAGTAGAATCAAATTTTTTCACTCTGTTTAATGTTATTAGATTTATCAATACATCAATAAATTGTTTGATATTAGTTCCATTTGGAATAAGCTTTTTATAAGGCTTTTCAAATCTTGAAAAGAAGTATAAATAAGCAACAACGATACTACTAACATCAAAGATAATAGCAGCCATAAAATGTATCCATCTATTCCAAGCCATTACATATTTATCAACAGCAGGATCAGCAATCAAACTTTGATAATAAGGATGTCCTATATAAAGTCCTGTAACAACGGCTGCAACCATACAAATAGCTACAACCCAATGATTCCACCTCATAAAGGTGGTCATTCTTTTAACTTTTTGATAACTCATAGTAAACTCCTTTACCTATATAGAACAACTAGTATTTACTTTAAAGCTACTTAACTCTTTCCCTTTTGTATCTACAAGATGTACAGCACAAGCAATACATGGATCAAAACTATGTATGGTTCGTAATATCTCTAAAGGCTGATCTGGATTAGCAACTTTAGTGCCTATAAGAGATGATTCATAAGCCCCCATTCTGTCTTTGTAGTCTCTTGGTGCTGCATTCCATGTAGATGGAACAACAGCTTGATAATTTTCTATTTTACCATCTTTGATTTTTACCCAGTGACCTAAACCACCTCTTGGTGCTTCTGCAAGTCCGTGACCTTTTGCATCTTTTGATACTGTATCAAAATCAAATTCTGTCCAAGTAGATAAATCACCACTTGCAACATTCGCTGCTAATTCATCAACCCATTCCATCATAACATCAGCAAGAAGTTCACTCTCAATAGCACGAGCTGCTGTTCTCCCAACAGTTGAGAATAGGGCACTTGCAGGTGCAGCTTTTCCAAGACCTAATTTGTCTCCCAATAGTCCTAAAAATCCAGTTACATATTTAGTGATTCTTTCATCACCAGCTGCAACACCAACTACCATACGAGCTAGTGGTCCTACTTCTACTCTTGTATCGTCATAAATTGGAGATTTAATCCAAGAATATTTTTCTTTTGGTTTTATATAAGAAAAACCATCAGCTTTTTTCTCAAATCCCGTATATTTAGGTTCAGTTTCACCATCATAAGGGTGAAGTGGTTTATCTCCCTCGTACCAAGCATGAGTAACATCTTCTGCAACTTTATTTTGGTCAAATGGATGAACTTTTGATAAATCACCATTTAGAACTACACCACTTGGGAATAGAAGTGCTGATTTATAAAAACCTGTATCATCAAGTCTAAAGTCTCCATAAGTCATATAGTTTTTAAGACCACCACCAGTACCATCTAGTGCTTCATCTACATATTTTACACCAGCCATTGCTAAGTCTGGAAGATAGGCTGTTTTGATAAAATGTCTAAATTTTTTCAGTAGCGTTTTAAATAGTGCAATTCTTGCAGGGTTTTTAATATCTTGAACACAAGTAACTCCACCAACTACAAGTGATTGTGGATGAGGCATTTTACCACCAAAGATAGCCATCATTTTAGCAGCATCTCTTTGTAAATCAAGAGCTTGAAGGTAATGAGCTGTTGCTATTAAATTTTGTTCAGGAGTAAGTTTATATGATTTATTTCCCCAATATGCATTTGAAAATATACCTAGTCTTCCTTGTTTTACAAACTTTGTAAGTCTTTCTTGTATTTGAATCAGTTCAGATTTACTTGTCCCATATGGTGTTTTATGCCAGTTAAATGATTCAGCTTCAGCTTTGGCAGGATCTGCTTTAAGTGCACTTGTAATATCAACCCAATCAAGTCCATGAAGATGATAAAAATGTACAACATGGTCATGTAGATACAATGCACCTTGAATTAAGTTTCTTACAATTCTTGCATTTTTTGGAATTGTTACATCAAATGCATCTTCAACTGCTTCAATACTTCTTTGATAGTGAGTACCTGTACAAACACCACAAATACGCATAGCTAAAAGTCCAGCATCTCTTGGGTCTCTCCCTTTTAGAATTGTTTCAATTCCTCTAAACATTGTACTACTTGCATACGCATCTTTTATAATATTATCTTCACCGATAATTGCCTCTACTCTTAAGTGACCTTCAATTCTTGTGATTGGATCTACTATTAAATGTTTATTTGCCATTACTCATCTCCCTCTTTTTTACCTGCTGCTATACTTGCTACTGCGTGAATACCTATACCAATACCAGCTGCCGTTAACAATCCTAAACCAAATTCATCAACACTTTTTTCAACACCTCCAGTTGGTGCTTTGATACGACTGTCAGCAATTGGTCTTTCAGTTGCATATTTATCCCAAAATTGTGGTTCACTACATCCAATACAACCGTGTCCTGCACCAATAGGCCAGTTTACAGCTTCATTGTATCGAACAATCGAACAGTTGTTGAAAGTCATAGGACCTTTACATCCCATTTTGTATAAACAGAAGTTGTTTTCTGCTCCCTCATCTCCCCACTCTTCAACAAATTCTCCAGCATCAAAGTGAGCTCTTCTTTCACAGTTATCGTGAATTCTATAACCAAATGCAAATTTTGGTCTATTTAAATGATCTAATTCAGGTATTTGTCCTGTAAGAACAAAATGTAAAATAGTACCAGTAATATTTGCAGGATTTGCAGGACAGGCAGGAATATTTATAATAGGTTTTCCCCTTACAACATCTTGAACACCAACAGCCCCTGTAGGGTTTGGTGCGGCTGCCGGAACACCACCAAAGGTTGCACAAGTACCAACAGCAACAACAGCAGCACTATCTTTTGCTACTCTTATAAGATGTTCTTCAAAAGTTTCAGCTTTTGCTCCAATTGTTCCATACATACCATCCATAGAAAGAGGAATTGCTCCCTCAACTACACAGATATATTTGTCTTTAAAAGTATGCATTGCTTCCTCTAAATGACCTTCTGCTTCATGTCCAGCTGCTGCCATTAAAGTTTCATTGAATTCTAGTGATAATACATCTAGGATAAGTTCATCGATAGTTGGGGCATCACTTCTTAAAATAGCTTCAGAGTTCCCAGCACAATCTTGCAGTTCTAGCCAAATAACAGGAACTCTGTTCATAAGTTCAGCAGCTCTTAAAACTGTTGGGGTAAATGTAGGAGGAAGCATAAGCATAGCACAGGCTGCACTTGCCCACTTCATGAAATCTCTTCTTGTAAGTCCTTCAGCTTCTAAAACATGCTCTATTGATGTTTTTGATGCTACTTCCGTTTTCTCTAACTCATCAAGTCTTTTATTGATTTTTATTAATAAGTTATCATAATACTCATCACCACGGTTTGTATTTACTTTTGCGCCTTTGGCACTGAACATTGAAGCTAATGCGTCTCTTCTATCAGTCATAACATTCCCCTTTAAATTATCTGAACATTCATTCATTTAATAAAATTGTAGAGCAATAAAGCTTTAATAAAACTTATACTGAAGCTGGAAAAGTGATAATAAATTGCGCACCTAAGTATTCTTTTTTCTTATACTTATATTTTTTATTAGTGGCTGTTATATTACCGTGTAGTTGTTTCATAATAATTTCTCTAGCCATATATAAACCAATACCTGTACCATTTGCTCTATGCTTTGTTGTATAATATGGTTCAAATATTTTGTCTAAGTTTTTAGGTTTAATTCCACCTGCATTATCTTTTATGAATATTTCAATATTATTTTCTTTTTTTAGAATATGAATAAATATATATTTTTCGTATTCTATTTTTTCTAAGGCATCATAAGAATTATTTAAAATTATTAATAAAACCTGTAAAAGTGGATTTTTATAACTAGTGATACTAATATTTTCAATATCTTCAATAATCTTTATATTATTTACTTTGTTACGGGTTTTTAACAACTTAAAAGTGGTATTGATTATTTCTTGTGATGTAAAATTTTCTTTTTTTACATTAGAGATAAAAAAGTTTCTAAAATCATCTATTGTATTTGATAAATAGTTTGCATTCTCATTTATATGTTCTAATGCTTCATCAAGATACTTATCATCTAATTGTCCATATTCTTTTTTTGCTTGTATCCCTGAACTTTCAACTGTAATTATCGAAAGTGGTTGTCTCCATTGGTGAGCAATATTTTCAAGCAGTTCCCCCATTGATGCCATTTTTGATTGTTGGTAGAGTAACATCTCTTTTTCTTTTAAGTTTTTTTCAATTTCAATTTTATTTTTTAATAATTGATTTGTTTGTATTGAGATTTGTTCAAATTCTTTAAATTTTATTGTTTGAAGTTCTATTGCTTTATTATTGTTTACAAGTTCAAAAATTGATTTCATGAGGTTTTCTATATCTGTACTTACCTGTACTTTTAGTTTGTGTAAAATTAAATAAAATAAGACTAAAAAAATCATACCAAAAAATAATGAAATTGTAATATCTGTATATAATTCTGATAAAAGTTCTTGTTTTTTATTTTCTATTGTTTGGTTCATATCTTTTAATGTTTCCCCAAAACCAACATAAAGTTGCCATTTATCTATACCCACAACATAACTAATTTTATCTAGTTGTTTATCTTTTCCAAGTGGTAAAGCATATTGAAGAAACCCACTTCCTTTTTTTGCTACTTTGATAAGTTCTTGAACTACTTTGAGTCCATTAATATCTGTTGCCTCATACATATTTTTACCTTTAGCAGGCTCAGTATAAGATATACCATCATACGAAGCGGAAAAAATATAATTTTCTAAGTTTTCTCCAAATCGAAAATTATCTATTTTTGCTAGAAAATGTTTTTTTAATTTTTCTTCTATATCTTTTAAAAATACTCCAGTACCAATATAACAATCAAAAGGTTCAAAATATTTAAAATAAGAGATTTTTTCTTCAAATTTTAGAGTATTGTGGTTTTGCCATTTATATTCAAAAAAACCTTTTTTTTCTTTTTTTACCATATCAATAATAGCATGGATAGATTTTGTGTTACTCTCTGTAGTAAGGTTAAATACATTTTTACCTTCTAAATGTTTTAAACCAGAAACCAATAAAAATGTACCATCAAGTTTTGTCATAAATACATATTGATCACCAATGTCATAAAATTTTAATTCTCGTAAAGATTCAATAATTATACTTTGGATATTTGGATTATTGTGCTGTGTTTTATATAAGTTTTCAGCAATATTATAAGCTACTTCAACTCTTTTTTGTAACTCTTGTTTGGTTTTTTCTTGAAGTTTTTTTCTTGAAGATTCTATATCTGTTATAAAAAAATCAACTTTATTTTTCATAATTGCTTTTTTAGAATTGATAATATCATCTCTCATTTTTTCTTTTTCAGTAATAAAATTATTGTAAGATAAAAAAGCATTAAATAAAATAGTAATAAGAATAAAGATACTAAATAATAAAATTACTGATTGATACAGCGTTTTATAAAAACTTTTTTTCATAATTATTATATGCCTTTTTTTAAATGATATCAAAATTTAAGTTACATAAAAGTTGCATTAATGAGTAGTACAAACTGAACAAACATCAAAACTTTTGAAAACAATTTGCGCTAACTTTGTATCTTCAAGTCCTATCATTGCTTTTTGTGAAATTCCTAAATCATCTTTTGTTCCATTACTTAAGTTCCATTGGGTTGGTGTGATGATTTGATAGTCTATGATTTTGTTTTCTTTTATCTCTACTTTATGTATAAGAGAACCTCGAGCGGCTTCAATTATACCTACACCTGTAGCAGTTAGTTTCGAGATATCAGTTTTTGGTTTTATATAAGAAGGTTCTTGTAAATCGATTTGAGATATCAGTTTTTTGGAGTGTAATAAGAGCTGTGGTATTTCACAAATTCTAGCTAAAATTCTTGAAAATATACTGTCTTGGTATCTTCTATGACTCTCTTTAATAAGTGGTGTTTTATTTATCATAGCACGACTTAAAGCTCCCACTTCATAGTAATAGTTTTTAAATTTTACATTTTTTGCATAAGAGTTTTTGTTTGTATATTCATTTACATATTTTACATTGATGTTATGATTGATTTTTGTTTTGACACCTCTTCCACTTTGAAAATAACTGTTTTCACCAAAAGCGATAAATCTATCAAAACTTTTTCCTACTTTTGCAATTTTGTTATTTTTGAGTGTTTGTAGAATAAGCGGTAAATCACCAGTTGCTTCTAAAACTTTTTCAATACTTTCACAAACCAAAAAGTCTTCTAAATCTGCATTAATAAGAGTATCTTGATAGAACTTTATAACTTCATCTATATAGTTTTCCATTTTGACTAAGTCATTACTCGATACCTCACTTACAATTCCACCAACTATTGCATAAGAGTTGTGTGGATATTGTCCACCAATAGTAGCAATAGCTTTTGACATAAGTTGTGAGGGATATGTGGCTCCTTTGATATTTTGTTTAAATCCCAGAAGTGGAAAAAGTGTAAGATATATCCATTTAAAATGGTTTTGTATTATCTCAAAATTTAAAGTGAGTTCTCTAATAATTTTAGCTTTTTGTGAAACTTCTATATTTCCGTAACAATTTTCTAAAGCCTGTACTGTTGCTATTAAGTGTGCATGACCACATATCCCACAAACTCTTGGGTTAATCACAAGTGCATCAAGTGGATTTTTTCCTTTGAGGATATTTTCAATATGTCGTGAACTTGCAAACTCTATATCTACAAAATCTATCTTTGTATTTGTAAAATTAAAATTGAGTTTTGCTTCACCCTCTATTTTTTCTATAAGTTCTATCATTCATTATCCATCAGTTTTTTTTCAAATCGTTCTATTCTAAAAGCTTTTGCAACCCCAGCAAGACTTAAATAAGCTCTTTTTGGAACTCCTAAAGGAAGATTTTGTGGTATCCCCATATTCTTCTTTGTTTCAAAAAGATTTTCTTTTGGAAAAGTGGGTTCTGTACATCCCATACAAGGATGTCCTACTCGTGTTTTTGAGTTAACTTCATTCCATAAAATTTTATTACAACTTCCATTTGTATATGGACCTTGACAGCCATGATCGTAAAACATACAACCTTCAATATTCCCAAAGTTGTGATTATCTATTTTATATTCAAAGTATTCATTTCTAGTACAACCATTGTGTATAGTAGTTGCATAAAACTCTTTTGGTCTAAGGTATTGGTCTAGTGTAAGTTTATATTCTTTTTTTATGTTATACAGAGTATTGACTAGAATCTCTGGATGAATTGGACAGCCTGAGATATTTATTGTTTTTTCTTTTAGTTTTTCATATCTGTTATGTGGTTGTGTTTGTCTGAAGTGCAAACCATATTTTGATTCTTCATTGTTTAAAAAAATACCTCCATATGAAGCACAAGTTCCAACAGTGATAATCTTTTTTGCTTTTGTACCATATTTTTCTATGATATGTTTGATATCTACATCAGCTTTTTTATGACCATCTTCAAGTGTTCCATCAATAAGGAAAACATCACACTCTAAATTTTGAGTAACTAACTCTTGTAAGCTGTAGACACTTTCTAATGTAGGATGATAAATGAAAGTGAAATCTTGTAAAAATTTTTCAATATATGGATAATTTAGAAATGAGTGCACATTTCCATTACACGAGAGTAAATTTAGCCATATAAGTTTCATTTATTTAGACCTTAAGTGCTTTGTAAATATTTGTACTTATATCATTCACATAGGTATCAAGTTCTTTTGGAAGGATCTTTTCACCTTTTAAAAAAACCATTCCACCTAGATATCCCATAAACAATCCAAATGCACTAAAAAAATCTTGATCTCTTAATTCACCATTTTTAACACCATCTTCAAAATAAATCATAATTTCAGTGATGAAGTCATTGACACATATCATCCCCTCACAACCCTCTTTAAAAACCTCTCTATTTGATAAAAAAACTCTTAAAAAGTAGTCAATCATTTCAGGTTTTATACTTGCTGTTTGAAAATAAACTTCTACTATTTGTTTTGTTTTCTCTTGGGTTGATATATCTTTTTCATTTATCTTTTTTAGTTTATCTGCTAAATAGTGTGAAATGTGTTTTATAATCTCTTTGGCTAAAATATCTTTTGATTTAAAATAGTTGTACATATTCCCAACACTCATTTTTAAAGAGTTTGCTATATCAGGAATAGTAGTTGTATAAAAACCATTTTTAGCAAAAAGTTCTAAAGCACCTTGAATGATAAATTCTTTTTTTAACTCTTTTTTACTTTTCAATATAATCTTCCTATAAACTTTTATAGCCTATTATACAATTTAAGGTATAAAATTATGTAATTGTAATTTTATAGTAACTAATATATGGTAAATTTCTTATATTGAAAAAAAGGTGGAAATAGTATGTCTGAATATGTTTTAATGTTAATATTTTTACCTTTGATTTTTGCTGTTACAGTACTTTTTAATAGTTTAAGGATAAGAAATATTGCTACATATCTATTTGTATCATTTTTAGTAATAATATCTTTAAAATTATTCTTCACAACAGAAATTATTGAGCTAAATTTTAATCATCTTGTTCATCTTGTCTTTCTAGTTTTAGATTTTATATTGTTAGGGTATTTTGTTTATCAAGGGGTTAAATATAAAGATAAGCTAATAGGTTTATTTGCAATAGTGCAAATAGCATTGTTTATTGTTTTTTTACAATTTTCTTCTACTATTCTTGCAAATGATATTGTTGTAGATAGAATCTCACGAGTGATGCTTTTAGTTATAAATATTATTGGTGGAGTTATTATCCTTTATTCACTTAAATATATTCAAAGTGAAGAGTTTAAAGCATGTAAAAAGAATCTTTTTATCTCTATACTGTTTTTCTTTATAGGGGTGATGAATTTGATTGTAACTACAAACAATATAGAGATATTTTTTCTGGCCTTTGAATTTACAACTTTATGTTCATATATTCTTATACGATTTAGAAATGATGAGCTTTCTATACAAAATGCAAGAAGAGCTTTATGGATGAATCAAATAGGTGGTATTGCTATCTTATTGAGTTTGTTAAGTGGGATATATTACTATGACACAATCTATTTTGATACTTTGATTCAAAATATTAATGGTTTATTTTTATTACCTATCTCTTTGTTAGTTTTAGCCGCTTTTGTAAAAGGTGCCTCAATTCCATTTGATAAATGGCTTTTAGGTGCGATGGTAGCACCAACACCTGTAAGTGCAATATTACATAGTGCTACTATGGTAAAAATTGCTCCATATCTGATATTGAAAATAGCACCAGCATTTTCTCCTACAATATCTTTAGCTGTTATGATTTTTGGTACTTTTGTATTTATGACAGCATCACTTTTAGCTTTAGGGAAAGATTTTTTTAAAGAGATACTTGGACTTTCTACTATAGCATTATTGGCACTTATGATGTCAATAGCAGCTCTTGGAACACCTGAAGCTATCAATATTTGTTTGATATTGATAGTTTTTCATGCTATCTCTAAAGCACTTTTATTTTTACAAGCAGGTGTCTTAGAAAAAGTGTATCATTTGAAGTATTTACAAGATATTGATTACTTAGTAAGTAGATCAAAACTAATAGTGTTTTTTATAGTGATAGGTTTTGCTTCATTGACTTTACCTCCATTTGGGGCTTTTATTGGGAAATTTGCCTCTATTGAACTAATAGCTTCTTTGATAAGTACAAATATTTTTTATATCTTACCTTTGGTTTTTATACTAATTGGTTCAGTGTTTTTAACACTTTTATATTTTAAAGTTCTTACAAAACTTATAGCACAAGATAATAAAGTGTATGAAAAAATATCTATAGACTTAACTTATAAAGTCACTTCTTTTATCCTTGTAGGACTTTTATGTTTTGGTATTTATGTAAGTTATTTATATAATTTTATGACACATTTAGAGATACTGTTGGCAACAGTGTTGATTCTTACTACATTTGTTATGTTATTTTTTGTAAATTTTAAAAATATTAAAAAAGTATCTGCTTATAATTGTGGGGAAAAAGATACGATAAAACTTAGTGCATATTATTTTGAAGTATCAGATAAATACAAAGAACTTATATTTTATATCTCTCTATTTCTAATAGGTTTGATAGTATATATGGGGATGATATAATGGAATATTTACTAATATTATTTGCACCTATTTTTGGGGGATTGATTTATGGAGTTGAGAGGGTTGTACGAGCACGGATGCAAAACAGAATAGGACCACCAATACTCCAACCCTTTTATGATATGTATAAATTGTTTGGAAAAGAACCTTTTATGGTAAATAATTATCATATCGTATTTGCTCTGATGCATCTTTTGACACTTTGGATTGCCGTTGGATTAATCATCTTGGGAGAAAATTTTTTATATGTGATATTTATCCATCTTTTATCTTCAATCTTTTTGGTACTCGCTGGATACAGTGTGAATTCTACCTATTCTCATATTGGTTCAAATAGAGAGCTTTTATCAATAGTTGCTTATGAACCTATATTGATACTTGTAGCAGTTGGTTTTTATATATTAAATAGTAGTTTTGATATAGATATTATACGCGCACATAGTTCTCAAATATCACTATTATTTTTACTGTTTCTAGCCTTTTTATTGGTAATCCCAATCAAACTGAAAAAGTCACCTTTTGATGCAGCAGAAGCGCATCAAGAGATTGTAGGTGGGATTGAAGTTGAGTTTAGTGGAGTGTTTTTTGAGATAGTGTACATGGCAAAGTGGATAGAGTATATATTTATTTATAGTATTTTGCTACTTTTTGCAGGAGATAGTTTTTTATATGGTTCGCTATTGTTTTTTGGTGTATTTTTAATAGTGAACTTAGTAGATAATAGTACAGCAAGGATAAAAATAGAAAATTTATTACAAATTACACTTACACTTGGTTTATTGCTAGGTATTGTAAATTTGGTTTTTATTGGAATAGGGGTATAAAATGTTTGAAAAATATAGAAAAAAATCCCCTTGGATACTTCACTACAATGCAGGAAGTTGCAATGGTTGTGATATAGAAATTTTAGCGTGTTTATCTCCAAAATATGACCTTGAGCGATTTGGAGTAATAAATACTGGAAATCCAAAACAATCAGATGTTTTCTTAGTAACAGGACCAGTTACTTATAGAAGTAGAGAAAGACTAGTAGAGCTTTATAACCAAATGCCAAATCCCAAAGTAGTAGTAGCTGTTGGAAGCTGTACTTGTACTGGCGGAGTTTTTCGAGGTATGTACAATGTAGATGATGGGATAGATAGATATATCCCCGTTGATGTATATATTCCAGGATGTGCAGCAAGTCCTGAGCTTATCATGGATGGTGTTGTAAAAGGATTGGAAATTTTAGAAACAAAACAAAAGGCTGATGATGATAAATAAAATTAAAACCACTTTAGAAAGAGTTGTAGAAGATATAAACAACTTTTATATAAAAGAAAAACATCATTTTTTAACACTTAATGGTCTTAAAATAGATGAGGAGACTACTCAAATACAATGGATATTCTCACAATATGGTGAGATAGACAATATTACTATGTTTTATGTAGATGTAAAACAGTATGAAGTTATACCAAGTGTTGTTAAGATACTTCCTAGTGCTATTATCTCTCAAAGAGAGATTGTGGATATGTTTGGGATAGATGTGGAGGGAAGTGCTAAAGGGTTGTATTTAGATGAGGATAGTGAGCAGATGCCACTTGGAAGTTGTGGGATATAATTATGGCAAATAAAAAAATCATCAATATACCACTAGGAAGTCAACATATCTCACTACTAGAACCAGTAAAGTTTAAATTTGCTTGTGAAAATGAAAAAATCATAGAAGTAGATAGTGATGTGGGATTTGTACATAGAGGGATTGAAAAAGCATGTACTACGAAGTTTAAATTTGATGCAGTTCCTTATGTTGTAGCTAGAATTTGTGGGTTGTGTGCTATTACTCATTCACTTTGTTATACAACTGCTGTTGAAAATTTACTTGAAGGGGAAGTGCCTCTAAAAGCAAAATATCTTCGTATCTTACTTGTAGAACTTGACCGTATTCACTCTCATATGTTATGTTTATCTCATACAGCTGAAAATGCTGGATTTGAAGCTATGTTTATGCAAATTATGGGTGATAGAGAATATGTGATGGATTTGCAAGAAAAAATCACAGGAAACAGAATACAGTTTGATTATGTAAGTATTGGTGGGGTAAATCGTGATATTACCAGTGAAATTATCAAAGATATTAAAACAAATCTCAAAATTATCAAAGCAAAAGTAGATGAATATATTTATGAATTTACAAATAACTGGAGTTTATCTTTAAAGTTTCAAGATATAGGAACTTTGAGTTTAGATGAAGCTTATGACTACAATGCTATAGGACCACTAGCAAGAGCAGCTGGACTAAAAACAGATGTACGAAGTGAGACAAACTATCTTCCTTATGATGAGGTTGGATATAAGATGCAATTAGGAAACACCGGAGATATACATGGAAGAAATATAGTAAGGTTAAATGAAATTTTAAATTCTATACAGATGTGTGAAAATATAGTAGATGGACTTCCTGATGGTGAGATATTTACAAAATTAAAAGGGAAACCAAATGGTGAATCTCTAGTAAGACTTGAAGCACCAAGAGGTGAGTTGATGTACTATATAAAAGGTGATGGGAAACCATTTTTAAATCGTGTACGAATTAAAACACCTACATTTGCTTGTATCCCAGCTTTTATGGAAGTGTTTAAGGGTTCAAACTATGCAGATGCTCCAGCGATATTAGCATCGTTTGACCCTTGCATGAGTTGTACGGCAAAGTAGAGAAAGATGTTTAGTTCAGTAAAAAAAGCATTTAAAAATCTGTTTAGTAAACCTCAAACTATAGATTATCCAGTATCTCCTATAGAAAAGCCAGCAGGGCATAGAGGACTTATAGAATATGGGGAAGAACATTGTATCTATTGTTTGAAGTGTGAAAAAGCTTGTCCACCTGGAGCAATTCTTTTTGTACCTACAGATACTCCAACACAGAACCCTAAAAATAAAAAAAGCCAAGAATACAAATACAATCCACATCTTTGTATCTATTGTGGAGAGTGTGTAAGAGCTTGTCCAAAACCAGAGGAAGCTTTATGGCAAAGTGAAAAAAAACCAATGATAGGAATCAAAGAGGATAGAGTTAATGATAGTTGGTTTGAGATAGAAAAACTTAAAAAGTAATAGTTTTTATTTTCTTTTCATTGCAATTTGCAATGAAACTTATCATATGTTTTTTTATAAGTTACAATACACAATAAAATTATAAGAAGGATACTATTATGACAATATGTGGTGTAGAGATAAAATCAAACTATATGGTATTGAGTGTTGTAAATAAAAACGATACAGAGATAGATTACCAAGAATTGAAAATCAAAAAATTGATACTAGAAAATGATGAAGATAGAGAATCTATAGTTACTTTAAAAGAGGCTTTTGAAGATTTTATAAACAAAAATAAGATAGAAAAAATTGTCATAAAAAAGCGTTCAAAAAAAGGAAACTTTGCAGGTGGTGCTATCACTTTTAAGATAGAAACAATTATTCAGTTAAATAGTATTTGTAATGTAGAGTTTGTAACTTCCCAAGCGTTGAGTAAGTTTGAAAAGAAAAATGAAATTATTTATCCAAAAGGATTGAATAAATACCAAGAACAAAGTTATCTTTGTTGCTTAGTATAGAGATGATTAGTAGGCATCTCGACAGCGATGATTGAGACCTTTTTTATATGACTTATAAATATCTTCAGGTGTTGAGTGTGTTTCAAACATCATTAAAATTTGTTTTAAAAAGTTGATAGGATATTCTACATAGTGCCCTTCATCTTGTCGATAATATTCTTCTAAAGTTTCGTGCATACCATCATAGATTTCAGGATATTCTTTTTTAAGTCTTTCAAGCTTTTGTGCTGCAAGGCGTAATTTATCATCATTGAATTCACCTCGTTCATTTATCCCTTTTCTTTTTTCTATATATTCGTTTAAGTCTTTTTTATTTCTAATGTAATCTGAAAATAAATCAATAAGTCTCATTTTTATTCTATCCTATGTATATTTTGTAGTAATAAAAGTGTATCATAATTCTGTTGAATTATATACAAATGCAAAGTTAACGTATAAGAGGTAGTTCTATAGTAAATTGTGCCCCTTTGCCTATATCACTATTATCTGATTCTATATTTTTTACATAGAGTGTTCCATTGATTTTATCAATAATTTGTTTTGATATATAGAGTCCTATTCCGGTACCTTTTCCTTCAGATTTTGTAGTTACATTTACATTAAATACAGTATTTATAATATTTTCAGGTATCCCTCCTGCATTATCTGTAGCTGTAATTATAATATGAGAATTTGTTTTAAAGATATTAAATATGAGTTTTTTTTCTGTGATATCATTTTCTATAAAGGCATCTTTTGCATTACTAATAAAATTTATAATAACATGTTTAAACTCTGTGGATATTAAGTTGTATTCAATATTTTCTTTATCATAAACAGCTGTTTCTATATGGTTTGAATTTAGTAAATTACTTTCTAAATTTATAACATCTTGAATTAGTTTTTTCAAACTCACTTGTTCTAATTGTCTATTAGGTCTGAAAAATTTTCTAAATTCATCAATAGTTTCTACTAAATGATTTATTTGTTCCATTATATCATTTTCAGTATCATCAATTTGCTCTTGTGAAATAGGTTCATCACCTAAAACAGCTTCAACTTTTAGATTACTAATAATCATACTAATCACATTTAAAGGCTGCTTCCACTGATGAGCTATGGCATCCATCATCTCACCCATTGCAGCAAGTTTAGATTGTTTTTCTATTAAAATATCTTTCTCTTTATCTGCTGTGATATCTTGTGTAGTACCTATTGATAGTAACGCTTTGCCCTTTTCATCAAATGTAGTTTTACATTGTTCTTTTATCCATTTGATTGTTCCATTTTTTATCTGTATTCTATGGATACTTTCATAATGTGTCTTATTTTCAAGAGATTTGAGATACAACTCATTTACTCTATCTTTATCATCAGGGTGAATTGAATCTAAAAAAAGATCGTAAGTTGGTGTAAAATTATTTTTGGTTAATTCAAAGATATTGTATACTTCATCACTCCAAAAAAGTTTGTCATGTTGTAAATCAAGTGACCAAAATCCTAACTTTGCTATTTGTTGTGATGCTTCAAGCTTATCGTTTTTTTCTTGTAACTGTAAAGTTTTTTCTCTCACCAAATGTTCTAAATGATGCTTTTGTTCTGATAAAGAAAGATGTGTATTGATTCTTGACAATACCTCTCTTGCCTTAAAGGGTTTAGTTATATAATCTACACCACCTATATCATAAGCTTTTTCAATTGAAGACTCATGATTATCTGCTGTTATAAATATTACTGGAATATCTTGAGTTCTTGGATTGCTTTTTAATCTTCTACAAACTTCAAAGCCATCAATTCCGGGCATCATAATATCAAGTAAAATAAGGTCTATTTTTTCCTCTTGAGCAAGCTCTAAACCACTTTGACCATCCAAGGAAGCTAAAATATCATATTTATCATCTAGTAGCTCCATTAGAGTATTTACATTTGTTTCTATATCATCTATTATTAATAGTGTTTTTAAATTATTCACTAAACAACTCCAATGCCTGTTTGAATTTAAATTTTGAAGTTAATTCTTGTATATCGTTAAAAAGTTTATTATCTTCTTTATTGAGTTTATAACTTTCCAACTCTTGAATAACTACTTTACAGTTTTTTGCTCTTTTTGTAGAAATTGCCTCTTTTAATTTTTCGAAAAGTTCATCTCTTATCTCTTCTGTTATGTCTTTTTTCTCAATATCTTCTGAAATGATATTTTCTTCTATCTCTGCTATCATTTCATTTAGTTTCGTAACAAATTGAGGAATCATTTCTCTCTCTAAGCTTTCTTCTATCTCTTTTGCAATTTGGCTTAAGTAAAGTGCTCCTGCACTTGCAGTTAGACCTTTTAAAGTATGCATTGTTCTTTTAAACTCTTCATCATCTAGCTCTTCAAAGTTAATTTTTTTATATTTAGTCATCCCTTTTAGAATTTGCATATAGGCATTTGTATTCCCCATAACGAGATTGAGTCCATACTCTTTATCTAAAGTTTTAAATTCTGGAAGCTCTTGAGTATTAGAATCTTGTATCATAGTTTCATTATTATTTTCTATAATATCTGTCTTTTTAGGGATGAATTCTAATAATGTTTTAAAAAGAGTCTCCAAGTTAATTGGTTTACTTAAATGCCTATTCATACCTACTTCTTTAGTTTTGTCCATATGTTCTTTCATCGCATTTGCCGTTAATGCTATAATAGGTGTTTTTGTATCTCTGGTTCTTATCTCTTTTGTAGCCTCATAGCCATCTAATATAGGCATTTGAATATCCATTAAGATTAATTCATATTTCGTATTTTCTGTTTTTTTAATAGCTTCAAAACCATTCTGGGCAAGATCTACTTGAATCCCACTATCTTTAAGCATTGCCCTAATGAGTTCTTGATTGAGTTCATTATCTTCAACTAAAAGTATTTTACTCCCTTTAAGAGTTTTAATTTTAGTTAAGAGTTTTTCTTTATTATCTACAAATTTTGTTTCTATTGAGTCTTTTGTATCTGTAAAAATATCACAAAGCATATTATAAAATATTTGAGGATCTACAGGTTTATGTATGTAGTGATCAATATGTATTTTATTGAACATAGTAGATAGTTCTTGATTAGAGTATTCACTAACGACCATTATTTTTTTAGAATTTAGATGTAATTTTTCTATAATAATATTTATATAATCAGCTTTAGAAAGTTCTTTGAGATTCCAGTCAATTAAGATTAAATCATATTTTTCAGGATTGTTTTGCAGTAATAGTTCCAGTTCTTTATCAGTATTTGCTGTATCTGTAGTTACACCAAATGTTTTAATGAGATTATTTATAATATTTAGCCAGCTTTTTACATCACTCATAATCAAAACTCTTTTCTTTGTGAAAACTAAATAAGGTTCTTTTTTATCTATTTGTTTTAGTGGTACTTCAAATATAAAATTACTTCCAACCCCTAAAGTACTTTCAACCCATATTTGACCGTCCATCATCTCTATTAATTGTTTTGATATTGCAAGTCCTAGTCCTGTTCCACCATACTGCTTAGTTGTACTACTATCTGCTTGAGAAAATGATTGAAAGATATCATCTAGTTGCTCTTCTCTTAATCCTATACCCGTATCTTTCACTTCAAATCGCACTTTATCTTCTTCTATTTTTTTTACTATTAAAGTAATTTCTCCTATATCTGTAAATTTTATAGCATTACTTAAGAGATTTGTGAGTATTTGGTTGATTCTTAATTTATCCCCATAAAACTCTTTTCCTAGTTTTGGATCATATTCAACAATTACTTTTAAGTCTTTATCTTTAGTTTCTTGTTCTAGTAGATTGAATATATTTTTTGTGAGTTCAAAAAGATTAAAGTCTTTATTATTGATTTCAAATTTCCCCGCTTCTATTTTACTAATATCTAAGATGTCATTTATAATATGAAGAAGAGAGTTTGCTGAATCATTTATTATATTTATATAATATTTTTGTTCTTTATCTAAGTTTGTATCTAAGACTACTTGAGACATACCCATGATTCCATTCATAGGTGTTCTTATCTCATGTGACATATTTGCCAGGAATTCAGATTTTGCTTTTGTTGCTTTATTGAGTTTATTTATCATTGTTGAGAAGTTATTACTTAAAGTATGTATTTCAGTTATATTTGTATCTATAGGCTGAACATTAGTATGTAAATCAGTTATTTGTGATGTTTGTTTTGTGAGTTCATTTAAAGGAGTCACAATTTGATTAGAAACTTTTCTTGTTTTTTTAAAAAGAAAATAGAAAAATAATAAATAAAATATCCCCATAAATCCAATAGCAAAATATCCTATTTTATATGAAAGATTTTTTAGTTCAAAGATAGAGGCAAATATATTTTTTTCTTCTAAAACTGTTATGAGTTGCCATTTTGTTTCTTTTATAGGATGGTTCATAATGATGTATCTTTCATCATTAATTATAAGTTCAGAAGTTTGTAGTTTATGTAACAACATATTTTGAAATTGGGTTCCAAAAGGACTTTCATTTTTATAGATGTTATATTCTTCAGGCTTTGTAATTGTTTGAGTTATTACATCTGTATATCTATGTTTTTTTAACTCAGTCATTCCTAATAATTGTTCTATTTTTGCAGGCATTGCCAATATCATACCATTTTTGTCAATCAAAAACATTTTTCCATCGTAAGGGAGTTTCGTATTTAAAATATTTGATACAATATTTTCAATAGTGATATCAAGACCACTTACCCCTTCTAAAAAGTCTTTGTTATATATAGGTGTTATACATGAAAGCATCCAACCATTGCCAGCTGGGTCTAAGTAAGCCTCTGTCCAAACTGATTTCTTAGTAGGATTGTGTTTTTTATCTGCTAAGAAGTAAAAGTTATAATCCTCCATATGAATATGTGCTCCATATTGTTCATACACTTTATCAATATATGGATAAAGTCTATTCATATCATCATAACTATTAAAATATGATGCAACTATATTTTGATTTAAATCTACTATATCTTTTAATAAAGGGTCCATAGCTTCTGTTTGAATAGCTTTAGATCTTTGTTTTTCACCTATGTGTGTTTTAGATGAGTAGTATAAGCTGGAGCCATATTTTGATTCTTTATAAAATACTTCATTTGGTGCAGTAGTAAACTTTGGTACTTGTTGAATATTGTAATTTTTAGGATTGGATAAAATTCTTTGATGGTCTTTTTGCATAGTTGTAGCTAGCATTGTAACTTTTGATAATACTTGGTCTATTTTACCCGCTTCATATTTTAGAAGTTCTGAACTGTTTTTTAAAGCATCTTGTTTTAATGTTACTACATTTTTATTATAGATGTATAAATTAATTGTAAAATATAAAATTAATAATGAAATTTCAATAATAAATAATGGAATAATTGAATATTTCAAAAAGTGGTTAGACAATATCTTATTTAAAGAAGAAAATTTATTTTTCATAGTGAGTCTTTGTTTTTAAATTATTTTAATACTTTCATTGTATCTTTTTTCAAATTTATTTGGACTTACAGATAAGATATAATTATAATTTTTCTACGATTTGATACCATTTAGGAAAAATTTATTTCTTTAATTGTTGATAATATTTGTAAATAAGGGGTTTGAAATTGAAATGGCTCCGGCACCTGGGATCGAACCAGGGACCAAATGATTAACAGTCATCTACTCTACCGCTGAGCTATGCCGGAACTTGTGTTAGTTTAAAAAGAATGTTTCCTTTTAAGTGGCGAAATTATAGTTAAATATTTTAATTTTGTCAATTAAATTTAGCTTAAATTACGATATTTTATAAAACTTCACATTGTTGTTGATAACTTCATAAACTTTTTTATTTTTTATCAAAGATTGTAGGATATTTTGAGAGTCTTTTGTAAAAATATTTTCTATATCATCTTGGGTTAGAGGTCTTCGTAAAAGGAGTCTTAATATCTCTTCTTCGGTGTATTCTTCTTTTGTGATGTTTTTATCTCTATGTGCTATGGTTACTGGAAGATTTTTAAAAGTATTTGCTATATGAAGTAGGGTTTCATAGCTTACAGGTTTTACATCGTATGCTGGAGGTCTATCAATGGTACCTATATCTACTCTATTAGGTTTGATAAGTTTTAAGGCTTCGTAAATTTTATTTATCTCTTCTTGGCTATCGTTAAGTGTTTTTACAAAAAGAGTTTCGGTGATAAGTTGTTTTTTATGGATTTTTCTAAAAGCTATCATACCATCTACTATTTTTGTACAATCTATACTCTCATCTACTCTATCAAGTTTTTTAAAGCAAGTAGTGCTTACACAATCAAGTGAGAGCTTTACTATATCTATCTTTGTAAGAGTATTTGCAATATTTTCTTCATAAATATTTGCACCATTACTAAGAATAAGTGTTTTTATATCACCTTTTATTTTATCTACTTCTTCTATAAGTGTTGAGAGTTTTGGATATAAAGTTGGTTCACCATTTGCTGTGAATGTTATCACATCTATATTTTTATGATTTGCAAGGGCAGTTTTTAGTTGAGATATAATATCTTCAACTTCTAGTATTTGGGTTTGTTTTGATACTGTTTTTGCTTTGTCAAGTTCACAATACAGACAATCAAAGTTACACTGTTTTGAAGTAGGGGAGAGGTCTATTCCTAGACTCATCCCAAATCTTCTTGAGGGGATGGGTCCAAAAATGATGCTTGGCATTATTTTTTACCGCTTACTCTTTGACACTCACTTACGAAGTGTTTTGCATTTTCTACTGGTACATCTGGTAAGATTCCATGACCTAAATTAAAGATATGTCTTTTACCCTCCATGATTTTTTGGATACCCTCTACACACTCTGTAGTTGCTTCTTTTGAGTACAATCTACATGGCTCCATATTTCCTTGAAGAACATATCTGTCTCCTAGTTTCTCTTTTGCCATAGCCATTGGAGTTCCCCAATCTATACCAAATACATCAAAGTTTCCATATACAAGTCCTCGCTCAATAAAAGCTGCAACACCTTTAGGGAACATAATAATTGGAGTTTCAGGATATTTTGACTTTAGATAATCTGCTATATCTACCATATATTGCCATGAAAATTCATTGTACTTTGAAGGTTCAATAGCTGCTGCCCAAGAGTCAAATATTTGAACAACATCTACACCTGATTGAATCTGTTTTTCCATATAAAGCTTTACAACTTCTGTTACTTTTCTCAAGATTTTATGTAATAACTCTGGGTTTGAATACATCATTTTTTTACATAAATTATATGTTTTAGTTCCTTGCCCTTCAATCATATATGTTGCCAATGTCCAAGGTGCACCTGTAAAACCTATTAGTGCTTTATCATCACCTCTCTCATCTAACTGCTCTCTTAAAAGTTTAATCGTATCATATACATATGTTAATTTACTAGAAGCTTCTTTCCCACCAATAAGTCTATCAACATCAGCCTCACAAGTTATTGGGTCAGAAAATTTTGGGCCTTCACCTTTTACAAAAGATAAATCCATACCCATCTCATCTGGTATCACTAAAATATCTGAAAATAATATTGCTGCATCTACACCAACGATATCAAGTGGTTGGATAGTAACTTCAGCTGCTTTTTTTGGATCATGACAAAGGTTTAAAAAGTTACCAGCTTCAGCTCTAACTGCCATATATTCAGGAAGGTATCTTCCTGCTTGTCTCATCATCCATACTGGTGTATAAGGTGTTTCTTTTCCTAAACACGCATCAACAAATATTTTTCCCATATATCTTCCTTTTTTATTCTAATTATTTAAATGAATTTTTAATGTTAAGTTAGTCTATAGCAGGTTAATAGATTAAATAATCTATTAATGTTTTCCTACTTTTCCTAAAAAGAACAATCCAACTGCAAGTGCAGTGATTGAAAGTGCAAAATACAACATCTCTAATGGTGTTGCAAATCTGTATGTAATACTTTTTGAAAGAAGCTTACTACAAGAACCATTACAATAACTTTTGCTATTTTATCTTTTAATTGGTCTAGTGAGTGAATTGCAAGTATTTTATTTGCATTTTCTTTTTCCATAGCTTCATCAATTTCAGATACAAATAATTCATATAAACCAAATGCAAAGATAAATAAAACTACAGCTATAAGATATAAGTCAACGGCACCAATAATACCAGCAACTATATCTTCATGAAAGTGTTCAGGATGAGCTCCACTTATAATTGTATTAAAACTATATACAGCAACTCCCCAGATATCCATAGACGCAACAACAAATAAAACTATCGCACCAAGTAATCCAAATATCACAGCAAGTATAACTACTAGTCTACTTCTCCAAATGGCACCTTCAAATAATTTTTCTATCATGTTTATAGCTCCTCATTTTGTAAAGCTATCCATTTAAGACCAATTCTTACAGCATTTGTAGCAGCACCAACTCTTACTTGATCTGCTGCATTAAAAAGATGTACAACATTTGGTTCATAGATATCTTTTCTAATTCTCCCTACAAAAGTTGTATCTGTATCTGTTGACATGATTGGCATTGGATAAATATTGTTTGTTGTATCATCTGCTACCTCTACATTTTCAAAGTTATCTAAAGCACTTCTTACTGCATTTACATCAACATCAACACCCTCTTCAAATCTAATAGTGATAGATTCACTATGACTTCTTAAAACAGGAACTCTTACACAAGTAGCAGCAATTGCTATTTGTTTTTTCATAATTTTTTGAGTTTCATTTACCATTTTCATCTCTTCTTTTGTAAAACCGTTTTCTTGAAATACATCAATATGTGGTATTACATTGAGAGCTATTTGATGTGCAAATGCTTCTTTTTGCGTTTCATCTAATTTAAATGCAAAAAAGTCTTGCATTTGATGTACTAGTTCTTCCATCCCTTTTTTACCAGCTCCACTTGTAGCTTGGTATGTAGATACATCAACTCTCTTGATACCATAAAGTTCATCAAGAGGTTTTAGAGCTTGTACCATTTGGATTGTTGAACAGTTTGGATTTGCTATGATTCCTGTTTCTCTCCATAAAGCTATATCTTCTGGATTTACTTCAGGTACTACTAAAGGGATATTTTCATTCATTCTAAAATGACTTGTATTATCTATAACAACAGCACCACCTTCTACTGCAAAGTGTGCAAATTTTTCAGAGATACTTCCTCCAGCACTAAAAAAAGCTATATCAACTTCGTGTTCTTCAAAAACTGTATCTGTTAATTCAACTACAGCATATTCTTTCCCTGCATATGTGATATTTGTTCCAACACTATTAGCACTTGCAAGTGGTAAAAGATTGCCAACTGGAAAGTTCATCTCTTCCATAACTCTAAATAATTCTTCTCCAACTGCACCAGTAGCACCAACTACTGCTACATTATATTTCAAACTCATCTATTCATTTTCTCCATTATTATCAGTGTTTAATAAATTTCTTTCCTCCAGATCAATTCCAGCCATATCATCAGCATTTTGAATATCTAGCTCATCATCTTTCTCTTTTGGACATTTAGCAATACTTACAACTCTGTCCTCTTTATCAACATTTACTATAGTTACACCACTTGTATTTCTACCAGCTTTTCTAATAGTATTCATATCAACTCTTATCATTTTACCTATTGATGTTAGTGCCATTAAATCTTGATCTTCATCAACGATAACATTTCCAACTACTGTTTTCCCAGTTTTTGGACTTAGTTTCATAGAAATTACACCAGAACCAGCTCTATTTGTAAGTCTATATGCTTCAACTTCTGTTCGTTTCCCAACACCATTTTCACTTACTGTTAATAACTCTTGTTGTTCATTTTCAATAACATCAGCATCTACTACATAATCTTTAGGGTCTTTAAATTTAATACCTCTAACACCTCGTGTAGTTCTACCTTGTGTTCTTGTTTTTTCAATTTCAAATCTTATAACTTGTCCAAGTGCTGTAAATATCATTAGGAATTGAGATTCTGGTATTGTAATTTGTGCTGTTACGATTTCATCATCATCATCAAGTACAATAGCTCTTACACCATTACTTCTAATGTTACTGAATTCACTTAATGCTGTTCTTTTAACAACACCGTTTTTAGTAAAGAATGCTAAAGATTTTGTTTCATCAAAATCTGTTGTAGGAATAATTGCCATAATTTTTTCATCTTCTTTTAGATTGATAAGATTTACTACAGCTTTCCCTTTTGCTGTTCTTCCACCCTCTGGGATTCTATACACTTTTAGCCAGTATAATTGACCAAGATTTGTAACAAACATAAGTGTATCGTGCGTATTTGATACGAAGAATCTTTCAATAAAGTCATCATCATGTGTAGTAACAGCAACTTTACCTTTTCCACCTCTTCTTTGCATTTCGTATGCTTTGATTGGAACTCTTTTAACATAACCATTATGAGTGATAGTTACTACCATAGGTTCATTTGGTATTAAATCTTCAATATCAATGTCATCATAACTGTCTTCAATCTCAGTTCTTCTTGGTTCATTATATTTTTCTTTTGTTTCTAATAATTCATCTTTGATAATTGTATTTAACTTTTCTTCAGATTTTAAAATAGACTCTAGTTCAGCAATCAGGGCTAATAATGCTCTTAATTCTTCTTCAAGTTTTTCTATTTGAAGACCTGTAAGTCTTCCTAGTCTCATATCAAGAATAGCTTTTGCTTGAATTTCAGAAAGATCAAATCTAGCAATTAATTTCTCACTAGCTTCAGCATCATTTGCACTTGCTCGGATAATTTTAACTACTTCATCAATATTATCAACAGCAATTTTTAAACCTTCTAAGATGTGAGCTCTTGCTTTTGCTTTTTCTAACTCAAATATGGTTCTTCTAATAATTACAGTTTTTCTGTGATTTAAGAAGATATTTAAAATTTGTGGAAGATTGAAAATTTTTGGTTCTTTATTATGAACAGCTAAAAGAATGATACCAAATGTTGTTTGCATAGGTGTTTGTTTGTAAAGATTATTTAAAACAATCTCACCCATAGCATCTTTTTTAAGCTCAATAACAACTCTTGTACCTTCTCTATCTGATTCATCTCTTACTTCACTGATACCCTCTATCATTTTATCTTTTGATAGATTTGCTATTTGTTCTATAAGTCTTGCTTTATTTACTTGATAAGGAAGTTCATCTATTACGATAATCTCTTTTTTTCCTTTTGTTTCAATATGGTGTTTTGCTCTTATTTTAACTTTTCCACGACCAGTTTTATAAGCATCAGTGAAACCTTGTCTTCCAAAAATTGTAGCACCCGTAGGAAAGTCCGGCCCTTGGATAAACTCCATAAGTTCTGTAGCATCTGCAGTTGGATTATCTATTAGGTGAATCAGTGCATTCATAACTTCAGTTGGATTGTGTGGTGGTATCTTAGTAGCCATACCAACAGCAATACCCTCACTACCATTTACAAGAAGTGTAGGCATTCTTGTAGGAAGAACAGAGGGTTCTTTCCCTGTATCATCGTATGTTGGTACATAGTTTACTGTATCTTTATCTATATCTTTAAGTAAATCTTCACTTAGTTTAGTCATTCTAGCTTCTGTATATCTCATAGCAGCAGCATTATCACCATCAACTGAACCGAAGTTTCCTTGCCCATCAACAAGTGGCATTCTCATAGCAAAGTCTTGTGCCATTCTTACAAGTGCATCATACACTGATGTATCACCATGTGGGTGATACTTACCAATAACATCCCCAACTATTCTCGCTGATTTTTTATAGGGTGTTCTTGAACTCATATTAAGATCATGCATAGCATAAAGGATTCTTCTATGAACTGGTTTTAAACCATCTCTAGCATCAGGTAAAGCCCGACCTATAATAACACTCATTGAGTAGTCTAGGTATGAAGCTTTTATACTGTCTTCTATTTTAATGTCAACTATATCTTGTGATTCGAAAAGATTTTCCATAAGTTATTAATACCTTTTTGTAAAATTGAATTATTGTATCTAAACTATACTTAAATAATAAAAAAGGTCAAGTTAAAAAACTTGACCTTTTAAAAGTTTTGTATGTATCGGAAACTATTTGTTTTTATATTCCATAATCATAGCGTAAGCTTGATCTTTTAGCTTAAGTTTCTCTTTTTTCATTTTTTCAATTTCTAATGAATCGATATGATCAACTCCACCAGCTTCAGCTTTGTCTAATTTATCGTGTAATTCATTGTGCTCATCAAAAATCTTTTTGAAGTGTGCATCTTTTGTTTTTAATTCTGTAACTATATCTCTATATTCATGAAACATATTCATCCCTTTAGTTTTTATTTTCGACATTGTATCTAAAATATCCTAAGGGAATATTTATAGAAAATTGATTATTCTATATCTATTAATAAAAAGAGTACAATTATGAACAGCCTAAATAGATTACAAAGTGTAGCAAATGATAAAACTATACTATATATAGAACAAGATAAAGTATTACAAAATAATTTTGGCGTTTATCTAAAAAAAATATTTAAAAATTTTTATCAAGCTTTCGATGGAGCTGAAGGTTTTGAAAAATTTATTGAAAAAAAACCAGATATTATAGTGACCGATTTAGATTTAACGAAAAAAAATGTAATAGAACTTTTAGCGGATATTAAAGAGATAGATACCAATGTGAAGATAATCACTTTAAGTACTCAAAATGATTATTATTCATTATTACAATCTTTAGATATGGGATTAGATTTGATGTTGATTAAGCCAGTAAACTTTTCTCAATTAGCTTCTTCCTTGATTCAAGTTTTACCAAAAATGGAAGTTAAACCTATCCTTTCAAAAGTAGAATCACCCAAAGTGATAAAACCTATCCTTTCAAAAGTAGTTCCTAAACCTAATGTTGTGGCTAAAAAAATAGAAAAGAAACCTAAAGAAAAAGTAAAAAGTATTATAGAAAAAAAAGTAGAAGTACCCAAAGTAAACAGTACAGAAAATAAAAAAGAAAAAACAGTTGTACCAAAAACTTGTATAGAAGATATTAAAGAGTTCTTAGTCAATAAAGAACCTATAACTTGTATCAATACTTATAAAGGGATAACGATACAAAATAGTGCTGAAATAATCTCTTGTGATGAGAACACTTTTGAATTAAAAATGCCTATAGCACAATTAATAGCTACAAAGTATGATAAACATAATATTATGAAAATCAACTCAACACAAAAATATGTATTTTCAAAGCTTTTAAGTGTAGATATTAAAACAAATATTATTAAATTGACAGCACCTAAATACATAAATTATAAAGCTAGGAATGATAGTTATTCTAGAGTACTCGCTGATAAAAGTTTTAAAGCAAGTTTTTTCTTCAATAAGTTACTTATTAATTGTACGGCAAAGCATATCTCTTTTGACGCAGTAGAGTTGTTTTCAAATAACAATAGTTTAGCTATTAAACCAGCAATGCTTTTAGATTTGACTTTTGGGTTTGAAGTAGATTCAGCAAGTGTTCTAATCAAAGAGAGAAAATTCACAAAAATATTTGCAAAAGGAAAAGTTATAAGATTAGAGAAATTAGAAAGCGGTATGAATATAATTGTTTCAATAGAGATACAAAAATCTGGACAAAGTAGTTATCGTAAATATCTTAAACAAAGAGAAGAAGAAGTTATTCAGGAATTAAAAAACATAATTAGAAGACGATAGAGAATAAATGGATAAGAATTTAAAAAAATTATTAATTAAAACTAAAAAGGCAATATTTTCACAAAAAATAGGAAATAATACTTCTAAATTTAAAGGTGAGGGGTATGATTTTGTTGAACTACGAGAATATGAAGATGGTGAAGATATACGGAAAATTGATTGGGTTATAAGTGCAAAGATGCAAAAGCCTTTTGTAAAAGTATTTCATGCACAAAGAGAACTAGACATAAATATTGTACCAATTTTAAGCGGTAGTGTCCACTTTGGAACCGTTAAGTTTAAGCAAGAAATTATCTCTGAAGTGTGTGCTATCTTGGGATATAGTTGTAGTGCACAAGGTGATACTTATAGTAGTTTTATAGCAAATGAAACTCTACAAGTCAATACAAATAAAACAAAAAAACTTATGGCAGTACAAGCTATGGTTGAGAGTATTTATAACTATAATGCTATAGGAAAAAAAGTAAACTATCCAAAAATAACAAATGAACTTTTTACAAAAATACGAAGAAAGTCAATTGTTTTTTTAATAGGAGATTTTTTTGATACTAAAAATTTAAACTTAAAACTTTTGGCAAAAAAGCATGAAGTTATAGCAATCATTGTACGAGATAGATTTGAAGAACATCCTTCAAAAATGGGAAATGTAAATTTTACAGATCCTCAAACATTCCAAAAATTTGATGGTAACTTGAGTAGTAGTTTGACAAAAGAGTATGAAAAAAATATAAAAATCCATGATTATAAACTATATGAAAACTTTAAAAATAGTGGTGTTGAGTTTCTTAAAATATACACAGATGAAAATATTTTAGTCAAGATGATGAAAATATTTAGATAATTTAATTTTTTCTCATACTTGATTAGAAAGTATCTTTTAAACTTTCTCTAATTTTTAAAAACTCATCAAGATTTTCAAAAAAAATGTCAATAAGTTTTGGATCAAAATGTTCACCTCTCTCCTCTTTAAACATTGTAAATATTCTTTCATCATCCCAAGCGTCTTTATAACATCTATCACTACCAAGTGCATCAAATACATCTGCTAATGCTGTAATACGACCGTAGATATGTATCTCTTCACCTTTGAGTTGATTTGGATAACCCGTGCCATTCCATTTTTCATGATGTTCATATGCTACTGTTGCTGCCATTTTTAACAAGGGTCTACTTGACATTTTTAACATATCATATCCTAGTTGTGCATGTGTGTCCATGATTTTTCGTTCTTCCTCATTAAATCTACCAGGTTTATTTAAAACAGCATCAGGAATAGCTATTTTCCCTATATCATGCATTGGACTTGCTTGTTTAAGCATCTCTGCTTCTTTTACTGGAAGACCATAATATAATGCTAAAATTTTAGAATACTCAGCAACTCTTTTTACATGGTTTCCAGTTTCTTTACTCCTACTTTCCCCAATAGCACCCATAGTAAATACAACCTCTTTTTGTGTATCTTCTATCTCTTTTTGTAGAGTTTCAACTTCTAGAAATTTTTTCTGTAACTCATCATATTCTTGTCTTTGTCTTTTATCACTTCTAGCCATAATCTTATCTTGTCTTTTTACATCTTTGATAAGTTTATCTGTTGTTTTAGCAAACTCTTCTTTAAGTGTCTCTATTTCATTTATAAGTTTATTTTTATTAATAGACATTGCTTTATCTCTATTTTGAAATTAAATTAATTTTTAGAGTTTCAAAGTCTTCTTGAAAATCCTCTCCTGCTTCAAGTGCAGATTCATTTTCTTCATCATATATCCAATTTATGATTATATTATTTGTTTTTTTATTTTCTTCAAGTAAGTCAAAAAGATCAAAAAATAGTTTTGAACTGCTTGAGTTAAAATAGATGATTTCAAAATCAATGCTTGTAGTCTCTTTTGCATTACTCTTAAAGTATTCTTCTAGCCACTTCATAACTGGTTCATAAAACTCAAAAGTGTTTTCTGGATATGACTTACCTACTATTGAAACTGTTCCTTTTTCATAGTTTAAATCTATTTTTGGAGTGTACTTTGTTTCTTCTATATTTAAATTATTCATTTTATTTTTCCTTTTTATTTATATTTATTTTTGTTTTGATATGAAAATAGTATTTATTTTCATTAATCTCTTTAAACTTATACTCAATAGAGTCACATTTTTTAGCAATTTCATAAAATCCAATTCCTCCACCTTTTCCATGAGTGTTTTGACCACTTCTTCGAAGTTCTCGATATCGTTTTTTTATTCCATCTTTATCTAAAAATTGAAGCTCTTTAAGTTTTGGTTCAATCTTATTTTTATCTTCCAGGGCTATAATGTTTTGGCTTTGAATATAATAGTTTCCTTTGTCATCCCTTGAAACTATAATTAATCCTTCTGGATTGATTTCATGGCAGTTTGGGTCTTTTGATTTTGAGTAATTCATCATATTTTGTGATAGCTCAATAAATATTGTAAAAATATTATTTGAAACACCCATTCCAATTTCATTTGCATCAGCTTCTTTTTCTAAAGCTTCTGTCATAGCTGAAATTAAAGCTTGGGATAAAAAACCTCCATAACTTAAAAAAACTATTCCATCTCTTTCTACTAAATGTTGAATTTCTGTTATCTCCAAAATTGCTTCCCTTTTTAATTTTCTTATTCTATCACAAATGTGTTATAGTATTTTTTGAATGAATGTAAACTTTGCTCCATCTTTCACATTTTGAGCTGTTATTGTTCCATTGTTTTTCTTTGCTATTTGTTCACTCATATAGAGTCCAATTCCTGTACCATTTGAGTCTTTTTTTGTTGTTACATTTGCTTTAAAAACCTTATCTATTATGGACTTAGGAATACCACCAGCATTATCTATGATTTCTATAGTTCTTTCATTTTCATTCTGATCTACATTAATTGTAATGACTTTCTTTTCTTGAGTATGGGATAAAAAAGCATCTTTTGCATTACTAATGATATTAAGAATAATGTGTTTAAATTCATTTTCAATACCTACTATATCAAAATCATTTAAAATATTAAGTTCTATGCTAATATTTTGTTTTATAATCTCATTGTCTACTAGAAAAAGAACTTTTTCAATCATATTTTTTACATTAAATTGCTTTTGCTCTTTATTTGGTCTGAAAAATGTTCTAAACTCACTTAATGTATTATTCATATGTTCAATATATTGAGTCATTTTAGCTTGAAACTCATCCATATATTTTTGATCTACTTTACCAGCTTCAAACTCATATCCTAGCATACCTATTTGTAAACTAATAAGGTTTAGAGGTTGTGCCCATTGATGTCCTACAGCATCAATCATTTCACCCATTGCTGCAAATTTAGATTGCTCAAAAATGATTTTTTCTTTCTCTTCTGTTTTTGCTATCTCTTCTTTAACTTTTTTTTCTAAGTCTTTTTTATATTGGTCTAGTTCGTCATTGGCTTTAAGGAGTTGTAATTGTGTTTTATCACTTTGTTTGATGATTTTATCAAGTCTTTCACTCTTTTTTTTATAGTCTTCAAGTAAGTAAAGCAAATCATCTTTAAAACTATTGTAGTCTCGTTCTAAAAATCTTCCTCTATATTTTGTTGATTTTTCTTCTTTATTTTTCATATTTTTACTCCTACTAAAGTTACATCATCATTTCTTGTTTCAGTACCTTGATATTCATCTAATTTATTCAATAGTATATTCCTTTGTTCATTAAAACTTTTATCAATATTATCTTCAAGTATTTTACTAAATCTTTTCTTACCAAATGGAAAAGATTTTTTTCCACCATTTTGATCTATATAGCCATCAGTGATTAAATAAAAACTCATCCCTTTTTTTACTTTAATAACATTTTCTTTAAATTCATATGAAGAATCAGATTTTTTATATCCTACTGAGTGTCTTGAACCTTTGATTGTATTTAGTTTATTATTCTCATCAAAATAAAAAAGTGGTGTCTCTGCCCCTGAAAATTTTATTATTTGTTCTTTTTTATTATAGTATAAAATACCACCATCAAATCCAGCATTACTGATACTCTTCTCATCTTCTTGTCTTAAAAGATGTTTCATACTTTTATTAAAAATAGATAATATTTTTGCTGGACTAACAATCTCATTATTATTGATTATTTTTGAAGTTATTTGTCTCTCAATTGCTTTTACAAGCATTGTTACAAATGCACCAGGAACTCCATGACCTGTACAATCTATAACCATCAGCAAACATTCATTTTCATTTCTTAACCCTTCAAATAGATAAATATCTCCACCCACAACATCTTTTGGATGCCATATTGTAAAAGAATCTTCAAAATAATTTTTAAACAATTTAGAATCAGGAATAAGTGCTTCTTGAATTAAATAAGCATATTCTATAGAATCTTTTGTATGTTTATGTATCTCTTCAACTTCAAGTTTTGCTATTTCTAACTCTTTTGTTCTCATCTCCACTTTTTCTTCAAGGTTTTTACTTAACTCTTCTACCGCTTTTTTATCTGTAATATCAATACGCAAAGCGCTATACCCAATATGATTTCCCTCAGTATCAAAGTCTGGTTCAAATTGGGACTTCACCCAATAAAAACTACCATCTTTTTTAAGATTTTTTACTTCAAGTTCAAAAGATTCTTTTCTTTGTAATCTATACCACATCTTTTCAAATGCTTCTTTAGGCATATCTGGATGACGAACTATACTATGAGGTTGTCCTATAAGTTCTTTTTGTGTATATCCACTTATTTTACAAAAAGCTTCACTTGCTTGTGTTATAACACCTTCTAAATCTGTACGAGAAAAGATAACATTTTTATCAAAGGATTTAAATAATATCTCTAGCTCTTTTTTTTGTTTTTGTAAATCAGCAGTTTTTAAATTGACTAATTTTTGTAATTTTTTATTATTCCAAAGTAGAAATAACACTATAAGTAATATTACTCCAGATATTTTAAAGATTAAATTCCAATCTGTACTTGTAATAACTTTAGCTGTTGCCCATTTATCATGAACAACATTGTAAGTTGATTTTGGAATAGATTTTACTGCTTTATTCATGATTCCTAATAGTGTCTTATCATCTTTTCTAACAGCTACACAAAGATTATATTTTAAATCGGTATAGCCAGCAATTTGAAGATTTTTTAATCCATATTTACTTTTGTAGTATGAAAATACAGGCAAAGTAGTAATTGTAAAATAGACATTACCATTTATAACATCTTGAAGAGATTCTTTGTATCCAGCAGATTCTTTTATATTTAAGTATGGATATTTTTTCTTTAATTGGCTAATGAGTCCTGAGCCTTCTTTTCTAGACATTGTTTCACTTGCAATAGAGTCCAAATTTTTTACTAAAGGTTTATCAGAAGTAGTAATGATAGCCAAATCATAGTTTAAATATGGATCTGTAAAGTTTGCATATTCTTTTCTTTTTTTTGTAACAACAGCAGTTGGTAAGATGTCACATTTTTTCTCTTTGAGATATTGTTGTGATTGTGACCACGAAGTTGTATTAATAAAGTTATATTCTAAGTTAAGTTTTTCTTTGATTATATTAAGAAGGTCTATAGAGATACCTTGGGCAGTGCCATTTCCATAAAACTCTAAAGGTTCCCAATTAGGATTGATACAGATATTTATCTGTTTTCTTTTTTTAAGATACTTTAATTCTTTTGTAGAAAGTTCATATTTATTTTTATCTTTTTTATTTTCCCAGTCTTGGTCTCGTAAATAAGAAAGTTCATTTTTAGGAATCGTCTTAAATGCTTTATCAACAATAGAATGTAGTTGAGGATATTTTTTATTGATTCCAATTGCTACTTCACCGTATCTGTCATATATTGTTTTGACAATTTTTAGATTATACTCTTCAAGTTTTTTTTCATCTATAAAATAGATAAGCATTGCGTCAGCTTCATTAGTAGTAGATAGTTTTTGATATATCTCATTTGTATTTGCTATATTAATTATTTTTGTTGATGGAGATTTATCTTTCATCATTTTAGAAATAATTGAGTTTGATTTTAAATAGATTGTTTTATCTTCTAAGTCTTGAAAGGATTTAATCTCATTATTTGATACTTTTGTTATAAGGTATGAAGGTGTAAAATCATAAGCAGGTGTATATAAAAATTGCTTTTCTCTCTCTTTACTCCAACTAAGTCCCATAATTCCAGATAGTTCATCTCCTTGAGATGCTTTATCAAAAGCATTTTTCCACACTTTATATTTTATTGGAACTAAATTGAGTCCACTGTACCTATTGATGAGTTTTAAAATTCCAGTATGTAAACTATTGCCATTTTTATCACTAGGCCAATATTCCATTACCCCAATTCTTGTAATAGGATTATTTTCTAGCCAAATTTTTTCTTCTTTTGTTAAAACAACTGTTTTTTTTTCTATGATTTTCATCCATTTTGATGATATCTTTGATATTTTATCTTTTGGAATTTTTGTTATTATTTTATTGATAATATTTGTAAAAATTGTATATTCTTTTTTTACACCCATGTAAAGTTTGACAGCATCTCTTTCCCTGACTGGATTATTCAGTCGTATTCCTGTAATAAAGTTCTTTTCTAAATTATAAGTTGTAGAGGGATTATCCCCTATATATGCAACTGTTTCCCCAGATTTTACAGACTGTAAACATTCAGCTATAGAATTTTTTTCTATAATTTCTATGTTTGGATAGTTTTTACGAAGCCAGTCTGTAAGTGCATAGCCTTTTACATTTGAAATTTTCTTATCATTTAATTGGGTTAATGAATATAAGTCCTGATAATTTGTTAGAGTAAAATAATATTCAGGGAGTTTAATATAAGCATTGGTAAAACTAATAAATTTTTTTCTCTCTTCATTAATATTAATTGCTGGTAACATATCTATTTTACCAGTTTTAATATCTTCAAGTAATTGATTCCAGTTTTCCCTAGTATGATATTCTACATTAAAGCCACCATAATGTGCAATTAAATCAAGGTAATCTTTTGCAAGTCCATTGTAGTTTCCATTTTCATCTACAAAATCAAATGGTGCCCAGTCTTTTTCCCCTCCAACATGTATAGTTGGATGTTCTTGTAACCATTTTTCCTCCTCTTGTGTAAATGCTATATTAAGATTATTGTTATGTTGAGAAATACATATTTCAACGCGACCAATTGTATCACCCATGTAAGTAATATTAGCAGTAAAAAAATTCTTATCTTGAGGACATAAATCAATTGCTTCATTTAGAATATAACTATTTCCTTGTACTTTGTATGTAAATACAGGCTGATTATCAGATAAATCAATAACTTTAAAACTTTTTATATAGCTTTTTTCTTTTAAATATGGAAGAATAGTTCTTCTTAAATCTTTTATATTCAATTCATATAAATCAGCAGAAGCTATATTTGCCAAAATAGAAGCATCTTTTTGTGAAGCAAGACTAGGCATTGAAAAAAATAAAATAAAAATAAAAAAAGCAGATAGTTGTTTCATTTAATACCTTAAATTTGAATTGATTCGTTTAATTATATCATCATTTGTTGATTTTGAACATATCAGATACCTTTTATTTCCATCTGGGATATTTTTAACAGATTGAAAGACTAGTTGCTCATTATTTTGTTTTAAAAGTTCAGTAGCCTCTTCATGTGATATAAACATATAATCTGCTCTTTTTTTAGCTATAAGTTTAGTCATTGTTAAATTATCACTTGAAACTTCTCTAATAGTTGTTTTAGACTGTTTTATTTTGTTGTCTAAAAAATCTCCATAAGAATAAGAAATTTTTATAAGTAATTTAAGTTTTTTATTTTTTAAGAGAGAGTCTACATCAACTATATTCTTCATTTTCAGGTTTTCTTTTCTATAAATTATCCCCAAAGGCTTATCTTGATATAAATAGTTTGTAAATTTTGCAAATTTTTCTCTATTACTATTTTTAAACCAACCTATAGCACATACGGGTTTTTTATTGAATTTTATTTCATACAGATGTCTTTTTGATGTTTTCTCTTTTAATTTAAATTTAATATTTGCTTTTTCTAAAGCATTAATTAAAGGAGATGCTACAATACCTTTGAGTGTGTTGTTATCTTTTATTACATAAGGTATTCTCTGTTCATATAAAATTTCTAACTCTTGGGCAGTTAAATGAAGAGTTGTAAAAAAACATACAATTATAAATAGTAATTTCATCTAAATCCTTATAGTCACTACTTTAACTTTTTAGGTAATGTTATTATAAATTCAGCACCGTGATATTTATTTCTCTTGTATCTATAGTCTACATTTTTGACTTCTATTGTACCCTTCATCCCATGTACAATAAGATTGTATGTCATATGTAGTCCAAGACCTGTACCTTGACTTTTATGTTTTGTTGTAAAATAAGGTTCAAAAATCTTTGAGAAAATCTCTTCTTTGATGCCACCTGCATTATCTTTTATTTTAATAACAATAGTATCATCTAAATTTACAGTATTTATAAATATATATCTTTTCATATCCTCATTTTTTAGAATATCGCGCGCATTATTATAAATATTTATTAGACATTGGATGAGTTCATTCGGATGGTTTTCAAGTTGAATATTTTTATCAATATTTAAAATGATATTGATATTGTGGTTTCTAATAGAAGTATCTATTAGATGGATAAAGCTATGAATAGTATCTTCTAAGTTAAATAATACAGCTTTTTTATCCCCTTTTATAAAGTCCCTAAAGTCATCAATGGTTTTTGATAGATATTGGGCATTTTCATCTATTATTTTACAAGTATTTATAAGTTTTCCATCAGTTAAACTATCATATTCTTTTTGAAGAATCAATCCTGTTGCACCTGTAGATATTATAGATAATGGTTGTCTCCATTGATGAGCTATATTTCCTATCATCTCTCCCATTGAAGCCATTTTTTCAGATTTGAAAAGTTGTTGTTGCGTTTGTTTATTTTTTTCAACTTCTAAAGAAATTTTTTCTTCAAGGTTTTGATTTATCTCTTCTAGTTCTTTTGTTTTTTTCTTGACTTTTACTTTCAAAATTTGTTTTTGTAAAATATTCCAATATATAAAATAAGCAATAATACAGAAGATTATAAAGGATAAAACTCGAATATATATAGTATAGTTAATGATACTATTAATAGAATCATTTGTTTCATATGCTACAAGCCAAGCTATAGCTTTTTGTTCTTTTATATTTTTTATTGGATAAAAAGAGACAATATATGTTTTATTTTTATATATGTTATAAAAATTAAACTTTTCATTTTTTGCTAATTCTTGTGAGATAAGTTCTCTAAATTTATCTAATATATTAGCATGATATGTAAAATGCTCATAGTTATTATGATCTTTTATTTGAGTTACCATATAGTCTTTGTTTTCATCACTTTGTTGATAAGTTGATATAAAATCATCTCTTTTCCATACTTTTACATCAATAACTTTTTTATTTACAATAAAGTGTGTATGTATTTTACTAATATCATTTAACATTTTTTGAAGTAAGTCACTTGAGTATGATATCTCCATTGCACATAAATAGTTGTTCTTTTCATCAAATATTGGATAAACATTTCTAAATCCGTGTGTAGTTTTTCCTTGTTCCAAACCTCGTATTATTTTATGTTCTTTATTGACATAGGTATAGCTGTATCTGACTTTTGTTAAATCATCACCAAATTTTGATGGTTTGTGAAGTCTTAAAAATGTTCTATTGTCTTTGAAATTAAATTGATACTGTAAAACACCTTGCATTTGTAAGATATGATATTCTCCTATAAGTAATTCATAAAGTTCTTTTCTTAAGTGAACTTTTTCTTCTGATGAAGCAGTAACTGCTTGTTTTAATATATTCATAGCTTTTTTATTTCTTATAGTGGATTGATAGGCAGAGTCAGCTACTAGTGTTTGGTGGTGAATTTGTAATTCATAATGAGTTTGTAATTGATCTGAAATACTATTTAAAATAGCATTAATTCTTTGTTCTTGATTGATAGCTGTGATTTTATATATAATTATATTTGCCAAAATCAATGCAGAAAATATAAATAATATAATAAGTTTATTTTTCATAACAGCTATGTTATCATAATCAAAGTAATCTTACAATATTTTCAATCGTTTTTGTGTTATAATAAAATATGATTAGATTATTTAAAAATAAAAGTATAAATCAAGTTACAAGAATAACAGTAGTGTTCACTGCCTTTATTACATTATTTATTACAATGATACTTTTTTTTAACACTTATAGTGAACATCAAAAAGAGCTACAAAAAATTGAAGAAGATTATATTAAGTCCCAAAAAAGTCTTATTAAAGATGAAACTCAAAGAGCAATTAGATTTATTAAATATAAGCATAACAAATATAAAGATACATTAAGTTTAGAAACAATTAAAAATCAAATTGTAGAAACTATCGAAAATATGAGAGATATTAGAGGCGGAAGTGGATATATTTTTATATATACTTTTGATGGTATAAATATTGCTGACCCAATTTTAAAACATAATGCTGGTAAAAACTTAATCAATTTTAAAGACCCTAATGGAAAGTTAGTTATTAAAGAACTTATAGATATATCAAAACAAAAAGAGGGTGGTTTTGTAAATTATGTATGGAATAAACCAACTACCAATAAACTTACTAATAAAATATCATATGCAATATCTTATAAGCCGTTTAATTGGATGATAGGAAGTGGTGTTTACCTTGATGATATAGAAGATGTTTTATTACAAAAGAAAAAAGAGTACAAAAAAAAGATTACAGAATATATTATTCAAATTTTATTATTTGCTGTTGCTATTTTTTTTAGTAGTATTGCTATATCAAGATACTTTACTTTGTTAATTCAAGATGATATAGAGAATATTAAAGATACACTCAAAAATGTTTCAATTAATTATGATACTATTGATTTAAATAAACTTACTTTTAAAGAGTTTGAATATATCTCTTTCAATGTTAATTTAATGATAAATGAACTCAAAGAGTTAAATATAAACTTAGAAACAAAAGTAGACGATAGAACGAAACAACTTAAAGAGTCTGAACAGTTTGCACACCTATTAGTACAAAAGCAAGATAGGTTTATAAAAAATGCTATTCATGAAATAAATACGCCATTGAGTATAATTATTACCAATATAGATCTATTTAAACTTAAAAATGGAGAGAATAAATATTTATCTAAAATAGAAGCAGGTTCTAAAATAATACATAATATATACAATGATTTATCATATTTAGTAAAAAAAGATAGAATAGAATATAAAGCAACAACTATTAACTTCTCAGAATTTTTAAAATTTCGTTTGGATTTTTTTGAAGAGATTGCTTTTGGAAATAATTTAAAGTTTAAAACTAAAATAGAAGATAATATTTATATCTCTTTTAATGAAACAAAACTACAAAGGATTTGTGACAATAGTTTATCCAATGCTATTAAATACAGTTATGAAAATACAATTATATATATTTCTTTGATAAAACAAAATGATGTTATAATGTTAACTATAAAAAACACAGGTGATAATATTGATAATCCTGAAAAGTTATTTGAAAGATATTATAGAGAAAATGATGCAAGAGGTGGATTTGGTTTGGGATTGAATATCATAAAAGAGATATGTGATGCACACAATATTGGTGTAGAAGTAAAATCACAAAATAATATGACACAGTTTGCATATATTTTTAAATTAAAAAAAGAAAGTGACATATGAAAATTTTATTATTAGAAGATGAGATTATGTTACAAAGTTCTATTTTAGAATATCTAGAAACACTTGGGCACAAATGTATAGCATATAGTGATGGACTAGATGTAGAAAATGATTTAAAAACTACTCAGTATGATCTTTTGATTTTAGATATTAATGTTCCACATCTTAATGGTATTGATTTAGTAAAAGGTATCAAAAAAAATAATTGCAATACTCCTATAATTTTTATCAGTGCTTTAATTGATATAGAGACTATTACAAAAGCTTTTGATTTGGGTGCAAGTGATTATATTAAAAAACCTTTTCATCTAAAAGAGTTAGCAATACGAGTTCAAAAGATATCTGCTGAAATGGATAATATGAAAAGAGAACATATCTTATTAAGTCCAAATTATAGTTATCTTAAAAAAGACAATAAACTTTTATATAATAATGAAGTACAAATACTTACAAAAAAACAATATAGTATCATAGAGTGTTTATGTAAAAATATTGGAACAATCATAGATTTTGATATATTTAGAGAGTATGCTTGGGGATCTGATCTTGTAAGTGATGCTACTATCCGAGCAGAAATTAGCAGACTTCGTAGAGTATTAAAAGAAGACTTTATACAGAATCACAAAGGTGTAGGATATAAAGTTGATAGATATGTTATCGCTCCATAAAACAAGTACATTACTATATTCTTTATCTTTTTTTTAAGCATTTAAATAATATAATTTTTAAAATGAACGATAGTCATTCATTTTAGAAAGGTATTTATGGCAATAATTGTTGACAAGGTTCAAAAAAGAAAAGATATAGCACTTTCGTCTATAGACTTACTTCTTGAAAAAGGTATAAAAAAACTAACAGTGTCTGAAGTTGCTCAAACAGCAGGTGTTTCAAAAGGGAGTATTTACGATTATTTTGAGAGTAAAGAAGATATTGTTTTTGAGATTATTAGAAATGATATAGCAAACTATCAAGAGAACTTATATGCTCAAATTACACCAAATATTACAACAAGAGAAAAGATTTTTTTATTGTTTGATTTTTTATTAAATGATAATGATATGTTTGATAAACATCAAAATATATACAAAGAATATATAAGTATAAATTTAGGTAGTAAAAATGATAATATGTGTTCATTTAATCAAGAATGTTCACAGTTTTTTAGGCTTACAATTGAGAACCTCATAAAAGAGGGGATAGAAAAAGGTGAGATTATTGAAGACTCTTTAAAGTTAATAAGTGGATTATTAGCTATAGAAAAAGGGTTTCTGATGATACTTTGGACAGAAAAAAAAGATATAAAAAAAGAACTAAAAGAGTTTGTTAATTTAATATTTGATTTAGTAGAGGTGAAAAAATGATAAAAAAAATATATCCATTAATTGCAATACCATTTACGGTATATGCACAAGATTTAAGTAAATTAGTTGAAGAGTCTTTTCAAAATCAACTTATTAACTCAACAAAATATAGTGTAGAATCTGTAAAAAATCAATATGAAAGTGTGAAAAGTACATATTATCCAACGGTAAGTGTAGGTGCAAATTATACAAAAGTAAGTGAAGAAACAGCATCAACAGCAGATAATACAAAAGCTGGCTGGGCAAATATTAATTATGTTGTATATGATGGTGGGGCAAGAGGTGCTACAAGTGATGCTTTAAAGTCTTCTATGAATAGTGCAGGTGAAAACTTATCTGCATTAAAAAATAATATTGCTTTAGAAGTTATTAATCATTACTTTAACTACTATTCGCTTGTATCTCAAAAAGAAGCAAAGCTTAAAGAGATAGAACAACTGAATGCACAATATAAAAGACTAAAAAGATTCTTGGATGTGGGAACAACTACAAGTGATGAGGTTGATAAAATTGTATCAAGAGTACAAAGTGCGACAGTTACATTGCATGAAATTGAACTGAATATTCAAACAATCATTCATAATTTACAATACCTAACTACAAAAGATATCACTATAGAAAGTGGTTCAACTTTAAAAGATATAGTTCTTAAAGAGGAGACTTTAAGAGCTGATATAAAAGCTTTAGAATATGAAATGAGTGCTATGTTGTCGACAGCAAGAGCAAGTAAAAGTTCAAACTATCCAATATTAAGTTTAGATGATACTTATACAAATTACGATTTTGATTATAAAAGTCAAGCATATCAAAATAGTGTAACAATGGATGAACAAAATGTTTTTAAAGTAAATTTATCTTGGAAGTTATTTGATTTTGGTGCAACAACAAAAACTTATGAGAGTAATTATAAAAAATATCTATCTTTAAAATCACAATATGAGTATGAAAAGAACAAAGCAAGTATAGATTTAAAACTTGCAATTAAAGCTTATGAAATAGCAAAATTAAAAATCATGTCAGCCCAGTCTGCTCTAAAAGCTGCAAATAGTACTTATAATACTATAGAAAAAAAGTACCAAAATGGTTTGGTTGATAATGTCGCTTACCTTGAAGCATTAAGTGAAAAATACTCAGCAATAAGTGCTTTAAAATCATCTCAGTATGATTTAGAAATAAAAAAAGCAAAAATAATTTATCATAGTGGTAAGAAGTTAGAAGACTATATTCAATGAAAAAACTTATAATTGTTTGTTTCTTTATTTTTTCTAGTGTAAATGCTCAAGAAATCTATGCTACTTTTGAAGTTGTTGCAAAACAAAGTTCAAATTTAGCATTTAACAGTAGTGGTATTGTAGATAAAATTTTTGTAGATGTTGGAAGTAAAGTAAAAGAAAATGAACAATTAGCAACCCTTAAAAATAATGATATAAAAGCGATGCTAAAGATTTACCAAACGAGTTTAAAATATGCAAAAAAAGATTATGAGCGACAAATCAAAGTTCAAGATTTAATAGATGAAGCAAAGTTTGATAACTACGAAATGGAATATGAAAATGCAAAAGCCCAAGTTGAATATCAACAAGCACTTTTAGATAAAACTACTTTAAAAGCACCTTTTGACGGAGTAATAATCTCTAAAGAGATAGAAAGTGGTGATGTTGTAAGTGGACAAGTGATAAAAACAGCATTTAAAATACAAAGTACACTATTACGAAAGCTTATTTTAGAATTTGATCAAAAGTATCATTCTTCTGTAAGAGTAGGAGATATATTTAAGTATAAACTAGATGGTGATGATACTGTTTATAGTGAAAAGATATCTAAAATTTATCCTTATTCTGATAAAAATACAAGGAAAATAAAAGCAGAAGTCTTGACAAAAAACATTATGGTTGGATTATTTGGAGATGGGTATATCCAAGTAAAGTGATAGTATGATAAAATTTTTTTCTTTTATATTTTTACTAACTTCTTTTCTTCTTTCAAGTGATTTAACTGATTATACAAATGGATTAGAATATTACAAAACACAACAATATGAAAAAGCTTATCCTATTATATTGCAAGAAGCAGAAAAAGGAAATAAGGAAGCACAATATTTATTAGCAACTTTTTATGAAAATGGATATGGGGTAGAAAAAGATTTATCTCAATCAATGTTTTGGTACAAAAAAGCTTCTTCAACTTATGCTTATATTGCAAATATACAAAAAGATGATGACAATAGTTCAGAAGAAGCGCCTAAAATTGTAGAAGTCCAAAGTGAAGATATAGAAGATCAACAAGGCTTACAATTTATTTTTAGTAAAATGGATTTAAGTTCTCCAAATGTAAAAGATGAAGTAGGAAAGATAGTAAATAAAGACTTTGGTATTTTACCATATCATTCAAATTATATTTTACCAATATCATATAGTTTTAATAGATACAATAAAGAATATTCAACAGTAGAAAATAGTCAAGAGACTTATGGTAGTAATACAGAAGCAGAGTTTCAACTAAGTTTACAAAAAAATTTAAGTTATAATCTTTTTGGATTTAATGAGTATATATCCTTGGGATATACCCAGCATGTATGGTGGCAGTTATATACTGACTCAGCCCCTTTTAGAGAAACAAATTATATGCCAGAAGTATTTATGATAGTTCCAACCTCTTATGAAATTGATAAGCTTAATAATCTTAAAGCTGTAAAGTTTGGTTACAGACATCAATCAAATGGACAAGATGGCTATCGTTCTCGTTCATGGGATAGGTTATTTTTAGCAACATATTGGCAGTGGGATAATCTATTTTTAAAAGCTGAAGGGTGGTATCGAATACCAGAAGATAGAAAAGGTGCTGAATTTTATGATGGAACCAATCTTAACGCAAAAGGTGATGATAACCCTGATATAGAAGATTATTTAGGATACGGGGATATTGATATCAAGTATTTATATGGAAAACATCAATTTGGACTGATGTTAAGAAATAACCTAAAATCAGAAGACAATAGAGGTGCTGTACAATTAGACTGGTCAATGCCAATCAATAATTCTAAGAATACTTATTGGTATCTAAAAGTTTTTAATGGCTATGGTGAAAGTTTGATAGATTATGATAAAAGTACCACAAAGATAAGTTTTGGTTTTTCATTTTTTAGGAGTATGTTTTAATCTAGTTTTGAGATGGTAGAAAAAATTAAAAAAACAAAAAGAGATATTTATTAATCTCTTAACCACATTTCAATCGAAAATTCAATACAATACCAAAATTTTAAATAAGAAGGTAAACTATGGGACGAGCAAATAACTCAAGTGTAGATACAACAAAAGGTGATAGAATAGCACAAAAAATGAATGTGTATAAAAATAATTTAAAAGCAGGATTTGCACCAGAGGCAGCTGATAAAAAAGAGCAAGTAGTAAATGCAAGAAAAGGTGTAAATGTGGAAGCTCAAAAAGCTAAGAAAAAGAAAAATGCAAAACTAGCAAAAGCTGCTAAGAGAAAAAATAAAAAAAGATAAATTTCCTAACAAATTATAGTAATCCATTTAGCAATATCTTCTAATACTTCTGAAAATGCTTTATTAAAAGCTTTAACTCCACCATAAGCATCTAGTGTTTCAGTATCTACGATAGATGAAAAAGTTTTTGAATGGATGATTAAATTTGAATTATAGTCAATCAATGAGATATTAATTGTAACTTTTACATACGATGATTTTGAATCCTCACTAAAATATTGTTTAAAATCTACTATATTACTTTGGAGTATGTAGTCATCTCTAGTGATTGATTTATAGTTTTGTACACTTTTAAAAATATCTAGTTGATTTAACATATTAGTTAAACTTAGTGTAGCCATTTGATTAACAGGGATACTCCATTGTGATTTGGTAAAAGAATATTGTTTGTATTTTCCTAAAACATAAGTCATATTTGTACTCATAAGAGTATTGTCACTAAAAGCTTGCATCACTTTTAATGTTTTATTATTACATGTTTTTGATATTTCATTTTTTGGAAACTCTTTTATCTTCATGCTGTATTCTGTAATATAGGGTTGTTTTACACTGCAACCTGTCACTATTGTGATTAGGATAAATAAACTTATACTTTTTAACATTTTTTACTCCCCTGGACCTTTTTTAATCTCTTCTGTTTTAAATATTATATCAGCAGGACTTCTATTGTAGTTTTTAATAGAATCTTCAAGTTTTATCATAAGAGTTTCCATCTGAATCAAAGTATTATTAAGATTTGGAATGGTATCTTTTGTTATATCTTTAAAATTAAAGTCACCATTTGAAATAGCTTTTTCTATTTTGTTCATAGCAGCTCTTACAGATAAATAACTCTTGGTAATAGAATTTATATCTTGTGCTAAAGTATTTTCAAAATCAGTAGTATTTGTTACTAATGTGTCAATTTTTGGTACTAAATTATCAACTTTATAGGTAATATTATCTGAATTTTCTAAAATATTATGAAAGTGTTTTATAGTTCTTTCATCAACTAGCTGCTCTATTTTGTTCATAAAACTCGTAGTTTGTTTTAAAAGAAGTGAAACTTGCTCTTGATTCTCTTCATTAAGTAACTGTTCTATGTTTGATAATACTTTTGAAACTTTATTGGATACTGTATCCATAGATTTTTCAATATTCTCAAAAAGAGAAGGTGTAGTTTTAATTACTGGATATTGTTCACCCTCTTGAATTTTTAAAAATGGTGCGTTATTATCTCCTAAATTAAGATTAATATAGCTCAGTCCTGTTATCCCTTGAGATGTTAATTTTGCTACAGTTTTTTCTTTTATGGGAGTTGTGTTTAAAATAGTTATAAGTACTTCTACTTGTTCACTGTTTTTTGGATTTATTTTAATACTAGTAACTTTTCCTACATCTATTCCTCTATATTTGACGACGGAGTCAACATTAAGACCTAAGACTGATTCATCAAAACGAATAAGATATTTTTTTATTTCATTTTCTTGTTCTGGTTTTAATAACCAATAAGAAAAAGAAAAAATCATAGCAAATCCAATAATTACTAAAAATCCAACTAAGGTATAATTGACTCTGTTATTCATATTAAATATTACCTCTAAAAAATGTATTTATAAATTCACTTTGTATTGAACTTATATTATCTAAAGTACCCTCATAAACAATCTTTTTATCATCAATCACAGCAAATCTATCCATAGTATTATGAATTGATTTTAAATCATGGGAAACCATAACAATAGTCAGTTTTAATAAATCTCTTAAATTTACAATAAGTTTGTCAAAATCTCTTGCTGAAATAGGGTCTAAGCCACTTGTTGGTTCATCTAAAAAAAGAAGTTTCGGATCAAGTGCTAAAGCCCTTGCAAGTGCTGCTTTTTTTTTCATTCCACCACTTATTTGAGATGGATAAAGTGTAGCATCTGAGAGTTTTAATCCTACAATATTTAATTTAAAAGCTACTATTTCATTTATCATTCTATCAGTTAAGTCTGTGTATTCTTGAAGAGGTAGAGCGATATTTTGTGCAAGTGTAAGTGAGGAAAATAGGGCACCAAATTGAAATAAAACTCCCCATTGTTGTCGTAAACTTTGAGCTTCATTAACACTAATATGATTTAAGTTTTTTCCTAAAATATGAACTGTACCACCATGAATTTTGTCAAGCATAACAATCTCTCTAAGAAGTGTTGTTTTTCCACACCCACTTGGACCTAAAAGTCCATATATCTCTCCATTATTTATACTAAGATTCAGTCCATCATGTACAACTTTGTCTCCAAAAATTGTTTTTAGCTCTTTTACTGCTATTATATTTTTCATTAGATTCCCAAATTTGTAAATATAATAGAAAAAATCGCATCACAGATGATAACAGCAAATATAGATTCCACAACACTTTTAGTAGTATTATATCCTATGCTTTGAGTGTCATTTTTTACCATAAGTCCTCGATATATTGCAATAGAAGCAATAAGTATAGCAAAAAAAGGTCCTTTTGCAATACCAACTAAAAAATGTCTTATCTCAATTACATTACTAAATCTATCTAAAAATAAATCAAAACTAATTCCTAAATCTAAATTGGCGATTACCATCCCACCAAAAACAGCTAGGATATCAGATACAAAGATTAGTATAGGCATCATAATTATAAGTGCAATAACACGAGGTAAAACTAAAAATCTATAAGGGTCAAAGCCCATTGTTCTCATAGCATCTAATTCTTGTGTAATCTTCATAGCACCAATTTGCGCAGTATATGATGAGCCACTTCTTCCAGCGATTATAACAGCTGTAATTACAGGAGATAGTTCTCTAAGCATAGAAAGCCCTATCATATCCACTATAAATATATTTGCACCATATAAGCTTAATTGATTAGCAGATTGATAAGCTATAACAACTCCAATAAGAAAACTACTTAATGCAATTATAAAAAAAGCTTTTATGGCACTTTCATTCATTTCAAACAAAATCTCTTTGTATCTTATTGTTTTTGGAGATTTTAATAAATAAAGTAAATTAATAAAAAGTTCACCGAAAAAAGCTAAAAAGTGGAAGAAACCAAGATAGTATTTGTGTGCTTTTTGACCTATGTATTTCATAATACTATTTTCTTTTTCATAAAGAGATAGCGTATCTTTTTGTTTTTTTGTTTTAACGAGTTCTAAAGTATCGAGAATATTTTGATTTGTAGTATTTATAGTTACAGTTGTATTTTGAGAAGAGTATTTATCATATAAATTTATTAGATATATGGCTGAAGCTGTATCAATAAAAGTAAGTTCAGATAAGTCAATGATGATTGTTTTGAATTTTGAAAAATCAATATCATCAATTAAAATTTGGTATTTTAGAATACTGTACAAAGTAAACTCTCCCTTAAAAATAAGGGAGAGTTTCTCATTGTCATATTTGAAAAATAAATTATCCATAATAAAACCTCTTTTGAGGTAGCTTTATTTACCTATTTCTTTTGTTTTACTAAATTTTTGTTTAATTCTCACAACTAAATAGAAAAATAACGGTATAAATAATACCCCAATAACCATAGCAGCAATCATACCACCAACAACAGTTGTTCCAATGATATGACGACTAGCACTTCCTGCACCACTACTTAAAGCAAGTGGCAAAGTCCCTACAATAAATGCAAGTGAAGTCATAATAATAGGTCTAAATCTAAGTCTTGCAGCTTCAATTGTGGCATCAAATAAGCTCATACCATCTCTTAGTTTATCCATTGCAAATTCAACGATTAAAATAGCATTTTTAGCACTAAGCCCCACAAGGGTAACAAGTCCAACTTGAAAGTATATATCAGATTCTAATCCTCTTAAATATACAGCAACGGCAGCTCCAAATATAGCAAATGGAATAGAGATAATTACAGCCATAGGGATACTCCAACTTTCATAAAGTGCTGCGAGAATTAAAAACACAAATATTGCAGCATATAAAGATGTATAACTTCCTTCATTAGCAAGTTTTTTCTCTTGATATGTTGTTCCTGCCCATGCTATTGTGTAACCTTCTGGAAGAACACTAGTAGCAATCTCTTCTATAGCTTCTAGTGCATCACTTGAAGCATATCCCACACCTGGATTTCCTGTAACTTTTGCAGATTGAAACATATTAAATCTTTGAATTACACTTGCATTTACTTTTCGCTCTAGTTTTACAAGTTCACTTACAGGTACAAGTTCTCCATCATTTGAACGAACATAAACATTTTTAAATTGCTCTTGTGTTGCTCTATATTGAGATTCTGATTGAATATTTACATGAAATGTTCTTCCATATAAATTAAAATCATTAATATATCCTTTTCCAAATGTATTTTGGATATTAGTAAAAATAGAATCTATTGTAACATTCATAGATTTTGCTTTTTGTCTATCTACTGTTAATAGATATTGTGGAATATTTGTATTTAAAGTTGTTCTCATTCCAGCAAGTCTTGGATCTTGTGATGCTTTAGCAATAATCTCTTGTGTATAAGTATTTAAAGTAGCTAATTCACCACCTGTTCTATCTTGTATCCACATCTCAAATCCACCTGTTGCACTCATACCCATAATTGGAGGTGGATTCACTGGAATTACAAAAGCATCTTTTCCTTGCATAAATTGTCCCATAAGCTGCCCTGCAAGTACTTGAGAGTTTTGATTTGCATCTGGTCTTTCATCCCAAGGTTTTAACATAGCAAACATAACAGCTGCATCAGTTCTATAAGCAAATGTTGCAAGGTCAATACCTGTAATTGCTCCAACCCCAATAATATTTGGATTTGCTAAAAGTTGTTTTTCTATATCTTTTGTAATTTTTGATGACTCACCAAGTGAAGTAGATGGCATAAGGTATGTAAGTACTAGTAATACCCCTTTATCTTCTGTTGGTACAAGTCCTGCTGGTGTTTGTTTCATAATACCATAAGTTGAAAATAAAAGCCCACCAAATAAAAGAAGCGAAAATACCCATTTTTTTATAGTAAATTTAGTAATCCCTAAAAATCTTACTGTTAGCCAGTCAAAAAAATCATTAAATTTTCTAATAGGGTATATTGGTTCAGCTTCATGCTCTTTTAAAAATATTGCACAAAGTGCAGGTGTAAGAGTAAGTGCTACAAGTCCAGAGATAACAACCGCCATAACAATAGTAATAGCAAACTGTTTATACATAACACCACTAAATCCACCACTTAAAGCTGCTGGAATAAACACAGCAGATAAAACAAGTACAATAGCAACAAGTGGAGTAGTAAGCTCTTTCATAGCTTCTATAGTTGCATCTTTTACACTAATTGTTTTAGTTCGTAAGATTCGCTCAACATTTTCAATAACGATAATCGCATCATCAACAACCAATCCAATAGCCAAAATCATACCAAAAAGTGTTAGTAGATTTATAGAAAAACCAGCAGCATATAGCCCTGCAAAAGTACCTATAACAGATACAGGAATTGCTAGAACTGGGATAATAGTAGCTCTAAAGTTTCCTAAAAATAGATATATTAAAATTGTAACAAATACAATAGCCTCAAGTAAAGTTTTAATAACCTCTTTGATTGATTCATTTACAAATAGTGTTGCATCATATGGTACTTTATACTCTAAGTCTTCAGGAAATTTCTTTTTTAACTCTTTTAAAGTGTCATCAAGTGCTTTTGAAACATCTAAAGCATTTGCTCCAGGAGATAAAAATATACCAACTGGCATCATTGGTTCACTATTGTATCTCCCTAAAGTATTAAGTGCATCAGCTCCTAGTTTTACTTGAGCAATATCTTTTAATTTTAATGTTGAACCATCAGGATTTGAACGGATAATAATATTTTCAAATGCTTCAACATTTTTAAGACGACCTTCCGTTGCTATAGAATAAGTAAAAGGTGTTACCTCTTTTATTGGTTCTGCACCTACTGTTCCTGTTGCATATTGATTGTTTTGACTTTGAATGAGTTTATTCACATCACTTGGAATTAGATTATAAAATGCTAGTTTATCCGGATCTATCCAAATTCTAATAGCATAATCTTTAGCTCCAAATACTGTAACATCACCAATCCCTTTGATTCTTTTTAAATCATCGAGAACATTAATTGTCAGATAGTTTGAGATAAATGTTGTATCATGCACTTGATTTTTTGAAGAGAAAGCTAGAACCTTTAACATATCAGGAGATCTCTCTTTTACTGTGATCCCTTGTCTTTGTACCTTTTCAGGTAATTTATTTAAAGCTAGTTGTACACGATTGTTTACATCCACTTTTGCTTGTGCTACATCAGTTCCTACTTCAAAAATGATACTTATAGATAATACACCACTTGGAGATGCTGTAGAGGTCATATATGTCATATTTTCTACACCATTGATAGCATTTTCTAAAGTAGTAGCTACAGTTGCAGAGAGTGTTGCTGCATCAGCCCCTGGATATACAGCTTGTACATTTATTTGGGGTGGTGTAACAGCTGGATACTCTTTTACTGGGAGGATATTTATAGAAATAATACCTGCAAGTATTATCAGTACTGATATTACTGTTGCAAATATAGGTCTATTTATGAAAAACTTTGAGAACATCTAGTTTCCTTGTTCGTTAATTATCTTATCTACAACAACATCTGCACCTGGTTTTACTCTAAAGAAATTATTTACAATTACTCTATCTCCACTTTGAAGTGGACCACCAGCTACAACATATTTATCACCTGTTTCTTTTCCTATCATTACAGGTTTCACTCCAACTTTTCCACCATTTTCTATAAATACAATTGTTCCCATAGGATTTTGTAAAACAGCTTTTTGTGGTATAGTGATAACATCTTTTTGTACAATATCATTAAGCACAACTCTTATAAAATTTCCAGGCATTAAAAAATTATCAGGATTATCAACAATTGCTCTCATTTTTACAGTTGAAGTATTTTGATTGATATTTACATCAATGAAATCTATAACACCATTATATGTAGTTGGTTTATTATTTATCTCTACATTGACTTTTATTTTATTATTTTCTGGTAATGACCATAAACCATTTTTAATATTTTTATAGTCACTTAATGGCATAGAAAAATCTATATAAACTTTTTCATTTTGTGTTATAGTAGTAAGCTCTTGTGGTGGATTATTTGTCACTAAGTCTCCAATATCAACTTTTTTCAGTCCTACAATACCACTTATAGGTGCTTTTACACTTGTATAATTTAAATCAATTTTTGCTTGTGCTAGTTGTGCTTTAGATAAAGCATATGATGCACTAGCTTGGTCATACGCTGATAAAGCGTCATCCCTTTTTTCATCACTAACTGATTTTGTTTTATAAAGTCTTTTAATTCTTTGCCAATTTCTTGAAGCATTATCCATAGAAGCTTTACTCATTTGTACTGCTGCAGTAGCTTCATCTACTCTAGCTTTATAAATATCATCTTCAATTTTGTATAATAAATCATTTTGATTTACTTTTTGTCCTTCAGTAAAGTGTTTACTCTCTAAAACACCTAAAACTCTTGAAAACACTTTTATATTTTGAAATGATTTAATTTGTGCTGGGTATTTTAGAACTATTGGTAAGTTTTTTGCTTGAGGGACTACATAAACATCTGCTTTAGGTGCAGGTGTTTTTTTTATCTCTTGGGCACAAAAACTAACATTTGGTATCACAAGTAGTGATACTATTGCTACTAAAATTGATTGTTTTAACTTTCTCATAGTTTTCCTTAAACTCTTTAATTTCATTTATTATTGGTTATAATTATGAATGACTAATAGTCATTTATGGGGAATAATAGTATCAATTTGCTGATTAATAGCTTAAATTATTAATTAGTAAATTGCTATTTGTATTTAAATATAATACTGTTATAATTTAAACTAAATATTTATTAAAGGTAATTTTCAAATGTCAAATCAAAAAGTATCTTTAGTATTAGGAAGTGGTGGTGCAAGAGGATATGCACATATTGGTGTAATAGAAACACTTAAAGAAAAAGGATATGAAATCACCTCAATTTCAGGTTCTTCTATGGGAGCTTTAATAGGAGGACTTTATGCTGCTGGTAAACTAGATGAGTTTAAACAATGGATATTGACTTTAGATTATTTTGATATTTTTAAATTAATTACTTTTTCCTCTATAAGCGGTGGATTGGTTGATGTTCAAAAAGTGTTTGATAAGATTGCTACTATGATTGGTGATGTAAATATTGAAGATTTGGATATTAAATATGTGGCTGTTGCCACTGATATTAATAGTCAAAAAGAGGTTCTATTTACAAAAGGTAAATTAGTAGATGCAATTAGAGCATCAATAGCAATACCGACAATTTTTTCACCCATAATTCAAGATGAAATGATATTAGTGGATGGTGGAGTTTTAAATCCTTTACCAATCAATACAATAAAGGTTAATGAAGCAAGTTTGATTATTGCCGTTAATCTTGATGCTAATATAAAAAATAAATTTATCATCGAAATTCCAAATGAACAAAAAACAAGGGAAGAATTATTGTATACTCAGGTTAAAAATTTTTTTGAAGAAGCAAAGTCACATATTCCTCAATCATTTTTTGATATTTTACCATCTAAAAAACTAAAAACAGAAAAGTTTTTTAAACCAACTATACCTTTTGTACTGAATAGAACATTAGATACAGCTCAGTCAATCTTATCAAAGTATTATATACAAAATTATACTGTTGATTTGATGATTGATATACCAAGAGGTAGTTGTGAATTTTATGAATTTACTCAAGGCTATAAAATGATTGAGATTGGAAGAATTATTGCAAATAATAAATTATAAAAAAAAATATCCTCATATCTTAGCTATATCATTTTTTATTTTTTTTATGATACTAGCTATCGCACCATTAGATCGAGCTGTTTGGATTGTTGAAGTTATACCTGTAGTTGTTATATTTTTAGTTTTGGTATTTACTTTTAAGAACTTCAGATTTACAGATTTATCTTATAGTTTTATACTGTTTGGATTAATTTGGCATACTATTGGAGCACATTATACTTTCGCAAATGTTCCTTTTGATTTGATAACTAATTTATTTGATTTTCAAAGAAATCATTACGATAGAATAGGGCACTTTGTAGTTGGGTTATATGCGTATCCAATAGCAGAATTTATGGTAAAAAAAAGATATACAAATCATATAGTAGCAATGTTATTTGCACTTTTTTTTATCATGAGTATTGCATGTGCTTATGAAATAGTTGAATGGATATATGCTGAGATAGAGGGTGGAAATACAGGGATAGAATTTCTAGGTTCTCAAGGTGATAATTGGGATGCCCAAAAAGATATGTTGGCAAATACACTAGGGGCTATTGCAGCACTTTGGTTGTATTGGTACAGTACAACTGCGAAAAATAAAGGAAATAAATGGAAAATAAAAGAATAGATGAAATTGTTTTACAGATAAAAGAACTTGAAGATGAACTTTTTGAGGAATTTAAGAAAAAAGAGGAGCAGTTTTTTTATAGAATAGAGAATGAAAAAGCGAAATTCCAAGAAAGAGTTATCAAAGAGGGAAAATCTAAAATAATAAGTTCTATACAATACCTCTCATCTTTTCCATTGGGGGTTATTCTTACTATCCCTTTTATTTGGGCTATGATTATTCCTATAGTTATGACAGATATATTTGTAAGTATCTATCAAGCTATTTGTTTTCCTATTTATAAAATACCAAAAGTAAAAAGAAAAGAGTATGTAATAATTGATAGATATAATCTATTTTATTTAGATAGAGTTCAAAAAATAAATTGTTGGTACTGTGAATATTTTAATGGAGTTGTAGCATATGTAAGAGAGATAGCTGCAAGAACAGAACAGTTTTGGTGTCCTATAAAACATTCAAAACCTTTAAAAGAAACGCATTCACGATATGAGAACTTTTTTGATTTTGGTGATTTTATAAAATATCGTGATGAAATTGAAAATCAAAGATTGAATTTTGATGATTTATTAGAAGAAGATGGGGTAAAACCTAAGGATAAAAATGTATAAATTTGCTATAAATAGACCCATAACAACGCTTATGGGTGTATTAACATTTATAGTATTTGGGCTTATCTCTTATAAAACAATGCCAATTAACCTTTTCCCAAATGTTGATTTTCCTGTTGTTACAATACAAACAGCTTATAATGGAGCAGATGCCAGCACTGTTGAAACTAAAATTACTGATAAAATTGAAGAAGTTGTAAGTGGTATTGATGGTATAGATAAACTTATGTCAAATAGTTATGATGGCTTTAGTGTTGTTACTGTACAGTTTGAACTTTTTAAAGATTTAGATGTAGCAACCAATGATGTCCGAGATAAGATTGGTTCTCTTATATTACCTGATGAGGCAGAAAAACCCATTGTAAAAAAACTTGGAGCTACGGGCGCTGTTATCTCACTTTTTGTATCTACAAAAAAGGATGATGCTACTTCATTGATGAGACTTTCTGATGAGAAGTTGAAACCAAAATTGCAAAGAATACAAGGAGTAGGGGAAGTTAATATTGTAGGGTATCAAGATAGAGAGATACGAATTTATATTGATCCTTTTTTACTTAATAAGTACAATCTTACGCCTTATGAACTTCAAAAAATTATAAGTAGCCAAAATATCTCACAAGGTGCTGGAAAGCTTATAACTGATGAGAAAGAGATTGTTGTAAAAGTTGAAGCAGATGCTTTAAGTGTTGCAGAGTTGTCAAATATACTTATTAAACCAGGGATTAAATTAAAAGATATTGCTAAAATTGAAGATGGTTTAAGTGATAGCAGTAGTTTCTCCTCATTTAATGGCAACCAAGGTGTCATGCTTGAAGTGAAAAAAATATCTGGTGAAAATGTACTTAATATTATCACAGAGGTAAAAAAGATTCTACCACGACTAGAAGCTATTGCAGGTGAAGATTACAACATCCAACTACTTCAAGATCAAAGTGATAAAATCATGGTAAATATCAATAACGTGACATTTGACCTTATTTATGGTTCTATTTTGGCTATTATTATTGTATTTTTCTTTTTACGGAATTTTACTGCTACATTTGTTTCTGCTTTGGCTATACCTACATCTATAATAGGAACATTCGCTATCATTGATTGGTTGGGTTATGATTTAAATCGTTTAACACTTATTGGACTTACTTTAGCTATTGGTATTTTTATTGATGATGCTATTGTTGTGATTGAAAATATTACTAAAAAGCTGGAGCAAGGACTTGATCCTTTTTTAGCTTCTGTTGAAGGGATAAAAGAGGTTGCTTTTTCTATCTTAGCTATATCTTCTGTACTTTTAGCTGTATTTATTCCAGTTGCTTTTATGGATGGAATTGTGGGGATGTTTTTTAACTCTTTTGCTATGACAGTTGCAGCTGGTATTGTATTGTCTTACTTGGTTGCAGTTATGTTTATACCTACAGTTGGTGCTAGAGTTTTAAATGCTAGTGAGAGTAAATTTTATCATTTTACTGAGCCATTTTTTGTAAAGCTGGACACAACTTATGTAAGAGTTTTAAAACAGCTATTACGATTTAAAACATTGACCATTATTTTTACTATAGGATTACTTGTTGCTTCAACAAAATTAACCGTTGGTATGGATTTTATGCCTATGGAAGATAATAGTGAGTTTCAAGTGTTTATTAAAGCACCGGTTGGTACAAGTTTGGAAAATATGAAGAAAAATATCCAACCATTAGTAGATAAAATAGAAAAAGATAGTGCAGTTGAATATAGTGTAATATCTATAGGGTATAACAGTGCAAAAGAGATACATAAAGCTAAAATATATGTAAAAATGAAGCCAAAAGAGCAAAGAGTTGGTACTTCCCAAGAAGATATGGTAGTAAAATATACAAATGAATTTAAATCAATCAAAGATATGACTATTACAGTTGAAGATTTACCACCTTTTGATACTGGAAGTTCAAATGCACCAGTACAAGTAGTTATCACAGGTGATGACCTTGATGTGCTAGAGAAAACCACTACAAAAGTTATGGAGATGTTGAAAAACACAAAAGGCTTAGTAAATATAGATAGAGATTTTGAGAGTGGAAAACCACAGATTAAAATCAATATAAAAAGACAAAACACCCAAGTAGCAGGAGTGAGTGCAAATGAGATAGCAGGTATTTTAGCAAGTGCATACAGTAGTGATAGTGCAATCTCTTTTTATGAAGAGAAAGGGAGACAGTTTGATATAACACTTCGGTTTGAAGATAAATATCGAAAATCTATAGAAGATATGAAGAAGTTACAAGTACGAGCTCAAAATGGAGAGTTCGTATCATTAGAAGGACTTGTAACTTTCCAAGAAGATACTACAACAGCTTCTATAAACAGATTTGACAGGGAAAGAAAAGTTCTTGTAACTGCTGGCTTATTTGGAGATAGTTTAAATAATGTTGTATCAGCAATAGATTCTAATATAAAAGAGCTTTTACCACAAGGATATCATTACAGATATACAGGAGATATAGAAAATATGGCAGATACAGCAGCTGCCTTTGGTGGGGCTGTTTTATTAGCTGTTATTTTAATTTATTTGATTTTAGCAGCATTGTATGAATCATTTCTACAGCCATTGATTATTATGGTTTCTATGCCCTTATCTTTTACAGGTGTTATGGTTGCTTTATATTTAAGTGGAAATAGTTTTAGCCTTTTTGTTATGATTGGTATAATCTTACTTTTAGGTATGGTTGGGAAAAATGCGATTTTAGTTGTAGATTTTGCAAATAAAGCAGTTGAAGAGGGAAAAAGTGTAGATGATGCACTTCTTGAAGCTGGAGAGAAAAGACTTCGACCTATTTTAATGACTACATTTGCAATGATTGGGGCTATGGTACCACTAGCTTTTGGTGGTGGTGCAGGAAGTGAATCAAATTCACCTATGGCATTAGCAATTATAGGAGGACTTGTAAGTTCTACAATATTGACACTTATTGTAGTACCTGCAATGTATAAATTTATCTATCCAGTTGATAGATATTTACGAAAATTTTATGAGAAAGGAAAAGTTGTATGATAGATAAAAAATATGAATTTGTATTATTTGCATTTTTAATGGCGGCTTTTATGGCTGGATTTATGAGTTTTATTGTAACTTTAATAAATATTGGATTTGTTGATGGAATTTTATGGTTTTGGTTAGAAGCATACTGGAAAGCATTTCTAGTAGCATTTCCTACTATTTTTATAGTAGTACCTAAAGTTAAGTATATTGTGAGTAAATTAGTAATAGAGTGAAAGATATGTAATATGAGGTTATCAAATGTGTAAGAAGATAGTATTTTTAATTTTTATATGTAGTAATAGTTTCATATTAGGCTCAGACTTATCACTTTTACATGAATCAAAGCAACAAATTCAAAAAGAAAAGTATAATGAGATTGAAGCTTCCTATAAAACTTTAAAATATAATTGGATTTCACCTTTAAATTTATCTTTATCATCAAATATAAACAAACCAGCAAATAGTGACATTGAATCACAAATAAATGGAGCATCTTTGAATTTTAATCAAGATATTTATCGTTTCGGGGGAATATCTTATCAAATGTCGTATGCCAACTATAATAAGAAGTATAAGCTAGCAGATTTAAATGTACAAAATATTGATTATTATAAACAAATATATACGAATATTTTAGAAATTCGTAAATTTAAACTACAACTTAAACAAGCTCAATTTAGACTTAAAAATAAAGAATTAGAGATATTCTTAAAACAGGAACAATATAAAACTGGTATTGTTGATATAACTCTTTTAAACAGTGCAATTATGGATAAAAATGACGAATTAAAAAGTATAATTACAATTAAACAGAATATTATTCAAAAAGAAAAAGAGTTAAGTATTCTTACTCCTTTAGAAGAGGATGTTATTGATGTACCGCAACTTAGTTTAATCAGTGAAGATGAATTCCTTCAAAATAACAATGAGATAACTTTATCATATTTGCAAACAATTGCTAAAAAAGAGCAATTTAATAAAACAAAATTTGATTATTATCCAAATTTTAGTTTAAATGGTGAAACTGGTTATCAATATTTCAAGAATGATTATAACTCTAATTATGATGATGATTATTATAATTTTGGAGTTAAGGTAACTATACCAATTGATTTTAATAGAAATTCAACAATTCAAGAGAAAAAAATAGATTACTTAAAACAAAAACTTGATGTTGAAGATAAAAGAATAGAGCAATTAGCCACATATAAGTCTATAATTAGCAATATAAAAAATTATCAGGAGTATCAGGAAATTACCAAAGAAAATTTAAAACTTTATGAACAAATTATGAATTTGACCAAAGAGGGGTTTGAAGTTGGATATAAAAGTGGATATGATTTACAGATTATACAAAATACAAATGAAGTTGATAAGCTAGAAATCAATATCTATGAGATAAATATTCAGTTAGAGCTTGTTAAGTTATATTTTAGTACAAATGGAAAAGGAAATGTAGATGGTTAATACCCAAAAAATATCAACTGAAGATATAGTAAAAACCTTAGATGTTGAAAATAGTCAAAAAAGTTTTCTTAGAAGATATTGGTGGCAATTACTGATAATTATTATAATTTTGATGATAGGTGTATATTATTATTTTAAAGAACAAAATAAATTAACAGTAAATAATTATGAAACAGTACAAATTCTAAAAAAAGATTTAATAGTAACAGTATCTGCAACTGGTAATATTGAACCCACAAATACTGTTGATATAGGGATAGAAGTATCTGGAACCATTGAAGAAGTTTTGGTTGATTATAATGATAAAGTAATAAAAAATCAAACATTGGCAAAACTAGATACAACAAAACTTTTATCAAAAGTAAATAATTCAAAAGCATCATTAGAAGTAGCTAAAGCAAATTTAATGGAAAGTGAAGTGTCTATTAAGGATACAAAGAATGAGTTCGATAGGTTAAATAAGCTTTATAAATTCACAAATGGAAATTATCCTACAAAAAAAGAGATAGATCAGGCAAAAATTTCGTATGAAAAAGCTAAGGCAATATATAACGCTATGAATGCAAAAGTTTCACAAGCTAAAGCTTCTTTAAAATCAGATGAAGATGATTTAAAAAAAGCCGTTGTTGTTTCACCAATTGATGGTGTAGTTTTAGATAAAAAAGTTGATGTCGGACAAAGTGTGGTTGCTAGTATGCAAATACCTATACTTTTTACTTTAGCACAAAATTTAACTAAAATGCAAGTGGTAGTAAGTGTAGATGAAGCAGATGTTGGAAATGTAAAAGAGAATCAAAGGGTTACTTTTAGTGTTGATACTTATCCTTCTAAAATTTTTGAAGGAAAAATAACACAAGTTAGGATGAATTCTCAAATCGTAAATGGAGTTGTTACTTATGAAACTCTTGTGGAGATAGATAACTCACAGATGCTTTTACGTCCGGGTATGACTGTATCAGCAGATATTGTAACAAAAGTTATTAAAGATAATTTTTTAATTCCAAATTCTGCTTTTAGGTTTTCACCAGATACTAAAAATGAAACTACATCAAGAAAATATGTATTCTCACCACATGTAAAAGATGATGATAAACAGGAGAATCAAAAAACATATATATGGATTTTAAAAGATGGAAAAGCTGTTCAGGTCGCTGTAGAAGTAGGGGAGAGTGATGGAATATATAGTGTTTTAACTAGTAATAATATTGACCAAAGTAGTGAAATTATAGTTGGATTAAAAGAAAAATAATATGGACAACAGTAAAAAATTCCTTATTGAACTAAAAGGTGTATCAAAATTTTATGGAGAGGGAGAAGCCCTTACGTATGCTTTGAGAGGAATTGATTTACAAATTAGGGAAGGTGAATTTATAGCAATAATGGGAGCAAGTGGTTCTGGTAAATCAACTGCGATGAATATTATAGGATGTTTAGATGAACCAAGTCAAGGAGAATATTATTTCAAAGGGGTAAATGTATGCTCATTAACAAGAAATCAAAAATCACTTTTAAGAAGAAATTATATGGGATTTGTATTTCAAGGTTTTAATTTATTAGCTAGAACTTCAGCATTGGAAAATGTGGAATTGCCGTTAGTTTATAGAGGATTAGATAACGAAACAAGAAAAAATAAATCTTTAGAATCTTTAGCTAAAGTAGGGATAGAAAATGTATCCCATCATCAACCATCTGAACTTTCTGGTGGACAGCAACAACGTGTTGCAATAGCCAGAGCTTTAGTTACAAATCCATTAATTATGTTAGCAGATGAGCCAACAGGAAATTTGGATAGTAAAAATAGTATTGAAGTTATGAAGTTATTACAAAATTTAAATAAAGAGCAAGGGATAACTATAATTATGGTTACTCATGAACCTGATATGGCTGCATATGCAAACAGAACAATTATGTTTAAAGATGGTTTGATAGATAATGTTTCTCAAAAAGGTATTGAAAATGCTATTTAATGCTTTTATTTTAGCCTTAAGAACAATACGCAGAAATGTATTACGTTCTATTCTAACTATTTTAGGTATCGTAATAGGGGTAGCATCAGTTATAGCAATGGTTATGCTAGGGGATGGAACTACTGCTTATGTTACAGACAGTATAACAAAACTTGGAAGTAATATGCTTACTATTACCCCTGGGCAAGAAAGACATGGACCTCGAGGTGTAGATAATAATGCCAAACCATTTAAATTAGCCGATGTAGAAGCTATAAAAAGAGATATTTCAGGGATAAAAGCTATAACACCAGCCAGTTCAAAAATGATCAATAGTGTATATGGAAATGAGAGTTATAGTACTAGTGTATATGGTGTAAATAATGATTATTTTATAGTAAAAGATTGGGAATGTGAAAGTGGTAGAATTTTTTCTAACAATGAATTGCAATCTGGAAAAGCTGTTTGTATCATAGGGGAAACAGTAAGAAAAAAACTTTTTAATATGCAAAACCCTATTAACTTAAATATCCGTTTAGAGAAATTTTCATGTAAAATAGTTGGTGTACTTAAATCAAAAGGTGCAGCAGCTTTTGGAATGGATCAAGATGACTTAATAGTAGTTCCAATTAAGATGTTCCAAAGAAGAATTAAAGGTAATCAAGATATAGCAATGATAATAATATCTGTAAAAGAGGGCCTCTCTACCCAAAAAGTTCAAACAGATATAAAAGAGTTATTAAGACAAAGACGTCATATAAAAAGAGGTGATGAAGATGATTTTAATATAAGAGATATGAAAGATATTATTGAAACATTATCTTCTACAACAAAAATGTTAACACTACTTCTTGGAGCAGTTGCTGCTATTAGTTTACTTGTGGGTGGAATAGGTATTATGAATATTATGTTAGTTTCAGTTACTGAACGTACAAGAGAGATAGGGATAAGACTTGCTATTGGTGCATTAGAGAGGGAAGTGTTGTTGCAGTTTTTAGTAGAATCTGTTGTCCTATCTTCGATTGGTGGTATTATTGGAATTATTTTGGGTATAGGTATAACAGCAGTGGTTACAAATATTTTTGAAATACCTTTTATATTTAATGAAAGTATCATCATAATTGCATTTTTCTTTTCAACAATCGTTGGAGTTATTTTTGGATACTTTCCAGCAAGAAAAGCAGCAAAAATGAATCCAATCGATGCACTAAGACATGAATAAAATTATGTTACTTCTTATATTATAAAGTAATAAATATCTATTTAATTACAGCGGTATCCACTTTTTCATTCCCTAATAAATCTTTCCAAATCATTTGTAAAGTATCACCTTTTTTTGCACCTTTAAATCTAAATTTTACATAAGGATCTCTTGATAAAGTTTGGCTCGTACTTACTTCAAATACTATCTTTTCATTTACTGTACCTATTATACTTGTTATATAGTTTGCAGTTTTCCCTAATCTTTTTGCTTCAGTAAGGCTTAGCATAATATGTTTTGCCATCATTTTTACTATAGTAGTATCATTTTTTAGTTTTGCTTTTATTCTCATAGTCTTATCCTTTGTTATAATAAAATATTATAACAAAAAAAATAGTGTGATTCATTTATATTTCGTTAAACATTGATTAATTTTTACTTCCTATAATTCCCACTAAAAAAGGACTAAACATGAATAAAATTATTACAAAAGATATGGCAACATCACTAACAACACTTGTATTTGTAGTTGTAGGAATTAGTGGAATTATGATGTTTTTTCATTTTTTTGATAATTATGTAAAAGAGATGCATGAGATACTTGGCTTAGTATTTGTGGGTGTTGTAGTATTTCATGTATTTTTTAATTGGAAGAGTATGAAAAAATATTTCTCAAAAAAAGTTTTTTTAGTTTCAGCCGTTATTATTCTTGGAATTGGTTTGAGTTTTGTAACAAATGCACCGAGTGGTTCAAATCCAAAAGGGGAGATTTTAAAAGCAGTATTATCAGCACCTATTGAAGATTCAGTAAGAATTTTAGGTTTAGATATGGATATTGTAGAATTAAAATTAAAAAATGCCAATATAATATATGAAGATGAAGTAACTCTTTCTCAAATAGCAAAAGCTAATAATATTTCACCGTTTAAAGTAGTTTCAATAATCAAAGAGTAAAAAATTTGTATTATAATTAATAGATTATAAGTTATAATTCCCAATGAATAATCAATTTAAACAAACACTACCAAAAGGTTTCATACTTATTTTAGCTATGCTTACATCTATATCTCCTCTTGCTATAGATGTCTATCTTCCATCGTTTACACAAATATCAAAATATTTTTATACCTCTATTGATCAAATAGAGGTAACGCTTAGTATTTATCTCATTGGTTTTGCATTAGGGCAGTTAGTTGGAGGACCGTTGTCAGATAGATATGGAAGAAAAATATTTATTTTTGTTGGATTAAGTATTTATATTTTGTTTTCTTTTATGATTAGTATTTCTTCTAGTGTGGAACAACTTTGGGTATTTCGATTTTTTCAAGCCATTGGTGGTGGCTTTGCTGTTGTAAATACAAGTGCTATTGTTCGTGATATGTTTCATGGGAAAGAGGGTGCTAAAGTATTTTCAATGATCTCTATGGTTATGATGATAGCACCGATGATAGCGCCGGTTATTGGTGCTTCTATTTTACATTTTTTCTCTTGGCAGTTTATTTTTATATTTTTATCTATTTATGCTGGATTACTTTTGTTTTTCATAACAAAATTACCAGAAACATCTCCCAAAAATAAAACTAAAAATATGTTTACAAATTATATCACTATTCTAAAAAATAAGAATGCAGTTTTACTTATGTTAGCTGGTGGATTTGGGATTTCTGCTCTATTTATATTTATCACAAAATCTTCATTTATATATATGGAGTATTATAAGTTAGATAGTATTTATTTTTCTTTACTTTTTGGGTTAAATGCAGTAGGATTGATAATAGCTACAAAATTAAATATTATTTTACTTGAAAAACACTCTTCAATCAAACTATTTCTTTATGCTATTATTTTTCAAATGCTTATTGCTGGTAGCTTGTTTTTTCTTTCATCATTAAATATATTACCAATTATGATAATAGGTTTTGTACTATATGTATCAACATTAGGGCTAATTTTTGCAAATGTTTTATCATTACTTCTTGAACATTTTAAAACAATTAGTGCAACTGCAACAGCTTTAAATGGCGTAATTGGATTTAGTATCTCTGCATTAGTAGGATTTATAGCAAGCTTATTTCATGATGGGGGACTTGATAATATTTTTTATCTTATGATAAGTATCTCATTTATATCTTTAGTAATATTACTAATTCTAATACAACGAAAGAAAAAAACTTAATGGAAATTTTCAAAATATGTTTATAATTGTAACACATAAAATAATTTAGTATTCAAAAAGTTACAAATAAGCGTAAATGCTACTTTAATGCTACGCAGTATACATACAATCACAATGATATTAAAAAAAGGAGATTATTGTGGATAAGACAATGGTAGAAAAAATTAAGTCAAATCCTTCTTATATTGAACTTGTTTCAAAAAGAAGTGCTTTTTCTTGGAAACTAACTATTACTATGTTGGTAGTTTATTATGCATTTATTTTATATATTGCATTTAGTCCAGAGACATTGGGTCAAAGTATAAGTGGAGGTGTAGCAACAATTGGTATACCAATAGGGATGGCAATTATTCTATTTGCATTTATCATGACAGGTATTTATGTAAAAAGAGCTAATAGTGAATTTGATGATTTAACAAAACAAGTTAAAGAAGATATTGCAAAGGAGATAAAATAATGTTAAATAGAATTTTTTCTCTTTTAGTTGTATTTGCTGGAGTTGCTTTTGCAGCTGGTGCTGATTTAGGTGATGGAACAAAACAAGATATTAACGTACCTGCAATTGTTATGTTTTTTCTTTTTGTAGCTGCTACTTTAGGAATTACTTATTGGGCTTCAAAAAGAACAAAAAGTGCAAGTGACTTTTATACTGCTGGTGGTGGTATCACAGGTACTCAAAATGGAACAGCGATAGCTGGAGATTATATGTCTGCTGCATCATTCTTAGGTATTACTGGTATGGTATACTTAAAAGGGTATGATGGACTTATTTTCTCTATTGGATTTTTAGTTGGTTGGCCAGTTATTTTATTTATGATCTCTGAACAATTAAGAAATCTGGGTAAATATACATTTGCTGATGTTACTGCATATAGATTAAGACAAAAACCAATCAGAATTTTAGCTGCTCTTGGTTCTATCTCTGTTGTTATTCTTTACCTTATTGCTCAAATGGTTGGTTCTGGTAAACTTATCCAAATTTTATTTGGTTTAGAGTATGAATTTGCTGTTATCTTAGTTGGTGCATTAATGGTTGCATACGTTGCTTTTGGTGGTATGCTTGCAACTACTTGGGTACAAATTATTAAAGCTATTTTACTTTTATTAGGGACAACTTTTATGTCTATAATGGTTATGGCTCAATTTGGATTCTCTTTTGAAGCACTTTTTAAAGCTGCAACTGAAATACACCCAAAAGGTATTGATATTATGACTCCAGGTGGACTTGTATCTGATCCTGTATCAGCTATCTCTCTTGGTATTGCTTTAATGTTTGGTACAGCTGGTCTTCCTCATATTTTAATGAGATTCTTTACTGTTGCTGATGCTAAAGAAGCTAGAAAGTCTGTATTTGTTGCAACTGGTTTAATTGGTTACTTCTATATCCTTACATTTATTATGGGATTTGGTGCGATTGTACTTGTACTTGGTGCTGAGGGTAATATCTATTGGGATACTACTACAAATACATTAAAAGGTATGAACAATATGGCTGCTGTTTGGCTAGCTCATGCTGTTGGTGGTGATTACTTCTTAGGATTTATCTCTGCAGTTGCTTTTGCTACAATCTTAGCGGTTGTTTCTGGACTTACACTTGCGGGTGCTTCAGCTATATCACATGACCTTTATGCAAACGCTTTTGCAAAAGAGGGTGAAAAAGTTGATGAGTTACAAGAGATGAGAGTTTCTAAATATGCTACTCTTGCTATTGGTGTTGCTGCTATTATTTTTGGTATTGCATTTGAAAAACAAAATATTGCATTCGTTGTTGCACTAGCATTTACTATTGCGGCATCTGCTAACTTCCCAGTATTGTTTATGTCAATTTTCTGGAAGAAGTTAACAACTAGAGGTGCAGTTATTGGTGGATATGTTGGACTTGTTTCGGCATTAGTTCTTGTTATCTTAGGACCAGTTGTATGGACAAGTATTTTAGGATATGGTGATCCAATTGTTCCTTACAAATTCCCTGCTGTATTCTCTGTTCCTTTAGCGTTTATTGCTATTTGGTTCTTCTCTATTACTGATAATAGTGAAGATGCAAAAAGATGTGCTGATGAATTTGATGCTCAAGATATTAGATGTCAAACTGGTATCGGGGCTGATAGTGCGGTAAATCACTAGAACTTTTCGATTAGAATTTAAAATCAAATTAAAGCCCCTTTTTATAAAGGGGCTTTTTTTATATAAGTTGTATTATGATTGTAGTAGAAGAATAAAGGAAAAAATATGAGTCTTTTAGAGATAAAAAGTTTTATTAAAAATATAAAACCTTTTGATAATTTGTTAAATAATGAACTTGAAGAGGTATGTAGCAAGTTAGATATTTTATATTTTAAAGAAAATGTTGAGATTTTATCTCCAATGAAAAATGCAGAATTTCTTTATTTTATAATAAAAGGTGTAGTACAAGAAAAACTAGAAGAAGAAGTTGTTTCGGTATATTCTTCAAATGAGTTTTTTGATCCAATCACTCTTATAGAAAATAAAATAAAACATTCATTTGTGACTGTTCAAGAGACTATTTTGTACGCTTTACCTAAAGATATATTTTTACAATATATGTATCAAAATAATGCGTTAGAGAGTTATTTTTTTTCAACAATATCACAAAAATTAAATAATAGTATGCAAAATGAAGAAAAAAAGAAATTATTAGATTTTGCTATGTCTAAAGTTGAAGACGCATATTTACAAAAACCTATTTATATAGATGAAAATGAAACGATTCATAACACAGTTATAAAACTAACCAAAAATAATATTCAATCTATTTTAGTGAAAAGAAAAGATGGTGAGATAGGGATAGTAACAGATTCTAGTTTTGTAAAAAAAGTTGTTCTAAATAGGATGGATTTGGATGGAGCTGTAAGTCAAATTACAACTTATGGTCTAAAATATATAGAAGCGAATGATTTTTTATTTAATGCACAACTTCAAATGGCAAAACACAATCTAAAAAGACTGGTTGTAAAAAAAGAAGATGAGATTATTGGAATATTAGATATCGTAAGTTTAAGTAGTTTTTTTGCTTCACATACACACTCTACAAGTAGGCTTATAGAAGATGCGCAAACTATAGAGGAGTTAAAAGAGGCTAGTAGTAAGTTTATTCGAACTATTAGGGCATTGTATGAAAAAGGTGTTAAAGTAAGATATATCTCAAAACTTATATCTCAACTCAATGACAAATTATTTGAAAAACTATTTGAACTTACAGCACCTGATGAGTTAAAAACAAAATCTACACTTATTATAATGGGGAGTGAAGGACGAAGTGAACAAATACTACGGACAGATCAAGATAATGCTTTGATACTTGCTGATGATTGTAGTATGGCTTATGATGATGTTATGGAATATACAAAAACTTTTACAGAACATCTAGTTGAGTTTGGGTATCCACTTTGTGATGGAAATATTATGGTATCAAATCCATTTTGGGTACAAAACCTCACCAAATTTCAAGAGACTATATTTAACTGGATACATAAACCAAACGAAGAAAACTATATGTATCTTGCAATCTTTTATGATGCAGTTGCTATTAGTGGTGATAAGAGTTTGTTAAATACACTTAAAGAATATTTATTTACAATTTGTGAAAATGCACCATCTTTTTATCCTTTCTTTGCAAAAGCTACTGTATCTTTTGATACACCTTTAGGCTTGTTTAGTGATTTTGTTGTAGATAAAGATTTACATAAAGATGAACTTGATTTAAAAAAAGGTGGAATCTTTCCTATAGTTCATGGGATAAGAACTTTGGCTATTGAAAAAAATCTGAAAGTTACAAATACAGTGGAAAGAATAAAGGAATTAAATGATTTAGAAGTTATAGATCGAGAATTTGCAAATGAACTTATAGAATCTTTTAATTTTCTTTTAACTCTACGACTTAAATTCAGATTAGAAAAAATTGATAAAAGGGAAGAGTTAGATAACTATATTAATCCTTCAAAACTTACTGTATTGGAAAAAGATTTATTAAAAGATAGTTTTAAAATAGTCAATAAATTTAAAAAATTTATTACTTACCATTGTAAATTAAGTATGATAAGTTAATAGAATGTTTGAAACAATAAAACAATATCTAAATAAAAAAAACTTAAAAGATACAAAATATAAGTATTTGTTTGATGAATACGAAGGTGATGAATATGTATGTTTTGATTGTGAAACCACAGGACTCAATGTAAAAGAGGATGAAATCATATCAATTGGTGCTATTATTATAAAGGGGAATAAAATTTTACATAGTAAAAAGTTTGAAAGGTTTGCAAAAACAACAACACCACTTAGTAGTGAAAGTATAAAAATACACCATATAAGAGAGTGTGATATTACAAATGCTTTGGATATAGATGTTGTGATTGAAGAATTTTTAGAATTTATTGGAAATCGTCCTTTAGTAGGATATTTTTTAGAATTTGATTGTGCTATGATAAATAAATATATTAAACCAAAAATTGGGATAACTCTTCCCAATGAAAAAATTGAAGTTTCAGCTCTTTACTATGACAAAATGATTAAAAAATATCCGCAAGGAAATATTGATTTGAGATTTGATGTAATTATGAATAAATTATCACTTCCAAGACTTGGAAAACATGATGCAATAAATGATGTTATTATGACTTCAATGATTTTTTTAAAACTGAAATAAATCTTTAAAAAAGACTTTCTTAAGCTTTAATAGAGCTATTTTTGTTACATAATGTAACGAAAAAATATTTTTAGAGTGAACTTCCCACTATATTTTAAAATGCTATTAAAATGCTATATAATAAATTTATAATAAAACGATATAAAATTTAGGAGAAATTGCTGTGGAAAATATTTTTAATCCAATTAAATCAAAGTTCAACGAACCTTTGATAAAAAATATGTGTGAATATAATGAATTAATGGATGAGTTTAAGACTGATTATGAGGGTACTTGGGCAAAGTTCGCTGATGAAAAAATTGACTGGTTTAAAAAGTATGATACTATATTAGATGAGAGTGAAGCACCATTTTATAAGTGGTTTACAGGTGGACAAATGAATGTTGCACACCAATGTGTAGATAGACACCTAGATACAAAGAAAAATAAAGCAGCTATTATTTTTGAAGGTGATAATGGTGATCAAAAAATATTAACTTATAGAGAGCTAGCTTACGAAGTTAATAAAACTGCAAATATGTTCAAAAACAAGTTTGGAATTGTAAAAGGTGACAGAGTTGTAGTATATATGCCTATGATTCCAGAAGCTGCTGTTACTATGCTGGCTTGTGCAAAAATTGGGGCAATTCATTCTATTGTATTTGGTGGATTTTCTGCTGAAGCCTTAAGAGATAGAATTATAGATGCAGAAGCTAAACTTGTAGTTACAGCAGATGGTGCATTTAGAAAAGGGAAACCTTATATGTTAAAGCCAGTTGTTGATAAGGCTTTAGAAGAGGGTTGTGAATGTGTAAGTAAAGTATGTATAGTTGAGAGAAATGGTGAAGATATAGAATGGGTAGCAGGAAGAGATTATTCTTACAATGAACTTGTAAAATCAGAATCTTCTGTATGTGAAGCTGAACCTATGGATAGTGAAGATCCATTATTTTTACTATATACTTCGGGAAGTACTGGTAAACCAAAAGGTGTACAACATTCAAGTGCTGGATATATTCTATGGGCACAAATGACTATGGAATGGGTATTTGATATAAAAGATAATGATACTTATTGGTGTACAGCTGATATTGGTTGGATTACAGGTCATACATATATAGTATATGGACCACTTGCAGCAGGTGCAACTACAGTGATGTTTGAAGGTGTTCCTACTTTCCCAGATGCAGGAAGATGTTGGAGAATGGTTGAAGAGTATAAAATCAATCAATTCTATACTGCACCTACTGCAATTAGACTTTTACATAAAACAGGTGCAGATGAGCCATCAAAATATGATTTAAGTAGTTTGAGAATTTTAGGAACTGTTGGTGAGCCAATTGACCCTCCTGCGTGGAAATGGTATTATGAAGAGGTTGGTGGAAGTCAATGTTCAATCGTTGATACATACTGGCAAACAGAAACTGGTGGGCATATGATTTCTCCACTTCCAGCTGCTACTCCTATTAAACCAGCGTGTGCTACATTCCCACTACCAGGAATCATGGCTGAAATTATTGAAGAAGATGGAACACCTACAGAAATTGGTGAAAAAGGTTTTATGTGTATAACTAAACCTTGGCCATCTATGATTAGAACTATCTGGAATGATGGTGAAAGATTCAAAAAATCTTATTTTGGTGACTGTAAAAAAGATGGAACACCAGTATATTTTACAGGTGATGGTGCAATGATGGCTGAAGATGGTTATATTACTATTACAGGTAGAACTGATGATGTTATCAATGTATCTGGACATAGAATGGGTACAGCTGAAGTTGAAGCTGCTGTTAAAAAACATGATAATGTTGCAGCAGTTGCAGTTGTAGGAAAACCACATGATATTAAAGGTGAGGGTATTTTTGCATATATTGTACTTAAATCTGTACCAACTAACGAGAATGACCAAACAGCAGATGAATTTGAATTAATGAAAGAGATTAATGGTATTATAAAATCAGAGATTGGTGCTATTGCGTTATGTGATGATATGGCATTTGTTCCAGATCTTCCAAAAACAAGATCTGGTAAAATTATGAGAAGAATTTTACGAAGTATTGTAAAAGGTGAAGCAATTACACAAGATACATCAACACTAGAAGATCCAAGTATTGTTGAAAAAATTGAAAAAATTGTTAATGGTTAATTTTATTTCATAATTACAAATTAATTACAATAATAAAAAGGGACTAGAAGTAGTCCCTTTTTTTATGGAATATTATATATAATAAATTATATTACTAAGGAGAGTTTATGATGACTATTAAATATGCAGGACCTAGACCAGAGATATCTCAGCATGGAATACAATTTAAAGATGGAAAAGAAGATAAGTATGTTTATCTAATTATTGCTGTACAAATATTAAAAGCGATTGATAAGGATTATGAAGAAAAAAAGTTTTATAGTTACGATACAAAAACAAAAAGATTTGATGATAATGAGTTACTAGATATTATGCACACATATGAACCAAATTTACAAGAAGAAGTGATACAAGAAGAGATACGATACGAACAGCATTTAAAAGATGAGATAGAACAAGTTCATAAAAGAGTTGATTTAAAAGATATTGAAAAAAATACTTGGATAAATAATCTTAATATAATGCAAAAATATAGAATACAAAGAGCTGTAAATAAAATCTATTATCTTCATTGTATTAAAGATATTGCTAAAGTTATTAAAAGAGAAAAAATCAAAGAGATTGATACACCATTTTATGAAAAATATTGGCATGT